>NZ_JBIUWU010000001.1:0-2236554 GCF_044743625.1 Microbacterium sp. NPDC087591
ACCCACCAGAGACGCGCGATCACCCTCCGCGACAAAGAGTGCCTCATCCCCGGATGCCACGTACCCGGCTCGTGGTGCGAGATCCACCACGTGCAGGAACACTCCCGCGGCGGACCGACCCACACCGACAACGGTGTGACGTTGTGCTGGCATCACCACCGCACCCTGGACTCGTCGGGGTGGGAGATCCGTATGGACAACGGTCTCCCCATCGTCCGCGGACCCGCCTGGTGGGACCCCGCCCGACGATGGCGGCGACCACGACCCCCGCTCGCGAGGCATCGACGGTCCCGCAGCAAACCTCTCAGCGCCGGCACCTTTCACGACCGGACTTCGGCGATGAGCGTCGGCGGGTGAGGGCCACTCGATCCCCCCGCCCTGCGGTTGGAGGCAGCGGCTCGACAACTCCGCCACGTGAACCACAGGCGCGGCCCGCTGCAGTCTGCCCGCGAAGCGAGAGCGCCGCTCAGCGCACAGAGACGTCCCGCGCCGCCGACGATCTCCCCAGGTACACGTAGTCGTCATGTTTGGCGCTACGACCGTCACCCGCGGCACGACCGTGCATCCGCCGCCACACCCAGGGCAGTGCGTGGCGTCGCCACCAGACGCCGGTACCGATGGGCTCGTGCTCATGCAGTGCGGCGTCGAGCAGCCCCAGCGCGTCGGCATGCGGCACGGCGAGCACCTCGCCGACGCGGTACGCCAGAAAGCGATGTCCTCGGCTGCTGAGGTGTACGAGGTCCTCACCCCAGTGCGGGCGGTCCCCCAGCGTGGGGTGCAGATCCGTGTCGATCAGGATCGCTCCGGTTCGCGCAGCGATCCCCGCGAGCGCGGTCGCGAAGGCGGCGAAACGCGCGGTGTAGATCGCTGCGGCGCGACGACCGGGAAGGAACGGCGTCACCAGCACCACATCCGCGCCGATCCCGCGCAGCTGCAAGACGGCGCCCTCGAGAGATGCGGCGAGCGCAGGGATGTCGACCCGGCTCTTCACGAGATCATTCGCACCGATCAGGATCGACACCAGGTCCGGCCTGAGCTCGAGTGCTCTCTGCAGCTGGGACCCGCAGACATCGCTGACTCGCTTCGAGCGGATCGCGAGGTTGGCGTAGTGCAGACCTCCCCGCGAGGCGAGGAGCAGGGCGAGACGATCCGCCCACCCACGCAAGGCTCCGTCGGGGGCAGGATCGCAGAGCCCCTCGGTCAGCGAGTCGCCCAGCGCCACATAGCGTCGCCACCGTGTCGACGCGACCGGCCGCGATCGTTCAGGCCGCACCACGCGGCGAGCGCGCACGGCCGTGTCCACCCGCTTCAACGCCCGGGCCTCCTCATAGTGGCCGAGAAGCTGTTCGCAGACGCTGGACCATGACCTGCCCTGCACCGCGGTGAATCCCGCCTCTCCGAAGGCGCGTCGCTTGCGTGCATCACCGGTGAGGTCGGCAACCCGCATCCGCAGGTCGTCCAGGTCGCCCGGTCGATACAGCCATCCGTCCACGCCCATCCGCACGAGATCCAGCGGACCTCCTCGCCCGGTCGCGACCACGGGAATCCCGCTCGCGTGCGCCTCCTGCAGGGTCTGCCCGAACGTCTCACTCTCCCCCGGATGCACGAACACGTCGAAGGAGGCAATGGCCGCGGCGAGCGCGTCGCCGTCCAGGTGTCCCAGGAAGAGCGCATCCGGCATCAGGGACTCCAGGCGCGCACGGCTCGGACCGTCCCCGACGATCACCACCCGCGCCCCGGGCACCGACTGCAGCACCGCAAGATCCTCCACCTGCTTCTCCGGGGCGAGGCGTCCGACGTAGCCGATCACGGCTTCTCCCCCCGCTCCCCACCGGGCACGCAACGCGAGATCACGGCGCATCGGGTGGAAGCGCTCCGCGTCGACTCCTCTCCCCCAGCGGCGCAGCCGATCCACTCCGAGCTGCTCGAGCTGGCTCTGCGCGTCGGACGATGGGGCGAGGGTGAGCGTGGCCCTGCGGTGCAGCCGGGCGATATGCGTCTGCGCGAACCCGGTCGTCGCGGCGATCCCGTAGCGCTCCGTGTAAGCCGCGACGTCCGTCTGATAGGCGGCGACTGCGGCGGTCCCGAGGCGCTCCGCGGCGAGAACTCCGCGCCACCCGAGCGCGAACGGCGACGCCAGGTGCACCACATCCGGCTGGAAGCGCCGCAACGACGAGGCCACCCGGTGCGCGGATGACGTGCCGACTCTGACGTTACGGTATCCCGGCAGCGCGAGACTCGGGATGGACTCGATCATGGCGCCGCTCACCGACGACGGGATCCCCGCGGCAGCAGGAGCGATCACATGGGCCTCGTGCCCGGAGTTCTCGAGGTGACGCAGGATCTGCAGCACCGACCCGGTGACGCCGTTCATATGGGGAAGGAAGGACTCTGTCACGATCGCGACTCTCACACCCCCAGGATGACGGCCGCATCCGCGTCCCCGGTGCGGATCAGGCCTCCATCATCAGATGTTCACCGGATGCTGGAGCGCCGGTCACCGGCTATGCGCCCTTTGGTTCCTGTTCACCCGCGGAAGGCACCGTGTGGGTGTGCCTGCCGACCTGCTCACCGCGTCATTGACCGGCCCCTGGAGTCTCGCCCTCATGAGCGTGCTGGTTCTCGGCGACGCGTTCTTCGTGGTCATCCCCGGGGAGATCGCCGTCACCGCGCTCGGAGCCCTCGCCGCGTCCACCGGGTCCCCACCGCTCTGGGCCGTCATCTGCTGCGCCGCGGTGGCTGCCATTGTGGGCGACGTCTGCTGCTATCTGATCGGTCGGCAGGTCGGACTGCAGCGCTGGCGCTGGATGCGTGCGCCCCGCATCCAGCAGGCCCTCGGATGGGCGCGGCGCCGACTGGACGCCGGAACGGCGACGGTGCTGTTCACGGCGCGGTTCATCCCCTTCGCGCGACTCGCGATCAATCTCGTCGCCGGTGCATCGCGCATCCATCCTCCGCGCTACCTGACCTTGGTCACGCTCGCAGCGATCGGCTGGGCGGCCTACCAGGCGGCCGTGGGCGCGGCAGTCGCCGCGGTCCTTCCCGGCGGACCGCTCGTCGCAGTCCCGGTGTCGATCACCGTGGCCGTCGGTATCGGCCTGCTGATCGATGTCGTCACCCGCCGAGTCCGCAACTGAGTGCCCCGTCCCCACACCTGTGCCTTAGGCTGGCGAACATGAGCACCGAAGAAGGCGCCACCTCCGCTGAGGAGATGAAGCGCAAGTTCAAGGAAGCGCTCGAGAAGAAGAACGCGCACCACCGGCAGGGCGAGGCACACCTCGACGGCGATTCCGCCGTGCACGGCGCGCCCGCCCCGCAGACGCGGCGCGAGTTCCGACGCAAGAGCGGTTGACCACACGGATGCGGGAGCCGACGATCGTCGACTCCCGCATCCCTCACTCCCCTCGGGGAGCGGTCATCTCGCGGCAGCCCGGAGCCGGGCGCGCTCCTCCTTCGCGGCCATCTCATCAAGCGCCGATTCCTTGAGCCCCTGGACGTCGACGGCCTCCCGCTCCTCAGCCATCCCGTGCTCGTCGACGCCGTCGAGCTGCGATTCCTCGAAGGGGATCGCTCCGCTCAGCACCTGCTGCACCCGGTCCCGATCGATCTGACGAGTCCACGTGCCGATCAGCAGCGTGGCGACGGCGTTGCCGGTGAAGTTGGTGAGCGCGCGTCCCTCCGACATGAACCGGTCGATGCCCACGATCACGCCGACGCCGTCGACGAGGTCGGGACGGTAGGCCTGGAGTCCTCCCGCGAGCGTGGCGAGCCCGGCACCGGTGACGCCGGCGGCTCCCTTGCTGGCGATGATCATGAACACCAGCAGACCGATCTGCTCGCCGATCGACATCGGCTGTCCCATCCCGGTCGCGATGAACAGCGACGCCATGGTCAGGTAGATCGCGGTGCCATCGAGGTTGAACGAGTACCCCGTCGGCACGGTGATGCCGACGACCGGCTTCGAGACGCCGATGTGCTCCATCTTCGCGATGAGGCGCGGCAGCGCGGATTCCGACGACGAGGTACCGACGATGAGCAGGTACTCCCGAGCCAGGTACTTCACCAGACTGAAGATGTTGACCCGGGTGACGGCGTAGAGCAGCGTCCCGAGCACCACCACGATGAAGAGGATGCAGGTGATGTAGAACGCGATCATGAGCACGCCGAGACTCCAGATCGCGGCGATTCCCGTCTTGCCCACCACCGCGGCGATCGCACCGAAGGCGCCGAGCGGGGCGAGCCACAGGATCATGCCGAGGATGCGGAACACCAGCTTCTGGAGGTTCTTGACCGCATCCATGATCGGGGCGCCCTTCTCGCCGAGCCCCTGGAGGGCGAAGCCGACGAGCAGCGCGATGAACAGCACCTGCAGGACGCTCTCCCCCGTGAAGGCCGAGAAGAAGGTCGTCGGGATGATGCCGAGGATGAACTCGGTCGTGGTCTTCGCCTCGGTCTCGGTCGCGTCGTAGCTCGAGTTGACCATGTCGAGACCGGCACCCGGGTGGATGATGTTGCCGACGACCAGGCCGATCGCGAGCGCGAACGTGGACATGACCATGAAGTAGAGCAGTGCCAGCCCGCCGATCTTGCCGACGGTCGCCGCCTTCGCGATCGACCCGACACCGACGACGATCGTGCAGAAGATGATCGGGGCGATCATCATCTTGATCAGAGACACGAACCCCTTGCCGATCGGTTCGAGACTCTGCCCGACCTCCGGCCAGATCAGGCCGACGGCCGCCCCCAGCACGACGGCGATGATCACCGACACATACAGCCAGGTGTGCCGGTCCCAGGCCTGCTTGCCGCGCCGCCAGTGGAATCCGGGAAGTGAGAACCCTGTCGTGATGGCCATGTTTCCTCCTTGATCATGAACGTCTTCGTCTCATGCCCGGTTGCCACGTCGCCGCCGGTGCACCCACGGTCGCGGACTTCCCCGTCTGGCACCATTTGTGGTCGTATTGGTCACGACCGAGATCGACGACGAGCGGAGGATGCGTTGGCTCATACGGCTCGCAGCGCCGCATCACGGGTGTTCCTGGTCCTGCTGGCGGCCGCCCTGATCATCGGCGTGCTCGTCGCGGTGTTCTTGGTCGTCGATGCGCAGCGCGCCATCCGCGCGGAGGCCGAACGGGTGACGTCCGCCACGGCCATCGCCCTGGCGAACTCCCCCGTCGTCGCCTCCGAACTCGCTGCGAGCGACCAGGCGCGCGCGACCAGGGTGCTGGAGCCGTACGCCATGTCGATCGTGGAGGACGCCGACCTCGACTTCATCACCGTGATGACGGCCGACGGGGTGCGCATCACCCACCCCGATGTCGACCAGATCGGCCGACCCTACCTGGGCACCATCCCGGAGGACCCGCGCCCCCTCACCGAGGTCTTCACCGGGACGCTGGGACCTTCGGTGCGCACGATCGAGCCCGTGACCGGCGACGACGGAGAGCTGCTCGGGTGGGTGGCGGCCGGCGTCACGATCGAGTCGATCTCCGAGACGGTGATCCGGCGCATCCCGCTCTCGCTCGCGATCACCTTTGGCCTGGTCATCTTCGGCGCACTGGGCGCGTGGATCGCCCGCCGGATCACCCGACGAATCGCCGGAGACCTGCCACCGGGACAGGTGCGCGACGCCGTCTCGTCCTACGAGTCCATCCGCACGCTCGGCGACGCGCTGCGCGCACAGACGCACGAGCACGGAAACCGCATGCACACGGCCGTCGCCCTGCTCGAGCTCGGTCGCAGCGCGGAGGCCATCGAGATCCTGACCGAGACGTCACGTCAGAGCCAGTCGCTCGTGGATCAGGTGACCGCCAGGCGACACGGTGACCCTGCCGTCGGGGCGCTCCTGCTCGGCAAGGCCTCGCAGGCGAAGGAACGCGGGATCGACTGGCGCGTGCGCATCGAACCCGACACGCCCCGGTCGCCGCTCTCCGCCGTGGACAGCGTGTCCGTGCTCGGCAACCTGATCGACAATGCGCTGGACGCCGCCGCCGAGTCCGAGGACCGCTGGGTCAGCGTGGTGTTGAGCCCCTCGGCGGACGGCGGGATCATGCTCGACGTGTCCGACAGCGGCCCGGGAGTGCCGGACGAGCTGGCAGAGCGGATCTTCTCCTCCGGCTTCTCCACGAAACCTGCCGGCGCCGAGGGGCGCGGCGTCGGTCTCGCTCTCGTCAGGGCCGTGGTCGACGACGTCGGCGGAACAGTCACGCTCTCCGCGCACCCGACGACGTTCCGGGTGGTGCTTCCCCGCGCCGATACTCCGCGGAGGCCACGATGATCCGCACGCTTCTCGTCGACGATGACGCCCTGACCCTCGAACTGCACCGCAACTACGTGGCCCGGCTGGACGGCTTCGTCGTCGCCGGCGAGTGCGCGGGCGCGCGCGCCGCCGTGACTGCGGTGCTGGACAGACCGGGCCCGGATGCCTTCGACCTGGTGCTGCTCGACGTCACGATGCCCGATGGGTCCGGCCTCGACGTGCTGCGCACCCTCAGGGCGCGCGCGGCTGCGGTGGATGTGATCGCGATCACCGGGGTACGCGACGCGGACACCGTGCGGCAGATGGCGGCGCTCGGCGTCTTCCAGTACCTGGTGAAGCCCTTCCCCTTCGCGGTGTTCGAGGAACGGATGGCGCAGTACCGCGACCACCGAACTCAGGCCACCGCGACAGCAGGTCAAGCCACGCAGGCGGAGATCGATGCGCTGCTGGGACGCGCAACCGGATCGATCACTCTGCCGAAGGGGCTCTCCTCCGCGTCGCTGGAACGCGTCACCGCCGAGGTCCGCGCCGCAGGACCGTTGTCGGCGACCGAAGCAGCGGAACATCTCGGCATGTCGCGAGTCGCGGTGCGGCGCTATTTGGAGCATCTCGCGGCGGAGGGCCTGGTGGCGCGTGGCGCACGTTACGGCGCCCGTGGCCGGCCGGAGACCGAGTACCGCTGGAAGTAGCCGCACCGCCTCGCACCGACCGCGTGCCTGTCAGCGCGGCAACCGTCCCTCGTGAAGGAGCGCAGAAGGGTCGAACCTGCCGCGTAGCTCTCGCAGACGCGCGACCTCGCTCGCCGGGGCGGCCTGGTCGAGCATCCTCCCCGGACTGAGGAAGGTCGGTACCGTGCGCTCGGCCGTGCTCGGAGCGAGGAGCTCCCGGAAACCGGACAGGCTGGCATCCCCTGGTTCACTCGGCGTACCGGGAAACAGCGGGGCGAGTGCATAGACGATCCACCCCACTCCCTGCAACGAGGCGAAGCCCGGCCGCCGAGGCGCGTCGAGTGCGCCGCCGAGCATGCGGACGTCGATGGCGATGATCGATGCCTGCTCGGGTCGATCCCGATAGCGGGTCAGGTCGTCGATCACGGCGTCATCGAGCGTGCGCAGGGCCACGGATGCTCCGCGGCTGGGCGTCGGATCGGTCGGCTCGTTCGACTGCGCGCTCAGGAGGGCCGGCAAGGTCGGCCCGGACTGGTCTCGGCGCACGGTGCCGGCCGACCGGATCGCAGAGAGGAATGTGTCTGCGCTGCCCTCCGTCGACAGAGCCTGCACCATCACGAAGTTCTGTCCGCGGATCTCCGGCGGCAGCGGAGGCGCGTCGGGCATGCGCATCGAGTTCGTGAAGACGTTCAGCGTCGAGGGTGCGTCGGCCGAGAGATCGCGCACCGCACGAAGCACCCCGGGCGCATCTGCCGCATCGAACACCAGCGTCGCACCCCACAGTGACGGTGCGGGGACCAGGTCGATCTCGATCGCGGTGACGATGCCGACGACGCCCCCGGCACCGCGCAGCGCCCACATCAGGTCGGGATCGGTCTCGTCATCGACGCGCTCGTGCGTGCCGTCGGTGCGCAACACCCACGCCGCGCGCAGGTTGTCGGATCCGAGTCCCGCGGTGCGGCTGAACCAGGAATGCCCGCCGCCGAGCGTGTAGCCCGTCGCGGAGACCACGGGACTCGTGCCGGCGGGCGCCACCCATCCCGTGCCCTCGAGAGCGTCGACCACCCGGCCCCAGCGCACACCGGCGCCGATGACAGCCGTTCCCCGCGTGAGGTCGATGTCGAGCGCGTCGAAGCCCGACATGCGCACCAGCAGCGCGTCGGCGAGGTCGCCCGAGGCCCCGTGACCGCCCGGTTGCACAGCGATCTGCACACCGAGGTCGGCCGCAGCCCCCAGGAGCGTGCGCAGATCCGACACGTCGGCGGGAGTCGCCACGACCGCGGGATGCTGCGCGATGGCGAGATTCCAGGGGCGGCGGCCCTCGTCGAACCCCTCATCGGAGGGGAGGATCAGGGATCCTGTCAGCGCGCCGCGGACGTCGTCGAATGCAGTGAAACGGGACATGACGCCACCATACGATGCCCCTCGGACATCGTCGACGGCGTCATGCCCCGCACGATCACTCGCCCGCGAGACCGCCGAGCATGTGGCCGAAGGAGCGCCCTTCACCGAGGTAGGTCGCCGGGTCGTAGGGGTCGACCACGGCCGCGGTCTCTCGCCGTGCGATCGCCTCGGCGAGCTCGCGTGCGCCCTTCTCGACACGCTTCGCGAGCGGCGCCACATCATCCCCTGCCCCGCCCCAGTCGCTCGACGCGGCGAAGACGCCCGTCGACACGGCCTCGGCGTGCAGGTAGGCGAACAGCGGACGGATCGCGTAGTCGATCGCGAGCGAGTGCCGTGCCGTTCCGGCGTTGGCTCCGATGAGCACGGGCTTCCCGGTGAGCGCATCGGGGTCGAGCACGTCGATGAACGACTTGAACAACCCGTTGTAGCTCGTGGAGAAGATCGGCGTGACGGCGATCAGCGCATCCGCGGAGACCACTGTGTTGATCGCGGTCTCCAGCGCGGGCGGCGCGAATCCGGTGAGCAGGTTGTTCGTGATGTCGTGCGCGTAGTCGCGCAGCTCGATCACGTCGACGCTGGCCTCGATGTCGTGCCCGGCGAGCGCCTTCACGGTCTCAGCCGCGAGGCGGTCGGCGAGCATCCGCGTCGATGACGGGTTGGAGAGCCCAGCGGAGACCACCGCGATACGACGGGTGGCCATCTCAGGCCTGCTTCCGGCTGAGACCGAACGCGGCTCCGGCCGGTGCCGGCGAGTCCTGGTACGGCGAGTCGCCGGTCAGGTTGTCACCACGGTTGGCGCCGGGCCGGGCCTGACGGGTGGGGCCGTCGCCGAACTCCGCCTTCACGCGCGCGGCGTGGGTCGGGGCGTCCGGAACCGAGGCAGGACGATCCTTCGCCAGCTCCTTGCGCAGCACCGGCACGACCTCGGATCCGAGGATGTCGAGCTGCTCCAGCACGGTCTTCAGGGGAAGGCCGGCGTGGTCGATCAGGAAGAGCTGACGCTGGTAGTCGCCGTAGTGCTCGCGCATCGCGGCGTAGCGGTCGATCACCTGCTGAGGGGAGCCCACGGTGAGCGGGGTCATCTCGGTGAAGTCCTCCATGCTCGGGCCGTGGCCGTAGACCGGGGCGTTGTCGAAGTACGGCCGGAACTGGTTCACGGCGTCCTGCGACTTCGCTGCCATGAACACCTGACCGCCGAGCCCGACGATCGCCTGCTCCGGCGTGCCGTGACCGTAGTGCGCGTAGCGCTGACGGTACAGCTCGATCAGACGCTGGTAGTGCTCCTTGGGCCAGAAGATGTTGTTCGCGAAGAAGCCGTCGCCGTAGTACGCGGCCTGCTCGGCGATCTCCGGCGTGCGGATGGAGCCGTGCCACACGAACGGCGCGACGCCGTCGAGCGGACGGGGTGTCGAGGTGAACCCCTGCAGCGGGGTGCGGAACTTGCCCTCCCAATCGACCACGTCCTCCCGCCACAGCTTGTGCAGCAGGGCGTAGTTCTCGATCGCGAGCGGAAGTCCCTGGCGGATGTCCTGTCCGAACCAGGGGTAGACCGGTCCGGTGTTGCCGCGACCGAGCATGAGGTCCATGCGACCGTCGGAGACGTGCTGGAGCATCGAGTACTCCTCGGCGATGCGCACCGGGTCGTTCGTCGTGATCAGCGTCGTGGACGTCGACACGATCAGACGCTCGGTCTGCGCGGCGAGGGCGGCGAGGAACGTGGTGGGGCTGGACGACCAGAATGGCGGGTTGTGGTGCTCGCCGATCGCGAACACGTCGAGGCCCACCTCTTCGCTGTGCTTCGCGATGGCCAGGGTGGCCTTGATCCGCTCCTGCTCGCTGGGCGTGACTCCCGTGGTGGGATCGCGGGTGATGTCGCTGACCGACATGATGCCGAACTGCATCGCCTGCGCGCCTGACTGCTCGCTCATGATTGCTCCGTCTTCTCCGAATCGGATGACTCGGCATCCGCTTCTATTCATTTGAATGTATCTGAGTCAACGTGACACGAGCAACTTTATTCCCCGAGTAGCCTCGGAGGATGAACAGCGCAGGTGCCGACATCGCAGGACCCCCGACGGGCGCGGTCGCCAAGCCTCGGCGTCGCGTGCCTTTCTGGGACAACGCGCGCTACATGTGCATCGTGCTCGTGGTGCTCGGCCACGCGATCCAGCGCCTCATCTACGACTCCGACATCGCCTTCGCGTTCTACCTCACGCTGTATGCGTTCCATATGCCGGCGTTCGCGATCATCTCCGGCTACTTCTCCAAGTCCGGCTCCCCCACCAAGACGCAGATGGCCAGGGTGATCACCGACATCCTCGTCCCCTATGTGATCTTCGAACTGCTCTGGACTCTGACGAAATGGCTGGTCGAGGGGCAGGCGAACCCGAACATCACGCAGCCGTCGTGGACGCTGTGGTTCCTGCTCGCGCTCGGGATCTTCCGCCTGGTGCTCCCGTACCTGGCGCTGCTGCGCTGGCCATTGGCATGGACCGTGCTGATCTCCCTCGGAGTCGGGTACCTGCCCAACGTAGACAGCACGTTCTCCCTGTCACGCACGCTCGGCCTCCTGCCCTTCTTCGCACTCGGGTGGTGGCTGCGCGAGCATGACATCGTCAGCCGCTTCCGACTTCTCGACTTCCGCCCGTGGTGGGTGCGCGCCGTCGCCGTCGTGGTGATCGCGGCGACCGGGTGGGCCGCCTGGAACTGGCTGCCCGTCTGGCAGGCCGCCGACCTGCGGCACTGGCTGTTCTACGAGGACTCCTACGCCGATCTGGGCGGAGAGCAGTGGTGGGCCGGTGGTGTCCGTCTCGCGCTGATGGTACTGGCGGTCGTGCTGAGCGCGGCGTTCTTCGCGCTGATCCCCCGAGGGACGCACTGGTGGACGACGTTCGGCCAGTACACGATGTACGTGTTCCTGCTGCACTCCTTCGTGCTCTACCCCTTCCGCGAGACCGGGGTCCTGCGCGACCTGGAGCCGACCTGGCTCTGGCTCCCCCTCGTCACCGTCCTGTCGGTGCTCGTCGCGTTGGCCCTGGCGACGCGACCCATCCGACGCGTGTTCCGGCCGCTCGTCGAACCGCGTCCGACGTGGCTGTTCGCCGACCCTGCCCTCGCCTCACGGGAGGGCAGCCGCAACGACCCCACCGGAGCACGCCGACCGCGGTCGTGATGACGCCTCGGGATCAGCGCCTCCGGGTAGCGTGAGAGGGTGACCCGCGCTGAGACGATCCGTGACCGCATCGTGCAGGAGACGGAGGCCTCCGGTTTCGGGGCGCACGGCCTCCACGTGCTGATCGGTGCGGACACGGCCACGCACCGATGGACCCCCGACATCCGTGCGGACATCCATTCGGTCGCCAAGGGCATCTGCGTGATGGCCGCGGCGATCGCGGCCGAGGAAGAGCTCATCGCCTTCGACGCACCGGTCGCGACATACCTGGACGGCCTCCCGCTCGGTGACGGCGTCGAGCAGGTCACGCTCCGCCACCTCCTCACGATGACGAGCGGCATCGACCTTCCCTGGTCGGAGACGATGATGACCGACTGGCCCGACCTCGCGACCGAGTTCCTCGGGAGACTGACGCCGGGGCGGCGCTTCCAGTATTCGAACGCCAGCACCTACACCGCCATGCGCGTTCTCGAGACCCGGGTCGGCGACGTCGCTGCGTATCTGGAGCCCCGCCTGTTCGCACCGCTCGGGCTGAGGCAGGTCGAGTGGGAGCGGTGCCCGAACGGGCGTATCGTCGCCGGCGGCGGCGTGGCGTTGCGCACCGAGGAGATGGCCAGGCTCGGACGACTGATCCGCGATCGCGGCGTGTGGGAGGGCCGTCAGCTCGTGGCCCCGGAGTGGATCGACGCGATGCACTCCGAGTGGGTGGTCGCCGGTGAGAGTCCTGGGTACGACCGCTACGCGCTCGCGGGCTGGGGTGGCCCCGGCGACGCCTGGCGACTCCACGGCGCCTATGGCCAGCTGCTCATCTTCGCGGCGGACGCGGTGGTGACGATCACGGCCGGGGACCACTTCGGCGCCGACGCGATGGCGGCCTTCGTCGTGGAGACGCTCGCGTCCTGAGCCGGTCGCGCTGCTCCGGGCGTCTGCAGCGCTAGGCGAACAGCTCGGCACCGATGTAGGAACCGGGCTGCGCTCCACGGGGAATCGCCCAGATCCCGGATCCGACGTGGCGGATGTACTCGTTCAGCCTGTCCGTCGACAGACGCCGCTGCAGCGTGATGAAGTGCGCCGGGTCGCGCTGATACGACAGGAAGAAGAGCCCGGCGTCCAGGCGTCCGAGGTCGTTGTTGCCGTCGACGTAGTTGTATCCGCGGCGGAGGATGCGGATGCCGTCGTTCTGCTCCGGATGGGCGAGCCGTACGTGGCTGTTCGCATCGATCGATGTCCCGCTGAAGTTCGGCGCCGTGAACTCGTCGCCTCCGGAGAGCGGAGCACCCTCCCCCTTGTCTCGACCGATGATCGTGTCCTGCTCGGCGAGGCGCACACGATCCCAGGTCTCGATCAGCATCGCGATCTTGCGGGCGACGAGGTACGACCCGCCGGCGAGCCAGCTCGGCTCGTCCTCATCCGCCACCCACACGTGCGCGTCGAGCGCCTTCTGGTCGTCGGCCAGGATGTTCGCGGTGCCGTCCTTGAAGCCGAACAGATTGCGCGGAGTCGCGGCGGTCGCCGTGGTCCGTGAGGTCTTGCCGAAACCGAGCTGCGACCAGCGCAGGCGCGCCCGCCCGAACGCGATGCGGCTGAGATTGCGGATCGCGTGCACCGCGACCTGCGGGTCGTCCGCACAGGCCTGGATGCACAGGTCGCCGTGCGAACCCTGCGGATCGAGGTCGTCGCCGAGGAAAGCGGGAAGTCGCTCGAGACCCTTCGGGCGCAGAGCGGCGATCCCGTACCGGTCGCCGTCCTCGTTCTCGAAGAGTCCGGGGCCGAATCCGAAGGTGAGGGTGAGACCCGCCGCCGGCAACCCCAGCGCTTCCCCGGTGTCCTCCGGCGGCTGCTCGGTCGGGCCGCCGACAGCACCTGTCGCACTGACTTCGAGGCCCTGGGTCATGCGGGACGCCGCGTACGACCAGTCCTGCAGGAGCGAGATCAGGTCGTCGCGGTCGGTGCGCGGCATCATGTCGAATGACGCGAAGTGCAGATGATCCTGCACCGCAGTCGTGATTCCCGCCTGATGGTCGCCGAAGAAGGCGTAAGGGTCCTGCGCGCCCGCCGCGGCCCGCGCCCTCCCGAGCGCCACCCCTCCGGCGAGTCCGGCTCCCGCACCGACGGCGAGACCGGCGACGCCACCGCCGATCGCGAGTCCGAGCAGACCCCGCCTGCTCAGACCGGCCGGAGCGGACGCCGCAGCCGGTTCCGCACTCGACGCGTCTCCGGCTGCGGCATCCGTTCCTGGTTCATTCACGTGGGTGATCGTATCCCGTCAGCTGATCAGTCGAGCACCGTGCCGGTGAGCTGCGACAGCGGCTCGGCCAGGGCGTTGATCAGATCGGTGAACTCGCGCTTGTCCTGGTCGGTGAGCTCGGAGTAGCCCACGAAGCCATCGGCCAGCGAGCCGTGCGCGGCGAGCGAGGTCTCGAGAGCGGCGTAGCCGTCCTCGATCTGGGCGACGAGAGCCTCACCGTCGTCGCCCTGGGCGGATGCGAAGTCCTTCACGAGCGAGAACGCCATCTTCGACCCCTCGACATTCGCCGCGAAGTCGTAGAGGTCGGTGCCGGACCACCAGTCCTCCTCGCCGGAGATCTTTCCGGTCGCGACCTCGTCGAGCAGCGCGATCGCGCCGTTCGAGATCCCGCCGATGCCCTGGTCGTCGAGCGCCGTGGTGAAGTCGTCGGAGTGCACGTAGTCGTACAGCTCCTGCACATCGGCCAGGAGCAGGTCGCCGAAGTCGGCGCGCTCCTGCGGCGTCGAGGGGGCCCAGTCCTGCCGGGCAGGTGTCTCGCCGTCGGCGTTCAGCGCATCCTCCGCCGGCACCCAGAGGTCCTTCTCGATGCGGTGGAATCCGGTCCAATCGAGTCCCTCGGCGACGGCGTCGACCTCGCGGTAGTCGATGCGCGGGTCGAGGTCGCCGAGCGCCTCGGCGACCGGCTCGATGCGCTCGTAGTAGGCGCGGGTCAGCGGGAAGAGCTCGCGGGCGGTGTCATCGTCACCCGACTCGTAGGCGGCGACGAAGTCCTCGACCGCGGGAACGAGCTGGCCGACCTGGTCCTTGACGAACGCGCCGTACAGGTCGACGGCCTGCTGCTTCTGCTCGGCATCCGCACCGTCGACCGTGACGCGGTCACCCGTGACCGTGAACGAAGCCTTGCCGACGCCATCGCCGATCATGCCGGGCTTGCACAGGGTGTAGTACTCGCCCGGCTGCGCGACCACGGTGAGGGTGCGCGATGCCGACGGCGCGATGTTCTCGACCTCGCCGACGATGCGCAGGCCGTCCTCGGCGAGCAGGTAGAACTCGGAGACCTGGTCGGTGTCGTTGGTCACCGCGAACGTCAGGGTTCCACTGGTGGCCGTCGACTCCGAGACGACGCAGTCGCTGTCGGTGGACGAGACGTCGAACGCCGCCGAGGCGTCGGCGTCGCTCTTGGCGACACAACCGCTCAGGACGAGCGCCGCGGCTCCGGTCGCGGCGACCGCGCCGAGGATGCGATGGGAGGTGGTCATGCTGCTCCTTGGTGTGAGAGGGAGGTTGCGCCGGCGTCCGGGTGCGCAGCGGGCTGCGGCCTCGAGGGACGACGCGAACGGAGACCGCGGATGTAGAACGATCCGACGACGGTGAGGTACAGGGTCCAGCCGGCGACCTGCAGCCAGGTCATGGCAGGCATGAAGCCGACGGTCGCCTGCAGGATCGCCGCGAGCGGTCCTCCCGGGGCTATCGCGGTCGACACGTTGAAAGCCCATCCGAACGGGAAGGCACCCCAGCCGATGGCGACACCGCCGGTGACCGGATCGATGGGGGCTGCGGGCGTGAACGGACCAGGAAGCGCGCCGGCCTCCTGCAGGTCCATGACCGCGTAGGCGAGCACTCCGGCGGCGACGATGACCAGGAATCCGCCGGTCCAGGCGAAGAAGCGGCGCAGGTCCAGCGTGACAGCGCCTCGTGAGATCAGCCAGCCGACCACGACAGCCGCGGCGAGGCCGAGAAGAGCCCCGAGGATCGCGGTCGGGGCGTCGCCGAAGGACTGCACCATCGACCACAGCAGGAGTGTGGTCTCGATGCCTTCGCGCGCGACGGACACGAAGCCGATCGCGACGAGCGCCCAGAGTCCCCCCGTTGTGAGGGCCCTGTCCACGCCGCCTTCGAGTGTCGCCTTCATGGTGCGGCCGGCGCGCTGCATCCAGAAGATCATCCAGGTCACCATGCTGACCGCTAGGAGCGAGAGCAGACCGCCGATCAGCTCCTGGGCCGTGAATGTCAGCTCGTAGGCGCCGAAGGTGAGCACGGCGCCGATGCCGAGCGCGAGGATGATCGCGAGCCCCACCCCTGCCCAGAGCTTCGGAAGAGCGTCGGCGCGTCCGAGACGTCGAAGGTAGGCGACGAGGATGCCGACGACGAGCGCGGCTTCGAGGCCCTCGCGGAGGCCGATCAGGAAAGTGGCGAGCACGGAATGAAACTCTCTGCAGAACGATGAGGTAAGGCATCCCTTACCAACGAGACTTTAGCACCGCCACTCCGCCGCCCGGTACACCCGGCATCCGGAACCGGAGCGCCCGCCACGGAAGTAACGCGACGCAACACTCGACCGCGCTCCGAGCAAGCGGATCTACCCTCGGGTCATGGCTGAACTCTCGCTCCCCATCCTCGACCTGTCCCAGCTCGACAACGGCCCCGAGGCGGCCGCGCGATTCCGCGACGACCTGCGCGCCGCGACGCACGACGTCGGGTTCTTCTACCTGACCGGAACCGGCATCTCCCCCGAGCTCGAGGCGCGCCTGCACCAGGCCGCTCTCGATTTCTTCGCGCTGCCGGAGGCGGACAAGCTCGCGATCGAGAACGTCAACAGCCCGCACTTCCGCGGCTACACGCGCGTCGGCGGCGAGCGCACGCAGGGCAAGGTCGATTGGCGCGAACAGATCGACATCGGGCCCGAGCGCGAGCCGATCGTCGGCGGCCCCGCGTTCAACCGCCTGGTCGGCCCGAACCTCTGGCCGGCCGCGCAGCCCGAGCTGCAGGACGTGGTCGCCGAGTGGCACGCCACCCTGTCCGATGTCGCCCGCAAGCTCCTGCGCGCCTGGGCGCAGACACTCGGTGCCGACGAGACGTACTTCGACGAGCACTTCGGGGAACCCTCGACGCTGATCAAGATCGTGCGCTACCCCGGAACGGATGCACCCGAGCCACAGCAGGGCGTCGGCGCGCACAAGGACTCCGGGGTACTCACCCTGCTGTGGGTGGAGCCGGGCAAGGGCGGGCTCCAGGTCGAGCGAGACGGCGCATGGGTGGACGCGCCCCCGGTGCCCGGTGCCTTCGTCGTCAACATCGGCGAGCTGCTCGAGTACGCCACCGGCGGCTACCTCAAAGCGACGAACCACCGTGTCGTATCGCCGAAGGCCCCGGACGAGCGCATCTCCATCCCGTTCTTCTTCAACCCGGCACTCGACAAGCGTCTTCCGCTGATCGAGCTGCCTGCCGAGCTCGCAGCCGAGGCGAAGGGCGTCACGGAGGACCCGAGCAACCCGATCCACGCGCTGTACGGCGAGAACGCGCTGAAGTCGCGCCTGCGCGCACACCCGGACGTCGCGGCGATCCACCACGCGGACCTCGTCGGCGCCTCGGTCTGACACACGCGCAGAGGCGTTCGGCTACCAGTCGAGCGCCTCTCTGCGCGCCCCGTGAAGATCGCCTCCCTGAGCCGAACTGAGGGTCAGGCGCGCGGGTCCGGCCCCCAGGCCAGCTGTCCTCCGCCGAGCTCGACGATCTCCCGCAGCGCCCCGAGGTGGCCGGCGAACGCGCGCTGTCCGGAGTCCGTCGATCGGACCCAGGTGCGCGGCCGACTGCCGACGTAGCCCTTCCTGGTCGACACATAGCCCGCGTCCTGCAGATGCGCGATCGCCTTGCTGAGCACGGAATCGTTCGCCTGGAGAACCCCGGCGAGAGTCGCGAAGTCGAGTTCGACCCCGTCGCCCAGCGAGGCGAGGATCGAGAAGCGGATCGGCGTGGCGAAGTTGTCGTCGAGGCGGGTGCGCGGGTGACCTCTGTCCGCGGCCGCGCGGATGTCAGGCACGCCCGTCCGCCTTCGCGGACAGCGGCGCGAGCGACGCGATCAGGGCCAGGACGACGATGCCCGCTCCGACCAGGACGCCGACGTGAGCATTGGCGACCCCCGTCGACCCGACGACGACGGTGGCACCGAGCGCCGCGATCCCTGCGAACAGCATCAGGAACTGCGGCCACCGCCAGACCTGGCCGAGGTACGCCAGGCCCCAGTCGGTTGCGCTGCCGACGCTGGCGACGATGAGCGCGATGCCAGCGAGCACGGCGAGCACCGACGTGAACAGTGTCTCTCCCATCGCTGCAGTGACGATCATGGTGCCGAGCAGGATCCCGAACGCCAGCGTCGTCCCCCGCGCCGGCCAGACGAACGGTGGGAGCTCTCGTCTGGCTGCCTGTGGTGCACCACGCGACACCCACAGCTGACAGGCGCCGATGCCGAGGAGCACGAGGACCGCGAAACCGGTGGGAGCGAGGATCAGACCCAGCGGGAGGGAGGATCGGATCTCGGACAACAGGCTCAGCAGGTACGTGGCGATGACGCCCGCCCCCGCGAGCACGAGTGCGCCGTAGTAGAACCACCGCCGGCGTGTGAAGCGGCGCTGCCCGCCGAATCGTTCGGTCACGCCCGTCAGTACCTGCCCGGTCATCAGGAACGCCAGGACGAGAAGCATCGCCACCGACGTGTCGCCGGCACGGAACGCGACGATCGTGGAGCCGACCAGTCCCGCCACCAGCACGCCCTGGACGATCGTCAGCCAGCCTTGCGGACGGAGATTCACGTGATCATCGCGGCGCCCGAGAACACGATCGACCTCGTCGAGATAGCGGCGCGCGACCTCGGGCGAAGGCGGGTCGAGTGGCGCGGCGCCCCGCATCGGTTTCTGGTCCATGACGACCTCGCATTCTGTTTCCGAGTGGAAAGCTCACTACTTTCCTAATGGAAACTCACACGTGAATCAACCCCGACGACGACGAAGGCCGCCCCACACCTGGGACGGCCTTCTCAAGAATGTTCTGCGCGATTGTACGCAGGGTCGCTTTATCGGCGAAGCCCGAGACGCTCGATCAGCGAGCGGTAGCGCTCGATGTCGATGTCCTGGAGGTAGCCGAGCAGACGACGGCGCTGACCCACCATGAGGAACAGACCACGACGCGAGTGGTGGTCGTGCTTGTGCTCCTTGAGGTGTTCGGTGAGGTCCTTGATGCGCTGCGTCAGCATTGCGACCTGCACCTCGGGGGATCCGGTGTCACCGGGGTGCGTCGCGTACTCTTCCATGATCGCCTTCTTGGCGTCAGACTCGAGTGGCATAGATGGGATCCCCTTTCAGTTCGTTGCGCGGCGCCCGACGCCTGATACGTGGGCTCTCTTTATCCGCGGCCGATCAAACGGCAACCTGAAGAGTCTACCAGCCCGGGGCGCTCCTCGACGACCGAGTCAGCACAGGCCCGCCGACCTCCTGCTCCGATACGCTCGAGGGGTGCGATACGGCGAGATCACAGGATGAGTGCGCGGCGCGGAGTACTCATCGATCTGAGCCCCCTCACCGAGAATCCGGCGTTCGCGCGCATGTGGATCGGCTCCACGCTCTCGGGCATCGGAGGACAGCTCACACTCGTCACGGTGATGCTGCACGTGTTCGCGCTCACGGGCAGCACCTTCGCCGTCTCGATGATCGCGGTGGCCGGCCTCATCCCGATGATCCTCGCCGGCCTCTACGGCGGCATGCTCGCCGACGCGTTCGACCGTCGCCGGGTGGCACTCATCGCCGCCACCGTGACGTTCGCGTCGACCGCGCTGCTCGCCGCCCTCACCTGGTCGGGCGGGGAGACGATCTGGTGGCTCTACGCGCTCAGCATGATCAACTCGGCCGCCAACTCGGTCGGGATGGCGACCCGTACCGCGATCGTGCCTCGCCTGATCCCGCGCGACAAGCTCGCCGCCGCCTCCGCCCTCAACGGCGTCGCCTTCGGGCTGACCGTCATGGCCGGCCCCGCACTGGCCGGGCTCCTGGTCGCCCTGACCGGCTACGGCTGGACCTACACGATCGACGTCGTCCTCATGCTCTCGATGTTCCTCGGACTGTGGACGCTGCCGTCGCTGCGCCCGGAGGGTGACGTGGTGCGACCGGGACTCGCATCTCTGGTCGACGGCTGGCGCTTCCTGCGCCGAGCCGGCAACATCCGGATGCAGTACATCCTCGACATCATCGCGATGACGTTCGGACAGCCCCTGGTGCTCTTCCCCGCGCTCGGCACCGTCCTCCTCGGGGGTGGAGCACTCACGACGGGACTGCTCACCGCCGCCGTAGCGGTCGGCACGTTCGCCTCGAGCCTGTTCTCCGGCCGCGTGGTGCAGTACCGCTGGCACGGGCGCGGCATCGAGCGCGCGGTCGAAGCCTACGGTGCAGCCATCCTGCTCTTCGGACTCGTCCTGCTGGTCGGCGCCGGGGCAGACCCCGCAACGGAGACGAGTCCGCACATCGCGCTGATCGTGCTCGCCTGCATCGCTCTCGCGTTCTCCGGCGCCGCGGACAACGTCAGCTCGATCTACCGGAACACGATGATGCAGGCCGCGGTCCCCGATGCGATGCGCGGCCGCCTGCAGGGCGTGTTCATCGTCGTGGTCGCGGGCGGTCCGCGCGTCGGCGCGCTCTACGCCGGCACGCTCGCGACGTTCACGGCACTCTGGTTCCCTCCGCTGCTGGGCGGATTCCTCGTGATCGCGCTCGTGGCCGTCCTCGCTCGTCGCAGCTCGGGATTCCGCGGCTACGACGCAGAGAACCCCGAGCCCTGAGGGCCCGGGGTTCTCCGTCGCACTGTGGTCAGTCCTGCTGCAGAGAGCCCTGCAGGTCGAGGCTGATCGTGACGTCCTTGCCGACGAGCACGCCACCGGTCTCGAGTGCGGCGTTCCAGGTCAGACCGAAGTCCTCGCGGTTGATGACGGTCTTCGCCGAGGCGCCGGCCTTGTAGTTGCCCCACGGGTCGCTGCCGAAGCCGCCGAAGTCGAGCTCGAAGCTCACGGGCTTGGTGATGCCGCGGATCGTGAGGTCACCGTCGACGAACAGGTCGCCGTCCTCGACGCGCGCGCCGGTCGAGACGAACTCCATGGTCGGGAAGTTCTCGGTGTCGAAGAAGTCGCCGGAACGCAGGTGCGTGTCGCGTCCCTCGTCCTTGGTGTCGATCGAGGTCACGTCGACGCTCGCCTCGACCTTGGCCTCCAGCGGGTTCTCGGGGGCGATCAGAGTCGCGCTCTTGACTCCGAAGGTGCCGCGCACCTTGGAGATCATCATGTGGCGGACGCTGAAGGTGACCTCGCTGTGCGAGGGGTCGAGCACCCAGGTGCCGGGGCGGTAGCCGGGAACGTCGATCGTGGTCATGGGATCTCCTTACGGGACAAGGGCCGCAGCTGCGGCATACGAGTACTCAACTCGCATTCAGAAGAATACATTCCCTCGAATAGGAATCTCCTGGAGAAATGTTTCGGGGAGACGCAGAACGCGCCCTTCCCCGCAGGGAAGGGCGCGTCACGCGGAGGTCGGTCAGCCGACGGCGACGAGGTCGATGATGAAGATCAGCGACTTGCCGGACAGGAAGTGTCCGCCGCCCGCAGGGCCGTACGCCAGGTGCGGCGGGATCACGAGTTCGCGACGACCGCCGACCTTCATGCCGGGGATGCCGTCCTGCCAGCCCTGGATCAGGCCGCGCAGCGGGAACTGGATGGTCTCACCGCGGCCCCAGGAAGAGTCGAACTCTTCGCCGGACTCGAACTCGACACCGGCGTAGTGCACGGTGACGGTGTCGCCGGGCTTGGCCTCGGTGCCGTCACCTTCGATGAGGTCGCGGACCACGAGCTCCGAGGGAGCGGGACCGGTGGGGGCGTCGAACTCAGGCTTTGTGCGATCAGTCATGACTCCATCCAACCGGAGCCCCGCCGACCGGTCAACGCGTGCGCACCTGCTCACAGCGAACAGTCCGCAGCCCCGCGCGCCTCACTGGTGATCGTCGTCGCGGCGGCCTCGACGACATCGGCAAGTGACTCTTGACACCCGCGACGACCGGGTGCACCCTGTTTACAGATCAACTCAGCGCCCGGTAGACATGCAGGCATCGCCGCAGCATCGGGCGCTGAGTCTTGTCCTGGCCGATGTCCTCCCGGCTCGGAGATGCTGTCAGTACGCGAGCAGCGCCGCCCTCGTCGCGCGGGTGCGGATCAGCAGCGCACGCTCGTCTTCCGCGGCCAGAGGATCGCGGCCCGTGATCGCGCGCTGGCGCACCGATGCCAGAGCCGTCGCGTCCTTGATGAACTCGCGCATGAGGGGACGACGGTCTCCGCGAAGCTGCGCGGCCCACGCCAGCCCGACCTTGCGGCCCGCCGGAGTCGCCAGCATCGTGACCTCCTCCGGCGTGAACCAGCCGGCGGCGGCGTACTCGCCGAGCCGGGCCCGTGTCAGGCGCGCCTCCTCCCGGCGCAGGGCGACGATGCCGAGGATGAAGCCGACGAACAGCGGAACCTGCAAGGTGAAGTACAGGGCGAAGAAGTCGGCGAACGTCGCGGAGCCGTTCCACAGTCCGTGCAGCAGGATCGCGCCGATCAGTCCCAGCAGGCCGGTGCCGAGCGCCGCCCCCGCCGATGCGTGGCGGCGAGCGGCGAGACCGATCGCGAAGCCGGTGAGCGCTGTGAACATCGCGTGGGCGAACGGAGAGAGCAGGGCGCGCACGACGAAGGTGACGGTCAGCTGCTCCCCACCGCCTTCGATCAGGCTGATCGCGAAGTACTGGATGTTCTCGGTGAACGCGAACCCCGCGCCGACGAGCGCGCCGTAGACCACTCCGTCGACCGGTCCGTCGAACGCGCGGCGCGCGACCAGGAAGATGAGGAAGACGCCGAACCCCTTCCAGAACTCCTCCACGATCGGTGCCTGGAACACGGCCGAGAGATCCTCGTCGCGCGGGCCGACCAGCAGAGTGAGGCCGACGTCGACCAGCAGTGTCAGACCGACTGCCGCGATCGCGCCCCACGCGATCGCGAAGAACACGAGCCGTTTCGGCTCCGGCTCCCACCGGTCGATCATCCGCACACCCAGGAACACGATCGTGAGCGGAATGAGCGCGAGCACCAGTCCGATCACCGAGGCCATGGGGCCGAGCGCCCACGCGAAGTAGCCGATCAGGGCGATCAGCAGGAAGCCGAGCAGGCCGAACAGCCAGATCGAGACCGTGCGGCCCTTCTTGGTCGGCACCGGCAGCGCCGGCAGGGACTCGGCGGGCGACGGTGCCACCGGCGCGGGCGGCGTGTAGCTCGTCGGCTGAGCGAGAGCGGACGCGTACGTCGGCTGCTGCGCGAACTGAGGTGGCGTGTAGGGCGACTGGGAGTACTGCTGCGGCGTGTAGGGCGTCGGCTCTGCGGGCGGCGGCGTGTACGGCGACGGCTGCTGCGGTTGAGGCGGTCCTCCGAAAGTCATAGCCAAAGCATATGGGCCACAAGCGATCGCGCCGCGATCTGGCGGACACCTCCAGGCTGATCGTGGCCCCCACCCGGTAGCGTAGAGACATGCGGTTCGCTCATCTGCGCCGTGCCGATTCCCCTCGCGCGATTCTCGCCGTGGTGGAAGACGCCGACGCCATCCTCGTCTCTGACCTCCTGGCCGATGCTCCTGCGACCCTGCAGCAGCTCATCGAAGGAGGAGACGAGCTTCTCGTCGCTCTCCGTGCGGCACTCGCGGACGGGTCCGCCCCGCGGCACCCCCTGGACGGGTGGACCTTCGACTCCGCCGTCCTCGCGCCCCCGGCCGTGCTCGCCGTCGGCCTCAACTACGCCGCCCATTCCAGCGAGCTCGGTCTGAAGACCGATACGGCTCCGACGGTGTTCACACTGTGGCCGAACTCGCTCACCGGGCACGAGCACACGACCTCGTGGCCGCGTACCCTCAGCGAGGCCGTGGACTACGAAGCCGAGCTCGGCGTGCTCATCGGCACCCCTGCCAAGGACGTGACGCACGACGACGCGCTGTCCCATGTCTGGGGGTACACCGTCGTCAACGACATCACGGCCCGCAACGTCCAGTTCTCCGAGGCCCAGTGGTCGCGCTGCAAGTCCTTCGACGGCTTCACCCCCACCGGCCCGTTCGTCGTCACGGCCGATGAGATCCCCGATCCGCAGAACCTGCACATCTGGACCGTCGTCGATGGCCACACCGTGCAGGATGCGTCGACCGACCAGATGGTGCGTTCGGTCGCCACACTGATCGCGCACCTGTCGCAGTCGCTGACGCTGCTCCCGGGAACGCTCATCTCCACCGGCAGCCCCGGCGGGGCCGGCTACTCGCGCGACCCGCAGATCTTCCTCCGCGACCGGTCGACGGTCACGGTCGGCATCGACGGCATCGGCGCGCTCACCACGCACTGCCGCATCCTGGACTGATCGGCTCCACGACATGAAGAAGGCCCCGGTGCGATCGCGCCGGGGCCTTCGTCATGCGTGCGTCAGATCTCGATGAGATCCTCCGGCGCGATGATCGGGATCGCGGCGGTGACCGCCTCGAGCCCGGAGAGCCGCGCGGGAGACAACTGCTTCATGACCTCATCACGCGACATCAATCCGGCCTCGACCACGAGGTCTGCCACATTGCGGTTCGTGAGCAGAGCCGTCTTCGCCAGCGCGGCAGCCGCCGCGTAGCCGATGAACGGGGTCAGAGCGGTGATGACGCCGACGGAGGCGCCGACCATCGCACCGAGACGGTCGCGGTTGGCGGTGATGCCGTCGACGCAGTTGACGCGCAGCGTCCACATCGCCTGACGCATCCAGGTGATGGACTGGAAGATCGAGTGGGCGATCACCGGCTCGAAGGCGTTGAGCTGGAGCTGCCCGCCCTCCACCGCCATCGTGACGGTCATGTCCGCACCGACCACGGCGAACGCGACCTGGTTGACGACCTCGGGGATCACCGGGTTGACCTTGCCCGGCATGATGCTGGAACCGGCCTGCATCGCGGGGAGGTTGATCTCACCGAGTCCCGCCTGCGGTCCCGAAGAGAGAAGGCGCAGGTCGTTGCAGATCTTGGAGAGCTTGATCGCATTGCGCTTGAGGCTCGACGAGAACGACATGAAGGCACCCGTGTCACTCGTCGACTCGACGAGGTCCGTCGCGGTGGACAGGTCGAGCCCTGTGACCTCGCGCAGGTGGTGGAGCACCGCCGGCGCATAGTCGACGTGGGTCGTGATCCCGGTGCCGATCGCGGTCGCGCCCATGTTGATCTCGAACATCAGCGAGGCGTTCTCGGTCAGGCGACTGTGGTCCTCACCGAGCGTGGTCGCGAATCCGTGGAACTCCTGGCCGAGCGTCATCGGCACCGCATCCTGCAGCTGCGTGCGCCCGACCTTGAGGATGTCGTGGAACTCGCCTGCCTTGCCCAGGAACGACCGTCGCAGCAGATCGAGCTCGTCCAGCAGCGAACGCAGCGTCAGCGAGAGGCCGATCTTCACGGCGGTCGGATAGACGTCGTTCGTGGACTGGCTGCGGTTGGTGTGGTCGATCGGCGACAGGAAGGCGTAATCACCCTTCTCCCGCCCGGCCATCTCGAGCGCGATGTTGGTGATGACCTCGTTCGCGTTCATGTTGGTCGACGTACCGGCGCCACCCTGGATGACGCCCACGGTGAACTGGTCGTGGAACTCGCCGTCGATGACGCGCTGCGCCGCCCGATCGATGAGGTCGGCACGCTCGGCGTCCAGCACGCCGATCTCACGGTTCGCGCGTGCGCTCGCCTGCTTGACCATCGCGAGCGCCCTGACGAGATCCGGATACACCGAGATCGGACGCTTGGTGATGGGGAAGTTCGCATCGGCGCGAGCGGTGTGGATACCCCAGTACGCGTCGGCGGGGATCTCCATGCTTCCGAGCGAATCGGTCTCGGTGCGGGTGAGGGGAGGCGCGGCAGAAGCCATGTCACATCCTTGTGGGTCGTGGCGAGTGAGAAAGGTGGGGGATGTCTCCAGTCTAAGCCCGCTCACCGGCTCCTCCCTCGGAGCGGGGTCAGCGCGCCGGTTTGCGGGAGAACGCCTCCAGACGCTGCTGCGGGGTGAGCCGCGCCATCCGCTCCAGCCATTCGGCAGAGAAGTACGCGCCGGTCGGCGCGTCCGTCACCGGCACGACGGTGTGCGTGATGGTGTCCGGGTGCACATGGACCAGCTGGAAGGCCTGCGCGGCATCCATCCCGTTCACGTCGGGAGCGGGAAGGGCCACGTTCATCGTGTAGCACGTGGCTGACGATGCGCTCACGGGCACGCCCGCGAACGTGCCGTGCGCGGAGTAGTGCAGATGACCGGCCAGGATGCCGCGCACGTCCGTGCCGCGGATGATCGCGGCCAGCTCATCCTGATGCTGCAGCTCGAGGATGTCGAAGAGCGGGAGGTGGCTCGGCAGCGGTGGATGGTGCATCGCCAGCAGCGTGCCGTGCGGGGCCGGCTCCTCGAGGATCCGCGCGAGCCAGTCGAGCTGCCCGTGGTCCAGATCACCGTGATGCCAGCCGGGGACGGTCGTGTCGAGCGCGATCAACCGCAGCCCGTGGAGATCCCAGACACCGGTGACGGGTTCCTCGGTGGGTGCGAGGTCGAGGAGGCCGGCGCGCAGAGCCGGGCGCTCATCGTGATTCCCCGCGACCCAGATGACGACCGTGTCGAGCTCGGCCGCGACCGGCTCGACCGCGGCACGGAGGCGGCGATAGGCGTCGGGCTCCCCCAGGTCGGCGAGGTCTCCCGTGATCACGATCGCCGCGGGGTGAGGATGCACTCGTCGGATCGCGTCCAGCGTGCGCGCGAAGCTCTCCTCCACGTCGTACCGTCCGCCGAGACGCGCTCCCCCGGCCAGGAAATGCGGATCGCTGACATGGATGAGCACGTGCGACGCGGGCTGATGCCGCCCGAACACGTACTCCTCATCGAGAGTCGCAGACATGCCATCAGCCTAGGCGGGAGCACCTCATCGCGTCCGGCCACGACGGAACGTGTCCCCGGACACCCACGCGACCACGACGGCTGTCGTGCTCCCGCTAGCATGAGGGCCATGGCCAAGAACGAGACACGACGACGACTCATCGCGGATGCCGGGCTCACAGTGCTCGCCCGCGAAGGCTCGCGCGGGCTCACCCACCGCGCGGTGGACGAGATGGCCGGCGTTCCCACCGGCACCACATCGAACTACTTCCGCAGTCGCGAGGCTCTGGTCACCGGACTCGTCGATCGCATCGGCGAGCGTCTCGCCCCGTCGGAGGACGATCTCGCACGACGCGGATCCGCCGAGCCTGGGCCCGCCCTGTTCGCCGACTACCTGCGCGACATCGTGCGCCGCCTCAGCGAAGAACGCGACGTCACGCTCGCGCTGTTCGAGCTACGGCTGGAGAGCAGTCGTCGGCCGGAGGTCGCCGCCGTCCTCGGGGCATGGCAGCGGGCCGGCTTCGACGGCGACGTGGCGTTCAACGCCGCAGCGGGACTGCCGGGCGGACGCCAGGAGATCGCGCTCTTCCACTACGCGATCGACGGAGTGCTGCTCGACCGCCTCACCACGCCGCTCGACCCGGATACGTCGACCGACGAGATCATCGACGCACTGGTCGCGGGGCTGCTGCGCTGACGCGCCGCCCCGCTCAGTGCCCGACGACGATGATGAGGATGCCGGCGACGACCGCGATCGCACACAGGCCGAAGCAGGCGTAGGCGCCGATCAGTGACAGCGTCTTCGCGCCCTCACTGAGGGGACTCTTCTTCGCCGCCTTCGCGGCCTGCTTCGCGGCACGGCGCAGATCCTTCTCGGTGATCACGGTGATGGCATCCGTGAACTCCGCGGGGCTGACGACCGGGGACCGACCGCTGCGCACCAGAAGACGCAGCCCGACCGCGTAGAAGGTGACGATCGACGCCGCACCGATCAGGGCGGCGGCGAACACCAGGAGGAATGCTGACCAGTCGATCTCGACGTTCACTTCGACTCCTCGCTGCTCGTCGACGCGGATTCCTCGGCCTGAACGGCCGAGGGAGCGCCCTTGCTGCGGGCCTTCTTCGCAGCCTTCCGCTTTGCCTCTTCCTTGGCCTTCTCCCGTGCCAGGGCGCGGGCCTTCGCCTCTGCCTTGGCGCGCTCGATGCGCTGCTGGCGGCGCGTCGGCGGCGGAGTGTCCGGCAACTCGATCGCCAGGCCGGATTCGGCGACGTCGCTCATCGCGTTGGCCGACGTCACGGCGTCACGACGCGAGCGCAGGAAGAGGCCGATGATCACGGCGAGCGCGAGCACGGCGTCGATGAAGATCCCCCAGTTGCCCAGCCAGTTGATCAGCAGGGCGGCCAGCGCGCCCACGGCGCCGGCGGCGGGGAGTGTGAGCAGCCAGCCGATGGCGATCCGGCCCGCCGTGCTCCAGCGCACGCTCGAGCCACGGCGTCCCAGTCCGGAGCCGATCACAGAGCCGGACGCGACCTGGGTCGTCGACAGCGCGAACCCGAAGGCGCTGGAGGCGAGGATCGTCGCTGCCGTCGAGCTCTCGGCGGAGAACCCCTGCGCAGGCTTCACATCCGTGAGGCCCTTGCCGAGCGTGCGGATGATCCGCCATCCGCCCAGGTAGGTACCCAGGGCGATCGTCACGGCACACGCGATGATGACCCACAGATAGGGGTCGGCCTGCGTGGAGCTCTGCCACCCGACCGTGATCAGAGCCAGGGTGATGACACCCATGGTCTTCTGCGCGTCGTTGGTGCCGTGAGCGAGCGCAACGAGGGAGGAGGTGAAGATCTGACCCCAGCGGAAGCCGTCGCGTCCGTCTGGCTTGCTGTCATATCGACGGGTGATCGAGTAGGCGATCTTCGTCGCGACGAAGGCGATGACCCCGGCGGTGACAGGAGCGATCAGCGCCGGCAGGATGATCTTCGACAGCACCATCCCGAAGTCGATGCCGCTGGCGCCGACGCCGATGAGCGTCGCGCCGATGAGTCCGCCGAACAGGGCGTGCGAGGAGCTCGAGGGGAGGCCGAGGAGCCACGTGAGCATGTTCCAGGTGATCGCGCCGATCAGCCCGGCGAAGATCATCGGCAGGAAGATGTCCGCCTTGATCCCGTCTTCATGGATGATCCCGTGCGACACGGTCTTGGAGACCTCGGTCGATAGGAAGGCGCCGACGAGATTGAGGACCGCGGCGAGGAGGACTGCGGTCTTGGGCTTCAGCGCACCCGTCGCGATCGGCGTGGCCATCGCGTTCGCGGTGTCGTGAAAGCCGTTGGTGAAGTCGAAGAAGAGTGCCAGCAGGATAACCAGCACGACGATGAGGGCTGCGGTTTCCACCGTTCGCTTTCGGTCGTTTGAGGAAGAGGGAGATGTCGACGGGATCGACGTGACGAACGAAGAGTTCACCGTGGGTTTGACTTCCGTTAACCGGCCCCGATGAATCCTCCCACCCTCCCCCGCGCCGGTCAACTTCACCTGGGATAGCGTGGAGCGGTGACTGATGCCCCGATCGCCCCCCGCCGTCCGACCTCGCGCACCCACCACGGGGACACCGTGGAAGACCCCTACGAGTGGCTGCGGGAGAAGGAGTCTCCCGAGGTCATCGCGCATCTGGAGGCGGAGAACGCCTACACGGACGCGCAGACCGCACACCTGGAGGACCTGCGCGAGCGCCTGTTCCAGGAGATCAAGGGGCGTGTGCAGGAGACCGACCTCTCCGTGCCCACGCGCCGCGGCGACTGGTGGTACTACAGCCGCACGGAGGAGGGCGCGCAGTACGGCATCCACTGCCGGGCCGCGGCCGCGGCGGACGACTGGACTCCCCCGGTGCTCGAGCCCGGCGTCGCGGTCCCCGGCGAGGTCGTCCTGCTCGACGGGAACGTCGAAGCGGAAGGACACGAGTTCTTCTCGCTCGGCGCGTTCGACACCAGCGACGACTCCTCCCGACTCCTGTGGTCGACGGATTTCGAGGGCGACGAGGTCTACACGGTCCATGTGCGCGACCTCGCCACCGGGGAGACGCTCGACGACGAGATCCCGGGCACCGCGAGCGCCTTCTTCACCCCTGACGGCACCTCGATCCTCTACACGACGCGTGATGACGCCTGGCGCCCCGACACGCTCTGGCTGCACCGCATCGGCACCCCGCTCAGCGACGACGTGTCACTCTTCCACGAGGCCGACGAGAAGTTCTGGCTCGGCGCGGGCATCACACGCAGCCGCCGCTATCTCGTGATCGGCGTCGGATCCAGCATCACGAGCGAGGAGTACCTGGTCGATCTGACCGGAGACCTCACGGCCGCGCCCCAGTTGGTGTGGCCACGCGAAGAGGGAGTCGAGTACTCGGTCGACCACGCCGTCGTCTCAGGAGAGGACCGGCTCTTCATCCTGCACAACCGGGATGCGCTCGACTTCGAGCTCGTGTCGGTCGCGGCCTCGGCGCCGACCGGCGACATCCACGTCGTGGTTCCGCACGTGGCAGGACGACGGCTGCTCGGCATGGACGCGTTCCGTGACTTCGCGACGATCGAGTACCGCAGTGAGGGTCTCGAGCGGATCGGGCTGCTCGACTACTCCTCGGATGCGGTCGACGAGCTCGCGTTCGACGAGCCGCTCTACTCGGCCGGCGTCAGCGGGAACCCGGAGTGGCACTCCCCCTACCTGCGACTCGGCTACACGTCGTTCGTGACACCGGGAACGGTCTACGACCTCGACCTCGCCACCCGGGAGCTGCTGCTGCGCAAACGCGCCACGGTGCTCGGCGGCTACGAGCCGGGCGACTACGGCCAGCAGCGGGCATGGGCCACCGCGCCCGACGGCACGAAGGTACCGATCTCGCTGGTCTGGAAGCGCTCCTTCGGCGCACCGGGCGATGCCGTGCGGCCCGTGCATCTCTACGGGTACGGCTCGTACGAGCACTCGATCGATCCCGGTTTCTCGGTCGCGCGCCTCTCCGCCCTCGACCGGGGAGTGATCTTCGCTGTGGCGCACGTGCGCGGCGGCGGCGAGATGGGACGTCAGTGGTACGAGGAGGGCAAGCTCCTCCACAAGAAGAACACCTTCACCGACTTCGTGGCATGCGCCCGGCACCTGATCGACGGCGGCGTCACCTCCCCCGACCGACTGGTCGCCGAGGGCGGCAGTGCAGGAGGACTGCTGATGGGTGCGGTGGCGAACCTTGCCCCCGAGCTGTTCGCGGGCATCCTCGCCGGCGTGCCGTTCGTCGATGCGCTCACCAGCATCCTCGACCCCTCCCTTCCGCTCACGGTCGTCGAGTGGGACGAATGGGGGAACCCTCTGCACGATGCGGATGTGTACGCCTACATGAAGTCGTACACCCCCTACGAGAACGTGCGCGACGGGGTCGACTACCCGCGCATCCTCGCAGTGACCTCGCTGAACGACACCCGCGTGCTCTACGTCGAGCCTGCCAAGTGGGTCGCCCGGCTGCGCGAGGCCGGGGCCTCGGATGTGCTGCTGAAGTGCGAGATGGTCGCCGGTCACGGCGGCGTCAGCGGCCGCTACAACTCCTGGCGCGAGCGGGCCTTCGAGCTCGCGTGGCTCCTGGACACGCTCGGGCTCGCCGACTGAGTCGCCACGCACCGGGGTAGGCGATCTTTCCGGGGTAGGAGGATCCTCCGCGAATGCGCCTCCCTCCCAGCATTCCCCCTACCCCGGTGCGCCGTCACTCCTTCTGCACACCGCATGAGGATCCCCTCTCACCCACAGACTCCGTGCATCCCGTCCGTCATGGAGCCAGTGCTGCGTGCACACTCATCGGATGATCCCCCTCACCGAATGGATGCGCCAGCACCACGGCGTCGCTCACAGCAGCACGGTGCGCCTCGCGGGCTACGACGCGCATGCGGTCAGGACGGCGATCGCCTCCGGTGCCGTCACCCGCGTACGGCGATCGTGGTTGGTCGACATCGAGTGCTCGGATGAACGGCGTCAGGCGGCGCAGGCCGGCGGACGTGTCAGCTGCATCACTGCGGCGCGTGAGCTCGGCCTCTGGACTCCCGACACGGCATGCACCCACATCGCGGTGCCAGGGACGGCATCTCGCATCGGGAACGCCGCACTGATCGTGCACTGGGGGCGCGGGCCGATCGACGTCCCGTCTCGCAGCGCCGAGGAACCAGTGCTCAACGTCCTGTTCCATGCGGCGCGCTGCCTGGAACCCGAGCGGGCGGTGCTCATCTGGGAGTCGGCGCTGCGCAGTGGTCTGGTCTCGGCGGGGCAGCTCGAGCGCGTCGCCTGGCATTCGGAACGTGCCACCCGGATCGCGGAGGTGGCTTCCTCACTCTCCGACTCCGGCTTGGAGACGCGGTTCGTGTGGATCACGCGCGAGATCGGCGTCAGAGTGCAGCAGCAGATCTGGATCGACGGCCATCCCGTCGACGCCCTGATCGGTGAACGCCTGGTCGTGCAGAGCGACGGGTTCGCTCACCATTCCACGGCGAAGGACCGTCGCCGCGACATCCGCGCCGACGCGCGCCTCACTCTGCTCGGCTACACGGTGCTGCGGTTCGACTACCACCAGCTGCTGTTCGACCCCGCGGGAGTGCAATCCATTGTCCGCATGGCGATGGCGCAGGGGCTGCACCTCCGAGGGGCACGGAACCGGACCGGAGGTAGGTGATCCCACCGGCGTAGGAGGATTCGTGCGGAATCTGCCTACGGTCGCGGAATCACCTACCTCCGCGAAGCTGAGGCTCAGCCGAAGAGCGCCGCCGCCTCGTCGTAGCGGCTGCGCGGCACGGTGTTCAGCTCACCCAGGGCTTCGGCGAAGGGCACGCGCACGATCTCGGTGCCGCGGAGGGAGACCATCTTCCCCCACGCCTCTTCGATGAGCGCATCGGCGGCGTGGAGTCCGAGGCGGGTCGCCAGGACGCGGTCGAAGCCGGACGGCGAACCACCGCGCTGGATGTGGCCGAGCACGGTCGAACGGGTCTCGATGCCGGTGATCCGCTCGATCTCCGGGGCGAGGATCTCGCTGATGCCGCCGAGGCGCGGGCGGTTGAAGGCGTCGAGTCCCTTGTCGCTGTAGGCCTCGTCCATCCCGGTGAGGGTGAAGCCCTCGGAGACGACGACGAGCGGTGCGCGGCCACGGTCGTGGGCGCTGCTGACGAGTGCGGTGATCTCATCGATCGACATCGGCACCTCGGGGATGCAGATCACGTGGGCGCCGGCGGCCATTCCCGCGTGCAGAGCGATCCATCCCACGTGGCGGCCCATGACCTCGGCGACCATGCAACGCTGGTGCGAGTCGCCGGTGGTGCGCAGTCGGTCCATCGCGTCGGTGGCGATGTTGACGGCCGTGTCGAAGCCGAAGGAGTAGTCGGTCGCGTGCAGGTCGTTGTCGATCGTCTTGGGGACGCCGATGACGTTGATGCCGTCCTTCGCGAGACGATCAGCGGCCGCGAGCGTGCCCTCGCCGCCGATCGCGACGATGCCGTCGATGTGGTGCCCGTAGAGGGTCTTGGCGATGTTCTCCGCACCGCCTCGCGGGCCCTCGTACGGGTTCGTCCTGCTCGTGCCGAGAATCGTGCCGCCGACCTTCGACAGGCCCTTCACCTCATGACGGGTCAGGGGGAAGAAATCACCGTCGACCACGCCGCGCCATCCGTCACGGATGCCGACGAACTCGATGTCGTAGTTCGTGGTGCCCTTGAGCACGATGCCGCGGATGACCGCGTTGAGACCGGGGCAGTCGCCGCCGCTCGTCAGGATGCCGATCTTCATGCTGTTGCCTTCAGACGTTCGGGAAAAGGGGGAAGAGGCAACGCTGCCTTCGATCGACACTAGTGCCAGCGCGCCGCCGGGCGCCATTCGAGGCACCCGAAAACCCCAGATCTTGACACGGCATTTTCGCCGAATCGCCGATCTTCCCGAGAATCGACCTTCGAGCGCCGGGATCGGCGGCAAGAAGGTCGATTCTTAACGCGGCCTTCAGGCTGCGCCGAGAGCCTGACGGAGCAGGTGCATGAGCGCCGCCAGCTGCACGGGCTCGCCGGCGACCTCATCGATGGCCTCGCCGTCGAGCGCGCGGGCCGCGAGACCCTGCTTCTGGTCGATGAGCTCGGCGATCTTGGTGTCGATCGTGTGCGCGGCGATGATGCGCCACGCGGTCACGGGCTCGTCCTGACCGATCCGGTGCACGCGGTCGATCGCCTGCGTCTGCTCGGCCGCCGTCCACGACAGCTCCGCGAGCACGACGTTGGACGCCGCCTGCAGGTTGAGCCCGACACCGGCCGCAGTCAGGGAGCACACCGCGATACCCACCTCGGGATCGCCGTTGAAGTCGTCGATCGCCTGCTGGCGTGCCGCAGTGGTCTGGTCGCCGCGGATGGACACCGCGCGGATGCCGACCGAGGCGAAGTGCGCCTCCGCGCGATCCATCACGTCGATGTGCTTCGCGAAGAACACGACCTTGCCCACCGAGCGCTGCAGCTGCGCGGCGTAGTCGGCTGCGAGCTGCGCCTTGGCCTGTCCGATGCGACGGACCATGGTGAAGACGTTGTCACCGCCGGTGCCCGACGCCTTCGACTCCTCGAGCTCGTTGTGCGCGACCATGCGGACGATGTCCTCGTCGATCTCGCCGGGGGCCAGACCGCGGTCCCCGCGAGCTTCGATGATGCGGCGGTACTTGGCGGCCAGCCGCTCCCCCAGCTCGCGCTCGGCCTGGCGGATGCTGCGGCCGAACTCGTCGTCCAACTGCACCGGCAGGTCGGCGATGAGCTTGTCCGGCAGGTCGGCAGCGACGTCCTTCTTCTTGCGCCGGACGATGCCCATCGAAATCACGGCGTCGCGCGCCTCGGGGTAGAACGCCTTATCCGCCGGGGTGTAGCCGGTGGCGTCGAGCTTCTCCATGAGCTCGGGCCCCGGCTTCTCACCGGTCGTCCAGCCGAGGAAGCGCCAGATCGCGTCGAAGTCCTCGACGTCGTTGATCAGCGGGGTGCCCGTGAGGGCGAGCATGAGCGGGTTGCCCCCGGGGGTGCGCTCGCGAACGCGGGCAGCCAGCGAGAGCACGTTCTGCGAACGCTGCGACGACAGGTTCTTGATGAAGTGCGCCTCGTCGACGACCATGCCGCGGAGACCGATCGACGACAGCCACGAGAGGTGACGGTCGAGGATCTCGTAGTTCACGATGAAGATGTCGGCGAAGGCGTCGATGTCGTCGCCGTCCCCCTGGATGACGGTCGCCCGGCGTTGCGGCGTCCACCGCTCGACCTCGCGCGCCCAGTTCATCTTGACGACGTTGGGGACGACGACCAGCAGTGGGTACGCACCGGCGACGGACGCGGCGAGCAGAGACTGCGCGGTCTTGCCGAGACCAGGCTCGTCGGCGAGCAGGAAGCTGCGGTGCCCCGCGCGCACGGACTCGAGGAAGCGCGACTGGTGCACCATCACCTCGAGGCCCTTGGGCGACAGGTGGTCGTACTCGGGCGCAGGGGGCAGCTCCATGCTGGCAGCGGCACCCCCGGCACCGGTCTCGAACGCCTTGTAGAGCGGACCCATCAGCTCCCAGCCGTCGAGCCGACGACGCGGGGTGGTGGTGGCGCGCGGCGTGAGATCGGGCGCGAGGAACGGGTTGGACAGCTGGCGGGCCTCGACCGAGGCCGGAGTCACCTGGCGCTCGGCGATCGCTGCCGGGACCACGGGGGCCTGGACCGGCGCGACGTCGGCGATGATGAGTTCCTCCGGCGCGAGTTCGGCGCCGGATTCGAGCAGCCAGTCCCTGCGCATGCGCTTGGCGACCGGCGACGTGGCCTGGTCAGCCTCGAGAAGCTGGATGAGCGAGGTGTCCCGCGCGGCGGTCTTGGCCAGGATCGTCGCGACGCCGTCGAGGCGCTTGAGCAGTTCGGCGCGCGCCGGATCGCCGATCTCGGCATCCGACTTCACCCGCGCGCGCTCTTCGCGCACCAGGAAGGCGATCACCTGGAACTTCACACGGTTGGTCGGTCCCAGCTTGCCCCGTTGGGACTTCGCCTCGATCTCGCGTACTTTGCGTGCGAGGATCGGGATCAGCGGTGCCTCATCGTCGCGACGAGACGTCTTCTTTCGCCGCGTGGCGGCGGTTGCCGTAGTCGGCATGCTCCTCCTGAGCGTGAAGGCTTGAGCATCGTCCGGATGCCGCAGCCGTTCTCGATGTCCGCGTGTGGCGTGAGCCAGGACCGTACGAACAGTAGATCTCGTTCTCTCCGATGCACGTATGACACGTGAGGATCGGTGAGAACTGCCACCCAGTCTACGCCATCACGACCGGCGCGTGAGGGATATCGATCCGCTCGGGCGCGGGGGGTCGGCTAGTCCTCGCCGGCGAGCACCCGTGCGGCGACGCGCACGTCGTCCGCCATCTGCTCTGACAGCTTCTCCATGCCCTCGAACGCGACCATGCCGCGCAGCCGCTCGACGAACTCCACCGTCACGTCGTGCCCATACAGATCGAGCCCGGTCTGCCCGAGCACATGCGCCTCGACCTGACGGACCAGCACGTCGTCGAACGTCGGGTTCGTCCCGACCGAGATCGCAGACGGATGCCGGATGCCGGTGTCGTGATCCACGAGCCACCCCGCGTACACGCCGTCCGCCGGCACGAAGGCATCCACGATCGGCGAGAGGTTCGCGGTCGGGAAGCCGAGCTCACGTCCCCGCTTCAGCCCGTGCACCACCACGCCGCGCACATCCGGGTTCCGTCCGAGCACCCGCGAGGCTCCCGACACGTCGCCGTCGATCAGCAGCTCGCGGATCCACGTCGATGAGACCCGACGGGGCGAACCGGGGAGGTAGACCTCGTCGACGACCTCGACATCGAAGCCGTACCGCGGTCCGAGTGAACGCAGCAGCTCGGGCGTTCCCGCCCCGCCCCGCCCGAACCGGAAGTCCTCCCCCACCAGCACGGTCGAGACCCGCAGCGCGTTCACGAGGATGTCGACGACGAAGTCCTCTGCGCTGCGTGCCGCGAGCTCCTCGTCGAACGTGAGCACGAGCGTGGCGTCGAGACCGAGTTCGCCGAGCAGCTCGAGCTTGCGGTCGACCGTGACGACGTTCTCGGGACACCGGTCCGGCCGCAGGATCGCGAGCGGGTTCCGGTCGAAGGTGACGGCGGTCGCACGGGCACCGCTGGCGGCCGCCCGCTCGTTCAGACGGGCGATCACGGCACGGTGGCCGGCGTGCACTCCGTCGAACTTGCCGATCGCGACCGCACTCGGACCGAAGTCGGCCGGAATCTCCTGGGGGTCCCGGAAGACGATCACGCGGAGACCTCGACGCGCGGCTGGTCGACAGCCGCAGGTCGATGCGTCCGCAACCACCAGATGCCGAAGACCGGGAGGACGAGCGGGATGAACAGGTACCCGCGGCCGAACAGCGACCACACCGTCTCATGCTGGAACAGCGCGGGCAGCAGGATGCTGAGCAGCCCGACCACCAGCACACCGGTCAGCTCGAACACGATCGCCACCCAGGCGACCGTGTACCACCCGCGGTGTCGCGCCAGGACGAGGGCGAGTGTGGCGAGGATGTACACGACCGCGGCGAGCGCGGACAACGAGTACGCGAGCGGCGCCTCGTCGAATCGCCGGACGATCTGCACGAAGCTGCGACCGGTCGCGGCGAGAGCCATGACGGCGTAGACGATCACGAGGACGCGACCGATGCCGGTCATCCGAGAGGAGGGGGCGGTGGGGCTCATAGCGCATTCCATCCTAGAGCCGCCAGGGGCTCGCGGATTCCGCGGCGACGCACGGTTACGCGACCTGGACTGTCCAGATGACCTGCATGCGCCACAGCATGACGCCGATCGCGAGCGCCGCGACCCCGAGGATCACGGTGCTCCAGCGGCTGCGCTCCATCAACGCCCACAGCACGGCGCCGACGGGCAGCAGCACCGCCGAGACCAGATAGACCCAGAACTCCAGCAGGTCACCCGTCGGCGGGTTCCCGGCCAACGGGGCCACGATCGCCACCACCACCTGCACCACGAGCAACAGCTCCACCAGTGCGAGAGCGCCGACGCTGAAGTCGCTCGGCCGGCGACCGGCGAGCCCGGCGATGAGGCAGAACAGTCCGGCTGCGACCGCCACCACGATCTGGACGATGGTCAGCCACAGGATCATGACGCGACCTGCGGCATGTTCATGGCGCTCTTCAGATCGGACCCGCGCTTCTCGACGATTCCCACCAGTTCGCCGTCCGTATCGATCGCCGCAGCGAGCGTTCCCTCGAGTCGGGTGGCCTGACCGCCCAGGCGCTTGCCGTGACGGAGATCCCGCGCCTCGTCCTCCGTGACCGCAAGGGGCTGCAGGATGCGACCGGCCGCCTCTGCGGCGGTGAGCGTCGGTGCACCGTCGAGAGCATCGATGCCCACGGCATCAGACACATCGAAGGGGCCCACCCTCGTGCGCCGGAGCGCGGTGAGGTGTCCCCCGACGCCGAGAGCGGCGCCGAGGTCGCGGGCGAGCGCGCGGATGTAGGTTCCCGACGAGCAGTCGACGATCACGTCGAGGTCGCGCGTCCCGTCGCCCGCCCGTTCGGCGACGACGTCGAATCGGGAGACCACGACGTCGCGGGCGGCGAGCACGACTTCCTCGCCGGCGCGGACGCGGTCGTAGGCGCGCCGGCCGTCGACCTTGATCGCCGAGACGGCGCTGGGCACCTGCGAGATGCCTCCGGTGAGTGCCTCGATGCCGGCCGCGACCGCCTCCGGTGTGACGGCGGCCCAGGCCTCCGGTGCGGCCTGCGCGATGATCTCGCCGTCCGCATCATCGGTTCCCGTCGTCTGCCCGAGCCGGATGGTCGCGTGATAGGTCTTGTCGGCGCCCACGACGTAGGTGAGCAGGCGCGTCGCCCCCTCGATGCCGAGCACCAGGAGTCCGGTCGCCATCGGGTCCAGCGTCCCGGCGTGCCCGACCTTGCGGGTTCCGAAGGCCCGACGTGTGCGGGCGACGACGTCGTGACTGGTGAGCCCAGCGGGCTTGTCGACGAGAAGGATGCCGGGCGAAACCATGCATCCAGCCTACGGGGCGCGCCGTCGCAGCCTGCGCACCTCGTAGGCTGTCGGAGTGCCTGTGACCGCCTCCGACCCCTCCCGCGGACTCACCCTGCGTCTGGCGGAGTGGTATCGCTCCGCCGCACGGGATCTGCCCTGGCGGCGCGCCGCGTTCCACCAGGAGTTCGGCGCCTGGGGCGTGCTCGTCAGCGAGTTCATGCTGCAGCAGACGCCCGTGGCGCGCGTCATCCCCCACCTGGAGGCGTGGCTGGCCCGCTGGCCCACCCCGACCGCGATGGCGGATGCCACACCCGCCGAAGTCGTGCAGCAGTGGGCGAACCTCGGCTACCCCCGGCGCGCACTCTGGCTGCATCGGGCAGCCGTCGAAGTGGTGGCTCGTCATGGGGGCGTCGTCCCGCGTGACGTCGATGCGCTCCTCGCCCTGTCGGGCATCGGCGACTACACGGCTCGCGCGGTCGCGGTGTTCTCCTACGGCGATCGTCACCCCGTCGTCGACACGAACACCCGCCGGGTCCTGGCCCGTGCGCTCGAGGGACGATCCCAACCCGCATCGCCGTCGCGCCGAGATCTGGCGCTGATGGAGACGCTGCTGCCGTCATCGGAGCAGGAAGCCACGGTGATCAACGCCGCGGCGATGGAACTCGGCGCCACGATCTGCACGGCGCGCGCGCCCCGCTGCGAGGAGTGTCCGATCGCCGTCGACTGCTCCTGGCTCGCCGCCGGCCGACCGGACACCGGCGACACCCGCCGGCGACAGGCGACCTATGAGGGCTCTGACCGGCAGGCACGCGGAGCGGTGCTGCGCGCACTCCGTGGCGCCCCCGACGCTGCGATTCCTCTGGATCTGCTGCTCGCGGACTGGCCCGATGCGATGCAGCGCGACCGCGCGATCGACTCCCTGATCGCCGACGGACTCGCGGAAGCACGGGACGGACTCCTCGCCCTTCCCGGCTGAGAACCGCTCAGAGGTGCCGATTGGTGCGGTGCGCGAGCACCGTGAGCTCGACGCGCGTGCGCACATCGAGCTTGGCGAACGCCCGTCCCAGATGCACCTCGACCGTGCGGACCGAGATCACGAGCGCGTCCGCGATCTCGCGATTCGATGCCCCGGTGATGGCGAGCATCGCCACATCGAGCTCACGCGCCGTGAGGAACTGCGTCCACGCACGCCGGCAGGCCCCCAGGGTGTCGAGTGCGCGGGCGCTGCCGCCGTTCGGCTCGTCCAGGCGCGAGAGCCGCTCCTGCATCGCACGGCTCCACGCTGTCGCTCCCGCCACTTCGAACAGACTCGCGGCAGCGCCCAGGTGCGTCGTCGCGGCGATGCGATCATCTCTGATCGCCGCCTGCGCGCCGATCATCGCCTCCACTCGAGCGCGTTCGAACGGTGAACGCAGCGTGCGCGCGAGCCGGTGCACCTCCTCGTGCTCCCTGCGCCACCGCCCCTCGGACGCGCCCTGCAATCGCATCCGGAGAGCGGCCGCCAGCTCGAGGTCGGGAGGACGCACGAGCTGTGGCGAGCGATGCACCGGCTCGGCGGCTCCGAACACCTCGTCGAGCCCCGGCACCGCGAGCGTGGTCTGCGGCGCCCCCATGTCGAGCCAGAGGCGCGCGGCCGCGGCGGCATCCTCGAAATCACCGTGGAGATAGGAGCGGATACTGCGATCCACCAGCCGGTCGATCTTCACACCGGGCGGAAGGGCATCCGTGAGCGCCAGCGCGTACGGGCTGAGCTCACCCAGCACGGCGAGATCGAGACGACGCGCCAGGACCACGCCGAGTCCCGCGAACGGAAGCGCGACGGGAAGCTCCCGTGCCGCTGCCACCAGATGCGCACGGGCCATGCCGATGTCACCACGCCAGCTCAGCAGCAGCACCTCGGCGAGGGCGCGGTACGCCCGCACGAGTGCGCTGTTCTCGAAGCCGGCGACGAAGGGATCAGCCTCCGCCCCCATCGCCGAGTCACCGGTGGCGAGAATGCGGAGCCCGAGATCGATGTCTCCTCCGGCAGCTGTCCGCAACGCGCGCAGCATGCCACCGCTCACCGGCCCTGCCCCGGCGACATCCTCCCCGTCCGCATCTCCTGCGACCAGCCAGCTCAGCGCGAACGCAGGATCGCGCAGCGCACGCTCGGCACCGATGCGCGCGCTGCCCTCCCGCACCGCGTCGAGCCAGACGCGCATGCGCCGACGATCGCCACGCTCCGCACACAGCCCTGCCGTCAGCGCCGAGGCCCTGGTCCAGGCGTGCCAGTCGGCGGCATGGTCGGATCGCGGACGGAAGTCGCCCGGCACCACGTCGGGTACGGAGCCACGCAGTGTGGACTGCGCGATGAGGAGCGCCGCAAGAGCCTGGAGGCGGTGGCTCTCGGCGCCGTCGGGGAACAGCGCCTCCAGCTGAGTCACCGCGTCCGACACGAAGCCGGCTCCGAGCGCGGAGGCACCGGCGACGACTCGCGCCTCGTCCCGATCGATGCCGTCTGCGTGGACCTCGGCTTCGCTCGCGAGGAGCAGCGCCCGTGCCGAGTGCCCCCGCTCCGACAACGCGCGGGCGATCGGGATGAGCTCCGGTGCCACCGACGGGCGACCGCGCAGAGATGAGCGCGCCCGGTGCCAGGCCGCGTTCAGCGGGTCCGCCCTGTGGGTGAACACGACGTCGAGCCGCGCGTGCATCTCCGCGACAGCGCCGGAGCCGCTGGTGTGCAGGATCCAGATCGCGAGGCGCGGATCGACGAACGAGACGCTCCCCGCATGCAGACGCAGATGTTCACCGACCGGTCCCCCGGCGATCTCGTCCACGGTGCGCCCGTCCACGTCGAGCACTGGCTCCAGACGGTCGTCCAGGCAGAGGGACACCGCGAGGAGCAGCTCGCGATCCGCCGCAGCCACGCGCAGGCTGCGAAAGGCTTCGAGGATCGTGGGGACGAACGGAAGCGGATCCGGGAGCGAGGCAGCGCCGTAGCGCTGCGCGGGGTTCAGGCGCTCGGCGACCTCGCGGATCGTGGCCGGATGCGCACCGACACCCGCGACCAGTCGCGTGAGGACGTGCGGAGCGCAGCCCACGCGGTGCTCCCGCAGCATGTCGAGCAGCGGATCCAGCGTCGCGGGAACGAAGCGAACCTCGGTGTGCGCGCACGAAACGTCGATGCCGATCCCCCCTCAGCGTCGCGAACCTTCCGGTCCGCCCTGCAGAGGCTAGCAACGACAGTGGCGCCGCAGGACAACAACCCCCAGGTGTGGTGGCCGGATATCACCGGACCGCCAGAGGGGGTGGACGACCTGTTACTGGTCGCCCTCGTCCTCGTTGCGGACATACGGGTCGGCCTCTCCCGCATGCGACGCGGACGAGGCCAGCTTCGCAACCTCGGCATCGCGCTGCTGTGCTTCGCGAAGGAGCGCGGAGATGTGGTCCGCGTTCTCCGGGAGCGCGTCCGGGATGAACTCGAGGGTCGGCACGAGACGCGTGCTGAGCTGACGTCCCACCTCGCTGCGCAGCATCCCTGTCGCCGAGGCGAGGGCTGCACCGCTGGCGATGCGCTCCTCCTCGGTACCCAGGACCGTGTAGAACACCGAGGCGTGCTGGAGGTCGCCGCTCACGCGGCAGTCGGTCAGCGTCACGAAGCCGAGCCGCGGGTCGCGCAGCCCCTTCTCGAGGCGCTCAGCGAGGATCACACGGATGCGGTCCGCGAGACGGGCCTGTCGTTCACCAGCCATTGTTCTCTCCTTCTTCACGACGCCTTCGGGCGCCCTTCCTCGCTGTGCTCCCGAGGAGCCAGCGCGAAGAGCGCCCGAAGATCACTGTGTGACTATCAGCCTCGCGGCTTTTCGATGAGCTCGGTGGTCTCGATCTCATCGCCGATCTGGATGTCGTTGTACTTGCCCAGGCCGATACCCGCCTCGTAGTCCGTCCGGACTTCGGTGACGTCGTCCTTGAAGCGGCGCAGCGACTCGATGGCGAGACCATCGGCCAGCACGACACCGTCGCGGATGACACGAGCCTTGGCGTTTCGCGTGATCGTTCCCGACCGCACGATGACACCGGCGATGTTGCCGAACTTGGAGGAGCGGAACACCTCGCGGATCTCGGCGACACCCGACTGGATCTCTTCGTACTCCGGCTTGAGCATGCCCTTGAGGGAGTTCTCGATCTCGTCGATCGCGTTGTAGATGACCGAGTAGAACCGGATGTCGACACCTTCACGGGAGGCGCGCTCGCGCGCCTTCGTGTCGGGGCGGACGTTGAAGCCCACGATGATCGCGTTGTCGATCGTCGCCAGGTTCACATCGGACTCGGTGATCGCACCCACACCACGGTGGATGATGCGCAGCTGCACCGAATCGTCGACCTCGATCTTGAGGAGCGACTCCTCCAGAGCCTCGACGGCACCGGAGACGTCACCCTTGATGATGAGGTTGAGCGACTCGACCTTGCCGTCCTCGAGAGCACGGGTGAAGTCCTCGAGCGAGATGCGCTTGCGGGCCTTGGCCAGCTGGGCGTTGCGCTCGACCGCTTCACGCTTCTCAGCGATCTGGCGGGCCATGCGGTCCTCCTCGGTGACGATGAAGACGTCACCGGCGCGCGGCACGGAGTTCAGACCCTGCACCTGCACCGGACGCGACGGGTAGGCCTCGAGGACCTGCTCGCCGTTCTCGTCGGCCATGGCACGCACGCGGCCGTAGGCGGTGCCTGCGACGATCGCGTCACCGATCCGGAGCGTTCCGGACTGGATGAGCACCGTGGCGACCGAACCGCGCCCCTTGTCGAGCTTCGCCTCGATGGCGACACCGCGGGCACCCTTGTTCGGGTTGGCGGTGAGGTCGAGACCGGCGTCGGCTGTGAGCAGCACCGCGTCCAGGAGCTCCTGGATACCCGTGCCGGCACGAGCAGAGACGTCGACGAACATGACGTCGCCACCGAACTCCTCGGCGACCAGACCGTACTCGGTGAGCTGCTGACGAACCTTCGAGGGGTTGGCGTCTGGCTTGTCGACCTTGTTCACCGCGACCACGATCGGCACGTTCGCCGCCTGGGCGTGGTTCAGCGCCTCGACCGTCTGCGGCATGATGCCGTCGTCGGCTGCGACCACGAGGATCGCGAGGTCGGTGACCTGGGCACCACGGGCACGCATGGCGGTGAACGCCTCGTGACCCGGGGTGTCGATGAACGTGATCGCACGCTCGATGCCCTCGTGCTCTGTCCAGACCTGGTAGGCACCGATGTGCTGGGTGATGCCACCGGCTTCACCCTCGATGACGTTGGTCTGACGGATCGCGTCGAGAAGACGGGTCTTACCGTGGTCGACGTGACCCATGACGGTGACCACGGGGGGACGGATCTCGAGGTCGTCCTCGCTCTCCTCCTCGAGCTCCTGCTCAAGGTTGAGACCGAAGCCCTCCAGGAGCTCCTTGTCCTCGTCTTCCGGCGAGACCATCTGGATCTTGTAGCCGAGTTCGGCTCCGAGGACTTCGAACGTCGCCTCGTCCAGCGACTCGGTGGCCGTGGCCATCTCGCCGAGGTTGAAGAGGATCGTGACCAGGGTTCCCGGCTGCACCGTGTAACCGGTCAGCGTCTCGATCTTGTCGGCGAAGTCCGCGATCGATGCGCCGCGACGCATGCGGATGGTCTCCCCGTTGCCACGGGTGACGTTGACGCCACCGACGACCGGGGCGCTCCGCATCTCGAACTCTTGCCGCTTCGCCCGCCGCGACTTGCGCTGCTTGCTCTTGCCGCCACCCTTGCCGAAGGCACCAGCGGTACCTCCACCAGGACCACGGCCACGACCGCCACCACCACCGGGCCGACCGGCGAAACCGCCACCGGGACGTGCACCGGGTCCGGCGCCGGGTCCACCGGCACCGCCGGGACGGCCGGGGCCGCCTGGCCGCTGCTGGAACGGAGCGCCACCGGGACGACCGCCCTGTCCGCCGCGCGGAGCGCCGGGACGGGGGGAACCGGGACGAGGAGCACCCGGGCGCGGTGCACCGGGACGCGGTGCCTGCGGACGGGGGATGTTGCCGGGGGTCGGGCTGGGGCGCTGCCCCATGCCCTGCGCCGAGGCGAAGGGGTTGTTGCCGGGGCGCGGCCCTGCGGGACGCTGCCCCATGCCCTGCGCGGAGGAGAACGGATTGTTCCCCGGACGCGGGGCGCCAGGCTTCGGAGCACCGCTGTCCGCGGGCTTCGCCTCTGCATCGTCGGTCGGCTTGGCGGCCTCGGGGGCAGCAGGCGCCGGTGCGGCAGGTGCCGCGGGTGCCGGAGCAGCCTCGACGGGGGCCGGAGCCTCCGGGGCAGGCTTCGGGCCCGGCTTGGGGCCGGGGGTCGGCGCGGGCTTGCCGGCGGGCTTCGCCGCAGGCTTAGCCGCCGCCGGTGCCGCATCAGCGGCAGGCTTGAGGGATGCATCGGCTTCGATCGCCGCTCGCAGCTTGCGCGCGACGGGCGGTTCGATGGTCGACGACGGGCTCTTCACGAACTCGCCGAGTTCCTTGAGCTTTGCAAGTGCGATCTTGCTGTCGACGCCGAGTTCGGCGGCGATCTCATGTACGCGTGGTTTACCAGCCACAATTCTCCTGTCTGAGTCGGTCCACCCAGACAGGGCAGACCACTAGTCGCGGACGGGTCTCATTTCGAGCCGTTCACTTTGTTTCCATAGCTGTTCAGCCTTTGTTTCTTGGTGGGTTCTGTTCGAAGTTCCGTGTGTCCAGCTCAGTGGTCACACGCAGTGCTCGTCCGAATGCACGGCGCCGTAGGGCGGCTTCCTTGCATTCGGGTGTCGGATGCACCCACGCGCCGCGCCCCGGCAGAACAGCACGCTCATCGGAGACGAGGATGTCGTTCTGGGACACCACCCTGAGCAGGGCGGAGCGGGGAGCACGCGTGCGACAACCGACGCACGTTCGTACGGGTTCCATCTTACACCTGCGTTCCGTCTCGCTTCGCGCGTGCGGCCACCGAGTCGGCCGGATCCGGTCCGATCAGTCGAGCACGCTGTCCGGCTGGATGTCGATCTTCGCCCCGGTGAGCTTGGCGGCCAGACGAGCGTTCTGGCCCTCCTTGCCGATCGCCAGCGACAGCTGATAGTCGGGGACGAGCGCACGGACGGCCTTGGTGTTCGCGTCGAGGATGAACGCGCTGGTGACCTTGGCCGGCGAGAGCGCGTTCGCGACGAACGCGGCGAGCTCGGGGTTGTAGTCGACGATGTCGATCTTCTCCCCCGCGAGCTCTTCGGTGACCGCGCGCACGCGTCGTCCGAGCTCCCCGATGCATGCGCCCTTGGCGTTGATCGACGCGTCGTTCGCGACGACGGCGATCTTGGTGCGGTGACCCGCCTCACGGGCGAGCGCGACGATCTCGACGAGACCGGCTGCGATCTCGGGGACCTCCAGCGCGAAGAGCTTGCGCACGAGGCCGGGGTGCGTGCGGGACACGGTGATCTGCGGCCCCTTGAGCCCCTTGGCGACGCTGGTGACGTAGACACGCAGACGCGAGCCGTGCGTGTAGACCTCCCCGGGAACCTGCTCTTCTGGTGGGAGGATCGCCTCGACCGAGCCGAGATCGACGTGGATCATGCGCGGGTTGGGACCCTGCTGGATCACGCCGGCGACGATGTCGCCTTCCTTGTCCTTGAAGTCGCCCAGCACGACATCGTCGGCGATGTCGCGCAGGCGCTGACTGATGACCTGCTTGGCTGCGAAGGCGGCGATGCGGCCGAAGTCGTGCGGCGTCGCGTCCTCCTCGCCGATGATGGCGCCCTCTTCGTCGCGGACGACCTGCAGGACGGCCACATGACCGGTCTTGCGGTCCAGCTCGACGCGCACGCCCTCCGGGGTCGGCCCTTCCGGAGCGACGTGCTTCGAGTACGCCGTCATGATCGCCTGTTCGATGATGGAGACGAGTTCATCGAAGGGAATCGCCTTCTCCTTCTCGATCCCTCGCAGCAGACTCAATTCGATGTCCATGACGGCCTCCCTATTCAGCTCTCGTCGCGCCTGTGTGCACGCGCGACATCCGTACCACGATACCCTGTGCCCACCGCCGCATGTCACGGCGGCCACCCCGAAGACGAGCAGAGACGCCGCAGGAGGACCCAGTGACCGAGTTCGACACGATTGTGATCGGAGCAGGGATGTCCGGAACCACGAGCGCGCGCATGCTGGCTGACGCCGGACAGCGCGTCGTCGTGCTCGAAGGGCGAGACCGCATCGGCGGACGCATGCACTCGGATCGCTCCGCCGGGTTCCCGGTCGATCGCGGCGCGTCGTGGATCCACGGCATCGACGACTCGCCGCTGTGGGAGCTCGTGCAGGCACTGGGCATCCCGACGTTGGAATACACGGTCGGGAGCTTCCAGGCGGGTGGCCGGCCGATCGAGAACTTCGACGGCGACGGGCGTCGTCTGGATGACGCGGAGACCGCGCAGTGGGTCGCCGACGTCGATGCCGCCGATGCCGCGCTCGCGGTGGAGATCGCCTCCTCGTCCCCCGGCGACACCTACCTCGATGTCGCCGAGCGCGCCCTGGATCGCAGCGGATTCGCACCCGAGCGCATCGACGAGCTCCGCGAGTTCTTCCGCCACCGGGTCGAAGAGCAGTGCGGCGCCTGGATCGGCGACCTCGATGCTCACGGACTCGATGAGGATGCGATCGACGGTGACGAGGTCATCTTCCCCCGCGGATACGACGAACTCCCCCGCCGTATCGGCGCCGGGCTGGACATCCGCCTCGATCACACCGTCACCGCGGTCCGCCGCGACGCGGACGGCGTGACGGTGTCGACCGCACAGGGAGACTTCACGGCCGACCGCGTGATCGTCACCGTGCCGTTGGGCGTGCTCAAGGCCGGTCGCATCGCCTTCGACCCCGCGTTACCCGAGGAGGTGACCGGCCCGATAGAGCGCCTGGGGATGGGCGTGTTCAACAAGATCTTCCTGCAGTTCCCCGAACGGTTCTGGAATGAGGACAGCTACGTGGTGCGGGCGCTGGGCGAGGCCGGTGAGCACTGGCACTCCTGGTACGACGTCTCCGCCGTCAGCGGCATCCCCACTCTGCTCACCTTCGCCGCCGGGCCGTTCGGGCGTCGCATGCAGGCCCTGCCCGACGAGGAGGTCGTGGCCGACGTGCTCGTGGCGCTGCGCCGGCTCTACGGAGACGCCGTGGGCGAGCCGATCGCGCACTGGATCACGCACTGGGGTGACGATGAGTTCTCGATCGGCTCCTACTCGCATCTCGCGACGGGCTCATCGCATCACGACCACGATGCCCTCGCCGGCCCGGTCGACGGAGTGCTGCACTTCGCCGGGGAAGCCACCTGGGGCGATGAGCCCGCCACCGTCGGCGCCGCGTACTACTCCGGGCACCGCGCCGCGGAGCGCATCCTCGGACGCCCCGTCGACCTCGCGGCGTTCGCCGCCGGCATCACCGCGCGGGAGCAGCAGACGGCAGCTGGTTGATCGCTCCGATCAGCCGGAACAGGTTGCCGACCTGACGCTGTTCCAGGTGCAGGGCCAGGCGCGGCAGCTCGAGAAGGTCGCCATCCGCGATCTCGGGTTGACGCGGCTCGGTGCGTCGGATTCGGCCGGAATCGAGCATCGGAGCGAACCGGTCATTCAGATCGTCGATCTCGGCGTCGGTCGGCGCCACGCGCAGGCGCAGGACGAGCTCGTCGCCGATCCACCGCAGCGAGTCATAGTTGCGCCAGAAGCCCGTGATCTCGTCGCGGGCCGCCTCGACGGAATCCGTGATGACGACGCGATCGAAGTCGCCATCCGAGATCACACCCGCGGGCGCGAGCTCCTGATCGATGAAGCGACGCAGCCCCTGCCAGAATGTGCCGCCCGGCTCATCGAGCAGCACGATCGGCATCGGCTCCGCCTTGCCCGTCTGCTGCAGGGTGAGCAGCTCGAACATCTCGTCCAGCGTGCCGAACCCGCCGGGGAGGCAGATGAAGCCGCGCGACTCCTTGATGAGCATGAGCTTGCGCGTGAAGAAGTACTTCATCGCCACCACGTGGTCCTGGCCGGCGACGAGGCCGTTCGCCTTCTCCTCGAACGGGAGGCGGATCGAGACGCCGAGCGAGCGCTCGGGCCCGGCGCCCTCGGCGGCGGCCTGCATGATCCCGGGCCCCGCACCCGTGACCACCATCCAGCCGTCCTTCGCGAGCACCTCGGCGACGTCCCGCGCCTGCAGGTACAGCGGATCGTCCTGACGCGTGCGCGCGGAGCCGAAGACCGTCACCTTCGGCACACCGCGGAACGGTGCGAACAGGCGGAACGCGTCGCGCATCTCAGCCAGCGCCGCAGAGGCGATCTTCAGGTCCAGTCGATCCGCGCCGTCCTCCCCCAGCAGGATCGCCGTGCGCAGCAGCCGCATCACGAGCCGTCGGTCGGAGTGCACTCCCGCGTCGTCGAGGACGGCATTGATCTCGGTGCTGAGAGCTTCGGGCAGCGGTTCGTCGGTCATGACTCCAGCGTGGCACGACCCGCGGAGGCGGCGACCGACGCAACGCCGAGGTCAGCCACCGTTCACCGGAACGTCGACAGGACGAGGAACGCCGCGCCCGCTCGAGGCGGGCGCGGCGTTCAGGGCGTCAGGGCTCAGCGGCGGGAGAGCCGCTGGATCGCCTCCGTCACCGAGACCGCGTCGCGGTCACCGGATGCGCGATCCCACAGCTCGACCTGGCCGTCGGCGGCGCCGCGGCCCACGATCACGATCTTCGGAACGCCGACCAGTTCGGCGTCCCCGAACTTCACGCCCGGCGAGACCTTGGGGCGGTCGTCGTAGAGCACATCGAGGCCGGCGGACTCGAGCTGCTCGGCCATGTCCTGGGCCACATCGAACGCGACCTGGTCGCGGCCGGCGGCCACCACCTGCACGTCGAACGGCGCGACCGACGCCGGCCAGATCAGACCCTTGTCGTCGTTGTTCAGCTCGGCGATGATCGCCAGGATGCGGGTCACCCCGATGCCGTAGGAACCCATGGTGACCGTGACCAGCTTGCCGTTCTCGTTCAGCACCTTGAGGCCGAGTGCCTCGGCGTACTTGCGGCCGAGCTGGAAGACGTGTCCGATCTCCATGCCGCGGGCGAGTTCGACAGGCCCAGACCCGTCGGGCGCCGGGTCTCCGGCACGGACGTTCGCGATCTCGACGATGCCGTCGGCGAAGAAGTCACGGCCGGCTACCACGGAGTGGGCGTGCTTCTCGTCGAGGTTCGCGCCGGTGATCCAGCTCGACCCCTCGCTGACGCGCGGGTCGACCAGGTAGCGGATGCCGGTGGCCGACTCCTCGCCCAGCACGGCACCCGTGGGCGACCAGGGGCCGATGTAGCCCTTGACCAGCAGGGGGTTGTTCTCGAAGTCGTCGGCCGTGGCCGTCTCGACCTCGGCGGGCGCGAATGCGACCTCTGCGCGCTTCTCGTCGACCTCGCGGTCGCCGGGGATACCGACGACGACCAGCTCACGAGAGCCGTCGAGGTGAGTGAGCGCGAGCACGACGTTCTTCAGCGTGTCGGCCGCGGTGTACTCCCCGTCGAGGTGCGCATTGGCGTGCGTGACGAGCGTCTCGATGGTCGGAGTGTCGGGCGAGTCGAAGATCACGGGCGCGGCGTCGGCGTCGAACGCGATCGGCTCGGGCACGGCGGTCGTGAACGCTTCGACGTTCGCCGCGTAGCCGCCGGCGCTGCGCACGAAGGTGTCCTCACCGACAGGGGTGGGGTGCAGGAACTCCTCGCTGCGCGAGCCGCCCATGGCCCCGGCATCCGCCTGCACGATGACGTACTCGAGCCCCAGGCGCTGGAAGATGCGCTCGTACGCATCACGCTGTGCCTGATAGCTGGCCTCGAGGCCCTCGTCGGAGGAGTCGAAGGAGTAGGCGTCCTTCATCGTGAACTCGCGTCCGCGGAGCAGGCCGGCACGCGGACGCGCCTCGTCGCGGTACTTGTCCTGGATCTGATAGATCGTCAGGGGAAGATCCTTGTACGAGGAGTACAGATCCTTCACGAGTAGCGTGAAGGCCTCCTCGTGGGTGGGGGCCAGCAGGTAGTCGCCGCCCTTGCGGTCCTGCAGACGGAACAGCAGGTCGCCGTACTCCTCCCAGCGTCCCGTCGCCTCGTAGGCCTCACGGGGCATGAGGGCCGGGAAGTGCACCTCCTGGGCACCCGCGGCGGCCATCTCCTCGCGCACGACGGTCTCGATCTTCGACTTGACGCGAAGACCCAGTGGCAGCCAGGCGAAGATACCGGCGGCCTGGCGGCGGATGTACCCGGCGCGGATCAGGAGCTTGTGTCCGACGACCTCCGCTTCGGCGGGGTCCTCACGGAGCGTACGGAGGAAGAAGTTCGATAGACGAGTGACCACGGAGCAAGTCTACTGATCCGCGGTCACTCGTCCGGGTCGACCCCGATCAGTTCAGGGCAGGGAGTCCGGAGGGGACGACGCCGCCCTTGTACAGGCTCGCGGCGAGCTCCTGGAGCGCCGTCAGGGCCACGCGCTGCGGGAGCGGGCCGTAGGAGATGCGGGCGACGCCGATCTTCTCGTATTCGGACGCCGCGAGCGCACCGGGGACTCCGATCACGCTGACCTTGCGCTCACCGATCCCCTCGACCAGCTGACGAGTGACGTTCGCATCGAGGAGGCCGGGAACGAACACCGCGGTCGCACCGGCGTCGATGTAGGCGCGTCCGCGCTGGATCGCGTCGGCGATGCTCTCCTGTACCGGGCGGCCACCGGCGCGCACGAACGCGTCGGTGCGGGCGTTGAGCGCGAACGGCACGCCCTCCGCCTCTGCGGCCTTCACGATCGCCTCGACCGCGGCGACCGACTCGTCGAACGGCTTGAGCCGATCTTCGATGTTCGCGCCGACGACGCCCACGCCGATCGCGAGGCGGGTGGTCTCCCCCGCATCTCCGTAGCCGTCATCGAGATCGGCGCTGACGGGAACGCGCACCGATGCCGCGATGCGACCGACCATGTCGATCATGAGGTCACGGGGCGTGGCGCCGTCTTCGTAGCCGAACGAGGCCGCGATGCCGTGTCCGGCCGTGGCGATCGCGTGGGTCTCGGGGAGCGCGGCGACGGCGCGGGCGGATACGACGTCCCACACGTTCACGACACGGAGGATCTCCGGAGCGTCATAGAGTCCGACGAGGGTCTGGGCTTTGGCAGCTGCAGTGGTCATGACTCCACGCTAACGCGCCATGTCCGCGAACGGGCCGTCTCGCGCACCTAGTCTGGGGAACATGCCCCAGCGCCGCTCGCATGTCGCGCCCTCAGCCGCGCAGACCGAACTCGCCACCGCCCTCGCGGCTCTGCGCGAGTCGCCCGACGTCCCGGTGGAGTTTCCCGCGGAGGTGCTCGCGGAAGCGGAGGGGGCACGCGCCGCCACACCCGAGCTCGACCTGCGCGACATCCCGTTCGTCACACTCGACCCCGAGGGCTCACGCGATCTCGACCAGGCGTTCCAGTTGGAGCGGCGATCGGGCGGGTACACGGCACGCTATGCGATCGCCGACGTTCCGGGTTTCATCGAGCCCGGCGGAGCGGTCGATGCCGAGGCACGGCGTCGCGGCCAGACGCTGTACGCGGCGGACGGATCCATCCCCCTGCACCCTCGGGTGCTGAGCGAGGACCGCGCCTCCCTCCTCGCGGACGTGGATCGCCCGGCGCTGGTCTGGACGTTCGCGCTGGACGACGCCGGCGCCGTCGCCGACTTCCGGGTCGAACGGGCGCTGATCCGCTCGCGCGCGCAGCTCGACTACGTCACGACTCAGGCCGCGGTGGATCGCGGTGAGGACGGCCCCTGGGCGCTGCTGCCCGAGCTCGGAGCGCTGCGCATCGAGCAGGAGCGGCTGCGCGGAGGGGCGAGCCTGAACCTCCCGGATGAAGAGGTCGTGCGCACGGAAGACGGCACGTATGCGATCGAACGGCGCCGCCCCCTCCCCGTCGAGGAATGGAACGCGCAGCTGTCGTTGATGACCGGTATGGCGGCCGCATCGACGATGCTGGATGCCCGCGTCGGGATCCTGCGCACGATGCCGAAGCCTGACGAGAAGTCCTTCGATGCCTTCCGCCTGCAGACTGCGGCTCTCGGACGCCCGTGGACCTCCGGCGAGTACGGCGAGTACCTGCGCGGCCTGAACCGGGCCGACCCGCTCACGCTTCCGGTGCTCGAGGCGGCATCCATGCTGTTCCGCGGCGCGGGCTACGTCGCCTTCGACGGCGAGGCCCCGTCGGCCACCGTGCAGGCGGCGATCGGCGCACCGTATGCGCATGCGACGGCGCCGCTGCGACGTCTGGTCGACCGGTGGTCACTCGTCATCTGCCTCGCCGTGTCACGCGGCGAAGAGGTGCCCGCCTGGACGCGGGATTCGCTCGCGGCGCTGCCTGCCCTCATGCAGGAGTCCGGCCAGCGCGCCTCCCGCCTGAACGCGGCGACCGTCAACGCGGTCGAAGCCGCACTACTCACCCCGTTCGTCGGATCGATGGTCGACGCCACCGTGATCGAGTCCCGTGGTGAGCGGGCGACGATCCAGATCGCGGCACCTGCCGTGACGGCCTCCGCTCCACTTCCCACCGGGGCGAAACCCGGAGACGTGGTCCGGCTCAGGGTCGTCCGCGCCGACATCGGTCGCGGTGAGGTCGAGTTCGAGATCTGAACCGCGCGGTGCCGCACGGACGCGCACTAGCCATATGTATTGAAGAGTTGATACATTTTGTATCAACTCATCAACACACTTTGGAGGAGCGATGCTCACCATCCTGCTGCTCGCGTCCGCACCGATCGCCGTTGCCGTGATCGTGGCGATCGGCGTCCGCCTGATCAATCTGCCTCCACTGCCCCGTATCGGCGCGCCCGCCTCCTGGCTCACAGCCGCAGCGGGCGGCATCCCCGCGCTCACGATGGCTGCCCTGGTGTGGTTCCCGTTCGTCATCCCACCGCTCGGGTTCTTCGACCTCGACGTCCGGTCGATGGCGCCGCTGATGCTCGGCGTCGCCGCCGTGATCCTCCTGGCCATCCCCCCGACATCGCGGCATCGCGGAGCGGTCGCACAGGTCTCGCGGCGCACGATCATGTCCTTCGTCTCCGTGCGCTGGATCATCACGTCACTGGCGGTCGCGGCGATCATCGTGGCGCTCTCGGTGGCAGCCGGCAACGCGTCCGGACTCGACGAGGACGGGCGCTACACGATCTACACCATCTCGATCGGCACCACCGGGACCGAGATGGGCACCGGGATCTACGGCTGGCATTACTCGGTCCCGGCGCTCGCCGGCGTCACCGTGCTCCTGGTCGCGACCGCCGGAGCCTGGGCGCTGCTCCCCCGTCCCGCCTGGAGCGATGACATCACGCACGACAGTGCGGTGCGCCGACTCCGTGCCTCGAACATCGGCCGTGCCGCGTGCGGTGCGCTGCTCATCCATCTCGCGGTCGTGCTCCGGTCACTGGCAGGCACCGCATCGTTGATCGGCAGCACGACGACGACGGAGCTCGGCGCCGTATCGGTCACCCCGCCCTTCGCGGCGCTCGGTCCGACGCTGGACTGGTGCGGCGTCATCGCGCTGACCGCCGGACTCGCGATGTGGATCGTCATCGCGCTCACCGCGATCCCGAGCCCGGTCCGGCAGCCGGCTGCGGTGACCGCATCCGCCTCATGATCATCGCGCTCACGCCGACCGGCGGCACACCGGCAGAGCAGGTGCACAGCCAGCTCCGTGGACTCATCACGACGGGACGGCTCGCCGCTGACGAACGCCTCCCCTCCGTGCGACAGCTGGCCTCCGATCTCGGCATCGCTCCTGGCACCGTCGCGAAGGCCTACCGCCAGCTCGAGGAGGACGGACTCGTCATCTCGCGCACCGGGGCGGGCACCAGAGTCAGCCGCACGGCCACCGCGGTCTCCCAGGAGGTCGCGGATGCCGCCCGTGCTCTCGTGGAGGCATCACGGCGCAGCGGTCTGACCGCGGCGGATGCCGAGCGCGTGTTGCGCGCGATGTGGTGACGCGGGCGGCGCTCAGGCCGACGGAACGACCGTCGTCGTCATCACCAGCAGCTGCGGGTCACTGAGGTCGAGGGCGACCGAGATCACGGCGAACTCCGCGAGCGAGGCGACGTGCGTGCCTCCGCAGAGGATCACGGCCTCCCCCTCGGGCAGCGCGCAGTGCCAGCGGCGGCGGTCGACGATCGTCGGCCCCTCGGTCACGATGCGACTGGTCGCAGCCGACGCCACCCATGCCGCGAGCTGCGCGTTGATCGCGGTCTCGCGATCGGCCAGGGTCGAGGCGAATGTCTCGGTGTCGAAACCCGCGCGCCGCAGGCTCTTTCCGAGCCGGTACTCATCCACGCTGCCGTCCTCGTGGATGCGGCTGGACTGGTTCGCCCGGCCCTCGAAGTCGGGGGTGCCGAGCGCGTCGGCGCCGGGATCCTTGCGCCAGAGATCGGCGACGGCGAGGTCGAGGGCGAGCGACGCCAGGTGGCACGCGGTGTGACCGCGGCTGAGTCCGGCGCGATGAGCGGCGTCCACCTCGAGGCGCACGGCGGCGCCCTCGATCAGCTCCGACGGGATGTCGCCATCGACACGGTGCCCGACGAGCCACGTCCATCCCTCGGCTCCCCGCTTGACCGGGATGTCGGCACCGACCGCGAAGTCTCCCTCGTCGCTGACCGCCGCCATGACCGCCTCAGCCACGACCACGCGGGCGTCTCCGAGGATGAGCGCACCGGAGTCACCCGGCTGGTCGGGCCAGGTGTGGTCGACCGGGTGGAAGGGCGTCGCGTCGACCACGACGACCGCCCCCTCGGACGAGGCCTCGACATGGGTGACAGTGCCCTCGCCGATGACGGATCCATCGGCGAATGTCACGAGGGTGGCAGGCATGGAACTCCTTGGGGGTCGCCGCGGCGGCTGCCCGGCAGCGGCACAGAACTGTACGGCAGTCGCGTCTACGGCAGTCGCGTCAGACCGTGATGACCTGCGCGGTGCCGACCGATGCGTCCGGGCCCATCTCCGCAGCGATGCGGTTCGCCTCTTCGATCAGGGTGGCGACGATCTCAGCCTCGGGAACGGTCTTGATGACCTCGCCCTTGACGAAGATCTGCCCCTTTCCATTGCCGGAAGCGACGCCGAGGTCGGCCTCGCGCGCCTCGCCCGGTCCGTTCACGACGCAGCCCATCACGGCGACGCGCAGCGGGACCGTCATGTCCTTGAGCCCCTCGGTGACGTCTTCGGCCAGCGTGTACACGTCGACCTGGGCGCGGCCGCACGAGGGGCACGACACGATCTCGAGCTTGCGCTCACGCAGGTTGAGCGACTGCAGGATCTGGTGACCGACCTTCACCTCTTCCGCGGGAGGAGCGGAGAGGGACACGCGGATCGTGTCTCCGATACCCTCGCCGAGCAGGATTCCGAACGCCGTGGCGCTCTTGATCGTTCCCTGGAAGGCGGGGCCGGCCTCGGTCACACCGAGGTGCAACGGCCAGTCGCCCCGCTCGGCGAGCTGACGGTAGGCCTTGACCATGACGATGGGGTCGTTGTGCTTGACCGAGATCTTGAAGTCGTGGAAGTCGTGCTCCTCGAACAGCGATGCCTCCCAGACCGCGCTCTCCACGAGCGCCTCGGCGGTGGCCTTGCCGTGCTTCTCGAGGATGCGGCGGTCGAGGGATCCGGCGTTCACGCCGATGCGCAGCGAGACGCCCGCCGCTTTGGCCGCCGCGGCGATCTTGCCGACGTTGCCGTCGAACTCGCGGATGTTGCCCGGGTTCACGCGGACAGCACCGCATCCGGCGTCGATCGCCGTGTAGATGTACCGGGGCTGGAAGTGGATGTCGGCGATCACGGGGATCTGGCTCTTCATCGCGATGATCTTGAGCGCGTCGGCGTCGTCCTGGTGCGGCACAGCCACACGGACGATCTCGCAGCCCGAGGCGGTGAGCTCTGCGATCTGCTGCAGAGTGCCGTTGATGTCCGTCGTCTTCGTGGTCGTCATCGACTGCACGCTGACGGGAGCGTTACCGCCCACGAGCACCTTGCCCACCTTGATCTGGCGGGACTTGCGGCGAGGGGCGAGGACTTCGGGGATCTTCGGCATCCCAAGATTCACTGCTGGCACTCCTCCAGACTACGCCGCCTGGATGCACACCGGCTGGATGTCGGGCACAGTCGTGCGGCGTCATGCGCCAGGGCCGACCCTGCGCCATGTGATAGTTTCGCCCCATGCTCGCGAACCAGACCTGGTGGCCCGCCTCCTAGGCGGTGTGTTCGCGTTCCCACGAATCCAGACCGCCTCCGGGGCGGTCTTTTCGTTGAGCCGAGCCGGAGCCCTGCACAGGAGACATCGATGACCCTCTCACGACTCGCCGAGCTCAGCGCTGACCTGAGCGCTTCCTTCGTGCTGATCGCACGCGACGGCTCGGACTCCGTCGAGCTCCTCACGGGAGAGGTCGTGGACGTCGATCTCCTCGCCGACATCCCGCTGACGATCGACGGCTCGGCCCGCGAGGTCTTCGCGCTGGTGCCGTACCGCCAGGTCCGCGAACGCGGCTTCGTCGCCCAGGACGACGGCGCCCCTCTGCGCTGCATCGTCGTCGACGAGCATCTGGCGCTGCCCACGTCCGCGTTGGTGGACGCACTGCCCTCCGCTCCGGTGCCGCTGCAGGACGCCGGCTTCGACATCGCCGACGAGGAGTACGCCGCGATCGTCGAGCGGGTCATCGCCGACGAGATCGGCCGCGGCGAGGGGGCCAACTTCGTGATCCGCCGCGACTTCACCGCGCGCATCGACGTCGACGATCGCACCGCGGCACTGACCTGGTTCCGCGCGCTGCTCAGCCACGAGCGCGGCGCGTACTGGACCTTCGCGGTCTTCACCCCCGGCCACATCGCGGTCGGGGCGAGCCCTGAAGCGCATGTCGTCGCGCGCGGCGGCGTCGTCACGATGAACCCGATCTCCGGCACCTTCCGCCATCCGGCCGGCGGCTCGACGCGCGAGACGCTGGTCGAGTTCCTCTCCTCCACCAAGGAGACCGAGGAGCTGTTCATGGTGGTCGACGAGGAGCTCAAGATGATGAGCGCGGTCTGCTCCGACGGCGGCCGGATCACAGGCCCGCACCTCAAGGAGATGTCGCGGCTCACCCACACCGAGTACATGCTGCGCGGCCGCAGCAAGCTCGATCCGCGTGACATCCTGCGTGAGACGATGTTCGCCCCCACCGTCACGGGTTCCCCCATGCAGAACGCCTGCGCCGTCATCCGTCGGCACGAGCGCGAGCCGCGCGGGTACTACTCCGGCGTGGCGGCTCTGTTCACCCCGAACGCGGAGGGCGGACACGACCTCGACGCTCCGATCCTCATCCGCACCGTCTACGTGCAGGACGGCGGGTTGCGCGTGCCGGTCGGCGCCACGCTCGTGCGCCACTCCGACCCCCAGGGCGAGGTGAGCGAGACGCACGGCAAGGCTGCCGGAGTGCTCGGCGCCATCGGCGCCATCGACCGCGACCGTGCAGCCGAGGCACGCAGCGACGCGGACGCCCCGGCCGCCGAGGTCGCCCTGGCTGACGACCCGACCATCGCCACGCTGCTGTCGTCGCGCAACTCGCGCCTCGCGGACTTCTGGCTGAATCCACAGGGCGAGGACGTGACGGGCCCCTTCCGCGGGCAGACCGCCGTCGTCGTGGATGCCGAGGACCGCTTCACCACGATGCTCGCGCACCAGTTGCGCCATCTCGGACTCGAGGTGACCATCGCCCCCTGGAGCGAGGTGACGGATGCGGCGCTCGACGCGGCCGATCTCGTCGTCGCCGGCCCCGGTCCCGGCGACCCGCGCGACACCGGCACCCCGCGCATCGCGCGCATGCGCGCCATCGTCGCCCGTCGCGCGGATGCGCGACAGCCGCTGCTCGCCGTGTGCCTGAGTCACCAGATCCTGAGCGACCGGCTCGGCATCGCGCTGACGCCTCTGGACGCCCCGCACCAGGGACTGCAGAAGTCGGTCCCCGTGTTCGGCGAGGATGCGTCGATCGGGTTCTACAACACCTTCACGGCACGCGTCGCGCCGGGGACGACCGCGGTGGACGGCGCCGAGGTCTCCGCAGACGCCGCATCCGGAGACGTCTACGCCCTCCGCGGCGACCGCTTCGCGTCGGTGCAGGGGCACTTGGAGTCGATCCTGTCGCGCGACGGCATCCGTACCCTGGAGCGTCTGGTCGCGCACGCACTCTCCTGAGCATCACCCCACGTCGTACGTCATCGTCGACAGCAGCACGCTCGCGCTGTCGCGCTGCGCGGAGAGGTAGAACAGCGACCCGGCCATGCCGGTGAACAACCCGACGCGCCGGGCGTAGGGAGGATCCGCGCGCGCACCGCTCGGGTCGTCGAGCACCATCTGCAGAGCGATCCGGGCGGACGTGTCGCCGTCGCGCAGCCCCCAGCGTTCGACGTAGGGTCCCGACTGCTGGAGCAGGACACGACCGAGACCACCATGGCAGAGGGACATCCCCCCGAGTGCGGCGCGCTGCAGTCTCTCTCGCAGCGCATCGGCACCCGCATCGCGCCCGACCTGAAGTCGTGCCTCGAGTTGACCCCCCGCGCCCCAGCACCAGGATCCGGACAGCGACTTCTGCTGCTCCTCGATATCGTCCGACGCCTCCGTCGATGCCAGGATGCGCTGCTCGAGGTCGAAGCAGTCGTCGATGAGTGCGTCCACCTCATCCGTCGCCTTCATCGCCGCCAGCGCGAGCGCGACGCCGGACAGGCCGTGCGCGAGCCCCGGCGCCACGAGACCGCGCCGCACCGCGACCGTCAGCTCATCGATCAGCACGGACTCGTTTCTGGCGCGGGTCTTGGCGAGCACGGTGTCACCCAGGATGTCGCACAGGCGCTGCGAGGCCACGACGACTCCCGCAGCGCCGTTCAGGTAGTCGTGGGAGCGGTGGACCGGTTCCTGCGCGTCGAGCAGCGCGCAACTGCGCGCCAACCGTTCGAGGGCGGCATGGTCTTGGTTGAGTCGGGCGGCCTCCGCCAACGCCAGCGCAGCGCCGAGAGGCCCCTCACCCAGACCGGGCGACACCTGGTCGGCTCCGCGCTGCGCGCGATTCTCCACGAACCGTTCGAGCGATCCGAGCAGAGACTCGCTGGACCGTTGGTAGAGAGCTGTGGCGGACACGCTGTCCAGCGCTGCGGCACCCGCGGCGAGCACGATGCCCGCGAGACCGTCGTAGACCCCGGAGCGGGTGGGGAAGAGTTCATGCCGGCTCGTCGAATGCGCGACAGAGGATGCCCACCACACATGCTCGCCCAGCGAGTGGGCGGTATTGCTCAACTCCGCGACGATGTCCTCGATCCCCGGAGCAGGATCGGGCGACCGGGGCCGCGGGGCGGCAGCATGCGGAGACCCCTCAGCCGGAGGGGGCGAAGCGCTCCAGTCCGGATCTTCGAGGCCCAGTTCGATCGTCCGCTCCAGCAGGAATGCCTGCCCATCGACGGATGCCGGATCCGTGATCGTCGAGAAGCGCTCCACCCAGAGGGCGAAGGGGTCATGGCCGACGTCGAACGATGCCCCGGTTCCCGACACGATGCGCGATCCGTGCACGTCGACCTCGAAGACGGGAACACACCCCCGGTCGAGCTGTCGCGCCTCCTCCTGGAGGAGCCACTCCGTCTCCGCGCGTGTCGCAGGCTCCGAGGACACCCTGTCCCGGTGCGCCCCCTTCATCTGCAGCAAGCTCATGAAAGAGGCGGTGGCCCTGGTCAGGACGCGGCACCTCAGACTCCTCGGACGCTGCACCATGGACACGATGAGCTCCTGCACCCGAGGCTCGCTCAGGAGCGCAGAGACCGAACGGAAGCCGGCGCACACATCGCCCCCGTGGTCGGCGAAGGGCGGGCGGACCGACTCGTCGTATGGCTGGCTTCCGTAGATCTGCGCCTCGGACAACCTTTCATACGTCGTCTGCAGCTCCCCGTCGACTCGGACGATCCTCTGGATCTGGGACTGCCTGGCCGGGTCCGCGAACGATCCGAGCGCACTGGGGTCGTATGGATCCGCCTTCTCGTACCGCTTCGCCCAGTTGGGAACCAGGAGGGTGGAGAGGATACTCGGGACTGGTCGCGAGAAATACCCCTCAGCCGAAGCGGCCGACGGCGACAACCCGACGCCGAATGCGCACTCCGCGTCGATGATGAACGGGGCTCCCTGCGAGCACTTGATGTTCTCGTAGTGGAGGTCCTGCATCCCGAGCGCGTTCGCGAACGCCACCAGACCGCCGAAGCGACGGTAGTAGTCCGCCCGTCCGCGTTCATCGACGATGTTCTCGAAGACCACGTACTCCTGCCAGCCGTACACCCCGCGATCGAGGGTGCGCGGCGAGCGCGGCAGATCGTCGCCGGGAAGGGCATCGAGTATCTCGCTCAGCACGGTGTCGGGAGCGAGCGAACGCGGCTTGTAGACCAGCACGGGTCGACCCTGGGAATACACGCCGAGCACTGCTCCTCGTGTATGCACGTCGCCGAGAACCTTGAGATGACTGATCGAAACGAGCGAGTCCGCGACCCATGATCCCGTCGTTCTCTCGTCGGCGATGCGGCCGGTGAAATCACGCGCGGCTCCGGCGAAGATCTCCCGCAGTCGTCGCACGCGCGACGTCAGATCGCCGAGCTCCAGGAGCGAGGCGTACTCCCCTGGTACGGCCGAGAGCTTTTCCCACATCTCGCGCGCGTCGAGCGGTGGAGCTGCACCGCTGACTCGTTCGCACTCGCTCTGGGCGACGACCGAGAGCATCGTCGCGGTCTGGGTCACGAACGAGCTGATGAAGGCACCGATCAATGCGCCGTCGTCGAGACCGGGGCAGTCGCTCTCGATGTCCGCGAGATCATCGAATAGTGCTCGCACCTGATCCCAGGCAAGCAGAGCGGGCCAGTTATGCAGCTCGGACTCGCCGACCGCATCGATCCACGCGCCTGGCGTGAGCGCAGGCATCTCCTTCTAGGCGCGCCATCCGAAGACGACAGGTGCGGCAGGCTCCGCAGCGAAGGTCGGCCCGACAGCGCAGTTGCACACCGTGTTGTTCTGGCACGTCGGTCCCAGCACCGTCGTGCACATCTGCGGGTTGTTGGTCTCGGCGCCCGACACGGTCGTGTCGATGGCCTCGGTATCGCGACCTACCAGCGTGCGGAGGATCGCCTCATCTATGGGATCCCGCCCTGTCACCGGTTCGCGGACTGCCGTGGAATCCGATGCTTCCTGAACGGCGATCCTCAGTTCCGCAATGCTCGACATGGTGTCTCCTTCGTCTCAATTCACATCAGTCACGTGTGGTAGTACTTCCTCCAACACGCTACGGAGCGCTCGCGCAGCTGTCAACGATGCGCGGAAGGAGAGGTTCCCGGAGGTGCCATCGCTCTGCGCTGCTCCCATTCCTCACGCAGGATCGAATAGATCGCCACGTCGTTCCAGCAGCCGTCGCGCCACTGCGCTCGCCTCAGCGTCCCTTCTCTGGACATTCCCGCCGGCGTCGCGAGAGGACTGCGAGGGGCTGCTGTCGCAGATGTGGTGGCCTCGACGCGATGCGCGGTCGTCGTGAGGAACAGGTAGTCGATCAGGAGCGTGAGCGCGGAGGACGCCGCCCGCGTGCGTCGGTGCTCCGGGAGGATCAGCAGGCCGATGCCCCACCCCCGGTGGCGTGGCGAGCCCCCGTAGTCGTATCCGGGAAACCAGCTGACCTGTCCCACCGTGATGCGGTCGTTCACGACGCGCATCCGTCCCCCGTCGGGGCTGATCACTCCCAGCCCCGGGCTCTGCGGCCCGAAGGGCGGCACCTGCGTGTACCCGAAACCGAACCAGTTGTTCGGCTGCCAGGTCTCGGCGTCTCGAAGGCGCTCAGCCATCTCCGCCTCCGTGGAGGGATCGTACGGCCGTAGCGAGTATCCGTGCATGAAGATCATCTCCCTTGTGCAAGAACGTCCTCACGACACTCTGCCAGCTATTGGAAGAGGCTCACCGGCTTCACGATGTCCGCGACGAGCAGGAGAGCGCCCATGCCGATGAGGAGGACAGACACCACCACGGTGAGAGGGACCAGCCGTGTCGCGTCGATGGGAGCCGGCGCCGGCCGGCGTCGCAGCCTGGCCCACACCCGTCTGAATCCGTCCCAGAGCGCGACGACGATATGTCCACCGTCCAGCGGCAAGAGCGGGATGAGGTTGAAGACGAAGAGGGCGATGTTCAACATTCCCAGCAGGCTGAGCAATCCCGCGAACCGATCGACTATCGGCGCGTCGACGGCGGCGACTTCTCCTGCGAGCCGACCGACGCCGACGACACTCAGCGGTCCATTCGGATCACGGTCCGCGCCGGCGAAGACAGCAGCACCGACGTCCCAGAGACGCGCGGGAAGGTTGACGATCATCGAGGTCACACGGCCTGCGGTGTCGAACGCCATCTGCGGCCCCGCGCTGATCGGCTGCTGCACATAACCCATCTGCGCCCACATGCCGATGTAGCCCACGCTCTTGACGACCTGCTGTCCCTCGGCGTCGAGCACAGGTCGACCGCTCGCATCGGTGATGGTGCGCTCGGCGGCGATCGGGGTGATCTGCAGCGCCTTCTCCTCACCATCCCGAAGGACCACCAGGTCGAGGGTCTCGCCGGGTGACCTCTGAACGACCGCGGTGGCATCTGCGAAGGTCGAGACCGGCGCTCCATCGATCGACACGAGCACGTCACCGGGTTCGATCCCCGCCTCGGCCGCCGGTGACAGCGGATCCGCCGCGGTGCACTCGGTCGCGGTCGTCTCCGCCGGCAGCACGCACTGGCTCACGGCGGAGATCGTCGTCGTCCCCTGCTGGACACCGATACCGGAGACCAGCACCGTGAAGATCACGACCGCGAGGATCAGGTTCATCGCCGGGCCGCCCAGCATCACGATCACGCGCTTCCAGACAGGGAGACGGTAGAAGACGCGGTCTTCTGCGCCTTCCGCGATCGTCTCGTCGTTCGCGGAGCGCGCGTCCTGGATCAGCGTACGGAACACGCCCTTGGCCGGGCCCGTCCCGCTGGATGCCGGGTACATGCCGGACATCGAGATGAAGCCGCCCAATGGGAGCATCTTGAAGCCGTACTCGGTCTCGCCGATGCGCTTCGACCACAGACGCGGTCCGAAACCGATCATGTACTGGCCGACGCGCACGCCGAAGAGCTTCGCGGGGACGAGATGGCCGACCTCGTGCAGACCGATCGAAAGGCCGAGGCCGATCAGCATGAACAGGATGCCACCCACATAGAGCAGGATTTCCACCTGCTCACGGTACAGCGCCGCGTCTAGGAATCCGCCCGGGACCCGTAGTGTTGTTTCCGTGACCTCCCGGCAGCTGCGACTGATGCGTGCCGTCGTCGTCTCTGCCGCAGCCACCCTGATCGCCGCCGTGTCGCACACGATCGGCGGCGGGGCGGCCCCGCATCCGCTGCTCATCCTCGCCGTCTCGGCTCTGATCACCCCGCTGTCGGCGCTGGTGATCGGCGTGCGTCGCTCTCGGGTGCGAACCGCCGCAACGGTGCTGTTCGCACAGGCGGCATTCCACGTCGTCTTCCAGATGCTCGGCGCCCCGACCGTCGACGCAGCGATCGCGTCCCGTGGTCACGCGCATCATCTGGAGCTCTCGCAACTCGGCGCGGTATCGGCTCTTCCGGCTCCGAGCCTCACGATGCTCGGAGCGCACTTCGTCGCCGCGGCGCTGACCATGTTCCTGCTCTGGCACGCCGAGTCGCTGCTGCAGTCGATCGTCGACTGGGTGCAGGCGCTTCTGCGCTCGGTGCCGACTCTCACACCGCCGGACCATCACCGACCGTCCCGCCTCGTCTCGACGCTCGTCCCCCTGACCGACGCCGCCCTCACAGCGGGCGTCTCGCGGCGCGGCCCTCCTGCCCTCCTGCGCGGCTGATCCGCCGCACGAGCGGCGCCCTCACTCCCGAGCGCGCCATCCCCGCGGAAGCGTGCCGTCGGCGCGCCCGCGCCCCGTCTGCAGGAGAGAACCATATGTCCCGTTCCACCATGTCCCCCGCCCCCGCGCGCTCGCACCGAGCCGCCCGTCTCGCCGCCGCCATCGCCGGAGGAGCGCTGCTGGCCGTCGCCGTGCCTGCGATGGCCAGCGCTCACGTCACCGTCAGCCCCGACGAGCTGGTCGCGGGCGACCACGGCGTGCTGACGTTCGCCTTCTCGCACGGGTGCGACAACTCCCCCACGACCGCCCTGCGCATCACGATGCCTGATGGCCTCGCCTCCGTGTCGCCGACGCTCGACGGAGACTGGACGATCGACGTCGAACGCGGCGACGACGGCCTGGTGTCCGCCGTGACCTACACCGCGATCTCGCCCGTCCCCACCGATCTCCGCGGTGCGGTGAGCATGGGGGTCGGCCTGGACGAGGACACGCCGGAATCGCTGGCGTTCCCGGTGGAGCAGAAGTGCGTGGACGGCACCACCGAGTGGACCCAGATCGCCGAGAACGGCGAAGACCCGCACAGCCTGGACGCGCCGGCCCCCGTGGTGACGGTGGCGGCGGCGACCGGCACGGGCCACGGCGAGCACGGAGACGCCGCCGCCCCTGCTGCCGCAGCAGACTCCGCCGCCCCTGAGGGGCCCTGGGGAGTGATCCTGGGCACCGGCGGCTTCGTGGCCGGGATCGCGGCGCTCGTCGTGTCGGTCCTGGCCTACCGGCGCAGGGTCTGACCCTCAGACACGTCCTCTCTCCGGATTCGTCGGGAGAGAGGACGTGCCGCACCGGCATCCCGACGTCGACATGAGATCATGGATGCGACATGTCGATTGAACAACAACCGAGCCTGCCTCCCGTGCTCCGCCCCGCGAACCCGCCCCGGCGCGAGCTGTCCGAACTCGCCTCCCGCTTCGCCCGAGAGGTGCGCGGCGATGTGACGGGGATCACCGTCTCCGGTATCACTCTCGCCACAGCGGATCTCCGCGCCGGCGAGGCCTTCGTCGCTATCCAGGGCGTCAACCGCCACGGAGCGGATTTCGCCGCTGCCGCCGCGGAGAAGGGCGCCGTCGCCGTCATCACGGACGACGCGGGCGCCGCGATCGCTCAGGGTGCCGGGCTTCCGATCATCGTCGTCGACGACCCACGCGGTGTGCTCGGGGATCTCAGCGCCTGGGTGTACGGCACCGGCGCCGACGACCCGCTCCCGCTGCTGTTCGCGACGACGGGCACCAACGGCAAGACGAGCGTCTCGCATCTGCTCGAGGGCATCCTCGACCAGATCGGCGTCGTCACCGGGCTCTCCTCGACCGCCGAGCGCCACATCGCCGGCGAGGTGATCGTCTCGCGTCTGACCACACCGGAGGCCTCGGAGTTCCACGCGCTCCTCGCACTCATGCGCGAGCGCGATGTCGAGGCCGTGGCCGTCGAGGTGAGCGCCCAGGCGCTGTCCCGTCATCGTGTCGACGGCATGCACTTCGATGTCGCCGGATTCACGAACCTCAGCCACGACCACCTCGACGACTACGCCGACATGGCCGAGTACTTCGAGGCGAAGCTGCCGCTGTTCCGTCCCGATCGATCCACGCGAGGCGTCATCTGCCTGGACTCCCCCTCCGGCGCCGCTGTCGTGGACCGCGCCGAGATCCCCGTGGTGACCGTCGGCACGCCGTCCATCGCCGCCGACCCCGAGGGCGCCGAGAACGCCGATTGGGTCGTCGTGATCGATGACGAACGCGCGGCAGGCACGACGTTCACGATGACCGGCCCGCTCGGCTCGCTCACCACGACCGTCCCCGTCATCGGACCGCACATGGCGGCCAATGCGGCCCTCGCGATCGTGATGCTGCTCGAGGGCGGCTACGCGTGGGAGCGTATCACCGGGGCGCTCGAGCGCGACGGCGGCATCCGCGCCTACCTGCCCGGCCGCACGCAGCTCGTCTCCGGCGACACCGGACCCGCGGTCTTCGTGGACTTCGGCCACTCGCCGGACGCTTTCGAGAAGACCCTCGCCGCCGTGCGCCGGGTGACCCCGGGTCGCGTGCTGATGCTGTTCGGCGCCGACGGCGACCGCGACGCCAGCAAGCGCTTCGACATGGCGCGCACCGCCGTGGAGGGAAGTGACATCCTGGTCGTCACCGATCACCACCCGCGCTTCGAAGACCCGGAGTCCATCAGAGCCACCCTCATCGCCGGAGCGCGCACGGCGCGGCCCGATGCGGAGATCCACGAGTACTCGCCCCCGGAGCGGGCGATCGTGGCCGCGGTCGGACTGGTCGGCGACGGCGATGCGATCCTGTGGGCCGGACCGGGTCACCAGGACTACCGCGACATCCGAGGCGTGCGCACACCCTACTCCGCACGTGAGCTCGCCCGGCGCGCCCTGCGAGCGGCCGGGTGGCCCGTTCCGGACTCGCGCTGGCCGGTCCCCTACCCCGACGAGGACTGAGCAGGGTTCAGGCTCCGGCGGCGATCAGCCGGTCGGCCTTCTGTCGCGCCCAGAGCTCGGCCGCAGCCAACGTCTCGACCGTGAGCGTGTCCGGGGGCTCGTGCGCATCGACCACCCGGGCGATCGTGTCGACGATCCCGAGGAACGTCAGACGCCCTTCATGGAACGCGTCGACGGCCTGCTCATTCGCGGCGTTGTAGACGGCGGGGAAGGTCGCCCCCGCGCGACCGACGGCCTTCGCGAGCGCGACAGAGGGGAACGCCTCATTGTCGAGGGGTTCGAACGTCCAGGATGTCGCCGCCGTCCAGTCGAGCGGCCGGCCGACGCCTCCCACGCGGTTCGGCCAGTCCAGGCCCAGCGAGATCGGCAGGCGCATGTCCGGCGGCGACGCCTGCGCGATGGTCGACCCGTCGATGAACTCGACCATGGAGTGCACCACGGACTGCGGATGCACGACCACGTCGATGTCCTCGTAGGGGATGTCGAAGAGCAGATGCGCCTCGATGACTTCGAGCCCCTTGTTGACGAGGGTCGAGGAGTTCGTGGTGACCATACGACCCATGTCCCAGGTCGGATGCGCCAGCGCCTCAGAGGGAGTGACCGACTCCATGTCCGCCCTGGAGCGCCCGCGGAACGGTCCGCCGGATGCCGTGACGACCAGGCGGCGTACCTCAGCGTGACTGCCGCTGCGCAGGGCCTGAGCCAGCGCAGAGTGCTCGGAGTCGACCGGCACGATCTGACCGGGGGCGGCCGCGGCCAGCACCAGCTGCCCGCCGACGATCAGGGATTCCTTGTTCGCCAGGGCCAGCGTGCGACCGGCCTTCAGAGCGGCCAGTGTGGAACCGAGCCCGATCGAACCCGTGATCGCGTTGAGCACGACGTCCGCTTCCACATCGCGCACGAGCTGTTCGGCCTCTGCGGCCCCGAGCGCCGTACTCTCGACGCCGAACTGTTCCGCCTGCTCATCGAGCATCTGGCGGTTGCTTCCCGCGGCGAGGCCGACGAGTTCGAAGCGACGGGGGTTCGCTCGGATGACGTCGAGCGCCTGTGTGCCTATGGAGCCGGTGGAGCCGAGGATGATGATGCGACGCATGCCGCCAGCCTATGGCACGTCCTCGGCTCCGCTCCCGCTACTGCTGGACGGGTGTCGTGGCGAGGATGTCGACCACGAACACGAGGCTCTCCTTCTGGAGCTCGTGGCCCTCGGTGGCCCCGTAGCCGTCGGACGGGGGCATCACGACGATCACCTGCGAGCCGACCTTCTGGCCTTCGAGCGCGAGGCGGAAGCCGGTCACGACGCCGCTGGTCTGGAACTGCGAGGGGGTCGCATCACGGCTCCAGCTGGAGTCGAACTCCTTGCCGTCGGACCACTTGACGCCGCGGTACTGCACCACGACGAGGTCGCCCGCGCCGACCGTCGCGCCGTCGCCCTGCTTGAGCACGGCGACCTCGGTCTTGGCGGGTGCGTCGCCGTCCGGGATCGTGATGGTGGGAGCGCCGTCATCGTCGAGCTTCACCGTCGGGAACCCGGGAGTCGGGTCGACCGGAGTGCCGGTGGCGACCTCGGGAAGCTGCTCGACTGCTTCGGCGTACACGATGACGTTGCTCGCGCCCTCGCCGAGAACGCTGCCAGGGAGTGTCAGCACGACCTGAGAGCCGACCGGCTCGCACTCGAGTGCCGCGACGAACAGCGACGACTGGTTCGTGTCGAGCAGGACGGGAAGCAGTCCGCCTTCGCCACGGGCTGAGGAGTCGAGCACCTCGCCGGATTTCGCGTCCACGATCTGATACTGCACGGAGACCAGATCGCCGACGCCGATGTCATCGCCGTCACCTGCGGCCACGATCGTGCGCTCGACACCTGCGAACGGCGCATCGGCCGGCACGGTCACCTTGGCGTCCGCCCCCTCCCCGTCGACGACGACGGCATCGGAGGTGTCGCCGGGCTGGGCGTCGAGGGCACAGCTGCTCGTCGCCGTGGGCTCGGGAGTGCTCGAGCTCTCGGGCGAGGACGTGCCGGAGCATCCTGCCAGCAGAAGGGTCGCCGCAGCGACGGTGGACAGGACGATGAGCGGACGCTTGCGCACAGTGAGACCTCTGGATCGCGATCGGGACACCCCATCCTCCCCTATTCCCCTTTGCTCGCGCTGGGAGACGCGGCGCGATTCTTCATTCCAGCGAAGGCATGAATCCCGGAGTAACCTGCTCTGATGACCTCTGAGCAGTCCGTCGAGCCCGAATCCTCGTCAGAAGAGACTGCGAAGCCTCGTCATGCAGGCTTCACCTACACACTCGGACGCAGCCTCATCACTCCTCTGGCCCGCCTGGTGTACCGTCCACGGATCGAAGGCCGCGAGCACGTTCCGTCCGCTGGCCCCGTGATCTTCGCGAGCAACCACCTGTCGTTCATCGACTCGATCGCGATCCCGGTGGCCGCCCCCCGCCCCGTGCACTTCCTGGCGAAGTCCAGCTACTTCGAGGGCACCGGTTTTCGCGGATGGATGAGCAAGACCTTCTTCGAGTCGATCGGAGCGATCCCGGTGCGACGCGGCGCAGGCCAGGCGGCGCTCGACGCGCTCGATCTGCAGCGCCAGCTCCTCGACGAAGGACTGACGGTGGCGCTGTACCCCGAGGGGACCCGCTCCACGGACGGCCGGCTCTACAAAGGACGCACCGGCGTCGCCTTCCTCGCGTTGCAGACCGGAGCGCCCGTGGTCCCGGTGGGCCTGGTCGGGACGGACAAGGTCATGCCGGTCGGTGCGAAGATGCCGACGCTGAAGGAGCGCATCACCGTGCGGTTCGGCGAGCCGCTCGATCTGTCGCCCCACGGTCCGGCGACCAGCGGACGGGCTCGGCGCCAGGCGACCGACGAGATCATGGCGGCGATCCATGCTCTCTCCGGTCAAGAGCTCGCCGGCGCCTACAACGAGGCCCCCGCACAGGGAACGATCGAGAAGATCATCCAGGCACTCCCCCACGAGCGCCGCTGAACAGGGACGCCGTCGATCGCGCGGCGCTCAGGCCTGCGCCGTCACGGTCGCCTCATGGTGCACGGGGAAGTTCATCGAGTTGGCGATGAAGCACCATTCGTTCGCCTGTGCGTGCGCGCGCTCCGCCGCCTCGATCATGGAGGCCTCCGCCACGACGACTTCGGGGCGCAGCATCACCTCGACGAACGAGCCGCCACCCGCGCCGTTCTCACGCATGAGTCCGGTCGCCTGGTCGCGATACGACACCACGACGACACCGGCGGTCACGCAGGCGTGCAGGTACGACAGCAGATGGCACTCCGACAGTGAAGCGAGCAGCATGTCCTCCGGGTTCCACCGTGTGGGATCTCCGCGGAAGGGCTTGTCCGCCGAGGCGAGCAGGTCGGGCTTCCCCTGCACCTCGATCGTCACATCACGCCGATAGTCGCGATACCCGCTGGTCCCCGACCCGGTGTTCCCCGTCCACGTGGACGTGAGGGCGTAGTGGTGGTCGCCGAGAGTGCGAGAGGTGGAGTGCGCAGCCATGCGCCCAGTCTGCCACCGGTGTGCGACACCGGGCGTACCCGGGCGCCGACCCGTTCACGGGGGGAGCCGACGGTAGGCTGGACCGGTGCTGGAGACTCTCACCGTTCAGGAATCCGTCGAACTCGCCGTCGTGGAACGCAGCGGCTTCATCGAGTCCCGCCATGCGGGCGCAGCCGTAGTGCTGTCGGCAGACGGCGAGGTGATCGCGCGTCACGGCAACGCCGATGCGCTGATCCTTCCGCGCTCCAGCCTCAAGCCGCTCCAGGCCGTCGCCTGCATCACGGCCGGCGCTGCGCTGGAAGGCGAGCAGCTGGCGCTCTCGACGGCCAGCCACACCGGCACCGATCGACACGCGAACACGGTGCGCGACATGCTCACGGCCGGCGGACTCACCGAGGACGACCTCGGCTGCCCGCCCGCGTGGCCGAGCGACACCGCCACCCGCGACGAGATGGTCCGCGAGCACGGCGAGCCCGCACGCGTGCGGATGAACTGCTCGGGCAAGCATGCGGCGATGCTGCGGGCCTGTGTCGCCACCGGCTGGGCGACGGACGGCTACCTCGACGTGACCCACCCCTTGCAGGCGCACATCCGCGAGGTGATCGAGCGTCTGACCGGCGAGAAGGTCGCCCACACGGCGATCGACGGCTGCGGTGCCCCTGTGTACGCCTTGACCCTCACCGGGCTCACCCGATCCATCCACCGCATCGGCACCGCCTCCGACCGCTCCCCCTTCGCCCTGCACCGGGTGGCCGGCTCTCTGGTGCGCGCCGTGCGTGAGAACCCGTGGACCATCGAAGGACCCGGGCGCCCGGACACCGTCGCCACCGAGAAGCTCGGCGTGTTCACCAAGGGCGGCGCCGAGGGCGTCATGGTGATGGTCGCACCCGACGGCACGACTGTGGGGCTCAAGATGCTCGACGGCGCATCGCGCGCATCCACCATCGTCGCCGCGACGCTCCTCGCGCGCACCGGTGCCGTCAGCGAGGCTGCTGTCGCCGACCTGGCCGCTGCCCTTCCGCTCTCGGTGCTCGGCGGTGGTGCAGAGGTCGGCGTCATCCGCCCCGGATCGGGCCTCTGATCCGGACCCCTCCGGCCTCGCGGGCCCCGGTCACGATCCGACGGCGGAACCCATGCGGTCCGCACGCCTCTGCCTTCGGGTGCGCTGCACCGTCGCCGGATCGGTGGTCTGCGACGCCTGACCGGTCGCCGGACCGGTCATCGGTGCGAACGCGGGGACGATGACCCGGCGGAGGGCTTCATCGCCGCGCACCGCCCATCCCCTTCCGGCATGCGGATGGGCGAACGGGGGCAGGTCGCGGACACCCGCCAGCTGACGCAACTCCACCGGGCTCTCGACGCGGAACAGCACCTCGCCCTCCGTGCGGACGAGTTTCCACGCCGCCGGATTCCTGAGCCAGGTCTCGGCGTCGGCGACCAGGACGGCGCCGCTTCGTTCTGCGGGCACACCCTGCTCGAGCGGAAGGACCTCGCGTTCCGGGAACTCCGCTCTCAGACTCTCCGCGATACGGGAGGCGAAGGGGCTCACGACACCGGTGACCGCGCCGCCAGGAGCCCAGCCGTCCGCAGGCGGCATCGCCGGCACGGGGGCGGCTGCGTCGACCCAGGCCAGCTGCACCTCGCGATCTCCGATACGCGCACGCCCAGGCGGACGGTCTCTGACGAACCCCGATGATTCGCCGCCGGCGGCCAGATGCTCCACCCGACTCGACATCCGCAGCAGGGCCCGTCGCGGCAGCGCCTCCAGCAGACGGGCGACGCCACCGGCGGCTCGCGCCGCCGTGATCACGAAGCTCGTCGTGCGTGTGCCTCGCAGCACCTGCTCCATCCGACGCAGCCACTCCTGCGCATACTCGGATGGCCATGCGGCGGCGAGCAGATCGAGGTCGTCGCACAGGACGAGTCGCGGCGGCGCGACGGATCCGTCCGACCAGGAGCCGACGACGTCCCACGCGGCCTCCAGATCCGCGGGCATCCACAGTGCCTGCGGGTGCTGGGCGGCCAGCATCCGCAGCGCCGACGTCCGACCGGTTCCTCGGGTACCGAGGATCGCCAGCCCGCGGTCGACGCCCGCTCGCAGCACTTCCACCGGCTGCGCCTGCGTGTCGGGCTCATCGGCCCGCCCCAGAATGAGCATCTCGGCCGACGGAGCAGTCCCCTCCCGCGCATCGCCGAGAGGGAGGAGGGCGGGGAGGGCAGGCTGCCACGGACTGTGCGGCCGTGCCGCACCCCGCCACACGCTCGCGATGCGGCTCACATCCGCCGATGCCGCGCGCGCTACCCGCACGATCTGCGGCTCGAGGTCCTGCGGCCGCCGTACGAAGCCCAGACCGCGCGATTCCGTTCCTCCGGGGAGCTCGGCCGCATCCGCAGTGCCGATCACGAGCCGGCTGTCGGCGGCATCGGCGACGCGCAGACTGACGCGCAGAGGGCAGTTCGCAGCGAGAGCGTCCCGCACGACCCCCGACGCGCGCTGAGTCCCGAGGATCAGATGCATGCCGAGCGCGCGCCCGCGTGCTGCGACATCGGTGAAGACCTGTCCGAGGTCGGGATGCTCGTGCAGCAGAGCGGCGAACTCGTCGATCACGATCACGAGCCGGGGCATCGCCATCTCGCTGATGTCGCGGACCCCCGCAGCAGCGAGCATCGACTCGCGCCGGCGGATCTCCGCGGTCAGGCTGGACACGCCGCGCCGCGCGCCCTCCTGATCGAGATCGGTGATCACCGCCGCGACCTGGCGCAGCTCCCGCAACGGTTCGAAGGCCGTTCCACCCTTGAAGTCCGCGAGCACGAACGAGACCTCCTCCGGCCCATGCGTCGTCGCCATCGCGGCGACCCAGGTCACGAGCAGTTCGCTCTTGCCCGTGCCCGTCGTCCCGGTGACGATCGCATGCGGACCGTCCGTCACGATGTCGAGCACGACGTCCCCGTGCCCGGACCGGCCGATCACGGCGGAGAGCCCCGGCTGCCCGCGGTGCTGGGTGAGCTCGTGCAGTGCGACGAATGCGGGAGCACCATCCGGATCTTCGACGTCGTCGCCGCTGGTGTGTCCGAGCAGAACGGCCTGGTCGACCGAGAGTGCCTCCAGCGCGATGTCCTGCGGTCCCTCGGGCGTGCGAACGGTCGCGCTGCGCAGTTCGGTGACCTCGACGACGGTGGTGACCCCCTCCGGGACGTCACCCCCGGGCGGAACCACCCAGACCGCGGCGTCGAGGGCGACTCGCGCATCCCCCGGTGTGAGCAGCCCGAGGCGGAAGCCCCCTGTCCGCCCTGAGCGCGCGTGAGGCAACATCGCGAGACCGTTCTCCTCGAGACGGTCGCCCACGAGCACGAGCCGCGCCGGGCTGAAGCGGAGACAGAGCTGCGCAACGAGCGCACGCGCGACCGCGGCGCTCTGCGGCGCGCAGCCTCGCACGCAGATCCCCGTGCCCAGCTTCACTCGCACGGGCGCCTCGTCGAGGGTTGCGCAACGCTTCTGGAACTCCCGTGCCCTTTCGCCCTCACCCCCGCTGCAGCGAATGCCGATCGGCACCGAACCGCTGCCGATCACGAGCTCCGTTCCGGCATGCGGCCCCTCCGTCCCCCGCAGGGGTGGTTGCGCCAGACACATGGCGACGTCCAGATGGCGCTGCCACAGCGCGGCGCGCTCCGCCTGTTGCCGAGTACGGAGTTCCTCTTCCGCCGATTGCCACACGGCCGCCGCTGCTGCCTCGTCTCTACGCCGGTCGCGCCGTCGGATGCGCGCCGCGTCGAGGGCCGAGGCCGCCAGCATCAGCGGACCGAGCGCGGCGAAGCAGAGGGCGTACAGCGATCCCGAGACCAGCCACAGCACGACACCGGCCGCGACCGGGATGACCGCCGCCGCGAACGGCAAGGGCGTCCGCCGGGCGGGTGACGGGGCGGAGGGGAGCACGATCGATGAAGGGTCCATGCCTTCATTCGACCGCGGCGATCACCTCGAATCCCGGTGATCCACAGCCGAGGACCGCTATTCGACGGTGTCGGCGACTGTGGAGGAAGACCCGTCGGGGTCGCCGACCTGCACGATGATGAGCGTCACGTTGTCGCGACCGCCGTTCTCGAGCGCGGCGGCGAGCATGGCGTCGACGGCCGGCCCCGGCTCCGCGTTCTCCCGAAGGAAGTGCTGGATGCCGTAGTCGGTGAGTTCCTTGGTGAGCCCGTCCGAGCAGATCACGAAACGGTCACCGGCACGGACATCGATCGTGATGTAGTCCGGGGCGGTGAGCTCGCTCGCACCGACAGCGCGCGTGATCACGTTGCTGTACGGGTGCCCCTCGGCTTCTTCCGGGCTGAGCTTGCCCGCCGCGATCAGCTCCTGCACGACCGAGTGGTCGGTCGTGACCTGGATCAGGCGGTCGTCGCGCAGCAGATACACACGGGAATCGCCGATGTTGAGCGCGACCCACTGCGGCTCGTCGTCAGCGAGATCGAGGAAGACTCCGGTGAGCGTCGTGCCCGTGCCCTCGTCCGTCGTCTCCGGATGATCGGCGATGTCCGCGACCGCCCGCTCGAGCGCGGTCTCGATGGCCGGACGGGTCACCGGTCCGTCCGACACCACGGCCTGCAACCGGGAGACGGTGCTCTGGCTCGCGATTTCGCCTCCGGCGTGTCCGCCCATGCCGTCCGCGACGATGAACAGAGGGAAATCCGCGAGGAACGCGTCCTGATTGTTGTCTCGACGGCGTCCCTGATCAGTGACTCCTGCCCAGGAGAGCAGCAGACGGCGCTGCGCAACCGTGACGCTGCGTGTCGTCGTCGTCGTCTCAGCCACGTACTGCCTCCGATGGATCTGCGACCAATCGGGCGGCCGCAGCATACTCACACATCGTAGTGGAACTCACGCATCGCGCTCATACCCGCGCGCCCGGGTCCTCGGGGAGCGGGAACAGTCGATCGATCGTCTCGAGTTCGTCGGCGTCGGGCCGCCAGGCCTCCCCCGCCTGCGCATTGGCCTCGATCTGCGCGGCGGACGTCGCTCCGGCGATCACGCTCGACACCAGCGGATTCGCGAGCAGCCAGCCGAACGTGGCCTGCAGCATCGTGATGTCGCGGTCGGCGCAGAAAGTGCGGAACTTCTCGATGGCGTCCCAGGGTGCGTTCTCCCAGACGTGTCTGCGGATCGACATGATCCGGCTCTCCGCCGGGCCGCCCTCACGGGTGAACTTGCCGGTGAGCAGACCGTTGTGCAGAGGGAAGAAGGGGAAGAACCCGAGGTTGTAGCGTGCCACGGCGGGAAGGACCTCGCGCTCGGCGGCACGCGCCAGCAGGGAGTAGTGGTTCTGCGCGGAGATGAACCGTCCGGTCGAACGCTCGCGAGAGACGAACTCGGCTTCCGCGATCTCCCAACCCGCGAAGTTCGAGTGTCCGTAGTAGCGGATCTTCCCCTCCCTGACCAGCTCGTCCAGCGCGTCGGTCGTCTCGGCGATCGGCGTCTCGGGGTCCGGCAGATGCAGCTGGTAGAGGTCGATCCAGTCGGTGCGCAGCCGGCGCAAGGACTCCTCCACCGCACGGCGCACATAGCGACGGGAACCACGCCCCGCCGGGAAGTCGTAGCCCATATCGCGCTCGTGGCCGAACTTCGTCGCGAGCACGATGCGGTCGCGACGGCCCTCCAGCGCCTCCCCCATCAACGTCTCGCTCATCCCGGCCTCGGCACCGTACATGTCGGCGGTGTCGAGCAGTGTGATGCCGTTCGCGATCGCCGCATCGATGACCTCACGGGTACCCGCGAGCGTCTCCGTGGCGGTGCCCGCACGGCCGAAATTGTTGCAGCCGAGGCCGGTGGGAGACACGAGCAGACCGGACGCGCCGACACGGCGCTGCGACATGACCATGACTTCCACGTTAGTCGAGGCCGGCGTCTGTCATCCGATGCGCAACGCAGAGAGCCCCCGACCGTGGTCGGGGGCTCTCTGTCACGTCTCTCAGGCCGGAGGCTGAGTGGGGTCTGCCGGCGGCGTGGTCGGAGCGGCCGGCGGCGCTGCGGGCGGAGCCGGCGGCGTGGTCGGAGCAGCCGGCGGGGCTACGGGCGGAGCCGGGGGCGTGGAAGGCGAGACCGGGGGCACAGGCGCTCCGGTCGCCGGCGCGGCAGGCGGCGCGTAGCCGGGCTGTGCCGGGGGCGCGTAGCCCTGCGGGGCGGGCGGTGCGTAGCCCTGCGGCGCGGGCGGTGCGTAGCCCTGCGGCGCTGCGCCGTAGCCCTGCGGAGCAGCACCAGACGGCTGGGCGGGGATGCCGTCCCAGACGGTGCGGTCGCCGAGGAAGCCGTTCGATGCCCAGGACGCCGGCACGATGTTCGGGTTCCAACGCGACTTGTCGAAGGCGTTGATGCCGAGCCAGACGATCGCGAGGAAGAAGTACAGCACGACCCAGACGGCGTCCTTCTGCAGCTTCAGTCCGATGCGCCAAGCGGCCAGCAACGACAGCACGGCGAGTGCGATCGAGAAGATCGCGCCGATGCCGATCCACGACAACAGGATCGTTCCGCCGATGCCGTACAGCACGAGCCACGGGCTCAGGTCGCCGAGCTTGAAGAAGATCATCGTGTTGTACACGGGCACCCAGGCGCGCCACTTGCCCTGCACGCCTGCTTTGTCGAAGATCTTCATGAGGAACAGCGATCCGAGCACGTAGCCCGCGATGCCGACGATGAAGCTGATGAGCACGATGATGCCGATGAACGCGGCAGCTCCCGCGTCGTAATAGTAAGAGTCCATGATCCCCTCCGGATGGGAATGAGCGAGCGCTCTCCGCGCCGCGACATAACCATATCGGTCGCCCTGTCACCGGGCAACGACCCACACGGGGAGAACTCCCCATGTGACGGCAGCCGAAGCCGCGCGTCACTCCGAGACGACGAGCTCCAGAGTCCCGGAATCCGCACCGTCGCGGAGCACGATCCCCCGTCTGTCCGCCCAGCTGCGGAGCGACCGACGAGATACGATCCTCGGGCGCGTCTCGGCGAGCTCGCGCACGAGGAGTCCCTTGGACTTCTTGTTGAAGTGGTTGAGAGCGCGCGATCCGCCCTCGTCATCGGTGACGACGCGCACGTACGCCGAAGGGACGGAATCGGGCACGGGCCCGAGAGCGACGTACGCCTCGCTGCGCAGGTCGAGCACGAACGGGGGCGCCTCCCCCGCGATCGCCTCGGTCGTCGCGTCCGCCCAGTGCCGACGCAGCGCTGCCACGCCGGGAAGCGACGTGCCGGCCGCGAGCCGATATGCGGGGATGGGGTCCAGGGCTCCGATCGGGCCGAGCGGCGCACTGTGGATCCAGACGTGGGCTCCCAGCCACCGGCGCGAGACGGTGGACAGCGTGGCCGCGTCCAACGCATCGAAGAGCACGCCCGTGTAGCGGTCGACCGCCGGCATGGTCGCCGCGTCCCGCAGCATCCGATTGTGCGCGATATCGCCCAACTGCCGTGCGCTGAGCTTCAGCACCGCACGCGCGGCATCCTCATCGGCGGCGAGGGCGACCAGCGCATCGATGACGGCCGAGCGCTCGGCGTGCAGTCCGGCCAGCGCCAGCGCGTCCAGGTCGAGGGGGGCGCCGTCCCCGCCCGGTCGCTTGGTCTCGGACGGTGGGAGCAGGATCTTCATGAGGCCTCGATACAGACAGACGCGTCCGCCTCAGGTCCCGGCGAGGGAGCCCGAGGCGGACGCGTCGAGGTGAACTACTCAGGCGATGAGGGCCGCGTTGCCGGCAACGATCGTCAGGGTGTTGCCCTCCATGGAGAGGAAGCCGTCCTGCGCGTTGGCGAGCACCTTGGTGCCATCCGTCTGGGTGATCCGGACCTGGCCCTCAGCGAGGATGGCCAGCACCGGCTCGTGTCCTGTCATGAAGCCGATCTCACCCTCGACGGTCTTGGCGACCACGAGGCTCGCCTCTCCCGACCAGACCTCCGCGTCGGCGGAGACGAGGCTGACGTTGAGCGCCATGTTCAGCCGTTCTCCTTCTGGATCTTCGCCCACTGCTCTTCGACGTCGGAGATGCCACCGACGTTGAAGAAGGCCTGCTCGGCGACGTGGTCGAAGTCACCGCGGGTGATCGCATCGAACGACTCGATGGTCTCCTTGAGCGGGACGGTCGAACCCTCGACACCGGTGAACTTCTTGGCCATGTAGGTGTTCTGCGAGAGGAACTGCTGGATGCGACGTGCACGCGACACGACGATCTTGTCCTCTTCCGAGAGCTCGTCGACACCGAGGATCGCGATGATCTCCTGCAGTTCCTTGTTCTTCTGGAGGATCTGCTTGACGGTGGTGGCGACGCGGTAGTGGTCCTCGCCCAAGTACCGGGGGTCCATGATCCGCGACGTGGAGGTCAGCGGGTCGATGGCCGGGTACAGACCCTTCGACGCGATCTCACGAGAGAGCTCGGTCGTGGCGTCGAGGTGGGCGAAGGTGGTCGCCGGAGCCGGGTCGGTGTAGTCGTCGGCGGGCACGTAGATCGCCTGCAGCGAGGTGATCGAGTGGCCACGGGTCGACGTGATGCGCTCCTGGAGGAGACCCATCTCGTCGGCCAGGTTGGGCTGGTAACCCACCGCGGACGGCATACGGCCGAGAAGCGTGGAGACCTCGGAACCGGCCTGCGTGAAGCGGAAGATGTTGTCGATGAAGAGCAGCACATCCTGCTTCTGCACGTCACGGAAGTACTCCGCCATCGTCAGAGCAGACAGGGCGACGCGCAGACGGGTTCCCGGCGGCTCGTCCATCTGGCCGAACACGAGGGCCGTCTTGTCGAAGACACCCGCCTCTTCCATCTCGTGGATCAGGTCGTTGCCCTCACGGGTGCGCTCACCGACGCCGGCGAACACCGACACACCACCGTGGTCCTGCGCGACGCGCTGGATCATCTCCTGGATGAGGACGGTCTTTCCGACACCGGCTCCACCGAACAGACCGATCTTTCCACCGAGCACGTACGGCGTCAGAAGGTCGATCGACTTGATGCCGGTCTCGAACATGGTGGTCTTCGACTCGAGCTGGTCGAAGTTCGGAGCCTTGCGGTGGATCGGCCAGCGCTCGGTGACCTCGATGGTCTCGCCGGGCTCGAGGTTGAGCACCTCGCCGATCACGTTGAAGACCTTGCCCTTGGTGACGTCGCCGACGGGGACCGAGATGGCCTCACCGGTGTCGCGAACCTCCTGGCCGCGGACGATGCCGTCGGTCGGCTTCAGGGCGATGGCGCGAACGAGGTCGTCACCGAGGTGCTGAGCGACCTCGAGCGTGATCTCGACGGAAGAGTCGCCGATCACGATCGTCGTCTTCAGCGCGTTGTAGATGTCGGGAATCGAGTCGTGCGGGAACTCGATGTCGACAACCGGACCGTTGACGCGTGCGACGCGCCCGACGACCGCGGTCGCCGGCTGGTCAGCCGTAGCGGTGGGGGTCATTTTCGTCTCTCTCCTGATGGTCTATTTGCTCGACGAGAGCGCGTCGGCGCCGCCGACGATCTCTGCGATCTGCTGCGTGATCTCCGCCTGGCGCGCGTTGTTGCGCAGACGGGTGTAGTCGGTGATGAGCTTGTCGGCGTTGTCGCTGGCCGACTTCATCGCCTTCTGCGTCGCGGCCTGCTTGGCAGCAGACGACTGCAGGAGAGCGTTGAAGACGCGGCTCTGGATGTACACCGGCAGGATCGCGTCCAGCACGGTCTCGGCGTCCGGCTCGAACTCGTAGAGCGGGTAGATGGTGTTCCCCGCCTCCGACTCGTCGGCTTCCGAGATCTCCAGCGGGAGCAGGCGCACGGATTCCGGCGTCTGCGTCATCATGCTGACGAAACGGTTGTACACGAGGTGGATCTCGTCCACGCCGCCCTCGACGCCACCGCGGGAGAAGTCCTCGAGAAGCTTCTGCGAGATCTCCTCCGCCGTGTGGAACGACGGCGTGTCGGTGTCGCCGGTCCACTCCGCGGCCGCCTGGATGCGACGGAACTGGAAGTAGCCGACGGCCTTGCGACCGACGAGGTAGAACACCGGCTCCTTGCCCTGCTCGCGCAGGAGCTCGGCCACCTCGAGACCCTCACGGAGGATCTGCGAGTTGAAGGCTCCGGCGAGACCGCGGTCCGAGGAGAAGATCACGACCGCGGAGCGGTGGATCGTCTCGGGCTCGCGGGTGAGCGGGTGGTCGACGTTCGAGTGCGTCGCGACGGCGGACACGGCCCTCGTCACGGCTCGCGCGAAGGGGCTGGACGCCTTGACGCGTGCCATCGCCTTCTGGATGCGCGAAGCCGCGATGAGTTCCATCGCCTTCGTGATCTTCTTGGTCGTCTGAGCAGAAGAGATCTTCTGCTTGTAGACCCTGAGTTGAGCGCCCATGAGTTCAGTTCCTCACGCGATTACGCGCGACGGCCCTTGACGATCTTCTCCTGGTTGACGTCGTCCGCCTCCGCAGCCGCGTGCTCCTCGTGGCCGGGAGCACCGATGCTGGTGCCCTTGCCACCCTGGAACTCCAGGATGAAAGCGTCGGTGTGCTTCTCGAGCTCTGCGACCGTGTCGTCATCGAGGACGTTGGTCTCGCGCAGGGTGTCGAGCACCGAGGTGTTGCGACGCAGGTAGTCCAGGAGCTCGCGCTCGAAGCGCAGGACGTCCGAGACCTCGATCGTGTCGAGCTTGCCCTTGGTTCCGGCCCAGATCGAGACGACCTGCTCCTCGACCGGGTACGGCGAGTACTGCGGCTGCTTGAGCAGCTCGGTCAGACGCGCACCACGCGAGAGCTGGCGACGGGACGCCTGGTCGAGGTCGGATGCGAACATCGCGAAGGCCTCGAGCGAGCGGTACTGAGCCAGCTCGAGCTTCAACGTACCCGAGACCTTCTTGATCGACTTGACCTGTGCGTCACCACCGACTCGCGACACCGAGATACCCACGTCGACCGCCGGACGCTGATTGGCGTTGAAGAGGTCGGACTGCAGGAAGATCTGGCCGTCGGTGATCGAGATCACGTTGGTCGGGATGTACGCCGAGACGTCGTTGGCCTTGGTCTCGATGATCGGAAGACCCGTCATCGAGCCGGCGCCGAGCTCGTCGGACAGCTTCGCGCAACGCTCCAGCAGACGGGAGTGCAGGTAGAAGACGTCACCCGGGTACGCCTCACGGCCCGGCGGACGACGCAGCAGAAGGGACACGGCGCGGTACGCCTCAGCCTGCTTCGACAGGTCGTCGAAGATGATGAGGACGTGCTTGCCGCCGTACATCCAGTGCTGGCCGATGGCCGAGCCGGTGTAGGGGGCGAGGTACTTGAAGCCGGCGGGGTCGGATGCCGGAGCGGCCACGATCGTGGTGTACTCCAGGGCACCGGCCTCTTCGAGCGCGCCCTTCACCGAGGCGATGGTCGAGCCCTTCTGGCCGATGGCGACGTAGATGCAGCGGACCTGCTTGTTGACGTCGCCGGACTCCCAGTTGTCCTTCTGGTTGATGATCGTGTCGATCGCGATCGCCGTCTTACCGGTCTGGCGGTCGCCGATGATCAGCTGACGCTGTCCACGGCCGACCGGGATCATCGCGTCGATCGCCTTGATGCCGGTCTGCATCGGCTCGTGGACCGACTTGCGCTGCATGACGCCGGGCGCCTGCAGCTCGAGCTCGCGGGTTCCCTCGGTCTCGATCGAGCCGAGGCCGTCGATCGGGTTGCCGAGCGGGTCGACGACGCGACCCAGGTAGCCGTCGCCGACGGGGACCGAGAGGACCTCACCCGTGCGGGTGACTTCCTGACCGGCCTCGACGCCGGTGAAGTCACCGAGGACGACGACACCGATCTGGTTCTGGTCGAGGCTCAGCGCGAGGCCCTTGGTGCCGTCGCCGAAAGTCACGAGCTCGTTGGCCATGACGCCGGGCAGGCCCTCGACATGCGCGATTCCATCCGCGGCGTCGATGACGGTGCCGACCTCGGTCGCCGCTGCCCCGGTGGGCTCGTAGGCGGCGGCGAAGTCCTTCAGCGCGTCACGGATGACGTCGGGGCTGATCGATAGTTCTGCCATTGTCTTCCCTTTGTATCTGGGTGCGCGGTTCCCCGCGCGAAGTCGTGTTAGCCCGCGAGCTTCTGGCGAAGGTCTGCGAGTCGAGCGGAGATGCTGCCGTCGATGACGTCATCGGCGATCTGCACGCGCAGGCCTCCGAGAACGGCAGGGTCGATGACGACGTTGAGCGAGACCTTGCCGTCGTACCGACGCGAGAGCGCGTCGCTGAGACGGGTGCGCTGAGCTTCGTTCAGCTCGGATGCCGTGTGGACCGTCGCGACGACTCGACCGTGCTGGCTCGAGACGATGCGCATGGCGCGGTTCAGCAGCTGGCGGATGCGACGATCGCGCGGCTGACGCACGAGCGACGACACGATCAGCGCCGCGGGGGCGCTGACGGAGCCGGTCAGCAGACGCTCGACGAGCTCGACCTTGGCCGCTCCTCCCCCGAGGCGGCTGCCCAGGGCGAGTTCGAGCTCCGAGTTCGCGGCGATGACGCGGGAGAAGCCGAAGAGCTCCGCCTCGATGTCGGCTCCGCTGTCGGAGATCGCCGCTGCACGGATCGCGAGCTCCTCGATGCCGTCGACGAGCGCGCTCGCGTCGGACCAGCGCTCGGAGACGACGGTCTTGAGCACGTCCCGGGTGATCTGCGAGAACCCGCCGAAGACCGAGGCGACGACGTTCTGCCGTGCCTCGGCCGGAGCCGAGGCGTCAGCAAGCGCGCCGCTCAGATGCGACGATTCGCCCACGGCATGCGCCGCGGCGAAGAGCTCCCGCGAAGTGTCGAGGGTCACGCCGGATGCCGCGGCAAGCGCCTGAACGGATGCCGCAAGCGCCTGAGTGGTCGCGCTGCCCATTACTGGGCCGCCTTCTCGGATGCTTCGAGGTCGGCGAGGAAGCGGTCGACCACAGCCGTCGCACGCGCGTCATCGGACAGCGTCTCCCCGACCACGCCACCGGCGAGGTCGATGGCGAGCGTTCCGACCTCGCTGCGGAGCGAGACGAGAGCGGTCTGACGCTCGGCCTCGATCTGCGTGTGCGCGGTGGCGGTGATACGGGCAGCTTCGCTGCTCGCGGCTTCCTTGGCCTCGGCGACGATCTTCTTGCCATCCTCACGGGCGGCCTCACGGATCTCACCGGCTTCGGTGCGTGCCTCGGCCAGCTGACGCGTGTACTCCTCGAGCGCGGCCTCGGCCTGCTTCTGAGCCTCGTCAGCCTTGGCGATGTTCCCCTCGATGGCGGCGGACCGCTCGTCGAGCATCTTCGTCAGCTTGGGAAGGGCGACCTTCCAGACCACGATGAGAATGATGAGGAACCACAGGCCAGACCAGATGATGTCGTACCACGCGGGGAGAAGCGGGTTGTTTGCCGCCTCACCCTCAGCCGCGAGGTTCGTGACAAGAGCGTTGAGCATCCTGTCTCCTTCTGAAGTCGGTGTGGATTACGGGAAGGGGATGAATCCGACGGCGATGCCGACGAATGCAAGCGCCTCGGTGAAGGCGATACCGATCCACATGAGGACCTGAAGACGACCGGCCAGCTCGGGCTGACGGGCGACGCCCTCGATGGTCTTGCCGACGACGATGCCCACACCGATGGCCGGACCGATTGCAGCGAGGCCGTAGCCGACCGATGCGAGGTGGCCGTTGATGTCTGCGAGAACCGTAGTTGCGTCCACGGGGTTTTTCCTTTCGTTGGGTGGGTGGCTTTCGCCGACCCGCTCAGTGCTCTTCTGCGACCGCGAGCTGGATGTAGACCGCGGTGAGGACGGTGAAGACGTATGCCTGGAGAACCGTGACCAGGATCTCGAACAGCGTGAATGCGCCGCCGAAGGCCAGGGTTCCGATGCCGAGCGCCGCCCATCCCCCACCAGCGGTGAAGAAGAAGAACTGGGTGGCTGCGAAGCACAGCACCAGGATCATGTGTCCGACCACGAGGTTCATCAGGAGTCGCAGGGTCAGGGTGACCGGACGGATGATGAAGGTCGAGATCAGCTCGATCGGCGTGACGATGATGTACACCGGCCACGGCACTCCCGAGGGGAACAGCGCGTTCTTGAAGAAGTTCTTGGGGCTCTTCTTGATACCGGCGTAGATGAAGGTCACGTAGCTGACGAGAGCGAGCGTGAGCGGGACGGCGATGATCGCGGTACCCGGCATGTTCAGGAACGGGATGATCCCCGTGACGTTCATGAAGAGGACCATGAAGAAGATGGTCGTCAGGATCGGCAGGAAGCGATCGCCGTCCTTGCGTCCGAGCAGGTCGTGCGCGATGTTGGTGCGGACGAATCCGAGACCCATCTCGACGAGGCTCTGGCCACGACCCGGGATCATCTTCATGCGGCGCGTGCCGAGCCAGAGGATGAGGACCACAGCGATGACCGAGAGCAGCTGGATCAGGTGGATCCGGTTGACCGGGATCACGCCGAACAGGTTGAAGAGCGTTTCCGGGAAGAATTCGTCGATCGACGGACCGTGGAACTCACCATCAGAGGCGAGTCGTGGGGTCAGGGTCGCAGCAAGATTAAACAGCGCGGGCTCCAGCTTCGGGGCACCGGTCAGAACCGGGGCGACGATGGTCGGTGTGCTTCACTGCGCAAGCGCTCGCGGGAGAGCGGCGGGCACATGTCAACACTATCAGAGTCAGATGGTGCGCGAGTCCGCTGGGCCCTCGTCCACGGGCTTCTCCGGCACGATGTGGTGCCGTCCGGGAGCACGGTCCTCCGGCACCTCGGTGGGCAGGGACACGCCCGGGGCGCGGTCCTCGGGAACCTCGGTGGGCAGGGAGGCGTCGCTGACGTTCGGCAGCCGCATCTTCGTGAGCACCAGCACGTCGATCACGAGCGACATGACGACGCCGGCGACGATCGAGAGGAAGAACACCATGGGGTGGATCCAGGGCTGACCGCTCAGCACGATCATCACCACGACGAAGACGCCGAGCTTGAGGAGCCAGCCGCCGAGCACGATCGCGAAGAACAGCTGCACGTACAGCGGGTCGCCGAACCAGCGGTTCGCGATCAGGATGCTGATGCCCGTGATCGCGAGGAAGAGCATCGCGAGCAGCACGCCGAGGAGTCCGCTCACCAGCCCCTCGCCCCCGCCGACCAGGAAACCGACGACACCGGCCACCACCGCGAGGATCACCGTCGCGACCGCGGACCAGATCAGGGTGCGGCGCAGGATGGGATTGCTGGACACGGGGTTCGGGCTCATCAGGACTCCAGGGATGTCGGGTCGGGCTCGGGTGCCGTCGCCGGCTTCTTACGACGGGAGGGCATGAGGGTGATCAGCAGGCAGGCTGCGATGCCCACCACGCCGAAGCCGACGCCGGGGAGGTACTGGCCGGGCCAGTCCTCGCGCGCGCCGACGTACATGAGCAGCACCGCGAGCGAGATCACGGCCGACCATGCGTAGAAGATGAGGACCGCGTCGCGGTCGCGGTGACCGAGGTCGAGCATCCGGTGGTGCAGGTGCTTGCGGTCGGGCGAGAACGGCGAGCGTCCGGCGCTCATGCGCCTCAGCACCGCCAGGCCGAAGTCGAGCAACGGCAGCAGCACGACCAGCAGCGGCAGCAGGATGGGCAGGAAGGCACCGACCAGCTGGGAGCGTCCGAGACGTTCGGGATCGAGCGAGGAGGGGTCCATCTGTCCGGTGATCGAGATCGCGGATGTCGCCATCAGCAGACCGATCACCAGCGCACCGGAGTCGCCCATGAAGAGCTTCGCCGGACTCCAGTTCAGCGGCAGGAACCCGAGACACGCGCCGATCAGCACGGCGGCGATGAACGTCGAGAGGTTGAAGTTGCTGGAGGCACCGGAGTCGCGCGTGAAGATGTAGGAGTAGGCGAAGAAGACGCCGTTCGAGATCAGGCAGACGCCCGCGACGAGCCCGTCGAGACCGTCGATGAAGTTGACCGCGTTCATCACGATCACGATCGCGAACATGGTGATCGTGATGCTCAGCCAGCTCGAGACGACGATCAGGTCCCCGAAGGGCAGGGACAGGATCTGCAGTCCCCCGCCCACGGTGATGATCCCGGCGGCCAGGAACTGCGCGCCGAGCTTGATCATCCAGTCGATGTCCCAGAGGTCGTCGACGACCCCGATGACGGCGATCAGCAGCGCGGCGGCGAGGAGCGACCACATCGTCTGCGGCGGCGTCCAGATGCTCTGGAAGAAGGGGTTGAGCGCCGAGAACCCGAAGGCGGCGACGATACCGAGGAAGATCGCGACACCGCCGAGACGCGGCGTGGGCGTGGTGTGCACATCGCGCTCGCGGATGCCCGGATACAGCTTGTACCGCAGGCTCAGCCGCCAGACCGCCCAGGTCAGTGCGAACGTGATCGCGGCGGTGAGGAGGATCGTGAAGAGGTACTGCTTCACGAATCCTCGTCCTGGTGCTCCTCCTGCGCGGCGTCCACCGGCTGCTCCTCCGGTTCGAGCAGGTCTCCGAGCACCTCGTGCAGCTGCTCACGCGTGACCGCGCCGTGACGCAGGATCCGGACGACGGCGCCTTCCTCGTCCACACCGCGGCGCACGAGCGAGGTCGCATCCACGATGGTCGAGGCGATGCCGTCCTTGCTGAGGCCGTCGGCCAGGTAGACCGCGACGCTGTCGCCCAGCATCTTCTCGGCATCGAGGGCAGAGATCGCAGCGTCCTGCCCCGTGAGGTTCGCGCTCGACACCGCGAGCGGTCCGGTCTCGGCGAGCAGTTCGAGCGCCACACGCCCCTCCGGCATCCGCACCGCCACGGTTCCCATGGTCTCCCCCAGGTCCCACACGAGCGACGGCTGCGCGGGAAGCACGATGGTCAGCCCACCCGGCCAGAACGCGTCGACGAGTCGCTGCACCGGCTCGGGGACGGACTCCGCGAGGGCGGCGAGGGTGTCGACGGAGCCGATCAACACGGGCGGCGGCTGGTTGCGTCCTCTGCCCTTCGCGTCGAGCAGACGCTGCACCGCAGCCGGTGAGAAGGCGTCGGCGGCGACGCCGTACACGGTGTCGGTGGGCATGACGATCAGCTCGCCGCGGCCGATGGCCTGGCGTGCGTGCCGCATTCCGGCGAGCAGCTGCGCTTCGTCGTGGCAGTCGAAGATGGAGGACATGGCGGTTCGATTCTATCCGGGGACGACAGGGCTGATGCTCGGAAGGTCCTGATCAGGCACGGACTGCGGTGGTGGCGCGATCACGGAGGGTCAGATCGCGGTGGGTCGCGGCCGCGCGCCATCCGTCGGCGGTGAGGATCTCACGGATCGCCGCCCCCTGCAGCTCCCCGTGTTCGATCACCAGCAGGCCGCCGGGACGGAGCAGCGCAGCCGCTCTCGTGCTCAGCACCCGCACGAGATCGAGGCCGTCCGCCCCGCCGTAGAGCGCCATCGCCGGATCGTACAGGCGGACCTCGGGGTCGCGCGGGATCGCGTCATCAGGCACGTACGGAGGGTTGGAGATCACGACGGATGCGGTGCCGTCGAGCTCGGGGAACGCCTCCGCCATGTGCGCGAGGACCAGGGTGAGGTTCTCGACACCGCTCGTGTTGCGGCTCGCCCACGCGTGCGCCTCGGGAGACAGCTCAGCGGCGAAGATCCGCGCGTGAGGCACCTCTGTCGCCATCGCCAGGGCGATCGCCCCGCTCCCCGTGCCGAGGTCGATGCCGATCGGCGCGGGCTCCGGAGAGTTCAGCAGCGCGTCGATCGCGAACTGCACGACCGTCTCGGTCTCCGGTCGCGGGACGAAGACGCCGGGCCCGACCTGGAGCTCGAGGTGCCGGAACGGCGCGGTTCCCGTAAGGTGCTGGAGCGGCTCCCTGCCGGCGCGGCGCTCTACGAGTGCATCGATGCGCTCCGCATCCTTCGCGTCCACCGCATCACCGCGGATCAGGGCGGCCTGCACCTCGCCTCGGCGGAGACCGAGCACGTGGCCGGCGAGGAGTTCGGCGTCGACCACCGGATCGGAGACGCCGGCGTCGGCGAGACGCTGCGCCGCACCGCGCACGAGTGCGGCGAGAGTGTTCACGGACATGGCTTCCAGCGTAGAGCGCCGGAGGGTGTCACAATGCCGACCCCTCATCCGACCTCGAATAGGCTGGTGCCGCACTGACCCGCATCAGGAAGGCTCTCCCATGCCCGGCATCCATTCCGACATCACGACCGCATTCGGCAACACCCCGCTCGTCCGGCTGAACAGCGTCACGGAGGGCCTCGGAGCGACCGTGCTCGCCAAGCTCGAGTACTACAACCCCGCCTCGAGCGTGAAGGACCGCATCGGCATCGCGATGATCAACGCGGCCGAGGCCTCCGGCGAGCTCAAGCCCGGCGGCACGATCGTGGAGTCCACCAGCGGCAACACCGGCATCGCTCTCGCCATGGTGGGAGCCGCGCGCGGCTACAAGGTCATCCTGACCATGCCCGCATCGATGTCGAAGGAACGACGCCTCCTGCTGAAGGCGTTCGGCGCCGAGATCGTCCTGACCGACCCCACCAAGGGCATGAGCGGCGCGATCGAGGTCACGAAGCAGATCGTGGCAGACACCCCCGGTGCCATCTGGATCCGGCAGTTCGAGAACGCCGCGAACCCGCAGATCCACCGCGAGACGACTGCACCGGAGATCCTGCGGGACACCGACGGGAACATCGACATCTTCATCGCCGGCGTCGGCACCGGTGGCACCGTGACCGGCACCGGCCAGGCGCTGAAGGCGGCGAAGCCCGACGTGCAGGTCATCGCCGTCGAGCCCAAGGACTCCCCCGTTCTCAGCGAGGGCCACCCCGGCCCGCACAAGATCCAGGGCATCGGCCCGAACTTCGTTCCGGCGATCCTCGACCGCGACGTGATCGACGAGGTCATCACGGCCGAGTTCGAGGAGTCCATCCAGGTGGCACGCCGACTGATGGCCGAGGAGGGTCTGCTCGTCGGAATGTCCTGCGGCGCCGCAGTGTCCGCGGCCCTCAAGGTCGCAGCGCGGCCTGAGAACGCCGGCAAGACGATCGTCGTCATCCTGCCCGACACCGGTGAACGCTATCTCTCGACCGCGCTCTTCGAGGACCTGCGCGAAGACTGACGAGGACACGCCAGCATGATCGGTCGAATGCGCGAGGACGTCGCGGCGGCGAGGCTCCGCGACCCGGCGGCGCGCAGCGGCATCGAGGTCGCACTGCTCTACCCCGGGCTGCACGCCATCTGGGCGCACCGGGTGTCGCACGCACTCTGGCGGCGCGGCTTCCGCCTGCTTCCGCGAGCGGGGTCACAGGTGTCGCGCTGGCTCACCGGGATCGAGATCCACCCTGGGGCCCGGATCGGACGCCGGTTCTTCATCGATCACGGCATGGGCGTCGTGATCGGGGAGACCGCGGAGATCGGCGACGACGTGATGCTGTACCACGGCGTGACGCTCGGCGGCCGCACCCGCGAATCGGGTAAGCGGCACCCCACGCTCGGCGATGGCGTGGCGGTCGGCGCGGGCGCGAAGATCCTCGGACCGATCACGATCGGCGCCGGATCCGTGGTCGGCGCCAACGCCGTGGTCACGCGGGACGCTCCGGACGACAGCATCCTCGTCGGGATCCCGGCGAAGCCTCGTCACCGCCTCGTCGGCGAGGACACGCGCGCCCTGCTCACCGCGCCCGACTACTCGATCTGACGCCGCACGCCGGACTCAGCGCCGAGCGCGGGCGTCCTTCACCTTGCGCTTGACGAAGAGCAACGGGAGCAGCACGGTCCCGAGCGCCGTCACGAGCCACACGATCACGGAGCCGAGGATCCAGCCGGCCGCGTCGGTGATGCGCAGACCGCCGACCGGCAGCAGCACCACGATGATCAGCGCGACGAGCGTCGAGAAGATCCCGATCCCACCCAGCAGCACGGGGGCGTACCGGTCGGCGAGCTTGCTGATCCACGGCGAGAGGATGCTCTGCAGCAACGCGAAGATCAGGATGCAGAGCACGAAGCCCCACCACTTCGACCAGTCGATCTGGAAGCCGTCCAGGACGAGGTCGGCGACGATGAGTCCGATGCCGGCCGAGAGGATGTAGATGGCCGCGCGGAACAGGAATGTGATCACGCGCTGAGCCTAGCGCCCCGCGCCCCGCCGCCGGGAGCGCGACATCCGTGCTCCCGGCGGCGACTTCTCACTGCGCGACGAAGAACGGGATCGCACCCACCAGGATTCCGACGCCGAGCATCACCAGCGACACGATCGCCGTACGCCACAGCACCTTGCGGTGATGGTCTCCGAGGTTCACGCCGGCCAGGGATACGAGCAGCAGGATCGCCGGCACGAGAGGGCTCTGCAGATGGACCGGCTGTCCGGTGATCGACGCCCTGGCCATCTCCACCGGGTCGATGCCGAAACTCGCCGCGCTCTGCGCGAGGACCGGGAGGATGCCGAAGTAGAACGCGTCGTTGGACATGAAGAAGGTGAACGGGATGGAGAGGATGCCCGTGATCGGAGCGAGGAACGGACCGAGCGCTGGCGGCAGCACGTTCGTGATCCACGTGGCCATCGCATCGACCATGCCAGTCCCCGTGAGCACTCCGACGAGGACGCCGGCGGCGATGACCATCGACACCACGCCGACGATGCTGGGGGCATGGGCGACGATCTCCGACGCCTGGTCCTTGATGCCGCGGAAGTTGACGACGAGGGCGACACCCGCGCCCACCATGAACACGTACGGCAGCGGCAGGATGTCGAGCACGAGCAGCACCATCACGGCGAGTGTGAGCGCCAGGTTGAACCAGATGAGCTTCGGACGCAGGGTCGGCCGGGCGGGGTCCAGCATGGTGTCCGCCATCGCAGTATCGGCGGGATCCACGCTCGCGGCGGCGACGGGCCCGTGACCGCCGGCAACGACCACGATGTTGCCGGTGCGCAGCGCGGCTCGGGCACCCGGCTTGGGACCGGCGCCTCGGAAGATGCGCGGAACGGCGGCCAGGGCGCCGCCGTCGGAGCCGGGGAGCAGTCCATCGGAGTCCAGACGGCCCAGGCGACGACGCTCCTGAAGACCCAGGACCCACGCGAAGCCGAGCGTCACGATGAGGCCGGCTCCGAGCGCGGGCAGCATCGGCACGAAGATGTCGGTCGGCTGCAGCCCGAGAGCGGTCGCGGCACGAACGGTCGGCCCGCCCCAGGGCACGATGTTCAGCGTGCCGTTCATGAGACCGGCGACGCAGGTGAGCACGACAGGACTCATGCCGAGCCGCAGGTAGATCGGCAGCATCGCCGAGGTCGTGATGATGAACGTCGTGGAGCCGTCGCCGTCGAGCGACACCGCACCGGCGAGGATCGCGGTACCGAGCACCACCTTCGCCGGGTCGTCGCCCAGCACACGCGTGATGACCCGGATGAGCGGGTCGAACAGCCCGACGTCGATCATGATGCCGAAGAACATGATCGCGAACATGAGCAGCGCCGCCGTGGGCGCCATCGTCCCGATCGCGTCGAGGATCATGTCGCCGAGGCCGAGTCCGGCACCCGCGAACAGGCCGAATGCGGTCGGTACGAGGATCAGGGCGACCATGGGCGTGAGCCGCTTGGTCATGATGAGCGTCATGAACGCCAGCACCATCGTGAATCCGAGCAGCACGAGTACCCACTCGGGCGGCACGAACGCCACGTCGTACGTGGGTGCCTCGTCGGCGGCCGCGAACAGGCCGGTGAGCGCGTGGGACATGGGTGACTCCTTCGTCATGACTCCGTCGGCGGCGACGGATCCTGATGAGACTAGGGAAACCGCGCGCACAGGGTGCGGTATCCCGCATTCCCGCCGGTTGTGCGCGTAGCGTGAGTTCTGCGCATATTGCGCGGGAGGAGCAGCGATGCCCAGGACGACGTCGACCAGACCGCGGTTCGCCACGCGCGCGCTGCTGCTGCACCTCGCCACCGTCGCGCTCGTGGTGGTGCTGTGCACCGGCGTGTACCTTCTGCTCGCGGTCCAGCAGCTGCGGACTGAAGCGGAGTCGACCGCGCTCGGCATCGCGAGAACCCTGGCAGAGGACCCGCAGGTGCGTGCCGAAGTCACGCGGATCTCGGCGTCCGAGCACGAACCGGACGCCGAGGAACTCCGCCGGGGCGATCTGCAGCGACTGGCCTCGGACGTCGCCGCCCGCACGGGAGCGCTGTTCGTCGTGATCACGGACGACAACGGCATCCGATTGGCGCACCCGACGCCCTCGCGGATCGGCGAGGAGGTCAGCACGCCCTACGAAGAGGTGCTGCAGGGCAGGGAGATCGTCGACTGGCAGACCGGCACGCTGGGTGAATCGGCGCGTGCCAAGGTCCCTGTGCGCGACGCCGACGGCACACCGGTCGGCGAGATCAGCGTCGGTTTCGAACGCGCCGGCGTCTTCGACGACCTGCCGCCCCTGCTGGCGGTGATCGCCCTCACGGCAGCAGGCGCCCTGGGGCTCGCGATGCTCGCGTTCCTCCTGCTCCGCCGGCGGTGGGAGCGCCTGACCCTCGGCGTACAGCCCGAGGAGCTCGTCGCCCTCGTGCAGAACCAGACCGCCGTGCTGAACGGCGTCGCGGACGGCGTGCTGGCCGTCGACCCGCAGGGGATCGTGCGGGTGAGCAATGCCGCGGCGGATCGTCTGCTCGGCCTCGACTCCCCCATCGGACGCTCGCTCGAGACGCTGGGTCTGCCCTCCCCCGTGATCGACACGGCGCGCGGCGTGATCGCCCGATCGAGCGCCGTGGTCGGGAACCGGATGCTGTATCTCGACTCGCGCCCCGTCGTGCGTGACGGACGCGCACTCGGCGACGTGCTGATCGTGCGCGACCGCACCGACCTCATCGCGCTGACGGAGCGGCTCGAGACCGTCAGCACGATGACAGCGGCGCTGCGCGTGCAGCGGCACGAGTTCGCCAACCGGATGCATGTCGCCGCGGGGCTGATCGACGCAGACCGGGTCGCGGACGCGCGGGCCTTCCTCGGCGAACTCGTCGAGCGCGGTCCTGTCGCCTTCCCGGTTGCGGGGCTCGACCTCCTCGGCGATCCGTTCCTGCATTCCTTCCTCGGCGCCAAAGGGGTGGAGGCCGGTGAACGCGGTGTCGCCCTGCGCATCGCCGACGACACCCAGCTGATCGGCAGCGTGATCGCGGCAGAAGACGTGGCGGCGGTGCTCGGCAACCTCATCGACAACGCCGTCACCGCGGCCGTGTCCGGTGAGCGGACGCCGCGCTGGGTGGAGGTCGCCGTGCTCGACGACGGCGACGCGCTCGTGTGCACCGTGGCCGATTCCGGTGGCGGTCTGCGCGGCGTCGACCCGATGTCGCCTCGGCGGACCGACGATGGCGGCGCCGACAGCGTGCACGGTCACGGGATCGGCATCCCCCTCTCGACGGAGATCGCCCGCCGCAGCGGCGGCGACCTCTGGGTCATCGATCCCGGAGACGACGGCCACGGGGCCGTGTTCGCCGCCCGCATCGGCGGCGCCGTGGGCCACGCCCCGCTCCCGGACGACTCGGCGACCGATCACCGCACTCACCCCGATAACAAGGAGAAGCCATGACCGAGCCCCTCCGGGTCCTCATCCTCGACGACGACTTCCGGGTCGGTCAGCTGCACCAGGGCATCGTGGACGAGCACCCCGGGTTCACGGTGTCGCAGACCGTGCGCTCTCTCGCCGAGGCGCGTGACGGCGTGCGCTCCTCCCGCCCCGACCTGCTGCTGGCCGACGTCTTCCTCCCCGACGGCGACGGCATCGCGTTCGTACGGGACTCGGGCATCGACGCCATTCTGATCTCCGCAGCCGATGACGCGCCGACGGTGCGCCGCGCGCTCAGGTCAGGAGCGGTCGGCTACCTCGTGAAGCCGTTCGAGCGGCGCGCCCTGACCGGACTGCTGGATCGGTACTCCCGCTACCGCAATCTGCTCGCGGGTGACCGTGCCGTACGGCAGGAGGACGTCGACAGGGCGCTCGCGATCCTGCACGGCGCCGGTGAGCCGGTGTCGCTGTCGCGGTCGGCGACGGAGCAGCTCGTGCTCGCGGCGCTCGGCGACGGCGAGGCCTCGGCAGCGGAGGTCGGCGAACGCGTCGGCATCTCGCGGGCGACCGCCCAGCGACACCTCGCCGCCCTCGCTGCGCGGACGATCGTGGAGGTGCGACTCCGCTACGGAGCCACGGGGCGTCCTGAGCATCGGTACGCGGCGCGCACCTGACGCACCGACCGCGCGCGCCGGGTCAGGACTCGGAGCCGACAGCGGCCAGTCGTGCTTCCTCGTCGGCGGAGATCGCTGACGCGATCAGCGGTTCGAGAGCGCCGTCCATGACCTGGTCGAGGTTGTAGGCCTTGAACCCGGTGCGGTGATCCGCGATGCGGTTCTCCGGGAAGTTGTAGGTGCGGATCCGCTCTGAGCGGTCCATCCCGCGGATCTGCGACTTGCGGGCATCGGATGCCGCGGCGTCGAGCTCTTCCTGCTGCTTGGCGAGGAGCCGCGCACGCAACACGCGCATTCCGGCCTCGCGGTTCTGCAGCTGCGACTTCTCGTTCTGCATCGACACCACGATCCCGCTGGGCAGGTGCGTGATGCGCACGGCGGAGTCCGTCGTGTTGACCGACTGCCCGCCCGGGCCGGACGAGCGGAACACATCGATCTTGAGGTCGTTCTGGTTGATCGCGATCTCGTCGGGCTCGTCGACTTCGGGGAACACCAGGACGCCGGTGGTCGACGTGTGGATGCGCCCCTGCGACTCGGTCGCGGGCACACGCTGCACGCGATGCACGCCACCTTCGTACTTCAGATGCGCCCAGACGCCCTGCGCCGGGTCCGACGACGATCCCTTGATCGCGACCTGCACGTCCTTATAGCCGCCCAGATCGGACTCGTTGCGCTCGAGGAGCTCTGTCTTCCAGCCCTTCGAGGCGGCGTACTGGATGTACATGCGCAGCAGATCGGCGGCGAACAGCGCCGATTCGGCGCCACCCTCCCCCGCCTTGATCTCCATGATCACGTCGCGCGCGTCGTCGGGGTCGCGCGGGATCAGCAGTCGCCGGAGCTTCTCCTGAGCCGCCTGCAGCCCCTCTTCGAGCACCGGGACCTCGGCCGCGAAGGTCTCGTCCTCACGGGCGAACTCGCGGGCGGCGTCGAGGTCGTCGGATGCGGCGACCCAGGCCTCGTGCGCCGCGACGATCCGAGACAGCTCCGCGTACCGGCGGTTGACGCGCTTCGCCCGCGCGGCGTCGGCGTGCACCGCCGGGTCGGAGAGTTCCTCCTGCACCCGGCGATGCTCGTCGATCAACGCCTGAACGGACTCGAACACGGTCGCTCCGCTCAGCGGATGTTGTTGTCGTGCCCGTGACCGCCGGAGGGCAGCGTGGGGATCGACTTCTGCATCTGCACCAGGAACTCGACGTTGGAGTTGGTCTCCTTGAGCTTGCCGAGCACGACCTCGAGGGCTTGCTGCTGGTCGAGGCCGGCGAGGGCGCGACGCAGCTTCCACGTGATCTTGACCTCATCGGCCGAGAGCAGCATCTCTTCACGGCGGGTGCTCGACGCGTTGACGTCGACCGCGGGGAAGATGCGCTTGTCGGCGAGCGAACGCGACAGGCGCAGTTCGCTGTTGCCGGTGCCCTTGAACTCCTCGAAGATGACCTCGTCCATCTTGGACCCGGTCTCCACGAGCGCCGTCGCGAGGATGGTGAGCGATCCACCGTTCTCGATGTTGCGCGCGGCGCCGAAGAAGCGCTTGGGCGGGTACAGCGCCGATGCATCGACACCACCGGTCAGCACACGACCGGACGCCGGCGCGGCGAGGTTGTAGGCACGTCCGAGGCGCGTGATCGAGTCGAGCAGCACGACGACGTCGCGGCCCAGCTCCACCAGGCGCTTGGCGCGCTCGATCGCGAGCTCGGCGACCGTGGTGTGATCCTCGGCCGGACGGTCGAAGGTCGAGGCGATGACCTCACCCTTCACCGTGCGCTCCATGTCGGTGACCTCTTCGGGGCGCTCGTCGACGAGCACGACCATGAGGTGGACCTCGGGGTTGTTCTGCGCGATCGCATTCGCGATCTGCTGCAGCACGATCGTCTTGCCTGCCTTGGGCGGCGCGACGATGAGACCGCGCTGACCCTTGCCGATCGGGGCGACCAGATCGATGATGCGCTGCGTGAGCTTCTCGGGAGCCGTCTCCAGGCGCAGGCGCTCCTGCGGGTAGAGCGGGGTGAGCTTGCCGAACTCGACGCGAGTGGCGGCGTCGTCGATCGACAGGCCGTTGATCGAGTCGACCTTGACCAGCGCGTTGTACTTCTGGCGGCCGGGCTGCTCGCCCTCGCGCGGCTGCTTGATCGCGCCGACGATCGCGTCGCCCTTGCGCAGGTTGTACTTCTTGACCTGGCCGAGCGAGACGTAGACGTCGCTGGGGCCGGCGAGGTAGCCGGTGGTACGGACGAAGGCGTAGTTGTCGAGCACGTCGAGGATGCCGGCGATCGGGATCAGGACGTCGTCCTCGCCGATCTCGGTGTCGAACTCGTCGGTCGGCGCACCGCTGCGGCGCTTGTTGCGCTGACGGTTGCGGCCGTTCCCGGACTGGTCGTCATCGGCGACCGGCTGAGCCTGCTGCTGATCCTGGGCGGCACCGCCCTGGCCGCGCCCGCGGTTGCGGCTGCGGTTGCGGTTACGGCTGCGGCCGCCCTGCTCCTCGCCATCGGCGGAGTCGGACGATCCGTCCGAGGCCGGCTGCGCGTCGGCGGGAGCCGACTCGGCGGGCTGCTCGGCCGCGGGGGCCTCGGCTGCGGGCTTCTGCGCGCCGCGACGGCCGCGACCGCTGGTCTTGGGGGCCGCTTCGGCCGGAGCCTCGGTCTGGGCGCTCTCAGCCGGCTTCTCAGCGGCAGGTGCCTCGGCCGCAGCAGCGGGCGTCTCGGCGGGCGCTTCGGCCGAGGCGGCCGGTGCCTCGGCATCAGCCTTCTTGGCGCGACTGCGGCGCGGTGCCTTCGCCTTCGGAGCCGACTCGGCAGCGTCGCCATCGGCCGCGGGAGCGGCGGCGGGTGCGTCTGCCGCAGGGGCGGCATCCGCCTGCGCTGCGGCGGCCTTCTCGGCCTTCGCAGCCGCCGTCGCGCTGGTGGCGCGGCGGGGTGCACGCTTGCGCGCGGGGGCGGCCTCCGTCGCCGCATCCGCGTTCACGGCAGCAGCCGGCGCTTCAGCGACCGGAGCGGACTGGTCGTTCTGGGTCTCGGAGAAATTCTCCACGAGTACTCCCTCATGTGTCATGGGAAAAGAGCGTTGTACGCGCACAACGGGTGCTGCGCGCGATCGCACGGGCTGACGCTCGGCGCCAGCCGGCCTGGGCACGTGTGCCAAGGGATTCGCGTGCGGGTCTTGCAGATTGCAATGGGGCCAGATTCACGAAGCTTCGTGGAAGCCCTCCGCTCGATCCCCCACTGTACCACCACGAACGTCGACCGCCAGCAGGAGCGCCTCCCACGGGGTGTCGGTGACGGCGTTGGCCACTTCCACCGCGTCCTGACGGCTGCCGGGGCCGTCTGCGAGCACCAGGACACTCGGCCCTGCGCCCGACACGACGGCGGCGAATCCCGCCGCCCGCAGCGCCTGCACCAGTCGCTGCGTCTCGGGCATCGCCTCGGCGCGGTAGTCCTGGTGCAGGCGGTCGGCCGTCGCATCCAGCAGCAGCTCAGGGCTCTGCATCAGTGCCGCGATGAGCAGCGCCGAGCGCGAGACGTTGAACACGGCATCCGCCGTCGACACCTGGGGCGGCTGCAGAGAACGGGCCTGCGAGGTCGACATCGTGTATGCCGGCACGAGCACGAGCGGCGACACCCCGCGGTGAACCAGGAGCTTCTTGTGCTGCGGACCGCGCTCGCCCATCCAGGCGATCGTCAGGCCGCCGAACAGCGCGGGCGCCACGTTGTCGGGGTGCCCCTCGATCTCGGTCGCGAGACGCAGCAGGTCGCCGTCACCGATCTCGACGTCGCCCTCCAGCAGTCCCTTGGCCGCCAGCACTCCTGCGGCCACCGCGGCACCGGAGGACCCGAGACCACGTCCGTGCGGGACGCCGTTCTCGGCGATGATGCGCAGCCCTGGCAGGGGACGACCGGCGTCAGCGTAGACGTGCGCGATCGTGCGCACGATCAGGTTGGTCTCATCGCGCGGGATCTCGGCGGCACCCGACCCCGTGACCTCGATCTCGAGCGTGCCGGCCGGCAACTCGGTGATGTGCAGCGTGTCGTAGATGCTGAGCGCCAGGCCGAGGGTGTCGAACCCGGGTCCGAGGTTCGCACTGGTGGCGGGGACGCGCACCTCGACGGAGCGGCCCTGCGCCATCGTCACTCGCCTTCCACGCGCAGCACGGAGACCACGCGCTCGACCACGGAGCTGTCCGCCAGGGCGTCGACGGTCGCGCTGAGCGCGCTCTCGGCGGCGCGGTGCGTGCCGATGATCAGGCGCGCCGTCGGCTCCGCCTCGCCTTCGACGGTCTGCACGACCGTCGCCACGGAGACTCCCCCATCGCTGAGGATGCCGGCCACGGTCGCGAGCACGCCGGGCGCATCCGCCACCTCCAGGGTGATCTGGTAGCGAGTGGTGACGTGCCCGATCGGAACGATGGGCATGTTGGCCCTGGTCGACTCGCCCACTCCGACACCGCCGGCGATGTGGCGGCGCGCGGCCGACACGACGTCGCCGAGCACGGCGGAGGCGGTCTGAACTCCCCCGGCGCCCGCGCCGTAGAACATCAGCGACCCGGCGGCCTCCGCCTCGACGAAGACGGCGTTGTTGGCGCCGTGCACGGAGGCGAGCGGGTGCGACTGCGGCACGAGAGCCGGGTACACGCGCACCGAGATGGACTCGTCGCCATTGGCCTCGATGCGCTCGCACACCGCGAGCAGCTTGATGACGAAGCCCGCGGAACGCGCCTCCTCGATCATCGACGCCGTGATGGAGGAGATGCCCTCGCGGTGTACGGCCTCGAGGGGAACCGCGGTGTGGAAGGCCAGGCTCGCCAGGATCGCGGCCTTCTGCGCAGCGTCGTATCCCTCGACGTCGGCGGTCGGGTCCGCCTCGGCGTAGCCCAGGCGCTGTGCGTCGGCGAGCACGTCGGCGAAGTCCGCGCCCTCCGTGTCCATCCGGTCGAGGATGTAGTTCGTGGTGCCGTTGACGATGCCCATGATCCGCACCACGCGGTCACCCGCGAGCGAGTCGCGCAGCGGACGGATGATCGGGATCGCTCCGGCGGCTGCGGCCTCGTAGTACACGGAGGCGCCGACGCGATCGGCGGCCTCGAAGAGCTCAGGGCCGTGAGTGGCGAGAAGGGCCTTGTTGGCGGTCACCACGTCGGCGCCGGATCCGATCGCCTGCAGGATGTTGGTGCGGGCGGGTTCGATGCCGCCGATCAGCTCGATCACGATGTCGGCCCCGAGGATCAGGGATTCCGCATCGGTCGTGAACAGCTCGCGCGGCAGGTCGACGTCGCGCGGCGCGTCGAGGTTGCGCACGGCGATGCCGGCCAGCTCCAGGGATGCTCCGGCGCGATCGGCGAGCTCGTCTCCGTGGCGCAGCAGGAGTGCTGCGACCTGGGAGCCGACAGCCCCGGCGCCGAGAAGCGCCACACGAAGTCGTCGGTACTCTGTCATCTTGCTCCTTCTGAGGTGGACGGACGCGATCGGCCGGACACGTGTCCGCCGTCGATGCCCGCGTCCCGCGCGAGCAGATCGTCGATGGTCTCGCCTCGAACGATCACTCGGGACTCCCCGTCGCGCACGGCGATCACGGGAGGACGCGGAACATGGTTGTAGTTGCTCGCCAGCGAGACGCAGTAGGCGCCGGTGGCCGGTACGGCGAGCAGGTCGCCCGGGACGAGATCGGCCGGGAGGTATTCGTGGTCGACGACGATGTCGCCGGACTCGCAGTGTTTGCCCACGACGCGGCTGAGCTGTGCAGCGCCGTCGCCGACGCGCGAGGCCAGTCGGGCGGAGAACTGCGCGCCGTACAGGGCAGGACGCGCGTTGTCGCTCATGCCGCCGTCGACGCTGATGTAGCGGCGGACCGCCCCGGACTCGACCGTGACGTCCTTAGTGGTGCCGACCTCGTACAGCGTCACACCGGCGGTGCCGACGATGGCTCTGCCCGGTTCGAACGACAGTGCGGGTACCGCGATACCGCGGGCATCGCATCCCTGGGCGACGGCGGCGACGATCTCGGCCGCGAGCTCGTGGATCGGAGTCGGGTCGTCGACGCGGGTGTAGGCGATTCCGAAGCCGCCCCCGAGGTTCAGCTGAGGGACGGGGCCGCTCTCGAGCAGGGTCGCGTGCAGTTCGAGCACGCGGGACGCCGATTCGCGGAACCCGGCGACCCCGAAGATCTGCGAGCCGATGTGACAGTGCAATCCTGCGAACTCGAGACCGGGGATCTCGCGGATCCGCGCGACGGCCTTCTCGGCCTCCGGCAGCGGGAAGCCGAACTTCTGGTCCTCGTGCGCGGTGGCGAGGAAGTCGTGCGTCTCGGCATGCACACCGCTGATGACGCGCACGAAGACCCGCTGCACGGCCCCGGTACGCGCGGTGATGGCCGACAGCCGCTCGATCTCGATATCGCTGTCGACGATGATCGACCCCACGCCGACGTCGACGGCGCGTTGCAGCTCCGCCGTCGACTTGTTGTTGCCATGGAACCCGATCGCGGCGGGGGCGACGCCCGCGGCGAGCGCGACCTCGAGCTCCCCTCCGGTGCACACGTCCACGCGGAGGCCTTCGTCGACGACCCAGCGGGCGACCGTGGTGCACAGGAACGCCTTTCCGGCGTAGTACACCTGCGCGGTGGTCCCGTGGTCGGCGGCGGCCTGGTCGAAGGCGCTGCGGAAGGCTCGCGCGCGCGTGCGCACCTCGTCCTCGTCGATCACGAGGAGGGGCGTGCCATAGGTCTGGGCCAGAGCGGTCGCGCTGAGGCCCGCGAGCAGCAGCGCGCCGTCGGCATCGCGGCCTGCGGATGCCGGCCAGACGCCGTCGGCGAGGTCATTCGCGTCGTCGGGCTCGACGAGCCACTCCGGGGCGAGCGAGTCGGCAGGGGAAAGCAATGAGCACCAATCGTGGGATGGATCTCGGGCTGAACGCGCACATCGAGGTTGACCCCGATTCTAGGGCACCTGCACCTGCCCTTCCGTCATGGTGTCGTGCGGCGTCAAGCCCCTGGGACTGTCCCCATCGGCCTCATAGGGTGGGAGCGTGGTGAACACCGAATCGCGATCCGAATCCCCTGCCCGTCCCGGCATCGTCGAGCGTGTGACCGGCCCGATCATCGCCTGGGCCCTCGGGCGCCGCCTGGTGCGTGCCGCCCTGCTCTACTCGGAGCGCCGCGGCCCGATGCTCGCAGACAGCGTCACCTATCGCGCGCTGTTCAGCGTCTTCGCCGGCGTGCTCCTGGGGTTCTCCATCGCCGCGCTCTGGCTGGCGGGCAACCCCGTGGCATGGCAGGCGATCATCGACGCGGTGCAGTCCGTCGTGCCCGGGCTGATCGGCGAAGGAGGGGTGATCGACACCGACGCGCTGAAAGCACCGGCGACCCTGTCGATCGCCGGAGTGATCTCGCTCGTCGCCCTCCTGGGTTCGGCGCTCGGGGCGATCGGATCGCTGCGCACGGCGGTCCGCGTCCTCGCCGGCACCGCGCACGACGACATCCTCTGGATCTGGGTACTGCTGCGCAACCTCGGCCTAGCGCTCGCGATCGGTCTCTTGTTCATCGCCGCGGCCTTGCTCACCTTCGCCGGGCAGCTCGGAGTCACCTGGTTCAGCGGTCTGCTCGGACTGCCCGAGGATTCCCCGCTCGTGCTCTGGGGCGTACGCGCGCTGTCGCTCCTGGTGGTCTTCGCGCTCGACGCGGCGCTCATCGCCGGCATCTTCCGCGTCCTGTCCGGCGTGCGGGCGTCAGCACGGTCGCTCTGGGTCGGCGCGCTCCTCGGCGCCGTCGGGCTCCTCGTGCTGCAGGAGCTCTCCGGGCTCTTCATCGGAGGCGCGACGAGCAATCCGCTCTTGGCGTCGTTCGCCTCGCTGCTCGCCCTGCTGATCTGGCTGAACTTCTCGGCGCAGGTGATCCTGATCGCGTGCGCCTACATCGTGACCGCCCACGAGGAGGCGAAGGATCGCGTGCACGCCCGTTTCGGCGCCACGACGTTCCCGCAACGTCGCGTGCAGCGGGCGGAGGTCGATGTGCGCGTCGCGACCGCCGAGTTGCGTGCGGCCCAGGAAGCGCTGGCCGGGGAGAACCCCAAGAGCTGACTCGCCGCAGCCGTCGACCCGTTGTGACCGCTTCAGATATCGTGGTCACAACGAAGGGGCGTACATGGAGCGACGGCGCCGGGAGATCACGCTCTCGATCGGCATGATCTCGTACCTGGAGTGGGTCCCCTCCGCCGAGTCCGGATCCCCCGTGCTCCTCCTGCATGGGGGCGGAGCCGACAGTGCGACGCTCTCGTGGGGCGAGCTCGCGCCGACGCTGGCGGCCGCAGGGCACCGGGTGATCGCGCCCGATCATCCGGGTTTCGGACGCAGTCCTCGCGTAGACGAACCGCTCACCCAGGAAAGGCTCGTCGGCTACGTCGCCGAGTTCGTGGATGCACTCGGTCTCGACGAATACGTGGTCGGCGGGCTGTCGCTGGGAGGCGGCCTCACCCTCGGCCACCTGCTCACCCACCCCGGACGGGCCCGCGGCGCGATCCTTCTCGGCACCTACGCAGTGATGCCCCGCCTGACGGACGGACCCCTCAGTGCACTCACGCACTTCCTGACGTTCGTCCTGCTGCGCACCGGTCTGCTGAACGCCCTGACGACGGTGTACTCGCGCAGCCCCACCGCAATGGCACGGGGACTGAAGGACATCGTGCGCAACGAGACGGCACGTACTCCTGCGCTTCTCGCCGCGGTGATCGACGAGGCTCAGACGGGAACCGGGCTCGCCGTCTTCGGCGAGTGGCAACGCGACCAGGTGCTCTGGAACCGCCTGCGCACGGTCTACTCCGACCGCCTTCCGGCCATCACCGTCCCCGTGCTGCTCGTCCACGGCGGGCAGGACCGCGGTGTTCCTCCGGCACGCGCCGAGGAGGCTGCTGCGGCCATCCCGCATTCCGAGTTCGTGCTGGTGCCCGGTGCAGGACACTGGGTTCAGCGTGATCGACCCGACCTCGTCGCCTCCGCCGTCGTCGCGCATCTGAGGAGGATCGACCGTGCCACGCCCGCGGGTTCCGCATAGACGTGAACGCATCCTCGACGCCGCGGAGAGCCTGATCCTTATCCACGGCTTCGACGGGGTGAGCATTGCCGCGATCGCCGCGCACGGCGGCATCGGAAAGGGCGCCGTGTATCTGGAGTTCGCCGGCAAGCATGCGATCCTCGACGAGCTGCTGCGCCGCGCGATGGGCCGAGTCCGAGCGCGCGTGCAGGAGAGCGTCGGCGACGATCCCCGTCTGAGCACGGCGTATCGGGCTGCCGCCCGTGCAGTGCTCTCGGATCGTCTCGTGACCGCCGCATTCCTCGATGACCAGGGCGTGCTCGGGCGGCATGCGGAGACCGTGTCGGATGCCCGCTACCGCGTGCGGCATCGCGCCGTGGTCGAGTGGGTGCGAATGCTGAAACGACAGGGGCAGATCTCAGCGGATGTCGTGCCCGAGCACCTGGCCCTGGCTCTGTCGAGCGCCACGATCGGGCTGCTCTCCGCGGCTCGTCTCATCGGCCCGATCGGACCGCACGACCTGGAAGGCGCGATCGACGCGCTGGGCGCGATGGCCGCCACCTTCGAGAGAGGCTGACCATGCACATATCGACATCCGGTGATGCGCAGAGCACTCCCCTGCTGCTCCTGCACGGAGGCGGGGTCGCTGGTTGGATGTGGGAGCCGACGCGTCGACACCTCACCGACGACCGCCGTCTCCTGATCCCCGATCTGCCCGGTCATGGGCGCAGCGCCGACCAGGACTACGTCTCTCATGACGACACGGTGCACCAGCTGGCGGCCGTCCTCGAGCGAGAGGAGCGTCCGGTCGCGGTGGCGGGATTCTCGCTCGGCGCGCAGCTCGCCGTGCTGTTGGCGGCGCGACGCCCCGACCTCGTGGACCGCGTGGCCGTCGTCAGCGCCCAGACGGTCCCGCTCCGTGCGGCCGGTCCGATGCTCACCCTCCTGCGCGTCACCGCCGGCCTCGCTCGAAGAGAGTGGTTCGCACGGCTGCAGGCCTCCGCGCTGTTCGTCCCCGAGGACCTGCTGCCCCGATATGTGCAGACGTCAGCCGGCATCTCCCGTGACACCCTGCTGCACGCCGTGGGCGACAACATCGCCTTCGGTGTGCCCGACGGCTGGAGCGGGTTCCCCGGCCCCGCGCTGATCCTCGCCGGCGCGCAGGAGAAGCCGCTCATGAAGACCTCGGCCGCGCTCCTGCACGAAGCGCTCCCGCAGAGCATCCTGGAGATCGTCGAGGGATGCGGTCATGGCATCCCTCTGCAGCAGCCCGCGTGGTTCGCCCGACGGATCGAGGCCTGGCTCGGCTGACCGGGGCGCGCCGGCGCTCAGGAGGTCGGGCAGACGCCCTTCTCCAGCAGAGCCTCGTCCGTGACGATCGCACCGTTCACGTCGATGTCGATGACCGCCTCGCTGCCGACGATCTCGAGCCCCGTGAGCGTGAGGCCGGCGGGGAGCTGGTCGGCGATGCAGATCTGCTGCGTCCGGGTGAGGGTCTCGCCCAATGAGCCCAGCGTCGACCCGACCTGGCCGGCATCGATCACGAGACCGCCCACGCTCAGCTCGACCGGGGTGAGTTCGAGGTCACCCTCCACCGCACCGGGGGTGACGGTGAGCGACACCGGGATGTCGATGCCGAGCACCGGGATCGTGCCGGAGACCGTGGCGTTCGGCGCGTCGAAGGCGACGGCGTCGACGGGCAGATCCGTGTCGGCGAGGAGCGCGGTGAACTGGGTCTGATCGATGCGGATCGTTCCGGAGGCCCCACCGAGGTCGCCGCCGCGCAGCGGGACGCCGGTCGCGGTGATATCCGCGGCTCCGGTGATCCCCTCCAACGTGACCGAATCGGTCGACAGGTGCAGGCTGTCCAGCGTGCCGCCGATCAGCTGCGGCAGCAGGAGGCCGTCGGCCTCGACGTCGAGCTGCTGATCGGCCGGCAGGTCCAGCTCGTCGACCACGAGCGAGCGCACGACTCCGGGAAGCACCGCGCGGGCGATGAACTCCGCGGCGACGACCAGCAGTCCCAGCACCACGACCACGATCAGCAGCACCCAGGGCCACCGGCGCCGCTTCGGCCGCGCGGCGACCTCTACCGGCTCCGAGGCGTCCTGCCCGGGGATGACGAGGGTCTCGTGCTCGGCGGCGGCGTCCGGGTACGGCAGGGTCTGGTTGTCGTCGCTCATGATGACATCCTGCCGTACCGCGCCCGCTCGCCCCGGCCCGTCACATGCGTTCTGGTGCGGACACGCCCAGCAGATCGAGACCGTTGCGGAAGACCTGACCGGCGGCGTCGTTCAGCCAGAGGCGCGTGCGGTGCACGCTCTCGATCGGGTCGTCGCCCTGCGGGATGACGCGGCAGTTGTCGTACCAGCGGTGGTACAGCCCCGCCAGCTCCTCCAGGTAGCGCGCGACCCGGTGCGGCTCGCGCACCTCCGCGGCGAACGCCACGATGCGGGGGAACTCCTGCAGGGCACCGAGCAGTGCGGCCTCGGACTCGTGCGTGAGCGTCTCCGGTGCGAACTCGGACCGGTCGACTCCGGAGTCGCCGGCGTTGCGCGCCACATTGTGCGTGCGCGCGTGGGCGTACTGCACGTAGAAGACCGGGTTGTCGTTGGTGCGCTTCTGCAGCAGTTCGGGGTCGAGGTCGAGCGGGGAGTCCGCCGGCGAGCGCTCGAGCGAATAGCGCAGCGCATCGGTGCCGAGCCAGTCGAGCAGGTCGTCCATCTCGATGATGTTGCCGGCGCGCTTGCTGAGGCGGGCGCCGTTGATCGACACCATCTGACCGATCAGCACCTGGACGTTCTTCTCCGGATCCTCCCCCGCAGCGCCGGCCACGGCCTTGAGGCGGTGCACGTAGCCGTGGTGGTCGGCGCCCAGGAGGTAGATCTTGTTCTGGAAGCCCCGGTCGCCCTTGTTGAGGTAGTAGGCGGCGTCGGCGGCGAAGTACGTGTACTCGCCGTTCGAGCGGCGGATCACGCGGTCCTTGTCGTCGCCGAAGTCGGTGGTGCGCACCCAGACGGCGCCGTCGAGGTCGAAGACATGCCCCTGCTCGCGCAGACGGTCGACGGCCTGGTCGATCAGGCTCGTTCCCGAGGCGTCCTTCGCGTGCAGCGTGCGCTCGGAGAACCAGACGTCGAAGGGCACGTTGAAGCGGTCGAGCGAGTTCTTGATCTCGGCCAGCTGGTACTCGTATGCCTGGTCGCGGGCGACCACGAGCTGCTCGTCGTGCGGAAGCTCGAGCAGATCAGGATGCGCGGCGAGCACCCGCTGCGCGAGGGTGGTGATGTACTCCCCCGGGTATCCGCCTTCCGGCGTCGGCTCGCCCTTGGCCGCCGCGAGCAACGAGGTCGCGAAACGCTTCATCTGCGCACCGGCGTCGTTGATGTAGTACTCGCGGACGGCGTGGGCTCCGCTGGCGAGCAGCAGCCGGACGATCGAGTCGCCGAGCGCCGCCCAGCGGGTGTGGGCGATGTGGAGGGGACCGGTGGGGTTCGCCGAGACGAACTCCACGTTCACGCTCACCCCCTGCTGGGAGTCGTTCGTGCCGTAGGCGGCGCCGGCATCGACGATCGTCTTCGCGAGCGCACCGGCAGCTGCCGCATCCAGGCGGATGTTGATGAACCCTGGCCCGGCGACCTCGGCGCTGGCGACGCCGTCGACCGCGGCGAGCCCGTCGGCGATCTGCTGCGCGAGCTCGCGCGGGTTCGTGCCGAACTGCTTGGCCAGACGCATGGCGATGTTCGACGACCAGTCACCGTGGTCGCGGTTGCGCGGGCGCTCGAAGACGAGGTCGGCGGCGGTCAGTCCGAGCGGCTCGCCAGGGCGTCGCTCGTCTGCGAGGGGCGTGAGGACGGCGAGAAGGGCGTGGGCGAGCGTTTCAGGGTTCATAGGCTCCCCAGTTTACGGCGCGTGGCGGGCCGGAATTTGCGCCCGGGGATTCCTGATCTACTCTCATCCCATGAAGGCCCGTGTCACCCGTCACCCGCTGCGATCCGCAGGGGTCGCCGTCGCGCTGCTCCTCGTGCTCGCGGCAGTCGCGCTCGGCATGTGGCGACCGTGGGCTCCACTTCCCTCCGCCGCTCCGATCGGCGCCGCTGCACAGGGCGATGGAGCAGCACCGGCGGCGATCGCCCCGGCGCCTCTCGTGCTCCCTGAGCACCCCACCGTCCTCGTGTTCGGCGACTCTTGGACGTACGGGTCCGCGGCGACCGTCCCCACCGAGGGATACGCGTATCAGCTGGCCGGCCTGCTCGACGGCGAGACCATCGTCGACGGTGTTCGCGGCAGCGGCTACCTCAAGCCGGGACTCGACGGCCCCGCGTTCGGCGAGCGCATCAGTGCACTCGATCCGACGCTGCACCCCGACCTCATCATCATCCAGGGGTCGATCAACGATCGGGAGCAGGGCGAGGCCGGCTACCGCGAGGCCGTCACCGCCGCCTGGGATGCACTCGCCGCGAAGTATCCGGAGGCCACGATCGTCGTGCTCGGCCCTGCGCCGCACGAGCTTCCCGTCGGAGCCGCGACGGCGCGCATCGACGCCGACCTCGCAGAACTCGCCGCTGCCCGCGGCTGGTGGTACATCTCCCCCATCGCGCAGAACTGGATCACCGAGCAGAACTACCTCGACGTGATCGACGTCGACCTCGGACGCAAGCACCCCTCCACCGCAGGGCACCGCTACCTGGCGGAGAAGGTCGCCGCCGCACTGGCCGAGTTGGCCGGCGCACCCGTCACCGAGGCGGGCGGGTCGGAGACCACCCCCGAGCAGTGATATTGTCGATCGGTACGCCTCCGTAGCTCAGTGGATAGAGCGCCGGTTTCCGGTACCGTAGGTCGCAGGTTCGACTCCTGTCGGGGGCACACTCATGAAGAAGGACCGTCCGTGAGGGCGGTCCTTCTTCACATCCGGGGCGTCGTCACCGCGGGAGTCGCGCGGCCAGATACGGACCGGTGCGGCTGGCGGGATCACTCGCGATCGCGTCCGGAGTCCCCGCGGCGACGATGCGTCCTCCGGCGTCGCCCCCGGAAGGGCCGAGGTCGATCACCCAGTCGGCGGCCGCGACCACATCCATCTCATGCTCGACGACCACGACCGTGTTGCCGGCATCGACGAGGGACTGCAGCTGCGCGAGCAGCAGACGCACGTCGGCGGGATGCAGACCTGTCGTCGGCTCATCCAGCAGATAGAGCGTGTGACCGCGCTGCATCCGCTGCAGCTCGGTCGCCAGCTTGATCCGTTGCGCCTCGCCGCCCGACAGCTCCGTCGCCGGCTGCCCGAGGCGCAGGTAGCCGAGTCCGACGTCGAGGAGAGCGCGCAGGCTGCGTGCTGCGGCAGGAACGGCGGCGAGGAACTCCGACGCCTGCTCGACCGTCAACGCGAGGACGTCCGCGATCGTCTTGCCCTCGAACCTGATCTCGAGCGTCTCCGCGTTGTACCGTGCGCCGCGGCAGGTGGGGCAACGTCCGTAGCTGCCGGGGAGGAACAGCAGCTCCACCGACACGAACCCCTCACCCAGGCAGGTCTCGCAGCGTCCGCCGGCGACGTTGAACGAGAACCGTCCTGCCGTGTAGACGCGCTCCTTGGCGAGGTCGGTGCGGGCGAACTCCGCGCGGACCGCGTCGAACATGCCCGTGTAGGTCGCGAGGTTCGAGCGCGGTGTGCGTCCGATGGGCTTCTGGTCGACGCGCACCAGCCGATCGACGTGCTCCAGACCCGTCGCACGTCGGAAGAAGAGCGCGTCAGCGCCGGTATCGGCGATCGTCGCCTCGGCGATTCCCGCGCCGTCTCCGGGAACAGCGGTCGACGTCGCATCCTCGTCAGTATCCTCGGTGAAGCCGTCGCCGTCCGCACGAAGATGATCGCGCACGACATCGCGGAGCACCCGGCTCACGAGCGTCGACTTGCCCGACCCCGAGACCCCCGTGACGGCGACGAAAGCGCCCACGGGGACGGCGACGTCGACGTCGGTGAGGTTGTGCGCTGTGATGCCCTCGATGGTGAGCCAGGCCTTCGGGGCGCGCACGGCGCGACGGATCTCGGCCACCTCGGCGTGCTCGGAGAACAGGAACGGCCGGGTCACGGACGACTCGACGGACGCGAGTCCCTCGACCGCACCGCTGTAGAGCACCTCACCGCCGCCCTCGCCGGCCCCGGGACCGACATCGACGATCCAATCGGCATGTCGGACGATGTCCATGTTGTGCTCGACCACGAAGACGGAGTTGCCCGAGCGCTTGAGCTGCTCCAGGACCTCGAGCAGGGGCTCCGCATCGGCAGGGTGCAGACCGGCGGACGGTTCGTCGAGCACGTAGATGACGCCGAAGAGTCCCGACCTCAGTTGCGTCGCGAGCCGCAGTCGTTGCATCTCGCCGGGTGAGAGCGTCGTCGTCACGCGACCGAGCCCGAGGTAGCCGAGTCCGAGGTCTGTGAGAACGGTGATGCGTTCCAGGAGGTCTGTGGTGAGCGCGACCGCGACATCGGTGCGCTCCCCGGAGAGAGTCGTCGGCAGTGCGGGGGCGGCATCGGTGAGCAGTGTGGTCGGCCGCAGCACCTCGGCGAGCTCGGTCATCGGGAGCGCGTTGAGCTCAGCGATCGTCCGTCCGGCGAACGTCACAGCCAGCGCTTCACGGCGAAGACCGGTGCCGTGGCAGAGCGGGCAGCGTCCAGACCGGACGAACTGCAGCACCTTCGCGCGCATCGTCGCGCTCTGGGAGTCGGCGAGCGTGTGGAAGACGTACTTCTTCGCGCTCCAGAACCGTCCTTTGTACGGCTTGGCGACGCGGTCCCGCTGCGGAGTGATCTCGACGACTGGCTGTTCATCCGTGAACAGCAGCCACTCCCGGTCCTCCTGCGGCAGGTCCCGCCACGGACGATCGACGTCGTAGCCGAGCTTGATGGTGATGTCGCGCAGGTTCTTGGCCTGCCATGCTCCCGGCCAGGCCGCGATCGCCCCGTCGCGGATGCTGAGAGACCGGTCGGGAACGAGGGAGTCCTCGGTGACGCTGTGCGCGACACCGATTCCGTGGCATTCCGGACATGCACCGGCTGCCGTGTTCGGCGAGAACGCGTCGGAGTCCAGCCGCGTCGTGAATCCTTCAGGGAAGGTCCCCGCACGCGAGAAGAGCATCCGCAGGGAGTTCGAGAGCGTGGTGACCGTGCCGACGCTCGACCGGGCGCTGGGGGCACCGCGCCGCTGCTGCAGCGCGACCGCCGGCGGGAGGCCGGTGATCGAGTCGACATGCGGATCGTGGCCCTGCTGGATGAGACGCCGCGCGTACGGGGCGACCGATTCGAGGTAGCGGCGCTGCGCCTCGGTGAAGATGGTGCCGAAGGCGAGCGAGGATTTACCCGATCCGGAGACTCCGGTGAACGCGACGATGCTGTCGCGCGGCACGTCGACGTCCACGTTGCGGAGGTTGTTCTCCTTGGCACCACGAACGCGGACGAACGGGTCGGTCACATCGCTCGGGGTGGCAGGCATCGGTCGAGTGTAGCCTCCGGCTGCTGAGGCTCGGCCGGGCACGCGGGCTGCGCCTCTCGATCTCACCTCGCGCTCGGGGTGTCCTCCTCGCGGCGAACACTCGCGGTCGCACCGAGCGAGATCGTCGAGAGCAGGCCGAGCGCCAGGAAGCCGGCAGCCGACCACGCGGCGTAACGGGTGCCGTCCGAGAAGGCGGCCTTCGCGTCGGCGGCGATGTCTGCTGTCTGCGGGTTCGCTTCGAGCCCCGAGATCGCTGCCCCTGCGCTGTCGACCACGGCCGAGACGACCTGATCCCGCTGCGCGGCGGGCAGGCCTCGCTCATCGAGCGCCGAGGAGAGGATGCCGGCGGTGCTGCTGAACAGCACGGTGCCGAGGATCGCGACGCCGAGGGCTGCTCCCAACTGGCGTGAGGTCGACTGGGTGCCCGACGCCGCGCCGCTGTCGGCGACCGGCACATCCGCCAACACGACACCGGTGAGCTGCGCGGTGGCGAGTCCCACGCCGAGACCGTAGATGAAGAGGAACGGAGCGATCGGCACCCACGATGCATCGGGGGCGATCAGGAAGCCGATGCCGGCCACGCCGACGATCTCCGCGATGAGGCCGACACGGACGATCCAGACCGGCGCGATCTTTCCGCTGGACGCACCGGCAGCGCCGCTGGCGACGAAGGAGCCCCCGGCGAGAGCGAGCAGCAGAAGTCCGGTCTGCAACGCATCGAAGCCGAGGACGAACTGGAGCCAGAGGGGCAGCGCGAGGATGATGCCGAACTCCCCGAGCGAGACGACGCCGGCCGCGATGTTGCCGTTGCGGAACGAGCGGATCGAGAAGAGTCGCAGCGCGAGCAGCGTCGACTGTCCTCTGCGTTGGCGGCGCACACCCCAGCCGATGAAGGCGACGAGCCCCGCGACCGCCACGGCGAAAGCGAACGGGATGGGCGACAGATCCCCCGGCCAGGTCCAGTCGCCGATCTGCGGACGCTGGTCGACGAGCCACCATCCATAAGTGCGCCCCTCGATGAGCCCGAACACCAGGCTTCCCATCGTCACGACGGAGAGAAGTGCGCCGACGCCGTCGATGCGGTCCGTGCGGTCGCTGCGGGACTCGGCGACGGTCAGCAGCACGCCGATCACGATGATGATGCCGAGCGGGATGTTGATGCCGAAGGCCCATCGCCAGGAGAAGGCGGTCGTCAGCCATCCGCCGAGCAGCGGACCGACGGCCGCCATTCCGCCGATGGTCGATCCCCAGACGGCGAACGCGATGCCGCGCTCGCGTCCGCGGAAGGTCGCGTTGATGATCGACAGCGTCGTCGGCAGGATCATGGCGCCTCCGACACCCTGCGCGAGGCGCGCGAGGATGAGCATCCCGCCGTCGGGCGCGAGTGCCGCGAGCACGGAGGATGCGCCGAAGAGGATGACGCCCGTGAGCATCACGCGCCGACGCCCGAACCGGTCGGCCAGGCTTCCGAAGACGAGCAGCAGCGCGGCGAACACCAGCGTGTACGCCTCCTGCACCCATTGCACCTCGGTCGAGGTGATGCCCAGGTCCGCCACGATCGCCGGAATGGCGACGTTGACGATGGTCGAGTCGACGATGATCAACGACACCGCGATGCTGATGAAGACCAGCCCCACCCAACGCAGACGAAGATAGCGATCCATGTTCGCTAGCTTAGCTAGGTAATAGCCTGGTTGCCATGCTTCGGGGACCCGGTTTCGTGCACTCGCTCGCCGCGGCCCCTCGCCTTGTACAGTGAGCGCGTGGACCTCGCGACCGAACAGCTCCCGCGGAAACGGCCCGTCGTCATCACCGTCGTCATGATCCTGGTGGTGCTGAGCGGCCTGTCGAACGCACTGCTCGGCATCGTCGTGCTCCTCAGCCGATATCAGGTCCCTGATGCGGACGTCCTGCCGGTCTCCCTCATCGGCGCCGCCGTGATCCTGTTCGGGCTGCTCACGCTCGCCGTCGCCGCCGCGGTCGGTCGAGGCAGCCGTCTGGCCCGACTGCTCCTCACGATCTACCTCACCATCCAGCTCGTGCTGCACGCCGTGACGGCCGCCACGACCGACTGGGATTGGGCGGTCTTCGCACAGGCAGCGGTCGAGGCCCTGCTGCTGGTGGCGCTGTGGGCGCCGCCGGGCTCACGCCACTTCGCCGACCGCTGACTTCGCGAGCACGCGGCGGTGAACCAGCCGCACGACCTCGATCGCCAGCACCGTGAGGACGGCGATGATCGCGATCAGGTAGGCGGCCTCTTCGCCCGGATCGATGAGCTGGAAGAACGCGGTCGAGAGCGGCACCGTGAACAGCGTCGCCAGCGCGATGAACATCGCCCCCACCACCAGCACCTTGTAGCGGTTGAGCGGACGCGCCAGCACCGCGAGCACCCAGATCCCGACGATAGCGAGGATGATCGTGGAGCCGGTCCGCAACTGCGGCTCGCTGACGCCGAGCGACATCGCCGTCCGCGTGTACACCGTGAGAGCGATGGCGATCACCAGGCCAGCCGGGATCGCGAACGTCAACGAACGGCGGAGGAACCCCGGCACGTATCGCTGGGTGTTGGGCATCAGCGCGAGGAAGAAGGCCGGGATGCCGATCGTCAACCCATCGGTGATCGACAGCTGCCTCGGCAGGAACGGGAACTCCAGCACCATGATGCCGAACAGCACCGCGAGCGTCGTCGCGTAGATCGTCTTGGTGAGGAACAGCATCGAGACGCGCTCGATGTTCGCAATCACCTGTCGTCCCTCCGCGACGACATCGGGGAGGTGGGAGAACTGGCCGTCCAGCAGCACGAGTCGGGCGACGGCCTTCGTCGCGGGAGAACCGGAGTTCATCGCGATGCCGATGTCGGCCGTCTTGATCGCGAGCGCGTCGTTCACGCCGTCACCGGTCATCGCGACCGTGTGCCCACGGCCTTGCAGGGCGATCACCATCCGCTTCTTCTGCTCCGGTGTCACCCTGCCGAACACCGTATGCGATTCCAGGACGTCGCTCAGCTCGACTTCGTCCTCGGGGAGACGGTGGGCGTCGTAGCCGTCGCCGACCTCGAGGCCCACCTGACGGGCGATCGCGGCGACCGTGCGCGGGTTGTCCCCGGAGATCACCCGCACCCCCACGCCCTGCTCCCGGAAGTAAGAGAGTGTCTGCGCCGCGTCGGGTCGCACCTTCTCGCTGAAGGTGATCACGGCGACCGGCGCGAGATCGTCCGGCAGGGATTCCGCCTTCTGGGCGGCCACCGAATACGGCACTCGGCTGACGGCGAGCACGAGCGTGCGAAGCCCCTCCGCCGCGAGCCGCGTGACCGCCTCCCCGACCGCGGTACCGGCATCCGTCGCGACGTCGCCCAGCACCATCTCCGGCGCGCCGAGCACCCAGACCTCGCCGGGGACCTCCTCGAGCGCGAGGGCGCTCCATTTCCGCGCGGACGAGAAGGAGATGTACACGGAGGCCTCGCGCGGTGCCGACACCGGATACGGCGAGCGCAGGCACCGGGCCGTGGCATTCGCGTCCGGCGCGGCACCGAACCACGCGAGTGCGTCGTCCCACCCTGCGGCATCCTGATCGAGGCGCTCGAGGTCGCGGTAGGCCAGCTCACCCTCGGTGAGAGTACCGGTCTTGTCGAGGCAGATGACGTCGACGCGAGCGAGGCCCTCGACCGCGGGCAGCTCGTTCACGAGCACCTGCCTGCTCGCGAGGCGTGCGGCACCGACGGCGAACGCGATCGAGGTCATCAGCACGAGCCCGAGCGGGATCATCGCAGTCAGGGCCGAGATCGTGTTGACGATCGCCTGGGTCCAGGTCCCGCTCCGCCAGGCCGACACCCACCCTCCCGCGACCATCATCTGCGCGTTGAGCACGAGGAGTCCGATCGGACCGATCCCCCAGCCGACCCACTTCAGCACGCGGTCGACCGAGGTGCGCAGTTCCGAGGCCACCAGTGAGAACCGCTTCGCCTCCGCCGCGAACTTGTTGGCGTAGGAGTCCGCACCGACTCGGATCGCCCGGGCGACGCCATCGCCCGCCACGACGATCGAGCCGGACAGCGCGTCAGCGCCTTCCTCCTTGTCGACCGCGTCCGATTCACCGGTGAGCATCGACTCGTCGATCTGGAGCGCGCGGTGCTCCAGCACCACGGCGTCGGCGGTGACCTGGTCCCCGGCCCGCAGGATCAGGATGTCGCCGCGCACGACCTCCGCCGGGGCGATCTCGATCTCCTGCCCCTCTCGCCGCACCCGTGCGCGGGGGGCGTTCAGCAGCGCCAGACGGTCGAGGGACGCCTTGGCACGGAACTCCTGCCAGCACCCGATGATCGCATTGCCGAACGCGGCGAGACCGAACAGCGCATCCTGCCAGCGTCCGAGGAGCAACAGCACGAGGAAACAGGCTCCGACGATGCCGTTGAAGAGGGTGAAGACGTTCGCGCGGACGATGTTCCAGGCGCTTCTGCTGGAGTCGCCCGTGAATGCGTTCGTCTCTCCCGCCGCGGTCAGTCGAGCGACCTGAGCGGAGGAGAGCCCGGTGCGAGGGTCGGCATCCGTCTCGTCTTCATCCGTCACCGACACTGTGGCCTCCATGCGCTCACTGTATCGACGCGTCCGGCCGGCGCACCAGCAGAGCCGTCCGGAAGAATTCAATTAAATTGTGCACAACTCAATCGCGTGCAATACTTAACTCATGGCCGTGACCGATGAGATGGTGTGTTTCTCGCTGTACTCCGCCGCCCGCGCCACCACGCAGGCGTATCGCGCCCTGCTCGCCCCCTGGGGACTGACGTATCCGCAGTACCTGGTGCTCGCCATCCTGTGGCACGAGGGCGAGCAGACGATCGGCTCTCTGGGGGACGCCATGCAGCTCGACTCCGGAACGCTCTCCCCTCTTGTGCGCCGCCTCGAGCAGGCGGGCCTGGTGGCCAAGACGCGCAGCCCCCAGGATGAGCGGGTCGTCATGGTGCAGCTCACGGCAGCCGGCCAGGCGCTCCGCACCGACCTGGCGAAGATCCCCGCACAGATCGCGCTGCTCTCCGGCATCCGCGATGATGCGCACCGCCGACGGCTCATCACAGAACTCCACGAACTGACCGCTCTGCTCCAGAGCGGCACCTCGACGTCCGTCGCCGGCGCCACCGCGCCGCGCGCCGGCGAATGACCACCCTCCCGGAAGGAAATCCCTCAATGGAAGCTCTCTACACCGCAGAAGCCCTCGCCACCGGCGCCGGCCGCAACGGACACGTCGCCACGGACGACGGTCGCGTCGAGTTCGATCTCGCGATCCCGAAGGAGATGGGCGGCAGCGGCGACGGGGCGAACCCCGAGCAGCTCTTCGCCGCCGGATATGCCGCATGCTTCCACTCCGCACTGCAGTCCGTCGCTCGCGCACAGAAGGTGAAGATCGACCACAGCTCGGTCGGCGCCCGCGTGCAGATCGGGTCGAACGGCGCCGGCGGATTCGGACTCGCGGTCGAGCTCGAGGTGGTCATCCCCGAGCTTCCGCACGAGCAGGCGCAGGCGCTCGCCGACGCCGCGCACCAGGTGTGCCCGTACTCGAACGCGACGCGCGGCAACATCGACGTCGCGATCACCGTGTCAGACGACTGATCTCGCGAAGGATAGGAACCTCATCATGCGTGCACTCATCCATTCCCGGTTCGGCGAAGCCGAAGACGTCCTTGCGGTCGAGGAGCGCCCCGTTCCGGAACCCGGAGCAGGGCAGGTCCGCCTGCGTATCGTCCTCTCCCCCATCCACAACCATGACATCTGGACCGTCCGCGGCACCTACGGCTACAAGCCCGAGCTCCCGGCGGCCTCCGGCACCGAGGCGCTCGGCATCGTCGACGCACTCGGCGAGGGCGTCGAACACCTCACCGTCGGGCAGCGCGTCGCGACCGGCGGCACCTTCGGCGCCTGGGCTGAGTACATCGTGGCGAACGCTGCCGGACTCATCCCGGTCCCGGACGCGCTCTCCGATGAGAGCGCTGCCCAGCTCGTCTCGATGCCGTTCAGCACGATCAGCCTGCTGCAGTTCCTCGACGTGAACGAGGGCGACTGGATCGTCCAGAACGCAGCGAACGGCGCCGTCGGACGTATGCTCGCGCAGCTCGGCGCCGCCCGCGGTGTCCACGTCCTCGGACTGGTACGCCGCGCCGAGGGCGTCGAAGAGCTGCGCGCCCAGGGCATCGAGAACGTCATCTCGACCGATCAGGACGACTGGCGCGAGCAGGCCGCACGTCTGACAGGCGGCGCACCGATCGTCGCCGGCGTGGACTCGGTCGGCGGCTCGGCCTCCGGCGACGTGCTCTCGCTGCTCAGCGAGGGTGGCACACTCGTCGCCTTCGGAGCGATGAACTCTCCCGTCATGGAGATCGCCTCCTCCGATGTGATCTTCAAGCAGACCATCGTCAAGGGCTTCTGGGGCAGCAAGGTCATCCAGCAGCTCGATGCCGCCACGCGGGGAGCCCTGTTCGGAGAACTGATCCAGCGCGTCACCGACGGGACGCTGACGCTACCGGTCGCCGGGGTGTTCGACGCCGCAGACATCGCCGACGCCGTGCGTCTCAGCAAGACGCCTGGTCGCGTCGGCAAGGTGCTCGTGCGGTTCTGATCGTGTGATCGGAAGGGCCGTCCGTACGCGGGCGGCCCTTTTCTTCTGCGTGCTCGGCGGGGCACACGCGGTCGCTTGCGGATGTCCGAGGCCCGGCGCACACTCTCCGCATGGATATCGCACTCATGCAACCGCCAGGGCTCGTCGTCAGTCCCGCGTTCAGCCACGTCGCGGTCGTTCCTCCCGGCGCGACCACCATCTATGTCGGCGGGCAGAACGGCATCGATGACAACGGCGCCCTCATCTCCGACGATGCGGCGGAGCAGTCGCTTCGCGCCGTCGAGAACGCCAGAGTCGCACTCGACGCCGTCGGGGCGGGGCTCGACGACGTGATCAGCTGGACGGTGCTGATCCATCAGGATGCCGACCTGCGTGCGGCTTACGGCGCGGTGGCGTCGACGCTCGCCCGCGAGGGAGCGCCGCCGCTGGTGACGACCGCACTCGTCGCCGGGCTGGCCGTGCCCGGCGCGCTGATCGAGGTGAGCGCGGTCGCCGCGGTGATCCGCGACTGAGCGCCCGGAGCGTTCAGCCGATCGCGACGCCGACAGCGGTCGCGATGACCGCGAGCAGCGGCAGCGTTCCCTGCATCGCGGCGGCGCGGAGCTTGGTGGGGTCGGACAGCACGAGCACCAGGGCTGCGGCGACCATCATGCCGGTGCCGGCGAAGACGAGGGTCAGACCCACGGTCGCGAAGCCGACGATCGTCAGACCGATGCCGAGCAGGGCAGTCAATGCGAGGAACAGGTTGTAGAAGCCCTGATTGAAGGCGAGAGCCTTCATCGTCACGGCATCCGCTTCGCTCGCGACGCCGAAGATCTTCCTCGTCTCCGGCTCGGTCCATTTCAGCGACTCGAGCGCGAAGATGAACACGTGGAACGCGGCAGCAGCCGCGGCGAGGACGAGACCGACGATGAGCATGTGCTGATTGTCCCGCGCCGACGTGCTGCACAGCAAACCTGGATGCGCGCGGCGCGTCCGGAGCGACCGACCTAGACCAGGAAGATCGGCAGCAGGCCGGGATTGTGGGCGTGCACCAGCACGGCGAAGACGACCGCATCGAACAGCAGATGCACGGTGACCACATAGGCCAGCGAATGTGTGCGCAGGAAGATGAACCCCTGCAGCAGCGCGAACGGGATCGTCAGCAGTGGTCCCCACTCCCGGTAGCCGAGCTCCCAGAGGAACGACACGAAGACGATCGCCTGCAGCACGTTCGCGAGCGCATCCGGGAAGTGCCGACGCAGCAGCGCGAAGACGGTGCAGATGAAGAACAGCTCATCCCAGATGCCGACCGCTCCCACTCCCACGAACAGGCGGGCGATCAGGTCCGGGGTGTCGACGACCGGCCAGTTCTGGTAGACCCCGCTGGTGATGAAGTAGAAGGGCAGGATCAGCCAGCCCAGCAGCAGGACGGCCACCAGCCATCCCCACTGCAGACGCCCCCAACGACGGTGGGTACGCCACGGGAAGCCGATGGCACGGTCGCGGTACAGGTACCGGGACACTACGTAGGGCACGGCGACCGCTCCCCCGAGCGCGAGCGTGAAGCGCAGCATCGCCAGGTTGTCGAGCTCGGCCGCCAGCGGGATCACGCTCACGATCAGCAGACCGATCGCGATCAAGGAGAGGTCGCGGGTCAGCGAAGGACCGGGCGCCCTCACACGTCCGCGCTCCATCCACCAGGCCGCCGCGATGCCGAGCGCCAGCAGCGCCCACCCGAGCCAGGGGATCTCCAGCACGAAGAACGCGGGCGCCGCGGCGCACACGAGGATCGCGGGAGCGATGCCCGGCCAGACCGCCGTCGCGCTGCGCACGTCGTTCATGCGCGCGGGCGGCGCCGGTAGGTCAGATCGCGGATGTCTCGACCTTTCGCGATGCCCTTGCGCTCGAACGCGGTCATCACGCGACCGTCGAACCGCTCCGCCCATTCGCCGTCGAAGGCCCGCTCGAACAGCGGATCCGCGTCGAGCACGTCGCGCATCTGCAGCGCATAGTCCTCCCAGTCGGTGGCGAGGCGCAACAGCCCGCCGTCGCGCAACGCCCGCGCGGCGGTGGCCCCGAAGCCGGACCGCACGAGCCGGCGCTTGGTGTGCTTCTTCTTGTGCCACGGGTCGGGGAAGAAGATCCAGACTTCGCGGGCCGCAGCCTCCGGCAGGTACGACGAGAGCACCTCGGGGGCGTTCGCCTCGACCACGCGCAGGTTGCGTGCTCCTTCGCGATCGGCATCGAGCATGGTGCGAGCGAGGCCCGCACGGAAGACCTCGACCGCGAGGAAGTCGTCATCCGGCCGCGAGGTCGCGGCAGCAACGATCGCGTGCCCCTGACCGGAACCGATCTCGACATACAGGTCGGCGTCGCGGGCGTACTCCGCGGCGGGATCGAGTCGCGCCTCCGGGTGCACCGACGTCCAGGCGACGTCGCGCGGGACGTCGAGGAGGTAGTGCGGGGCGAGCTCGGTGAAGGCGCGCTCCTGCGCCTCGGACATCCGGCCGCTCCGGCGCACGAAGGACACCGGTTCGTCACGGAAGGTGCGGGGTTCGGGCATGTCTCCAGGGTAGCCGGGGACGCCGCAGCGTCCGCGCCACCGCCGGTCAGGCCTGCGGTTCCGTCACGAAGTCGATGAGCTCCTCGACGCGACCGAGCAGCGCAGGCTCCAGGTCGCGGTACGTGTGCACCTTGCTCAGGATGTGCTGCCACGCCCGCCCGGTGTCGGCCTGCGTCTCGTGCGGCCAGCCGAAGGCACGGCAGATCCCCGTCTTCCAGTCCGTCCCGCGCGGGATCTCCGGCCAGCGTGCCACCCCGAGCGCCCGCGGCGTGACGCACTGCCAGACGTCGACGAACGGATGGCCGACGATGCGCACGTGCCGTCCGTGCGGACCGCGCGCGACGGCGTCGGCGATGCGCGACTCCTTCGAGCCGGGCACGAGGTGATCGACCAGCACCCCGTAGCGGCGCTTCGCGCTCGGGGGCTCGGCATCGAGCAGTTCGTCGAGCAGGTCGACGCCCTGCAGGAACTCGACGACGACGCCCTCGACGCGCAGGTCAGCACCCCACACCTTCTCGACGAGCTCCGCGTCGTGCTTGCCCTCGACCAGGATGCGGCTGGGCAACGCCACGCGGGCGCGCTGGTCCGCGACCACGAACGATCCGGAGGCCGTACGACGCGTGCCCTGCGGTGCCGCGGCAGGAACCGTCAGGCGCACGGCCGCGCCGTCGATCAGGAAGCCGCCACCGAGGGGGAACAGGCGCTTACGGCCGAGGCGGTCCTCCAACTCCACGGTGCCGCCTTGCACCCGGGTCACCGCTCCACAGAAGCCGTCGTCCGCGACCTCCACCACGAGATCGATCTCGGCGGGCACCTGCGGCACCGGCTTCGCGGCGCGCTCGCGCCATCCCGCTGCCAGCACATCCGATCCGTACCTGTCGTCCATGCCTTCCAGCGTATGTGCCTCCGCTGAGGGCGAACGGCGATCCGCCGCGGGAAGCTGTCGCGTGTCGGGGTCTGTGCATAGACTCGGCACATGGGGTACGGCGGTCAGTCGGAGGGAACACGATGAGGTCTCGGTGGCTGGCAGCGGCTGCGGTCGTGACAGCAGTGTTCGCGGGAACGATGAGCGCCACCGCCGCTTCGGCCACGGACCCGCTGACGCTCGACTCCGGGTACGTCACCGACAGCGCGGGCGTCCTGAGCGCAGACGAGACGACGGCCGTCGAGGCACGGCTCCAGGAGCTCACCGAGAACTCCACATCGGACCTGTTCGTGGTGCTCGTCGACGAATTCGCCTCTCCGAGCGATCGGATCGAGTGGGCCGACACGGTCGCGGAGAACAACAACCTCGGCCCCGAGCAGTATCTGCTGGCCATCGCGGTCGATCAACGCAGCTACTACATCTCCGCGGCGGAGGGCGGACCGCTCAGCGGGAGCAAGCTCGACGACGTCGAGCAGAAGATCCAGCCGCTGCTCGCGCAGAACGACTGGTCAGGGGCCATCATCCTCGCGGCGGATGAGATCCAGGGCGATGGCGGCGCCGGTGCCCTGCAGGTGTTCCTGATCATCCTCGCGATCATCGCCCTCGCACTCCTGCTCTGGGTGATCATCGCCCTGGTGCGCCGTCGACGTCGTGCGGCCGAGATCCGCAAGCGCGGAGCCATGCCCGAGACCCCCGACCCGAACGACCCGTTCTCCACGCTCACCGACGACCAGGTGGCGACGCAGGCCGGTCTTGCGCTCGTGCAGGCCGACGACGCGATCACGTCCAGCCGTGAGGAGCTCGGGTTCGCGATCGCCCAGTTCGGCGACGCCGCGACCGCCGAGTTCACGCATGTCGTGGAGGCGGCGAAGACGAAGATGTCGGAGGCGTTCGACCTCAAGCAGAAGCTCGACGACGAGATCGAGGACACGGTCCAGGATCGGCGCGCCTGGCACATCCGCATCATCCGGATCGCTGAGGAGATCGACGACGTCCTCGACGACAACACCGAGGCGTTCGACGAGCTCCGCAAGCTGGAGCAGAACGCTCCGCAAGAGCTGGAGCGGGTAAGGGCCGAGCGCGCAGCGCTGCAGCCCCTCCTCGCCAGCGCACCCGCCGCGTTCGCGACACTGGTCGCCGCCTACGATCCCGCGGCCCTGACCACGGTGGCCGACAATCCCGCGCAGGCGCAGGAGCGCGCTGCCCTCGCGGATCGGTCGATCGACGCCGCAGCACAGGCCATCGCCGCGGGGAAGTCCGGTGAGGCTGCCTTCGCGATCCGCACCGCCGAGCAGTCGGTCGCCCAGGCCACCCAGCTCGTGCAGGCGATCTCCGCACTGGGAGCAGACCTTGCGGCCATCGAGGCGCAGGCTCAGGCGCTCGTCGCCGAACTGCAGACCGACGTCGCGGCCGCGCAGCAGCTTCCCGATGTCCAGGGCTCCCTGGCCGCCGCCGCGTCATCCACGCTCCAGCAACTCCAACGGGCGCAGTCCGACCTCACCGTGGCGCCCCGGAATCCACAGCGGGCCTTCGATGCCCTGACCGCGGCCAACACGCAGATCGATGCGGCCATCGCCCAGGGGCGCGAGAGTGTCGACCGGGCGCGCCGGGCGCAGCAGATGCTCGAGCAGACCCTGGCCCAGGCGGGGTCCGAGATCCGCACGGGACGGGAGTTCATCGAGACGCGCCGCGGCACGGTGGGGTCGACCGCCCGCACGCGTCTCTCCCAGGCCGACGCGAGTCTCACCCAGGCGCTGAGCCTGCGTGAGACCTCTCCCGAGGCTGCTCTGACCGAGGCGACGAGGGCGCTCGACCTCGCCCGACAGGCGATCGCTGCCGCGTCCGCGGACGTCTCCGCATACAACTCGCGCGGCTATGACGACAGCGGCTGGGGCACGGGCCCGTTCGGCGGAGGGTCCAGCTCGGGCGGATCCGGCATCGGCGGCGACATCCTGGGCGGCATCATCGGCGGACTCCTCTCCGGCGGCGGAGGCGGCGGTCGCTCCTCGTCGCGCAGCAGCAGCTGGCGTTCGAGCGGTGGCGGCGGTTTCCGCAGCTCCGGCTTCGGCGGAGGGGGCCGGTCCGGCGGAGGCCGCAGCGGCCGTTCCGGAGGGGGACGCTTCTGAACTTCATAGACACATCACGCAGACTTCGACTCAGACCATCTGAAAGGAATCACCCATGACCAAGCAGTCCATCTTCGGGCGTATCTCCACGCTCGTCCGAGCGAACATCAACTCCCTTCTGGACTCTGCGGAGGACCCGCAGAAGATGATCGACCAGCTCGTTCGCGACTACACGAACAGCATCGCCGACGCCGAGTCCGCGATCGCCGAGACGATCGGCAACCTGCGTCTGCTCGAGCGCGACCACGAGGAAGACGTGCAGTCCGCGACCGAATGGGGCAACAAGGCGCTGGCCGCCAGCCGCAAGGCCGACGAGATGCGCAAGAGCGGCGACACCGTCGACGCGGACAAGTTCGACAACCTCGCCAAGATCGCTCTGCAGCGCCAGATCAGCGCTGAGCGCGAGGCGACCAGCGCCGAGCCGCAGATCGCCGCGCAGACCGAGATCGTCGACAAGCTCAAGAGCGGCCTCAACGGCATGAAGGACAAGCTGGTCGAGCTCAAGAACAAGCGCAGCGAGCTCCTCGCCCGTGCCAAGGTCGCCGAGGCGCAGACCAAGGTGCAGGATGCTGTCGGCTCGATCAACGTGCTCGACCCCACCAGCGAGCTGGGCCGTTTCGAAGACAAGGTCCGGCGCCAGGAGGCCATCGCCCAGGGCAAGATCGAGCTCGCGGCGTCGAGCCTCGATGCCCAGTTCGAGAGCCTGGAGGACCTCGGCGAACTGACCGAGGTCGAGGCCCGTCTGGCCGAGCTGAAGGCCGGCAGCACCGCGCCGCGCACGGCCATCGAAGGTTCCTGACCCCCCTGCCGATGCCCCGGACCCGGCGTCCGGGGCATCAGCGCTTCCCCCCCCCCCCCCCCCGGAGGCACCCATGGTGCGATTCCTCGTCGTCCCGCAGTGGCAGGGCTCACCGGCGCCGCGCGCAATGCTCCTCGTCGACGGCGCGTCCGCCATCGCCGGCGATCTCCCCCGCGCGGCGACGACCGTTCTCGATGTGCCGGTCGAGGCCGGCGAATCGCTCGGCACCGGCGTCCGCCGCCTCAGCGCGCTGCTGCGCACGCGGGAGGAGATCGCGTCTCACATCACGACCGACACGGTCGTCATCGGCGGCGACTGCAGCGTGACGGTCGCGGCGCTCGATACGCTCCCCGGCGGCACCGACGACCTCGCGGTGGTGTCGTGCGATGCGCACGCCGACATGCACACCCCTGACACCTCACCCTCCGGCGCGTTCTCCGGGATGGCACTGCGTGCGCTCCTGGGCGACGGAGAGGAGCAGCTCGCGCTCTCTCCGGGGGTCGGCCGCGGGCGGATCGTGACCGTGGGCATGCGCACCCTCGACGACGCCGAAGTCGAGCAGATCGCCTCATTCACCAACCTCTCCGTCTCGGATCTCGACGACCCCGGCGCCCTCGCCACCGCCGTGCGCGCGACCGGCGCCAGCCGTGTCTGGGTGCACATCGACGTCGATGTGCTCGATCCCGCCGACTTCTCGGGGGTCTCCTCCCCCGCACCCTTCGGCCTGTCCCCGTCAGCCCTGAGCGCGGCCATCCGGCGTCTGCGCGAAGAGGTCCCGCTCGCCGGCGCGACGATCGCCGGTTTCGCCCCCCGTTCTCCCGTCGACGCAGTGGACGACCTCGGCGCGCTCCTGCGCCTCGTCGGGGCTGTCGCGTGAGCGTGGACTGGCGCCCGGCAGCCGACGAAGCCCTGGCACGCGGTCGACGATTCGACCGTCGCATCCCGTCCTTCCTGCTGCGCTCACCCCTCAGCCGCGTCGGCTACTGGTGGGGAACGTCCGTCGGATGGATCTGGGGCGCGATCTGGTCGACCGGTCCGGTGGAGCGCCGGGCGGGACTCTGGGTGTTCCGAGGCATGCCGGAGTGGACCTTCAATCGCGGAGGCGTCTGCGTCGGCGGCTGCTTCCTCACCGGCGATGCGCAACCGACCGATGCCGTGCTGCGCCATGAGGCCGTGCACAAGGCGCAGTGGCTGCGCTACGGCTTCCTGATGCCGGTGCTGTATCTGTTCGCCGGACGCGACCCGCTTCGCAACCGTTTCGAGATCGAAGCGGGACTGGAGGACGGCAACTACGTGCGTCGCACGCGCTGAGGACTCAGCGCTCCGACGGCAGCAGCCCGAAGCGCTCCGGCGCGTGGATGGTTCCGGCCTCGATGCCGAGCGTCGAGGTCAGATGGTCGACGATGTCGGCCGTTCCCAGGTATCCGCCCAGGAGCGTGACGTGCGTCTCGGTGCCGTCTTCGTCGTCGCACAGCATCTCGTCGGCCCAGGCGCAGGTCGCGCGGGCGAGAGCCTCTCCCGGTGCGCAGGAGCGACCGGACCCCGGAGCGCCGCTGCGGGCCGAGCGAGCGAGCCAGGTCACCGTCATGCGCCCCGGCGCGTCGATCACGCCGATGTCGCCGGCCTCGGGAACCTCGATGAAGATCCGTCCGGATGCGCACAACGGCAGAGTCGCCAGGAAGACCTCGAGCTCGGCGAGCGAGTGCTCATCGGCCGTCACCAGGTGGTGAGCACGTCGACGAGCGGCACGGCGCTCAGCGCGCGTGCTGCGGACATCGAGAGAGGTTTCCATGGTGCAACCATCGTACACCAAGTGAAGGCTTGCCTAACCTTGGTGAGCGGGTCAGCGCTGTGAATCCTCTGCAGGCTCGACCAGGGTCGCGGTGAGGGCATCCAGCTCGTCCTGACGCAGCCCGTGCGCGAGCAGGTAGCCGGCGGCCGAGCCCCATCGCTCATCGACCTGCTCCAGCAGACGCCGCATCACCGGAGCAGGCGACTGCGTCGCGAGTGCGACGGCATGCACGGCATCCGGATGCTGCGTCCGAAGGTACTCGACGATGCGCTGCGACCGCTGCGCAGGGAGCTGCGATTCGGTGAGGGCGTAGTCGGCGATCACCGCTTCCCGCTCGGCCCCCACCGCCGAGAGGGCTAGAGCGACGGTCACGCCGGTGCGATCCTTGCCCACCGTGCAGTGCACGAGGGTCGGCTCCCCCGCCGCGATGATGCGGATCGCATCGACGAGGCGCTCGCTGCTCTCCTCGAGCAGGTGCAGGTAGAGGTCATCGAGACTCGTGTCCGACTCGAAGAACGACCGGACCGATCCGAGGAACAGCGGCAAGTGCGTGGTATCGGGGCCATCGATCTCCGACGGCTCGGCGGCGACCTCCTCCCCGTCGCGCAGATCGACGATGTGGCGCACGCGGGCGCGCAACTCGGCGGCACCTGCCGTCGTCGCACCGGAGAGCTGGCCGGAGCGCAACAGCACTCCGGAACGGATCCGCCCGTCGGCCGCGGGGATTCCGCCGACGTCTCGGACGTTGGTGACACCGCCGACGTCGAGGATCGTCATGCCTGCGCCTGCGGCGTGCGCGGCGGAACCGGGTACCGTCCCGCGATGACGATGCGGTTGAACGCATTGATCGAGACGCAGGCCCAGCTCAGCGCGGCGTACTCCTTCTCGGTGAAGACGCTCCCGACCCTGTCGTACACCTCGTCGGATACGCCCTCGTCGGCGATGAACGTGAACGCCTCGGCGAGCTCCAGCGCCGCGCGCTCGCGTTCGCTGAACACCCCGCTCTCCCGCCACGTCGGAACCTGGGTGAGGGTGTCGGTGTCGACACCGGCGGCGAGCGCGCGATCCACATGGATCCGAGCACAGAACGCGCATCCGTTCAGCTGGGAGCAGTGGATCATCACCAGCTCCTTGAGACGCTCATCGATCCCGTTCGCCGCGCAGATCTCCCCGACGGTGCGCGAGAAAGCGTCGAGCGCCTGGTACGCGGTCGGCTCGGTCTTGGACAGGTGCACTCGCGTCTCGCTCATGTCTCCATGATATTCGCCGCGTCAGCGCCCTGAGGCGGATGCGCCCGTTGCGGAAAAATGCAGAATGCGAGCTTGAAACTCACTCGAGTAATCATCACGCAAAGAAACAGGCCGTAATCAATTGTCACATTGCTCCCGCATTTCCGACCCGGCGGGAAACGGGCGCAGAATATCCACGTGGCGATCGACATCACTGAGTTCAGCTATCTTCCCGCACAGGCCGACGCGTTGGGCGTTCCCGTGCCCCCGGTCGAGCGACTGACTCTCTCCCTCCCGGATGGACGGAGCCTGAGCGCTCTGCGTTTCGGCACGGACGCTCCGCGTGTCACCCTCCTCCACGGGGCCGGACTCAACGCCCACACCTGGGACACCACGGCGCTCGCCGCGCAGCAGCCGCTCCTCGCGATCGACCTCGCGGGCCACGGCGACTCCTCATGGCGCGACGACCTCGACTACACCCCGCGCGCGCTGGCTGCCGACGTCGCCCGCGCCCTCGACACGTGGACGACCGCACCGCAGCTCGTCGTCGGACAGTCCCTCGGCGGGCTCACCGGCGCCGCCCTCGCGTCCGCCCGCCCTGACCTCGTCGCCGAGCTCGTGGTGGTCGACATCACCCCGGGCATCGACACCTCGGCCGGACCCGCTGCACTGCGAGAGTTCTACGCCGGTCCGACCGACTTCGCGACGCGCGACGAGCTCGTCGACCGGGCCATCTCGCTCGGCTTCGGCGGCACGCGGCCGGACACCGAGCGCGGCGTCTTCCTGAACACCCGCGTGCGCCCCGACGGCCGGGTGGAATGGAAGCACCACTTCGCCCACCTCGCCGCGCAGGCGCTCTCCGCGCACGCCCCCGGTTCCGAGGCTGCCCCGTCCGTGCTGCACGAGACCGGCTGGGATGACCTCGCCGGTGTGACTGCTCCGCTCACCCTGGTGCGCGCAACGCGCGGCTTCGTGAACGAAACAGATGCCGCGGAGCTGCAGCAGCGTCTGCCGGCCGCTCACGTCATCGTCATCGACGCGACGCACAACGTGCAGGAGACCGCACCGCGGGAGCTGGCGGCACTCATCGCAACCGCGTCAGCGCGCTCCGCTTTGTGACGTTCCATTCCATCGTCTGCTCTCCCCCCGCCCACTGATCCCTAGGCTCGACCCACCGGCACACAGCACCTGCCGCACCGAGAGGAAATGTCCATGTTCCGACGCACCCGTCGTCTCGCGCTGATCTCCGCGCTCGCGGCCACAGCCGTGATCCTGAGCGCCTGCTCCGGTACCCCTGAGCCGGCCGCCACGTCCACCGGCACCCCCGACCCCGACGCCACTCTGCAGGTCGGCCTCGTGCTCGAGCCCACCAACCTCGACATCCGCCACACCAGCGGGGCAGCGATCGAGCAGATCCTGATCGACAACATCTACGAGGGCCTGGTCACCCGCACGCAGGAGAACGAGATCGAGGGGCGCCTGGCCTCCGACTACACGGTCTCCGACGACGGCCTCACCTACACCTTCACCCTCAACGACGGCATCACGTTCCACGACGGCAGCCCGCTGACGTCTGCCGATGTCGTCTCGTCCTACGAGGCCGTGCGCACCGACGAGACCGTGCAGGGCAACGCGGAGTTCGCGTCCGTCACCTCGATCACGGCCCCGGATGCGACGACGGTCGAGATCGAGCTCTCCGAGCCGAACCAGAACTTCCTGTTCGCGCTGACCGGCCCCGCCGGGCTCGTGTTCAAGACCGACGACGCCACCGACCTCAAGACGGCGGAGAACGGCACCGGCCCCTTCACGCTCACGCGCTGGAACAAGGGCAGCACGATCACCTTCGCGCGCAACGACGACTACTGGGGCGAGAAGGCCGGCGTTGCCGAGGTCGAGTTCCAGTACATCCCTGACTTCACCGCGGGCGTGAACGCCGCGCTGGCCGGGGATGTGCAGGTGCTCACCGCCGTCGACCCGAACCTCGCCTCCCAGCTCGAGGGCGACTTCACCCTGACCAAGGGCCGCACGACCGACAAGGCGACGCTGGCTTTCAACAACAAGAAGGCTCCGCTCGACGACGTCCGCGTGCGCGAGGCGCTCCGACTGGCGATCGACCACGACGCACTGATCGAGGCGGTCGGCGCGGGAACCCCGCTGTACGGCCCGATCCCCGAGCTCGACCCTGGGTACGAAGACCTCTCGGACGTCATCTCGTACGACCCCGAGAAGGCCAAGGAGCTGCTGGCCGAGGCCGGACAGGAAGACCTCGAGCTCACCCTGACCATCCCGTCGTTCTACGGGACGACCGTGCCGAAGGTGCTCATCTCCGACTTCAACAAGGTCGGAGTGACGCTCAAGGTCGACTCGGTCGAGTTCCCGACCTGGCTCGAAGACGTCTACACGAACCACGACTACGACCTGAGCTTCGTGCTGCACGTCGAGCCGCGCGACTTCGGGAACTTCGCCAACCCGGACTACTACTTCGGCTACGACAACGCCGAGGTGCAGGACCTGTACTCGCAGGCGCAGGCGGAGGTGGACCCCGACAAGTCCGCCGATCTCCTCGAGAAGGCCGCTCGCATCGTCTCCGAGGACCACGCCGCCGACTGGCTGTACAACGGCGAGACCATCACGGCCGTCGACCCCACGGTCTCCGGATTCCCGAAGGACTCGATCAACTCGCGCATCAACCTCGCCGACGTCACCGTGTCGGCCGAGAAGTAAGCAGCGGTCGCCACTTCGTGATCCGCTATGCGCTCGTCCGAGGAGCCCTGCTCATTGCAGGGCTCCTCGTGTCGAGCGTGCTCATCTTCCTCACCCTCCGCGTGTTCCCCGGCGATGTCGCGCAGCTGATCGCCGGCACGCAGGCCTCCCCCGCCGAAGTCGAGGCGCTGCGGGAATCGCTGGGTCTGAACCAGCCGCTGCTCGCGCAGTACACCGACTGGATCAGCGGCATCCTCCGCGGTGACCTCGGCACCTCGCTCCTCTCCGGCGCGTCGGTCGGCGAGGAGCTGTTCCTCAAAGCGCAGGTCACGGTGCCGCTCGGCATCATGTCGCTGCTCATCGCCGTGCTGATCGCGGTGCCGTTCGGCGTCCTCGCCGCGATCCTGCGCGGCCGCCGCGGGGGTACCGCCCTCAGCGTCGGCGCGCAGGCACTGGCCGCCGTACCGGTCGTCTGGGCGGGAATGATGCTGATCGTCGTGTTCTCCGTCTGGTTGGGCTGGTTGCCACCACAGGGATTCCCGCGCACCGGATGGTCGACTCCGGGCAAGGCCATCGAATCGCTGCTGCTGCCGGCGCTGACCATCGGCATCGTCGAGGGCGCCATGCTCATGCGCTTCGTGCGCAGCGCCACGCTGCAGGCGGCAGGGCAGGACTTCGTGCGCACCGCCGCCGCGAAGGGACTCACTCGCACACGCGCCCTCATCCAGCACGGCATCCCCGCGGTGGGACTCTCCATCATCACGGTGCTGGGACTGCAGGTCGCCGGCATCATCGTCGGCTCCGTCGTGATCGAACAGCTGTTCACGCTCCCGGGCATCGGGCGGATGCTGGTCGCCGACGTCGGCACCCGCGACCTGATCAAGGTGCAGAGCGAGCTACTTGTGCTGACCGGCTTCGTCCTCGTGGTGGGATTCCTCGTGGACCTGCTGCACCGGACGATCGATCCCCGACAGAGGGAGGCCGCATGACCCCCCTCTGGCTCCGCCGACTCTGGCAGACCGCCACCGGCCGATTCGGGCTCATCGTCGTCGCCGTGATCGCGGTGACCGCGATCGTGTCGGCGTTCTGGACGCCGTTCGATCCGCAGTCCTCCGACATCGGCGATCGCTGGCTTCCCCCGAGCTGGCCGCATCTGCTGGGCACCGATGACACCGGGCGCGACATCCTCAGCCTCATCATGGCCGGCTCTCGCACGGCCGTGTTCGTCAGCGTCGGCGCCGGCATCGTCGCCACCGTGATCGGCATCGCCCTGGCTGCGCTCGGCGCCCTCACCGTCCGGTGGATCCGTGAGACGGTCGCGGTCTTCGTCGACATCCTCATCGCCTTCCCCGTCCTGCTGATCGCCATGATGATCTCCTCGGTCTGGGGCGGATCGCTGTGGGTCGTCATCTGGGCTGTCGGCATCGGGTTCGGCGTGAACATCGCCCGTGTCACGCGACCCGAGCTGCGCCGCGTGCAGCAGAGCGACTTCGTGCTGGCGGCGAAGGCCTCGGGGCTCACTCCCACACAGAGCCTCCTGCGGCACCTGCTGCCGAACGTGGCCCCCGTGTTCATCGTGCAGCTGTCGTGGTCGATGGCGGTGGCCGTGCTGGCAGAGGCTGGACTGTCGTACCTCGGCTTCGGGGCATCCGTGGTCGAGCCGAGCTGGGGAATCCTGCTCGCCGACCTGCAGCGCTACATCGGCGTGCATCCGCTGTCGGTGATCTGGCCCGGCCTCACGATCACGATCACGGTGCTCGCATTGAACCTGCTCGGCGACGGGCTGCGCGAGGCGACCGACCCGACGCTGCGCCACCGCGCCGCCGAGACCCACATCCCGGCGGTGGTCGCATGACGCTCTCCGTGCAGGATCTGGTCATCGAGATCGACGGACGCCCTGTCGTCGACGGCATCTCCTTCGATGTGCCGGACGGCGCCCGCGTCGGCCTGATCGGTGAATCCGGATCGGGCAAGTCACTCACGGCGTTGGCCGTGCTCGGCCTGCTGCCCGACGGTGCGACCGCGAGCGGGAGCATCACCTGGAACGGCACCGAGCTGATCGGCCTTCCCGACCGCGAGCTGGCCCGACTGCGCGGGGATGACATCGGCATCGTGTTCCAGGAGCCGCGGACGGCCCTCAACCCGATCAGGACTGTGGGCCGTCAGATCGCGGAGTCCATCCGCATCCACGAGCGGATCGGTCGACGCGAGGCACGCGAACGCGCGATCGCCGAGGCAGCACGCGTGCGTCTCCCCGATCCCGCGTCGATCGTGGACCGCTACCCCCACCAGCTCTCCGGGGGGCAGCGACAGCGCGTGGCGATCGCGATGGCGCTCGCGTGCCGTCCGAAACTGCTGATCGCCGACGAACCCACCACGGCGCTCGACGTGACCATCCAGGCGGAGATCCTCTCGCTGCTGCTCTCGCTCGTCGAGGAGGAGGGGATGTCGCTGGTGTTCATCACTCACGACCTCGCCGTGCTCGCCCAGGTCGCCATCGAGGGCGTCGTGCTGGAGCACGGACGGGTGGTCGAAGCCGCCTCCGTGCAGCGGCTGCTCACGGCTCCCACGTCGCCGATCACGCAGGGGCTGCTGCGCGATGCGACGGCGACGCTCTGGCGTCCGGAAGGAGGTGAGCCGTGAGCCTGATCGAGGCACGCGGGCTGAGCCGCGACTTCTTCGTGCCGAAGCGATCGACCTTCGAGCGCACCCGTACGCAGACCGCCCTCGCGCCGACCGACCTGGATGTCATCGAAGGCTCGTCGGTCGGCATCATCGGCGAATCCGGATCCGGCAAGTCCACACTGATCCGTCTACTGCTGGGGCTCGACCGTCCGACCGCGGGCACGGTGAGCATCGATAGCCGAACGGTGGATGCGTCCGCCTCCGCGAAGTCGCTGCATTGGCTGCGCCGAGAGACGGGGCTGGTGTTCCAGGATCCCTACGCGTCCCTCGATCCCCGCATGTCGGCGGGACAGATCGTCGGCGAGCCCCTGTGGGCACTCGGCATCGAGGGCGACCACCGAGCCCGCGTGCGCGAGGTGATCGCGCAGGTGGGTCTCGAGCCCGACATGGCGGACCGCTACCCCCACGAGTTCTCCGGCGGGCAGCGCCAGCGGATCGCACTCGCCCGCGCCATCGTGCACCGCCCGCGCATCCTGATCGGCGACGAGCCGCTCTCTGCGCTCGACGTCACGGTGCGCGCGCAGATCCTGGAGCTGTTGATCGAACTGCGCCGCACCACCGACCTCACCCTGGTGCTCGTGTCGCATGACATCGGCGTGGTGCAGAACCTGTGCGACACGGTGGTCGTGATGAAGGACGGCGCGATCGTCGAGCGCGGATCCACGCACGATGTGCTGCTGCGCCCCCGGCACGACTACACCAAGGCCCTGCTCTCGGCGATCCCCGTGATCCCGTCGGGCGACTCGGGCGACGCCGCGGACTAGCGGCCGCGACTCGAGGAGAAGAGCCCGCGGCGCCGGCCGCTCGGACGCAGTGCACGCCGCATGTAGACCGTGCCGAGTTCGCGACCGAACTTGAAGCCGACGCGACCCATGCGCCCTGCCTCTTCGAAGCCGAGCTTGGCGTGCAGGCGGATCGACGCCTCCGCGCCGCTGTCGCTGATGACGGCGACCATCTCACGGATGCCGATCTGCGCGCATGCGTCGATCAACGCCTGCAGCAGGGCGGCTCCGAGCCCCTTGCCCCCCGCACCAGGGCCGAGGTAGATCGAGTCCTCCACGGTGTAGCGGTAGGCGTTCTTCCCCGCCCAGGGCTGTGCGAGCGCGTATCCCAGCACCACGCCGCCCGGTGAGACCGCGACGAGGAACGGCAGATTCAGCTTGGTGAGCAGAGCGAACTTCTCCCGCCAGTACGGGATGCTGCTGCGCCGCTCGTCGAGCGTCACCGCGGAGTTGCTCACGAAGTGGTTGTAGATCTCGCGCACATGCGGGAGGTCTGTGGCTCTGACCGGGCGGATCGTGTACGAGAAGACCTCGACCGGAGCAGCAGGGCGCAGATGACGTGGCAGCACGCGGCGTCGGTCCCCCGGTTCGAACTGCATGCGCCCAGCTTAGGGAACGAGCCGCTCTGAGGGAACGAGGGGCTCGCCCTCCACCCGCCAGTCCACCGGCGCCGCGCCCCTGCCCTCGAGCAACGCATTCGCACGCGAGAACGGGCGGGAGCCGAAGAACCCGCGGCGGGCCGACAGCGGAGACGGATGCGCCGAGGCGATCACCGGAGTGTCGCCGAGGAGCGGCTGCAGGTTCGCCGCATCCTTGCCCCACAGGATCGCGACCAGCGGTTGATCGCGCGCCACGAGGGTGCGGATCGCGAGCTCGGTCACCTTCTCCCAGCCCCAGCCGCGGTGAGCGCCCGCGACTCCGGGCTGCACCGTGAGCACGCGGTTCAGCAGGAGCACGCCCTGGTCGCTCCACGCCGTGAGGTCGCCATGCGGAGCGGGCGGGATGCCGAGGTCGGTCTCGCGCTCCTTGTAGATGTTGCCGAGACTGCGCGGCAGGGGTCGCACCTCTCGGTCGACCGCGAACGACAGCCCGATCGGATGCCCTGGCGTCGGATACGGGTCCTGTCCGGTGATGAGCACCCGCACATCCGCGAGCGGCCGCTGGAACGCGCGCAGCACGTGACGCCCTTCGGGGAGGTAGCCGCGGCCCGCTTCCTGCTCGCCCCGCAGCCGTTCCCCCAGGGCGGTGATGTCGTCCTGCACGGGAGCCAGGGCCTGCGCCCACCCGACGTCGATCAGCCCGTCGTCGGCGAGCTCCGCGAGAGTCCGCGCCATCGTCAGTCGATGGAGCGCACGCGCAGCGGCCCGCGCGCAAGGAGGTGCTGTGCCGACTGGGCGACCGGGCGCATCGTGATCAGGTCGAGGTTCACGTGACCGGGTGATTCCAGCGCGTAGCGGATGACGTCGGCCACGTCGTCGGCGAGAAGAGGTGCGTCGACACCGGCGTAGACGGCCTCGGCCGCCACCGCGTCTCCTCCCAGGCGGTTGAGCGTGAACTCCTCGGTGTGCACCATGCCGGGGGCGACCTCGACGACGCGGATCGGCTCGCCGTTCAACTCCTGGCGGAGCACTCGAACCAGCATCGCCTCCGCCGCCTTCGCCGCGTTGTACCCCGCACCCCCGGCGTACGCGGACTGCGCGGCCGTGGAGGTGACGAAGATCGTGTCGGCGTGACCGTCCGCCTCGGCGGCACGGCGCAACGACGGCAGCAGGCCCGCCACCAGACGCTGGGTCGCCAACACGTTGGCGTCGAACATCCACTGCCAGTCCTCGATCGATGCGTCCTCGACGCGATCGGTGCCGCGCGCACCACCGGCGACCTGCACGAGCGCGTGCACGGGGCCGGACTTCTCGAGCTCGGCGATGAGCGCGTCGACCGCGTCGGGGTCGGTCAGGTCGCAGGCGATCGCCGATGCGCCGGTCTCCGCGGCGAGCGCCGCCAGCCGATCCTGTCGTCGCGCGACGCCGACGACGTCCCATCCGCTGGATCGGAGAGCGCGCACCGTCGCCGCACCGATTCCCGAGCTCGCACCTGTCACCACTGCACGTCTGTTGGCCATGCCTCCACCGTACGATGTTCCGCGTCTTTTCGGCGGCTCCCACTGTTACGTCACATTTCCCACTCGTTGTTGACAGGAGGGAATATTCCGTACTCTCACTGAAACGGCATCTGCCATCGACCTTCCACGAGTTCCAGGGGGAACAACATGTCCGCACCCGAGACCTGGCGTTTCGAGACCAAGCAGATCCACTCGGGCGCTGCTCCCGACCCGGTCACGAAGGCTCGCGCCACGCCGATCTACCAGACCACCTCCTATGTGTTCGACAGCGCGGACCACGCGGCGAACCTCTTCGCCCTCGCAGAGTTCGGCAACATCTACACCCGTATCCAGAACCCGACGCAGGACGTCCTGGAGCAGCGCCTCGCCGCTCTGGAGGGAGGCACTGGCGCCCTCGTCCTCGCCAGCGGTCAGGCCGCCTCGACCTTCGCGGTGCTGAACATCGCCGAGGCCGGCGACCACTTCGTCGCCTCCAGCTCCATCTACGGCGGCACGTACAACCTGTTCAAGTACACGCTCGCGAAGCTCGGCATCGAGGTCACGTTCGTCGAGAACCAGGACGACCCCGAGGAATGGCGTCGCGCCGTCCGGCCGAACACGAAGCTGTTCTTCGCTGAGACCATCGGCAACCCGCAGATCAACATCCTCGACATCCGCACGGTCGCCGACGTCGCTCACGAATCCGGCGTGCCGCTCATCGTCGACAACACGATCGCGACCCCGTACCTGATCCGTCCGTTCGAGTTCGGCGCCGACATCGTCGTCCACTCGGTCACGAAGTTCCTCGGCGGTCACGGCACCACCATCGGTGGCGCGATCATCGACGGCGGCTCGTTCGAATGGTCGAAGAACGTCGACAAGTTCCCCGGCCTCACGGTTCCGGACCCCTCGTACCACGGCGCCAGCTACACCGCAGCTGTCGGCGACCCGCTCGCCTACATCATCAAGGCCCGCGTGCAGCTGCTGCGCGACCTCGGCTCCGCGATCGCTCCGCAGAGCGCCTGGAACCTCATCCAGGGCATCGAGACGCTGTCGCTGCGCATCGAGCGCCACGTGCAGAACGCGCAGGAGATCGCCGAGTGGCTCGACAACCGTGACGATGTCGCGACGGTCAACTACTCCGGTCTGCCCTCGTCTCCCTGGTACGCGAAGGCGAACGAGTACGCCCCCAAGGGCGTCGGCGCCGTGCTGTCGTTCGAGCTCAAGGGCGGCGTGGAGGCCGGTCGCGAGTTCGTCAACAGCCTCTCGCTGTTCAGCCACCTCGCCAACATCGGCGACGTGCGCTCGCTCGTCATCCACCCGGCGTCCACCACGCACGCCCAGCTGACCCCGGAGCAGCAGCTCACCGCGGGCGTCACGCCTGGACTCGTGCGTCTCTCGGTGGGTATCGAGAACATCGAAGACCTCAAGGCCGACCTCGACCAGGCTCTCGCCGCGGCTCGCCGCGTCACGGAGGCCGCTCGCGCCTGAGTCTCCTCCTCAGAGAGCAGAGATGCCCCGGACCTTCGCGGTCCGGGGCATCTCTGCGTCGCGGCCTTTGTCCGCGCCGCGCGATGCCGCCCGTTCGGCTGTCGCTCAGCCGATCTCGTCGACAATGGAGGCTCACCATGAGGAGAGCACGATCGACACGCACCTGCAGCAGCGCTCCCCGAGACGGCTGAAGACACGGCGCGCGCGGCAGCTGGCGGTCGCCGCCATGATCCTGCTCCTCGCTGTCGTATGCAGCTGGATCCCCGGCGTGATCGGCACCGCCGGCGCCGCCATCCTCCCCTGGCTCGGACTGGGCCTGCTTGCCGTGCTGGTCACCGCCGTGTTCCTCGCTCGCCGCGTCATCGTCCTGGTGCTCGTCCCCGTCGTCGTCTGGACCCTGGCGATGGCGCCGACTCTCGCCGCGCTTCCCGTCTCGGGCGCGGAGGGAACGGCCCCGATCATGGTGACGAGTCAGAACGTGCGCGCACAATCCGGCGGTGCCGCAGCCTCCGCTGCCGAACTCGCACGTAGCGGTGCCGACGTGATCGCGCTCACCGAGCTCGATGGCGAGAGCCTCTCCGCTGCCCGCGACACCCTCGCCGCCGACTACCCGTACTCCTCCGCCGTGGGCACGGTGGCGATCTGGAGCAAGTATCCGATCACCGACGCCGAGCCGCTGTTCCTCGGCCTCGGCTGGAAACGCGCACTGCGCGTGGACGTGCGGACCCCGGCCACGCCGCTCGCCGTCTATGTCCTCCATGCCGCCTCCGTGCGCCCCGGACACCAGCACGATCGCGACACCATGCTGTCCGGCCTCGCCGAAGCGGTCGCGGCCGACCCCGCCTCGGCGCTGATCGCCGTCGGGGACTTCAACGCGACCTCCGCCGACCCTGCGTTGTCGGCGATCCGAGCGCAGGCCGACTGGGTACGCCCCACCGACGGAACCCTGGGATTCACGTGGCCGGCGGCGTTCCCGCTCGCGCGCATCGATCAGGTCTTCGTACGCGGACTCTCCGTGCTCTCATCGACCACCGCCCCTGCCGGGAACAGCGACCATCTGGCCACGATGACGTCGATCACGCCCTGACGGTTCTCGGCCCGGCCGCGCGGCTCAGGATGTGACGCGCGCGGCGACCGAGATGCGATATGCGCCGGGTTCGCCGGCGCTGTCCAGCCCGACCGTGAAACCGGGCTCCGTGGTCGTCACGTCGAATGACACGCTCCCCGGACAGTGCAGCCGACTCGTCGTGTCCCGGAGATGATCCGCCTGCTCGAAACGGATGTCGATCCCGGCGGAGCCAGCGCATTCGACAGTGACGATGTATGCGCCGGGCGCCGCGCTCGCGTGCGACCAGCCGACGGGTGCGATGTCCCGGCCCACGCCGAACGAGCCCCACATGGCGCCCACCGAGTCATCGTCGGAGACCGGTGACGCGATCGCGTCGTAGTAGCCGTCGTACTCGTCCTCGATGACGGCCGCGACGGGGGCGCGCGACTCACGAGGCTCCGGGGAGGCGTCGAACGGAGAGCATCCCGTCACGGCGACGGTCGCGCAGACCATCGCCGCGGCGGCGGTTGCCTTCGTCATCCGTCGCATGGCCTGAGCATAACGGACGCCCGTGCGCCCCTGACCGCAGGAAACGCCCGGGTCAGCTGCGGAACGACCGAGGTTTTCCGCTTCTGACCGGGCAACTCCGCGACATCGCGCGACCCCGCGCCGTAACCTTCGGCGGACCGTCGTCCGGTCAGGCGAGAATGGAGACATGGACTGGCAGACGACCTCCGAGGACACGGTGCCATCGGCGCCCGTGACGGAGGCCGATGTGCGCCTGCTGCGTGCACGTCCTCCCGCCACCGGAGCCTGGCGTGACGGTGACCCGGTCGGCGGACGGCAGTTCGCCTCGTTCGGGGCGTTTCGCACCGAGAGTGGTGCAGAGCTCCCCGGCATCCGCCTCGCCTATGAGACGTGGGGCGAGCTGAACGCGGCGCGCGACAACGCGGTGCTCGTGCTGCACGCCCTCACCGGTGACAGCCACGTACGCGGTCCCGCCGGTGCCGGGCACCCCACGGCCGGCTGGTGGGAGGAGCTCACGGGTCCCGGAGCTCCCCTCGACACCGACCGCTGGTTCCTGATCGCCCCCAACATGCTCGGCGGATGCCAGGGCTCCACCGGACCGGCCAGCGTCGCCCCCGACGGCTACGAGTGGGCCTCGCGGTTCCCCTACCTGACGATCCGCGATCAGGTGGCCGCCCAGGTGCGTCTCGCCGACGCGCTGGGGATCGACAGCTGGGCCGCCGTGATCGGCGGCTCGATGGGGGGCATGCACGCACTGGAGTGGGCGACCACACACCCGGAGCGGGTCGAGCGTCTCGCGGTGCTCTCGTCTCCCCCGGTGACGACAGCCGACCAGATCGCGCTGAACACCGTGCAGATCGGCACGATCCGCATGGACCCGCGGTTCCAGGGCGGTGAGTACTACGACCTCAGCGACGGAGAGGGTCCGCACCGCGGCCTGGCCCTCGCCCGGCGCATGGCGCTTTTGAACTACCGCAGCCCGATCGAGCTCAACCAGCGCTTCCAGCGCTCGTGGCAGTCGGATGTCTCGCCTCTCGGTCACGGCGGACGGTTCGCGGTCGAGTCCTACCTCGATTTCCACGGCAACAAGTTCACGCGCCGCTTCGACGCGAACAGCTACATCACGCTCGTCGAGGCGATGAACTCGCACGATGTCGGACGCGACCGCGGCGGCGTCGAGGAGGCGCTGCGTTCGGTCACCGCCACCACGCTCGTGCTCGGCATCGACAGCGATCGGCTCTTCCCCGTCGACGGGCAGCACCGTATCGCCCGCAGCATCCCGAACACCCTCGACGGCAACGAGGCCGTGGTGCTCGCGAGCGACTTCGGCCACGACGGCTTCCTGATCGAGAGCGAAGCGGTCGGCACGCACCTGCGTCGACTGCTCGCAAGCTGACCGTCCCTCCGGTCGGCGTCAGTCGGGCGCGAACGTCCAGGGCAGACGGGTGGCGTCGAGCCGCCCCTGCGCCCATGCGAACACGCGACCCGCGTCCTGCACCCGCGTCTGGAACAGTTCCGCGGTCCCTGCCGAGGCGAGAGCGGACTCGACGTCGTCGAACACGGTGAGCCGGTGCAGAGTCATCCACGTCGGCGGGAACAGCGTCCATGCACCGAACCCGTGCCGTTCGAGGGCGTCCGCGGGGCTGACCCACTCGATCTCGCTCACCTCGTCCGCCGAGAGCGACGGCTGCTGATCCGGGGCTGCCGCCAGGAAGAACCAGGTGCGGATGCGCGTCGGCGCCTCACGCGGCGGCTGCCACTGCGACAGGGCCACGAGCTCGTCGACGTCGAGGCCGACCTCCTCGAAGGTCTCGCGGATGCCGGCGCGGCGCGCATCCTCGCTCTCGGGCGCTCCTGGTCTGCGGTCGACGTCCTCCACCTTGCCGCCGGGGAAGACCCATGCTCCGGCGAACGATCCTCTGTCGGGTCGGCGCATCACGAGCACCTCGACTCCCGCCGCCGCAGGGCGCAGCAGCACGACAGTACCGGCGACGGGCAGAGACTCTTCGGGGTCGCTCACCCCGTCACTCTACGACGCGACCAGCACCGGCACCGCAGGTCGACGCGCTTCGATCCGGTATGACAGCAGCGCGATCAGCAGTCCCGCGATCGCCAGAGCTGCGCCTGTCCAGGCGGGAGCGGTGAACCCCCATCCGAGAGCGATCACGACGCCGCCCAGGAACGCACCGAGGCTGTTGCCGATGTTGAGTGCGGAGTGGTTCATCGCGCTCGCGATCGACTGGTTGTCGCCGGCGACGTCCATGAGCCTTGTCTGGATCGTCGGGCTGAGCACCGACGAGACGAACCCGACGATCAGCACGATGAGGCTCAGACTCACGATCCAGAACGACAGCAGAGCGAGCATCGCGAAGACCAGCGCCATCGCCGCGAGCCCATACAGGAGGGTGCGGCGCAGATCGATGTCGGCCAGGTGTCCGCCGACCAGGTTTCCCGCCGTCATCCCGAGGCCCATGAGCACGAGCACGATCGGGACCACCCACGCAGGCGATCCGGCGACCTCGGTCACGAGAGGTGCGATGTAGCTGTAGACGGCGAAGAAACCGCCGAAGCCGATCGCACCGACACCCAGCGTGAACCACACCTGGCGGATGCGGAACACCCCGAGCTCCTGACGCATGGTGCGTCCGGGCTCGCCAGGGTGCTTCGGCACGAAGAACGTGATGCAGAGCGTGGCGAGAGCGAACACGAGGGCGACGACGGCGAAGGCCGCGCGCCAGCCGAACTCCTGGCCGAGGTACGTGCCCAACGGCACGCCGACCACGTTCGCGACCGTGAGTCCGGTGAGGATGAAGGCCACGCCCTTGGCGCGGTTGCCGGGGCCCATCACGTCGGCGGCGACCAGCGCTCCGATGCCGAAGTACGCACCGTGCGGCAACCCGGCGAGGAACCGAGAGATCCCGACCAGTTCGAACGTCGGGAGGACCACGGTGAGCGCGTTGAAGACGGTCAGCGCGAGAGCGAGCACGATCATCACGCGGTGCCGCGGATAGCGTGCCACGAAACCGGCGATCGTGGGTGCGCCGATCACGACGCCGAGCGCGTACAGCGAGATCAACCAGCCGGCCTGGCTGATCGCATCCTCCTGGCTGGTCGCCGAGAGAGCAGGGAGCAGGTCGGATGCGATGTCGGGCAGCAGACCCATGATCACGAACTCGGTCATGCCGATTCCGAAGCTGCCGATGGCGAGAGAGAGGAGCGCCCTCTTCGCCGCACCCCTCGATTCAGTCGAGGGATTCACCTGACCATGCTACCGGTCGCCGGCACTCGCGAGCGGCGGCCGGAATCCGTCCAGCAGCCCGGGATGAAGCTCCCTCCACAATTCGAACACCCGGGTCCAGTCGATGAGTTGTCCCCGTGACCGCTCAGACAAGAGCATCATCGCCGTGGCCGCCCGCCCACTGAAACCGGGGATCTGCGGATCCACCCTTTCTTCCACAGCGAGCTGCATCAGATCGCTGTATCCGCGAGGATCGAATGTGGAACTCGCGTCGTCACCGTTCCCCATCGAGCTGTCCGAATAGCCCAGCACAAGATTCAGAACGAACGTCAGACGGAGCAGGTCGCTGCTCAGCTCATACGGATCGACGCTGTGGTGCGAGTCCCGCGTGACGTAGGGCTGGAATCTCTCTGACCCTCCTGAAGATTCCTGCTCGATACGGAGCAGGTCCATGATCGTCACCCCTGATCCCTCCAACATCGGCTTCAGGAAGCGCCGTACGGCGCTGACGAGGAAGACGTTCTCCCGAGCCTCTCCCAGTTCCGACGACGTTCCGACGACCTGGCTCGAACCCAGATCGATGACCTTGATCCGGTGCGGCGTCAGTTCCCCGGCGCCCTTGTCTGAGGAGTACGGCCGAAGGCTCCAGCGTTCGGCGAGTGATGACTCCCCCTCAATCAGAAGGTTCCCGGTGTTCAGGTCCCCATGAATGACGCCTCTGCTGTGCAGAGTGATCACCGAGATGAGATAACCCGACAAGGCGTTCAAGTGCTCCTGCAGCATCGTCGTGCGGATCAGTTCCCGCGTCTCTGCGCTGTTGAACCCCTCCTCCTCGGCATGGCGGTCGAGCACGCGCCGCCACTCCTCACTCGCTTCGAACCACTGTCGCAGCGTCTCGATCGAGGCAACGCTCTCCATTACTGAGAATGCGATCGGCCTGGGGTAGCGAAAGGTGCCCGAGTCGTGGACGAGCGCGACCACGTCTCGGACGTCGGGATTGGCGTTCTTGGAGGCCTCAAGCCGGGCCTTTCGCGTCACCGATTCGTCGCCCGGGATGTACAGCTTGACGACCTGAGCGGTGGAGAGCACACGATGCATCGCCCGAAAGACCACACCGTTGGCTCCCGCTCCCAAGGGAGCATCATCGAAGATGAGCCGGGGAAGAACCGGGCGTCCATCTTCATCGAGAACAGGCTCTCCGGCGTAGTAGACGCGCCCGCCCAACGTCGAGAACCCTCCGGCGGTACCTTCTCCCGGAGCTGTCAACTCGACGTCTCCGCACCCTCGATCGCCGCTTCCAGCCGCTCGATCTTCGCGTCGAGCTCACCTGTGTACCCGGGACGGATGTCGGCCTTGAGTACCAGCGACACCCGCGAACCGAACGGCATCACGGCCTCGGTCGCGCGCTTGACGACATCCATCACGGTGTCCCAGTCGGGGCCCTCGATCTCGGTGAACATGCTCGTGGTGCGGTGAGCCAGACCTGACTCGCGCACGACCTTGACGGCCGCGGCGACGGCATCGTGCACGGAGTCGCCTGTGCGTTCCTGCCCTTCGGCAGGGGTTCCACTGGGGGCGACGGAGAAGGCGATCAGCATGGTTTCACTCCTGATGGTTCGATGTGCGGGTGGTGGGCACACGCAGCAGTGCGCGGATGCCGACGATGAGGAGGACGATGAGCAGCAGGTTGCGCAGTGTCAGGACGAGGACGGGCAGCAGGTCCGCGGCCAACAGAGCGTCGTAGCTGAGCGGGTACACGAGGCATGTGAGCGCGCAGAGCACGAGCACCAGCACGGCGGGCACCCGCGCTCTGGCCGAGTCCAGCACCAGCCAGATGACCACCGGAGCGATCAGCCAGGTCTGGAACTGCGGAGAACCGACCTTGTTCGCGACGATCAGCACCGCGACGAGCGACAGCGCCAGCGGCGGGAACAGTCGGTGGAACGAGGCGCCGCGCAGCGCCTTGACCGCTCCGAGCGCGGTGATCGCGATCACCGTGACCACCATCAGTGGCGTGAGCAGCGCCTGTACGGGCTCCACCCCGTCCGCCGAGATCTGGAAGGTGAGGATCTCGAAGCTGTACTCGATGCGCGCGGTGCCGGCGACCGCGAGCCAGAGGAACGGAGTCGCCGCGACGGCCTCGATCTGCAGGCCTCGACCGGTCTGCTCCGTGAGGAAGCCGAGGATCTCGTTGTCAGCGCCCAGGAGCACGAGCAGCACCATGACGCCAGCCGTCACCGCCGCGGCGGCGATAACCACCCGCAGTCGTGCCCGCACTGCGACGGCGGCGGCGATGACCAGGGCGCCCGGCCAGATCTTGATCCACGCTCCGATCGTCAGCAGCGCGGCGGCGAGAGTGGGCCTCGACGACAGCCAGAGTCCGCCGACGACGGCGATGGGCACCGTGATCGCGTCGATCCGGTACAGCGCGATCGGACCGAGGAGCAGTAGGGCCGCGCTCCAGAACCAGGCCGCCGTGATGCGCGGCCGTGACGGGGACCGCCCGAGCAGCGCGGCGAAGGCGAGAGCGTCGAGGGCGGTCACCATAACGGCCCACGCGATCAGGTACGCCCCCGACACCCCGAGCAGAGACACGAGCGGCGCCGACAGCGCCTTGGCGAGCAGCATCGGCACGAGAGCGAGCTGCGGATACACCCAGGTCTCGGTGACCCCCACGATCGCGCCGCCGCCCAGTGCCGAGGAGGCCCAGGGCTCGTACACGAGCACGACATCGCCCATGGGTTGACTGGGGTAGATCCACCCGACCCAGGCGGTGAGCAGGTGCACGGAGAGGAAGACGGTCCACAGCGCCGCGAGACGTGCGGTGTTCAGGCGCGTCATGTGAGCAGGTCCGCGACCGCCCTCGGCAGGGCCTCCGCGACGTCCATGGCGACGATCGGGTGCCCTGGTCCGGGGCGTTCCCCGGCTCCGGCCGTATCAGCCGCCAGACGACCGGCATACCCGTGCAACCAGGCCGCAGCAGCGGTCGCTTCGGCGAGTGGTGCGTCCTGATTCGCCGCGAGCAGTGCCCCGAGCACTCCGCCGAGCACATCCCCGCTGCCGGCGGTCGCCAGCCAGCCGGTGCCGGCGGAGACCTCGATCACGCGTCCCTCGGGATCGGCGACCAGCGTCCGCGCGCCTTTGAGCAGCACCACACCGCCCAGCCGCGCAGCGACCTCGACGGCAGCCTCTGCGCGCTGTGCGTCGTCCGATGGTGTGAGGCGCAGCTCAGCCCGCAGTCGCGCGAACTCCCCCGCGTGCGGGGTCACCACGAACGGCGCTGCGCTGCCGGCGGCGAGGTCGAGCGCGCCGGCATCCACGACGACGCGTGCGGTCCCGGCGAGGATCTGCCGCAGCGCCGCGGTCTCGTCGTCGGTGCGCGTCGCGGCGTCCGTGCCGGAGCCGATCACCCAGGCGTCGATCCGCGTGCGCCCTGTGTCGGCGGCGACGACCGTCTCCGGGCGCCGGGCGATCACGGCATCCGCCGCACGCCCCTCGCCCACGTAGCGGACGAATCCCGCACCTGCGCGCCATGCCGCCTCGGTACCCAGCACTGCTGCGCCGGGATACTGGGCCGACCCCGTGCGCAGGGCCACGACACCGCGCGAGTACTTGTCATCACCCGACGACGGCACCCGCAGGAGTCGTGCGGTATCGCTGCGGGACCACTCGCGCACCTCGACCATGACTCCACGTTAGCCGGACGGCCCGCGTGACACTCACCGCGGAGTACCGTCGAACGGTGAGCATCCTCTTCTCCCCGCTGCGCATCCGATCCGTCACCTTCCGCAACCGCCTGTGGGTCTCCCCCATGTGCATGTACAGCGCCGTGGACGGCGTCGTACAAGAGTGGCATCACACCCACCTCGCCCAGTTCGCCTCGGGCGGCGCCGGGCTCATCATCGCCGAGGCGACGGCGGTCGTGCCGGAAGGGCGCATCTCCCCGCGAGACGTCGGCCTGTGGAACGACGAGCAGCGCGACGCCTGGGTCCCCGTCGTGCAGGCGATCCACGACCGCGGCGCGGTCGCCGGGGTGCAGCTCGCGCATGCCGGCCGCAAGGCGTCGACGTGGTGGCCCTGGGCCCAGGACTCGGGTTCGGTGCCCGCTGCCGAGGGCGGCTGGACGACGACAGCTCCCTCCGACATCGCCTACGAGGGCTTCGCCGCACCGGTCGCGCTCGACGCCGACGGCATCGAGCGGATCGTCGACGCGTTCGCCGCCGCCGCCCGCCGCGCCCTCGACGCCGGGTTCGACGTGCTCGAGCTGCACGGCGCGCACGGGTACCTCCTGCACCAGTTCCTCTCTCCGCTGTCGAACCTCCGCGAGGACGAGTACGGCGGCCCCCTCGAGAACCGCGCCCGACTGCTTCTGCGCGTCGTGGACGCCGTGCGCGCGACAGCCGGCGACGACGTACCCCTGTTCGTGCGCATCTCCGCCACCGACCATGCCGAGGGCGGCTTCACGCCCGAGGAAGCCGCCACCGTCGGCGCCTGGGCCGAGGAGCACGGCGCCGACCTCATCGACGTCTCCAGCGGAGGTCTGGTCGCCCACCAGCAGATCAGCGTGTTCCCCGGATATCAGGTGCCGCTCGCCGCGACCGTGCGCCAGGGCGGCAGGATCCCGGTGTCGGCCGTCGGCCTGATCACCGCAGCGGCCCAGGCCGAGCAGGTGCTGGCCGAAGGCGCGGCGGATGCGATCTTCGCGGGGCGCGAGTGGTTGCGCGACCCGCACTTCGCGCTCCGCGCCGCCCACGAACTCGGTGCCGAGGTGGCCTGGCCGCCGCAGTACGAGCGCGCGCACTGGCGCTGACCTCGCCCCACACCGCGTCAGACCGCCGACCCGCAGGGAGCCGACGGCCTGACGCGCGGAAGAAGGTCAGTGTCCGCGCACGCGACGCGTCGCGTCCTGCACCTCTCCGACGAGCTCCTCCAGGATGTCCTCGAGGAACAGCACAGCCGTCGTCTGACCCGCGGCATCGCGCACCTTCGCCAAGTGGCGTCCGGCCCGGCGCATGACCGCGAGCGCGTCCTCCAGGTCCGTGTCCTCCTGGACGGGCACCATGTGGTGGATGCGCTTGGACGGGATCGGCTCGATCATCTTGGTCTCGGCATCCGGCCCCTCAGAGGCGCGCAGGATGTCCTTCAGATGCACGTAGCCGATCGGGACCGCATCGTCGTCGACGATCACGTAGCGCGAGAACCCGTACCGCGCCACCGCCTTCTCGATATCGTCCGGCGTGGTCGACTGCGGCAGCGTCACGAGGTCGCTCAGCGGAACCGCGACGTCCCGCGCCTTCTTGTCGGTGAACTCGACCGCCGCAGCCACGGTGCCGGCCGTGTCCATCAGCACACCCTCCCGGCGGGACTGGTTGACGATGGTCGCCACCTCGTCGAGCGTGAACGTCGACGCCGCCTCGTTCTTCGGCTCCACGCGGAAGAGTCGCAACACGCCGTTCGCCGCCGCGTTGAGCGCCCAGATCACCGGCATGAACACCTTCGACACCCACACGAGCGGTGTCGCGAGGATCAGTACAGCGCGGTCGGGCACCGAGAACGCGAGGTTCTTCGGCACCATCTCGCCGAACACCACGTGCAGGAACGAGACGATCAGCAGAGCGATCACGAACGACACGGCATCCACCGCGCCGTCGGGCCAGCCGAACGCGTGCAGCGGCACGGCGAGCAGGTGGTGGATCGCGGGTTCGGAGACGTTCAGGATCAGCAGCGAGCAGATCGTGATGCCCAACTGCGAGGTCGCGAGCATCAGCGTCGCATGCTCCATCGCGTACAGGGCGGTCTTGGCCGCACGCGAGCCTTGCTCGGCGCGCGGTTCGATCTGCGAACGCCGCGCGGAGATCACCGCGAACTCGGCGCCGACGAAGAAGGCGTTGGCCACGAGCAGCACGACCAACCAGGCGAGTCCTCCCCAATCGCTCATCGGGGGGCCACCTCTCCTGGCTGATTCGGACTCGGGACGTAGCGGATACGGTCGACCCGCCTGCCGTCCATGCGGACGACCTGCAGTACGCCGCTGTCGACGGAGACCTCGTCGCCGACGGCGGGAACGCGCTCCAGGACACTCATGACGTAGCCGCCGACCGTGTCGTAGACCTCGCCCTCCGGCACATCGACCCCTGCCCGCTGGCGCAGCTCGTCCGGGCGCAGCTCGCCGGGGAACGTGACACCGTCGCGTCCGCGGATCACGCCGGCGCGCGTGCGGTCGTGCTCGTCGGCGACCTCGCCCACGAGCTCTTCCACCAGGTCCTCGAGGGTCACCAGTCCGGCCGTCCCGCCGTACTCATCGACGACGACGGCCAGCTGATAGCCGCGAGCCCGGAGTTCCGAGATGAGGGCGTCGACGTGCACCGTCTCCGGAACGCGCAGCGGCTCGGTCGACAGAGCGCCGACCGGCACCTCGGTGCGGCGCTCGCGCGGCACCGAGATGGCGGCCTTGAGATGCACGACACCGGTGATGTCATCGAGGTCGTCGTCGTACACGGGGAAGCGGCTGTGACCGGTCCGCCTGGCGAGCTGGATGACATCGTCGGCGGAGTCCCCCGCCCCGATGGCGTGCATGCTCGGGCGGGCGGTCATGACATCGGCTGCGGTGAGCCGGGCGAAGGTCAGCGTGCGGTCGAGCAGCGTGGCCGTATCGGCTTCGAGCAGCCCGGCGTTCGCCGAGCGGCGCACCAGTGAGGACAGCTCCTCGGCACTGCGTGCACCGGAGAGCTCCTCCTTCGGCTCGATGCCCATGCTCCGCAGCACGCCGTTGGCGCTCCCGTTGAGCACGACCACGGCCGGCTTGAAGATCGTGGTGAAGGCGATCTGGAACGGGATGACCAGCTTCGCGGTGGCCAGCGGCAGCGCGAGGGCGAAGTTCTTCGGGACGAGTTCACCGAGAATCATCGACAGCACGGTCGCGACCAGCATCGCCACGACCGTCGCGATGGGTGAGACCGCCGCCTCCGGGATGTTCCAGGCGATCAGCGTCGGGCGCAGCAGGTTCGACAGCGCCGGCTCCATCGTGTAACCCGTGAGCAGCGTGGTCAGCGTGATGCCGAGCTGCGCAGACGACAGGTGCGTGGAAGTGTGCTTGAGTGCGCTGATGGTGAGTGCGAGTCGGGATTCCCCGCGTGACTGCCGCGCCTCGAGTTCCGCGCGGTCGAGATTGACCAGCGCGAACTCGCTCGCGACGAAGAGGCCGGTGCCGACCGTGAGCAGGAGCCCCACGCCCAACATGATGTAGTCCATCAGTGGTTCCTCTCCGGTGAGAGAGGCGGACGGTGGGGCGAGGTACTGCAACTGGGAGGGTCGTCCATGGTGACGACGATTCTACCGAAATCCTCGGAAAGCGCGACGCGGCTCACCAGCTGACCGGCAGCGCCTTGCCCTCCTCGTATCCCGCAGCCGACTGGAGGCCGACCAGCGCGCGCTCGTGGAACTCGGGAACCGAGGAGGCCCCGGCGTAGGTGAACGAGGACCGCACGCCGGAGGTGATCATGTCGAGCAGATCCTCCACACCGGGGCGCAACGGGTCCAGGTAGATCTTCGACGACGAGATACCCTCGGCGAAGAGCTCCTTGCGCGCCCGCTCATAGGCGTCGAGACGCTCGAAGCGGGCCTGGACGGCTTTGGTCGACGCCATCCCCCACGATTCCTTGAAGATGCGCCCATCGCCGTCGCGCTGCAGCGCCCCCGGCGCCTCGATGGTGCCGGCGAACCACGAGCCGATCATGACGGATGCCGCGCCCGCGGCGAGCGCGAGGGCCACGTCGCGCGGGTAGCGCACTCCCCCGTCCGCCCAGACATGGGCACCGAGCTCCCGCGCCGCCTGCGCGGTCTCGAGGACCGCGGAGAACTGCGGCCGACCGACGGCCGTCATCATGCGCGTCGTGCACATCGCTCCGGGCCCGACTCCGACCTTGAGGATCGTCGCGCCCGCGTCCACCAAGTCGTTCACCCCGTCGGCGGTGACGATGTTGCCTGCGACGATGGGAATGTCGAGGCCGAGCTCGGCGACAGCGCGGAGGGCGCGCAGCATCCCCTCCTGGTGGCCGTGCGCGGTGTCGACCACGAGCACGTCGACCCCGGCGGCGGCGAGCGCCCTGGCCTTCGACGCGACGTCACCGTTGATCCCCACGGCCGCGGCGACGGCGAGACGGCCGTCGCGGTCGAGAGCAGGCCTGTACAGCGTCGACCGCAGAGCGCTGCGGGCGCTCAGCGTGCCGACAAGGTGCCCATGGTGGACGACCGTGACCATCTCGACCCCGGCGTCGGTGATGACGTCGAACGCGTGACGCTCGGAGCCGATGTCGTCCGCGTCGAGCGACGGCGTGCCCGTGCGCACCAGATCGCCCAGCTGCGCGTCGGGCAGTGCCGTGGCCAGCCGCGTCGCGGGCAGGATGCCGAGGATCTGGTCGACCTCGATCTCGCCTTTGCCGTGCGCGACGACGATGCCGTGGCCGGCCGTCGCCGGCAGCAGGCGGAGCGCGTCGGCGACGGGAGCGTCCGGTGGGAGCACGAGGGGCGTGTCCCACAGCACCGGTTGAGCCTTCACGTCGCGGATCGCCTGATCGAGATCCTGCAGCGGCATGTCCTGCGGCAGCACTCCGATGCCTCCGCGCCGGGCGAGCACGGCGGCCAACCGTGGTCCGGTCACGGAGTTCATGTTCGACGCCACCAGCGGCAGGGTCGCCGGCGTACCGTCCTGAGGGGCGAGATCGACCTGCAGACGACTGGTGACCGCGGATCTGCGCGGCACCAGGAACACATCTGAGTAGGTCAGATCGACGGTCGGCTGCTCACCAGAGAAGTCCATGTCTCCACGCTACTCAGATCGTGGGGATCTGGGCGCATGGGTTCGACGATTCCCAGAGGGAAACACGTTAGGCTTGTTGGTCGAGAGTGTGCGAGCCCGAGCGCATCTTTGCGCGGCGTGCCAACACAGTGAGATTCAGTGATGAAAGAGGGCGATCGAGCGTGTCGAACCAGGTGACCGGCGTCGGGGGCGACGGGGGGTTCGGAGCCAATTCCTGGCTCGTCGAAGAGCTCTACGAACAGTTCAAGGTGAACCGCGACTCCGTGGACAAGGAGTGGTGGCCGATCCTCGAGAAGTACCACTCCGACACCACCGGTGCCGCAGCTCCCGCCGAGTCCGCAGCGCATCCGGCGCACCCGGTCACCGCCCCCATCCCGGTGATCGGCTCCCAGCCTGTCGCACGCACGACCACCAAGCCGGCCGCTGCCGCTCCCATCCCCGCCCAGGCGCCGAAGCCCGCTGCGAAGGAAGCCGCCGAGTCCGCCGAGGAGGACAAGGTCACCCCGCTGCGCGGTCTCCCCAAGACCCTCGCCGCGAACATGGACGAGTCACTGACCGTTCCGACCGCGACCAGCGTGCGCACGGTCCCGGCCAAGCTGATGATCGACAACCGCATCGTCATCAACAACCACATGGCGCGCACGCGCGGTGGCAAGGTCAGCTTCACCCACCTCATCGGCTGGGCGCTCATCCGCACGCTCGACGAGTTCCGCAGCCAGAACGTGTTCTACGCCGAGATCGACGGGAAGGCATCGGTCGTCGCCCCGGCCCACGTGAACCTCGGCATCGCGATCGACCTCCCGAAGCCCGACGGCACCCGCGCGCTCATGGTGCCGAGCATCAAGCGCGCCGACACCATGACGTTCACGGAGTACCTGGTCGCCTACGAGGACCTCGTCACCCGCGCGCGCAACAACAAGCTGACCGCCGCCGACTTCCAGGGCACCACGGTGTCGCTGACGAACCCCGGCGGCATCGGCACGGTGCACTCGGTCCCCCGCCTGATGAAGGGCCAGGGCTGCATCATCGGCGCCGGCGCCCTCGAGTACCCCGCCGAGTTCCAGGGCGCGAGCGAGAAGACGCTGAACGAGCTGGCGATCGGCAAGACGATCACACTCACCAGCACCTACGACCACCGTGTGATCCAGGGCGCCGGCTCCGGCGAGTTCCTCAAGAAGGTGCACGAGCTGCTCATCGGGCAGCGCGGCTTCTACGACGACATCTTCGCCGCTCTCCGCATCCCGTACGCCCCTATCCGCTGGAACCCCGACATCGCGGTCGACCTGGCCGAGCGCGTCGACAAGCAGTCCCGCGTGCAGGAGCTCATCAACTCCTTCCGCGTGCGCGGTCACCTGATGGCCGACATCGACCCGCTCGAGTACGTCCAGCGCTCGCACCCCGACCTCGAGATCGAGAGCCACGGGCTGACGTTCTGGGACCTCGACCGCGAGTTCGTCACCGGCGGCTTCGGCGGGCGTCGCGTCGCCAAGCTGCGTGACATCCTCGGCGTGCTCCGCGACTCCTACTGCCGCACGCTCGGCATCGAGTACATGCACATCCAGGACCCGGAACAGCGCCGCTGGTTCCAGGAGAAGGTCGAGCTCAAGTACCAGAAGCCCGGCCACGACGAGCAGCTGCGCGTGCTGCGCAAGCTGAACGAGGCCGAGGCGTTCGAGACGTTCCTGCAGACGAAGTTCGTCGGCCAGAAGCGCTTCTCGCTCGAGGGCGGCGAGTCGCTGATCCCCCTCCTCGACGAGATCCTCCAGGGCGCGGCGACCGCCGGCCTCGAGGGCGCCGCGATCGGCATGGCCCACCGTGGCCGTCTGAACGTGCTCACCAACATCGCCGGCAAGACGTACGGCCAGGTGTTCCGCGAGTTCGAGGGAACCCAGACGCCGGGCAACCAGCGCGGCTCCGGCGACGTGAAGTACCACCTCGGCACCGAGGGCACGTTCGTCGCCGACGACAAGTCGGAGCTTCCGGTCTACCTCGCGGCGAACCCCTCGCACCTGGAGACGGTCGACGGCGTGCTCGAGGGCATCGTCCGCGCCAAGCAGGACCGCAAGCCGATCGGCACGTTCGCCTGGCTGCCCATCCTCGTGCACGGTGACGCCGCCTTCGCCGGCCAGGGCGTGGTGGTCGAGACGCTGCAGATGTCTCAGCTGCGCGGCTACCGCACCGGCGGCACGATCCACGTGGTCGTGAACAACCAGGTCGGTTTCACCACCACCCCGAACGACGGCCGCACCTCGGTGTATTCCACCGATGTCGCCAAGACCATCCAGGCCCCGGTCTTCCATGTGAACGGCGACGACCCCGAAGCGGTCATCCACGTCGCGCAGCTCGCGTTCGAGTACCGCGAGCGTTTCCACCGCGACGTCGTGATCGACCTCGTCTGCTACCGCCGCCGCGGGCACAACGAGGGAGACGACCCCTCGATGACGCAGCCGCTGATGACGGATCTGATCCAGGCCAAGCGCTCGGTCCGCCGTCTGTACACCGAGTCGCTCGTCGGCCGCGGTGACATCACCGAGCAGGAGTACGACGAGGCGAAGGCCGACTTCCAGAACCGCCTGGAGATCGCGTTCGCCGAGACGCACGCCGCCGAGACCGGCGCGCTGCCGGTCGCTCCCGAGGCGCTCCCCGTCGAGGACCAGGTCGGCGCCCCCGACGTGACCGGTGTGCCGAGCGAGGTCATCCGGCTCATCGGAGACGCTTTCGTGAACAAGCCCGAGGGCTTCACCGTGCACCCGAAGATCCAGCAGCTGCTCGAGAAGCGCCTCGACATGAGCCGCAACGGCAACATCGACTGGGGCTTCGGCGAACTGCTGGCGTTCGGATCGCTGCTGGTCGAGGGCACCCCGGTGCGCTTCGCCGGCCAGGATGCGCGACGGGGTACCTTCGTGCAGCGCCACGCCACCCTGCATGACCGTGCGAACGGCCAGGAGTGGCTGCCGCTGTCGAACCTGTCCGATGCACAGGGCCGCTTCTTCATCTACGACTCGCTGCTCAGCGAGTACGCGGCGCTCGGCTTCGAGTACGGATACTCCGTCGAGGCACCCGAGGCGCTCGTGCTGTGGGAGGCGCAGTTCGGCGACTTCGTCAACGGCGCCCAGTCCGTCATCGACGAGTACATCTCCGCCGCCGAGCAGAAGTGGGGCCAGCAGTCGAGCGTCACGCTGCTGCTTCCCCACGGCTACGAGGGCCAGGGACCGGATCACTCCTCGGCACGCATCGAGCGGTTCCTGCAGCTGTGCGCCCAGGAGAACATGATCGTCTCGCGTCCGTCGACGCCGGCGTCGTACTTCCACCTGCTGCGCCGCCAGGCCTATGCACGTCCGCGCAAGCCGCTGATCGTCTTCACGCCCAAGGCCATGCTGCGACTGCGCGGAGCGACGAGCCCCGTCGAGGCGTTCACACAGGGTCGCTTCGAACCGGTGCTCGACGACGACCGCGGTCTCGACCGCAGCGCCGTGAAGCGCGTGCTGGTGCATTCGGGCAAGGTGCACTGGGATCTGCGCGCCGAGCTCGAGAAGAAGCCGAACCCCGAGATCGCCCTCGTCCGGCTCGAGCAGCTGTACCCGACGCCGATCGACGAGCTCAAGGCGATCACGGACTCCTACCCGAACGCCGAGCTGGTGTGGGTGCAGGAGGAGCCGGAGAACCAGGGTGCCTGGCCGTTCCTGGCGCTGGCTTTCGCCGACGTCCCCGGCGACCGCTCGTTCCGTCCGGTTGCCCGTACGGCATCGGCATCGCCCGCCACCGGTTCCTCGAAGGTGCACGCCGCCGAGCAGGCCACTCTGCTGCGCGAGGCGCTCACCATCGACTGATGCCGTGAGAACGAGGAGAGGTCCCTGACGCGATGTCAGGGACCTCTCCTCGTTCCGGGGCGCGTGCGCGATCAGTACCAGATGTCGAGCGAGGGCGCGGGGAAGGCGATGAACGCCCTGTCGAGCTTCTCGACCGTCGCCGCGTCTGCGTCGATCAGTCCCGCTCCTCGCAGCGAGCCGGCGCGCACTCCCCCGGCGTACAGCGAAGAGAGCGCGGCGACGCCGAGGCGCGCATCGACCGCCTGACCGTCTGCACGGTCCACGGTCGCGACGCCCTGGGCGTCGACCTGCAGCCGCCACTGCCCCTCGGCGAAGCCGAGCGGGTCGTCGATGCCGAGCACGACGTCGATCGGCGCGGAGAAGCGCCGGGCGCTCAGCGCGGTGGGAACGTCGAGCACACGCAGCCACCCGTGGTCGTGCACCTCCTGCGTCACTGCGCGCGGGTCGGCGACGAGCCACGGCAGCGGGTCGTCGAGCGGGCGCAGGTCGGCTGTGACCTGATCGACCAGGTCGTGCTGCATGGCGAAGCGCCACAGGGCGGCAACCGCATCGGCCGTCTCACCCACGAGCAGTCGCACCTGGAGGGCGGAGCGGAACGTGCCGGTGATCTCGTTGAGCGTGTAGACCAGGACCCCGCGGATCTCGCCCGCCTCGTCGCGGTAGCGCACACCACGGACCTTCTCGCGGTCGGAATCACCCGCGGCCAGGCCGGCGTACCCGTCCCAGCGCCCCTTCCAGCCGGGGATGCGTCCGGCACGCGACCGGCGCGCGCGCTCGTGCACGGCGCCGAGATCGGCGGCCAGCTCCTCGCGCTCGACGTACTCGACGCTGCCGGCCGGCACATGACCTGCCCATCCGGCGCGGCGGGTGTCGACCGTGAACCGGGCAGCAGGAACGGCCGCGCCGAAGCCGTACCGCCCGTAGATGGTCGCCTCCGATACGGTGAGGCCCGCGATGGGCACACCGGCAGACACCGCAGCACGCAGCTCGCCCTCGAGAAGCGCTCGCGCGATGCCCCGACGGCGATGGGTGCCGGCGACCGTCACCACGCTGATCGCCCACATCCCGAGCTCGTCGCCACCGGGCAGGGTGAGCGGCGTCACCCAGGAGTCGACGGTCGCGACCGGCAGTGCGTCGGCGGCAGCCGCACGGTCATAGACTCCCGTGTTGCGGCGTTCAGCGAACGTCGCCCGCTCAGCGGACAACGCCTCCGCCGTGGGTTCGCCTCCGAGGAAGCCGCGAGCGACGGCACGCTGATACGCCGCAGCCTGCGCATCGTCCTGGAAGTCGACGAGGCGATAGTCGAGCCCGTTCCCGGCGAGCCGGTCGACGGAGGTCTGGTCAGCGGGGATCCCGCGCGCATCGATGAAGGCCATGACTACAGCCTAGGGTCGGAGTCCGACAGCGCGACCCGGATCAGTGCTGGCTGGCCTGGACCTCGCGCAGTCGAGCGAATACCTGGTCTCGCAGCTCCTCCGGAGCGGTCTCCTTGCACGCCCGCGCCACGACCTCGGTGAGCGTGGTGGCGACCAGCGCCTCGTCCCGGCAGGACGGGCAGTTCTCCAGGTGCTCACGGATCTCGGTGTGCTCGGTGTTGCAGACCTCGTTGCGGAGGTACTCCTCCAGATCCTGACGGGCTTTGTCGCAGCCGCAGTCGCTCATTTCCTGCTCCTCGTGTCGGCCGCGGCGATGCCCCGCTCCGCGGCGTAATCTGCCAGCAGCTCCCGCAACATGCGCCTGCCCCGATGCAGGCGGCTCATCACGGTGCCGATGGGCGTCTTCATGATGTCGGCGATCTCCTGGTAGGCGAACCCCTCGACATCAGCGAGGTACACCGCCAGCCGGAAGTCCTCCGGCACGGCCTGCAGAGCATCCTTCACCACCGACGCCGGCATGCGATCGATCGCCTCGGCCTCCGCGGAGCGGCTGTGCGACGCCGTGGTCGACTCCGCACCGCCCAGCTGCCAGTCCTCGAGCTCGTCGATCGTGCCCTGGAACGGCTCGCGCTGCTTCTTGCGATAGATGTTGATGTACGTGTTGGTCAGGATCCGGTACAGCCAGGCTTTGAGGTTCGTGCCCTGAGAGAAGGTCGACCAGGAGCCGTACGCCTTCACGAAGGTCTCCTGCACGAGGTCGGCTGCGTCGGCGGGATTGCGCGTCATACGCATCGCTGCGGCGTAGAGCTGATCCATGAAAGGGATCGCCTGCTCCTCGAACTCGCGCCGAGGGTCGCCGACGATGTCTGCGGTTGCGGTGTCATCCATCACCGGCCAGTCTAGGCCGCTGATGTCCACAGATCCGCGCTCCAACGTCGCGATCATGCTCTCTCCTTCTCGGCGTGTGCGTCGCCGTTCACTAAGGTGGAAACCGATGAGCGTCAACAGGTATTCCCCTCCCCCTGTCCAGGGCGCCTACATCGCGCCCACCGCCGACCAGGCGGTGCACGCCTCACTCACCATCCCGGGTTCGAAATCGCTGACGAACCGGGAACTGATCATCGCTGCCATCGCCGATGGACCGGGCCGGCTGGTGGCGCCGCTGCACTCCGACGACTCCCGCCGCATGATCGATGCCCTCCGCGCGATCGGCGTCGGCATCGAAGAGGTCGATGCCGGCGGCGAGTTCGGTCCCGACCTGGTCGTGACTCCCGCGAAACTCACCGGCGGGGTGACGGTCGACTGCGGTCAGGCCGGCACCGTCATGCGCTTCATCGCCCCGCTGGCCGGGCTCGCCGCGCAGGACGTGCATCTGACCGCGCACGAGACCGCCCTGCACCGCCCGATGGGTGGGCTCATCAGTGCCCTGCGCGACCTCGGCGTCGACATCGACGACGAGGGAACCTGGTCGCTGCCGTTCACGATCCGCGGTCACGGGCGCATCCGCGGGGGTCGCGTCGAGATCGACGCCTCCGCATCGAGCCAGTTCGTCTCCGGGCTCCTCCTCGCCGCGCCCCGCTTCGACGTCGGGCTCCACCTCGTCCACACCGGTGAGCATCTGCCGAGCCTGCCGCACATCGACATGACGATCGAGTCGCTGAGCCGACGCGGCATCCGCATCGAACGTCCCGCAGTGGGCGAATGGCTCGTCGAGGCCGGCGTGCCCCGGGCCAAGGAGATCGCGATCGAGCCCGATCTCTCCAACGCCGCCCCGTTCCTCGCGGCAGCACTCGTCACGGGCGGATCCGTGTCGATCACCGGCTGGCCCGCGCACTCGACGCAACCCGGTGCGCTGCTCCCCGAGATCCTCCAGGCGATGGGCGCCCACACGAGTCGACACGGCGGCGCGCTCACGGTGCGCGCAAGCAGCGGCATCCGAGGACTCGACCTCGATCTGTCGGCAGCGAGCGAGCTGACCCCGACGATCGTCGGGCTCGCCGCCTTCGCGGAGTCGCCCACCACGATCCGCGGCATCGGCCATATCCGTCTCCACGAGACCGATCGCATCGCCGCCCTCATCGGCAACATCCGCGCCCTCGGCGGCGAGGCGGAGGAGCTCTCCGATGGCCTGCGCATCATCCCCCGGCCGCTGCACGGCGGCGGATGGGCGGCGCACCACGATCACCGCATGGCGACCACCGGTGCCCTGATCGGTCTGCGCGTCCCCGGCGTCGAGATCGACGACATCGGCACCACGGCGAAGACGCTCCCCGAGTTCACCCTGCTCTGGGAACGGATGCTGCGAGGCGCTGGCGCGTGAGCTGGCTAGACGGCCCCGACGACCTCGACGACGACTTCGAGGACTACGACGAGAGCGCGATCCGCACTCGACCGAATCCCAAGGCCAACCGCCCGCGGACCAAGCGCCGCCCCGCTCACGACGACGCGGTGGTCGGGCGCGTTCTCGGTGTGGACCGCGGGCGCTACACCGTCCTGCTGGACGAGGGGACGGAAGACGAGCACCTCGTCTCGGCGACCAGGGCCAGGGAGCTCCGGCGCATGCCGATCGTGACGGGAGACCAGGCGCGCGTGGTCGGCGACACCTCGGGCGCTGAGGGCACGCTCAGCCGCATCGTCGGCATCGTGGAGCGCACCTCCCTCCTCCGCCGCAGCGCCGACGACACCGACCAGGTGGAACGCGTGATCGTCGCGAACGCCGACCAGATGCTGATCGTCGTCGCCGCCGCCGATCCGGAGCCCCGCGCTCGCCTGGTCGACCGCTACCTCGTGGCAGCGCTCGACGCCGGCATCCGGCCGCTGCTCGTGGTGACCAAGACCGATCTCGCCGATCCGACGGCGTTCCTCTCGCACTTCGACGGGCTGGACCTGCGCGTCTTCACCAGCGCCCGCGACGAGATGCCGACCGAGGAGATCGGTGCGGCCCTGGTCGGCCACTCGACCGTCTTCGTCGGCCACTCCGGCGTCGGCAAGTCGACCCTGGTGAACGAGCTCGTCCCCAGCGCGAAGAGAGCGACCGGCCATGTGAATCAGGTGACCGGCCGCGGACGCCACACCTCGTCGTCGACGGTCTCGCTCCGCTACGAAGGCGCAGAGGGCTCCGGGTGGGTCATCGACACCCCCGGCGTGCGATCGTTCGGGCTCGGACATGTGGACCCGGCCAACATCCTGGCGGCCTTCACGGAACTCGCCCTCATCGCCGAGAACTGTCCCCGCGGCTGCACGCATCTCGCCGACGCCCCGGACTGCGCCCTGATCGAGGCCGAGGAACGCGGAGAGCTCAGCGAGGCCGAGAGCGCTCGGCTGGACTCGCTCCAGCGGCTCCTGCAGACCTTCGCCGACAAGGCCGAGCAGACACCGGGACGATAGGCTGGACGGGTGACTGAGCGCCTGGAAACCGGATCCCCCGCCCCCGACTTCGCCCTCCTGGACCAGGACGGTGCCACCGTGCGCCTGTCCGACCTCCACGGCCAGAAGACGGTCCCTTCTACCCCGCGGCCATGACGCCGGGGTGCACCACGCAGGCCTGCGACTTCCGCGACAGCATCTCGTCGCTGCAGGGTGCGGGCTACCGGGTCATCGGCGTCTCTCGCGACGAGCCGACGAAGCTCGCCGAGTTCCGTGAGCGCGACGGTCTCACCTTCACGCTGCTCAGCGACCCCGACCACGCCGTGCACGACGCCTATGGCGCGTGGGGCGAGAAGATGAACTACGGCAAGGTCGTCGAGGGCGTCCTCCGCTCCACGTTCGTGCTCGATGAGAACGGCGTCATCACACTCGCTCAGTACAACGTCAAGGCGACCGGACACGTCGCACGGCTCCGCAAGCTCCTCGGCATCGACGCCTGACGAGCGAGGTGCTCACTCCGCCGCGGAGCTCTCGCTCTCACGACGGGCGCTGGCGATGAGCAGCACGAAGCCGACGATGCCCGGCGCGCCGACTCCCACCGTGAACGCCCACGGGATGGGCTGCAGCGTGAGGGACGCGAGAGCGAGGGCGACGGCGAGGACCTGGAAGACGACACCTCCGGACCGAGCCCAGGATCGTCCGTTGCGGGCACCGACGGCGAAGGCGAACAGCGCCGCCGCCCCGATCAACGTCAGCACGATGAGCGCGATGGCGGTGGGCAGCGAGGCGGCATCTCCTGCGCCCAGCCCCATGAGCTCGATGATCGCGAACACGACGAGGGCCGCCCCCTCGAGCGCGAGTACGGCTGCGGCCGCGGTGGCGAGTCCTGGTGCACGCACGATGTCTCCTGAGAATCGAATGAGAAGGATGAAAACCCTTGATTTCGCAGGTTTCATGTAACAGAATAGACAGCGTCATGTGCTCCCACAGCGGCGTGGGGCGGGCGATTCGCTCGCATCACAATTCGCGGGCATCCGTCCGCATCTGAACAGGGTAGCGGAACCCGAGCCGCCGCCCGAATCGAGTCGTCGCGTCGCGACATCTCTTGAAATCCCATACCGAGGAGCCCCCATGGATTGGCGCGATAAGGCCGCCTGCTTGACCGTCGACCCCGAGCTGTTCTTCCCTGTCGGGAACACCGGTCCGGCCGTCGATCAGATCGAGAAGGCGAAGACCGTCTGCGCCACCTGCACGGTCACCGAGATCTGCCTGCAGTACGCCCTCGAGTCCAGCCAGGATTCCGGCGTCTGGGGAGGTCTCTCCGAAGACGAGCGCCGCGCGCTGAAGCGCCGCGCCGCTCGCGCCCGCCGCGCCTCCTGACCCGAGGCCCGCGTCCACGCGGAACGAGCTCGCCGGACCTCACTGGAGGCCCCGTCGACCCGGTCCACTGATACCGCCGGACGATGTCGCATCGCGACTTCGTCCGGCTTTCGTCATTTGGTCAGCCAGCGCAGCGGGATGTCGATGATCACCTCGGTGCCATCGCCCTCGCTGCCGTGCCATTCGATCGTCCCGCCGAGCTCGCCCTGGATGAGCGTGCGGATGATCTGAGTGCCGAGTCCCTGACCGATGCGCCCCTCGGGAAGACCGTGTCCGGTGTCCTTCACCGTCACCCGGAGGCTCTCCTCGGTGCGGGCCGCGTCGATCGCGATGACGCCCTCCTGACCGGCGAGACCGTGCTCGACCGCGTTCGTGACGACCTCGGTGAGGGCGAGCGCGAGCGGAGTGGCGTACTCGCTCGGCAGTACGCCGAAGCGCCCGGTGAGCTGAGTCTGCGCTCGTGTGTTCGGAGCGGAGGCGACCTCGGCCACGAGCTTGAGCACCCGATGGAAGACCTCGTCGAAGTCGACCTTCTGCGTCAGCCCCTGCGCGAGCGTGTCGTGAACGACCGCGATCGAGTCCACCCGGCGCATGGCCTGGGTGAGCGCGTCGCGAGCCTCGTCGGAGTGGGTGCGGCGAGCCTGGATCCGCAGCAGGGACGCGACCGTCTGCAGGTTGTTCTTCACACGATGATGGATCTCGCGGATCGTCGCGTCCTTGGTGATGAGCTCCTGCTCCTGGTGGCGCAGCTCGGAGACGTCGCGGCACAGCACGATCGCTCCGATCCGGGTGCCGTGATCCTTCAGCGGGATGGCACGCAGCGACACCGTCACGCCGCGGGCCTCGATGTCGGTGCGCCACGGTGCGCGCCCCGTCACCACGACCGGGAGGGATTCGTCGACCTGCCGGGACGGAGGCACCAGACGCGTCGTGACCTCGGCGAGGGACTCCCCCTCCAGCTCATCGTCGAACCCCATGCGGTTGAAGGCGGAGAGAGCATTGGGGCTGGCGAATGTCGTGATGCCGTCCACGTCGATGCGGATGAGCCCGTCCGAGGCACGCGGCGCGCCGCGTCGAGGGGACGTGGGTGCGGCGAGATCGGGGAAGCTGCCGTCGGCGATCATGCGGAACAGGTCGTTCGCACATTCGTCGAACGTGATCTGCTGGCGCGACGGCGTGCGCACCTCCCCCAGGTTCGTGTGCCGGGTGACGACGCCGATGGCCGTCGGCGCGGTGGCACCCGCTCCCGTGCGACCGACCACGATGGGCACGGCTCTGACCCTGGTCGGCGTCTCCTCGAACCAGTCGGGCGAAGAGGAGTCGACGATCTCAGCCGAGTCGAACGCCCCCTGAACCTGTGTGCGCCATTGCGGCCGGACCCGCTCGCCGACGATGTCGCGGTAGAAGAGCGTCGCCGCCCCGCTCGGCCGCGCATGCGCGACGGCGATGAACGAACCGTCATCGGTCTGGATCCACACGACGATGTCGGCCGAAGCGAGGTCGGCGAGCAACTGCCCGTCTCCCGCGAGGCGGTGAAGCCATTCGACGTCGTTGTCGGTCAGGCGGCCCTGCGCATGGGCGAGATCACTAAGCGTTGACACTCCCCCAGCCTACGGCGAGTTCGGTCAGAGCACCGCCAGCGAGGTCGCCCGCCACCGGCGGTCCAGCCCTTCCAGACGGATCGCCACCGCGCGAGTCCGTCCCGGACCTGCGACGACGGCCACCGCCTCGATGACGCCGTCGAGCGGCTCGGACACCCTGATCGAGCGGACCTCGAAGGTGGGCCTGGTCGGCGCGACGCCCCGCGCGCTGCGCGCCCTGGCCGACAGGTTCGCTCGACTCACGAGATTGCGATACGCATCCTCGCTGAACCAGCGCGCGAGTTGATCGACCTCTCGCACCCCCGCCAGCGCCTCCAGCACCCCCTGCGTGAGACTGCGCAACAGCGGCGCGGGATCCGGCAGCTCGGCTGTCGGCGTCGGTTGGGGGGCGAAGTACTCGTGCACACTCATCATCGATTTCTCTCCTGGGGAAGACGAAGGCCCAGTCGAGCACGCGCCGGGTGCCGCCGACGGGGGTTTCGCGAAGGAATGTGGATAACTCGTATACGGCACCCGCCGCTCACCTACGCTCGGATCCGTGCATTGGGATCGCCTATTCGAAGACCTCGAAGGTCAGCTGGCTGCGGAGTGGGAGACGGAGCGTGCTGTGCTCAGCGCGGAGTCGGAGCGGCTGCGCATCTCGCGTCTGGACCTTCGGAGCCGCCTCCGGCAACTCTGCGAGGCAGGCGCGGGCGTGACAGTCGAGCTCGCCGACGGACGCCGGCTCCCGGTCACGCTGCGCGCCCTCGGCGCCGATTGGGTGGCAGCGGAATCAGCGCCGGGAGACGATCTGCTCGTCGGGAGATCGACCAGGATCATCCCGCTGCACGCCATCCACGCGATCCGCGCCGATCACGGCAGTGTGCTGGCGAGTCTCGAAGACGCCGTCGAGCCCGTGAGCGCCCTCCGGGAGCGGATGAGCCTGGGATTCGTCCTGCGGGATCTCGCGCGTCGCCGCGTTCCGGTGCACCTCAGCCTGACGGTCGGCGACGACGTGCACGGGACGATCGATCGCGCCGGCTCCGACCATCTCGACCTCGCCGTCCATGATGCCGGCAGCGCACGGCTGGCGGCCGCCGTTCAGGGGTTCCGGATCATCCCGCTCACGGCGCTCATCGCGCTGCGAACGGTGGGAGATCACCTCCTCTGAGTCGTCGACGCTCCCCAGACCTCGGGGAAGCTGGCGACCTGCGACTGCCGCCACAGCGCCATCCGCCGGGAGTGCTCCACCTGCGCCGCGAGGTACTCCTCCACGCTCGTCTCCTCGACCCGCCAGCGCGTCGGCACCCCCACCTGGACGCCCCTGAGCTCGCCTTCGTGCACGAGGTCGATGATCTCATCGACACCGATCTGCAGCAGCTCCGCCACCTGCGCGGGCGCGAGGAAGCGCGGGGCTGCGGGGGACGACTCAGGCATGAGCCCATTCTCTCCCACGTGCCGACCCAGCCCCGATCCCCGATGCTCCTGTGGATAACTCGACCGCCTCGAACCCGATCTCTGTGACGATGTTCGCCATGACCATTCCCTCCCGTCCTCGGCGCGCCTTCTGGGGAGATGTCCGATTCCTCGTCGGCATCGCCCTGATCGCGCTGTCCATCACCGGCGTCTGGCTCATCGTGTCGTCCTCCGACCACACCGCTCCCGCGCTCCAGGCGACGCGGACGATCACGCAGGGTGAAGCACTGGTGTCGGGGGACTTCCAGGTGGTCGAGGTCGGCCTCGGCACCCTCACCGAGGACTACCTGTCGCCGCAGGAGCTGACCCCGGGACGAGTCGCGGCACGGACTGTGGCCGAGGGCGAGCTGATTCCGGTCTCGGCCGTCGGCGACGCCGATGACAGCCGCACCACCACGATCGTCGTCGAGAGCGCAACGGCGGTCCCCGACGAGGTGGCCGCGGGGGCCGTCGTGGAGCTCTGGTACGCGCCGCCACGAGACGACGGGCGCACCTTCGACGTGCCCCGCATCCTGGTCGCAGACGTCGTCGTGCGTGATGTGCGGGAGCCGGACGGCATGCTCGCGGAGTCGGGCGTCGCCGTCGAGGTGGTGATCGACCGCGCGGATGTCGCGGATGTGCTCGCCGCGGTCACCGGCGGCTCCGCGCTCTCCGTGGTGCCGGTGGGATCGAGCTCGTGACGCGGGTCCTGCTCGCGATCGCCGAGCCGCGTGCGCGGGAGCTGGCCTCCGAGCTGGAGCTGGAGGGGGTCACGGTGGTCGCCATCGCCGCGCCGGTGTTCGAGGGCATCCGTCCTCGGCTCCCTGACATCGAGGCGCTCGTGGTTCCCGCGGCGCGCTCGGTCCTCACCCCCGACCTGATCTCCGCCTGCGATCGCGCCGGCGTCCGCATCCTGGCCCTCGGCGAGACGGACAGCCGCGCGCTCGGCCGCCTCGGGATCGGGGCGGCCCTTCCGGCCGAGGCGCGCGGGTGGGAGGTCGCCGCGTCGCTGCTCCAGGATCTGCCGGCATCACCGCGTCCGGCAGCGGCGCACCGCGCGCCTCGGGTGATCGCGGTGTGGGGACCGCATGGTGCGCCCGGGCGCTCGTTCGTCGCCGTGCAGCTGGCCGTCGAGATCGCGCGCTCCGGGCGCCGGACAGCACTCGTCGACGCCGACACGGTCGCCCCGTCGCTTGCGCTTCTGCTGGGGATCGGCGACGACGCCCCCGGGATCGCGGCAGCCTGCCGGCGGGCCGAACTCGGCGGACTCGACGCGGGAGAGCTCACGCGGCTGGCGAGCACTGTCGAGACCAGCGGTGGCGATATCGATGTGCTTCCGGGGATCAACCGGCCGACGCGGTGGCCCGAGCTGTCGGCTGCGCGGCTGACGGCCGCGCTGCAGGCCTGTCGGCTCTGGGCGGAGGAGACCGTCGTCGACGTCGGCGCCGCGTTCGACGCGGACGATGAGGCCACCTACGATATGGCCGGTCCCCGCCGTCATGCAGCGACGGCGGCTTCGCTGCGCGAGGCGGATGAGATCATCGCGGTCGCCGCAGCCGACCCGGTCGGCATCAGCCGTTTCCTCCGCGACCACGCCGAGCTGCGCCGTCTCGCCGGACCGACTCCCACCCGTGTCGCGATCAACCGCGTACGGTCCGGGCCACTCGGTATCGATGCGCGCGGTCAGATCCGCCGCACGCTCGAGCGGTTCGCGGGCATCACAGACGTCACCTTCCTGCCATTCGATCAGCGCGCGGCCGATGCCGCTCTGCTCCATGCACGACCGATGTCGGACGTCACTCCACGATCGGCGCTGGTGGCGTCCATCCGCGGATTGGCCGCGTCCATGGAGCCGCCCCCGGCGCCGGGGGCTACTGACGGTAGCTCGCGAGGAAGTTCCCGAGGCGCTCGACGGCTTCGCTCAGCACGCGCGGCTCAGGGAGCGTGACGAGGCGGAGATGATCGGGCGTGGGCCAGTTGAACCCCGTGCCCTGCACCAACAGCATGTGCTCGGAGACCAGCAGATCGTAGACCAGCTTCGCGTCGTCGCGGATCTCATGAACCTCGGGATCGAGTCGCGGGAAGGCGTAGAGCGCCCCCTCCGGCTTGACGCACGACACTCCGGGAATCCGCTCCAGCCCCTCCCAGGCGATGTCCCGCTGCTCGTGCAGACGCCCCGTGGGAGCGATGAGGGCGTCGATCGACTGCACGCCCGACAGCGCGGCCTGCACTGCGTGCTGCGAGGGTACGTTGGGGCACAGTCTCGTCGAAGCCAGCAGGGTGATCCCCTCGATGAACCCCTTGGCGTGCGTCTGAGGCCCGGTGATCACGAGCCAGCCGGAACGATAGCCGGCGACACGATATGTCTTGGACAGGCCGTTGAACGTCAGGCAGAGCAGGTCGGGAGCCAGGGTCGCGGTCGGAATGTGCACGGCCCCGTCGAAGAGGATGCGATCGTAGATCTCGTCCGAGAGCAGGAGCAGCTGGTGCTCCCGCGCGATCTGCACCAGCCCTTCGAGGACCTCCCGCGAGTAGACCACTCCCGTCGGGTTGTTGGGGTTGATGATGACAAGCGCCTTGGTGCGCGGCGTGATCTTCGAGCGGATGTCCTCGAGGTCGGGCTGCCATGCATCTTCCTCGTCGCAGAGGTAGTGCACGGGCGTACCACCGGCGAGGCTCGTCATCGCGGTCCACAGCGGGTAGTCCGGTGCCGGGATGAGGACCTCGTCGCCCTCGTCGAGGAGCGCCTGCATGGTCATCGTGATGAGCTCGGACACGCCGTTGCCGAGGTAGACGTCGTCTGGTCCGAAGCGCGGGAAATCCTCGATCTCCTCGTAGCGGCTGACCACCGCGCGGCGTGCGGAGACGATGCCCTTGCTGTCGCTGTAGCCGTGCGCCGTCGGCAGCGCGGCCAGCATGTCGTGGACGATCTGCTGGGGCGCATCGAAGCCGAAGATCGCGGGGTTCCCGGTGTTCAGTTTGAGGATCTTGTGACCCTCCGCTTCCAGACGCGCCGCCTCGACGAGGGCGTTTCCGCGAATCTCGTACAGGACGTTCTTGAGCTTCGACGACTGGTCGAAGGTGCGCGATGGTGTCATCGAGCAAGCCTACAACCGTCGCGAGGGGCCCTCGTGCACCGTTGCCGCGCTGATCGTCTCCTCATCGAGATCGGTCAGATCCGTGGCGCCGGTCGGTGACCATGGTGACTCTTGTGACTCGAGAACGCACCCGTCCGTGTACCGGGGCAGGAAGAAGGGGCCGATCCTTCAGGATCGGCCCCTTCTCTCCGGTGCTGCTACTTCTTCTTCTTGCCCTGAGCGCGACGCTGCTCGCGATTGCCGGCGGCCGGCTGTGCCGGCGCGTCCGTCCGCTGACCGAACGCGCCGCGCGCCGTCTGCTCCGGCTCGGCGGCCGGTTCTGCGGCGTCGCGTGCCACCGCGGCCTGGCGCAGGCGATCGGTCGCTGCCTGCTGCACCTGGCCGCGGTCGTTGCGTACCTCGACCTCGCCTGCGTCGTTGGGTGCCGAGTACTCGAGGCGCTGATCGCCTCCGTCGGTGGCCAGACCCTTTGCCTCGACCTCCGCGGTCTCGGCATCGCCGGCGCGACGCACCTCGACCTCGAGGTTGTAGAGGTAGCCGACCGACTCCTCCTTGATCTGCCCCATCATCGACTGGAACATCGCGTAGCCTTCGCGCTGATACTCGATCAGCGGATCGCGCTGCGCCATCGCCCGCAGGCCGATGCCGTCCTTGAGATAGTCCATCTCGTACAAGTGGTCGCGCCAGCGGCGGTCCAGCACCTGGAGGACCACGCGACGCTCGAGTTCGCGGGTCGCAGCGTCTCCGAGCGACTCCTCGCGCTTCTCATACGCGATCTTCGCGTCCGAGAGGAGCTCACGCGTGAGTCCGTCGGCAGAGATGCCGCCCTTGCGCCCACCGGCCTCGGCGACGACCTCGTCGATCGTGACACCCACGGGGTAGAGCGTCTTCAGCTCCGTCCACAGGGCGTCGAAGTCCCAGCTCTCGTTGTGGCCTTCGCCTGTGTGATCGTTCACGACACCCGTGATCGCGTCTTCGATGAAGTGCTGGACGCGGTCTGCGATGTCGTCGCCGTGCAGGATGTGGCGCCGGTCGGTGTAGATCGCCTCGCGCTGACGGTTGAGCACGTCGTCGTACTTGAGCACGTTCTTGCGCATCTCCGCGTTGCGCGACTCGACCTGCGACTGCGCACTGCGGATGGCCCGCGAGACGAGCCCGGACTCGATCGGCACGTCGTCGGGGAAGTTCGTGCGCGACAGGATCGCCTCAGCGGCACCGGACTGGAACAGTCGCATGAGGTCGTCGGTGAGGCTCAGGTAGAAGCGGCTCTCACCGGGGTCGCCCTGACGGCCGGAGCGTCCTCGGAGCTGGTTGTCGATGCGACGCGACTCGTGGCGCTCGGTGCCGAGGACGTAGAGTCCACCGGCCTCGATGACCTTCTCGGCCTCACCGGCGACGGCGGCCTTCATGGCTTCGTAGGTCTCGTCCCAGGCGACCTCGTACTCCTCCGGCGTCTCGACCGGGTCGAGTCCCTTGGCCTTGAGGTCCTGAACGGCCAGGAACTCCGCGTTCCCACCGAGCATGATGTCGGTGCCTCGACCGGCCATGTTGGTAGCCACGGTGACGGCGCCGAGGCGTCCGGCCCTGGCGACGATCTCCGCTTCACGTGCGTGGTTCTTCGCGTTGAGGACCTCGTGCTTGACGCCCTTCTTCGCGAGAAGACGCGAGAGGTACTCGCTCTTCTCGACACTGACGGTTCCGACCAGCACCGGCTGGCCGGCGGCGTGACGCTCGACGATGTCCTCGACCACCTGGGCGAACTTGGCGGTCTCGTTCTTGTAGACGAGGTCGGACTGGTCCTTGCGGATCATCGGCTTGTTCGTCGGGATCGGGATCACGCCGAGCTTGTAGGTCGACATGAACTCGGCGGCCTCGGTCTCGGCAGTACCCGTCATGCCGGCGAGCTTGTCGTAGAGACGGAAGTAGTTCTGGAGCGTGACCGTCGCCAGCGTCTGGTTCTCCGCCTTGACCGGCACGCCTTCCTTGGCCTCGATGGCCTGGTGGATGCCCTCGTTGTATCGACGTCCGACCAGGATGCGTCCGGTGTGCTCGTCGACGATCATGACCTCGTCGTTCATCACGACGTAGTCGGTGTCCTTCTTGAACAGGGCGAGCGCCTTGATCGAGTTGTTCAGGAACGAGATCAGCGGGGTGTTCGCGGACTCGTAGAGGTTGTCGATGCCGAGATAGTCCTCGACCTTCTCGATGCCGGGCTCGAGGACGCCGACGGTGCGCTTCTTCTCGTCGACCTCGTAGTCCTCACCGGCCTCGAGCGTCCGGGCGATCTTCGCGAACTCCGCGAACCAGCGGTTGGCCTCGCCCGACGACGGGCCGGAGATGATCAGCGGCGTGCGCGCCTCGTCGATGAGGATCGAGTCGACCTCGTCCACGATCGCGAAGAAGTGCTCGCGCTGCACGAGGTCTTCCTTGCGCCACGCCATGTTGTCGCGCAGGTAGTCGAAGCCGAACTCGTTGTTCGTGCCGTACGTGATGTCGGCGGCATACTGCTCACGGCGCACCGCCGGGGTCTGGCCCGAGACGATGATGCCGGTCGTCATGCCCAGCGCACGGAACACGCGGCCCATGAGCTCTGCCTGGTAGCTGGCGAGGAAGTCGTTGACCGTGATGACATGGACGCCCTTGCCGGCGATCGCATTCAGGTAGGCGGGGAAGGTCGCCACGAGCGTCTTACCCTCACCGGTCTTCATCTCGGCGATGTTCCCGAGGTGGAGCGCGGCGCCGCCCATGATCTGCACGTCGTATGCGCGCATGCCGAGCGTGCGCTTGGCCGCCTCGCGGACGGCGGCGAAGGCCTCCGGCATCAGCTGATCGAGCGACTCCCCCTTCTCGAACCGGGCGCGCAACTCTGTGGTCTCGTTGCGAAGCTCGTCGTCGGTGAGCTTGGAGATGTCCTCTTCCAGCGCTCCCACGGCCTTGACCACCTGGTTCAAGCGACGGATGATCCGTCCCTCACCGGCGCGCAGCAGCTTCTCAAGAGGATTGGCCACGGATGTCATCTCCCTGTTGGTGGGTCGAAAGCCGGCGGACGTGCAGACGATCGCCAGGCATATGTTGTCATGTTACCGGCCCGTGACCTGCACGTCGCCTGCACGCAGCCTCTCCGACCACCGCTGGATGCATTTCGAGTATGCATATACTCGGTATCGCATTCGTCTCGACGGGAGTTCATCATGTCCGTGCGCCAGAGCCTGCTCGCCATCCTGGATCAGGGCCCCTGCTACGGCTATCAGCTGAAGCACGAATACGACCGACGGACGGGAGCGACATCGTCGCTCAACGTGGGGCAGATCTACAACACGCTCGAACGCCTCGAACGGGACGGCCTCGTCCGCCGCGGTGAGGCCGACGAGCGGGGGCACGTGTACTGGCAGATCACGGAGGGCGGCTCCCTCGAGGTCGCCCGCTGGCTGGCCTCTCCGGTCGTGCGCAGCACCACGTCGCGAGATGAACTCGCCGTCAAGCTCGCCGTCGCCGCGACACTCCCCGGAGTCGACGTCACCGCGGTCATCCGCACGCAGCGCGCCGCATCCCTCGCGCAGCTGCGTTCCCTGCAGCAGACCAGTTACAGCGGCGAGAGGGCGGGCGGGCCGGAAGAGCTCGCCTGGTCGCTGGTGATGGACTCGATGCTCTATGCAGCGGAGGCCGAGACCCGATGGCTCGATCACGTCGAGCAGCGGCTGTCGCAGCATCCGGGAACCGCCGTCTCCCTCGCGCTCGCGACGGAGCGCCCGAAGCGGGGCCGACCGACGCGCGTCGGCGCGGCGTGATGCGCATCTCCGGCGTTCGCCTGGAGCGGATGCTCAGCCATCGCGGCACTCTCGGAAAGTAGGATCAGCACATGGCTGGAATTTGGGGCAGACGCAAGCGCGAACAGGAAGCACTCGCCGCTCAGGACGCCGATCTCGCGCGGCGCGCGGAGCAGGCACTGGTCGCAGCGGACGAGCGCATCCGGACCACGTCGGATGAGCTCTCGTTCGCCGAGGCCGAGCTCGGCGAATCGCTGACCGCGGATCTGCGCAAGGCCCTCGCCGCCGTGCGCACGCACCTGCGTGAGGCGTTCCAGATGCACCAGCTGAACCACGACGAGATCCCCGACACGCCTGAAGAGCTGCGCACGCGCAACGCGCGCATCATCCAGCTGTGCGATTGGGCGCAGGATCTTCTGGATGAGAAGACGGACGTGCTGGCCGCATCTGTCGCGAAGGTGCGCCGCGCGCCCGAGATCATCGCGCAGGTGCGCGCGGAGGCCGAATCGCTCAGCGCGCGGATCCCCCAGACCAAAGCGGCGGTCGAGCGCCTCTCCAGCCGGTACGCGGATTCCGCGATGACGCAGATCGCAGCGAGCGCGGAGGAAGCCGAGCAGCTCATCGCCTTCGCCGTTCACGGCGCCTCCGTGTCGGAGCGCCGGCGGGCGGCGAAGCAGAACGAAGAGGCGAACGTCGCGCTGGAGACAGCCACGGAAGCCACGCGACGCGCCTCCGCGCTCCTCGATGCGGTCGAGGACTTCGAGATCGAGGCGCTGCGCGCGGAGTCGACCCTCGCCGAGGTCGTGGCCGACTCCCGTGGCGACCTGATCGCGGCGCGCACCGCCCCGCAGGTGCCTGCTGTCACGTCGGCCGTGTCCGCCCTGCAGTCCGCGCTGGCGGCGCTCGCCCCATCCGGCGCGCGGAACGACCCGTTCGCCGAGCTCTCGCAGCTCCGCGATGCCAACACCGCTCTCGACGATGCGATCGCGACGGCCAAGCATCGCGCCGCCAACCCTCTGCCGTCCGTGCAGCAGGTGCAGCACGCGATCGATGACGCGGACCGGCAGCTGGGGGTCGCACGCGGTCTGATCGCCGGCCACCGCGGGTGGATCGGCGCGGATGCGCGCACGCGCCTCGCGGAGGCCGAACGGCTGCGCATCGACCTGACCGACATGCTCCCGGCCGAGGAGACCCGCGAGGCGGCACTCGCCGCTGCCCGCCGTGTCGCTCACCTCGCCTCGGAGGCCCTCCAGCTGGCCCAACGCGACATCGACTCCTCGCGCCCCCAGGACGACGGCTGGGGCGGCGGAGGCGGCTGGGGCGGCGGCGGACGACGCGGCGGAGGCGGCGGCGACATCGCGTCCGGCATCCTCGGCGGTCTCGTGATCGGCAGCCTGCTCGACGGCATCTTCGACTGACGCCCGGACATCACAGCGGCCCGGTTCCCCTCGGAACCGGGCCGCTGTCTCGTTCTCAGGTCTCAGCTCAGGATGCGAGGGCTTCCGCCGGCGGCGCCTGGGTGCTCAACGCGATCACGCCGTAGTCCCAGCCCTTGCGCCGGTACACGACGCTCGGGTGATCGCTGCGGACGTCGACGAACAGGAAGAAGTCGTGTCCGACGAGCTCCATACGGTCGACCGCCTCCTCGACGGTCATCCATTCCGCCTCGAAGCTCTTGGTGCGGATGACGACCGGCGAGTAGACCTCGTCCTCGGTGTTCTGCACAGGGACGTTGCCCGTCGCGACAGCGTGGAGGACCTCCACCGATGCCGGCTGCACGTCGATTCCCTCCAGGGCGCCACTGCCCTTCTCGAAATGCGCACCACGCGGGTGCTGTCGACCGTCGACTCGCTTCTCCTTGGCGCGTCGCAGTTGCTCCGACATCTTGTCGACCGCCAGGTCGAGAGCGACGAACTTATCGCCGTCCGTCGCCTCCGCTCGCACCACCGGTCCCTTGCCGACGAGGGTGAGCTCGACGGTCTCATCCGGAACATGGCCGTTGCGATACACGCGGTGCGTGACTTTCACATCCAGGCGTTGCGCTCGTCCGGCGAACGTCTGGATCTTGGCGATCTTCTCTTCGACAACGGTGCGGAATCGGTCAGTGATACCCACCCCGACGCCAACGATGCTCGTTTCCATTGCTGCCTCCTTGTCCCGGTCCTCCCGGCCAAGGGCGGACCGTGGTCGCCTTGTGACCCCTAACCGTAGTCCGCCCGCGGACGGATGTCACGGGTCATTTCCTCCGTGTCGTCGATGAGTCCTCGATGAGTTTTCGGTGACGCGGCGTGGCGGCGAGCGCGACGGCGGAGAGCACGTCGAATCCGGCGTCCGTGAGGGTGCCCGCTGCTTCATCGAGGGTCGATCCCGTCGTGATGACGTCGTCGAAGAGGACGATCCGTTCCCCTCGACCCCGACGAGTCGCGTGCATGCTGCCGCGCACGTTGTCGCGGCGGGAACGGGCATCGAGGCCCCGTTGATCGGAGCGTCGCGCGGCGATGGCGAGCAGACGGTGCGGGGTGGCGCCTGCGCGGTGGACGAGCAGCTCAGGCACGCGATATCCGCGCCGGCGGAACGCGGCAGGACTGGTGGGCACCGCGACGACCAGCGCATCGGGAGGAGAGACCGCGGCGAGCACCGTGCCCAGCGCGCCGCCGAGCGGGCGGGCGAGCGACGACTCGCCCTCGCCCTTGAGCCTGCGGATGCACCGTGCTGCCACTCCCTCGAAGGAAAGAGCCGCGCGCACGGCGAGACCCCGTGGGGTGCGGATGTCGACCGGACGCGGCAGGAGCTGAGCGCGGCACTGGCCGCACAACAGCTCCCCCGGCTCGTCGCAGCCCGCACACGACGCGGAGAGCAGGAGGGCAGCCGTCTCAGCGCCGATGCTCCGCAACATCGGTCCGTAGGTCGCGAGGGAACGCATACCCCGATCATCGTGGCCGGACGAGGGAACAGGGACAGGGGTGACCGCTCATCGAGGACAACCGGTCACCCGTTCCAGCGGTGCAGGTGGAGTGATCGCCGCAGGTCACTCCCCGGCGCGCGTCGCCAGCACGCGGACGCCCGAGGCGATCTCGCGCCACGCCGATCCGGCATGGGCGAAGAGGGTCGACTCCGCGTCCAGCACACGCACCCCGGTGATCGCGCTGGAGCCTGCCAGCGCGACGGCGTCCGCCGGTGCCGACTCGGCCGTCCCGGGCCCGCCGACCATCTGGGTGAGCAGCGGCGCTCCCTCACCGGGGATCAGCACCCCCAGGCGCGTGGACCCCAGCCACACCAGGTCATCGGCCGCACCATCGATCCTCGTCAGCTGTTTGACGGGACCGAGTTCGATCGGCACGCCGTCCTCCCTGACGATCGCTGCGACGACAACCCAATGCTGACCGCCCACCGTCACGACCGCCGCGATACGCGAACCGTCTGACGAGACCCGTATCGCCGAGATCGCCGATGCATTGGGCCAGGCTTTGGCGACGGCGTTGGGAGTCACATCGCTCCCCCACGCCTGCACGGCGGTCGGGTCGGCGGACGGCACGGTCCACGTGTATCCGAACGGGTCGATGGACGGCGGCACACTCCTGGCCGGGATGTCGAGCTCGTCCATCCGGCCGTTCCCGGCGAGGTAGATCCGCCCGTCTGCGAGCTGCACTGCTGCACGCGAGGAGTCGGCGGCGACGTCGATGGCGGTGATCTCCTGCGAGAGCCCGAGGATCTCCTCGCTGATTCCCGGGATCGGTGCTATCTGGTCGCCGACGATCGCGCCGAACGCATCATCGGTCAGGACGAGCGGACTGGAGTCGATGGGATCCTCGGTCAGCTTCACGATGCCCGCGTTGAGCGGACGGCCGTCCAGGGTGAATTGCACCTGTGAGACGTGCACCCCAGAGGCTTCGAACGTCTCCTGGAGCTGCGTGCGCATCCGGGCCAGCGTGGTCTGGTTCAGGCGGGTGGCCGGACCGGTCAGCGCGACCTCAGCCACCTGTGCGGGACCGATGGGCACCGCATCCTCCGCGAGCTGCACGTCGGCGGGGAAGGCCGATTGCACCGACTGCTCCAGCCACGGGCTGGGGGCACCGCTGATGAGGGCCTGCGTGACCGTCGTGGCGATGCTGGTGCGACGCGGGAACCAGCGCACGTCCGGCACGAGATGCGACCAATCCTGATCGAAGTACTGCAGCGGATAGCCGTCGAACACCAGGGAGAACCGCGATTCGTCGATCACGATGCCATCCGGCGCTTTCGCGATGCGCCATTCCCCGTCATCGAGGCGCTTCACGGTGAACGTCACGGTGGACGCGCCGACGGACTCCGAGTAGGCACCGAACTCGTCGACGTTCGCGACGAGGTCGAACTGCACCGTCACATCGCCCGTCGTCTCGTCCTCGGAGTCCGTCGAATCCTCGGAATCGCCGTCGGGGATGGTCGAGGTGATGGTCCGGGATCCGACCGCGGCGTCGATCGACACCCCCACCCCTGGTCGCCAGGTCGGCTGCAGCTCCGGAGTGAGGAACGTGCGCGCGATGCTCCAGTTCTCCGCGGGCGTGATCGCCGCCTCCAGGAAGCCCTCGACGATCTCCTGCGGACTCGCGCCCGGCGCCGGCCCCGAGGCGATGAACAGGATGTCGTTGTCCTCCGGCGCCTCGCCCAGCTCGAGTCCGACGTTCACGTCGCCGCTCATCGGCAGCCCGGCGCATGCGGGGAGCAACAGCGCCGCCATCGCCAGGGCGATGGCCCTCAGCACCCGCTTCTCCCGACGACGGGTCATGATTCATCCTCCCGGTCGAGAAGCTCTCTGGCGAGGTCGGCGAGGGAGATGGGCTGCGTGGCATCTCCGACCTCGGCCAGCGGTTCCTGCGGTTCGAGCGAGATCGGGCTCGCCCCCTCCAACACGGTGCCGTGACGCGGCAGCGTGAGCACGAAGTTGGTCCCGTCGCCGAGCTTGGACCAGACTCCGAGCGTCCCGCCGTGCAGCGTCGCGTCGCCGAGAGCGATCGACAGCCCCAGTCCGGTTCCGCCGATCGTGCGCTGCCGCGACGGGTCCGCGCGCCAGAATCTGTCGAACACGCGCTCCGCGTCGCCCGGCTCCATCCCCATGCCGAAATCGCGCACGCCCGCGGCCACGGCGTGCTGGTTGCTGTCGACCGTGATGACGATCGGTCGGCCCTCGCCGTGCTCGATCGCGTTGCCGATCAGATTGCGCAGCACCCTGCGCACGCGTCGCGGATCCATGTCGACCGGCGAGTAACCGCCGGGCGCGACCAGCCGCAGCTCGGTGCCGCGCCCCTCGGCGAGCGGACGCATCTGTTCGATGACGTCCTCTGCGACATGGGCGAGACTCGTCGCCTCCAGCTCCAGCTGCACGGACCCCGCGTCGTAACGGCTGATCTCGAGCAGGTCCGAGAGCAGGATGTCGAATCGCTGCACCTGGGTGTACAACAGCTCCGCCGTGCGAGCGGTGGTCGGATCGAATTCCTCCCGCTGGTCGTTCAGCATGTCTGCGGCGAGCCGGATGGTCGTCAGCGGTGTGCGCAGCTCGTGGGAGACATCGGAGACGAATCGCTGCTGCACCATCGACAGCTCGCCGAGCTCCTTGATCTGGGCCTCGATGCTGTCGGCCATGGCGTTGAAGGATCTGCCGAGCGTGGCCAGCTCGTCCTCTCCGTGCACTTCCAGCCGCACCCCCAGGTCGCCCGAGGCCAGTCGGGCGCTCGTCTCGGCCGCCTGGATGATCGGCGTCGACACGGTTCTCAGCACGATCCACGAGATCGCCGCCACGATCGCCACCAGGCCGATGCCGGCGATCCACAGTGTGCGCTGCACGAAGACGAGGGTCTGGTCGGCGTCATCGAGGCCATATGCGAGGTAGATCTCGAAACGTCCGGCCTGCGGCACCTGCAGCTGCTGCCCGACGACGATGCCCGGGACCTCCCTCCCCCCGTCGCTCGTCAGCGCGATCGACTGCCACGCCTGGAGGTAGTCGAATTCGGTCACCCTGTTTCGCAGCCCGTCGCTCAGCTGATTCGCGGTGAGGCCGCCGAGAGTGAATCCGTTGACTCCGCGGGCGTTCGGGCCCTTGTCTACGCGGAATCCCGCGAGCTGCTCAGCACTCGAATTACGGGCCAGCCCTTCCGTGATGCTCCGCCAGAGGTCTTGCAAGGCGGCAGGATCATCGCCGACCTCGGCGACGTCGAGCTTGCTCTGCGCATCATCGATGGCCCGCCTGGCATCTTCGAGCACGACGTTCTTGCGCGACACGAACAGGTCGTTCTGGATCACCAGGGCCATCGTCACGCAGGTGATGAAGATCGCCAACGACGTCGCGAGCAGCGTGATGGTCAGGGTGCGGAACCGCAGCGAACGACGCCAGAGCGCCGAGAGGACCGTCGGCCAACTGCGCCAGTCGCGCAGAACGGCGACCGCCGTGGTGGTCGTCGTCGTCACGGCCATCGTCGTCTAGCCGACGCTCCCGGCCCGGTAGCCGACGCCCCGCACCGTCATCACGATCTTCGGATTGTCCGGGTCGAGCTCCACCTTGGCGCGGAGCCGCTGCACATGCACGTTCACGAGGCGGGTGTCTGCCTTGTAGTGATAGCCCCACACCTGCTCCAACAGCATCTCCCGGGAGAAGACCTGCTGCGGCTTCGACGCGAGCGCGACGAGCAGCTGGAACTCGAGCGGGGTGAGCGCGATCGGCGCGGTTCCCCTGCGCACCTCGTGCGCATCGACGTCGACGGTCAGGTCACCCACCCGGAGCTGCTCGATCGTGGCCTGAGGGGTGGGGCGCAACCGGGTGCGGATCCGCGCGACCAGCTCCTTCGGATTGAAGGGCTTGACCATGTAGTCGTCGGCTCCGACCTCCAGACCGCGCACCACGTCGGCGGTGTCGCTTCTGGCCGTGAGCATGAGGATGGGGACGCCGGACTCCGCGCGGATACGGGTGCAGATCTCGATGCCGTCCATCCCCGGAAGCATGAGGTCGAGCAGAACGAGGTCAGGGCGCTGCGCGCGCCACTCGTCGACGGCACGTGCTCCGTCGGCGCAGAACACCGGTTCGAAACCCTCCGTGCGCAGCACGATGCCGATCATCTCGGCGAGCGCGGTGTCGTCGTCGACCACAAGAATGCGTGAGGTCATAACTGTTACCTTATGGCACCCAGTCCCGGGGTCCCCAGGTCTGCGCACCAGGCGAGGGGATATGACACGATGGGAGCGCACGACGGAGGGAATGCCTGTGAGCGGTCAGATGTGGACCCCTGCCCCGAAGAAGGGCATCATCCCCCTTCATCCGTTGACATTCGGAATGCTGCTGGGCAAGGCCTTCGCAGCCCTCCGACACAACCCGAAGGTGCTGTTCGGCTTCGCGGTCGTCATCCAGCTGATCGTCGTGCTGGCGACGGCGGGGGTCATGGGCGTCGTCCTGTTCACCAGCTTCGCCCGGTTGGAGACGGTCCCGGTCGGCTCGCCCGACTTCGACGCGGTACTGGCGGGAACCATCGCGATCAACATCGTGGCCGGCCTCGTGGTCGGTCTCGCCTCGATCGCCTTCACCGCGATCATGCAGGGCGTCGTCGCCGCGGACATCGGCTACGCGGCGATCGGCGTGAAGGCGACGCTGCGGATGCTGTGGAAGAAGATGACACCCGCCTTCTGGCGCCTCGCCGGCTTCTCGTCGTTGTCGGTGATCGCCGTGTTCGGGCTCATCGCGGTCGTCGCAGTGATCATCGGCGCGTTCATCGCCGGCGGCCTCGGCGGGAGTGCCGAACTCATCGGTGTGCTGGTGGTCGTCGTGATCCTGATCGCGCTCGCCTGCGTCCCGCTCGTAGTGTGGCTGTCGACCAAGCTCCTCCTCGTCCCCTCAGTCGTGGTGCTCGAGGGCGCGCGTTTCCGCGAGGCGCTCGTGCGTTCGTGGCGTCTGACCCGCGGCCGGTTCTGGGTCGCCTGGGGTGTGACATTCCTGATCAGCGCGATCATGGGTCTCGCCATGCAGGTCGTGAGCGTGCCCGTCACCCTGCTCAGCTCTCTGCTCGGATCGGTCGTCGCGCCGACGGGCGCCGCGGAGCCCAGTGCGATCGTCGGCTACGTGTTCACATTGATCGCACCCCAGATCCTCCTCCTCGTCCTCCAGGCGATCACACTCGTCGTGCAGAGCACCGGCTCCGCGCTGGTCTACCTCGACTGCCGGATGAGATATGAGGGTCTGGACCAGACGCTCATCTCCCATGTGGAGCGGCGCGATCTCGGGTGGACCGACGAGCAGCTCGGAGACCCCTACGTCGTCGACCCGAGCAGGGCCGTTTCGCACCTGCCACCGCCGCGACAGGTCCCCGAGCACGTGATGATGTCGACCGGCTATGCGACGGCGCCGCAATACGGGGCCGCCGCCTATCCCGGCCAGGTCCAGCCGGCTCCATCCGCACCGCCGTATGCGGGGCAGCCGCACCCCGGGCAGCCGTACTCCGGCCAGCCGTACCCGGGGCAGCCGTACTCCGGCCAGCCCGCTCCCCCGCTGACGTCGGCCTCGCCGGCGGCGGCTCCTCCCGCTTTCGCACCGCCCCCGCCGCCGATCGCGTCCGCACCCGTCCGGCCCCCGGCCACATCCCCGGCGCCGAGCGAGAGCCCGTGGGCTCCTCCGACCGACGGCAGCTGGACGGCTCCCGGTGGCGACGGTGACGGTTCGGCATGATCCGATCCTTCGACGTCTACGTCCCCGACGGCGACGAGGCGCGGCGCCGGGCCGAGGAGGAACTCTCGAATCCCCGCTACGCCGACGCGAAGCCGACCTGGTTCGACCTCCTCGCCCGCGACATCGGACGCTTCCTCCGCGACCTGTTCACCTCGGACAACGGTGCGAACGTCGGTCCTGCCGCACTCATCGTCGTCAGCGTGATCATCGTCGCGGCGCTGATCGTCGCCCTCATCATCTGGGGCAGACCGCGCAGTGCCAGAAGCATCCGCGCCGCGCGCGGCGATCTCCTGGGCGCCGCTGACGATCGGAGCGCCGCGCAACTGCGCTCGGATGCCGACCGCAGCGCACGCGACGGCGACTGGGACACCGCGACGATCCTGCGGTTCCGCGCTCTCGCACGCGGACTGCTCGAACGCGACCTGATCGACCCGGCTCCCGGAGCGACGGCGCAGGCCATCGCCCGCGCGGCGAGCACGGTGTTCGCCGACGAGAGCGCGGCGATGCGGCGTGCGGCGGTGTCGTTCGACGACGTCCGGTATCTGCGGCATCCCGCGACCGCCGAGAGCTACCGCGAACTGGCCGACACGGATGACCGATTGCGCGCACGCCGACCCGAGGCGGTGCTCGCATGACCCTCGCCGCAGACCAGACCGTCGCGCCGTCCACCGCCGTACGCCGTCCCCCGCGCTGGCGCACGTTGATCGGCTGGCTGATCGTCGCCGCACTGGTCATCGGCGTCGCCTTCATCGCCCTGCGTGTGAGTGCGAGCGCACCCGGCAGGCACGGAGGCCTGGACCCCGAGGGACGCAACGATGCCGGAGCTCTCGCGCTGGCGGAGATCCTGCGCGATCAGGGCGTCGATGTGATCGTGACTCGTTCGCGAGCGGAGGCCCGCGCGGCGATCGACGATGACACGACGCTGGTGATGGCGAATCCGTACACTCTCAGCGACGACGGTCTGACCGCGCTCATGGAGCCCGCTGACCGGGTGGTGTTCCTGTCGACCGGAAGCCGACTGCTCAGCCTGCTGCGCATCGGCGAGGATGCCCCGGGAACCTCACCCGCCGTCGCGGCGGAGTGCGAGGTCCCGGAGTTCGCCCGTGTCGGCGCCATCCGGCCCGACCGGCTCTTCACCCCTGCGGACGGCGTCGCGGCCTGTTTCGGAGAGACCACCGGTGCCGCGGTGCTCGTGGACGATCGGACGAACACGCGCCACGTCGTGGTGGAGGGCTCGAAGCTCTTCAGCAACGCCTATCTCGCCGAGGACGGCAACGCGGCCCTGGCGCTCGCCCTCCTCGCTCAGACCGATCGGGTCGTCTGGTACGTCCCGACGTTCGCGGACTCCGACATCGAGGGGCAGTCGGAGGACACCCTCGGCTCGCTCACGCCCGACTGGCTCACGCCGGTGATCCTGCTGCTGCTCCTCGCCGGCGTCGCCGCCGCGATCTGGCGAGGTCAGCGCTTCGGCCCGCTCGTCTCCGAGACCCTCCCCGTCACCGTGCGAGCCTCGGAGACGATGCATGGGCGCGCACGGCTGACGGCGAAGGCGGCCGATTCGGCACACGCCGCGGAGGCCCTCCGCGACGGAGCCCAGCGCCGACTCGCGCGTCGGCTCGGACTGGCCGCGCACGCGCCGTCGGACGAGGTCGCTGACGCGGCATCGGATCGCCTGCGCATCCCGCGCGGAACGCTCCAGGTGCTGCTCACCGGTCCTCTCCCCACCGACGACGCCGCGCTGATCGACCTCGCGCGACGACTCGCCGAGCTCGAGACCGCCGTCGACGCCACCACCCACACGACCAGGGACGACGGATGACATCATCCGACGCCGCACCCACCCATCCCGACGGAAGCCGAGGGCATCACGTGACCGCTGAGAACATTCCCGCCGACGACGCCGCATTGCGCCAGGCGATGCATCGCGTGCGCACCGAGGTCGACAAGGCCGTCGTCGGCCAGGCCGGCACCGTCACCGGACTGCTGGTGTCGCTGCTGGCCCGGGGCCATGTGCTCCTGGAGGGCGTGCCCGGCGTCGCGAAGACGCTGGTCGTGCGCTCCTTCGCCCGCGCGCTGGGACTCGACACCAAGCGCGTGCAGTTCACCCCCGACCTCATGCCCGGAGATGTGACCGGGTCGCTCGTCTACGACGCGCGCACCGGCGAGTTCGACTTCCGCGCCGGTCCCGTCTTCACGCACATCCTGCTCGCGGACGAGATCAACCGCACACCTCCGAAGACCCAGGCGGCGCTGCTGGAGGCCATGGAGGAGCGCCAGGTGTCGGCGGACGGTGTGAGCCGCACGCTTCCCGACCCCTTCCTGGTCGCGGCGACGCAGAACCCGATCGAGCACGAGGGCACCTACTCGCTCCCGGAGGCCCAGCTCGACCGCTTCCTGATGAAGCTCGTCGTCGGTATGCCGGAGCGCGATGCGGAGGTGTCCGTGCTCCGCCGTCACGCCGAGGGCTTCTCTCCCCGAGAGCTGACCGGCGTCGAGGCCGTCGTCAGTGCCGAGGAGATCCGCGCGGCGCAGGAGGCCGCGGGGCGCGTGGAGGTCACCGACGACGTGCTCGGCTACGTCGTCGATCTCGCCCGCGCGACCCGCCAGTCCCCGTCCGTCGAGCTCGGCGCGAGCCCCCGCGCGTCGACCGGTCTGCTGGCGGCGGCGAAGGCATGGGCCTGGCTCAACGCCTCCTCGGCCGTGACGCCCGACCACGTGCAGACGATGCTGGTGCCCGTGTGGCGCCATCGGCTCCAGCTGCGACCGGACGCGCAGATGGAAGGCGTCTCCGCCGATGCCGTGCTGACCTCGGTCGTGCAGCAGACCCGGGTGCCGATCTAAGGTGTTCGTCACCGGCCGCCTCGCCGTCGCTCTCGCCCTCGGCGTCATCCCGCTCGTCCTCGCCGGACTCGCAGGGTATCCGCCGTACGCCGTGGCGGGTGGGTGGGTCGCGCTCTGCGCCGTGCTCACCGGCCTCGACGTCGCGCTGGCGGCGAGCCCGCGGACCGCGACGGTGTCGCGTCGTGTTCCCGCCCGTGCCCGCCTGGGCGAACCGGTGCCCGTCAGCGTCGCCGTGCACAATCACGGTCAGCGCACCCTGCACGGGATCCTCCGTGACGCGTGGCAGCCGACAGCGGGCGCAGAGCCCACCAGGCAGACGCTGCTCATCCCGCCGGGCGAACGAGCCCGTGTCGCGATACCGTTGCTCCCCCGCCGCCGCGGCGAACTGGTGAGCGAGTTCGTGATGCTGCGCTCGCGCGGCCCGCTCGGCCTGGCCGGCCGCCAGGCCCGTCATGCGGTGCGCGGCGCCATCCGCGTGCTGCCGGCCTTCTCCTCGCGCAAGCATCTCCCGTCGCGGCTGGCCCGGCTGCGCGAGCTCGATGGCAACACCAGCATCCAGGTGCGCGGGCAGGGCACCGAATTCGACTCCCTCCGCGAGTACGTGCGCGGCGACGACGTCCGCTCGATCGACTGGCGTGCCACCGCCAGAGCCGGCATGACGATGCTGAGAACGTGGCGTCCGGAGCGCGACCGGCATGTCGTGATCATCATCGACACCGGGCGCACCGCCGCCGCCCGTGTCGGCGACGGCACGCGCGTGGATGCCGCGCTCGAAGCCGCCCTGCTGCTCGCAGCTCTCGCATCCCGTGCCGGCGACCATGTGCACCTGCTCATGTACGACCGGGTCGTCCGCGGCCGGGTGACCGGCGTCGACGGCACCGCGCTTCTGCCCGCCCTGACCGATGCGATGGCCCCCGTGCATGCGCGACTGGTCGACACCGACTGGCACGGGGCGTTCGCCGCCGTGCGCACGCTGACCACCCGCCCTTCGCTCATCGTGGTCCTGACCGCTCAGGACGCCGCGGAGTCCGCACGGGGGTTCCTCGGCGCGTTCCCGAACGCGTCCCGCGCGACGACCGTGCTGGTCGGATCCGTCACCGACGATGATGTGGCCGCTCTCGCGCAACAGCGCGGGTCGCGGGAAGAGGTCTACCTCGCCGCGGCAGCGGAGCGCACGCTGCGCGACGCGGAGATCGTGGCCGATGCGGTCCGTCGTGCCGGCGGAGAGGCGATCGCCGCCGATCCCGAGGCACTGCCGCCACGCATCGCGGACCGCTACCTGGAGCTGAAGGCCGCAGGACGGCTCTGACGCGAGGGCGTCATCGGACGCCCCGCCCTCAACCGGCGACCAGTCGCGGGGTTCCCGCTTCGTACTCGATCAGATCGCCGGTCTCGCCGCCCCGATAGGCGCGGCCGCCGATCACCACCATGTAGATCAGGAAGATCGCGAGGGCGGCGGCGCCGATGCCGATCTTCACCGGCCAGGGCAGCGCCCAGCCGGTCACGAATCCTTCGACGAGCCCTGCGAGGAACAGCGCGAAGACGAGTCCGATCGCCACCGTCGCCAGGGCGCGTCCTTCCGTCGCCAATGCGTCGCCGCGCGAGCGGGGCCCCGGGGCCACCCAGGCCCAGAAGACCTTGAGTCCGGCAGCGGCGGCCACGAAGATGCAGGTCATCTCGAGCATCCCGTGCGGGAGGATGTAGAGCACCATGACGTCCGCGCGGTCGTGGGCCACCATCACGGCACCAGACACCCCCAGACCCATCGCGTTCTGCATGAGCATGTAGATCGGCCAGATCCCGGTCACGCCGAAGAGCACGCACTGCATGGCGATCCACGCGTTGTTGGTCCACACCATTCCCATGAACACCGCAGCCGGGTTCTCGGTGTAGTACCCCGTGAAGCTCTCGTCGGCATACTGCTCGAGTGTGTCCGGCGGCCCGAGCGTCGCGATGAGGGCAGGATCGTTCCCGATCCAGGCGGCCGTGCCGACCGCGACCGCGATGAACCCCAGCGCGATGACGAGCGTGAGCCAGCGCAGTCGATACAGGGCGGCGGGCAGCTGCAGGACGAAGAAGCGTCCGATCTGCGTCAGGATGTTGTCGGAGGCCCCGGTGAGTCGCAGCCGTGCGCGCACGAGGATGGTCGACAGATACGCTCCCTGCGGCGAATCCCCCACGGAGGTCTTCAGCTCGGCGAGATCGGCCGACGCCGCGCGGTACCGCACGATGAGCTCGTCGACGCCCTGGCCGTCGAGCCGCGCGCGGCTGAGCTCGTCCAGCCGCTGCCACTCGGCGCGGCGTGCATCCGTCAGCGCATCAGCATCCACCTGATTTACTGTACTCATGTCCACGCCGATCGATACCTCCGACGAGGTGCTCTCCGGAGAAGCCGTCGCGATCGATGTGCAGCCCGTCGGGTTCCTGCTGCGCGCGCTGGGCGCTCTCATCGACATGCTGCTCGGCTTCGCCGTCTTCCTCCTGTGGATCTTCCTGCGCCTCTGGCTGACCGATGCCGGAGTGCTCGATGAGGCGACCGATCGGATCGCGACCGTCGCCGCGCTCGTGGTCAGCTTCGTCGTGCTGCCGATCACGATGGAGGTCGCCTTGAAGGGGCGCAGCCTCGGCAAGCTCGCCGTGGGCGGCCGCATCGTGCGCGTCGACGGTGGAGCGGCCGGCTTCCGCCACGCCTTCATCCGCGCGCTGCTCGGGGTGCTGGAGATCTACATGACCTTCGGCGGCCTCGCCGTGCTCACCGGGGCGTTCAACGCGCGCTCCCAGCGACTCGGAGATCTGGTCGCCGGCACCTACAGCCAGCGCGTGCGCACTCCACAGCTGGTCCCGCACGTGCCGGTGCTGCCGGCAGGGCTGCAGGCGTGGGCGCAGATCGCCGATGTCGCACGCCTGCCCGATCGCCTGGCGCGCCGCATCTCCCAGTTCCTGCAGAGCGCGTCGCGCATGGTGCCGGCCGCCCGTGATCGCGTGGCGAGGGATCTGCTCGCCGAAGCCGCGCCCTTCGTCTCCCCCCTGCCTGCGGCCCCGCCCGAGCAGGTGCTGGTGGGGATCACGGTGCTGCGTCGCGAGCGCGAGCGTCGGGCACTCGAGAACGCCGACCGCCGCGCCGAGAAGCTCACGGGTCGTCGCGTCGGCGTCTGAACCGGGGTCGCCCTCGTGATGACGGTCCGCCGGATCAGAACCGGATCGCGTCGATCACCTTCACCCGCAGAGCCACGAGCGCCGGGATGAACCCGGACACGGCTCCCACGATCACCGACGCGACCAGGCCGACCAGTGCCGCGCGCATCGGGAACGGCGGGACGTCCTGGATGCCGTAGAACAGCGAGGTCACCACCCAATCGGAGCGGAGGACCGCGACGACGATCGCGATCCCGACCACTCCCGCGACCGTCGTGGCCACCAGGCTCTCGAGGAAGACGGAGAAGAAGACGCGACCCGAGGTCGCGCCGAAGGCACGACGCACACCGATCTCGCGCACGCGCTGCCGCATCGCCACCAACTGGATGTTGATCAGGCTGAGCGCCCCCAGCGCGAGGATCAGCGCCGCGATTCCACCGGTGATCATCTCGAACGTCGCCTGCACGTCGAGCGCGCCCGGCTGCGCGGCCCAGTCCGAACGACTCACCGATACGGTCTGCCCCTCGGGCAGCCCCGCACGCAGGTCCATCGCGAGCACCGGCCCGATCGCATCCGCCTGGTCGGCACCGACCCACACCTCGTACTGCGGCCACGCCCCCTCCGGGAGCGCGTCGACGCGCGCGCGGTAGGCGTCGTAGAGCATGTCGACGCGGAGCTCCTCATCGCCGAAGCCCTGCCGCGGGACGACTCCGACCACCTGGTAGGTTCCTCCCGCTCCCCCGGTGAGGGACAGCGTCGGATGCTGGGCGAGCGGCATCCGTCCGATCCGGTCCCACAGCGCCTCCGTGATCACGACCGGCGGAGCGAGAGCCTCGAGATCCGAATCGACGAACCAGCGTCCTTCCAGGAGAACCTCACGATGGATCTGCGGGTACAGCGGGTCGATCAGCCGCGCAGCGACATCGGTGACGCCCTCGGGCAGCTGCACGCCCTGCGTCATGCTCCCGACGATGCGCCCCGTGTGACTGAACCCGAATCGCTCCGAGACACGGGCGAACCGCTCGTCGAAGTCATCGAAGTCGACAGGCGTGCCGTCGTCGTTGTTGACGTTGACCACGATCGTCGCCGCCCGCCCGCCGAAGCGATCGGACTGCTCGGTCTGGAACTGCCTCTGGTACTCCGAGATCGCGACGACCGCGGTGAGGGCACCGACCGAGACCGCGATGCCGATCAGGCTCAGCAGCACCCGGAGCTTATGGACGCGGATCTCCGCCCACGCATCCGACAGCGCGCCCAGGAAGCCGCTCATGCGTCCACACCGTTCGCGGTCGGCAGCGGCGGCAGGATCGCCGGGGCGTGGGATGCGACAGCGGGCTCCGGCGCCGCGGGCACGGGCGCCGACAACGTCGAGGCTTCGAAGGCACGGCGCAGATCGGCTTCCTCCAGTCGTCCCGCGTCGAGCCGGTAGTGTCTGCGCGCCCTGGCGGCGACGTGGAGATCGTGCGTGATCGTCACCAGCGCCGCATCCGTCTCCGTCGCGACCTCGTCGAGCAGCGACATCACCGACGCCCCCGTGTCGATGTCCAGGGCACCGGTCGGCTCGTCGGCGAGGATCAGCACGGGCTTGCGCACCAGTGCACGTGCGATGGCCACTCGCTGCTGCTCTCCACCCGAGAGCCGATCCGCGATCTGCTCGATCCGATGGCCGAGACCGACCCGCTCCAGCATGTCGGCCGCGATCTGACGCCTGTTCCAGAACATGCGTCCCTTCGCGTGCCCGAGCGGCATCATGACGTTGTCGAGCGCCGTGCGGCCCGGCAGCAGGTTGAACTGTTGGAACACGAAGCCGACGTTGTCGCCGCGCACTCGGTCGAGTCGGCCGGAGCGCATCCTGCGCACCTCGCGCCCTTCGAACGACACCGAGCCGGATGTCGGAGCATCCAACATCCCCAGGATGTTCAACAGGGTGGACTTGCCCGACCCCGAGCGTCCGACGATCGAGACGTGGTCCCCGGCCCCGACGGACAGACTGATGCCCCGGAGGATCTCGAGGCGCGAGTCATCCGGGAGGAGGACGCTCTTCTCGACGTCCTCCAGAACGACGAGGGTCACCAGCTCATCCCGCTGTCGCACTGTTCGACGCCCGGGGACACCTCGTAGCAGAACTCCTCGACCGGCGCCACGAAGCCGGGGACGAACTGACGGATGCTGTCGCCCTCGGCGAGCCCCTCGGTCACCTCGACCATCGCACCGTCGTTGACGCCGAGCGTGACAGCACGCTTCTCCGGCTCCGATCCGTCACCGGCATCGACCCAGACGTTCCCGGACCCGGCACCGCCCTGCACCGCCGTGACCGGCACGACGAGGGCATCCTCGACCTGTCCGAGGGCGAGGTCCATGGTCGCGGGAAGTCCGGCGAACACGGTCTGATCGAACGGGATCGCGCAGCGCACGCTCGCTGTCCCCTCTGCGGTGACCTGCACCCGCACCCCTGTGCAGCTGAACGGAGCGGGACCGCCGGTCACGGTGACAGTGGCCTCTGTCGGGGCATCCACCAGGCGATACAGCTGCACGGGCTCCACAGTCGCCAGGAGGTGGTAGCGCGAGGGCGTCAGCTTGTAGATCTCGGTGCCGACCGATGTCGTCTGGCCCTTCACGAGTGCGATCTCGGAGACATCACCCGCCTCGGGCGCGACGATGTCGATGTCCCTGCGCGGATCGTCCTGACGAACGGTGAACAGCTTCTGGCCGGCCACCACGGCCGCTCCCTCGCCGACGTGGACCTCGAGCACGGTTCCGTTGATCTCTCCGCGCACGGCGATCACCTCGTCGCGGGCGATGTTCCCGTTCAACGTCAGCGCGTTGACGACGGCGCCCCGCTCGACCGCGATGACCGGGTCGGTGATGCCCGCCTCCGGGCTCACGATGCTCTCGACGCGGTCAGGGAAGAACGCGATCTTCACCAGCGCGGCAGCGCTCGCCCCGAGGACGATGACGAGGAGCAGGGGGAAGATCCAGCGACGCCAGACGATCACGACAGCCTTTCCTGGCGCGCCGCCGTGGCACGTCCGCCGTCAGGATATCCAGACCGTCATCCGGCACGCCCCGCCGTGTCCGCGTGTCGAGGAAGGGGTCAGGCGCGCAGTGCCTCGTGTCTCACCACGAGCCATCCGGATGGCACGGAGAGACGATCGGCGTGCGGCGCGCAGAGATCGTGCGCGTGGGGGTGGTCCGCGAGGCCCAGAGGTCCGAGTGCGGCCATCTGGTCGCCGTAGTCGTACGTGAGGGTCGCCACGGCTTCCCGCGCGCATCCGACCTTCGAGCAGAGTCGTCCGTTCATCTCCGCCAGCGTACGTCCTGACCTGGCAGCCGCCAGGATGCCGCGCCGCGACGTCCAGCGCCAGCGCCTAGACTTTCGACATGCCTCGTCGACGCAGTGCCCCCTCCGCCGCCCCGCGGCGCGGCGCGCGCCACGGCCGTCACGGCCGCCTCGGACGCAGCGAAGTCGTGCGCCCGCCGCTGGCGCCTCTGGACGGACGGATCGATCGCTTCGATCTGACCGTGGGGACCGCCGTGGAGTTCCTCCGCGGCACCTGGCCGGAGCTCCAGGACGTCCGCTTCGAGATCGGAGCGATGCCGGGCTTCGAGGCCACCGAGGAGGTGCCCCGCTGGCACCTCGATCGCGAACAGCGCCGTATCGTGCTCTTCCGCCTGCCGATCGAGCGGATGCTCCCTCCCGGGCACGACGACAACGCCCACCGACGGATGGCCATCGAGAGCGCCGTCTTCCGTGCCGCGGCCGAATACGTCGGACGCGAGCCGTGGGATCTCGGACACGACCACTGATCGCTCCCGCGGACGGCGGCCACGGTCAGGGATAGACCGTGATGCTCTCCGCTGCCCCGGCGCTCGGTTGCACGGGCCACCCCGCCAGCGCACCGTCTGCGCTCATCGTGATCGCGGCGTGCACCGTTCCCGTGGTGCGCAGCAGATAGCTCGTGCGCTGTGTGACCGCGGTGTCGACCGATCCGTTCGCCGGAACCGTGACCTCGGTCGCCGGCTTCCCATTCGTCGGTTCGAGGGTGATCGTGGCGTCGGCATCGGTGTCGTTCACCAGCTGGAGCCGAGGACTCGGACCAGCGGGAACCGCCACGAGTGCGTCGGAGTCGATCTCCGGCGCTGGCGTCATCCACGAGAAGTCGGACCCCCGGACGAGTGCGTCCTGCTGTCGGATGGCCGAGACGATCGGGGCGTCCGCATCGATCTGCACGCTGTACATGCCCGGCTCCAGCCCGCTCAGCGAGACCTCGGCGGGTTCGCCCGCGGTCAGAGACACGGTGAACTCGTTCGCGATGCTGCTCGCCCCCGAGGCACGCACCGTGACGCGCGCTTGCGCCGCATCCTCCGGCGACAACAGCCGCAGCACCGTCATGTCTGCGTCGTCTCCGTCGGCTGCGAAGGATCTCACACCGGCGAGCACAGGATGCAGCTGCGGACCTGCGACCGCCTCCTGCAGATCGACGCCGGCCGGGTCCAGTGTGCGCACCAGCGACGACTGCAGCACGGCGCGTACCGGTGCGCCGTCCGCCGTGACCTCCACCACGGGGAGCGCGTTGCCCGCCGCGATCGAGGTGAGCGGGAGTGCCACCTGCGTCCCCGCGGGGACGATGACGGTTCGCGTGCCGCGACTCGTGCCGTACACGGACAGCGTGACGGTGGACGGCACCTGTGCCGCGTTCGTCAGGATGATGAGGTCGGAAGTACCCGTGTCGACGGTGCCGCCGACAAGCCAGGACTCCAGTCGCGGTGTGCCGCAGGGCAGCGCGGCGAACCCCCGCAGATCGTCCGCCTCCACCGTGGCGGATTCCGTCGCGGCGACCAGCGGAGCCGTCCGTTCCTCGACGGCGCCGGTGACCGTGCGCACCTCGCCCGCGCCGACGAGATCGGGCACCTGCAGCGTCCCGATCTCGGGTGCACCGGACGTGCCGTCGACGGTGACCGTGGGCGATGCGGCTGACCACATGGCCAGCGGGTTAGCGGTGTCCCGCCCGAGAGCCCTCAGATCACCGTTGCAGACCAGCACGCTGTCGCCCGGCAGCGGCGTCACCTGCACCTGCGCAGGATCGTGGCGCACCTCGGGCCAGGGCGCATGGATCGCCGTGACGACTCCGACCACGCAGGCCACGGCGACGGCAGCGCCGGCGACCAGACGGGCACCGGTCGCGGCGACGCGGACTCCTCGGTTCATGCTCATCGGTCCTCCTCCGCGTCACGGTCGCGCGCCACGGAATCGGCGGTGCCGGCACCCGGCTGCGCAGCCTCCTCGTCCTCGTCGAGCTCCTCGAGGGCTCCGTCCGGGGCGTGTTCGTCCGATTCCGCGGTCGCCGGGGCCGCGGTCGCGCTCAGGGCGCTGTCGGCATCGTCCTCGGTTCGTGCCTCGGCCGCTGTCTCGGTCCCCGGGTCTGCAGGCGCGTTTGAATCTGCGCCGGCAGGCGCGTTCGGGTCTGCGGCTGCAGGCGCGTCCGAGTCTGCGACAGCAGGGGCGTCGGAATCTGCGACCGCGAAGGCGGGCGCCTCCTCGTCGAACTCCTCCGCATGTCGAGGCAGGATCAGCGGCTCCTCGGGGGCGCGACCGACGATACGCGACTGCGCACGCGCCGCGCGGCGCGAAGCCCTGGTCGGCACGGACAGAAGCAGCGCGGCGAGCATGACGAGCAGCTGCACCGTGGTCACGAGTCGTGCCGTCCCCTGCTGCGCGGCGCTCAGCGTCGTGCGCGGCTCGACATCCGCTTCGACGCGCCAGAGCACGCCGCGTTCGGTCGTGCCGGCGTGGACGAATCCCGCACGCTGGTCGATCGACGCGATGGCGGAGGTGCGCAGGGATCGCGCCTTGTCGCCCTCGCCGCCGTCCTTCTGCGCCAGCAGCACGTAGGCGATGCCCTGCGCTGCCAGCTCTGATGGCGCGTCGAAGTCGCGCGCAGAGAGCAGGTCGACCGAGAGCGTCGAGATGTCTGTCCCCTGCGGCTCGGTGGCGGTGGACAGCATCGTCGTCTGCGATCCGAGCGTCTCGCTCGCGCCCCACACCACATCGACGGCGAGACCGCCGTTGTTCTGAGGCGTGAGCACGAGGGTCCCGACCGGTCCGTCCGAGGCGGCCTGCGCAGCGACGTAGGCGGGCAGCGTCGACTGGGGGCCGTTGGTGAGTGCCGAACGATCCGCATGGAAGGCGGTGAGCGCCGGCGTCGCACACAGGACCAGCGCGAGCACCGCGACCGTCGCGGCTGCGACGCGCAGCCGCGGGAGGGTCAGCGCCGTGTCCAGGGTGACCAGCGCGGCCCCCACCACTCCGATCCAGGCGAGGCTCAGCCCCGTTCCCGGCCAGATGGCGACCGGCACGCCCTCGGCGAAACTCACGGTGATCCCCACGGCGAGGAATGCGGTGGCGAGCCCGGCAGCCGCGACGACGAGCAGGGTGATGCCCGCGCGCCATCGCGGTGCGATCGCCGCTGCCAGGGCGAGGAGGGCCAGCGGCGCGCAGAGCACGGCGGCCCACGACCCCAGCGGCAGCAGCGAGAACTGCGCCCATCCGGCGAGATCGGCGGTCGGGAAGCCCATGGCGATCGCGAGTCGGCCCGCGGCATCCGCCGACGCCGTGCTCCCGGTGACGAATCCAGGGTCGGCCAGCAGTGCGAGAGGGCTGCCGTGCGCCAGCTGCCAGTATGCCAGCGGGGCGAACAGCGCGACGGTGGGGATCGGGAGCCAGAGCAGGCGCCCAGCGCCGCGGAACTGCGCAGTCCCCAAAGTGATGCCGAGCGCGACGACGAAGAGCAGTGCGAGCGCGGGTGCCGTAGAGGGCGCGCAGGCGACGACAGCGGCGAGCAGCAGCGATGCCGCGCCCGCCGCCCCCCACGAGCGATGCGCGACGGCCGCAGCGTGGAACAACCACGGCAGCAGCAGATGCACGAGCACCGCGGCCGGGCGTCCCTCGACCAGCGCTGTGAGGAACGTCGGTGCGAGAGCCCAGGCGACACCCGCGAAGATGCGCAGGCCGGCGCGGTCGGTCACTCGGGTGGCCGCGAACCATCCGCCCAGCACGGCGAGCGGAAGCGCGAGAATCCAGAGGAGCACGAGGGAGAACGTCGGAGCGGCCGGCCACAGCGAACCGAGGATCGCGACGAGGGCCGCGAACGGGTCAGCCGGCCCGACGAGGTCGACACCGACACCGCGCAGCCCCCAGGCGGCGTCGTTCCACAACGCCGCGACGGTCTCGCGCAGCGGTAGCAGTCCCCCACCGCCGATCGCGGGCCAGGCGAGGAGGGTGGTGAACGCGGCGATGCTGACGACCAGCGCAGCGAGGACCGCCCATGCCCCTCCACCGGAGAAGAGCCGCAGCTCGCTGACGGCGCCCTCCTCGCTTCCGTGACCGTCGTCGAGACGCCGACGCAGTTGCGAGCCGGTGACGCGCAATGGGGCGATGCTCGCCCAGGACGACGTCCGCGACGAGCGGATCCGTCCGCGGGAACGGGCGATCGCGCCGAATCGCGCCATCGCGGTCAGCGCGGCCCCCCATTCGGGAAGGACGGCCTCCGGGCGCTTGCCGATCAGATGGGTCGTCGATCTCCACAGCGCGAGCGGCAGCAGGCTGAGCCAGTGCAGCGGCACGGCGATCGCGGGAGCGTACGCCAATCGGCGATGCAGCTGTGCGAGCCGCGTGACGAAGGCACGACGCGCGGATCCCGCGGGAAGTGCGGCGGGGCCGCCGGGCGAGACGGCGACGCGTGCACTCGGCGCCAGCACGACGCGACCGCCGATGAGGCGCGCGCGCACGCCGAGATCGAGACCCTCATCCGCACCGGCCAACGCCGGATCAGGGCGCAGTGTGTCACGCACCTCGGCACGGATCAGCATCCCGCGGACGTCTGCGCCGAGCGCGTCGTCTGCGCCATCGTGCTGACCCTGGTCGAGTTCACCGGCAGCGAGCTCGACCGATCGGCCCAGTGCGGTCATGCTCACGCCCAGCGAGACGATCTCGCGATCGTTGTCGGTGGCCACCAGCTTGGGGGCGATGATCGCCGCGGACGGGGAGCGTTCCAGCATTCCGGTGAGCCGCTCCAGCGCGCGAGGGTGCGGGGCGGTGTCCTGCGCCAACAGCCAGATCGCCGCGTCCTCCGCGACCCGGGGACGAGCGAGCTCGACCGCCTCCGCGAACGAGGTCGTGCTGCGGGCCTCGATGATCCCCTCGACGGTAAGCGCGACCGCGTCGCTCTCCCGAGCCGAACTCGCATCTCCGCACATCACGAGGGTGACCGCGGAGACGGGAGTTGTCTGGGAGCGCAGGGCTTCCAGTGTGCGGAGGAGCTGCGCGCGGGACGAAGATCCGGCGCGCGCGACGATGATGGCGTGAACTCGGGCTGGCATGACGTGGTCAGCCTATGCGCGGGGCGGCGGACGCCGAGGCACTGCCCGCGGCGCGCCTGCGAAGCCGTGTCCGCGGATGCTCAGAAGTTCCGCGGGGATCGCTCACGAACAGGTTCAGCTTGCGCGGCGCTTGAGCTTGCGACGCTCGCGCTCGGAGAGGCCGCCCCAGATCCCGAAGCGCTCATCGTTGTTCAGCGCGTACTCGAGGCATTCGCCTCGGACATCGCACGAGGTGCAGATGCGCTTGGCATCCCGCGTGGAGCCGCCCTTCTCGGGGAAGAACGCCTCGGGGTCGGTCTGCGAGCAGAGCGCTTCGCTCTGCCAGCCGAGAGCGGTGTCGTCGTCGGACTCCGGCTTGCGGACTCCCGGCACTCCGAGGTTGATCGGATCGACGAACCAGTTCTCCGGTACGTCTGAACGGTATCCCGTCATCTCGATCTCCCAACCCTGTCTCCGCCCCCCGGCGGGCCGTGCATACCTAATTACACCCGTGTCATTCGCTCCGGTCAAGTCGCGGATAGTAAACCCTCAATCATCTCTTGAAGGTTCTTGACGATACGTCGGCGTGTCGCTGCGATCGCTCCTCGGGCGACACGCCGGCGGAGGCAGAGGGCGCTCAGCGACCGGGTGCGGCGATGAACGCCTCGCCCGCCCCGCTGAGACGCAGCTCGGTCTCATCGGCGGACACGAAGGCCGCGGTTCCCACCGGCACCGTCCGCATCGCCCCGGACGCCGTCGCGACCGTGACATCGCCGGCAGTCGCGAGCACCATGGTGTCGCCGGCGACCGCTCGCACGACCGGCTCCCCCGTCAGCGTGACCCGGTCGAGCGCGAAGTCCGCGACCGGCACCGGGTAGGACGTGACGGCACCGTCGGCGACCGGGCGCAGCACGGGCACCTCAGCCGGCACCGGGTCCAGGATCGAGAGCAGTTCGGGAACATCGATGCGCTTGGGAGTGAGTCCCCCCCGCAGAACGTTGTCGCTCGCGGCCATGATCTCCACCCCGAGTCCCTCGAGGTACGCATGCAGCAGCCCCGCGCGGAGGAAGAGCCCTTCACCGCGACGGAGGACGACGTGATTCATCAGGAGGGCGACGACGACACCCGGATCTCCCGGATACGTACGGGCGACCCCGGCGATGGCCTGGATCGCGGTGTTCCACTCCCCCGCCTCAGCGCGTTCGGCCGCGGCCGCCACCGCGGCGATGATCTCGTCCACCTCCGACTGCGCAGCGCTGCTGAGCAGCCAGCTGATCGTGTCGCGGAGCACATCGGCGTCACCGGACAAGTGCGCGCGGAGTGCCGACACACCCGCACCATCCCCGAGTGCGTCGAGCAGGGCCAACGTGTCGGAGACGGGACGCAGCCCGCTCAGCGACTGGAACGTCTCGCTCAGCGCGACGATCAGCTCCGGCTTGTGGTTGTCGTCCCGGTAATTGCGGGTCGGGTCGTCGAGCGCCTTGCCGCTCTCCGCCGCCCACCCCTGCTGCGCCTGCGCGATCGTGGGGTGCACCTGGATCGACAGCGGCTGCGCGGCGGCGAGCAGCTTGAGCAGGTACGGGAGCGTGCCGCCGGTGATCGAGTCCAGAGTGCCGTCCCCCTCGACGTCCGCCGGGTCGCCGGGGTGATCCCCGAACCAGACCTCCGCCTCCGGAGCCCCCGACGGCGAGCGCCCTTCCAGCTCGGCCAGGAACGAGGTCGAACCCCAGGCGTAGTCGCGGGGGGTGTTCGTCAGACTCAGCAGCATGCCCCCAGCGTAGAGCTGTCCAGCCGTGTTCAGCGACGTGCAGGGCCCGGCGCGGTAGCCTGAACGCGATGGCTCAGTACACCAAGCATCCGGTCGCGGCCCGGCCCACCGCGCCAGAGCGCGAGTCGACGGGGCATCTGCTGCTGCGCGGTTATGCGATCCTCGTCCTGATCGTGACCTTCGCGCACTCCGCCGTGTACAACCTCCTCGGGATCGCGGGGGCGGGCGTCGTCCTCATCCTCTTCACGCTCGCCACGCTCGCCATCGGCGTGCCGATGATCGCCCGGAACCGCCCGCAGCCCTTCCGCTGGCGTCGTCTGCCCTGGACCGCCCTCGGCTATGTGACACTCGCGCTGGTCTCGGTGGCATGGTCGCAGTGGCGCGGCCCGACGCTGATCACGTGGGGGCTGCTCGCGGCGGTCACCGTCAACGCCCTCTTCCTGGTGCATGTGCTCACGTGGAACGAGATCATCCGCGCGCTCTCCTCGGCCTTCAAATGGATCCTCGGGCTGTCTCTCACGATCGAGCTCTGGGTGTCGCTGGTCCTGCACGGACCGCTTCTGCCGAACTTCCTCACCCTGCCGGACGGAAAGATCGATCCACAGTGGTACTGGGTGCGCGACAACCTGTTCGACGGAGGGCGCATCCAGGGCATCGTCGGCAACGCGAACCTCCTCGCCATCATCTCCCTCTTCGCGATCATCACCTTCGGGGTGCTGTTCGCCGCACGAGCTCGGTGGCGCACCACGCTCGCGCTGTGGATGCTGTTGGCGGCCTACTTCCTCATCCGCACGTCATCGGCGACGGCGTTCGTGTGCGCCGCGGCCGTCCTCGTGGTCCTGGTGGTGGCTCTCGCTATGCGTCGAGCACGCACCCCGGGAGCGCGCACCCGGGTCTACACGGTCGCGATCGGAACCGTCGTCATCGGCGGCGCTGCCGTGTGGCTGCTCCGCGAGCCCCTCCTCGCGCTGCTCGGGCGCAGCGCGGACCTCACCGGCCGTTCCGAGAAGATCTGGACGAAAGTGCTCCAGCGCGCCGGTGAGCACCCGATCTTCGGCAACGGCTTCTCCAGCCCATGGATCCCCACCGACCCGGCCTTCGATCACTGGATCACGGACCACGGCATCACGGTCTTCCACGCGCACAACATGTGGCTGGACGTGCTCATGCAACTCGGCGTGGTCGGGGTGGTGCTGATGGCCGTCGCATACCTGAGCCTGCTCTGGCGTTCCTGGTTCTTCGCAGTCGACCGTCCTCGGTGGGACCTCGAAGCTCACCGCCCCTATTCGCCACTCACTCTTCTGCCGAGCCTGTTCACGGTCGTCCTGCTCGTGCAGGGCCTGTCGGAGTCCACGCCGATCATGCTGTGGGGATGGATGCTGGTGGTGCTGCTCTCCTTCAAGCTCAAGTCCGTCCCCCTGGTCGGCATCGGCGAACGCGATCTGGTGTTCGAGCGCGGCACACGACCGCGGCGCGTGCCGTGACGCCGGCGCATCGCATCGCCCGGCTGCTCGGCTCCGTGGAGATGGCACGCGCCTTCACCCTCGCGGTGCTGGGCGCGGTGTTCGGTTCCTATGCGATCGAGCAGATGACGTCGCCGGTCACACTCTCCACGATCGTCGCGCTCCTGTGCGTGTTGGGGGCGGGGATCCTGTGGGTGCGGCGCGACGAACTGTCTCCGCTGCGGATCGCCCCGTCATCGCTCATCGCGTTCCTCGGCTGGGCGCTGGTGAGCCTGGTGTGGACCACCGACAGATCGGACACGTTCTTCGGGTGGCTGTCGCTGTTCGGCTTCGCGTTCCTGGCGCTCGCGGTCGGTCACGTCAGGGACACTCTGCAGACCGTGCGAGCGATCGGCGACACGCTGCGCGTGCTGCTCACCGTCTCGCTCGGTGTCGAGATCCTGTCGGGGATCCTCCTCGACGTACCGTTCACATTCCTCGGGATCCAGGGCAACCTCGCGGAGGGTGGTCCCATCCAGGGCATCTTCGGCAGTCGTAACATGCTCGGATTCATCGCCGTGCTCGCGCTGATCACCTTCGTGATCGAGTGGCGCACGCAGTCGGTGAACGCCCCTCGCGCGGTCGCCTCGATCGCCCTCGCCGGCTCGCTCGCCTTCCTGTCGTCCTCACCCACGGTGCTGGTGCTCGCCGCCGCGGTCGGCGTCGTCACGGTCGCGCTCACCATCGTGCGCCACGCGTCAGCCGAGCGGCGCAACCTCGTGCAATGGATGCTCGGGATCCTGGTGGCGCTCGCACTCACCGTCGCGTTCGCATTGCGCCACCAGATCATCGCGCTCCTGGATGCCGGCTCGGACTTCTCGATCCGCGGGAACCTGTGGAACACGATCCTCGACTTCGTCGCCCTCAAGCCGATCCAGGGGTGGGGATGGTTCGGATCCTGGGCCCGCGGTGAGTACCCGTTCACCTATATCAACTTCCAGCTCGACGATCACCATCAGAGTGCACTGAACGCGTTCTTCGATGTGCTGCTGCAGTTGGGGGCCGCCGGGCTCGTGCTGTTCCTGCTGCTCGGCGGGGTGGCGTTGATCCGCTCCTGGCTCGTCGCCAGCGTGCGCCGATCGGTCGTCTACGCCTGGACGCCGATCACGCTGGTCACGCTCGCGGTGGACTCGATGTTCGAGAGCTTCACCCTGGTCGGCGCCGGCTGGTTCCTGCTCGTGCTCTGCGCGCTGCGCGCCGGTCAGTCGAGGTCGTGGCGGGAGAACATCGATGCCGCGCAGACCGGCGCCATCCCGACGCTCCGCCCGCAGGAGTGAGCGGGAGGTCGGGCAACCGCCCCCGCGTCAGCTCAGCGTACGCAGCTTGTCCGCCCAGGAGAGGGCATCTCTGACGCCGTCGTCCACGGACCGCTCCGCGCTCCAGCCGAGCAGATCCGCCGCGCGTCCCACGATCGCGAACGCGCCCGCCTGATCGCCGGGGCGACGCGCCGTCTCCACGACCGGCAGCGGCTCCCCCGTGACCCGCTCGAAGGCGGCGACCAGTTCACGCACCGTGACTCCCTCGCCCGTGCCGAGGTTGATCACCCGATACGGCTGATCGGCAGACGTCACGGCATCGAATCGCTGCACGGCCGCGACATGAGCCAGGGCCAGATCCCACACGTGGATGTAGTCGCGCAGTCCGGAGCCGTCACGCGTCGGCCAGTCGGTCCCGGTCAGGGTGAACGGCTCTCCCGCGGCCTTCGCGCGCATGATCATGCCGAGCACGTGCGAGGGCGTGGGGTTCTGCAGCCCCGTGCGCAGCCGGGGGTCGGCGCCGATCGGGTTGAAGTAGCGCAGAGCGACAGCGCGCAGGTCCCCCGCCGCGGCCGCATCATGGAGGATCTGCTCGACCATGGCCTTCGTGGTCGCGTAGGGGCTCGACGGAGCGACTGCTCCCGATTCGTCCACGCCCTCGCCGCTCTCGCCCGCGTAGACCGCTGCGGAGGAGCTGAACACCACGCGCTCGACCCCGGCGTCGCGCAGGCTCTGCAGCAGGACGATCGTCTTGCCCACGTTGGAGTCGTAGTAGCCGAGCGGATCGGCGACGGACTCCGGAACGACGATCCGCGCTGCGCAGTGGATCACCGCATCGATGTCCGGGTGATCGGCCAGCACACCGGCCACGAAAGCGCGATCGGCGATGTCGCCGACATAGAGCCCCCGGCCTTCGCCGAAGTCGCGACGCCCCGTGGAGAGATCGTCGATCAGCACGGTATCGATCCCGGCTTCGATGCATGCCGTCGCGACTGTGGACCCGATGTAACCGGCGCCGCCGGTGATCAATACCTTCATCGCGGTCATCCTATCGCGGCCCCTTCTCGCGACCCCCTCCCGCATCGGGGCGGCCCGACTCTCCGCAGATCCGAAGGTGACGGGCGGTAGGCTACTCTCTGCTCGTCGAGTCCGCTGTCCCCTGCAAAGGCGACAGTCGGCGCAACAACATCGGAGAAACTGCCCCGTGGCCCACGTCCTGCAGAACGTCGTCTTCCCACTCGATCGCGATCCCGATCTCCTGCCCCTGTACGCGGACCCCGAAACCTGGTCCGTGATCGAAGACGAGCCCGTCCGCGTCTCCAACCGCGCGCACCTGGGGAACATCCTGGGTCGGCATCGGGCGCGGATCGTCGCCGGCCGCCGCGTGTCGCTCGGCACCTACTTCAACGCCTTCCCGGCGTCCTACTGGCAGCACTGGACCAGCGTCCGCCAGGTCCAGCTCACCGTGCGCACCACGGGCCCGGCCACGATCCTGGTCTATCGCTCCAACGGCTCGGGCATCCGTCAGCGCGTCGCGACCCGCGAGGTCACCGGCGAGTCGTCCACGTCGTTCGACCTGGACCTCACGCAGTACAGCGACGGCGGGTGGATCTGGTTCGACATCGTCGCCGACGAGAAGCACGCGGTGCTCGAGGGCGCCGAGTGGACGACCGAGCACGACCCCGCGCGCAGCGGCAAGGCCTCTCTGGGCATCACGACCTACAACAAGCCGGACTACTGCGTCGAGACACTGCGCGCGCTGGCCGCATCGCCGGACGCGCTGGAGTTCGTCGACCGGATCTTCCTGGTCGACCAGGGCACCCAGCTCGTCGCAGACCAGGACGGTTACGACGAGGTCGCCGCGCAGCTCGGAGACACCCTGCAGGTGATTCGGCAGGCGAACCTCGGCGGATCGGGCGGATTCGCCAGGGCGATGCATGAGACCCTGCAGCGTCCGGAGAGCGACTTCGTCCAGCTGCTGGATGACGATGTCCGCCTCGAGCCCGAGTCCCTGCGCCGATCCATCGTGTTCGGACAGTTCGCGACGACACCGGTGCTCGTCGGCGGGCACATGTTCGACCTGCTCGACCGCCCCAAGCTGCACGGCTGGGCGGAGGTCGTCGACGAGGCTCCCTTCATGTGGCGCAACCTCTTCCAGGAGAAGATGCCGCACGACTTCGGTGTTGCCAACCTGCGTCAGTCCCCCCTGCTGCACCGGCGGATGGACTCCGACTACAACGGCTGGTGGATGTGCCTCATCCCGCTCGACGCGATCCGCGAGGTGGGCCTGTCCCTGCCCGCGTTCATCAAGTGGGACGACGCCGAGTTCTGCCTGCGCGCGGGCAAGGCGGGCTTCCCCACCGTGTCGATGCCCGGGGTCGCCCTGTGGCACGTCTCCTGGGTCAACAAGGACGACTCGATCGACTGGCAGGCCTACTTCCATGCGCGCAACCGCATCGTCGCCGGGCTCCTGCACTCGAACGCGCCGCGCGGAGGGCGCCTGCTGACCCACAGCCGCCGCGTCGACCTCAAGCACCTGATGATGATGCAGTACTACCCCGTCGCGCTGCGGGCTCAGGCGCTGCGCGACGTCCTGTCGGGCCCCGCGCACATGCGGAAGGGGCTGGCGACGGCTATGCCCGGCGCGCGCGCCCTCGCTGCGGACTACCCGGAGACGGTGGTGCATCGCGATCCCACCACCGTGCTCCACTCACGCCGTGGTCGACAGGTGTACAAGCAGCTCTCGAGGAACGATCTCGACAACCCGACCGGCATGCGTCTGCGCTGGTTCACGCTCTCGACCCTCGTCAGGCACTGGCTCCACGACCCGCACCCCTCGAACGTCGTTCAGCCGGAGGTGGAGTTCGGCAAGGAAGAGGCGCAGTGGTGGCGACTGCCGGCGTTCGACAGCGCCCTGGTGAGCGCGGCGGACGGCTCGGGCAAGAACATCTACGTGCGAGACCGCCGCAAGTACCGCCGCATGCTGCGTGAGACGGTGCGCCTGCACTCCGAGCTCCGCCGTCGTTGGCCCGAGCTCCAGCGTCAGTATCGCGAGGCCCTCCCCGGCCTCGTCTCCCCCCAGTCCTGGCAGCAGATCTTCGAGGAGAAGGCATGACCGCGGCACCTGCTGCATTCGAACCGGCGACGGCGACGATCGTGATCGTCACCTACAACAGGTCGCACCTTCTCTCCGGCCTGCTCACCAGCATCGAGGCGATGGATCCGAAGCCCGGCCACGTCGTCATCATCGACAACAACTCGGCGGACGACACCACCGAGGTGGTCGAGTCGTTCCGCGAGCGCGTGGGCGCCGAACTCGTGTACCGCCGCCTGGAGACGAACACCGGCGGTTCCGGTGGATTCAGCGAAGGCATGCGGACCGCGTACGAGCTCGGATCCGAGTGGATCTGGATGATGGACGACGACGTCGAGGTGCTGCCGGACGGTCTCGCCAGGATGGGCGCCTGGGCGCCGCGGTTCAAGAGCATCCAAGGGCGCCGCTACGACTACGACGGCAGCGAGTTCTACTGGCAGTACCGCATCGCCGAGCGCATGGGCATCCCGATCCCCTTCGCGCCCTCCGGCTTCGACGACTCCGGGTTCAAGGAGATGAACAGCGGCTGCTTCGAAGGCATGTTCATCCACCGCTCGATCGTGCAGCAGATCGGGCTCCCCGATCCCCGCTTCTTCATCTACTGGGACGACCAGATGTACGGCTGGCTCGCTTCGCGCAAGACCACCGCGGTGATCGTGGATGAGTTCGTGCTGCGTCGCACCCGCGAGATCAAGCAGTGGGACATGGGCATCCGGCACATGAACGCCTCGAGCAACGCCTACCGCTACTACATCATGCGCAATCGCGCGTACATCAAGAACTACTACCGCGCGCACGATGCCTACAACCCGGTTCTGTTCGGGCTGGGCACGTCGATGACGTTCGCGAAGGAGCTCATCCGCCTCGTGTTCGTCGAGCGGACGGTACGCGGCACCAGCAACCTGTTCCGCGGGCTCAGGGACGGCGGCCGACTCGGCCGTGACCGGAGCTGGCAGCCGATGGCACCTCTGGAGGCGTGACGATGAGCGATCAGCAGCCCGAACTGCGGTGGGCCCCGATCCCGCCGGCGCCGAAACGCGGCGGCCGGATCTGGCTGATCATCGGTCTCTCGGTGCTGGCGGTCGCCATCGTCGCCGCCCTGCTGTTCCTCTTCCTCCCTCGCGGCGGCGCGGCGGAGCCCACGCCCTCCCCCACGACGTCGCCGTCTCCCAGCGCCTCCGCCTCGTCCTCACCGACGCCCGAGCCGAGCGCCACCGACACCCCGGAGATCACCCCGCCCCCTGTGGACGACCCCGACCTCGAGACGTTCACCGCACTCGTCCAACCTCGCCTGGACGATGCCCAGACGGGGCTCGGGTTCCTGTCCGGCATGTCTGGCGCCGAAGCGGCGCAGGTCGTCGACTCGCTCCAGCAGGATGCGGAGGTCCTCTCGGACTCCGTGGCACCGAGCTCGATCGCCGCACAGTGGTCCGATGCGGTCTCTGACTACACCTCCACGCTGGTCGCGCTGCGATCCGCGATCGACGGCGGGAACTCGACGACAGCACCTTTGGACGCCGCGACGAACGCGCTGCAGAAGGTCCGTGCCCTCGTCGGACTCTGAGCCACGACGCGGCACAGCGCCGGGGAGCCCGCTGGGGGGCGTCAGACCCCGTAGTCGGAGTTGTAACGGTCGAGGACGTCGGCGATCGGCGCGTCCAGAACCAGCGCGCCCTTGTCGAGGTACAGGCCCCGCGTGCAGAACCGGCGGAGATCCCGCTCGTTGTGACTCACGAAGAAGAGGGTGCGTCCCTCGGCGAGCAGCTCGTCGATGCGGGCATAGCACTTCTCCCGGAAGGCCTTGTCTCCCACCGCGAGCACCTCGTCGACGAGGAGGATCGGCTCGTCGAGCTGCGAGACGACCGAGAACGCGAGGCGCACCTTCATACCGTTGGACAGATGCTTGTAGGGAGTCTCCTCGAACCCGTGGAGCTCTGCGAACGCGATGATGTCGTCATAGCGCCGCGAGACCTCTTCGCGCGACATGCCGTGCAGCCCTGCCGTCAGGCGCACGTTCTCGCGCACCGTCAGATCTCCGACGAACCCGCCCGTGATCTCGATGAGCGGAGCGACCCCGCCGTTGACCGCGACGGTGCCCTCGTCCGGCAACAGCACCTTGGCCACGAGCCGCAGCAGCGTGGACTTGCCCTGGCCGTTGCGTCCGACGACGCCGATCGATTCGCCGGGACTCACGGTGAAGGAGACGCCGCGCAGCGCCCAGAACTCACCCGGACGCGAGCGGCGCGAGGCGCCGGCGAACAGGTCCTTGAAGCTGCGGCTTCCCCGCCGATTGCGGCGGAACCGCACGCCGAGCCCCTGCACATCGATCGCCGCCGTCATCACAGCTCCTTCAGCACAGGACGCTCGAGCGTGCGGAAGGCCCACACACCGAGCGCGAGGATCGCCAGGCTCATCACCACGCTGATGACCAGTGTGAACAGATTCCACTGGTCCGGGAAGAAGGCCATTCGATAGAGCATGAAGATTCCGGCGAGAGGGTTGAAGGCCCCCAGCGTCTGCGCGATACCCGGCAGGTCGGTGACGTTGTAGATGATCGGGGTCGCGTAGAACATGGCCCGCAGGATCAGGGCCGTCGTCCGCTCCAGATCGACGTACATGACGCACAGCGGTGCGATGAGCAGTCCGAGACCGACGAGCAGGATGGTCTGCAGCAGCATCGCCACCGGCATCCAGAGCACGCCCCAGCCGATCTGCACCACCTGGTTCGGGTCGGTCTCCATGACCAGGCTGATCACGATGAACAGCACCAGCACGGGGAGCGAGAACAGATACTCGATCCCCTTGCTCAGCACGATGCGATTCACCCAGATCGTCCGCGGGATCGCCGTCGACCGCACCAGCCGAGCGTCCTTCTTGAAGGCGCGGGTGAAGTCGCCCACCGAGGAGTTGAACCACACCCACGGCAGCAGAGCGCTGATGAGGAACACGATGTACGGTTCCTCACCGACGTCGCGGTGGAACACCTGCGTGAAGACGAACCAGTAGATCAGGCTCATCACCAGCGGATCGAGCACCGACCAGAGGTACCCGAGGAAACTCGTCGAGTACCTCACCTTGAGGTCGCGAGCGGACAGCAGCCACAGCGAATGCAGATAGCGCCGGGGCGTCCCGGGCGCCCCGACAGCAGCGTGACTCACGATGACGAGTCTAGGAGAGAGTGTTGTTCCAGAGCGACAGCGCCGAGCCGATGGCCATGTGCATGTCGAGGTACTGGTACGTGCCGAGGCGTCCGCCGAAGTGGACGTCCTTCTCACCCTTCGCGAGCTCACGGTAAGCCAGCAGGCCGTCGCGGTCGGTGGGGGTGTTCACCGGGTAGTACGGCTCGTCCTCGCGCGTGGCGAACCGGGAGAACTCCCGCATGATCACGGTCTTGTCAGACTCGTAGATGTCCCTGCGCTCCGGGTGGAAGTGCTTGAACTCGTGGATGCGCGTGTACGGCACGTCCATGTCGGGGTAGTTCATCACGCTCGTGCCCTGGAAGTCGCCGACGTTCAGCACTTCCTGCTCGAAGTCCAGCGTGCGCCAGCTCAGCGCGCCCTCGGTGTAGTCGAAGTACCGATCCACGGGCCCGGTGTACACGACGGGGAGCTGTCCGACGGTGGCCCGGCGGTTGAGCGGCTGCGACTCGTCGAAGTAGTCGACCTCGAGCTTGACGTCGATGTTCGGGTGATCCGCCATGCGCTCGATCCAGGCGGTGTACCCGTCGGTCGGCAGGCCCTCCCACGTGTCGTTGAAGTAGCGGTTGTCGTAGGTGTAGCGCACGGGAAGGCGGCTGATGATGTCACCCGAGAGCTTGTGGGGATCGGTCTGCCACTGCTTCGCCGTGTAGTCGCGGAAGAACGCCTCGAACAACGGACGGCCGACGAGCGCGATGCCCTTCTCCTCGAAGTTCGCCGCCGTCTTCGCGTCGAACTCCCCCGCCTGCTCCTTGACGAGCGCACGCGCCTGGTCCGGCGTGTAGGCGGACTGGAAGAACTGGTTGATCGTGCCGAGGTTCACCGGCATCGGGAAGACCGTGCCCTTATGCGTCGTGTAGACGCGGTGCACATAGTTCGTGAAGGAGGTGAAGCGGTTCACGTACTCCCAGACCGTCGCGTTGGAGGTGTGGAAGAGGTGGGCGCCGTAGCGGTGGACCTCGATCCCCGTCTCGGGCTCCGCCTCGCTGTATGCGTTGCCTCCGATGTGGTGGCGGCGGTCGATGACGGTGACCTTGCGTCCTGCCTCAGCGGCACGCTCGGCGATGGTGAGGCCGAAGAAACCCGACCCGACAACGAGAAGATCCATACTCTGCTTTCCTAGCCCGCATCCGACGCGGTCTCATCCAGCGTAGCCGCTGACACCGGATCCGACGCGCGCTCCCACTCCTTCGCCGCCCGCAGCAGCACCACAGTCCGGTACGTGGCCACGAGCAGCGCTGAGAGCGCGATCACCGAGACGACGCCCAGAAGACCGGCGACCAGCAGCGCGGGGATCATCAGCGGGATGCTCACGCACGCGGCCACGATCGACGACCGGGCCAGCTCCCGTTCGCGCCGCAATGCGACCAGCCCGGCCAGCCCGACGATCTGGGCGACGCACTCGGCGGCGAACCCGATGCCGGCGATCAGCGCCACCTCGAACGGGATGACGGCTTCTCCCAGCGTGAGCGGGATCGAGATCGGCGTGGCGAGGAGCGCGAAGCACGTGCCGCCGATCGCGCCCACGCCGAGGCCGACCCAGAGCGAGCTGAGAGCCCTGCTGCGGGTGTGCGCGCGTCCCGCCTCGGGCACCCAGCTCTGCACGGCCTGCAGGATCGGCGCCAGGACGATGATCCCGTAGCGGTAGAGCTTGTCGACGGCCGCGAACACCGGGAGCACCGGCTTCATGAAGATGTCGACGAGGAGAACGGGGAGCATCGTCGCGAGGTTCCCGAACAGCACCGTCGCAAGGCCGGCGACCTGGGTCCTCATGGTCGTCGCCAACTCGTCGCCGCGCGTGCGGCGCAGCGTGGCTCCGTCCTTGCGAGTGAGCGCGTACACCAGGCCGCCGACGACGCCCAAGGTCGTCGCGCCCGCGACCGTCCACAGATACGACACGAGCGTGGGAACGAAGACGACGGCGACCAGCGCGGCGACCTGACCGAGCACGGCCGGAAGCGCGTCGAAGATCAGCATCGCCGCGGGCCGGTTCGTGCCGATGAAGTACCAGGCGGCGCCGATACCGGGCACCGCGTACGCGATCGTCGCCAGCACGGCCGCGAGCGGGTCAGCTCCGAGTGCGATCCCCAGCGCCACGGCGAGCGGGGTCACGATCAGCAGCAGCGGCACTCTGGCCACGAGCGAGTCGAGGAGGAACTGGCGACGGTCGGCCTTCGGGAGCGCGGAGACCGTGCTGGGACCGGTCGCCCCCCAGCCGAAGGCGACGCAGATCGACGCGAACTGGCCGATCATCTGCAGCACGAACAGCCGCGCCCACTCATCCGTGCCGATCGTGCGGATCAGCAAGGGGATCGAGACGATGCCGACGGCCGTCGCGGCGATCACCGAGATCGAGAAGTACGCGCTCCGCCGCAGCAGATCGTGGCGGACCAGCGCAGAGATCCGGCTCACACTCGTCGCCCGAACCGCGAGCGCTGCGCGTCCGAGATGCGACCGAGCACGCCGCGTCGTCCATCACGCCAGCCGGCTCTGACGGCACTCAGCTGTGTGAGGCGGTCAGGGGCGAGCAGGCTGCCACCGACAACCATCTCGGCCAGCTTGCGGTTTCGACGCCGCATCCAGGCTCGATCCTCCGCGCCGTAGCGGCGGGAGAGCCAGACGCTGTTGCGCACCATGTAGTAGGTGCGCCACGGCGAGTGGTAGAGCACATGGCGCTGTTTGCCCCCGAGGATGAGAGGTCGCCCGAACAGCTGGAGCGGCACGGCTTCGCCGAGGGCGTGCGCCATCTCCAGGTGTTCATCGACGACGAACCGGTACCCGGCAAGGCGGGCGCGCACCCTGAACTCGGAGTCGACCGCGTCGATGAAGAGGTCGGTGTTGAATCCGCCCAGCTCGTCGAAGACCGCCAGCGGGATGACCTGGCCCGACTGGATGGGATCGAATGGCTCGCCGTCCGACCCGCGCAGCACGGGCGCCCCTCCGACGACCCCGGGCACCCCGGCTGCGACTCTCACTCCGTGCGCCGTCGCCTGTTCGATGAGGGCGAGCAGGCGACGCACGTGCCCGTCGGCGAGGCGGGAGTCCTGGTCCAGGGTGACGACATACTCCGCCCCGCGCTCACGAGCACGATCGACGGCGACGTTCAGCGCCGACGCGATCCCGCCGTTCTCCGCGAGCGAGATCACCTCCACATCGCCCTCGAAGGTCAGATGCTGCGCCGTGTGCGACCCGTCATCGACGAGCACCACGGCATCCACCTGCTCGACGAGTGAGGCGACGGTCTCCTGAAGATCGTCAGGAGCCCCGAACACAGGAACGACGGCGACGATTCGAGCGGTCATCGGCGAGTGTTCTCCTGAGAGGTGAGGGGGCGGTCGAGATGATCGTAGATCATGCGCCTGGCAGCAACTCGGAGTACAGCAGCCGCAACCGCTCGTGGAACGCACGCACGCCGTACACACCGTCCGCCCACAGCTGCGCCTGCTCGGCACGCTCATCGTCGGGCGCGCGCAGCTGTGCGATCACTTCCTCGCCGAAGCGAACAGGGTCATCTGTGATGCCGGCGAACAGCGACGTGGCCGTGATTCCTTCCGCGCCCACGGTCGTGGAGACGACCGGCACTCGTCGCAGCATCGCGTCGAGCGTCTTGAACTTGACGCCGGCCCCGGTCTGCAGCGGAGCGACGAACACGCGCGCCTGGGCATACCAGGGATCCAGGGAATCCACGAAGCCGGTGAGCTCGGCACGCGTCGCCCGTTCGACCGCGCGTTCGAGCGGAGGCTGCGCATTGGCACCGGCGATCACGAGGCGCGCCTCCGGTACGGCCGCGATGACGGCTGGCCAGATCCGCTCAAGGAACCAGCCGATCCCCTTGGCGTTGTCCGGCCGATCGAGGGCACCGGTGAAGAGGACCACGGGGGCATCGGGGTCGACGTCGCGTCGGATCGGATCCGTCGGCCCGAGTCCCGGATGCACCACCTCGACCCGCGTGGATGGAGCGAGCCGGCGTGCGAGATCCGCGTCCTTCTCACTGAACACGAGCAGCATGTCGAGCGCGCGGAACGACCGCGCCTCCTGCTTCCTGCTGCGGCGGGCTGCCAGAGCGTATGCCACCTTCATCGCCGGGTTGCCGGCAGCGGATGCCGCACGCTCCCACCGCTGCGTGATCACGTCGTGCGCGATCCCGACCAGAGGGACGCCAGGGATCCGGGAACGGACGTACGGGGCGAGCGCGATCATCTCCGACCAGTGGAACTCGATGATGTCGGCAGCCGCGAGATCGCTCCACGGCGCCCTGCTCGTCTGGAAGAGCCGACGGTACGGCCAGGCGACCGCGCTCCCCTGCCACGCCGACTCGATGTCGTACAGGGTCTTCAGGCGACCGGTGCCGCCGGGCCCCACACCCCGCAGCAACTCGGCGGGCGCGCCGTCGGAGGCGTGCGGCAGAGCGGCGCGGTTCAGCGGGGTGTCCGGAGCGAGGAGCATGACGTCGGCGAACCGGCGGAGCGCATCCACGTGCCTCCAGACGTACTGCCCGCCCGCATGGGCGACGGAGGGGAACGGGATATACTTCGTGACGCTCGTGATGCGCGAAGTGTGACCGGACCGGCCCCGCGCGCGAGAACTGTCCGCCGCGGTCATGCTCTCAGCCTAGGCCACCCGCCCTCGTCGTCAGGATCCCCCATCAACGACTACGTCGCTCTCGTCATCGCGTACCGGGATCATCAGCTGGTGCGCGCCGTCCTCGAGAGGCTCTCGGCCCAGACGATTCCGCCGTCCGAGGTGATCATCGTCGACAACGGCGGCACGCTCGACCCGCAGGACCTCACCGGACCGCTGCGTGAGCGGACGCGGCTGATCCCCCGCCCCGACAATCCCGGCTACGGGCCGGCCGTCAACGAGGCACGCTCTCTGGCCGGATCCGCGCTCCTCGTGCTGACACATGACGCGGTGTTCGACGAGACCCTCGCGGCGCAGCTGCTGGATGCGCTCGCTGACACGCCGGACAGCGGTGCATCGGCCCCTCTGCTGCGCTACGCCGCAGACCCCTCCCGCGTGTTCTCCGCCGGCGGCGTCCTCACCTCCGGCGGCCGAGCGCTGCACCGCACCGCCGAAGACGGCGTCACGCCGCACCCGGTCGACTGGGCGGACGGAGCGATCATGATGTACCGACGCACAGCCCTCGACGCGATCGACTGGATCTCCGAGGAGTACTTCCTCTACTTCGAAGACGTCGACACCGCGTGGCGCATGCGGCAGGCGGGGTGGAGCACGCTCGTCGTCCCTGCGGCGAACGCCTTCCAGCAGCCTGGCACCCACCCGATGTACCTCGGGATCCGTAACATGACCCTGTTCGCCCGGCACGCGCAGATCCCCCTGCTCCCCCACCTCGGCGCGGTCGCGCGTCGTGTCGCCGAAGAGGCCGCCGCGCGCGTCCTTCGAGGCCGCCGCCCCGAGCTGGTCGCCGCCTGGCGCGGCTGGCGCGACGGGCGGCGCGGCCGAGGAGGGAAGCCCGCCTCATGACCGCGCCATCCACACTCGACGTGCTGCTGCCCTACTACGGCGATCATCCGCAGTTCCGCGACGCGGTGCGCAGCGTCATCGCCCAGAGCGATCCGCACTGGCGACTGGTGTGCGTCGACGACGCGCATCCGACCTCGACCGCCCGCGAATGGATCGAATCGCTCGGCGATGAACGCATCCTCCACGTCCGCAACGACGAGAACCTCGGCGTGGCGGGGAACTTCTCACGATGCCTCGCTCTCGCCGAGGCGCCCTGGTTCACCGTGATGGGCAGCGATGACCTCATGCGGCCCGATCATCTCGCCGAAGCACGCCGGCGCATCGAGCGTCGACCGGACGTCGACATCGTCCAGGGCGGGGTCGTGGTGATCGACGAGAACGGCACAGCGGTCAGTCCGCTCGCTGATCGTGTGAAGGCGCTGTTGCGGCCTCGGGTCTCCGGCGGCGAGCGGACTCTCCGCGGACAGGAGCTCGCTGCGACGCTGACACGCGCAGACTGGGCATACTTCCCCTCCCTGATCTGGCGCACCGATCGCGCCCAGCGGCTCGGATTCCGGCCGGAGTACGAGATCGCTCTCGATCTCGGCCTGCTCCTCGATGTGGCGATCGACGGCGGCACGATGCTGCTCCACGACGAGCGGACCTTCGAATACCGCCGCCACCGCGCCTCGGTGTCGATGACGGCGGCGCGCACCGGCGAGCGGTTCGCCCAGGAGCGTCGGTTCTTCCTGGACTATGCGCGACGGTTCCGGGACATCGGATGGAGACGGTCGGCACGGATCGCACGTCTGCACGCCGTGTCGCGTCTGAACGCGCTCAGCGAGCTGCCTGGCGCCGTCCGGTCAGGAGGGGCGGCCGCCGGCCGGCGGATCCTGGCCCACGTCCTTCTCCCCTGAGGTCTGCGCGGCCTCGAGGGCATCCAGTCGTGCACCGATGATGGCGACCTCCTCAGCCAGGCGGCGCGCCTCCGCCTCGCTCTGCGACAGCTCCCAGGAGAGGTGGAGAGTCACTCCGAGCAGCACGGCGATCGCGGTCGCGAAGAGGAGGTTGACAGGCAGCTGGACGCCGATGGCCTCGGTGGCGGCGGTGAGCAGACCGGGGAACAGGCCGAGCGCGAGTAGAACGATCCCGAGGAGCAGCCACAGGACGGCGTACTTCTCACGGAGCTGGCGCGTGAGCAGCATCCAGAGCACGGCCACGATGATGAGGACGGCGATGCCGATCCCGATGTAGGCGATCATGCGGACCGCTCCTTTCGTGGCGTCCGCGTCAGCGCCAGGGCGAGCGCGAAGGCGCTGCGGAGGAGGTAGACGGTCGACCCCCACGCTCCCTGGCTGGGAGTGCCGTGCTGGCGCGCGCGCATCGCGACGGGGACCTGTGTCACGGTGAGGCCGGAGTGCAGGGCCGCGACGAGCGAATCGAGCGTGTCGCCCAGATACTCGGCCGGGTAGTAGCTCACGTACTGCGCGATCGCAGCCGCGTTGGCCGCCCGGAATCCGCTGGTCACGTCGGTGAGACGGGTGCGAGCGACCCGTGACACGAACTTCGCGAGCACCACCATCGCCCAGCGCCGCGGTCCCCGCACCTCGTAATCTCCGGTGTCGGCGAAGCGGGCTCCGATCGAGATGTCGGCATGCTCGAGGCCGCCGAGCACGGCGGCGATGTCGGCGGGATTGTGCTGCCCGTCCGCGTCCACCTGGATCGCACGGCCGTACCCCCGACGTTGCGCGTAGGTGAATCCCGTGCGCATGGCACCGCCCACACCGAGGTTGAAGGGCAAGGAGAGCACCGTGGCCCCCGCGCTTCGCGCCACATCTGCGGTGTCGTCGACGGAGCCGTCGTCGATCACCACGACGTCGTAGTCCGCGGAGGCCGCCCGGATCTCGCGAACCGTCGTTCCGACGTTGCGGCTCTCGTTCCACGCGGGGACGAGCACAAGCGTGCGATCAGAAAAGGTCATCGTGCTCAGATCCTAACCGCCGTGTGTCAACCCAGCCCGCAGGCGGTGACGCGGTACAGACGCGCGTCGCCCTGCTCGTCGACCAGTTCCACGGCCTCCGACTCTGCCAGATCATCGAGCCCCGGATACACGTGGGACTCCCCGTGGACCTCGCGGTCGCCGAAGTCGAGGACATGCGTGATGCCGAGGTCCGTGACAGCCGTGCACACGTCCGGGTCTGTCGCCGCGTCGTCGAGCCCGTCGTTGACGATGTGCCCCTCCTCTGTGAGGTACATGAGCATGTGCGGCATGAGCACACGCCTGCCGCTGAAGGCGAACGCCAGACCGGTTCCCGTGTAGGGGTTGCCCGCGATCACCGCGTCCTCGGGGACCTCGGCAGGGAGGCGCTCGAGGAGCGCGAGCTCGTCCGGCGACAGGAGGCGGGAATCCGACGTCATGACGTAGTTGGAATGCGCGGCCGCCTGGGCCACAGGCATCGCGGGGAACTGGGCGACGAGCGCGACGACAGCGGTCGCGGCGACCGCGATGACCGCTGTCGCACGGGGAGCGAGCGTCGTCGGGAGCAGGCGCGCGGACAGTGCTGCAGCGCCGGCGAGCCCCGCCGCGGCGAGCGGAACGAGAGCCACAGCGAACAGCGCCGCCAGACGCGGCCAGTTGTTGTACCACCCCCCGGTGAGGGCGTCACGAAGCGGGCCGATCGCCAGACCGGAGACCACGACGAACAGACCGGCTCCGATCGCCCACATCCCCGCCGCGATCCAGAGGTCCGCCGTGCGCTCCCTCACGAGTCGCACGATCCCGAAGATCACCCCGACGGCCACCACGATCGAGCTCACACCGATGAACATGCTGACCGAGAAGACCTGCCACACCGCTCCCAGCGGCGACAGCGCGGTCGGCCATCCCCTGGCCTCGGCTACCGGGCGCAGCACCTTCAGGAGGACTCCGCCCACGACCAGATACCCGAGGGCGGAGACGACGAGCAGCGTGCGCGTGCGACCGGAGCCGGCCGAGCGCCACAACCGCAGGAACAGGAAGGCGAACATCGGCACGGACAGCGCCAGCCATCCGATGAATCCTCCGGGATGCGCGAGCACCAGGCCGGGCAGGCATCCGGCGAGCGCGAACAGCCACCAGCCGAGAGCGAGTCCGTCCTGCGCCGGCGTGCGCACGACGGCGAGCGTCACCGCGAGCAGGGACGGCAGCAGGGCGAGCGAGAGCTGATACGGGTACAGGACGCCGTAGTCCATCATCAACAGCGGGAACGCCGGGATCGCAGCCACGACCACACCCGTGGAGAGCAGCATGGCGCGTGTGGCGCCGAACAGCGCCCCGGTCAGCGCCAGCGCTCCCGCCGGCCAGACCAGCGCCGAGATCACGAGCGTGAGCGCCTGGACCGCGACCGGGATGGTCGCCCCGGTCAGCTGCACCAGGAGCGCTGCCGCGGCATGCCAGACGGCGGGGTAGAAGCTCATCGCCCCGGTGAGCCCCCCGACGTCCAGCGAGGAACCCGAGCCGGACTCCAGGATGTAGCGGATGGCGTTGAGGTGGAAGACGTTGTCGAACGTCTGGGAGATCGCCTCGGCACCGCCGAACGCCGCCAGCACACGCCAGCCGATGAGCACCGCCGCGAAGGCGAGCGCGACCGCCACCCACGCCGTGCCGGCGGCCGGGGTACGCACGCGCGGCACCAGCGGGCGGCGAAGGGCTCGGCGGACCAGCAGGATCCCTGCCGCGAGCAGGATCGTCACGAGGGCGACGGGCAGCAGAGACCAGCGCATTCCGACGAGCGGGGCTGCCGTGCTGGCGATCGCGATCACACTGAAGGTGAACGGAGCGGCGGTGCCGACGAGCCACAGCCCGCGAAGTCCGATGACGAACGCGAGCCCACCGCCGATCACGATGATCAGCAGGGTGAGGACGATGGAAGCGAGGGCGACGGTGAGCATCGTCTCAGGGCCTGTCTGTGGGGTGGTCGGTCGAGGGCCTGAACAGGATAGCCGTCGCGCCTGAGCACTCCCCACTCGGCCAGCGAAGCAGGTATGACAACATAGAGGGGTGAAGGGCATTATTCTCGCCGGTGGTTCTGGGACCCGGCTGCATCCAATCACCCTCGGCGTCTCCAAGCAGCTGATCCCTGTGTACGACAAGCCGATGGTCTACTACCCGCTCTCGACGCTGATGCTCGCCGGTATCGATGACATCCTCGTGATCACGACGCCGCACGACGCCGCACACTTCGAGCGCCTGCTGGGTGACGGATCGCAGTTCGGCATCCGGATCACGTTCGCGCAGCAGCCATCGCCCGATGGTCTCGCGCAGGCGTTCACGATCGGTGCGGACTTCATCGGCGATGACAGCGTGGCGCTGGTCCTCGGCGACAACCTGCTGTACGGCCCCGGCCTCGGCAGCCGCCTCCAGCGGTTCAAGGACATCGACGGCGGTGCCGTGTTCGCCTACTGGGTCGCTGAGCCTTCCGCATACGGCGTCGTGGAGTTCGACGAGGAGGGTCGTGCCGTCTCCCTGGAGGAGAAGCCCGCGTCGCCGAAGAGCAACTACGCCGTGCCCGGCCTCTACTTCTACGACAACGACGTCGTCGAGATCGCCCGCGGCCTGGCCCCCAGCGCGCGCGGCGAGTACGAGATCACCGACATCAACAGCGCCTACCTGGAACGCGGCAAGCTCCAGGTCGAGGTACTCCCCCGTGGCACGGCCTGGCTGGACACGGGAACATTCGACCAGATGACGGACGCTGCCGAATACGTGCGCACGATGGAGCGGCGCACCGCGCTGAAGATCGGCGTTCCGGAGGAGGTCGCCTGGCGACAGGGCTTCCTGGATGACGACGGGCTCCGCACGCGTGCAGAGGGTCTCGTCAAGTCCGGCTACGGCACCTACCTTCTCGACATTCTCCGGAGAGGACACCAATGAGTCGTCTGCTTGTCACGGGTGGAGCCGGCTTCATCGGCTCCAACTTCGTCCACCATGTCATCGAGTCCACCGACCACGAGGTGACCGTTCTCGATGCCCTGACCTACGCGGGCAACCGTCGCTCGCTGGAGGGGCTGCCATCGGACCGGCTGACGTTCGTGCACGGCGACATCACCGACGCTCCTCTCGTCGACCGGTTGTTCGCCGATGCCGACGCCGTGGTGCACTACGCCGCGGAGTCCCACAACGACAACTCGCTCAACGATCCGCGTCCGTTCCTCGACACGAACATCATCGGCACCTACACGCTCCTCGAGGCCGCCCGCCGTCACGGCACCCGTTTCCACCACATCTCCACCGACGAGGTGTACGGAGACCTGGAGCTGGACGACCCGGAGCGCTTCACGGAGTCGACGCCGTACAACCCGTCCTCGCCGTACTCCTCGACGAAGGCCGGATCCGACCTGCTGGTGCGCGCCTGGGTGCGCTCCTTCGGGGTGCAGGCGACGATCTCCAACTGCTCGAACAACTACGGCCCCTACCAGCACGTCGAGAAGTTCATCCCGCGTCAGATCACGAACGTGATCCGCGGCATCCGACCGAAGCTGTACGGCGCGGGCGAGAACGTCCGCGATTGGATCCACGCGGACGACCACTCCTCGGCCGTGCTCACGATCCTCGACAAGGGGACGATCGGCGAGACGTATCTGATCGGCGCAGACGGCGAGAAGAACAACAAGGACGTCGTCGAGCTCATCCTCACGCTGATGGGGCAGCCGGCCGATGCCTACGACCACGTCACCGACCGTGCCGGCCACGACCTGCGCTACGCGATCGATTCCTCCAAGCTCCGCACGGAGCTGGGCTGGTCGCCGCAGTTCGGGGACTTCGAGAGCGGGCTCTCGGCGACGGTCGACTGGTACCGGGCGAACGAGGACTGGTGGGCGCCGTCGAAGGATGCCACCGAGGCGTTCTACGCGGGGAAGGGCCAGTGAGCCTGGAGTTCGGCAAGCAGCTGCAGGCTCGGACCACCACGATCCCGGGACTGCTCCTCTTCGACCTCCCCGTGCACGGCGACGCGCGCGGATGGTTCAAGGAGAACTGGCAGCGGGAGAAGATGACGGCCCTCGGGCTGGACGATTTCGGCCCGGTGCAGAACAACATCTCGTTCAACGATGCCGCGGGCACCACGCGTGGCATCCATGCGGAGCCGTGGGACAAGTGGGTGTCGGTCGCCACCGGGCGCATCTTCGGCGCCTGGGTCGACCTGCGCGAGGGCCCGACGTTCGGTGCGGTGTTCACCGCCGAGATCGACCCGGGAACAGCGATCTTCGTGCCACGTGGTGTCGGCAACTCCTACCAGACGCTCGTACCGGACACGGCCTACACGTATCTGGTGAACGACCACTGGTCGCCCACCGCCGACTACGCGTTCCTGAACCTCGCCGACGAGACCGCCGCCATCGAGTGGCCGATCCCCCTCGCCGATGTGGAGATCTCGGAGAAGGACAAGGCCCATCCGCGCCTGTCCGACGTCGCCCCCGTCGCGCCGAAGAAGATCCTCGTCCTGGGAGCGAACGGACAGCTCGGACGAGCACTGCGCGCGCATTTCCCGGCATCGTCGCACGTCGAGTACGCCACCCGCGACGACATCGACCTGACGGATGCGAACCTCTCGCAGGCCCGCCGCTGGCGCGACTACGGTGTGATCGTCAACGCTGCCGCGTTCACCGCGGTCGACCTGGCGGAGACCCCGTCCGGTCGCGCGGATGCCTGGGCGTCCAACGCCACGGCGCCGGCTGCGCTCGCGCGGATCGCCACCGAGAACGGCATCACGCTCGTCCACGTCTCCAGTGACTACGTGTTCGACGGCTCCCATGCCGGCGCCTACTCCGAGACCGAGCCGGTGCGCCCGCTCGGGGTCTACGGGCAGACGAAGGCGGCCGGCGATGCCGTCGTCAGCACCGTTCCTCGGCACTACATCGTGCGCACGTCGTGGGTGATCGGCGATGGCAAGAACTTCGTCCGGACCATGGCATCACTGGCCGAACGCGGTATCTCGCCGCGGGTGGTCGGGGACCAGATCGGCCGGCTGACCTTCACCGACCAGCTCGCCGCGGCGATCGCGCATCTGATCGAGAGCCGCGCGGAATACGGCATCTACAACGTGACGGGTGCGGGAGAGCCGCGTTCCTGGGCTGACATCGCTCGTGAGGTCTATCGACTCACGGGGCACGATCCGGCGGCAGTCACCGACGTGTCCACGGACGAGTACTTCGCCGGCGCGGCCGGTCCGGTCGCGCCTCGACCTCTCAACAGCGTGCTGGACCTGACGAAGATCCGTGCCGCCGGGTTCGACCCGGTCGACGCGGACGTGTCGCTGGCGAGCTACCTGGCCGACTGAGCCAGACGCACCTCCCCCGCTCCCTGGCCTGCGCGGGCCGCCACCGTAGACTGGCGAGGACGAATCCTGCCAAAGAAGAAGGTCTCCATGCGTTCTGCTCTGATCGGTTTCACCGGATTCGTCGGGTCGAACCTTCTCGACGCCCACCCGTTCGACGACCTGTACAACTCGAGCAACATCTCGGAGATCGAGGGGCGGGAGTACGACCTCGTCGTCAGCGCAGGAAATCGCGCCGACTCCTTCCGGATCAACAACGACGGCCCCGGCGACCGCGCCGAGATCGATGCGCTCGTCGACACGGTGCTCCGCGCGCGCATCAAGAAACTCGTCCTGGTGTCCACCGTCTGCGTGTACCCCGAGGGCGGCGCTCCGGATGAGGCCACTCCCCTCTCCGAGGCAGGGCTCACCCCCTACGGCGCCAACCGGCTCCACCAGGAGCGTCGGCTCGCCGCCGAGATCGACACGACCATCGTGCGGCTCCCGCAGCTGTACGGTGCGCGCCTGAAGAAGGGCGTCGTCTACGACCTGGCGAACGACTATCGGGTCGAGCACATCCGCCCCGCGAATCGATTCCAGCATTACGACGTGCGACGGCTCTGGGGCGACATCGACATCGCGCTCGCGCAGGGACTGGACGCGCTCAACATCGCCACCCCGCCGCTGACGAACGAGGTGCTCGCACGCGAGGTGTTCGGGATCGACATCGCAACCCAGGTGCCCGCCGAGCCGGAGTCGGTCTTCGCGCAGATGTACACCCGGAACATGACCACACGACACGCTGAGCTCTTCGGAGGCGAATCGCCGTACCTGGTGACGGAGGCAGAGGAACTGTCCTCTCTGCAACGCTTCGCCGACGAGCTGCGGCAAGAGAGGAGATGACCGTGTACAACGGACATTCGGTATCGGCGATCGTCACGTGCGCCGGCAAGGGCACCCGGTTCGGGAGCAACAAGCTGCTGGTCGAGCTCGGAGGGATGACCGTCCTGGAGCGCACCGTGCGCGCTGTCGCGCAGCCGTTCATCGACGAGCTCATCGTCACGATCAGCGCAGAGAACGAAGAGACGTATCGGCGGATCCTGATCGACGAGGCGCAGCTGCCCGTCACGCTCGTGATCGGCGGCGAGGAACGCCACCTCAGCGCGAAGAAGGGCCTCAAGGCCACATCGGGCGACATCATCCTGGTGCATGACGGCGTGCGCCCGTTCGTGACCGAGAAGCTGATCCGCGAAGTGCTCGACGCCGCCATCGCCAACGGTGCTGCGATGCTGGGCACGCCCAGCACGGTGCAGGTCAAGCTCGTCGGAGACGACGGCTTCATCGAAGGCTCGCTGGACCGCTCTCACTCCTGGCTCGGACAGACCCCGCAGGCCTTCCGCCGCAAGCTGCTGAAGAAGTCGTACAAGCGCGCGGTGAAGACCGACTACCAGCGTGTGAGCGATGACGCCGACCTGGTGCACGAGTTCATGGGCGTCCCCGCCCGGATCCTGCTCGGCGACGTGAACAACATCAAGATCACCACCCCTCAGGATCTCGGGACCGCGCGCCTGATCGTGGACCACCTGATCGCCACGGAAGAGGATGCCTGATATGGCGGAGCCCGCTGTGAAGGTCTCGGTCGTCATCGCGACCTATCGATCCGGAGAGGGACTGGACAGGCTGATCGCCTCGCTCGATGCGCAGTCGCTGCCCACGACCGAGTGGGAAGCGATCTTCGTCGACGATGGATCTCCCGACGACACGTACGACCGTCTCACCGAAGCGGCCAGAACCCGCCCCCACTTCCGGCTGACGCGCATCGAGAACTCCGGCTGGCCGTGTCGCCCGCGCAACACCGGCATCGAGTTGGCCACCGGCGAGTACGTGGCGTTCATGGACCACGACGACGAGCTGTATCCGGATGCGCTCCGGCTCGGACACGCGTACGCCAGCGCCCACGGCGCGGATGTGCTCAACGGCAAAGAGGCTCGTACCGATGACGCCGGATGGGCGATCGACCAGTTCCCCGGCGACATGCCCCAGGTCCTCGATCAGGGGCTGCCGTACGGCGCCCTGACCCCGACGAATCCGCACAAGCTCTATCGTCGCGCGCTGCTGATGGACCATGGCATCCGCTTCCGCGAAGGCGGCAGAGTGCTGTGGGAGGACATCTTCTTCAACGTCGCGGTGCTCGCGAAGGCGAAGGTGGTCTCCACGCTGGCCTCCACTCCGTACTATCACTGGTTCACGACCGCGGGAAGCGGCTCGACGACGTTCCGACGCGCGCGCCCCGAGTGGTGGTACTGGCTCAACGAGGTGATCGTCGCGATCGATGAAGGCCTCGATCAGCCCGAGCATGCCCGCGAACGCGCCCTGCTGCGAGAGCACCAGTACCGCTCCCGTCTCATGGATGCGTTCAACGCCTACTACGTGGAACGTTCGCCGGAGGCGCGGAAGCTGATCTTCGAGCACGGTCACCGGATGCAGGCTGAACACTTCTCACCCGAGGACGACGCTTGCCTCGACACGAGTTGGAAGCTGCGCGCGCAGCTGCTGCGTGCCGGGCACCCTCATTCCCTCGACCGCCTGATCCGCGAAGACCCGATCATCGGACCGGTCCCCCGTGCCACCGCCCTGCGTTGGGAGGACGGACGGCTCCACCTGGAGCTCGGCGTCGAGTGGAAGGACGGCTCCGGCCGTCATCATGCCCTCCGCGCTGCCGACTCCCGGTTCTACAAGGTGCTCTCCGCACCGTTCCGCGAGCTCTTCACGGATGAGCAGCTCGATGTGACGTCGGAGATCGATTCGGCATCCGTCACCGTCGGCGTGCGCTCTGAAGCCAGTCGTGTCACCTGGCAGGTTCCCAGCGAGAGCAGCATCTGGCGTCGCGAGACCTCGGATGCGGCGTTCGGCGTCCATGCCACGGCGGTCATCGATCCGCGTGATGCGGCGATGGGCGCGCCTCTCACGCCGGGCACCTGGGACCTCACCGCGCGGTGCGCACTCGGCCACCAGCGCCGCCAGCCGATGCTGCGCGGCTCCGTCGCCCCCGCCGTGCGTCTGACACCCGATGGGGCTGTCGCCGCCTACGCCGTGGGCGCAGAGCGCTTGATCCTCGATCTGGCGCCCACGAACATCGCGAGCCTGGTGCGTCCGACGGGGCGGGTGTCCGTCGTGGCAGGACGCGTCTCTGTCGAGGTCTCCGTCGACGAGATCGCCGAGGCCGCGAGCGATGTGGAGACCACCGTGCGCGTCGACGTCCGCTCCCCGCTGCAACGGATCGCTGCCCGCGTGCGCGACCTGCTGTCGCGCACGTCCACTCCCTGGGCCGAACGCCCGGCGGCACTCCGTGTGCGCGACGGCAAGGCGTGGCTGGAGATCGAGACGGCCCTCCCGGCGAAGGTCGCGCTGGGCGCGCGATTCCCCGGCGGCGAGAGGGTGTATCAGCTCACGACGAGCGGCATCCGCCGCATCCGCGGGAACGGCTGACGGACCGGTCGGCCCGCTCGACTACTTCTGGACGAGCGGGTTGTCCTGCCGCAGGCGCTCGAAGACCGCGTCGTACAGCTCGGCCACGCGACGGTTGTCCTGGCGCATCTCACGGATCTGCGCCTCGAGGTCTGCGACCCGCGCCACGAGTTCGGCCGTCGCTTCGGCGGCGACGGGAGCCGGCTTGTCGGGATCGAACCGCTGCAGTTTGCCGTAAGCGGTGGGGGCCACCAGCATGGCCAGCTTTCGCAGGAACTTTCTCATCTGCTCACTCCTTGATCTTCTTCGCGCGCTCATTGCGCTCGCGGATGAATCGCTGATCGCCTGCAGAGACGCGACCATCCGTGCGACGGATACGGGTGGAGCGCACGGTGCGCACCTGACGGCCATCTCGACGACGCCACTTCTGGAGCGGGTCGGTGACGAGAGGATGTCCTTCGAGCTCGGCGTCGATCCACTCCTGGGGCAGATGCCAGGTGGACGGCTTCCCGTGCTGGTACTGGCGGCTCATCGTGTCGTCCGAGACGACATCCGCGAAGCCGCGTCCGCGCAGCACCAGATCCAGCAGCAGATACACGTTCTGACGATTCGTCTTCGTGAGGGTCTGGAGGCTGTGGTGCGCGAACACGCACCACTCCTCGCCGGTTCCCAGCATCCATGCGCCGAACTCGAAGACCGAGGCGCGATCGTTGAGGTTGAGGTAACGGAAATCCACCCCGTCGCCCTCTTCGCCGGCAGCACGGGCGATGCGCAGCGCCTCATGGCTGTAGTCCACGCCGACCACACGGTGACCTGCCTGCGCGAGCTCGCGACTCCATCTGCCATCGCCGCAACCGAGATCCAGGATCCGGGCTCCGGCTGGCACATCCTTCAAGAAGTCCTTGATGGGTCGACCCGCCGCTCCGACGCCCACCGGTGTGTCGAACGCGAGGTAGTGCTTGTCCCAGTACACCCGTCCGCGGTTGAAGACCCCGAACCAGGTCTCGAAGCGGGAGCGCGTCGCCTTCGGCGTGACGAACTTGAAGGTGGGGTCCGGGATCTTCCAGCCCGCACCGTAGGCGTAGGACAGCCAGGCGGTGGGATTGGCCGGCTCGGGAAGGTCGACCCCCTCCACCGTCCTCTGCCGCGTGGGGATGAGATCCTCCGGCGTGACTTCCGGTCCCCGCAGTGCGAACGGCTGGCAGTACAGCCCGTCGCGGAAGAAACCCGTGAAGATGTCGACGTAGTGATCCGGCTCGCCGTCACTGTTGAAGAATTCGATCTCGAGATGCGTGAGGCTGTGCCGCACGACCGTGTAGCCCCGGGCAAGGAGTGCGCGCTCCATGCGATAGGACTCCAGGCCGATGTCGAGGGGGTTGTCGGCATGACTGTAGTACGCGAGGTCGAGGTCGTCGTCGTGCGGGAGAAGACCGCCGTCGCGGATCACGCCGAGCAGAGTTCCCCCGACGATGTAGACCTCATGACCGTCGGCCTGCAGATCGTCGACGAGCCTGCGTCCGTTCTTCAGCAACTCGGCCGCGACGTCTTCGTGGCGCCCGTCGAGCACCGGTCCGAGACGGTCCCACTTGGTCATCGCGAGCCAGCGACCGCGGGCGTCCGTGAGGGACAGACGCGTGGTGCTGCGACCGAAGCGCACATCCTCGACGACGTCGATCAATCGGCCGGTGGCGGAGTCCGTGAGCGAGACCGTGGTCGTCCCGCTCAGACGGATGGCGAGGGCAGCGGGCCACCGCAGGGCGATCACGCCGTCGACCGCATAGGGAACGCTCGCCGACCAGACGCGGTGACCGTCGAATCGCACGTCGATGACCTTCGCATCCTCGAGCGCGAAAGGATCGAGGACGAGCGTCTCCTGCGTGACCTCCATCATGCGGACATGGCCTCCACGGCTTCCGCAACCGGGCCGTCGAAGACCTTCTTGCCCTTCTTGATGACGACTCCACGCTGGCAGAGATCCTGCACCATGTTCACGTTGTGGCTGACCACGAGCATCGTCACGCCGCGTGACGTGAGCTCCTTGATCTTGGCCGAGCATTTGGCGCGGAACGGCGCGTCTCCCACCGACAGCACCTCGTCGACGAGCAGGATGTCGAGCTCGACGTGGATCGCCACCGAGAACGCGAGACGCATGAACATTCCGGAGGAGTAGTGCTTGACCTCCTGATCGATGAACTCGCCGATCTCGGAGAACTCCACGATCTCGTCGAAGCGTGCATCGATCTCATCCGCCGACATTCCGAGGATCGCGGCGTTCAGATAGACGTTCTCCCGCCCCGAGAGCTCGGGATGGAAACCGGCGCCGACCTCGATCAGCCCTGCGACGCGCCCGCGCGTGAGGACTCGACCGCTGTCGGGTTCGAGCACTCCGGAGATGAGCTTGAGGGTCGTGGACTTCCCCGAGCCGTTCAGGCCCATGATCGCCACGGACTCCCCCTCGCCGACCTGGAAGCTGATGTCGTCGAGCGCGGTGAACTTGTCCGCACGCACCTTCTTGCCGCGGATCCATCCCACGAACGCCTCCTTGAAGGAGTGCGTGTTGCGCTTGAGGAAGCGCTTGGAGACGTGATCGACGATGATGCTCGGCATAGCGGCCGTCTGGGAAATGATCTGAGACATCACAGGTCCTGTGCGAAAGAGCGTTCGAAGCGGCGGAAGGTGATCTGACCGATGATCAGCATCACGACGCAGATGATCAGGGTGACCAGGAGCGCCGACCCGAAGTCAGGAAGGAGGCTCGGGTCAGCAGCGCCGGCTGCCGGGGGCTCGGTGGTCCCCGCCCAGAACCCCTGGTGGAAGAGCTCCACGGCGACCGTCAACGGGTTCCAGGTGTAGACGGTGAACATCCACGGATGGTTGATGAGGGCCTGCTGCACGAGGATCCAGCTGTACAGCACGGGAGAGGTCCAGGTGGAGAACATCTTGATCAGGTCGACGAAGTTCTGCGCGTCGCGGAAGCGGACGTTGAGAGCGCTGAAGAAGAGGCCGAGGCCCAGCGCGAAGAACAGGATGATCGCGGTCGCGAGCAGGATCCCCCCGATGCCGATGAGACTCGGCGTCCACCCGACGAGCATGCACGCCAGGAGCAGGATCGCGACCTGCGGGAGGAAGTGGATGAACGCGATGATCGAGGAGGCGACCGGGAAGAGCTCGCGGGGAAGATAGATCTTCTTCACGAGCGCGCGGTTCTCGACGATCGAGGTCGTCGCGTTGCCGAACGCCTCGTTGAAGAGGTTGACGGCGACGACACCGGAGAACAGATAGATGGGGAAGTTCTCGATGTTGTGATTCAGCTTCAGAATCACGCCCATCACGAAGTAGTAGATGACGAACTGCGCTGCGGGTTTCACATAGGACCAGACCCAACCCAGTACCGAGTTCCGGTATCGGGTCGCTGTCCCCTTGCGCACCAGCAGTCGGAGGAGGTAGCCGCGACGGAAGACGTCGAGAATGCCCTTCCCCCGACCGGGTACGTCGTAGTCGCTGAGGTCGAGGGGCGTGCCAAACGTCAACTCAATCGCCCTTTCCAGTTACGAACGCGGGAATCGGGTCCGCGAAGCATCCTCGCGAGTATATCCGACGCGCTCCTCGCCCAGCCTGAGTGCGGCCGGAGCGCCGCCTCACCGCCTACGCCTTCGGCATGCCAGCGATGGTCCGGTCGTCGAGCACCAGCGGGGACACCGCCGCCTTCTGGTCAGCGGCCGCCACCAGCTTGCCGCCGGCGACGCCGTAGACGACTCCGGCCGCGGAGGTCAGCCAGACGGTGGTGAGCGGAGCCGCAGTACTGAGAGTGACGGTCTTGCACGCCGCGGGGGTCAGCGTCGTCGGCACGAAGCCGCCCAGCGCCGACGCCGCCACCGGCCTCAGCACTCCCTGCGAGCCGACATAGGTGGTTGTGCCGCAGCGCACGAAGACGCTCAGGGTCACGGACGGATCGACCCCTCTGGTGGCCGCAGCCTGTGGCGAGACGATCTGATAGCGCGCCTGGATCCCCAGGTCGGCGGCGACACCCCAGTTGGGGATGCGCTGACGCGTCGCGCCGTTCAGCAGCGTGACCGCCGACTCGTTCGAGGCCCTCACCAGCGCGCCCTCGGTGGGCACCACCGCGACGGCGAGCGCATCCAGATAGGCGGGCGCCACACGGTGGACGACCGGAGCGGAGCCCGCTGCGGCACGCGTCACGCTGGCGGCATCGGGCAGACGGAGGAATCCTCCGCCGACCGCGACCGCGGTGCGTGCGCCGTCACCGACGAAGACCGGCGTCTCCGTCACCGTACCTGCGGTGCGCCCGGCGCACAGCTGCGCCGAGAGCGCAGTGGAGCGATTGCCGCCAACCTGGTTCGCCGACACGGCCATGAGCTTGCCGGATGTGGCGACGTACGTCGTCGCGGCGCAGGTGGCGAACGGCGTGAGCGCGTCGCGCTTGTCCATCCCGACGATGCTCTCCGGACCCACGACTGCGGTCGTGGACGGCAATCCGTACTCGGCCGCCATGCCCCAGCTGGGCAGGTGGACGAGAGTCTTGCCGTCGACCAGCCAGACCTCCGAGGTGCCGTTGACCCGGATGAACGTCGCTGCCGCCGGATACGGCGCTCCCGCGGTGATCACCGCGCGATAGGCCGCGCTGGACTCGAGGATCGTCGGAGTCTGGTCGGCGTTGATCGCCGCGCGCTGTGCGGCGACCGAAGCGAGACGGTACTGGCCGCTGACCATGTGGAACACGTCGGTGCTGCCTGCGAAACGGATGAACACCTGGCTGCCGTTCACCTTCGTACCGGTCAGACTCAGTCGAGCGCACGTGGTGTCGTCGAGCTTGACGGTGCCGAAGCCTGCAGGCACTGCTCCGCTCAGCAGGCTCAGCTTTCCTCCGGCTGCGACGTAGGGCTTCCCTCCGCACTGGACGAACGGGGCGAGAGCGTCCGACGTCGAGTATCCGGCGAGGTCGGCAGCGGCGACCGTGGTGCCGACCTTCGCCGGGAGCCCGATCTCGGCGGACTGCGCCCACGATGGCAGGTGGTGGAGCCCACCGACCTCGTCCGCGAGCCAGACCTCCGGCTTCCCGTTGACCTTGACGAATGTGGCTGGAGCGAAGCGCACCCTGCTCTCCACGGTGCGGCTGCTGACGACCGCTGCCGGCATGACCGCCGCGTACGGTGCGGCGCCGCCGTTGCGCGCCGTCGCCGCCGCGGCATCGTAGAGCGGGACGAGACTCTTCCCGGAGATCTGGTGGATCCGACCGCCGGCCGTCAACCGCCCGAAGGCAGACATCTCGCCACCGGCCTTGAACTTGCTGAAGTGCGCGTTGGTCAGCGTGACGAGCGCGGCGCCGCACGATCCGCCCCAGGTCGCGACAAGCGAGCAGCTGGCGAACCGATGGGTCTGCGAGCCCTGCAGCATCGCGACGACGCCCGTGGAGGCGTTCTTGACGTAGAGCGATCCGCGCGCGCCTTCGGTGTAGGCCGAGATGGCCGCAGCGGTCGTGACCACCGGCGCCCCGAAGACGGCCTTGTACTCGGGATACGCCTCGGCGACGATGTGGAACCGGTTCTTGCCCGACAGCAGCCACACGGCTGAGCCGACCTTCACCAGGCCCTGCATGTTCGTGGGGTTCTGGGTGGAACCGAACCAGTCCGTGAAGTAGTTGTAGAAGTTGCGGTTGCCGTAGGCCGAGCATCCGTCTCCGGTGCCGTATCCGGCGCGGAGTGCGGCCGCGTTCGGCTGGTAAGGCGTGTAGTAGTACAGCGCCGAGGTCGCCTTGTTCGCGACGTAGACTGCGCCACGTCCGCAGGACGTGTTGGGGTTGTAGAGGATGTTCCAGGTCTTACCCGGCGCGTACCACTGGAACCACTTGCCCTCCATGTAGATCTGCATCTGGCGCGCTGCGCCGTAGATCTGGTGGAAGAATCCCACGTAGTTCGGATCGCACGGCGCGGTGTCGGGGCAGCCCTGACCGAGGGCGATGTTGTACCGCCAAGCGCTCGGCCACGTGTGGGTGATGAGCCCCTGCTCCTTCTGGAGCATGACGATCAGCACCTGAGGGTTGATGTTGCACGCCTGCGCCACCCGGTAGATGATGCGCGCCGCCGACTCGTTCGCGGCGCCGGAGTATCCGCTGCAGTAGGCGTCCGCGGGGCGGGTGACCGAGCTGATGCGGAAGTCCTTGAGGCAGACGTACCCGCTCTGGCACTTCGCGACCTTGCTGTTGAAGAAGGCCTGGATCTGCGCCTCCGTCATGGTGCTCTTGTTCGTGAACACGGCATCGCTGATGATGTTGCCCGCGTTGAAGCCGACGAGCGTCGACTTCGCCAGGCCGGTCGCTGCAGGATCCGCGGCTGCTCTGGCGACAGCAGGAGCGCTCGCGGTCACGGTCACGGCCGCCGTCGCGGCGCCGGCGGGGATCACGGTGCTCAGGACAACAGCGATGGCAGCAAGGAAACAGGTGAAGAGCTGGGGACCCTTCAGTGTGTTTCGAGAGCGTGGGGCACGTCGAGACATGTGACCAGTGTGACGGAAGTTGCGAGATGATGCCACTGTTGCGCCGAATGCGCGATAAAGACGCGGCGTGTCGCACGGATGCGCAGGCCGCTCTCAGCTGATCACAGGTCGGCGTGCAGGCCCCAGACCCGCTCCGCGGAACTCGCCCACGAGAACGACCTCGAGCGATCGGCGGCGAGCACCCGCAGCCGATCGCGCGCCGGCCCAGCGGCGTCGGCGACCGCGTCGGCGAGCTCACCGGATTGGACGATCCTGCCGCCGTCCGCGATCACGTCGTGGTGGGCACCGCTGTCGACCGCGACCACCGGGACTCCCACGCTCATGGCTTCCACGGCGCGCCACGGCCACGCCGCCACGGGGTTGGTGGCGACGAACACCTCTGCACCGGCGAGGACGGCTGCTCGGTCCTGCGGAGAAAGCACGCCGCGGATGTGGGCGCGTCGCTCAGGGAGTCCCGCCGCGGACGCGATCTCCGCCCACTGCGGCTCCGTCCCCTCCGGCGCATCGACCACCACGGCGTCGACGCCGGCTGCGACAGCGCCGCGGAACCCTTCCGTGAGCGTCGCCGCCGACCCTGCTACCACCACATACCGCTCCGGCAGAGAGAGCGCCGCTCTGCGCTCGCTCGCGTCCGCGGGCGCGACGAACCCTGTCGGCGCCGCTCCTGCGATCACCCGGATGCGATCCCCCAGCTTGGCGAGTTCGGAGAGACGACCCGCGATGGCGTGCGAAGGCACAACGACGGCATCCGCGTGCTTGACCGCGCGCCGGAGCATTCCGCGTTGCCAGGCCACCGACGTCTTGGACATCACGTCCGGTGTCTCCCACGCGTAGAGATCCCAGAGCGTCAGGGTCGTCTGGTCGTTGTCGTGCACCCGGTCGTGTCGGACCAGCGGAGCCATGATGCTCGGAGCATGGATGAGCCCACCGCCCACTCCGGGGGTGAAGCCCATCTGCCAGGAGGCGGCGAGCTCCCGCCGTGCGAGAGAAAGTGTCCTCACCTCGCCGATACCCGGAATGGTGAGCTCCGCTCCCGCCGGGACGATGGCGTCGACGGAGCATCCCGACGGCGCGGTCGCCACGAGGCCGAAGGTCAGATCGACCGCCGCCGCCGCATGATCAGGCTCCACGACATGCACCAGCTGATCCAGAACCACACGCAGTCGAGCACCCATGGCATCAGGTTAACCGCGGAGAGTCGTCCGACCGTGGAACGCCGCCCCGAGGCCGGGCGACTGTCAGTCATCCCTCAGCATCCGTCCACCGGTCGCCGATGCGTTCGTGCTTGAATGCTCACATGAGCGACGGTCGACTTCCCGTGCGGCGCCGGTGGGTCGGCTGGACCATCGGCGTGCTTCTCGCACTGCTCGTCATCGCGCTCGGGTGGGTCACGGTGCGCGGGATCGGTGCGGTGAACGACCTCCAGCAGGTGGCCGAGGAATCCTCTCACCTGAAGACGGCCATCGCCGCCGCCGACATCACGGGCGCCGAGCCGATCGCGGAGAGGATCGCGCATCACGCGCAGTCCGCGCACGACCTGACGTCGGATCCGATCTGGCACGCGTTCGGCGTCGTGCCCTGGATCGGTCCGAACTTCCGCGCGGTGAGCGAGGTCGCCGAGATCGCGGACGACGTCGCGCAGAAGGCCCTCACCCCGATGCTCGATGTCGCGGAGGAGTTCGATCTGTCCGGTCTCGGCTTCTCGGGAGGCACGATCGATCTCGAACCGTTCGCGGCTATCGAAGCGCCGCTCGGCGAGGCGAGCGCTGCCCTCACGGCCGCTCAGCTGCAGGCGCAGCACATCGACGAGGACGCGACCGTGGGGCCTCTCGCCGATGCGGTGCGCGAGATGCGCACCACGGTGACCCAGGCCGCGAACGCCGTCGGTGCGCTGCACGGCGCCGCCGTCCTGCTGCCCACGATGCTCGGCGGCGAGGGCCCGCGCAACTACGTGCTGGCCATGCAGAACAATGCGGAGCTCCGCTCCTCCGGCGGCATCATCGGGTCGAGCGCGCTCCTGCACGCGGAGAACGGGAAGATCACGCTGCAGCAGCAGGCGTCGACCCCCGACTTCCCCGCGCTGGACACCCCTCTTCCCGTGAGCGACTCCACCGTCGCACTGTTCGAGGATCGTCCGGGGCGCTTCATGCAGAACATCACGAGCATCCCGGACTTCTCCGAAGCGGGGCCGACGATCGCGGCGCGCTGGGAAGGGCGCTTCGGCGGGACGGTGGACGGCGTCATCGCCGTGGACACCGTCGTCGCGGCGAACCTCATGAAGGCGACGGGCGATCTCTCGTTCGGATCGTTCACGGCCACTCCCGACACGATCGTCAGCATCCTCCTCTCCGAGATCTATGCGACGATCCCCGACCCCCGTGTGCAGGATGAGGTGTTCGCGCAGGCAGCGAGCGCACTGTTCGGAGCCGCGCTCTCCGGTGGCGAACCGAAGGCACTGATCGGAGCGCTCTCGGAGTCCGCCGACGAGCATCGCATCCGCATCTGGAGCGCGCACGAGGACGAGCAGAAGGTGCTGGCCGCGTCCACCCTGGGCGGAACGATCCCCGATGACTCTGCGGACGCGACGTATGTCGGGGTGCTGGTGAACGACAGCACGGGCGGAAAGATGGACTACTACACCCGCGCATCGATCTCGACGGCGATCGGTACGTGCAACGGCGAGCCGACCACCCAGCTTCGCGTGACCTGGACGAACGACGCCCCCGCCGACGCGGCGACGACCCTGCCCGAGTACGTCACGGCCAACGGGTGGTACGGCGTACCGGCCGGCTCCGTCCGCACGCTCATCGCTCTGTACGGGCCGGAGGGAGCCACCCCGTCGCACGTCGACCGCGACGGCGAGGAGGACGGCGTCCAGACGACCGTGCTCGATGGTCGTGCCGTGGTTCAGCATGAGGTCCTCCTGGCTCCCGGCGAGTCCACCACCATCACGATCGAGTTCCAGGGGACCGGAGCAGGCGAGCGGCTGACGCAGGTGCTGCACACTCCGATGATCGACACGCCCAAGACGACACGCGAAAACCTCACCTGCGCTTCGTGACTTTCCCGCGTCGATGGGGTACTGTCGACTCACTGGGGAATATCTGGGTTCTGCCATCCTGCCGTGGGGGCAGGAAGAACCCACGCAGTCGGACGCAGGGGTGTGTCCGGAGGCGATTCCGCGTGAAATCTGGGGAGAATCATGCTGAAGAAACTGGCTGCCATCAGCCTTACCGCCGGCGCACTCGTGCTCATCGCACCGACTGTCGCCACCGCTGCGCCGTCTGTACCGGCCGCGACGTCCGGCTCCTATGCGGAGACGCCCGATGTGCGGGTCAATGACCCGATCATCGACATCTGCGAGGTCTCGACCATCGTCTTCGGCCCCGGGTACTTCCTGCCATCCGAGAACGTGGGCGTGTCCGTATCCGGCCTGAAGGCCGCCGACTCCGCGGTGTCGGGGAACACCGCGGGCGCTGACGGCAGCCTGACCCTGACGTTCCGCCCGCCGGCAGACGGAGAGGGTTCCTACGGGATCAGCTTCAACGGCTCGCGTTCGTACACGGCGACCATCACCGTGTCGCACGGGCATGACGCCGCGACGAGCTGCGACCACGACCCTGCCGTCGCTGCGGCCGGAACAGAACTGCCGCTGACAGGCGGCACGATCGAGCTCGCGCTCACCGGCGGCAGCGTTTCGCCGTGGGTCCTCGGAGGCGGCGCTGCGGCGCTCGTCGCCGGCGGTGCCCTGGTCGGTGTAGGAGCCGCCCGACGCAAGCGCGCCTAGGTCAGATCGCCGCTTCGAGCGGTGGTCGGCTGGACGACGGTGATCCCTCCCCCTCCGATCACCGTCGTCTGGCGTACCCGGTGAACGCACCGGAAGCCCACGACCGTCACTGAACTCAGGTGGCGGTCGTGGGCTGTTCTGCGTGCGGGCTGCTCACCGAGATGACCCCGGCCACCCCTCGCCTGTCCGTCGATCAGGGAGCGGGGCTGGGCGTCTCCGTCGGCGGGTGCAGAGCCCGCTGGATCATCTCGTGGATGTAGCCGTAGTCGGGCTGATGCTCGTCCACGCCGTTCTCCGGCGTGAGCTCGATCGTCTGCACCTGCTGCTCTTTCGCCTTCAGCATGAGGTCGAAGAACTCCGGCAGCTTGTCCTGTGGCAGATCGGTGTCGATCAGCGCTGTGCCGGCTGCGGCGACCTCATTGAAGCGGGTCAGCACCGTCTGCGGCGTGAACTGGTCGAGAATCGCCTCCTGCAGCTCCCGCTGGCGCTTCATGCGATCCCAATCGCTCGTGGTGTACCGCGACCGCGCGTACCACTGCGCGGTGTCGCCGTCCATGTGCTGCGGGCCGACCTCGATCCAGCCGATCGCCCATTCGTTCACGTCGGTACCGGTCCAGCCCTCCGGAGGACCACCCTTGGGCAGCCGCTCGGTGACGATGATGTCCACACCCCCGAGAGCGTCGACGAGCTCGGCGAAACCGTGCATGTCGACGAAGACGTAGTACGGGATCTCGATTCCGAGCACACCCTCCGCGGCGTCCTTGGTGGCTTCGATCCCCGGTGCCGAGCCCTGCGCCGCGGCGTCAGGGTACAGCCCCGTTCCCTGATCGTCACGGCAGATCTCGGCCGCGTTGCGCACGTGGTTCATCCAGCCGTTCCACCCGCAGGAGGAAGAGGCATGGCCCTCGAACCCGTTCGGATACAGTTCGAGCATCGGGCTACCGGCGCTGAAGGGCGCGTTCGGCAGCTCGCGGGGAATACCGGTGATCGTCACCGCGCCGCTGTCGGCGTTGATGGACACCACCGAGATGCTGTCGAACCGCATCGAGTCACGGCCGTCGCCGCTGTCCGCGCCCAGGAGCAGGATGTTGTAGTAGCCATCGCTCGGCGCGAGGCTCGGGCCGCTCTGCCCGAAGATCGAGCCGATGGTGTTGCGGGTCGAACCGACCACCGTGGCCGCGTATCCCGCTGCACCGCCGACCAGCCCCAGCAGCACGAGGGCCACGACCGGGATCGCGAACCGCTGAAGAGTGGGCACCTTCACCAGCCGCACCAGTCGGAGCGTATCGAAGGTGAGAACGACCCAGAGCACCGCGTAGGCCACGAGGAGAATTTGGAGGACGGTGAGGACGAGAGCTGAGAACCATCCCCCGCCGATCGTGATCCACAGCAGCGCCGGGCGCGCGAAGAGCGCGAGGCCCGCCGTGACGATGAGGAGGAACCACGCGAGGAGGGTCGCGCCCAGTCCGAAGCGTCCGAGACGACGGCTGCCCGCGACGATCTGGGCAGAACCGGGCAGGAGCAAGTTGAGTGCGATGAGCCACCAGCCGCGCTTGGCCATGGTTCCGGCGTCGGTCGAATCCGGGTGCCGCAGCGGGCGAGTCTCGATGAGGGGCCGAGAAGCGCCGCGCGGCGGCGCCAGGGTCACAGCGACTCCTTCAGCCGTTCGTTCTTCGCCTCTACCTGCGCCTCGAGGTCACGCGAGAAAGCCTCCATCTGATCTGCCAGCGCAGGATCTGCGACACCCAGGATGCGCGCCGCGAGCAGGCCGGCGTTACGCGCTCCACCGATCGAGACCGTCGCGACCGGGATCCCCGCGGGCATCTGGACGATCGACAGCAGAGAGTCCATGCCGTCGAGGTATGCGAGCGGCACCGGCACTCCGACGACGGGAAGCGCGGTCATCGACGCGAGCATACCGGGCAGATGCGCCGCTCCCCCGGCACCGGCGATGATGACGCGGATGCCTCGCGCACGCGCCTCTCGCGCATAGCTCATCAGCTTGTCGGGAGTGCGGTGGGCGGAGACCACCTCGACCTCGTGGGGGATGCCGAAGTCCGTCAGCGCTTGGGAGGCGTCGCTCATCACGCGCCAGTCGGAGTCGGATCCCATGACGACGCCGACCAGGGGCGCGGCGGAGGAGTGAAGTGGCTCAGTCACTAGCTCAGGGTACGGTCTGGCGCTGGAGATTCGCCCCACGGCACGCGGCACGCGGTCCAGAACTGCGAGCTCAGAGGAAATGAGCCGCCGCTGCGCGGGCCGTGTACACCGCATCGTCGAGATCGTCGCTCGCGACATTGACGTGACCGACCTTGCGTCCGGGACGCGGTGCCTTGCCGTAGGTATGGATCTTGGCGGCAGGGTAATCCGCCATCGCAGCGCCGAAACGCTCGCCGAGCGTCCCCTTCTCCGGGCCGCCCAGGATGTTGACCATGACCGACCACGGCTGGCGCAGCGCCGTGCTGCCCAGGGGCAGATCGGCGACGGCGCGGAGATGCTGCTCGAACTGCCCGGTGACAGCACCGTCCTGGCTCCAGTGCCCGCTGTTGTGCGGCCGCATCGCGAGCTCGTTGACCAGGATCCGATCGTCGTCGGTCTCGAACAGCTCGACCGCCAGCATGCCGGTGACACCGAGTCCGTCAGCGATGCGGCGGCCGATGTCCTCGGCTACCTGCGAGAGCCGTTCCGATGCGGCCGGAGCCGGTGCGATGACCTCGGCGCACACACCGTCGCGCTGCACGGTCTCGACGACCGGGTACGCCACGATCTCGCCGCCGGATCGCCGCGCGACTTGCTGGGCGAGCTCACGGACGAAGGGCACGAGCTCCTCGACGAGCAGCGCGTCCTCCGCGACCAGGCCGTCGAGCCAGTCCTGGGCCTCGGCGGCACTGCGGACGACACGGACGCCCTTGCCGTCGTATCCGCCACGCGGCGTCTTGACGACGCCGGCACCGTGATGGGCATCGATGAACACCTGCAGCTCATCCTCCGTGCGGACGGCTGCCCACTCGGGCTGCGGCACCCCGAGCTCCTCCAGTTTCGCGCGCATGACCAGCTTGTCCTGCGCGAACTGCAATGCATCGGGTCCAGGGTGCACGACGACGCCCTCAGCGACGAGCGCGCGCAGGACCTCCTGCGGCACGTGCTCGTGATCGAACGTGATGACGTCGACGTCAGCGGCGAACGCGCGAACCGCCTCGAGGTCGCGGTAGTCCCCCACCGCCGAGGCGGCGAGCTGTGCTGACATGCCTTCGGTCTCTGCCAGCACCTGCAGCTCGAGGCCCAGTTCGACCGCCGGAGCGATCATCATCCGGGCAAGCTGTCCTCCACCGATCACGCCCACACGCAGCGCCATGTGCCGCCTCCATTCGTCGTCACCATTCTCGCGCATCCGCGGGGCGACCGAGCACACGCCGCTCAGCGGCCTCACAGTGGGCGCGAGCGATCAGAACGTGGTGCCGACCTCGGATCCGGCCTGCGCGTCACGATGCGCCAGGATCTGGCTCACCTCGATCTGGTCCGCCAGGGTCTCGTGCACCAGTGTGACAGTGGGCACGTTCTGCAGCCTCAGCGGGGCATCCACCCCGTTCGACAACGTGATGGTGCCGGAACCCCAGATCCGCTGCAGCGGACCGCGCCGGACGGTGATGGTGTACCCGCGGGCATGAGACATCTCGCGACGCTGCCGTGCGCCGAGACCGCGATGGGCGATCACCCTCCGAGTGGTGACCGTGGTGCTCCGCGAATACCAGACGATGAACGGAAGGACGACGAGCACGAGCACGACGATCCCCGACGCGGCGAGCAGCATCCAATCCTCGAAGGGAGCGGGGAGATTGCCGTAGAAGTACGCCGTGGCCCCGAACGTGGCGATGAGCACCAGCGCCGACCAGAACAGCCGTCGTGCGTGACTGCGGAAGCGGGCGATCAGCAGTTCTTCCGAGGGCACGCCAGGAGGCGGCATCATCGGCCGACCGCCGAGCGTCACGGGCTGAGTCACCCCACCATTGTGCCTGCGATCTCCGACAACCCCGTGCGCGCTGCGGCGTGTCAGGGTCAGGCGGAGCGCACGTGCACGACGTCGCCGGCCGAGATCGCGTGCTCGGCCCCGTCCGATTCCACGAGCAGACGTCCGTCGGCGTCCAGCGCCGTCGCGAGAGCTTCCAGACTGCGACCTCCCGGCAACGAGATGCGGACCCGGCGCCCGAGCGTCGCGCACCGCTGCGTGGCGGCGGCGTGCAGCCCGCTCGCGACGGCATCATCTGTCTCGGTGAGCGCGGCGAGTCGGAGGTCCAGCTGTCGCAGGTAGTCGGCGAGCAGTCGGTCATCGTCGACCGTGACGCCGACGATGGCGAAGGAGGTCGCGGTCGGGACCGGCAGCTGTTCCACCGTCATGGCGGTGTTGACGCCCGCTCCGACCACGACGGCATCGCCGCCGGCCTCGGCGAGGATGCCGCAGATCTTATGATCGTCGACGAGCACGTCGTTGGGCCACTTGACCGCGACCCGCTGCTCCGGGAGCTGGGCCGCGATCGCGTCCGCCATCGCCACACCCGCGAGAAGCGGGATCCAGCCACGCGCCGTCGGAGTCGCCGGAAGCGCGCGCAGCAGCACCGAGATCGCCAGGGCGGAGCCGGCGGGCGCGAGCCAGGTGCGGTCGAGGCGTCCGCGTCCAGCTGTCTGATTGTCGGTCAGCAGCACAGACAGATGTGGCCATGCTTCGGCATCGTCGGTGTGCGAGCGGAGCTCGGCGTTGGTCGAGCCGGACTCGGCGACGACGTCCAGCCGCGCGGCCCGTTCGCGGGCCAGCGGAAGATCACGCATCAGATCTCTTCCTCGTCGCCCTCTTCGTCATCATCGTCCTCATCCGTGACGACCGTTCCCACCTCGTGGGCGTGCCAGCGTTCCCACTCCTCGAACAGCTGCTCGATCGCGTCATGGAACTTCGCCGTCGCGACACCGGGAGTGGTATCGCCGAAGTAGTGCTGCACCCACATCGTGAGGCGCGCCACAGCGGCCTCATCGGCACGAACACGCTCCACCTCCGCGACGATGTCGCGGGCGCCGTCCACGGTCAGCCATTCGCAATCCGCCAGATAGCCCTTGGTGTCGATCGAGGCACGCTCGTCGCTCGGGCGCGTGATCATCAAGGGCCGGCCGGCGGCGAGACGGTCGTAGACCATCGCCGAGATGTCGACGATGGCGACGTCGGCCGCCGAGAGCTGCCACCCGAGATCGGCACCGTGATCGTAGACGTGCTGCGCGGAGGAATCTGCCGCGTTCGCCGCGGCGATCGCGGCTACGATGCGCTTGTGAGCCGAACCATAGGCGCCGTCGACGACGCCGCTGCGCGGATGCGGACGGTAGATGACGCGGTGCCGCCCTGTCGCCAGCAGCTCGTTCACGAGCGTCTCACCGTGCGAGGCGATCGAGCCGTAATGTGCGCTGGGGCGGTCGCCCTCCCACGTGGGCGCGTAGAGCACGACGGTGCGGTCATCCGGAGTGTAGGGAAGCGTGCCGGAGTAGTGATCGGCCTGAGGGCGTCCGATCTCGATGGTCCGCTCGTCGACGTCGTAGTCCCAGAGGGTGCGCGAGAGCCGGTCCCTGGCGGCCTGACCCGCGACCAGCGCGTAGTCGTAGGCCTTGTACTGATTCGTGGTCATGTACATCTTGTCGGACTCGCCGTGGTTGATGAACACGTGCCAGCGGCGGCCGTAGCGGAACATCTGGAAGTTCCGGGTGTTCTGATTCACGTAGAGCACGACGCGGATGTCCTGCTTCGCGATGAACCGCTCGAGGTCGCGAACCGTCGGAACGAACGCCACCGGCGGAGCGTCCTCCTCGAGCAGCCGTTCCGCGCCCGTCGCCTGCCTCGCCAAGACCACGACAGGACGGTGCTTCGCCAACGCGGCCAACGGGCGATACCACTGTCGCATCTGGTACATGTTCACGGCGCCGTCAGCGAAGTAGACCGCGACCTGATAGTGCCCCTCGGGGTGCGGGGGCGCGTCGGCAAGCCGACGCCGCACCCTCTGGACCGCTGCACGGGACGCCAGAGCGCGCCTCAGCAGCCGGTACGCCTTCTTCGCGTCTGACATTGCACCCATCCCTCCAGGATACTTCGGCCCATGGAAGTGCCAGGCAGCTGCACCCCCTCCGTGACATGATCGAGAGGTGCAGGACAGTGAACCCAGGGGGACGGTGACGGGAGTGTCGTTCGTCATGCCCGTCCTCAACGAACGCGCGTACCTGCAGCATGCCGTGGATTCCGTCCTCGCCCAGGAACTCGACGGTCCGGCGGAGCTGGTGCTCGCGCTCGGCCCTTCGACGGACGGCACCACGGAACTCGCGCACTCCCTGGCCGCCGCCGACGACCGCATCCGGCTCGTGGACAATCCGGCCGCACACATCCCGGTCGGCCTGAACGCGGCTATCCGCGCCAGCCGCTATCCCACGATCATCCGGGTGGATGCCCACTCCGAGCTCTCCCCCGGCTACGCCGCCCGCGCACTGCGCGCCCTCGACCGCACCGGCGCCGCCAACGTCGGCGGCGTGATGCATGCGGAGGGACGTGCACCGTTCCAGAAAGCCGTCGCCCGTCTCTACAACTCCCCCGTCGGTCTCGGTGGCGGCGCGTACCACGGTGGCGCACGCGAGAGCGAGGCCGAGTCGGCATACCTCGGCGTGATGCGGCGCGCTGTGCTCGACGAGGTCGGGCTGTTCGACGAGACGATCCGCCGTGGCGAGGACTGGGAGCTGAACCTGCGCATCCGCCAGGCCGGCCATCTGGTCTGGTTCGACCCCGACCTCTCGGTCACCTATTGGCCGCGCGAGAGCTGGCTGCGACTGGCGCGCCAGTTCCGGGCGACCGGCGCATGGCGCGGTGAGCTGGTGCGCCGCTTCGGACGGCGCAACGGCCTGCGTTTCTTCGCGCCGCCCGCGCTCGTGCTGATCGCCGCGGTCGCGATCGTGATCGGGATGCTGCAGCTCACGGGCGTCCTCAGCGGGACGGCCTCGCTGATCGCCTCCGGGATCTACCTCCCGCTCCTGGCCTATGCGCTGCTGGTGCTCGTGGTCGCCCTCGCCCCCGGCGGAGGAGGCATTCGCCAACGCCTGTGGACGCTGCTGGTACTGCCGACGATGCACCTCTCGTGGGGGCTCGGCTTCCTCGGCGGTGTCCTTCGCGGCGCGCGGGACACCGTGGACGCCTCTCGGCTCGGCACACGCAACACGCCTCTCCCCTGAGCCGCCCGACCGGCGGCAGGATCGTCAGCGCGTGAGGAACCCCTGGTCGAAGATGCGGTCGACGACGCGCCGCGCAGCCTGACCGTCATCACGGGCGTTGAACTGGGCCTTCCACGCGTCGTACCGCGCCCGATAGGTGCTCTCGTGTGCAGGATCCGCGAGCGCGGCCGCGAGCTCATCCTGCGTGCTCACGAGCGGTCCTGGTGCGCGTTCGGCGAGGTCGAAGTAGAACCCCCGAAGCTCCCCGCGGTAGTGCGCGAGGTCCGGCACCAGGAAGTACATGGGCTTGCCCGTGACGCTGAAGTCGAACATCACCGAGGAGTAGTCGGTGATGAGGGCGTCCGCAACCAGGAGCAGCTGCGCGGTCTCGGGGTACCCGGTGACGTCGATCACCCGCGCACCATCGTGATCGCGTCCCTGCGCGAGCGTACGGGTGTGTCCACGCACGAGCACGACGGCATCGGCCTGTTCCGCCAGCACCTCGGGGTCGATGAAGTCGACCATCTCTCGACGGTCGTCGCGCCAGGTGGGGGCGTACAGGAGCACCCGCTCCCCCTCCCCGATGCCCAGAGCGGCACGGATCGCGGCGCCGTCGCCCGTCACGAGTGCGTCGTTGCGCGGATAGCCCTCGACCCAGATCGGGCGGCCGAAGAACGCGTAGGCCTTCTTCAGGATGCGCGCCGAGTAGGGGTTCTGGGCGAGCAGCACGTCCCAGCGTCGGGACTCCTTGACCACCGCGGCCATGCGACGCGGATCGAATCCCGGCCGATGCAGGGCGAGGCGCTTGAGCGGGGTGCCGTGCCAGGTCTGCAACACCTTCTGCCCCGGCTTGCGGGAGAATCGACGGCGCATCCAATCGTTGACGACGAGCAGTCGCGCGGCACCGCGTGCGCGCCACCATTCGGGGCTGCCCTCGACGATGGCGACAGCGCCGTCAGGAACGGCGACGGAGAGGTCGACGACGCTCCAGTAGCGGCGCACGCCGGGCGCGCGCGCCGCGATCTCCCGGTCGATCGCCTGCGGATTGCACCCGACGCTGCGTCCGTAGAAGCTCTCGAAGAACACGGCATTCTCTGTGCCGCCGGTCTGCGCGACGTAGCGCTCCTCCAGCGTGGACTGGCCCTCGGGCGTCTCGTAGACAGGGTCGATGGGAGCGGCGATGCTCACGTGCGGGCCGTCGACCGCGATCCGGACGCCGGGGAGCATGGTCGGGAGCACCGCGACCTCGTCCAACGGGAGGTCGTCGATGTGCAGTTCGTACTCTCCCGCGGGCAACGGGAGGACAGGTCCGCCCCAGCGGGCGACCTCGAGCGGGAACGACGCCTTCCAGGTCTTGCCGCCCCCTGTGATCCGCGCCTCGACGCGGGCGCGCGGACCCACCAGGATCGCACTCGCCGGACGCTGCCCGATGCCGGCGACGATCAGCGACTCCGCTGCCTCATCGATTCGGGCCGTTGTCATGCTGCTCCCTTCGGCGCGGGGATTCCCCGCGCGCGGATTGCCTGGTACACCCGACGGGTGTTGCGTCCGTCGCGGTACGCGTGCATCTCCGCGCTGAGCGTAGCGGACCGCGCGGACCTCGACGCGAACGCGTCCGGGTTCGCGAGGAGTTCCTCGAGCTGTGCGAGCAGCCCGCCCCAGGTCGTGGCCGCGTCATCGCCCGCGACGTCCTCGAACCGGCCGTAGAACCCCCTGGTGCGCGCATAGTCCGCGGCGTCGGGCGCCAGGAACAGCACGGGCATCGCCAGGAGCCCGACATCGAAGGCGAGCGACGAGTAGTCGGTGATCAGGACGTCGACGGCCGGAAGCGCCGGGGTGACGTCAGGGAGCACGGATGCTCCCAGCATCCGCACCCGGCGGCTCGGAAGCGCGGGGGCATAGCCCCCCTCTCCGAGCGGGTGCGACCTGACGAGGAGCAGAGCGTCGTGCCGCTCGAGAACGCGGATGATCTGGACCCACTCCTCGGCGGTGGGCACCGCAGGGTCAGCCGCGCCATCGCGCCAGGTCGGCGCGTACAGGATCGTGCGCGAGGCATCGAGGGCCCCGTCCGCGCGGTCGCGCAGGATCGCCGAGGCGCGCTCGCGGCGCTCGTCGATCGGTCCGGCCGAGAGCACATCGACACGGGGCTCGCCCGTCACGATCACGCGATCGTCGTGCAGGGCGAAGGCGGACTCCAGACGGCCGCGCGATCGGTGCGACGCCGCGGGGAGCACACGGATGCGCTGGGCGGCGTTGCGATACAGGAACGCGATCAGTCGCCGCAGCTGCGGCGCGCCGGGGACCGACGGCACCTGAGTCGTGGCGGGAGAGTCCAACCCGATCCGCTTGAGCGGGATGCCGTGCCACAGCTGCACCACGAACGCTCCCGCATCGCCATAGCGGTTGACGTCGCCGAGTCCGTGAGTGACCACGATCACGCCGGCGCGAGCCGTCGCCCACCAACCGCGCAGCCCGTTCTTGCGCACGGTGCGGATGCCGAGGGCGGCGGCATCGCGATCCTCACGATCCGACGAGGTGAGCCAGAGCGTGTCGTGTCCTTCCGCCGCAGCGAGTCGCTGCAGTGCCAGGGCTCCGTCGCCGATGCCCGCACCGCAGCCGAAGACCCAGCGTCGACCACGGGGAACCAGGAACGTGCCCATGCGCCCGACGGCATACAACGGGATCCGGAGCAGCTTGGCCGCATTGCCGGTGCCGAAAGAGAAGGACGCCACCCCGCGAGCCTATCGCGGGGTGGCGTCCTTCTCTGTGAGACGAGGGTTCAGCCGGCGAGTTCGCCGAGCGTGACCTCCGCCTCGAACTCTTTCCCGCCCCGGTTGTAGGTCACGGTGGCCGTGCTGCCGGCGGCAGCGGCCCGCACCTGCGCGGTGAGGTCGGTGGCACTCGTGATCGGCACTCCGTTGAAGGCGGTGACGACGTCATCCGCCTTCAGCCCACCCTGCTTCGCGGCGCCACCATCGGTGACATCGGCGATGTATGCGCCGGAGACGACGGCACCCTCGACCGAGGACGCATCACGCACCGAGGCACCGAGCAGTCCGTGCGTGGCCGCGCCGTCGGCGATGATCTCCTCCGAGACGCGCTTGGCGATGTTCGACGGGATCGAGAAGCCGACACCGATCGAGCCGGACTCCTCCGAGTTGCCCGAGCTGGCGATCGCGACGTTGATGCCGATCAGCTCGCCCTTGCTGTTGACGAGCGCTCCGCCCGAGTTGCCGTGGTTGATCGCGGCATCCGTCTGGATCACGGCGATGGAGATCGAGTCGCTGCTCTGCTGCTGGCCGGAGCCGGGGAGATCGAACTGGAACGGCCCCTGCTCGCCCTGCTCGGGGGTCTGCTCCTGCGGGGCATCCTCCGAGCTGGAGTCGGGCAGCGCCGACGAGGCGATCTGGATGCTGCGGTTCAGCGCACTCACGATTCCGGTGGTCACGGAGTTCGCGAGGCCCAGCGGCGCTCCGAGCGCGACGGCGGTGTCGCCGACGTTGAGCTTCGACGAATCGGCGAAGTCGATCGGCGTGAGGCCCTTGGCATCCGTGAGCTTGATGACGGCGAGGTCGTAGATCGGGTCGGTGCCGACGACCGTCGCCTCGTAGATGTGTCCGTCCGAGGTGGTGACGCGGATCGTGGGATCGGCCACCGCACCCCCGAGGGTCACGACGTGCGTGTTCGTGAGCACGTAGCCGTCGTCGCTGATGATGACACCGGAGCCGCTGCCCGCCTCGCTGGAGCCCGCCACCTCGATCGTGACGACCGAAGGAAGCGCCTTGCTGGCGACCGCCGTGGTCTCATTGACTGAGCCGGGGTTGTTGACGGTGACCGTCTCGGGGCCGGCCGCGACGCCGGTCGACGGCGAGTTCCCGACGGCGTTCCAGATCGCGCCGCCGCCGAACCCGGCGACACCGCCGACGAGCGCGGCTGCCACGACGAGTGCCGCGATCTTGACGCCACCGCGAGGCTTCGCGTCCTTGACCTTGGCGACACCGGGTGCCGCGTCGCCGGTCGCGAAGGGAGTCCCGTGCGGGAGCGTCCCTCCGAGCGGCTGCGTGGGCTGCGTCGCCGATGCATCGCTGTGGATGCCGAAGGCGGCGCCGGACGACGTCGCCGTGGAAGCCGGCGCCGTGAACGGCTGGGGCGTCGAGGGGACCGGGGGCAGCGGCACGGGTGCTGCTGCCGAGGACGTGAACGTCGACGGGACCTGATGCCCGGCGGCGGCCGGAGCGGATGTCGGCTCCTGGACCGATGCGCCCGGATCGACGGTGATGTCAGCGGACGCATCGGACGCCGGTGTGCCGGCGACCCCTGCGACCTCGGTGGGCGGCACGTCGGGTGCCGAGTGGTCGTGGGTGTTGTCTTCGTTCATGGTGTGTGCTCCTTCAACAACGCTCCCTCAGACTGCTCCCCATGTCTGTGCGTTTCTTATGGCGAAGGTGAGTTTCCCCTATGGCCTTAGCCTGTTGTTCATGAGTGTCGTCCCGGGCGCATGGCGCCGCACCGCAGCGGGCGCCGGCCTGCTCTCGAGCGACGGAGCAGTCGCACCCACCATCTTCGCAGAGATGTCCGCGGCAGCGGCCAGAACCGGGGCCATCAACCTCGGGCAGGGCTTCCCCGATGAGGACGGACCCGCGGAAGTGCTCGAGGCGGCACGGGCGGCGATCGCGAACGGTGCGAACCAGTACCCGCCGGGGCGCGGCATCCCCGATCTGCTCGCGGCGATCAGCGAGCACCAACAGCGCTTCTACGGGCTGCAGGTCGATCCGGAGCGCGAGATCATCGTCACCGCGGGAGCGACCGAGGCTCTGACCGCGACACTTCTCGCACTCATCGACGGCCCGGGTGACGAAGTGGTCGTCTTCGAGCCCTACTACGACTCCTACGCCGCGGCGGCGGCCCTCGCGGGTGCGACGCTGCGCACCGTGCCGCTGCGCGCACCGGATTTCCAGCCCGATCTGGATCAGCTCGCCGCCGCGGTGACGGATCGCACCCGGATCATCCTGATCAACGACCCGCACAACCCCACGGGCGCGGTGTTCCGACGAGAGGTGCTCGCGGAGATCGTGCGACTGGCCGATCGGCACGACGCGATCATCGTGACCGACGAGGTCTACGAGCATCTGGCGTTCCACACCCCGCACACGCCGATCGCCACGCTCCCCGGAGCGGCTGCCCGCACGCTGACGATCTCATCGGCCGGCAAGACCTTCTCGGCCACCGGCTGGAAGATCGGGTGGGTGCACGGCCCCGCCGACCTGATCACGGCAGTGCTCACGGTCAAGCAGTACCTGACGTACGTCAACGGCTCGGCCTTCCAGCCGGCGATCGCCGTGGGACTGCGCCTGGACGATTCCTTCTTCGAAGGCGCCTCCGCCGCGCTCGCCGGCAAGCACGAGCTCCTCGGCGCCGGGCTCCGGGATGCCGGATTCGGCGTGCTCGCCCCGGAAGGCGGCTACTTCACCGTCGCCGACGCGACGCCACTCGGTGGCGCGGATGCGGCGGCCTTCTGCAGGGCTCTGCCCGACCGCGCCGGCGTCGTCGCGATCCCGCTGACGGCCTTCGTCTCGGAAGCCCGCCGTGACGACTACTCCGGACTCATCCGGTTCGCCGCCTGCAAGCGTGTCGACGTGCTCGAAGAGGCCGTATCGCGCCTCGCCGTGCTGGGACGCTGAGGGCGCCTCTCAGCGCGGCACGACAGCGTATCTGCGTACTCGCAGCGACGGGTTCGTCGCGCGCACACGCGTGATCGCATCCCGCTCGACGACGCCGACCGCGATACCCTCCGCCACGCCGACCCCGGCGAGCACGACCCCCTGCGGATCGATGATCTGCGAGTGCCCCACGCCGACGGGAGTCGGATGGTCCGCCGCGACCACATACGCGGTGTTCTCGATCGCCCGCGCAGCCAGCAGCGTGGTCCAGTGGTGCTCCTTGAGCGGCCCTCTGACCCATTCCGCCGGCACCACCAGCACATCGGCACCGGCATCCATCAGCGTGCGGGCGACCTCGGGGAACCGCAGGTCGTAGCACGTCATCAGCCCGAACCGCAGGCCGCCCAGCTCGAACGTCACCGCGGAGCCGACATCTCCCGGTTCCACCCAGTCCGACTCGGTCTGGCCGAACGCGTCGTACAGGTGCTGCTTGCGGTACACCGCGAGCAGCCCGTCACCGCGCACGGCGACCACCGCGTTGCGCACGCGATGGCCATCAGATGCCTGCTCGGCGAGTCCCGCGACGATCACGACCCCGAACTCCCCCGCCAGCGCGGTGAGCGTCGCCACGAATTCGCCGTCGAGGGTCTCGGCATTCGCCGCGAGGCTCTCGTCCATCGGATCGACGAAGTAGCTCGCGTACTCGGGGAAGACGATCAGTCGCGCACCGCGCCCCGCTGCCTCCGCAGTGAGCGTGGCGATGCGCTCCAGATTGTCGGCTCGAGAGGCGGACGGCGCGAACTGGCAGACGGCGACGGGGATGGCGGAGCGCTCGGACATACTCCTCATCCTCCCGCATCCCCGAGCCGACCTCTCTCGATTCGCGCACTCCCGAAATCCGTGTTAGGTTATCTCTTGTGCCGCGGGGTGGAGCAGTTCGGTAGCTCGCCGGGCTCATAACCCGGAGGTCGCAGGTTCAAATCCTGTCCCCGCAACGAGAATGCGACACAAGAAGGCCCGGATCCGTATGGATCCGGGCCTTCTGCTTTGCCCGCTGAGTTCCCCCGCTGAGTTCCCGGCCGGCACGAGCAGCCCATCGGCGGGGGGTCACGACACGCCCTATGCCGGCCCGTCGGCACGACGCGTCCTGACTCCTCGCGATGTGGAGATGCGTGACCCGCGACATGGAGGTGCGCCTCATCCGGGCCGCTGAGCGCGGATCGACGAATGGGCGCCCCCGAGGGGACGCCCATTCGTCATCGACGCGGGAAGGTCACTCCCCCGCGGCGGCCTCCAGCTCCAGGAGCTTCTGGACGGCGGCCGTGAGGCGCTTGTCCGCCTCGCCGAACTTCTCCAGGTCGCCGGCCTTGAGAGCCGCGTCACGGTCGAGGAGGGCCTGCTGCGCGGCGGAGAGGGCCGCTGCCTGCTCATCCGTCGGCTGCGAGGGCGTCTGCCCGGCATCCGGATCGGCATCGGGATCCGTTCCAGGATCGGACGGTTCGATCTCCTCATCGCCACCCGTGGCTCCGGAGTCTCCGCCGAAGAGGGTGTCGAGGGCGTCTGTGAGCGTGTTCTCGAACGCGACCCGATCACCGAAGGCGACCAGCACCTTCTGCAGACGCGGAAGCTGCGTTCCCTCCGAGGACTGCACGTAGACCGGCTGCACATAGAGCAGACCGCCACCGACGGGGAGGGTCAGGAGGTTTCCGTAGATCACTTCCGACTCACCCTGCTGGAGCAGGTTCAGCTGCGGCACGACCGACGTGTCCGAGTTGTAGGTGTTCTGCACCTGACCGGGGCCCGGCACGGTCGTGTCGTCGTTGATCTCGAGGAGGCGCAGTTGACCATAGCCCTCCCCCTTCACGCCTTTCTCCGACCCGGCGTCCGAGTCGACCGCGAGGTAGCCCATGAGCACGTCACGCGTGCTGCCTGCTCCCTGCGAGGCGGGGATGAAGGTCGAGAACATCGAGAACCGCGCCGAGTCCTGCCCCGGCATCTTCATCGTCAGGTAGTACGGCGGCTGCAGCATCGCGTCGCTGCGCGGGTCGTTCGGCGTCTGCCACCGGTTGTCCTGCTGGGCGAACGAGTTCGCGTTGTCGATGTGGTAGATGCCGAGCACGTCGCGCTGCACCTTGAACAGATCGGTCGGGTAGCGCACGTGGCTCATCAGCTCGCCGGACATGTCGCTGATCGGCTTCACGGTCGACGGGTAGACGTTCTGCCACGTCTTGAGCACCGGGTCCTTGTCGTCCCACGCGTAGAGCGTCACCGAACCGTCATACGCGTCCACGGTCGCCTTGACCGAGTTGCGGATGTAGTTGATGTCGTCGATCGCGAGCGTCGGGGACGGCACGTTCGAGTCGGCGATCGCCTCGGAGAGGCTGACGCTGGTCGAGTACGGGTACGTGGAGCTGGTCGTGTATCCGTCGACGATCCAGACGATGCGCCCATCCACGACGCTCGGGTACGGGTCGCTGTCGAGCTCGAGGTACGGCGCGACCTTCTGCACACGGGTCTTCGGGTCACGGTCGTACAGGATCTGCGAGTCCTCGTTCACGAGGTTCGAGAACAGGATCTGCTCCGACTGGAACTTCAGCGCGTACAGCAGCTTCGTGAACGTGTCGCCGATCTTCGGCCCGCCGTCGCCGTTGAAGGTCGTCTTGGTCTCGTTGGAGCCGTCCTTGCCGCGCGGGTAGTCGATCTCGGCGGGGGCGGACGATTCCGGCGCCCCGACGATCGAGTACTCCGGGGAGTTCTCGCCGAAGTAGACGCGCGGCTCGAAGTTCTCACGGTCGGTCAGGAAGCCGGCGGAGGGGATGCCTCGCTCGAGGAAGACCGGCTCGCCGTCGGTCGTGCGCTGGTTGCCCGCCGCCGCCACGAGGCCGTAGCCGTGCGTGTAGACCGCGACGCGGTTGTTCCAGTTGTCGCCGTCGCCGAGCTTGGTGATGTCGAGGTCGCGGACGGCCACGACGGTGTCCTGCATCTCGCCGTTGATCTCGTACCGGTCGACGTCGAGCGTCTCCTCGAACTGGTAGTACGCGCGGTACTGCTCGAGCTGACGCACGGTCGGGCTGATGACCTTCGGGTCCATGATGCGGATCGAGGCCGTGGTGTCGGCATCTTCTCGCAGCTGGCCTGCTTCCGCATCGGTCTCGGCCTGGAACGACGTGGTCTCGAGGTTCGCGACGTCGTAGGCCTCTTTGGTGCCGTCGATGTTCCGCTGGTAGTACTCGGCCTGGTAGGCGTTCTGGTTCGGCTTGACCTGGAAGGTCGTGACGACCCACGGGTAGCCGACGCCGACGACGAGCGAAGCCACGATCAACAGCGCGGTCGCCGCGAGCGGGAAGCGCCAGCGTCCGATGATCGCGGTGACGAAGAAGAGCACGGCCACGAGCGCGGCGATGATCGCGATGATCGCGAGACCCGGGATGGTCGCGTTGACTCCCGTGTAGGCGGCACCGGTGATGCGATCATCCGGGGCGACGAGGGTCTTGTACCGATCGAGCCAGAGGCTGACCGCCTGCACGAGCAGGTAGAGACCGGCGATGACGGCCAGCTGGATGCGCGCGGACTTCGAGATGCGCAGCTCTCCCTGGCCGATCTGCACGGCGCCGTAGAGGTAGGACACCAGCGCGGTGACCAGCAGGCTTAGCAGCAGGACGGCGGAGACGAACGCGAGGAGCATCGAGTAGAACGGCATCGCGAACATGTAGAAGCCGGTGTCGATGCCGAACTGGGGGTCGACCGTCGAGGTCGCGACGCCGTTGGCCCACAGCCACACGGTCTTCCAGTTGCCCGCCGCGGCGAAACCCGCGAAGAGGCCGAAGAAGATCGGCATCCCCCACATGGCCAGGCGCCGCAGCGGCTCGATGACCTCCTGATAGCGGTCGAGCTGCGAGCTCAGCCGCACATAGACCGGACGCAGGCGGTACGCGAGCTGGATCACCACGAACAGCGGAACCGCCATGGCGAGGAACCCGACGACGAACATCACCGCCGTCGCGATCCACTGCGTCGTCAGCACGCCGGTGAAACCGACCTGGTCATACCAGAGGAATTCCGTGTACAGCGATGCGAAGACGAAGAACACCGCGATCAACGCGGCGATGATCACCAGTGAGATGCCGAGAATACGTCGGGACGTTCGAGGCGTGGCCGGGTTCTGAGCTGAGGTCGAGGTCACTCCTCCATCCTAGGCATGCCTTACTGGACGGGGGCTGTCATCCCGGTCACGGGGAGGTCACGACGCGGTGCAGCTGGGCAGTGCGTCGACGTCGCCGTCATCCGCGATCACCTCGAGCGCGTCGAGCGACTCCTCGAGCGTGGAAGTACGGATCACCTGCAGCCCGTCCGGAACGTGTCCGACGACCTCGTCGCAGTTCGATGCCGGCGCCAGGAAGTACTGCGCTCCGGCATCCCGCGCGCCGTAGAGCTTCTGTCGGATCCCACCGATCGGCCCGACGGTGCCGTCCGCCTCGATCGTGCCCGTCCCCGCGACGTTCTCGCCGCCGTTGAGCTCCCCCTCGGTCAGGGTGTCGATGATCCCGAGAGCGAACATCATTCCCGCGCTCGGTCCGCCGACGTTGTCGAGCTGGATGGTGACATCGATCGGGAAGTCGTAGTCGGTGCGCAGCGTGATGCCGATCAGCCACGTGGTCGCATCTCCCTGGGTGCGCTTCTCCGGGGTGATGGAGACGCTCTTCTCCTCGCCGTCGCGGAGCACCGTGAGCGCGATCGTGTCTCCCCCGGCGTCCTGGATCGTCTGCCGGAGCTGCTTCGCGGAGGTGACCTCGGCGCCGTCGATGCCCGTGATGACGTCGTCGGGCTCGAGCAGGCCTGCGGCCGGGGTGTCGTCGACCGCCTCGACGACCACGACCTTCGCCCCCGTGTCGTAGCCGAGCTCGTTCAGCGCCGCAGCCGTCGCTTCGTGCTGCGAGTCGACCATAAGCGTGGCGTTGCGCTCATCGCGCTGCTCGCTGGTGACGCCCTCCGGGAACACCGAATCGAGCGGCACGACCGCCCGGGAGGAGTCCGTCCATGCCAGCGCGAGTTCGAACCAGCTGGGCGTGCGCTCGCGGTTGCCGACCACCTGGACCGTGGTGAGATCGAGCGTGCCGGCGGTCTCGAACGTCTCGGCGCCGTCGATGCGGATCAGCGGCACCTGCTCGCCGTCCGCTCCCGCCGCGGTGCCGAGCGTGTCGTACACCGGGCCCGGCCGCTGGATCACGTACGGCGTCGGCAGGAACGTGAGCACCACCAGCGCGATGAGCGCGACGACCAGCGCCCAGACTCCCAGCCCGAGCTTCACAGACCGCGTTCGATCCACAGCATTCCTCCGTCGTTCGCGAGCGGCGTACAGCGATTCGCCCATGTCGGGGTCACCTGCAGAAACCTGTGACTAGCGTAGATCCCGCAGGCTTATGGCGTACTGAGAGGGCGATCGACATGGCGGACAACGACCCCACACCCGAGGACTTCCAGGAGTTCCTGCGGAAGATGCTCTCCGGCCAAGGCGGTGGCGACATCGACCCGGAGGCGCTGCGCGGCGCCTTCGAAGGCATGGAGGGCATGCAGTTCGACCCCGCGATGATGCAGACGATCATGTCGCAGCTGCAGGGGGCGTTCGGCGGCGACCCCTGGGAGAACGCGCTGCGTCAGGCTCTCCACATCGCCAACCGCGAGGGTCAGGGCATCACCGACGGCGCCCGCACGTCGCTGGTGGACTCCTTCGCGCTCGCGAACCTCTGGCTCGGCGAGGCGACGACGATCTCGGAGCTCGCCGAGAGCCCCACGGCGATGACCCGCGGTGAATGGGTCGAGAAGACGCTCCCGGTATGGAAGGAGATCGCCGGTCCGGTCTCGACGAGCATCGCCGACGCGCTCACGAGCGCACTGGACACGCAGGTCCCCGAGGAGATGCGCGGCGTGGTGCAGGGCGCCGGGAAGCTCATGCGCGGCGTGGGTGGCTCGGTCTTCGCCGCGCAGTTCGGCCAGGTGCTCGGCAACCTGGCGCTCGAGGTGGTCTCGGGCGGTGACGTCGGCATCCCGGTGCTGCCCGCCGGTGTCGCCGCGGTCATCCCGCAGAACCTCACCGCATTCGGCGAGGGACTCGAGATCCCGGAAGATCAGATCGCCCTGTATCTGGCGACCCGTGAACTCGCCTACGCGCGTCTCTACCGCCATGCGAAGTGGCTCCACCTGCACGTGATGGCGCAGATCACCGACTTCGCCCGTGGCGTCACGGTCGATGTGGATGCGTTGGAGGACGTCGCGAGCCGGCTCGACCCCTCCGACCCGGAGGAGTTGCGCGCGGCGATCGAAGGCGGCGCCCTGCTGCCGGCACAGACCGAGGCGCAGCGCGAATCGCTCACGCGACTCGAGAACCTGATCGCAACGATCGACGGCTGGGTGGACGTGGTCACTGCGGAGGCGACGTCGCGTCTCCCCGAGAGCACGCGCATCGCCGAGGCTGCACGACGTCGGCGTGCGGTGGGCGGTCCCGCGGAGGACGCCCTCGGCGCGCTCGTCGGGCTCAAGCTGCGCCCGCGCCGCATCCGTGAGGCATCGGCGATGTGGAGGGCCGTCACCGACGCGGTCGGCATCGCCGGTCGCGATTCGCTGTGGGACTACCCCGACCTGATGCCCACCGCCGAGGACATCGACGACCCGACCGCGCTCGTCGCCCGGTTGCAGGCCGCGGCACGCGGCGAGCAGCCCGCAGCCGACGAGTTCGACGAAGCACTCGCTCGTCTCCTGGACGGCGACGATTTCTCCGGCGCGGAATCCTCGGACGGCGCGTCCGAGGATGACGACGAGCCGGGTACCGATGGGGAGCGCCCCGAGGGCGACCGCCCGGTCTGAGTCCTCGCACCACACGACGACTGAGCCCTCCTCCCCTGACCGGGAGGAGGGCTCAGTTGTCCACGGATGCATCATCGATACCCCGCGATCCACCGCGCGTCTTCAGAATCGGAGGATGTCACCGCTCTCCCCCACCACTCTGACGCGCCTCGACCCCGACGTCCCCCTGCTGTGGAGGGACGACACCACCCTCCAGCTCGGCGTCGCGGGCGATGTCCGCGTCACGGTTTCCGCGGCGTGGATCGAGCTGCTGCTCGGTCGGATGCGCGCCGGCTTCCGTCGCTCCGCATTCGATGTCATCGCTCACGGCGTCGGCGCGCCACGACAGGAAGCGCGGATGCTGCTCGCGCAGCTCGGCGCGTTCCTCATCGACGATTCCCCGCCGCCGCGAGCGGCGTGGGTCGAGACCCTGAACATCACCGACGGGCGTGCGGCGCATCGGATGAGGGAGGCTCTCGCCGATGAGAACGTCGCCATGGGCCACCGTTCCGCCCGTGAGGATGTCGCCGTGGTCCTGCTGCAGGGTGCGGCGGCGGCCATCCAGTTCGCGCGTTACCTTCGAGACGACACCGCACACCTCCCGGTGGCGTTCGAACGGGGCTCGGTGATGGTCGGCCCGCTCGTCCGGCCCGGTGCGTCCCCCTGCCTCGCCTGCCGCGACGGACATGAGCGCGACCGCGACGCCGCCTGGCCGCGGCTGCACGCGCAACTGATCGATCGCGACGCCGGAGCACTGCGCGCCGCGATGGTCGCTGAGGCTGCCGCTCTGGCCGCGAGGTTGCTGCGCGCCGACGCGCAACCGGGCGAACTGGTGCGGCTCAGCGCTGACGGGTCCCGTGAGTGGCGTGTGGTGACGTTTCACGCAGAATGCCGGTGCCGCGCGCTGTCGTTCCCATCTCCGCCAGGAATCGAGACGGAGCCCGTTCCCCTCGTCCCGCGGATCGCGACCAGCTCAGAGCCAGGGTTCGCGCTGCGCGCGTGACGCCGACGTAGGCGAGGCGCCGCTCCTCATCGATCGCCTCGAACGTCGTGGCGTACGAGATCGGCAGAGCGCCTTCGGCCCACCCCGCCAGGTGCACGTGCGGCCACTCCAGACCCTTCGCGGCGTGCAGCGTCGACAGGGTGACGGTGCGCATGGTCGGTTCGTGCTGGTCCTTGGCCCGCGCCATCAGCGCGTCGCTGAACGAGCGGAGGTTCTCGTCGGGCCCTGCCTCCTCGGCTAGCCGCAGGATCGCCCTGCGCGCTTCCCAGCCGTCTCGCTGCGCGCCTCCGGCCTGCGGGGGCTCGTCGGTGAGGCCGAGCTCGCGCAGCACGCGCTGCACACCGGGAAGGAACCCCTGCTCGGTGGGGGCGATCGCCGCTGCGCGCAACGCCAGGATGGCCTGACGGACCTCCGGCATCGCGAAGAAGCGGGTGCCGCCGAGCACCGTCGTGGCGATCCCCTCCGCGGCGAGCGCCTGCTGCAGCACTGCGGACTGGGCGTGGGCCCGGTAGAGCACCGCGATCTCGGCCGGAGACGCGCCCGCCGCGATCTGCGCCGAGATGGCTGCGGCGATGCCCTGGGCCTCCTCCGTCTCGGTGTCGTAGGCGGTGACGGTGGGGGCGTCCGCGGCGAACTGCTCCCGTGCGGGCACGAGCTCGAGCGCACCGGGTCGTCCACGCATCAGCGCGTTCGCCGCCGTGAGGATGGGCGCCTGCGAGCGATAGTTGGTCTCGAGCCGCACGACCGTCGCATCCGGGTGGGCGCGTTCGAACTCCAGCAGATAGCGCTGCTCTGCTCCCGCGAACGAGTAGATGGTCTGGCTGGCGTCGCCGACGACGCAGATGTCGTGCCGATCGCCGAGCCAGAGCTCCAGGAGCCGGTTCTGCAACGGGGACACGTCCTGGAACTCGTCGACGGTGAAGTGCCGGTACTGCTCGTGGACGGAGGCGGCGACACGGGGCTCCGCTTCCAGCATTCCGGCGCACGCCAGGAGCACGTCCTCGAAGTCGAGCTGGCGGCGCTCGTCCTTGAGCGCCTCGTATCCGCGCTGCAACTCGACCAACTGCGTGGCGTCGACGCCCGTCACGGTGCGCCCGAGCTCGGCATGCTTCTCGATCGAGAGCATCGAGACCTTGCGCCACTCGATCTCCGAGGCGATGTCGCGGAGCGTCGCGGTGGAGCGCCGCAGACGGAGGCCGTCGGCGACCTGACCGAGCATGCGCACCTTGTTGTCGATGATCGACGGCGCGGGAGACCCGGCCAGAGTCGGCCAGAAGAAGTTGAGCTGTGCGAGCGCTGTCGCGTGGAAGGTGCGTGCAGCGACTCCTTCGACCCCGAGTGCGCGGAGGCGCCCGCGCAGCTCGCCCGCGGCCTTGGCCGTGAAGGTGACGGCCATGACGCGACCCGGCGAATACGCGCCGGTGTCGACGCCGTGCGCGATGCGGTGCGTGATCACCCGCGTCTTTCCGGTGCCGGCGCCGGCCAGCACGGCGACGGGACCGCGGAGCACGGATGCCGCCTGCCGTTGCCGTTCGTCGAGGGCGTCGAGGGCGCTCACGCCCGATCCTCGAGCCAGTCCACGATCAGCGCCCTGGCGATCGAGGCAGGACCGGGAAGTCCGACCGGACCGTCGCCGACCAGTGCCGTGCGAATCTCATCCCTGGTGAACCAGCGGACGTCGATGATCTCCTCGCCGTCGGCGCGAGCCGCGGACTCGTCGTCGACGACGGCACGGAATCCGATCATGAGAGAACGAGGGAACGGCCACGCTTGGGAGGAGATGTAGCGGAGCTCGGCCAGGCGGACGCCGGACTCCTCCTCGATCTCCCTGTGCACGGTCGACTCGAGGGACTCCCCCGCCTCCGCGAAGCCGGCGAAGCAGGAGTACATGCGTCCACCCCAGTTCGCGTTCGCGCCGAGCAGCAGCCGGTCGCCGTCGGCGCTCTCGACCGCGACGATCACCGCGGGGTCGGTGCGAGGGAAGTGCTCGCGTCCGCAGGAGAGGCAGCGGCGCGACCACCCGGCCTGACGCAGCTCTGTGCCCCCGCCGCACGTCGGGCAGAAGCGCGCATCACGGAGCCAGCCGGCCACCGCGACGGCTTCGACGAGAAGCTCCGTCTCTCCGGCGTCGATACGGCCTCCGAGGTCGCGCAACCCGAGCCAGATCTCGTCCGGCGCCGTGTCGACGCTCTCCGTCTCGGGAGGGAGCGCCGCCAGCAACAGCGGCGCACCGTCGTGGTCGCGTCCGAGCAGCGCCCAGGTCGCATCGACGACGTCGTTCGGCGGGACCCGCAGCAGAGCGGAATCGACGACGCGCACGCGCCCGTCGCGCACGACGATCGTGCGGGTCTCGGTGTCGCTGCGCAGTCGATCCAGCACCCCTGACTCCTCGCGGAGCTCGGCGGCGCGGTCGAGAGATGAACGGCGAATGGTCATCGACTCCCTCTCTCACGGGCGTGGCGGAGGCGGGACCGCCCCTGAGCCGACCTACCCTAAGGGCATGGGACGCTCTCCTTTCACTCTAGCCGCGGCAGTGACAGCTGCACTGCCCGGGGCGGAGGTCACGGGCGCTCGCGCACTGACGGCCGATGCCGACGGACGTTTCGACTCCGCTGTGGCCACACTGGCCGACGGCCGCGAGCTCGCGATCCGCATCGCCGACGACGACGAGACCGCGCGGGAACTGGCTGCAGAGGCACTGGCGCTTCGCGCGCTGACCGCAGGCGCGCGCGCCATGCTGCCGTTCAGCGCGCCGGAGTACATCGGAGAGACGCGCGTCGGTGAAGGCCGCGCACTCGTCACCGGACTTCTCCCCGGATTCCAGATCGAACCGGCGATGGTGCCCGCCGGCCGTGGCGCAGCCGAATCGATGGGCGCGGCGATCGCGGCGGTCCACGGGCTGCCCACCTCGGTCGTGCGTGGCGCCGGTCTCGTCTCGAAGTCGGCCGAAGACACCAGAGAAGAGCTGGCTCGACTGATCGACCAGGCCGCGGCGACGGGGCGTGTGCCCGCGCGGCTCACGGTGCGCTGGCGGCAGGCGGTCAGCGACGACGATCTCTGGCGCTTCGAGTCGACCGTGGTGCTCGGCGGCGTCCAGGCGACGTCTTTCCTCTTCGACGACGATCCCGAACGCGGGCCCGAGGTCACCGGACTGGTGGGCTGGCACGGGCTCGCCGTGGGAGACCCCGCTCTCGACCTCGCCTGGCTGTCGGCGGCCCCGGACGCCGCGGCCGACGTGCACGCCTCCTATTCGAGCAGCCTCGACCGGGTTCCCGACGCGGCACTCGAGGTACGCGCGCGCCTGCTCGCAGAACTCGAGTTCGCACGCTGGCTGGTCCACGGCGACTCGATGCGCCGCGGCGACATCGTCGACGATGCCGCCGCACTCCTGGAATCCCTGGCCGACGGACTACGAGACGACGACCTCAGTGTCATCGCCACGCGCGGGACGGGAGTGGACTCGGCGCTGGACGCGCTGGATCGCGTGCCCGCCGAGACCGGCCCGGCGATCGACACCTCGATGCAGACGGACGCGTACAACCCCGACGAGCTGTGGCTCGACACGAACGCCGACGCCGACTCCGACAAGACCGGCCCCGTGGAACCGCTGAGTTCGACCGGGCCCGAGGCCGGCGGCGACAACGCCGACGCGGCGCGGCGGGCAGCCATGCTCACCATCGAGACCGAGGACCTCTCCGGAGTGAGCGGTCTGTTCGCCGGCACGACGGGTGCCGCGGGGGTGCGCGAAGAATCGCATCCGCTCCGCTCCCCCTCCGCCGATGCCTCCGGTGTGGCCTCCGACGCAGCCGACTCGCCGACGGACGACGAGGAGGCTCAGCGCGCAGCGCGGGCCGCGCTCCAGCGCTGGAAGAGCTCCTCTTCGGAGTAGATCCGATCATCACGGATGACGAGGTCGTCGCCGACGTAGTAGAGCGCGACGTCGATCTCATCGAGTGGGACGCCGAAGCGACGGTGATACGCGAGTCGGTACAACGCGAGCTGCAGCATGCGCTCCTCGCGCTCCTGCGCGGTCTTCGGCGCCTTTCCGGTCTTCCAGTCCACGATCTCGATGCGGCCGCCGCGGTCCTCACGGCGATACACGGCATCGAGCTTGCAGATCACGATGTGGGCGCGGCGCTCAGGGTCGGCGGCGACGTCGCGGCTCCCCGTACCCAGGGCGAAGTCGATCTCGATCTCGACGGCGATCGGCTGCAGCGGACCCCATTCGCTGCGCTCGAACGTCGCTTGCAGCGCCGCGAGATCTGCCTCGTCCGATGCCGTGACCGAGGGCGCGTGCGAGAACGCGTCGGGTGCGGATGCAGACGACTCGTCCTCGTCGAGCTCCCACAGCGCCTCATCGACACGATTGCCGACGCCGACGAGTTCGGAGCGACGCTCCACCCAGGCGTGGAACAGGGTGCCCAGACGCGTCTGCCGATACGGACGCTCGGGCATCGGCCGCACGATCGACGACAGCGTGCCGGAGAAGTCCGTCACGTAGTCCTTGAACCGGGAGGCCGGGACACGGGTAGGGGCGACGGCGTCCGCCCCCCGCAGACGCGCGGCCCGCTCGGCGAGCAGCCGTGCAAGCTCGGGTGAGGGCTGCAGCTCCTCCCCTCTCTCCGCGGCACCCCGGACGGCCTCCGCCGCAGCGGTGACCACGGCGCGACGTGCGCCCAGGGGGTCGAGGGGCCAGTTGAGCGTCGATCCCGGCCCGTCGTAGGGGTTCTCCTCCGGGTCGACCGGCTCGATGGCCTCAAGACCGAGGACCTCCATCGCCTCCACCAGGTACGGGCTGGGCATGCGCGGGGATTTCTGGCCGGCCCAGTGCGAACCGCTGAGCAAGAGGTCCGTGCGCGCTCGGGTCACGGCCACATATGCCAGCCGGCGCTCCTCCTGCTGCTGGTACCGCCGGTACGCATCCTTGAAGCGCTTGAGAGCGCCGCCGTGCGGGTTCGCCTTGGTCACGCCGCCGGACAGCGATGACTGCCCCAGCGCCTGCCGCTTCTTCGGGTCGCTCTCGCCCTCCATCGCCGCCTCGGGGTCCCAGGTGAAGGTGGGAAGCGCGTCACGGTCACCACGTAGCGCGAACGGCACGACGCCGAAACCGAACCAGCCCGAGGTGTCGGAGACGCGGCCGGGCAGCTCGTCGACGACGAGACGGACGACCGCCACGGCATCCCACTCGAGCCCCTTGGAGCCGTGGATCGTGAGCAGCTGCACCACGCCCGGTTCCGGCGGCTCGGGGCGGGGCATGAGCTCATCGGTGCTCTCGGCCTTCGCGAGCCAGGCGAGCAGACTGCCGATCGTCCCTCGATCGTCGGCGGCGAGGAAGGCAAGCACCTCGTCTGAGAACGCCCGCAGCTGCGTCGCCGCGATGCGCGCCGGACCGCGGGTCTCATTCGCCGCCAGTTCGATGTCGAGACGCAGCTCGAGCTCGATCAGCCGGATCAGCTCAGGGATCGGCTGCGACGACGCACGGCGCAGCCGTTCGAGCATCTCTCCCGCCGCACGGATGCGCTGGCGCCCGTCCGGCGTGATCCCCTCGAGCATGCGGTAGTCGTCGCGCACCGCGCGGACGACGTCGACAGCATCGACGATCGACACGGCTTCATCGGCGCCGCGGGAGGAACGCAGACGCGCGCGCACCTCGTCCGGGAGCGGCATCATCGCGGTGTCGCGCTCGGCCAGCGTGCGCCCCAGGTCGTACAGCGCCGCCATGTCGGCCACGCCCACGCCGAAGCGGGGCCCGGTGAGGAGGCGGATCAGCGCAGAGCCCGCGGTCGGATCATGCACCACCCGAAGCACCGAGACCACGTCGACCACTTCGGGCGTGGCCAGCAGCCCGCCCAGCCCGAGGATGCGGTGCGGGATGCCGCGCGCGGCGAGGGCGGCGGCGAAGGTCTGCATATGCCGCTTGGATCGGAACAGGATCGCCCCGGTGTGCGGGCGCGTGCGTGCCGGGTCCGCCTCATGCGCCACGCGGCGCTCGGCGAACCACTCGGCCACGTCGGAGGCCTCATCGTCGACAGTGAAGGGATACCGCACCGTCACGGCGCCCGCGTCGGCCCCCGGCCGTGGATCGAGCGGAGGAACGTCGAGCTCCGGCCGCTGCAGCGGGGCCAGCACGCCGTTCGCGATGTCGAGGATGCTGCGGTCGTTGCGCCAGCTCGTCATGAGGCTGTATGTCCGGGCCTCACCCCGGCTCGAGAACGAGCGGGAGAAGGCGTAGAGGTTGTCGGCGCTGGCGCCGCGCCAGCCGTAGATGGACTGGTGCGGGTCGCCGACGGCCATCACCGCAGCGTCACGGAACAGCTCGGCGAGGAACTTGGTCTGGATCACCGAGGTGTCCTGATACTCGTCGAGGAGGACGACGCGGTGCAGCTCTCGCAACTCCGTGCGCACATCGGGCGCCGACTCGACGATGTCGTAGGCCCCGCCGACCTGGTCGGCGAAGTCGAGCACGCCGCGGCGCTGCTTCTCGGCGATGTAGTCGCGCACGAGATGGGTGATCACCGGGAGGCTGAGCAGGTTGGTCGCCGCCTTGTCGACGTCGTTGTTCCCCCGGTACGGTTCGAACGCCTGCGCCTGTTCGCGCGCGATCCGCTCGGCCTGATCCAGGTCCACCCGGTGATCGAGCGCGTCACCGGCTAGGCGCTGCACCGCGTCGATCACGGTGCCAAGCGCATAGTCGATGCCTTCGAGTTCTGGCAGGTCGGAGCGCAGCACGACATCACGCGCCAGGATCCAGGAGGCGGCCTGGCTGAGCATCGCCACGTCGGGATCGCGCCCGATCCGTGCCGCGTGCTCGCGCACGATGCCGTCGGCGAAGGCGTTGTACGTCGAGACGCGGGGTCGGATCATCAGGTCCTCCGCGGAACGCGCAGCCGCCGGATTCCAGCCGGTGTCGTGTGCCGCCGCGAGCTCGTCGAGCACCTGCGCCCGCACCACGTCGCGCTGCCGCCCCGGCGCGGCGTCGTCGACACGCCGCAGAGCTCCGGAGCGCACGATCTCCGACAGATGCGGGAGCAGACCGCGACGGCCGTACTCGTCGATCAGTGCGAGCCGCGCGCCGATCCGCTCCGCGAGCTCCCCCGCCGCTTTGCGGGTGAAGGTGAGCCCGAGGATCTCGTCACGGCGCACATGGCCGTTCGCCACGAGCCAGACCACCCGACCCGACATGGTCTCGGTCTTGCCGCTGCCCGCTCCCGCCACGACGAGTGCGGGCTCCGGCGGCGCTTCGATCACGCGCTGCTGCGCTTCGGTCGGCGAGGGCTGCCCGAGCGCTGCGGCGACATCCGTCGCGGAGATGCCGTGGGTCCCCTCCCAGCCCGTCACGCGCTCACCGCCGGGACCGTGTGGATGCGACACGGATGCACCCGCCGCTGCGTATCCGCGCAGTGAGACTCGACCTGCGCCGTGAAGCTCGACGCCGACATCCCCCGGGCGGCATCTGCCACGCGGCGGAGGAACGCGGTCCGCGCCTCGTCGTCGAGGGGGTGCTGGTGCGCGATGCGGTAGTCGCTCTTCGCCAAGGTCTTGGAGACGATGACGAGCCGCGCACCCGCCAGGGCGGCAGGCGCCGCACCGTCGATCAGCCCCTGCTGCACCGCGACCTGGTAGGCGGCGAGCTGTGCGTGCTCGAGCACACCGGAGTCGGACTCGGGATCGGTCTTGCCGGTCTTGAGGTCGACGACGACCGCCCGCTCACCGTCGGCACCGGCAGACATCTCGACCCATCCTCGTCCGCGCGCGTGCGCATGCTCACCCCGTCCGTCTGGGTAGGCCTCGACACGATCGATGTATCCGCTCACGATGGCGCGGGGTCCGATGTCCTCCGCGTCCACCGGACGCACCTGCGGGGCGGTCGTGTCATCACCGAGGGTGACGGCGAAGTCGAAGCGGGATTCGCTGCCGATCACGCGTCCGCCGTCCGCACGGACCTCGCCGAGGTAGCTGTGCAGGCGGTCCACGAACAGGTCGGCACGTCGGCGCTCCTTGCGTCCGATCCACTCGGTCTCGAAGTCCAGCTCGGGCCAGTGCTCGGCCACGATCGCGCGCATGAGTTCGAGGTCGCCGTCCGGCACCTTCTCCATGGCCTCGTGGACGATCGTGCCGATGCCCGCCGTCGGCGGCATCACGGTGTCGCCCCCCAGAGCCGATACCACCCAGTTCAGGCCGCACTCCTCGTAGGACTCCATCTTCGACGGGGACACCCGCGCGCCGTCGACCTCGAGGTCTCGCAGTGGGGCCCGCGTCGAGAGGGGCATGACCCCGTACCAGTCCGCAGGGTCGGCACCGGCGACTCCCTCGCGCGCAAGGACCGCGAGCTGCTCTGCTGCCTCCTGGCGCACCTGCGGGGCGCGGGACGTCGTGAGCACTCTCCGATTGCGGGCCACGAAGCCGCGCAGGGTGAGCGGATGCTCCGCCGACGCATGCTGCGCGGCGGGATCCGGCGCGGGGAGGAAGCCGAAGAAGGCGCTCGGAGTCATGTCGTCGTCGTCGACCGCCGTGACGAGCAGACGATCGCGCGCTCGGGAGACGGCGCGGACGAACAGCCTCAGCTCATCGTGGAGTGCGCTGCGGCGCCGGTCGAGCGGTGTCGGCGCCTCGACGCGCACCCCGGTACGGCTCGCGGCGAGCGCATCGGCGAGCCTCCAGGTCTGGAGCATGCCGCCGCGCAGGCGCACATTCGGCCAGACACCGTCCTGCACACCTGCCACCACGACCGCGTCGAACTCGGTGCTCAGCGCGGTCGCGGGCGTGAGCAACGTGACCCTGCCCGGTCGGTCGGGCGTCGAGAGGGAGTCCTCTGGCACCTCGCTGTCGAGGATGTCGCGCACGAACACCTCCGGGTGCTCGTTCGGCGTGCGCTCGACGGACCGTTTCGCCGCATCGAACAGGGACACGAGTGCGTCCAGGGCTCTGGCCGTCTCTGCTCCGGTCGGCTGCAGCGAGATCTCGCGCCAGGCGACGTGGAGCCGACGACCGTCCACGGCGCGCGCCTGGTCCCACACCCTCCAGAGCAGGTCGTGCACGGTCTCTCCGGAGGCGGCGGCCTCCGCAAGGGCGGCGATCGTGTCGGCGAATCGTGCGGCGGTGCGCGACTCCGGCGCGTCGATGAGGGTGAAGTGCGCGGGATTCGCCATGGCCTGCCGCAGGAGTTCGCGTGCAGGGGTCGAACCGCCCTGCTCCAGCTCGATGTGCCGCAGACGCGCGCGCAGCCGACGCAGGCCGATCGCGTCCATCCCGCCGAACGGCGTCCGCAGCGCTTCCTCCAGCTCCAAGGGCGTGCGCTCCTCGACGGGGGTCAGCGCGAGTCGCACGATCCCGACGATGTCGCGCACGATGCCCTCGCTGCCGAGCGGGCGCTGCACGCCCGCGGCCTTGGTCGGGATCTCCCGCGCCGCGAGCTCGGTCTCCAGCTGCGTCACCTGCCGTGTGTCGTGCGCGATGACCGCCATCCGGTCCCAGCGGATCCCCGCAGTGAGATGCCACTCGCGCATCACGCCGGCGATCCTGTCGAGCTCCTCATGAGGCGACGGGGCAACGAACGTCGACACCGCTGACGCCGCCTCCGAGTCGTCCCCACCGACGGGGCCGGGAGCACGGCGGTGATCGACACGACCGGAGACGCCGATCGCCTGGGTGATCGTGCGGGTGAGGGCGGTGAGCGCGGGCTTCTGCCGGTGGGGCTCATCGAGCACGTGCACCTCGCCGAGCGCTCCCGCGAGCTGCGCGAACAGCTCAGGACTCGCGCCGCGGAACGCGCCGGACGAGATGTCGGGGTCCCCGAAGGCGTGCACGGCCACGCCGCGCGCGCGGAGGGCGCGGACCACCGCGATCCCGCCGCGCGTGAGTTCCTGGGCATCGTCGATCAGCACGACGCGCAGCGGCGCGAGGGGTCCGAGGGTGGCGGGATCGGCCACCTCCAGGATCGCGCTGGCCTCGCTGAGCAGGTCGGCGGCGTCACGGTGCGCCGACCGGAGAGCGTCGAGCACCGAGCGGTACTCCTCGAGGAACTCCGCGGCGGCAGCCCAGACCGGGTCGCCGGCGTCGCGGAGTTCGCCGGGCCGGGCGCCGAGCTCCGTGCACTCGGCGAGGAACGCCCGCAGCTCCGATCGGAAGCCCTTCGACGCCCGCACCGAGGGGCTGAGGGCCTCCGGCCAGTCGATCAGCCCGTCCTCTGCGTCACCCGCGAGCAGCTCCGCGATGATGCGGTCCTGATCGGCGCCGGTGAGCAGCGCCGGGGGTTCCGCACCGGCACGGACCATCGCACCGCGCACCACCTGGAACGCGAAAGATCCCAGCGACCGCGCGAGCGGACCGGGCGTGGCCTGCCCGATGCGCACGCCGATCCGGTCGCGCAGAGCCGTCGCCGCCTGGCGGCTGGGCGTGAGCACGAGCACTTCTTCCGGGCGGAGCTGCTCGACGTCGAGCAGCTGCACCACACGATCGACGAGCGCACGGGTCTTGCCTGTGCCCGGCGCTCCGATGATGACCCCTGATGCGTGTGTCTCGGCCGTCACGACGGCTCGTTGCGCAGCATCCCCTGTCATGCCCTCCACGCTAGCCGGACGCGCCGACATCGCCGCCCGGCCGCCCCGGCCCGGATGTGCGCTCACGGCGAAACCGAGCGCCGGCGCCGATCCCACCCCGAGCGCCCGGGGTAGAGTTGGGCGAGTCCTCGAACGGCGGCGTCTGACGACGCCCGGCCGTTCCGTAACGCAAGGAGCACGCGTGGAAATCCGCATCGGAATCATCAACACCGGCCGCGAACTGAGCTTCGACACCGGCGCGAGCGCCGACGAGATCCGCAGCCAGGTCGCTGCAGCCCTCGAGCAGAGCACGTCGCACCTGAGCTTCTCCGACGTCAAGGGCAACTCCTACATCGTCCCGACCGCCAACCTCGGCTACATCGAGCTGGGCACCGAGGAACTGCGTCGCGTCGGCTTCGTCGCCTGATCCGTCGTGTACATCCTCCTCGCGCTCATCGGCGCGTGTGTCCTCGGAATCGCCGCGCACTTCCTGATCGGTGGTCGTGAGCTGCGCGGCGTCGCGCTCACGCCGGCGATCGCCACCGCGACCTCCGCGCTCGTGTACACCGGCCTGCAGTGGACCGGCGTCGGCGAGGACAGCGTCTGGCTGTGGCTGGCGAGCGTGGTCGGAGCGGTCGCCGTGGCAGCACTCGCGACGCTGGCGCTCGTCGCTGCTCGCCGCCGCTCGGATGCCACGGCGAAAGCCGCGCTCGGGATCTGACGCCCGGTGACCGCCCGACGCACGCTGCTGTGGATCCGCATCTGCATCGGGATCCTCATCCTCGGACTGTTCGTCAGCGGCGTGACCGCGTTCCCGCTCCGTGAGGAGCTCGCTCTCGGGTCGGACCTCCTGCATGCCACCCCGGCATCCACCTGGTTGCCCGACGCGGTCGCCTGGGTGGACAGGGTGTCGCACGCCCTGACCGACGTCGGCGCGCGCTATCCCTTCATCGCCTACGGCACGGACTGGCTCGCCTATGCGCACCTCGTGTTGGCGGTGCTCTTCGTCGGGCCGCTCGTCAACCCGGTGCGCAACATCTGGGTGATCCAGTTCGGCGTCATCGCCTGCGCCGGCATCATCCCGCTCGCCCTGATCGCCGGGAGCATCCGGGGCATCCCGCTCGGCTGGCAGCTGATCGACATGTCGTTCGGCGTGATCGGCGTGATCCCGCTCGCCATCGCCTGGCGCCTGACCCGCCGGCTCGAACGCCACCCCGATCGCTAGGAGGCGAGCCCCATCGCGTCCATCCGGCGCGCGTGCGCGCCCATCAGCTCGGTGTAGACCGGTTCGATGCGCTCGTCATCCGCCGCGAGGAACTCCGGGCGCAGCGCGGAACGGCACACCAGGATCGTGTCGCCGACCAGACGACGAGCCCACATGGACAGCAGCGAACGCCACTCCTCGTCGCTCTCGATCGTCTCCTGGATGATCGCGACGATCTCGTGCCGCGCATCGTCCTCGCGCAGGATGTCGGCGACGCGCCGTCCGGCATCGCCATAGCTGGACGCGAGTGCCAGATAGAAGTCGTCGAGCATGCCCGCGGTGATGTAGACGGCGAGCAGCGTCTCGCGGGGGCGCGCACCGATCGTCTTGCGTCGGAAGGCGTCGAGGTTCTCCCGGAAGGGGAGCATCAGCTGCGTCGGGTCGTCGCCGCGTTCGGCGATCAGTTCCACGATCGCGCGGTGCTTGGTGAGCGTGGCGCCGGCCGCCCGCGACAGCGACTCCTTCTCGGAGAGCTCCGGAGTCGCGCGGATGAGGCGCGTGAGCGTCTCGAAGTAGCCGAGCTGCAGATAGGCGGCCTGACCGAGGAAGCGCGGGAGCTCTGGTGCGAGCTCCGCGAAGTCCACGCGGGTCGCGTCGCCCTGATCACCCCTGCTGCGCAGAGTCAGCGCGCGCCGCGGGGCGGCATCGCGCTGCCAGAACCACTTAACCACGGAGACTCCCTACCCAGTTCGCCACGACGTTCACAATACCCGCGTGGCCGACCTCTACCAGCTGTTCGCACCCGCTCGGGTAGGCTGGGCGTGTCCCGCCGTTGGAGCGGGCCCCCGCGCCTGTGGCACAAGAGACGGCGTGGATCCGTTTACGTGGTGATCTGCGAACGATCGCCGGACAGGCAATTGAACAAGTGACAACTTTCTCTGATCTCGGTATCGATCAGGACATCGTCGACGCACTCGCCGCCAAGGGCATCGTCGACGCGTTCCCCATCCAGGAGCAGACCATTCCGCTCGGTCTGCCCGGCCAGGACATCATCGGACAGGCCAAGACCGGAACCGGGAAGACCTTCGGCTTCGGCATCCCCGTCGTCCAGCGCCTCGGACTGAACCCCGAGCACGGCGTGAAGGCGCTCATCGTGGTGCCGACCCGCGAGCTCGCGGTGCAGGTGTACGAGGACATCGACCTGCTCACCAGCAACCGCTCCACCAGTGTGGTCGCGATCTACGGTGGCAAGGCGTACGAAGGCCAGATCGACCAGCTCAAGGCAGGCGCACAGATCGTCGTCGGCACGCCGGGGCGTCTGATCGACCTCGCAGGACAGCGACTGCTCGATCTCTCGAACGCGACGGAGGTCGTGCTCGACGAGGCCGACAAGATGCTCGACCTCGGCTTCCTCGCCGACATCGAGAAGATCTTCCAGAAGGTCCCGCCGGTGCGGCACACGCAGCTCTTCTCGGCGACCATGCCCGGACCGATCGTGGCCCTCGCCCGTCGCTTCATGACGAACCCGATCCACATCCGCGCGAGCGACCCCGACGAGGGCCTCACGCAGGCGAACATCAAGCACCTGGTCTACCGGGCGCACTCGCTCGACAAGGATGAGGTCATCGCGCGCATCCTGCAGGCCGAGGGCCGCGGCAAGACCGTGATCTTCACCCGCACCAAGCGCGCCGCTCAGCGCCTGGTCGACGAGCTGGGCGACCGCGGCTTCAACGTCGGCGGCGTGCACGGCGACATGGGCCAGGATCAGCGCGAGCGCTCGATGGCCGCCTTCAAGGCCGGCAAGCGCGATGTGCTCGTCGCGACCGACGTCGCGGCCCGTGGCATCGATGTCGACGACGTGACCCACGTCATCAACCACACGATCCCCGATGAGGACAAGACCTACCTGCACCGCGCCGGACGCACCGGCCGCGCGGGCAAGACCGGCATCGCGGTCACCTTCGTCGACTGGGAGGACCTGCACAAGTGGGCCCTCATCAACCGGGCGCTCGAGTTCGGCCAGCCGGAACCCGTCGAGACGTACTCTTCGAGCCCGCACCTGTACTCCGACCTCGACATCCCCCAGGGCACGAAGGGCCGTCTCACGTCCGCCCCGAAGACCCAGGCCGTGAAGACGGAGCGCACGCGTCGTCCCGAGCGCGCAGCTGACGCCGCTGCCGAGGGGACGGAGGAGGGCGGCACGCGCCGCCGGCGTCGCCGTCGGGGCTCAGCCCCTGTCGGCTCGACCTTCGCCGAGGGCGCGGAGCAGACCGCGGGAGCCGACGCGCAGAGCGCGCCCGCCGACCGCAGCGCCGAGGGCGCAGGCACCCACGACGGTGCGGGCAAGGAACATCACGACGGCAAGCCGGCTCCGGCCCGTCGTCGCCGCCGCCGTCGCGGCGGCTCGGGCGGAGGAACGGCCCCGGCCGGCGCCTGATCGATCTCAGAGGGGGCGGATGCTGCGACAGCGGCATCCGCCCCCTCTGTCATCCGCGGTGGCCGCGGTGGGTACACCCAGGTGACGAGCACGACCGAGATGATCATCAGCAGGAACCACGACACCAGCTTGCTGGCCGACACCGGCTGCCAACCGTCCGCCTGATCCGGATACATCCACGCCCCGGCCCAGGTGCCGATGTTCTCCGCCAGGTAGATGAACACGGCCACTCCCGCGAAGACCGCCAGCAGCGGCAGCCGGAGGGTGCGACGCCAGACCCGCGCGTGCATCACGGTGGGGATCCACAGCAGCACCACGGCCGCGAGCAGCACCCAGCGGGCATCCCACCAGTAGTGGTGCGTGAAGAAGTTCGCGTAGATCGCCAGCGCGACCACCGAGGTCAGCAGCCGGTGGGGGTAGCGGGTGAAGCCCAGATCGAACAGTCGATACACGCGCACCATATAGGAGCCGACCGCGGCGTACATGAACCCGCTGAACAGCGGAACACCTCCGATGCGGAGGATGCCGTCCGCCGCATACATCCACGACCCGACGTCGGTCTTGAACAGCTCCATCAGCGTGCCGGTGAGGTGGAACAGCACGATCACCCAGAGTTCGCGTCCGCTCTCGAGACGGAACACGAGCATCGCGATCTGAATGATCACGGCTGCGATCGTCAGGGCATCGTTGCGGGCGATCACCGCGTCATCGGGATACCAGAGCCGGGCCGCCACGATCACGGCGAGGAGGGCGGCCCCGAAGATGCAGGCCCATGCCTGCTTGAGGAGGAACACCACGACCTCGACGAGGGCGGCGCGGATGCCGTCGGCGGGAGCCTGCTGCAGCAGACGATGAGCGAAGGCATCGACGCGGCGCTCCACAGAAGTCGCTTGGCGCATGCGCAGGAACGTATCAACACCGCTCGCGAATGTGCCGGGAGTGTCCCGACAGAACGCCGGGCGCGTGTCAGGGGTATCGCGGTTCCGACCCGCTCGCGCGTGCGATGAGCCGGGAGACCATCTGCTCGGAGGTGGTGTTCTCACCGGGCAGGTTGGGCTTGCCGCTGCCGTGATAGTCGCTCGAGCCCGTGACGATGAGGTCGTGCGACGCGGCGATCTCGTGCAGCAGCCTCTTGCCCGCGGCGGTGTTCTCGCGATGGTCGATCTCGAATCCGCCGAGGCCCGCCGCGATCAGCTGCTCGATGAACGGCGCCGGCATCATGCGATCGCGGCCAGACGTCGCCGGGTGGGCGATCACGGCCACTCCCCCTGCCTCGGTGATCAGTCGCACGGCCGTGAGCGGGTCGGGCGCATAGTGCGGCTCGTAGTAGCCGGCGCGCGGGTGCAGGATGCCGTCGAACGCCTCGGTGCGATCGCGCACGATGCCGCGTGCGACCAGCGCGTCGGCGATGTGCGGACGGCCCACCGTGGCGTCGGCGACGGTCTGGGCGACCACATCGTCCCAGTGCAGGTCGTAGTCGCGTCCGATGTGGCGCACGATCCGCTCAGCGCGCCCGATCCGGTCGTCGCGGATCCGCGCGGTCTCCGCGTTGAGGGCCGCATCCTCGGGGTCGAACAGGTAGCCCAGCACGTGCACGCTGCGCCACTCGTGCTTCGCCGAGAGCTCCATGCCAGGGAGGAACGTCATCCCGAGCGCGACGGCTGCGTCGCCCGCCTCGCCCCATCCCGTCGTGCGGTCGTGATCGGTGAGGGCGGCGGTGCGCACCCCGTGCGCGTGCGCCTGGCGCATCACCTCGGCCGGCGCCTCCGTGCCGTCGGAATGGTGGGAGTGCAGGTGCAGGTCGGCGGGCCCTGCGAACCTGTGGGGGTGATGATCGGCCATCCTCCGAGCGTACCGAGCAGAGCGGGTCGCGGCCGCGAACGCACCACCGGGGCAGGGACTTCCCAGCCTGCTCTTCTAGGCTTGTCGGGATGCTTCGACTACTGGGGATTCTGTTCACCGTGCTGCTCGCGATCGCCACGGCGATCGTCGTGTGGCCGCAGTTCTTCCGTCTGGAGCAGACCTATCCCTTCACGCAGCTCGTGTCGGCCAGAGGGCTGGTGCTCGGCGCCTTCCTCGTCGTCGCGGTGCTCGCGTTGCTGCTGCTCTTCATCCGTCCGTTGCGAGGGTTCGCGGCATCCGTGCTGATCGTCGCACTCCTCGGGGCCGCAGCCACCGGGATCATCGGCGCGATGCGCGGCTTCGGCACCACTGCCCTTCCCGAGAAGACGGACAGCAGCGTCCGTGTGCTCACCTGGAACACCGCGGGCGAGGCTGTCTCCGCTGAGACGATCGCGCAGCAGATCCTCGATCAGGGCGCCGATATCGTCGCCCTCCCCGAGACGACCGAGGCCGTCGGCGAGCGCATCGCGATCATGCTGCGCGAGCAGGGGCATCCCATGTGGGTGCATCACGTGCAGTTCCGACCGGATGTACCGGACGGCCCCCAGTCCTGGCAGACCACGGTGCTGGTCTCCCCCGAGCTCGGTGAGTACTCGGTCATCCAGTCCTCCGAGGACGGCTCCAGCAACACCGGCTCCGTGCCGAGCGTCGTGCTGATGCCGATCGACGGCAGCGGGCCCACGATCGTCGCCGTCCACGCCGTCGCGCCGCGCATGGAGGAGATGCAGCAGTGGCGCTCCGACCTGCAGTGGGTCGCCGACCAGTGCCCCGCCGGAGACGTCATCCTCGCGGGCGACTTCAATGCCACCATCGATCACATGGCGTCTCTCGGCGTCGACGGCGGAGACATGGGCTACTGCCGCGATGTGGCGTCGCGCACCGGCAACGGGCTGTCCGGCACATGGCCGAGCTCGCTCCCCGCTCTCGCCGGCGCTCCCATCGACCACGTCATGGCATCCGACAACTGGACCCCCTCCGGATCGGTCGTCCTCGACGACGCCGGCGGCAGCGACCACCGCGCGCTCGTGGTCCAGCTCGAGCCCGCCGGCTGAGCTCCCGCGCTCGAGCCTCAGGTGACAGACTGGAGGGATGAGCACCGCAGAGCGCGACACGATCGCAGAGCCCGCCGTCGAGAACAGCAACACGAACCGCAAGCAGCCCTTCCCCCGCGGGTTCCTGGACACGATCTCCACCGGGTGGGCGGAACGCCCCGAAACCCTTCCCGCGCCGCGCGCTCAGGCCTCGTTCGCCGCCGCCCGCCGCGCCGCGCTCTCCGACGCCTTCCCCGGCAAGCGCCTGGTGGTCCCCGCAGGCGCCCTCAAGCAGCGCAGCAACGACACCGACTACGTCTTCCGCGCCCATTCCGCGTTCGCCCACCTCACCGGCTGGGGATCGGATGCGGAGCCCGACTCGATCCTGGTCTTCGAGCCGGTCGACGGCGCGCACGAGGTGACGCTGTACTTCCGCGAACGCGCCGACCGCACCACGACCGAGTTCTACGCCGACGCGACCGTCGGCGAGTTCTGGATCGGCCCGCGCCCGTCCCTGGCGGGGGTCGCCGCCGACCTCGACATCGCCACCGACCACCTCTCCGCGTTCCAGCCCGTCGACGGCGAGCTGATCATCGACGATGACGAAGAGCTGACCCGCGCCGTCTCCGAGCTCCGCCTGATCAAGGACGAGTTCGAGATCGCCGAGATGCGCAGGGCCGTCGAGATCACGGCCGCCGGATTCGACGACATCATCCGCGAACTCCCGGCCGCCGTCGCACATGCGCGCGGCGAGCGCGTCGTGGAGGGCGTGTTCCACCGTCGTGCGCGCGAAGACGGCAACGGCGAGGGCTACGACACGATTGCCGCCTCCGGTCCGCACGCCTGCTACCTGCATTGGACCCGCAACGACGGCACCGTGGTGCCGGGCGACCTGATCCTGGTGGACGCGGGCGCCGAAGCCGACAGCCTGTACACGGCGGACATCACCCGGACGCTGCCGGTCTCCGGCACCTTCACCGAGGTGCAGCGTCGCGTGTACGAGACCGTCCGCGAGGCCGCCGATGCCGCCTTCGCCGCGGCTCAGGTCGGTGTGCGGTTCCGCGATGTGCACGGGGCCGCGATGAAGGTCATCGCCGAGCGCGTCGCCGAGTGGGGTCTGCTCCCCGTGACGGCGGAAGAGGCTCTCGACGCGGACGCCGGCGGCCAGCACCGTCGCTACATGGTGCACGGCACCTCGCACCACCTCGGCATCGACGTGCACGACTGCGCTCAGGCCCGCCGCGAGATGTACTACGACGGCATCCTCGCCCCGGGCATGGTGTTCACGATCGAGCCCGGGTTGTACTTCCAGATCGACGATCTCACGGTGCCGGTCGACCTGCGCGGCATCGGCGTGCGCATCGAGGACGACATCCTGATGACCGCAGACGGCCCCGTGAATCTGTCGGCGGGCATCCCCCGCACGGCCGACGAGGTCGAGGCCTGGATCGCGCGCGTCCAGGGCTGACGCCCGCCCGACCGCTGCGCCCGTTGAGCCTCAGCCGCCGATGAACTCGGCGATCACCGGGGCGAACGATGCGCCGACGTCGGCAGCGGGTCGCTTCCGCCCCTTCACTTCGAAGGAGTGACCGCCGCCGTCGATCCAGGCGACTCTCGCATGCTGGCAGGTGGCCACGACGGCCTCGAACTGCTCCAGCGGCTGGATGAACGGATCGTTCGTTCCCTCGATGAACAGCTGAGGGATCGCGATCGCCGGCAGATGCTCGGCGCGCGGCTTCTCGGGCTTGCCCGGTGCGTGCAGAGGATAGCCGAGGTACGCGAGCCCGTCGACGACGAGTCCTTCGGCGACCGCCATCGACGCCATCCGGCCGCCGTAGGACTTGCCCGTCGCCCAGACGCGCGCCGAGGGGGCCTGTGCGCGCACCCAGCCGACGACGGCGTTCCAGGTGGCGATGGCGTGGGCCGCCGGCCCCGGCATCCGCCGTCCCTGCTCGACGTAGGGGAAGTTGAATCGCAGGGTCGACAAGCCCTGCGCGCCGAGCGCATCGGCGAGACCGACCAGGAAGGGGTGATCCTTGCCTGCTCCGGCCCCGTGGGCGATGATCACGACGTCACCGCCGCGCGCGTCCGTCCAGTCAGCCGTCACGGTCACCACACCGGTGGCCAGCTCAACGGGGATCTGAATCGTCACGCGCGGGCGAAGGGGATCGCGAACGGCACGCGCATGACCTTGCCCGACGAGGACCGGATCGTGCCGACGATGACGAGGACCAGGTGAAGGAGCGAGATCGCGGCGTAGATCGTCAGCGGGATGCCGATCGGGTAGAACCCGGTGGCGGGGCTGTCGGCGGTCAGGGCGAACAGGATGACGAAGTGCAGCACGATGAGCGACGTGGAGATCAACAGGTACGTGAGCCCCCAGTTGAGCGCTGCGCGGGCGTTCTCGCGAGCGACGCCGCCGGCGCGGCGGGACGCTCCGCCGCTGACGGCCATCGCGATGCCCGAGGCGATCCCGCCCACGAACGGGAACGGGATGACGATCAGGAATCCGAGGACCCACGGCAGCAGACCGCGCGGGGGCACGGCGGGCGCGACGGCCGGATAGCCGGGGGCGGGGTGACCGGGAACCGGGACGCCGGGAGCCGGAGGCGCCGCCTGGTACCCGGGCGCCGGGTACGGGGGTGCCGGGTACGGGGGTGCCGGATGTGTCGCCGGCGGATACGGAGGGGCAGCCGCGGCGGGCGCCGGCGGAAGAGGCGGGTGCGCGGGAGGAGCGGGCGGGATGGCTCCGGGCTGCTGCGGCCCCGAAGGCGACGTCATCGTGTCTCGCTCGATGCCGCGTCCGGATCGGCCGACGGCGCGTCGTCCGACGACTGCGCGGAGGGTTCGGCGGGCGCATCGACCGGATCCGCCGGGCGCGGCGGGATGACCGGCTCGCCCGCAGTGGCGGGAACGGGCTGGGCCGGAGCGGCACCGACGGGCACGATCCGCTCGCCGTAGCGCGGCGGCTCATCGAGATTGACCGGAGGCCGGATCGGTTCCGGCCGCGCCGCTCCGATCGCCTGCCGCGCCTTGGCCAGCGACGCCGGCATCACGGTGACCTCGTAGTGGTCGGCAGCGAACTGCGTGACGCTCGCGAAGTCACGACGCCGACGCACGATCGCGTAGGTGATCAGGCTCAACAGCATCCCGACGGCGACACCGATGAAGACGAAGCCCACGAAGAGCTGGATCGGCACCTCGGGGTTGCCGAGCACCAGGATGGCGGAGAGGAAGAGTCCGATCAGCACGCCGTTGATCGCACCCGAGCGCGCGGCAGCGGCGTAGCCGAGCTTTCCGGTGACACGCTCCACGGTGCGCACGCTTTGCCCGACGATCGCGATGTCCCTGGCAGGAACCTCCGCGGCGATCAGCTTCGACACCGTCTTCTGTGCGCTCTCGTAGTCGCGCATCGACGCGACGATCTCGCCGCTGTCGGCGCTGTTCGCTGGTCGGTTCAACATGCTCATCCGACCATTCTTCCACGCGCTGCTATGGCGGCGCGGGGAATGCAAGAGGGGAGCTGTCGTCGACCCTCGCGCACTACGCTGGTGAGAGTGAGCACACAACGGGTTTTCGCCGCGCGCCTCGCCGGGTGCGCCGTCTTCGATCCCGTCGGCGACCGGCTCGGCAAAGTCCGTGATGTCGTCATCGTGTACCGAAGTACCGCGGCGCCGCGCGTGATCGGCCTGGTCGTCGAGATCCCCGGCCGACGCCAGGTCTTCCTCTCGATCGGCCGCGTCACCTCGATCCGCTCCGGCCAGGTCATCAGCACCGGTCTCATCAACGTGCGACGATTCTCACCCAGGGCCGGTGAGGTGCGCGTGCTGGCCGAGATGCTCGGACGCCGCATGAGCTTCGTGGACGGCAGCGGAACCGCCGTCATCGAGGATGTCGCCATCGAGCCGAACCGCCTGGGCGAGTGGGCGATCAGCCAGCTGTTCCTGCGGCGCCCGAAGACCAGTGCGTCGCCCTTCGCCAAGGGCCCGACGACCTTCGCCGCCTGGAGCGAGGTCACCGAGCAGCACACACCAGGAGAGTCGCAGTCCGCCGAGCAGCTCGTCGCCTCGTACTCCGAGCTGCACGCCGCCGACCTCGCGAACACTCTGCTCGATCTCCCACAGCAGCGCATGATCGAGGTCGCAGAGGAGCTCTCGGACGACCGGCTGGCCGACGCGCTCGAGGAGATGCCGGAAGACGAGCAGGTGCACATCCTGGATCGACTCGGCGATGAGCGCGCCGCCGACATCCTGGACCAGATGGAGCCGGATGACGCCGCCGACCTCCTCGCGCAGCTGCCGCCTGGACGCCTCGAGCAGCTGCTGGAGCTCATGGAGCCCGAGGAGGCCGAGGACGTCCGGATGCTGCTGCGGTACGGGCCTGACACGGCCGGCGGTCTGATGACCCCCGAGCCGATCATCCTCTCGGCCGACGCCACGGTCGCCGAGGCCCTGGCGTTGATCCGCCGCCACGAACTCCACCCGGCACTCGCGGCAGCGGTCTTCGTGACCCTGCCGCCGTTCGAGACGCCGACCGGCCGGCTCCTCGGCGTCGTGCACTTCCAGCGGATGCTGCGCTACCCGCCGCACGAGCGCCTCGGCGCGATCGTGGACGACAGCATGGAGCCCGTCTCTGTCACGGCGTCGGCGGCCGAGGTCGCGAGGATGCTCGCCAGCTACGACCTGGTCTCGCTTCCGGTGATCGACGCCGCGCATCGACTGGTCGGAGCGATCAGCATCGATGACGTGCTGGACTATCTGCTCCCCGATGACTGGCGCTCGCACGACAGCGATGACGCCGCCGAACCGTCGAAGGGGGTGCGCTGATGGCCCGTTCTCCTCGGCTCGACGCGCCTCTGGGGCGAGGCGCCACCCGCACGCGTCCCACCTCGCGCGATCGCTTCGGTCGCTTCACCGAGTGGGTCGCCCGCGCCATGGGCACTCCGGCGTTCCTGGTCATCCTGACGCTGTTCTGCGTGCTGTGGATCGTCTGGAACACCCTCATGCCCGATCCGCTGCGCTTCGACGATGCGGCGCTCGGCTTCACGGCACTCACCCTCATGCTCTCGTTGCAGGCGTCCTACGCCGCTCCCCTGATCCTGCTCGCGCAGAACCGTCAGGACGACCGCGACCGGGTGCAGATCGAGCAGGATCGCCAGCGCGCTGAGCGCAATCTCGCCGACACCGAGTACCTCGCCAGGGAGATCGTGGCGTTGCGCATGTCGCTCGAGGAGCGCAACGCGCAGGCGGTGACACGCGACGTGCTGCGTCAGGAGCTCAAAGCACTGCTCGCGGAACTCGGCGATCACGACGAGAAGCCGGACGCCGCCGGCTCCCCGTCATGACGACGGCCGAGAGCGTCAGAGCGGCGGTCGCGGGAGTCACCGACCCGGAGCTGCGCCGCCCCATCGGCGACCTCGACATGGTCCGTGAGGTGACCGTGGAGGGCGACCGCACGCACGTCGGCATCGTCCTGACCATCGTGGGCTGCCCCGCCGCCGCCCGCATCGAGTCCGATGTCCGCGCTGCGGCCGCCTCCGTCGCCGGCATCGCGCACGTCGAGGTCGAGGTCGGCGTGATGACCCCGGCCGAACGCAAGGCACTCACCGATAAGCTCCGCGACGGCAGACCAGCCAGGCAGATGCCGTTCGGGCCCGACTCCCTCACGCGCGTCATCCTGGTCTCCAGCGGCAAGGGTGGCGTGGGCAAGTCCACCGTCACGGCCAACCTCGCCGTCGCTCTCGCCGAGCAGGGTCTCGCGGTCGGGCTCGTGGACGCCGACGTGCACGGATTCTCGATCCCCGGTCTGCTCGGGATCCCCGCCGGCACTCAGCCGACCCGCATCGACGACCTGATGCTGCCGCCGGTCGCCCACGGGGTGAAGACGATCTCGATCGGGATGTTCCTGCGCGACGGCGAGGCCGTGGTCGCCTGGCGTGGACCGATGCTGCACCGCACGGTCTCGCAGTTCCTCACCGACGTCTTCTTCGGTGACCTCGACGTGCTGCTGATCGACATGCCCCCGGGCACCGGAGACATCGCCATCTCGATCGGGCAGCTCCTTCCCCACGCCGAGGTGCTGGTCGTCACGACCCCGCAGACGGCCGCGTCGGAGGTCGCCATCCGCAGCGGTCTCGTCGCCCGGCAGACCGGACAGCGTGTGATCGGCGTCGTCGAGAACATGGGGGCGTTCTCATTGCCCGACGGCACGGTCGTCGACCTGTTCGGCAGCGGGGGCGGGGCTGCCGTCGCCGAGGCCCTCTCGGCAGACGGAGACACCGTGCCGCTGCTCGCCGCTATCCCGCTGAGCCCGAGCCTGCGGGCAGGGGGCGATGCCGGCGATCCGGTCGTGCTGAGCGAACCGGACGACCCGGCCGCCCGCGCGATCACGGATCTCGCCGCGACACTCGCCCGCCAGGGCAGGGGCCTCTCCGGACGCCCTCTGCCGATGTCCCTGCGCTGAGGTGGCGAGGCTCTCGGTCGTCAGCGCTGGCGGGAGCTGGTGCTCGCCCGTCCCCGCGTGACAGCCAGACGGATGCCGATGACGAGGGGAAGCAGAACAGCGAGGAGCGGGCAGAAGACGGCGCCGAAAGCGAGCAACGACCCGACCGCGAAGTCGCTGCCGCCGTTGCGCCCGAGCCCGATGCTTCCACTGCCGAAGGAATCCCCGGCGACGAGGAACTCACCGTCATAGGTGTCGAGGGAGTCCGCACAGCTCACCCGATGGATTCCGGTCTCGACAGCGGTGAACTGCGCTCTCTGCTCGAACCCCCACTTCGGCGTCATCCACCACAGGGTGTCGCTCCAGACGAGTGAAGGGCCGCCACGCGTCGCCACCTCCTCCCCCTCCGCCGTCTCGACGGTGCAGGCCATGGTGCCGAGGTTCGCCGCGATCCCCTGCCCCCAGATGCCGACCGTCTGCCCCGCATCGAGTTCGACGACGGCAGATTCGCCCAGGGGGTGAGCAGTCGCCGCGTCGACGGAGCCGGCGACCGGAAAGACCCAGAGAAGCCAGATCAGCACACCGCCGATGGCGCAGGTGAGTGCGGCCACAAGGGCGAGCCGGTCACGATCGTTCAGCCCGCTGCGGCGAACGACCGACGTCACGTGGCTTCGACGTCGAACGGCGGCTTGTTGGTGGCGGTGAACTCGTGCGGTACGCGCGGCGCCGTGGGCTCAGCGATGACGGTCTTGGTCGCGGCGGCGGTAGCGGCAGGGGCGGGGTCTTCCAGGAGAGCCTCGCGGATGATGCGCCGCGGGTCGTACTGACGAGGATCGAGCTTGCGCCAGTCGACGTCGTCGAGCTCCGGCCCCATCTCGTCGCGCATCTTCGACTTGGTGTCGCGCACGTACTCGCCGGCCTTGCGGACCCACTTCGCGAAGCCCTCGGCCACGCGGGGAAGGCGGTCGGGGCCCACGATGAGCACCACGATGAGACCGATCAGCAGCAGCTTCTCGAAGGTGAGCCCGAATTGCATCTGTCCAGGCTACCGTCGCGCCTGCGCTCCTGGTGCACGCCGAACGAATATCCTGGAAACACTCATATGCAGGCAGGGAGAACAAGGGCATGAGCGAGCACGACGCGAACGCACGCTTCATCCGCGAGTCCATCGCGGAACCGGATGCGATCGCCCGCGCGCGCGCCCACGCGCTGGAGCTGGGGGCCGCGCCGATCAGCGCCGCGGTCGGCTCGCAGATCGCGGTGCTCGCAGCCGCCACGAACGCGCGCTCGATCGTCGAGATCGGAACGGGGGCCGGTGTCTCCGGACTCTGGCTGCTGCGCGGCGCTCCGCAGGCCGTGCTCACCACCATCGACAACGAACCCGAGCACCTCGCCGCCGCCCGGCAGGCGTTCTCGGAGGCGAAGATCCCGTCCACCAAGGCGCGATTCATCACCGGGCGCGCATCCGATGTGCTCCCCCGCATGAACGAGGCGTCGTACGACATCGTGCTGGTCGACGCCGATCCCGAGAACGTCATCGCCTACGTCGCCCATGGGCTGCGGCTCGTGCGCGACGGAGGCATCGTCCTGGTGCCTCGGGTGCTGGTCGGCGGCCGCGCCGCAGATCCGGTGCAGCGCGATGAGATCACCTCGGCCTACCGCTCCCTCGTCCAGGAGACGCAGGAGTCATCGGCCGTGCTGGCGACCGTCTCCCCCGCCGGCGAGGGGCTGCTGCAGCTGGTCAGCATCTCCGAACGGTCCTGACGACAGCCCACGGACACACGAAGAAGGCGACGGATCGATGATCCGTCGCCTTCTTCGTGTGTCCGTGTGGAAACGGATCTGCTCGTTCAGGCAGGCGCCACGACGCCGGCGAGCACGTCGTGGAGCTCCTTCGCCTCGGCGTCGTTCACAGAGACGACCAGGCGGCCGCCGCCTTCGAGCGGAACGCGCACGATGATGAGTCGCCCTTCCTTCACGGCTTCCATGGGTCCGTCTCCGGTCCTCGGCTTCATCGCTGCCATCGTGGCCCCTTTCCTCGGTGGTATGGAATGAGTTTATCGGGTGGGATCCGGCCTGGACGTCACCTGTGAAGAAATGCACCGATCCTTTACATTCACGGCACCTGCCAGAAGGTGTTGCCGAGGGCATAGACGTGGTAGATCCACAGCCACTGCCCCACCAGCCCGACCGCGAGCACGCCGAGCCGCCAGAAGCGAGATCGGGGTACCGCGACGGCACCCCACAGCGGACTGAGGGGGATCAGCAGGCGGAAGGTGCTCGACTGCGGGAAGAACACCGCCAGGAGGTAGAGCAGATAGCTCGCGCTCCACAGCCGCAGGTCGGCGCCCACCGCCCTGACCTGCGGCGAGCGCAACAGCGCCAGTCCCGCCGCGACCGTGAGTACCACCAGAGCGACCGGCCCGCCCCACATCGGCAGTCCCCACTGCCCGAACCAGAACTGGGATGCCTGTATCCACCCCTCGAAGGGGACGAAGCCGTCGACGCCACCGACGACCCAGTGCCGCCTCCAGGCGAGCTCGGTCGCCAGGTACGCGCCGGGATCACCCGTGACGAATCCGGCGATCAGCTGCCAGGAGAACCCGGCGACCGTCGCGAGCGCTCCCAGAGCGACGATGTGCACGATGTCCCGCGTCGCGAGTGGCTCATCGCGCCGTCGCACCCACCGCAGGATCCCGTGCAGTCCGAGGAACAGGGCGAAGGCGAGGATGCCGGGGCGCGTGAACGCCATCGCGGGGATGAGCAGATAGAGCCAGACGTACCGATGCCGCACCACGGCATCGAGCGCGAGGAAGAGCAGCAGCAGGAACAGGGTCTCGGCATAGCCGACCTGGAACAGCGCGGCCAGGGGGCCGGCAGCGAAGAAGATCACGGCCCAGATCGCGGCCGAGGAGCCGACCCGATCGCGCAGGAGCCGGTGCAGAGCCACGCATGCGAAGTAGCCCGCGACCAACGAGACCAGGAAGGCTCCGGCTCCCCAGGAGCCGAAAGGCAGACCCACGACCTTCGCGACCATGGCGAAGACCGGCATGAAGGCCCAGGCGTTCTCGGCCACATCGCCGGAATCGGTCAGGGGCAGCTCGCTCGGGTAGCCGTCCTCGGCGATGAGCCAGTACCACTGGGCATCCCATCCGAGCACGAAGTCCGCCAGCCCGGCATCGGCACCGAACCGCGAGAGCGATGTCGACAGCGACGCCGCCAGCACGAAGAAGAGCGTGGTGACGACGCGCGCCGTCAGGTAGATCACGGCGATGCGGAGCACGACAGGGGCCAGCGCCCACCGACGGGCGAGCGTCAGCGCGAGGTGAGCCATGCGCGCAGGCCCTGTTCCACCGCATCGATCTGCGCGACCGGCACGCGTTCCTCGTCGTGGTGGGCGAGATGCGGGTCGCCGGGGCCGTAGTTCACAGCCGGGATGCCGAGCGCCGAGAAGCGCGCCACATCGGTCCACCCGTACTTCGGCCGCGCCTGCGCACCGACCGCCGCGACGAACTGCTGCGCGATCGCGGCGTCCAGCCCGGGACGCGCGCCCTCCGCGGCGTCGGTGACCTCCAGGTCGAAGCCGGCGAGCACGCCGCGCACATGGGCCTCGGCGTCGGCCGCGGTCTTGCTCGGGGCGAAGCGGTAGTTGATCTCGACCTCGCAGGCGTCGGGGATCACGTTGCCGGCGACGCCGCCCGAGATGCGCACGGCGCTCAGGCTCTCGCGGTACAGCAGCCCCTCGACGAGCACCTCGCGCGCACGGTACTCGGAGAGCCTGGTCAGGATCGGAGCGGCCCGATGGATCGCGTTCTCACCGACCCAGGCACGCGCGGCATGGGCGCGGACGCCGGAGGTACGCACGATCGCACGCAGCGTGCCGTTGCATCCGCCCTCGACCTCGCCGTTGGAGGGTTCGCCGAGGATCGCGAAGTCGGCTTCGAACAGATCGGGGCGCACCGCGGCGAGCAGCCCGAGGCCGTTCTTGGACGCCTCGACCTCCTCGTTGTCGTACCACATCCAGGTGATGTCGACGGCGGGATCGGTGATCTCGGCGGCGAGCTTCAGCTGGACAGCCGTGCCGGCTTTCATGTCGACGGTGCCGCGCCCCCACAGGTAGGCCTCGCCGTCGATCTCGACGTCACGGGTGGGGAGATTGTCGTTGACGGGCACGGTGTCGATGTGTCCGGCGATCGCGACCCGCTGACTGCGACCGAGCGCGGTCCGGGCGACGATGGTATTGCCGTGTCGGATCACCTCGAGGTGCGCCAGCGGGGAGATCGCCTCCTCGATCGCGTCGGCCAGAGTCTGCTCCTGCCCCGAGACGCTCGGGATGTCGCAGATCGCGCGCGTGAGGTCGAGGGAGGACGCAGTCAGATCGAGCACCATGACCCCAGCCTATGACCTGCAGCCCCTGCCTCCTCCGTGACCGAGGCCATGTCATCCGGACGGGAGGGGCCCCTGTTCCCGGTACCGTGGAGTCATGACTGAAACGCGCAACGTCTGGGGTGTCGGACTCACCACGATCGCCGGTGACGGCACCGTACTCGACGCGTGGTACTCCGCACTCGGCACCGGTACCGCTCCCGAGGAGTCGGCATCCGCCGCAGCCGCGCTGCGTGACGACGCACGCCCCGACGAGCGCCGCAACGTCGCCGTCGAGGTCGTCCGGCTCGAGATCGACCTCGACGCGGCGCCGGCCTCGACCGCCGACGCGTACCTGCGCCTGCACGCGCTCTCCCACCTCCTGGTGCGCCCGAACGAGCTGAACCTCGACGGCATCTTCGGCCACCTGCCGAACGTCGCCTGGACCAACGCGGGCCCGGTCCACCCCGCTGATGCCGCCCGCCTGCGCCCGACGCTCCAGCGCGCCGGCATCCAGGTGCAGGGGCTCGACAAGTTCCCCCGCCTGACCGACTACGTGCAGCCGGCCGGCGTGCGCATCGCCGATGCGTCGCGGGTGCGCCTGGGCGCCTACCTCTCCCCCGGCACCACCGTGATGCACGAGGGGTTCGTCAACTTCAACGCCGGCACACTCGGGGCGTCGATGGTGGAAGGCCGCATCTCACAGGGCGTGGTCGTGGGCGACGGCAGCGACATCGGCGGCGGTTCCTCGATCATGGGCACGCTGTCCGGAGGCGGCACGCACCGCGTCTCGATCGGAGCCCGCACTCTCCTCGGCGCGAACGCCGGCATCGGCATCTCGCTGGGCGATGACTGTGTCGTCGAGGCGGGGCTGTACGTCACCGCCGGGACCAAGATCGTGCTCGCCGATGGACCGACCACCGCAGAGGGTGGCAGGAAGACCGTCAAGGGTGCGGAGCTGTCCGGACAGGACGGACTCCTGTTCCGACGGAACTCCCTCAGCGGCGCGGTCGAGGCCGTCCGCCGCGCCGGCGTCGGTGTCACCCTGAACGAGGCGCTGCACGCCTGACCCTCTAGGACACCAGGCCGATCCGCCGCTTCCCGGGGAGGCGTTCAGGCTCTCCTCTGCTGCGCGTGATACTGTCAGCGTGACGCTCCTCGTGATGCGAGGCGTCTGCGTCGTCGACACGCTCCCGCGCCACTAGCCTGGTTCTGGCCATTTCGAACGGCGAAACGATGCGCGATCCCGCGCCGTCGCCCACCTTCCCGCACCCGGCCATCTCGTTCGCGCGTGCATTCTCGGAGATACTTCATGACTTCCTTCCTCGATCTCGGCGTGCCCGCCGACCTCGCCGCCGTCCTCGCACAGGACGGCAAGACCGAGGCGTTCGCGATTCAGCGCGACACGCTTCCCGACTCTCTCGCAGGCCGCGACCTCCTCGGCCGCGGTCGCACCGGCAGCGGCAAGACGATCGCCTTCGCCCTTCCCCTGGTCTCGCGCATCGCCGCGTCGACGCGCACGAGCCGCGCCGGCCACCCCCGTGGTCTCGTGCTCGCCCCGACCCGCGAGCTCGCCACGCAGATCGCCGCGACCATCGCGCCGCTGGCCGAAGCCAAGGGCCTGCGCGTCACGACCGTGTTCGGCGGCGTCAGCCAGCGCCCGCAGGAGCAGGCCATGCGCAGCGGCGTCGACATCGTCGTCGCATGCCCCGGCCGCCTCGAAGACCTCATGAAGCAGAAGATCGTGCAGCTCGACGCCGTCGAGGTCACCGTTCTCGATGAGGCCGACCATATGGCCGACCTCGGCTTCCTGCCCGGTGTCACGCGCATCCTCACCGCAACCCCCGCCGGCGGCCAGCGTCTGCTCTTCAGCGCGACGCTCGACCGCGGAATCGACACGCTCGCGCGTCGTTTCCTCTCGAACGCCGTCAGCCACGAGGTCGACGAGGAGAGCGTGCCGGTCGGCGAGATGACGCACCGCGTGCTCGTCGTCGAGTCGACCGACGACAAGACGACCCTGGTGCGCGATCTCGCGTCCGGCACCGGTCGCCGCATCCTGTTCACCCGCACCAAGCACCAGGCCAAGAAGCTCGCCAAGCAGCTCACCGCTGCGGGCATCCCCGCGGTCGACCTGCACGGCAACCTGTCGCAGAACGCGCGTGAGCGCAACCTGAGCGCCTTCTCGTCCGACCCCGCCGACGGTGGCGTGCGCGTGCTCGTGGCCACTGACGTCGCCGCCCGTGGCGTGCACGTCGACAACGTCGACCTGGTCGTCCACGTCGACCCGCCCATGGAGCACAAGGCATACCTGCACCGCTCGGGCCGTACCGCCCGTGCGGGTGCTGCCGGCACCGTCGTCACGGTCGTGCTCCCCGAGCAGCGCCGCGACGTGAAGGACCTCCTGCGCAAGGCAGCCATCACGGCTCCGCTCGAGAGCGTCACGGCAGCCGCCGTCACGGGTCTCGTGCCCGAGCGCGCCCCGCACGTGCGTCCTGCCCCCGTGCAGGCGCAGCAGCCGCAGCGTCAGGCCAAGCAGCGTCCCGCCGGTGGCGAGCGCGCAGGCGCCTCCACTCCCCCCGCACGCCGTCGTCGCCCCCGCTCCGGCGGACAGGGCGGCGGCCAGGGCCAGGCAGGGTTCTCCTCGCGCCAGGGCGGCCAGCGTCAGGGCGGTCGGAGCGCCCAGGGGCGCTGACCCGCATCCCTCGACACGACCTGCCCTCGTTCTGGAGGGCAGGCCGTTCTCATGCCCGGGGCCGTCACGGGCACCGCGCGCGAAGAACCCCCGCCCGCCACCCTTGCGGGCGGTCGACGGGGGTTCTGTCGGATCAGTGCAGCCGTGCGGCCTGCTCAGGTCAGCGTGAGGTCGGGAACGCGCGCTCCGGCGAGCCGACGTACAGCTGCTGCGGGCGACCGATCTTGGTCTGCGGGTCGTTCTGCAGCTCGCGCCACTGCGCGAGCCACCCCGGCAGGCGGCCGATCGCGAAGAGCACGGTGAACATCCGCGTCGGGAAGCCCATGGCCTTGTAGATGACTCCGGTGTAGAAGTCGACGTTCGGGTACAGGCGACGCTCGCGGAAGTAGTCGTCGGCGAGGGCGAGCTCCTCGAGCTCCTTGGCGAGGTCGAGCAGCGGGTCGGTCACGCCCAGCGAGGCGAGCACCTCGTCTGCGGCGTCCTTGACGAGCTTGGCGCGGGGGTCGTAGTTCTTGTAGACCCGGTGCCCGAAGCCCATCAGCTTCACGCCCTCTTCCTTGTTCTTCACCCGCTCCACGAACCGCGCGACGCTCTGGCCGGAGTCGCGGATCTGGCCGAGCATCGTGAGAACGGCCTCGTTCGCACCGCCGTGCAGCGGGCCGGAGAGGGCCTGGATGCCGGCGGACACGGAGGCGAACTGGTTCGCGCCGGTGGAGCCCACCAGACGCACGGTCGACGTGGAGGCGTTCTGCTCGTGGTCCTCATGCAGGATGAGCAGCAGCTCGAGCGCCTTCGACATGACCGGGTTGACCTCGTACGGCTCGCTGTGCACGCCGAAGTTCAGCTTGAGGAAGTTGTCGACGAAGCTCAGCGAGTTGTCGGGGTACAGGAAGGCCTGGCCGACGCTCTTCTTGTGCGCGTAGGCGGCGATGACCGGCAGCTTCGCGAGCATGCGGATCATGTTGAGCTCGACGTGCTCCGGGTTGTGCGGGTCGGTCTGGCCCTCGTAGTAGGTCGACAGCGCGGCCACGGCCGAGGAGAGCACCGACATCGGGTGCGCGGTGTGCGGCAGGGCCGAGAAGAACCGCTTGAGGTCTTCGTGCAGAAGCGTGTGACGACGGATCTTCTCGTCGAAGTCCGCCAGCTCCGACGCCGAGGGGAGCTCGCCGTAGATGAGAAGCCACGCCACCTCGAGGTAGCTGGTGGTGCCGGCGAGCTGCTCGATCGGATATCCGCGATAGCGCAGGATGCCCTTGTCGCCGTCGATGAAGGTGATCTCCGACTTCGTCGACGCCGTGTTCACGAACCCGTAGTCGAGTCCCGTGTAGCCGGTCTGGCGGGTCAGGGTGGAGAAGTCGATGCTGTCGTGCCCGGCCGTGCCATGCACGAGGGGGAATTCGGCGGTGGTGTCACCGATGGTCAGCTTCGCTGTCGCCTGCTGGTCTGCCGCTGCGCTCACGCGGGCCTCCTCGTTGTGTCTGCCCGTACGCCTGTCGCGTCGGAATCAGCCAAGATCTTTGATCAAGCCGGAACTGGCGATCTCGCGGCGCACAGGCGCCTGGTCGGATCACGACCGAATCGCTTTTACAGCCTAGTAGGGACTCAGGCCTACTGTGACATCCGCCAAAGGGACGACACAGAGCAAGAGGGAACCTACAGACCCTCGCGCAGGCGACGGGCGCCCTCGGCGATGCGCTCGGTCGGCGCCGTCAGCGCCAGTCGCACATGCTGCGTGGAGTGCTCACCGTAGAACGGTCCAGGACCGGCGAGGATGCCGAGGTCGGCGAGTCGCGCCATCGACTCCCAGGCATCGCGCCCCTCGGTCGCCCAGAGGTAGAGTCCGGCTTCGGAGCCGTCGATGCGGAATCCCGCAGCCTCGAGCGCAGGACGCAGCGTGTCGCGTCGAGCCCGGTACAGCTCCTTCTGCGCGGCGACATGCTCGTCATCGCCGAGCGCGACCGCCATCGCGTGCTGGATCGGTGCCGGTGGCATCAGCCCGAGGTGCTTGCGCGCGGTGAGCAGCTCGCCGACGATCTGCGCGCAGCCCGCGACGAACGCCGCCCGATAGCCTGCGAGATTCGACTGCTTGCTCAGAGAGTAGACACTCAGCAGGTTCGACCGCTTCCCGCCCGTGACACGCGGGTCGAGGATCGAGGGGATCGCCTCGGTCGCCCACGGACCGTCCCACCCGAGCTCCGCATAGCACTCGTCGCTCGCCAGGACGGCGCCCAGCTCGCGTGCCCGCACGACAGCAGCGGCGAGCTCCTCGGTCGTCCAGGTGCGGCCATCCGGGTTGCCGGGGGTGTTGATCCAGATGAGCTTCGTGCCCTCCGGCCAGCTCGACGGGTCGTCCGCAGCGAGCGGCGTCGCACCCGCGATGCGCGCGCCCACCTCGTAGGTCGGGTAGGCGACGAGCGGATGCACGACGGTATCGCCGGCGCCGAGGCCGAGAAGCGTGGGCAACAGCGCCACGAGCTCCTTCGAGCCGATCGTCGGAAGCACGTTGTCGACCGTGAGGTCCGGCACTCCCCTGCGTCGCGCGTACCAGTCGACGATCGCCTCCCGCACCGCCGGCGTGCCGACGGTCTGCGGGTACGCGTGGGCGTCCGTCGCCTCGGCGAGTGCACGACGGATGATGTCGGGAGTCGGATCGACGGGAGAGCCGATCGACAGATCCACCAGGCCCTGCGGGTGCTGGGCCGCACGCTCCCGGTAGGGGATCACGGCGTCCCAGGGGTAGTCGGCGAGGTCGCGGACGCTCACGGGCGCGACTTACTCGCCCTGAGGCGGCAGCGCCGCGACGATGGGGTGGTCGAACGAGTACACGCCGACCTTCGCCGCACCGCCGGGAGAACCGATCTCCTCGAAGAACTCCACGTTCGCCTTGTAGTAGTCCTGCCACTCATCGGGCAGATCATCCTCGTAGTAGATCGCCTCGACCGGGCACACCGGCTCGCACGCGCCACAGTCGACACACTCGTCCGGATGGATGTACAACGACCGTTCGCCCTCGTAGATGCAGTCCACGGGACATTCGTCGATGCAGGCGCGGTCCTTCACATCAACACACGGCAGGGCGATCACATACGTCACCCCTCCAGTCTACGACTCGCGAGGGCCGCTCTCCTGCGAGGGGGCCGCGTGGTGCGGGACCGAGGTGATCAGAGCGGCATCGGCGACCGTGGCATCCGCCGTCGTGGCCGTGGTCCTCACCGGCAGCCGAGAGAACGAAGGCCACGCGACGACGAGCAGTACGAGACCTGCCACCAGGTACGTCCAGATGCGGCCGGCGAGAGAGTCCTGCACGACCACGGAGCCTCCGGGACCGACCCCCGAGATGAGGATCAGCATCCCGACCATCCCGAGTCCGGCCGCGAGCGCTGCCCCACGATCATGCGTGAGGACACGGATAGCGACCAGGATCGCTGCGCAGGCGATGCCACCGACGATGAGGCCGACAGGGATCACGCCCCAGGTCAGGCTGTGGCCGATCGTGCCGGCGATGCCGTACACGCCGCCGACCAGGGCCGATACGACCCATGAGAACACTCTCGACACCCAGCTGACGCGCACGTGTCGATCTTACCCGCGCGCCGTGGGCGCACCCGATGTGTACCCGGCAGTCAGATCGCGAGCCCGAGAAGCCGCAGGACGGCGGCGACTGCGGCGGCCGCGAACACGACGACGAGGAACGACTGGCGCAGCCACAGCAGGCCCGCGGCGACCAGAAGGGCGGGCAGGCGAGCGTCGACGACGATCGCCTGCCCTGCACCGAGAGTCTGCACCGCGACGAGTGCCGCCAGCAGCGCCACGGTCAACAGGTCGGAGATGCGCGCCGGCCGCGGCGCCTCGAGCACCTTCGGCGGAACCAGGTACCCCACGGCCTTCAGCGCGAGACAGATGAGCGCGGCGAGCAGGATCGCGCTCCACACGCTCATGACATACCTCCCGCTGGCGCCGGAGTCGCACCGGCGGAGGGGCGGTTCCCGAACCAGTTGAACCACCCGACGAGGATCGCGACCACGGCGGCGATCAGCACGGGGATGCCCGGCATCAGCAACGGGGTGAGCGCGGCGGCCACGACCGCGGCGGCGATGCCGACCGCGATCGCCTGCCGCTGCTGCAGCCGCGGCCACAGCAGGGCGAGGAACGCGGCTGCAGCGGCGGCATCCAATCCCCACGTGCGCGGATCGCCGAGCACATCGCCCACGAGCGCCCCGATCAGCGTGGTGATGTTCCAGCCCACGAAGATCCCGATTCCGGTGACCCAGAAGCCCACCCGACGCAGACGCGGATCGCCCTGCGAGATCGCAACGGCCGTGGACTCGTCGATCGTGAAGTGGGCGGCTGCCGCGCGGCGGGCCGGTCCTCCCCCGACGATCGGCGACATCCGCATGCCGTAAGCCACGTTACGCACACCCAGCAGTACCGCGGAGGCGATGGCCGAGGGCAGGGCCGCGACTCCCCCGGCCGTGAACACACCGACGAACGCGAACTGCGAGCCGCCGGTGAACATCAGCAGGCTCAGCACGCAGGTCTGCCAGACATCGAGTCCCGATGCGACCGCGAGCGCACCGAACGAGACACCGTAGGCGCTGGTCGCCACCACGACGCCGAGCGCCTCTCGCCACACCTCCCGCTCGGGCGTCACGGGAGAACCTCACCGAACGTTCGATCCGCTGAACACATGATGATCATTCTGAACAAGCTCGATCGGATAGTCAAGCGAACGATCGTTTGGCATGATGAACACATGGAGGATCTCCGCACTCGAATCGCCCGCACGCTCCGCCGCGAGCGTGAAGCCGCTTCCCTCTCGGTGTCGGAACTGGCGCGGAGAGCCGGCATCTCCAAGGCGACCGTCTCCCAGCTCGAGGGTGGATCAGGCAATCCCAGCGTCGAGACGCTGTGGGCGCTCGGGGTGGCGCTCGGAGTGCCGTTCGCCGTGCTCGTCGACCAGCAGGCGAACGCGCCGACGCTGATCCGCGCCGACGACCTGGCCGGAGTGCCGTCATCCGCTGCCGCCTACAGCGCCTCCCTGCTCTCGGCCAGCCCGCCGGGCGCCCGCCGTGACCTGTACCTGATCACGGCGGAACCCGGGGATCCCCGGCGCTCCGACCCCCACCACCCCGGCACCACCGAGCACGTCATCCTGATCACCGGCGAAGCACGCATCGGGCCGGTCGAGCAGCCCATCCTCCTGCACCCTGGCGACTACCTCTCCTACGCCGGCGACGTGCCGCACATCTTCGAGGCGACCGTCGCGGGCACCAGCGCCGTCCTCATCTCCGAACTGCGCTGACGACAGCGCGAAGGCCCGACCCCATGTGGGGCCGGGCCTTCTCCGCCTCGGTGGTGTCAGTACCAGTTCATCGCCTGCGAGTGCGACCACGCGCTGCAGGGTGAACCGTAGGAACCGGCGATGTACTCGAGCCCCCAGGCGATCTGGGTGGCGGCGTTCGTCTGCCAGTCGCTGCCGGCTGAGGCCATCTTGCTGCCGGGGAGCGCCTGCGGGATGCCGGTCGCGCCGCCGTCCGCGTTGTAGGCCTGGTAGTTCCAGCCGGACTCCTTGGTCCACAGCGAGCTCAGGCAGGAGAACTGGTCATCCCCCCACCCGTATCGGCCGGACGCCATCTCGCGTGCGGTCGCCTTCGCGCCGTCGACCGTGTTCGCCGCGGCGAGTGCGGCCGCTGCTGCCGCCGCCTTCTCCGCCGCAGCCTTCTCGGCCGCCGCCGCAGCTTCCGCCGCGGCCTTCTTCTCCTGCGCGGCCGTGTAGGTCTCGCGCAGGTCGGTGGTGAGCGCGACGACCGCGTGCGTGTCGGCCACCGCATCGCCGGTGAGATCCTCGAGAAGAAGAGCGGGGACGAGCGCGCGGTCGGCCAGCGCGTCCGCATCCGCCTGCAGCTCGGTGGTGTCGATCGAGACGACCGCGTCGCCCAGATCGAGACCGGATGCCGCGACCTCGGCGGTGAGCGCCTCCGCCGCGGCGACAGCGTCGGTGGCCTCGGCGTACGCCTCGCTGGCGTCATCCGCGATCTCTCGCAGAGGCTGCGGGCCACTGGCGACGGCCGCGGCGGCGAGGTCGGCGGTGGCGGGGTTCTCGGCACCGGCGGCGGGGGCCGAGACGACCCCGACCGTGAGGGTGATGCCCAGCAGCGCGCCGGTCAGCGCACCGAGGACCAGCACGGGGCGACGGGCTCGGACAGCGGAATGGGCCTGGAGCGCCGCGGCGGCGCGCCGAGACGCACGGGTGTTGTGATGGTGAAGCACGGATTCGACTTTCGGGTCGTCGTCCACCCGGACCTGCAGGGGCAGGGCGACTCATGGGAGCCGACTCGCCGGGCGCAAGTCACCGAGTCTGCACGGCCAACCTGAACGAAAACAATCCCTCACCTGGGCATTTCATGAGAAGAGGGCCTCCTCCGCGTCGAAATAGACGGGAGGAGGCCCTCTTCAGGACAGCGGAGATCAGGCGCCGGCGTCCTGACGCTTCATGCGGGCCGTCTCACGTGCACGCGTGTTCGCGTCGAGGTTCACCTTGCGGATGCGGACGACCTCGGGGGTCACTTCGACGCATTCGTCGTCACGGGCGAACTCGAGGCTCTCCTCGAGCGTCAGCTGGCGCGGCGGCGTCATCGACTCGAACGTGTCGGAGCTGGCTGCACGCATGTTGGTGAGCTTCTTCTCCTTGGTAATGTTCACGTCCATGTCGTCGGCGCGCGAGTTCTCGCCGATGACCATGCCCTCGTAGACCTCCTGCGTGGGCTGCACGAAGAACGACATGCGCTCCTGCAGGGCGATCATCGCGAACGGAGTGACGACACCCTGGCGGTCGGCGACGATCGAGCCGTTCTGACGCGTCGTGATGGAGCCGGCCCACGGCTCGTAGCCGTGCGAGATCGCGTTGGCGATGCCGGTACCGCGGGTCGTGGTGAGGAACTCGCTGCGGAAGCCGATGAGGCCGCGCGACGGGACGATGAACTCCATGCGCACCCAGCCGGTGCCGTGGTTGGTCATGTTCTCCATGCGGCCCTTGCGGTTCGCGAGGAGCTGCGTGATCGCGCCGAGGTGCTCTTCCGGGGTGTCGATCGTGAGGTGCTCGAACGGCTCGTAGGTCTTGCCGTCGATCTTCTTCGTGACCACCTGCGGCTTGCCGACGGTGAGCTCGAAGCCCTCGCGGCGCATGTTCTCGACGAGGATGGCGAGGGCCAGCTCTCCACGACCCTGCACCTCCCACGCGTCCGGACGTCCGATGTCGACGACCTTGAGCGACACGTTGCCGATGAGCTCCTTGTCGAGACGATCCTTGACCATGCGAGCGGTGAGCTTGTGTCCCTTGACCTTGCCCATGAGCGGCGAGGTGTTGGTGCCGATCGTCATCGAGATGGCGGGGTCGTCGACCGTGATGGCCGGCAGCGGACGCACATCCTCGGGGTCGGCGATGGTCTCGCCGATCGTGATGTTCTCGAAGCCGGCGATGGCGACGATGTCGCCGGGGCCGGCGGACTCGGCCGGGTAGCGCTCGAGGGCGCGGGTCTTCAGGAGCTCGGTGATACGAGCGTTCTGGTGGGTGCCGTCGGCGCGGACCCAGGCCACCGTCTGGCCCTTCTTCAGCGTGCCGTTGAAGACGCGCAGCAGCGCGAGACGGCCGAGGAAAGGGCTGGAGTCGAGGTTGGTGACCCAGGCCTGCAGCGGCGCCTCGTCGTCGTAGGACGGGGCGGGAACATGCTGGAGGATCGCCTCGAACAGCGGCTCGAGGTCGTCGTTGTCGGGCAGCGAGCCGTCGGCGGGACGGTTCTGCGATGCGGCACCGGCGCGACCGGACGCGTAGACCACCGGCACGTCGAGCAGCGCGTCGACGTCGAGGTCGGGCACATCGTCGACCAGGTCGGACGCGAGACCCAGGAGCAGGTCGTGCGCCTCTTCCTCCACCTCCGCGATGCGGGCGTCGGGGCGGTCGGTCTTGTTGACCAGGAGGATGACGGGGAGCTTCGACTCGAGCGCCTTGCGCAGCACGAAGCGGGTCTGCGGCAGCGGGCCCTCGCTGGCGTCGACGAGCAGCACGACACCGTCGACCATGGACAGGCCGCGCTCGACCTCGCCACCGAAGTCGGCGTGACCGGGGGTGTCGATCACGTTGATCGTGATCTCCTTGCCGTCGGCGTGCTTGCCCTTGTAGGTGATCGCCGTGTTCTTGGCGAGGATCGTGATGCCCTTCTCACGCTCGAGGTCGTTCGAGTCCATCGCGCGTTCGTCGACGTGGGCGTGCTCGCCGAACGAGCCGGTCTGGCGGAGCATCGCGTCGACGAGCGTGGTCTTGCCGTGGTCGACGTGCGCGACGATAGCGACGTTGCGGAGGTCAGAGCGGAGGGCGTGCGCCATGCAGGAGTCCTAAAAGATGGTGGGAAGTGCCGAGAAACCGACGTTCCAGGATAGCGCACGCACAGGGACTGTTCCTGAACACAGGCCGTAGCATCGAGATCGTGACCTCTCTCCCGGCTGATGGCACCCCGTCCACCGCACCGCCCTCGCGTGCGCGGTTGTGGTGGGAGATCGGGATCGTGCTGGCGCTCGGCCTGGGGCAATCTGCCGTGTACGCGATCGTCCAGCTGGCGTACCGACTGACCGATGAGACGCCGCTCGCCGACCAGACCGCGACGCTGAATCCCTCGCGCAGCGACCGGGAGATCTTCGACCTGATCTACCAGGTGCTGTCGATCGGCTTCTCGCTGGTGCCGGTGATCCTCGTCTGCTTCCTGCTGTGGCAGACGTCCCGTCCGCACCTGGGCCGTCTGGGGCTGGACGGGACGCGCGTGGGACGGGATGCCGGCCGCGGGGTCCTGCTGGTGCTCGCCATCGGCATCCCCGGACTCGCGCTCTATCTCGTCGGGCGTGCACTCGGCCTGTTCGTGGCGGTGAACCCGACGGGGCTCGATGCGCACTGGTGGACGGTGCCGATCCTGCTGCTCGCGGCCGCCCGCGCCTCGTTGCAGGAGGAGTTCGTCGTGCTCGGGTACCTGTTCGCCCGGCTGAAGCAGCTGGGGTGGAGCCACTGGACGATCATCGTGGCGACCTCGGTGCTGCGCGCGAGCTACCACCTGTATCAGGGCCCTGGTGCGTTCATCGGCAACCTCGCGATGGGACTGCTGTTCGGCTGGCTGTTCCAGCGCAGCGGCAGGCTCCTGCCGTTCCTGGTGGCGCACTTCCTGATCGACGCGACCGTGTTCGTCGGCTACCCGTGGGCCGCGGCCACCTGGCCGGCGCTGTTCGGGCTGCCCGGCTGATCAGCTGCGGCGGCACACGCGGCACACGATGCCGCTCCCCCGCACGGTGTCAGCCGGCGGTCGTGATCAGCACCGCACCGACTGCCCACAGCACGATCACGCCGAGGGCGATCAGTGCCGGGCCGTCCCAGGTGCGGGTGATCGGCGCATCCGCCCCGACGGCGGATTCCCACCGGTCGCGGATCTCCGTGAGGTCGCGGACTCCGGCCGGCACCTTCGATCGGGCATCGTCCTGATCACCGCTGGGCCGGGCGGGTCGCGAGCGCGCCGGTCCGCCGTAACAGCTGATATCCGTGCCGTCGTCGAGCGCGAACTGCAGCTGCCAACGGAAGTCGATGTCGCGCACGCGACTCCATCCGAAGGACGTGCGGCGAAGCATGTTCTGCACCGTTGCGCCGTCGTGATCGACCCGGACCACAGAGACGAAGCTGATCTCGTAGACCACCCACAGGCCCAGCAGCACCCAGGGCGCGATGAGGAGCATCTGGCCCCAGCTGCCGCGCAGAACGGTGTCGCCGAGTAGGAAGAGCGCCAACAGGCCGCTCAAGACCAGCGCGACCGGTCCTGAGGACGCGCGGTATGTCCGCGCGCCCTCAGGGTGTTCCGAGTTCGTCACCGTCAGTGTCCACCGAGGGTGATCGACGCACCGGGGATCGCCTTGAGCAGACGGTCCGTGTACTCCTGCTGCGGGTTGGCGAAGATCTCATCGACAGTGCCCTGCTCGACGATCTTGCCCTTCTCCATCACGCAGACGAGGTCGCTCGAGACACGCACGACCGCGAGGTCATGGGTGATGAACAGATACGTCAGACCGAGCTCGGACTGCAGCTCGGCGAGCAACTGCAGCACCTGGTCCTGCACCAGCACGTCGAGCGCCGACACGGCCTCATCGAGCACGATGATGTCGGGCTTGAGCGCGAGCGCACGGGCGATGGCCACACGCTGACGCTGTCCGCCGGACAGCTCGTTCGGGTACCGGGTCGCCAGCACACGCGGCAGCGAGACCTGATCGAGGAGCTCCTCGACGCGCTCACGCTGCGAGGCGCGGTCGCCCACACCGTGGATCTGCAGAGGCTCTGAGATCGTGTTGCCGATGTTGCGCAGCGGGTCGAGGGATCCATACGGGTCCTGGAACACCGGTTGCATGCGCCGACGCAGACCGAACGCCTGGGCGTTCGACAGCCTCGACACATCCTGGCCGTCGATCTCGATGGTGCCGCTGGTGGGCTCCTCCAGCTTCAGCACCATCTTCGCGACGGTGGACTTGCCGGAGCCGGATTCGCCGACGAGCGCGAGCGTCTTGCCCCGAGGGATCTCGAACGACACATTGTCGACCGCCCGGAACGCTTCGCTGCGGAAGCCCCCCTGACGGATCTTGTAGTCCTTCGTGAGCCCCGCGACACGGACCGTCGGCGGGATGTCGGCGAGGTCCTCGAGCGTCTCGATTCCCCGGTCCTCCACCACAGCCTGGATGCGCTGCGATGCCACGCTCGGAGCCGCGGCTACGAGACGCTTCGTGTACGGATGCTGCGGGTTCTCGAGGATCTCGCGGCTCGGACCGGCCTCGACGATGTTGCCGCCGTTCATCACGATGATCTTGTCCGCACGCTCGGCTGCGAGGCCGAGGTCGTGCGTGATCAGCAGCACCGAGGTGCCCTTTTCGCGCGTGAGGGTGGCCATGTGATCCAGGATCACTCGCTGGACGGTCACGTCCAGCGCCGAGGTCGGCTCGTCGGCGATCAGAAGCTTCGGATCGGCGGCGAGGCCCATTCCGATCAGTGCCCGCTGGCGCATGCCGCCCGAGAACTGATGCGGGAACTGGTGCAGGCGCTTCTCGGCGTCGGCGAGCCCAGCCTGCTGCAGCACCTCGACCGTGCGCGCCTTGACGGCTTCGCGCCCCTGGACGATGCCGTTCGCACGGATCGCCTCCTTCACCTGGAAGCCGATGCTCCATACGGGATTGAGGTTCGACATCGGGTCCTGCGGCACGAAGCCGATGTCCCGACCGCGAACAGCCTCGATCTCGCGACGGGTGAGTGTCGTGAGCTCGCGCCCCTCGAGGGTGATCGACCCTGCAGTGACCTGGCCGGTGCCGGGGAGCAGGTTCACGATGGCCGTGGCCGTCGTGGACTTGCCTGAGCCCGACTCGCCCACGATCGCGACGGTCTCTCCGGGCATGACGTCGAAGCTCACTCCATGGAGCACTTCGCGCAACCCCTCCTGCGTGCGGAACGCGACGCTGAGATCGCGGATGCGCAGCAGCGGGACCTGTTCGGTGATTCGCTCGCTCATCGGCGCGCCCTCGCCTTCGGGTCGAGGGCGTCTCTGATGAGCTCGCCCAGGGTCACGAACGCCAGCACCGCGAGAGTGAGGGCGATCGACGGATAGATGAGCGCCATCGGAGCCACTCGCAGCGAGGCCTGGGCCTTGCCGATGTCCAGGCCCCATGACATCACGTCGCTTCCGAGGCCGACGCCGAGGAACGACAGTGTCGCCTCGGCGACGATCGCCGCGGCGAGCCCGAGGGTCGACACCACGAGGAGCGGAGCGATCGCGTTCGGGATGACATGGTTCATGAGGATCTTGAACTTGGATTGTCCGAGCGCCTGCGAGGCCATCACGAAGTCCGCTTGACGCACCCGGAGCACCTCGGCGCGCACGACCCGAGCCGTTGACGCCCAGGCGAACCCTCCGATCGCGAACGCGAGCGTCCACACCGAACGGGAGTCACGGAACACGGTCATGACGACCACGGCCGCCAGGATGTACGGGATCGCGAAGAAGATGTCGCCGACGCGCGAGAGCACCGAGTCGAGCCATCCGCCGTAGAACCCCGCGAGGGCTCCCATGATCAGGCCGAGCAGCGACGAGATCACCGTCGCGATCAGTCCGACCGCCAGCGACGTCTGGGCTCCCCAGACGATGCGCGAGTAGATGTCGCAGCCCTGGAAGGTGAATCCGAGCGGATGTCCGTCTGTAGGACCGCCGTTGCTGTTCGACAGCTGGCAGCCGTCATTGGGAGGCGTCGTCGTGAAGAGCGTCGGCCACAGCGCCATGATCAGGAAGAACAGGGCGAGAACGACGGAGAACCAGAACAGCGGACGACGGCGCAGGTCAGCCCACGCGTCACGCCAGAGGTTGCTGGGCTTGTCGGCGATGCGGACGGCGTCGACGGCGATCGATTCGGTCTCGACCGGAGCGACGTAGTGCTTCTGGGTCGTGGGGTCAGACATAGCGGATCCTCGGGTCGAGCAGACCGTACAGCAGGTCGATGAACAGGTTCACCAGGACGTACAGGATGACGAACACGGTGACGAAGGAGACCACGGTCGGGCCCTCGCCGCGCTGGATCGCCTCGAACAGCGTCTTACCGACACCGGGCACGTTGAAGATGCCCTCCGTGACGGTGGCGCCGACGAGCAGCACTCCGAAGTTCGTGGCGGAGTTCGTGATCACCGGAATCAGCGAGTTCCGCAGCACGTGCACGGGAAGCACACGGTTGCGCGAAAGACCCTTGCTGTAGGCGGTGCGCACCCAGTCCTGGTTCAGGGTGTCGATGACCGAACTGCGCATCAGTCGCATGCTCACGGCGTACAGACTGAACCCGAGCACGATCGCAGGCAGCCAGAGGCCGCCCCAGTCGTTGTCCGCACCCACGGTCGGTTTGAACCACCCGAGTTGGATCGCCAGGAAGTACTGCGCGAGGAACGCGACCACGAAGATCGGGATCGCGATAGCGACCAGAGCAACGATGAGCGACGTGTTGTCGAACAGCTTGCCCTTGCGCAGCGCGGAGACCGTGCCGATGAAGATGGCCAGCACGAACTCGATGCCGATCGCCATGACAGCGAGACGGCCGGTGACGGGCAACGTCGCTGCCAGCACCGCGGAGACCGGACGGCCGGAATAGGTGGTGCCCAGGTCGCCCTGGAACACGCCGGTGATGTAGTACCAGTACTGCACGAGGAACGGCTCGTTCAGGTGGTACTGCTCGCGCAGCTGGGCGACGACGGCCGGACTCGGCGTCTTGTCGCCGAACAGCGCGAGGATCGGATCGCCTGGCATGGCGAACACGAGGAAATAGATGAGCAGGGTGGCTCCGAAGAAGACCGGGATCACCTGCAGAAGACGTCTCAGAATGTAACCGAGCATCCGCTTGTCCCTTCTGTGGGGAAAGCAAGCTACGCGAACACAAGCCTATGAGGCGGTGACGAACGAATCGTCACCGCCTCACAGACGTCGTGCCGTCAGACTTACTTGCCGGCCTTCGTGATCTCGTAGTACAGCGGCACCGAGTTCCAGCCGAACGTGACGTTGTCGACGTTCTCGCTGAAGCCACCGGTGACGTTCGAGTACCACAGCGGGATCGCGGGCAGGTCCTCGAACAGGACCTCCTGAGCCTTCGTGAAGTCCTCGATCTGTGCGGCGGGGTCAGGGTTGCTGATACCGGCCTTGATGAGGTCGTCGAACTCAGGGTTCGAGTAGTCACCGTCGTTGGATCCGGCACCCGTCGCGTAGAGCGGGCCGAGGAAGTTGTACAGACCCGGGTAGTCCGCCTGCCATCCCGAACGCGCAGCGGTCGTGATCGTGCGGTCGTTGATCTTCGTGCGAAGATCCTGGAAGGTCGGGTACGGGTCGCCGGAGGCGTCGATACCGAGCGTGTTCTTGATGCTGTTGCTCACGGCGTCGACCCACGCGTCGTGGCCACCATCGGCGTTGTATGCGATCTTGAACGTGCCGTCCCACGGCGAGATGGCGTCGGCCTCGGCCCACAGCTCCTTCGCCTTCTCGGGGTCGTACGCGAGGACCTCGCTGCCGGGAACCGAGTCGGACCAGCCGTCGATGACCGGCGACGTGAAGTCGGATGCCGGGGTGCGGGTGCCCGAGAAGATGGTCTGCGTGATCTCTTCGCGGTTGATCGCCATGGACAGCGCCTGACGACGCAGCTTGCCCTCTTCGCCGCTGAAGTGCGGGAGGAACTGGCCGATCGTGAAGGACTGGAACACGGCGGACGGCTGGTTCACAGCGCGGTCGCCGAGTTCGTCCTGGAAGACCTGAAGCGAGCTGGTCGGGATCGCGTCGATGACGTCGACCTCGCCACCCTGCAGGTCGGCGTAGGCGGCCTCCTGCGTGGCGTAGAAGATGATCGACAGACCGCCGTTGGCAGCCTTGCGTCCACCGTCGTAGTCGTCGTTGCGCACGAGGTCGATCTGCACGTCGTGCTGCCACGCGTCATCGCCGTCGATCTTGTACGGTCCGTTGCCGATCGGGTTCTGACCGAATGCGTCCATGTCGTCGAAGGCGACGTCGGGGAGCGGGTAGAACGCCGAGTAGCCGAGACGCAGAGCGAAGTCGGAGGCCGGCTTGTTGAGCTCGATCGTGAAGGTGTAGTCGTCGACCTGCTTCAGGCCCGCCAGGTCGCCCTGCGCGCCGAAGATGTCGTCATCGGGGTTGTCCGGGTCACCCGGGTCGTTGATGAAGCCCTCGATGTCCTCGAAGAAGTAGCCGGAGAGCTGGGCGTTCTCGGCCTGAGCACCGTAGTTCCACGCCTTGATGAAGTTGTCGGCGGTGATCTCTTCGCCGTTGGTGAAGGTCAGGCCTTCCTTGATCTTGACCGTGAGGTGCTGCGGGTCCTCGGTGGTGATCTCCTCAGCCACGTCGTTGACCGGCTTGCCGTCGGCGTCGTAGTAGATCAGACCGGCGAAGATCTCGTCGAGGATCTTTCCGCCGCCGACCTCGTTGGTGTTGGTCGGGATCAGCGGGTTCTCCGGCTCGGAGCCGTTCGTGGTGATGATGGCATCCGGGTCAGCCGACCCTGCGCCGTTGTCTCCCGAGTCGTTCCCGCCGCCGCTCGCGCAGCCCGCGAGCGCCAGGGCGCCGATCGCGAACAGCGCGGTGCCCGCAAGGGCGATCTTGTTGCGCTTCACTTTGTTGTCCTCCTGGACTGTCACATCAATCTGCGCGCTCACCGTTGAACGCGTAGGGATAGTCGAGCGTAACCCGGCGTGCACCGCGCACAGAGCTCGGCTAATCATTCGTTACTGAGTGGTGACCAATATGTGACATGCACGAAACACCTCCGGCGATGCAGAACGGCGCCGGTCACCCTCGGGTGGCCGGCGCCGTCATGGCTCGACTGGTGCGTGTCAGGCGAACGCCTCGATGGGCGGGCACGCGCACACCAGGTTGCGGTCGCCGTAGGCCTGGTCGATGCGGCGCACGGGTGGCCAGTACTTGCCGGCGACGAGAGCGTGCACCGGGTAGGCGGCCTCTTCGCGCGTGTAGGCGTGGTCCCACACCCCCGCGATCAGCGAGACAGCCGTGTGCGGCGCGTGCACGAGGGGGTTGTCGTCGGCGGGCCAGCGGCCGGCCGCGACGGCATCCGCCTCGGCCTTGATCATGATCATGGCCTCGATGAACCGCTCGATCTCCGCCAGGTCCTCGGACTCGGTCGGCTCGACCATCAGCGTGCCCGCGACCGGGAACGACATGGTCGGGGCGTGGAAGCCGTAGTCGATCAGGCGCTTCGCGACGTCGTCGACCGTGATGCCTGTGGCCTCCTTGAGCGGACGCAGATCGAGGATGCACTCGTGCGCGACGCGTCCGTCCTCGCCGGCGTACAGCACCGGGTAGTGCTCGCCGAGCCGCACCGCGATGTAGTTGGCCGAGAGCACCGCTGCGGCTGTGGCCCGACGCAGACCGTCGGCGCCCATCATCCGCACGTAGGCCCAGGAGATCGGCAGGATGCCGGCGGAACCGTAGGGAGCGGCCGATACGGCGCCGCCCTCGAACACGAAACCACCGGCGTGCTCCGCGCGCTGAGCGAGCGGATGCGCCGGCAGGAACGGCGCCAAGTGGGCCTTGGCGGCCACCGGGCCCACACCGGGGCCACCGCCGCCGTGCGGGATGGCGAACGTCTTGTGCAGGTTCAGATGCGACACGTCGCCCCCGAGGTCGCCGAACCGCGCGTAGCCGAGCAGCGCGTTGAGGTTCGCACCGTCGACATAGACCTGTCCCCCGGCGTCGTGCACGGCCGAGGTGATTTCCACCACGTCCTGCTCGTACACGCCGTGGGTGGACGGGTAGGTGATCATCAGCGCGGAGAGGGACTCGGCGTGCGCGGCGATCTTGGCACGGAGGTCGGCGAGGTCCACGTTGCCGAGCTCGTCACAGGCGACCACGACGACCTTCATGCCCGCGAGCACGGCCGAGGCGGCGTTCGTGCCGTGGGCGGACGACGGGATGAGGCACACGGTGCGCTGCGCGTCGCCGTTCGCGAGGTGGTAGCCGCGGATCGCGAGGAGTCCGGCGAGCTCACCCTGGGAGCCGGCGTTCGGCTGCAGCGAGACCGCGTCGTACCCGGTGACCTCGGCGAGCCAGCTCTCGAGCTGATCGATCAGTTCGAGGTAGCCCGCCACATCGGATGCCGGAGCGAACGGGTGGATGCCCGCGAACTCGGGCCACGTGATCGCCGCCATCTCGGTCGCGGCGTTGAGCTTCATGGTGCACGACCCCAGCGGGATCATGCCCCGGTCGAGGGCGTAGTCGCGGTCGGCGAGGCTCTTGAGATAGCGCATCATGGCGGTCTCGCTGCGGTGCGCGTGGAAGACCGGGTGGGTCAGGTACTCGTCCTGACGCAGCAGGGCCTCGGGCAGCGCCCCGTGCGAACCGCTTTCGAACCAACCGAAGGCCCGCTGCTGCTGGCCTCCGAACACCATGGCGACCTGGTGCAGCTCGCTGAACGTGGTGGTCTCGTCGACCGCGATGCTGATCGTGTCGGCATCCGCGACGTGGAGCAGGATGCCGTAGCCGTCGTGCGCCTGCGCGGCGTACTCCGCCGCGCGTCCGGGCACGCGCACCTGCACGGTGTCGAAGAACGCGTCATGCGCGACCTCGACACCGGCCTCGACGAGCCAGTCGCGGAGCCGGAGTGCCTTGTCGGCCACCTGTCGCGCGATCTCGCGCAGGCCGTCGGGCCCGTGGTAGACCGCGTACATCGATGCCATCACGGCGAGCAGCACCTGGGCGGTGCAGATGTTCGACGTGGCCTTCTCGCGGCGGATGTGCTGTTCGCGCGTCTGCAGCGAGAGGCGGTAGGCCGGCTTGCCGTCGGCATCGACCGACACCCCGACCAGGCGACCGGGGAGCTGACGCTCGAGTCCTGAGCGCACCGCCATGTAGCCGGCGTGGGGGCCACCGAAGCCCATCGGCACGCCGAAGCGCTGCGTCGTACCGACCGCGACGTCGGCCCCGAGCGAGCCCGGCGAGGCGATCAGCGTCAGCGCGAGCAGGTCGGCGGCGACGACGGCCAGACCGCCCGCGAGATGCGCGGCGTCGATCACGGCCGACGGGTTCCACACGTTGCCGGATGCGCCGGGGTACTGCACGAAGACGCCGAACAGCTCCGCAGGGAGCTCCTCGCCCGCCGCGATGTCGACAGCCACGAGCTGGATGCCCACGGCGTCGGCGCGAGTGGCCAGCAGCGCCTTGGTCTGCGGGAGGGCGTCGGTGTCGACCGCGAACACGTTCGACGTCGACTTCGAGGCACGGCGGGCGAGCAGCATCCCCTCGACGACGGCGGTCGACTCGTCGAGCATCGAGGCGTTCGCCGTCGAGAGCCCGGTGAGCTCGGACACCATCGTCTGGAAGTTGATGAGTGCTTCCAGACGTCCCTGCGAGATCTCCGGCTGGTACGGCGTGTAGGCCGTGTACCAGGACGGATTCTCGAGCACGTTGCGCTGGATCACCTGCGGGGTGATCGTGCCGTAGTAGCCGAGGCCGATCATCGGCCGGTTCACCGCGTTGCGCGAAGCGAGCGCGCGCAGCTCGGCGAGCGCCTCGGTCTCACTGGCGGCGCGAGGGATCACGGAGTCCCCTGCGTCGGTGTAGATCGAGGACGGCACGGCCTGGCGCATCAGCGCGTCGACCGGGCTCCAGTCCTCGAGCGAGGAGGTGACCCCGAGCGCGTCCAGCATCGTGCGCTGGGCGGCATCGGTGGGTCCGATGTGACGATCGGCGAAGGAGACCACTGGCGGATCAGCCCTCCGTGAGTGCGACGTACGCGTCGCGGTCGAGCAGCCCGTCGAGCGCACCCGCGGCGACGGAGACCTTGATCAGCCATCCGCCGGCGAAGGGCTCGGCGTTCACGAGTGAGGGGTCGTCGACGACCGCGTCGTTAATCTCGACGACGGTCCCCGCGACGGGCGCGTACAGCTCGCCCACCGACTTGGTCGACTCGATCTCCCCGACCACAGAACCGGCGGTGAGCTCGGTGCCGACGGCGGGCAGCTCGACGAACACGACGTCGCCCAGCTTCTCAGCGGCGTAGTCGGTGATCCCGATGGACACGATCTGGGTTCCTGAGCCCGCCGAAGCGTCGGCGGCGATCCACTCGTGCTCTTCGGTGTAGCGCAGTGCGGTGAGGTCGGTCATTTGGTCCTCCGATAGAAAGGCAGGGCGGTCACGGTCGCGGGGATCTTCGTCCCCCGCACATCCAGGAATACTGCGGTTCCCTCTTCCGCGGAAGAAGGGGTCACGTAGGCCATCGCGATCGGGTGGCCAAGCGTGGGGCTGAGGGCGCCACTGGTGATCTCCCCCAGCACGGTGCCGTCTTCGTCGACGACGGCGTAGCCGGCACGACCGGCGCGCTTGCCCTCGGCGACGAGTCCGACGAGGACCGGGGCATCGGCAGCCGCCGGCGCGGCGTCCTTGCCGACGAACCGTTCCTTGTCCGCGACCACGACGCGGCCCAGACCGGCCTGCGAGGGCTTCGTCTCTCGACTGAGCTCGTGGCCGTACAGCGGCATGCCCGCCTCCAGACGCAGCGTGTCACGGGCCGCGAGCCCGGCGGGGACGAGGCCGTGCCCCTCCCCCGCTGCCGACACGGCATCCCACAGGGCGCCGGCGTCTTCCGCGCGGACGAGGAGCTCGAATCCATCTTCTCCGGTGTATCCGGTGCGGGCGATCAGCAACGGCTCGCCGAGGAACGACGCATCGGCCCATGCGTAGTACTTCTGTTCCGCCCACGGCGTGCTGACATCGGTGATGCCCTCCGTCGCGGCGACGATGGCGGCGGCGGCTGGCCCCTGCACGGCGAGCAGCGCGTACGAGTCTGAGACGTCCTCGACGTCGACGCCGCGATCGCCGAGGAACCCGGCGAAGCTGCGCTCCTCGCCTTCCGCGCGGGCGGGCAGCTCACGCTCGGGAATCGAGGGGAAGTCTCTGACACGCGCGGCGAAGGCGGAGTCCACGAAGCCGCGGTTGCCGGCGTTCGCGATCACCAGGTAGCGATCCTCGGCGAGGCGGTAGGCGATCACGTCGTCGATGATCCCGCCGTCATCCGCCAGGATCAGCGAGTACTTCGCCTTTCCCACCGGCATCGCGGAGATGCGTCCGGCGAGCGCGAAGTCGAGGAAATCGCCGGCGTACTCGCCCGTGACCAGGAACTCGGCCATGTGCGAGATGTCGAAGAGACCGGCGGCCTGGCGCACGGCGTGATGCTCGGCGAGGTCGGACGTGTAGCGCACCGGCATCTGCCAGCCGCCGAAGTCCGTGAAGGATGCTCCGAGAGCCTCATGGCGCTCGCGGAGCGGGGTATAGCGGGGATCGGACATGGAGTTCTCCCGGATGTGGACGGGCGGAGCGGCGACATCGCCGATCCGAGGAACTCCCCCTCTGTCATAGGCCTGAGAGCTTCACCTGTGCACGGGGCACGGGCTTTCACCGTCGGCGGATCCCGTGGTTCCTGAGCGAGGACGCGTGGAGCGCGCCCGAGACGAAGGGTGGAATCGCTTTTCAGAGTGGCCGGAACCGCGCGGTACGCGTTACCTGAGAGATTGGCGGGGAGGCTTGCTCCTTCGGTGCCCGGCTGCGTTCGCCAGGGCTCTCCCGCGTGGGTCATTCGGCCTGTCTTCAGTTGTGGGTTCAGTCTAGCCGGATGCCTCGCCCGGATGAGAGCGCACTCCGAGACGTTCGTGCCGCCCGCGAAGAGCACGAGCGGCACGAGACGGCGGATCAGCAGCGGATGCTCAGCGCCCGGCGAGTTCCTGGCGGACTTCGTCGCGGAGGCGTCCGAGGTTGTCGGGTTCGGGTGCGGCACCGAGGAGGGTCTTGGTGTACTCGTGCTGCGGGTTCAGGATGACCTCGTCCGCGGGCCCGCGTTCGACGACATCCCCGTGGAACAGCACCATGATCTCGTCGGAGAAGTGCCGCGCGGTCGCCAGGTCGTGCGTGATGTACAGCACGCCCAGGTTCTCCTCCCGCTGCAGCTCCGCGAGCAGGTTCAACACGCCCAACCGGATCGACACGTCCAGCATCGACACCGGCTCGTCCGCCACGATGAACCGGGCACCGGGCGCCAGCGCCCGTGCGATCGCGACGCGCTGCCGCTGCCCGCCCGACAGCTCGTGCGGACGCCGATCGGCGAAGCTCGCGGCCGGGGAGAGCTTCACCCGATCGAGCAGCTCCAATGCCCGCTCCCGCACCTGCGCCCCCGACCACTTCGGATGATGCAGACGCAGCGGGCGCTCCAGATGATGAGCGATCGTGTGGAACGGATTCAACGACGCGAACGGGTCCTGGAACACCATCTGCACATCCGACCGGTAGCGTGCCAACGCCGCACCCCGAGTGCCCGATGGGTTCCCATCCAGCAGGATCTCCCCGCTGGTGGGAGTCTCCAGCTTCATCAGCATCCGCGCGATCGTGGACTTGCCCGACCCCGACTCCCCCACCAACGCCACCGTCCTGCCCGGCTCCAGCGTGAAGGACACATCCTTCACCGCGTGCAGGGTTCGTGTCTTGAACCCCGACCGCAACGTGAAGTCCTTCACCAGGTTCCGGGCCTCCAACGTGGCCGTGGGCACCGTCGCGTCCGTCTTCATGCTCATCGGACCTGCTCCTGACTGGGCTGGTTGCCGGTGCGGACGAAATCGCCGCGCTCGCCCGTCAACGACGGGAAACTCGACAGCAGCTTCTTGGTGTACTCGTGCTGCGGCGTGCGGTAGATCTCCTCCGCCGTTCCCTCCTCGACGATCTGCCCCTGCAGCATCACCGCGATCCGGTCGCTGATCTCGATCAGCATCGGCAGGTCGTGCGTGATGAAGATGACGGCGAATCCGAGCCGCTCGCGCAGCCGCATGATCTCCCGGATGATGCCGCGCTGCACGACGACATCGAGCGCCGTCGTGGGCTCGTCCATGATCATGACCTGCGGGTCCAGCGCCAGGGCCATCGCGATCATCATGCGCTGCCGCATCCCGCCGGAGAGCTCGTGAGGGAAGCTCGTCAGACGAGCCGGGTCGACGCCCACCAGTGTGAGGAGCTCCTCCGCCCTGGCCGTCTTCGCCTTCTTGCTCATCCCCGGCCGGTGCGTGTCGAAGATGTCGAAGATCTGCGCCTTCACACTGATCACCGGGTTCAGGGAGTTCATCGCCCCCTGGAACACCATCGAGATCTTGTCCCAGCGGAACGCCCGCAATCCCTCGCCATCGAGGCCGACGATGTCGATGTCGTGACCGTCGCGATCGTGGAACACGATCTCCCCACCGGTCATCAACGCCGGCGCCTTCAACAACCGGTTCATGCCGTACGCGAGCGTCGTCTTCCCGCAGCCCGATTCGCCGGCGAGGCCGAGGATCTCCCCCCGGTGGAGGGTGAGCGACACATCGCGGACGGCCTTCACCGGCGGGTCGACCTCGTACTCGATCGAGACGTTCCGTGCGGTGAGAACGGGGTCGCTCATGCCGTCACTCCCTTCGTCTTGGCGGCCTTGCGCAGGCGGCGTGCGGCATCGGGTGCATTGCGGAGCTTCGGGTTGATGACCTCGTCGATCGCGAAGTTGATCAGGGCCAGTCCGGCACCGAGGATCGCGATCATGACACCCGGCGGCACGAACCACCACCACGCCCCGCGTCCGAGCGCCTGTCCCGACTGCGCGTCGTTGAGGATCGTCCCCCAGGTGATGGAGGAGTTCGGTCCGAGGCCGAGGTAGGAGAGCCCCGCCTCACCGAGGATCGCGAAGATGATCGCGAACAGGAACTGCGCGGTCAACAGCGGCAGCAGGTTCGGCATGATCTCGACCAGGATGACCCGGAAGGACCGCTCCCCTGCCACCTTCGCGGCGTACACGTAGTCACGGGTGCGCAACGAGCGAGTCTGCAGGCGCAGCACGTAGGCGGCTCCTGCCCACGAGGTGATGCCGAGCACGAAAGCGACCAACTGCCAGCTGCGCTGCGGCACGAACGAGGCGATCACCATGACCAGCGGCAGACCGGGGATCACGATCATCACGTTGGTGAGAAGCGCGAGACCGTCTTCCCGCCATCCGCCGAGATACCCGGCCAGCACGCCGAACACCAGGGACAGCACGATCGCGATGCCGCCGGCCACCAGGCCGACCAGGAGCGAGCCCTGCGCGCCGATCGCGAGCTGCGCGAACATGTCGTTGCCGAGCTTGGTGGTGCCCAGCCAGTGCTCGGCGGACGGTGGCTGCAAGGCCGGGTTGTCGGTGCTGCGCGGATCCTGCGAGAACATCGGCGCGATGATCGCGAACAGCACGATGGCGAGCACCAGGATCGCACCGACGATGAACTTGGGCGAGCGGCTCGGAAGCAACCCGCGCCCGCTGCGCGGTTTCCGCGTCGCCAGCGTGATGGTGCTGGCGGGAGACGTGGTCGGCTGATCCTTCACGATCAGGGTCGAGGTCGTGTTCTCGGTGTCAGACATTCTGGCGAGCCCTCGGGTCGATGAATCCGTAGACGAGATCCATGATGAAGTTGGCGGCGAGCACCGTGATCGTGATGACGAGGAACAGCCCCTGCATGAGGGCGTAGTCGTTGTTGGTGACCGCCTGGAACATCAGCTTGCCGATGCCGGGATAGGTGAACACCTGCTCCATCACGATGGACCCGGCGACCACGAATCCGAGCGTGATCGAGAATCCGGCGATCGACGGGATCGCGGCGTTGCGCGCGGCGTACGTGGTGAGGATGCGGCGCGGGCGCAGTCCCTTCGCCTCTGCCGTGAGCACGTAGTCCTCGGCGAGAGTCGAGACCATCATGTTGCGCATGCCGAAGAGCCAGCCTCCGACCGAGCTGATCACGATCGTGACCGCGGGCAGGATGGCGTGGGACACCGCGTTGGTGAAGAAGGCCCAGGTCGGCTCGGGGCCGTCCGGGAAGTCGAAGACGTCGTAGCCGCCGAAGATCGGGAACCAGCCGAGTCCGACCGCGAAGATCGCGACCAGGAGCAGCGCCATCCAGAAGTAGGGGATCGACTGCAGCACCGTGGTGGCCGGGATCAGATGGTCGACCCAGGTACCGCGCTTCCAGCCGGCCCAGGCGCCGAGCACGACGCCGAGGATGAAGGAGATGACGGTGGCGGTGCCGACCAGGATGAGCGTCCACGGCAGCGCCTGCCCGATCAGCTCGGCGACCGGCGTCGGGAACTTCGTCACGGAGACGCCCAGGTCACCCTGGAACATCCGCCCCCAGTAGGCCAGGTACTGCTCCCAGACAGAGGAGTCGTCGCCGCCGAGCAGGAGCTTGATGTTGCGGATCGTGGTCTCGGAGACCTCACCGCCCGCTCGCTGCATCTTGGCGATCATGATGTCCGCCGGATTCCCCGGCATGAGCCGGGGAAGCAGGAAGTTGATGGAGATCGCGGCCCAGAGCGTGAACGCGTAGAACCCGATTCTTCGTGCATAGAACTTCATGTACGTTCCTGGACTTCCTGCTTCCCCGACTGCTGTCTGACTACTTGACCGGCTGCAGCTGCGTCAGGATGTACCCTGCCGCGATCGCACCCCACGACGGCGGGAAGGCGTAGAGGTCGTCCTCGGTCGGCCACCCGGTGAAGTCCTTCGTGTTGTAGAAGGTCTGCGTCGCGTTGATCACCAGCGGGATGTACGGGAGGTCGCGGACGATCTCGGTCTGGATCGTGCCGTAGAGCTCCTTCTTCTCCGCTTCGTCGTCGGTGCTGATGGCCGCCTGGATCGCGGCGTCCACCGTGGGGTTGCTGTAACGGCTGAAGTTCCAGCGGCCGGCGGGGATCTCCTCGCCGACGGGGCTGGTGGACTCGACCGCGGTACCACCGAACCAGTCGCGGTAGATCTGGAACGGGTCGGCGACCGAGGTGCCGATGACACCGCCGACGATCAGCTGGAAGTCGCCGCCCTGACGTGCGTCGGAGAACTCCTGCCACTGCACTGTCGAGGCGTTGACCTTGATGCCGGCCGCTGCCGCCTGCTCGGCGATCAGCTTCGCGGCGTCGTTGTAGTCGGTCCAGCCGTCGACCGAGATGAGGGTGAGCTCGAGCGGAACGCCATCCTTCGCGTAGAAGTCGCCGTCCTTCGTGTAGCCGGCGGCCTCGAGGATCTCGCCGGCCTCGGCGGCGTTGGCCTCCTGCGGGCTGACCTCGTTCGCCTTGTCGGCGACCCACTTCTCGTCGCGGGGAAGGAGCGCGAACGTCGGAGAGATGTCACCGGTCAGACCGACGAACGCCTTCTCCTTGATCGTGCCGCGGTCGATCGCGACGTTGAGCGCCTGGCGCACGGCGACGTCGGTCTGCGGACCGGTGCAGCCGAGCTCGGCATTCGAGCAGGTGTAGAGGACCGTGGGGTCCTGCGGGGTGTTGATCCAGTCGATCGCGCCGTTCGAGGTCACGTCATCCGGGTTCGGGATGAACATGCCCGTCCAGTCGAGCTTGCCTGCGGCGAGCAGGTCCTGCGCGGTCTGGTTGTTGTCGACGGCGATGTACTGGACCTTCTTGACACCGAGCTTGTCGGCGTCGCGGAAGTTCTCGTTGGCGACCAGCGTGTAGGACTCGCTCGTGGTCTTGTCGACCACGTACGGGCCGGAGCCGACAGGCTCCTCGTTGGCGAAGTTCGCGAAGTCGCTGACATCCGCCCAGACGTGCTCCGGGAGGATGTAGGTGGAGCCGAGACGAGCGAACGTGGTCGTGAACTGCGGGCTGCTGTAGGTCAGCACGACGGTCGTGTCGTCGGTGGCCTCTGCCGAGGTCAGACCGTTGCCTTCGGGGTTGTTGCCCTCGTAGTTGAAGGAGAACGCGACGTCCTTCGCGGTCAGCGGCTCTCCGTCGCTCCACTTCAGGTCGGGCTTGATCGTGACGGTGATCTGGGTGCCGTCTTCGCTGTACTCGTACGAGTCGCCGATGAGGCCGACCGGCTCGGAGTCCGCCGTCTTGTTGAAGAAGAACAGCGGCTCGAGGATCGGGCCGAGCGCGCCATGGAGCACGGTCGGCGCGAACGGGTTGTAGTTCGCGGTGATGGGAGTCTGGCTGCCCGCCCAGACACGAAGGGCGCGATCACCACTCGCATCCCCGTTGTCGCCGCTGCCGCCGGTGCCGCAGGCGGTGAGCCCGAGTGCGAGGACGGAGGCCCCCGCGACTGCGGTGAGCGCGATCTTGCGCTTGCCGTTACGCATCATTCTTGTGTTTCCTCTCGGTGCTGCACTGCAGGAGGGATATCTCCCGAAGGAGACCGGTCTCCAGGATGGGGATCGGGCGCCCCTCCGTTGTACGCCTGTCGGGACGCCGTGAAGGGGTTTGTTAGGACAGTAACCTAACAAAACCACAACGGGGGAACAAGCCCCGTCTGTCCAGGGAGATAACGTTTCGGACTCGACGCCGATCGACGTCATGAAGGTGCACTAATTGTCACCATGACACTAAGATCGATGGCGGAGGTTAAGGTACCAATGACCCGAACCAGTGATATCCGCGTCGCCGTCTCGACGGTCATCCTCACGCTGCGCGCATCGGAGGACGAGGAGCCGGTGCTCGCGCTCCCTCTCGTGCGACGCACCCGCGAGCCGTTCGCGGATCGCTGGGCGCTGCCGGGCGGCTGGCTCACTCACACGGAATCGCCCGTCGACGCCGCCGCGCGCACGCTCGCCGAGACCACCGGCCTGGCGCCGAGCTACCTGGAGCAGCTCTACGCGTTCGGCGCGGTCGACCGCTCCCCCACCCGGGTCGTCTCCCTGGTGTACTGGGCGCTGCTGCGACAGGACGACGTCGTCGCGCAGAGTGCCGCCCACCTCGCCTCGGACCATGCCCCCGAGAACGTGCAGTGGTTCGACATCGATGCCCTCCCGCCGCTCGCGTTCGACCACGCGAAGATCATCGAGTACGCGCTCTGGCGCCTCCGCAACAAGGTCGGCTACAGCCGCGTCGCGCACGGGTTCCTTCCCGCGGAGTTCACGCTCGCCGACCTCCGCGAGGCGTACGAAGCCATCCTCGGCAAACACCTCGACCCGGCGAACTTCCGTCGGCAGGTCGAGTCCACCGGCAACCTCCTCCCCACCGACCGCTTCCGCACGGGAAGCCACCGCCCTGCACGTCTGTACCGCTACAACACCGATGTCGAGCTGGCCGACCGCGGCCCGCTCGGTTCCGAAGAAACGAGCACCCGATGAGCATCACCTTCGTCCCGACCCCCGCGGTTCCTACGATCGACGCCTCGGTCGATCACGCGATCCAGGCGATCGTCAGCGGAGCATCGACCGACGCGACCTGCAGCACCGACCTCGCTGCCGGCCCCTGGGACTTCGACACGCGCCCCGGGTACGGCCCCGGATCGTCGATGGGCGACGTCATCCCGACCGGAGCACCCCGCCAGGGCGAACTCCCCTCCGCGTACCGCGAGGCCGAGGAAGAGGAGCTCCACGAGCGCATCCGCGCCGCGAAGGCGACCCTCGGCGACCGCGTCGTCATCCTCGGCCACTTCTACCAGCGCGAAGAGGTCGTGCGGCACGCGGACTACGTCGGCGACTCGTTCCAGCTGGCGACCGCGGCCAAGGATCGGCCGGATGCCGAGGCCATCGTGTTCTGCGGCGTGCATTTCATGGCCGAGACCGCCGACCTGCTGTCCGGCTCCGACCAGGCCGTCATCCTGCCGAACCTCGCCGCGGGCTGTTCCATGGCCGACATGGCCGACATCGATCAGGTCGAGGAGTGCTGGGAGCAGCTGGCCGAGGTCCTCGGCGACCTCGACGCGGTCGACGCAGACGGGCGCGTGCCCGTGATCCCGGTCACCTACATGAACTCCTCCGCCGCGATCAAGGGCTTCGTCGGTCGGCACGGCGGCATCGTCTGCACGTCGTCGAACGCGCAGACCGTGTTGGAGTGGGCGTTCGCCCGCGGCCGCCGGGTGCTGTTCTTCCCTGACCAGCACCTGGGTCGCAACACGGCCAAGGCGATGGGCGTGCCGCTCGAGCAGATGCCGATGTGGAACCCGCGGCGCGCACTGGGCGGTTCCACGGCCGAGGAGCTCCAGGACTCCCGCGTGATCCTCTGGCACGGCTTCTGCTCCGTGCATCGCCGATTCACGGTGGGCCAGATCGAGCAGGCGCGAGCCGAGCACCCCGGCGTCCGGGTGATCGTGCACCCGGAGTGCCCGATGGAGGTCGTGGACGCCGCCGACGAGGCCGGCTCCACCGACTACATCCGCCGCGCGATCGACGGGGCCACGGAGCCGACGACCTTCGCGATCGGGACCGAGATCAACCTCGTCCGCCGGCTCGCGGCGCAGTACCCGCAGCACCGGATCTTCTGCCTCGACCCGGTCGTATGCCCGTGCTCCACGATGTACCGCATCCACCCCGGCTATCTCGCGTGGACGCTGGAGGAGCTGGTCGCCGGCCGCACCCCGAACCGGATCACGGTGTCGGCAGACGTGGCCGACCCGGCACGTATCGCCCTGGAGCGGATGCTGGCCGCGAAGCCCCCGGTCGTCGACACCACCCGGACTCCGGCCGCGGCGAGCGCGCGATGAACGTGATCGTCGTCGGGTCGGGCATCGCCGGGCTCACCGCGGCGCTGCACGCGCACGAGTCCGGCCACGTCGTCACCCTGGTGACGAAGGGCGCGCTCGGTGACGGCAGCACCGGGTTCGCACAGGGTGGCGTCGCCGGAGTCTACGGCGACGGGGACTCCGCACGACAGCATGCGCGAGACACCCTGGATGCCGGGGCCGGGCTGTCCGATCCCGCCGCGGTGTCGATACTCGTCGCCGAAGGGGCCGCACGGATCGCCGAGCTGATCGCACGGGGTGTGGCCTTCGACCGCTCCCCCGACGGACAACTGCTGCTCGGGCGGGAGGCGGCGCACAGCCACGCCCGTATCGTCCATGCCGGCGGCGACGCCACCGGGGCCGCGATCGCGCGAGCCCTCTCCGCCGCTGTGCGCGCGTCCGGCATCACGGTCGTCGAAGACGCGTTCCTGGTCGATCTCGTGGTCGTCGACGGCGCCGTACGCGGCATCCGCACCCTGGTCGACGGCACCCTTGGCGGACTCGACGCCGAGGCCGTGATCCTCGCGACCGGCGGTGCCGGGCATCTCTACGCCCACACGACGAACCCGGAGGGTACGACCGGCGACGGGATCGCCGCGGCCCTTCGTGCCGGTGCGGACGTGGCCGACCTGGAGTTCGTGCAGTTCCACCCCACGATCCTCGACTCGGCACCCGCGTTCCTCGTCTCGGAAGCCGTGCGCGGCGAAGGGGCGATCCTGATCGACGCCGACGGACGCCGGTTCATGTTCGACGTGCACCCCGACGGCGAGCTCGCTCCGCGTGATGTGGTGTCGCGGGCGATCGCCCGGCAGGCGGCGGCGCAGGGCTCCCCGGTGCGACTGGACGCCACGATGCTGGGGGCAGAGATGTTGGCGAAGCGGTTCCCGACCATCGACCGTGTGACCCGCGAACGGGGGTTCGACTGGGCTCATGAGCCCATCCCCGTGACGCCCGCCGCGCACTACCTGATGGGCGGGATCGTCACCGATCTCGACGGCCGCACCAGCATCCCCGCCCTCTTCGCGGTGGGAGAGGTCGCCAGGACCGGCGTGCACGGGGCCAACCGTCTCGCGTCGAACTCGCTCCTCGAAGGCGCCGTGTTCGGCGCCAGGGCGGCGGCTGCCCTGCGCATGCCCGCGTCTGCCCCGCTGCCGGCACCGACGAGGCGGGGGGACGACCCGTTGCCCGACCGCACCACCACCTCCCCCTTCTCGCGCCCCGCACTGCAGCAGCTGATGTGGGACCACGTCGGTCTGCTCCGCACCGATGACGGGCTGGCGCAGGCCCTCGACGTCATCCGGTCGTGGCGTGCGACCGCCCCTGCCCCGCGCGATGTGGCCGCCCACGAAGACGCCAACCTGCTGCTCCTCGCCGAGGCGACCGTGTCGGCCGCTCTCCGGCGCACCACGTCCGTCGGCGCCCACTTCCGCGAACCCGCCCTGATCGGAGTCTGATGCTCACCGCAGCCACCCTCACCCGCGTCGTCGGCGCCGCTCTGGAGGAGGACGCCCCCTGGGGAGATCTCACCAGCACGACGCTCCTCCCCGCAGACGCCACGGCCACGGCCGACCTGGTCGCCCGCGAAGCCGGTGTGCTCAGCGGCGGCGAGGTCTTCGCTGCCGCCTTCTCCCTGACCGATCCCGCGGTCACCGTCGACAGGCACGTCGGCGACGGGGACCGCTTCGTCCCCGGCGACGTGCTCGCCTCGGTCTCGGGGTCGGCACGGAGCATCCTCACCGCGGAGCGCGTCGCACTCAACTTCGCGCAGCGGATGAGCGGCATCGCCACTCTCACCGCGGCGTACGTCGCGGCGGTCGACGGCACGCGGGCGCGCATCGTCGACACACGCAAGACGACGCCGGGCCTGCGCGCCTTCGAGCGTCATGCCGTGACCTCGGGCGGCGGCCACAATCACCGCTACTCCCTGTCCGATGCCGTCATGGCGAAGGACAACCACCTCGCCGTGATCGCGCGCTCCGGCGCTGATCTGGCCACGGCGCTGCGCGACGCCCTCTCCCGCCTCCCGCACACCGTGCACGTGGTGGTCGAGGTCGACCGGCTCGACCAGATCCCCGCGGTGCTCGACGGCGGAGCGCACACCGTGCTGCTCGACAACTTCTCGATCGAGGACCTGCGCGCAGGCGTCGCCCTGATCGACGGACGCGCGACCACGGAGGCCTCGGGCGGCGTGACCCTCGACACTGTGGGCGACATCGCCCGCACCGGCGTCGACGTGATCTCGGTCGGTGCCCTGACCCACTCCGCGCGGGCCCTGGACCTCGGGCTGGACGTGCGGATCTCCTAGTGCTCTACCTCGACCACGCTGCGACGTCTCCGGTGCGCCCTGAGGTGCTGGAGGCGATGCGCCCCTACCTCACCGAGGTGTTCGGCAATCCGTCCAGTCACCACACCACGGGCGAGGCCGCGGCGAGCGCGCTCGACGACGCCCGCGCGCGCGTCGCCGCGGCACTGGGCGTGCGCACGGGCGATGTGGTCTTCACGGCGGGGGGCACCGAGGCGAACAACCTGGCGGTCAAGGGGATCACCCTGGCGGCGCTCGCCCGTGACCGGCGCCACCTCGTCGTCTCGCCCATCGAGCACGAGTCGATCCTCGAGTCCGCGGAGTATCTGCGGAGGTTCCACGGCGTGCCCGTCACACAGGTCGTCGTCGACTCGCTCGGGCGCATCTCCCCCGATGCCCTCGGCGCCGCACTGCGCGACGACACGGCGCTGGTGTCGCTCGGCCATGCCAACAACGAGATCGGGACCATCCAGGATCTGGCTGCGCTCAGCGCCGTGACCCGAACCGCCGGCGTGCCGCTGCACGTCGACGCGGTGCAATCGGCGGGATGGCTGGATCTGCGCGAACTCGGCGCGGACGCGATCTCGATCGCCGGACACAAGCTCGGTGCCCCCAAGGGCATCGGCGCTCTGGCCGTGCGGGGCAGGGTGCCGCTGGAGCCGCTGCTGCACGGCGGCGGCCAGGAGCGTGGCCGGCGCTCGGGAACCGAGAACGTGGCGGGCGCGGTCGGCCTCGCCACCGCCCTGCAGCTCGCCGAGGCGGAACGCGCGGACGTCACCGCACGCGTCGGCGCGGCGACCGAGCGTTTCATCGCAGAAGTGTGCGCCCGGATCCCCTCCGCGGCGCTCACCGGCGACCCGCAGCGTCGGCTCCCGGCGACGGCGAGCTTCACGTTCGCCGGCACCAGCGGTGAGGCGGTGCTCCTGGAACTCGAGCGGCGCGGCATCGTGTCATCCAGCGGGTCCGCATGCGCTGCGGGCAGCGACGAGCCGTCGCACGTGCTGCTGGCCTGCGGCATCGCACCGGAGATCGCCCAGACCTCGGTGCGGTTCACGTTCGGCCGCACCGCGCTGCCGCCGGATGCGCCCGAGCATCTCGCCGCGCTCGTCGCCGACTCCGTGCGAGCGGTCTCGGGCTGACGATCCGGCCCTAGAATCGGCTGGTGACTGCATCCGATCCGCTCGTGACGATGATCGTCCCCGGGCGTGACATCGCCCCGTTCGCCCCCGCAGCGATCGCGTCGCTGCAGGCGCAGACCGAACCGCGGTGGCGCGCGATCCTGGTCGACGACGGCTCGACGGATGCGACAGGGGCGATCTTCACCGAGGCAGCTGCCACCGATGAGCGGTTCACGGTGGTCCGCCATGAGGCCTCCCGTGGTCTCGGCGCTGCCCGCAACGTCGCGCTCGAACTCGTCGACACGGCGTATCTGGGCTTCCTCGACGGCGACGATGAGCTCACCCCGACGGCACTCGCCCGGCTCGCGGGCACCCTGGCGGAGACCGGCAGCGATTTCGTCGCTGGTGCGTACGTGCGCTCGCGCCCGCACCACGACACGTACGTCGCCGGACGGGTGCAGCCCTGGGTGGCCGCCGCGACCGATCCGGAGCGCCGCCGCACCACGATCCTGCAGCACCCGAACGCCTCGGCGAACATCGTCGCCTGGTCGAAGCTGAGCCGCACCGGCTTCTGGGACGATCTGCGCTTCCCCGAGGGGGTCGCGTACGAAGACCAGATCGTGGCCCAGCTGATGTACACCCGGGCACGCACCTTCGACGTCATCCCCGACGTCGTCGCGCACTGGCGCATCCGCGCCGACGGCACCTCGATCACACAGGGCAAGGCGCAGCTGCCGGTGCTGCGCGACTACCTCACCGCGCTGCGCGGCGGCATCCACGTACTGCGCGATGCCGGCGCCAACGCGGCCGTCACCGCGCGGCTCGACCTCATCATCGCGATGGATGTCCCCCCGCTGCTCGAGATCGCGCTCTCGCACGAGGACCCTGCGTACGCGGCGGAGGTCGACGCCTTCCTCGACGAGCTCCGCGCCCTCCCGGAGTATGCCGACTCCACGCCGGATCCGACACTCGCCGCCGCCCTCTCCTGGTGACCGGCCCGCCCCTCCCACCCCCTCGAGGAGACCGATGAACGACTACCTGGCCGACCTCTTCTCGCTCGAGGGCCGCACCGCGGTCGTCACCGGCGGAAGCTCCGGGATCGGGCGCGGCATCGCGACCGCCCTCGCCCGTGCCGGCGCCGCGACCGTCGTGGTCGCCCGCGGCGAGGACCGCATCACCGACACCGTGCGCGAGCTGCGGGAGCACGGATGCCGCGCGGCCGGCGTCGTCGGCGACCTGAGCACGCGCTCCGGCATCCACGCCGTGGCGGAGGCAGCTGCCGAGCCGTTCGGCGAGCCCGACATCCTGGTCAACTCCGCGGGCATCAACATCCGCCCCGTCTACACCGAGATCACCGAGGCGGATTGGGACGCGACGATGACCGTGAACGCGCTCGCCCCCTTCCTGCTCGGGCAGCGGTACGCGCAGGGCATGGCGGCGCGCGGCTTCGGTCGGCTCATCCACATCAGCTCGCAGCAGGCGCACCGCGCGTTCGTCTCGAGCGGCATCTACGGTGCGTCGAAAGGGACCGTCGAGTCCCTCATGCGCTCCGAGGCCGAGGCGTGGGGCGGCACCGGCGTGACCAGCAACACCCTGGTGCCCGGATTCGTGCTCACCCCGTTGAACGCGCGTCTGCAGGAGGATCCGGAGAAGATCGCGGCGCTGGCCGCGCGGACCATGATCGGTCGCAACGGCCTGCCGAGCGACTTCGCCGGCGCGGCGGTCTTCCTCGCCGGCGCCGGGTCGAGCTACATCACCGGTCATTCGCTGTTCGTCGACGGCGGACTGTCGGTGCACTGAGCCGCACGGTCGCGGGCGTCAGCTCTCGTCGGGGTACACGCGGGCATCCGCGCGGGGCGTGTTCAGCAGCGGCACCGCAGCCGTGAGCGCGGCCACCGCGTCGGCGCCGGCCGAGTCGATGGGAGCCCGGTCGGCCCGACGCTCCGCGAGCGCCGCGGCCTCACCTCCCGTCACCGCATGCTCCACCGCGGTCTCGGTCGCGAGCACCTGCGACGCCGCCACCTGCTGGGCCGCCAGTTCCGCGTAGAGCCCGCCGTGCGCGAGCAACTCGGCGTGCGTGCCGGACTCCACGATCTGTCCCGCCTCGAGCACGTGGATCACATCGGCTCCCATCACGGTCGACAGCCGATGCGCGATCGACAGGGTCGTTCGTCCGCGCGCCGCCTCGTCGAGCGCGACCTGCACCACGCGCTCCGAGACCGTGTCCAGCGCCGAGGTCGCCTCGTCGAGAAGGAGCACGGGCGGGTCCTTCAACAGCACCCGCGCGATCGCGATGCGCTGCTTCTCGCCGCCCGACAGGCGGTAGCCACGCTCGCCGACGACCGTGTCGTAGCCGTCCTCGAAACCGGCGATGATGTGGTGGATGTTCGCGGCGGTGCACGCGGCGATCAGCTCCTCCTCGGTCGCTTCCGGCTTCGCGTACAGCAGGTTCTCGCGGATCGTCGCGTGGAACAGGTACGTCTCCTGCGACACGATGCCGATGTCGTCGATGATCGACTCCTGCGTGAGGGTGCGTACGTCGGCGCCCGCGAACCGCACGGCTCCCCCGTGGGCCTCGTACAGCCGCGGTGCCAGGTAGAGCACGGTGGTCTTCCCGGCACCGGAGGGACCGACGAACGCGACGTGCTGCCCCGGCTCCGCGACGAACGACACACCCTGCAGGGTCGGACGGGCGTCGGGCGACGCGTCCGGATACCGGAACACGACGTCGTCGAACTCGATGCGCCCGCGAGGCCCGGGCGCATCACGCACGCTGATCGCATCCGGCGCATCCTCGATCTCCGGCACCAGGTCGAGGTACTCGAAGATGCGCGCGAACAGGGCCGACGAGGTCTGCAGGTCGAGCGACACGCGCATCAGGCCCATCAGCGGCTGCAGCAGTCGCGCCTGCACCGTGGTGAACGCGACCACGGTGCCGGCGGTGATCGCTCCGGCCCCACCGGCGATGAGGTACCCCGACACCAGGTAGATCACCGCGGGGACGCTCGCCATCAGCACCTGGACCACCGCGAAGAACCCCTGGCCGCTCATCGCCCTGCGCACTTGCAGCTTCACCTGGTTACGGTTCTCCGCCTGGTATCGCTCGGACTCGGTGCGCTGCCGGTTGAACGACTTCGACAGCAGCATGCCCGAGACGCTGAGCGTCTCCTGTGTGATCGAGGTGAGCTCGGAGAGCGACTCCTGCGTCTCACCGGCGATGCGCGCGCGCACCTGCCCGACACGGCGCTGCACGATGACGAGGAACGGCATCAGGATGACCGCGATGAGAGTGAGACGCCAGTCGATCAGGATCATCGCGACGAGCGACGCGATGACGGTGACCACATTGCCGAGGATGCTGGTCACGGTGTTCGTGAGCACACCGGACACACCGCCCACATCGTTCTGCAGCCGCGATTGGATGACACCCGTCTTGGTACGCGTGAAGAATCCGAGCTCCATCGCCTGCAGGTGCTCGAACAGCCGCACCCGCAGGTCGCCTGTGACGCTGTTGCCCACCGTGGAGGTGAGCCAGGTCTGGGCGACCCCGAGCGCCGCCGAGAACAAGAAGAGGGCCACCATGCCCACCACGAGCCAGATGAGCAGGTCGATGTGCGGACCGCCTCCGGCGACGGGGAACAGCGCGTCGTCGAAGATCCGCTGCACGATGAGCGGCGGGATAACGGCGATGGCCGCGCCGACGATGACCAGCACGCCGGTGAACAGGATCCGGGTGCGATACGCCTGGAAGAGACCCATGACGCGGGCGCCCAGCCCGCTGATGCGCGGCGCCTCGGCGTTCAGCCTGCGCTGCGCGCTCTCGTCGACGCCGCGGAACCCGCCGCGTCCGCCACCCATTCCGCCGCCCATGCTCATGTCGACAGCGTAGTCATGCCCCCGGACCCAGGGGTTCCGGCATCTGCTGACGGCGGAATCGGGCAGATCCGGAATGAAATGTCCGACCCTATGGTTACGCTGAAAGACTCTCGCGAACTCTCGCGCACCTTCCTCCCTCTCTTCTGTGCCTAGGAGGCCGCATGTCCGCTGTCGACACCGGTTCGATCACGACCCCCACTCCCGCGGGAGGAACCATCTCGCGCTCCGACATGCGCGTGATCTGGCTCCTGCTGGTCGCGGCATTCGTCGCCATCCTCAACGAGACCACGATGGGGATCGCGATTCCGCACCTCAACGCGGATCTCGGCATCCCGCCCGAGCTGGGCCAGTGGCTGACGAGCGCATTCATGCTGACGATGGCCGTGGTCATCCCGACGACCGGCTTCATCCTCCAGCGCTTCACCACCCGTCAGGTGTTCATCGCCGCGATGGTGGCGTTCTCGCTGGGTACACTCGTGGCGCTCGTCGCGCCCGGATTCACGGTGCTCCTCGTCGGTCGCGTGATCCAGGCGGCCGGAACCGGCATCATGATGCCGCTGCTCATGACGACGATCATGAACGTGGTGCCGCCGCAGTCGCGCGGACGCATGATGGGCCGTGTGGGCCTGGTCATCTCGCTCGCCCCGGCGATCGGCCCGACGCTCGCCGGCGCCGTGCTCGAGACCCTCAACTGGCGCGCACTGTTCGCGATCATCCTGCCCATCGCGCTCATCGCTCTCGCCATGGGCGCGAAGTGGATGACGAACCTGGGCGAGACCCGCCAGGTGCCGCTCGACATCCTGTCGATCCCGCTCGCAGCCCTCGGCTTCGGCGGCATCGTGTTCGGTCTCAGCCAGTTCGGCGGCGAGGGCGGATCGGGCGAGACCGCCGGCATCATCGCTCTGGTGGTCGGTGCGGTGTCTCTCGGGCTCTTCGTGTGGCGTCAGCTCCTGCTGCAGCGCGTGGACGACGCGCTGCTCGACCTGCGCGTGTTCCGCTCGGGGAACTTCACCTTCTCGGTCATCATCATGACGATCCTCGCGCTGTCGATGTTCGGCACGCTCACGCTGCTCCCCCAGTACCTGCAGAACGTGGCCGGTCTCAACGCGCTCCAGTCCGGCCTGATCCTGCTTCCCGGTTCGGTGCTCATGGGTCTGCTCGGACCGGTGATGGGCCGGGTGTACGACGCACGTGGCACGCGCCCCCTGCTGATCCCCGGCACCATGCTGGTATCTGCGGCGCTGTTCTACTACTCGACGGTCGGCGAGCACACCGTGTGGTGGGTGCTGATCATCGTGCAGGCGGCCATGTCGGTGGGACTGGCGATGTCGTTCACCCCGCTGTTCTCGGCCTCGCTCGGATCGCTCCAGCGCTCGCTCTACTCGCACGGTTCCGCAGTGCTCAACACGCTGCAGCAGGTGGGCGGGGCGGCGGGAGTCGCATTGCTCACCGTGACCTACTCGGCGATCCTGCACGCGGGCGAGAACGAAGGACTCGCGACTGCCGCGGCCGGAGCTCCCGGTGCGCGCATGGCGTTCCTCATCGCGGCGATCATCTCGCTCGCGGCCGTCGCGCTGAGCCCGTTCGTCCGCAAGCCCGCAGACGACGCCGGCGAGTTCCACGGCGGTCACTGACCGTACGGTCGACCATCCGGCGGTGGCGGCTGCTGCCTACTGCGTCTTCGGCGCAGGCAGGTGGCAGACGCCACCGCTGCAGTAGCCGACGGCATCGGCGTCGAGAAGGTTCAGAGCGTCCGGGAGCGGCTGCAACCCGAGGGGTGCTTCCTGCTCCGTCACAGGCTGCTGCGTCTTCTTCATCCCTCGATCGTACGCCTGTCCCCGGTGGGTGGCTCCGCACAGCGATCAGCGGCGCTGATCACCTACGGTTGAGGGATGCTCCGACGCTCCCTCGCCCGCCTGTACTGGGCACTCAGCCGCTGGACTCTCGTCGGCCACGATGCCGTCCCGACCAGACCCACGATCCTCATCGGAGCCCCGCACACGTCCAACTGGGACTTCGTGCTGATGCTCGCGATCTCCTGGCGGCTCGGGATCGATGTGCACTGGCTCGGCAAGAAGAGCCTCTTCCGCGGCTGGCGCGGGCCGATCATGCGCCGCCTCGGCGGTGTCGCGGTCGACCGGGCCGATCCGGGCCGGGTCGTCGCAGAGGTCGTGAGCCAGGTCCACGCCGGACACGTCTTCGGCCTCGTGATCACCCCGGACGGAACCCGCGGCGGTAACGAGTACTGGAAGTCCGGCTTCTACCGGATCGCCCGGGAGACCGGGATGCCGGTGACGCTGTGCTTCGTCGACCGCACCACCATGACGACCGGACTCGGCCCGACTCTCGAGCTGACCGGCGACGTCGGCGCCGACATGGACAGCATCCGCGCTTTCTACGCCGACAAGGCCGGTCTGCGTCCTGAGCGACGCACGGTGCCCCGGCTGCGCGAGGAGACCGCACCCCCGACCGCTCCGGATCAGGCCTGAGCGGTCGAGCACGGCGGCGTTCAGTCGACGGCTTCGCTCTGGGTGCGTGCGAAGTCGAGATCCTCGTCGGACAGCGTCTCCTGCATGCCGACGACCGCTCCGGTGATCTCGCGGATCTCTGCGCGGACCTTCTCGGTCAGCTGGGCCGACCCGCTGTCCGCCACCTCGTGTCGCGCGTCGATCGACAGGTGCGGCCACCATTCGTGGATGGGCGGAAGGGTCATGTCATCTCCTTTGTTCTGGTGAAGCAGGCGGCTAGACAGCACGGAAGCACGCGCACGAGACTGGGCTCATGACAGTCGAAGGCCGAGAGCCGGAACCGCCCCTCCGCGACGATCGTGTCGACGGGCGCGACGAGACCCCGAATGAACGGGCCGATCGCAACTGGGACGAGCTGATGCAGGAGCTCCGCGTCATGCAGACGGGCACGCAGATCCTCACCGGATTCCTGCTCGCCGTCGCCTTCCAGCCCCGCTTCACCGATATGGACGAGTTGCAGCGCGACCTGTACGTCGTCCTCGTCGCCCTCGCTGCCATCGCCACGATCCTGGCGCTCGCCCCGGTCGGGCTACACCGTGCACTGTTCGGCCGCCGACGCAAGCCCGACCTCGTGCGCGTCGCGGCGCGCATCGTCAAGATCGACCTGGTCGTGATCGCCGCCCTGACCGTGGGCGTGACCACGCTTATCGTCGACTTCACGGTGAACCGCACCGCGGGCATCGTGGCGTTGATCGCAGCCGTCGTGGTCATCGCAGCACTGTGGTTGGCGTTGCCGCGCGCGGTGCGCCGTTCACTGCGGCGGGACGTGCCGCCGCAGTGAACGGATCTCCGACGCCGCCGGACAAGGTCGCCGCCGTCAGCGTCCTGCCGGGGTGCGGTTCTCGGCGCTGACCATCCACGCGAACTGTTCGAGGCGTTCGATCACCGCGTGCAGGATATCGGCGGAGGTCGGGTCCTCCTCGTCGACCGCGTCGTGGACTTCGCGCATCGTCGAGATGGCGGCCTCGAGCCGCTCGGTGATGAGGTCGACGGTGTCGGATGTCGACACCTCTCCCGCGGGGAACTCGGGAAGCGACGTCGTCTCGGCGATGGTGTCGCTGCGCCCGTCCGGCACCGCATGCAGCGCGCGCATCCGCTCGGCGACCGTGTCACTGAAGGCGCGCGCGTCGTCGATGATCTCGTCGAGCTGTCGGTGGGTGTCGCGGAAGTTCCGCCCGACCACATTCCAGTGCGCCTGCTTGCCCTGCAGCGCGAGCTCCAGGAGGTCGACGAGCACGGACTGCAGGTTGCCCGCCAAGGTGGCGGACGCCGTGAAGCCCTTCTCGGCGTTCTGACGCCGGGTGGTCTTCGCTCCGCGCTTCGCGGCAGTCGTCTTCGTGGTCTTGCTGGTATCAGCCATGGTGTTGCCTCCTGGGTGCACCCTAGGCCGCCTTCCCCGGCGCACCGAGGGGGTTGACAGGCACCGGCCGCAACCCCGAGGGTGGCGCACGTGAACACGACATCGCCTGGACCTGACATCACCATCGACGAGCTCGACGAGAGCGGAGCGGGTGAGCTGCTGACACTGCAGCGTGCGGCCTTCGTCTCGGAAGCCCAGATCTACGGCAGCGCCGACATGCCGCCGCTCACCCAGACCCTGGAGCAGGTGCGCGCCGAGCTCCGCGAAGGCGACGCGCTGGGTGCGCGACGCGAGGGACGGCTCGTCGGAGCGATCCGCTTCCGCATGGACGGCGAGACTCTCCTCATCGGCCGCATCGCCGTCGCCCCCGATCAGCAGGGAGAGGGCGTGGGTCGACTGCTGCTCGAAGCGGCGGAACGGCGCAGCGGAGCCGGCCAGGCCGAGCTGTTCACGGGGAGCCTGAGCGAAGCGAACATCCGTCTCTATGAAAGCTGCGGCTATGCGGTGAGCGAGCGCGTTCCCGATGGCGACGGCACAGAGCAGGTATTCATGCGCAAGCGTCTTCGGCCGTGACCGGCGCCACCGGCCGCCCGCATCCACTCCCGGTGGGAGAACCATAAGAATCGACTGGATTCGGTTGAACCCGGGCGCACTCTCGGGAATCGTGGCCCGGACATGTCGCGACCGTGGCATGCCCCAACCGGAAGGAGAGTCTCGTGCTCACCCTCACCGACAACGCCACCGCCATCGTCACCACGCTCGTCACCCGTCAGAGCGAGGCACCGGATGCGGGACTCCGCATCCACTCGACCGCCGCGCAGGAGCCGGGTGGCGGCGCCCGTCTCGCCGTGCTCGTGACGACCGACCCGGAGCCGGAGGACCAGATCGTCGAGGTCTCCGGAACCCGCCTCTTCCTCGACGAGGCCGCATCTGCCGCGCTGGAGGACAAGATCCTCGACGCCGGCGTCGATGACGAGGGCTCCGTGTCGTTCGCCGTGCTCCCGAAGGTGGCCTGACGCAGGATTCCGGATGCCGCGGCCCCCTGGGGTCGCGGCATCCGTGCTGTCTGCGAGCTGTCGCCGCGGCCCCGCCGCGACGATCACGCCGGCGGCGGGTTCGGGTCCGTGATCTGGACGGTCGCCGACACGTCGCAGCCGGGAGTGAGGAGCACCACGTCGAGAGAAGCCGTCTCCCCGGGGTCGCCTCCGACGAGATCCATCTCGTAGGTGCCGCCGTTCAGTGCCACGACGCCGGTCTTCACGGGGAAGCCCCACCCGTAGTAGAAGAAGTTCCCCCGAACGTGAACTGCACCTCGGCGTTCGGATCGCCGCCGAGCAGGGCGAAAGTCACCTTCAGCAGGCTGATCCCGTCGCCCTCGCTGAAGTACGGCTCCATGGAGACGAGGAGGGAGCCGCACACGTCCCCCACCGACGCCGCAGCGAGCGGCCGAGGGCGAGACCGAGGCGTTCGACCTCCCTTCGGGGTCATGGCATGCGCGCGGCCGGCCTGTCGCTGCCGAGATCCTGGTCGGCGCGCGAGGGCGCGTCCGCGTACCCTGGAGACTGCCTCGTACCGCGCGAGGCGCTGAAGGGTCCCCGTGAAGATCGCTCTCCTGCGCCGCTATGTCGTCCTTGCGGACACTCTGCACTTCCCTCGCGCCGCCGAGCAGCTCGGCATCCCGCTCGCGTCGCTCTACACGTCGCTCGACAAACTCGAGGAAGAACTCGGGCATGCGCTGATCCATCGCGAGGGGACCCCGCGCCTGACCCACGTCGGCGAGCTGTTCCTCGAAGAGGCGCGCGCCACCGTGGCAGCCGCACCGCCGCCCGCTCCCAAGACCGTCGCCCCGGCCGGCGGCAAGGCCAAGGCCTCGAAGGGACGTGGGCGCGCTCCGATCGTCAAAGGCCAGCCCAAGCCCTACAAGAAGCGCCAGGGGCGCTGACCCGCTAGCCCTCCGTGACCCGGCCCTGCTCGACCTGCCAGCGGCGATCGATGCGGACCGTGTCGAGCATGCGGCGATCGTGCGTGACGAGCAGCAGCGTCCCCTCGTACGACTCGAGAGCCTGTTCCAGCTGCTCGATCGCTGGCAGGTCGAGGTGGTTGGTCGGTTCGTCGAGGACCAGCAGGTTGACGCCGCGGGCCTGCAGCAGCGCCAGGGCCGCACGAGTCCGCTCCCCCGGAGACAGTTCGCCGACCGGACGCGTGACGTGGTCGGCGCGCAGACCGAACTTCGCCAGCAGAGTGCGCACCTCCCCGGACGCCATCTCCGGCACCAGCGCCTCGAAGGCGTCGGCGAGCGGCGCGCTCCCCACCAGCAGCGAGCGCGCCTGATCGATCTCGCCGATCTCGACGCTGGCCCCCAGGCTCGCGCTGCCCTCGTCCGGCGTCTGACGCCCGAGCAGAGCGCGCAGGAGCGTGGACTTGCCGGCACCGTTCGGCCCGGTGATCCCGATCCGGTCCCCCGCGTTGACCTGCAGCGACACGGGGCCGAGCGTGAACGACCCCTGGTTCAGCACGGCGGAGCTCAACGTCGACACGACGGAGCTCGAACGGGGCGCACTGCCGATCGTGAACTCCAGCTGCCACTCCTTGCGCGGCTCCTCGACCTCGTCCAGCCGAGCGATCCTGCTCTCCATCTGGCGCACCTTCTGCGCCTGCTTCTCGCTCGACTCCGCTGACGCCTTGCGCTTGATCTTGTCGTTGTCCGGCGACTTCTTCATGGCGTTGCGCACGCCCTGGCTCGACCACTCCCGCTGCGTACGGGCGCGCGCCACGAGGTCGGCCTTCTTGTCGGCGAACTCGTCGTACTTCTCGCGCAGGTGGCGGCGCAGGGTCGCGCGCTCCTCCAGGTAGGCCTCGTAGCCTCCGCCGTACACCCGGTTCGTCCCCTGAGCGAGATCCAGCTCCAGCACGCGCGTCACTGCTCGGGCCAGGAACTCGCGGTCGTGGCTGACCAGCACTGCGCCGCCGCGCAGTCCGCGCACGAAGGCTTCGAGGCGTTCGAGACCGTCCAGATCGAGGTCGTTCGTCGGTTCGTCGAGGAGCACGATGTCGAAGCGCGAGAGCAGGAGGGCGGCGAGTCCGACGCGGGCGGCCTGTCCCCCGGAGAGGTCCGTCATCCGGGCGTGCACGGCGGAGCCGGCATCGAGTTCGAGCCCGAGCTCCGCCAGCACGACGGGGATCCGTTCGTCGAGATCGGCCGCGCCGCTGGCCAGCCAGCGATCCAGTGCCGTCGAGTACACGTCCGCGGGATCGGTGCCGTCGGCAGCCAGCGATGGGTCGGCGAGTGCTGCCGCGGCGGCATCCATGTCGTTCGTCGCCTGCGCACATCCGGTACGACGGCCGATGTATGCGGCGACCGTCTCGCCGACGACGCGTTCATGCTCCTGCGGCAACCATCCGACGAAGGCATCGGACGGAGCCAGCGAGACCGAGCCGGCCGCCGGGGCATCCACACCCGCCAGCAGCCGCAGCAGCGTCGATTTGCCCGCGCCGTTGGCTCCCACGACGCCGACCACGTCGCCCGGCGCGACCGTCAGATCGAGGGAGTCGAAGAGGATGCGGTGACCGTAGCCACCGGCCACGTTCTGGGCGACGAGGGTTGCGGTCATCAGACCATCCTCTCAGGCGTCGCGGGCTCCCGATTCCCGGGCGCCCGTCAGAGGCGCACCCGGTCGTGGGTCGCGATCGCGAACTCCTGGCCCGGATAGCGGAGTCCGGAGAAGTACATGTTCGTGTGGGCGACGATCTGCTCGCCGGAGATCACGACGCCGTCCCATTCCGTGTCCACCGTGGTGTGCGCATCGCTCACCAGCGTCACGTCGTACCCCTCCGCCGCCGCGCGCTGCGTCGTGGTGCGCACGCAGAAGTCCGACTGCGCGCCGGTGATCACGAGACGCGTCGCGCCCAGCGCATCCAGCGTCTCGCGCAGCGTCGTGTCGGCGAAGGAGTCGCGATAGCTCTTGCGGACGAGAGGTTCACCCTCGGTGCGCTGGAGCGGTGCCGCGAGCTCCCACCCCGGCGTGCCCACGCCCACGGGGTCGTGGTGCACCCAGACGACGGGGACCTCCGACGCCCGCGCACGCTCGACCAGCGCCGCTGCGCGTGCCAGGACGCCGTGCTCGTCGAAGCATCCCGGCGTCACTCCGGCCTGCAGGTCGATGGCGAGGACGACGGTGCGCTCCGGCGCTGCCATCGTGGTCAGTCCCAGTCCAGGTACTCCTCGATGATCACTCCGGTCTCGATCGGGTGATGCATCGGGAAGAGGTGGTCTCCGGCGATCGTCTTGATGCTCGATCGGTCAGGCACCGTTGCCTGCAGACGCTCGGCATTCGCGGCGGGAGTATCGACGTCTTCGGTCCCCTGAACGATCAGCACGGGGATGGCCGGGGCCACCGCGATGTCCACGTCTTCGACGCCGAGCAGCAGGAGGCCGTTGGCTCGGTCGACGTGCGCGGCGACCAGCGCACGCGCGATGGTGCCACCGAATCCGTGGCCCCCGACCCAGGTGTCGTCGATGCCGACGTGGTCGATCACGGCGAGGACATCCGCGACACGCTCGTCGAGCGTCGCCTCACCGTCGGCGCGGTGGCCGACACGGAGCACGTGGAAGCCCGCCTCTTCGGCGAGGTAGTGGGCGGCGACGCTCAGCACGTCGGCGGCGAGCCCCTGCTCCTGGATCAGCACCAGCTTGACGGGGCCGTCGCCCTCGTCCACGAAGGGGATCGCGCGTCCATCGGGTTCGAAGATCTGGGTGTCGACCATTCTCAGCAGTCTCCTCGCGGTGTCGTTGTCGGGGCGCTCGGTCTGCGTCCCCGAAGCCTCAGGTGCCCCGCACGGAACGGCCGCTCTCGAATCGCGAAGGACCCGATCTGGCCCTTTCCAGCGGTTCGGCGGGCGTCTGCGCGGTTCCCCGCAGGCCAGACGCACCGTGTCCAGCGTATCCCGCCCCCGCCGCGACCCGCATCCGGGAGTTCTCGGTCGGGCGCGTTCAGGAGGAGTTCGCCGGCTCGGGAGGAGCATCCACGCGAATTCCTCCGCCCCGCGCGGAGTTCTCCTCCCGAGCGTCGCTGCCGATGTCGCCTGCGCCTAGACTCGTGGCCTCAGCACCGCGTGCAGATCGGCGAAAGGATGGCGGATGACCGACACCGCACTCTCGACGATCGCGGCGACGCTCTACGCCGGGCCGCCGGGCGACTTCATCTCCGCGCGCGACGCCCGGGCGAAGGCCGCGGACGACCGCGAACTGGCCGCGCAGATCAAGGCGCTGCGCAAGCCGTCGGTCGCGGCATGGGTGGTCAACCTGTTCGCGCAGGAGCGCACGGCCCAGCTCGCGGAGGCCCTCCGGCTGGCAGAGGAGTTGCGGGAGGCCCAGGCTGACCTCGACGCCGTCACGCTCGCGAAGCTCGGGCGTGAGCGGCGCACGCTCACCCGCCGTCTCGCGCAGAACGCCACCGAGCTCGCGACGTCGCGTGGCGAGCGCATCACCGCCTCCACGCTGGACGCGGTCGAGCGGACGATCTCCGCGGCCTTCTTCGACCCGGATGCCGCGGCGGCGGTCGCGTCGGGACGATTGGTGCGCGAGCTCGATCCGTCGGAGTCCGTGGATCTGGGCGCCGCTGTCGGAGGCGGCACTCCCGAGGCCCCCGCCCCGGCGGCCGTTCCTGCCGACGAGGTCAGCGCGCGTCGGGAACGTCGAACCGCCGAGCGAGCGCTGCACGATGCCGAGCAGGCACGAGAGCGCGCCGAGCGCGATCACAAGCAGGCAGAGAAGGCGCACAGCGACGCGGCGGCTCGTGTGCAGTCGCTCGATACCCGAGTGGCCGAGCTCGAGAAGGAACTCGCGCAGACGACGAAGGATGCGGCGCGTGCACGCACGGCTGCAGCCGCGACGGCCGAAAGCGAAGCCTCAGCCGCCGCTCACCTCGCCGACGCCGAGCGGGATGAGAGCGCGGCGAAGGATGCGCTGGACGCGCTCATTCGGGCGCAGTCCTCGTAGAGTCGCCCGGGCCTGAGGAGGAGGGCCTCGTCCGCCACAGCACGAAGCTGACGCCGACGAAGACGAGAAGAACGGCGCTCGCGATGAACGCGATGAGGACCAACTCCGTTATCGCTCCGCTGCGAAGCCAGAGCAAGAATGGCGAGATCACCGACACGACGACGAGAAGGATCGCGCCGACTCGCGAGTAAGGGGCGTTTCCGGACCTCGCCCGCAGGCGGAGCGTGACGATGATCAGAGCGAGCACGATCACCACCGCACATCCGATGACGAACATCGCCGAGACATCCGTCGGCACCGGTCCCCGTTTGGAGATACCGGCTCCCGCGAAGAACATGACCAGGGGCGCCACCGGGAAGACCCAGGATGCGAGGTCGAGGATCGGGTCACTCCGCCGTATCGGCGGTCGATGCTGGTCGCGCCATTGCCTCCGAGTGCTCGGGGCGACGCGGTCGTCCTTCACTCGGCTCTCGTCGCGGGACCAGCCCCTGCGATGGCGGAGAGAGCGTCGAAGTACCGCGTCCCGAACTGGACCGCTGTGATCGCCTTGGTCTTGTACCCGAGAGGTTCCGGATGCCAGGTGGCATCGGGGCGCACTTCATGAATGTAGGCGAACCGTCGAGCGATCGCGTCGAACTTTCCGATCCACAGTGCGTCCCGCTCTTTCTCCTTCTGCAGTCCGATGAGCCGACCGCCGGCCCCGGTTCCGCGCAGGAGTCCCTCGGTGGAGTCCAGGTCGATCTCGAACGGCACGGCGGGCGGCCACTGCGACTGCGTCTGCGCGAACGTCGTCGCGAAGCTCAGATCCCTCGAGACTCGTGTCACATCCACGACCCGGAAGGCGATGAGCCCGTCGAAGTAGCCTCCGTCCGAGACCTGTGCCAAGAGTGCCCATGCCGCACCGACTCGCAACACGATTCCGTCCACCGGATCGGCGTACCTGGGCGCACGTTCGACTCGAACGACGTGCTGTTCGTCGATCGCCCGAATCAGCGCTGCGCGCTGCTTCCTCGTCGCCACGATCCCTCCGAAGGCTCCGTCATTGCAGGGGAATTCCACGAGAGTACCGCCTCTCAGCGAGAGCTGGTGTCGGCCGTGCCACCCGCGCTCACGCCAGTATGCGGTGTGCCGTGGAGCAAACGGCAGCTTCTCCTGCCGTTTGCAAGAAATATATAGACCGGTCTATTGTTAAACCATGACATCCAAGGGAGAGCGGACCAGGGCGCAGCTCACAGAATCCATGCTCGTGCTGATCCAGACCGGCGGCTACAGCGGAACCGGGCTGAACGCCGTGCTCGAGCACTCCGCGGCGCCGAAGGGGTCGATGTACTTCCACTTCCCCGACGGGAAGGAAGGGCTCGGGGTCGCCGCGGTCGACCTCGCCGCGAAACAGTTCGCGACGTTGATCGCCGACGCGGCCGCATCCGCCGGGGGCGCGGCTCACGCGGCCCGTCTCGCGATCGAGGCGCTGACGCGCATCGTCAGCGAGAGCGACTATCGGTTGGGCTGCCCGGTCTCGGTCGTGACTCTGGAGATGGGGGCCGAGAGCGAACCGTTGCGACAGGCGTGCGCCACCGCCTTCGAGTCGTGGATCGCCCCGACCACGGCCCTCCTCGAAGGCAGCGGCATCGACGCCCAGAGCGCCCGCACTCTGGCGACCGTCGTCGTCTCCACCATCGAGGGGGCGGTGATCCTCTCACGCGCCATGCGCAGCACTCAGCCCCTGATCGCTGCCGCCGACGTCGTGGCGGAACTCATCGATCTGCGGTGCCAGCTGGCGGAGTCGACGCGATGAGCTCGCCCGCTGACGCCCGTCATGCCCTGGTCTTCGGAGCCTCGGGGCTGGTCGGCCGGCACCTGGTCCTCGCCCTCGCCGACGCCGGCGCGAACGTCACGGCAGCAGTCCGGTCCGCCGAGTCGGGAGCGCGCGTCCAGCGCTGGCTCAGCGAGCACGGCCTGGCCCGCAGCATCAGCATCGCGGTCGTCGACTTCGAGACATCCGAGCTCCTTGTGGGCGATCCGTCGGCAGTCCCGACCGTCACGGAGATCCACAACTGCGCCGGTTCCTACCGATTCGGGATGACCGCCCATGAGGCGCGAGAAGCGAACGTCGGCATCGTCGAGAAGCTGATCGACTTCGCCCAGCACCTCCCCCGCCTGCAGCGCGTCGTCCATGTCTCGGGCTACCGCGTCGGAGGGCAAGACCCCGCCACCATCCCCTGGTCCGACAGCCACCGCGCCGCGATGTACGAAGAGCTGGGCGCCTACGAAGCGTCGAAAGTCGAGTCGGACGCCATCTTCCAGGCGCTCGCGACGGACCGGGGCATCCCGTGGACCATCGTCAATCCGTCCAGCGTGATCGGCGACAGCGTGACCGGGGAGTCCGATCAGCACATCGGGCTGGCCACCAGCATCGAACAGCTCTGGGACGGCAGCCTCGGCGCATTGCCCGGAGACGAGACGACGTTCCTCCCGGTCGTGACGGTGGACTATCTGGCGGCATTCATGGCGGCGGCAGCAGCCGACCCGGCCGCTGCCGGTCAGGCCTACTGGATCCTCGACGACGCCACTCCACCCCTGGCGGACCTGCTCACTCACGTCGGCCGCCATCTCGGCGTGAAGGTTCCCCGCGTACGACTGCCCGTCAACGTCATCGCACGCCTCCCGAGGCGAATCACCAAGGCGGACCCCGAGACCCTCACCTTCATGTCAGCCGACCGCTATCCGACGGACTCCGCGATCGGGTTCGCGGAGAGACACGGACTCGAGATGCCCGACGTGCGCGTGTCCCTCGAACGGTGGGCCGACCATCTGGTGGCGCGTCGGTTCGGCGCGGTCACAACCGGAGACCGTCGAATCGTCGATCTCGGCGGAGTGCGGACGCTCGAGCTCGGCACACACCGATCCGACCGCGTGATCCTTCCCGGCCTGCCGGTCAACGCAGACACCTGGGCGGACGTCGCGTCCCGCATCGGCGCACGTGTCGTCGACCTGCCCGGGCTCGGCCTGAGCAGCGGCGCTGGCGTGCAGGACTGGCACCGCTGGCTGCCGGCGGCAGTGGGCGACGAAGCGGTCGACATCATCGGCCATTCCATCGGCGCGGCAGCCGCGACGGTCGCGGCCGACCGGCTCCCGGCGCAGGTCAGGTCCCTGACGCTGATCGCGCCGTTCTTCCTCCAAGCCCCCGCGCGGACGGCGACCAGGCTGCGTCCGCTCACCCGCAGCTACCTGCGGCACACGACCCCGACGCGATTGTCCCGCCATCTGACCGGCTCGGAGGCGAGCGCTGCAGCTCTCGAGTCCAGCGTGAACGACCTCACCCGCAGAACCGCCAAGCGGGTGGCGGAGCATCTCGCCCTCGCGGGTTCACGACGCTGGCGCACCGACCTCCAGGGAGCGCTCAAGCGGTTCCGCGGCCCGATCCGCATCATCACGGGCAGCGACGATCCTCTCGACCCGATCATCGCCGACGAGTTCGGTGCGCTTCCGCACGTCGAGTTGATCACCGTGCCTGGGGCCGGCCACCATCCGCAGTTGACGCATGAAGACGCGCTCGACGAGCTGCTCGCGGGAGCGGAAGCTCGGGGCTGATGATTCGAGGCTTCCGCAAGAGATGTGACGACCACCGGGACGAAACGGTCAGTTGTTGAAGCGGAGCTCCACGACGTTTCGGGACATGCAAACGTCAGTGGGCACTGGCGTGCGACGTACTGGCCTGACTGCGGGACAACCAGCTACGGAGCACCGCGATCCACTCATCGAAGGCGTCGAGATGGGCGTCGTGGCTGCCTCCGGCGAGATCGACCCTGCTCGTCTCGGGCCTGCGGCGGATCAGCTCGTCCTTGTCGGCATCGCTGAACATCCCGCGCTTCCCGAAGATCGCGAGCGTCGGAACCTGCAGCGCCTCCCACTCGTCCCACCGCGGCACGTGCACGGCCTCGATCGTTCGCTGCATGACCGCGGGGTCGAATCGCGGGACGAGCCCACGTTCCGTCGCCTGAAGGTCCGCCATCCACGCATCAACGGTTGCGCCATCGCCGAGGAACTCGCGAGCAGAGGCTTCACTCTCGAACGGCTGCGGCCAGGAGGCAAAATACCTGCCCAGACCGGCTGCCGCCTCCGGATCATCGTTCCCCGCAACGTGGCCTTCCAACATCACCAGGCCGTCAACCAGGTCCGGCCGCGCCACTGCTGCGAGAAAAGCGGTGTGGGCTCCCATCGACTGTCCGACGAGCGTGGCTCGCTGCCCTGGCACGAGCTCCTCCAACGCTGCCACGAGGTCGCTGACGAAGGCGTCACGCGAGAGATCATCCGGAAGCCGTGTGCTGAGACCGTGCCCCCGCTGATCCACGAGGAGCACACGATAGCCGCGCAGCGCACTTGCCGTAGGCAAGAGCTCCCGCGAACTCCCGGCGAGGCCGTGCAGGAGCACGACTACAGGTCCGTCACCACCGACATCGCTCACCACGATGGAGACGCCTCCCGGCCTCAGAAGCGTGCAGGCAGTCACGCGACCTTCAACGGTGTGATCGACGCGATCTGCTCCCCCGCAGTATCCTCCGCACGATCCAGCTCGTAGTGGCTCTGCAAGTTGATCCAGAACTCAGCCGACGTGCCGAAGTACTTCGCCAGCCGCAACGCTGTGTCCGCCGTGATCCCTCGCTTGCCGTGCACGATCTCATTGATCCGCCGCGGCGGCACTCCGATCGACACCGCGAGCTTGTTCTGGGTGATGCCGAAGCCCTCGATGAAGTCCTCCATGAGAACCTCTCCAGGGTGGATCGGCGCGATCCTGTCAGTGGTAGTCAATGATCTCCACCTCCTCTGGTCCAGCGTCCGTCCACACGAAGCAGATCCGCCACTGGTCGTTGATCCCGATGCTGTGCTGTCCGACTCGATCGCCCTTGAGCGCTTCGAGTCGGTTTCCGGGCGGAACGCGGAGGTCCTCAAGCACCGCCGCAGATCCCACCTGACGAAGTTTGCGCAGCGCCACCCGGTGGATCCGAGGATCAATCGACCGCACGCGCTCACGACGCCACAGATGTTCGGGGTCCTTGCTACCGAACGATCTGATCACGACGCCAGGGTATAACGGAGTGCGTCAATAACGCTATACGTTAAACCGGAACTCCACCACGTCGCCATCCTTCATGACGTAGTCCTTGCCCTCGAGGCGCGCCTTGCCCTTGGCGCGGGCTTCGATCACCGATCCGGTCTCGACGAGGTCGTCGAACGAGACGATCTCCGCCTTGATGAAGCCCTTCTCGAAGTCGGTGTGGATCACGCCGGCAGCCTGAGGGGCCTTCGAGCCTTTGGGGATCGTCCAGGCGCGTGCTTCCTTGGGCCCGGCGGTCAGGTACGTCTGCAGCCCGAGGGTGTCGAAGCCGATGCGGGCGAGCTGGTCCAGCCCGGACTCGTCCTGACCGGTCGAGGCGAGCAGCTCGGCCGCATCCTCAGGGTCGAGGTCGATCAGCTCGGACTCGATCTTCGCGTCGAGGAAGATGGCCTTGGCCGGGGCGACGAGCGCGGCGAGCTCCTCCTTGCGCGCGGCATCCGTGAGCACGCCCTCGTCGACGTTGAACACGAAGATGACGGGCTTCGAGGTCAGCAGGCCGAGCTCGCGAATCGGGGCGAGATCGAGGCCCGACACAGACAGCAGCACGCCGCGCTCCAGCGCATCCTTGGCGGCGATCGCGGTCTCGAGCACGACCGGCTCGATCTTCTTGCCGCGTACTTCCTTCTCGTATCGGGCGATCGCCTTGTCGACCGTCTCGAGGTCCGCGAGCATGAGCTCCGCGTTGATCGTCTCCATGTCGGATGCCGGGTTCACCGCGCCATCGACATGCACGACGTCGTCATCGGCGAAGCCGCGGACGACCTGCGCGATGGCGTCGGCCTCGCGGATGTTGGCGAGGAACTTGTTGCCGAGACCCTCACCCTCGCTCGCGCCGCGCACGATACCGGCGATGTCGACGAACGACACCGCAGCGGGCAGGATGCGCTCGCTGCCGAAGATCTCGGCGAGCTTGTCGAGCCGCGGGTCGGGCAGGTTCACCACGCCGACGTTGGGCTCGATCGTCGCGAACGGGTAGTTCGCCGCGAGCACGTCGTTCTTGGTGAGTGCGTTGAAGAGGGTGGACTTGCCGACATTGGGCAGGCCGACGATTCCGATAGTAAGAGCCACGGGTCACGAGTCTACCGGTCGAGGCTGCCGGGAACGCCGGGGCAGCGTTCAGGAGCGGATGGCGCGGAATGCCCTGGTGACGTACGGCAACTCGATCACGCCCGAGTCATCGAGTCCGAGCTCGTCGAACAGCGCATCCATGTCGCGTCGGATGCGTTCCTTCTCGTCTGCCGACGCCGTGATGACGTAGCTGCGCGATGTCGCCATGCTGTGCAGCTGCGCGCGCGTCATCGGCCGCATCCACTCCCACAGCTCCTGCTCGAGCGGTCCGAACGGAGCGTCGACGACGGGGTCGCCGGCGGCCAGCATCTCCTCGGCCGCACTGCCGTGCATGATCTCGGTCAGCCGTCGCACCCACTCCTGACGCTCGTCGCGGATGTTCCAGATGAGGCCCAGCACCCCGCCGGTGCGGACGACACGGCCGATCTCGACCGACCCCGCGGCGGGCTCGACCCAGTGCCAGGCCTGACCGAGCACGACGGCGTCGAGACTGGCATCCGGCAACGGCAACCGCTCCGCTGACCCGACGAACGTCGGGACACCAGGGATCGCGTCGCGCAGCGCGGCGAGCATGGCCGGATCGGGGTCCAGAGCGACGACCTCGGCCTCCGGTGCCGCGACGAGCGCGCGCGTGAGCTTGCCGGTCCCCGCGCCGACGTCGGCGATCCGCCGAGACCCCTCGGGCATCCGCTCGAGCATCCATGCGACGGCGTCGAACGGATACTCGGGCCGTCCGACCTCGTAGCTGCCCGCCTGTGCACCGAAGGATGTCGCGCGCTCATCAGTCATGTCGCCAGCCTACGGCGAGTCCTCCTGGCGCCGCCGAATCATCGGGAGAGAGTGGATGACGTGCCCCTGGACTTCACCGCTATCGACTTCGAGACGGCGAATTCCAGCCCCGCCTCGGCCTGCTCCGTCGGACTCGTCCGCGTTCGCGACGGCGAGGTCGTCGCCACCGCCGGCTGGCTGATCCAGCCCCCGGCCGGTCACGACGAGTTCCAGGAATGGAACGTGCGGATCCACGGCATCCGGCCGGAGGACGTGTGCTCCGCGGCCACGTGGTCGGAGCAGTTCGACCGCCTGTGCGACTTCGCCGGTGCCGACGTGCTGGTCGCGCACAACGCCGGATTCGACCTCAACGTGTTGCGCCGCGCTTCTGAGGCGACCGGAGAGGTGTGCCCGCCGTACCGTTCGCTGTGCAGCCTCCAGGTCGCGCGCAAGACGTATCAGCTCGACTCCTACCGCCTGCCGGTGGCAGCGGCCGCGGCCGGCTTCGCGGAGTTCTCGCACCACGATGCCCTGGCGGATGCCCGCGCGTGCGCGCAGATCGTGATCGACTCCGCGTGGCGTGCCGGTGCTGCGGATGTGGACGCTCTGGCCGACGCACTCGGCTTGCGCGTCACCACGCCGGCCGCGGCGGTCCCCGAACGCGCGGTCGCCTGACCTCTGCTCCTCCTGGCGCGCTGCGCCGGAATGTCCGACCCCTGCGGCACCATGAGGCTATGGATGCCCCGCTGATCGTTCTTCTCGTCCTCGCGGCGCTCGTGACCGGCGGTGCGCTGGGTTGGGCGCTCCACGCCGGCCGTGGTGCCGCCGCTCTCGCCCGCGCCGAGGCGGAGCTCGCGGCGGCGCGCGACGATCGCGACCGCCAGTACGACCTGTACCGCGATGCGGTCGAGCACGCCCGTGCCGAACAACGCGCCGAGGCGCAGCGCGTGCAGCAGCAGAACGCCGTGCTGACGGCGCTCGCACCGGTTCGGGAGAGCCTGCAGCAGATGCAGAGCAAGGTCACCGCCATCGAGCAGGAGCGGCAGGCGCAGTTCGGCACGCTCGCCGAGCAGCTGCGACGCGCCCAGGAATCCGATGAGGCGCTGCGGGCGACGACCGAGTCCCTGGCCGGGGCCCTTCGTTCCACCGCCACACGCGGCGTGTGGGGCGAGACCCAGCTGCGCCGTGTCGTGGAAGCGGCAGGTCTCACGCGTCACGTGGACTTCGACCTGCAGACCACGATCTCCTCGGATCACGGCCAGGGGCGCCCCGACATGGTCATCCGGCTGGCGGGAGGGACCTCGATCCCCGTCGATGCGAAGGTCCCCCTCGACGCCTATCTCGAGGCCTCCGCCCTGCCCGGCGGCGACGCCCACGAGCCGCAGCGTCGCGCGTACATGCAGAAGCACGTCAAAGCGGTGCGCGCCCACATCGATGCCCTCGCGAAGAAGGCCTACTGGTCGGGACTCGACGCGAGCCCGGAGTTCGTGATCTGCTTCCTGCCCAGCGAATCGCTGCTCGCCGCCGCGATCGATGAAGACCCGACGCTGCTCGACTACGCCTTCAGCAAACGGGTCGCGCTCGCCTCACCGGTGAACCTCTGGGCGGTTCTCAAGACCGTGGCCTACACCTGGACGCAGCAGGAGGTATCGACCGAGGCCCGGAGCCTGCTCACCCTCGGCACGCAGCTGTACGACCGCCTCGGGGTTCTCGCCGGTCACGCCGATGACCTGCGGCGAGCCCTCGAGCGCACCGTCGACAGCTACAACAAGTTCGCGGGCTCCCTCGAGAACCGCGTGCTGGTGACGGCGCGGCAGTTCCCCGGAATCGATGCCTCGACGCTCGATGCTGCCCCGCAGGTCGTGACCGCGTCAGCGCGACGCTTCACCGCGCCCGAACTGGTCGGAGCTGCCGACGAGCCGGATGCGGACGCGCTGCGCGCCGATGTGGGCGACGTCCGGGCGCGGCTGCAGGAAGAGAGTCTCTGAGAAGGCGCGGCGCCGTCGTCAGGCAACGCCGGGAACGCCGCTCAGCAGGACGATCACGAGTCCGCTGGTGGCGAGGAAGGCGCCGATCATCCACCACGAGCTGAGCTCGTGGCCCTCGTCACGGCGCTTGCGGAAGAGCACATCCGCGCGCCGAGCCGGGTCGATGACGGCAGGGGCAGGAGCGACAGGCGCTGCCGGGGCCACTGCACCACCCGCGTCGACATCCGCGCTCACCCGGAGAATACGGCCGGTGTTCGTGGTGACGATCTTCGTCGCTGCGGCCGTGGGACCGTTGTGGTGCTGAATTGCCATGTGCTCGCCCTCCTGTGCCTGCGGTGCCTGGCGGCTCCGTCGACGGCGACAAACCCAGTGACAATTGTGACACGGTGCCCCTGCAAACAGGGGACCCGCGACACGAAGCGCGGTACCGGGTCGGTAACGATGGCAGACACGGCACTGTGCGCGCACCTGCGGCGAGAGCTGATTTCGCGACCGGCTCCTACGCCCGGCGACGGCAGGAAACGGCGCCTACCGCCCTACAGCCACTTGGAGACGAGGTGCTCGGAAGCGATCCGGCGCAGGGTGCCCGATGCACCGCGCAGCACGACGCTCTCGGTGTACACGTAACCGCGCTCGCGACGCACACCGGCGACCAACTGGCCATCGGTGACCCCGGTCGCGACGAAGATCGTGTTGTTGCCCTTCACCAGGTCGTCGGCCTCGTAGACGCGGTCCATGTCGAGCCCGGCGTCGATCCCGCGCTGACGCTCCTCGTCATCGCGCGGCCACAGCTGCCCCTGGATGTGCCCACCGAGAGCTTTGATGGCACAGGCCGTGACGATGCCCTCGGGGCTGCCGCCGACACCGACGCACATGTCGGTGCGGGCGTCGTGACGGGCCGCATTGATGCCGCCGGCCACGTCGCCGTCGCTCATCAGGCGAGTGCCGGCGCCGGCATCACGGATGTCCTGGATCAGTTTCTCGTGACGCGGACGGTTGAGCACCGAGACGACGATCTCGTCGACGGGCTTGCCCAGCGCGCCGGCGAGCTTGCGGATGTTCTCACCGATCGGGAGGCGGATGTCGACCACCCCCACTCCGGCAGGCCCGGTGACGAGCTTGTCCATGTAGAAGACGGTCGACGCGTCGAGCATCGTGCCGCGATCGGAGACCGCGATCACCGAGAGGGCGTTCTGGCGCCCGGCCGCGGTCAGCGAGGTCCCATCGATCGGGTCCACCGCGATATCGCACAGCGGCCCCTGGCCGGTGCCGACGACCTCGCCGTTGAAGAGCATCGGGGCGTTGTCCTTCTCCCCTTCGCCGATCACCACGCGACCCTGGAAGTCGACCGTGCCGAGGAACGCGCGCATCGCGTCGACGGCCGCGCCGTCCGCAGCCTCCTTCGCGCCGCGACCGATGAACGGCACGGCGCGGATGGCTGCCGCCTCTGTAGCGCGCACCAACTCCATCGCGAGGTTACGGTCGGGACGAAGCGGGCTCAGATCAGCAGTCAGACTCACCATGCGGTCAGCCTAGCCACCGATGTGCGCAGAATCGCCTCCTTTCGCCGCCGTTACGACGAAGGAATCTTGATTCTTAACAGAACAGCAGATGCTCGGGTGCCGCAGGCCGTTCCCGCCTTCGGCATCCGCCCGCGCGCCCCGATAGAGTGACTGCTGTCCCGGCTCACCAATCGCAGGAGTTCTCATGCCCGTCGCCACCCCGGATCAGTACGCCGAAATGCTCGACCGCGCGAAGGCCGGCGGCTTCGCGTACCCCGCTTTCAACGTCTCCAGCTCCCAGACGATCAACTCGGTCCTGCAGGGCCTCACCGAAGCCGGCTCCGACGGCATCATCCAGGTCACCACCGGCGGCGCCGACTACTTCGCCGGCCACACCGTCAAGGCCCGCGCCACGGGCGCCCTCGCCTTCGCGCGCTACGCGACCGAGGTCGCGAAGAACTACCCGATCACCGTGGCGCTGCACACCGACCACTGCCCGAAGGACGCCCTCGCCGGATTCGTCGAGCCGCTGATCGCCGCTTCGGAAGAAGAGGTCAAGGCCGGTCGCAACCCGATCTTCCAGTCGCACATGTGGGACGGCTCCGCCGTGCCGCTCGCGGAGAACATCGAGATCGCCAAGGATCTCCTCCCCCGCATGAAGGCCATCAACGCCATCCTCGAGGTCGAGATCGGCGTCGTCGGCGGCGAAGAGGACGGCGTGGCACACGAGGGCTCGAACGAGGCGCTCTACACCACGTTCGCCGACGTCGACCAGGCTGTTCAGGCTCTGGGTCTCGGTGAGCAGGGCCGGTACATCGCCGCCCTCACCTTCGGCAACGTGCACGGCGTCTACAAGCCCGGTGGCGTGAAGCTGCGTCCGGAGCTCCTCGGTGAGATCCAGGAGCAGGTCGCCGCGAAGTACAATACGGGCGCGAAGCCGCTCGACCTCGTCTTCCACGGCGGATCGGGTTCGACCGACGAGGAGATCGCCCTCGCGGTCGCCAACGGCGTCATCAAGATGAACATCGACACCGACACCCAGTACGCCTACACGCGTGCGATCGCGGACTACATGTTCAAGAACTACGACGGCGTCCTCAAGGTCGACGGCGAGGTCGGGAACAAGAAGCTGTACGACCCCCGCGCGTGGGGCAAGGTCGCCGAGACGGCCATGGCCGCTCGCGTGGTCGAGTCGACCCGTCAGCTGGGCTCGCACGGCAAGTCGCAGAGCTGACGCACCGAACACCTACGACAGATGCCCCGGCCGGATGGTCGGGGCATCTGTCGTCTGCGGTGAACGCCGGGGAGCGGGCGACTAGCCGCGACGACCCCGGCGGATGCGCGTGACCCAGATCGCTACGTCGATCAGCGCGTCGATCACGAGGAGCGCTCCCAGACCTTTGACCACCCCGCGCGATCGGGATATGGCCCACACTCCCGCCCCGAGCTCGCTCAGCGTCAGCGCGAGCGCCCACACCGGGCGGCGGCGCATGCCCTCGGCGAGACGGGCGAGCGGTCGGCTGCGGCGGGTCAGCGAGACGACCTCTCCCATCCCGGCGATCGCCGTCTCTCGCAGCGCGGTCCCCCAACCCACCGGAACGAAACGTCGCCCCACAGGGGCCGCGGAGTCGTCGAAGGCGGCATCGATCAGGTCTGACGGCACGCCGAAGGCCGCGATGAAGGCCTGCTGTCGTTCTCGCTCCCCGACCACGCCTCCCAGCGACTCGGGCATCAGCGCACGGTGCGCGGCGTCGACGTCCAGCGCGACCCGCGCCGCGATCTCCGCGAGCTCGTCCCTGCTGCCGTCGCCCTCTGTGAGCAATCGGCGGTAGATCTCCGCGGTCTCGGGGACGGTGATGGCGTCGATGTCGAGCACCGCGCGGGTGTCTCGTTCCGCGTCGGTCCAGAACGGCACGGCGCCTCCCCCGGCATCGGTGGTGACGATGAACCAGCTGGCGGACTCGGCGCGGTTCAACTCGACGAGCGGCAGGTCACCGCGGGAGGTCACCCAGTACCCGGTCGGCTCCGACGCCTCCAGCTGCTGCAGGGACCAGTCGCCGGATTCGCGGTGGTCGACGGGCACCCCGAACGCCGTCGCAAGGATCCGCGCGACGGCGGGTCCTCGGTGCGAGAACGTCGACACCCGCACGGCCGGCGCTTCGAACGCCGCGGCATCGAGCAGTGCCTCCGACTCGACCTCCGCCGGCAGAGCCGCCTCGTCGGTCACCTGCACATCGTCATCCCTGTCGGCGTCTTCGTCGGACAGCGTCGCGAGATCGCCGTCCACGTCGAGCCAGAGCGTGAGGTGCTGCTCCTGGAACGCGGCCCGCAGCGCACCGGCCGTCAACGACTGCTCGACACGGTCATCCGCACTGAGGGTCAGCACACGACCATCGTCGGTCACCGGAATCGCGAGAACAGCCTCCTGCTGGTCGCCCCACTCACCGGTCGCGTCGCGCAGGCCGGCAGGGACCCTCAGCCGGGCGAGGACGCCGACCGCCGCGGCCCTCGGATCGGACCCATCACCGCGATCGACCGAAGCGTACGAGACATGGACGCCGAAACTGTTCTGAAGCACGTCTCGACAGTACCGACCCCCGCGGGCGGCTACTGACCGATGGAGCTCACGTACGCCATGAAGGCGGGGTCGCCCATCATCGGCACGGCGATGCAGATCGACGTGATGAGCAGGGTGACCGTGGCACCGACGATCGGCACCCACCAGGACAGCTTCGCGCGGCGCAGCCGCCGAATCGACAGAGCGGCCGTGACGCACCAGCCGACCACCAGGACGATCGCCGCGATGGTCCCCCAGAGACGTCCCTGTGCGAAGTTGGTGAACTCGCCGTCGATCCCGAGCATCTTCATGGTCTGGTTCATCGACGCGGGAAGGTCGAGATACGACATCGCGGTCATGACCACGTTGATGAGTCCATATGCGAGCAACGCGACGGTCACGAAACGATCCACCGGTCGGCGACGGGTGGGCTCCACCGCCGTATGTTCCTGGGTCGACTCAGGAGCCGCGACCGCAGGCTGCACCTCGCCGAGCGGCGGCAGGCCGGCGGCGAGTCGCTGCTCCTCCGGGGTTGCGAGTTCGCCGTACTGGGGCCGTGTATCGCTCATCCCGCCATGCTAATCGCCGCGCGTGTGAGCGGGCTGCCAGTCGAACGGCCCGGAAACGATGGCGGCCCCGAAGAATTGGGGACTCTCGGGGCCGCGGATGAGGAGCGCTGGGGACGCTCCGCATCCAACTGGGTCTCGGAGAGCTGGGGACAATCCGCAGACCCGTAGTGCCGTTTGCACAGACGACTACTCTTCTGATCATAGGAAAGCGTTTCGCTTAACACCAGGTCGGTTTCTTCAGATAGTGAACTCGGCACCGGGGTTCGACCCGTCCAGGGAATCGGCGCCGAGCTGCAGCGACAGTCGACGTGCGGCGCTCTGCAGTGTGGAGACCAGCGCGCGATCGACGATCGCCCGGTCGGACGGCAGCGAGATGGCGAGCGAGGCCGTGACATTCGGCGCGATGACAGGGACCGCGACGCAGGTGGCGCCGATGACATACTCCTCCTGGTCGACCGTCCAGCCCGGCGAATGCTCGAGCTGGGTCAACAGGGTCCGGCGATCCTTGATCGTGCGCGGAGTCAGCTCTTCCAGGCGATGGCGCGAGAGGTAGTCGAGTCGGTCGTCGTCGGAGAGATCCGCCAGGATCTGCTTGCCCAGCGCGGTCGCGTGCGCACTGGACTGCAGCCCGACCCAGAGCTCGACACGAGGATTGTGCGCCGCATCGACGATGTCGACCAGGTGCATCTCGCCGTCGTCGAAGCGCGAGAGATAGGCGGTCGCCCCCAGCTCGTCCGTCACATCGCGCAGCGCGGCGCGCACGCGGGCGAGGAAGACGCCGCGCGCATCGGTCTCGTGCTGAAAGGCGGGAAATCGGCTGCCCAGCACCAGTCCATCCGGCTCCGACGAGAGGTACCCCTCGTGGATCAGCGTCCGGACGAGGTTGTACGTGGTGCCGGGCGTCAGACCGGTGATGGCCGCGAGCATCTTGACGGGAAGGGGGCGTGGAGAGTTCGCGACGATGTCCACGAGGCGGAGTGCACGTTGCACGGACCCGATGAGGGTCGGCTCCGCCTCCGCGGCGCTCACCGTTACGCGCCTCCTCCGGTCGCGCGTCCCCCGAGCGCACGAACGTCACGCTGGCCTGAGGCGTCGTGACGCAGCTCCTTCGGCAGAGAGAACATCAGATCCTCCTCCGCCGTCTTGACCTCTTCGACATCACGGTACCCGGCGTCATCGAGCGCGTCGAGCACCTCGCGCACCAGGACCTCGGGCACGGATGCACCGCTGGTCACGCCGACCGTCTCGACACCGTCGAGCCATTCCTGCTGAACCTCTTCGGCGTAGTCGACGCGGTAGGCCGCCTTCGCGCCGTACTCCAGCGCGACCTCGACCAGCCGCACGCTGTTCGAGGAGTTCGACGAGCCGACGACGATCACGAGATCTGCCGCAGCGGCGACCTTCTTGATCGCGACCTGACGGTTCTGGGTCGCGTAGCAGATGTCGTCGGACGGCGGATTGTGAAGCTCGGGGAAACGGGTGCGCAGCCGGTTCACGGTCTCCATGGTCTCGTCGACCGAGAGCGTGGTCTGCGACAGCCAGACCACCTTGGACGGGTCCTTCACCTGGACGGTATCGGCCTCGTCCGGCGAGTTCACGATCGTGACGTGGTCCGGCGCCTCACCCGCCGTCCCCTCGACCTCTTCGTGGCCGTCGTGGCCGATCAGCAGGATCTCGAAGTCGTCACGGGCGAAGCGCACGGCCTCGCGGTGCACCTTGGTGACCAGCGGACAGGTCGCATCGATCGCGTGCAGACCCCGGTCGGACGCTGCGGTGACCACAGCAGGAGAGACGCCATGGGCGCTGAAGACGACGTGCGCCCCCTCCGGGACCTCGTCGACCTCCTCCACGAAGATCGCGCCCTTCGCCTCGAGCTCGGTGACGACGTGGATGTTGTGCACGATCTGCTTGCGCACGTACACCGGAGCGCCGTAACGCTCGAGAGCCTTCTCGACCGCGACCACCGCACGGTCGACGCCGGCGCAGTACCCGCGGGGCGCAGCGAGCAGCACCCGCTTCTGTCCGACGACCGGGTTATCCTGAAGCCGGCCGGACGACGCACGCACGCGTGGGATGCGCGGGGCGGGGAGATGAACGACAGTCGAGGTCACGCTTCGATTCTACCGGCGCTTCACCTGGAAAGGCCTGGGCGACCGTGTACTCGCCCGGGAGCACACACACGATGATCAGGGGCAGGAGAACAGGCAGCGCATGACAGTCTTCGAAGCCGCACCGGGTGCGGGCGAAGCTCCCCCGGCCGATGCGGTCGCTCCGCGCGATTCCACGGCGGAGGCCCCCACCTCCGTCGCCCGGCTCAACGGGACGATCCGTGACTTCATCGCACGCTGGAACACGGTCTGGGTCGAGGGCGAGATCACCTCGTGGAACGTGCGCGGCGGCAATGTCTTCGCCCGTCTGAAGGACACGCAGTCCGATGCGCAGATCTCGATCCGCGTGTGGTCGAGCGTGCGCGGACGCATCCCCTCCGACCTCGGCGTCGGCGATCACGTCGTCGCGGCGGTCAAGGCCGACTACTTCGTCAAGGCGGGAGACTTCAGCTTCACGGTGTCGGCCATGAAGCACGTCGGGTTGGGCGACCAGCTCGAGCGGCTCGAGAAACTGCGTGCCCAGCTGCGTCAGGAAGGACTGTTCGACCAGTCGCGTAAGAAGCGTCTGCCGTTCCTCCCGCACGTGATCGGACTGATCACCGGCGAGCGGTCGGATGCCGAGAAGGACGTGCACCGCAACGCGGAGCTGCGCTGGCCCCAGGTGCGGTTCCGCACCGAGTACGCGGCGGTGCAGGGCGACCGCTGCGTCCCCGACACCCTCGCCGCACTGGCCCGCCTCGATGCCGATCCCGAGGTTGATGTGATCATCATCGCCCGCGGTGGAGGAGACCCGCAGACGCTCCTCGGCTTCAGCGACGAACGCCTGGTGCGTGCGGTCGCTGCGGCGTCCACCCCGATCGTGAGCGCGATCGGGCACGAGAACGACCATCCTCTGCTCGACGACGTCGCCGACCTGCGGGCGTCCACGCCGACAGACGCGGCCAAGCGGGTCGTGCCGGACGTGGGCGAGCAGCGCGCGCTGATCGCCCAGCTGCGCTCACGGTCGACCACACGCATCACGCAGCGCCTGTCGCACGACATCGCCCAGCTGGAGCAGCTGCGCTCGCGCCCGGTGCTGCGCTCCCCGGCCCCGATCATCGACGCCAGGGCGCAGGAACTGTGGCTACTCCTCTCCCGCGGCCGCGAGACCATGACCAGGCACCTCGACTCCGCGGGCCGTCGCACCAGCGAGCTCCGTGCGTCGCTGCGCGCTCTCTCGCCCGCCGCGACGCTGGCACGCGGCTACGCGATCGCGCACCTCGACGGCGGTGTGATCCTGCGTGATGCCGCGGATGCCCCCGCCGGCAGCGCTCTGACGATCACGCTCGACAGAGGTTCCGTGGCCGCACGCTCCGAGGGCGAGATCGCCGAGGACTCCTGAGCCGGCACCGCCCCGCTGTCCTGGCGCCGTGGCTGTCAGCCGCACGCCGTAGGATGGAGGAGTGAGCGCTCTGAACGACACCCCTGTGGAGACGCTGTCGTTCGAGGCAGCCCGCGACGAGCTGGTCAAGGTCGTCGCGGAACTCGAGCAGGGGGCTCCGACCCTCGAGCAGTCCCTCGCCCTCTGGGAGCGCGGGGAGGCCCTCGCCGCCCGGTGCGAGGAGTGGCTCCTGGGCGCGAAGCGCCGCCTCGACGCCGCTCGCGCCGCCGCATCCGATGAGGACGAGTCATGAACAAGCCGGCCCCCATCGTCGCCGAGCTGGGCCGCCCGGAGACTCCGGAGGAGACCGCTGCCCGCAAGGCCGCGTCCAGCAAGGCGTATCGCTCGAGCCAGACGATGCGGAGCCTGATCGCCGCGCTCCTGGTCACCGTCGCCGTCGTCGCCGTGATCATCTTCGCCGTTCCCCGCGGTGAGCCCACCGACGCCAAGACGATCGACCTCGCGGGCATCGCCGCCGACGTCGAGTCGACCATGGGCAGTCCGGTGATCGTCCCTGAGCTCGGAGATTTCTGGCGCGTCAACGCCGCGGGGCTCACGAGCGGGGCGACCGTCGTCTGGGACGTGACCCTGGCACCGGCAGACGAGGATGAGCGCGGGTACATCCGCCTCGCTCAGGCGTTCGACGCCGACTCGAGCTGGGCTCCGCAGCGCCTGAACGGCATCGCGCCGACCGACACCGTCCGCATCGACGGCCTCGACTGGGATGTCTACCAGCCCGGCGGCGCAGGTGCCGAGCAGAACATCACCTACGCCATCGGCACGCAGGCCGGCGACGACTACCTCCTTCTCTACGGCGCGCGGTCGGCGGCATCCACCGCCGAGCTCGCCGAGTCCCTCGTTCCGCAGATCCGCGCACTCTCGGAGGCACAATGACGCACGATCTCACCCCGGCGGCCGCCTGGCGGCAGATGCAGGAAGGCAACCGTCGGTTCGTCGCCGACGAGCCTCGCCACCCGAACCAGGACGTGGCCCGCCGCAAGGACCTCGCCGCCGCGCAGAACCCGGTGGCGACGCTGTTCGGCTGCTCGGACTCCCGTCTGGCCGCCGAGATCATCTTCGACCTGGGCCTGGGCGACCTCTTCGTCGTGCGCAACGCCGGCCAGGTGATCGGCGAGTCGATCGTGGCGAGCCTGGAGTATGCCGTCGCGGTGCTCAACGTCCCTCTCATCGTCGTGCTCGCGCACGACTCCTGCGGTGCGGTGCGCGCTGCGATCGACGGCACCGCGATCGACGCGGCCCCGCTCCCCCCGCACATCTGGAAGCTCATCTCCCCGATCGTTCCCGCCGCCCGCAAGGTGCTGGTCGAGAACGGCGGAACCACCGTCGCCGAGATCGACGCCGAGCTGGTCGGCCAGGAGCACCTGCGCAACACCGTGGCCGATCTGCTCCAGTCATCCGAGCTGATCAGCAACGCCGTCGCCGAGGGCCGTCTCGGCATCGTCGGCGCCAACTACCGTCTGGCCGAGGGCACGGCCGTGCCCGTCATCACTGTGGGGATCGACCCCGAATCTCAGGAGGCATCGGAATGACCGACAGCGACTACCGCATCGAGCACGACACCATGGGTGAAGTGCGCGTGCCCGTGAACGCGCTCTACGGAGCGCAGACGCAGCGCGCCGTGGAGAACTTCCCGATCTCGGGCAAGGGGCTGGAGTCAACGCAGATCGCCGCCCTCGCCCGCATCAAGAAGGCCGCTGCGCTCGCCAACAAGGAGCTCGGCACCCTGGACGGGGCCATCGCCGATGCGATCGCTCAGGCCGCAGACCTGGTCGCCTCCGGTGCCCACGACGGCGAGTTCCCGGTCGACACGTACCAGACCGGTTCCGGCACCTCGTCGAACATGAACATGAACGAGGTGCTGGCGACGCTCGCAACCCGCATCCTCGGCGCGAACGTGCACCCCAACGACCACGTGAACGCCTCGCAGTCGTCGAACGACGTGTTCCCGACGTCTGTGCACATCGCCGTGACGCAGGCCCTCATCGACACGCTCATCCCCGCCCTCGACCACCTCGCGGTGGCACTCGAGGCGAAGGCGGAGCTATGGAAGGACGCGGTCAAGTCCGGTCGCACGCACCTGATGGACGCCACTCCGGTGACGCTCGGCCAGGAGTTCGGCGGCTACGCCCGCCAGATCCGTCTCGGCATCGAGCGCGTGCAGTCCGCTCTCCCCCGCGTCGCCGAGGTTCCGCTGGGCGGCACCGCGGTCGGCACCGGGATCAACACGCCCCTCGGCTTCCCGCAGAAGGTCATCGCGCTGCTCGCGGCCGAGACCGAGCTGCCGATCACCGAGGCCAAGGACCACTTCGAGGCGCAGGCGAACCGCGACGGTCTCGTCGAGGCATCCGGGGCCCTTCGCACGATCGCGGTGTCGCTGACCAAGATCAACAACGATCTGCGCTGGATGGGCTCCGGCCCCAACACGGGTCTGGGCGAGCTCCACATCCCCGACTTGCAGCCGGGCTCCTCGATCATGCCCGGCAAGGTCAACCCGGTCGTCCCGGAGGCCGTGCTCATGGTGTGCGCCCGGGTCATCGGCAACGACGCGACCGTGGCGTGGGCCGGAGCATCCGGCTCCTTCGAGCTGAACGTCGCGATTCCGGTGATGGGCACGGCCCTGCTGGAGTCGATCCGTCTGCTCTCGAACGCCTCGCGCGTGCTGGCCGACAAGACCATCGACGGCCTGCAGGCCAACCTCGAGCGCGCCGCCGCGTTCGCGGGGATGAGCCCCTCGATCGTGACGCCGCTGAACAAGCTCATCGGGTACGAGGCTGCCGCGAAGATCGCGAAGCACTCCGTCGCCAAGGGCATCACGGTGCGCGACGCCGTGATCGACCTCGGCTACGTCGAGCGCGGCGACCTCACGCTCGAGCAGCTCGACGAGAAGCTCGACCTGCTGTCGATGACCCACCCGGGTTGATCATCGACGCATGACACACGGCGGATGCCGCGGGGACTCGTTCCTCGCGGCATCCGCCGTTTCCGTCTGCGCCGACCGGCCTGTCTCGCGGCGAACGCAGAACAGCGGATGCCGAGTGCACGGCATCCGCTGTTCCGTTCTCCGACGTCAGCTGAGCTCTCCGCCCTCCAGCAGCTCGGTGACGAGGGCCGCGATCGCCGAGCGCTCCGAGCGCATCAGCGTCACATGTCCGAACAGGTCGTGTCCCTTGAGGGTCTCGATCACGCTCGCGATGCCGTCGTGGCGGCCGACGCGCAGGTTGTCGCGCTGGCCGACATCGTGCGTGAGGATCACCCGGGAGTTCTGCCCCATCCGGCTCAGGACCGTCAGGAGCACGTTGCGCTCCAGCGACTGCGCCTCGTCCACGATCACGAAGGCGTCGTGGAGCGAGCGTCCGCGGATGTGCGTGAGCGGGAGCACCTCCAGCAGGCCGCGCTCGATGACCTCCTCGACCACGTTGCCCGAGACCACGGAGCCCAGCGTGTCGAAGACCGCCTGCCCCCACGGCCCCATCTTCTCGCCCTGGTCACCGGGGAGATAGCCGAGCTCCTGACCGCCCACCGCGAAGAGCGGGCGGAACACGATGATCTTCTTCTGCTGCTGACGCTCCAGCACCGCCTCGAGGCCGGCGCAGAGGGCGAGCGCCGACTTGCCGGTGCCGGCGCGTCCGCCGAGGGAGACGATGCCGACCTCCTGGTCGAGCAGCAGGTCGATGGCGATCCGCTGCTCCGCGGAGCGTCCGTGCATCCCGAAGATGTCGCGGTCGCCGCGCACCAGGCGGTACTCGCCGTCGCCTGTCACTCGTCCGAGTGCCGAGCCCCGCTCCGAGTGGATGATGAGGCCGGTGTTGATCGGCAGACCACGCGCATCTTCACTGATCCCGACCTCGCTCTCGTAGAGGTCGCTGATGTCGTCTCCGGAGAGATCGAGCGTGGTGATCCCGGTCCAGCCCGAGTCCACCGCCTGCTCGGCGAGGTACTCCTCCGCGCGCAGACCGAGCGAGGCCGCCTTCACGCGCATCGGCAGGTCTTTGGAGACGATCGTGACGTCCTGTCCGTCCTGGGCGAGGTGCATCGCGACCGAGAGGATGCGGGTGTCGTTGTCGCTGAGCCGGATGCCGGCGGGGAGGACAGAGGAGTCGGTGTTGGCGAGCTCGACGCGCAGCGTGCCGCCTTCGCCGACCTCCACCGGGAAGTCCAGCCGGCCGTGCTCGATGCGCAGGTCGTCGAGGTGCCTCAGCGCCTGCCGGGCGAAGTAGCCGATCTCCGGATCGTGGCGCTTGCCCTCGAGCTCCGAGATGACGACGACCGGGAGCACGACCGAATGCTCTGCGAAGCGGAAGAACGCCTGCGGATCGCTCAACAGGACGGACGTGTCGAGCACGTACGTCCGCAGGTCCTGATCAGGCTCTGCGGAGGCTGCTCGCCTTGCCGTCGTCTTACGGGTGGACTGCTGCGCGGTGCTGGTGGACTGCTGCGCTGTACGTGAGGTCACGACCCACTCCCGACCCGGGAGAATTCCCGGCTATTCGAAACGAGTCGACCAGGGGCCACGAGTCGCTAACCTGAAGGCCGACTCGACCGGGCTCCTTGCCCGATGCCTAGAAGGTACGACCAGTCACCGACATATCAGTGCGTAGACACGCCAGCGATTCGTTACGAGCTGATGAACGTCTCGTTGCCGAAGGCCGCCAGCGCCTCGTCGAGAAGCGTGATCGTGGCCCGATCGGTGCCGGCGTGCGGTGCGACACGCACCGATGCTCCCCGCGCCGTGACCACGACCCCCGCGTTGGACAGAGCCGCCGCCAGGCGCGCCGGCTCCTGCGGAGTCAGCGTCACGATCCCCGCGCGCCGTTCGCGCTCACGCGGCGAGGCGACGGTGATCGCGTGCCGATCCGCGATCTCCAGGACCGCATCCACCTGGTCAGCGAGCCGGCTCTCGATCGCCGCGACGCCGGCGTCGCGCACGTCACGCGCCCCGATCGCGAGCCGCCCTGCCGCAAGGGTGTCGGGTCCGCTCACCGTGTAGGCGCGGGCGGATGCCGCCGGCGCCGGCAGGTCGTCGACGGCGAGGCCAGAACCCGCTGTCCCGGTGATCCCGCTCAGCACCGGTGCGATCCGCTCTCGAGCGCGCGGCGAGAACCGGGCGAACCCCGTCCCGCGCCCCGCACGCAGCCACTTGTAGCCGTGCCCGACGACCACATCGGCGACGGAGTAGTCGACATCGACCACCCCGAACGACTGCACGGCGTCGACGATGAGCAGGCGATCGGGGCCGATGAGCTCGCGCAGCGCGTCGAGGTCGGCGCGGAATCCAGTGCGGAAGTCGACGTGGCTCACAGCGAGCGCCGTGACGTCGGCGTCCAGCGCCTCCGCGACGGCATCGGCGGTCACCCGACCGTCCTCCGGCGTGATCCACCGGGGCACCAGCGCGCCATGCGACGCCGCCCCCGCCCGTTCCAGGGTCACGCTGACGCTGGGGAACTCGGCGCGCGAGGCGACCACCGCGCCCGTCATCCCGTAGAGCGCATGCGCCAGGCCCTGTGTGGACGACGGCTGCAGCGTGACATCGGCCGCATCCGCACCGAGCAGCTCGGCGACGATCTCCTGGGCCTGTCCCAGGCGCTCTCCCACCAGTGCCAGGGAGGAGGGCCTTCCGCTGCCGAGCAGATCCGCGTCCGCGAAGATCTCCTCGCGGACCGAGGTCGACAGCGGTCCGAACGCCGCCCAGTTCAGGTAGCCGGGTTCGCTGTCGAAAGTGTCGAGGTAGTCGTCGATAGCGCTCACCGCGTCATTGTGGCACGTCGCCACCGTCGGGGCGGTGACGAGTCAGCGCCCGAAGCGCCGATCGCGATCCGCATAGTCTCTGATCGCGCGCAGGAAGTCGACCTGACGCAGGTCGGGGCCGAGTGCCTCGACGAAGTAGAACTCGCTGTGGGCGCTCTGCCAGAGCAGGAAGTCGCTGAGCCGCTGCTCTCCGCTCGTGCGGATGACGAGATCGGGATCCGGCTGCCCGCCCGTGTACAGGTGCTCCCCGATCATCTCGGGCGTGAGATGCGCCGCCAGATCCTCCAGCGTGCCGCCGGACGCCTCATGCGCGACGATGATGCTGCGCACGGCGTCGACGATCTCGTTGCGCCCTCCGTATCCCACAGCCAGGTTCACGTGTAGTCCGGTGTGTCCCTTGGTGCGCTCCTCCGCGTCGGCGAGGACGCGGGCCAGTTCGGGAGGGAGGATGTCGGCGCGGCCGACGTGCTGCACGCGCCAGTTGCCCTCTCGCGAGAGCGCCTCGGCGAGCTCGGCGATGATCTCGATGAGATCAGCCAGCTCCGCGGAGTCGCGCTTGCGCAGATTGTCGCTCGAGAGCAGGTACAGCGAGACCACGCGCACGCCCAGCTCGTCGCACCATCCGAGGAACTCGTGCATCTTGGCCGCACCGGCCCGATGCCCCTCTGCCGGCGTGGTGTAGCCGAGCTGTCGAGCCCAGCGACGATTGCCGTCGATCATCATGGCGACGTGGTGCGGTACGGAGGCGGAATCCAGCTGGCGGCGCAGCCGATTGCTGTAGAGCCGATACAGCGGCCCTCGCCCCTGGCTCTCGCGTGAAATCACCTCCCTACGCTACCGTGCCGACCGCCGGGAAGCTGAGGATATGTACGGCTGCGGGCATGCGGACCCACCTAGAGTGAGGCTGTGAGCACACCCGAATCCGCCGGCGCGGACCTCCCTCAGCTGCCGCTCCTCGATGCCGCCGCCGTCGACGACGCAGCGGCGGAGATCCGTCCGACCTGGCGCGGGTGGATCCATGCCGCAACGTTCCCCGTCGCCATCGTCGCCGGCATCGTGCTGATCATCGTCGCCCAGGGCGGCGCGGCGAAATGGTCGGCCGCGGTCTTCATGGCGAGCTCGCTGCTCCTCTTCGGCAATTCCGCCCTCTACCACCGCTTCGACTGGAAGCCCCGCGTCAAGCTGATCCTGAAGCGGATCGACCACGCCAACATCTTCCTGCTGATCGCCGGGACCTACACTCCGCTCGCCACGCTGGCGCTCCCCCCGGGGAAGGGCACGCTGCTGCTGAGCCTGGTCTGGGGCGGCACCGTGATCGGCATCCTGTTCCGCGTCTTCTGGATCCACGCCCCTCGCTGGCTCTACGTCGCTCTCTACCTGCTGATGGGGTGGGCTGCGGTGATGTTCATGGCCGACCTGTTCGCGGCCAACGTCGCCATGATGATCCTCGTGATCGTCGGCGGGCTGCTCTACACCGGCGGCGCCGTCATCTACGCGCTCAAGAAGCCCAACCCGTGGCCCGGCCACTTCGGCTTCCACGAGATCTTCCACGTCTGCACGGTGCTGGCATTCCTGTGCCACTGGACCGCGTGCCTGCTCATCGCGCTGGCGCCCCTGTCCCCCTCGCTGGGCGTGCCTCTCTAGCGATCCTTCGAGGCGGGGCACCGCGTGCCGGATCGTTTCGACACGGTTCGTAACAGGATGTCATCGCAGGTCATCTCGGCCGTTAGGTTCGAGAGGCCCGCCCATCCTCGTTCCCCGGAGTCTCCCATGCGTCGCACCAGCCGCGTCATCGCCCTGTCCGCAACCACCGCCCTCGTCGCCGTCCTCGCGGCCGGCTGCTCCTCGGCGCCGTCGACGTCGGCCGACGGCGGCTCGACCGCCGCGGAGAAGAAGACGATCACGATCGGCTTCAACCCCGGCCCCTACCTCGAGATGTTCACCGAGGGCATCGAGCCGATCCTCGAAGAGGAGGGCTACGCGGTGGAGACGAAGGACTTCACCGACGGCGTCATCGTCAACGTCGCACTCAGCGATGGAGAGATCGACGCAAACATCATGCAGCACCCGGTCTACCTCGAGGCGATCAACCAGCAGGAGGGCCTCTCCAACGCGGCGCTCGTGCAGGTGCCGGGACCGCCGATGGCGCTGTTCGGCGGCAAGAAGGCCACCCTGGACGAGGTCGGCAAGGGGGCAACCGTCGCCGTGCCGAACCAGCCCGCGAACCAGTACCGTGCGCTCAAGGTGCTCGAGTCGATCGACTGGGTGACCCTGTCCGACGACATCTACCCGGCCACGACCTCGTTGGCCGATGTCGTCGAGAACCCTCACGACCTCTCCTTCGTGGAGATGGAGAACGCACAGCAGGTCCCCGCCCTGGCAGACGTCGACTACAGCGTGATCCAGGGCAACTTCGTCGTCTCCGGAGGCCTCAAGCTCACCGACGCGCTGCAGCTCGAGGATCTCACCGACGAGTTCTCCGTGGTCGTCGCCGTCGATGAGAAGAACCTCGACACCGACTGGGCGAAGGCGATCGAGGCGGCGTACGAGTCGGATGCGTTCGCCGAGTACATCGCATCGAACTCGCAGTACGAGGGCTACCACCTCCCGGCCGCTCTGGAGCGCTGATGACGGCGTCGGGTCAGGAACTCGGCGCCACGGCGTCCGCCCTGACGACCGCCGTCCGCCTGGTCGGGGTGACGCGTCGCTACGGACGCGGCGGTGAACAGCTCACCGCCCTCGACGATGTCACCGTCGAGGTTCGTCGCGGAGACATCTTCGGCGTGATCGGACACAGCGGCGCCGGCAAGAGCACCCTGGTCAGGATGGTCAACGCGCTGGAAGCGCCGACGTCCGGGATCGTCGAGGTGGATGGAGTCGATCTCGCCTCGCTGTCGACCGCCGAGCTGCGCGCGGCGCGCAAGCACACCGCCATGATCTTCCAGCAGTTCCAGCTCCTGGACACCGTGTCGGTCCTGGACAACGTCGCCCTGCCGCTGCGACTCGACGGCGTCGCACGACGCGAGGCCCGCGAGCGCGCCACAGAGGCGCTGGAGTTCGTGGGACTCGGTTCGCGACTCGGCGCCTACCCCGGCCAGCTCTCCGGCGGCCAGAAACAGCGCGTCGGAATCGCACGCGCGATCATCCGCAACCCCGCGGTGCTGCTGTGCGACGAGGCGACGAGTGCCCTGGATCCCTCGACCACCCTCCAGATCATCGACCTGCTCAGAAGGGTGAACCGGGAGTACGGAACGACGATCCTCGTGGTCACGCACGAGATGGACGTGATCAAGAACCTCTGTCACTCCGTCGCCGTGATGGAGGGCGGACGCATCGTCGAGCAGGGCACGGTGATGGACGTCTTCGTGCGCCCGCAGACCGCGATCGCGCAGGCGTTCGTCGGAACCGTCATCCCGCACGAGCTCCCGGACCGGGTGCGACGTGCCGTGGGCGGCGACCCGCTGTGGCGGCTGAGGTTCATCGACGAGGAGGTGACGAGTCCGATCGTCGGCGCTCTCATCTCCGACTTCGGCCTGCGCGTGAACATCCTGCACGCCGACATGACCGATATCCAGGACCGCACGGTCGGCCACATGGTGGTCCAGGTCGAGGGTGACGACAGCCAGCGCCAGGCCGCCTTCCGCTACTTGTCCGACAGGATCGTCAGCGTCGAGGAGGTCATCCTGTGATCGACACTCTGCTCACTCCCGAGCTCTTCTTCGAAGCGCTCGGCGAGACGCTATACATGCTGGGGATCTCGCTCTTCTTCGGGTCGATCCTCGGCATCCTCCTCGGCATCGCCGTCGTGGTGACCCGCCCCGCAGGGGTACTCCCCAACGCGGTGGTCTCCTTCGTGCTCAACGCGTTCATCAACGTCGTGCGGTCACTCCCGTTCATCATCCTGCTCGTGGCGATCCTCCCGTTCACCCGACTGGTCGTCGGAACGTCCATCGGGGTGAACGGCGCGCTGGTCCCCCTCATCCTCATGGTCGCGCCCTACATCGGGCGGCTCGTCGAGAACTCCCTGCTCGAGGTTCCCGAGGGCATCGTGGAAGCCGCGAAGTCGATGGGTGCGACACCCGTGCAGATCTTTGTGCGGTTTCTGCTCCCGGAAGCACGGGGCTCTCTCGTCCTCGCCCTCACGACGGCGACGATCGGCCTGCTCGATGCGACCGCGATGGCGGGAACGGTGGGCGCCGGCGGAATCGGAGATCTCGCGATCTCCTACGGGTATCAGCGATTCGATGGGATCACGATGCTCGTCACCGTGGTGACGCTCGTCGTGATCGTGCAGCTCATCCAGTTGTTCGGCACCCGCCTCGCCCGGAAGCTGAGACGTCGATGACGGTGCTGCGCGCGGCGGCACGGGTCGAGAACCTGCCTCCGAACTTCTTCGGTGCGCTCGACGGCGCCGTCGCTCGGGCGCGCGCGGCGGGCCTGGACGTGATCGATGTGTCCAAGGGCAACCCCGATCTGCCGACTCCGACGCACATCGTCGCGGCGATGCAGGCCGCGGTGGCTGATCCCGCCAACCACGGATACCCCGCGTACCGGGTGCGCCCCGCGCTCTCACACGCGATCGCGACGCGGTATCGGGAGGATCACGGCGTCCTGCTCGATCCGGACACGCAGATCGCCGCGTTCCACGGCTCGCATGAGGCACTGATGGCCGCGATACTCGGACTCGTCGACCCGGGGCGCACGCTCGTGGTGCCCGATCCCGGATACCCCGCCTATGCGACAGCGGCCGAGCTCGCGGGCGCCGAACTGCGCACGGTGCCGCTGGATCGAGCGCGCGGATACCAGCCGGATCTCGCCGCGCTGAGCGATCTCGACGACGCGGCGGCGATCCTGCTCAACTACCCGCACAACCCCACCGGAGCAGTCGCCACCGCATCGACGTTCGACGACGCGATCACGGAGAGCGCACGACTCGGCGCCGTCCTCATCAACGATTTCGCCTACTCGTCGCTCGGCTACGATGCACGCCCCCTCTCGGCACTGACGGTCGACACGACCAGAACGGTCGAGGTCTCCACGCTCTCCAAGACCTACAACATGGCCGGATGGCGGATCGGCTTCGCCGTCGGCGCTGCCCCTCTCATCGCAGCGATGCGGAGGTACCAGGCACACGCCTTCAGCACCATCTTCGGAGCGACGCAGGATGCCGCGGCCGCGGCTCTGGACGGGGATCAGGAGGTCGCGCACGACCTCGTGACCACGTATCTCGCCCGCCGCGACCTCGTCGTCGATGCGCTCGTCGCCCAGGGCTGGGACGTGGTCGCCCCGGCCGGAACCTTCTTCGTGTGGGTGGGGCTCGGCGGCGACGACGATGTCGCCTTCGCGGACCGCCTGCTCGCCGAGCACGGCGTCGCGGTCGCCCCTGGCAGCGGCTTCGGCGCCGGTGGCGCCGGCTTCATCCGCATCAGCCTCGTGCATCCGCAGGATCGTCTCCACGAGCTCGTCGAGCGGTTCGCCGTGGCGAAGGGGGCACGGCGATGACGCGTGCGCGTGTGCGACCGGGGCCCGCGATCGTGCACTCCGGCATCGGCGCGATCGACGAGCTGCCCGAGCTGCTGCGCCGAGACGGCGTCACCCGGGTGCTGTGGGTGCACGGCGCCCAGGCTCTTCGCGCCGCCACGCCGTTCCTTCCTGATCTCGGCACCGTCGAGATCATCGATGCCGGGTTCACGAGCGAATGCAGCCCCGCCGAGATCGCCCGCCTTCAGCACCTCGCCACGGCAAGAGGCGCTGACGCGGTGCTGGGGATCGGCGGCGGAAAGGTGCTCGACACCGCAAAGGCGGTCGGGCATCCGCTCTCCGTGCCCGTCTACCTCGTGCCGACGCTCGTCAGCACGTGCTCGGGGTGGTCGGCAGTCAGCGTGTACTACGACGAGGAACATCGTCACCTCGGCCACGAGATCTGGGACACACCGACCCGTGGACTGCTGCTGGATCCGCGGATCGTGTTCGACTCGCCCGTCGCGCTGTTCGTCTCCGGCATCGCGGACACCATCGCCAAGCACGTCGAGACCCGCGCGGCATTCGATCGATCAGATTCCGCGGACACGCTGACGGCGTTCGGCGGGCTGGCCGCTGCGCGCTGCGGAGAACTCATCTCCCGCCACGGAATCACGGCGGTCGATGACATGCGCCGAGGAGTCCGCAGCGATGCGTGGACCATGCTCGCCGAAGCGTGCGTGATCACGGCCGGCCTCGTCGGCGCGCTCGGCGCCGAAGCCGGCAGTGCCACCGCCGCACATCCGATCGGTGACGCCCTCAGTGCCTTCGCGCCGACGCGCGACCTCCTGCACGGAGTGAAGGTCGCGTACGGCATCCTCGTGCAGCTCGCCTACGAGCGCCGCTGGGAGGAGATCGACCGCATGAACGAGCTGTACGCGGCCCTGGGACTTCCCCGCTCGCTGGCGGACCTCGGGCTCTCGGTGCAGGATCCCGCGACGCTCGACACGATCGCCGAGATCGCGACAGGAGAGCACTCGAGCGCCCGCCTCCTCACTCCCCCGCCGTCCGCCGCCGATCTCATCGCCACCATGCACGCCCTCGAAGTCCGTCAGTCCCGGCTCGACAACGTCGTGCTCGCACACCATCCCCTCGCCCCCCCCGTTGAAAGGAACATCCCCATGGCCGAAGTCGAAAGCTTCACCCTCGACCACACCGCGGTCCTCGCGCCCTACATCCGCCTGATCGCGGTCGAGAAGGGGCCGCGCGGGGATGCGATCTCGAACTTCGACGTCCGTTTCGTGCAGCCGAACGAGGGCGAGATCCCGACCGCTGGTCTGCACACCATCGAGCACCTGTTGGCGAGCCTGCTGCGTGACCACCTGGACGGCGTGATCGACATCTCCCCGTTCGGCTGCCGAACAGGATTCCATCTCATCACCTGGGGGGAGCCGGCCGTCGCCGACGTCGCGCATGCCGTGCGCGAGAGCCTCGCGGCGATCGCCACCGACATCACGTGGGAGCAGGTCCCCGGCGTCGATGAGATCAGCTGCGGGAACTACCGCGACCACAGCCTGCACAGCGCACGCGAATGGTCGAAGCGGATCCTCTCCCAGGGCATCAGCCTGGACGCCTTCTCCCGCGTGGGCGTCTGACGTGTTCGAGGAGCTGCGCGGACGCGTGGTCCTGGTCACCGGCGGGGCGAGCGGCATCGGGGCCGGCATCGTCGATGCCTTCCTCGCGGCCGGGTCGACCGTCATCGGAGCGGACCTCAGCGCTGCAGAGGGAGGACTGCACGAGGGCCGGGAGCGGGAATGGACGGTGCGTCTCGACGTGTCGGACGAGAACGCCGTCGTCGCCGCACTGGATGCGATCGAGGAGCACGTGGGCCCTGTCGACGTCGTCGTGACGGCCGCGGGGACCTCGACTCTGGCCTTCGCGACGGAGACCACCGAGCAGGAGTGGGATCGCAACCTCGATGTCAACGCGAAGGGCTCGTTCCTGGTGGCCAAGCACGTGGCCACGCGCCTCGTCGCCGCCGATCGGAAGGGACGGATCATCTTCATCGCCTCACAGGCCGGTAAGAACGGCTATCGCGGGATGACCGCATACGTGGCGTCGAAGCACGCGGTGCTCGGGGTGACGAAGAGCATGGCGGTCGAGCTGGCTCCGCGCGGCATCCTCGTGAACGCGATCTGCCCGGGGATCATCGAGACGCCCATGAAGCACCGCGAGCGCATCGAAGGCGGCGCCATCCGTGGGATGTCCGCCGAGGAGGTCGCCGCAGAGGATCGTTCCCAGGTTCCGCTCGGACGGACGGGGACCCCGCAGGACGTGGCCGGAGTCGCCCTGTTCCTGGCCAGCGATCTCGCCGGCTACATGACGGGGCAGGGACTCAACGTCACCGGAGGCATGACGATGCACTGAACAGCATCGTCACGCCTGTCGCGTCACGTGCGCTCGTCGCCGTCGTCGCCCTCACGGACGATCGGAAGGTCGGCATCCGTCTCAGTGGCCTCGTCGGCGGCGCGCGCGGCCTCCTCCGCGTCGAGCTCCTCGCGCACCTCTTCGCGATAGCGCACCCTGCGGATACGGCGGTTCATGTCCCAGATCAGCAGGATGACCGCGATCACGATGAAGACGATCACCGCGAAACCGACGAACCCCGGGGTGACCGCCTCCGGTGCCACCGTCATCGTGGGCGTCGGCATCGGGGTCTCGGTCAGAGCGAGCATGTGTCGGCCTTTCGTGCGCAGGTCGCATAACCTGGAAGTACCAGCCTAACGACCGGAAGACCCCTCCCGTGACGACAGCAGCACAGCTCGACGACCGATACGGCCGCACGCGGAAGCGTCGGGGACCCTGGATCGTGGGAATCGTCATCGCCGCACTCGTGGTCGGAGCGTTCAGCTGGATGACCGTGAACCAATCGATGTCCTCCGTCGACGCCGACGATCTGGGCTTCGACCTGGTCGATGAGCATTCCGTGGACGTCCGGTTCCAGGTGACCGGAGTGCAGGGCAAGGACGTGGTGTGCATCGTCGAGGCTCTCGATGAGGAGTTCGGCGTCGTCGGCTGGAAGCTGGTCGACATCGCCGCGGGAGACAGCCATTCGACGGCCGTCTCCACCACCGTGCCGACCGTCGCCGCGGCCACCACAGGTTTGGTGAACACCTGCTGGGTCGCTTAGACTCTTCGCAGACAGACGACGCCCTGGCACCGTGCCGGGGCGTCTTGGCATATCCCCCGCAGTCCGTGGCCGGGATACCGAAAGAAGGAGCTTCGTCATGTCCACCGACGCTCAGGTTCCCTTCCTCACGCAGGAAGCGTACGACCGTCTCGTCGCCGAGCTGGAGCACCTGTCCACCTTCGGTCGCGAGGAGATCGCCAAGCGCATCGAGGCCGCCCGCGAAGAAGGCGACCTCAAGGAGAACGGCGGCTACCACGCGGCGAAGGACGAGCAGGGCAAGCAGGAGGCCCGCATCCGCACGCTCGAGGGGCTGCTCAAGACCGCGAAGGTCGGCGAGGCTCCGGCCAGCCGCGGCATCGTCGAGCCCGGCACGGTCGTCACGGCCGTCGTCGCCGGCGGCGAAGAGGTCTTCCTGCTCGGCAGCCGAGAGATCGCGGCAGGCAGCGACCTCGACGTCTACAGCGAGGCGAGCCCGCTCGGCCAGGCCATCCTCGGGCTCAAGGTCGGCGAGAAGTCGTCGTACGAGGCTCCGAACGGCCGCTCGATCGCGGTCGAGATCGTGAACGTCGAGACGTACACCGGCTGATTCCGCACGCAGACGAAGAACGCCCCTCCGGCCGTGGTCGGAGGGGCGTTCTGCGTCTCTGGGGTCGCGCGGCTCAATCCGGGACGAGGATGGGCTCGAACCCGGCGGCACGCAGCGTGTCGAGCGTGTGCTCGGAGTGCTCTGGCCCGCGCGTCTCGACGCTGAGCTCGAGGATGACGTCGCTGATCTGCAGTCCGTGACCGTGCCGCGTGTGCATCGCCTCGATCACGTTGGCGCCGGCCGCAGCGATCAGCTCGGACACCCGTGCCAGCTGTCCTGGGCGGTCGGGAAGCGGGATGCGGATCGTGAGGTAGCGACCGGAGGCGGCGAGCCCGTGCGAGACGACGCGCTGCAGCAGGAGCGGGTCGATGTTGCCGCCGGACAGCACCGCCAGGGTCTTGCCCGTCGCGGGCACCTTGCCCGCGAGGATCGCCGCGACGCCCGCCGCACCGGCGGGCTCGACGACGACCTTGGCCTGCTCGAGCAGCACCAGGATGGCGCGGGCGAGATCGTCATCCGACACGGTGACCACCTCGTCGACGAGGTCCTTGATGATGTCGAACGGGATCGCGCCGGGACGCGCGACGAGGATGCCGTCCGCGATCGTGGGACGCGTGACGATGTCGACGGGGTGCCCGGCCTGGAGGGACGGCGGCACGGCAGCGGCGTTCTCCGCCTGCACGCCGATGATGCGGACCGTGCGGCCCAGCTCGGCGGCGCGGGCCTTGACGGCGGCGGCGACCCCGGCGATGAGTCCTCCCCCGCCGATGCCGAGCACGATCGTCTCGACGTCGGGGGCGTCCTGCAGCAGTTCGAGCCCGAGCGTGCCCTGACCGATCACCACATCGCGGTGATCGAACGGCGGGATGAGCACCGCGCCGGTGCGCTCGGCGAACTCGGCGGCGAGTCGGAGCGAGGTCGCGACCGTCTCACCCTCGAGCACGACATCGGCGCCGTAACCGCGCGTGGCGAGCAGTTTGGGCACGGGAACGCCCAGCGGCATGAAGATCGTGGCCGAGATGCCCAGCTCCTGCGCCGCGAGCGCGACGCCCTGCGCGTGGTTGCCGGCGGACGCGGCCACGACACCGCGCGCGCGCTCCTCGGCGCTCAGGCGGGACAGCCGGTACGCCGCACCGCGGATCTTGAACGACCCGGTGCGCTGCAGATTCTCCATCTTCAGCACGACAGGCGCCCCGAGGATGTCGGAGAGGGCCCGCGACGGCAGCGTCGGCGTGTGCGAGATCACCTCAGCCAGACTCTGAGCTGCGTACTCGAACTCGGCCAGGCTGGGGACTTCGCTCATTGATTCCTCCGTCTCCGCTCACGCGGTACTGTGCTCCAGATCAGATCTCCGCTCGGGTCGACGCCCGTGCGCCACGACCCGGTGCTCAACGTCACCGCAGCGACGTTGACGAACGCCGCCAACGGCACGGCGAACAGCGCGCCGGGGATGCCGGCGATCATGGCGCCACCCGCGACGACGAGGACGACGGCCAGCGGATGGACCTTCACGGCGGATCCCATCAGGATCGGCTGCAGGATGTGTCCTTCGAGCTGCTGCACTGCGAGCACGACGAGGAGCATCCACAGCGCGATCCAGGGACCGTTGTAGACGAGGGCGAGGAACACCGCGAAGGCACCCGTGACGACGGCACCGACGATCGGGATGAACGAACCGAGGAACACCAGCACCGCCACGGGCAGCGCGAGCGGCACCTGCAGCAGGAACGCGCCGAGGCCGATGCCGACCGCGTCGATCGTGGCGACGAAGAGCTGCGTCCTGGCGTAGTTGACGATGGTCTTCCAGCCGTTGCGCGCGGCGCCGTCGACCGCCTGGCGTCCGTTGCGCGGGAACAGCTTGAGCGTCCAGCGCCAGATGCCCGCACCATCGGCGAGCAGGCAGATGAGGATGAACAGGGCGAGCACGGCACCGGTTGCCACGTGGCCGACCGTCGTGCCGATCGCGAGCGCACCGGACCACAGCACCTGCGCCTGCTCGTTGAGCATGTCGAGGCCCTGCTGGAGGTAGTTCGCGATCTGCGTGTCCGACAGGTTGAGCGGTCCGTCGTGGAGCCACACCTGGAACTCGTCGAACGCCGCAGCCGAGCTCTTCTGCACGTCGGGCAGCTGGACGCGCACCTGCCAGATGACGAGCCAGAGGAGTCCGCCGACGATGGCGGCTGTGCCCAGCAGCGACACCAGGATGGCCAGCCACCGCGGGAACCGGTGACGCAGCATCCAGTCGAATGCCGGCCACAGCAGAGCCGTGATGAGGATGCCCACCATGAGCGGGATCACGAGCAGCTTGAGCAGCATGACCAGCCAGATGAACACGCCGATGGCCGCGGCGATCAGCAGAAGCCGCCAGGCATAGCCCGCGGCGACCCGCAGAGTGATCGGCACCGCCTCGTCGGCTTCGGTCGTCACCGTGCGGTCTGTCGTGACCGGGCGCGGACGGAAGAGATCCCTCAGCCTGGGCCGCTGCTCGTCGCTCATCGCCCAAGTCTACGGCGATCACGGGAGCGCTCGTCGCCGCGAGTCGGATGTCGTCGGCCGGCGATACGCTGACGGCGTGACAGACACTCTCAGTCCCGCCCAGGCGCGACGGATGGCGCTGGCCGCTCAAGGCTTCACGCGCGCACGTCCGCGCTCGGTCACCGCCGCGCACATCCATCGCCTGATGGACCGCATCGGGGTGCTCCAGATCGACTCGGTGAACGTGTTCGCCCGTTCGCACTACCTCCCTCTGCTGTCGCGGCTGGGAGCCTACGATCCCGCACTCCTCGACAGGGTCTTCCTGTCGCGCACGACCCATTACGTGGAGTACCTGGCTCATGAAGCCACCTTCATCCCGATCGACGACTGGCCGCTCTGGCGGTTCCGGATGGACGACTTCCGCCGCCGGTGGTCGTCGGAGGACTCCTGGATGAGCGGCAACGCCCGCACCGTGCAGTGGGTGCAGGACGAGCTGCGCACGCGCGGACCTCTCCGCCCCGTCGACCTCCGTGCAGACGCCCCGCGCGAACGCGGCACGTGGTGGGACTGGGATGACGTCAAGCTCGCTCTGGAGCACCTCTGGCGCACCGGCGACGTGGCGATCAGCGGACGCAGGGGTTTCGAGCGCACGTACGCACTCGCCGAGCAGGTGATCCCGGAGCGCATTCTGCTGCAGGACATCCCGCGCGATGAGGCGATCCGCACGCTGATCGGTCGTGCTGCCCGCTCGTCCGGCGTGGCAACGCAGTCCGATCTCGCCGACTACTACCGGATCCGCGATCGAGCGGCGGTCACGCAGGCGATCGCGGACCTCACGGCGTCCGGAGAGCTGCTTCCCGTTCGGGTGCGGGGGTGGGACCGCGGCGGGCGCCCGCTGCCCGCCTGGCGCCACCGCGACGCCGTGCTCCCCCGCCGGGTCGACGCGGCCGCCGTGCTCACCCCCTTCGATCCGGTGGTCTGGTTCCGCGACCGCGCTCTGCGCGCCTTCGACCTCGATTACCGCATCGAGATCTACGTGCCGGCCGAGAAGCGCCGCTACGGCTACTACTCCCTCCCCGTGCTCGTGGGCGACCGGATCGTGGCCAGGGTCGACCTCAAGGCGGACCGCGCGGCGTCGACCCTTCAGGTGCAGTCGGCGTGGTGGGAGCCGCAGTCGCGGCCGGAGGATGCGGAGCGGATGGCGCAGGAGATCGCGCTCGCTGCCAGCTGGCAGGGCCTGGAACACGTGTCGGTGTCGGGCTGGGGCGACGCCGCGGACGCTGTCCACTCCGCCCTCGTCGGCGGTGCCGCGGCATCCGTGCGCCGGCACGCGCACGCCAGGGAGCAGACCGGATGACCCGGCGCGGCGTGCGGGTGCTCACCGGTCTGATCGGGCTGGTGCTGCTCATCGGGGCCGGACTGTGGATCTGGCAGGTGTCGAGTCGTCCTGCGTCGGCAGAGGACACGGCGCTCTCGTACCTGCGCGCGCTCGAGTCCGGAGATGCTGCCGCCCTCGCCGCCGTGAGTACAGCGGCGCCGGAGACCGCCCTGACAGCATTCGCCGCCGCGGACGAGCGCATCGGGGATGTGACGACGACCGCGGTGGAGCAGAGCGGTGACACCGCGACAGCGGAGGTCGCCTTCGTGCTCGCCGGCGAGAGGCACACCGCGTCGCTGCCGCTGTCGCAGGTCGAGGGCAGCTGGCGCATCGACGCCGCCGGCCTCGGATCCCTGCGCGCCGATACGACGGCGGGGTCCTTCGTCAGGATCGGCGACGCGACCTTCGCGATCGGCGAGAAGGTCGCCCTATTCCCGGCGGTCTACACGGTCACCCCGGCACCCCGCGACCTTCTCTCGGGTCAGGCGGACGTGATCGTGCTGCCCGGGGAGTCGGCGGCGGTGTCGCTCGATGCGGCTCTGCTCCCCGAGGCGACGGAGGCGGCTCAGACCGCGTTGGACGAGCACCTCGCAGAGTGCACGACCGGTGGGGCCGACGTCCCCTCCGGGTGCGGTATCCGCATCCCCTGGGGCACGGAGTTCCGCGCGGTCAGCGACATCCGCTACCGCATCGAGACCCCGCCGTCCCTCACGCTCACCCCGACGGGATTCGACGCGGAGGACGGGGTCCTGATCGCGACCGTCACCGGCACCGGGCAGGACGGCACCCCCCGCACGACGACCTACCGCACCGAGTCGTGGCTTCTGCGCGGAGATGCCTCGTTCACCGAGACGAGCGTCGTCCTCTCGCCGTGGTGACGCAGGCCGTCGTGGTCAGAACTGGACGCGCGGCGGCTCCGAGATCGCACCGCTGTCGGCGACCTCGAAGAACTCCCGCTCGGTGAAGCCGAGACCCTTGGCGAACAGGTTGTTGGGGAACACCTTGATCTTGGTGTTCAGCTCTCGCACGCCGCCGTTGTAGAAGCGACGGGCCGCCTGGATCTTGTCCTCGGTGTCGACCAGAGCCTGCTGCACCTGGAGGAAGTTCTGGCTGGCCTGCAGCTGCGGGTACGCCTCAGCGACCGCGAACAGGCTCCGCAGCGCCTGCTGCAGGTGTCCTTCGGCGATGCCGGCGGCACCCGGGCTGCCGGCATTCAGAGTCTCGGCCCGCGCTCGGGTGACGTTCTCGAACACGGCCTTCTCGTGCGACGCATATCCCTTGACCGTCTCGATGAGGTTGGGGATGAGGTCGGCTCTTCGCTTCAGCTGCACCGTGATGCCGCTCCACGCTTCGTCGACTCTGACGTTCAGCTGCACCAGCGAGTTGTACGTCGCCCACAGATAGATCCCGACCAGCAGAATCACGCCCACGACGATCAGTACTGGCACAAGCCATTCCATCAGAGGCCCACCCTTCCTCGGTTTGTCTCATCCTATCGGCGCTGTCTGCACGTGTACTGGGCGCAGTGCTCGCCGCGGCTGTGAATCCGCCTCAGGCTCCAAGCACACGTTCGAGATAGCGGTTGCCGAAGCGGCGCTCCGGATCGAGCCGGTCCCGGAGCGCGAGGAAGTCGTCGAACCGCGGGTAACGCCCTCGGAGCTGCTCGGCATCGAGCGTGTGGAGCTTGCCCCAGTGCGGGCGACCGCCGTGCGCGAGCATGATCTCCTCCACGGCTTCGAAGTACACCGTGGGGTCGGCACGCCAGTAGCGGTGCACGGCGATGTACCCCGATGCGCGGCCGTGCGCGGTCGAGAGCCACCGGTCGTCCTCGGCGGCGAACCGCACCTCGATCGGGAACTCGATCCGCCAGCCGCGCTGCGCGATCAGCGCCTGCACAGCGCGGAACGCCGACACGACGTTCTCCGCAGGCAGCGCGTACTCCATCTCCCGGAAGCGCACGGTGCGACTCTGCGTCAGCACCCGGTTCGACAGATCGGTGTACTCGCGGTTTCCCGTGAGCCTGACCGCCAGACGGCTGAACGGCGGCGTCACGGCGGGCACCACCTGTCCCGCGGCGCACACCACCCGGTACACGCCGTTGGAGAGCAACGTCTCGTCGATCCACTTTCCGACGATCGGGAGCGGCTGCCGCACCGTGGACTCCGGGAGTCGTGTCTGCCGCTTGGTGAGAGCGACGTCAGTGTGCGGGAACCAGTAGAACTCGAAGTGATCGGACGCCGCCACCCTCTCGTCGAGCGTCGCGAGCACGTCGTCCAGAGGGGCGGGCTCGTCGATCGCGTGCATGACGAACGCGGGCACGCACTGCAGCGTCACCTCCACGATGATCCCGAGCGCGCCGAGGCCGAGTGCGACAGCCGGCAGCAGCTCGCTGTTCTGCACCTCATCGATGCGCAGGAACTCGCCCGCTGCAGTGACCAGGGTGATGCCGACGACCTGAGCCGCCAGACCGCCGTAGCCGGCGCCTGTCCCGTGGGTGCCCGTGGAAATCGCGCCCGAGATCGACTGACGATCGATGTCCCCGAGGTTCTGCATCGCGAGACCGTAGGGGGCCAGCAGTCCGGGGATGCGGTGCAGCCTCGTGCCGGCGAGGAGCGTCACCCGGCCGGTGGCGGCATCTGCCGCGACCAGCCCCTGCAGGTCGTCGAGCTCGAGCAGGACCCCGGGAGCGACAGCGATCCCGGTGAAGCTGTGCCCGGCGCCGACCGCCTTGATGGCGAGTCCCTGGGATGCGGCGGCCACGACGGCGCGCTGCACCCCCTCCGGGCTTCTCGGCCGCTCAACCCGCACCGGTCGGACCGATGCCGAACGCCCCCAGTTCTGCCACGTCCCGCCGATCCTCGTCACAGGAACGCCTTTCCCTCACCGCGATACGTGGGCAGCTCATCGATGACCTCGTCGCCCGACACCAGGTGATACTGCTCGATGCGCTCGGCCGGCTCGCCGCTCTTGGAGTGCCGGAACCAGACCCGATCACCTACGCCCAGGCTGGACGCGGCCTTGCCCTGGAGCGGAGTCTGCACTTCGCCGGCCGCCTCGCGCGGCAGGGTGTGCAAGCCCTGCGGCCACGCGGGCAGAGGCTGCCGCGAGGCCACGGGAGGTCCTGAGGCGATCCATCCACCGCCGAGCACGGTCGCGATGTCGGCGGCAGGGCGTCGGACGACGTCGAACGCGAACGCCGAGGCGGGCGCCGGCTGGAACGAGCGATAGCCGTCGAACAGGTGACCGCCGAGCAGACCGCTTCCGGCGCTGGCCTCGGTCAGGGACTCGTCACTGCCGGTGAACTCGAGCGAGCCCGTGCCGCCGCCGTTGATGATCTCCAGCGCTGCGACGCCGCTCACCGCCTCGACGATGGCCGCCCGCCGCTCCCGCAGTTCCGCGCGGGACCGTGCCTGCACGAGGCGGATCAGGGGGGCATCCGGTCCGGCGTCGTCCCCCTGACCGGCGATCTGCGCGTCGTACATCTGCAGACCCACGAGACGGAAGCCCGGTCGCGCGACGACCTTGCGGGCGAAGGCGACGACCTCGCCCGCGCTGAACAGCGCGGAGCGACGCACACCGATGTGTCCGAGGACAGCCGAACGCCAGGAGGCGTCCACATCGATCGCGACCCGGATCTCCGGGCGCTCCCCCGGACCTGCCACGCTGTCGATGACGTCGAGATGCACGGGGTCGTCGATCATGAGCGTGATGCGCTGTGCGGCGTGCTCATCCGCGAAGAGCTGCGCGAGACCGGCGCGGTCGACGGTGGGATACCCCAGCATGATGTCGTCATGGTCTTCGGCGAGCCAGAGCGCTTCGGCGAGCGTGAAGGCGAGGATGCCGCGGTATCCCGGCAGTCGCAGCACCGCATCCAGCACCGCCCGCACGCGAACCGACTTGGAGGCCACACGGATGGGGAGCCCACCCGAGCGGACCAGCAGATCCATCGCGTTGTAGCGCAGCGCCTCCCGATCGATCACCGCAACCGGGGCGGGAAGATGGCCGGTCGCGGCGGAGAGTCGCGGCCAATACCGAGCGGGATCCTCCCACTCCGGGGCGACAGCGAGGGTGCCCTCGACGGGGCTCAGTTCATCGGTGAGATCGAGCACTCCCCCACCCTACGGCCTGACCGTACTCAGGATCACGTCTCACGACACCCCGTAGCAGCGACGCCTGCCCCGATAGGCTGGCGAGGACCACGCCCCCGTAGCCCAATGGCAGAGGCAGGCGACTTAAAATCGCTTCAGTGTCGGTTCGAGTCCGACCGGGGGTACTCTCAGTCTCCCGCGGCGTCGATCGCGGCGGCGTCGGCACGCGCCGCGAGCGACCTCGGCACGCGCGATTCACGGAAGCGCCGGATGACCAGCACGACGAGCGCCACGGCTATCGCCGTGTACACGACGTAGTCGAGATAGCCGAGGTAGCTCTCGAGCTTCTCGTGCTGCGTGCCGAGCGCGGCTCCGACGCCGATGAGCATCGCGTTCCAGAGGCCGCTGCCGATGACCGTGTAGACGCTGAAGCGCACCAGGCCCATGCGCGAGGCACCGGCCGGTATCGAGATCAGGCTCCGCACGCCGGGCACCATCCGTCCGGCCAGCACCGTCCACCCGCCGCTGCGCGCGAACCAGTGCGCCCCTCGGTCGAGGTCGGACCTGCTGACCAGCCGGGTGGCCGCCAGGAACCGCACGGCCCGCTCCATCCCGATGGCGCGTCCCAGCCCGTAGAGCAGCAGCGCGCCGACCCACGAGGCGAGTGTGCTCCAGAAGATGAGCCAGCCGAGGTGCAGCTCGCCGCTCTGGCTCAGGTACCCGGCGAACGGCAGGATCACCTCGCTCGGAATGGGCGGGATCAGCACCTCGATGAACACCAGCAGGCCGACGCCGATGTCTCCGAGGGCGGTGAGGACATCGGCGGCGAATCCGGTCAGTCCGGTGAAACCGTGTTCGGCGGCTGTCGCGACGGCAGCGGCGGGGCTCATGAAGGGCTCGTCTCTGTCAGGGGCTGTGCGGACATCGTAGAAGACGCGGCTGAGTCCGGCGTTCAGGCGATCATCGGCCGAACAGGTCACCGATTCCGGGAATGCCGAGGTTGCCCAGCTGCTCCCCCCAGCCGGAGGCCGTCTCGCCGAGTCCCGACACCGTCTCGCCGACGGAGCCAGCCAGGTCCTCGGCGCCGCCCGTGAGCGACTCGACATCGACCCCGCCGGCCAGTGCCTCGACGTCCAGGCCGGCAGCGAGCGATTCGAAGTCGACTCCGAAGCCCGCCGCCTGCTCCAGGAGCGGGCCGGCGACGGCGCTGAGCACGGCTCCACCGGCGACCGCACCGAGCACACCGACGGCGGCGCCTCCCGCGAGCATCGCCCCGCCGGCGCCGCCGCCGCGCACCCGCGAGAGGAGCCCACGCATGCGTCCGGGGTTCATGGCTTCCGAACGTCCGGCAGCGCGCGCCAGGTCCTCCGACGACGAGGAGTACGGACGCTCGCCCGGTGGGAGCTCCTCACGCATCCTCGCAGCCACGTGCTCCCGCTGCTGCGGAGTCAACCGCGCGAAGGCGTCGCGATGGATCCGCTCGACCTGCTCGGGGTCGGCCGTGCGCAGAAGGTAGTCGTAGCGAGCGATCGCCGCGCGATCCGCCGCAGACACCGACGCACTGGCGCTCGCCCGCTCCGCGTCCGCCATCGATCCGGCGGCAGGCGGAGGCGAGTACGGGTCTGTTGACGTCGGACGCGCCTCCTGCGGCGCCTCCGGACGGGGCGACGACGCGGACGACCCCCGCACGACATCGGCCGCGCGACGCCCGAGATCACCCCAGTCGGTCGACCGGGCTGCCCCTCCACCCTGAGCACGCGACGAACCGGTGGACTTGTCGAGGGCCTCCGTGGCCAGGCCGAGGAGACGGGAGAGCTTTCCCATGGACGATCCCTTCGTGGAGCGAAGCGGACCGGCGGGGAGCCACCACGTCAGGACGACGGCAGGGGTACCACGGCAGTCCGCCAGGCGGACGCCAAGGTCTCCTCCACCCTCGCGGGCCGGCGGGCCGGGACACGATGACATGTCCGTAGTGACGACTGCGCCGCAGACGGGAGTACTCCCCTTGCTCGGCCGAGACTATCGGGCGGAGTTATGCATCTGCTCCGAGCGCGCGGGAACGCGAAAGGCCCTCCCCGCGCGGGGAGGGCCTTCCGATGTGAGACGCTACGGATTACTTGGCGGCAGCCTTCTCGGCGACGGGCTTCTTGGCAGGAGCCTTCTTCGCAGGAGCCTTCTTGGCCGGTGCCTTCTCGGCGACCTCGGCCGTGTCGGCGGCAGCCTTGTCGGCAGCAGACGCCTTGGCTGCGGGAGTCTTCTTCGCAGCCGGAGCCTTCGCAGCGGCCGGGGCAGCGGCGGGAGCAGCGTCAGCGGCCGGACGCGGACGGGCGGCGAACTCCTCGAACACGTAGCGCGGGTTCTGCACCGTCTCGAGGTTGACGAGGTCGCGGCCGAGCCACAGGTTGTTCCACCAGCCCCAGATCACGCGGAACTTGCGCTCCCACGTGGGCATCGCGAGGCCGTGGTATCCACGGTGCGCGACCCAGGCGACGAAGCCCTTGAGCGCGATCTTCCCGGACTGGAAGACGCCGTTGTACAGGCCGAGACCGGCCACAGCGCCCAGGTTCTTGTGGAAGTACTCCTTGGGGTTCTCCCCACGGAGCACAGCGACGAGGTTCTTCGCGAGCAGCTTCGCCTGACGCACGGCGTGCTGGGCGTTCGGCACGCAGAAGCCGCCGACGCCGCCACCGGACAGGTCAGGGACGGCCGAGACGTCACCTGCGGCCCAGGCGCCCTCGACGAAGGCCTCCGGGGTTCCGACGCGCAGGTCGGCGCGAGTCTGGATGCGACCGCGCTCCTCGACCGGAAGGTCTCCGCCGCGCACGACGGTCGGGTTGGCCATGACACCGGCGGTCCAGACGATGACGTCGGTCGGGATGACCTCGCCCGTCGAGAGCTCGACGTTGCCGTCGACCGCGCTGGTGAGCTGCGTGTCGAGGTGCACGTTGGCACCGCGCTTGGCGAGGTCCTTGAGCACCCACTCGCTCGTCTGCAGCGAGACCTCGGGCATGATGCGGCCCATCGCCTCGATGAGGTGGAAGTGCGTGTCCTCGAAGCGCAGCTGCGGGTACTTGCCCACCAGCGAGGAGGCCAGCGAGCGGAGCTCGGCGAACACCTCGATGCCGGCGAAGCCACCACCGACGACGACGACCGTGAGCAGACGGTCGCGCTCCGGACCGGCGGGCAGCGATGCGGCCTTGTCGAAGTTCGACATGACGCGGTCGCGGATCGCGACGGCCTCTTCGATCGTCTTCAGACCGATGGCGTTGTCGGCGATGCCCGGGATCGGGAACGTGCGCGAGACCGCACCGGCGGTCACGACGATCTGGTCATACGCGAACTCGTAGGGGTCACCCACGGGCGGGGTGATCGTCGCCGTCTTCTCGGCGTGGTTGATGTTGGTCACCTTCGCCGTGAGCACGTTGGTGCGCTTGAGGTGACGACGGTGGGCGACCACGGAGTGGCGAGCCTCGATCGAGCCGGCGGCGACCTCGGGAAGGAAGGGCTGGTACGTCATGTACGGCAGCGGGTCCACCATGGTGACCTCGGCCTCACCCTTGCGGAGGTGCTTCTCGAGCTTCCATGCGGTGTAGAAACCGGCGTAGCCGCCACCGACAATCAGAATCTTGGGCACAGGGGGACAACTCCTTGGAGTCAGGGTTTTGGCGCACGAAGAGAGCGCGCCGATCGGATGCGCCGGGCAGCAGCGGTGACGCCAAGCGCTATCAGGATACCAGGGACTGTGAGCGCGACGAGCGGGAGGGTACCGTAGCGCAATGAATCAGCACTGGGAAGCAGCGGTGAACCGGGTTCGGTCGGCGCGTCGGCGTCCGGCAGAGGCGGGATCTCCACCGGCGTGACGGGGGCTTCGGTCTGTGGTTCGGCCTCCGCGCGACGGAAGAGCCGGACCCATTCGGCCAGGTCTCCCATCGGATTCGTCTCGACGGCGGGGAGGTTCGCATCGATCGCGGCGGCGGCATCGACCAGCCCGTAACCGTAGAGCGGATCGCTGGGCTTCTCGGCACCGTCCACCGGGATGGCCGTCTTGATGATGCGGTTGATGACGTCAATCGCCTTGATGTCGGGGTGCGCTGAGCGGATGAGTGCCGCGATGCCCGCGACGATCGGCGCCGCACCGCTGGTGCCGTTCCACCGGGCGAGCTTGCCGTCCGCCGACATCCCCAGCAGTCCCTCGCTGGGAGCGGAGATGCCGATCGTGATGCCCTGCGTCGATGCCTCGACGCTCGCGGTTCCGGTCTGGTCGACGCCGCCGACGGTGAGAACCCCGGGAATCGTCGCGGGAGCTCCGATGATGCTCGTGCCGCTCCCCCGGTTGCCGGCCGCGACGACCACCACGACGTCGTGGTCGAAGGCGTAGAGGAACGCGTCGTCCCAGCTCTCATCCCAGTCGAGCGTGTTGGTGGTGAAGGAGAGGTTGATCACGTCGGCGCCGTTGTCGACGGCCCAGCGCATGCCCTTCGCCACCTGCTCGGTGAAGGGGACGGCAGCAGCCGAACCGAAGCCGACCGAGATCGAGAGCAGGTTCGCCTCCGGTGCCACCCCGATCATGCCGGTGCCGTCGGGCGCACCGCGTCCGGCGGCGAGCGACGCCACCCAGGAGCCGTGGTTGCCGTCGATCGCTCCGAGCGGAGTACGGCCGTCCGGCGTTCCCGCGCCGGAGACGTCGGTCCCGCCGACGACCGCGTCGCCGAAGGTCGCCGGAACGATGCCGATACCCGTGTCGATCACGGCGATCGTGACACCGGCGCCGCGGGTCGTCTGCCATGCCTCACGGATGCGGGCACCGTCGAGCCAGTACTCCGAGGCGCGCACCGGGTCGCTCGGGTCGTCCGGAACCGGTCCCGGCGTCGCCGTCGCCCCGAGCAGCAGCACGGATGCCGTCACCGCCGCGATGGCGACGACGCTGCGCAGCATCCGCCGCCGGGTCATGCGTCCGGCTCGTCGCGCGTGGCGGCACCGGGGTCGTCGCAACGGCACCGTTCCGGAGACCAGGACGAGCGCGCGAGCGCCTCGTCGCCGATCGGGTTCACGCCAGGGCCCGCGGCGAGGGCGTGGCCGGCGAGTGCATGCAGGCACTTCACCCGGGTCGGCATGCCACCCGCGGAGATGCCGTCGATCTCGGGGACGTCGCCGAACTGCGCACGATCGGCGAGGTAGGCCTGGTGCGCCGCCAGATATGCCGCCGCCACCGACTCGTCATCGGCGAGCAGCGCGGCGAGCTCCGGCATGACCTGGGTGGCCTCGAGCGTCGACATCGCAGCCGTGGCCGCCGGATGGGTCAGGTAGTAGAACGTGGGGAACGGCGTACCGTCCGGCAGGCGCGGGGTCGTCGCGACCACGGTCGGGTTCCCGCACACGCACCGCGCGGCGATGCCGACGACACCACGGGCCGTGCGTCCGAGCTGAGCGGACACGACGGCGAGCTCGGCGGAGGTCGGGGCGGGGAATGGCGGCGTGGTCACCCCTCCAGCGTAGGGGAGGCTGCCGGGAGGATGCTCCGAGCGCGCGGTCAGCGCGCGACCGCGGCGGTGTCGCTGAGCCCCGCAGAGGTGAGGGTTCGCAGCAACTGCGGCATCCAGTCGGCGGGCTTCTCCTCGAGCGTGTCGCTCACCGGGTCCTGCTCCCGCGGGAGCGCCGCGGGGTCGAGATCGTTGTCGATGAGGTACACGACCTCGCCGGGCTTGACGTAGTACAGACGCTCACGCGCCTGGGTGGTGATGTACGCCGGATCCTGCCACCGCTCGCGCTCCTGCTCGAGGGCGACGATCTGATCCTCGCTCACCTGGACGGACGCTTCGAGGGCCGCGATCTTCTGACGCTGATCGATGAACGTGCCCAGCGTCGGCACGAGCACCCAGGCGCCGAGAACGACCAGCGAGAGCATGATGGCCGAGAACGCCGAGAGGCGGATGCCGGATGCCCATTCCCGCACGTCGACACGAGGGGTCTCGGCCGATGTCGTCCGCGTCCGAGGCTTCCGCACGGCTGCGGGTGCCACCGGTGACTTCGCCGGAGACGACGAAGGAGGAGCCGGTCGTCGTACCACGGCCCCTCCTTCGTTCATCCGCTGCGCTGGTGGCTTCGTTCATCCGCTGCGCTGGCGGTTACATCCCCGCTGCGCGAGCAGCTCCATCTTCTGCCGCTGCGCGGCTGCTTCCGTCTCGGCTGCGCTCAGGCCTTGGCGCGCGGGAACGCCGAACGACCGGCGAAGACCGCGGCGTCGCCGAGCTCTTCCTCGATGCGCAGGAGCTGGTTGTACTTCGCGACGCGCTCGCTGCGTGCAGGAGCACCCGCCTTGATCTGACCCGCGTTGGTGGCGACGGCCAGGTCGGCGATCGTGGTGTCTTCGGTCTCGCCGGAGCGGTGCGAGAGCATCGCCGTGTAGCCCGAACGCTGCGCCAGGCTGACCGCGTCGAACGTCTCGGTCAGGGTGCCGATCTGGTTGACCTTGACCAGCAGCGAGTTGGCCACGCCGCGCTTGATGCCGTCGGCGAGACGCTGCGGGTTGGTGACGAACAGGTCGTCGCCCACCAGCTGCACCTTGGAGCCCAGCGCGTCGGTGAGCAGCTTCCAGCTGTCCCAGTCGTCCTCGGCCAGGGCGTCCTCGATCGTGACGATCGGGAAGTCGTTGACGAGGCCGACGTAGTACTCGGTGAGCGCCGCGGCGTCCCAGTCCTTGTTGTCGAGGCGGTAGACGCCGTCCTTGAAGAACTCCGTCGCCGCGACGTCGAGGCCGAGCGCGATGTCGGTCCCCGGCGTGAAGCCGGCCTTCTCGATCGCCTTGACGAGGAAGTCGAGGCCCTCGCGGTTGCTGGGCAGATCGGGGGCGAAGCCGCCCTCGTCGCCGAGGCCGGTCGCGTATCCGGCAGCCTTGAGCTCGGCGCGCAGCACGTGGTACGTCTCGACGCCCCAGCGCAGGGCCTCGGAGTAGGTGTCCGCGCCGATCGGGGCGAGGAAGAACTCCTGCATGTCGATGCCGTTGTCGGCGTGCTCGCCGCCGTTGATGACGTTGAACAGCGGAACGGGCAGCACGTGGGCGTTCGGGCCACCGAGGTAGCGGAACAGCGGCAGGTCTGCGGAATCGGCGGCGGCCTTGGCGACGGCGAGGCTCACGCCGAGGATCGCGTTGGCGCCGACGCGCTTCTTGTTCTCGGTGCCGTCGACCTCGTTGAGGATCTCGTCGACGATGCGCTGTTCGCTCGCCTCCACGCCCTCGAGTGCCGGGCCGAGCTCGTCGATGACGGCCTCGACGGCCTTGAGCACGCCCTTTCCGCCGTAACGGCCCTTGTCGCCGTCGCGCAGCTCGTACGCCTCGAACGCGCCCGTGGACGCGCCGGACGGAACGGCCGCCCGCTGGACGATGCCATCGTCGAGGAGCACCTCCACCTCAACGGTCGGGTTACCGCGCGAGTCCAGAATCTCGCGTGCGCCTACAGCCTCGATCAGTGCCACTGATGTGCTCCTTGCTCAGGGAAAACGTTGTGTGGAGCGTCGTCGATCCGCGCCCAGTCTAGCCCGACCCTTCGACGGGCTCAGGGACCTTCCCTGGGAGACAGGGCCCCACCGCGGCGCGGGGATCGAGTAGCCGCAGCGAGACGGGATCGATGCTCAGAGGACGACGGCGAGCGCGACGCCGTCCCACCCCTTGGCACCGACGGTCTGCAGGGCGGTCGCGTCGAAGCGCGGGTCCTCCCCCAGCATCCGCAGTCCGTCCCTCGTGCCGATCACCTTCGAGTCGTCGGAGTCGTCGCGCACGATCTCGCCTTCCCTGCCGATGTTGTCGAGCACGACGACAGTGCCGGGGTGTCCGAGCTTCGCCGCCCAGTCGAGGTAGATCGTGTTGGACTCCTTGTCGGCGTCGATGAAGACCAGGTCGAATCCGCCGACCAGCGTGGGCAGCACATCGGCTGCTCGTCCGATGCGGATGTCGACGCGGTCACCGACCCCTGCCGCATCGATGCTGGCCCGGGCGACAGCGGCGTTGGCCGCCTCCGCCTCGACCGTGACAACTTTTCCCGCCGGGCCCACGGCGCGGGCGAGCCAGATCGTGGAGTAGCCGCCGAGGGTGCCGATCTCGAGCACGCGACGAGCTCCGCTGATACGGGCGAGCAGCTGCAGCAGCTTTCCCGCGACGGGAGCGACCTCGATGGCGGGCATCCCCGCCGTGCGCTGCGCTGTGAGCGCGGCCTCCAGCGCGGGATCATGGCCGATCAGGACTTCGGTGAGGTAGGCATCGGTGAGGGACCAGGCATCGGCGGTGGGTTCCATCTGCCCAGCAAACCCCGCGGCGGGAGGGGCGTCAAGGCCATCCCGCCGACGCGGTCAGGAGCGCGGCGGCGAGAGCAGGCGCCCCCGGGTGTCCGCCAGCTCGGGCTGCTGGCGGAACTGCCCGGTCAGCACCAGCACCAGCACCACGACGGCGATCACGATCCAACTGGCGACACCGAGCGGTCCGGCCAGCGCCATGTCGGGCTGCGACGCGGCGAAGACCAGAACGAGTCCGCCGGCTGCGTTCAGCGATCCATGGGCGATCACCGGGGGCCACACGGATGCGGAGCGCAGGCGCAGCCAGCCGAACAGGATGCCCCACGCCACGCAGCCGCCGATCATGAACAGCACGCCGGTGATGTCGGTGCGGCCGAAGTTGTAGCCGAGGAGGATCACGGGGCTATGCCAGAAACCCCAGATCACTCCGCTGATGAGCAGCGTCGGCCAGGTGCCAAGCGGCCGCAGCGCCGGCACCAGCCATCCGCGCCACCCCAGTTCCTCACCGAAGGCGAAGATGCTGTTGAAGAGTGCGCCGACGGGGATGATCGCGAGCTGCGCGACCACGACGACCTCGACGGGCGGCATCGGAGTCCCCTCGGGAAGCGCCGCCGCCAGCTGAGCGGACAGCCCTGCGAACGTGGGATCGAGCGTCACGAAGCCGAGTGCCGCGGCCACCAGGATGCTCGCGCCGACCAGCAGTGGTGGCACGAGCCAGGCGAGCAAGAGCATCCAGATCACGCGCTTCGCTGGCCGCAGCGGCCAGAGACCCAGGAACCGCACGCGGTCGCCCCGCGCGGGACTGCGCAGCGCGAAGGTGACGATGAGCGCGGCGACCGCCGGAGTCCACATCATGACCGGAAGCAGCACAGGTGTGAGGGGCTCGGCCAGGCCGTCTCCGAGCCAGAGCGGGAGGGCGACGAGCCAGGCCGATCCGCACGCGAGCACGACGAATGCGATCACGGCGAGCCAAGGGACGCGGCGGGCGTTGGCCTCGAGGGAATCGGTCATGGGTCAGCCTTCCTTCCGGGCCGCGGTCGCGAGGACCGCCGCCCCTGTCTCCGCGTCGTCGACCGTCACCACGAAGCGGCGTCCGTCTGTGCGCGTCACTTCGAGCCCAGGGCCTTCCCTCAGCACGACACCGCGGCGACCGTCCGTCCCGATGCGGTACCCCCAGCCGCCGAACTCGGCGAAGGGATCGATGCGGATGGCCCGGACGTTCGCGATCTCGCCCGCGGGGATCTCGATCTTCGGCCAGCCCACGGTCGAGCGGACCTGGAGCCCGGCGGCGCTCGCCCGCACCCGGAACGACAGCGAGGTCGCGACCGCGCCGACCAAGAACAGGGCGACGGCTGCGGTGATCCACCAGGCGGCGACACCCTGCGCCAGCAGCAGCACGGCCATGGCGATGCTGATGAAGACGCCGACGCCCAGGACGATCTGGCCGGAACGCGCGATCGTCACGCTCTTGATCCACACCGCGCGCTCATGATCTGCCAACGGCATGGGCGTCGCCGGAGCGTCGGACGGACCAGCGGACGGAGCGAACGGCGGCTGGAGGAACCACCCCAGGACCCCGAGTCCGAGCATGAGGGCGAAGCCGATGAAGACCCAGGGGCCGATGTCGGCGGCATCCGCGGCATCCGCGAGCCCCCGCTGCACACCGACAGAGACCAGCGCAGTGAGCGACATCAATCCGGCGGTGGCGAGGTTGGCCGCGCCGAGGAAGCGCGCTGTCGCCGACCACTGCGGGCCGTCCGGCGCCGGCTCTCCGCCACCCCTGGGCATCCGGTGTGCGAGCAGGGCGATGAAGGAGAACAGGGCGATCATGCCGCCACCGATGCCGATGAGGATGACCAGGTGGATCCAGCGGGGACCGTAGCCGTTCACGCCGTCCGTCCCCCAGTGGATGGCCGATGGATCCGGGATCTCGGGCAGCCAGGCCAGGACGACGACGGCCGACAGCGCGATCATGGCGGAAGGGATGATCACCCCCACCCACCAGAAGGCGCGACGGGCACGGCGGATGTCGGCGTTCATGCTGCTGTCTCCTTGATCAAGGCGGCGAGGGTGGTGGGAGAGAGTCCGAGTGCCGCGGCGCGCGCGACCAACGCGGAGATGTCCTGCGACAGTTCGGCGAGGGGGGCTGCGGATGCGGAGATCACTGCGCCCCGGCCACGACGCAGGTCGATCAGGCTCTCGTCGCGGAGCTGCTGGTAGGCGCGGAGCACCGTGTGCAGGTTGATCTCCAGGGCGTCGGCGAGTTCACGTGCGGACGGCAGACGATCGCCGGGCGACACGCGGCCGGCGACGATGTCGGCCCGCACGGATGCCGCGACCTGCTCGTAGAGCGGGGCCCCACTGCTCATGTCGACCTTGATCAGCATCCGTCCTCCACTAATTGGCTTAATTCTAGTGAAACTAGAACAATTGTGGCAACCCTCCACTCGACTACACCGCGACGACCTGTTGGGCCACACTGACGCCATGCGCATCACACCCCGCCGTCTCGCCGTCGGCATGAGCCTGTGGGTCCCGAACCTGTTCAGCGGCATCCGCATCCGCCGCTTCAGCGAGGACTGGACGCACGCGACAGTGGAGCTGCACGTGAACGTGTTCACCCGCAACTACGTCAAGACCGCATTCGGCGGGTCGATGTCGGCGATGACGGATCCGTACTTCTTCATGCTGGTGATGCACCAGCTCGGGCGCGACTACGTGGTGTGGGATACACGTGGAGAGATCGAGTTCCTCAAGCCGGGACGTGGGGTGCTCACGGCGGAGTTCGAGGTCTCGAAGGAGAGGGCCGAGGCGATCCGCGAACGGGCCCACGGCGGCGCCAAGGTGCTCGAGTGGTTCGAGACCGTGATCACCGACCGTGACGGCGACGTCGTCGCGAAGGTGCGGCGCGAGGTCTACATCCGCGAGAAGAAACGCGTCACTTCGTCTCGGAGCTGAGCGCCCGACTGATCACCTGCCGTTCACCGGCGCGTGCCACGATGGCGGGATGCCCCTTGCGCGACGACTGAAGACCGGCGATGCCGTGGCCATCGGTCTCGGATCGATGATCGGCGCCGGAGTCTTCTCGGTGTGGGCGCCGGCGATCGGCGTCGCGGGCAGCGGCGTGCTGATCGCCCTCGCCATCGCCGCCGTTGTCGCGTACTGCAACGCCACCGCATCGGCGCAGCTGGCGGCGGCGCATCCGGTCGCCGGCGGCACCTACGCCTATGCCAGAGCGGAGATCGGACCGTGGTGGGGGTTCATCGCGGGCTGGAGCTTCGTGGTCGGCAAGATCGCGAGCTGCGCGGCGATGGCGATGACCTTCGCCGCCTATGCCGCACCGCCCGGATGGCAGCCCGCCGTGGCAGGGCTGGCCGTTGCCGCCCTCGCCGCCGTCAACTGCTTCGGGGTGACCCGCACGGCGCTGCTCACCCGCATCCTCGTGGCGTGCTCACTGCTCGGACTCGCCGTCGTCGTCGCGTTCGGCCTCGCGGGTTCCCCCGTCACGGCACCGATCAGCCTGCAGAGCGCTTCGGCGTACGGCGTGCTTCAGGGCGCCGGGCTGCTGTTCTTCGCCTTTGCCGGATACGCCCGCATCGCCACCATGGGCGAGGAGGTGGTCGATCCGGCGCGGACCATCCCCCGGGCGATCACCCTCGCCCTCGCCGGCGCCGTGGTCGTCTACACGCTGGTCGGGATCACCGTGCTGACCGTGCTCGGCGAGAGCGCCACCACGAGCACCGCTCCACTGGCCGACGTCGTCGCGGCGGTGGGATGGGCGCCATTGGAGCCGCTCGTGCGGATCGCGGCGGCTGCCGCCTCACTCGGGGCGCTGCTCGCTCTGCTCACCGGCATCGGACGGACGACCCTCGCGATGGCACGGGAGCGCGACGTGCCGAGCTTCTTCGCGAAGGTGGACGAACGCTGGCAGGTGCCGCGTCGAGCCGAGATCGCGATCGCCCTGCTCGTGATCACCATCGTGCTGGTGGCCGATCTGCGCGGAGCGATCGGCTTCTCCTCGTTCGGCGTGCTCACGTACTACCTGATCGCGAACGCGGCGGCGTTCCGTCAGGAGGGTGCGGCCCGTCGGTACCCGCGCGCCCTGCAGGTCCTCGGCGCTCTCGGCTGCCTGCTCCTGGTGAACACGCTGCCCGTCGTCGCCTCGCTCGTGGGCACCGCGGTGATCGTGGCCGGAGTCGTGTACCGGCTGGTGCGGATGCGCGTGCAGCGCCCGCGCACCTGACCTACTCGCTCAGTCCGGCCCGGTAGCTGCGGGGCGCGAGACCCAGCACGGACTGGAAGTCGCGGGTGAGGTGCGCATGATCGGCATATCCGAGCTCGGCAGCGATCGCCGCCAGATCCGGGCGTGGATCCTCGCGCACCAGCTGCGCCGCTTCCTGGAGACGGCGGCGACGGATCATCGCGGCCGGCGAGACACCCACATAGCGATGAGCCATGCGCTGCAGCGTGCGCACCGACACCGCGAGCCGTGTCGCCGCCTCCACGGGGGTGAGTGCGGCCCCCGCTCCCCCGAGGACGTCGACGAGTGCATTCGCCTGGCGCGCGGAGTCGTCCAGAGGGCCGACGCGCTCCACGAGCCATCGCGAGAACGACTCGACGGCGCGCTCCCGATGCCCCGCCCCCGACGCCATCGCCGCCGTCACGTCGGCGTGGAGCGACGGCTCCGGCAGGGCGCGCGCGGTGTCGACCAATGCGGATGGGTCATCCACCAGGGCCGCCACCGCCGCGGGTCGCAGGAGCGCCCCCACCGCCCAGCCGCGCCCGCGCAGATCGCGATGCGACGCGCGCGTCGTCGGCCCCGACAGCGCGACTCCGTCGTGCTCGACCACCAGATTGAGCGCGGGATACCCGACGATCTCCTGACGCGAGAACCTTCCCGGCTCGATATCCCATTCCGGGATCCAGAACCACGCCACGAGATCCGCCGCAGCACCGGTCGCCGGCAGACGGTGGAACTCCGGCAGGCGCTTCGGATACAGCACGCCGCCGGATGAGTTCACCATGCGCTCAGCGTAGGGTTCCCCAGGGACATCCGCGTCCCCCTCACAGGCGGGTGAGGTCTGTCGCGGATCTTCAAGCCCGCGGCATCCTCCCGGTCCTACCGTGGGCTCATGAGCACTGAGATCCCCACCACCGGCGTCACCGGCACCCACACGACCGCGGGGCGTCCGCACAGCGCGACGTCGCTGACGCCCTTCCTCGCGATCCCCGATGCGGCGCGCGCCATCGAGTTCTATCGCGACGTGTTCGGCGCCCGCGTCGTGGATGTCACCGAGTTCGGCGGTGTCGTCGCCCATGCCGATCTCGACTTCGGCACCGGCATGCTGCAGCTCGGCGATCCGAATCCGGAGTACCACCTCGTCCCCTCCCCTGCGGGCGACGACGACTGCTATTCGATGGGACTGTACGTGCCGGACGTCGATGCAGTCGTGGAACGCGCCGTCGAGGCCGGGGCCACGGTGCGTGAGGCCCCATCGCACTTCGTGTCGGGCGACCGCTACGCGAGCATCCGCGACCCGTTCGGGGTGCGCTGGTCGATCATGACCCGAGTGGAGGACCTGTCCGACGAGGAGAGCGCGAGGCGCGTCGCGGAGTGGGCGGCAGCGTTCAGCGCGGCTCCGACGGACGCGACTCCGACGGACGCGACGAGCTGAGCGCCGTCTCCGCGGCCTGCTGCACCGCAGGAAGCAGCGCCTCGGCGGTGCGCCGGTAGCCGAGCGGACTGGGGTGGAACCGGTCCATGCTGAACATCTCCTCCGGTTCGTCGAAGAAGAGCGGGCCGACGGCGCGACGGAGGTCCACGGGCTCCGCTCCGGCACGGAGTGCCGTCTCCGTCTGCACGTCGGCGAGGCGTCGGGACAGGCTCGACGCCAGTCGCCGCAGCGGCTGGGGCACCGCCCGCAGCGCACCGAGATCCGGGCACGTGCCGACCACGACCTCCGTTCCCCGCTCCCGCAGCCGGACGACCGCCCTCTGCAGATGGCTCGCGGAGACGGCGACCGGCAGCCGATGCGTCACGTCGTTGCCGCCGACGACGATCACCGCGACGTGCACCCTCGCCTCAGCGGGAAGCGCATCGATCTGGACATCGAGGTCGGGCGACTCCGAGCCGACGACGGCGAGGGTGCGCAGCCGAACCGGCCGGTGCATCCGCCGGCCGAGTCCCTTGGCGAGGCGGCCTCCGAGCGTCTCCTTGCGCTTCGCAGCGCCGAGTCCCGCTGCCAGTGAATCGCCCAGCAGCAGCAGCTCGATCGGCTCCCCCTCGAACGAGGGGCGCCAGACCCGGTCCGCATCGAGCGAGTCCTCACCGAGCGGCTTCCCGATCCTGCGGCGTGCGATCGCCGCCTGACGCGTGAGCAGCATCCGCCCGCCGACCAGCAGCCCGGAGACGGCGACGATCACTCCCGTGACCACGAGGCGCGTTCGACCCATGCCCCGATTCGACCGCGTCCGCGTGAACGCGTCGTGAACGGCATCCTGCGCGCGACGGCGCGCGTCCGGCATCCGGCATCCGGCATCCGGCATCCGGCGCCACCTGCAGGAGGAAGCGCCGGATGCCGGAGGAAACGCCGTCAGATGATCCTGCAGACCGCACGATCTCCTGCAATCGGCACGGGGCGCGGAGCACCGTGCACCGGCACAGCGCCGGGGCGCGCCGACGACCGGGCACCGGCACCGAGCAGCGGCCAGGTCAACTCAGGGGCTTGACCTCGAGGTCGGCCGCGCCAGCGCTGACCGTCGCGAAACCGGTGTAGCCCTCGGCGGATGCCCGCTCGAGCAGCGCCTTGAGGTTCTTGGTGCGACGCTCCAGTCGCACCCGGGCACCCGTGCCGATCAGCGTGGTCTTGTGAGCCAGAAGCTCGGCGACCGGCACATCGGCATCGTGGATCAGGACGATCGCCTGCGCCTCGGCATCCGCTCCCGCGGTGACCAGGTCGACCAGACGTTCGAAGCCGAGCGAGAACCCGACGGCGGGCACCTGCTGGCCGAGGAAGCGGCCGATCATGCCGTCGTAGCGCCCGCCGCCACCGAGCGAGTAGTCGACGGAAGGGTGCGCCAGCTCGAAGATCGTGCCGGTGTAGTAGCCCATGCCGCGCACAAGGAACGGGTCGAAGACGAGCGGGATGTCGGACTGCCCGCGCCCCGCTGCGACGGCCTCGCCGATGCCGACCAGGTGCGAGACGATCTCGTCCGGCGCGTTCTCGGGCAGTGCCTTGCGGATCTGGCGCTCCCCGAACGGGTGGTACTCCATGGTCTGGGGGCGACGGAGGAAGGCCTCGAACGCGTCGACTGGCCGGAGATCCGGTTCCTGAGCCTGACGAAGGGCGCGCTCGCGCAGTTCGGCGGCCACACCGTCCGGCCCGATCTTGTCGAGCTTGTCGATCGTGATGAGCACACCCGGCCGCTCCTCGGCGGCGAAGCCGAAGCTGTCGAGCATCCAGTCCAACACACGTCGGTCGTTGATCCGCACAGTCGCACCGTCGAGCCCGAGCGCATCGACCGCGTCCAGCGAGGCGACCATGAGCTCGGCCTCGGCGCGCGAGGAGTCGTCGCCCATGATGTCGATGTCGCACTGCACGAACTGGCGGTAGCGGCCCTTCTGCGGACGCTCGGCCCGCCACACCGCTCCGATCTGGATCGAGCGGAAGACAGCGGGGAGCTGTCCGCGGTTGCTGGCGTAGAAGCGAGCCAGCGGAACCGTCAGGTCGTAGCGCAGCCCGAGGTCGGAGAGGGCAGCGGGATCGTCGGCCGCGTTGCGGATCGCCTCGGCATCGAGACCGCGGCGCAGCACGTTGTAAGCGAGCTTCTCGTTGTCTCCACCGATGCCGGCGTGCAGACGGCTGTACTCCTCGACGACCGGGGTCTCGATCTCGTCGAATCCATGGGCGAGGTAGCGCTCGCGGATGACGGAGAGCACACGCTCACGGCGGGCCTTGTCGGCGGGGAGGATGTCGCGCATGCCGCGCGGCGGGTTCACAGTAGCCACGGAACCATCTTCCCAGGTCTGCCGAGGCCGCCGTGTCGCGGCCTCAGCCGGCGGACTCCGCCGTGCGTACGTCGGCTTCGACAGTGCGCAGCCGTTCGCGCAGGGCGCGCTCGGCATCCCAGCCGTTCGTGCGGGCGCGATCGACCAGGGCGAGCAGCGCATCGCCGAGCTCGGCCTCGGTGGTGGGCCCGGCCTCCGTCGTCGACGCGGGCACGGCCACGCCCACCCCGGCGGCGCGTCCGACGAGCTTCTGCGCGAGGGCCAGCGCCGGCATCCCCCGTGGCACCCCGTCGAGGACGCTGCTCCTGGTGCGCTTCTCGGCCGCCTTCGCGGCGTTCCAGTGGACCAGCACCTCGTCCGGCGTGCGCGCCACGGCATCCGCGAAGACGTGCGGATGCCGCCGCACCATCTTCTCGGTCAGCGTGCGGGCCACGTCGTCGATGTCGAACGGATCGTCCGGGTCCTGCGCGGCGATCGCCGAGTGGAACAGCACCTGCCAGAGCAGATCGCCGAGTTCCTCCCGCAGATCGGTGCGTGTTCCGCTCTCGACAGCGTCGATCACCTCGTGGGATTCCTCGATCAGATAGGGCACGAGGTCGCGGTGGGTGATGCGCTGCGACCACACGCACCGCTCGCGCACGGCGCGCATGGTCTCGGCCGCCGCACGCAACGGGTCGTACTCATGTGCGTTCTCCGTCTTCGTCGACACGGATTCTCCTTGCTCGAGAGACGGCTCGGACGACGCGGTCATGAGGCCGCCGCCGACAGACGCCGATAGGAACGGGCCCGCAGCGACACCAGCACCGCGGAGAGGACGAGCGCCAGGAGCGAGCCGACCAGCACACCGAGGATCGCCTGGTCGCGGATCGATGTATCCGACGCGAACGCCAGGTTGGCCAGGAGCAGCGACACCGTGAAGCCGATGCCACCCAGCGCCCCCGCCGCGAGCAGGTCGCCGAACGGCAGCGCGGGGGCGGCCCCCTTCGGGCGGAGGCGCATACCCACCCAGCCGAACAACGTGATGCCGATGATCTTGCCCACCGGGAGTGCGACCACGATCGCCCAGAACGCCGGAGACAGCTCGGCCGGAGACAGCGCCGGGATCACGACGAACGCGGCCACCAGGGCGAACACCGGCAGGATCACCCCGTTCACCAGAGGCTCCAGCGCGTGCCGGGTGCGCTCCGCAGGGGCCGGAGCCATCACGAGCCCGAGCAGCACACCTGCGATGGTGGCGTGGATGCCGGATGCGGCGACGAGACCCCAGGCGACGATGCCGACGATGATCATGGCGACCACGACGATCGGACGCGCTCGCGCGCTCGCGATCCGGCTCAGCACGGCGAACGCCGCCACCGCCACCGCGGCGAGCGCCAGCAGCAGCCACTGCACGTCATGCGCGAAGAGCACGGCGATGAAGATGATGCCGATGATGTCGTCGAGGATCGCGAGCGCCAGCAGGAACACCCGGACCGAGGACGGAAGGCCTCGACCGAACATCGCCAGCACGCCGAGGGCGAAGGCGATATCGGTCGCCGTGGGGATCGGCCAGCCCTGCGCGGTCGCGTCGCCTCCGGCGATCAGCAGATAGACCACGATCGGGACCAGCACCCCGCCGCCCGCAGCGATCGCCGGCTGCAGGGCCTTGCGAGGAGAGTCGAGCTCACCGTGCGTCAGCTCGTACCGCAGCTCGATCGCCACCACGAAGAAGAACACCGCGAGCAGTCCGTCCGAGACCCAGTGCGCGATCGAGAGGTCGAGCCCCGTGCCCGGCACCGCGATGTGGAGATCGAGAACGGCGGCGACCGCATCATGCGCGGGCAGATTGGCGAGCAGGAGGCCGAGCCCCCCGGCCAGGAGCAGCAGGACGGCGGGGAACTGCTGCCCGCGGAGAGGGTTCGCTGAGATGCGCATCGCCTCCATGCTAGGTCGGCGGACGTCGGCGCACGTGGTACCGGGCCAATCGTTCACCGGGCTACCCGGGGACCGGTCGCCGCGTGTCACGTCCTGTCATGCGTGTCATCCACGCTTCCGAGCCGGGATACGCTCGAAGCGTGACCCCCGAACACACCTTCCCCGAGCCCACGAACACCGAGGCCATCCGCGTGATCGGCCGCTTCGAGGCCGGCCGCGGCATTCCCGATGCGATGCGCAACGACGTCAGGATGCTCGGCGTCCTGCTCGGACAGGTGCTGCGCGAAGCCGGCGGCGACGACCTGTTCGAAGACGTCGAGCGCCTGCGACTCGCGACGATCCAGGCGTACGACGAGGAGACGCCGGACGCCTTCGACCGTGCCGCCGCGATCGCGGAGTCGTTCACGGTCGCGCGGGCCGACGAGGTCGCCCGCGCCTTCACCTGTTACTTCCACCTGGTCAACCTCGCCGAGGAGCACCAGCGCGTGCGCGTGCTGCGCGAGCGGGCGGGCCAGCCGGGCCCTTCGGCGGGCTCAGGAACCCAGGACAGGACGGCAGACACGGTCGCCACCGCGTACGCGCGGCTCAAGAGCGAGGTCGGCGACGATGAGGCACGCCGTCGCCTGGAGGGTCTCCGCTTCCACCCGGTCTTCACCGCGCACCCGACCGAGGCACGCCGCCGCGCGGTCTCGTCGAGCATCCGCCGCCTCTCCGACCTGCTGACGCAGCACGATGCGGCGAGCGCGGGCGGCGCCGAAGCCCACCGCGCCCAGCGCCGCATGCTCGAGGAGATCGACACGCTGTGGCGCACCGCTCCGCTGCGCTCCCAGAAGCCCTCTCCGACGGACGAGGTGCGCACCGTGATGGGCGTCTTCGACGAGACGCTCTTCACCACCGTCCCCCATGTGTACCGTCGCATCGACGACGCGCTCCGCGGCGAGGACTCCGGCTCCAGCGCGCCCATCGTCCCCGCGTTCGTGAGGGTCGGCTCCTGGGTCGGCGGCGACCGCGACGGCAACCCGTTCGTCACCGCGTCGGTCACGCGTGAGGCGTCGGACATCGCGGCCGACCACGTGCTCCGCGGGCTCGAGCGCGCCCTGGAGCGTATCGGCCGCACACTGACCCTCGACGCGGAGGGCACTCCCCCCAGCGCCGAGGTGATCGCCCTGTGGGAGCGCTTCGCCGCGGCAGAGCCCGGCATCGCCGGCGAGCTCGCCACCCGCTCGCCCGACGAGCCGCACCGCCGCGTGCTCCTGGCGCTCGCCCGCCGCGTCGCCGCGACCAGGCACGGAGAGGGCGAACTGCGCTACTCGCGGCCCGAGGAACTCCTGTCCGACCTGCGCAGCGTGCAGTCGTCACTCGCGGCCAGCGGCGCGCGGCGCCATGCCTTCGGCGGCGTGCAGCACCTGATCTGGCAGGTGGAGACCTACGGCTTCCATCTGACGGAGCTCGAGGTGCGTCAGCACTCCCAGGTGCACGCCAAGGCGCTCGCCGAGCTCGAGGCCGGAGAGGCGATCAGCGCGCAGACCGAGGAGGTGCTCGAGGTCTTCCGTGTGATCGCCGACATCCAGCGCAACCGTGGTCTCCGCGCGGCAGGACGGTATGTGGTCTCGTTCACGCAGGCGGCCTCCGACCTCGCGAACGTGCACCGGCTCGCCAAGCACGCGCTCGGCGACGACGCCCCTGTGCTCGATGTCGTTCCGCTGTTCGAGACCTTCGCCGATCTGCAGGCCGCGCCCGAGATCCTCGCCGAGGCCGTGACCTTCCCCGAGTTCCGGGCGCGCATGGCCGAGACCGGTAACAAGCTGGAGGTCATGCTCGGCTACTCCGACTCCTCGAAGGACGTCGGTCCCGTCGCCGCCAACCTCGCGCTCTACGAGGCGCAGGAGAAGATCGCGCTGTGGGCGCAGGAATCCGACATCGAGCTGACCCTGTTCCACGGACGAGGTGGCGCCCTGGGCCGTGGGGGCGGACCGGCCAATTCCGCGATCCTCGCGCAGCCCCCGCACTCGGTGGACGGCCGCTTCAAGCTCACCGAGCAGGGCGAGGTCATCTTCGCGCGCTACGGCGAGCCCGCCATCGCGATGCGCCACATCGACCAGGTCGCCGCCGCCACGCTGCTGGCCTCCTCGCCGACGGTCGAGAAGCGCACCAGCGGCGCAGCGGCGCGGTACGCCGAGGTCGCGGCCACCATGGACACGGCATCGCGCGAGCGGTTCTTCTCGCTCGTGAAGGCCGAGGGCTTCGCTCCGTGGTTCGCCACCGTGACCCCGCTCGAGGAGATCGGTCTGCTGGCGCTGGGCTCCCGGCCGGCGCGACGCGGACTCTCGGTGGAATCGCTTGAGGATCTGCGAGCGATCCCGTGGGTGTTCGCGTGGACCCAGGCACGCATCAACCTCGCCGGCTGGTTCGGCCTGGGTACGGCGCTCCAGGCCGTCGGCGACGAGGAGCTGCTCGTCGAGGCCTACCGGGAGTGGCCGCTGCTGCGCACCATGATCGACAACGTGGCCATGAGCCTCGCGAAGACCGACGAGCGCATCGCCCGGCAGTACCTCGCGCTCGGTGACCGCGACGACCTCGCCGCGCTGGTGCTCGATGAGCTCGCGCTCACCAGGGAGTGGGTGATCCGCCTCACTGGTGGCGAAGGTCTGCTGGAGGGCAAGCCCGTCCTGCAGCGCGCCGTGCAGCTGCGCAGCCCCTACGTCGACGCCCTCTCGCTCCTGCAGCTGCGGGCGCTGCGAGCGTTGCGCTCGGCGGGCGACACCGAGGCGACGGGCTCCGGCGCCGATGCCGAACAGCAGCGCCTTCTGCTGCTGTCCGTGAGCGGCGTGGCGGCGGGCCTGCAGAATACCGGGTGACACTCAGCCGTCCGAGCCGACGGTTCCGGCGTGCCCGCTAGAGTGAAAACTCGCGCCCGATCCGGCGCCGCATCACGCGACACGATCGCCTGCACCACCATCCCCCATCAGAAAGCATCATCCGCGTGACCGCAACGACCCCTGCCTTCCATCCGCTCGCCCCGTCCGTGCAGACGGTGTTCGATACCGTCCTGTCGCGCAGCCCGCACGAGCCGGAGTTCCACCAGGCCGTGCATGAAGTGCTGCACTCGATCGCCCCGGTGCTCGAGCGGCGCCCGGAGTACATCGACGGCGGTATCCTCGAGCGCCTGGTCGAGCCGGAGCGCCAGATCATGTTCCGCGTGCCGTGGGTCGACGACTCCGGCCGTCTGCAGGTCAACCGGGGCTACCGCATCCAGTTCTCCTCCGTGCTCGGCCCGTACAAGGGCGGCCTGCGGTTCCACCCGTCGGTGAACCTCTCGATCATCAAGTTCCTCGGCTTCGAGCAGATCTTCAAGAACGCGCTCACGGGACAGGGCATCGGCGGCGGCAAGGGAGGGTCGGACTTCGACCCGCACGGCAAGTCCGACGCCGAGGTCATGCGCTTCTGCCAGTCGTTCATGAACGAGCTGTACCGTCACCTCGGCGAGCACACCGACGTTCCCGCGGGCGACATCGGCGTCGGCGGCCGCGAGATCGGCTACCTCTTCGGTCAGTACCGCAAGGTCACCAACCGCCACGAGTCCGGCATGTTCACCGGCAAGGGCACCGGTTGGGGTGGCGCCGAGGTGCGCACGGAGGCCACCGGCTACGGCGCCGTGTTCTTCGCGCAGGAGATGCTGGCCGTCCACGGCGACTCGCTCGACGGAAAGCGCGTCGGCATCTCGGGATCCGGCAACGTCGCGATCTACGCGATCCAGAAGGCGACCCAGCTCGGCGCGACCGCCGTCACGGCATCCGACTCCTCCGGCTACGTCGTCGACGACGCCGGCATCGACCTCGACCTGCTCCGTCAGCTCAAGGAGGTCGAGCGCGCCCGCATCGTCGAGTACGCGAACCGTCGCCCCAGCGCCCGCTTCGTCGAGGGCGGCAGCGTCTGGGAGGTGCCGGTCGACATCGCCGTGCCCTCCGCCACGCAGAACGAGGTCAGCCTCGCCGATGCCGAGGCCCTGATCGCCGGCGGCGTGCGTGCCGTGTCCGAGGGCGCCAATATGCCGTGCGTCCCCGAGGCCGTCGAGGCGTTCCAGAAGGCCGGCGTGCTGTTCGCACCGGGCAAGGCGGCCAACGCCGGCGGCGTCGCGACCTCCGCACTGGAGATGAGCCAGAACGCCTCGCGCCAGCGCTGGACCTTCGGCGACAGCGAGAACAAGCTGCGCGAGATCATGGCCGACATCCACCGCGCCGCCTTCGACGCGGCCGAGCGTCACGATGTCGCGGGCGACTACGTCGCCGGTGCCAACATCGCCGGCTTCGAGCGTGTGGCTGCCGCGATGCTCGCCCAGGGCGTCATCTGATCAGCGACCGATTCACGCGGAAGAGCCGCCTCCCTTCTCGGGAGGCGGCTCTTCTTGTTTCGGGATGTCGCGTCAGCTCTCGTCGACCGGCACCTTGACGACCTTGTTGAAACCGGTCACGGCCTGGTTCTCGTCGAAGGCGACGACCTTCTTGCGGAAGCCCTTCGTGATGATGGCGAGGTAGACCAGGCCGATCGCGGTCCAGACCAGACCGCCGCGCAGGGCATCTTCATGCAGGTTCGCCCACAGGAGTCCGGTGAGGACCATGCCGATGCCCGGCATCACGATGTAGGTGAAGATGTCGCCGGGGGTCTTGCGACGTCCCTTGCGGATCGCGAACCAGGCGATCACAGAGATGTTGACGAACGTGAAGGCGATCAGTGCGCCGAAGTTGATCCACGCGGCGATCAGCTCGAGCGTGAACGGGATCGCGAGGAGCGAGATCGCTCCGACCAGCACGATGTTGAACGTCGGCGTGTGCGTGCGCGGGTTGATGTAGCCGAACGCCTTCTGCGGCAGCACGTTGTTGCGGCCCATGACCAGCAGCATGCGCGAGACCGAGGCGTGCGACGCCAGACCCGAGGCGAGCGTCGCGCAGAAGCCCGCGGCGGTCAGCACGGCCATCAGCACCGGACCGCCGACCAGGTTGCCGATGATCGGGAGGGTGGAGTCCTCGACGAACTGCATGTCGCCGCCCGGGGCGAACTCGTTCCAATCGGGGAAGCGCAGCTGCGAGAGGTAGCCGGCGATCAGGAAGATCGCGCCGCCGAGGAGCACCGTCAGCAGGATGGCCTTCGGCATGATCTTCGGGTCCTTCGCCTCCTCCGCGTACATCGTGACCGCGTCGAAGCCGATGAACGAGAAGCACACGATGGTCGCGCCCATGAGCACCGCGCCCATGGTGGCGCCGTCGTGGAAGAACGGGGTCATCGAGGCGACGGTCGCCGCTCCCTCGCCGCGCATCAGCTGCGCGATCACCAGGACGACGAACACGATCATGACCACGATCGAGAAGACCAGCAGGATCATGTTGAGGTTCGAGGTGCCGCGCATCGTCATGTAGATGATGCTGGTCACGAGGATGCAGTAGATCACCACCCAGATCCAGCCGGGGATGTCGGGGAACAGGGCTTCGAGGTAGCTGCGGATGATGAGGCAGTTGACCATGGGAAGAAGCACGTAGTCGATCAGCGAGGTCCAGCCGACCATGAAGCCGAGGTTCGGGTGGATCGACTCGCGCACGTAGGTGTAGGCGGACCCTGCACTCGGGATGGCGCTGGAGATCTTGCCGTAGCTGATCGCCGTGAACACCATCACCACCAGGGCGACCAGGTACGCCGCGGGCACCACGTTGTCGGTGTCGCGGGCGACCATGCCGAACGTGTCGAAGACGACGGTCGGGGTCATGTACCCCAGACCGAGGCCGACGATGGCCCACAGTCCGAGATTACGCTTGAGCGTCCCGCCTCCTTGGGCGAGCGGCTTGGTCTTCGTGGCCATGTGTACTCCTCGGGGAACAGCGCATGGGTCGGACATCGGGTCGTCTGACGCTGAGCATCACTATGTACCCGGGGTATTCCTCAGCGCAATCCCCAAAACGGGTACGAAATACGCTTTTAACATTGCGAAAGGGTGCGGAATTCGAAGCTGACCCCGCTGACTACCAGCCTTCAGAGAGCACCCGGTCGAGCATCGCGACGACATGATCCGCGCTCCGCGCCGTCAGGCACAGCGGCGGCTTGATCTTCAACACGTTGGATCGCTCCGACGTCGTGAGCACGATCACGCCGAGCTCCCGCAGACGCTCGCAGATCGCCGCCGCCTCGGCCGCTGCCGGTTCCATGGACTCCCGGTCGCGCACGAGTTCGACGCCGAGATACAGACCCTCACCGTGCACGACGCCGATGAGCGGATGCCGCGTCGCCAGGTCCCGCAGCCCCGCAGCGAGTCGCGCTCCGATCTCGAGCGCGTTGCGCTGCAGATCGTCCTCGACCATCGCATCGAGCACCGCGAGTCCCACCGCGCAGCTGAGCGTGCTCCCACCGGACGAGGAGAAGAACTGGCCCTGCGTCGCGAGTGCGTCGGCGATGCGCTTCGAAGTGATGACGCCGCCGATCGGGAATCCGTTGCCCATCGGCTTCGCGATCGTCACGATGTCGGGGATCACGCCGGACTGCTCGAACCCCCAGAACGACGAGCCCATGCGCCCGAACCCGACCTGCACCTCATCGGCGATGCAGAGGCCACCTGCGGCTCTGACCTGCGCGTAGGCCCCCGCGAGATAACCCTCGGGCAACAGCACTCCCCCGGCGTTGCCGAGGATCGACTCGCACAGGAACGCGGCGACCTCGCGGTCGTCCCTCTGCAGGTCCTCGATGTCGTCCGCGAGGTCGGCGAGGTAGCGGGCGGTCGTGTCCTCGCCACGATAGGTGCCGCGGAAGCGGTTCGGCACGTCGGCGACGTGCACCCAGTCCGGACGTGTGGCCAGGGCGAACGGATTGTCGTACGCACTCGTGGTGACCGCATCGCTCGCCATGGTCCAGCCGTGGTACGCCTCCCGCAGTGCCACGACCGTGCGTCGCCCGGTGGCGGCCTGCGCCAGACGGATCGCGAGATCGACCGCCTCCGAACCGCTGTTCACCAGCAGTACGGTGTCGAGGTCGCTGCCATCCGGCATGAGCGCGAGCAGCGCCTCGCTGTACTCGGCGAGCTCGCGGAACAGGAAGCGCGAGTTCGTCGCGAGCGTGCGCAGCTGACGGTCGGCCGCTGCAGCGATCTTCGGGTGACCGTGACCAAGACCTGCGACGTTGTTCACCATGTCGATGTACGCGCGGCCCGTCGTGTCGACGAGGTGATGGCGCCACCCGCGCTGAATCTGCGGAGGACGCTCGTAGTAGCGTTCCTGGGCTGCGGCGAAGATGCGGTTGCGGCGCTCGAGCTCTTCCGGTGCGTCATCCTGCTGCGTGAACGAGGGCAGACCGAGCAGGGGGGCGGGATCGGCGGTGAAGCGGCTCCACGCCGGCACGCGGTCCGGCGTCACGAGCACGGCTCCGAACTCCGCCTGCGCAATCGACGGGGCATCGGAGCGACGAAGGCCGATCGTCAGCGTGCGGGGCTCATCAGAGGCGGGGAGGAAGCCGATCGTGTCACCCGCCCGCACGCGGGGTGCGCTGCGCCTGTTCGCCCTGACTCCGTCGAGCTCCAGCGTCCAGCCGTCCGGCAGGTGCACCTGGACCGTTCCGCCGCGCGATCGCAGCTCGCCCCCGGCCGGGGCGGTGACGCGCAGTTCCGACCCCGGGGCGACGTGGATCTCGGTATCGATCGGCCAGGTCGCCGCGGCATCGGCCGTGTCGATCCGCGTGCGCGTCAACCGGAACAGCCCGTACGGCACGACGACGGTGGCGCCGTAGTCGAGGTGTGCGGCGATCAGTGCGGCCTCGGCATCGGAAGCCAGCCATCGTCCCTCGTCGAGAGCCGCCGACTCCACGTCGAGATCCACGGCAACCACGTCGCCGTCGAGATCCGGCAGCAGCGGGGAGAGGGACACGGACTCTCCCTGCGCTCGCGGGCTGTCGACGGCGAACACGGGCGCATCGATACCGGCCCGGGCGAGCACATGCTCGGTCATCTCGGGCAGCGGCAGCAGCGTGGCCGCGTCGAAGATGGCCTGCTCCCCCGCGATCCGCTCCCTGGCGTAGTCGTTCGCCCCGTCGATCTCCAGCTGCCGCCATCCGCTGGCGATCAGCAGCGCCGCGCGCAGCACGACCAGCGGCCACACCGCGCGTGCTTCGGCATCGCTCAGGGGCGCATCCGCATGGAAGGCGGCGATCGTCTCGAGCACCCGCAGCGGTCGATCGGATTCGTGGTGCAGCATCGACGAGACGCAGACGGCGAGCTCGGCCACTCGCCACCCGAGGCCGAGATCGCCGAGATCGAGCACGGCGTGCGGATGCAGACGAGAGTCCGCGCCGCGGCGGCCCATCACGTTGTCGTCGGTGAGATCGCCGTGGATCGGCTGCACGGGAAGCTCCGCCGCCACCTCCGCGAGCGCGACTCGCGCCTCCTCCGCCGCCGCGAGCACGCGCATGCGCAACGGGTCGTCGGCGATCGCCGGGGCCAGTGCCACCGTCTGCTCGTACGCGACACGCATGTCCCACATCTGGTCGCGGTCCAGGCCGGGGTGCCTGAGCTCCGCGAGGGCGTTGACGGATGCCGCCGCGAGCGCACCGAACTCCGCCAGCACCACGGGGGCGAGGTAGCCGGCGTCCACCAGCGGCTCTCCCTCGGCGAACTCGCTGCGGCGGACCGCGAAGCCGCCCCACCGCTGGGTGAGCGCACCATCGAGCCCTGGCAGCACCGCGGGAACGGCGACGCCGGCTGCGCGATAGGCGCCGAGCGCGGCGTGCTGCGCGTCGCGGGCATCGTCGCCGAACACCGGGTTGTCGATCCGCAGCACACTGCGCGCGCCATCCGACGCCGTCAGCAGGAAGTTCCGATCCTGGTTGCTGCCGAGCTCGCTCGCCGCCACGACCAGGCCGTAGCACTCGCGCGCGATGATCTCCGCGGCGGACTCGTCCACATCAGGGCGCACCAGGCCCGCACCATCCGTCACGCGACCCTCACCGACCTTCACGGGTGTCGGGGATGAGCACGTCACCGGCGTGACGCGCCAGGGAGCTGCCGTACCGCTCCGTGAGCTGCACCATCAGATCAGGCGTGTCGCGATCCACTCCGAACACGTGGCCGGGGAAGTCGAGGTCGGGTTGCGCGGCCGCGATCTCGGCTTCGCGGTCCGGCGACAGCAGTTGCACCGGGTCTCCGACGGCGACCCACCCGATCGGCACCACCGTGCCTTCGGGCAGCACGGCGCGACGATGCACGATGGCGTTCACGCGTACCTCGCAGCGCGATCCCACCAGCGCACCGTTGAAGATGCGGGAGCCGGAGGCGAAGAACACCTCCTCGCCCACTGTTGCGCCGGCGATGCTGGTGAGGGTGCCGATCAGGGTGTGCGACCCGATGTGCACGGCGTTCGCGGCTGTTGCACGGATCAGGGCGTTCTCCATCACGATCACATGCTCGCCGAGCGTGATCGGGCCCCCCTCTGCGGTGATCACGGCGCCGTGGAGGATCTGGCAGCCTGCGCCGATCTCGACGTCGCCGGAGATCACGGCGGTGGGAGCGACGACGGCGGTGTCATGGATCCGGGGCCGAGCCCCGAGGTGCTCGTACAACATGACGCCAGGATAGTGGTGTCGTCCGGCATCAGCACCGTGGCATCACACGGCCGGCACCGAAACCCCCACTACTCGGGCTTCGCAGGCTCCGGGAAGATCGCGGTGAAGAGCTGGCCGACCCACTGCAGGAGTTCGGTGTCGGGAAGGGGATCCAGTCCCACGCCCACAGCGGCCGGGACCGTCGGCATCGGCACGACCAGAGCGTCGCCCCCGGCCACGAGCTTGGCCTTCGGGTACAGGCGCTGGAGGCGTACCTTGATCGAGTCCTCCAGATGCGCGGGGGCGATGCGCAGGTTCGATCCCATCACCACGACGTCCGTGAGGCCGATGCGCGCCGCACGACGACGCAGCCTTGCGATCGCGAGGAGTCCCTCCACCTCGGGCGGCGGGGTGCCGTAGCGGTCGGTGAGCTCCTCGATCACGAGGTCGATCGCGTCGTCCTTCGCCGTCGCGGCCGACGCCGCCGACAGCTTCTGGTACGCCTCGAGGCGCAGACGCTCGCTGTCAATGTAGTCCTCGGGGATGCGCGCGTCGAGCGGCAGCTCCAAGCGCAGCTCCTGCCCGGTCTCGACCTCCTCACCGCGGAACGTGGCGACCGCCTCGCCGATCATGCGCAGGTACAGGTCGAATCCGACACCCGCGATGTGGCCCGCCTGCTCGGCACCGAGCAGGTTTCCCGCACCACGCAGTTCGAGGTCCTTCAAGGCGACCTGCATGCCGGAGCCGAGTTCGTTGTTCACCGCGATGGTCTGCAGCCGGTCGGCCGCCGTCTCGCTGAGCGGCTTCATCTCGTCGTACAGGAAGTACGCGTATGCCCGCTCGCGCCCTCGGCCCACTCGCCCGCGCAACTGGTGCAGCTGCGACAGTCCGTAGCGATCAGCCCGGTCGATGATGATCGTGTTGGCGTTGGAGATGTCGAGACCGGTCTCGATGATCGTGGTCGACACCAGCACGTCGAACTTGCGCTCCCAGAAGTCGTCGACGACCTGCTCGAGCTGGTGCTCCCCCATCTGACCATGCGCCACCGCGATCCGCGCCTCCGGGACGAGTTCGGCGAGCTCGCTCGCGACGCGCTGGATCGACTGCACGCGGTTGTGCACGAAGAAGATCTGGCCCTCGCGGAGGATCTCACGACGGATCGCTGCGGCCATCTGCTTGTCGCTGCGCGGGCCGACGAACGACAGGATCGGATGCCGATCCTCCGGCGGCGTGGCCAGCGTCGACATCTCCCGGATGCCGGTGACCGCCATCTCCAGCGTGCGCGGGATCGGCGTGGCGCTCATGGCGAGGATGTCGACGTTGGTCTTCATCTTCTTCAGCGCGTCCTTGTGCTCGACACCGAACCGCTGCTCCTCGTCGATGATCATGAGACCGAGGTCCTTGAACATCACCTGGTCGGTGAGGATGCGGTGCGTTCCGATCACCATGTCGACCGAGCCTTCGAGCAGGCCCTGCAATGTGAGCCTGGCCTCCTTGTCGGTCTGGAACCGCGACAGCGGGCGCACCTTGACCGGGAACCCGGCGAAGCGCTCCGTGAACGTCTCGAGATGCTGCTTGACCAGCAGTGTGGTCGGCACGAGCATGGCGACCTGCTTGCCGTCCTGGATGGCCTTGAACGCGGCGCGCACCGCGACCTCGGTCTTGCCGAAACCCACGTCACCGCTCAGCAGTCGGTCCATCGGGATCGGCCGCTCCATGTCGGCCTTGATCTCGTCGATCGTCTGCAGCTGGTCGGGGGTCTCGGCGAACGGGAACGCCTCCTCCAGCTCGCGCTGCCAGGGGGTGTCTGGCCCGAAGGCGTGGCCCTTCGCGCTCATCCGCGCGGAGTACAGCTTCACCAGCTCGACCGCGATGTCGCGGACGGCCTTGCGCGCCTTGCCCTTCGCCTGTGACCAGTCGCTCCCTCCCATCTTCGACAGGGTCGGAGCCTCACCGCCGACGTACTTCGAGAGCAGGTCGAGCTGATCCGTCGGAACATAGAGCTTGTCGCCCGGATAGCCGCGCTTGGATGGTGCGTACTCCAGCACCAGGTAGTCGCGCACGGACTTGGTGGCGTTGCGGCCGCCCGTCGACACCTCGCGCTGCGTCATCTCGACGAAGCGTCCGATGCCGTGGGTCGAGTGCACCACGAAGTCGCCGTTCTTGAGCTGCAGCGGGTCGACGACGTTCTTGCGCCGGGACGCCAGCTTCTTGACGACGCGCTGATCGCCGCCGATCGTGCGGCCGTAGAACTCGTTGTCGGTGAGGACGGCGAGCTTGGCCTCGGCGAGCTGGAAGCCCGCCTCGACCCCACCGGCGATCAGCGTCGCGACGCCGCCTTCCGGCGCCTCGAGGAGAGATTCGACGATCCGGGCGGCGATACCGCGGTCGGCGAGCACATCACGCGCGCGGTCGACGAGACCGTTGCCCGTGGCGATCACGACGACCCGCCAGCCGTCTGCGACCTTGGCCTCCACGAACGAGATCGCGCCGTCGACGTTGCCGTGGAACGAGGGGATCACCGCGGCGTCGAGGTTCGTGGCCTCGACATCGCCCTCGCCCAGACCCGCGCCGAACGGGCTGAGCCGCCACCACACGCCGCCACGGTCGCGCACGGCTTCGCGCAGCTCGGCGATCGTGAGGAAGTCGCCGGCGCCGAGGTCGATCGGAGCCGAGGCGCCCGAGGTGGCCGCGCTCCACGCCGCGTCGAGGAACTCGCGGTTCGTCTCGCCGAGCGTGATGGCACGGGCCGTCGAGCGCTCGGGGTCGACCACTGCGGTGGCGCTGCCGGCCGGCATGTAATCGGCGAGTGACTTGAGGGGTCCTGACACCGCAGGCAGGAGCGACTCCATGCCCTCGACAGGGATTCCCTCGGCCATCTTCTCGAGCATGCCCGAGATGGCCGGGAAGCCGCCGATCAGCGCACGCGCCCGGTCGCGGACGTCGGCGGTGAGCAGGAGCTCGCGGCTCGGGGGCAGATCGACTCCCGCGACATCGCCGGGGAGCGAGCGCTGATCGGCGACCGAGAAGGCGCGGATCTGATCGATCTCGTCGCCGAAGAACTCCACGCGGTACGGGTGCTCGGAGGTGGGAGGGAACACGTCGAGGATGCCGCCGCGCACAGCGAATTCCCCGCGGCGCGACACCATGTCGACCCGGGAGTAGGCGCGCTCCACGAGCTGCTCGACGACCTCGTCGAGATCGTTGCCGCGGCTTCCGATGCCCAGCTCGAGAGGGGCGATCTCGCCGAGGTTCCCGGCGATCGGCTGCAGCGCCGCTCGTACCGAGGCGACGACGACCAGCGGATGGTCGCCGGACCAGTCCGCGATGCGGCGCAGCGTCTGCAGGCGCTGTCCCACCGTGTCGGGGCTCGGGCTGAGGCGCTCGTGTGGAAGCGTCTCCCACGCGGGGAAGGTGTGCACGTCGGCGCTCGGCAGGTACGAGCCGATCGCCTGGGCGACGCTCTCGGCCCGGCGCCCCGTTGGCACGACGATGAGCAGCGACGCCGGATGTCCCGATGTCGCGCGCTTCTCGAGCAGGCCGGCGAGCACGGGCGCGTCGAGGCCGTCGACGAGGCCGAGGTCCGCATCGGTCTGCGCCCAGCTGAGGGCATCGCGGTACAGAGTCGCCTCGTCCAAGGCGCGCAGAATCCCCGGAACAGTCACCGGACAAGCCTAGTCGCGGCATCCGACATCCCGGCGCGCGGGACGTCGCCCGATGCCATCCGTCTCAGGGTCAGGTGAGTGAAGCGATCGCCTGGGCGACCTCCGCCTTGCGATAGCTCGCGCCGGGGTTCGTCGCGATGTGGGTGTGACGCACGACTCCCTGACGGTCGAGGAGAACGCTGCCCGACTGCTGGATGGCGCCGAACACCTTGCGCAACAGACCGGCCTCGGCGTGAGCCGTGCCGTCGCGCCCGACTACGACGGTGAACGGCACCTTGTGCTTGTCGCGCCATACGCGGGCTTCGGCCGCATCGGTGGGGACGACGATCACGACCTCGACGTCATCCGCCGCGAAGGACGCGCGGTCGGCAGTCATGCTCCGCACGGCGGCATTGCATTGCGCGCACGACGGCGCCCGCAGGAAGTACAGGAGCACGCGAGAGCCGCGGTGATCCTGAATGGCGAACGCGCCGCCGTCGATGTCCTGCAGCGCGAGTGCGGGGACGGATCCGATTTCGATCATGTGACACTCCTTCGGTCGATGAGAATTTATTCAGGTTACCTGTCATACAGGCAACCTGTCTATATCTCGTCGGCTAACCTGAGGGCATGACGGACAGGGAGCAGGCGATTCCGATCGGGATGCTGGCGACGCGCCTGCACCGTGCGACCGAAGCGGACCTCTTCCGCCGCCTGGCCGACGCCGGATACACCGACCTCCGCATGCGCCACTCCATGTTGTTCGAGGCGCTCCCCGCCGAGGGCGCCCGCGTCACGACGCTGGCCGCCCAGCTCGGCATGACCCCGCAGGCGATGGGTGAGCTGGTGGATGAGTTGGAATCGAGCGGCTACGTCCAGCGCAGCGGCGATCCGAAAGACCGCCGGGCACGGCTCGTCATGTTCACTACCAAGGGCCGCACCGCGTTCGACCAGGCCTTCGTCATCCTCTCCGACATGGAATCCGCCTACGCCGCGAAGGTCGGCGCCGCCGCCTACGCAACCGCGAGAAGCGTGCTCGCCGCGCTCGCCCAGGCGCTCGAGGACGACGCACGCTGACCTGATCGAAAGGGTCTCACGATGGAGAAGGTGACGCTCGAAACCGACCGCCTGACGCTCTCGGCGCCCACAGCGGATGACGTCGACGCGATCACCACGGCGTGCCAGGATCCCGAGATCGCGAAGTGGACGACGGTTCCCAGCCCCTACAGCCGGGCAGACGGCGAGGACTTCGTGAGGCGCGTCGACCAGTGGTGGGCCGATCGAGCCGAGACCGTCTGGGCGATGCGAGTCGGTGATGACCTGGTCGGGATGATCGGCCTGCACGACATCACCAGCCACCACAGCGGAGACCATGCGGAGATCGGGTTCTGGGTGACCGCGGAGGGGCGAGGCCACGGTTACGTCGTCGAGGCCGCGAAGGCCGTGATCGACTGGGGTTTCCGCCAGCTCAGCCTTGTCCGCATCAGCTGGCGGGCAGTCGCCGGCAACGTGCCGTCCGCCCGCACCGCGCGAGCACTCGGCTTCCGGTACGAGGGGTTTCAGCGGCGAGCGCTGACCAGCCCGCGCGGTCGAGATGACGGATGGTTCGGCGGGCTGCTGCGCGACGATGATCGGACGCCCGTGGAGTGGCCGGTGCTCTGACCCCCCGGTCGGAGGGTGACGATGTCCCCTGCCGGTGGCAGGATGACGTCATGCCGGAGATGCCAGAGGTCCAGGGACTCGCAGTGTTCCTCGGCGAGCGCGCCGTCGGCCGCACGATCACGCGTACCAGCGTGGCCGCGATCGCCGCACTGAAGACGTACGACCCGCAGATCACCGCGCTGCATGGCGCCGAGATCACAGCCGTGGCGCGACTCGGCAAGTTCATCGTGATCTCGTGCGGGCACGACCTGCACCTCGTGTTCCATCTCGCGAAGGCGGGCTGGCTGCGCTGGTACGAGGCGCTGCCCGCCACGCTCATCAAGCCGGGCAAGACGCCGATCGCCCTGCGGGTGGCGCTCGACGACGGCAGCGGTTTCGATCTGACCGAGGCCGGCACCAAGAAGTCGCTCGCGGTGTACGTCGTGCGCGACCCGCAGGACGTGCCCGGCATCGCCCGTCTCGGCCCGGATCCGCTCGCCGAGGGGTTCGACCGCGACGCCTTCGCCGCTTTGCTCGAGGGGCGGCGCACGCAGATCAAGGGCCTGCTGCGCGACCAGTCCGTCATCGCCGGCATCGGCAATGCGTACTCCGACGAGATCCTGCATGCCGCGCGCATGTCCCCCTACGCGATCGCCGCGACGTTCTCCCCCGACGACGTCGATCGCCTCTTCACGGCGATGCAGCAGACGCTGACGGAAGCCGTCGCCGACGCGTCAGGCAAGCCCCCCGCCGATCTGAAGGATGCCAAGCGCCGCGGCATGCAGGTGCACGCCCGGCGCGGCGAGGCCTGTCCGGTCTGCGGCGACACGGTGCGCAGCGTGTTCTTCGCCGACCGGTCGCTCGAGTACTGCCCCACGTGCCAGACCGGCGGCAAGCCGCTCGCCGACCGCCGTCTCTCCCGCCTGCTGAAGTGAGCATCCGCGCACGCGCACGGGTGCGGAGGTGACAGCTATATGACGCGGAATGAATCCCCCACCGATGTGTTGAGTACACTCAGAGCATCAACGTGCTCCGGGGTCGGTGAGAATCCGAACCGGCGGTGACAGTCCGCGAGCGCCGAGGGAGACCTCGGTGCCGATCCGGTGGAATTCCGGGACCGACGGTGGTGCGAGGGAGACCTCGCTAGTCCGGAAGGGAGGCAGCACGAAGCGCCGCCGTGCGCGCGTTCTGCATCCCCCGGAGCCTCACAGGAGGACGACGGATGGCAGTGAACGAGACCGAGCGCCGGGCCATGACTCGCGCCCTGGAGCTCGCCGCTCGAGGGCCCCGCGGAGTGAACCCGCAGGTGGGAGCCGTCATCCTCTCGCCGACCGGCGACGTGCTCGCCGAAGGCTGGCACCGCGGCGCCGGCACTGCGCACGCGGAGGTCGACGCGCTGTCGAAGCTCGCGCCCGGCGCAGCGCGCGGCGCGACCGCCGTCGTGACCCTGGAGCCCTGCAACCACACCGGCCGCACCGGCCCGTGCGCTGTCGCGTTGCAGGAGGCCGGTATCGCCCGAGTGGTCTACGCGCTCGACGACCCCGGGGTCGCCTCGGGCGGAGGAGCTGAGCGCCTGCGTGGCGCAGGGGTCAGCGTCGAGGCGGGCGAGCAGGCCGATGCCGCGCATCTCCTGATCGACGGCTGGCTCACCGCACAGCGCCTGGGACGACCGCACGTGACCGTGAAATGGGCACAGAGCCTCGATGGCCGCGCCGCGGCTGATGACGGCACGAGTCAGTGGATCACAGGCGCTGAGGCGAGGGCGGACGTGCATCGCCGACGCTCCGCATCCGACGCCATCGTGGTCGGCACGGGCACGGTGCTCGCCGATGATCCCGCGCTGACCGCGCGCGACGGCGACACGCTGCTGCCGCACCAGCCCGTGCCCGTCGTGATCGGCACGCGCCGGACACCCGAGCATGCCGCGCTGCGCCGCCACCCCCACGAGCCGCTCTTCTACGAGACGGCCGATCTGCACGCGGTGCTGGCTGATCTGCACGCCCGCGGCTTCCAGAGCGTCTTCGTCGAGGGCGGGCCGACGCTGGCCAGCGCCTTCATCGCGGCCGGGCTGTTCGACCGCGTGCTCGCGTACGTCGCCCCGGTGCTGCTGGGCGGAGGCCGGGTCGCGCTGACCGACGTCGGAGTCTCGTCGATCGGAGAAGCGCACCGCCTCACCGTCGATGAATGGGTGCCGCTGGGCGCCGATCTGCTGGCGATCGCCCACCCGGCGGTCGAGAACGAAGGAGCCGTCTGATGTTCACGGGAATCATCGAGGAGATCGGCGAGATCACCGCCATCGTGCCCGCCGGCGACGGCTGGCGCCTCACCGTGCGCGCACCCCGCGCCGCCGCGGATGCCGTGCACGGCGAATCCATCGCGGTGTCGGGCGTCTGCCTGACCGTGGTGGGCTCCACACCCGACACCTTCGACGCCGATGTGATGAAGCAGACGCTCGACGTGGCAGCCCTCGGCGGCGCCACGGTCGGCACGCGCGTGAACATCGAGAAGGCCATGCCGGTCGGCGCCCGCCTCGGCGGACACATCGTGCAGGGCCATGTCGACGGGACCGGCGAGGTGCTCGAGGTGCGCCCAGGAGCGCAGTGGAGCGTGCTGCGGATCAGCCTCCCCACCGACCTCGCCCCCCTCGTCGTCGACAAGGGATCGATCTCGGTCGACGGCACCTCGCTCACCGTCAGCGCGGTCAGCCCTTCGACAGGCTCAGGGACCCAGAACGACGGATCAGGGACCCAGAACGACGGATCAGGGACCCAGAACGACGGTTCAGGGACCCAGAACGAAGGCTCAGGGAGCCAGAACGAGCACTGGTTCGAGGTGTCGCTGATCCCGGAGACGCTCGCCGCCACCACACTCGGATCGCGCGCCGTCGGCGACCGCGTCAACCTCGAGACCGACATCCTCGCCCGGCACGTCGAGCGCCTGCTCGCGTTCCGCGCCGCACCGGAAGGAGGCTCGCGATGAGCCTTTCCACCATCCCCGAGGCGCTGGACGCGCTGCGCGCCGGCCGCCCCGTGCTGGTCGCCGACGACGAGAACCGCGAGAACGAGGGCGACGTCATCCTGTCGGCCGAGCTCGCGACACCCGAGTGGGTCGCGTGGACCGTGCGCTGGTCTTCCGGGTTCATCTGCGCCCCGATGCCGACCGACCTCGCCGACAACCTGAACCTGCCGCCCATGGTCGCCGCCAGCGAGGATGCCCGCTCCACCGCCTACACCGTGAGCGTCGACGCCGCCGAGGGCGTCACGACCGGCATCAGCGCCCACGACCGCGCACACACGCTCAACGTGCTGGCGAATCCGCAGTCCACGGCAGCCAGCATCATCCGCCCGGGCCATGTGCTGCCGCTGCGCGCCGTCGACGGCGGCGTGCGCGAGCGCAGCGGTCACACCGAGGCCGCCGTCGATCTGATGCGTCTCGCCGGTCTTCAGCCGGTCGGTGCGATCGCCGAGGTCGTCGCCGAAGACGGCAGCATGATGCGCCTGCCGGGACTGATCGAGCTCGGCGCGCGCGACGGGGTTCCGGTCATCACGATCGAGCAGCTCATCGCGCACCTCAACGAGATCGATCCCCAGGACGCATCCGGCCCGCGGGTGAACCGCCGGGTCAGCCTGCGCGCCGATGCGACGGTGCCGACGACGCACGGGACCTTCCGCTTCCTCGCCTACAAGGACCGGGTGACCGGCACCGACCACATCGCTGTCGTCTCGGGCGAGCTCAGCGAGACGGCACTCGTGCGCGTGCACTCCGAATGCCTGACCGGTGAGGCGTTCGGATCTCTCAAATGCGAGTGCGGACCTCAGCTCGACGCCGCGCTGGACGCGATCGAGAAGGACGGCGGTGTCGTCATCTACATGCGCGGCCACGAGGGACGCGGCATCGGCCTGATCAACAAGCTGCGCGCCTACAGCCTGCAGGAGGAGGGGCTCGACACGGTCGACGCCAACCTCGCGCTCGGGCTCCCCGCCGACGCGCGCGAGTACGCGGCGGCGGCCGGGATCCTCACCGACCTCGGCGTCTCGAAGGTCCGGCTGCTCACGAACAACACCGACAAGGTGAAGCAGCTGCGCGAACTCGGACTCGACGTCGTCGAGCAGGTCCCGCTGATCGTCGGCGTCGGCCCCAACAACCACCAGTACCTCGAGACCAAGCGTGACCGCATGGGTCACATCATCGGCGCGGAGGAGCTCGCAGAGGCTCTCGCAGAAGGAAAGGACCACGCATGAGCGGCGCAGGAGCACCGGCCACCGGCAACATCGACGGACGGGGTCTGCACGTCGTCATCGTCGCCGGCACCTGGCACGACGTCATCACCGACGGACTCATCGCGGGCGCCGAGCGCGTGCTGACCGAAGCGCAGGCCACGCACCGACTGGTGCGGGTACCCGGCTCGTTCGAGCTCGCCCTCGCCGCACAGGCGGCTTTCGCCGGAGGAGCGGACGCGGTCGTCGCGCTGGGCGTGATCATCCGCGGCGGGACTCCGCACTTCGAGTACGTGTCGGCCGCCACCACCGACGGCCTCACCCGGGTCGCCCTGGATGCCGGAAAGCCCGTCGGCTTCGGCGTGCTCACCCTCGACGATGAGCAGCAGGGTCTCGACCGTGCCGGACTCGAAGGGTCCAAGGAGGACAAGGGCGCGGAGGCAGCGGACGCGGCCCTCCGCACTGCGCTGGTCGTGCGGGAGCTGCGCAGCTGAGGTCACGCTGAACGGCTGAGGTCAGCCTGTCCTTGGTGGCGGAATATCGGCGGGAATCGTAGCGTGAGGGCATGGAGACCCTGCGCCACATCGTGCTGTTCGTCCACCTGATCGGCTTCGCCGTGCTCTTCGGCGCCTGGGCCGTGCAGGCCTTCGGCGGCAAGCGGGAGTTCACCCGCCTGATGAGCGTCGGCATGGCCATCGCGGCGGTCGCCGGCCTCGCTCTCGCAGCCCCCTGGGGCCTCTCCTACGAGCTCAACTACGTCAAGATCGGCGTCAAGCTCGTGCTGCTGCTGGTCATCGGCGCGCTGCTCGGCATCGGCACGGCGCGGCAGAAGCGCGGAGCAGCCGTCCCGCCCGTCATGTTCTGGCTCGTCGGCATCCTGACAGCGGCCAACGCCGCGATCGCCGCGATCTGGCGCTGAGCCCGCTCACTCCTTCTCGCTGAACAGCCGACGGATGCGCGGGATCACCGTCGCGTACGTCTTCGCCACCTCCTGGTAGGCGTGCGCCGCCTCCGGTTCCACCTCGATGCGGTCGCCGATGTGCACCATCGCGTCGACCGCACCATCCCAGGTCGGGTGCATCCCGACGCCCACCGCGGCACAGATCGCCGCCCCTATGCCTGCGGCATCGCGCACCAGCGGTGTGCGCACCGGCACGCGGTACACGGCCGCGAGGATCCGCAGCATCAGCGATGAGCTGCTTCCTCCGCCGGTGACCACGAGTTCACGACGGCCTCTCCCGACAACCTCGCGTGCACGGTCATCGCTGCCTGCGGTCTCGATCGCGAGTGCCTCCAGGATCGCCCGATAGATGTGGAAGCGCCCCTGCGTGCCGTCGAAGCCCACCAGCGCGCCCCGACGCCACGGCTCATCAGGTGGCGCGAGCCAGTCCAGTGCCGCGACGATCCCGCCTGCACCGATCGGCACCTCCGCGGCGCCGAGATTCAACTCTTCCTCGGTCGCTCCGTGCCCGGCCGACGAGATCAGGTCACGGAACCAGCTGACCGTCCACATCCCCCGACGCACCCCGTTGCTCTCGTAGAGGTACGCGCCCGGCTCCGCCCCGAAGTTGGTCCAGACGTCCGTGTTCGCCGCCAGCGGCCGGTCCCCCACCGTCATCGTGGCCACGTAGGTGCCCAACGACAGCAGTGCGTCGCCCTCATCCCGGAGCCCGGCGCCGAGCGCCTCCACGGCCTTGTCGTTCGAGGTGGCGATCACGGGGACACCCGCGGGGAGCCCGGTCAGCCGCGCCGCCTCCGCGGTCACCTCGCCGAGCGGCTCCCCCGGTGCGACGAGCTCGAACAGCATCCGCGGATCCATGCCGGTGCGAGCGTACTCGGCGGCATCCGCGCTCCACGCCCACCGTTCGGTGTCGATGGGCCACATGCCCTGGTAGTTCCCCACCGCATCACGGCATTCTCCGGTGAGCCGATGCCCGATGTACCCGGAGGATGTCGTGACGTACACCGCGTCGTCGACTTCTCGCTCGTACGCGCGCGGCAGCCTCTCGTCCATCCAGCTCATCACCGGCTGCGCGAGGGAGCCGTCCGCGCGCAGCACCGCCCGGCAGAAGCGGATCGTGCACAGCCCGACCCCGCGGATCTCCGACCGATCGCCGCCGAAGCGGCCGAGCGCCTCACCGACCGCGGCGACGACCGAGTCCCACAGGTCGTCATCCGGGTGCTCCCAGCGGCCGGGCGCTGGAGTCGCATACGGTCGGAGCGCGACGCGCGCGCCGGCGTGCACGACCCCCTCGCCGTCGACGATGAGTACCTTCGTGCTCTGGGAGCCGTTGTCGATGGCGACGACGTAGCCGCCCGCCGTCGCGGTCACGCGGGTGACGCCGTCTCCGCCGCATCCAGCGGATAGATCGTGCCGCGGTTCATGATGCCGTGGGGGTCGATGCCGTCCTTCAGCACCCGCAACAGCTCGAAGGCGCTGCCGTGCTCCTCGAGCGTCCAGGGCGTGCGGTACTTCCCGATGCCGTGGTGGTGCACCATCGACCCGCCGAGCCGCAGCGCCTCCTCGACCACGATCGCGTTGAGCGGCTCGTGATACTCGGTGATCTCCTGCCGCGGTTCGCACGAGATGTCGTAGTCGTACACGAAGTACAGGTTGGTCCCCGTCTGGTAGCTGTGTGAGGAGTGCGCTCCGAGCATCGTGAGGTCGGCCGCGTGCGGGAACTCGGTCCGCGCCCTGTGCATCACGGACTCGAACAGCTCGGCGACACCGGACCAGTCGATCGAGACCTCGGTGGTGTACCCCAGGTGCGACTTCTCGAGCATCTCGCGCTTCTCGGCGTCGATCTTCTCCTGACCCCAGTTGAGGTTGTCGAACCAGTGCTCGATCAGCGCGGGGTCGACCTTCTCGTGCGGGATCCCGGCGAAGATCGCCTCCACGCCGTCGGCGGTCGCGTCGGCGATCCCCTGCGGTCCCTCCGCCACGACCACGACGACGGCCTTGCCATCGGCGAAGTGCGCGAAGTGCTGCGCGGCATCCTCCTCGGAGTAGGCCCTGGCGACCGAGGGGCGATACCCGGCGACGATGATCTCGCGCAGTCCCGCGACGCCCGCGGGCAGCGAGTCCACGAGATACCCGAGGAAGCGGTTGTGCTCCGGCTGGTACCGGAACACCTTGACGGTCACCTCGGTGATCACGCAGAGAGCGCCCTCGTTGCCGATCACGATGTGCCGGATGTCGGGGCCGGCGGCACGACGGGGCACGTTCTTGATGCGCGTGACCGCTCCACCGGGGAGCACCGCCTCGAGACCGACGACCATGTCCTCGATGCCGCCGTAGAGCGTGGAGAACTGGCCGATGGAGCGGGTCGCGACGAGTCCGCCCATCTGCGCCAGCGGCTTGGACTGCGGGGAATGGCCGGTCGTCAGCCCCTGCGCCCGCAGCGTGTCCTCGAGCACCTGGAGCGGGACCCCGCACTGCGCGGTCACCATCATGTCGACCGGGTCGATCTCGAGAATCGCGTCCATGCGCGAGCCGTCGAGCACGATCGTGTCGTCGACGATCGTCTCCAGTCCTCCCTCGGTCGCCGTCCTCCCCGTGCGGGGCACGACGTTGATCAGGTTCTCCTCGGCGAAGGAGAGGATCGCCGAGACGTCGTCCGTGGAGCGGGCGTAGGCGATCGCGGCGGGGATCGGTCCGTCGAAGATCCCGTGCACCGACGTGTACTTCTTGAAGCGGTCGACGCTCGCCTCGCGCAGTTCGCGGGCGTCGGTCTCGACCTGATCGTCGCCGATCAGATCACGGAGTCGGTCGACGATCTCCGCGCGGGTGAGGGCGGATCGTGAAGCAACCATGGGAGAGATGTCCTGTTCGTTCGTGGATGGGGAGCGCTGCGGGTCAGCGCACGAGATAGCCGCCGTCGACGGTCAGCACGTGACCGTTGACGAAGTCGGATGCGGGGCTGGCGAGGAACACGGTGGCGCCCATGAGGTCGGCGACGTCGCCCCACCTCCCCGCGGGGGTGTGATCGATGATGCGGCCGTTGACCGCCGGGTCGGAGCGGGATCCTTCGGTGATGCGGGTCTTGAAGTAGCCCGGCGCGATCGCGTTGACCTGGATGCCGGTGCCCCCGAGCTCGTCGGCGTAGGCGCGGGTCAGTCCGACGATGCCGTGCTTGGTCGCTGCATAGGCGGGTGAGCCGAGGCCGCCGAGGAAGGAGAACAGCGAGGCGATGTTGATGATCTTGCCCGCGCCCTGCGGGATCATCCGCTTCGCCACTTCATGGGCCATATCGAACGCCGCGGTGAGGTTGACGGCGACCATGGGGTCCCACTCCTCCCGGCCGAACTCCGTGACGTCCGCGACGCGGCTGATGCCTGCGGAGTTGACGAGGATGTCCACTCCGCCCAGGGCCGTCACGCACGCGTCGACGGCCAGAGCAGGAGCTCCCGGTGCGGTGATGTCGATCGTCTGCTCCTGGTAGCGCGCGTCTTCCGCGCGCACCAGGTCGGCGGTCTCGCCGCCGTCGTCGAAGAGCGTCGGCACGAAGACATCCGCTCCTGCCTTGGCCAGGGCGAGCGTGAAGGCCTGCCCCAGTCCGGTGTTCCCACCCGTGACGATCGCTCTCCTCCCGCGGAGGGAGAAGTGGTCGAGGGAGAAATCAGTGATGTGCAATGCAGGCTCCTTCAGAACGTGCGGAGTGATCAGGCGAGCGGGTCGGAGATGCCGATGTAGGTCGTCTCGAGGTATTCGTCGATCCCCTCGAAACCGCCCTCCCGGCCGATCCCGGACTGCTTCACGCCGCCGAACGGTGCGGCCGGGTTGGACACGAGTCCGGTGTTCAGCCCGAGCATCCCCGTCTCCAGGCGTTCCGCGAGACGCAGCGCGCGGTTGAGATCACGGGTGTAGGCGAGGCAGACGAGGCCGTACTCGCTGGCGTTCGCCAGCCGCACCGCCTCGTCCTCATCGCGGAACGTCGTGATGGGGGCGACCGGGCCGAAGATCTCCTCGCGGAGGATGCGCGCGTCCTGCGGCACGTCCACCAGCACCGTGGCCGGATAGAAGTAGCCACGGCCCGACGGCACGACGCCTCCGAGGGCGACGCGCGCTCCGTCTTCGACGGCCCCGGCCACGAGCTCGGCGACCTTGTCGCGCGTGGACTCGTCGACGAGCGGTCCCAGAGTGGTGGCGGGCTCGGTTCCGCGGTCGGTGACGTAGCCCGCCATGCGCTCGATCAGACGTGCGGCGAACTCCTCGGCGACGCTCTCGTGCACGTGGAAGCGGTTCGCCGCGACACAGGCCTCTCCGCCGTTGCGGAGCTTGGCGAGCAGCGCGCCCTCGACAGCCGCATCGAGATCGGCGTCGTCGAAGACCAGGAACGGCGCATTCCCGCCGAGCTCCATGGACACGCGGAGCACCTGGTGCGCGGCGTCGGCGATGAGGCGTCGCCCCACCTCGGTGGATCCGGTGAAGGACAGCTTGCGCAGCCGCGGGTCGGTGATGAGTGGTCCGGTCACGGCCCCGGCGCGGGTGGTGGGGATGACGTTGACGACCCCGTCCGGGACCCCGGCCTCGCGCAGCACCTCCGCGAACAGGAGCGCGGTGAGCGGGGTGAGGGCTGCGGGCTTCAGCACCGAGGTGCAGCCCGCGGCCAGAGCGGGCGCGATCTTGCGCGTCGCCATCGCCAGCGGGAAGTTCCACGGCGTGATGAGCAGGCTCGGACCGACCGGGCGCTTGGCGACGAGCAGACGGTTGCGGCCGTCCGGCGCGGTGGCGTAGCGCCCCGAGATGCGCGGCGCCTCCTCGGAGAACCAGCGGAGGAACTCGGCGCCGTACGCCACCTCTGCGCGGGACTCGGCCAGCGGCTTGCCCATCTCCAGCGTCATCACGAGCGCGAAGTCCTCGGCGCGCGCCGTCACCAGCTCGAACGCCCGGCGCAGGATCTCGCCGCGCTCACGCGGAGCGGTCGCCGCCCATGCCGACTGCGCGGCCGCGGCGGCGTCGAGGGCGGCGGCACCGTCCTCCGGCGATGCGTCGGCGACGTGCGTCAGCACCTCGCCCGTGGCGGGGTCCAGCACCGGGAACGTGGCCCCGGAGTGCGCGTCGCGCCACTGCCCCGCGATGAACAGGCCGGTGGGGAGGGAGGCGAGCAGTTCGGCCTCACGGGCGGCGCTCATGCGGCCACCTCCCGACGAAGGTCGCGTCCGAGGAGCTCTTCGTACAGCCGCACCGGAGTCATCTCCCCCGCACGATCGCCGTACTGCGCCCGTGCTCGACGGAAGATCTGCTCGACGAGCGAGGAGAGCTCGACCGGCATCCCGACCGAGCGCGCCAGGTCGACGGAGAGGCCCAGATCCTTGCAGGCCAGCGCGATCGCGAACCCCTCGTCGTAGTCCCCGTGGTCGAGGATCGAGAGCACGTCGCGCGAGACGAACGTGCTGTTGGCCGGGCTGGCGATGAGCGCGTCGCGCAGCACCCCCAGGTCCACCCCGGCGGCGACGCCGACCGACAGCACCTCGGCGGTGGCCACCAGGTGCGAGAACCAGAGCTGGTTGATCATGAGCTTCACGGCATAGCCCGCGCCGTGTCCCCCGACGTGGAGGATGCGCTCCGGGTCGCCCATCGCCTCGAAGACCGGGCGCAGGCGGGCCACATCGGCGGCGTCTCCCCCGATGAAGATCTGCAGCATGCCGGCGGCTGCGCCGACCGACATCCCGCTCACGGGAGCGTCGAGCAGGTGCAGTCCGCGCCCCGCCTGCTCGATGCGCACGGCATCGAGCACGTCGGGAACCGATGTCGACATGTCGACCCAGGTGCCGCCGTCCGGTAGCCCGGCGACGAGGCCGTCTGCCCCTGCCGCGACAGCGGCGACGTGCTTCGGCGTCGGCAGCATGGTGATGACCAGGTCGCTCGTGCCGGCCACCTCGCGCGGCGTCTCGGCCCACCGGGCGCCGCCGGCGATGAGCTCTGCTGCCGACTCGCGGCGGAGATCGGTGACGACGAGGGGGAAGCCTGCGGCCTGCAGGTTCCTCGTCATGCCGGATCCCATGTTGCCGAGTCCGATGAACCCGACGGTGGGCAGTGCCTCGGCGAGCGGAGGCGTGGGGGAACTCATGGGTCTTACGTGTCCTTCGTGGTGGGGAGAGGGTTGCTGGAGAGAGGGCTTCTGGAGAGAGGGGTGAAGAAGGGATTGGTGGGGCGTTCGCGGGCAGCGAGCACCTCGTCGATGGCGGGCAACGATGCTGCCCCGTTCGCGAGCGCCGTGCGCGTCGCCTCACGGTTGTTGCGGTAGACCGTCTCCGCGTCGTCGGCTGCCGGATTGACCCACACCGCGGCGATCACCGCGTGGGTGTCTGCGGCCTCGCGCGGGATGACGCCGTCGGCGACGGCATCCGCGACGCCGGCGGCGACCCCGGCCTGCGCGGGTCCCCAGATGAGGAGCCCGTGCTCGTCACCGGCGGGCGCGGCCTTGGTGACGAACAGCGTCATCGGCTTGACCGGCAGCGAGGGGCGCAGCACGGCGACGAACGGCACGTGGCCCTGGCTGGGGGTGGCGAGGGCGGTGGCCCACGCCGTCCCCGCCGGCCCGTCGCGGTGTCCGAGGACGGTGTTGATGTGCGCGGCGTTGACGCCGTCGCCGACGAAGCTCTCGCCGAGCTGCACCGCGGCGGTCATCAGATGAGCCCCTGGTCCTCGAGCCACTCGATCGCGACGTCTTCGGGGTCTTCACCGTCGACGTCGACCTTCGCGTTGAGGGTCTGCATGACCTCGGTCGTGAGCAGCGGGCTGAGCTCGGCCAGCACATCGGCGATCGCGGGGTTCTCGTCGAGCGTGCTCTGCTTGAGCGTGAAGCCGCCCTGGTAGCTCGGGAAGAACTCCTTGTCGTCCTCCATCACGACCAGGTCGAGCGCGGGGATGCGGCCGTCGGTCTGGAACACCTCGCCGAAGTTGCAGTCGTCGCCCTTCTGGGTCGCGGTGTAGATCACCCCCGTGTCGAGCATCGTGACGTTGGCCGCGGGCGCGTCGAACCCGTAGGCCGCGGACAGTCCCGGCCATCCGTCGTCACGCGTCGAGAACTCGCTCTCGATGCAGAACGTCTGGTCGGCGCTGGGGAGCTTCGCGACATCGCTGAGCGTCTTCACACCGAGTTCCTCGGCTTCGCTCCGGCGGATGGCGAACGCGTAGGTGTTGTTGAACGGCGCGGGATCGAGCCAGGCGATGCCGTTCTCGGCGTCGGCCTCCTTCACCGCCTGGAACTGCGCCTCGGCCCCCTGCACCGGCGTGGTGTTGCCGTTGTAGGTGATCCAGGACGTGCCGGTGTACTCCCAGTAGCCCAGGAACTGGTCGTTCTCGAGCGCCTGACGCACGTTCGCCGAGCCGACCAGCTTGGTGTTCGCCTCGACGTCGGCGCCGTGGGCGTTGAGCAGCTCGGCGGTCATGTAGGCGAGGATGTACTGCTCGGAGAAGTCCTTGGAGCCGATCTCGCCGGTGAGACCTTCGAGCTCGTCGCCCTTCGCCCCGGAGCCGCCGGCACCGCCGGAGGTGCAGCCGGTGAGGAGGAGTGCTCCGGCGGCGAGTGCCGCGAGTGTTGCTGTTGCGATGGTGCGCGATGTCATTGCAGGTTCCTTTCGGGAGGGAGTGCGAGGGTCGATGATTCAGAGGCCTTTGGGGCGGACGATGTCTTCCACGACGCTGGCCGCCCAGTCGATGAGCACCGCGATCGCGGCGACGAGGACCGCTCCGACGATGAGGACCGGGTAGCGCTGCAGCTTCAGACCGTTGATGATCATGTCGCCGAGGCCGCCGGCGTTGATGAAGGTCGCCACGGTCGCCACGCCGACGGCGAAGACGAGTGCGGTGCGGAGTCCGGCGAGGATCACGGGCGAGGCGAGCGGCAGCTCGACCCGGCGCAGCACCTGGCCGGACGTCATCCCCATGCCCCGCGCGGATTCCCGGATGTTCGGGTCGACCTGGGCGAGGCCCGCGATCGTGTTCTGGAGCACCGGGAGGAAGGAGTAGATGACGAGCGCGACGAGCGCCGTCGTGAAGCCGGTCTGCCAGAGGATCGCGAGGAGGATCACGACGCCGATGGCCGGCGTCGCCTGCCCGATGTTCGCGATGCCGATCACGATTCCGCGGAAGACGCGTGACGAGGAGCGGCTGACCGCGATGCCGGCCGGGATCGCCAGCACGGCCACCAGGATCGATGCCGTGATCGACAGGATCAGATGCTCGCCGATGCGTGCCGTGATGTAGTCGGCGTTGAGCGTTCGCTGCTCGATCGAGTCGAGCTCGAGTGTCGAGATCCAGAGGAAGGTGATCAGCAGCACCACCGCCACGACGATCAGCGGCATCATGCGCCGCAGCAGCACGGGCATGCCGCGTCGCTCCGCCGGCTGCGTCTGCAGGACCGTCGTCGCGGAGGGCACGAGGTCGGGCGATTGCATGGTCACTCGCTCTCCGTGCGGCGCGCGGGTGCGCCTGCTCCGAGTGCGGCGGAGATCGCCGCCTGATCGATCGAACCGACCACGACTCCCCCGCGCGTCACGTTGATGCGCGGGGCCCCGGTGAGGACCAGGAGGTCGAGCGCTTCGCGCAGCGAGGTCTCCTCGTCGATCGTGGCCGCAGGAGCGCTGGAGTCGGGCGAGCCCACCGTCGCCCCGCTGACGGGGATGAGGGCGAGCCGCTTCAGCGCCGCGCCCTCGCCGATGAACGATCGCACGTACTCGTTGGCCGGGTTCGCGAGGATGCGCGCCGGGGTGTCGAACTGCTCGATCCGGCTGCGCTCGCTCAGCACCGCGATGCGATCGCCCATCCGGATGGCCTCTTCGAAGTCGTGCGTGACGAAGATGATCGTCTTGCCGATGTCGGCCTGCAGCCGGAGGAACTCCGCCTGCAGCTTCTCGCGCGTGATCGGGTCGGTCGCGCCGAACGGCTCGTCCATGAGCATCACGGGCGGGTCGGCCGCGAGTGCTCTGGCGACGCCGACCCGCTGCTGCTGTCCGCCGGAGAGCTGGCGCGGGTAGCGGTCGGCGAAGACACCGGGATCGAGCTGCACGGTGTTCAGCAGTTCCTCGACACGGGCCGCGGTGCGCGCCTTCGACCAGCCGAGCAGCTTGGGGACGACGGCGATGTTCTCGGCGATCGTGAAGTGCGGGAACAGCCCGATCTGCTGGATCACGTAGCCGATGTGGCGGCGCAGCTCGTTGCCGTCGAGTGACAGGACGTCATCGCCGTTGATGCGGATGGATCCGGACGACGGCTCGATGATGCGGTTGATCATCTTCATCGTGGTGGTCTTGCCGCAGCCGCTGGGGCCGACGAACATGACCAGCTCGCCCGGCTCGATGCGCATCGAGAAGTCCTCGACGGCGGGGGTCGACTGCCCCGGGTACTGCTTGGTGATGCGATCGAGGACGATGTCGACGCCGCCCTGCTGCGAGGCGAGAGAGGTGAGAACGCCGGTGTTCGTGGTGATGTCAGGCACGGAGACCCCTTGAGGTGGTGAGGCGGGCGATGAGCACGAGGATGCCGTCGAGGACGAGCGCGAGGATGATCACGGCGACGGTGCCGGTGAGCGCGTAGTTGAGGGCGTTCTTCGACCCCAGGGAGGACAGGCCCTTGAAGATGTACTCGCCGAGACCGGGGCCCGCGACGTAGGCCGCGATGGCCGCGATGCCGACCGTGAGCTGCGCGGCCACGCGGATACCGGTCATGATCACGGGCCAGGCGATCGGCAGCTGCACGGTGAACAGCACCCGCGCGGGGCTGAGTCCCATCCCCCGTGCGGATTCCAGCACCGAGACCGGTACTTCGCGGAGCCCGACGACCGTGTTGCGAACGACAGGGAGCAGGGAATAGAACACGAGCGCGACCACGGTCGGCAGCCATCCGAGGCCGAGGACCGGGCTGAGCAGGGCGAGGAGCGCGAGGGACGGGATCGTGATCGCGACGGCGGCGGCGGTCAGCACCGTCGTCCGGGCGATGCGTCGGTTTCGGACGAGGATGCCCAGTCCGATCCCGATGGCGGCGGCCAGCGCGACGGAGATGAGCACGACGACGAGGTGATCACGGGTCAGTTCGAGGATGTCGTCTGCGCGACGTGTGAGGAAGACCATGAGGTCTTCCCAGTTGAATCCGGTCAAGAGGGCTCCTGTCTCGTCGTTGAGGCCGGTACCGGGATGTCATTTACCGTAGCCGGTGTATCCATTTCGTCAAAGGGTGTTGTGACTATGGCAACGATCCGAGATAGACTCGTCCCGTGAACACCACGACGACACCCTCGGCTCCGCGCCGGAACTCCTCCGGTCTGGGGCGCGACATCGAGATCCTCGAGCTGCTCGGCACCGACGAGGCGCTCCGATCGGGAGGGCTCGGCGTCTCCCAGGTCGCGCAGTCGACCGGGCGCGACAAGGCGGTGGTGTCACGCACGTTGGCGACGCTCGCCGAGAGCGGCCTTGTCGAACGCGACGAGGACACCCTGCGCTATCTGCTGGGACCGCGGCTGTACGCGCTCGCCGCCCACACCGCCAGCACCACGCTGGTGCACGCCTCGCGCAGCATCCTGCGCCGGTTGGTGCAGTCGACGAGGGAGACCAGCCACCTCTGCGTGCTGCGCGGCGGCAACGTGCTCACGTTGCTGAGCGAGCTCAGCCCCCACGATGTGCGGACCACCGGATGGGCCGGCACCACCACCGCCGCGTGGCGCACCCCCTCCGGCCGCGCCCTGCTGAGCGATTGGGATGAGGAGTCCCTCGCCCGGTGGTACGAGGACCACGGACAGGACCAGCCGCTGGTCGGCCGGTTCGACCAGGCCGATCCCTCAGTGTTCCCGGTGCTCGACGCCCCGCCCCCCGGCAACGCCCCCGTCACCGATCTCGACAGCCTCCTCACCGAGCTCGCCCGCATCCGCGAACAGGGCTATGCGCTCTCCGACGAGGAGCTGGAGTTCGGCGTCGTCGCCGCGTCGGCGCCGATCACGGACTTCACGGGGCGCATCGTCGCGGCCGTGAACGTCAGCGCGCCCAAGGCGCGCATCGGGCACCGCCTCGATGCCCTCGGCGTGTTCGTGTCACGCGCCGCGCGCGAGCTCTCGTCACGACTCGGCGCCACCGGCGCCTAGTGCGGGAGGAGTTCACCGTCTCGGGAGGAGGAATCGCGCCTGGTTCTCCTCCCCACGGGGAGTTCTCCTCCGGAACGAGCGCGCCGGCTCAGCGCTGTCGCGGCGGCGCCGTGCTCGCGCGCACGATGAGCTCGGTGCCCACCAGCGGCGTCTGCAAGCGCTCCCCCTGGTCCAGTTCGGCGACCAGGGCATCCACCGCGAACGCGCCGACCCGCTCGGGGTGCTGCTGCACGGTGGTCAGCGGCGGCCAGAGCTGCGCCGCATCGGGCAGACCGTCGAAGCCGACGATGCTCACGTCATCCGGCACCGCGCGTCCGACCTCGCGGAAGGCCCGCAGCACGCCGATCGCCATCTGGTCGTTGGCGACGAAGACCGCGGTCACCCCGTCGATCTCGCGGAGAGCAACGCCGGCCTCGTATCCGGAGGAGGCGCTCCAGTCGCCGGGAAGAGGCTCGGGGACGCGTCGCCCTGCAGCCTCGAGCGTCGACTGCCACGCCTCGCGGCGGCGCTCAGCCGAGTACGACTGGGCGGGTCCCGTCACGTGCCACACGGTCTCATGCCCGAGGTCGAGCAGGTGCTCGGTCGCCAGACGAGCACCCTGCGCCTGATCCGTGTCGACGAAGGGATGCTCGGCCGTCCGGTTCGAGTCGACGAACACGACCGGGAGACCGCTGGGGATCTCGATGTCGGCCTCGTCGAGCTGATGCGCCTCGATCACGATGATGATGCCGTCGACCGCGTGCTCTTCGAGCCGGCGGAACGCCCCCACCACGGTGTCCTTGGCGCTGGACTCCACCGGGATGAGGGTGAGGGCGTAGCCGAGCTGCGCCGCGCGCACGGCGATCGCGTCGAGCGTGCGCTGGTTGCCGTACGAGCTGAACGAGAACATCACGACGCCGAAGGTGCGGAATCGGCCGGAGCGCAGCGCCCTGGCCGCGCTGTTGGGGCGGTAGCCGAGGCGGTGCATGGCCTCTTCGACGCGTTCCCTGGTGGCGGCGCCGACGTAGCCGCGGGCGTTCACGACGCGCGACACGGTCTGGCCGGATACCCCGGCCTCGCGGGCGACATCCTCCATCGAGGGCTCTCTGCGGCGCTGCGACTGCTCTGTCGAAGGTTCCAAGGTCACGGGTCATCATCCATTCATGTGTTGACGTTGACACACTAGCAGCGGATCGAATATGTTGACGTAGACACACGGCGCAGTGAGCGCCTGGACTTGGAGAAGGTCTCGTCGATGACGACTGAAATCATTGCGGCCCCCGGCGCTGCCGGCATCCGCCGCCGCGAGAAGCGCGACTGGAGAGGATGGGCCTTCGTCGGCCCGTTCATGATCGTGTTCGCGCTGGTGTTCCTGACGCCGCTCGCCTACGCGCTGTACCTGAGCTTCTTCCAGGAGAAGCTCATCGGCGGCACCTCGTTCGTCGGCTTCGACAACTACGTCCGCGCGCTCGGCGACTCGCAGTTCTGGGAGGCGTTCGGCCGCGTGATCCTGTTCCTGGTCGTCCAGGTCCCGATCATGCTCGCTCTCGCCCTGGGGGCCGCGCTCGCCCTCGACAGCGCTCGCCTGCGGGGAGCCTCGTTCTTCCGCATCCTGATCTTCCTGCCCTACGCCGTGCCGGCCGTCGTGGCCGTGCTGATGTGGGGCTACATCTACGGCGACCAGTTCGGGCTCACCTCGAACATCAACGACTTCCTCGGCAGCGACTTCTTCACCCCGTTCGCCAAGGAGTGGATCCTGGTCTCGATCGGAAACATCGTGACGTGGCAGTTCGTCGGCTACAACATGCTGATCTTCTACTCCTCGCTCAAGACGATCCCCACCGACATGTACGAGGCCGCCTCGCTCGACGGTGCCGGCGCGTGGCGCACGATCTTCTCGATCAAGATCCCCTCGGTGCGCGGCGCCCTCGTCATCGCGACGATCTTCTCGATCATCGGCAGCTTCCAGCTCTTCAACGAGCCCAACATCCTGCGTCCGCTGGCCCCCAACGTGATCACCACGTACTTCACGCCCAACATGTACGCCTACAACCTCTCGTTCGCGGGACAACAGTTCAACTACGCCGCGACGATCGCCATCATCATGGGCATCATCACGGCCGTGATCGCCTACGTCGTGCAACTGCGCGGCTCGAAGTCGGAGGTGCGCTGAGATGGCACTCCCCCTTGCCCGCACCTCGCACCGCCGCAACGACCCGATGAACCCGCGGTCGTCCAAGACGCTGCTGATCGTCATGGTCGTCTACGCCCTGTACACGCTCGTGCCGCTGGTCTGGCTGCTGTTCAGCTCGACCAAGACGCAGTCAGGACTGTTCAGCTCATTCGGCCTGTGGTTCGCCGACGACTTCGCGTTCTTCGACAACCTCGCGGCGACCTTCGCCTACCGCGACGGCATCTTCCTGCGCTGGCTGGGCAACACCCTGCTCTACGTGGTGGTCGGCGCCGGCGGCGCGACGCTGCTGGCGACCATGGCCGGGTACGGCCTGGCGAAGTACCGCTTCCCCGGTCGCCCCGCGGTGTTCGCGATCGTGCTCGGCGCGGTCGCCGTGCCCGGAACGGCCCTCGCGGTCCCCACGTTCCTGCTGTTCAGTGAGCTCGGACTCACGAACACTCCGTGGGCGGTCATCATCCCGTCGCTGATCAGCCCGTTCGGCCTCTACCTGATCTGGGTGTTCGCCACCGAGTCCGTGCCCACCGAGCTGCTGGAGGCCGCGCGCATCGACGGCGCCGGAGAGTTCCGCACGTTCTTCACGATCTCGATGCGCCTGCTCGCACCCGGCATCGTGACGGTCGCGCTGTTCACCGTGGTCGCGACCTGGAACAACTACTTCCTGCCGCTGATCATGCTCTCCGACCCGGCGTGGTATCCGCTGACGGTCGGCCTGAACCAGTGGAGCTCGCAGGCCATCGGCGCAGGCTCCCAGCCGATCTACAACCTCGTGATCATGGGCTCGCTGCTCACGATCATCCCGATCGTCATCGCCTTCCTGCTGCTCCAGCGGTTCTGGCAGTCAGGTCTCACAGCGGGAAGCGTCAAGCAGTAGTCGCCCCCGTTCCACCCCCGTCGGTCCGATGCTGGACCGCACCCCGAAAGGACACAGCAATGAAGCACATCCCTCACCCCGCTGCGCGCCGCACCCTGACGGTGCTCGCAGCCGGAACCGTCGCCGCGCTCGCGCTGGCCGGCTGCAGCACCGGAACCACCGACGGCGGCGGCAGCGCCGGAGCCGGCGACGGGTCGTTCGACTCGGTCCAGGCCGCGCTCGAGAAGGGCGGCGAGATCACGTACTGGTCGTGGACCCCCTCCGCCGAGGCCCAGGCCGAGGCGTTCATGAAGGAATACTCGAACGTCAAGGTCAACGTCGTCAACGCGGGAACCAACAACGACGAGTACACCAAGCTGCAGAACGCGATCAAGGCGGGCTCGGGCGCTCCCGACGTCGTGCAGATCGAGTACTACGCCTTCCCGCAGTTCTCCCTGACTGACGCGTTCGTCGACCTGTCGCAGTACGGCTTCGCAGACTTCGAAGACGACTACACCGCCTCGACCTGGAACTCCGTCACCGACGGCGACGCCATCTACGGCCTCCCCCAGGATTCGGGCCCCATGGCGCTGTTCTACAACAAGGCCGTCTTCGACGCCGCGGGCCTCGACGTGCCGACCACGTGGGACGAGTACTACGAGGCTGCCAAGGCCATCCACGCCGCGAACCCCTCCGCCTACATCACCAACGACACCGGTGACGCCGGATTCGCCACGTCGATGATCTGGCAGGCCGGCGGAAAGCCGTTCAGCACCTCGGGCACCGATGTCACCATCGACCTGCAGGACGAGGGCTCGAAGAAGTGGACCGAGAACTGGAACCGCCTCGTCGAGGAGGACCTGGTCGCACCGGTCAGCAGCTGGAGCGACGAGTGGTTCCGCGCCCTCGGCGACGGCAGCATCGCGACCCTCGTGATCGGCGCCTGGATGCCCGGCAACCTGATCTCCGGCGCCCCCGACGGAGCCGGCGACTGGCGCGTCGCGCCGATGCCGACCTACGACGGCTCCCCCGCCAGCGCCGAGAACGGCGGCGGCGGCCAGGCCGTGACCACGCAGAGCAAGAACCCGGAGCTGTCGGCCGGGTTCCTGTGGTGGCTGAATAACTCCGAGGACAGCATCTCGCTGTTCCTGGAGAGCGGCGGATTCCCGTCGACCACCGCTGAGCTCGCGAGCGACGACTTCCTCGCCGACGCGCCCGAGTACTTCGGCGGACAGAAGATCAACGAGGTCCTCGCGGCCGCTGCCGGCGACGTCGTCGAAGGCTGGAGCTACCTGCCCTACCAGGTCTACGGCAACAGCATCTTCGGAGACACCGTGGGCCAGGCCTACCAGAACGGCACCGACCTGAACGACGGCCTCACCGCCTGGCAGGACGCGCTGGTCGAGTACGGCAACGCCCAGGGCTTCGCCGTCAACAAGTAACACCGATGGCCGGGTCGGGCCCTTCGACAAGCTCAGGGACCCACTTCCAGAGCTCAGGACCCGACTCGGCCACTCCCTATCGAAAGCACCCCACAGACGTGACCTCGTTCTCCATCGGCGACACCGACTTCCTCCGCGACGGACAGCCGCACCAGGTGATCTCCGGCGCCCTCCACTACTTCCGCGTGCACCCGGACCAGTGGCAGGACCGCATCCGCAAGGCGCGCCTGATGGGGCTCAACACGATCGAGACCTACGTCGCCTGGAACGCGCACGAGCCGCGCCGCGGCGAGTGGGACGCGACCGGATGGAACGACCTGGGACGCTTCCTCGACCTGGTGCACGCCGAGGGCCTCGACGCGATCGTGCGCCCGGGCCCCTACATCTGCGCCGAATGGCACAACGGCGGGCTGCCGAACTGGCTCACCGCCGGCGAGCGCTCGCTGCGTTCCTCCGACCCGGAGTTCCTGGTCGATATCAGCGCCTACCTGCGTCGCGTGTACGAGATCGTCGCGCCGCGGCAGGTCGACCGCGGCGGGCCCGTGGTGCTCGTGCAGATCGAGAACGAGTACGGCGCCTACGGCTCCGACAAGGCGTACCTCGAGGCGCTGGTGGCGCTCACCAGGGACGCCGGGATCACGGTACCGCTCACCACTGTCGACCAGCCCGTCGACCAGATGCTCGCCGACGGCAGCCTCCCGGAGCTCCACAAGACCGGCTCCTTCGGCTCCCGCACTGCGGAACGGCTGGCGACGCTGCGCGCCCACCAGCCCACCGGCCCGCTCATGTGCTCGGAGTTCTGGGACGGCTGGTTCGACTGGTGGGGCGGCGTGCACCACACCACAGAGGTCGATGCCGCTGCCGCCGACCTCGACGCGCTGCTGTCGGCGGGCGCATCGGTGAACATCTACATGTTCCACGGCGGTACGAACTTCGGGCTCACGAACGGCGCGAACCACAAGGGCCGCTACCTCCCGATCGTCACGTCCTACGACTACGACGCCCCGCTGGACGAGGCAGGGAACCCCACCGCGAAGTTCTTCGCCTTCCGCGACGTGATCGCCAAGTACGCGCCGGTTCCCGAGGAGCTGCCGACCGCGGCCAGCCCGTCGCCGACCCTGACCGTGCCGCTGGCCCCGGTGGGCGCGTGGACGGATGCCCCCGCCGCGGATGCGGCGGCCGACACCCCGGCGACCTTCGACGCGCTGGGCCACCTCAGCGCGCTCGTGCGCTACGACGTCGAGCTGCCGCCGACCGACAGCCCCGGTCTGCTGTCGCTCGAGGAGGCGCGCGACCTCGCCTGGGTGCAGGTCGACGGCCAGCCGATCGGCACGCTCTCGCGCACACGCCACGACCGCACGCTGCGCATCCCGGCCGGCCGCACCCTCAGCATCCTGGTCGAGGACCAGGGCCGCGTGAACTACGACCACCGCCTGGGCGAGGAGAAGGGCCTGATCGGCACCCCCACGCTCGACGGCGCTCCCCTCCTGGGCTGGCGCTCGACTCCGCTGGACGTCGCCGAGATCGCGGCGGCTGTCGCGGCGCGCACGGACGCCGTGGAGGCAGGACCGGGACCGAGCGCCTGGACCGCAGACATCCCGCTCGCCGCCCCGAGCGACCTGTTCCTCGACACCGCGGCCTGGAGCAAGGGCTATGCGTTCATGAACGGCTTCTTCCTGGGGCGGTACTGGCGCAACGGCCCTCAGCGCACGCTCTTCGTGCCGTCTCCGGCGACGCGAGCGGGCGACAACCGCCTCGTGGTGCTGGAGCTCGAGAATCTGCTCGCGGCACACGCGGAGCTCGTTCCCGGGCTGCTGCTCGGCGACACCGAGGAGTAGCCCCGCTTCCTCCGGGCCTCCGGTCGCCAACCGCCACCCAGGCAATACTCAGGAAGGCGTAAACTCGCCCGAGTGCCCGGCGCCAGGGCACTGAACGGAGACGCATCTTGAGTACGACCACTGCGCCGGCGAATCCTCGCTCGCGCGTCATCACCGCCAGCCTCGTCGGCACGACGATCGAGTTCTACGACTTCTACGCCTATGCCACGGCCGCGGTCCTCGTGTTCCCCGTGCTGTTCTTCCCCACCGGCAACGACACCACCTCGCTGCTCGCCTCGTTCGGCGTCTTCGGTGCGGCGATGGTAGCCCGCCCGATCGGCGCCGTCGTCTTCGGACACTTCGGCGACAAGTACGGGCGCAAGGCGACGCTCGTCGCCTCACTACTGACCATGGGCATCGCGACCTTCCTGATCGGCATCCTGCCCACGTATCAGCAGATCAACTGGTGGGCCGCTCTCCTGCTGCTGATCCTGCGCCTGGCCCAGGGCTTCGCGCTCGGCGGCGAGTGGTCGGGCGCGGCGCTGGTCGCCACCGAGAACGCCCCGAAGGGCAAGCGCGCCTGGTACGGCACCTTCCCGCAGCTGGGCGCTCCGCTCGGCTTCATCATCGCGAACTTCCTGTTCCTCGGCATCAACTGGCTGCTGCCGCACTCCGACGACCCCGCCCTCAAGTCCGAGGCGTTCCTGTCGTGGGGCTGGCGCATCCCGTTCCTGTTCTCCGCCGTGATGGTCATCATCGGCCTGTGGGTACGACTCAAGCTGGTCGAGTCCGACACGTTCAAGAAGGCCGAGAAGAAGGGCACGATCCGCAAACTGCCGATCGCGACGGTCTTCCGCCACCACTGGAAGCAGCTCATCCTCGGCACGTTCATCATGCTCGCCACCTACGTGCTGTTCTACCTGATGACGAACTTCACGCTCGCCTACGGCACCAAGGCGGCATCGCTCGAGACCGCCTCGGCCGCCGCACAAGCCGCAGCGGAGGCGGCAGGCAAGGACTTCGACCCCGCCGCCTTCGCCGCACAGTTCTACCCCGGTCTCGGCTTCGGCTACACGGACTTCGTGCTCATGCAGATCATCGGCGTGGTGTTCTTCGGCATCTTCACGCTGCTCTCCGGCCCGATCGCCGACAAGGTCGGACGCCGAAAGCTGCTGCTGTGGGTCACCGGGCTCATCATCGTGTTCGGCCTGACGTTCAACGCGTTCCTGCTCCCCACGGTCGACCCGAAGTTCAGCGGAGCGCTCGTGCAGGCCTTCCTGGTGTTCGGCTTCATGCTCATGGGAGCGACGTTCGGCCCCATGGGCGCGCTGCTTCCCGAGCTGTTCCCGACCAACGTGCGCTACTCGGGCTCGGCGATCTCGTACAACGTGTCGTCGATCCTCGGCGCGGCCGTCGCGCCCCTGATCGCCGTGCAGCTGTGGCAGTGGGGCGGCGGGGCACCGTGGCTCGTCGGCCTGTACCTCTCGGGGATGGGTGTGCTCACGTTCGTAGCTCTCCTGCTCTCGCCGGAGACGAAGGACAGCGACTACGAGGAGGATCTCGGCGTCGCCGCGCCCGCACAGCCGTAGTTCCCGGCCGCGCCGGTCGCAGAGAGGCACCCCCGTCTTCGGATGAGGGTGCCTTCTCGCGACCGGAGCCGCGAGAGCGGATGCCGGAGCGTCAATCCGTGTTGACGACAAGCGACCGTCAATGTATGTTGACGGGTGGAGGTCATCATGAACGTGCGCACCGCATCCGCCGTCGATCCGGAAGGCGAGCCGATCGCTGAGCTGTCGAGACTCGCCGGCCTACGAGTCGACATCGCCCGCGCCGAGGAGGTGCAGGTGCGACGAGCTCGCACCGCCGGATACTCGTGGCAGACGATCGCCAGCGCCCTCGGCGTGTCGAAGCAGGCCGCGCACCGCAGATTCGGCCGCCACTGATCCCGGCTTCCCCCAGCACTCCGTGCGTCTCGACAGCCCTGATGGGAACCGGGACCCGCGGCAGGAAGTACGGTCGTAGTACGCCCTTTTCCAGAACGAGGTCTTCCATGTCCCGCACGGCGACTCCCCGCCGACGCGGACGCGGCGCGCAGCACGACGGTCCGCGCGCCACGTTCCGCCAGCTCCTCCCGTTCCTCTTCGAGCACAAGCGCACGCTGGTGGTCGTTGCCGTGCTCAGCGTCATCGGAGCGGCGACCTCTCTCGTGCAGCCGCTGCTGGTCGGGCAGGTCATCGAGGCCGTGCAATCGGAGAAGACCATCGGGATCCTGGTCTGGCTCCTGGTCGCTTTCGTGATCGCGTCGTCGATCATCTCCGGTTTCCAGCACTACCTGCTGCAGCGCACCGGCACCGCCGTGGTGTACTCCAGCCGCCGCAAGCTCATCGCCCGCATCCTGCACCTGCCCACCTCGGAGTTCGATGCCCGCCGCACCGGCGACCTCGTCTCGCGCGTCGGCACCGACACGACACTCCTCTACGCCGTGCTCACACAGGGGCTCGCGGATGCCGTGGGCAACGTCGTGCTCTTCCTCGGCGCGCTCATCGCCATGCTGGTGATCGACCCGGTTCTGCTGCTGCTGATCGTGCTCGTGATCGGCGTCTCGGTCGTCGTGGTCGTGGCGTTGAGCGGGCGCATCCGCACGGCATCGACGGAGCAGCAGGAGAAGGTCGGCCAACTGGCCTCCGGCGTCGAGCGCGCCGTCGGCTCGATCCGCACGATACGCGCCTCCGGTGCCACCGAGCGCGAGACCGTCGCCGTCTCGCAGCTCGCGTCCGACGCCTACGGCATCGGGGTGCGCATCGCGAAGATCTCGTCTCTCGTCGTGCCGATCGCCGGCATCGCCCTGCAGCTCTCGCTGCTGGTGGTGCTGGGCGTCGGCGGCTTCCGCGTCGCGGCCGGCACGATCACGATCGCATCGCTGATCGCGTTCATCATGTTCCTGTTCCTGCTCGTGATGCCCCTCGCCTCCACGTTCGGAGCCATCACCTCAGTGAACCAGGCGCTCGGCGCGCTGGGCCGCATCCAGGAAGTGCTGGACCTGCCGACCGAGACGCAGGACGACGAGAAGATCGCCGCCGCCGTGACCCGCGACGAGCCGGACCCGCAGTCTCCCGCACTCGAGTTCCGCGACGTGCACTTCCGGTACCCGGAGAACGTCGTGGTCGCTCGGCGCGCGGCCGCGAAGGAGGCGCAGGAGGTCCTCGCCGACGCCCACCTGGATCGCGCGGAGACCGACGTCGCCGCTCCTGTCACCTCGCACGAGGTGCTGCGCGGAGTGTCGTTCGCCGTGCCGCGCGGTGCCCGCGTGGCTCTGGTCGGGCCGAGCGGCGCAGGCAAGAGCACGATCCTCTCGCTCGTGGAACGCTTCTACGACCCCACCGGCGGCTCGATCCGCCTGTACGGCCACGACTCCCGCACCTACACGCGCCAGGAGCTGCGGGCCCAGTTCGGCTACGTCGAGCAGGATGCGCCGACCCTCGCCGGCACGCTGGCCGACAATCTGCGCCTCGCCGCCCCCGACGCCTCCGACGCCGAGTGCGAGCAGGTGCTGCGGGCGGTGAACCTCGGTGACGTGCTCGAGCGCAGTCCGCTCGGGCTCGGCGCCCCGGTCGGCGAGGACGGCGTGATGCTCTCCGGTGGCGAGCGCCAGCGCCTGGCGATCGCCCGTGCGCTGCTCACGGACGCTCCGATCCTGCTGTTGGACGAGTCGACCTCGTCGCTCGACGGCGTGAACGAGCAGCGCATGCGCGAGGCGATCGACGCGGTCTCCACCGATCGCACGCTCGTGGTGATCGCGCACCGGCTCTCGACCGTCGTCGACAGCGACCTGATCGTCGTGCTGCAGGACGGCGCAGTGGTCGGGCAGGGAACCCACTCCGAGCTCGTCGAGTCGACACCGCTGTACCGCGACCTCGCCCGCCATCAGCTCCTGGCATGAGGCTCACCCTGAGCCGTCAGCCGGCGCCATCAGCCTGAGTAGTCATCCTGCGGGAGGCACCGCCGGCTGCCACGCCGTCACGTGCACGGTCGCACCGGGGATGAGGTCCAGCGGCATCTCCCAGGAGAGGCGCTCCTCCCCAGGTGCCACGGCGACCCAGATGCTGCGCGCGGCGAGCTGTCCCTGCACCGAGTTCGCATCCCAGCCGATCACGGCGGTGGCCGAATCCCCCGGCTGCAGTGTGATCGACGAGGGTCCGGGGTCCTCCGCCATGAACGAGCGACCGTGCTCGACGCTCACATCGAGCAGATGCCCGTTCTGGTCTCCGTAGGCGACATCCGGGTACCCGTCCAGAATGCACGGCTCCTCGGCCAGGTTCACGAGCTGCAGCAGCTGACCCCGGTGTCCGGTCGCGCCGTCCGGCGGCGGGGTCATGATCGTCGTGCTGTCAGCCGTACACGCTCCGTCGTCCGTCGCGCCGTCTGACGGACCCGCGGTCGGTACCGGCTCGCCCTCCGCGGACGGATCAGGGGCGGCTGCGCCGCTCGGATCGGCCTCCGCCTCAGCCGTCGCCTGCTCCTGGCGCAGCTGGGCCTGTGTCGCATCGTCGCCGGCCTGCGCCGCCACCGGAATGAGGATCAGGGCGATCGCCGCGATCAGCCCCACGATGAGGTCCGGGGCTTTCGCACCGGGCCCGTGCGTCGGCGCCGCATCCGTCTCGGGCGCACGTCCTGAACGCGCGCTCACGAGTGCCGGGATCCATCCCACCACCACCGCCCACCACGTCGTCTCGGAGGCGGCTCCGATCGTGCCGATGACCCCGCCGATCCCGAAGTCGCCGATACCGGTGACGACGTTGCCGAGATCCAGAGCGGCACCGATCGCGAAGGCGACCAGGATCGCCGCGAGCCAGCCGGCCGCGAATCCGGCCCTACCCCGGGAGAGGCGAACGATCAGAACTGCGAAACCGGTCACGAGCACGACCGCCATCAGCAGCTGCACGAGGACCGCCCACAGGAGGGGGTTTCCGAACACGCCACGGGTCATGGGCGATGGCACGAGTCGAGCCAGCGTCGCCAGGCTCCCGCCGGCATGGGTGAGGAAGTACGGCACCCAGCCGCACAGGAACCACAGCACGGCGAGCACCGCACCGCCGATCAGACCTTGCCTCATCGCACCGTGACGCATCGCGTTCCCCCCGGACAGCACCGCAGACGCGCGGATCATCCGACCCTATCGGTGCGATTCCGGTCTGCGGATCAGGGGAACGCGAAGGCGGGATGCCGGAGACCACTCAGCCATGGGTTCGTCTCTGACATCCCACCTTCGCGGGTGTGAAGGCACCGGCTCCCCCGAGCCGGTGCCAGTCTGGGGAGCTACGCCTTGTCGAGGCGGTAGCGCAGCGACGCGAGCTCGGCGCGCAGAGCGGCCGGCACCTTGTCGCCGAAGGTGTCGTAGAACTCCTCGGTCAGATCGGCCTCGGTCTTCCACGCCTCTGCGTCGACGGAGAAGAGCTCCTCGAGGTCGGCGGCGGGGATGTCGAGTCCCTCGAGGTTGAGGTCCTCCGGGCGAGGCAGGCGACCGATCGGGCTGTCGACCGCGGGCACGTCGCCGGCGATGCGGCGGATGATCCAGTCGACGACGCGCGAGTTGTCGCCGAATCCGGGCCACAGGAACCGGCCGTCGGCACCACGGCGGAACCAGTTCACCTGGAAGATGCGCGGCGCGCGGTCGAAGCGCAGCCCCCGGCCGACCTTCAGCCAGTGACCGAAGTAGTCCGCCATGTTGTAGCCGCAGAACGGAAGCATGGCGAAGGGATCGCGGCGCAGCTCGCCGAGCGTTCCCTCAGCCGCCGCCGTGCGCTCGGACGAGATGTTCGAGCCCAGGAAGACGCCGTGGGTCCAGTCGGTCGCCTCGACCACGAGCGGCACGTTGCTGGCACGGCGTCCGCCGAAGAGGATGACGTCGAGCGGAACCGCCTGCTCCCAGTCCTCGGAGATCTGCGGGCACTGTGCCGCCGCCACGGTGAAACGCGAGTTCGGGTGCGCGGCCGGGCGTCCGGAGTCGGGCGTCCAGTCGTTGCCCTCCCAGTCGATCAGGTGCGCGGGCGCCTGCTCGGTGAGGCCCTCCCACCACACGTCGCCGTCGGGGCGGAGCGCGACGTTGGTGAAGATCGTGTTACCCCAGAGCGTCTCGACCGCGGTGACGTTGGTGGACTCCCCCGTGCCGGGGGCGACACCGAAGAAGCCGGCCTCGGGGTTGATCGCCCACATGCGACCGTCCTCACCCGGACGGATCCAGGCGATGTCGTCTCCGAGGGTCTCGACCCTCCAACCGGGGATCGTCGGGCGCAGCATCGCGAGGTTGGTCTTGCCGCAGGCCGAAGGGAACGCGGCGGCCACGTGGTAGGCCTTGCCCTGCGGGTCGATCACCCGGATGAGCAGCATGTGCTCGGCGAGCCATCCCTCGTCGCGGGCGATCACCGAGGCGATGCGCAGCGCGAAGCACTTCTTCGCGAGGATCGCGTTGCCGCCGTAGCCGGAGCCGAAGGAGTAGACCTCGAGCGTCTCGGGGAAGTGCACGATGTACTTCTCGTCGTTGCACGGCCACTCGACGTCCTGCTCGCCCTCCGCGAGCGGAGCACCGACGCTGTGGACCGTCTTCACCCACGGAGCGCCCTCTGCGATGCGGCGCGTGACGGCATCGCCCACACGGGTCATGATGCCGATCGAAGCGACGGCGTAGGCGCTGTCGGTGACCTGCACGCCGATGTGCGAGAGCGGACCGCCGACCGGGCCCATCGAGAACGGCACGACGTACATCGTGCGTCCTTGCATCGAGCCCTCGAAGATCTCGGTCATCGTGGCGCGCATCTCGGCCGGGGCCGCCCAGTTGTTGGTGGGGCCGGCGTCCTCTTCGCGCTCGGAGGCGATGTAGGTGCGGCCCTCGGTGCGGGCGACGTCGCTGGGGTGCGAACGGGCGAGGTAGGAGCCGGGGCGCCACTCGGGGTTGAGCTTGATGAGCTTTCCCTCATCGACCAGACCGCGCAGCAGCCAATCGTTCTCGGCGCGCGAGCCGTCGACCCAGTGCACGGAGTCCGGCTGGGTGAGCGCACGGATCTCCTCGACCCAGGCGGCCAGCTCGGCCATCGCGGGGGTGTCGTAGCTCGGCGCAGCACCGAACGTACGCGCGGCGGCGACGGGGGATGTGCGAGGGGCGAAGACTTCAGCGATGGCCATGACAGCTCCTTTGATGAGTGGGGCGTTGCATCCATCTTCTTCCGCCTTACGCGGGTCTTTCGGACAATATGGGCGATAAGAAACGCGATTCTTTCGCTATGATCAAGGAATGGCGACCTCCGGCATTCACCTCACGACCCTCGGCCATCGCATCCGGCACCATCGACTCGCGAACGGCTACACGCTCGACGAACTCGGAGCCCTGGTGGGTGTCGCCGGGTCGCAGCTGAGCCTGATCGAGAACGGCAAGCGCGAGCCGAAGCTCTCGCTGCTGCAGGCGATCGCGCAGGCCACGAGCACCGAGGTCACCGATCTGATCTCGGGCGAACCGCCGAACCGCCGCGCCGCGCTCGAGATCGAGCTGGAACGCGCGCAGGAGAGTCCGGTGTTCCGCCAGCTCGGCGTCGCCCCCGTGCGCGTCACGAAGAGCATGAGCGACGAGACCATCGAGTCGCTGCTGGGCCTCCACCACGAACTGCAGCGGCGCGAGCGTGAGGCCATCGCCACGCCGGAGGAGGCTCGACGCGCCAACACCGAGCTGCGCCTGCGCATGCGCGAGCAACACAACTACCTCGGCGACATCGAGAAGCTGGCGGAGAAGCACCTGCGCGCCGCCGGCCACGTGCAGGGAGCCCTCACGCACCGCACCGTCAGCATCATGGCCGAGAAGATCGGCTTCGAGCTCATCTACGTCAATGACCTCCCCCACTCGACGCGGTCGGTCACCGACCTCGAGAACGGACGCATCTACCTGCCTCCCGCTTCCATCCCCGGCGGGCACGGCCTGCGCTCGATGGCGCTGCAGGCGATGGCGCACCGTCTGCTCGGGCATACGCCGCCGACCGACTACGCGGACTTCCTGCAGCAGCGCCTGGAGATCAACTACTTCGCCGCCTCGTGCCTGATGCCGGAGGCGGCATCGGTCGCGTTCCTGCAGCAGGCCAAGAAGGACCGCAACCTCGCGGTCGAGGACTTCCGCGACGCGTTCGGCGTGACGCACGAGGCAGCGGGCATGCGCATGACCAACCTGCTCACCGAGCACCTGGGCATGTCGCTGCACTTCCTGCGCGTGGATGCCACCGGTGCGATCACGCGGGTCTACGAGAACGACGACCTGCCGCTGCCGATGGACGTCACCGGCGCGGTGGAGGGGCAGCGTGTGTGCCGCAAGTTCCAGGCGCGCGGCGCCTTCACGCAGCAGAACCGCACGACCGAGCATCACCAGTACACCGACACCCCTTCCGGTACGTTCTGGTGCTCGACGCAGACCGGATCCTCCAGCGACGGCGAGTTCTCGGTCACGGTCGGCGTCCCCTTCGACGACGCCCGCTGGTGGCGCGGCCGCGAGACCGGCGACCGCGCCGTGTCGACCTGCCCAGACGAGTCGTGCTGCCGTCGTCCCTCGACCGAGCTCGCAGACCGCTGGAGCGGCAAGGCGTGGCCGAGCGCCCGCGTGCACACGCACATGTTCTCGCCGCTCCCCCGCGGCGCCTTCCCCGGAGTCGACGACAACGAGGTCTACAACTTCCTCGGACGGCACGCCAGCGAGTAGCGGGAGGTTCAGGTCTCGAGGAAGCTCCTGAAACGACCCAGCGCAACGGAGACGGCCTCCGCGTCGGCCCCGTGATCGAACAGCTCCGGCGGAGCGCCGAGCGAGGCGCTGGCGTGGGTCCAGATACCGATGACCGTGCCGTCCGCGATCAGGATCGGACGCACCATGCCGTTCTTGCCGGGGCCGATCGCGGCGAGATGCTCCGGCGCGGACACCGCCGTGCGGTCGGCATAGGAGATGTAGTACTCGTCGAACGCACCGAGGGCGAGGACCGCCGACGCATCCGCGGATCGGCGGATCGGCGCGGGCGCGTCGGGGCCACGAACACCCCGCTCTCGATCTCGACCACGCGCGCGGCCGCCCGCTCGGCCGCCTCGCGCGAGACGCCGAGGGTGAGCCCCGACCACCAGGCGAAGTCGGCGACCCCGGCGGGGCCGTGGCCGGCGATGTAGCGCACGAAGAGCTCGGCGAGCGGATCGTCGGGGTGCGCGTGCTCGCGGATGTGCTCGTCGACCAGCACGAAGCGCTGCTCGCGGGCCACGCCGTCCCTGGCGACCACCGGCCCTTGACAGATGAGCCCGTCGATCGTGAGCGTGAACAGCAGATGGATGCCGCGCTGCCCGGCGGGATCGATGCCGATGCCCTCCATCAGCGCGAACACCTCTGATCGGGTGAGACCGCCGCCGCGGAGCGCCGGGGTCACCGTGCGCACGGTTGCCGCCACCATCTCGTCGTCGATCCCGAGGTCGCGGTGGCGCGACGCCGCCTGTTGCCGCTGCCGACCGGCCGTGACGTCGAGGATCCAGCCCAGGTCGCGGGTCGGGACCGTGTGCAGCGTGCCGCGCATGGCCCACCCCCGCACCAGCTCGCCGCGGTCGAAGGCGCGGTCGACGGCGCTCAGCCCCGGCTCCCCGCGCGTGCGCACGGCCAGAGCCCACCGGCCGGCCGTGAAGTCCTGACTCTGCACCGCGAGCATGTGCCCGGCCGCGTCGGTCACGGTGCGCGCCGGCGCCGTGAGACGGTGCGACCGGAGCCGCTCGGACAGCAGAGTCGTGCTCTTCATGCCCCCATCATGCCGGGGACCACTCCCCTTTCCGAGAGCTTCTCAGCTGTGCAGCGTGACCTCGCGACGTGCGGGGAGCACGACAGGGTGGGATCCCGCCATGACCTCGAGCACGCGGATCACCTGGCAGGAGTAGCCGTACTCGTTGTCGTACCAGACGTAGAGCACGACGTCGCGATCGTTCGCGATGGTCGCGAGACCGTCGACGATGCCGGCCCGGTGCGAGCCGACGAAGTCGGTGGAGACGACCTCGGGGCTCTCGACGTAGTCGATCTGCTGACGCAGCTTCGAGTGCAACGACACCCGGCGCAGGTAGTCGTTGAGCTGATCCCTCTCGGCCGGCCGTTCCAGGCTCAGGTGCAGCACGGCGAGCGAGACGTCGGGCGTGGGTACGCGGATCGCGGAGCCGGTGAGCTTGCCGGCGAGCTCGGGGAGCGCCCTGGCCACGGCCTTCGCTGCTCCGGTCTCGGAGATGACCATGTTCAGCACGGCTGAGCGCCCGCGGCGGTCTCCGCTGTGGAAGTTGTCGATCAGGTTCTGGTCGTTCGTGAACGAGTGCACGGTCTCGACGTGGCCGCGCACGATGCCGTAGGCCTCGTCGATCGCCTTGAGCACCGGGGTGATCGCGTTCGTGGTGCACGACGCCGCCGTGATGATGCGGTCGCCCGGCTCGATCGTGTCGTCGTTGATGCCGTGCACGATGTTCTTGAGCGCACCCTTGCCCGGGGCGGTGAGCAGCACGCGGGCGACGCCCTTCGCCTCGAGGTGGCGGCTGAGACCCTCCTCATCGCGCCAGCGCCCGGTGTTGTCGACGACGATCGCGTCGTGGATGCCGTAGGCGGTGTAGTCGACGGATGCCGGATCCCCCGAGTAGATCACCTGGATGCGGGTGCCGTTGGCGATGATCTGCTCGGCGTCCTCATCGACAGTCACGGAGCCGGCGAAGCGGCCGTGCACCGAGTCGCGCAGCAGGAGGGATGCGCGCTTGACGAGGTCGTTCTCTGAACCTCGGCGCACGACGATCGCGCGCAGCCGCAGACCGCTGCCGCCGCCCGTGTGAGCGATCAGGATGCGGGCGAGCAGGCGGCCGATGCGCCCGAAGCCGTAGAGCACGACATCGGTGGGCGCGGCCACCACGGCGCCGATCGCGGGGGCCAGCGCCTCGGCCAGGTAGGCGTCGAGCGGGAGGTCGCTCGCCGCGTGCCCCTCGACCAGACGGGCGACGTCGAGCGACGACGCCCCCGGTGCGAGCGCGTGGATCGCTTCGAGCACGGCGAGCGTGTCGTCGAGCGGGAGCGTCTCGTGCCCGAGCTGGGCGACCCGCTCGTGCACCTCGACCAGGCCGGTGGCCGACAGTCCCAGCAGCCGATGCCCGTGCAGCGACGTGACCACGTCGTGCTCGCGCTTGAGTGAGCCGATGAGCGGGATCATCCGCTCCGCCAGTTCTTCTCGCGTCGTCCAGTCGTCGCCGTGTGCGGCGGAATCGTTCATCTGCGTCCTTGCATGTGTGAGCGCGCACCGAGATCGCCGGCGCGCAGGTTGCCGGGTGAGCTTCGGGGGATGTCTCCCAGCGTACGCGGGCAGGCCCCGGTGATCCGAATCGTCGACATTCGCCGACCCACGCCCGGTCGATGCCCACCCGGACGTTCAGCCGGCGAAGCCGCACGCCGCGCAGGCAGCGATATCGATCCGCACGCTCTCGTCATCTCCGGCGACAACCCACACATCGCACACCCGCCATCGCGTTCCACCAACGCCAACCGTTACGCTCGGGTGAACAGGCACTTCTCCCCGCCCCCAGTCCAGGATCTCGCTGTCCGCACCCATCACCCAGGAGATCACCCCACCCCCGGCGGCCATCCGCCTCGCCGCCCCGACACTGACCGGGGTCTCGATCCCATCGATCTTCGCCACCCCGGTGCCGGATTCCAGGTCGGCGAGGCTCATCCGCACGATCACCGTCGCCCCCGCCACCGGCATCCGGGTGTCGCAGCCGACTACGTGCGCGCAGAACGCGACCAGCGCGTCGGCCTGGATCATCGGCACCGTGCGCCGATCCGCATCAACCGCATCCGAATCCGGGGCGTCCTTCCGCGCCGCGAACGCCGCCGACACGAATCCCCGCACCGCCGTGACCACCGGCGCCGCACTCTCCGCATCCAACACCGCATTCAGATGCACCATCCCGTCACGCTCGAACATCGTCACCGACCGCCGCGCCCGCCGCTCCTCGTCCCGCGGCGGCGCCCCGTCCGGATCCAACCACGCCTCCGCCCGCACGACCAGCGTGCGCACCGCATCCACCACCAGCCCGGCCGCCGCATCCACCAGCACCCGCCCCCCCCTCAGCGATCCGCACCGGCCCCGCGGCCACCCGGCACCGCTCCAACACCCCGACAGCCACCGCGGACTGTTCACCCGCCGGACACGGAATCCTGCGAGCATCCGACACGTTCTCTTCACGGACGCATCCCGAAAGGCCCCCGATGACAGATCACCCCCGCCGCTCGGCGTGGCCGCCACTCCTGGTCGCGATCGCACTGGAGGTCATGGCGACCCTCTCGCTGCGCGCGGCCGAGGGACTCACGCATCCGCTGTGGCTGATCCTCGTGGCGATCGGCTACAGCGGCTCGCTGTGGTTGCTGTCGATCGTCCTCGACCGCGGCATGCCGGTCGGCGTGGCGTACGGCATCTGGTCGGCGATCGGCGTCGTGGCGACGGCGGTGCTCGGCACCGTGCTCTTCGGCGAGCTGCTGGGACCGGTGCAGATCATCGGCGTCGGCGTGATCGTGATCGGGGTGCTGCTGGTCGAGCTGGGCTCGCACACGCGGGAGACCGCGCAGCCGGCCACCCCGGAGGTCGCCTCATGACCTGGCTGCTGCTCGCCCTCGCGATCGCGAGCGAGGTCACCGCGACCCTGAGCCTGCGCGCGTCCGAGGGGTTCCGCCGCAAGCGCTGGATCCCGGTGATCGTCGTCGGCTACCTCGCCGCGTTCACCCTGCTGGGCACGATCCTGGCGATGGGGATGCCCGTGGGCGTCGCCTACGGCATCTGGGCGGCCGCGGGCGTCGCGGTGACGGCGGTGCTGGGCCGCGTGATCTTCAAGGACCACTTCTCGGCACTGATGGCCGTCGGCGTCGCCCTCATCGCGGTCGGCGTCGCGATGATCGAGTTCGGCGGGATGCACTGAGAACGGCGCTCCCTACCCGCCAGAAGCCAGCTGAACCTGCACCACTCCGACGACGATGACCGCGATCCCGCCGATCGCCAGCAGCACGCCGAGCAGCCCGATCCACGCCGGGCGCTGCTGTCGTGCGAACTCGTTCACCTCCGAGAGGTGTCGCACTGCCCTGATCCTGCGATCCAGAAAGTCATAGATCCTCGCGCGGAATCGGACGAGACAGCATCCGAGAACAAGGGCGAGTGAGCCTCCGACCACAAACGGCACCAGAGTGGCGAAGTCGGGATTGCTCGCCGCAGGCGCGTTCGAACCGACACCTGCAGGCACCAGAGGATCCCCCTCCGCTTGGATGATCGCGACGATCGCGCTCGTGACCGCGGCGACGCCCATGCCGCAAGCAAATGCACCGACGATACCCAATACCCACGGCTTCTGGCGCCCGGCAGACAGCTGCGCCACCCGCTCCCCGAGCAGCGTCTTCTGGCTCTGGAACACGAAGGTGTTCAACGGCTTGCGGAACCAGATGAGGAGGATGCCGAAGACGAAGACGAAGGCCCCGACGATGAGGTTCGCAATGATGCTGCTGACGGGCACCGGTCGATCGTAGCGCCGACTCAGCGAGCCGAACGCAGTTCCAGCGCCTCGCCGCGCGCCGCGATGCTCTTCACGCCAACCCGTCGCCGACGAGAACGACGATCACCGCGGCTCCGTGAGTGAGTGCGTACTCGACAACCACACGCCGACGTCCGCGGGGCAGCTTTCGCGGGCGCATTTCAGAGGCGAGGCGTTCCTCAGCCGAGCATCACTCTCGCCGATTCTGATCAGTACTGCGCCGAGAACGCGCCGTCGCTCTTGAGCAGCTGACCCGAGATCCACCGGCCCTCTTCGGACACCAGGAACTCCACGACCGCGGCCACGTCGGCGGGGCGGCCGAGTCGCCCGAGCGGGGTCATGTCGCCGAGGCCCGTGCGTGTCTCGTCGTCCATCCAGCCGGTGTCGATCGGACCGGGGTTGAGCACATTCGCCGAGATCCCCCGCGGGCCGAGCTCCCGCGCCGCCGAGATCACGAGCCGGTCGAGAGCACCCTTGGAGGCACCGTACGGGAGGTTGCCCGTGACGTGGTCGCTGGTGAGCGCCAGGATCACGCCGCCGTCGTCGCCCGCCTGCCGCGCGAAGGCTGCGATCAGCAGCAGGCTCGCGCGGGCGTTCACCGCGACGTGCAGGTCGAAGCTCTCGGCCGTGGTGTCGAGAATGCCGGACTCCACGTCGTGCGCGTGACTCAGGATCAGCGCCGAGATGGTCCCGTGCTCCCGGTTCACCGCGGCGATCAGCTCTTCCGGGCCGTCGGGAGTGGAGAGGTCGGCCGGGTGGTCGGCGTCGCGCAGGTCGCTGGTGACGACGGTCCAGCCGGCCGCCCGCAGACGAGGAACGATGCCGGCGGCGATGCTGTCGGCGCGCGCGGCGCCGGTGATCAGAGCGAGGGGCATGCGGCCACCGTACCGGAGACCGCGATCCCCGGTCGGGGCAGGGATCAGTGTGCCGCCCACATCACGACTACGCCCGCGGTCATCGCCCACGACTCGACGGCGAGCAGGCGCGCGCCGGTACCCTGCGGATGCGGGCGGAACCGGTCGGCGACGGTCCAGGCCAGCAGCAGCACCACCCCGACAGTCGCGGCGACGGCCACGGCGTCGACCCCGAGATGCGCGCCGTGCCCTGACATCGCGACCGCGCTAGAGACCGCGCCATGCGCCACCCCCGCCAACGCGCACACCGCCATCACGAGCGACCCCAGCGCACGGTGGCAGCACGCGCGCACAGCAGTCGCACCACGCAGTCCGGCCGTGCCGAGCATCGCCGAGACGAGCAGCGCGGCTCCTGCCAGCAGTGAGATGCGCGGATCGCCGTCCGCGACGACCATGCCGATCATCGCGAGCGCCATGACGATCACCGACTGACGCCCCTGCCACGGCACCGAGCGTCCGGCCGCGAGGCAGCATGCGACCGTGATGATCGCGCTCGCGACCATCAGCGTCATCGCTGCGGGCTCACCCATGGATCGGATTATATTGATCAATCGCTCAAAATAGCCAGACATCAATCGAAAGCACCGACCACGACGAGCGGATGCGACAAGATGGCTAGATGCCCCGCATCGTCGACCATGATGAGCGGCGCCGGCAGATCGCCGAGGCGCTGCTGGCCGTCGCCGCCCGCGACGGGCACGAGAGCGTGTCTTCGCGTGCGGTCGCGAAGGAGCTCGGCGTCGCCACCGGTTCACTGTGGCACTACTTCGACGGATTCGACGACGTGGTGCGCGCCGCCGCCGCCGAGGTCACCCGACGCACCGACGCGCGTATCGCCGAGGCCACCACCGGACTGCGCGGCCTCCCCCGCCTGCACGCACTCATGCGCGAAGTCCTGCCCGTCGATGAGCGCACCCGCTCCGAAGCCCGTGTCGTGGTCGGATTCTGGGGCCGCGTCGCCACCCTCGCCGCCGCGCCGGATGCCGGCCTACCGACTGTCGCCACCTGGCAGGACAGCATCCGCGAGGCGCTCGATGAGGCCGCGGCCGATGGCGAGCTCCGCTCCGATACCCCACAGGATGCCGTGATGGCGCTGCTGCGCTCGATCACGTACGGGCAGCAGGTCATCGAGGTCACCGAACCGCAGCCCGAGGCCGCGCACCTCGCCGTGCTCGACGGCATCCTCGCCCCCTGGCGCGCCTGACTCCCCTGCGCGCGATCCGACTCTTGTGACGCCGGTCGTTCCGTCGTACCATCGTGCCAACCAATTTTATTGAGCAGTCGCTCGAAAACAGTGAGGTCGACGATGTCCCACCACTCCCCGCAGCCGGTCTCGATCGAGAAGATCGCCGTCCCGCATCCGCTCGACCCGCTCACCGGCGCCGAGATCGCCGCGGCCCGTGCCGTACTCGATGCCGCCGGCCTGCTCACCGAGACGGTGCGCATGCCGATGCTGCTCCCCGATGAGCCGACCAAAGACGAGCTCGCCGCGTGGCAGCCGGGCTCCCCGATCGACCGGCGTATCGACGCGACCCTGCTCGACACCGCCACCGGTGTCGCGACCGAGGTCATCGTCTCGATCACGCGCGGTCAGGTCGTCCGCACCGAGCGCGTGCCCAACGACGCCCCTCCGTACGGGCAGCCGCAGTACCTGTTCGAGGAGTACGAGCGCGCCGAGACCATCGCGAAGGCCTCCCCCGAGTGGCAGGCCGCGATGCGGCGACGCGGACTCGAGGAGCACATGGCGCTCGCATTCTGCGGCCCCCTCGCCCCCGGCTACACGGGTCGCGCCGATGAGGTGGGGCGCCGCGTCATCCGCTCGCTCACCTTCCTGAAGTACGACGAAGCCGACTCGCCCTGGGCGCACCCGGTCGAGGGTCTGATCGTGCACATCGACCTCACCGCGAACGCGGTCATCCGCGTCGAGGATCACGGCGACGTGCCGGTTCCCGCCGGACACGGCAACTACTACCCCGAGACCCAGGGCGCGGCCCGCACGACTCTGAAGCCCATCGAGATCACTCAGCCCGAGGGTCCGAGCTTCGCCGTCACCGGGTCGCTGGTGGAGTGGGAGGGCTGGTCGATGCGCGTCGACTTCAACGCCCGCGAAGGCCTGGTGCTGCATGACGTCTCGTTCGGCGGACGCTCGGTGCTGAGCCGTGCGAGCGTGCCCGAGATGGTGGTGCCCTACGGCGACACCGCCCCCGGCCGCTTCTGGATCAGCTACTTCGACGCCGGCGAATACCTGCTGGGCAAGAACGCCAACCACCTGGAGCTCGGCTGCGACTGCCTGGGCGTCATCCGCTACCTCGACGGCTACGTCGCCGACGACCACGGGCACCCGGTGCGCATCCCCAACGTGATCTGCATGCACGAGGAGGACTACGGCATCCTCTGGAAGCACACCGATCTGGCCGGACGCGCCGATGTGCGCCGCTCGCGCCGCTTCGTGGTGTCGTACTTCTCCACGATCGGCAACTACGACTACGGCTTCTACTGGCACTTCTACCTCGACGGATCGATCGAGGTCGTCGCGAAGGCCACCGGCATCGTGTTCGCCGCCGCCGGAGAACCGGGCGTCCGCCAGAAGCACGCGACCGAGCTCGCCCCCGGCGTCTTCGCCCCCGTGCACCAGCACCTCTTCTGCGCACGCCTCGACGTCGCGATCGACGGCGAGGACAACCGCCTGGTCGAGGTCGACGCCCAGCGGGTGCCGATGGGACCGGACAACCCCTTCGGCAACGCCTTCAGCTGGTCAGAGACGACCCTCGCCACCGAGTCGGAAGCGCAGCGCGTAGCCGACAGCGCGGTAGCGCGCGTGTGGGAGGTGCAGAGCGCCTCACGCACGAACCGCGTCGGACGCCCCACCGCGTACCACCTGGTGCCGGAGCCGACCGCGCTGCTCATGGCCGACCCCGCCTCCTCGGTCGCCGCGCGTGCCGCGTTCGCGACCAAGCACCTCTGGGCGACGAAGCACGAACAGGGCCAGATCTGGCCGGCCGGCCGCTACCCCAACGCCCACCAGGGCGGCGCAGGTCTGCCGGAGTACACGGCGGGCGACCGGTCGATCGACGGCGAGGACATCGTGCTGTGGCATACGTTCGGCCTGACGCACTTCCCGCGCCCGGAGGACTGGCCCATCATGCCCGTCGACTACGCCGGCTTCTGGTTCAAGCCCTACGGCTTCCTCGACCAGAACCCCGCGATGGACGTGCCGGAGTCGTCACAGGCGCACGCCTCGGCGACGCCGGGCGGATGCTGCGGCGGCGGAAGCGCCTGCGCCTGCGGCCACTGACCGCGGACACCGCCGCTCAGGACAGCGCGGTGATCGCGTCGCGCAGGATGCCGTCGGCGTCGGCGAGCGCCGATGCCGAGGCGTCCGCCGATGCACCGGTCGCGAGCATCAGCACGGCGAGCTTGACCGACCCCTGAGCGGATACCAGTGCGGCCGAGGCCTCATCGACCCCGACGCCCGCGAGCTGCGTGACCGTGCGGATCGAGCGCGCATGCAGCTTCTCGTTCGTGGCCTGCAGGTCGACCATCACCCCGCGGTAGGTCTTGCCGAGCTTGATCATCGAGAGGGTGGTCAGCATGTTGACCACGAGCTTCTGCGCGGTGCCGGACTTCAGACGGGTCGACCCGGAGATGAACTCGGGGCCGGTGACGACCTCGATCGCGATCTCGGCCGCCGCGCCGATCGCGGAGGCGGCGTTCGAGGCGATCGCGACCGTCAACGCGCCGACGCCGCGGGCGTAGTCGAGTCCGCCGACCACGTAGGGCGTGCGGCCGGATGCCGAGATCCCCACGACCGTGTCGTGCTCGGTGAGCGCGAGTTCGCGCAGCGAGGCCTCGGCCGCGTCCGCATCGTCCTCGGCGTTCTCGACAGCAGAGCGGATGGCGGTCTCGCCGCCCGCGATCAGCCCGATCACCATCGAGGGGTCGGTGCCGAAGGTCGGCGGACACTCGCTTGCATCGAGCACGCCGATGCGCCCCGCGGTTCCGGCGCCGATGTAGATCAGGCGCCCACCCCGACGGAAGCGCTCGGTGATGCCGTCGACCGCGGCAGCGATCTCGGCCGTGCGCTCGGCGACGGCCGTCGGGACTCGCTCGTCCTCCGCGTTCATCCGCCGCACCAGCTCGACGGTGTCGAGCAGATCGAGGTCGCCGCGCTCGGTGGTCGACGCCTCGGTGCCGAGCCCTTCCAGCACGGAGAGGAGGGCGGTCAAGCGGGTGTCTTCATTCAGCACATCATCATTCAGCACGGTGCACGTACCTTTCGTGGGGGAGGTCGGTGCGGCGCGCGAGGAGCGATGCGCCGTCCAGCGCGTCACCGGCGGCGGGCACGTGGCGGCGCGGCGCCGAATCGGACGACGCCGCCTGCAGTGCGGCGACGAGGGCGGAGCGGAACCAGTCGTGGTCGGTGAGTCCGCCGTGCAGGGCGACGTCGAGGGTGCGAGACGAAGCGGCGGAGGCGGCGGCGGCAAGCAGACGCACGGCGTGGGCCGCGATCTCGCCGGCGACCGGGTCGCCGTCTGCGGCGGCATCCAGCACGAGCGGCGCGAGGGTCGCGAGGCGGCGGGCGAGGGGTTCAGGCCGCGCGAGCCACGTCGGGATCTCGGATGCGGTGCCGACGCGGTCCGTGATCGCCGCGGTGAGCACGGTGCCGGAAGACAGACCGACGGAGTGGCGGAGCACGGCGCGCAGCGCTTCCCGCCCGAGCCATGAGCCGCTGCCGAAGTCACCGAGCTCCGGACCCCACCCGTCGACCAGTCGCACACCCTCGGCGTCGACGCCGAGAGCGGCCGCGCCGGTGCCGGCGATGAGCAGCACCCCGTCACCGCCGCCGAGCGCACCGGCGTGCGCCGTGACGACATCGGAGGCGACCGCGACCCTGGCGCCGGTCGATGCGGCGAGCGCTGCGGCGAGTTCCTGCGCCGCGGACGGCGCTGCCCAGGCACCTGCGGCGCCGATGCCGAGGAGCGGGATGTCACCGTCGATGCGGTCGAGGAGTGGTCGGATCGCGGCGAGCGCCGCGGCGACTCCCCCGGTCGCAGCCAGGCCGGGCGCGCCGACGCCGTCGAGCCGCGCACCGTCGACGGCGACGCGGCAGCGGGACTTGCCGAGGTCGATCGCGACGACACGGTGCGGAGAACTCATGAAAATAGTCTACGCATGACTCAGCATCCATGAAACAATTGTTCATGCATGCCGCGGGGTCACCCGCATGGCGAGCACCCCGGCTACCGCCACGGCGACCCAGAGGAGAGGCATGAGCGTCCAGACGACCATCGCGACCGCCGCCGAGACCCTTCCCCCCTCACTCGCCCGCATCGCGCGGGTGATCCGCGACAACCCCACGACCGCGGTCGAGAGCACGATCTCGGAGCTGGCGGTGCTCTGCGACACCTCCGTCGCCTCGGTCGTGCGGTTCTGCCGGGCGATCGGACTGCGCGGCTATGCGGCACTGCGCATGGCCCTCGCCACCGAGCTCGGACGGGAGTCCGTGCAGTTCAGCGCTCCCGCCGGCTTCGGCTCGGAGATCGCGGTGGGCGACTCGCTGCGCGAGGCCGTCGGCAAGGTCGCGGCGCTGGAGCTGCTCGCGATCGAGGAGACGGTCGGCAATCTCGACTACGACGTGCTCGCCGCCGCGGTCGAGGCGATCGACCACGCGAACCGCATCCTGCTGTTCGGCGTCGGCGCGAGCAGACTCGTCGCCGACGACCTCGGCCACAAGCTGCTGCGGATCGGGCGCACCGCGATCGTGCTGTCCGACGCGCACGAGGCCAGTGCAGCCGCCGCGCTCGGCGCCAAGAAGACGGTCGCGATCGGCTTCTCCAACTCGGGGACGACCACCGAGACCCTCCAGTTCCTGCAGACCGCTCGCACCGCGGGTACGACGACGATCGGCGTCACGAGCGCAGCCGACTCCCCCCTTGCCACGTCCGCCGACCACGCGCTGTTCACGCACGCGCGGGAATCGCGCTTCCGCGCGGGCGCCATGGTCAGCCGCATCGCGCAACTCGCTCTCGTCGACTGCCTGTTCGTCGGGGTCGCGCAGCGGCGTCATGCGCACACCGTGCATGCCCTGCAGCGCACCGCTGACGCCGCGCAGGCACTCCGACGCGACTGACGCGCCGGGCGCCCGAGCTCGTCGCTCAGGCGGTCGCCGTCTCCTCGCGCTCCGCCGGAGGGCGCCCGGTGACCGAGCCTGCGGTGCGCAGGAACACGATGATCCAGCTGAAGATCAGCACCGCGGCGATCAACTCCACCGCGGTGAGGTTGTAGTAGCCGACCGCGAAGAAGGCGGCGAGCAGGATGATGACCAGCACGTACGCCCAGCCGAACACCACGAACACCCGAGGGATCGTGCGCACGAACCACGGCAGTCCGATCACGACGACGGCGAACACCACCGTCATCCCGGTGGCGACCGTGTTGTGCACCAGGAAGAACTCGTCCACGGGGAAGATCCCGACGCAGGCCAGGAAGATCCCCATCAGGATCAGGCCACCGCGCACGACGAAGCGTCCTCGGCGGTCGTCCGGGTCTGTCGCGGGAAGCCCCGCCGTGGCGTAGCGCGCGATCGTCGTCACCATCACCCCGGCGATGACGAGCGTCGCGTTGAAGGCGAGCGAGGCGCTGTTCGAGCTCATGCCGAGCGCCGACAGGTTGTCTCGCCACCAGTGCGGGTCGTTCGAGGCGAGCATGCTGGCGAAGGCGCCGACCACGAGGAACACCGCGAGCACCAGCGAGAGCACCATCGGGGTGAGCGCGACGCTGCTGAGGAATGAGACGTACGCCGTGAGCGCGAACGCGACGCCGACCAGCAGCGCCCCGGGGAAGGGGAACACCGGGGCATCCGTGAAGCTGCTCTCGAGGAGCTTGGCGATGCCGAGCCATCCGAGGTAGGCGATCGCGGCGTGGGCGAAGGCGATCGCCGCGAGGTCGTACCAGCGCAGGCGGTCGCCCGGCACGCTGAACCCGTCACGGATCGCGTCGGGACTCCGCTCCTCCGGTCGTACGGCCAGCCGTCCGAGGACGAAGGCGATGACCGCGGTGGCCGCTCCCCCGTAAGCGGCGAACGCCCCGATCGAGCCGGTACCGCTGATCGCCAGCTCGCGGCCCCAGAACACCGGCCACCCGATCGCGAAGCCGAGGACGAGGAAGGCGGCGCCCACGATCAGCGCGGTCGCCTCGAACACGGCATCCGCTGTCTCCGGCCCCCGCAACTGCCGCAGCACCTGCCTGGCCCACTCACCGAAAGCTCTCATGGCACACCCTTCCGATCCACATCCTAGAAGTCGCCCCGCTCGGACGTCCCCGGTGGTACCATCGCGGAACGGATCGTATACAACGTCGTCGTTCCACCATCCCGAGGTGATCAGTCATGAACGGTGCACCCGCTGCCCCCGCCGAATCGGTATCCACTCTTGTCGCGCGCAACATCAGTGAGTTCCGCGCCGCCGTCTCCGAGTCCTTCGTGCCGCTGCAGGTGTCCAGCGGCGGGCCCGATCACTTCCGCGGAGTGATCCGCGGCGCATCGGTCGACGAGGTGCACGTGACGGAGGTACGGGCGACCTCGCACGTCGTCGAGCGCACCCCCGAGCTCATCGCCCGCGGCGACCGCTCGTACTTCAAGGTGAGCCTGATGCTCGCCGGCACCGGGATGCTGATCCAGGACGACCGCGAGGCCGTGCTGCAGGCCGGCGATCTCGCCGTCTACGACACCGACCGCCCGTACTCCCTCGTGTTCGACGAGGATTTCCGCACCATGGTCGTGATGTTCCCGAAGCACCTGATCAGCCTGCCCTCCGACATGATCGGCCAGCTCACCGCCGTGCGCATCTCGGGCCACGAGGGCCTCGGCGGCATGGTCGTGCCGTACCTGACGCAGCTGGCCGGCAACCTGGACCAGCTCGCCGGCACCACCGGCGCACGCCTCGCCCACAGCGCGCTCGACCTGGTGACGACCGTGTTCACCCGTGAGCTCGGGCTCGACGAGGTCTCGGCCGATCCGCATCGCGCGCTCGTGCAGCGCATCCGCTCGTACATCGACCGCAATCTCGGGTCGACCGACCTCGGCCCCGCATCGATCGCCTCGGCGCACTTCATCTCGACCAGGCACCTGCACGGGCTCTTCCAGGAGCAGGGTGTGACGGTGTCGACCTGGATCCGCACGCGGCGACTGGCGCAGTGCCGCCGCGATCTGCTCGACCCCATGCTCGCCGATCGGCCGGTCGCGGCGATCGCCGCGCGCTGGGGCTTCGTCGACGCCGCGCACTTCAGCCGCGCCTTCAAGTCCGCGTTCGGGGTCTCCCCCAGCGAGTACCGCGCGGCCCGCTGACCTCTGCGCGGCGGGGAGCCGCCGGTCGTCGTGCCACGGCTCGCCCCGCACGCCAGATGCAGGAGAACGTGCGGCCTGCAGGACGAATCGCCCGCAGATGCTCCTGCAGGCCGCGACTTCTCCTGCATGTCGCGCGACGCGACGCCGCAGCTGCCTCGGGTTAGCCTGAAGGGGTGACCCAGACCATCAACGCCCGCGCCGTCCTGCTCGACATGGACGGCACCCTCGTCGACTCGACCGCCGTCGTCGAGCGGCTCTGGCTGGCCTGGGCGGAGCCGCACGGCATCGACCCGGCGACCGTCCTCAGCGTGGTCCACGGGCGCCAGGGGCACCAGAGCATGGCGATCATGCTCCCGGAGCGCGATCATGCCATCAACCTGCGCGAGAACGACGTCATGCTCGCCACCGAGGCGGGCGACGTGGACGGCGTCGTGACGATTCCCGGTGCCGCCGCGGTGCTCGACGCGCTGCGCCCGCACCCCCACGCGATCGTCACCTCGGCGAACGTGGCGTTGATGACCGCACGGATGCAGGCAGCCGGCCTCACGGTCCCCGCCATCACCGTCACCGCCGAGAGCGTGTCGGCGTCGAAGCCCGACCCGGAGGGGTTCCTGCTCGGCGCGCAGCTGCTCGGCGTCGATCCTGCCGACTGCATCGTGTTCGAGGACTCCGGCGCCGGCATCCAGGCGGGCCTCGCCGCAGGCATGCGCGTGATCGGCGTCGGCCCGCACGCCGGCGCGCACGAACCCACCTACCTGGTCGACGACCTCACCCAGGTCGCCGTGACTCCCACGGCAGACGGCTTCGCGCTGACCGTGCGCTGAGCCACGCCGCTACATCCCGGCGTGGTCGAAGGCGATGGTCGGCACGTCCACCACGTGCGATCCGCCGTCCGCCACGATCACCGAGCCGGTGATGTACGATGACTCGCCCGATCCCAGGAAGCGCACCACGGAGGCGATCTCGGCCGGACGGGCAGGGCGCCGCAGCGGCACATCGGCGGTGACCGTCGCGTATGCCTCTTCCCGTGAGTCGAGCCCGGCGTGCGAGGCGAACTCGTCCATCTCCTCATCGGCCATCGGCGTCTGCACCCACCCGGGGCACACCGCGTTCACGCGAACCCCGTGGCGGCCGTAGTCGCGGGCGAGCGTGCGGGTGAGTCCGATCAGGGCGTGCTTGCCGACCGTGTAGCCCGCGACCGACGGGCCGGCGAACAGCCCGGCGAGCGACGACACGATCACGATCTGTCCCTTGGACTCGAGCAGCGCGGGCAGCGACTCCCTGGCCATCACGAAGGCCGTGGTGAGGTTGGCGCGGATCGCCGCGTCCCATCCCGCATCGTCGGTGTCGGCGACCGGCGAGAAACCGTGGCCTCCGGCGTTGGCGACGAGCACGTCGATGCGCCCGAACGTCGCCAGCACCTTGGCGACGGCGGCCTTCGCGGATGCTGTGTCGGCCGCATCGGCCACGATGGGGTGCGCGCCCACGGCGCGCTCCACGGCCTGCAACGGCTCCGGTCGACGACCGACGACCACGACGTGCGCGCCCTCTGCCGCGTAGCGCTCCGCGATGGCGGCGCCGATGCCCGTGCCGCCTCCCGTGATGACGACGACGCGTCCGGAGACCGTCGAACCGACCGCAAGTCCCATGTCTGCTCCTTGTTCTGTTCTGTTCTGGCGCGTGTGCGCGGGGTGTTGAGGGGGTCGTCGTCGCGCTAGGCCGGGAATCCGGAGCGCGCGCTGAATCCGAAGTCGCTGAGGAGCGTGGTGCCCGAGACCGCCCGGCTGCGTGGAGAGACCAGGTAGGCCACGTGGGCGGCGACCTCGGCCGCCGACTGCACGGGGAACTCCGGAGCGTCGAACGCAGCGGCTCCCAGGTCTCCGCGGCTCATCGGGGTATCGACGATCGATGGAGCCACGGTGTTCACCCGGATGCCGGTACCCGCGAGGTCGACCGACAGTGCACGAGCGAACTGCACCAGCGCGGCCTTCGACGCGGCATAAGGTGCCATGCCCGGTGACGCGACGAACGCGGAGTCGCTGGAGAGCAGCACGACGGATGCGGCAGCTGCCGCACGCAGGGCCGGAAGCGCCTGCCGGAGCACGAGGAACGCGGCGGTGACGTTCACCGCGAACACGGCGTTCCACTCGGCGAGCGCGGTCTGTTCGATCCCCCGGCCGACCGGCCCGGAGATCCCCGCACAGCACACCACGGCGTCCAGGTGACCGAGTTCGGCGATCGCGGCGTCGACGGTGCGCTGCACATCCTCTTCGTCGGTGAGGTCGACGACGAACGGCAGCACGTCGGCGCTGCCCTGTGCGCGCACGGCCGCGGCCGTCTGCTCCAGCGCCGGCGCATCCCGATCCAGCAGTGCGACGCGCACCCCCTCCGCGGCGAGCGCGAGTGCGGTCGCCCGGCCGATGCCGCTGGCGGCGCCCGTGACGAGGACAGTCGTGCCGGTGAGGTGGAGGTCCATCGTGTCCTTCGACCGCCGCGCCAGCGCCGGGGTGACGCGTGAGGAGGACGGCGGTGTCTTCTTCGTCATCCTGCCCCTCGGTCCGACCGCGCCGGACCGGTGTGTGCGGGCTGTGCACGCTGACACCATCGTCTTTCGCTCAGGGTCAAGCGCGGGCGCCGTCGCGCGAGCAGACTCGCTCTATCGACGATCCCCCTCGTCGTCGATGCCGTGCACGCACGGCCGTCACCGAGCAAAGGAGCCGACGTGGCAGACCCGACATCTGCGTCCACGACGCAGACCCACACATCCCTCCGACCGGGCGCCCTCGGCGTCGCCGGCATCGTCTTCCTCGTGCTGGCGGCGGTCGCACCGTTGACGGGCATCGTCGTCGTCGCCTCGCTGGCGATCGCGCTCGGCAACGGCGGCGGCACTCCGATGTCGTTCTTCCTGGTCGCGGCGATCCTGCTGCTGTTCGCGGTCGGCTACGCGCAGATGTCGAAGCAGCTGGTGAATGCCGGAGGGTTCTACGCCTTCGTCGTGGAGGGCCTCGGCCGTACCGGCGGACTGATCGCCGGGCTCATCGCCACGCTCGGCTACAACTTCTTCGTGGTCGGCACGATCGGCACCAGCGGCTTCTTCATGCAGACGATCATCCGCGACCTCACCGGGCTCGACGTGCACTGGCTCGTCTGGGGTCTGCTCTCGATCGTCGTGTGCTTCGTGCTGGCCCGCGTCGGCGTCGACTTCAGCTCGAAGGTGCTGGGCGTGTGCCTCGTGCTCGAGGTGCTCATGCTGGTGGTGTTCGACGTCTCGGTGTTGGTGCAGACGGGCTACGACCTGGGGGCGTTCAGTCCCGAGGCCGTGTTCTCTGGCTCTCTCCCCATCGGGCTGCTGCTCGCGGCGACCGGTTTCCTGGGCTTCGAGGCGACCGCGCTGTTCAGCGAGGAGGCCAAGCAGCCGCTGCGCACGATCCCACGGGCGACGTACACCTCGATCATCGCTATCGGCATCATCCTCGGTGTCACGACCTGGGCTGTGGTGAGCGCGACCGGCGTCGCGCAGGCGCAGGCGACCGCGCTCGAGCATCTGCCGACGGGCGACTTGATCTTCACGCTCTCGCAGCAGTACCTGGGCGGACCGCTCACGACGGTGATGATGGTGCTGCTCCTGGTGAGCCTGTTCGCCGCGATGCTGGCGTTCCACAACTCGGCCACCCGCTACCTCTACTCGCTCGGACGCGCGCGGATCCTGCCGCAGGCCCTCGCCCGCACCCGATCGAACGGCGCCCCGCAGCTCGCGGGCATCGTGCAGGCGTCCTTCGCCGGCGTCGTCGCGATCATCTTCGCGATCGCCGGGGCCGACCCGATCGTGACCCTCGTACCCGCCATGCTCGGCTTCGGCACCCTGAGTGTGCTGATCCTGCAGGGACTGGCGGCCATCTCGATCGTGGTCTACTTCCGCCGTGCCCGTGACCCACGCTGGTGGAGCACGTTCATCGCTCCGGGCATCGGCTTCCTCGGCATCGCCGCGATCTCGGTGCTCGCGATCGTGAACTTCAACATCGTCGCCGGCTCGGAGGAGCTCGCGATCCGCCTGATGCCGCTGTTGCTCGTGCTCGCCGTCATCGGCGGCATCGTCTACGGCGTCTACCTGAAGCGCGCGAAGCCTGCCGTGTACGAAGGCCTCTCCTCCGACCTGGAGCAGTTCAGCAACCGCTGACGCTCCCCCGCATCCGCCCCTCCGAGAGAAGGAACACGCATGACCACGCTGAACCCCGCCGACACGTCCACCTGGCTCCCGCTCGAGGGTCTCGCCCCCGGCTTCGACGCGAACAAGGCACCGCACAGCACCGCGCTCAGCGGGCGCGAGATCGCGGTCATCGATGCCAGAGGCACTCGGATCGTGCACCGCTTCTCCGACACCACGGTCGCGTGGGAGTACCAGCCCGGTGCCGAGGACCCGACGGCGGCCGCCGCCGACACCGACGACTACGAGGCCTTCGAGGTCGACGACGAGCTGTACTTCGTGCAGTTCCACCACCGCTACCTGCCGAACGAGGCCGTCTCGCTCGTGGTCGATCTGCGTCAGGGTCGGGCACTGGCGATCATCTCGATCATCCTGCCCAGCCCCGAGAAGGGCCGCACTCGTGTGCAGCACGTCTTCGCGCCGAGCGTGATCGAGGGTGCCGAGGTGTCCGGTGCGGAAGCGGCGCCCACCACGACGCTCATCGGCCGACGCGTCGAGTGGGTCTACAGCACCGAACACGCCTACGAGCACGTGTACCTGTCTCCGCGCTGGTACTCCTGGCAGTGCCTTGCCGGGCCGGAGCGCGGCCTGGCCGACACCGATGAGAACAGCGTGTGGGAGGTGCGCCCCGGCATCTACATCTTCGCGTGGCGCGAGAAGGTCATCCCGTGCGCTTCGGTGACGATCGCCGACCACCGCGACGTCAATGCGATCCGCTCGCACGGCGTGCTGTTCGGGCTCGACGAGACCGGTGAGGTGCCCACGCACTTCACGTTCGGCGCGCACGGGCGACTGCTCTCGACGACCCTGCACACCCCGGAGCTCGAACCGGCCGCGTTCGGAGACGCCTGAGATGACGGAGGCCGCCGACCTCATCGTGACCGGTGCCGTGGTCCGCACCGCGGATCGCGCGAACCCGGTCGTCGAGGCATTTGCGGTGCGCGACGGGAGGATCCTCGCCCTCGGCAGCCACGCCGACATCGAGCGCTTCCGCGGACGACGCACCAGGATGCTCGAGGTCGGCGGCGCCGCCGTCTATCCCGGCTTCGTCGACGTGCACAACCACCACGCGCTCGCCGGTCGCACCGATCTGTTCGAGCTCTCGCTGCCGCAATCGCTCCCGATCGACGAGATCCTCGACCGCGTGCGCGAGAAGGCAGCCGAGCTGCCGGAGGACGCCTGGATCGTCGGCGGCGCCGTGCCGACCACCCTGCTGCCGGCTCTCGCGAACACGGCCTCCCGACTGCGGTTGGATGAGGCCGCAGGAGGGCGCCCCGTCGTGCTGGTCGAGGACTCGCGCCACAACCGCTGGGCGAACACCCGGGCCCTGCAGCTGGCGGGCATCACCGCCGACAGCATCCCCGCTTCCGGCGTGACGATGATCGACCCCGACGACGGCACCCCGACCGGCGTGCTGCTCGAAGCGGCCGGCATCCCGGTGCAGGAGGCCTACGACCGCAGCGGCGGACTCACCTCTGCACAGCATGCCGCCGCCTCCCGCCGGGGCGTCGAGCTACTGAACTCCTTCGGCATCACCACGTTCCAGGACGCCGGGGTCTCGATCGAGATCCTGCAGGCGCTGGCCGACCTCGACCGCGCCGACGAGCTCCACGCGTGGGTCGTCTCCTCGCTGCTGATCAACGACGAGATCTTCGGGTTCGACCCGATCGGCGAGCCGCTGATCGCGCGCGGCGAGGAGTTCCGCACCACGCACCACCGCCCGGACTTCGTGAAGATCTTCCTCGACGGGGTGCCGCCGGCGCGGACCGCGTCGTTCCTGGAGCCGTATCCGGCGGATGCCGCGCACGGCGCCCACTTCCACGGCGAGACGACCATGACCTTCGACGAGCTCGCCGGTTGGCTGCGCGCGGTCGCCGCTCGCGGTCTGGGCGCCAAGGTGCACTGCACCGGAGACGGGTCCGCCCGGCTCGTGCTCGACGTCGCCGAGGCACTGCGCGCGGAGGGCATCGCCACGCCGATCCAGATCGCGCACGGACAGTTCCTCGCCGATTCCGACATCCCCCGCCTGCACGCGCTCGACGTCTCCGCCGACATCTCGCCCTTCATCTGGTACCCCGGGGTCATCCCCCAGGCGCTGACCGATGTGCTGGGCGAACGCGCCGAGCACTCGCAGCCGAACCGGGCGTTGATCGACGCCGGCGCACTCGTCGCCGGCGGTTCCGACTGGCCGGTGAGCGAGTCGCCCAACACTCTCGAGGGCCTGCAAGGGCTGGTGACCAGGGCCGACCCGCTCGGTCGCGCGCCAGGTGTGCTGTGGCCGGAGCAGGCGATCACGGCACAGGAGGCACTCGAGGTCTTCACGATCAACGCTGCGACCGCCATGGGCCTCGGCGCCGAGACCGGCTCTCTGGCCGTGGGCAAGTCCGCGGACTTCGTGGTGCTCGCCCGTGACGCGATCGCCGGTCCCGCCGACGAGATCGTGCACACCGAGGTGCTCTCGACCTGGTTCGCCGGACGCGAGGTGTACACGCGCTGAGACTGCACCCTCGACGCAACGAAGAACCCCCGCCTGTTTCCAGACGGGGGTTGTTCCGTGCGCGGAGGCAGCGATCCGACGTGCGCGGGGATCAGCCCTCCAGCACTCAGCCCTCCAGCACGAACCGAGCGCCGCGCTCGCCGATCATCGCGGCCGGGGCGTTGGTGTTGCCGGTGGGAACCGTGGGGATGACGGAGGCGTCGATCACGCGCAATCCCTGGATGCCGTGCACCCGCAGCTGCGGGTCGACCACCGACTCCTCGTCGGTCCCCATGCGGCACGTGCCGACCTGGTGGTGGTACGTGATGGCGGTGCGGCGCACCCAGTCCTCGACATCCGCATCCGCGACGTCCGGGCCCGGATACACCTCGACCGCTCCCCACTCCTCCGCGAGGGCGGGGCGAGCGCCGATGCGCCGGCACTGGCGCACGGAGGCGGCGAGCGATGCCAGGTCGCGGTCGTCAGAGAGCGCGCCGAGGTCGATCTGCGGCGGGTCGGCGAGTCCGGGGCCGGACAGCGTCAGGGCGCCACGGCTGTGCGGCGTGACGAGCCCCGCCATAAGCGAGAAGCCGTCGTCGCCGCGCGGCTCCAGCTCACCCCACATCGGCACCGAGAACAGGATCGGCTGCGTGTCGGGCTCGGCGAAGTCGTCACGGCTGCGCCAGAACAGGTGCGTCTGCGTGACCGAGACACCCGGCTGCGGCGGACCGACCGGACGCTGCGTGGCGAAGATCACCGGCGACAGGAGGTGGTCGTGCAGGTTCTTCCCCACGCCGGGCGCATCCTGCACGACCGGGATGCCCAGCGCCTCGAGCTCGGCCGCGGGGCCGATGCCGGAGCGCAGCAGGATCACGGGGGTGCCGATCGCGCCCGCCGACAGGATGACCTCGTCGGCGCGCAACTCTTCCGCCTGCTCGCCCTCCCCCAGCCGCACGCCGACCGCACGACCGTCCTCGATGATCACGGAGTGCACCTCGCGGCCGGTGAGGATGGTCAGCCTGTCGGCGACGGGCTGTGCGTAGGTCGTCCAGGTGTTCGCCCTGCGGCCGTCGCGCATCGTCACCTGCTGCTGCGAGATGCCGTCGAGCGTGCCGCCGTTGTAGTTCGGATTGTGCGGCAGCCCCTCCTGCACGGCGGCGTCGATGATGGACGCCTGGATCGGCGAGAGCGGGTAGTCGTCGGTGACCGGCAGCAGGTCGTTCTCGATCACGGTGAACACCGGTTCGACCTCGGACCAGCCCCAGCCGGTCGCCCCGCTGCGCTCCCATCCGTCGTAGTCGGAGGCAGCGCCGCGCACCCAGATCATGGCGTTCAGCGCGTGCGATCCGCCCGTGACCTTGCCGCGAGGCAGATGCAGCCGACGCCCGGCCGCATGCTCCTGGGGCTCGGTGGAGAAGTCCCAGTCGTCGGCGGAGTGCCAGAGCTCTCCGGCGCGCGCCGGGTCGTGGATAGCCGGGTTCGTGTCGTACCCGCCCGCTTCGATGAGCGTGACATCGACGCCGGCATCCACCAGACGTCGGGCGACGATCGCCCCCGAAGTGCCGGCGCCGACGACGATGACGGAGCCCACCGGTCAGGCCTTCCGACCGGGGCCGGAGATGACCTGGGTGACCGCGACCGACTTGAGCCCCTCGACGCCGAACTCCAGACCGTAGCCCGAGCTCTTCACTCCGCCGAACGGCACCATCGGGTGCAGTCCGCCGTGCGAGTTGATCCACACCGTGCCGGACTGCATCCGCGATGCCGCGTCCCGTGCCACCGCGGGATCGCTCGACCACACCGAGGCGCCCAGGCCCACGTCAACCGCGTTGGCGAGCGCGAACGCCTCGTCGACATCGCTGTAGCGGATCACGGGAAGCGCGGGACCGAACTGCTCCTCCTGCACCAGGGCCGCGTCGTTGTCGATATCGGCGACGATCGTCGGACGGTAGAACAGCTCGCCGAGCTCGGGAGCAGCTTCGCCGCCGGTCGCGATGCGCGCACCGCGGCTCTTGGCGTCGTCGACCAGGCGGCTGACGATGTCGAACTGAGCGCGGTTCTGCAGCGGCCCCAGCACGTTGTCCTCGTCGAGCCCGTTGCCGATGGGAACGGATGCCGCGATCTCCGCGAGCGCGTCGACGACCTCGTCGTACACGGAGTCGTGCACGTAGAGGCGCTTGAGCGCGGCGCAGGTCTGACCCGTGTTGATGAAGGCTCCCCAGAACAGGTCCTGGGCGATGGCGGCGACATCGGTGCCGGGGAGCACGATGCCGGCGTCGTTGCCGCCCAGCTCCAGCGTCAGGCGGGCGAGGTTTCCGGCGGAGCTCTCGATGATGCGGCGCCCGGTGGCCGTCGATCCGGTGAACATGATCTTGTCGATGTCGGGGTGCGAGGCCAGGCGGGCACCGACTTCGCGGTCGCCCGAGACGCCGATGAGCACGTCGGCAGGCAGATGCTCGTTCATCACCGCGAGCAGTGCGAGCACGCTCAGCGGGGTGTACTCGCTGGGCTTCGCGACGACCGTGTTTCCCATGCGCAACGACGGCCCGATCTGCCAGATGGTGATCATGAGCGGCCAGTTCCACGGACCGATCGCGCCGACGACACCGGCGGCCTTGTAGACGAGTTCGGCGTGCAGGGTCTCGTCGTCGACGAGCACCTGGGGCTCCAGCACGGTGGCGGCATTGGTGCGCAGCCAGGCGGAGCAGGCACCGAGCTCGAAGCGCGCGTTGGGTCCGTTGAGCGGCTTGCCCTGTTCCCGCGAGAGCAGGTAGGCGAGACCCTCGGCATTCGCATCGATCGCGTCGGCGACCGCGAGCAGCAGCTCGATGCGCTTCTCGTGGCCGAGCGCCTCCCACGCGGGCTGCGCGGCCTTCGCGCGCGCGATGGCGTCGTCGAGCTCGGCGACCGAGTGCACCGGCGCGCGACCGATGACCTCTCGCGTCGCCGCATCCGGGATTTCACGTCCGGCGCCCTGCGGCGCCTGGATGCGGTCGAGCAGCGCAGCAGCTGCGGAGGCGGCGGATTCGGACATCGGGACTCTCCTTCGAGCGGGGTGCGGCCAGCATGACGAGACTGGTCGTCTTCTCATTCTCGATCGCCGCCTGCGACCCCACTTGTCGAGGAGTGCGCCGCAGATGTCCCAGTGCGAAAGGATGCTCCCGCGCACGGCGACTCACGGCCCGCGGTTGTCCGGACGCCGCGCTCCCCCAGGGTCTGAGGCGTGCCCACTCGCTGCACCCCTACCCTCTGAGCACGGTGGACTGCCGGGTCATACGCGTGAAGGTCGACGGGGGTCGTGGTCGCCGCCATCGTCGTGCGGGGTCCCACCAGGCGGGTCCGCGGACGGTGGGGAGACCGTTGTCCATGCGGATCTCCCACCCGGACGTGTCGAGGGTGCGGTGGTGATGCCAGCACAACGCGACACCGTTGTCGGTATGGGTCGGTCCGCCGCGGGCATGTTCCTGCACGTGGTGGATCTCGCACCACGAGCCGGGTACGTGGCATCCGGGGATGAGGCACTCTTTGTCGCGGAGGGTGATCGCTCGCCTCTGGTGGGTGGTGAAGATGCGGTCCGTGCTCCCGATGTCGACGATGCGGCCCTCGGGGTCGAACAACACCCGCTGGATGGTGCCCCCGCAGGCGGTGTGCCGGGCGGCGCCGATCGTGGTCGGGGTGTCGATCCCCTCCACACGCGCCCACCCACGCCCTGTCGCGTAATCCTCCGCCGTCACCGACACGATCAGCGTCGGCGCCGCCCCACCGAGCTTCGGCATCTCATCATGGCGGGCAGCGATCCCCAGCACCGCCGCCAGCGCGTCGTGCTGCTTCTGCGCCCGCGAGCGGGTGTCGACCTGCCCACCCGGATCCCCGGACGGCAACACGCCACCGGCACGATCCTCCCTGTCCTGCACGTCCAGAACCTCCCGTGCCTCCTGTGCCTCCCGTGCCTCCTGTGCCTCCCGTGCGTCCTGTGCGTCCTGTGCGTCCTGTGCGTCCGACGCACCCTGCCCGTTCCCGTCGTCGGATGGCTCGAACCGCACGCCTGGCAGGGGTGGTCCACCGGTTTTCGGGTTCAGGTACGCGTCCCAGATCCGTTGCAGCTGCCCCGCTGTTTCCGGCAGCAGGTCCCCGCGGATCGGGATCAGTCCGTTCTTCGCCCGACCCAGGATCACCCCACGGCCCCGCATCGCCGCTTCCTCCGCGGGCTCTGCGCCGTCCGGATCGAGGAACATCACGATCCGTTGCGCGAGGATCCGCAGGTCCTCCGGCGTCGCCGCCGGCCCGGCGTCCGGACCGTCTGCATCCGCATCCGACACGGCATCAGTATCGGCATCGGCATCGGCATCCGTCTCGGCATCCGCGAACCCGCGCGTCCACGCCGCCAGCTCCGCGTCGGCCCGTAGCCGGTCCGCCGCCCCGACGCGCCCGCGCGCCTGCTCGATCGGCCCGGTCGCCGCTAACAGTCCAGTGATCCCGATCACCCCGTCCACCAACGCCGCCCGCAACTGCGGCCACAGTGCCGGCGCCCAGCCCCCGGAGCTGATATCGACCTCACGGCGCACCAGCCGTGCGGCCTTGACCACCCGCCCCGCACCCGGCGCGTCCGTGGGCAGCACCCGCTGGAACAGCTCGCTCATGCTGCGGCACCCGAATTGTCCGCAGAACGCCGGATCTCCCGACCCCGCCGGTCGTGCGGGCACCGACGCCACCGTCTCCACGATCAGCGCTTCCGCCCGCCGCACCACATCACCCGCCGCGCGCAACAGATCCAGCTTCTCCGCATCCCACAACCCCGCCACCGTCCCCGCGCGCAGCAGCCCATCCAGGTCGCTCACGACCTCATCGAGCACATTCGCGGGGTGGTTCATACCCCTCATTCAACCCGGGGCCACCGACATTCCCGCCCCAGATTCACCCGAAAACAACCCAGGTCAGAGCAATATTCCAGAACACGATCCCGGCCCACTCACCCTCTACAGAAACCCCGAGGAGAGACCCTCCACACACGCCGCGACAAACGCTGAAGCATCCCGCGATCTCGTCCGCCGGGTGCACGACGTCCGCCCGAGTACACGACGTATCCGCAGCAACAACCCGTCCACTCGACAACAACCCGTCCACTCGACGACACCCCGTCCACTCGACAGCAACCCGTCCACTCGACAACAACCCGTCCACTCGACGACAACGCAGCAGCGCAGCGCGCCCTCACACCCGGGTGAAGTCCTCGAAGATCAGGATCGTGCGCGTCGAGCGGATCGACGGGATGGCCTGGATGTCCTCCAGCACGATGCGGCGGAGGTCACGGGCGTCGCTGGCGCGCACCAGCAGGATCACGTCGTAGTCCCCGCCGACCAACGCCATGTGCTCGATCTCCGGGATCGCCCGGAGCCGGGCGCTCACGTCCTGCCACGTCGCCTGTTCGATCGCCAGGGTCACATAGGCACTGGCGTGGTGACCGAGCAGCACGGGATCCGTGCGCACCGAGTACCCGGTGATGACCCCGGCATCGGTGAGCCTCTTGATGCGCGCATGGGCGCCGGCGCGCGAGATGTGCACGGCATCCGCGATCGCCGTCATCGAGGCGCGCGCATCGCGTCGCAGCTCCTCGAGGATCGCGTGGTCGACCTCATCCAGCACCGCCATGGGAACCCCTTCATTCCGTCACGGAAGTCTGACACTTCGACACTCGAATTGGCAATAACCAACCGTTCATCCAGTATTCCGCGCCATGTCTTGGACGACTGATGCGAAAGAGGCATGCTTGCCCCATCGAGTTCGGCAAGGAGGGCGAACGGATGCTGCACACTGATCTGCTCCCGCGAGACACCCCGGTGCGTCTGATCGACGAGCACGGCACCCCCGTCGCAGACGAGCACTACGCCCTGCCCGACACCGACACCCTGGTGCGCGCCTACCGCGGCCTGGTCGAAGGCCGCCGCATCAACGATCAGGCCGGGGCGCTCGTACGTCAGGGCCGCCTCGCGGTCTACCCCTCCTCGCACGGACAGGAGGCCTGCCAGGTGGGCGCCTCGATGGCGATCGCCGACGCCGACTGGCTGTTCCCGACCTACCGCGACTCGGTCGCCGTGATCGCCCGGGGCGTCGAGCCCGCCGATGCGCTGGTGCTCCTCAAGGGCGATTGGCACTCCGGCTACGACGTCCGAGCGCACCGCGTCGCCCCGCAGACCACCCCGCTCGCGACCCAGTTGCTGCACGCGGTCGGGTTCGCGCAGGCCGCGAAGCATCGTGGTGAGGACACGGTCGTGCTCGCGCTCTGCGGCGACGGCGCGACGAGCGAAGGCGATTTCCACGAGGCCCTGAACTTCGCGGCCGTGTTCCACGTGCCCGTCGTCTTCTTCGTGCAGAACAACGGGTTCGCGATCTCAGTGCCCCTCTCCCGACAGACGGCGGCACCGTCGCTGGCGCACAAGGCGATCGGCTACGGGATGCCGGGCAAGCGCGTCGACGGCAACGACGTCGCCGCGGTGCTGGCGGTGCTCAGCGAGGCCGTCGACCGTGCGCGTGCCGGCGGCGGGCCGTCGCTCGTCGAAGCGCACACCTACCGGATGCAGGCGCACACCAATGCCGATGACGACACGCGCTACCGCGAGCGCGACGAGGTCCAGGCCTGGGTGGCGCGGGATCCACTGCTGCGCCTGCGCACCTATCTCGACGCCATCGGCGCTCTCGACGACGACACCGAGGAGCAGTTCGCTGCGGGCGCCGAGACGATCGCCACCGCGATGCGCGCCGCTCTGAACACGGATACCGACCTCGACCCGGAAGACCTGTTCCGCTTCGTCACCACCACCCGCTCCCCGCAGCTCGAGGAACAGTGGGCTCTGCTGCGCGGAGAGATCGAACGTGGGCTGCCCGACGGCGCAGATCACTCCCCGACTCCGACCGGAGGCCACCGATGACCATCGCGCACGACGACATCCGCCTCGCCGACCGATCGGAGCGAGAGGTGGCCACCCTCAGCATGGCTGCGGCCCTGAACCTCGCCCTGGCCGATGCGATCGCAGCGGACCCCGACGTGGTGGTGTTCGGCGAGGACGTCGGCGCGCTCGGCGGGGTGTTCCGCATCACCGACGGTCTCACCGCGCGTTTCGGCGAGGACCGCTGCTTCGACACTCCCCTGGCGGAGTCCGGCATCGTCGGCACCGCCGTCGGCATGGCCATGAACGGCATGCGCCCCGTGGTCGAGCTGCAGTTCGACGCGTTCGCGCTCCCCGCCTTCGAGCAGGTCGTCAGTCATGTCGCCAAGCTCGGCAACCGCACACGGGGCGGGATGCGGATGCCGATGGTGATCCGCATCCCGTTCGGCGGAGGCATCGGCGGGGTCGAGCACCACTGCGACTCCTCCGAGGCCTACTATGCCCATACGCCGGGGCTCACGGTCGTCAGCCCGTCCACCCCACAGGATGCGTACTCGCTGCTGCGAGCGGCGATCGCCTCTCCCGACCCCGTGATCTTCCTGGAGCCGAAGAAGCTCTACTGGACCAAGGGCGAGGTCGACACCTCGATCACGGCCGAGCTCGGCTCAGCGCGCATCGCCCGCGAGGGCACGGATGTCACGCTGCTCGCCTACGGGTCCTCGGTACCGCTGGCGCTGGAGGTCGCCGAGGTCGCCGCCGCCGAAGGGCGCAGCGTGCAGGTCGTCGACGTGCGTTCGCTCTCCCCGTTCGACGACACGACCGTGACCGCAGCGGTGCGCTCCACGGGCCGCGCGGTCGTGATCGCCGAGGCCCCGGGCTACGTGAGCGTCGCGTCGGAGATCCAGGCGCGAGTGTTCGAGCGCTGCTTCGAGTACCTGGAGGCCCCGGTGCGCAGGGTCACCGGGTTCGACACCCCGTACGCGCCGCCGAAACTCGAGCACTGGTACCTGCCCGACGTCGACCGGGTACTCGACGCCATCGACACGCTGCACTGGGATGAGGACGCATGAGCGCGCCGAGCACCACCACCCACGTCTTCCGCCTGCCCGACCTCGGGGAAGGACTGACCGAGGCCGGTCTCGTGCAGTGGCTCGTGGCGGTCGGCGACACCATCACGACCGATCAGCCCATCGCCGAGGTCGAGACCGCCAAGAGCGTCGTCGAGCTGCCCTCACCCTTCGCCGGCACTGTGATGGCGCTGCACGGTGAGGCCGGCGACACGATCGACGTCGGCGCCCCCGTGCTCGAGGTGGCGGATGCCGCACCGATGCCTGTCCCTGCAACCGAGGTGGAGCACGAGGCGTACCGCGAGGAGGAGCGCGCCGGATCCGGCAACGTCCTGATCGGCTACGGCACCACCGAGCGCGCCTCGAAGGGACGCCGCCGCCGACCGGTCACCACGGCGATCAGCTCTCGCCCCGTCGCCCCGCCGTCGCCGATCGCGGACGCCCCGACGACGCCCGCCCCCGATCTCGCCCCGGGCTCGGACCGACGCCCCGTGGCCGTGCGGTCTCCTCTCGTGCGGCGCCTGGCGCGCGATCTCGGCCTCGACGTGCACCTGATCACCGCCACCGGAGCCGACGGCACCATCACTCGCGCCGACGTGCTGCAGGCAGCGGTCGACAATGCCGTCGACGGTGCTGCCGCTCATCAGCGCGACGCCGCCGCACGCCTCCTGCCTGCCTCCGACGACATGCTCGACGGCCTCCCCGTGCGCGCGAGAGAGCGGATGTCGCCGCTGCGGCGAGCCGTGAGCGCGAAGCTCAGCCGCAGCCGGAACGAGATCCCCGAGGCAACCGTCTGGGTCGACGTGGATGCCACCGAGCTGTGGAACGTCCGCGCGCAGATGGCACCGGTCGACGGCAGGCCCCCGTCGATCACGGCGCTGATCGCGCGCTTCGTGCTGATCGCCCTCGCCGACCACCCGGTGCTCGCCTCGCGCCTCAGCGAGGACGGCACGGAGCTCATCTCGTTCGACGGGGTCAATCTCGGCGTCGCCGCCGACACCGAGCGCGGGCTGATGGTGCCGGTCATCCCGCACGCACACGCCCTCACGATCGAGCAGCTCGACGCGAGCCTGCGCGAGCTCGCTGCGACCGCACGCTCGGGATCGATGCCCCCCGAACGGCTGCGCGGGTCGACCTTCACGCTCAACAACTACGGCGGACTCGGCGTCGACGGCTCCGCCGCCATCATCAATCACCCCGACGTGGCGATCCTCGGAATCGGCCGCATCATCGAACGCCCCTGGGTGGTCGATGGTGCGATCGTCGTCCGACGCATCGCGCAGCTCTCACTGGTGTTCGACCACCGGGTCTGCGACGGCGGTGACGCGGCAGGTTTCCTCCGCCGCGTCACCGAGCTCATCGAGCATCCGCTGCGCGCGTTCGGGCGGATCTGAGACGGTACCGGAGCCGCAGGGTCACCCGAAGACGAGCTCGCGACGCACCGTCGCATCTTCGACGGTGATCCCGACGACGACGGCGTCCGCCTCGGCGGCGTCGCGATCGGTGTGGAAACGGAACAGGTGTCCGTCACGAGTGGCGGTCTCGTAGGAGTAGTCGCCGGAGGACGCCATCCTGATCGAGGTGCCGCCGGGGAACGCCTCGATGGCCTGCGAGACCGGATCGCCGACCCGCACGTCGCCGCGCGCCGGGAGTGCAGCGCCGTCCTGTGGGGGCCCGTCGAGGGTGCGATCGGTGCCGACCGTGATGACGGAGACCGTCGTGCCGTCCTCCTCCGGAGTCGAGATCCACAACGACGCCGCTCCGTCAGCGCTCACGATCTTCCACGGCAGCCCGTCGTACTCCGGCTCGGTGACCTGCGCACCCGGAACCGCGTCGAGTGCGACGTCGATGGAGTCCCCGAGAAGGATCGGACCGACGCCGTCGACGGTGATGGCCCACTCGCTCCACGGCGCCGCGGCGTCCGTTGCGGGGACCTCCTCGGACGTGGGCGGGTTCGCCGTGAGCTGGTCGATCAGACTGGTGCGCGCCTGCTCCGCATGATCCCGGAGGAGGGTCGCCACCGCATCGGCGTCGGGGGCGGTTCCTCCTTCGAGCGGGCTCCAGAGGTTCACAAGGACGTTCCCGACCGATGCGAACCCGTGGAACATCTTCCCCCCGCCCTCGATCCCGCTGACGGACACCGTCCCTGCGAACGCACGCACGTCATCGGAGGGATCCGCGATGACGCCCTCGAATGTGGCTGGCCCGTTGTAGTCGAACGTCGCGCACTGTTCGGCGGCGTCGAGCAGCTGATCCATCCGGTTCTGCGCCTGCTCCTCATCCGCGAAGGCGAGTGCATGCACGAAGCCCGTGCGCGCGTCTGCGGCATCCGAGACCCGCCACGAGGCGGTGCGAGCACCGACACTCCACAGCGGCTGCCCGATGAAGAACGCGGCGCAGACGGCAGGCGCCGGCTCCGGCCCGCCGCCGTCGCCCAGCACGAGGGCTCCCGTGGGCGCGGTGATCTCCGTCGCCCCCGGGATCACCTGGGCGATCTCCTCCGACGTCGGCAGCAACAGCTCAAGTTCATCGCCGACGAACACCAGCGGACCGCTGTAGGCGACGGGCTCTGCCGTCGCCGAGGGCGACGGGGACGGTGAGGTCTGCGGTTCCGGGGCACAGGCCGAGAGCGCGAATGCCGTGGCGGCGATCATCGCGATGACCCCTGTTGCGCGGATGGATGTGGAACGTGGCATACGGAGCCCCCCGGCTTCTCTGTCCGCGCCCCATCGACGCGTGTGATTCACAGCTTAGGGGCGGGGGCCCGCTCTCAGCGCCCCGTTCGATGCGGCGATATCAGAACGATACCGATCACATGCCCCACGCGGCATACACAGGGGCCACGGGCGTCGCCCGGCGCCGAAGAGAGGACGCGCAGGGGGTCACGAGGAGCTGGATCCGCAGAGCGCGGCACCAGCCGCCGCGCGCGCCTCATCCGCTGTTCCCGCCGCGAGCACAGCTGTGGCCGCGCGCCGGCAGTCGTCGTCGGTCAGCACCGCCAGCGCCGCGGCCACCCGCCCCAGCGACCGCGCGGTCATCGACAGCGACGTGACGCCGAGCCCGACCAGCACGGGGGCGAGTGCCGGGTCTCCCCCGGCTTCTCCGCAGACGCCGACCGCCTTGCCCGCCGCCCTGCCCGCGTCGCCGACCATGCCGATCAGGCGGAGGACGGCCGGTTGCCAGGGGTCGTTCAGATCTCCCAGATCGCTGAGCAGTCGGTCAGCGGCGAGCGTGTACTGCGCCAGGTCGTTCGTGCCGAGGCTGACGAAGTCGACGACCTCGAAGAGCTCGGCGGCCAGCAGAGCGGCAGAGGGCGTCTCGATCATGATGCCCACGCGCGCGAGGCCGGCCGCACGGGCGCGCTCGGCGAATTCCGCCGCCTCCTCCACGGTCGCGACCATGGGCGCCATCACCTCGACCAGCGCCGATTCCTCCTCGGTCGCCTGAGCGAGCGCACGCAGCTGATCGTCGAGCAGCGCCGGGGAGCGTCGGGCGATACGCAGACCGCGCACGCCGAGTGCCGGGTTGTCCTCGTGTTCCGCGTTCGCGAACGGGAGGGGCTTGTCGCTGCCGGCGTCGAGCGTGCGGACGACGACCTTGCGACCGGGGAACGCCGCCAGCACGCCGCGGTAAGCAGCGACCTGCTCCTCGATGGTCGGGGCATCGGTCCGGTCGAGGAAGCAGAACTCGGTGCGGAACAGCCCGACCCCCTCGGCGTGCGCGGCCTCCGCGCTCACGGCATCCGCCGCCCCGCCGACGTTCGCGAGCAGCGCCACACGGCGACCATCCGCGAGCTCTCCCTCGCCGTCGAACGGCACGACGGTCGCCGCCGCGAGCGCCGCAGCGATGCCGGCCGCGGACGGGGCGACCTCGACCGTGCCCCGCTCGCCGTCGACGAGCACGACGGCCGCGTCGGCGATCGCCGTCGCGCGGGAGACGCCGACGATCGCCGGCAACCCGAGTGAGCGCGCGATGATCGCGGTGTGGGAGGTGGGACCGCCCTGCTCGGTGACGAGGGCGACGCACTGGCCGCCTTCCAGAGCAGCCGTGTCGGCCGGGGCGAGGTCCGCCGCCACCAGCACGAACGGCTCGTCGCTCTCGGGCACGCCCGGCATGTCGATCTCGAGGATCTCGGCGATGATGCGGTCGCGCACATCGCGGATGTCCGCGACACGCTCCGCCATCCGCCCGCCCAATGCGGCCAGGCTCTTCTCGTGTGCACCGGCCGTCTCCCAGACGGCCCTCGCCGCGCTCCGGCCCTTCGAGCGGACCAGTGCCGTCGCTTCCGACACCAGCTCCGGGTCCGAGGCCAGCAGGCGCGAGGCGTCGAGGATCGCCCGCGCCTCCCCGGTCGCCTGCGCGGTGCGGGATCGCAGCTGGTCGGCCACGGCCACGGCGGCCCATTCGATCGCCGAAGCCTCGGTCTCGCGCTCCTCCACCGGGATCGTCACGGCGGCGTCCGGCTCCGGCAGTGCAGGGGCGAGATGCCGCACCGGGGCGGCGACACTGCCCGGGCTCACACCGCGCCCATGGAGAACGGTTCCTGAGGCGATCGACTCCGACTGCCCCGCGGTGGCAGGAGCGGTGGTCGCTTCGTCGAGGGGTACGGCGACAGAGTCCACCGCGACGGCCGTCCCCTCACCGAACCCGTCGTCGAAGAGGGCAGCGAGCCGATCGAGCGCCGCGTCCGCATCGGGACCGTGCGCTGAGAGTTCCAGCTCGTCCCCCTGCCGCGCGCCGAGCACGAGCAGACGGGAGAGACTCGCCGCCGATGCCTCCGGACCGTCGGGCAGACGCCGCAGGCGCACGTCGGTTCCCGCGGACGCCTTCGCGATCAAGGCGGCCGGACGCGCGTGGATGCCGAGCGGGTTGCGCACCTGCACACGCCGCGTGCGGGTATCACTCGTGACCGGCGGAGCGTCTGCCGGCGGTGGCGTCTCCTCGTCGAGCTGACCGGTCTTCGCGGCGAGCGCCGCTGACGCTTCGGCGGCGACCGCGTCGAGCGAACCGCCGGCTGCAGCCGACACCACGGCGGCGAGCAGCCCCTCCACGAACGGCGCCGGCGCCAGGCGCACGGGCACATCGCTCATGCGCAGCTCCAGCGCGAGCTCCGCACTGAGCACCGCGGAGCCGAGGTCCATCAGCACCAGCACCCCGTCGCAGTCCGCCGCCAGCTCATCGATCGCCGCAGCGACGGCGACGGCATCCGTACCGAGGATGGGGGTGCCGTCGGCATCCGTCCCTGCACCGGCGGCGACCCGCACGTGTGCACCGCCTCCCTGCACCATCTGGAGGGCGAGCTCGAGGGCCGCCTCGCCCAGCCGTGCGCTGTGGGAGACGGCGACGATGCCGATCATCAGGAGCTGCCGGCGATCGCGGCGGCGAGCGTGTCGAACAGGATCGCGGTCGACGCGGCGCCCGGGTCGAGGTGACCGGCGCTCCGCTCGCCCAGATAGCTCGCGCGCCCCTTGCGGGCGACGAGCGGGAGGGTCGCATCGCGTCCGGTCGCTGCAGCGTCGGCAGCGGCCTGGGCGGCGGATGCGAGATCCGCTCCCCCGGCGATCGCGGCATCGAAGGCATCGACCGCCGGCGCCATCGCGTCGAACATCGTCTTGTCACCGGCCTCCGCCTTGCCGCGCGCGACGATGCCCTCCAGCCCGGCTCGCAGCGCGGCGGCGAGGCCGGCCGCATCGAGCTCGGTCACCGCCCCAGCCGTCATCCCCATCCGCAGGAAGAGCGTGCCGTAGAGCGGACCGCTGGCGCCGCCGACCGAGCTGACCAGGGTCATACCGACACCTTTGAGCAGTTCGTCGGCGGTGGCGGGTGCACCCGCATCCAGCTTCTCGACGACCGCGTTCATGCCCCGCGCCATGTTCGAGCCGTGATCCGCATCGCCGATCGCGGAGTCGAGCTCCGTGAGCCAGTCGCGCTTCTCGACCACCGCATCGCGGAAGCGCGTGATCCAGTCGAGCAGGGTGGTGGTTCCGATGGTGTCAGTCATGCAGGTTCTGTCCTTCTGTCTGTTCCGGTCGCAGAGAGCGACGCTCGTGAAGCCGACCGGGTGCGCTTTTGCGACCGGCGCGGCTCCGTGCGTTCTGTTCAGGCGCCCCAGCGCAGGCCGGGGGTGTTCACGGGCGCATCCCACAGGCGCAGCAGCTCGTCATCCGCCTTGAGCACCGTGACCGAGCATCCGGCCATGTCGAGCGAGGTGATGTAGTTGCCGACCAGGTTGCGCACGATCTGCACTCCGGCCTTCTCGAGCAGCGCCGCGACCTCGCCGTACATCAGGTACAGCTCGATCTGCGGGGTCGCCCCCATGCCGTTGACCATCACGATCGCGGGACCAGCGAAGTCCAGGTCGCCCAGGATCGGCTCGACGAGCTGGCGGGCGATCTCGGATGCTGGTGCGAGCGGTTCGCGGTGACGCCCCGGTTCGCCGTGGATGCCGATGCCGATCTCCATCTGGTCCTCTGGCAGGTCGAAGGTGGGCTTGCCCGCCGCCGGCACCGTGCAGCTGGTGAGCGCCATGCCCATGGACCGCCCTTGACCGTTGATCCGCTGTGCGAGCGCGACGACCGAGGCGAGATCCTGACCCTCTTCGGCTGCGGCTCCGACCAGCTTCTCCAGCAGCACCGTGAGTCCCACGCCGCGTCGACCGGCCGTGTAGAGCGAGTCCTGCACCGCGACGTCGTCGTCGACCACGACCGTGCCGACCTCGATGCCCTCCATCTGCGCGAGCTCCGCCGCCATCTCGAAGTTGAGCACGTCGCCGGTGTAGTTCTTGACGATGTGCAGCACCCCGGCCCCGTGATCGACGGCCTTGGTGGCGGCCTGCACGCGGTCGGGTGTGGGAGAGGTGAACACCTCGCCGGCGACGGCGGCGTCGAGCATGCCGGGTCCGACGAACCCGCCGTGCAGCGGCTCGTGACCCGATCCTCCACCGGAGACCACGGCGACCTTGCCCTGCGCCTTGGGCACGGCGCGGGTGATCACGTGGGTCTCGAGATCCACCGAGAGTTCGGGATGGGCGAGCGCTGTGCCTTTCAGCGACTCGACCAGCACGTCTTCCGGGGCGTTGATGAGCTTCTTCATCGTGCGATCTCCTTTGATCTCTTTCGCGAAAAACCGAAAGCAATTCGTTAATGTCGAATATGCTCGGAGCTCGTCGGCTTGTCAAGATCTATCCGGAAGCCCGACGCAGACGCCGGCTCGACGACGAACCGGAAGAGAGGACGGCCGCGTGATCCAGGCCATCGACCGCGCCGCGAAGGTGCTCGAACTGCTGCAGGGCGCCCGCCACCTCGGCATCACCGACCTCGCGGCGGCACTGAGCCTTCCCCCGTCGACGGTGCACGGCATCGTCAAATCGCTCCGCGCGCACGGACTGGTCGCCAAGGAACGCGGTGGGCAACGGTACATGCTCGGGCCCACGCTGCTGCGGCTCAGCAACGTCTACCTGGACACGCTCGATGTGCGCGCCAGAGCGATGCGGTGGACGCAGGAGCTGGCGCGGCGGACCAGCCTGCCGGTGCGCCTGGGCGCCCCGCACTTCCACGAGGTGCTCGTGATCCATCACGACCTGCGCCCCGATGACAGCCAGCAGATGCTCGAGACCGGCGTCGCGATCCCCGCGCACGCCTCGGCGATGGGCAAGGTGCTGCTCGCCTACGACCAGGGCTTCCAGCGCACCGTGTTCGAGCAGCCGCTGCGCAGTCTCACCGGCGACACGATCATCGATGTCGCGCGGCTCACCCTGGAGCTGCCGGCGATCGCCGAACGCGGCAGCGCGAGCGAGACCGACGAGGCCGTGCTGGGCGAGTCGTCGGTCGCAGCCCCCGTCGCCGACGCCTCGAACGACATCGTCGCCGCGGTCGCGGTGGTGCTGCCGACGTCGCAGGCGCCCGCCTCCGACGCCGTGCTCAACGCGCTGCGCGAGACGGCACGCAACATCTCCCGCGAGCTCGGCGCGACGTCGTGGCCGCCACGCGTGGCGCCCGCCGAGGACTGAATCAGCGCGACTGCAGCCCGTCGAGCGTGACGCGCAGGATGTCCTCGCCGAGCTCTGCGGGATCCACGGCACCGCCGGGGCGGTACCACTCGACCACGGAGTTGATCATGCCGAACAGCAGGCGGGTGGCGACCGCCGCCGAGATGTCGTCGCGGATCAGCCCCTCGCGCTGCGCCTCACGCACGATCGCTGTGACGCGCTGATCGAACACGCGCCGGCGGGCCAGGGCGGCCAGCTCCACCTCGCTGTTGCCGCGCACCCGCAGTAGCAGCGTGACCGAGGGGAGCTTGGCGGTGAGCACGCGCACGGCCCCGCGGACGATCGACCGCAGCCGCTCCGACGCCTCGGTGTGCGCGGCCTCGGCCTCGTCGACCACGGCCTCCAGCGCGTCGAGAGCATCGTCGAGCGCCAGCGCGAGGATCGCCGACTTGGACTCGAAGTGGTGGTAGAGCGCGGACTTCGTCAGCCCGAGCTTCGCGGCCAGGTCCGAGATCGAGGTCGCGTCGTACCCCTGCTCGTTGAACACCGTGACGGCGACCGTCAGCACCTGCTCGCGGTCGTACCCCGGTCGCCCGCGGCGTGGGGGCGAGGGCGGGTCGTCGTGTGCAGCCATGCCCCCAGTCTGGCATCGGCCACGCACACCTGGCCGGGTTGCCAAGCGCGGCGCGATCTGCGATCATTCCTGAACGATCGGTCTGCAAAGACCCGCCGATGTGGGCGGACGAGAGGATGACGATGTCCGAGGCTTACCTCGTCGCCGGCACGCGCACCCCGGTGGGGCGCTACGGCGGTGCTCTGGCCGGAGTCCGGCCCGATGATCTCGCCGCGCTCGTGGTGGCCGACGCCGTCGCCAGAGCGGGCATCCCCGGCGACGCCGTGGACGAGGTGATCCTCGGCGCCGCCAACCAGGCCGGCGAGGACAACCGCAACGTCGCCCGCATGGCCGTGCTGCTCGCCGGCCTCCCCGACACGGTGCCCGGCCTCACGGTCAACCGCCTCTGCGCCTCCGGGATGTCGGCCATCGCTCTCGCCGCCACGGCGGTGCGCGCCGGCGACGCCGACCTCCTCGTCGCCGGCGGAGTCGAGTCGATGACCAGAGCGCCCTGGGTGCAGGCGAAGCCGGAGCGGGCATGGGCCAGACCCGGCGCGGCGTTCGACACCTCGATCGGCTGGCGCTTCGTTAACCCGCGACTGGCCGCCCGCGACAAGGCCACGTTCTCGATGCCGGAGACCGCGGAGGAGGTCGCCCGCCTCGACGGGATCACCCGCGACGATGCCGATGCCTTCGCCCTGCGCAGTCACCATCGGGCACTCGCGGCGATCGATGCGGGGCGCTTCCACGACGAGATCGTGGCGGTGGACACCCCGCGCGGCCGGGTCGACACCGACGAGGGACCCCGGCGCGAGACCTCGCTCGACGCGCTCGCAGCCCTGCGCCCCGTGGTCGCCGGCGGCCAGGTGGTGACCGCCGGCAATTCCAGCTCCCTCAACGACGGCGCCTCGGCGGTGGTCGTCGCCAGCGCCGAGGCCGTCGAGCGCCACGGACTGCGGCCCCTGGCCCGGGTCGTGTCGGCCGCGACGGCCGCGCTCGCCCCGGAGATCATGGGACTCGGCCCGGTGCCCGCGTCCGAGAAGGCCCTCGCCAAGAGCGGGCTCACGATCGACGACATCGGCGCGGTCGAGCTGAACGAGGCCTTCGCGTCGCAGTCGCTCGCCAGCATCCGCCGTCTGGGGCTCGATCCTGCCATCGTGAACGCCGACGGCGGGGCGATCGCACTCGGGCACCCGCTGGGATCGAGCGGATCACGCCTGATCGTGACGCTGCTCGGACGCCTGGCCCGCGAGAACGCCCGCTACGGTCTCGCGACCATGTGCGTCGGGGTGGGACAGGGTTCGGCCATGATCGTGGAGCGCCTCGATGCCTGACACCTCCGGGACCGCAGACCGGGCCGTGCGCATCGAGGAGCGGAATGATCGCGTCGTCGCGACGCTCGACCGCCCCGAGGTCCGCAACGCGATCGACCAAGCGATGGTCGACGAACTGCATGCGCTGTGCGAGACGCTCGAACGGTCCCCGCGTATCCTGATCCTCACCGGCGCCGGGGGCGTCTTCGCGTCGGGCGCCGACATCGCGCAGTTGCGCGATCGCACATCGGCCGATGCACGCAGGAGCATCAACGCGACGGTGTTCGCCCGCATCCGCCGCCTGCCGATGCCGGTGATCGCCGCGGTCGACGGCTACGCCCTGGGCGGCGGAGCGGAGCTGGCCTACGCGGCCGACATCCGCATCGGCACCGACCGCGTGCGCTTCGGCAACCCCGAGACCGGGTTGGGCATCGTCGCCGCGGCGGGGGCGACCTGGCGCCTGCCCGAGATCGTCGGGCACGCCCGCGCGAGCGAGCTGTTGCTGACCGGTCGGGTGATCGACGCCGCGGAGGCTCGGGACTGGGGACTGCTGTCCTCCGTGCACGCCCCCGGCGACCTGCTCGACGCCGCGCAGGCCCTGGCCGACCGCATCGCGGCGAACGGCGCCCGCGCCACGGCGCTCACCAAGCACCTGCTGCTCACGCCGCCGGACGAACATCTCGGGATCGTGGGCGACGTGCAGGCGGAGCTGTTCGACAGCGCGGAGAAGCACGAGCGGATGACCGCGTTCCTGGAGAGGAAGAAGAATCGATGACCCTTCCACAGCGCGTCGGAGTGCTCGGCGGAGGTCGGATGGGCGCGGGGATCGCGCACGCCTTCCTCCTGGCCGGCGTCGGGGTGCACATCGTCGAACGCGATGAGGATTCGGCGGATGCCGCACGTGCGCGGGTGCACGCGAGCCTGGAGCGGTCGGTCGCGCGCGGCGGCGACTCTCTTCCGCTCGACGACCTCACCTCCGCGCTCACGGTCGGGACCTCGGTGAACGATTTCGCCCAGGCGGGTCTGGTCATCGAGGCGGTTCCCGAGGATCGCGCGTTGAAGGCGGACGCGCTATCACGCATCGAGGCGGTCGTCGCGGGCGACGCGGTGCTCGCCACCAACACGTCGTCGATCTCGATCACCGATCTCGCCGGCGGCCTCTCCTCCCCCGAGCGCTTCCTCGGCATGCACTTCTTCAACCCGGTGCCCTCCTCCACGCTGATCGAGGTCGTGATCGGCGCCCAGACGCTGTCCTCCCTGGTCGACACGCTCCGCGGCTGGGTCTCAGAGCTCGGCAAGACCGCGGTGGTCGTGCGCGACTCCCCCGGCTTCGCCTCCAGCCGCCTCGGCGTGATGCTCGCGCTGGAGGCGATCCGGATGCTCGAGGAAGGCGTCGCCTCGGCCGCCGACATCGACGCGGCCATGGAGCTCGGGTACCGGCATCCGACCGGACCGCTGCGCACCACCGACATCGTCGGGCTCGACGTGCGGCTCGGCATCGCGGAGGAGCTGGAGCGGGCATTCGGCGAGCGCTTCGCTCCGCCCGCGCTGCTGCGCCGGATGGTGGACGACGGACAGCTGGGCCGCAAGAGCGGCCGAGGATTCTACGACTGGAGTGACGAGAGATGACCGCTGCGATCCTGCCCAGCTATGTCGGCGACGCCTGGTGGGCGCCAGAGACCGACCCCGACGCCGCCGTCGTGCGCGATGCGTCGACCGGCGCGGCCGTGGCCGCCGTCAGCACCCGCGGTCTCGACGTCGAGTCCGTGCTGCGGCACGCCCGCACGGTCGGACAGCAGAGCCTCGGCACCCTGACCTTCCACCAGCGCGCCGTGCTGCTCAAGCAGTTCGCGATCGAGCTGACGGCGCACAAGGAGGAGTTGTACGAGCTGTCGACGCGCTCCGGATCGACCAGGCGCGATTCGCTCAACGACATCGACGGCGGCATCGGCGTGCTGTTCACGTATTCCTCCAAGGGGCGCCGGGAGATGCCGAACTCCCAGGTGTACCTCGAGGGCGCGATCGAACCGCTGTCGAAGGACGGATCGTTCCTCGGACGCCACATCTACACGCGCCTGCCCGGCGCCGCGCTGCAGATCAACGCGTTCAACTTCCCGATGTGGGGGGCGCTGGAGAAGTTCGCCCCGGCCTTCCTCGCCGGAGTGCCGTCGATCGTGAAGCCCGCGACGCCCACCGCGTACGTGGCCGAGGCCTGGGTGCGCATCCTGGTCGACTCCGGACTACTGCCCGCCGGCTCGTTGCAGCTGATCAGTGGTGGCGTGCACGATCTGCTCGGCCGGCTCGCGCTCGGCGACACAGTCGGCTTCACCGGCAGCGCGACCACGGCCGCGCGCCTGCGCGGCCAGGTCGACCCGGCGGTGCGCTTCACGAGCGAGACGGACTCGATCAACGCCTCGGTGCTCGCGCCGGATGCCACAGCCGACACCCCCGAGTTCGACGCCTACGTGCGTCAGCTGATGGTCGAGCTCACGACCAAGGCCGGCCAGAAGTGCACGGCGATCCGCCGCGCCATCGTCCCGGTGGGATCCCGCGACGACCTGGTCGCGGCCCTGCAGGCGAGCATCGCCTCGCGCGTCGTGATCGGCGACCCCCGCGCCGAGGGCGTCACGCTCGGCCCGCTGGTCTCGGTCGCACAGCGCGACGAGGTGCTGCACCAGGTCGGCGTGCTGCAGGATGCCGGCGGCACCCTGCTGATCGGGTCGACCGATCGCCCCGAGGTCACGCGGGCCGACGGCACGGTGGGCACCGCAGACGACGGCGCCTTCCTCTCCCCCCTCGTGATCGGCTTCGACGGCGTCGCCCCGGATGCCGCCCACGAGGTGGAGGCCTTCGGTCCCGTCACGAGCGTGCTCACCTACTCCTCGCTCGCCGAAGCGGCTGAGCTGGTCGGACGCGGCGGAGGGTCGCTCGTGACCAGTGTCGCGACACACGATCCGCAGACCGCCGCCGAGCTGATCGCGCGCATCGGCGCGTTCAACGGCCGGGTGCTGTTCCTCGACCGCGACGACGCCCGCAGCTCGACCGGCCACGGCGCCCCGGTGCCGCATCTGGTGCACGGCGGCCCCGGCCGGGCAGGCGGTGGCGAGGAGCTGGGCGGCATCAGGGCCGTGCTGCACTACATGCAGCGCACCGCCGTGCAGGGCTCCCCGCGTATGCTGACCGCGATCACCGGGGTGTGGCACGCCGGCGCCGATGCTGACGCGACCGGCACGCATCCTTTCCGCAAGTCGCTCGCCGAGCTGCGGATCGGCGACCGCGTCGACTCCGCCGAGCGCGAGGTCACCCTCGCCGACATCGAGACCTTCGCGCACTTCACCGGCGACACGTTCTACGCCCACATGGACGAGGCTGCGGCGGCCGCCAACCCGTTCTTCCCCGGACGGGTGGCACACGGCTACCTGCTGGTCTCGTGGGCGGCAGGGCTCTTCGTCGATCCGGCTCCCGGCCCCGTGCTCGCCAACTCCGGCCTCGAGAATCTGCGCTTCATCACTCCGGTGTCTCCGGGCGACCGCATCCGGGTGACGCTGACCGCGAAGCAGATCACGCCGCGCGAGACCGACGAATACGGCGAGGTGCGCTGGGACGCCGTGATCCGCAACGAACGCGATGAGGTGGTGGCCGAGTACGACGTGCTCACGCTGGTCGCCAAGGAGCTCGCCCCGGCTGATGCCGAGCCGTCGACCGGAGCAGCAGCGTGACCCTGCGCCCGATGATGCAGCGGGACCGCGCCTCTGCGCTGCTGGGCATGACCGTCGAGAAGGATGAGCCGGGCGAGGCCGTCGTCTCGATGCGGGTGCGCGACGACATGCTCAACGGCCACGCCATCACCCACGGCGGCTTCGTGTTCACGCTCGCCGACACCGCCTTCGCGATCGCGTGCAATGAGGACGAACGGGTCACGGTCGCTGCCGGCGCCGACATCGTGTTCGTGAAGTCGACGACCGCGGGCCAGCGCCTGACCGCGCACGCCCGCCGCCGCACCGTCGTCGGCCGCACCGGGGTCTACGACATCACGGTCACGGATGACACGGGCGACGTGGTCGCCGAGGTGCGAGGCCGCTCGCTGACGACCGACCGTCGCCCCGCGGAATGACCCCCGCCGGCGCCGAAACGCGGGCATCGTGCGCGTGGGGCACAGGCACGTACGCACGCCGCGAACCGGAGCCGTGAGGGATTGATGAGATGACGATGAACCGTCCTGTGCCTGCACCGCCGCGGGCCGGGGAAAGTGATGAAGGAGTCACGATGACGACGATCGAACTGCTGACCGGGGCCGGCGAGTCCGTGCTGCACTCGCGTCCGGAGCTCGCGCAGCTCCAGCTGCGCCGCCTGCAGTGGACCGTGCGTCACGCGTACGAGAACGTGCCGCACTACCACCGTCGCTTCACGGAGCACGGCGTCACGCCCGACGACATCCGCACGCTCGCCGACATCCGCCGCCTGCCCTTCACCACCAAGGCCGATCTGCGCGAGACCTATCCCTTCGGCATGGTCGCGGTGCCGATGGCGGACGTGCGGCGGGTGCATGCCTCGTCGGGCACCACCGGACGACCGACCGTCGTGGCCTACACCCAGGGCGACCTGGACCGCTGGGCCGACCTCATCGCCCGCTCGCTCCACGCCGCCGGCGTCCGACCCGGCATGCGCGTGCACAACGCCTACGGCTACGGCCTGTTCACGGGCGGACTCGGCGCACACGCGGGGATCGAACGGCTCGGAGCGACCGTGATCCCGATGTCGGGCGGTCAGACCGCCCGCCAGGTGCAGATGATCCGCGACTTCGAGCCGGACGCGATCCTGTGCACACCCAGCTATCTGCTGACGATCGCCGATGCACTGGAGGAGGCGGGCGTCGATCCGCGCTCCACCTCACTGCGCATCGCCGTGCTCGGCGCGGAGCCCTGGACCAACGAGATGCGCCGCGAGATCGAGCGACGGATGGACCTCGATGCGGTCGACATCTACGGGCTCAGCGAGGTGATGGGGCCGGGTGTCGCGAGCGAGAGCGTGCTCACCAAGGACGGCCCGCACGTCTGGGAAGACCACTTCCTCCCGGAGACGATCGACGCGGAGTCAGGCGAGCCGGTGGCCGACGGCGAACTCGGGGAGCTCGTCTTCACCTCGCTCACGAAGGAGGCGTTCCCCGTGATCCGCTACCGCACGCGCGACCTCACCCGCCTGCTCCCCGGTACGACGTTCCCGGCCGCGCGGCGGATCGAGAAGATCACGGGGCGCAACGACGACATGATCATCCTCCGCGGCGTGAACCTCTTCCCGACGCAGATCGAGGAGCTCGTGATGGGCATCGAGACCCTGACCCCGCATTTCGTGTTGGAGTTGCGCCGCGAGAGCCGGATGGACTCGATGACCGTGCGCATCGAACGGCATCCGCAGCTCGATCGCTCCGTGTGCGAGGCGGCGGCCGTCGTGCTGCAGCAGCGCATCAAGGTGCACATCGGCACGACCGTCGACGTGCACCTGGAGGAACCGGGAACCCTGCCGCGCAGCGAGGGCAAGTACAAGCGCGTCCACGACCTGCGCTGAGGTCCCGCGCCGGTCGACGTCACCCGCGCAGCGCGAAAGTGCGGACGCAGGCGGTGAGGGATCCGTGCGACACCGGAACGCCGATGTGGTTCGATGACGAGCGCGCCGCCACTCGAGTGTCCGAGGGGGCTGGCAAACTGTACCCATGCCGACCCGTACAGTCTCCACCGCCTTTGCTCTGACGGACTCAGGCCGGCGGCCGACCAAGCGAAACGCGACCACGGCAGACGTTCTTGCTCGCGCCCAGCAGTACCCACGCATGCGATACATGGGATCGAAGTGGGCTCTGCTGCCCCATCTCGAGCGAACGTTTGCCGCAGTGGGTGGCGCAACCGCGGTCGATGCTTTCTCCGGGTCCGGTGTTGTGAGCTATCTCCTTAAGGCACAGGGCTTCAGCACTACTTCCAACGACTTCATGGAGTTTTCTTCGACGGTGGCGCGTGCGACGACGGAGAACTCACAGCAGCGACTCGGCCTCGACCTCGTCGACAAGATCTGTGGCCCCGCAGCGGATGATCGAGACTTCATTCAGCGAACCTTTTCGGGCATCTTCTTCAATCGCGAGGACCTGACTTTCCTCGACTCGGCCTGGTCACACATCGATCTGCTCGATGGGTACGAAAGGGATATCGCGATCTCCGCGCTGATTCTCTCCGCGGCGCGCAAGCAGCCCAGAGGGGTTTTCTCATACGTCGGCACTCGCTACGTGGATGGACGGCGCGATCTTCAGCTCTCAATGGCCGAGCACTTTCGCGAACGAGTCGCCGAGTACAACGCCACGGTCTTCGACATAGGCACCTCGAACCGCGCAGTGACCGGAGACGTATTCGAGCTCGATGTCCAAACTCCGGACATCGCGTACCTCGATCCGCCATACGCCCCGCCGCGTGACGACACGGACTACATGAAGCGATACCACTTCCTCGAAGGACTCAGCGTCTATTGGCGTGGAGTGGAGATCATGGCCCACACCAAGACGCAGAAGATCGCAAAAAGGTTTACCCCATTCGCCTACAAGAGAACCGTCGAGGATGCGCTCATGCGCACCTTCGAGAAATTCGCCGACGCGGGCGCAATAGTCATGAGCTACGGTTCCAACGCGCTGCCCGGACCTGAGCGCATCACCGAACTCCTGCGCGAGGTCAAGCCGCATGTCGAGGTGCAAGCAATCGATCACAAGTATTCCTTCGGCACGCACGCTGCTGCTACCAGGCGGTCAGCGTCCGAGTACATCTTCGTCGGACGTGACTGATGCCGGCCCCCGTCCCGTCGTTCGAGGAGTACGTGCTATCTCTCGGCCAGTTGACGCCGCACGTAGATCCAACGGCGGTAACCGCCGAGTCTGCGGCCATAAAGCTTGCTTCACGCTCCTTGAGCGAGATTCCAGCCGATGAGCTGAGTGCCGAAGCAATCACCGCATGGATTGAGGCGCACCCGACGTGGGTGCCCGTTCTTGGCCTGACGGTAGGGCTCAGCAGGGAGCGACTGAAGAATGTTCTACGCAACCGCTTCGACTCCAGCGGTTGGACGACTCTCGCACGCACCCGTGGGCCTGAGCTCGTCGACTGGTTCGACACGGAGTTCGACCTGATTGCGGCCCTAGAGAATCAGCGGTTGAAGACATACGACTTCGGGGACATCCTTATCGCTCGCGCGGGTACACGCGCGACTGCTACCCGGGCGGGCGTGTCCGGGCGGAAGGTTGAAGACGAGATTGAGGCGATCGCCGAGAGTCTAGGGTTGCCGTACCAAACGCGAACCCGGTTCACGGGTCGAAACGGCTCGACCGCGCCGTGCGATCTCGTCGTCCCGGACACAACTGACGCCAAGATTGTTGTGGCAGCAAAAGGCTTCGACTCGACCGGCTCGAAGTTGACCGACGCAGTGCGCGAGATTCAGGAGATGGCCGCGATCCGAAAGCCGAACCAATTTGTCATGGCCGTGATCGATGGAATCGGATGGAAGTCACGAATCGCCGACCTTCGTCGCATCCACGATCTCTGGGCCGCCGACGAGATCGATGGCATGTATACCTTGGCGACGCTCGGCTCGTTCCGTAGCAATATGAAGGAGGCTGCGCAGCTGCGCGGTCTGCTCTGACCTGCGGCGGCACTGCCCTTCACCCGCGCAGCGCGAGAGTGAAGGGCAGCACCGCGGTCGCGCCCGCCCGACGGAGCGTGCGCGCCGCGACCGTCACGGTCCACCGGCTGTCGACCAGGTCGTCGACGAGCAGCACGGGCCCTGCCGGAACCTCGAGATGCTCGGCGCTCAATCGATCCCAGAGGCCGGCGAGCCGGAACACGCTGTTGCCGCCGGGCTGCCCGCTCGGGCCGCCGCCGACGGGTGCGAGCGCACCGAGATAGGGCAGGCGCCCCACCTCGGCAAGACCGCGGGCGAGGGAGTCGACGAGCTGCGGATGCGACCGCGACGGCATCGCGACCACCGCCACCGGGCGCTGCTCCCACGTCCACCCGGCGAGCACCCGGACGCAGGCGGCGAGCAGTTGCGGCGACACCGGGGCGTCCGACGCGCCCGCCGCGAAGAGCTCGCGCAATGCGCCTCCCCACCCGAGGTCCGTGAGGCGGGCGAGGGCCCTCCCCTCCCCCGCCTGCTCGTCCGGCGCGATACGACCCCGCACCGGCACATCCAGACGATCGGCACCGGTCGGCCAGGCGCGACGCGGCTCGATCGGCACACCGACCCGGTCGAGCGACTCCGACGCCTGGGTGGTCGCCACGGCACCGATCTCGCGGGGGAACCATCCGCCGGCGCAGTTGTCGCAGCGACCGCACGGCGCCGCTGTCTCGTCGTCGAGCGAGCGCTGCAGGAACTCCATCCGGCAGCCTTCGGTCTGCTCGTAGTCGAGCATGTGCTGCTGCTCGGCGACGCGTTCGGCCGCGATGCGCTCGTACCGCTCGGCGTCGTAGACCCAGGGCTCGCCCGTGGCGACCCATCCGCCCTGCACGCGTCGCACGGCGCCGTCGACATCGAGCACCTTCAGCAGGAGCTCGAGCGGTGTGCGGCGGATGTCGACCATGGCTTCGAGCGCCGGCGTCGAGATCGGGGTGTCGCCGAGCGCCGTGATCACTCGCTCCGCGCGCTCCCGGTCGGGCATCGACGCGGTCGCGAAGTAGTGCCAGATGTCTCGGTCCTCCACGCCAGGCAGCAGCAGCACATCGGCGCTCTCGCTGGCACGACCGGCGCGACCGACCTGCTGGTAGTAGGCGACAGGCGACGACGGCGCGCCCAGGTGCAGCACGAACCCGAGATCGGGCTTGTCGAACCCCATGCCGAGGGCGCTGGTCGCGACGAGCGCCTTGACCTCGTTGCGCTTCAGCATCCCCTCGGACTCGGCGCGCTCGTCGGTGTCGGTCTGGCCGGTGTAGGCGCGCACGTCATGGCCGTGCTCGCGCAGCAGCCGGGCGGTGTCGACCGCGGCAGCGACGGTCAGCGTGTAGATGATGCCGGAGCCCGGAAGGTCGTCGAGGTGGCTGAGCAGCCAGGCGAGTCGGCTCGCGGAGTCGCGCAGCCGCAGCACACCCAGACGCAGCGAGGTACGGGCAAGCGGGCCGCGGATCGTTAGCACCTCGGCCACTCCGGTCTCGCCGCCACCGTCGTGCAGACTGTCCAGCTGCTCCGCGACATCGGCCACGACGCGACTGTTCGCGGTCGCCGTGGTCGCGAGCACCGGCACATCGGCGGGCATCTGCGCGATCAGGTCGCGCAGTCGCCGATAGTCGGGACGGAAGTCGTGTCCCCAGTCGCTGATGCAGTGCGCCTCGTCGACGACCAGCATGCCGATGCGGCGGACGAGCGCCGGCAGCTGCTCCTCACGGAAGGACGGGTTGTTCAAGCGCTCAGGCGAGACCAGCAGCACGTCGACCTCGTCGCGATCAAGGCGCGTCAGCACATCGCTCCACTCGTGGGCGTTGGTGGAGTTGATCGCGACCGCGCGCACGCCGGCGCGTTCGGCCGCGGAGATCTGGTCGCGCATGAGCGCCAGCAGCGGCGAGACCAGCACGGTGGGCCCAGCCCCCTGGCGCCGCAGCAGCAGGGTGGCGACGAAGTACACCGCCGACTTGCCCCATCCGGTGCGCTGCACCACGAGCGCCCGGCGCCGCCCGGCGACCAGCGCCTCGATCGCCTCGTACTGCCCGTCGTGGAAATCGGCGTCGGGGCGACCGACGAGTTCACGCAGCGCGGCGAGCGCGGCGTCACGGGTGTCGGACGGAGCGGGGGAGGCCATGTCCCCACTCTGCCCCACTCCACCGACATGCCCCACGCGGCCCTCACGCGCACGCGGTCGTCTAGCGTGGAGCTGTGATCACCCGAGAACTCGCCGTCGCCCTGCGTGAGGCGGGTCTGGTGTGGCATCCGGCCGATGGCGACCGGTTCCAGCTCGACCTGCCGGACGAGATCGAGCTCGAAGCCGAGGCCGACGTCTTCACGGTCAGCGCCATGACCATCGAGGCGCGTCAGACACCGAGCGGCACCGACCTGGCGTTCAACGGCACCACCGAGTGGGCGCTCGACGCGGTCACGCTCGCCGATGCCGTCTGGCTGCCCAGGGAGGATCAGCTTCGCGATCTCCTGCGCGGGACCTTCCGACGCCTGTCCCGGTTGAGCGACACGTTCCTGGTGGAGATCGAGCTCGCCGGCGAGACGCTCCGGTTCGAGCATCCGGATCCCGCCGAGGCCTACGGCAGGGCTCTTCTCGAGCTGGTCTCCCGCTCCCGCTGAGCGTCGCGTCTTGCGTGTCGCGCATCGTCATGTCAGAATTACTCAACGACCGGTCAGTAAAGATCGGAGGACGAGGAGTCGATGATGACCAGCCCCGCAGACCTCAGCCTCGTATCGGGCGAGATCTCCGACGAGGAGCGCGTGTTCGACGAGCTCATCGCGAACGAGCAGCGCATCGAACCCCGCGACTGGATGCCCGACGCGTACCGCAAGACGCTGATCCGTCAGATCTCGCAGCACGCACACTCCGAGATCATCGGGATGCAGCCAGAGGGCAACTGGATCACGCGCGCGCCGAGCCTCAAGCGCAAGGCGATCCTGATGGCGAAGGTGCAGGACGAGGCCGGCCACGGGCTCTACCTCTACTCCGCCGCGCAGACCCTCGGCATCACTCGGGACGAGATGATGGAACAGCTCATCAGCGGCAAGGCCAAGTACTCCTCGATCTTCAATTACCCCACCCCGACCTGGGCCGACATGGGGGCGATCGGCTGGCTCGTCGACGGCGCCGCGATCGTCAACCAGGTGCCGCTGTGCCGGGCGTCGTACGGTCCGTACGGCCGCGCGATGGTGCGGGTGTGCAAGGAGGAGTCGTTCCACCAGCGCCAGGGGTTCGAGATCCTGCTCAGCCTCATGCAGGGCTCCGAGGAGCAGCGCCGGATGGCGCAGGATGCCGTGAACCGCTGGTACTGGCCGAGCCTGGCGATGTTCGGACCGCCGGATGAGCAGTCGCCGAACTCCGCGCAGTCGATGAAGTGGAAGATCAAGCGGTTCTCGAACGACGACCTGCGCCAGCGCTTCGTCGGGATGCTGGTGCCGCAGGCCGAGATCCTCGGGGTCACGCTCCCCGATCCCGATCTGCGGTTCGATGACGAGACCGGTCAGTACGTGATCGGTGAGATCGACTGGGACGAGTTCTTCGAGGTGCTGCGCGGCAACGGCCCCTGCAACGCCGAGCGCCTGGAGCGCCGCCGCACGGCGCATGAAGAGGGCGCGTGGGTGCGCGAGGCTGCGGCCGAGTACGCCCGCAAGCAGGCCCTGACCTCGACGGCGGTGGCGTGATGGCGACGCCCGGAGCAGACGAGCGCGAACCCTGGCCGCTGTGGGAGGTGTTCGTGCGCGCGAACCGCGGTCTGAGCCACGTGCACGTCGGATCGCTGCACGCGCCGGACGCCGAGATGGCGATCCGCAACGCGCGCGACCTCTACACCCGCCGCGGTGAGGGCGTCTCGATCTGGGTCGCCCCCGCCGATGCCATCACCACGAGCGATCCCGATGCCAAGGGCGCGTACTTCGAGAGCCCCGCCGGCAAGAACTACCGTCACGCCGTGTACTACACGGCCTCCGAGGGGGTGCCGCACCTGTGACTGGAGAAGCGGTTGCTGAGCCTGTCGAAGCACAGGGACCCATCCCGGATGCCGACGTGCACGGCGACGTCTCGGTCGATGAGCTCCAGCTCTCACAGGAGCTCTCCGGCGTCGGAGCCGTGGCCGCGTCCGCCGACATCGCCGAATACGCCCTGCGTCTCGGCGACGATGCGCTGATCCTCGCGCAGCAGCTGGGTGAGTGGATCTCCCGCGCACCTGAGCTGGAGGAGGATGTCGCCCTCGGGAACATCGCCCTCGACCTCCTCGGTCATGCCCGGTCGTTCCTGCACTACGCCGGTTCGTTCGACGGCCGCAGCGAAGACGACCTGGCGTTCTTCCGCGATGAGCCGGAGTTCCGCTGCGCGTGGATCGTGCAGCAGCCGAACGGCGATTTCGCCCAGACCATCGCGCGGCAGTTCGTGGTCGCGACGTACATGTTCGAGCTGTACTCCACGCTGCGGGCGAGCAGCGACGCGACCTTCGCGGCGATCGCCGAGAAGTCCCTCAAAGAGGTCGACTACCACCGTGACCACGCGGTGCAGTGGATGCTGCGCCTGGCCGGCGGCACCGAGGAGTCGCGTGCGCGGATCATCCGCGCGAACGCCGACGTCTGGCCCTACGTCGACGAGCTGTTCCGCGACGATGAGCTGATCGAGCGCCTCGGCGACGCCGTGGCGCGGCCGTCGGACCTGCGCGCCGGCTTCGACGCCGTGGTCGACACGGTCTTCACCGAGGCGGAGCTGTCGGTGCCCGCGGTCGCCGCTTCGTCCGCCGGTGGCCGTCACGGCGCACACGCCACCCCGCTCGGCCACATCCTCGCCGAGATGCAGGTGCTCGCGCGACGGCATCCGGGGGTGACATGGTGACTCCGACGCAGGAGGCCTGGCGCATCGCCGCGGCCGTCGCCGACCCCGAGGTGCCCGTGCTCACGATCGAGGATCTCGGCGTGCTGCGCGCGGTCGAGGTCGATGAGGAGCGCGTGCGGGTCGACATCACCCCGACCTACAGCGGCTGCCCGGCGATGGACACGATCCGCGACGACGTCATCCTCGCGCTCACCGCGGCGGGGTACCCGGAGGTCGAGGTGCGCCTCGTGCTCTCCCCCGCCTGGACGACGGACTGGATGACGGATGCCGGCAAGACCAAGCTCGCCGAGTACGGCATCGCACCGCCCTCGGGTCGTGCTGCCGTGTCGACGGGGCCCATCCGCCTGGCGCTGAGCGTGCGCTGCCCGCGCTGCGGCTCCCTCGACACGCGCGAGGTCTCGCGGTTCGGCTCGACCTCCTGCAAGGCCCTGTTCGAGTGCCGCGCGTGCCTCGAGCCCTTCGACCACTTCAAGGTGCACTGACATGTCGCTCTTCACCTCGTCTCCGGCCGGCGTCTCGCCCGCGACGCCCCGCACCGACGTGGCACCGCGCAAGCGCGCCCGCTTCCACACCCTCACGGTCGAGGATGTGCGCCCTCTGACCGACGACGCGGTCGAGGTCACATTCACGGTGCCCGCCGCGCTCGCGGACGAGTACGACCACCTGCCCGGTCAGTACGTCGCTCTGCGCACCACGCTCGACGGCGTCGAGGTGCGGCGCTCCTACTCCCTCTGCCGCGCACCCGAGCACCGCGACGACGGCGGCGACACCCGGCTGAGCGTAGCCGTGAAACGCGACGAGGGAGGGCTGTTCTCCACCTGGGCGCAGACGGGACTGCACGCCGGATTCGAGATCGACGTGATGAGCCCGCAGGGCACGTTCACCTCGACACTCGACGACCTCGACCACCGGCACATCGTCGGCATCGCGGCCGGCTCCGGCATCACACCGCTCATGGCGCTGGCGCACACCGTGCTGACGCGGTCAGAGACCTCGCGGTTCACCCTGCTCTACACGAACAGGGCCACCCTCGACGTCATGTTCCTGGAAGACCTTGCCGACCTCAAGGACCGCTACCCCACCCGTCTGGTGCTGCACCACGTGCTCTCGCGCGAGCAGCGCACGGCCCCCGTGCTCTCGGGGCGGATCGACGAGGAGAAGCTGCGGACGATCCTGGGCACGCTGATCCTGCCGTCGACCGTCGACGAGTGGTTCCTGTGCGGACCCCTCGCCCTGGTGGACCTGTGCCGCGAGGTGCTCGCCGATGTCGGCGTCGATCGCTCGCACATCCGCTTCGAGCTGTTCACGACCGGAGACGAGCCGGCGCGCGCCGCCCGACCCGTGGAGGTGCGCGCCGGACAGAAGACCGTGCGCATCGAGGTCACGCTCGACGGCGTCTCGTCGACGGTGGAGAGCCCGGTCGACGCGCACGAGTCGGTGCTGAACGCCGCGCTGCGCGTGCGCCCCGATGCCCCGTTCGCCTGCGCGGGCGGGGTGTGCGGCACCTGCCGGGCGCGCGTCGTGGAGGGCAGCGTGACCATGACCGAGAACTACGCCCTGGAACCCGACGAGCTCGAGCGCGGCTTCGTGCTCACCTGCCAGTCCCACCCCACCAGCGACCGCGTGGTCGTGGACTACGACGTCTGAAATGCCTGGATCCCTGAGCCCGGCGAAGGGCCCCGCGGAAGGACAGCACGCATGATCGACCTGACCATCGCCGACGACGTCGCGCACATCACGCTGAACGCGCCGGCGAAGCTGAACGCCCTCGACGAGCAGGCGCTGCGCGATCTCAGCGCTGCCTACGACGAGGCGCAGCAGGCCGGCGTCCGCGCCCTGGTGCTCCGCGGCGAAGGGCGCGCGTTCTGCGCCGGTCGCGACATCTCGGGCGTCGACCCGCGCGACGACGACGTGATCGGCTACCTCGGCGGTCTGGTGACGCCGCTACTGCAGCGGATGTCGCGGTTCCCGGCGCCCACCTTCGCTGCGGCGCACGGCGCCTGCCTGGGAGTCGGGCTCGGCCTGCTGATCGCGACCGACGTCGTGTATGTCGCGGAGTCCGCGAAGATCGGCTCGCCGTTCGCCGCACTGGGGGCGACGCTCGACTCGGGCGGACACGCGCTGTTCCTCGACCGGCTCGGCGCGCACAAGACGCTCGACCTGATCTACACCGGACGGCTGATGACCGGCGCGGAGGCGGTCGCCTCCGGACTCTTCTCGCGCGTGTTCCCCGACGACCGGGTCGTCGAGACGACGACGGATGCCGCGACCGCCGCCGCCCGGGGTGCCACCACCGCCTTCCTCGCGAGCAAGCAGCTCATCGCCCGCATCCGCGACGAACGCCTCGCCCTGTGGGATGCCGTCGGGATCGAGAACGCCGCCCAGGCCGCGCTGTGCGACACGGACGACTACCGCGAGGGCTTCGCGGCGTTCCAGGAGAAGCGGAAGCCGGTGTTCCGCGGGGTGTGACATCCCCGGGTGCCATGCGCCCCGCACGATGACAGGTGCGCAGGATCGCGACAGTCGAGCTCGGCCGCGTACACAGCTTCGGAGCAGACGCGTGACACGCCGCGCGACGAACGCCGCCGGCGGCGTGTCACGGACGATCTCCGAAGTCGTGCACGGGCGACAGTCACGCGCACTCGGGCGCCGGTGTCCGACCCCGGTGGCAGAATGCGGGGATGATGCTCTCAGAGCTCGTCACCACGACAGAAGAGGTCGCCGCGACCTCATCGCGCCTCGCGAAGATCGACGCCCTGGCCCGGTTGCTCGCGCGCGCAGAACCCGCAGAGATCGCGCCGCTCGTCGGTCTGCTGCTGGCGGCACCGCGGCAGGGGCGCCTCGGAGTGGGGTGGCGAGGGATCGCGGCCCTCGATGTGCATCATGCGGATGCATCGACACTGCGCGTCGCCGACGTCGATCAGGCTCTCGATGCTCTGGCCGCGGCATCCGGCGCCGGGTCGAACACGGCGCGCAGCGTCATCCTCGGAGACCTCGCCGCCCGCACCACGGCGAGCGAATGGGACTTCCTGACCAGGGCGATCCTCGGCGAACTGCGCACGGGAGCGCTCGGCGGCGTGCTGCTCGACGCGATCGCTCGTGCATCCGGTCGCACGCCGGCCGTCGTCCGCCGCGCCGCCATGCTCTCCGGTGATCTCGGCACCACCGCGCACCTGGCCCTCACCGGCACCGCCGCCGAACTCGAGGCCGTCGGCCTGCAGGTCGGCCGCCCGGTGCTGCCGATGCTCGCCGGCACCGCCGCCACCCCGACCGCGGCGCTCGAGGTCACGGGCGAGGCGTCGGTCGAGTTCAAGCTCGACGGTGCGCGCATCCAGGTGCATCGACACGGCGAGGAGGTCGGCGTGTACACGCGCAGCCTGGCCGACATCACCCATCGGGTGCCGGAGCTGGTCGAGATCGTGCGGGCGCTTCCCGCCCGCGATCTGATCCTCGACGGCGAGACGCTCTCACTCGATGAGGACGGCGGTCCGCGGCCGTTCCAGGAGACGATGTCGCGCTTCGGCGCCGATGTCTCCCGCGAACTCCTGCTGCGCCCCTGGTTCTTCGACCTGCTGCACGTCGACGGGCGCGACTTGATCGACGAGCCGCTCTCCACCCGCCTCGCCGAACTCGAGCGCATCGCGGCGGACTGGCGGATCCCCGGCGTCGTGACAGCCGATGCCGCCGCGGCCGAAGAGCTCTCTCGCACAGCACTCGCCGCCGGACACGAGGGCGTCGTCATCAAGGCGATCGACTCGACGTACACCGCGGGAAGGCGCGGCACCTCCTGGATCAAGGTCAAACCCGTGCTGACCTACGACCTCGTGGTGCTCGGGGCGGAGTGGGGATCGGGTCGCCGGCAGGGCTGGCTGTCGAACCTGCATCTGGGCGCGCTCGATCCGGAAGGGGAGTTCGGGGAGCCCGGTGCCTTCGTCATGGTCGGCAAGACCTTCAAGGGCCTCACCGATGAGCTGCTGAACTGGCAGACGCAGACGTTCCCCGAGTTCGAGACGCGTCGCTCGGCCGGCACCGTCTTCCTCCGGCCGGAGATCGTCGTCGAGATCGCGATCGACGGCGTGCAGCGCTCGCCCCGCTATCCCGGCGGAATCGCGCTGCGCTTCGCCCGGGTCAAGGGCTACCGCACCGACAAGACCGCCGCCGAGGCCGACACGATCCAGACCCTGCGCGCACTGCTGCGGGGGTGACCTGCGGAATCCGCAGCCCTGGCGCTCAGGCCGAAGGAGCGAGCCCCTGATCCTCTTCGACCACGGTGCCCTGGAACGACCACGGGAAGTTGATCCAGAGGTCGGTGTCCTTCCAGGCGTAGTCGGGCTGGATGATCGTCGTGGGCTTCGTGTAGATCGTGACCGAGCGCACGTCGGCGCCCTTGTCCTTGAGCAGCTGCACGGCGAGGGCGAGTGTGCGACCGGAGTCCGCGACATCGTCGACCAGCAGCACGCGGCGGCCGTCGAGGTAGGCCATGTCGAGTTCCGGCGGCAGCACCTCGGGGGCATCGAGCACGGTGCCGATGCCGGTGTAGAACTCGACGTTGATCGCGCCGCAGTTCTTCGCTCCCAGACCGTAGGCGATGGCCCCCGCCGGCAGCAGGCCACCGCGCGCGATCGCCACGACCACCTCGGGCACGAACCCGCTGTCGACGATGGTGCGTGCGAGCTCGCGGGTCGCCGCGCCGAATCCGTCCCAGGTGAGCGTCTCGCGCTCGATCGTTGCATCAGTCACTGGTTCATTCTCCTGCATCCGATCGGCGCCCGAATCCACGCGAGGGTCACTCCAACCGCGTGACCTCGACGGACACGAAGAGCTCCGACGCACTCGGCCCGGCGTACACACCACGCAGCGGAGGGACGTCGCCGTAGTCGCGACCGTGGCCGACGTAGACGTGCGACTCCCCGATCTCGGCGAGGTTGGTCGGGTCGTATCCCCGCCACTCCCCCGAGTACCACTCCACCCAGGCGTGCGACTCGCCGATGACGGGCTGTCCGATCGGCGCCGTCGGATCCGGGTGCAGGTAGCCGGAGACGTAGCGTGCCGGGATGCCGATCGCCCGCAGCACGCCGAGCGCGACATGGGCGATGTCCTGGCAGACACCCGAGCGCGCCGGCCACGCGTCTCGCGCGGTGGAGTTCACCCCGGTGACTCCGCTCTGGTACTCCATGGCCTCGCCGACCGTGCGACAGATCTCGAACGCGGTGGCGTCGACGTCACGCCCTTCGGCCCTGATCCGCTGCGCGAGCGCGATCATCTCGGCGTCGGGCGCCGTGGCGGGGGTCTGCGTGACCCCCTCGGCGAGCGAGAGCGACAGCGGGATACGGGCGGCGAGCTCGTCCCAGTCGATCACGGCGGTCGACGGGGACGTCGCCCGCACGTCCACGATGCTCGTCGCGGTGACCGACAGCAGCTGATGCGGGGTCAGCACCTCGAAGGTCGACACCCGGGTGTCCCAGTAGTCCGCATACGAGTGCTGGGTCGCGGTCGGCGAGATGTCGAGGGTCGCCTGCAGCACGAACTGCCCTTCGCGCGAGTGCGGCAGCATCCGCGCCTCGTTGTACGACGCGGTCGCCGGCTTCTCGTAGCGGAACCCGGTCCGATGCACGATCCGCAGGCGGCTCACAGCGCTTCTCCGATCCACACCGGCATCGCGATCGAGGGGAAGTACCGCTCCCTGATCGCGTCGCTCGCATCCGACATCCCCACCTGCACCTCTTCCATGCTCTCCGAGAGCCGATGCACGATGTCACCGACCGGTCGATACTCCAGCTCCGAGCGCATCCGTCCCAGCACGCGGTGGGCGCGGTCCGGCGCTCCGAACGCTCCCGCCGGGTCGATACCGCGCAGGCACTCCTCCGCCTGCAGGATGCTCGAGAGCACCGACCGCGGGAACAGCCGGTCCACGAGCAGGAACTCCACGGCCGACGCGGCCGTGGGTACCGCGCGATGACTGCGCAGATGGGCCTCGTACGCGCCGCAGCTGCGCAACAGCGTGGTCCAGCTCGGGCCGCCGGCATCCGTCAGCGACCGCGTCGCGAGCAGCCGCGCGGTCATGTCCGCCCGCTCGATCGACCGGCCGAGCACGAAGAACTGCCAGGCCTCGTCGCGACTCGTCGAGGAGTCGACCACGCCGAACGCCAGAGCCGACCGATCACGGACCCAGCGGAAGAACGGGTGCGTCTTGTCCGAGGCGATCCACCGCGGCATCCGCGCGTTGGATTCGTTGAGGGTCTCCCACAGATCGGTCGAGATGATCTCGCGCGCACGGCGGGCGTTCTCGCGGGCGGCGGCGATCGAATGGGCGATCGACGCCGAATGCTCCCGATCCAGTGCGAGCAGTCGCACCACGTCGTCGCGTCCGAGCGGCGCATCGCCCTCGACCGTCGTGCCCATGACCGAGAGCAGGGCACGGCACGCCGTGTCCTCCTCGACCCATGGGTCCTCCAGGAGCAGCTGCAGGTGCACGTCGAGGATGCGCGCGGTGCCGTCGGCGCGCTCGACGTAGCGACCGATCCAGAACAACGCCTCGGCGATGCGGCTCAGCATGAGAGATCCCCCTCCACCCGCTGCTGTTGTTGCTGCTGTTGCTGCTGGTGGTGACGCGCCTCGAGGTCTTCGTCCTGCGGCGACGAGAGGAACGGCGGATGCGGTTCCTCTCGCGGCGGCGAGGCGACGACCGCGATCGCCCCGGTGGCGATCGAGACCTCGTCGGAGGCCGGGTCGGAGAGGCCGGCGACCGTGGTGTTCGGCCCGGTGAACAGGGAGGGATCCAGCACCCAGGTGTCCTTCGACCCTCCCCCCTGACTGGAGTTCACCACCAGCTGCCCCTCGGGCAGCGCGACCCGGGTGAGGCCGCCGGGGAGCACCCAGACGTCGGTGCCGTCGTTCACGGCGAACGGCCGCAGATCGACGTGCCGCGGCCGGAATCCGTCCTCCACCAGTGTGGGGATCGTCGACAGCTGCACCACCGGCTGCGCGATCCATCCGCGCGGATCCGCCAGCAGCGTCGCCCGCAACGACTCGAGCGTGGCCCGCGAGGCGTCGGGGCCGACCACGAGGCCCTTCCCGCCGGAGCCGTCGACCGGCTTCACGACCAGTTCGTCGAGCCGGTCCAGCACCTCCTCCAGCGCATCCGGCTCCTCCAGACGCCAGGTGTCGACGTTGGGGATGATCGGGTCCTCGCCGAGGTAGTAGCGGATGAGCTCCGGCACATACGTGTAGACGAGCTTGTCGTCGGCGACGCCGTTGCCGATCGCGTTCGCCAGGGTGACGTTGCCCAGTCGTGCTGCGAGCATCAGCCCCGGTGCGCCCAGCACCGAGTCCGGCCGGAAGTGCTGCGGGTCCAGGAACTCGTCGTCGACGCGACGGTAGATGACGTCGACCCGCGTCGGCCCGGCGGTCGTGTGCATCCACACCCGCCCACCGGAGCAGAACAGGTCGCGACCCTCGACGAGCTCGATGCCCATCATGCGCGCCAGCAGGGTGTGCTCGTAGTACGCGGAGTTGTAGACGCCGGGGGTCAGCACGACCACCGTCGGATCCTCGACACCCGCCGGAGCCGCAGCGCGCAGGGCCTGCAGCAGCCGCCCCGGGTAGTCGACGACGGGCCGGACGCGCAGACTGGTGAACAGCTCGGGGAGCGTCTGCGCCATGACCCGCCTGTTGGCCAGAACGTAGCTGACGCCGCTGGGCACCCGGACGTTGTCCTCCAGCACCCGCCAGGCACCCTTCTCGTCACGGATGACGTCGATCCCGGCGACGTGGATGCGCACACCGTTCGCCCCGACGATGCCCGCAGCCTGGCGGTGGAAGTGCGACGACGAGCTGATCAGCGACGCCGGGATCACGCCGTCGTGCACCGCGAGCTGCGGGCCGTACACGTCTGCCAGGAAGGCCTCCAGCGCGCGCACGCGCTGCTTCACCCCGGATTCGACGTAGGTCCAGTCATCCGCGGCGATCACACGCGGGACCACGTCGAGCGGGAACGGCCGTTCCTCCCCGGCGAAGTCGAAGGTCACCCCTTGCGCGAGGTACGAGCTGGCCAGTGCATCCGTCCGCGCCCGCAGCTCCGCATCGTCCATCCCGGCCAGCGCGGGGTACATGTCCCGGTACGGCAGTCGCACCTCGCCGCCGCCCGGGAGCGCCTCAGAGGGGAACATCTCATCCCAGGGCTGCGGCCCGTTCCGCACCGGCGACCGACGAGAGGTGTATCCGTTGAACAGCGACTCCATGTCGGAATACTTCCGCGGCGTGATTTCGATGATGTTTCCGAGGGAAGTCGGAGCGGCGACAGAGCCGGGCCGGAGCGGTAGAGTTCATCTGTCCGGTCGTTCGGCGGCCGGTGCCCGAAAAAGGGGCACGAAGCACTTCGCACTGCAGCGGAGGCGAGACACATACGGATACCCCGTTCTCCGTCCCTGTCTCGAAAGGCTTTCGCATGCCCACCGTCTCTGCGCACGTCGCGCTCACCCTCGCCCAGCACATCGATGCCGTCTTCGGCGTGATGGGCAACGGCAACGCCTACTTCCTCGACGCGATCGAGACCCAGACCTCCGCGGTGTTCACGGCCGTCCGGCACGAGCAGGGCGCCGTGGTGGCCGCAGACGCGCACTTCCGGGCGTCCGGACGCATCGCCGCCGGCACGTCGACCTACGGCGCCGGGTTCACGAACACCCTCACGGCGCTCGCCGAGGCCGTGCAGGCGCACGTGCCGCTCGTGCTGGTGGTGGGCGACGAGCCGACCTCGGGCCCGCGTCCATGGGACGTCGACCAGATCGCCCTCGCCTCCGCCGTGGACGCCCGCACCTATACGGTCGGGCGCGCGGATGCCGCTGCCACCACCGTGATCGCGATCGAGCACGCGCTCACGTACCGCGTACCCGTGGTGCTCGCGATCCCCTATGACGTCGCCGCGCTGGAGGCCGGACCGGTGGCCGACGCGCCGTCCCCGCGCGTGCCCGCTCCTCTCGCGCCGAAGGGTGAGTTCGCCGAGGGGATGCTCGATGAGATCGCCGCCGCGCTGCGAAGCGCCGAGCGTCCGTTCCTCCTCGCCGGCCGCGGAGCCTGGCTCGCCGGCGCGAGCGCCGCTCTCGGTGAGCTCGCGGACGTGACGGGTGCACTCACGGCCTCTTCGGCACTCGGTCGCGGTGTCTTCCCGGATGGCCGCTACGACCTCGGCGTCACCGGCGGTTTCGGCGCGGACGGGGCGATGGAGCTCATCCGCTCCGCCGACGTCGCGGTGGTCTTCGGCGCCTCCCTGAACCAGTTCACGATGCGCTTCGGCGAGCTCTTCGCTCCCGGGACGCGCGTGTTCCAGATCGACATCACCCCGGCGGCGACCCACGCGCACATCGGCGGCTTCGTGCGTGCCGACGCGCGCCTGGCCGCCGAGGCCCTGGTGTCGCGCCTGACCACCGCCCCCACCCCCGTGGCCGGCGCCTCCACCCCCGTGCACAGCTTCGGAGAAGAGGCACGACACGCCGCGGCATCCGCTCCGTCCGCCGGGGTGTCGCCCGCGAGCTCCGAAGTTGTGCCCGCGGCTCCCACAGCCCCGTGGCGGGAGAGGGTCGATGTCGCCGCCGCCCGCAGGTATGACGCGGGTGATGACCTCGCGCCAGACGGACGCCTCGACCCGCGTTCTGCCGCCCGCCGCATCGCCGAGCTGCTGCCGGAGGACCGCGTCGTCGTCTCCGACGGCGGACACTTCATCGGCTGGGCGAACATGTACTGGCCCGTCGCCGCTCCTGATCGCATGATGATGATCGGCACCGCCTTCCAGTCCATCGGTCAGGGATGGCCCAGCGTCGTCGGTGCCGCACTGGCGCGACGCGACGCGACGGTCGTGCTGACCTCGGGAGACGGCGGCGGGCTGATGGCCATCGCCGACCTCGAATCCGCGGTCCGCGCCGCCGGTGGCCGCGGTATCGCGGTCATCTGGAACGACGCGGCCTATGGCGCCGAGGTCAACCTGTACGGCCTGAAAGGACTCGCCGAGGGACCTATGCGCATCCCCGAAGTCGACTTCGCCGCCTTCGGCGCAGCCGTCGGCGCGGAGGGCGTGGTGGTGCGCACGCTCGCCGACCTCGACCGCCTCGCCGCGTGGGCTGGGGAGGATGCGGCCACCCGCCGCTTCCTGCTGCTGGATCTGCGCATCTCGGGAGACGTGATCGCGCCGTACCAGCAGGAGATCATCCGCGTGAACTCCTGACGCGACGGCGGCTAGGCTCCTCCTCATGACGGATGTTCCCGAGGTCCTGCGGTACAACGCCTTCGCCGCAGACCCGAGCGGGGGCAATCCCGCCGGTGTCGTGCTCGACGCTGCCGGACTGAGCGACGAGCGGATGCTGCAGATCGCCGCCGAGGTCGGATACTCCGAGACCGCGTTCGTCACCTCGCGCTGCACCGACACCGGCACTCCCCGCTACCGCGTGCGGTTCTGGTCGCCCGCCGCGGAAGTGCCGTTCTGCGGGCACGCGACGGTCGCGACGGCCGTGGCTCTGGCCGAGCGGGGCGGGGCGGGCGAGGTGCTCTTCGAGACCGGCGGCGGCGAGGTGTCCCTCCGCTCGGAGTTGGACGACGAGGGCACGGTCACGGTCTCGTTCACAAGTGTCGAACCAGAGGTGCGGGACCTCGACGATGGGGTGCTCGCGCGCCTGCTCGAACTGCTCGGGATCGAGCTGTCCGATCTCGATCCGCGCTTCCCGCCGCAAGAGGCCTTCGCCGGGAACTGGCATCCGATCCTCGTCATCCGTGATCGCGAGCTGTTCGACCAGTTCCGCTTCTCCCCCGCCCCCGTCGCGGCACTGATGCGCGAGCAGGGGTGGCACGGCACCGTCACGGTGCTGCACGCGGCGGGCGAGTCCGACGTCGACGCGAGGAACCTCTTCCCGGTCGGTCGCATCACCGAGGACCCGGCGACGGGCTCCGCGGCGGCATCCACCGGCGCCTTCCTGCGGGAGCGGGGCGTGGTAGATCGGACCATCCGCATCCATCAGGGAGCGCACGTGCGACGTCCGAGCCTGCTCACCGTGACGATCCCGCCCCGCGGCGGGATCGTGGTGTCCGGCGGGGCGGTCCGCCTCTCCTGAAGCCCCCGCCGAGTGCACGGGTTGCTGCCGAGTGGACGAGCAGTTCGCGCGGCTATGCCGTGCACTCGTGGGTATGCCGTGCACTCGGCGAGCGCCCGCGGATGCGCGGCTGCCGCACGACGATCTGCCAGAATCAACGGGTGACTACGTGGCGCGCGAGTAGATACGGAAAGACGACGATCGCTGCGGCGGTCTTCGTCGTGATGATGGCCCTGGCATCGTGCTCGCCGGGCACGGACGCGTCAGGCTCGGCGACGGCGACACCGACCGCGGCATCCCCCACCCCAGTGGCAGTAGAGACTCCCGAGCCGGCGGAGACCGAATCGCCCCAGAGCGCCACCGACGGATTCCGCGAATGGCTGGAGGCGTCTCGACTTCCCGACGTCGACACCGCCTGCGCCCGCCTCACGCCGGAACTCGTGACCCGCATGATCGCCGAGCTCGAGGCGAACGGAGTCACCGGGATCGACAGCTGCGAGCAGATGATCACGACCACAGCCGAGCTCTATCGCTCACTCGATCAGAGCACCGACGTCGACATCGCCGTGCAGCACGAGACCGACACGGATGCCACCCTCTTCGTGACCTACCTCGGCTCCGGCGACTGCGGCACCGTGGTGATGACGCGTCCGGCCACCGAGTGGATCATCACAGACCAGTCGACGGAGTGCGCGGGCTGACGAGAGTCGACGCCGCGCGCACTCCCCCGCTCTCAGGCCGCGTAGTCCGGAAGTTCCTGCAGCGTCCAGGTGTTGCCGTCCGGGTCGTCGAACCAGACGAACCGCCCCCATCCGAGGTCCTCGACGCCCTTGGTCGCGACGCCGACCGCCTCGAGCTGCGCCTTCGCCTCGTCGGCGTTCGGCACGACCACCTGGATCGTCTTCTGCTGTCCGGGCTCGAGCGGGATGTCGAGCCCGGTACCGAACGCGATCGAGCAGGCCGAGCCCGGCGGCGTCATCTGCACGAACCGCAAGCCCTCGGTCGGCGTCTGATCGTGGTCGGGGTTGAATCCGATCTTCGTGTAGAACTCCTTCGAACGGTCGACATCGCTCACCGGCATGAAGATGAGTTCGATCTTCCAGGTCATCACACGCTCCTCCTGTCGGGCGTCGTCGCCCGTCGGCGTCCACGGTACGCCGCAGCACCGACATCCTCCAGGACTCGTCCGCCCCGGACGTCGAACGTTCAGCGGGCGGGCAGCAGGCGCTCAGCGGGCGGGCAGCAGCGCCCCCTCCAGGAACTCCGCGAGCTCCGAGGTGTCATCCAGGGGAAGGATCGCGGCGACGTACTGGTCGGGGCGCACGACGATCACGACGCCCTCCCGCGACAGCTCGCGGGCGGCGAAGATGTCGGTCTCCGTCCACTTGCTCGGTCCTGCGGCGTACACCTTCTCCCAGTCCGTCAGCCCGAGCGGACCGGTCTTCGGCTGGAACAGCGCCGGCGCCGACGTCACCTCGATCTCTTCGAACGGCTGCTGGTAGACGGCCTTGACGTCGAACACGGCATCCGTGTCGGCATCCGCCGGGGTGAAGCGGGCGAACACCGGCTCGGCCTGCTCCGCCCAGGCCGCGAGGGTCTCGCCGGTGCGGTCGCCGAACGCATACACGCGCCACCGTCCATCCGCCTTCGCGTGGTGCCCGAGGTGCACGACGTTCCCGTCACCGACCCGGATCACCTCCGTGGATTTGAACCTCTTGCCCAGCGGGTAGCCCCCGGCGAGCGCCTGATGCGCATCGGAGCCCGTGATCATCGACGCGGTGTACTGCGTCATGAACCCGGACGGGAACTCCGCCGTGGCGAGGTAGTAGGTCGCGAGCTCGTTCGGGTCGGAGATCTCCTCCGGCTTGCGCGCCATCAGGCTCGACCACTCGCGATCGAAGTCGATGAGCTGCTGGGCCACGGGGCGCCGCTCGGCACCGTAGGTCGACAGCAGCGCCTCATCCGAACGACCGGTGAGCACCGAGCCGAGCTTCCACCCGAGGTTGAACCCGTCCTGCATCGAGACGTTCATGCCCTGCCCGGCCTTTGCGCTGTGCGTGTGGCACGCGTCGCCGGTGAGGAAGACGCGCGGTGTGCGTCCCGACTCGTCGATCACGTCGTCGAAGCCGTCCGTCACGCGGTGCCCGACCTCGTACACGCTGTGCCACGCCACCTGCTGCACGTCGATCGAGTACGGATGCAGGATGTCGTTCGCCTTGCGGATGATCTCCTCGACCGGCGTCTTGCGCACTCGGTGGTCGTCGTCCGCCGCGACCTCGCCGAGATCGATGTACATGCGCGAGAGGTAGCCGCCCTCGCGGGGGATGTGCAGGATGTTGCCCGCCTCGGAGTTGATCGCGCACTTGGTGCGCCAGTCCGGGAAGTCCGTGTTCACGAGCACGTCCATGACGCCCCAGGCGTGTGCGGCGCTGCCGCCGACGTGCGTGCGTCCGATCGCCTCGCGCACGCCGCTGCGCGCGCCGTCGCATCCGGCGACGTACTTCGCCCGGATCACGCGCTCCACGCCCGCCTGCTCCCCCGCCACGTGCCGTACGCGCACCTCCACCGGATACTCGCCGTCGTCGTGCACGGTGAGGCCGAGGAACTCCACGCCGTAGTCCGGCGCGATGCGCCCCGGACCGTTGAGGGCGGCTTCGGCGAAGTAGTCGAGCACGCGCGCCTGGTTCACGATCAGATGCGGGAACTCGCAGATGTCGTACGCGTAGTCGGCGGTGCGCGAGGTGCGGACGATCTCGCGGGGGTTCTCGGGGTCCGGACCCCAGAAGTTCATCCACCCGATGTTGTACGCCTCGGCGACGATCCGCTCCGCGAAGCCGAACGCCTGGAACGTCTCGACGCTGCGCGGCTGGATGCCGTCGGCCTGACCGAGCACCAGTCGCCCCTCCCGCTTCTCGATGATGCGAGTGGTCACACCGGGGTACTGCGACATCTGCGCGGCGAGCAGCATGCCGGCGGGGCCGGATCCGACGATGAGCACATCGACCTGCTCCGGCAGCTCGGCGGGGCGGTCGACGCCGACGCCTGCCGCGTCCTGCACGCGGGGATTGCCGGAGACGTAACCGTGGTGGTGGAACTGCATCGTCGTCGATTCCTTCCGGACTGCACTGTCTGGGTGTTGCATTGCGCGTGTCGGTGTTCTATATTCGAACACGACGTTCTACTATTGAACACAGCATATTCGCGCCCCTCCCCGAACGCAAGGAAGAACCGGCGCGAGCGACGCAGAGGAGCGCTCTCATGGCAGTGACCACCACTTCCCCCGCCTCGCAGACCCTGAGCCGCGGCATCCGCATCCTCGAAGTGCTCGCCGACGCGCGCACCCCGCTCACGATCGATGAGATCGCGCTGCGTCTCGGCGTGCACCGCTCGATCGCCTATCGCCTGCTGCGCACCCTGGAAGACCACGGCCTCGTGGTGCGCGACGCGGCGGGCGCGGTCGCCCTGGGCGCCCGCATGGCAGCACTGGCGGCAGGCGTGGCACACGATCTGCAGGCCGAGGCCCTCCCCGAGCTCACGGCGATCGCGAACGAACTCGGCATGACCTGCTTCCTCGCCGTGCTCGACGGGGCGGAGTGCATCACGTTGGCCAGCGTCGAGCCGCGGCACGCGGTCGCGAGCGTGGCCCAGCGCCCCGGCGCCCGGCATCCGGTGACCGTCGGCGCACCGGGCAAGGTGATCCTGGCACAGCTGCGGTCGGTCGACTGGCCCGCCGACGTCTCCCCCGCCCTCCGCGAGGCGATCGCTCTGACGGAGCGCCGGGGCTACGGCACCAGCCACGACGAGGTGATCCCGACCGTGCAGTCCGTCGCCGTCCCGCTCGTCCTGCGCGGCCAGCGCCCGGCGGCGATCGCCGTGGTGCATGTGGCCGCCGACCTGAACGATGCCGCGATCGCGGCACGGCTGCAGCACTCGGCATCCGTGATCCGCGAAGCACTCGACGGCTGAGGTCAGCGGCTGTCCACAACTCAGGCGAAATCGGAGTCGATCCGCGGACCACGGCCGATCCGCCGGGACATCGCCCGATCGCGCCTGAGTTGTGGACGTCAGGGTTCGGTCAGACCTTCGCGAGTCCACGGATCGGGCTCACGGACTGCTCCTCCTCATGGTCCGGTCCGAGCGGGATGCCGGAGCGGTCGCGCAGCAACAGCGTCGCGATCAGGCCGAGCACCGTCATCCCGGCGAGGTACCAGGTGACCGCCTGCGTGGAGCCGGTCGCCTGCACGATCGCCGTGGCGATGGTCGGAGCGAACGCCCCACCGGCGATGGCGCCGATCGCGTACGAGATCGAGACACCGGAGAAGCGGATGCTGGCGGGGAACAGCTCGGTGTACAGCGCCGCCTGCGGACCGTAGGTGAAGCCGAGGCCGATCGTGAGGATCGCGAGTCCGGCGAACAGCAGACCGATGTCACCGGTGTTCACGAGCGGGAACAGGGTGAAGACACCCACCAGCTGCAGCACCCAGCCGATGATGTACGTCGAGCGACGACCGATGCGGTCGGACACCCATCCGGCCAGGAGCGTCGTGAGCAGCCAGGTGACGGCGGAGCCGGCGACGGCCCACAGCACCGGGCCGCGCTCGAGGCCGATCGGTCCCTCGGGGTTCGTGGCGTAGCCCTGGATGTATCCGCCGGTGGTCATGTAGCCGACCGCGTTGTTGCCCGCGAAGACGAGCGCGGCGATGACCACGAGCAGGGCGTGCTTGCGGAACAGCTGCACGATGGGCATGCGCGCCTTCTCCTTGCGGGCGGCGAGCTCGGTGAACACCGGGCTCTCCTCGACCTTGCGGCGCACGTAGTAGCCGACCAGGATCAGCACGACGCTCAGCAGGAACGGGATCCGCCAGCCCCAGATCGCGAACTGCTCTCCCGGCGCGATCGCCGTCATCAGTGCCATGACGCCCGAGGCGAGCAGCAGGCCCAGCGGCACACCGATCTGCGGCGAGGCGCCGAAGATGCCGCGCTTCCTGCGGGGAGCATGCTCGACCGCCATCAGCACGGCGCCTCCCCACTCGCCTCCGGCCGAGATGCCCTGCACGATACGCAGCAGCACCAGCAGGATCGGCGCGGTGATGCCGATGGTCTCGTAGGTGGGCAGGATGCCGATCAGCGCGGTCGCGGCGCCCATCAGGATCAGCGTCCACATCAGCACGGTCTTGCGCCCGAGCTTGTCACCGTAGTGACCGGCAAGGAACGCTCCGAGCGGGCGGAAGAGGAAGCTGACGCCGACGGTCGCGAACGCGATCAGGGCACTGTTCGCGCCCAGCGGCTCGAAGAAGAGTTGCCCGAAGACGAGACCCACCGCGGTGGCGTAGATGAAGAAGTCGTACCACTCCACGGTGGTTCCGACGACGGTGGCGAACACGACGCGACGCCGATCGGCCGCTGTCGCGATGGTTCCGGTGGGCGTGAACCCATCCTGTGACTTCCCGCTCATGGGGTGTCTCCTTTGGTTGTGACTGCACTGTCACGGCGTGCGGTGGACGTGAATCCGGATTGCTTGCCGAGGGGTGAACCGATGATATATGATTTCGAATACGACGCACAAGGCGTTGTAGACGAGCGCGAGGAGGCGCCCCGTGACGGATCCCATCGACCGCCCCGGCAAGATCATCGCGATCCACCTGAGCTACGCGTCTCGGGCGGATCAGCGCGGCCGACGCCCCGCGGCCCCCTCCTACTTCTTCAAGCCGGCGAGCTCGGTCGCGTCATCCGGCGGCACGGTCGAACGTCCGGCCGGCACCGAGCTTCTCGCGTTCGAGGGCGAGATCGCGCTGATCATCGGCACCGCCGCCCGCCGGGTTCCGCTCGACGAGGCCTGGGCGCACGTGGGCGCCGTCACCGCGTCGAACGACCTCGGGCTGTACGACCTGCGGGCGAACGACAAGGGCTCGAACGTCCGTTCCAAGGGCGGAGACGGCTACACCCCGCTCGGTCCGCACCTCATCGATGCACGCCAGGTCGACCCCGCTGCCCTACGCGTGCGCACCTGGGTGAACGGCGACCTCCGCCAGGACGACACCACCGCCGGCCTGATCTTCCCGCTCGCGCAGCTGGTCGCCGACCTCTCGCAGCACTTCACTCTCGAACCGGGCGATGTGATCCTCACGGGAACCCCGGCCGGATCCTCCGTGATCGTCCCCGGCGATGTCGTCGAGGTCGAGGTCGACGCGCCCGATGCCGACGGAGCGCCGTCCTCCGGCCGCCTCGTCACGACGGTCACGCAGGGGGATGTCCCCTTCGACGGTGAGATCGGCTCACTCCCCGCCGTCGACGACCTGCAGCGCACCGAGGCCTGGGGCTCGCGCGAAGCGGCGGGACTCCCTCCCGCCCCTTCGACAGGCTCAGGGACCCAGACCGACGCAGGCCTCTCCCCCGCACTCCGCGCCAAGCTCCTCGAGGCCCCCACCGCCGGGCTCTCGGCGCAGTTGCGCAAGCGCGGTCACCACTCCTGCTTCATCGACGGCGTGCACGCCAATATCCCCGGCAGCAAGATCGTCGGCACGGCCAAGACGCTGCGGTTCGTGCCGTTCCGGGAAGACCTGTTCGCCTCGCACGGCGGCGGATACAACGCGCAGAAACGCGCCTTCGACGCCGTGGACGAGGGCGAGGTCATCGTCATCGAGGCCCGCGGCGACGCGACCACCGGCACCCTGGGCGATATCCTCGCCCTCCGCGCGCGCACCCGCGGCGCGGCCGGGGTCGTCACCGATGGCGGCATCCGCGACTTCGACGCCGTGGCCGAGATCGGTCTGCCGGTGTTCTCGCAGGGCGCGCACCCCTCGGTCCTCGGCCGCAAGCACGTGCCGTGGGACGTCGACATCACGATCTCCTGCGGCGGCGCGACCGTGCAGCCGGGAGACATCATCGTGGGCGACGGTGACGGCGTGATCGTCATCCCGCCGTCCCTGGCCGAGCAGATCGCCGACGACGCCATCGCGCAGGAGATCGAGGATGCCTGGATCGCCGAGCAGGTCGCCGCCGGTCACCCCGTCGACGGACTGTTCCCGTTGAACGCCGAGTGGCGCGCGCGCTACGTCGCGGCCACCGGCACTTCGACAGGCTCAGGGACCCAGGAAAGCTCAGGGACCCAGGAAGACTCGGGGACCGGACGATGACCACCGTCAGCGGCGCGAGCAAGTCGGAGCAGGCGTACGCCTGGATCCGCTCGCGCATCTCGGGTCATGCGTTCGGACCCGGCTACCGCCTGGTGCTCGGGTCGATCGCCGAGGAGCTCGGCATGAGCGTGGTACCCGTGCGCGAGGCGATCCGCCGGCTCGAGGCCGAAGGGCTCGTCACGTTCGAGCGCAACGTCGGCGCTCGCGTCACGCTCGTCGACGAGAGCGAGTACGCCCACACGATGCAGACGCTCGGCATCGTCGAGGGCGCAGCCACCGCGCTGTCCGCTCCCCTGCTCGACGCCGCAGCGCTCGATGCCGCCACCGAGGTCAACGAGCAGATGTCGCGCATGCTCGGTCACCTCGATGCGCACGCGTTCACCGAGCTGAACCGGCAGTTCCACTCGGTGCTGTTCGAGCCGTGCCCGAACCCGCACCTGCTCGACCTCGTGCACCGAGGATGGGCGCGCCTGTCCGGCATCCGCGACTCGACGTTCGCCTATGTGCCCGGACGCGCCCAGCATTCGGTCGAGGAGCACAGCCAGATCCTCGAGCTCATCCGATCGGGCGCAGAGCCCCTCGAGATCGAGCTCGCCGCCCGCAACCATCGCTGGCGCACGAGGGACGCGTTCCTCGACGCCCTGCACACCCGTTCCCACCAGACACTTGGAGAAGTCTCATGACCGACTCGCGCATCCCCGCCGACCTCCCTGACCACATCCAGCACTACATCGACGGCGCCTTCGTCGACTCGGTCGACGGCGACACCTTCGACGTGCTCGACCCGGTGACCAACCAGACCTACACCACCGCCGCCGCGGGCAAGAAGGCCGACATCGAGCTCGCGGTCGCCGCGGCGAAGCGTGCGTTCGACGAAGGACCCTGGCCGCGGATGCTGCCGCGTGAGCGCTCCCGGGTGCTGCACCGCATCGCCGATCTGGTGGAGTCCCGCGACGCGCGTCTCGCCGAGCTCGAGTCCTACGACTCGGGTCTGCCGATCACGCAGGCGCTGGGCCAGGCGCGTCGCGCTGCCGAGAACTTCCGCTTCTTCGCCGACCTGATCGTCGCCCAGTCCGACGACGCCTTCAAGGTGCCCGGCAAGCAGATGAACTACGTCAACCGCAAGCCGATCGGCGTGGCCGGGCTCATCACGCCGTGGAACACGCCGTTCATGCTCGAGTCGTGGAAGCTCGGCCCCGCACTCGCGACCGGCAACACGGTGGTCCTCAAGCCCGCCGAGTTCACCCCGCTCTCCGCCTCCCTCTGGGCAGGCATCTTCGAGGAAGCCGGGTTGCCTGCGGGCGTCTTCAACCTCGTGAACGGTCTCGGCGAGGACGCCGGCGACGCGCTCGTGAAGCACCCCGACGTACCGCTCATCTCCTTCACGGGCGAGAGCTCGACCGGACAGCTGATCTTCGGCAACGCCGCCCCCTTCCTCAAGGGTCTGTCGATGGAGCTCGGCGGCAAGTCCCCCGCCGTCGTGTTCGCCGACGCCGATCTGGAGGCCGCCGTCGACGCCACGATCTTCGGCGTCTTCTCCCTCAACGGCGAGCGCTGCACCGCCGGTTCCCGCATCCTCGTCGAGCGCTCCATCTACGAGGAGTTCGTCGAGCGCTATGCCGCTCAGGCGAAGCGCGTCAAGGTCGGCTACCCGCACGACCCGGCCACCGAGGTCGGCGCGCTCGTGCACCCGGAGCACTACGAGAAGGTCATGAGCTACGTCGAGATCGGCAAGACCGAGGGACGCCTGGTCGCCGGCGGTGGTCGTCCGGAGGGCTTCGACGAGGGCAACTTCGTCGCACCGACCGTGTTCGCCGACGTCTCCCCCGACGCCCGCATCTTCCAGGAGGAGATCTTCGGCCCCGTGGTCGCGATCACGCCGTTCGACTCCGACGACGAGGCGCTGTCGCTGGCGAACAACACCAAGTACGGCCTCGCCGCGTACATCTGGACCAACGACCTGAAGCGCGCGCACAACTTCGCGCAGTCGGTCGAGGCCGGAATGGTCTGGCTCAACAGCAACAACGTGCGCGACCTGCGCACCCCGTTCGGCGGAGTGAAGGCCTCCGGCCTCGGTCACGAGGGAGGCTACCGCTCGATCGACTTCTACACCGACCAGCAGAGCGTGCACATCACGCTCGCGGAGAAGTCCCACAACCCCACCTTCGGCAAGAACTGACCCCGCTGGCCTGATCACGCAAGGACGCTGACATGACACACCGCGAAGACATGACCCTGACCTCCTCGGGCTTCTATGTATCCCAGGAGGCCCCGATCCGCTCCGACAACCCGGTCGCGACGCCCCAGAGCACGCCGCCCGACATCCTGCGCTGCGCGTACATGGAGCTCATCGTCACCGACCTGGCGGCGTCGCGTCAGTTCTACGTCGACATCCTCGGCCTCTACGTGACGGAGGAGGATGACGAGGCGATCTACCTGCGCTCGACCGAGGAGTTCATCCACCACAACCTGGTGCTGCGCAAGGGTCCTGTCGCCGCGGTCGCCGCGTTCTCGTACCGCGTGCGCACCCCGGAGGACCTCGACCGCGCCGTGGCCTTCTACACCGAGCTCGGCTGCGACGTTCGGCGCAACCCCGAGGGCTTCGTGAAGGGAGTCGGAGACTCGGTGCGCGTGATCGACCCGCTCGGGTTCCCGTACGAGTACTTCCACCAGTCCGACCACGTCGAGCGCATGTCCTGGCGCTACGACCTGCACATCCCCGGGGAGCTGGTGCGCCTGGACCACTTCAACCAGGTCACCCCCGACGTGCCCCGCGCCGTCGGATTCATGCAGGACCTCGGGTTCCGCGTGACCGAGGACATCCAGGACGACGAGGGCACGGTCTACGCCGCGTGGATGCGCCGCAAGCCCACCGTGCACGACACCGCCATGACCGGCGGCGACGGTCCCCGCATGCACCACGTCTGCTTCGCCACGCACGAGAAGCACAACATCCTCGCGATCTGCGACAAGCTCGGCGCGCTGCGCCGCTCGGATGCCATCGAGCGCGGTCCCGGCCGCCACGGCGTCTCCAACGCGTTCTACCTCTACCTGCGCGACCCTGACGGCCACCGCGTCGAGGTGTACACGCAGGACTACTACACCGGCGACCCCGACAACCCGGTGGTCACCTGGGACGTGCACGACAACCAGCGCCGCGACTGGTGGGGCAATCCCGTCGTCCCCTCCTGGTACACGGACGCCTCGCTGGTGCTCGACCTCGACGGCAACCCGCAGCCGGTCATCGCGCGCACCGACAGCTCCGAGATGGCCGTCACGATCGGCGCTGACGGGTTCAGCTACACGCGGGCCGACGAGCGCGAGGGCAAGCTCGGCAACCAGTTGTGACGTCCTTCGTCTCGCTGCGCTCGCTCAGGAACCGGTCCCTGAAGACACCCGGTTCCTGAGCGAGGAGCGCAGCGACGGACGAAGGACGCTCCCGGCACCACGACCCCTAGGAGGAAGACGGATGCTGTCAGAAGAGACGATCGCGCAGATCGCGGCCGAGCTCGCGGAGGCGGATCGCACTCACGCCGTGATCCCGCGCATCACCGCCCGGTACCCGGAGGCGACGGTCGAGGACTCGTACGCCATCCAGGGCGTCTGGCGCGACCAGAACCTCGCGTCCGGTCGCCGGCTCGTCGGGCGCAAGATCGGCCTGACGTCGAAGGCCATGCAGCAGGCGACCGGCATCACCGAGCCGGACTACGGCGTGATGTTCGACGACACCGTCTACCCGACGGGCGCCGAGATCCCCGTCGACCACTTCTCGAACGTGCGCATAGAGGTGGAGCTCGCCTTCGTGCTCAAGCAGCCGCTGGAGGGCCCCGACTGCACGCTCGACGACGCGCTCGCGGCGATCGACTACGCCGTGCCCGCCCTCGAGGTGCTGAACTCGCACATCGAGCTCGAGGGCCGCACGATCGTCGACACCATCAGCGACAACGCCGCCTACGGCGCCATGGTCCTGGGCGACGTGCACAAGCGCCCGGACGAGATCGATCTGCGCTGGGTGCCCGGCGTGCTCTCCCGCAACGGGGAGATCGAGGAGACCGGCGTCGCCGCGGGTGTGCTCGGGCATCCGGCCACCGGCGTCGCCTGGCTCGCCAACAAGTTCCACCAGCACGGCGCGCGTCTCGAGGCCGGGGAGATCATCCTGGCAGGATCGTTCACACGCCCGATGTGGGTGTCGCGCGGCGACGAGGTGCTGTGCGACTACGGACCGATGGGAACAATCACATGCCGCTTCATCTAGCTCCCTCCTTCCGCGCGCGCCTCGCGGCGTCCGATCGTGCCCTGATCGGCATGTGGGCGTGCTCGGGGAGCCCGCTCGTCACGGAGGTCGCTGCGGGATCCGGTCTCGACTGGCTGCTCATCGACATGGAGCACTCCGCGAACACCCTGGAGTCGGTGCTGCTGCAGCTGCAGGTCGCCGCCGCGTACCCGATCTCCCCGCTCGTGCGCGTCGCCGCGAACGACACGGTCGCGATCAAGCAGGTGCTCGACCTCGGGGCGCAGAACATCATCGTGCCGATGGTGTCGTCGGTCGCGGAGGCGCAGGCCGCGGTCGCCGCCACCCGCTACCCACCGGAGGGCGTGCGCGGCGTCGGCAGCGCGCTGGCACGCAGCGCCCGCTGGAACCGCGTCGACCGCTACCTCCAGGAGTCGACGGAGCACACCTCGCTCACGGTGCAGATCGAGACCGCGGCAGGGGTCGACGCCGCAGCCGACATCGCCGCGATCGACGGCATCGATGCCGTTTTCGTCGGTCCGTCCGACCTCTCGGCCTCGATGGGGCTGCTCGGGCAGCAGACGCACCCGCGCGTCATGACCGCCGTGGAACACGTCTTCACGGCGGTGCAGGCCGCGGGCAAGCCCGTCGGCGTCAATGCGTTCGACCCGGTCGCCGCCGACGCCTACATCGCGGCGGGTGCGGATTTCGTGGCGGTCGGGGCGGATGTCGCGCTGCTCGCCCGAGCCTCCGAAGCCCTCGCCGCGCGTTTCATCACCACCGAAGCACCCGAGCGCGCAAGCTACTGACCGAGGTCCCCCCTCCCTGCCCCGCTGCCGGCGGGGACCGTGCCAGGATGGACGGATTCACAGACGCGGAATGCTGACGTGAGCCGCGGGCTCGCAGCGATGCAGGACCGCAACTTCCGCTGGTTCTTCCTCGCGCGTGCGATCACGATGATCGCCGGATCGATGTCGTCGATCGCTCTGGCATTCGCAGTGCTCGAGATCGACAACGACGCCCTCTCCCTGTCGTTCGTGCTCGCGGCGTTCACGATCAGCAACATCGTGTTCGTGCTGTTCGGCGGCGTGATCGCCGACCGGCTGCCCCGCGCACTGATCATCCAGTCCTGTTACGTGATCGACATCCTCTCGATCGGCTCGATCGCCGCTCTCCTGTTCACCGGAACAGCCACGATCCCCGCGCTCGTGGTCCTCTCGGTGGTCAACGGCGCCTCCACCGCCTTCGTGATGCCCGCCATGCAGGGCATCATCCCGCAGCTGACGACGCCGGAGCACCTGCAGCAGGCGAACGCGATGCTCTCGTTCGTGCGCTCCGCGGTCACGATCGGCGGTCCGATCATCGCCGGCATCCTGGTCGCTACCGCGGGACCGGCCTGGGCCATGGTCGTGCAGGCGCTCGGCTGGCTGATCGCGATCCCCATCCTCGCGCTCGTGAAGCTTCCTCCTCCCGCGCACGGCGGAGGGACCACGATGTTCCACGACCTCAGGATCGGCTGGCACGAGTTCTGGAGCCGCTCCTGGCTGTGGACCGTCGTGCTCGCGTTCATGATCATGAACGCGATCCACGTCGGCGCCTGGGGCGTCGTCGGCCCCTACATCGCGAAGAACAATGATCTGCTCGGGATCGCCGGCTGGGGATGGGTGGTCAGCGCCGAGGGTGTCGGCGTACTGCTGATGACGCTGCTGCTGCTGTGGTTCCCCCTCCGGCGTCCGCTGCGCTTCGGGATGATCGGCATGGCCGCGTTCGCCATCCCGTTGACCGTGCTGGGTGCTCATCCGGCGGTCGTCCTGCTCGCGATCGCCGCGTTCATCGCCGGCGCCGGTGTCGAGATCTTCAACACGGGGTGGAACCTCGCGATGATGGAGAACATCCCGGGCGAGAAGCTCTCCCGAGTGGCCAGCTACGACATGCTGGGCAGCTTCGTGGTGATGCCGATCGGCACGCTGATCTACGGCTGGCTGATCACGCACGTCGATCCCGCGACCGTGCTGATCTCCTCAGGGATCATCTACGCCGTCGTCGCGTTGACAACGCTGTTCGTCCCGAGTGTGTGGCGGATGGGCAGGCCGGCCGGGACCCTGACCGCCCGGAGCTAGCTCTGGCGTATTCATAGCTACGCGGGCGAGACTGTCCTCATGACCTTCGCCGCGCTCCAGCCCCTCGCCGACCGTGCCGCCCTGTTCACCGCGCTCCGCCAGGGCGCCCTCTCCACCGCCGCCGATGCGCTCGGTGAGCATCGTTGGGATGCCGACATGGCCGCAGGCACCCTCACCTTCACGGCGAACGCCGACCCGTCGAGCCAGCTCGTGACGCGCGCTCACTTGATCGCGACGATCGCGCCGGGACCCCGTTCCCTGCTGTGGGCGTGGGCCCACCCCCAAGGAGACCCGCAGGGCATCGCGGCACAGCTGCAGACCTACGGCGCCGAGCACGGAATCGTCGAGCTCACCAGCCCCGAGGTGCCGTTCCCGGCCGACGCCGCAGCCGACGAGGAGTGGATCGCGCAGGCCGCCCACGTCATCGGCGGCGTCGCGGTCGAGCTCACCGGCCGCGCGCCGTACTACTCCGCCCCGGTCGGCGGCGGCACCCGTGCCGTCTTCCTGCTCGATGCGCCGATCGCGCCGCTCACCGTGGCCGACGCGGTCATCGCGCTCCCCCGTATCCTGTCGGGTACTGCGCTCACCGACGCCCGCACGGCGGTGTGGGACCTCGCTCGTCTCGCGAACTGGACGCTCACGTGGACGGATGAGTCGTTCGGCGGCGCCACCGTCGTGGATGGATCCGGCTCCGCCACCTTCCGCTTCGACGAGCAGGCGCGCATCACCGGCATCGAGAGCACGCTCACCGATTCCTGACCCGCAGCGCCGGCTCCGTCACCGTCGCCGTGGCACCACCATGGGCGTGGCGGTCTCGGGGTCGGCGATCACGGTGCAGTCGAGGTCGAACACGCGCGACATCACCTCGGGCGTGAGCACGTCCTCCGGAGTGCCCGTGCGCACGATCGCGCCGGCGCGCATCGCGACGATCCGATCCGCATACCGCGCGGCCTGATTCAGGTCGTGCAGCACCGCGACGACGGTCGTGCCGTGCTCGTGGTTGATCGCGCGGAACAGATCCAGCATGTCGAGCTGATGGGTGATGTCGAGGAAGGTCGTCGGCTCGTCCAGCAGCAGCACGTCGGTCTCCTGGGCGAGAGCCATCGCGAGCCACACGCGCTGTCGCTGCCCGCCCGAGAGCTCGTCGACCGGGCGGTCAGCCAGCTCGATCACCGAGGTCTTCTCCATCGCCCGCCGCACCGCCAGGTCGTCGGCGTCGCTCCACGCCGAGAATGCGCGTCGATGCGGATACCGGCCGCGGGCGATCAGGTCGGCCACCCGCATCCCGTCCGGCGCCTCAGCCGACTGGCTGAGCAGGCCCAGCTCCCTGGCGAGCTCCTTCGCCCCGCGCTCGCGGATGTCGCGTCCATCGAGCAGCACGGATCCGGCGAGTGCGGGCAGCAGTCGCGCGATCGTGCGCAGCAGCGTCGACTTGCCGCAGGCGTTCGGGCCGATGATCGCGACGAAGGAGCCGCGGGCGATCGTGAGGTCGAGTCCCGTGGACACAGCCCGCCCGTGCGCGTAGCCGGCCGACAGGCCGCGGATGTCGAAGGTCGCGTCGGTCACAGCCCGTACCTCGTCAGCAGCTCATCGGCGAGGTCCCGCTGGGTCTCGTCGTCGTCGCCGTTCTCCCAGATCGCGGCCAGCTGTGCGGGCAGTTCTGCCTGCTGCTCGAACCTCTTCCCCCACCGCTCGGCGTCACGGCGCCAGTAGCCCATCGTCATGTACCGGTTCGTCGGCCAGCGGAGCTCGTGGCGCACGTGACGACGGATCTCCCGCATCGTCGTCGCCTCTCCCGAGAACCAGAGGTAGGTCGCATCCGGCCCGTCGGCGGTGGCGGCCAGAGTCTCGGCCACGATGTCCTCCGCCGCGACCCACGTCGCGCTGTCGCCGTCGCGGAAACGGAGATCCTGCTGATCACGGGGGTCGTCCACGGACAGGATCGCCCGCACGGGCGGATCGGATGCCGCACGCTCCTCGAGGATGCGCCCGATCGCGGGCAGCGCGGTGGCATCGCCGATGAGGAGCACGCGCGCCGTCCCCTCCGGCGCGTGGAAGTGTCCGCGGGGAAGGTCGAACGCCACCGTGTCGCCGAGGCGCGCGTCCCGGGCCCACTGTGTCGCCGAGCCCTCGGCATGCACGACGAAGTCGATGTCGAGCTCGTCGCTCTCGGGGCGCCACGCGCGCACCGAGTAGTACCGCTTGGCCTGCTCTCCATCTGCCGTCGTCAGCCACAGACCGAAGAACTCGTCCGGCCTGCCGCACGAGGCGAAGCGCTCGCCCGCGGCGGTGCGTGCACCGCGCAGCGTGATGCGCAGCATGTGCGGGGTCACGGTGCGACGAGCCGCCACCTCGGCGGTGTACACAGGGATGTCGGTGCGCATCAGCGCCTCCTTCGATTCGCGCCGGACAGCATCCAGGCGAGGTAGAGTCCGCCGATCCCGATCGTGACGAGACCGGTGGGCAGCATGGTCGGCGCGAACAGTCGCGCCGCGAGCAGGTCGCTGAACAGGAGCAGCACCGCGCCGGTCATGGCGGATGCGGCGAAGGGCATCGGACCGCTGCGCCAGACGCGGCGAGCGATCTGCGGGGCTGCGAGCGCGACGAACGCGATCGGCCCGGCCGCGGCGATCGTGACGGCCAGCAGCACCACGCCGATCAGCATGGCCGAGATGCGCAGCCGTACCGGTCGCACCCCGAGCGACGTCGCCCGGTCCTCCCCGAGCTCGTACAGCGTGAGCCCTGGCGCGAGCGCAGTGATCGCGAACCCTCCCAGCGCGAGCGTGACGAGGATGACCGGGATCCAGCGTCCGTCGATGCCGTTGAGGGAGCCGGCGCCCCAGATCGCGGCGGTGTGCGCCACCACATCGTCGGCGGCGAGCTCGATCATGGTGTTCACGGCGCCGAGCATCGCGGTCAGGGCGATGCCCACGATGATGAGCCTGGTTCCGCTGGCCCCGCGCCACGCGACGAGGACGAACACGAGCGCCGCCGCGGCGACGCCTCCGCCGACCGCCCCCGCAGTGAGGGCAGCCGTGCTCACCGAGCCGCCGATGATGACCAGGAGGGCACCGGTGTACGCGCCGGCCGAGAAGCCGAGGATGTCGGGGCTGCCGAGCGGGTTGCGGGTGATGACCTGGAACAGCGCTCCGGACAGCGCGAGCATCGCGCCGATCGCGGCGCCGAGCACCACACGCGGCAGCCTCCAGCCGACCACGACGAGCCGGGTGCCGGAGTCCCCCCGACCGAACAGGGCGGCGAACACATCGGGCACCGGGATGGCGGCATCCCCGAGGCTCAGGGCGGCCATCGCCAACGCCACGAGCACGAGGGCAGACGAGATCCAGATGATCCGGCGACGGCGTCGGGTCTTCGATGGGACGGCGACGACGGAGGGGGCACTCACGAGGGCGCCCCTTCCGCCTGCACCCGCCGCGAGAGCACCAGGGCGACCAGCACGGGCGCTCCGAGGAACGCGGTCATCACCCCGACCGGGATCGAACGCGGGGCGATCAGCACCCCACAGAGAACGTCGGCGAGCAGCAGCAGGATCGGGCCGGCCAGAGCGCTGTAGATCAGCAGCCGCCGGGTGTCGGGGCCGAACACCGCCCGCAGCGCGTGCGGCACCAGAAGTCCCACGAACGCGATCGGTCCTGCCGCCGCCGTCGCCGCGCCGCACAGCACCACGATGGCGAGGAATCCGCCCAGGCGTGCGATGCCGACCCGGCCTCCCAGAGCTCGGGCCGTGTCCTCCCCCAGTGCGAGCAGGCCCAGTCCTGGTGCGATCAGCACCACGAGGACGAGGCCGACGGCGACGACCACCAGCGTGAGCACGGCAGCGTCGAGCGAACGGCCGCCGAGAGCACCGGCGCCCCAGAGCCGCATGGACTGATAGGCGTACGGGTCGATCAGGCTGAGAGCAGCGGTCGCCGCCGACAGCACCGCGCCGATGGCCACGCCGGTGAGGGTCAGCCGCCCGATGGACGCACCGCGTCCCACCCCGCCGATCACGGCGACGAGGGCGCTCGCGACCGCGGCACCGAGGAATGCGAACCACATCGTCGCGCCGAAGTCCCCGATACGGAGCACGACGATCGCGATCGCCACGGCGAAAGAGGCACCGGCGTTGACCCCCAGCAGGCCAGGCTCCGCGAGCGGATTGCGGGTGAGGGTCTGCATGATCACACCGGCGACCGCGAGGGCGCTCCCCGCGGCGATGCCGATGAACGTGCGCGGCAGCCGCACATCCCGCACGATCAGATCCGTCTCCGTGCCGGTGGGTGCGGTCAGCGCGGCGAGCAGATCATCGAGGGTCAGGGTCCTCGGGCCGACGGCGATGCTCATCGCCACGGTCGCGACCAGGAGGAGCACCACGATCGGCAGGACGACCGCGTCGGGTGGGCGACGGAGCGTCCGGCGCCCACCCGCGGTGAGAGTCGTCACTGCGAGAGCGGCTCGAGCACCTTCGTGGCGAGCTCGTCGATCCACTCCTCGGCGGTGCGGTAGTCGGTGACGTTCGAGACGAGTCCGTACACCCGGTCCGTCTTCGCGATCTCCAGCTGCTGGAACAGGCTGCTGTCGATCACATCCTGGATCGCCGGCATCTTCGTGCCGTCGGGGTTCTCGTAGGTGAGACCGACCGTGACACCGTCGAGGACCGTGCCGATCTGCTCGAGGGGCAGCGACACGTAGCCGGCGCCGTCATCCGTGTCCTGCGGGATGCCGTCGCCGTAGGCGAGGCCCATCTCGTTCACGATCAGGTTGCCCGTCGACCCGCTGGGAAGCTGGATCGAGAACTGTCCCGCCTCGTTGCCCAGCGAGAAGTTCGCCCAGGTGTTCGCGGCGATGACCTCGGCGTACTGCTTCTTGACCTCGTCGCGACGCGCCTCGTACGAGGCCTTCGCCTCTTCCCAGGTATCGTGCGCCCCGAGCGCGGTGGCCAGATCCTCGGTGATGGACTGCCAGTCGCCGCGTTCGTCCCCGCCGATGATGACGGTCGGGGCGATCTCGCTGAGACGCGTGAACGTCGCCTCGTCGACCTCGTACGCGTCGCCGACGATGACGTCGGGAGCGGCGCCGGCGAGTGCCTCGAAGTTGACCTCGCCGTAGCTGCCGACCTTCGCCGCGTCGGCGATGTACGCCTGCTGGTCCTCGGTGTAGCCGTCGATCCACTGGGTGTAGTCGATCGCGGCCACGATGGGCAGGTCGAGCGACATGACCTGCCACGGGGTGTCGTACGAGATCGCCGCGACCCGCTCCGGGGCGGCGGGGACGGTCACCTCGCCGTACACGGAGTCGACGACGATCGTGTCGGCATCCGCCGCGCCGTCGTCGGAGGATGAGTCGGCATCGGGCGCACACGCGGTGGCCGTGAGGACGAGAGGGACGATGACGGCTGCGGCGAGCGCGGCTCGCAGGCGCGGGGAAGGGCGCAAGAGAATCTCCAATTAGGCAAGGGTTACCTAATTATGTCGCGCCTCTTCTGCCGGTTCGATGGTCTGAGTTGTGTTGATCGGTCGACTATGCGCGCGAATCGGTCACCGAACCGTGGTTGCGGGCGAAAGTGCGCGGCGACACCCCGGTGCGCCGCCGGAACGCCGCAGAGAACGCGGCGAGCGATTCGAAGCCCACGGCGCGGGCGGTTCGGCCGACCTCGGTCCCGTTCGCGAGCATCGACATCGCCATGCGCAGGCGCAGCTCCGCCCGCCAGCGTGAGAACGCCATACCCGTCTCCGTGGCGAACTGCCGGGTGAACGTGCGCACGCTCACCGCCGACTGCGCGGCCCACACCTCCACCGTGCGTCGATCGGCCGGAGCGGCGACCAGCGCATCGGTGACCGCGCGCAGCCACGGCGTCGACGGTGTCGGCAGTCCGACCTCGGAGTCGCCGGAGTCGCCGAGCAGATCCAGGGCGAAGGCTTCGGCCCGCGCGCGGCGCTCGGGTTCGGTGTAGCGCGAGAGCTGCGCGAGCACATCGTCCAGCAACGGCGGCACGGTGGTCACGACGACGCGGGAGCTCAGCTCCGCACCGGCATCCGGCTCGAACCAGGTGCATCGCATGCTGTTGCCCGGCGCTGCGGTGACCTCGTGGACGACACCGGCCGGGATCCAGATGCTCGTTCCGCGCGGCGCGATGTAGACGGCATCCGGGGTGACCACGGTCACGGTACGGGTGATCGCCGACAGCAGCTCGTGGTCGTCGTGGACATGGGCGGGCCAGTGCGCCCCTTCCGAGGTGGTGAGGATGTCGACGGAATCCAGGAGCGGATCGGGATCGATCGTCATGAGAGTGCTCCCGGGGCGGAGGCGGATCGTCGGAGGCCGAACACATACGGATGCGGATGCGGCGCCCCCAGTGTATGACCGGGCCGTGGGCGCAGGCTCCATCGACGACGACTCCCCGCCGTCGCGATGCTGCCGACCACCGGAAGGGTGTGGGATTCTGGTCGCATGAAGAACGGAATCATCCGGTTCGCCGCCCTGTACGTGTTCAACGTGGGCGTCCTGCTGCTCATCGGCCTGCTGTTCCCCGGAGTCTCCGTCGGCCTGCACGCGCTGTGGGCCGCAGTGATCCTGACGCTGGTGGCGCTGTTCGTGAAGCCGACCCTTGCCGCGGCGTTCCGCAAGTCCGCCGCGAAGTCGGCCGCCGAGCGCACCAAGGCCGGCGAGAAGGTCGTGCAGTACGTGCTGGTGTACCTGGTCGAACTCATCGTGTGGGTGCTCACGGTCTGGCTCAGCGGCGTGCGTGCATCCGGATTCTGGGGCTTCGCGCTGCCTCCCCTGTTCCTGCTCTTCGGCTGGGTGATCTACGACCAGGTCGATGACAAGCTGCGCGCGAAGGCCGCTCAGGTCTACGACGCCGTGCAGGGCAAGGTGCAGGCACGACGTGGGTCCGACGCCGCATCGCCGTCCGCCTCCGCTGCTCCTGCGGCGGAGGCCCCTGCGGCGGAGGCCCCGGAGACGGCCGCGGCCCGCGCAGAGCTGAAGGATGGCCTGACGCCCGAGCAGCGCCGAATGCTCGACGAGCTGGGCTGACGCCGCCGCATCCGCTCGTTCGCAGAAAGGCACCCCTCCGCGATGGAAGGGGTGCCTTTCTGCGACCGAAGTGGTCAGGCGGCGCGCTCGGCGGCCTCCACGACGTTGGTCATGAGCAGGGCGACGGTCATCGGCCCCACGCCGCCGGGGTTCGGGGACAGGAAGCCGGCGACCTCGGCCACGTCCGGGTGCACGTCGCCGAACACGAGGCTCTTGCCGGTCTCGGGGTCGGTCTCGCGCGTCACGCCGACGTCGAGCACGGCCGCGCCGGGCTTCACGTCTTCGGCGCGGATCAGGTGCTTCACGCCCGCCGCCGCGACGATGACGTCGGCCTCGCGCAGGTAGCGGGGCATGTCGACCGTGCCGGTGTGCGTGAGGGTGACCGTGGCGTTCAGGTCGCGGCGCGTGAGCAGCAGGCCGATCGAGCGGCCGATCGTGACCCCGCGGCCCACCACGACCACGTGCTTGCCCTTCAGGTCGTAGTCATTGCGCAGCAACAGCTCGATCACTCCGCGCGGCGTGCACGGCAGCGGGGTGTGGATCGGGCTGTTGACGTTGAGTACGAGCCGACCGAGGTTGGTCGGGTGCAGGCCGTCTGCGTCCTTCGCCGGGTCGATGCGCTCGAGGATCGCGTCGGTGTCGATGTGCTTCGGCAGCGGCAGCTGCACGATGTAGCCGTGGCAGGCCGGGTCGGCGTTGAGCTCGTCGATCAGCGCCTCGACATCGGCCTGGGTGGCATCGGCCGGGAGCTCCCGCTGGATCGAGTTCATCCCGATCGCCTCGGACTGCCGGTGCTTCATCCCGACGTAGAGCTGCGAGGCCGGGTCGGCGCCCACGAGCACCGTCGCGATGCCGGGGGTGATCCCCTTCGCCTTCAGCGCCGCGACGCGCTCGGTCAGCTCGGCGCGGATCGCGGCGGACGCCGCCTTCCCGTCAAGGATCTTCGCGGTCATGTGTGTTCATCCTTAGATCTTCGCCGAGTGCACGGCCTCCGCGCGAGTGCACGGCTTCGTCGCGTCGACGAGCCGTGCACTCGGCAGAAACCCGTGCACTCGTGTGAGGAGGGTGGGAGTGCTTACTGCTGCAGGTCCGGGTAGAGCGGGAAGGTGGCGGCCAGGGCGTCGACCCGGGCGCGCAGAGCCTCGACGTCGGCACCGGGGAGCAGCGCGAGGGCGATGATGTCGGCGACCTCGGTGAACTCGGCATCGCCGAATCCGCGCGTGGCGAGTGCGGGCGTGCCGATGCGCAGACCCGACGTGACCATCGGCGGGCGCGGGTCGTTCGGCACCGCGTTGCGGTTCACCGTGATGTGGATGTCGTGCAGCAGGTCTTCGGCCTGCTTGCCGTCGACCTCGGCGTCGCGCAGGTCGACCAGCACCAGGTGCACGTCGGTGCCGCCGGAGCGCACGGCGATGCCGGCATCCTTCACGTCCTGCTGCGAGAGACGCTCGGCGAGCAGAGCAGCGCCACGGAGCACGCGCTCCTGACGCTCCTTGAACTCCGGCGTGCCGGCGAGCTTGAACGCGGTCGCCTTCGCGGCGATCACGTGCATGAGCGGTCCGCCCTGCTGCCCGGGGAACACGGCCGTGTTTATCTTCTTGGCGATGTCGGCGTCGTTCGTGAGGATGAAGCCGGAGCGGGGGCCGCCGATGGTCTTGTGCACGGTCGAGGAGACCACGTCGGCGAAGGGCACCGGGTTCGGGTGCAGGCCGGCGGCGACCAGACCGGCGAAGTGCGCCATGTCGACCCAGAGCAGCGCGCCGACCTCGTCGGCGATCTCACGGAAGGCGGCGAAGTCGAGCGTGCGGGGGTAGGCCGACCAGCCGGCGATGATGACCTTGGGCTTGTGCTCGATCGCGAGGCGACGCACCTCGTCCATGTCGATCGTCGAGGTCTCGGGGTTCACGCCGTACGCGACGATGTTGTAGAGACGGCCGGAGAAGTTGATCTTCATGCCATGCGTGAGGTGGCCGCCCTGGTCGAGCGACAGGCCGAGCAGCGTGTCGCCGGGGCGGGCGATGGCGTGCAGCACGGCCGCGTTCGCCGATGCACCGGAGTGGGGCTGCACGTTCGCGAACTCGGCACCGAACAGGCTCTTGGCGCGCGAGATCGCGAGCTCCTCGGCGACGTCGACCTCTTCGCAGCCGCCGTAGTAGCGGCGACCGGGGTAGCCCTCGGCGTACTTGTTGGTGAGCACGGATCCCTGCGACTGCAGCACGGAGACCGGCACGAAGTTCTCGGAGGCGATCATCTCGAGGAAGGTCTGCTGACGCTTCAACTCGCGATCCAGGACCTCGGCGATCTCCGGGTCGACCTCGGAGAGGGGGGCGTTGAAATAACGGTCGGTCATGATGACTTGCTCCTCTGACAACGGATTCGAAGGGTGTTCTCATCGGCCCAGGCGCGCGGTCGAATTCCGTGGTCAGTCGCTCCCCGGTGGTAGTCCACCCAGACGCCAGTCGCGACGGTTACGAGCATAGCCGATGAGGGAGGCCACGCAGACTGACGCAGACCGGGAATCCGTCGCAGAATCGATTCGACCTCCGCCGTTCCGCTCGGCGACGCCGACGGGTAGGTTTTGTTCATGGTCCTTACTCACCCTCTTCCGCTCGTCCCCGCGCCCGTGTCCGCCGTCGCACGGGAGGGACGGATGCCGATCACCGCGACGACGCGCGTGCTCGGCTCCTCCTCCGTCGCCGCCCCACTGCTCGATGCGATCGAGCGCCGCACCGGCATCCGCCTCCGCACCGTCGACGCTGCTTCCGCCGAGGCTCCCGCCGAGATCGAGCTCCTCGTCGACGCCCGTTCCTCAGGACCGGAGGGATACACGCTCGAGGTCGGCGACCGCGCGATCGTCGTCGGCACTGACGAGGCCGGGCTCTTCTACGGCGTGCAGACGCTGCTGCAGCTGCTGCGACAGGACGACTCCGGCTGGGCGCTGCTCGGCGCAGACATCGCGGACGCGCCGCGCTTCCCGCACCGCGGCGTCATGCTCGACGTGGCGCGGCACTTCTTCGGCGTCGACGAGGTGAAGAGGTTCATCGACAGCACCAGCGCCCTCAAGCTCAACCACCTGCATCTGCATCTGAGCGACGATCAGGGGTGGCGTGTGCACATCGACTCCTGGCCGCTGCTGACCGAACGGGCGTCCGGCACCTCCGCGAACGGCGACCCCGGCGGCTTCTACACGAAGGACGACTATCGCGAGATCGTGGCCCACGCCGCGTCCCGCCACATGACCGTGATCCCCGAGATCGACCTGCCCGGCCACACCCACGCGATCGGGGTCGCCTACCCCGAGCTCGTCGAGGCGCCGGTGCTCAACGACGACCTCATCGCGGAGTCGGCGCGGCTCGGCCAGCCGTTGCCCGTCGCCGGCGAGACGTATCTCGGCTGGGGCGTCGGGCACTCGAGTGTCCGCATCCACGAGGAGCACACCTACGACTTCGTGCGCGACGTCGTGCGCGAACTGGCCGAGATGACCCCCGGTCCCTACATCCACATCGGCGGCGACGAGTCGCTCGGCACCGCGCAGGCCGACTTCGACCTGTTCGCCGAGCGCGCGACCGCGATCGTCGCAGACGCCGGTAAGATCCCCGTGGCCTGGCACGAGATGGGCTCAGCGGCCCACATCGCTGAGGGAACCGTCGGGCAGTACTGGGGCAAGACGACCCCCGAGGGCACGCACGGCGAGGAAGCAGGGCACTTCGTCGAGCGCGGCGGCGCCCTCATCATGTCGGCCGCCGACGTGACGTACCTCGACATGAAGTACTCCCCCGATTTCCCCCTCGGGCTGACGTGGGCCGGAATCATCGACGTCCGCACGGCGTACGAGTGGGAGCCGACGGCCGTGCTCGACGTGCCCGACTCCGCGATCCTCGGCGTCGAGGCGCCACTGTGGTCCGAGACGACCCGCACCTACCGCGACGTGGAGCAGCTGGTGTTCCCCCGCGCCGCAGCACAGGCCGAGATCGCCTGGTCGCCCGCGACCGGTCCGGAGCGCGTGTGGGAGTCGTTCCGCACGCGACTGGGGACGCTCGCGCCGCTGTGGAAGGCTGAGGGAGTCGAATTCCACGCCGCAGACGAGATCCCCTGGAGCGAACGATGAGTGTGCAGTCCTCGGCGAGCGGTTCGCTGCTCATCCACTCCGCGCGTCTCGTCGACCGCGGTGAGATCGTGGAGGACGCCTGGGTCCGGATCGAGCAGGGGCGCGTCTCCGCTCACGGCACCGGTGCGGACTGGGCTCCGGCCGACGAGATCGTGGATGCCGTGGCGACAGCGGGAGAGGGCGCGCTGCTCACCCCCGGCCTGATCGACATCCACGGGCACGGAGGTGCCGGCGCCTCGTTCGATGACGGCGTCGACGCGATCCGCACCGCGCGGGCGCTGCACCGCGCGCACGGCACCACACGCGCGGTGGTCTCCCTCGTCACCGCATCGCTCGACGACCTGGCCCGCAACGTGGCGCTGGTCGCCGACCTCATGCGCTCGGACGCCGACATCCTCGGCTCGCACCTCGAAGGCCCGTTCCTGGATCCGGCGCACCACGGCGCCCATGAGCCGACGCTGCTGCGCGCCCCGGCGGCGCACGACGTCGCCCGACTGCTGGAGGCCGGGCGCGGGACGGTGCGTCAGGTCACGATCGCGCCGGAGCTCCCGGGCGGACTCGACGCGATCCGCCAGATCGTCCAGGCGGGAGCGGCGGCGGCGGTCGGGCACACCAGCGCGGACGCGGGGGTCGCGGTGTCCGCCTTCGAGGCGGGGGCATCGATCCTCACGCACGCGTTCAACGCCATGCCGGGTATCCACCACCGCGCGCCGGGGCCGGTGCTCGCCGCCGCCGCTGATCACCGGGTGGTGCTCGAGGCCATCGCCGATGACGTGCATCTGGACCCGCACGTGATCAAGCTGCTGTTCGACACGGCACCGGGTCGGATCGCGCTGATCACGGATGCCATGGCCGCCGCGGGCAGCGCCGACGGGCACTACGACCTGGGCGCCGTGAGCGTCACGGTGTCCGACGGCATCGCGCGCGCCGATGACACGGGCTCGATCGCCGGCTCGACGCTCACGCAGGATGTCGCGCTGCAGCGGGCGGTAAGCGCCGGTGCTGCGCTGCCCGAGGCCGTCCGGGCTCTGACCGAGACACCGGCACGCGCGATCGGTCGCGACGCCGAGATCGGCGATCTGCGCCCCGGCCGCATCGGTGATGCGGTGCTGTGGGATGCAGAGCTGCGCGTCGTCCGCGTGTGGGTGGGAGACCACCTCAACGGGTAAGAGGTCCGCACGACGCGCGACGACGCGCAACTCTGCGTGCTCCGGTTCATCTTCGCGGGAGGGAGGCCACCGGTCCCCAGATCGGTGGCCTCGTTCCCGCTTCATAGAGAGGGGGGCCGGGAACTCCTCCCCCGAGGCTCCCGACCCGCCCTGCTGGTGCAGTTGCCCCTCGCACCAGCGCCCGAACCCCGCCCCCCGGAGGAGTTCGTATGGCTGTCTCTATGGGATGAGACGAAGGCAGGGCCGATTCATTACGCGGCTTCGCGATCTTTTTTCGAGATTCTTCGTCAGCGCGCACCGAACAGCCCTCCGAACTGGGGTTCTCTGCGTCAGAAGATTTGCAGGGAATTCCGTGAAGGGGTGGCCTTGCTGGGAAATTCGGGTGAGAATGAAGAAGACGCGTGATGAGGGCCGCCCTCCCGCGTCTCTCTTGTGAGGGCACACGAGTGCTCCGAGACAGATGGATGAAAGTGCACGAAGAAGAGAACGTTCCGCACGACGAACCGATCGCTGACGCCGATCTGATCCTCCGCACCCGTTCGGGTGACACGGAGGCGTTCGGAGAACTCTGGCGACGCCACTACCCGTCCGGCATCGCGGTCGCCCGCTCCGTCACCTCATCCATCGACCCCGACGACCTGGTGCAGGAGTCCTACACCCGCATCTACCAGGCGATCGTCAAGGGCGGCGGGCCCAACGGCTCCTTCCGCGCCTATCTCTTCACGAGCATCCGCAACACGGCAGCCGCCTGGGGTCGCTCCCGCCGCGAGTCGGCGATCGACGAGCTCGACTCCGTCGCCGACCCGGACAGCACCGATCAGGCCGCGAACGAGGCGCTCGACCGCAGCCTCACCGCGCAGGCATTCCGGAGTCTGCCCTCGCGCTGGCAGGAAGTGCTCTGGTACACCGAGATCGAGCAGATGAAGCCGCAGGATGTCGCGCCGCTGCTCGGCATGAAGTCCGGCGCCGTCTCGCAGCTCGCGTTCCGCGCCCGGGAAGGTCTGCGCGAGGCGTGGATCCAGGCTCACCTGCGCAGCGCGGCGCCCGGCTCCGACTGCCAGTGGACGATCGAGCACCTGGGGGCGTACTCGCGCGGCAACCTCAGCGCCCGCGACTACAAGCGCCTCGAGCTGCACCTCGACGAGTGCGCGCGCTGCATGATCGTCGCCGCCGAGGCGAAGGATGTCTCGAAGCGACTCGCTCTGGTCCTTCTCCCGCTCGTCCTCGGCATCACCGGCTCGGCCGGGTACCTGGCGACGCTGCAGGGCGGTGGCGCTCCGATCGTCGCCCTCGCCGCAGCCCCCTCGGGCATCCCCGGTGTCGTCGTGGCCGGCGATCCCGGCTCGGCGGTATCCGCCGGCACAGCCGCGAGTGGTGCAGGTTCGGGGAGCGGATCGGGCGGCGCGGCCGGTGGCAACACCGCAGCCGGCAGCAGCGCCGGATCAGCGGGCGGCGCGGCGAGCGGAGGCATGCTCACCGGCATGGGCGCTCTCGTGGGCGCGGGCTCCGCGGCGCTCGTCGTCGCCGGTGTCGTCGCGGCCGCGACGATCATCCCGGGTCTCACCGGGGCCCAGCCGGCAGCATCGCAGCCCAACGCGGGCGACAGCGACCCCTCGTCGATCGCAGCAGACGTCGGCCCCGACGCCTCGATGACGCTCGACGAGCCCGTCATCATCGAAGAGCCGGCACCCGAGCCGAAGGAGGACGCCGCTCCTCCCGCCCATGAGGCGCAGCCCGACGTGGTCGAGCCCTCCGGTCCGGTGACCGCTCCCCCCGTTCCCGTCGTTCCTGAGAAGCCGGTCACCCCCGTCGACCCGGTGGACCCGGTCGACCCGGTCGACCCGGTCGACCCGGTCGATCCCGTCGACCCGGTGGATCCGGTCGACCCCGCCGTCCCGGAGGGATCGCCCACGGTCGGACAGGCCGAAGCCTGGTTCGAGTGGATCGGCGAAGGGGAGGAGTTCTTCGTCACGCACTACGTCGTGCAGGTGTCCGGCGCCGCCTCAGCCACCGTCCGCGCACAGCTCGAGGGCAGCGGAGCCACGACGACACCTCTGGCTCCCGCCGTGGAAGGCGATGCGGTCGGTCATGGAACGGTCGCACTCACTGCGAGCCTGTCGCAGCTGTGCGGCAATGCCGCCGTCGACTTCGCCTACGTGAACGGCGACACGGTCGGCACGACGACCACGACGACGCTCTGGAGCCTCGCGCCCATCCCCGAGTGGTGGCTGCTGGTGTGTGCCATCACGCATGACGGCGCAGACCCGTCACTGGCCGATGTCGCGACGGTCGACGCCCTGGTCGCGGACGAGCCCGTGCCCGGCACCGAGGAGGCCACCGTGCCTCAGGAGTCGACGACTCCGGCCGGAGAGACGCCGGTCGAGGAGACGCCGGCCGCGCCCGCCGCTCCCGGAGAAGAGACCCCGGCCGCAGAGGCCCCGGCAACACCCGTCGCTCCCGTCGAAGAGTCGGCGCCCGCCGAAGAGCCGGCGCCCGTCGAGGAGTCGGCTCCTGTCGACGAGGCGGCAGCAGCCTCCGCGACCGCCGAGGACACCGCCAAGGTCGAGGCACCGGCAGACAGCGCGCCGACAGCGGCGGAGGAGCCGGCGAGCGCCGAATAGACTGGGACCATGCCCCAGGATTCCGTCCCCGTACCTGGCGTCGAGCGTCCGGTCATCACCGTCCTCGACGTCGTCCGCGCCATCGTCCTGGTCCTGGCCATCGCCTCGCTCGCGCTGTGGGGCTTCGCGACCTGGTCTCTCCCCTGGAACATCATCCTCGGCATCGGCACCCCGGTCGTGGTCCTGCTCGTGTGGGCGCTGTTCCTCTCTCCTCGTCCGGTGCTGCGCGTGCATCCGTTCCTCCGCGCCGCCGTCGAGCTGCTCATCTACGTCGGCGTCACGATCGCGTGGTGGTCGATGGACCAGGCGCTGATCGGAACGGCCTTCGGTCTGGTCGCGATCGCCGCCGGCGTGATCAGCGGACGCCGCGCACTGTCATGAGCGCCAGCGCATGAGCACCCTGCGCGTCCGACCCGTCTGGAGCGCTGCGGCATGAACGTCGTCGCGCAGCTGCAGAACGCGCTCGGCGATCTCGTGGAACTCGACGAGACCGCGCTCGAGGAGGCACGCGCAGACCGCTCTGGCCACGCCGCCACGGGTCGCCCGCTCGCGATCGTGCACGCCGAGACCGTCGCACATGTACAGGAGACCCTGCGCATCGCCACCGCGACGCGCACCCCCGTCGTCGTCCGCGGAGCCGGAACAGGCCTCGCCGGAGCGGCCAACGCCGGAACGGGCGAGATCGTGCTGTCGACTCGGCGCATGGACGCCGTCGTCGAGATCCGCCCAGATGACCTCCTCGCCGTGGTCGAACCCGGCATCCTGAACGCCGACCTCAACCGTCTGCTCTCCGCGCACGGGGTCTGGTGGGCGCCCGATCCCGCCAGCCGCGAGATCTCCACGGTCGGCGGCAACATCGCGACCGGCGCGGGCGGGCTGCTGTGCGCCAAATACGGCGTCGTGCGCGATGCGGTGCTCGGCGTCGATCTCGTCCTCGCCGACGGGCGCCTGCTGCACCTCGGACACCGCAGCGTCAAGGGCGTCACCGGGCTCGACCTGACCTCGCTCGTGATCGGCTCGGAGGGCACTCTCGGCGTCATCGTCGGGGCCACCCTCAAGCTGCGGCGCCTGGTCGAGGGTTCCACCTGCACGGTCACCGCGACCTTCCCCGATGTGCGGAGCGCGGCAGCGGCATCCGCGGCCGTGACGGCCACGGGCGTGCAGCCGGCGATCATGGAGCTGATGGACGCCGCGAGCCTCGCCGCCGTCCATGCCCTGCTCGGGCTCGCCACCCCTCCCCCGGGCGCAGCCCAGCTCACGATCCAGACCGACGGCCCTGCCGCGACCTCCGAAGCCGACACGATCGCCACGGTCCTGCGCGCCCATGACGGCGAGACCGTGGTGTCGCACGACCCCGACGAGGGCGAGCGGCTCCTGTCCATCCGGCGCTCCATGCACGCGGCGATGACCACGCTCGGGACCACGCTGATCGAAGACGTGTCCGTGCCGCGGAGCGCCATGCCCGAGATGTTCGACGAGATCGCCCGCATCGAACGCGATTTCGGCCTGACGATCCCCACCGTGGCGCACGCCGGCGACGGCAACCTGCATCCCAACTTCATCTTCGACGGGCCCGAGACCCCGCCCCACATCTGGGCCGCCGCGGACGAGCTGTTCCGTGCCGCCATCCGTCTGGGCGGCACGCTGACCGGAGAGCACGGCATCGGCGTGCTCAAGCGACGCTGGCTGGTCGATGAGCTCGGCTCCGATCAGTGGGAGCTGCAGCGACAGATCGTGCAGGTTTTCGACCCGCACGGCATCCTCAACCCCGGGAAGGTGTTCTCCGCCGATGCCTGACATCCATGTGAGCGCAGCCGTGATCGTCGACGAGGCCGATCGGGTGCTCGTCGTCCGCAAGCACGGCACGACCCGGTTCATGCAGCCGGGCGGCAAGCCCGAGGCCGGCGAGTCGGCCGCGGCGACCCTGATCCGCGAACTGCACGAGGAGCTGGGAGTGCTGCTCGTCGAGAGCGACCTGCGCCCCTTGGGCAGATTCATCTCGGCGGCTGCCAACGAGCCGGGTCACCGTGTGGTCGCCGATGCCTTCGCCGCCGCGATCGACCCCGGTGCCGTCTCGGTGCAGGCCGAACTCGCCGAGCTGCGTTGGATCACGCCCGATGACATGTCCACGCTCCCGCTCGCGCCTCTCAGCGTGGAGCACCTGCTGCCGCTGGCGTGGCCGGCGCTCGCCCGCTGAGCGGGCTCAGATGCCCTGCCAGGCCGGCTTGTTGGCGAAGGTGTAGCGGTAGTAGTCGGCGAGCTTCAGGCGCGAGGCTGCTGCTTCGTCCACGACGACGGTCGCGTGCGGGTGCAGCTGGATCGCCGAACCGGGCAGGAAGGCCGTGAGCGGCCCCTCGACGGCATCCGCCACCGCCTGAGCCTTGCCCTCGCCGAAGGCGAGCAGCACGAGGTGACGGGCCTTCAGGATGGTGCCGAGGCCCTGCGTGATGCAGTGCTTGGGCACGTCGTCGATCGAGTCGAAGAAGCGGGCGTTGTCCTCGCGGGTCTGCTCGGTGAGCGTCTTGACACGGGTGCGCGAGGCGAACGACGATCCGGGCTCGTTGAACCCGATGTGTCCGTCGGTGCCGATTCCGAGGATCTGCAGGTCGACTCCCCCTGCGGCCTCGATCGCGCTCTCGTAGTCGTCACCCGCGTGCTGGATGGTCGCGTGGGCACCGTTGGGCACATGGATGCGCTGCGGGTCGAGTCCCAGCGGCTCGATGACCTCGCGCGTGATCACGGATCGGTAGCTCTCCGGATGCGCGGGGTCGAGCCCGACGTACTCGTCCAACGCGAAGCCGCGCACCTGCGACAGGTCGCGCCCGGCGAGCTGCGTGCGCAACGCCTGGTACACCGGCAGCGGCGTCGACCCGGTGGCGAGTCCCAGCACGGCATCGGCGCGCTGCGCGATGAGCTCGACGATCTCGGTCGCGACCAGCGTTCCCGCGGCCTCCGCGTTCTCGACGATGACGACCTCAGCCATGGGACACGATCTCCTTCTCAGATGTGGATGCGCCGACGAGTGCGGCGCCGAACGCTGCGGCGGGAGAGCCGGCAGCCAGCAACTCGATTCTTTCATCGAGGTGCAGTGAACGCATGAAGGGCGAGGCCTCGGCTCCGGCCAGCAGGGCGCGCCGGATGCCGTTCTCCAGCCGCTCGCCGAGCGAGGTCAGACCCCCGCCGATGATGACGGTATCGACGTCGGCCGAGAGCACCAGCACGCGCACGGCGGCCGCTGCACCGCGGTACAGGTCGTCGCGCAGGGCGACGGCGTGCTCATCGCCCGCGTCGGCGGCATCGAGGATGTCCCGCACCGGCAGAACGCCAGGACGCCCCCAGGCTCTGGCGAGCGCCCCTCCCCCGCAGAACGTCTCGATGCAGCCGCGCTGACCGCAGCCGCAGAGTCGTCCGTTCGGGTCGACCGAGATGTGTCCGACCTCGCCGGCCGTGCCGCGCGCACCGCGCCAGATGCGGCCGTCCATCACGATGCCGGCCGCGACGCCCGTGCCGAGGTTCAGGTACGCCATCGACCCGCTGACCCCGCGCAGAGCGGCGGCGCCGAGGGCGGCGGCCTTCACGTCGTTCTCGACGCGGAACGGCACGCCGAGCGCACGCTCCGCCCGTACGGCGAGGTCGAGGGAGTCGACACCGAGGTTGACGGCGTGCAGCACGAGGCCCGAGTCCGCGTCGACCAGTCCGGGGATTCCGACGCCGACCGAACGGATGTCGGAGACGGAGATCCCGACCTGCTCGGCGAGGGTGCCGACGGCGAGCGCGATGTTCTCGAGGACCGCGTCCTCGCCCCAGCCGGTCGGACGACGGAGACGGCCGAGGATCTCACCGTCCGGGCCGACCGCGACCGCGTCGATCTTGGTACCGCCGACGTCCAGGCCCACACGAATCTGCCGACCGGAGCGGTCGGCGAGGTCGACACCCGTCATCGGATGTCGCTCCCGTGAGCCTGCGCGGCGGAGATCATGAGACACCCAGCTGTCCGGAGAGGACCATGACGGCCGCGCCCCGCAGGACGATGTCGTCCTGGTGGGTGAGGCGGATGAGTGCGTCCTCGAAGACGCCTTCCAGGGTCCGGGCGTGCAGCGTCTCGATCGCGGCATCGATCAGGATGCCGTCGAGCAGATCGGCGGGGCCGGAGAGCACGACTTCGGAGAGGTCGAGGGCGGCGACGATCGGCGCGATCGCGATCGCCATGCGCGTTCCGGCGTCACGCAGGATCTCATCGCGGGCCGCCGGATCGGCCGCGAGCGCCTCCCGCAGGCGCGTGACGCTGAGCCACGCCTCCAGGCAGCCGTCCTTGCCGCACGCGCAGCGCGGGCCGCCGTCGGTCCCGACGACCACGTGACCGATCTCCCCCGCGGCGAAGCGGCTGCCGAGCAGCGGCTGGCTGCCGGTGATGAGGCCGGCACCGACCCCTCGCCCGATCTTGATCAGCATGAAGTCTGCCTTGGCGTCACCGAAGGTGTACTCGGCGAGCACGGCGGCGTTCGCGTCGTTGCGCGCGAGCACGGGGAGGTCGAGATCGGCCCCGAGCTTCGCCTCGAGCCGGAAGTTCGTCCAGCCGAGGTTCGGGGAGCTCAGCACGACTCCGTCGGGGCGCACGACACCGGGGGTGCCGATACCGACGCCCAGGAGCGGCTGCGTGGAAGCAGCCACCAGCAGCCGGGCGAGCTCGAGGAGAGCACTGTAGGCGGCGTCGCCGTCGGCGGACTCGGGCCGTTCGACCTCGCGCCGCTCCAGCACATCGCCGTCGAGGCTGAGCACGGCGCCGACGAACGCGTTCGGACCGGAGAGATCCAGTCCGATGATCTGATGCCCCACCCGATCGATGTCGATCAGGATCGGGGGCTTGCCCGGCCCCACCGTCTCGCGGACACCCATCTCGATCACGATGCCATCGGCGATGAACTCGGCGACGAGGTCGGAGATGGTGACCCGCGTCAGCCCGGTCTCGCGGGAGAGGTCGGCACGCGACATCGCGCCCGCGTGATACAGCGTCTGCAGCACCAGAGCGCGGTTGTGTCCGCGCGCGTGCTCGGGGAGCACCTTCGAACGGGAGCGCAGGTGCCGCCCTGGCCCGAAGGCATGCGTGTTCCCACCGGCGTACTCTGACGACGGTGGCACACGCGGTTCATCCGACACGGACATGTTTGTTAGTAGACCTTACGAACAAAAATTACGCAACCTCTGCCCCGCGGTGCGCGGCGAGGGTTACCGAAACGTTACATTGGCGCGGGCGCCTCAGCGGCATCCGCGTTCGCCCTCTCCACGAGGCGCTCGACCAGACCGGCGACGATTTCCTCGCGTGCCTGAATCGTCAACGGCTTGCCGGGTACTCCAGGACGGCGTTGCTCAGGCGTCGGGCCGTCGAGTGGACGATACCGCACCCCCGCCGCCCTGAGGCGGAGCAGATGCGTGGGAAGTCGCCGTGCGAAGTCGGAGTACTCCCCCGGCTCACCTCCGTCCCACAGCCGCTCGGCGACCGCCGCCAGCCGAGGGAACATCGCGAAGTCGACTCGATCACGGGTCGGCAGGTGCTCGCTCCAGACGTTCGCCTGGCCGCCGGCGGCCCCCTCCTCGACCCGCAGCGTGTAGACGCGCTCGATCGGCAACGGCGGCCCCACGCGGATCGGTTCCTCGGCGGAATCCGACTGGGGGTAGTCGAGGTACACCTCGAGATCGGGGCAGGCGATGACCGGGATGCCGCGCCGCAGCGCCTCGCGCATGGCGACGGGGCCACGCCAGGCGAGGATGCTCACGCCCTCGGGCACGTCTGCCTCGAGCACCTCGTCCCAGGCGAGTGCGGTGCGTCCGCGACGGCGCACGTGCGCGGCGAAATGCGCGGTGAACCACGGCTGCACGTCGTGCGGGGTCGCCAGCCCGAGTTCTCGCATCCGCTCGTACGCTGCGACGCTCTGCGCCCATTCGGTGACCGGAACCTCGTCGCCGCCGATCCCGATCCACTCGGAGTCGAAGACGTCGCACAGCGCGTCGATCGCGGCCCGGCCGAACGCCAACGACTCCTCGGTGGGCGCGAGCGTGCGGGCGTTCACGCCGAAGCGCTCCCACGGCCCCGTCGCCGGCTCGCCGACGTCGAGGTTGCCGAGCTCGGGGTATGCGGCGAGCGCCGCCTGGATGTGACCGGGCAGCTCGACCTCCGGCACGAGCGTGACGAACCGCTCAGCCGCATAGGCCACCAGTGCACGCAGCTCGTCCGCCGTGTAGTACCCCTCGTGGATTCCCGGTTCGACGGTGGCGAGCGGGCCATGCCCGCGCTGCGTCGCCGTGCGGCGGGACCCGACCTCGGTCAGACGCGGATACCCCGGCACCTCGAAGCGCCACCCCTGGTCGTCCGAGAGATGCAGGTGCAGGATGTTCAGCTGGTGATCGGCGAGCAGGTCGACGAGACGGCGGAGGTCTTCCACGGGGCGGAAGTGCCGCGCGACATCGAGCATCACGCCCCGCCAGCCGTAGGCCGGGGATCCCCTCCACTCGCCCGAGGGCAGCACAGTGACTTCGTCGCCAGCACGTCGAAGCTGTCGCAGCGCCGTCGCGCCGCGGAAGACGCCGGCGGTCGTCGCACCCCTGATCTCGACGCGGTCGGCGGTGACGGAGATCCGGAAGGCCTCCGCACCGATCCGGCCGGCGGCGGAGGGGGCGACGCCGACCTCGGAGTCCTGCACCAGATGGATGGCGGGCGAAGCCTGCGCTTCTCCTCCGCCGCCGAGCCGGGCGACGGACGCGGCGAGTTCGGACGAAGCGACGACGGGGGTGTCCGCGCGCCACGTGAACGTCGGCGCTGCGGGGTCGATCAGGGACTCCACCCGCGGCACCGTCGCGCGGTGAGCGGGCGGCGGCATGCGCAGTGCCCGACCGGGCGTCGCTCCCGTGACCTCTCCCTCCGCGAGCACCGGCACCCCGGAGATCACCACCTCGATGAGGCCGGACGGTGGAACCAGCGGCGAGTCGAAGGTCGACCCGGCCGCGATCGTCTGCGGGTCGAACAACACCAGATCCGCCGCCGCGCCCACGCGGATCACCCCGCGAGGCAGGTCGGAGCGATCCAGCCCGAGGCGGATCGCCGGGGTGCCGGAGAGGTGCCGGACGGCCTCCTCGAGCGTGAGGACGCCGAGCTCTCGCACATAGTGCCCGAGATACCGCGGGAACGTGCCGCGTCCACGCGGATGCGGCCGGGCGCCGATCAGGATGCCGTCACTGCCGCCCGTGTGCCGAGGATGCCGCATGATCGCGCGGACGTTCTCCTCGTCGCCGATGTGCATGAGGATGCCGGTCGCGCCCGCGTCGGCGACGACGGTGTCGAGCACCACGTCGACCGGGCGGCGACCGGAGGCCGTGGCGATCTCGGCGACGGTCCGGCCGATGAGGCCGGCGAGAGCGGGGTTCGCGGTGCCGGAGATCTGGATCTGCGTCCAGTCGGCTCGTTCGCCGTGGAACCCGTCGCATCCCTCATCCTCGAGCTCGACGCGCACCCGCTCGCGTGCGGCGTCATCGAGTCCGGCGACCGTCCGCACCAGGTCCCCGCTCTCGGCTAGTCGGCTCGGCAGCAGCGCCGCGAGCGTCGTGGCGCCGGGGAGATAGGGATAGGTGTCGAGGGTGACGTCGACCCCGTCGGCGATGGCCTGATCGATCAGGGCGAGCAGTTCACCCGCTCGCCCACGGTTCGGGGCGAAGTTCATGGTCGCGTGCGTCAGATGGATGGCGCATCCGGTGCGGCGGCCGATGTCGAGCACCTCCCGGTACGCGTCCAGCGCCCCGCCGCCGTAACTGCGGGTGTGCGGAGCCCAGTAGCCGCCGCGTTCGGCGACGACGCGGCACAGCGCCTCCAGCTCCGCAGTGTCCGCATACATCCCCGGGGTGTAGGTGAGGCCACTCGACATCCCGAACGCGCCGGCGTCGAGGGCGACGCCCAGCAGCTCGGACATCTCCCGGACCTCTGCGGGCGTGGCCGCACGGTTCTCGTGCCCCACGACCATCATCCGCAGATTCCCCTGGGGCACCAGCACGGCGGCGTTGCCGACGGATGCCGCATCGATGTCGCGCAGCAGGTCATCCAGGTCCCGCCACGGAACGGCGGCGGGAAGACCGTTCCACCCGGCGATCTGCGCGGGGATCACGACGGCCGAGGCATCGTCGAGCGGGGCGTATCCCAGACCGTCCTGCCCGAGGACCTCGGTCGTGACCCCCTGTCGGATCTTCGCATCGTGCGCGCTGCCGGTCAGCACCGCGAGGTCGCTGTGCGCGTGCATGTCGATGAACCCCGGCGCCAGGACCAGATCGCGGGCGTCGACCTCGACCGCGCCCTCCGGCAGCTCGACCGGCACCTGCGCGCCCCCGGCCTCATCGGCGGGGGTGATCGCGACGACGCGCACGCCCTCCACAGCGACGTCGGCGACGTAGCGCGGGGCACCGGTGCCGTCGACGACCGTCGCGGATCGGTACACCCTCACCTGACCGGCGGCGGCCTTCTCGGCGCTCAGAAGCACGTCGCCACCGCCCCGATCACGCGGGGGTCGTCGGCATCCGGGTCATCGATCACGGCGACGACACGCCACTTGTCGAAGGCCGTGCACGGATGCGAGAGTCCGAGCCGGACGACGTCGCCGACTCTCGCGGTCTCACCGTCGGCGAGGCGCAGGAAGGCGTGCTGGTCGTTCAGGGCGGTGATCTCGCCCGCGACCGACTGCGGCACCGGCAGGTCCAGGTCGAACGGCACATCGCGTCGTCCGGCGTCGAGCAGGGCGAGCCCCTCCTGCGGCTGCGAGACGACGCGGGACCAGGCGTGCATCGCGGATCGCAGCCGCGCGGTGCCCGTGAGCGGTCCGAACGGCGACATGCGCGCGTAGAAGCCGTCGTCGTGTATCTGGAATGCACCGGAGCGCAGCACCACATCGGCGCTGTCGCGCTGCGGGGCCAGCACGGCAGCCGCCCGATCCGGGAAGGAGCTGCCGCCCGCGCTGAGCACCGGACGGATGCCGGAGGGATAGTCGAGACGCCCGTGCAGCTCGACGAGGGTCTGCAGGTAGACGTCCACCGCGGCGACCGACGCGGCGCTGCGGTCCGGACCGAACGGCCCTTCGTACCCGGCGACTCCCGCGAGTCGGAGCCCGGGGGCTGCGGCGACGGCCGCGGCGATCCGTTCCCCCTCCGCGACGGTCCGTGCGCCTGTGCGCCCGTCCGCTCCTCCGAGCTCGACCAGCACGTCCAGCGGCCGACGGGCGTCGAACGTGGCCGCGGCGAGGATGTCGACCGTGGCGACGGAATCCGCCCAGCACAGGATCCGCAGTGCGGGATCCGCGGCCAGCAGCTCGGCGAATCTCCGCGCTGCGGCGGGGTCCGTCACCGCATTGGCGATCAGCACGGTGCGCACGCCGGCATCGACGGCGACCTCGGCCTGCCAGGGCGTCGCCACCGAGATCGCCCAGGCGCCGGCATCCAGCAGCCGCTGCCACAGCGCAGGCGCCATGGTGGTCTTGCCGTGCGGAGCGAGCAGGACCCCCTGCTCCCGCGCCCACGCGAACGCGGTCGACTCGTTGTGGGAGAGAGCAGCCTCGTGCACCGTGAGCACCGGAGTGCTCAGGTCCGAGAGGCGCAGACCCGCTGCCGCGACCTCCGACAGACGCAGGCCGGCGGCACGTGCCGGGAATCCCTTCGCCCAGGCACCGAGTACGGGATCCGGAATTTGTAGAGGCATCTAACAAGGCTACTAGGCTGGCCTCATGACTGCGAAGACCCGCGTTTCCACCGATGCCGCCCCCGCTCCCGCCCACACCTTCTCCCAGGGCATCCGCAAGGGCCCGATCGTGCAGGTGTCCGGCCAGGGTCCCGTCGATCCGGTGACCAACGAGTACCTGTTCCCCGGCGACGTCGCGGCCCAGACCACCCGCACGCTCGAGAACGTGAAGGCGATCGTCGAGGCCGCCGGTGCGACGTTCGACGATGTCGTGATGCTGCGCGTGTATCTCACGAAGCGCGAGGACTTCCCGATCATGAACGAGGCGTACGGCGCCTTCGTCACCGCTCACACCACGAACGGCGTGCTGCCCGCGCGCACGACCGTCTTCACCGGCCTCCCGCGCGAGGAGATGCTGGTCGAGATCGACGGTCTCGCCGTCGTCGACTGAGTCGCTGCCGTGTCCGACGTCGCGAAGGTCGTCAGGCACCGTCCGCTGGGGCCGCAGCTCCGCGCCACGTCTCGATGGCCACTCGCGTCGAGGGTTCGACGTTCGATTCGCTGAACCAGAGATCGAGGTCCAAGTTCGCGTACATGTCACGGAACGCCGACTCTGCGGTATGCCCGAAGCGATCGAGGATCTGCTGTCGTTCTTCGACCTCGAAGGACCGTTCATGCAGCAGTGCCATGGCGCCGGCATTCGCGAAGGAGCCGAGGTAGTCGGCTACCGCGGCGTCTTCGGTGACATCGAGCGCGCGCAACAGGACCGCGGACACGAGGCCGGTGCGGTCCCATCCCGCCGAGCAGTGGAAGAGGATCGTCCCTTCGTCGGCCGCGGCGATCGCGTTCAGCACCAGCGCGAGCCGATGTGGCAGGGTCTGGAGGTGGGCGAGATAGTAGAGCGGCGTTCCCCACCGTCCATCTGCTTCATACTCCGCCCAGAAATCCGTCTCGTCAGCGCCGTCGAGGTCCACCTGAACGTGTGTGATCGATGGGGGGATCTGACCCGTGCGCTCATCGGGCCTCCGAAGATCGATCACTGTGCGCACCCCGTACGCGCGGAGGGCCCGCCACCCATCGGAATCGACCCGTTCCAGCCGTTCCGAGCGAACGAACACGCCCTCGGGTGAGAGGGTTCCGTCCCTGCGGTCGAGACCACCGAGATCGCGGGCGTTCGCGAGACCATCGATGCGGATCGTGCGTTTCATGGTGACCAGTCTTGCCGAAGACGTCCGGCCGTAGCGGGCGAGAATCCGCCGACTCGTGAGTTCCGACAGATCGTGTGAGTCCGGCGATCCCGAGGGGCGACGGCTGATCGGGCGACCGTTGCCTCCCCGTTACCTCCTATCCCGTACCATTGTCAAACAGGAAACGTGTGATTACCGGGGGGTGTGTGCGTGACCGATTTGATCTCAGCGCCGGGCGCTGTAACCGACGGGGTCGGCGACGACAAGACGCCGACGTCCGTTCTGGCGCCCGCTGACGCGCCCACCGACACGGTTCCGCCGATCACGGGCGAGACCCCTGTGGAGTGGGCGCCGATCGAACCGCGCCCCAAGAAGCGTCGCCTCGGCCTGTGGATCGGCCTCGGCCTCGGTGTCGTGGCGCTCGGAGCGGGCGCCGCCTCGATGATCCTGATCGCGCCGGGCACCACGGTCGCCGGCATCCCCGTGGGATTCATGACGCCCGGTGCGGCCGCAGAGGCGATCTCCTCGCACCTCGCTCAGACCGAGGTCACCCTGACCGGCGCCGGTGATGGCGCGGTCGTCAGCGGCGCCGATCTGGGCATCAGCATCGCGGCCACCGATCTCGCCGATCAGGCGTTCGCCGAGCATCCGCTCTGGAACCTCGGCGCCTGGATGGGCGACCCCATCCCCGCAGACATCACCCTCGACCCCGCGACAGCCACGAGCGCGCTGCGCGCCGCGGTGCCGTCGAGCTTCGACGATGCCGTCGACGCCGGAGTGGTGTTCGACGAGAAGACCGGCACGTACCTCACGACACCGGCTGCAGACGGCACCGGGATCGACGTGGCCGACCTCACCGCGGCGATCAGCACCGCGGTCGCCGCCGGAGGCACCTCTCTCGACTACCCCGGGGGCCCGGCCACCGCACCCCCTGCCGTCTCGGATGCCGATGCGGAGGCCACGGCGGCGTCACTCAACACGATGCTCGGCACCATCGGCTTCTACGTCGGCGAGGAGCGGACCGTTCCGGTCGCGCCTGCCGTCGCCGCCACGTGGTTGACCGTGGTCGACGATGACGGAGCGCTGCGCGTCGAGGCCGACCCGAAGGCGATCCAGGCGACCGTCGACGCTCTCCCGGCAGCGGTCGACCGTGCACCGGTGAACGCGACGAACATCGTCGATTCCGCCGGCACCGTGCTCCGCGAGGAGCAGGCGGGGGCGAACGGGCGCGCACTCGATGACACCTCCGGCGTCGCCGACGCGTTCGCTCAGCAGCTCGAAGCCGGCGACGGCGTCTTCGCCCTCTCCGTCAGCGAGACCCCTTTCGAGACGGTGAGCCTGTTCCGTCGCATCGAGATCAACCTCAGCACCCAGCACGCGTACCTGTTCGAGAACGGCAACGTCGTGCGGTCCTGGGCCGTCTCGACCGGTCTGCCGGGCACGCCGACGCCGACCGGCAACTTCAAGGTCTTCGCACACACCGCGATGCAGGACATGGGCTGCTACGAAGGCGCCCCCTACTGCACCGAGAACGTGCCGTGGATCACCTGGTTCACCACCAACATCGGCTTCCACGGGACGTACTGGCACAACAACTACGGCAACCGGATGAGCCACGGCTGCGTGAACCTTCCGATCGACCTCGCCAAGTTCGTCTACGACTGGTCGCCCGTCGGCCTTGAGGTCTCGGTCTACAACTGACGCGGCGCACCCGTCGACGGGTCTGCGTGCGCTGTGCGAGCGTAGGCGATTGCGCGAGCGTAGACGGATTCGGGCGATACCGTCCTACGCCGGTGCCATCGCCTCCCTTCGGGCGACCTCAGGATGCCGGGCGACAGCACAGAGGGGGCGGATGCCGCGGCATCCGCCCCCTCTGTGCTCCTGCTCTGCGGGTCAGCGCAGCGCGTCGACGATGCCGTTCAGCGTCGCGGACGGGCGCATGACCGCCTCGACCAGTGCATCGTCCGGACGGTAGTACCCGCCGATGTCCGCCGGCTTGCCCTGCACGGCGTTGAGCTCGGAGACGATCTTCTCCTCGTTCTCGGCGAGCGTGGCGGCGATCGGAGCGAAGGCCGCGGCGAGTTCCGCATCCTTCGACTGCGCTGCCAGCTCCTGCGCCCAGTAGAGCCCCAGGTAGAAGTGGCTGCCGCGGTTGTCGATCGTGCCGAGGGCACGGCCGGGCGAACGGTCGTTCTCCAGGAACGTGCCCGTCGCCGCATCCAGCGTCTGCGCGAGGACACGGGCCTTCTCGTTGCCCGTGCGGTCGGCGAAGTGCTCGAGCGAGGCTGCCAGCGCGAAGAACTCGCCCAGCGAGTCCCAGCGCAGGTAGTTCTCCTCGACCAGCTGCTGCACGTGCTTCGGGGCCGAACCACCCGCGCCGGTCTCGAACAGTCCTCCACCCGCGAGGAGCGGCACGATGGAGAGCATCTTGGCGCTCGTGCCGACCTCGAGGATCGGGAACAGGTCCGTCAGGTAGTCACGGAGCACGTTGCCGGTGACCGAGATCGTGTCGAGGCCGTGGCGCATGCGCGCGAGCGTGTAGCGGGTGGCCTCCTCGGGCGCGAGGATCGTGAGGGTGAGGCCGTGCGTGTCGAGCAGAGCCAGGCCCTGGTGCACCTTCGCGATGATCTGCGCGTCGTGCGAGCGGTTCGCGTCGAGCCAGAACACCGCGGGGTCACCGGTGGCACGAGCACGCGTGACCGCGAGCTTCACCCAGTCCATGACCGCGATGTGCTTGGTCTGCGTCGCGCGCCAGATGTCGCCGGCGCCGACCTCGTGCTCGATGAGCGCATTGCCGTCGCTGTCGAGCACCTGAACGACACCCGCCGAGGCGATCTCGAACGTCTTGTCGTGGCTGCCGTACTCCTCGGCCGCCTGCGCCATGAGGCCGACGTTGGGGACGGTGCCGATGGTCGCGGGGTCCAGCGGACCGTTCGCGATCACATCGTCCAGCACCGCCTGGTAGACACCTGCGTACGACGAGTCCGGGATGACGGCGATCGTGTCGTCCTCACCACCGTCCTTGCCCCAGAGCTTGCCGCCGTTGCGGATGAGCGCGGGCATGGACGCATCCACGATCACGTCGCTCGGCACGTGCAGGTTCGTGATGCCCTTGTCGGAGTTCACGTACGACAGGCGCGGACCCTCGGCGAGCGCCTTGTCGAACGCCGCGGCGATCTCAGGACCGGCGGCCAGGTCGCCGAGGCCGGCCAGGATCGAACCGAGGCCGTCGTTCGGCTTGAGTCCTGCCGCGGCGAGCTGGTCGCCGTACTTCGCGAAGACATCGGCGAAGAACGCCTTCACCACGTGACCGAAGATGATCGGGTCGCTGACCTTCATCATCGTGGCCTTGAGGTGCACCGAGTACAGCACGTCCTCGGACTTCGCCTGCTCCAGGGTCTCGGCGAGGAACGCGTCGAGAGCGGATGCCGACAGGAAGGTCGCGTCGATGATCTCGCGCGGCAGGACCTTGAGGCCCTCCTTGAGCACGGTCACGGTGCCGTCGGTGGCCGTGTGGCGGATCGTCAGCACGTCGTCGTGGGCGGCGACCCACGACTTCTCGTTCGACTTGAAGTCGTCGTGACCGAGCGTCGCGACGCGGGTCTTCGAGCCCTCGGCGAACGGCTTGTTGCGGTGCGGGTGCTTCTTCGCGTAGTTCTTCACGGCGAGCGGTGCCCGGCGGTCGCTGTTCCCCTCGCGCAGCACCGGGTTCACGGCGGAGCCCTTGATGCGGTCGTAGCGCGCGCGGATGTCCTTCTCCTCCAGCGACGAGGGGTCGTCGGGGAACGAGGGGATGTCGTAGCCCTGCTGCTGGAGCTCGGCGATGGCGCCCTTCAGCTGCGGGATGGATGCCGAGATGTTCGGCAGCTTGATGATGTTCGCCTCGGGGAGCGTGGCGAGGCCGCCCAGTTCGGCGAGCGCGTCGCCGACCTGCTGCTCCGGCGTGAGCTTCTGCGGGAAGGCTGCGAGGATGCGGCCGGCCAGCGAGATGTCACGGGTCTCGAACTCGATGCCCGCCTGGCCGCTGTAGGCCTGGATGATCGGCAGGAACGAGGCGGTGGCGAGGGCTGGCGCCTCGTCTGTGTAGGTATAGATGATGGCGTCGTCGGTCACCGGGAGGTTCTCCGCTCTTGAGGTCGATTTGTCTCGATACCAAGATACCTGAGCGGCTCTCGCGCTGCGTTCCGAGCGCTGTTCCTCGCGTCCTGGAGCGGGTCGACGGCGAGTCGCAACAGGAATGTTCGCCACGAAGCGTGTGCGGTCGCGCGCGAGGGGTTAGCCTGGGGGCATGTCCGAACTGCGTATGGTCGAACTCTCCGCTGCGACGATCGTCGCTGTGAACAACCTGTCGCTCAAGCCCGGACAGGAGCAGTTCCTCGCTCCGGTGTCCTACGGGATCGCGGCCACCGTCATCAACCCCCAGACCTCCTGGCAGCGCGTCGTGCTCGACGGCGACCAGGTCGTGGGCTTCGTCAGTGCGAACTTCGACGACGACGCACCGGAGGAGCACTTCCGCTCCGTGCTGTGGCGCATCAACGTCGACGCCGAGGGCCAGGGCCGCGGCGTCGGCCGCTTCGCCGTCGAGAGCCTCGTGGAGGAGGCGCGCAGACGCGGCATGGATCACGTCAACGTCATCTACGAGGCAGGCGACGACGGCCCTGAGGCCTTCTTCCTGCGCGTCGGCTTTACCCCGGTCGGCGAGACCGAGTACTCCGAAGTCATCGCGCAGATCAGAGTCGCCTCCTAGACCGGCGGCGGGGTCTCGAATCCCCTCCCCCATCGAGGCTCCGTCGCCCTCTCTGCGCTTGTGCCGCGGGAGCGCTCTCATCGCGCGACGGATCCATTTGTTGCCAGACACCACAAAAGTCTTGCGGTAAGACGTCGCGGGTGCCTATCATCTCTGAAGAGGCGCTAGCGAAGCGCTTCGATGATTCAGTGAAGCGACGATGGAGTCACGATGACGACGATCCACGAGGTGGCTGCGGCCGCCGGCGTATCGATCAGCACCGTGTCCTACGCACTGAGCGGCAAGCGCCCGGTATCCGAGAAGACCCGACGCCGCATCGAGGATGCCGCGCTCGCGCTCGGGTACCAGCCCGACGCCGGCGCGCGGATGCTCGCCGGACGACGCACCAACATCTTCGCCCTCACCGAGCCGCTGCGGGCCGACACCCACGCGCCGACCCACATGGCCTTCGTGCTCGCCACCGCCGTGGCCGCACGGCGCCGGGGCTACGACATCCTGCTCCTGACCGATGAGCAGACCTCGGAGGGCATGAACCGGGTCGCCGCGAGCAACCTGGTCGATGCGATCCTGGTGCTCGACGTCGCCCCCGACGATGAGCGCGTCGCCATCGCCCGCGCCGTGCGCACCCCCACGATCTTCATCGGCCTTCCCGACGACCAGCGCGATCTCACGTGCGTCGACCTCGACTTCGAGGCCGCAGGACACCTGGCCGTCGACCGCCTGGCCGACGCCGGCTACGACCGCGTGCTGCTGCTCGGACAGACCGAGGTCTCGTACCGCAAGTCGAACTTCCCCCGCCGCCTGCTCCGCGGCGTGCAGGAGCGCAGCGCCTCCCGCGGCGTCGACCTCTCCTGGACGGCGACCGGATCCGTCATCACTGACATGGCGGCCGTGCGCGCGTCCGCGGAGGCAGCGCTCGACGACGGCATCCGCGCCTTCATCGTGCATGCCGTGAACGATGTGCACGAAGCCCTCCTCGCCGTCCTCGCCGACCGCGACCTCCGGGTCGGCGTCGACGTCGCGATCGTCTCGGCCGCCGCCTCCTTCGACACCGGGTCGCTTCCCGTCGCCGTCGACACGATTCCTCTCGTCCCGCAGGACTCCTGCGAGCTCGCCGTCGAGATCGCCGTACAGAGACTCGAGGATCCGCGGCTCCCCCCGCGCATCCACCTCATCCCGCCCACCTACCGCGCCGCCGGCTCCGTCCCGCCTCGCCGCGAGTGACCACCGGCGCGCACCGCGCCTTCTTCCATCGCCGCAGTCGAAACGCTTCGATGATTGCGATCACCACAACTGAACATCCCGACCCAGTGAAGTGTCCGGCCCATGGGGCCACCGAGAAAGGAGTGCCGACGATGGCACGGAACATCCGCAGGACGAAGACCTTGGCCATGCTGGCCGCCCTCACCGCGACAGGCGTGGTGCTGAGCGGCTGCACCGCAGGTGGCGACGGCGACAGCGGCGGCGGCGACACCCTCAAGCTCTGGCACTACGAGGGTGCGGACAGCGCGATGGGCAAGGCCTGGGCAGAAGCCATCACGATCTTCGAAGAGGAGACCGGCGCCACGGTCGAGTTCGAGGAGAAGTCCTTCGAGCAGATCCAGAAGACCGCCAGCCAGGTGCTCGACACCGACGCGGCCCCCGACCTGATGGAGTTCAACAAGGGCAACGCCACGGCCGGCTTCCTGGCCTCCACCGGGCTCATCAGCGACATCTCCGACGCCGTCGACGAGTACGGCTGGGACGAGAAGCTCGCGCCGTCGCTGCAGACGACCGCGAAGTACACCGAAGACGGCGTCATGGGAGGCGACACCTGGTTCGGCATCCCGAACTACGGCGAGTTCGTCGGCGTGTACTACAACAAGGACGCGTTCGCGGCCGCAGGGCTCGAGATCCCGACGACCTATGACGAGTTCGTCGACGTCCTCGACGCCTTCGTCGCGCAGGGCGTCACCCCGCTCGCCGAGGCCGGCGCCGAGTACCCGCTCGGACAGCTCTGGTACCAGCTCGCGCTGCTCGAGGGCGATCGCGGCTTCGTCGACGACTACCAGCTCTACAAGAACCCGGTCGACTGGCAGGGTCCGGAGATCACCTCCGCGACCGAGACGCTGAAGGAGTACGTCGACAAGGGCTACATCGCCTCCGACGTGTCGTCGGTCAAGGCCGAGGACGCCGGAGTCTCGTTCATCAACGGGACCTCACCGATCTTCGTGTCCGGCTCGTGGTGGTTCGGACGCTTCGTCTCCGAGGCGACCGGCTTCGACTGGACCATGACCGCGTTCCCCGGCGCCGACCTCTCGCTCGGCTCCTCGGGCAACCTGTGGGTCGTTCCCGAGAACGCCGCGAACAAGGACCTCGCCTACCAGTTCATCGACATCACGATGCGTCCGGAGATCCAGGCGATCATCGGCAACAACGGCGGTCTCCCGGTCGCCGCCGACTCGGCCGACATCACCGACGAGAAGAGCGCGGAGCTCATCGCGACGTTCAACGGCGTCCTCGACGCCGACGGCCTCTCGTTCTACCCGGACTGGCCCGCCCCCGGCTTCTACGACGTGATCGTGCAGGAGCTGCAGGGCCTGGTCACCGGTGTGCAGGACGTGAAGACCACCAACGCCAACCTCGGCGAACAGTACGACGAAGGCACCGCGGAATTCCGCTGATCCACATCCGTGGGGGCGGCGCTGACGGCGCCGCCCCCGCATCCTCCTGGAGTTGAACATGTCTCTCGCCACCCGTGAGCGCCGCACGGCGCTCCCCCCGGAAGAACCGTCGATCCCACAGCGCAGCGGTGGAACCGGCGGGTACTGGCTCTACCTGCTCCCCGGCTTCGTGCTGCTGCTGGTCATCGTCATCGTGCCGCTCATCTGGAACGTGTACCTGACCTTCACGAAGTGGAAGGGCGTGCGCGCCCCCGAGTTCATCGGTCTCGGGAACTGGCAGAAGATCCTGACCGACAGCGACTTCTGGACATCGTTCACGAACTCCGTGTGGATGATCCTCGCGATGGTGGTCGTGCCGACGATCGTCGGACTGATCGTCGCCGCGCTCCTGTTCGACGTCGTGGGGCGCAAGTTCGGCGGCAAGGTCGGCGCCTTCCTGCGGGCGACCTACTACCTCCCGCAGATCCTGCCGATCGCCGTCGCCGGCATCGTGATCGGCTGGATCGTACGCCCGGGCGGTGACGGCGCGCTCAACCAGATCCTCGGCGCGTTCGGCGTCCCCGCCTACGACTGGCTGGGGCAGATGCCGTCGGCGCTGATCGTACTGATGCTCGTGATGGTCTGGGTGCAGCTGGGGTATCCAGTCGTCGTGTTCATGGCAGCCCTCCAGCGCGTGGACCCCGAGCTCTACGAGGCAGCCGAGCTCGACGGCGCCAACTGGCTGCAGCGTTTCACCGCCATCACCATGAGCATCATCCGTCCGGAGATCTTCGTGGTCACCCTGACCTGCACGATCGCGGCGCTCAAGGTCTTCGGCCCGGTCTACATCATCACCCGCGGCGGACCCGCCGGCGCCACCCTGGTGCCCGCGTACTACGCCTACCAGGAGTTCTTCACCAAGCGGAACGTCGGCTACGGCGCCACCATCGCCACCGTGCTCACGATCGTCGTGGTCATCGTGTCGATCATCTTCATCCGCGTGCAGAACTCCCTCGAACGCAAGGAAAGGGCGGGCCTGTGATGCACGCCACGACTGCCATCGTGACCGGAAAACCGGGCAAGAGCCGCCCCCGCGGGGGCATGACCAAGAAGCGCCCGGTGGACTGGCTGCTCCTGGCGCTCGTCATCGTCGGCGCTCTCCTGGTGATCGCGCCGTTCTACCTCGTGCTGGTGAACTCGTTCAAGTCACCCGTCGATTACGCGACGTCCGGGCCGCTCGCCTTCCCCGAGACGCTCGACTTCGGCGGCATCACCAAGTTCTGGGAGCGCGTCAACTTCCCCGAGAAGGTGTGGAACTCGATCTTCATCTCCGGGATCGTCGCGGTGCTCGCCGTCGTGATCTCGATGCTCAACGCCTTCGCGATCGGCATCGGACGCGTCCGCGGCCGCTCGTGGATCGTGCTGCTCTTCCTGCTCGCGAACCTGCTCCCGCAGGAGGCGCTGCTCTACCCGCTGTACTACATGTTCAAATCCGTCGGACTCTACGACAACGTGTGGGCGGTGATCATCGTGTTCACGGTGATCCAGGCGGCCTTCGGCACCTACCTGCTCTCGTCGGTCTACGGCACCTTCCCCAAGGAGATCCTCGAGGCGGCATCGCTCGACGGGGCGACCCGCTGGCAGATCCTCTGGCGCGTGGTCTTCCCGATCAGCCGCCCGACGCTGTCGGTGCTGCTCATCTTCTTCTTCATCTGGACGTGGAACGAGTTCCTGATCCCGCTGACCTTCCTGGCCTCGAACGCCAACCAGACCGTCCCGGTGGCGATCAGTGTGCTGCAGGGTGATCGGCTCATGGACGTCACCACGACCAGCGCCTCGGCGCTGCTGGGCATCATCCCCACGCTCATCTTCTTCCTCATCTTCCAGCGCACGCTGACGCGTGGCATCACGGCAGGAGCAGTCAAGTAATGAAGTTCACCGACGGGTTCTGGCAGCTGCGCCCCGGCGTCACGGCGCTCTACGCGCAGGAGGCCTACGACATCGCCGAGACCGCAGACACCCCCGACGGCCCCGGCCTCGTCGTCACCGCCCCCACCATGGTGATCGGCAAGCGCGGAGACGTGCTCAACCGGCCGGTGCTGACGACCACGCTGTCGTCGCCCGCCGAGGGCGTCATCCGCGTGCGCATCGCGCATCACACCGGTGGGCGCTGGCACGGCGGGTTCCCCCTTCCCGGCGCCGGTGCCTCGACAGCGACGACGTCGCTCACCGAAAGCGGCGGAGTCCTCGACGCCGGCGGTCTCGTGGCGAAGGTCTCCCCCGGCGCTCCCTGGGACCTCTCCTTCGAGGTCGACGGACGACGGGTCACCGGTAGCGGCAGCAAGGCCCAGGGCTACGTGCAGCTGACCGCGGACGCGCAGGTCGACCCCGGCATCGTCAGCAACGCACGACAGGGCGGGGGAACCCCCGCGGCCACCACCTTCGTGCACGAGCAGCTCGATCTCGGCGTCGGAGAGCTGATCTACGGGCTCGGCGAGCGCTTCGGCCCCCTGGTCAAGAACGGTCAGTCGGTGGAGGTGTGGAACGCCGACGGCGGCACCTCCTCGGAGCAGGCGTACAAGAACGTGCCGTTCCATCTGTCCAACCGCGGCTACGGCGTGCTGGTCAACGATGCGGGCCACGTCTCCTACGAGATCGGTTCCGAGGCCGTCGAGCGCGTGCAGTTCTCGGTGTCGGGCGAACAGCTCGAGTACTTCGTGATCGCGGGCCCCACGCCCAAGGATGTGCTCGGGCGCTACACCGCGCTCACCGGTCGTCCGCCGGTCGTGCCCGCCTGGTCGTACGGCCTGTGGCTGTCGACGAGCTTCACCACCGACTACGACGAGCAGACCGTGAACTCCTTCATCGACGAGATGGCGGCACGTGAACTGCCGGTGTCGGTGTTCCACTTCGACTGTTTCTGGATGCGCGAGTTCAACTGGTGCGACTTCGAGTGGGATCCGCGGGTCTTCCCCGACCCCGACGGGATGCTCTCGCGCCTGCACGAGAAGGATCTGCGCGTCTGTGTCTGGATCAACCCGTACATCGCACAGCGCTCCCCGCTGTTCCGGGAGGCCGCGGATCAGGGCTTCCTGGTGCAGCGCGCCGACGGCTCGGTGTGGCAGTGGGACCTGTGGCAGGCCGGCATGGGCCTGGTCGACTTCACGAACCCCGACGCGGCCGCCTGGTACCAGGGGCATCTGCGGCGCCTGGTCGCTCAGGGCGTCGACTGCTTCAAGACCGACTTCGGCGAGCGCATCCCCACCGACGTCGTCTGGGCGGATGGCGCGGACCCGGAGCGCATGCACAACCGCTACACCGACCTCTACAACCGTGCGGTGTTCGACGTGCTCACGGATGCGCGTGGTGAGGGCGACGCCGTGCTGTTCGCGCGGTCGGCGACGGCCGGAGGACAGAGCATGCCGGTGCACTGGGGCGGCGACTCCACCTCGACCTACACGTCGATGGCGGAGACCCTGCGCGGCGGTCTCTCGCTCGCGCTGAGCGGCTTCGCGTTCTGGAGCCACGACATCGGCGGCTTCGAGGGCACACCGGATGCGGGTGTCTTCAAGCGCTGGACCGCATTCGGACTGCTGGGCTCGCACTCCCGGTTCCACGGCTCGAGCTCCTACCGCGTGCCGTGGGCCTTCGACGACGAGGCCGTGGAGGTCACCCGCCGCTTCACGCACCTGAAGATGCGGCTGATGCCATACCTCTACCAGCACGGGCTCGACGCCGCGCGCACGGGTGTGCCGTTGATGCGGCCGATGGCGCTCGAGTTCCCCGACGATCCCGCAGCCGGCTACCTGGATCGGCAGTACATGCTCGGATCGAGCCTGCTCGTCGCTCCGGTGTTTTCTGCCGACGGCGAGGTGGAGTTCTACCTGCCCGCCGGGGAGTGGACCTCGCTGTTGACGGGAGAGCGGCTGACCGGTGGCACGTGGCGACGGGAGACGCACGGCTACGACTCCCTGCCGCTGTACGTGCGCCCCGGCACCGTTCTGCCCTGGGGCGCCCGTGTGGACGGCCCGGAGTACGACTACCATGACGGACTGCAGCTGCGTGTCTTCGCGGGCGGCACGGGAACCGCCTCGGTGACCGTGACCGATCCCTCAGGTCGCGCCGAGACCTACACCGTCGACCTCGAGGAGATCACCGAATGACCACGCCGCTCATCCCGCGAGACGACTACCGCGGCTCCGGCCTCGTGTTCCCCGAGGGCTTCACGTTCGGCTCCGCGACCGCGTCATACCAGATCGAAGGCGCCGCGGCCGAGGACGGTCGCACTCCCTCGATCTGGGACACGTTCAGCCGGACGCCGGGGAAGGTCTGGAACGGCGACACGGGCGACGTGGCGTGCGACCACTACCACCGCGTCGACGAAGACCTCGACCTGATGGCGGACCTCGGTCTGCAGGCGTACCGCTTCTCGATCGCGTGGCCGCGCATCGTCCCCACCGCCGCAGGCGACGTCAACCAGGCGGGGATCGACTTCTACTCGCGCCTGGTCGACGGACTGCTCGCACGCGGCATCCGCCCGGTCGCGACGCTGTATCACTGGGACCTCCCCCAGTACCTGGAGGATGCCGGCGGCTGGACGTCGCGCGCCACGACCGACGCCTTCGAGCGCTACGCCGAGATCATGGGCACGGCCCTGGGTGATCGCGTGCACACCTGGACCACGCTCAACGAGCCCTGGTGCTCCGCCTACCTCGGCTACGGCCAGGGCGGCCACGCGCCGGGGCGTCACGAACCGGCATCCGCGCTCTCCGCCGTGCACCATCTGAACCTCGCGCACGGACGCGCGGTTCAGGCGCTGCGCGCGACCTCGACCGGCGATCCCGACTACTCCGTGACCCTGAACTTCCACGTGCTCCGAGGGCAGGGCGAGGGATCGGCCGAGGCCGTCCGTCGCATCGACGCCCTCGCGAACCGCGCGTTCACCGGCCCGATGCTGCGCGGCGAGTACCCGGCAGACCTGCTCGCCGACACCGCGGAGGTCACGGACTGGAGCTTCGTCGCGGACGACGATCTCGCGACGATCAACCAGCCGATCGACGTGCTGGGCGTGAACTACTACTCCACCGCGACCGTGCGGCTGTGGGACGGCGTCTCTGAGCAGCAGCAGAACGACGGCCACAAGGGCACCACCGGCGGCACCGCCTGGCCGGGCAGCGACCGGATCGTGGAGTTCGTCGAGCAGCCGGGGCCGTACACGGCGATGGGCTGGAACATCGCGCCGGAGGGACTGGAAGAGCTGCTGGTGTCGCTGTCGGAGCAGTTCCCCGCGCAGCCGCTCATGGTCACCGAGAACGGTGCCGCGTTCGATGACGAGGTCGCCGACGACGGCTCCGTGCCCGACCCCGAGCGCACGGACTACCTGCGGCGCCACTTCACGGCGGCGCACCGGGCTCTCGATCGCGGCGTGGATCTGCGCGGCTACTTCGTGTGGTCGCTGCTGGACAACTTCGAGTGGGGCTACGGCTACGCCAAGCGCTTCGGCATCGTGCGCGTCGACTTCGACTCGCTCGAACGCACGGTCAAGGACTCGGGCCACTGGTACCGGAAGCTGGTGCGCACCCGGACGGTCGGGGCGTAGCGCGGGATCAGGCGTCGTCGCGCGGGGGGCGCGGAGGCTTGCGTCCCCGCGCGGTCCACGCGGTGAAGGCCGTCGCCGCGGCTTCGGCGGCCCGGTCGATGGCCTCGGCGGAGCGGCTGATGGCATCCTGCGCCGCGTCCTGCCACGCGGGCGCTGCGGAGCGCTCGCCTGCCGCGACACGAGCGGCGTGCTCGGCGATCTCGAACGCCCGCGCGAGCTGCGCCACACCGTCGCGGTAGGCCGCGAACTCCGTGGGTGTCGGCCGATCGCCGGCCTCGCGGCGAAGATCGGTCGCGCGACCGGCCGCCCGGAGGTACGCGGCCGTCGCCGGCTGCTTCACGTCGGTCATGGCGGGATACGCGATCTGACGCGCCGGATCGGTCTCGTACTGCATCCACTGCACCACGATCGCGTCGTGGTCGGACCGCAGCCGATCAAGGGGCCGGGGTGCGGACGCGGCGGGGATGGCCGCACGGGCCGCCTGCAGCCGCGCCTGCCTGGCTTTGATGTCGGCTGCTGCGGCTTTCACGTCGCGCTCGGCGTCGCGCAGCATCCGCTTGGCACTGGCGACCTGCTCCGGCGTCGCGCGGCGCGCAGCGCGTTCGGCGGACACGTGTGCCACGTCGGCCCTGGCGACCTTCACCGCAGCCTTCTTCTCGACGATCGCCGTCTGTGCGATCTTCAGATCATGACGGGCCGCGTCGACCGCGAGACGTCGGCCGCTCGAGCGGGAACGACGGCGCATGCCGATCGCCCCCGCAGTGACCCCGCCGGCCGCGACGGGCGCGATCCACCACCACTCGGCGACGAGCATCAACGGGTCCATTCTTCGATGCTACCCAGTGCCCCTCCGGTCGCAGACTGCCTCGGCGCTGTTGAGGGGCGAGTCTCAGCCCAGGTTCTACGGCCTCGCGCAGGTTCTGCGGCCGCATGCCCCACCTCCGGCCGCAGAACCTGCATCCCTCCGTCATTCCGGTCGCCGCGAGCTCGGCCCCACCGGCACCCACTGACTCTGCACATCGGCATCCCGTGCATACCTGTGCGCAGACACCGCGCAGACCGTCATCGGGGCGAGCCTCCGGACATGATGCTGTCGGGATGGACCTGAGGACCTGGGTGACGACTCGAGGCGGCATCGTGCACCGTGAGGATGCGCGGGAGCACGGGTATCCACCGTCTCGGATCAGAGCGGCGATCCGCCGTGGTGAGGTGGAGCGCATCCGTGCGAAGTGGATCGCCACCACGGCTGCACCGCAGGATCTCCGCGCGGCCGCCGCCGCATCCGCCAGGCTCACGTGCCTCTCGCTCGCCCGGCGAAGGGATTGGTGGATTCCCGAGGATGCGCCGGCCGGAACCCACCTGCACGTCGGGGCGAACGCGCATCGCCACACCGGTGACGCGGTGCTGCACTGGTCCGAGCCTCTGGTCGATGTCGGCCCCAGAGCTCTGGTGGCGTCCATCGAGGATGCTCTGGCCCACGTCGCGCGATGCTTCGACTACGAGGACGCGATGACGATCTGGGAATCGGCGATGAAGCGGGAGTCCCTCGACGTCGCATCCCTGCGGGCGGTGCGCTGGCGCGATCGCGCGTCACGCGAACTCGCGCACGCCGTCCGCGGAAGGTCGGATTCGGGCCTGGAGACCGTCTTCGTCGTCCGTCTGAGCGGCTGGGGCATCCCGATCCGCCAGCAGGTGCGCCTCGCCGGACATGATGTGGATGTCGTGCTCGGGAGCCACCTGGTGATCCAGCTCGACGGCTTCGCTCATCATTCGCGCTCTGCCGACCGCGGCCGGGATGTCGCGCACGACGCCGAACTCCGCTTGCGCGGGTACACCGTGATCCGATTCACCTACGCGCAGATCCTGCACGACTGGGCAGGCGTCGAACGCACGGTCGCTGCGGCCATCGCGCGCGGCCTGCATCTCCCTCCGGCGACGCGCAGACGGTGACCGGCGCCGACACTTCTGCGGCCGGATGCACGTTCGGCGGCCACATCCGCACGATGTGGCCGCCGAACTTCACAAAGGCCGCGGAACCTGCGCGCTAGGCCTAGACCAGGGTCTCCTGCCACGCCGCGTGCAGCTGCGCGAACTTGCCGGTGCCGCCGATCAGGGCTGCGGGGGTGTCATCCTCGATGATCTCGCCGTGCTCCATCACCAGCACCCGGTCGGCGATCGCGACCGTCGAGAGACGGTGCGCGATGATGATCGCGGTGCGATCCTTGAGCAGCGTCTGCAGGGCATCCTGGATCAGCCGCTCGGACGGGATGTCGAGAGATGCCGTGGCCTCGTCGAGGATCAGCACCGCCGGGTCGGCGAGGAACGCCCTGGCGAACGAGATCAGCTGGCGCTGACCCGCCGACACCCGGCCACCACGCTTGTTCACGTCGGTGCCGTAGCCGTCTGGCAGAGACGAGATGAACTCGTCGGCGCCGACCGCGCGGGCTGCCGCCCTGATCTCGTCCAGCGTCGCGTCGGGCTTGCCGAGCGCGATGTTGTCCGCCACGGTGCCGCTGAACAGGTAGGCCTCCTGCGTCACCATCACGATGGCGCGACGCAGATCCTTCGGGTGCAGCGAACGCAGGTCGATGCCGTCGAGCGTCACGCGCCCCAGCGAGGGGTCGTAGAAGCGCGAGATCAGCTTCGCCAGCGTGGACTTGCCCGCACCGGTCGTGCCCACCAGCGCGATCGTCTGGCCCGCTGGGATGTCGAGCGAGAAGTTCGGGAGGATCGTCTTCTCGCCGTTGTAGCCGAAGGTCACCTCGTCGAACTCGATGTGTCCGCGGGACTCCCACAGGTCGACCGGCTTCTCGGGGTCCGGAACGGTCGGCACCTCCTCGAGCACTCCGGACACCTTCTCCAGCGCCGCGGTGGCGGACTGGTAGGAGTTCAGGAACATCGCGATCTCCTGCATGGGCGCGAAGAAGTTGCGCACGTACAGCACGGCGGACAGCAGCACACCGACCGTGAGCACCCCCTCGGAGACGCGGATGCCGCCCCACAGCACGACGATGCCGAGCACGAGCGCGGCCACTCCCATGAGCCCCGGCTCGAACGTGCCGAACAGCAGCATCGAGCGGCGGTTGACATCGCGGTAGTCCCCCGCGACCTCCTGGAACGCCACGTCATTGCGCGGCTCCTTGCGGAACGCCTTCACGGCGCGGATACCGGTCATGGTCTCCACGAACTGCACGATCACCTTCGCGCTGATGACGCGCGACTCCCGGTAGACGAGCTGCGAGCGCGAGTAGAACCAGCGCATCAGGAAGAACAGCGGCACGCCGCCGATCGCGAGGATCAGTCCGGACTGCCAGTCCCAGAAGCACAGGGCGATGAACGTGAAGAGTCCGAAGAGCACGCCGGAGACGAGCTCGTTCAGGCCGCCGTCGAGGAGCTCCTTGATCGAGTCGAGGTCGCTGGTCTGCCGCGAGATGATGCGGCCGGACGTGTACGACTCGTGGAACTCCAGGCTGAGGCGCTGGGTGTGCAGGAAGATCCGCTTGCGCAGATCCAGCAGCACCGCCTGGGTCAGCTTGGCGGCGATGATGACGTACCAGGCGATCAGGACAGCGGCGAGGGCACCCGCCAGCAGATAGATGCCGCCGATCATGAACGTCGGCATCCAGTCGGCCTGTTCGATCGCCGCGGGCAGCGCGCGGTCGAGGCCGATGCTGATGAGGATCGGACCGGCGACCTGCAGCGCGGTCGAGATCACGAGCACGACGGCGGCGAGGACGATCCGCAGCTTCAACGGGCTGACCAGGGATCCGAGCAGCCGGAGCGACCGACGACGGATCGCCGCGCTCTCCTCGCGCGTGTACCGCGAGCGGTCCTCGTCCTGGGTTCCGGTGATGGCGGAGCTCATCGCTGCACCTCCTTGTCGGTGATCGACGCATCGTCGGCGGACGCCGCTCCCAGGCCCTCGCGGACCTCATCGGCGATCTCGGTCTGTTCATCGCGGACCACCGGGATCGCCCCGGTGCGTGCCGCTTCCTCGGCCTCCAGGCTGGAGATGACGTGCCGGTAGTGGCGGCTCGTCTTCAGCAGCTCGGAGTGGGTGCCCACCGCCGTGACGCGTCCTGCCTCGAGCAGCGCGACGCGGTCGGCGAGTGCGACGGTCGACGGCCGGTGGGCCACGATCATGGCCGTGGTCTCGGCGAGCACGTGGCGCAGAGCCTCCTCCACGAGCGCCTCGGTGTCGACGTCGAGCGCCGACAGCGGGTCGTCCAGCACGAGGACTTTCGGGTTCGCCGCCACCGCCCTGGCGAGGGCGAGTCGCTGACGCTGACCTCCCGAGAGGCTGAGCCCCTCCTCGCCGATCACGGTCTCCACACCGTCGGGCAGCGAGTCCACGAAGCCGGCCTGAGCCACCTGCAGCGCTTCACGCATCACGCGCTCGCCCTCTTCGCTGTGCACGTCGAGCTCGGCGCGCCCGAGCAGCACGTTCTCTCGAACGGTCGCCGAGAACAACGTGGCGTCTTCGAAGGCCATGGCGATGTGCTGTCGGAGCTCCGACAGCGGGAGGTCGCGCACGTCGACACCGTCGAGCGTGACCCTGCCGCCGGTCACGTCGTACAGACGCGTGGGGAGGGTCGTGAGCGTGGTCTTGCCACTGCCGGTGAGTCCCACCAGCGCCATCGTCTCGCCGGGACGCAGCACCAGGTCGATGCCGTCGAGCAGATCGCGCTCGTGCGCACCGGCGTCCTGATAGCGGAAGTGCGCGTTCTCGAAGGCGAGCTCTCCGCGCGGGCTCGCGATGTGCACGGGGTTCTCCGGGTCGGTGATGGTGTTGGTCTCGGAGAAGATGTCGAACACGCGGTCGGTGGCCGTGCGGGCGTCGAGCATGAACGAGAACAGGAAGCCGATCGACTCGATGGGCCAGCGCAGCACCACGGCCATCGCGAAGAACGCGAACAGCTGGGCCTCGCCGATCTGCCCCTGCGAGATCAGCCAGATACCCGACATCAGGCTGAGGCCGAAGGCGATCTGCGGCATGAGGTCGAGCCAGAACCAGATCGACGCGATCGCGCGAGCCTTGCTCATCTCCGTCTCGCGCAGGGTCTCGGCCTGGCGGCTGAAGCGGCTGAGCGCGTGCTTCCCGCGACCGAACGCCTTCAGCACGCGGATGCCGTGCACGCTCTCCTCGACGCTGGTGGCGAGGTCACCGGCCTGGTCCTGGCTGCGCCGGGTGAGCGCGCCGTAGCGCTTCTCGAACAGGTAGCCGCGGATCCACAGCGGGATCGCCGTGACGAGGAAGATCGTGCCGAGCAGCCAGTGCCAGCGGAACAGCAGCACCGAGCCGATGATGATCGTGAGGATGTTGACCACGAGCAGCACGAGTCCGAACGCGAGCCAGCGGCGGATGAGACCGATGTCCTGCATCATGCGGCTGAGCAGCTGGCCGGAGCCCCACCGGTCGTGGAACGACACCGGCAGGGTCTGCAGACGCGAGTAGAGCTCGGTGCGCATCTTGTACTCGACCTCGGTGGCCGGGTTCAGCACGAACTGGCGTCGCAGCCAGACCATGAGGGCCTCGCCGAGAGCGAGCGCGAAGACCGCGAGAGCTCCCCAGATGATCGCGCTGATCTCACCGTCGCGGACGGGTCCGCTGATGATCTGCTCGAGCACGATGGGGATCATGAGGGCGATGACGGCCGCGATGAGGGCGCTGGCAGCACCCCCGGCGAGCCGCCAGATGACGGGCTTCACGAAGGGTTTCAGCCGCCACAGCGCGGCGGGAGTGGACAGGGAAGACGCGGTGGTCTGCGAAGAAGGCGAGGAAGACATGTCTCTCAGAGAGTTTCGAGCGAAGAGCGGGTGAGGAAGGAGAGGCGGATGCGAGAGCAGGCCCTGGAGGCCCGGCATCCGATGCGGCTGGCCCTGATCGGGCGCGCGATGCGGCTCTAACCGAGCGGACGCACCGGGGTCGAGCCGAGAGCTGCGATCTGCGTGACGAAGATCGTGGTCATGGTGTCCTCCTCAGGGGCTCGGCGATGTCGTCCGGTCGGCGCGACAGCCCACCAGCCTATTCCTGTGAACCAGCTGAGCGCAAGAGTCATTCCCGCGGCGAGGCGAACTCCTCGGCTCAGCGCCCGATCGACTCACGCGCCAGCAGGCTCTCCTTGACGTCGATCCCCCAGGCGAAGCCGCCGAGCGTGCCGTCCGTGCGCAGCACCCGGTGGCACGGGACGAACAGCGCCGGTGCATTGCGAGCGCAGATGGATGCCGCCGCGCGCACCGCCCGCGGGTTGTCCAACCGTGCGGCGAAGCCCGTGTAGGTCAGCGGCTCCCCCGGCGCGATGGCGCGGAGCTGCGACCAGCCGGTGAGCTGCAGAACCGTGCCGGACTGCTTCACCGCCACGGCGTCGATCGCGGAGAGGTCGCCGGCGTAGTAGGCCAGCGCGGCGTCAGCGGCATCCGTCTCGCCTTCGCGGACCTGCGCGGGCCTGGCAGCGGCGGACAGGCGCCCGAGGATGGCCTCGACGTCGGTGGTCCACCCGGACGAGAGCACACGCTGGCGGTCGTCGGCGAGGATCGTGAAGGCACCGTCGGGGGTGTCGATGGTCTGGATGATCGCGGTCATGATGTCTCCTTGGAGGTCGTGTCTTCGACGCGGATCGACGGGCGCGCGGATGCGGTCCGCCGGGCCGCCGGTTGCCGTACGGGGGCCGCGCGCCAGAGGTGCGCGCTGAGGTAGCTGCGCCAGGGAGCCGTGCGCTCGGCCCACGCCGTGAGCGGGCGCGGGTCGCCGGGAAGGCCGGAGGCCGCGGCCCCGGCCCGCAGCGCCACGTCGCCGGGGAGCAGCACGTCGGGGTCGCCGAGCACGCGCATGCGCACGTAGTCGGCCGTCCACGGTCCGATGCCCGGCATCGCCAGCAGTGCCGCGCGCTGCGTGGGACCGTCGTCTCCCACGGTGAGTGCGAGCGACCCGTCGGCGAGCGCGGCGGCGGCGCCGGTGATGGCGCGGATGCGGGCGGCAGGGCCGCGCAGCACCTCGGCGCCGTGCTCGGCGATCGCCGACATGGTGGGGAACAGCAGCCCGTTCTCGGTGCGCTCTCCCAGCGCCTCGGTGAGCGCCGTGAGCGCGGTGCGTGCGGCCACCACCGTGATCTGCTGCCCGATCATCGCGCGGATGAGCATCTCGTGCGGGTCGGCCGATCCGGGCACCCGGATGCCGGGGGTGCGGGCCACCAGCGGCGCCAACTCGGCGTGCGCGGAGAGCGCCTCGTCGATCGCGAGCGGATCGGCGTCGAGGTCGAAGATCCGCCGCACGGTCGATACGAGGGGCGCGAGATCACCCAGACGAGCGACACGAGCGCGCAGATGCAGACGCGCCGACTCATCCTGACGCACCTCGAACCACGCCGGACCTCCGTCCATGCGCAGGTGGCGGGAGAACGAGTTCTCTCCCGCCTCCTCGACCCCCGCGACCGCGCGCGCCGACATCCAGGCGAAGATCCCGCTCGCGTCGAGCGGGCCGCGGTAGGGCAGCACGAGGTCGATGGCTCCGGGGACGGCGGACGCCGGCAGGCGCCGTCGCGCCCGCAGCTCCCCCGGGGTGAGGCCGAACACCTCGCGGATCGTGTCGTTGCACTGCCGGATGCTGGCGAAGCCCGCCGAGAAGGCGACGTCGGAGACGGCCATGTCGGTGCCGACCAGCAGCATCCGTGCGGTGTGCGCCCGATGCGCGCGCGCGAGCGCCAGCGGCCCGGCGCCGAGCTCGGTCGTGAGGAGCCGGGTGAGGTGCCTGCTCGAGTATCCGAGACGCGCGGCCAGGCCGGGCACCCCCTCGCGCTCCACGACGCCGGAGGCGATCAGGCGCATGGCGCGCGCCGCCGTGTCGCCGCGGACATCCCATGCCGGAGACCCGGGCGCCGCCTCGGGAAGGCAGCGCTTGCACGCGCGGTAGCCCGCTTCGTGGGCGGCCGCGCTGGTCGGATAGAACGTCACGTTCTGCGGCTTCGGGGTGCGGGCGGGGCAGCTCGGACGGCAGTAGATGCCGGTCGAACTCACGGCCGTCACGAACTGCCCGTCGAAGCGGGTGTCGCGTGCGCTGATGGCACGATACCGCTCGTCGAAGTCGGTCAGGGGAAGGCTCATGCCCCCACTCTGTCACGCGCCCCCGACACGCACTGGCGGAAATCGGACACGACGGTGGGGGTGCTCCGACCCGATGTCTCAGCCGCGCAGGTAGACCGTCGCCGTCTCCGTGAAGAACTCCCTGGCCGCCGCCCCCTGCTCCTTCGGGCCGAGCGCGCTCGCCCCGCTGCCGCCGAACGGCACGTGCAGATCGGCCCCGGCCGAGGCGGAGTTGATGTGCACGACACCGACCCTGATGTCCTCGATCGCGCTGAGCGCCTCGGCCAGGCCCGTGGTGAACACCGCGGTGGAGAGCCCGTACTCGCTGTCGTTCACCAGTGCGATGCCGGCCTCCGTGCTGGGGACCCTGCGCACACCGACGACGGGGCCGAAGAGCTCCTCGGTCCACAGCTCGCCGGGCGCGTCCTCGTGCAGCTCGAACACGGACGGCGGGATGAAGTAGCCCTCGGCCAGGGCACCGGACGAGTACGGCGCCGGGGCGACGACCGGTGTCGCCGTGGTCCTGGCCCGCACCAGGGCAGCGGCGACGCGGTCGCGAGCCGCGACGTCGACGACGGGTCCGACCTCGACGCCCTCGTCCTGCGCATCGCCCACGACCATCCGCTCGGTGCGGATCGCGAGGCGGCGGAGGAACTCGTCGGCCACGGCCTCGTGCACGATCACGCGCGACGTCGCCGTGCACTTCTGCCCTGCCGCGCGGAACGCGCCGATCGCCACCTGCTCCACCGCGACGTCGAGGTCGGCATCCGCGAGCACCAGCGCGGCGTTCTTGCCGCCCATCTCGCCCTGGAACGGGATGCCGCGGGCGGCCAGCTGCGCGGCGATGAGCCGTCCGACCTTCGTGGAGCCGGTGAAGGTCACGGCGTCCACATCCGGATGCGACACGATCGCCTCGCCGACGGCTGCCGTGCCGTTGACCAGGTTCAGCACACCGTGGGGCAGTCCCGCCTGCTCCAGCGCCTCGGCGAAGCGCATCGCGAGCACGGGGACGAACGTGGCCGGCTTCCAGACCACCGTGTTGCCCCACACCAGTGCCGGCGCGAGCTTCCACGCCGGGATCGAGATCGGGAAGTTGAAGGGGGTGATCGCCCCGATCACGCCGACGGCGCGGCGGATCACGAGGATCCGCTCCCCCGGGCTCGGCGACTCGAAGACGCCGCCGCTCTGCCGCTCGACCTCCTGCGCATGGAAGCGCAGGATGTTCGCGGAGTGACCGGTCTCGGCGATCGCCTCGGCGACCGTCTTGCCCTCTTCGCGGGCCAGCTCGCGCCCCCATTCGTCGCGGTGCGCGTCGATGATGTCGGCCGCACGCAGCAGGATCGCCGCCCGCGCCCGAGCAGGCGTCCGCCGCCAGCCGTCGAACGCCGCCCTGGCGGCGCTGTAGGCCCGGTCGACGTCGGTCTCGGAGGCCCCCGGCCCTTCCGCGACGATGTCACTCGGACGGCTCGGGTTCACATCGACGAGAGCTTCGCCGGCCCCCTCGATCCAGGCACCGTCGATGAAGTGGCGCAGGGCGATGACGGTCATGATGCTCCCTCGATGGTGGTGTTGCGGAACGCCGGGATGCCCGTGATGTGCGCGCCGAGCACGAGCGTGTGGATCTCGTCCGTCCCCTCGTAGGTGCGCACGGATTCCAGGTTCGCGGCATGGCGCAGCGGCGAATACTCGCCCGAGACGCCGTTGCCGCCGAGGATCGTCCTCGCCTCTCGGGCGATCGCGATCGCGGCCCGCGTGTTGCTGAGCTTCGCGACCGAGATCTGGTGCGGGGCGAGAGAGCCGGCATCCTTGAGACGACCGAGTCGCAGCGCGAGCAGCTGCGCCTTCTCGATCTCGACGGCCATGTCGACGAGCTTCTGCTGGGTGAGCTGGAACGAGGCGATGGGCTGGTTGAACTGCATGCGCGTGAGCGAGTACGATAACGCCGTGGCATAGCTGTCGCGCGCGGCGCCGATGACGCCCCACCCGATGCCGTAGCGGGCTTCGTTCAGACAAGAGAACGGGGCACGCAGGCCCCGCGCCTCGGGGAGCTGCGCCTCGGCGGGCAGCCGCACATCGGTGAGCGTGATGTCGCACTGGATCGATGCGCGCATCGACAGCTTCGGGGCGATGGGCGTCGCGACGAAGCCCTCGGAGTCCGTGGGGACGATGAACCCCCGGATGCCGTCGTCGGTCTGCGCCCAGATGATGGCGACCTGGGCGATCGAGGCGAGACCGATCCAGCGCTTGGCTCCGTTGATCACCCATCCGTCGCCGTCGCGGCGCGCGAAGGTCGTCATGCTGGACGGGTCCGATCCGGAGTTCGGCTCGGTGAGCCCGAAGCAGCCGATGACCTCGCCCCGCGCCATCCGCGGGAGCCACTCCTGCTTCTGCTCCTCGCTGCCGTGCTTGTGGATCGCGCTCATCGCCAGCGACCCCTGCACCGACACGAAGGTGCGCAGCCCGGAGTCGCCCGCCTCGAGCTCCATCGCCGCCAGCCCGTACTCCACGGCGCTGCGACCGGCGCAGCCGTAGCCGCTCAGATGCATGCCGAGCACTCCGAGGTCGGCCAGCTCCGGCACGAGCTCGGTGGGGAAGATCGCCTCGTCGTACCAGCCGGCGATGTGCGGGCGCACGCGCGCATCGACGAACGCCCGCACGCGGTCGCGCGTCGCGCGCTCCTCGGCGGAGAGCATCTCGTCGAAGTCGAGAAGGTCGGGAACGGTGGTCATGCGGCTGCCTCCTCGGCGGCGATGGAGCGGATGGATGCGACGAGGATCTCGAGCCCCGCCTCGAGCACGGCGTCGTCGATGACCAGCGGGGGAAGCAGGCGGATGACGTTGCCGAAGGTGCCGCAGGTCAGCGTGATGACGCCGGCCGCGTGGCACGCCGCCGAGATGCGCTGGGCGAGGTCGGGCCGCGGATCGAGCGTTCCGGGGTCGGCGAACTCGATCGCCATCATCGCCCCGCGCCCCCGCACCTGTGCGACCTGGTCGAGCTCGATCAGGAGCGGTTCGAGGTGGCGGCGGATGCGCTGTTCGATGCCGGCCACGCGTGGGAGCAGGTCCGGCTCCGCGAGCGCCTCGAACACGGCGAGCGCGGCGGCGCAGGCCAGCGGGTTGCCCGCGTAGGTGCCACCCAGGCCGCCCGTGTGCGCGGCGTCCATGATGTCGGCACGGCCGGTGACGGCGCTCAGGGGCAGCCCGCCGCCGAGTGCCTTCGCGGTCAGCGTGATGTCGCCGGCGATCGCCTCGTGCTCGCTCGCGAACAGACGGCCCGTGCGGCCGAGGCCGGTCTGGATCTCATCGATGACCAGGATGATGCCGTAGGCGTCTGCGATGCGACGAAGACCGGCGAGGAACCCCTCAGCGGGAACGATGAACCCACCCTCGCCCTGGATCGGTTCGACGACGAGGGCCGCGAAGTACTCGGCGCCGTGCGCGAGGATGAGGCGCTCGATCTCGGCGAGGGCCTCGTCCGGTCCGGCGCCGCGGAGGGGATTCGCGTTGGGCCCGCGCACGACGTCGCCGGGGAACGGGCCGAACGAGGTCTTGTACGGGTGCTCCTTGGCCGTCATGGCCATGGTCAGCAGCGACCGGCCGTGGTACGCCTCGTCGATCACCAGGATCCCCGGTCGACCGGAGTGGGCGCGGGCGATCTTCACCGCGTTCTCGACCGCCTCCGCGCCGGTGCTGAACAGGCCGGTCTTCTTCTCGAAGTCGCCGGGCGCATGATTGTTGAGCCATTCGGCGACACGGACGAAGCCCTCGTACTCGGTCACCATGAAGCAGGTGTGGGTGAAGCGGTCGAGCTGCGCCGCGACGTTCTGCCGCACGCGGGGGTTGGCGGCGCCGACGCTGGTGACGGCGATGCCGGATGCGAGGTCGATGAGCGTGTTGCCGTCGACGTCCTCGAGGGTCGAGTCGCCAGCGCTGGCGATGAACACGGGCAGCGTGACGCCGAATCCGGAGGCGACGGCGGCATCGCGCTGCGCGTGGAGCGCACGCGATCGCGGCCCGGGGATCTCGGTGAGCAGGTGGGGAACGGAGGTCATGAGGTCGACGCTAGGGCGAAGCGCATCCGTCCATGCGCACACTTCGCCCAGTCTTTACGAGAACGCTGTGCATCACGCACAATGAGGGCATGGTGTCCCTCGGAGAGCTCGTCAGCCTGGCCGGCAGTTCCCTGCGTCCACTGGCCCCCTTCGACGCCGCACGCACCATCACCGGGGTCCACGTCTCGGAGCTCGAGGATCCAGGACGCTATCTCGACGGCGGCGAACTCCTGCTCACGACCGGCATCCCGCTACGCGCCGCGACGGCGGACGCGTACGTCGACCGCCTCGCCGCGCAGGGGATCGGCGCGATCGGGATCGGACTCGGCGAGGGCTGGGAGCACGCACCACCCGCTCTGGTCGAACGCTGCAGATCCGCGGGGATCCCGGTCTTCGAGGTCCCGGACGGGGCGCCCTTCCTCGACGTCTCGCGGGCGTTCTGGTCGGTCGCCGGACGCGGTGGCCAGGAGGAGGCGGTCCGCACGGCTCACGCCCACACCCGACTGGTGCAGGCCGCAGCCGGACCCGACCCGGTCGCGGCCGTGGTCCGGGTGATGGCGCAGGCGATCGGCGGATGGGTGGCCTGGCTGCCGCTCGGTCGCACCACCGCTCCGGCGTTGCTGCACCCGCGCTCGCTGGAGGGCATGCTGCCCTCCGTGCGCGCCGATGTCGAGCGGTCGCTGCTGCGCTCGGGAGTCGAAGCGGCATCCTTCGTGTCGCACGGCTCGACCGTCGTCGCGCATGCGGTCACCGACGGCGAGCGCACCCGCGGCGCCCTTGCCCTGGGGGCGGGGAGGCCGTTCGGCGGCTCCGACCGTCAGCTCGCGCTCACCGCCACCGCGCTCCTGCGCCTGCTGACCGCCGGAGAGAAGGCCGGAGCGACGCCTCCCGAGGACTGGATCACCGCGCTCGCCCTCCGCGGGGAGGCCGCGGCCGCCCGCGCGCTGGCCGCCGCATCGGGCATGGAGCTGCCGATGCTGTTCCGCGTGCTGGCGAGCGCAGAGCCCGCCCTGGGCTCTCTCGGACGTGCCGTCGACGTCGAGGGAGCGCACGTCACGCTGTGGCCCGCCGACTCCGCGCCGACCGCGGGCTCCGGCATCCTCAGCGGCGAGGTCGCCCTGGAGGACGTCGCCGCGACCGCCGCGCGCATCGTCGCGCAGCACCGCTCGTCCGGCGATGACGACCTCCGGATCGACCCGGACGCGCGGGCCCGCCGCTGGGCGGCCGCACTCGCGGAGACGGATCCGGACCTGCGCCTGACCGTGGTGGCCTATCTGCGCAACCGCCAGCAGGCCGAACGCACCGCCCGCGCACTGGGCGTGCATCGGAACACCATCCGTCCGCGCGTCCTGGCCGCGGAGAAGCTGCTGGGCGTCTCGCTCGAGGATCCGGATGTGGCCGCCGAGCTCTGGATCGCGCTCCGCGACCTCCCGCTCTAGCCGTCCGCGTCCAGCCAGGCGCGGACCTGAGCGTCGTGCTCACCGAGCAGGGGCGGCGCCGCTGCGGACACCGGGATCTCCGGGGTCCAGGTCAACGGCGACCGGATCTGCCGCGAACGGCGCCCGTCGCCCCCGACGGCCTCCCACACGGGATCGAGCCCGAGCCGATCGGCGAGAGCGATCCCGTCGCCGATCGAGTTGACGACACCCGCGGCGACTCCGATCCGGTTCAGCCGGTCCGCCCAGGTCGCTGCGGTGTCGTGCGCGAGCGCGGACTCGAGCTCGGCGGCGAGGGCATCCCGATGCGCGACGCGATCGGGGTTGCGCAGGAAGCGGGGGTCGTCGGCGAGTTCCGGTCGCCCGAGTTCGCGGGTCATCCGGGCGAACTGGGCATCATTGCCGCACGCTACCGCGATGGGCGCATCAGCGCAGCGCAGCGACTCGTAGGGCGCGATGGAGGGGTGTCGGTTGCCGAGCCGGCCAGGCTCCGAGCCTGCTCCCAGATGCGCCGACACCTGGTTCACCAGAGCCGCCTGAAGACTCGACAGCAGGTTGACCTCGATCCGGGAACCACGCCCGGTGCGCTCGCGTCGCCGCAGGGCGGCGAGGATGCCGATCACCGCGTCCTTGCCGGTGAGCACGTCGACCAGCGCGACACCCGCCTTCATCGCATCGCCGTCGGCGTCGCCGGTGATGTGCATCAGACCACCCACCGCCTGCGCGACGAAGTCGTATCCCGGCAGTTCCGCACCGGGTCCGAGACCGAAGCCGCTGACCGACACCGAGACGAGCCCCGGATGGGCGGCCGACAGCGCTTCCCAGTCGAACCCGAGCTTCGCGAACAGGCCGGGGCGGAAGTTCTCGATCACCACATCGCTGCGCGCGATGAGCTCGTGCGCTCGTGCGACGTCGGCCGGGTCGGTGAGATCCAGCGTCACCGACTCCTTGCCGCGGTTGGCGGACTCGAAGTACGTCGTGATGCCGGACGCGGCGTACGGCGGACCCCAGGCGCGGGTGTCGTCACCGGTTCCCGGCCGTTCGACCTTGATCACCCTGGCGCCGAGGTCGGCGAGCGTCATCGTGGCGAGGGGTCCGGCGAGCACACGCGAGAAGTCCGCGACCACGATGCCGTCGAGCGGCGCGCTCACCGGCGCACCCGCAGCGCCTGGGCGGTGGATTCCCGCGCCACCACGGCGATCGGGAACTCCACGTCGGTGCCCGATGCCGCCCGCCCGTCGAGCAGGTCGATGAGAAGTTCGGCACAGGCGACTCCCGAGTCGCGCGGACGCAGATCGATCGAGGTGATCGACGGGGTCAGGAACGGGAGCGACGGATGGTCGACGCAGGAGACCACGGTGATGTCATCGCCGATCGTGCGGCCCATCCGCCCGAGCACGGCCACGGCCTCGATCGCGCTCGAGTCAGGACCGCAGATGATCACGTCCGTCTCCGGATGTGTCTGCAGCAGCTTCTCGGTCGTCTCGCGGACGGCGTGCCACGGCGCCTCGAACGAGATCGGGGCGATCACCGGGTCGAGGTCGCGCGCCGCGCAGCCCTTGCGGTACCCGGAGACGAGCTGACGGGACCAGTCGGTCGCGTCCGGCGCCACCAGGAGGGCGGGATGGCGAGCCTTCGTCACATCGATCTCCTCGAACAGCCGCAGCATCCCCGCCTCGTGCGACGACCAGAGCACGCCGTCCGGCGTACCGGCGATGTCATCCGGCAGATGCTCCTGAGTCACGATCGGGATCCCCGACGACATCAGGGCGGGCAGCGCCGCATCGCCGGAGAGCGGGTCGCCGATGATGAGTCCGTCGGCGCGGATCGGTCGCGAGCGGCCGGACGAGACCGAGGGGCTGACGATCGTGACGTCGATGTCGTGCGCGGCGGCACTGGTGACGATGCCGAACGTGAACGCCATGTAGTACGACGAGCGCGACACGACCTCCGGGAGGACGATCCCGATGGTGCCGATGGCGCCGCCGCGCAGGTGCCGCGCCGCTGTGTTCACCGAATAGCCGAGTTCTGCAGCGGCCGCCAGCACCGCCTCGCGTGTGGCCGACGAGACGCGTCCGCCACCGCTGAGCGCATCGGACGCCGTGGTCTTGCCGACACCTGCGCGCCGAGCGACATCGATCAATCGGGCGCGCCGTGGCTCTTGCATGCGGCCGAGTCTAACCACACCGGAGCAGTCGTAATCCACTCGAAACACATCGGGTCTTGCGCCGTAACACGCTTTTCGCATACTTTTGCCGGAACGTTCCGGCACGCAGACGTTCCGGTACCGACTTCCGACGGAGACTCCATGAACTGCAGCTGTTCCACGTCCGACCACGTCCAGCACTCTCGCCGTCTCGGCGACGGATCCGGTGCGCCGTACGCCACGCTCTCCGCGGACGAGTTGCAGCGCGCCGCCGAGATCCTCCGGGCCAACGGCGCGCTCGACGACTCCCACCGCATCGCCTACATCGGACTCGACGAACCCGACCGCGCCGAGGTCATCGCCGGCCGCAGCGTCCCCCGCCGGGCGCGCGTGCAGCTCCTCGACGTCGACAGCGGACGCGCACGGGCGCTCTCGGTCGACCTCGGCAGTGGGACGCTCGCGAAGGACGTCGACATCGATCCCGATCGCGACGGACAGGTGCCGCTGCTGCAGGAGGAGCACGGGATCATCCGCGAGCTGATCGGTGCCGACGAGCGGTGGGCGACCGCCCTGTCCGCGCGAGGCATCGACGACCCGAGCACCGTCGCCCTGGCCGGTCTCTCCGCGGGCCGCTACCCGATCGAGGGCGAACGCGGTCGCCGACTGGCCCGCGTGCTCGGCCACCACCAGCCGACGCCGCAGACCATGCCGTGGGCGCATCCGATCGACGGCCTCGTCGCCTATGTCGACCTGGCGAGCCGCACCGTCGTCGACGTGATCGACACCGGCGTGATGCCGATCCCGCAGGAGACCGGCGACTACCACGTCCCCGGCACGTTCGGCCCCGAGCGCACGACGCAGAAGCCGATCGTGATCCAGCAGCCCGATGGCCCCAGCTTCTCGTTCGACGGCGATGTCATCTCGTGGGAGAAGTGGTCGCTGCGCATCGGCTACGACATGCGCGAGGGGCTCGTGCTGCACGGCATCGGCTTCGAGGACGACGGGCGCGTGCGCCCGATCGTGCACCGCGCCTCGATCGCCGAGATGCTGGTCCCCTACGGCGACCCCGGGCCTGTGCGCTTCTGGCAGAACTACTTCGACACCGGCGAGTACCTGCTCGGCCGCCTCGTGAACTCCCTCGAACTCGGCTGCGACTGCGTCGGCGACATCACGTATCTCGACGTGCCGATCGCCGATGCGCGGGGCGACGTGAAGGTGCTTCCGAACGCGATCTGCATCCACGAGGAGGATGCAGGGGTGCTGTGGAAGCACACCGAGCAGTTCACCGGCACGAGCGACGTCCGCCGCCAGCGACGGCTCGTCATCTCGTTCTTCGTCACGGTCGGCAACTACGACTACGGGTTCTACTGGTACCTCTACCTCGACGGCAAGATCGAGTTCGAGGCCAAGGCGACAGGGCTCGTGTTCACCGCAGCCTACGACGAACGCACCAGCCGGTTCGCCAGCGAGCTCGCACCGGGGCTGGCCGCTCCGTATCACCAGCACCTGTTCTGCGCACGGCTGGACATGGCGGTCGACGACGGGCCCGCCGTGATCGACGAGGTGGATGTCGGAGCTCTCCCGATCGACGACGACAACCTGCACGGCAGCGCGATCGGCTTCACGAAGACCCGTCTGCGCAGCGAGCAGGAGGGGCGGCGCCGGGCCAACGCGACCGTCGATCGGACGTGGCGCATCAGCAGCGCGACCGCGAAGAACCGCCTCGGCCGTCCGACCTCCTACGTGCTGACGCCGGAGGGCAAGCCGGTGCTCCTCGCGCAGCCCGAATCGGTGATCGCGTCCCGAGCCCGCTTCGCGACCTCCGACCTCTGGGTCACCGCATACGACCCCGAAGAGCGCTACCCCGCGGGCGACGTGGTCAACCAGAGCGCCCCGGAGCAGGGGCTGCCCGCCTTCGTGGCCGACGACGCCTCACTCGACGGCGCCGACCTGGTCCTCTGGCACACGTTCGGCCTCACGCACTTCCCCCGCACGGAGGACTGGCCGATCATGCCCGTCGACACCTGCGGCTTCACTCTGAAACCCCACGACTTCTTCGACCGGAACCCGACCCTCGACGTCCCGGCCTCCCCCACCGCATGCGCCTGTGCTCACGAGGACACCGGCGCTGCACGCACCGAGCACCACCTGCATCACCTCTCTGTCCGCCCGTCGTCGCACCACGGCTGATCCGCCGTCGTCCGACATCCCGAAGGGAAACACCGACATGCACTCTGCAGCTCGCGCGGGGGTGGCGTTCACCGCCGTCGCCGTCCTCGCCCTCACCGGATGCGCCGCCGGCGCCTCACCCGATACCGAACCCACCCAGGACGAGGTCGCCCCCGGCTTCCTCGCCGTGTCCGACGACGCCTTCGACGGCGGCGGCGACCTCGTCGTCCAGGTGGACTACGACACCGCCGAGGCCAGCGGCCTGGATCCGCAGGGAGCGGCGACTGCGCGCTCCTGGATGCTGGAGGGGCTCTCGTACGAGACGCTCACCACCATCGACGAGAACCTCGACGTCGCCCCTTCGCTCGCCACCTCGTGGGAGACGCCGAGCGACACCGAGTACGTCTTCACGCTCGCCGACGACGCCGTGTTCTCGAACGGACGCGCGATGACGGCGGACGACGTGGTCGGCAGCCTCCAGCGTCTCCTCGACACCCCGACGACCTGGACCGGCCAGCTCGGCCCCATCGCGTCGATCGAGGCGACCGGTGACCTCGAGGTCACCGTCACGCTCTCCGAGCCGTACGCCCCCTTCCTCGCTGCACTCGCCAACACACCGGCCGCCGTGCTGCCGATGGCCGAGATCGAATCGGGTGAGGTCGACATCACGACCGAGATGGTCGGCACGGGCCCGCTTGTGGCGACCGCGCACCGGCAGGACGAGGAGTGGACCTTCGAGCCGAACGAACACCACCCCGACGCCGCATCCCTCGGATTCTCGACGTTGACGATCGACATCGTCGGCGACGAAGCCACCAGGGCGGCAGCGCTCAGAGACGGCTCCGCGGACTTCGCGGTGCTCAACTCGATCGACTCCGCCGAACTCCTCGCGAATGCGAAGGACGTGACGGTCGTCGGCCAGCGCAATACCGACTTCCACTATCTGATGATCAACTCGCTCACCGGCGATGAGGCTCTGCAGGATCAGGACGTGCGGTTCGCGATCAACAGCGCGATCGACCGTAACGCGATCAACGAGCTGGCGTTCGGCGGCTCGACGGCCGCGACCGGCGTCACTCCGGCCGGACTCCCCGACGCCTGCGTCGCCACGGACCTTCCCTCCGCCGCACGCGACGTGGCGGCGGCGAAGGCCGTGATCGATGAGATCGGCGGTCTCGAACTGGACCTGGTCGTGTACACCGACGAGCCGGTGCTCGCCCAGATCGCGCAGGTCATGCAGCAGAACCTCGCCGAGATCGGCGTGACCGTCGAGATCCAGCAGGTCGACTACGCCACCTACTCCGCCGCCGTCTACGGCAGCCCTGCCGACTTCGACCTGGCGCTGAGCTGGTTCGCCGGCTATGCGGACCCGGCCATGGTCACGACGTGGTGGAACCCCGAGGTCGCCGGCTTCTCGGCCGTCTTCATGAAGGGCTCCGACGAGCTCGACGGACTCATCGCCGACGGATACTCGACCGCACCGGGCGCCGACCGCGCCGCGGTGTTCGAGAACCTGTGCGCCCTCGCCGACGAGCAGAGCGAGATGGTGCCGCTGGTGCTGCGCCCCTCCACCCTCGGATGGAACACCGCCTCGCTGTCCCCGACGCTGAGCAGCGACGAGGGCTACGGCAACTTCCTCCGGTACATCACGCAGTTCCGCGCCAGCTGACATGGCCGTCGCTCTGTGGTCGCTCCGGCGCATCGGCGCCGCACTGCTGACGCTGGTCGTCGTCTCGGTGTTGATCTTCACGTCCGTGCGCCTCATGCCGGGCGACTACATCGACCTCGTCCTGGGTCCGCTCGCCACCGAGGCGCAGCGGGCCCAGGCGGTGGCCGACTCCGGACTCGACGACCCGGTGGTCACCCAGTACTTCCACTGGCTGTTCGGCGTCCTCACCGGTGACCTCGGCTACTCGTTCGTCTCGAACGTGTCAGTGTCGGAGGAGTTCGCCGCCCGTCTCCCGGTCACGGCGACGATCGCTCTGCTCACCATCGTGGTGACCCTCCTGGTCGGAATCCCGCTCGGCTTCGTCGCCGCGCTCCGCTCAGAGGGGTCGGCCGGGGCGGTCGGACGTATCGTCAGCGCCCTCGGCATCAGCATCCCCGAGTTCCTGCTCGCCGGGGTGGTGGTCTTCACGGTCTCGACGCTCGGGCTCGGGGTCTCGGTCGGGCGGTTCGCGTCGTTCGCCGTCGACCCGGCCCGGTTCTTCGGCGCCCTCGTGCTCCCGGTGACGGTGCTCGCGGTCGGCTGCGTCGCCGTCGTCGCCCGCAACACGAGGGATGCGGTGATGAACGTGCTCGTGGAACCGCACGTGCAGGCGGCGGTGGCGCGTGGCGAGACGCCCTGGTTCATCGTGCGGCATCACGTGCTGCGCAACGCCGCCGCACCGATCCTCACGATCGTCGGCGCGCTGGTCGCCGTGCTGCTGGGCGGCACCGTGATCGTGGAGTTCGTGTTCGACATCCCCGGCATGGGGTCGTACCTGCAGACGGCGCTCGGCCGCCGCGACTACGCGATCGTGCAGAGCGCCGTGCTGCTCGCCGCGATCGTCTTCATCGTCGCGAGCCTGCTGGTCGACCTCATCGCCAACGCGCTGGATCCGCGCCTGCGCCTGACCGGAGGGAGCCGCCGATGAGCGTCGCACCCACAGCCACCTACCGCGTCCGCGCGGCGAGCCAGGCCACGCGCGGTGCCTGGCGTCGTAGCGACGCCGTGCTGCGCACCGCGATCATCGTGCTCGGCGTGATCGTGATCGTGACGGTGATCGCGGTGCTCACCGGCATCACCGGATCGACGAGCGCCACCGTCGGCGGGCGCCTCGAGGGCCCGTCCGCGCTCGCACCGATCGGCACCGACAACCTCGGCCGCTCGCTGCTGCCCCGACTGTTCCAGGGCACGGCGACGACCCTGGTGGTCTCGATCGTCGCCGTCGTGTGCTCCGCCGTCGTCAGCACCCTGCTCGGCATGTTGGCCGGCTACTACGGCGGCGCGGCGAACGAGGTGATCATGCGCGTCGCCGACGTGCTCTACGCGTTCCCCGCTCTGGTGCTGGCGATCCTCGTCTCCGCGCTGCTGGGACCGGGACGCCCCGCGGCGATCATCAGCATCGTCGTGATCACGATCCCCCTCATGACCAGGGTCGTGCGCATCGCCACCCGCGGGGTGGCCGAGCGCGACTTCATCATCTCCGCCCGCATCAGCGGCGTGCGCACCCCGGTGATCTTCGCCCGCCGCCTGCTACCGAACATCTCGGGCACCATCGCCGTGCAGGCGAGCTACGCGCTCTCCGTCGCGATCCTGGTCGAGGGCGGGCTGAGCTTCCTCGGCTTCGGGGTGCAGGTGCCGGAAGCCTCTCTCGGGCTCCTCATCCAGCAGGGGATGCTCTACATGACCCAGGCCCCGCAGCTCGTCATCATCCCCGGCGTCGTGCTGGTGATCTCGATCCTGTGCATCAACATCATCGGCGACGGCCTCCGCGACCGATTCGAACCGCGAGAGACGAGGTCCCTCCGATGACCGCCGTGCACATCAGCGACCTGGCCCTGGACTTCTCCGGCGCCACCACGGTCCGCGCCCTCGACGGGGTGGATCTCGACGTCGCCGACGGCAGCTCCGTCGCGATCGTCGGGGAGTCCGGTTCCGGGAAGTCCACGCTCGCCGCGGTCATCGGACGACTGCAGCCGCGTTCGGCGCGCATCGTCCGCGGCGCGCTCGACGTCGACGGCATCGACGTGCTCGGCCTCGATGACGATGCGCTCCGTGCGTACCGCCGCGATACCCTCGCCTACATCGCGCAGGACCCGATCGGCTCGCTCGACCCGACGATGCGCATCGGCGCCCAGCTGAAGCTCGTGCTCCGCGCCGTCGGCGACGACGGGTCTCCCCGCCGCCAGGTGGAGCTGCTCGAGTCGATGCTGATCACCGATCCCGCCCGTGTCGTGCGCCTGTTCCCGCATCAGATCTCCGGAGGCATGGCGCAGCGCGTCGCGATCGCCATGGCGATGTGCCGGCGCCCGAAGCTCCTCATCGCCGACGAGCCCACGGCGGCGCTCGACAGCCAGGTGCGCGAGGAGGTCATGCGGCTGCTGTTCGCGCAGGCCCGCGAACAGGGCACCACGATCCTCTGGCTCAGCCACGACCTCCCCGCCGTCGCGCGCTGGTGCGACGAGGTCGCTGTCATGTATGCCGGGCGCGTCGTGGAGCGCGGCCCTGCGTCCGCCGTGCTCGGCAGCCCCGTGCACCCGTACGCACGAGCACTCGCGGCGACCGATCCGTCGCGGGCGAAGCGTGGCGAGCGGCTGTCGAGCATTCCGGGATCGCCGCCGGTGCTGCACGGCGAATCGGAGGGATGCGCCTTCGCCGCGCGCTGCGCCCACCGCATCGACGCGTGCGAGGTCGTGCGGCCCGAACCCCTCGGCCCGCGCCACAGCCTCTGCATCCGTGCGGCGGAGTTCGTCGACGCCGATCAGCGCGCGGGGCTGCGCCCCGGAGAGGAGGTGTCCGCATGAGCACCGCGCCCTCCGCGTCGACCGCGGCACCCACCATCGAGCTCGACGACGTCAGCGTCGCCTTCACGTCCGGCATCGGCGCGCACCGACGCGAGGTCAGGGCCATGTCGCACGTGTCGTTCGCGGTCGCCCCCGGCGAGACCCTCGGCCTGGTCGGCGAGTCCGGATCGGGCAAGACCACGACCGGCTCCGTCGTGCTCGGGCTGCAGCGCCCCGACTCCGGCGCGGTGCGGTTCCAGGGCGCTCCGCTCGCGCGCAGCCTGCGGTCCCGCGCCGGCCGGATGCAGGCGGTGCTGCAGCATCCCCGATGGGCGCTCGACCCCCGCTCGACCGTGCTGTCGTCGGTGTTGGAGCCGCTGCTCGTGCACGAGCGACGCAGCTCGGCCGCAGACGAGCGCGCCGTGTCGATGCTCGAGCGGGTCGGACTGCCGGCGTCGTTCGCCGCTCGTCGCCCGCACCAGCTCTCCGGAGGGCAGCTCCAGCGCGTGAGCGTGGCCCGCGCCCTCGTCACGCATCCGGCGTTCATCGTGTTCGACGAGGCCGTCAGCGCGCTCGACGTCTCGGTGCAGGCGCAGATCCTCAACCTCATCCAGGATCTGCAGGCCGAACACGGCTTCGCGGCCCTGTTCATCTCCCACGATCTCGCCGCCGTGCGCTACATCTCCCATCACCTGGCGGTGATGCGCGCCGGCGAGATCGTCGAGCACGCCCCCGCCGAGGTGTTCTACGACCTGCCCAGCCATCCCTATTCGCGTCAACTGTTCCAGGAGCTCTCATCGTGACCGACATCCACCGTCTCGCCCCCGTCCTCCCCGCCGGTCCCCGTCGCTCCAACGGCGACTACGCCCTCACCCCCGTGCACGGCACGGACCGCGGACAGGTCGAGTACGACTTCCCCGGTGTGCTCCTGGGCACCGCCGAGTACGCCGAGGGTCCGACCGGGGCGACGGTGCTGTCGATCCCCGCCGGGGCCAGGACCTTCACCGACCGCCGCGGTGGCGCGGTGGGGGCGAGCGGGCTCTACGGCTACAACCACGCGATCTGCCTCGCCGGCGGATCCGTGTACGGGCTCTCCGCCGTCGCCGGTGTCTCCGAGGCGCTGTTCGAACGAGCGGAGCACCGCTCCGGGTTCGATCAGCTCCAGCTCGTCTCCGGCGCGATCATCTACGACTACTCGGTGCGCGACAACTCGGTCTTTCCCGACACCGCGCTCGGCAAGGCCGCACTGCAGGCCGCGCGCGAGGGCGTCATCGAGGTCGGACGCGTGGGCGGCGGGGCTTCGGCGTCGTCCGGAAAGGTGGACCCGGCGCGCGTCGAGTTCACGGGGCAGGGCGCCGCGTTCCGCCAGGTGGGCGATGTCAAGGTGCTCGTGGTCACGGTGCTCAACCCCTACGGCGTGATCCTCGACCGCGCGGGCAGGATCATCCGCGGCAACTTCGACGCGACCACCGGCGAGCGCCGCCATCCCGCGCTCGACTACGAAGAGGCGATCGGGGAGTCGCGGCTGGTCGACTCGATGTCGGGCAACACCACGATCACCGCCGTGATCACCAATGTGCAGCTGTCCGACGTCGAGCTGAAGCAGTTCGGTCTGCAGGTGCACAGCTCCATGCACCGCGGCATCCAGCCGTTCCACACCCCGCTCGACGGCGACACCCTGTTCGCCCTCACGACCGATGAGGTCGCGCTGCCCGAGGATCCTGGTACCTCGCGCGGCAGGCTGTCACTGAACTCCACCGCGGTGGCCACCCTCGCCGGTGAGACCGCGTGGGACGCCATCCTCTGCGCGGCGGGCTGATCATGTACGAATTCGAGAAGTACCTCGCCCCCTCGCAGCACGAGGTGAACGAACTCGTGCGGCGCCATCCGTTCGCCCTCATCGTCTCGAGCGGCGGCGGAGCGGAGGGCGCGCCCACTGTCACGCACACGCCCGTCATCATCGAACGGATGGCGCCGGACGGCGGCTTCGTCGGCGGCGAGCTGCTCGGTCACATCGCGCGCAAGAACCCGCAGTGGCAGCAGATCGCGGACGGCGACTCCGTGCTCCTGGTGTTCTCGGGGCCTCATGACTACGTCTCCCCCACCACATACGCCGACGACCCGAACGTGCCCACCTGGGACTACGCGGCTGTGCATCTCACGGCCAGGGTCACGGTGCTCGAGGATGCCGCCGACGGGATGCACGTCGTGACGCGCACGGTCGAGGAGCTCGAATCGCTCGAACCGACGGCCTGGGATATGACGAGCTCGCTGCCCACGTTCGAGCGGATCGTCGGAGGCATCGTGTCGTTCCGGTTCGAGATCATCGAGCAGCGCGCGGTGTTCAAGGTCAGCCAGGACAAGCCGCGCGAGGTGCGGCAGCGGGTGGCCGCCGCCTCGCGCGCCAGAGGATGCCCCTACGGAGACGTCGCCGAGCTGGTCGAACGCGTCGGAGGCGACGAATGATCGTGCACGAGTGGTTCTCGGATGCGGATGCTCCGCACGACGAGGGCGTCCGGTTCGGCACACAGTGGTCGCCCCAGCTGCGCGGCGCACGGGACTCGTACCTGCGGCTGTTCGCGCAGTCCGGCGTGAGCGCCGACAGCGCCAGGGCGGTCGCGGACGACTGCCGCGCGGCCACCGAGTCCGCTGCGCCCGAGATCGCCGCGGAGTTCGCCGGTATCGCCGAAGGGAGCGGGTTGCCGCTCACCGATGTGCATCTGCTCACGGCGCGCACCGAGATCCTCGCGCGGATGACTCCGTCGATGGAGTGCTCGACCGTCGTGCACGTGCCCGACGATGCGACGCCGCCCCGCACGCTGCAGACCTGGGACTGGCACGAGACGCTCTCGAACGAGACCGTGGTGCGACGACTGCGGTCGGCGTCCGGGGCGCGTGTCGTGACGTTCTGCGAGTTCGGCCAACCCGCCAAGATCGGTGTGAACGACCGCGGCATCGGTGTGCACTTCAACATCCTGCATCACCGGTCGGACGGGTCGCAGCCCGGGGTGCCGGTACACGTGCTCGCCCGGATGATCCTCGACCGCGCCGGCACGCTCGCTGAGGCCGTCGAACTGGCCCGCTCCGTCCCCCTCGCCGCGTCGAGCGTGCTCACGGTCGCGGCGTTCGACGGCCGGACGCCCTCGGCTGCTGCCGTGGAGGTCTCCCCGGCCGGAGTCGCGGTGCTCCCCGCCCCGCGCGGACAGACCCTGGCGCACACGAACCACTTCCTCGATGCCGAGCTCGCCGCGGGCGAGTACTCGCCGTACGAGACCACGAGCGTGCCCCGCTACCAGTGTCTGACCGACGCGGCCGACCTCGCCGCCATCGTCGACGATCGGGAGCGGGCACTCGCGTTCGGGGCGATCCCCGATGCGCCGATCTCGGTGCGCGCGCGGGCCGACCAGCCGGAGCACCTGCGCTGGGAGACGAAGCTCACGGTCGCGCTGGACGTCGAAGCGGGAGCGATCGCGTTCGCGGCTGCCGCGCCGGCCGATGTGTCCGCCGCCGCCTGGCGCCGGGTGTCGGTGCGTGACGACGCGCCGACCGCGTCGTCACGATGAGCGACCTCCTGCACGTCTTCGCCCTGGCGGCGGCGCTGGTCGGTGCGGGATCGCTCGCGCTCATGCGACGAGGTGTCGGTCATCCCGAGATCGCCGCCGCTGCGCTCATGGTCATCGGCATGGCCGATGCGATGACGCTCGCACTGCTGCCGCCGATCGTGTGGTTCGCCGTGATGCTCCCCGCCGCCCTCGCTCTCGCCGCACGCTGCCGGTCCCCGCGCGCGAGCGGGGCGAGGGCGGGGTCGGCCGCGCTGACCGGTCATCTCGCCCTCGGGCTCGTCTCCACGGCCGCGCTGATCCTCCTCATGACGACGATGGCGCCGGACGCCGTGCCTGCGCCGGACGCCGTTCCCCCGCCGGACGCACACGGGCACGGCGGGGGCGCGATGATGCCGCAGCTGATGGCCGGCGCATTCGGCCTGGGCGCCGTCCTCCTGGGTGCGATCGCGCTGCGCAGGGAACGCTCCTGGGCGCACCGGCTGCACCACGCCACCATGGCGGCATCCACGGTGGCGATGTCGGCGATCGTGATCCTCTGAGCCGTCGGTCTCGGCACCGGAGAACGCCGAAACCCCCTCGTGCAGACGTCTGCACGAGGGGGTTTCGATGATGGTGATGGGTCTCGATGGGGCGAGGAAGCCGCCGCCCCCGAGACACCGGCTCAGTGGAAGAAGTGGCGCTCTCCGGTGAAGAACATCGTGACGCCGGCCTTGCGGGCGGCATCGACGACCTCCTCGTCGCGCACCGATCCACCGGGCTGCACGATCGCCGTGACACCGGCGTCGATCAGCACCTGGGCGCCGTCGGCGAACGGGAAGAACGCATCGGACGCCGCGACCGAACCGGCCGCCCGCTCCCCTGCGCGCTCGACCGCGAGGCGGCACGAGTCGACGCGGTTGACCTGGCCCATGCCGACACCGACCGTGGCGTTGTCCTTGGCGAGCACGATCGCGTTCGACTTCACCGCGCGGCACGCCTTCCACGCGAAGATGAGGTTCTCCATCTCCTCGTCGCTCGGGCGCTCACCGGACACGAGCTCCCAGTTCTTCGCAACCGAGACGATGTCGTCGGGGAAGCGGTCGGCGTCCTGCAACAGCAGTCCGCCGGAGACGAGGCGCACGTCCATGCGCTCCTGCTGCCAGTCTTCCGGCAGCTGCAGCAGACGCAGGTTCTTCTTCGCCTTGAACACCTCGAGCGCTGCCGGCTCGAACGACGGGGCGACGATGACCTCGGTGAAGATGTCCTTGAGGTTCTCCGCCATCTTGAGCGTGACGGTGCCGTTCGCAGCGATCACTCCGCCGTACGCCGAGACCGGGTCGCACTCGTGTGCGCGCAGGTGCGCGCTGGCGATCGGGTCGAGAGCGTTCGGAGCCGTGGTCGCGATGCCGCAGGGGTTGGCGTGCTTGATGATCGCCACAGCGGGCTTGATCATGTCGTAGGCGGCGCGCAGGGCGGCGTCGGCATCGACGTAGTTGTTGTACGACATCTCCTTGCCCTGCAGCTGCGTGGCCTGAGCGATGCCGTGACCGCCGGAGCGGGTGTAGATCGCGCCGCGCTGGTGCGAGTTCTCGCCGTAGCGGAGGGTGGCGAGGCGCTCGGCCTGGATCGTGAGGTGCGCGGGCAGGTCGCCCTCGGCGTTCAGCGTGCCCTCGGCGAACCAGGAGGCGACGGCCGTGTCGTACGCCGCGGTGTGCGCGAAGGCGCGGGCGGCGAGCTCGCGGCGCTGCGACAGCGACGTGCCGCCTTCCGCGATCGCGGCGACGACGGCGGGATACGACTGCGGCGACACGACGATCGCGACGTTCGCATGGTTCTTCGCGGCGGCGCGCACCATGGCGGGACCGCCGATGTCGATCTGCTCGACCACGTCGTCGCCGGCCGCACCGGAGGCGACGGTCTCGACGAACGGGTACAGGTTGACCACGACGAGGTCGAAGGGCGTGATCTCGAGCTCGTCGAGCTGGCGCTCGTGGTCCTCCAGGCGCAGGTCGGCCAGCAGACCGCCGTGGATCTTCGGGTGCAGCGTCTTCACCCGCCCGTCGAGCATCTCGGCGACGCCGGTGACCGCGGCGACGTCGGTGACCTCGAATCCTGCCTCGCGGATCGTGGCGGCCGTGGAGCCGGTCGAGACGATCTCGGCTCCGACCTCGGCGAGTGCGGCGGCGAGCGTCAGCAGACCGCTCTTGTCGCTGACCGAGATGAGCGCGCGCCGGATCGGCACCGTATCGCGATCGCGGTAGAGCGAGGGGTCGTGGCGGGGGCCGGCCATGATGGGCTCCTTCGTGCGTGAGGGACGTGCGTCGGTGGGAGGAGGGAGGTCAGGAAGCGGAGGTCAGCGCGATCTCGCCGGTGGCGATGCCGCGGACCACGTCGATCAGGAGCCGTCGTTCGACCGGCTTGATGCGCTCGTGCAGAGTGTGCTCGGTGTCACCGGAGAGGATCGGCACCCGCTCCTGCGCCAGGATCGGGCCGGTGTCGACGCCGTCGTCGACGACGATCACGCTCGCCCCCGTCTGGGTGACCCCGGCCGCGAGCGCATCGCGCACGCCGTGCGCACCGGGGAACTCCGGGAGGAACGCCGGATGCGTGTTGATCAGGGCCGGCGAGAACTCCGCCACCAGTGCCGACGGCAGCAGCCGCATGAGGCCGGAGAGCACGACCAGATCGGGAGTCCAGACGCGCAGCTGTCGGGCGAGCTCCTCGCCCCAGGCCTCACGGCTGTCGTGCTCGTGCCACGGCACAGTGAAGCTGGGGATGCCGAACTCTTCGGCATGGGCCAGGCCGTCGGCTTCGCGGTCGGCGCCGACGACGACCACCCGAGCAGGGAAGTCGGGATGACGAGCGGCCTCGAGGAGGGCGCGAAGATTCGAGCCGGTGCCCGAGATGAGAACGGCGACCGTGAGCACGCGCCCAGTCTACCGGGGCGCGCGGCCCGCTCCTGCCGGGCGTCCGCTCTGCGGCGGCCGTCAGTCGCGCTGGTCGCTCGGATCCTGGACCGTGAACCTGCCGAGGTCGTCGAGCGGCGCCGTGTCGTCGGTCGAGCCCGCGGCATCCGTCTGCGCGATCTCGGGCGCCCGGTCGATCGTGGCCCAGTCCACCGTCGGGACACCCGCCATCTCGGCGTTCCAGCGATCGGTGCGCTCCTCGGCCAGCTCGTCGCGATGGCGCGGCGAGAGCAGCAGGATCGCCGCGCCGAGCAGCACCTCTCCCCCGAGCGCAAGGGCGAACGGCACGGGGGCCGGCCCGATCTCCACCAGCCGCCCCGGCCCCATCGACCCGTGGACCAGCACGGCGGCGACCGCAGCGACACCCGCGACGACCACACCGATGCCCACGGCGATGACCGCGCGCGGCAGCGTGGTCAGCGGTGTTCCTTCCCAGACCAGTCGCGAGCGGACGGCCCATCCGGCGACGGCACCGGCGGCGATCGGGATCAGCACGACGATGAGCATCCAGATCGAGCTGTTCTCGGGGAGCAGCCCGAGGATCGGGATGCCGGGCACGACGCCGAGCTGAGTGCCGGCGGGAGAGACGGCCGTGCCGACGCCGACCGCGAATCCGGGCCCCGCGATCCATGACGCGGCCCACACGATGAGCGTCGGGAGATACGCGAACTGTCCGAGGGTCATCACTGTCGCGCCGAGAGCATCCACCCGCGACGCCTGGAACAGCGCCACCACCTCACCGCCGCGGAACAGCGTCATGAGCGCGACGGCAGCGGCGGCAGCGGCGGTCACCCCCATCACCGCGAAGGCCGTGCCGCGCACGATCGCGGCGGGCACAGGGGTCCAGTCGCCCCAGGTATCGACGATGTCGTGCACCCGATCGAGCAGGCCGCCGTCTCCGTCCTCCCAGGCGATCCTGACCGCACCGCACACGGCGCCGGTCAGGTACACGGCGCTGGGCAGGATGATCGCCAGCGGCAGCGACGTCTGCACCGCTTCCAACCGCGAGGAGAGCGCGACGCCCGCAGCGATGATCGCGAACACCGCAGAGCCGGAGAGCGAGCCGAGCAGCCAGGCGCCGGCCTTCGCGGCACGTGCGCCGGAGCGTGCCGCGAACAGCACCGTGAACAACAGGAACGCCAGCGGTGTCACCGACACGATGAAGTTCGCGGCCGCCGAGGGGATCGCGAGAGCGACCAGCAGTTCCGACGGGATGGTCACGTCGAGCGGCACGCCGTGCCCGAACCCCCAGAGCGTTCCGGTGAGCGGCCAGAGCGCGCCCCAGTCCGCCGTCGCCCCGAATGCGAGGGTCCACAGCAGGGTCAGCGGCGCGAGCAGCACGGCGAGGCCGACCGCGGCGGCGATGACGGCGTCGAAGGCGGCGAGGAGCGCGACGAGGAGGCGTTGCATAGCGATTCGAGACTACGACGAGAACCCCGCAGGCTCCTGGGGGCGCGCGCGGGCGCGGGCGACACGATATCGTCTCCTGCGGAGGTTCCCCCGATGACAACTGCCCCGTCCCCTGCCCCCGCGACTGCCGAACCGAAGAACGCGCTCGACCGCTTCTTCGAGATCAGCAAGCGCGGCTCCACCGTCGGCACCGAGATCCGAGGTGGCCTGGTGACGTTCGTCACGATGGCGTACATCGTGATCCTCAACCCGATCATCCTCACCGGCGCCGCCGATGTCGACGGCACCACGCTGAACTTCAGCGCCGTCGGTGCCGCCACCGCGCTCACCGCCGGCATCATGACGATCCTGTTCGGCCTCGTCACCCGCCTGCCGTTCGGCTTCGCCGCCGGCCTCGGCATCAACGCGTTCGTCGCATTCTCGGTCGTCGGCCAGGTCACCTGGGCCGAGGCCATGGCGCTCGTGATGATCAACGGCACCGTGATCGTGCTGCTGGCCGCGACCGGTCTGCGCAAGCTGATCTTCGACGCCGTGCCCTTCCAGCTCAAGATCGCCATCACGGTCGGTATCGGCTTCTTCATCGCGTTCATCGGCTTCGTCAACTCGGGCTTCGTCACCGCGACCGGCGCGGCATCCCCGCCGGTCGGCCTCGGCATCGGCGGCTCGATCGCGACCGTGCCGACCGTGCTGTTCGTGGCGACCCTGATCCTCACCGGCATCCTCGTCGCCCGCAAGGTCAAGGGCGGCCTGCTGATCGGACTCGTCTCCGGCACCGTGCTGGCCGTGATCGTCGAGGCGATCTGGCACCTCGGCCCGCAGATCGGTGCGGACGGCGCCGTCAACCCCGGCGGCTGGAGCCTCACGGTCCCCGCGCTCACCGGCTCGCCCGTCAGCCTCCCCGACCTGAGCCTGATCGGGGCCGTGGACTTCGGGTTCGACTTCAACAAGGTCAGCCTCGTCGCCCTCGTCATGATCGTGTTCACCCTGGTGTTCTCGAACTTCTTCGACGCCATGGGCACCATGACCGGCCTCGCGAAGGAAGCCGGCCTGGCCGACGAGAAGGGCGACTTCCCCCGCATCAAGTCGGCGCTGATCGTCGAGGGCGTCGGCGCCATCGCCGGTGGAGCCACCTCCTCGTCGTCGAGCACCGTGTTCATCGAGTCCGGCGCCGGCATCGGCGAGGGCGCACGCACGGGCCTGGCGAACGTGGTGACGGGTGGGATCTTCCTCCTGGCGATGTTCCTGACCCCGCTCACCTCGATCGTCCCGACCGAGATCGCCGCGGCCGCGCTGATCATCGTCGGTGCCATGATGATGGCGCAGATCAAGTACATCGATCTGAGCGACTTCAGCGTGCTGCTGCCGGTGTTCCTCACCGTGACCGTGATGCCGCTGACCTACTCGATCGCCAACGGCATCGGCGCCGGCTTCGTGAGCTGGGTGCTCGTGCAGTCGCTGTCGGGCAAGGCCAAGAGGATCAGCCCGCTGCTCTGGGCGGTCGCCGCCGGGTTCGTGCTGTTCTTCGCGCGCGGTCCCATCGAGGCGCTGTTCGGCGTCGGGATCTGACCGCACACCACGAAAGGGCGGATGCTGCGGCATCCGCCCTTTTTCGCGCCCTCGACACGCGTCTGCTGCCCGACGCCGTCAACTTCGGCGGCCAATCCCAACTTCGGCGGCCACTCACGCCCGTTCAGGCCGCAGAAGTTCAGACGGGCCGTAATACCGGGCCACTCCCAACTTCGGCGGCCACCCCCAACTTCGGCGGCCACTCACGCCCGTTCAGGCCGCAGAAGTTCAGACGGGCCGTAATACCGGGCCACTCCCAACTTCGGCGGCCAATCCCAACTTCGGCGGCCACTCCCAACTTCGGCGGCCTCTCCCAACTTCGGCGGCCTCTCACGCACGCTCAGGCCGCAGAAGTTCAGACCGACCGCAATACCGGGGCTGCTCCCGGGCATGAAAGAAGGCCCCAGAGTGGAGTCCGGGGCCTTCTTTTCAAGCGTAGCTCAGATCAGAGCGCTTCGATACTTCGACTCGTCGCTTCGCTCCTCGCTCAGCAACCAGTCGGAGTCGCTCAGCGACTAGAGCGCTTCGACGATCGCGCGCATCAGGTCAGCCGTCTCGGACGGCGTCTTGCCGACCTTGACCCCGGCGGCCTCGAGGGCCTCCTTCTTGGCCTGAGCGGTACCCGCCGAGCCCGAGACGATAGCGCCGGCGTGGCCCATCGTCTTGCCCTCGGGGGCGGTGAAGCCCGCAACGTAGCCGACGACCGGCTTCGTGACGTGCGCCTTGATGTAGTCAGCCGCGCGCTCTTCAGCGTCGCCGCCGATCTCGCCGATCATGACGATCGCCTTGGTCTCGGGGTCCGCCTCGAATGCGGCCAGCGCGTCGATGTGCGTGGTGCCGATGACCGGGTCGCCGCCGATGCCGATGGCGGTCGAGAAGCCCAGGTCGCGCAGCTCGAACATCATCTGGTAGGTCAGGGTGCCCGACTTCGACACGAGGCCGATCGGTCCCTTGCCGGTGATGTTCGCCGGCGTGATGCCGACGAGCGCCTCGCCCGGCGTGATGATGCCGGGGCAGTTCGGGCCGATGATGCGGGTCTTGTTGCCCTTGCTCTGCGCGTAGGCCCAGGCCTCGGCGGAGTCGCCGACGGGAACGCCCTCGGTGATCACGACGAGCAGCGGGATCTCGGCATCGATGGCCTCGACCATCGCGTCTTTCGTGAAGGCGCCGGGGACGAAGGCGATCGACACGTCGGCGCCGGTCTCCTTCATGGCCTCGGCGACCGAGGCGAAGACGGGGAGCTCGACGGCGTTGCCGTCCTTGTCGGTGTGCGCGACCGTGGTGCCGGCCTTGCGGGCGTTGACGCCGCCGACGACCTGGGTGCCGGCCTTGAGCATGAGCGCCGTATGCTTGGTGCCCTCGCCGCCGGTGATGCCCTGGACGATGACCTTGGAGTCCTTGTTGAGGTAGATCGACATTCTTCTAGTCCTTCAGTCTCAGGCGTTGGCGAGCTCGGCGGCCTTGTCGGCGCCCTCGTCCATCGTGGCGGCCAGGGTGACGAGCGGGTGCGCGTACTCGGCGAGGATCGCGCGACCCTCGTCGACGCGGTTGCCGTCGAGACGGACGACCAGCGGCTTGGATGCCGTGGCGCCGAGCGTCTCGAGTGCGCCCTTGATGCCGTTGGCGACCGCGTCGCACGCCGTGATGCCGCCGAAGACGTTCACGAACACGCTCTTGACCTGCGGGTCGCCGAGGATGACGTCGAGGCCGGCGGCCATGACCTCGGCCGAGGCTCCGCCGCCGATGTCGAGGAAGTTGGCCGGCTTGACGCCGTTGTGGTTCTCGCCCGCGTAGGCGACCACGTCGAGCGTCGACATGACGAGCCCTGCGCCGTTGCCGATGATGCCGACCTCGCCGTCGAGCTTCACGTAGTTCAGGCCGCTCTTCTTGGCCTTGGCCTCGAGCGGATCTGCGGCGTCCTTGTCCTCGAGCGCCTCGTGCTCGGGGTGACGGATCTCGGAGGCGTTGTCATCGAGCGTGACCTTGCCGTCGAGTGCGATGATGTCGCCCTCTTCGGTGCGGACCAGCGGGTTGACCTCGACGAGCGTCGCGTCCTCGCCCTTGTAGACGTCGAAGAGCTTGACGAAGACGTCGGAGACCTTCTCGACGAGGTCCTCGGGGAAGTTCGCCGCGCGGGCGATCTCGACGGCCTTCGCCTTGTCGATGCCCGTCAGCGGGTTGACCTCGACGCGAGCGAGCGCCTCCGGGCGCTCGACGGCGAGCTCCTCGATCTCCATGCCGCCCTCGACCGAGCAGAGGCTCAGGTAGGAGCGGTTGGCGCGGTCGAGCAGCACGGAGAAGTAGAACTCCTCTGCGATGCGGGCGCCCTGGGCGACCATGACGCGCTTGACGACGTGGCCCTTGATGTCGAGTCCGAGAATGGCCTTGGCCGCCTCGTACGCCTCGTCGGGGGTCTTGGCGACCTTGACGCCGCCCGCCTTTCCACGGCCGCCGGTCTTGACCTGAGCCTTGACGACGACCACTCCACCGATCTTCTCGGCAGCCGCCCTCACCTCTTCAGGGGTGTCCGCGACGATGCCGGCGAGAACCGGCACTCCGTACTTTTCGAAAACGTCTCGTGCCTGGTACTCGTACAGATCCACTGTGGTTCCTTCACTGGGCTGCTGTCTGGTAATTCTCTCGATGTCGAGACATCGACCAGTCCCCCAGCCTACTACCTCGGTCTGAGCGCCCCCTGCCCGCACCGACGCTTCCGCACGCATCGGAGGGCGGTGACCTAGCATCAGAGGATGAGCGAAACCTCTTCCGCCGCCGCGAACGCGACGCGCGTCGTCGCCGCCGCACTCGACCTGTTCGCCGAACACGGTTTCGAGCAGACCTCGGTCGAGCAGATCGCCAAGGCCGCAGGAGTATCGCGCTCGACCTTCTTCCGGCAGTTCGGCGGCAAGGATGACGTCGTCTTCGCCGATCACGAGCTGCTGCTCGACGTGCTGCGCGAGCACTTCTCCGTCTCCGAGGGCGACCCCTGGTCGACCGTCGCCGACGGCGCGATGCTCGTCTTCCGGCACTTCGCCGCCGAGCCCGATGTCGCCAGACGACGCTACGAGCTCGTGCGACAGATCCCCGCGCTGCGCGAACGGGAGATCGTGGCGGTGTTCCGCTACGAGCGCCTGTTCGACGAGTACCTGCGCGAGTCGCTTCCCGACCTCGATCCGCTCGACGCCGTCAGCTACGCCGCCGTCATCACGGCCGTGCACAACCACGTGCTGCGCCAGATGCTGCGCGGCAAGCGCGTGCCGGCGTCGACGCTGCGCCAGGCGCTCGATGTCGCGATGCGGCGCTTCGGCGTGCAGCAGGATGCCGCGGCCGACGCCTCGGCGGACGACCTGGTCGTGGCCGTCTTCCCCCGGTCGATGCCGATCGCGGAGGTCACCCGGCGCGTGCGCGCCGAGCTGGGCTGACGCCGGCAGCGCGCTCCCCACGACGTCCTGTCGTGAAACCGAGTTTCGGCGAGTACGATACTTGGTGCCACGAAGGAGTCATCATGAGCACCGAAGCTTCCGCGTTCCCCGGCGAGCGCGTCTCGTCGTACGACGTCACCGCACGCCAGGACAGCGACTACTACGCCGTGTTCTCCGACATCCCCGCCGCGGACCGTGCCGCATGGGACCGCGCCAAGGCGTACGTCGACGAGATCGCCCCGCAGATGGCCGACGCCTGGGACCGCGCGGAGTACCCGCTCGACGCCGCCCGGCGGATGGGCGAGATGGACCTCGTGGTCGACGGCATCGAGCATCCTGCCCTCACCCAGCTCTCGCCGCTGGCGGCCGGGCTCGTGAACATGGAGATCTCGCGCGGCGACGGCTCTCTCGGCACGATCCTCGCGGTGCAGGGCGGACTCGCCCTGCGCACCCTGGCGCTGTTCGGCTCCGAGGCTCAGCAGGACCGGTGGCTCACGGCTCTCGCAGACGGCTCCGTGCTCGGCTCCTTCGCACTGACCGAACCCGACCACGGCTCCGACTCCGTCTCGCTCGAGACGGTGGCGCGACGCGACGGCGACAGCTGGGTGCTCCGCGGCACGAAGAAGTGGATCGGCAACGGCGCCTCCGGCGGCATCACCTTCGTGTGGGCTCGCGTCGATGACGACACAGCAGCGGAGCACGGCGCCGTGCGCTGCTTCCTGGTCGAGCAGGACACCCCCGGCTACACCGGATCCGTCATCCGTGGCAAAGCATCATTGCGCGCCATCCACCAGGCGCATATCGAGCTCGACGACGTGCGCCTACCGCTCGACGCCGTGCTGCCCGGCACGACGAGCTTCAAGGACGCCTCCGTGGTTCTCTACGCGACGCGCTCCGGCGTCGCCTGGTCGGCGCTCGGTCACGCCACTGCCTGCTACGAGGCTGCGCTCGCATACGCCACGCAGCGGGTGCAGTTCGGCAAGCCGCTGGCGAAGTTCCAGATGGTGCAGGAGCGGCTGACCCACATGCTCGAGGACGTCACGGCGATGCAGCTGTACTGCCGTCGCCTCGCCGATCTCGAGACCGCGGGCGAGCTGCGCCCGACCCAGGCCTCGCTCGCGAAGTTCCACAACACCCGGGCCGCCCGCCGCGTCGCCGCTGTCGCCCGCGATCTGCTCGGCGGCAACGGCATCCTGCTCGAGAACGGCGTGATGCAGCACATGGCCGACATCGAGGCGATCCACACCTACGAGGGAACCGAGAGCGTGCAGGCGCTGCTGCTCGGTCGCGACATCACCGGGATGAGCGCGTTCGTCTGAGCAGCAGCCCGCGTCGACGGCTCGACCGCTCAGGAGCGCACGTGGCGCTCTCGGCTCGCCGCAGCGCCCATCACGGCCTGGACCCCGAGCAGCACGACGAGCGCCGCCACAGGAGCGGTCCATCCGCCGACGACGGCGTGCAGCAGGCCGAGTCCGATCGGCCCGAGTCCGGCCAGCAGATATCCGATCCCCTGCGCCATGGTCGACAGGTGCGCGGTGCGCCTCGCGTCGGGCGCGCGGAGCACGATGTACGTCAACGACAGCGCGATGGCGGCGCCCTGACCGAAGCCGAGCAGCGTCATCCACACCCACGCCGCGGCGCCGGCCGGCGCCACGAGCAGACCGGTGAGTCCTGCCGCGCACAGCAACGCTGAGGCCACGACCGGGAACCACGTCGGCCGGATATGACGCAGCATCGTCGGCACCAGCAGCGCCGCCGCGATCCCCGGCAGACTCGAATACGACAGCAGCAGTCCGGCCTCGGACGCCGGAACCCCGGCGTCGTGCAGCAGGGTGGGGACCCAGGTCAGGGCCGCGTAATAGCTCAAGCTCTGCAAACCCATGAATCCGGTGACCGCCCACGCGACCGGATCGCGCAGCAGCATCGCGAGGCGCGGCTCGTCTGGAGACTCCGTGATCGCATCGCCGGGCGCTCCCGCCACCATCGGCGAGTCGGCGACGCTGCGGATCGCCCGCGGAGTCCAGATCAGCAGGGCGAGCACCGCCGGGATCGCCCAGAGCCCCAGGGCACCCCGCCAGGATCCGTCGAGCGCGACCATGAACGGCACGGTGAGGGCGGCAGCCGCGGCTGCGCCGAGGAACAGCGCCGTGGAGTACAGACCCATCATCAGCCCGAGGCGGTGCGCGAAGTCCTGCTTGATCACTGCAGGCATGCACACGTTCGCCACCGCGATCCCCGCGCCCACCAGCACCGTGCCGCCGAAGAGCGCCAGCGGAGACGGAAGGAGGCGGATGCCGATGCCGACCGCCACGACGACCATCGTGAGCGCGAGCAGCCGGTGCAGCCCGATCCAGCGCGTCAACGCCGGAGTGAGGAACGCGAAGGCCCCGAAGGCGAACACCGGGATCGTGGTCAGCAGTCCGGCCGCTGCTGCGGGGATGCCGAGCTCCTGCTCGATCGCAGGGAGCACCGGCCCGACCGACGCGACACCCATGCGGAGGTTCAGGGCGATCATGAGGAGCCCCACCCCCACGTAGATCCCGGTGAGCACCGCGCCGCGTCGGACGGATGGCGCGGTCGCCGGGATCGGAGCGGTGTCGAACGGTTCCTGCATCGTGGTCATGCCTCGAGTCCAGCACTCGCTCCCCCTGTCAGGAAACACGTAAACTGCATCGTGATGTCGAATACCCGCCAATCTCCTCGACTCGTCGATCTGCACCTCGTCGACTTCGATTCCCCCGCGGCGCTGCCGATGGAGGGCGCCTACCGGTTCGCGCACGCCGAGACGTCACCCCGTCACGCCCATCCTCTGGGGCACCTCGTGCATGCCGCATCCGGCGTGCTGTCGCTGCTCACCGACGACGGCGCCTGGATCGCGCCATCGACCCGGATGGCGTGGGTGCCCGCCGGCGCCGAGCACCGTCATCGCGCGCACGGGCGCACGGACATGCGCATCGTCCACCTCGGCGATGAGCTCGCGGCCCTGCTTCCGGCCGCGCCAGCGGTTCTCGTCGCGACACCGCTCGCCCGCGAGGCGGTGCTGGCGATGACATCCGACCGCTCCCGCAGCGCCGACGCGCTAGACCACCTGCGTCGCGTCATCGTGGATGAGGCGGTCACCGCGCCCGAGCAGCCGCTGCATCTGCCGGAACCGCATGATCCGCGCCTGCGCGAGGCGGCGCGCATCGTCGAGGAGGACCTCGCGGTGCCGGTGTCGCTCGGCGGGATCAGCGCACGCACGGGCACAGCCGAGCGCACGTTGAGCCGCCTGTTCCAGCAGGAGACGGGCATGGGGTACCGGCAGTGGCGACTTCAGCTGCGTGTGCATCGCGCACTCGTCCTGCTCGCCGACGGCACCTCGGTGACCGACACGGCCGCGGCGTGCGGATGGGCGACGACCAGTCAGTGCATCGAGCAGTTCACGCCGCTCGTCGGGATGACCCCCGGTCGGTATCGCCTGTCGCAGCTCGCGGGCTGAGCCGACGGCCGTGCGGAGCACGTCCGTCGGCTCGAGCGATCAGTTGCAGCCGCAGCCGCCAGCCGGGGTCTTCACCATGAAGCAGACATCGCACACGCCGTAGTCGCGCTCCTCGACCGGCTTCGACGCACGCTCCCGGGGAGCGGCGGCGACGCGCGGGGTCGTCGTGCGCTTGGCCGCGCGAGGCGGCGTCAGCGGGATGAACTCGCTCGGGTGGCTCACGTAGAACAGCGGCGCGCGGCCCTCGCTCGGCTGCAGCCGCAGAGCGGTCGAGCCGACGACGATGCGCTCGTCCTCCGTGAAGCCGTTCGTGTAGGTCTTGCCGATGTGAAGGGAAGCGCCCTCTCCGCGGCGGATGGCCTCGATGTAGCGGCCGCGGTCGATGTACGAGCTGATGCCGACGGCATCCATGATGCCGGTGATGAACTCGTGGTTCGACGGGTCGATGCGGTGCGCACGCAATGCTTCGGGCAGCGAGCGATATGGACGGGAGGTGCCTGCGGGGGTCGGCCCCTGAACTTCTTTCATCACTCTCCAGGATCGCACGTCTGAGCGCGTCCGCCGACCGATTCTCGAACCGATGTCCCCGCACCGGGGACGCACTGCGCGCGCACCCGCATGCGAGACTGGCGTGATGTCACGGGCAACGATCGTCGGGTCAGGGCCGAACGGTCTCGCCGCCGCGGTCGCGCTCGCCCGCGCCGGGTACCGGGTGCGGGTGCTCGAAGCCGCGGAGACGATCGGCGGCGGCGTGCGCACGCTCGAATCCACGCTCCCCGGGTTCCGGCACGACGTCTGCTCCGCCGTGCACCCCGCCGCCCTCGCCTCGCCGTTCTTCCGCGCGTTCGGGCTGGCCGAGCGGATCGACTGGATCCGCCCCGAGATCTCCTACGCGCACCCCCTCGACGGCGCACGAGCGGGAATCGCCTGGCGCGACATCGACCGCACGGCACGCGGGCTGGGCGTCGACGGCGCCGCCTGGACCAGAAGACTGAGACCGCTCGCCCGCCACATCGACGGCCTCGGAGACTTCACCGGGAACGCCCTGCTGCGCATCCCCCACGACCCGGTCACGGCAGCACGGTACGTCGCGCGGATGATCGACCAGAGCGCCCTGTTCTCACGGCGCGCGTTCCGCACGGAGGAGGCCGCGGCGCTCATGGCGGGCGTGGTCGCCCATGCGAACACGCGGTTGCCGTCGCTCGCCGGCGCCGCGGCGGGCCTGCTGCTGGCCGCTCACGGACACGCCGGCGGGTGGATGTACCCGCGCGGCGGGGCACAGCGCATCGCCGATGCCCTGGTGTCCGACCTCGTCGCGCACGGCGGCACCGTCGAGACGGGGGCGCACATCACCGACCTGCGCACTCTCGACTGGGGCGACCCGGCGCGCGGAGATCTGCTGCTGCTGAACAGCTCGCCGCGCCTGGCACTGACCCACCCCGCCATCCCCTCGCGCTACGCGAGAGCGCTCACCGCGTACCGCTACGGACCAGGGGCCGCGAAGGTCGACTTCGCGCTGGACGGTCCGGTCCCGTGGGCCCACGGCGAGGTCGCGCAGGCGCCGACCGTGCACATCGGTGGCACGCGCGACGAGATCTGGGCGAGCGAGAACGCCGTGGCGCAGGGACGCGTGAGCGACCGGCCCTACGTGCTCGCCGTGCAGCCCTCGGTCTTCGATCCGTCGCGGGCACCCGCCGGTCGCTCGGTGTTCTGGGCGTACATCCACGTACCCGCCGGGTCCGACCTCGATCCGACCGCGCTCATCACGGCCCAGGTCGAGCGGTTCGCCCCGGGGTTCCGCGATCGCATCCTCGCCCACCACGCCGTGCCGGCCTCCTCCCGCGAGGCCATCGATCCGGCCGAGATCGGCGGCGACATCTCCGGCGGCGTCTTCAGCCTCGTGCAGGCAGTACGGCGGCCCACGTTGTCTCCGACTCCCTGGCGCACTCCGATGCGCGGCGTCTACCTCGCCTCGTCCGCGACCCCTCCGGGTCCGGGGGTGAACGGCATGGCCGGCTGGCATGCCGCCCGCACGGCCCTCGCCGATGCCGGACTCCCCCACGGGCTGGCCGACCTCTTCGGCTGACGCGTCCCCGACTCAGGACGCTCCGCACCCAGCCCCTGGGCGAGCCGCCGGATTCTGCGACTCGTCCCCACCCCTGCGACGTTCATCCTGAGTTGCGAAGACGCCTCGCGTGCTCTTCCGCCACGGCGACCGCGGGGCCAGGATGGAGCCATGCGCTACGAGATCCCCGCGCCGATGCTCGCCAAGGCCGCAGCGGCCATCCCCGACCCGGCCAAGACCCCCGGCGGGCTGCTGTACGAGCCCAAGTGGGACGGCTTCCGCGGGCTCATCTCGTGGGATGGCGAGACCGTCGAGATCGGCTCGCGCGGTGCGAAGCCACTGACGCGGTACTTCCCCGAACTGGTCGAAGCCATCCCGACGCTCCTGCCCGGCCCGTGCCTGCTCGACGGCGAGATCGTGGTCGCCACCGGCACCGAGGGCGCCCAGCGCCTCGACTGGGAGGCCCTCAGTCAGCGCATCCATCCCGCGGCATCCCGCGTGGCCCGGTTGGCCGCCGAGACCCCGGCGATGTTCGTCGCCTTCGACCTGCTCGCCGAGGGTGACGACGACCTGCTCGCGATACCGTTCGCGGAACGGCGGCAGCGCCTCGAACGGCTCCTGGCCGATGTGCCGCACCCGCTCCACCTCACGCGCACCACCCGTGACCGGGACGCCGCGGTCCGGTGGCTGGCGGAGTTCGAAGGGGCAGGACTCGACGGCGTCGTCGCCAAACCTCTCGACCAGCCCTACGCCCCCGGCAAGCGCACGCTGATCAAGATCAAACACGCGCGCACCGCCGATGTGGTGGCGCTCGGCTATCGCATCCACAAGTCGGGGTCGGGGGTCGGCTCTTTGCTGGTCGGGCTCTACGGCGACGACGGCACCCTGCGCCAGGTCGGCGGGGTGGCGGCGTGGAGCGACATACGCCGCCAGGAGCTGGTGACGGAGCTGGCGCCGCTGGTGGAACGCGACGAGGCCGGCGACGCGGTCACCGGAGAGGGCGAGCGCTCGCGCTTCAGCGGATCGAAGGACGTGTCGTTCGTGCGGCTGCGCCCCGAGCGGGTGCTCGAGGTGCGCTACGACCAGCTCGAAGGAGCGCGGTTCCGGCACACGGTGCAGTTCGAGCGCTGGCGCCCCGACCGGGACGCTCGATCGTGCACCTACGACCAGCTCGACACGGTCGCCGGCTACGACCTCGCCGACGTGCTGGCCTGAGCGCCGTCAGCTCTTCTCGGCCGGTGTGCCGTCGTCGTCCCAGTTCGCCGCGACCTTCTTGCTGGGCTGCACGCGCGGCGGCTCTCCCGGCATCTTGGGGAACTCCGGCGGGAACGACAACTCCCCCAGTCCGTTCTCGACGTCACGCGCCCACCACTCCAGCAGGGTGTCGATGCGTCCGGGTGCGTCCTGCATCGCCGCCCACGGGTCCCCCACCTCCTCGAGCCGCTGCGGGATGCTGCGCACCGTGAAGCGCGTGGGGTCGAGGCCGTCCAGCTCCTCCCAGTGCACGGGAGTCGACACCGTCGCCGAGGGAAGGGCGCGAGGGCTGTAGGCGCCCGCCATGGTGCGGTCGCGGTTGGCCTGGTTGAAGTCGACGAAGATCCGCTCGCCGCGCTCCTCCTTCCACCAGTTCATCGTCACCTGCTCGGGCATCCGCCGCTCCAGCTCACGCCCCGCGGCGATCACCGCGTGACGCACGTCGAGGAACTCGTGAGTCGGTTCGATGGGCGCGAAGACGTGCAGCCCACGGTTGCCGCTGGTCTTCCCGAACGCCTCCAGTCCCGCCTCCTGCAGCACCTCTCGCAGCACATGCGCGGCGCGCACGGCGTCGCCGAAGTCCGTACCGGGCTGGGGGTCCAGGTCGATCCGCAGCTCGATCGGGTTGTCGGCGTCGGCCGCGAGCGATGCCCACGGATGGAACACGATCGTGTTCATCTGCACGGCCCACACGACGGCGCTCGCGCGGTTCAGCACGATCTGCGGATGCTGGCGCCCGCTGTTGTACGTCACCGTGACGGCGTCGACGTAGTCGGGTGTGCCCTTGGGCGGGTTCTTGGAGAAGAAGCCGTCACTGCCGATCCCGTCGCGGAACCGTTCGAGGGAGACCGGTCGCCCGCCGTTCGCCGAGAGGAACGGCCCGGAGACCCGCTGCACGTACTCCGCGAGCTCCGCCTTGGTGATGCCGACGTCCGGCCACACGACCCGGTTCGGGCTGGAGAGCACGACATCGCGCTCTCCGTCGGTGTCGGCGACGGTCACGGTCACACGTTCGGAGGCCATGCTCCGACACTAGGACGCAGGCGTTCCCGGCGGAACCCCCGGAGAGGACGGTCGTCCCGCGGCGTCAGTCGCCGAGGTCGGCCGCGAGCACGAGCACCGGTGCGAGCGCGTCCCGTTCGACGATCATCGACGGCCCTGCCGAATCGATGATGACGCCGGCCATCTCGGTGTGACTGGAGAGCACCTTCGCGAGCTGATCCGGAGTGAAGGGCAGCGGGCGGTCACCGCGACCGAGCGCGATCACCTCGAGCGGATGCGTGAACAGCTGCAGGAACCGCTTGCCATCCGTGGTCTGCGCCTCGGCGATGCCGACCTGTCCCGTGCCGGTGCCGTCGTTCACGGCCACCCACATGCGCGTGGTGGCGAGGGCTTCCCCGACCTTGGTGGCCGAATCCTGGGCCCGCGGCGTCGCGAGGATCGTCTTGACCTTCATGTCGACGTCGGCCTGCTCGAGGGTCTTCTGCAGCAGCTCTGTGGGGAACACGACCCGGTGCGGGGCCGACGCGTTGTCGACGATCAGGCCGGCGAAGTCGCCGGCGACGACCTGCTGCAGCACCGAGGTGACCGGCTGTGCGACCGCGGAGGTCGCTGCGGGATCCTGCTCGAGCTGCACGGAGTCGCGCACGGCGGCGGCCGAGCTGAACGCGAGCATGAACTGGCGCTCCTCATCGCGCACGACGGCCACGGCCAGCGGCTTGCCCTCGGCGATCTGCGCACGGGCATCGCCGTTCACGCGGATGTAGAGGTGTCCCTGCAGCGCCTGGCGCATGACGCCGAGCAGTTGCTCGTTGGTGGCGCCGGCTTCGATCTCCTTCAGCGCCTCGCGCAGCAGGACGTTGTCCTTCATCCCCGCGACCGTCTCGGTCTGCTCCGGCGGCATCGCCGGGGCGAGGGGCAGACGGCGCTCCACAGGCTCGGCGGGGCGGGGCGGGTCCGCCGTCGCGGTGGTCTGGGCAGCGCGGGGCGTGGAGTCACCGGAGCCGCCCGGCTGCTCCTGCTGGTCGGGCAGCGCCACCGCGGGGCCGGCCGCTTCTCCGACACCGCGGAACGCCTGCACCGAGATGCCGATGCTGGGGGCGGCGACCTCCGGCTCTGCGGCCTGGTCTGCGAGCTGCGCGTCGACCGGGGCAGACACCTCGGGCTCGGAGACGTCGGATGCGGGGGCGACGACATCGTCACCGGACTTCTTGCGGCGAGAGAACAGGGCCATATCAGTCAGCCTAACCCGCCACGAGCGACGCGCGACGCGGACTAGATCTTCTCGATCGGGGCGACCTTGATGAGCAGCTTCTTCTGGCCGGACGTGTCGAACCGCACATGCGCGATGCGCTTCGCGCCCTCTCCGGTGACCGCATCCACCCGGCCCTCGCCGAAGTCAGTGTGCCGGATGCGGTCGCCCGGCGTGAGTTCCAGGTCGCCGTTGTCGCGCACCTTGGCGGTGACCCGGTTCGGGAACCGATCCATCGCGGTCGACAGCGGCTTGAGCGAGTCCCTGCCGGGGAGGGCCTTCACGCCGAAGCGATCGCCGGATCCCGAGCTCGACGAGCCGAAACCGCCGGAGCGGCGGGCGTTGAGGGCACGCGACTGCATGCCGCCGCGCGAGTTCACGTCACCGGGCGACTGGCGCCAGTCGATCAACGCCGCGGGGATCTCCTGCAGGAAGCGGCTCGGCATCGCGACCGTGACCTCGCCGAACTGCGCGCGGGTCATGGCGAGCGAGAGGTGCAGACGCTTGCGCGCACGCGTGATGCCGACGTAGAACAGCCGGCGCTCCTCCTGGGGGCCGCCCGGCTCACCCGCCGAGATGCGGTGCGGGATGAGGTCCTCCTCGACACCCGTGACGAAGACCGCGTCGTACTCGAGCCCCTTGGCGGTGTGCATCGTCATGAGCGACACCGTGCCCGACTCGTCTTCCAGGTCGTCAGCGTCGGAGACCAGCGCCACCTCCGTCAGGAAGTCGACGATCGTGCCCTCGGGGTTGTTGCGGGCGAAGTCGCGCGTGACGGCGACGAACTCGTCGAGGTTCTCGACCCGCGCCTCGTCCTGCGGGTCGCGGCTGGCACGGAGCGCGTCGAGGTAGCCGCTCTTCGAGAGCAGCAGGCTGAGTCCCTCGGCCACGGTGGTGGGCGGCGGGAGCTCCCCCGACGCGGGGAGCATGATCGCGGTCGCCTCCGCGAGCACGGCATCGAGCTGGGCGATCGCCGCCTGGATCTTGGGCCCAAAGCCGAGCTGCGTCGGGTGCGCCAGGGCATCGCGGAAGCTCATGTCGTGCTCTTCGGCGAATCGAGCGATCGCCGTCTCCGTGACGTCGCCGATGCCGCGGCGGGGCTTGTTCAGGATGCGGCGGACCGACATGTCGTCGGCCGGGTTCGCGACCGCGATCAGGTAGGCCAGCGCATCCTTGATCTCGGCGCGATCGTAGAACTTCGTGCCGCCCATGACCTTGTAGGGCACGGCCGACCGGATGAAGATCTCCTCCAGCGCACGCGACTGCGAGTTCGTGCGGTAGAAGACCGCCATCTCGGAGTACGGCATGCCGGCACGATGCAGCGCCTCGACCTCGTCGGCGACGAACTGGGCCTCGTCGTGCTGCGAGTACCCGGTGAAGCCGATGATCGCGTCGCCGTCGCCCTTGTCGCTCCAGAGCTTCTTGTCCTTTCGGTCGAAGTTGTTGCCGATCACCGCGTTCGCCGCCGAGAGGATGTTCTGCGTCGACCGGTAGTTCTGCTCGAGCAGCACCACCTGTGCGCCGGGGAAATCGCGCTCGAACTCGCTGATGTTGCGGATGTCTGCACCTCGGAAGGCGTAGATCGACTGGTCGGAGTCACCGACCACCGTGAGCGATGCTCCGCCTTCGGGGACGTCGGGGTTCGCCGCCGGCTCGGGCTCGAAGATCATCATGCCGTTCGAGGCATACGGATCAGGGGCGGCCGCGGCGGAGGCCGGGCGGGTGAGCTCGTGGATCAGCGCGTACTGCGCGTGGTTGGTGTCCTGGTACTCGTCGACCAGGATGTGCCGGAAGCGTCGACGATAGGTGTCGGCGACCTGGGGGAAGGCGCGGAACAGATACACCGTCTGGCCGATGAGATCGTCGAAGTCGAAGGCGTTCGCCTTGCGCAGCTGGCGCTGATAGTCCGCGAACAGCTCGACGAAGATGCGCTCCGCCGGGTCCGACATGTTCGCGTCGCGGGCGTAGGACTCGGCATCAGACAGCTCGTTCTTGAGCTTGGAGATGCGCGACTGCACGGCCGCAGGCGTCAGCCCGTAGGCGTCGGCCTCGTGCTCCTTGACCAGGCGTTTGAGGAGCGCACGGGAATCACCCGAGTCGTAGATCGTGAAGGTCTTGGTGAAGCCGAACTGCTCGGCCTCGCGTCGCAGGATGCGCACGCAGGCCGAGTGGAAGGTGGAGATCCACATGCCGCGGGCCACGTCGCCGACCAGCCCGGCGACGCGCTCGCGCATCTCTCCTGCGGCCTTGTTGGTGAAGGTGATCGCGAGGATCTGGCTCGGCCACGCCTCGCGGCTGCGCAGCAGCGACGCGATGCGCCGGGTGAGCACGCTGGTCTTTCCCGAACCGGCTCCGGCGACGATGAGCAGGGCCGGGCCGCGATAGGTCACCGCTTCGAGCTGCTGCGGGTTGAGGCCGGCGAGGAGGTCGTCCTGACCCTGCGGGCCGGCGGTTCCGGGAACGATGAGAGGAGCTTCGGTCATGGCCTTATGAGTCTAGGCCGCGGCACCGACACGGCGGCACGGGATCGGAGCGGTCGAAGGGGTGACGGAAGCGTTCCGTCACCCCTCCGCCCCTCAGGCCGTGCGGCGGCGTCGCGCCAGCATGACGCCGCCCGCCGACAGCAGCAGCAGCGCGAGTACCGTTGCCGCCACCGGGAGCGCGCCGCCGGTGTTCGCGAGGCCGCCGTCGCCTGCGCCCGCGCCGCCGTCGGTTGCCCCACCCGACGCCGCGGTGACCTGCAGGTCGCCCCAGCCGATCAGGTCGCCCTCCACGTCGTACACCGCGATCCGATGCGCACCGGCCGCCGCGTCCGCAGGGATGGTCACGGTGATGCGACCGGAGGCGTCCAGCACCCCCGAGGCCAGCCGCTGCGGGTCGGAGTACATCCAGACGGCGATTTCGGTTCCCGCCTGCGCGTCGCCGACCGTCACGACGACCTGCTGTCCCGCCGCGGCGGCGGAGGGGTTGATCGTGACGCCGTTGCGGTTGTCGTCGTTCAGCGCGGAGCCGGGCAGCGGCGGCTTCGTGCCCGGCGTCTCGTCGTCGCCACCCGGCAGGGTGCCGGTGCGCAGCGACTGCGAGGCGAAGCCGTCGGCGAACCACCAGACCGGTCGCTGACCGTCGACCGACAGCGAGGCCGGAGCCGTCGCGAACCCCTCGTTGTTGATATCGGGCATCCCGGCAGGACGCGCATGGTGCGCGAGGCCCGGCTTCGCGGTGCCGTTCAGCGTGATCTCGGCCGAGCGCCCCTGGCATCCGTCGTCGCACACGGCCCAGAGCACGTCGCGGACGCTGTCGTAGTCCAGCGCCATGACGCCGGTCAGGCCGGGCGCGATCTCCGAGACGAGGGTCGCGCCCCCGTCCGCGGCGAGCGCGAAGGCGTACACGTGCCCGTTGTCCTCGACCGCGACGAAGAAGAGCCCCGAGCCGTGTCCCGCGTAGTCCGCGGGGTCATAGGCCGCACCTGTGTTGTCGTCGAACAGCTTCCCGGCGAGCGCGGCATCCGGCACCCACTGCACCGCCTCCATGCCGAGGTTCGCACCGACGGCGGGGAGCAGAGCCGTGAGGTCCCACTGCTGCTGGGCCACCAGGTCACCCGCCGCCGCATCGGGATCGACCTTCAGCACGATGTTCTGGTTGACGCCCTTCGCGCCGTTGTCGCGCTCCGAGGCCACGTACACGAAGCCGTCGCCGTCGACCGTGATGCCCTCGGTGTCGGGGCCGGCGGCAGCGGGGTCCGCGGCATCCTTCTGGAACCGCACGCGCTTGCCGTCCGTCCAGCCGTCGACCTTCTCCACCGAGCCGTCGGCGTGCGCCTCGAGCTTCCAGATGCGGCCCTCGCCGTTGTCCACCGCCCAGAGGAACGCGCCGTCTGCGGTCTCCTGCACATCCAGACCAGAGGAGTCCTCGAGGAAGGTCGGCACGTCATCGAGCACCCGCACCTCGGCGGAACCGGGCCACGGGGTCACCGCGATCTCGCCCGCACACACGTTGGCGGTGCCCTTGGTCGACTTCTCCGTGACACCGAACGCGCCGGTGGTGTCGGGGCAGCGTCCCCACGTGGTGGCGGCGTGTCCCTCACCCCAGGTCGTGCTGTCGATGAGCAGGTCGCCGTCGAACAGGCGCACGGCGTCACCACCGCCGAGTCCGAAGCCCAGCGCCTCGCGCTCGATCACCAGGTAGTCGCCCGCGGCGATCGTGGTGCCGGCGGGCACCGTGAAGGCGTGCGCGTCGTCGTCGTCCTTCACGACCACGCCCGACACGTCGAGCGCGCTGTCGGTCGGGTTGACCAGCTCGATCCAGTCGTCCGGAGATCCTCCGTCGGACTCGACCTCGTTGATTCGCACGGGGTTGCCGCACGCGTTGCGCATCCCCTTGGTCGACACCGCGATGTCGACGAACTCCCCGGTTCCATCGGCGCAGCGGGCCAGCACACCCGCGGCGTGGGCGGTGTAGACGTGCTCGTCAACCGTGTTGCCGGTGGTGTCGCGGAGGGTGACAGTGTCGCCGTTGCCGAGGCCGAAGACGAAGTTCGCCGGCTGGTCGAAGACGAAGTACGCACCGGGCGCGAGCAGCGTGCCCGCCGGGAGCGGGGTCGTCTGGTCGGCGTGACCGTTCGGGTCGTTGTCCATGACGGTCCACCCGGACACGTCGACGGCGGTGCTGCCGGTGTTGAGCACCTCGACCCAGTCGGTGGCATCGCCGTTGGACTCGATCTCGTTGATGACGACGTCCGGCACGACGCACGAGTTCGCGGCGCCCGGGGTCGGGTGGGCGAGCAGGAAGGCCCCTGCACCGTCGGGGCAGCGGGCGAGCGTGGCCGCCGCGGCGTCGCCGTCGATAGCGGCGTGACCGCTCCAGGGCAGCGTGTCATCGATCAGCGCACCGGTGGCGTCGAAGAGGCGGATGCGGTCGGCGCTGCCGATGCCGATCGGATCGCGGAATGCGGTCTCGACACCGGACACCATCCCGATCGTGCCCTCCTCGACCACCAGGTATGCACCGGCGCCGATCGTGGTGCCCGGCCGGAACTGCCAGCGGTGGTCATCGGAGTTGTCGCGGATCTCGTAGCCCGAGATGTCGAGGGCCGCCGTGCCGGGGTTGTAGAACTCCACCCAGTCCGCCGGCTGCGAGTCGACCTCGTTGATCACGATCGAACCGTCCACCGGGGCGACGGAGCAGTCGTTCGCGCTGCCCGGCGTCGCCGCGGTCGCGTGCGCCCACTCCCCTGAGCCGTCAGGGCAGCGGGCCCAGACCACGATCGGCGCGGTGTTGGCGTAGGCGTAGGCGTCGACCTCGGCGCCGCTCGGATCGTAGAGCACGACCTCATCGCCCTTGCCGAGGCCGAAGGGGAAGTCGATGTCCTTCACGAGCACCAGGAACTCCCCCGGTGCCAGGGTGGTGCCCTCGGGCGCCTGACCGAACGCGTCGCGCTTCTCGTCCGAGATCTTCCAGCCGTCGAGGGAGACTGTCGTCTCTCCGGCGTTGTAGATCTCGACCTGATCGGCGAGCCCCGTCTGGGCCGCGTCGTAGACGATCTCGTTCAGCACCAGGCCGGGTGCCGCCTCCGCCTCCTGGATCGCGATGGGTGTGGTGTCGGACGTGGCGCCGATGGCGGCGGCGGCGGGGGCGGCGAGCAGGGCGGCAGCGCTGAGAGCGCCGACCACCGAGACTGCGACCCCGCGAAGCAGGCGGGACATGGGACTCCTGTGTCGGGTGCGCGAACGGGTACCCGACCACCCCACCGATGTCGCGTGGCCACCGCACGACCCGCGGATGTACGCCGCGTGAACGCAGGGTTGCAGTTCCGCGCCGACCGCGGCCGAACGTCAGGCGATACGCGTTCCCGGCGGCAGACGGCGCGCGGGGGTGCGTGTGCGCGCCCAGGCTCCGGCGAACAGGGAACCGGCGAGCACGACCTGCACCCCCAGCCCCACGAACCAGCTCGGCACGGTCGAGTCGATCGTCTCCCGTGGCGTCGGGTAGTTCCCCTCGATGTCGCAGTCGTCCCAGCGCTGCTCGAGCGGCGACAACTGCGCCGTCCGCACGCCCAGCTTGATCTGGCCGAACAGATCGACCGGATAGCCGTCCTTCGAGAACTCGGTCGGCGTCGCATCGGCGAGCACCACGAACGGGTTCGCGGCGAGCGCCCACCAGACGAGGTCGAACCGCGGCACCTCGTAGGTGTAGGTCTCCCAGTTCTCGCAGTCGACATTGCCCGCGGAATCGTAGGGCCGGGAGTACGTCGTCGACTCGCTGCGCACCGCGAGACCGCCGAGCGCGAAGGTGATGAGGGTGCCGATCACGAGCCCGGCCACGACCAGATAGGTCGTGGCGACCGAGAACAGCGGGCGCGCGATGAGTCCGCTCAGACCCACGCCGATCGCCGCGACGACGACGATCTCGACGATCAGCACGAGCAGCGACACCAGCAGCACGCTCAGATCGGCGCCACCGCCGATCAGCGAGACCGCCAGGAAGGGCACGGCCACCACGAGGAACGCGCCGCCGGTCGCGACGGCCGCGAGGAGCTTGCCGATCATGATGTCGCCGGTGGACGCCGCCGTCACCTGGACCGCCGCGAGCGTGGCGGCATCGCGGTCGCCGTTGATCGTGTTGCCGCTGAGAGTCGGCGAGACCAGCACGACCAGCAGCAGCACCATGTTCACGACGATCGAGAAGACGCCGGCCCCGCCGAAATCGTTCCAGGAGTACACCGCGTAGGCCAGGATCGTGACGCCGAGCAGCACGACGGCGAACACGCCGAGCAGGATGTACCACCCGACGCTGCGCAGTCTCTGCGTCAGCTCGAGCCGGGCGATCGTGATGATGTGCGAGATGCTCATGCGCCGGCCTCCGTCGAGGTGGGGTGGGTGGGAGGGGCCGGGGCAGGAGGAGGTGGCGGTGACGCCGGCGCCTGATGCGCCTCCTGCTCCCTGAGCGCCAGGAAGGTGTGCTCGAGCGCGCTCTGGGCCGGCGCGAATTCCGATACCGGCAGTCCCGCTTCGACCAGGCGCCGCAGGGCGTCGGCGGCGGCTTCCTCGCTCGGCAGACCGAGAAGCACCGCGCCCCGATCGGCGCCGAGCGACTCGGGCGCCACGCCCAGTGTCGAGGCGACCTGCCATGAGTCCGCATTCAGCCGTTCGGCCGAGGCTCCGGCGAGTCGGATCCGCCACGCACGAGCGCTCGCCTGGGCCGGGGCGGCATCGACGACCGCACCGGCGACCAGGAACACGGCGTCGTCCACGACCTCTTCGAGCTCGGAGAGGACGTGGCTGGAGATGAGCACCGTGCGGCCTTCGGCGGCGAGACGCCGCAGCAGCACCCGCAGCTGCACGCGAGCCTCGGGGTCCAGGCCCGACGCCGGTTCGTCGAGCAGCAGCACCTGCGGATCGTGCACGAGGGCCCTCGCCAGTCCGAGCTTCTGCTTCTGTCCGCGGGAGAGCACCTTGGCAGGAGAGTCGGCGAGTTCGGCGAGTCCGACGAGGTCGAGCAGCTCGGTGGCGCGAGGAGCCGCGTCGGACCGGGAGATGCCGTACAGCCGCGCTGTGGTGACGATCGTCTCGCGCGCGGTGAGCGAGGGCCACGCCCCCAGTGCGTCGGGCATCCACCCCAGCAGACGCCGGGCGGCCAGCGGGTCCGATGCCGGATCCACACCCCCGATCCTGATGCTGCCGGAGTCGGGGGCGAGCAACGATGCGAGCATCAGCAGCAGCGTGGTCTTGCCGGCGCCGTTGGGCCCGACGAGTCCGGTCACCCGCCCTTCCTCGGCGCGGAGGGTCGCGCCGCGCACGGCCCTGACCGATCCGAATGATCTGCTGACGGCGTCGACGACGATTCCACTCATCCGGTCAGTCTGGCATCCGGATGCCCTGCGGTCGGGGAGCTCGGGGCGGATGCTCAGGAGGAGACGATCACAGGTGACATGATCGGAGGATGCGCACGATCCTCAACATCATCTGGGTCATCCTGGCCGGGTGGGCCCTGTTCCTCGGGTACGTGCTCGCCGGCGTGCTGCTGTGCATCCCGATCATCACGATCCCGTGGGCGATCGCCTCGTTCCGCATCGCCCGCTACGCGATCTGGCCCTTCGGCCGCGAGGTCGTGAACAGGCCCACCGCGGGTGTCGGATCGCTCCTCGGCAACGTGCTCTGGGTCATCCTGGCCGGCTGGTGGCTGGCGATCGGCCACATCATCTCGGGCCTCGCGCTGTGCATCACGATCATCGGCATCCCGATGGGCATCGCCGACTTCAAGATGGTCCCGATCTCGCTCATGCCGCTCGGCAAGGAGATCGTCTCCACCCGCAAGGGCGCGTTCGACCGCACCCTGTGACGCCGACACCTCCGCGCCTAGACTCGTGCGGATGGATGCCGACCGCCTGCACGCCTGGGATCAGGAGCTGCGCGCCGCTCACGCCCGACTGCGCGCGGCGCTCACGGCGACGCGGGAGGCGCTCGACAGCGGCACGGCCGCACCGGACGCCGCCTCGGAGCTGACCCTGTTCTGCATCGGGTTCTGCGCGGCACTCGACGGGCATCACACGAGCGAGGACCGCACGCTGTTCCCCGCACTTCGGGCGGAGCATCCGGAACTCGACGGCGTGATCGACAAGCTCATGCAGGATCACGCGATGCTCTCGCACCTGCTGAGTGCGCTGCGCACGGCCGCCGAGCGCGACGAGGACGCGGCGTCGATCGCGCGTCACCTCGACGGCATCGGCGCGATCATGGAGTCGCACTTCCGCTTCGAGGAGCGCGAGATCCTCGCGCCCCTGCGCGCACTGTCGCTCGATCGCGACGTGACGGACGTGCTCGGACCGTTCTGACGGCGGCGGTGACGGCGCCTCAGCTGCGGAAGAACCCCACGCCAAGATCAGGGTGGTCGACGAAGACGCCGTCGACGCCGGTACGCGCGATCACTCCCCACTCCGCCTCGTAGTCGCCGTACGCCGCGCGGCCCCCGGAACCGCGGAACTCCGGAGAGAGGAATCCGTTCTCGGGCCGACAGGTCCAGGTGAAGACCGTGAGGCCTCTGGCGTGGGCATCCGGGACGATCGTGTTGCCGCGGGCGAGCAGCATCTTCTTGTCGACGCTGATGCCGTCGACGCGGCCGACGAGGTCGTCCAGGCCCTGAGGCGTCACGGCGGCCTTGTAGGTGGACGCCTGCTTGCCGTGAGCGGCCACAAGGTCGTAGGGACGGCCCGAGGCCTCGATCAGGTAGATGTAGGAGGCGGGGATGCCGCGCTCCCGCAACTGCCCGAGCACCGTCGACTCGAAGCTCTCGACGATCAGCGGCAGCTCGCCGTCGGCCCATCCGGCCGCGCGCAGGTCGCGTTCGATGAGAGGTGCAAGCTCCATGCCGATGCTCGCGAAGTACGTCGCGTGCTTGACCTCCAGGACCACGCCGATCTCCCGGCCATGCTCGACGGAACCTTCGCGCACGATGTCGAGCACGTCCACCAGCCGCAGGATCGCCTGCGAGCCGTCGAAGCTCGCGCTCGAGAGCCGCACCTCGGGCAGTCGTTCGCGCACCCGCAGGGTCGACAGCTCCGCCCACGTGAAGTCCTCCGTGAACCAGCCGGTCAGCGCCTGCCCGTCGACGCGCTTCGTCGTCTTCCGATCCGCGAACTCCGGATGGTCGGCGACGTCGGTGGTGCCGGATATCTCGTTCTCGTGCCGCACCACCAGCACGCCGTCCTTGGTGGCGACGACATCCGGTTCCACGGCATCGACGCCCAGCGCGAGCGCGAGCTCGTACGACGAGCGGCTATGTTCCGGACGGTAGCCGGGCGCACCGCGGTGCCCGATGACGAGGGGAGATTTCCTGGGCACGCTCTCAGCGTAGAACACCCCACCCGTGGCACCTCCCGGGTATCTTAGAAGGAAGCGACCTACGACACCCTTTTGGAGTGAGGCCCACCAATGAGCAACTTCGCATTCAACAACCCTGCGTTCAAGCAGCAGGATCCGCGCAACGTCGCGACCTACCCGGGCGGACCGCAGGCTGCTCAAGGTGCGCAGAACGCCTCCTTCCAGCACGCCGGAATCGACGCGGCGACCAACGCCCAGCTCGAGGGCATGTACGCCGCTCCTCCGGCGGGCGCCATCGAGACCGACCGCATGTCGGTCGAGGACACGGTGTGGAAGACCGCGGGCCTGTTCGCGATCCTGCTGGTCACCGCTGCGATCGGCTGGGTGTGGACGCTCGGTGGCGTCGCCGCCCCCGCATACAACCCGAACAGCGGCTTCCAGCCGAACATGCTGCCGTGGATCGTCGGCGCGCTCGCCGGCTTCGTCCTCGCGATGGTCATCACGTTCACCTCGCGCAAGAAGGTGCGTCCGGCACTGATCTTCGCCTATGCAGCCTTCGAGGGGCTCTTCATCGGTGGCATCTCAGCGTTCTTCGAGGTCCTGTACCCGGGAATCGTCTTCCAGGCCACCCTCGCGACCGTCTCCGTCGTCGGTGTGACCCTGGCCCTCTTCGCCAGCGGCAAGATCCGCGCATCGAAGAAGGCGACCAAGATCTTCATGATCGCGATGATCGGCTACCTCGTCTTCTCGCTGCTGAACGTGGTCCTGATGTGGACCGGCGTGCTGCCCCAGGACCAGGCGTTCGGCATGCTCAGCGCCAGCATCATGGGCATCCCGCTCGGACTCATCATCGGCGTCCTCGTCGTGATCATGGCCGCATACTCGCTGGTGCTGGACTTCGACCAGATCCAGCAGGGCGTGCGCAACGGCGCTCCGCGCCAGTACGGCTGGCTGGGAGCCTTCGGCATCATGGTCACCGTCGTCTGGCTCTACGTCGAGATCCTGCGCATCATCGCGATCGTGCGCGGCAGCAACTGACGCTGACACACGCAAGAGGCCCGTCTCCGCGAGGAGGCGGGCCTCTTCGCATACCCGGGTGGTGCGGCGCAAGGGGATGGCTCCGCGCTCGATGTGCGGCCAGAGTGAGCGGCACGAGCCCTGGTACCCCGGGACTCACGAAACATAGGAGCTGACCATGAGCTTTCTCGGATTCCTTCTTCTCGGCCTCATCGCCGGAGCCATCGCGAAGCTGATCCTGCCCGGCAAGCAGGGCGGCGGATGGTTCATCACCCTGCTGCTCGGCGTCGTCGGCGCCATCCTGGGCGGATGGCTCGGCAGCCTGATCCTGAACCGCCCGCTCACCGAGTTCTGGGACCTGGGCACCTGGCTCCTCGCCATCGGCGGCTCGATCATCGTGCTGCTGATCTACGGTCTGATCGCCGGACGCGGCCAGAAGGTGCGCGACTGACCGCATCGCGGTGACCAGAACCGCCCCGATCGTCGGCCTTGCTGACGATCGGGGCGGTTCTTCGTGTGCGCGCCGTCAGCGCCCCGCGGCCTTGGCCTCGAGGAGCGCCCGCTCCCGGTCGTTGCCGGCGAGCGCGGCGGCGACGGCGAACTCGCCGCGGGCCTCCTGCTCGCGCCCGAGGCGCAGCAAGAGCTCGGCTCTGGTCGCAGGGAGCAGGTGATATCCGGCCAGGACGCCGGAGGCGGCGAGGTGGTCGATGATCCGCAGAGCGGATGCCGGTCCCGTCGCCATGGCCACGGCGGCCGCGCGGTTGAGCTCGACCACGGGGGACGGTGCGATGCGGCCGAGCGCCTCGTACAGCAGGACGACGCGGTCCCAGTCGGTCTCCTCCACGGACGGGGCGACCGCGTGGCACTCGGCGATCGCCGCCTGCAGGCCGTACGAGCCACGGCCTGAACCGAGCGCATCCGCCATGGCCAGCGCGGCACGACCGCGGGCGATCCTCCCCCGGTCCCAGCGTGCACGATCCTGGTCCGCCAGCAGCACCGGGTCACCGTGCGCGTCAAGACGTGCGGGGAATCGCGCAGCGGTCAGCTCCATGAGGGCGACGAGGCTGTGCACGTCGCGCTCGCGCGGCATCAGCGCCGCCAGCACACGCGCGAGCCGGATGGCCTCGTCGCTCAACTCCGGGCGCATCCAGTCGGAGCCGCTGCTCGCGGAATGACCCTCGTTGAAGATCAGGTACAGCACCCCGAGGATCGCTCCGAGCCGTGCCGGGTGCTCCTCGCGGGGCGGCATCTCGAAGGGCACGTGCGCCGCAGCGAGGGTCTTCTTCGCCCGCACGATCCGCTGCTGCACGGTCGCCGTGGGCACCAGGAACGCCCGTGCGATCTGCTCGCTCGACAGACCGGCCACGACACGCAGGGTGAGCGCCACCTGCGCCTCGCGCGACAGCACGGGGTGGCACGAGATGAAGATCAGCCGCAGCACGTCGTCATCGACCGCATCCGGATCCCACGGCGCATCCGGCGCCTCGGCCTGCTCCCGATACAGATCGTGGGCGATCACGGCGATGCGGTCGTCGAGCCGCTCCTGGCGACGCCAGCCGTCGATCGCCTTGCGCTTCGCGACCGCGGTGAGCCAGGCGGCAGGATTGCGGGGCACTCCCTCGAGCGGCCACTGCCGGAGGGCGTCGAGCAGCGCCTCCTGTGCCAGGTCCTCGGCGAGCCCGAAGTCGCCGACGAGTCTCGTGAGCGTTCCGACGATGCGGGCGGATTCGATGCGCCACACCGCGGCGACGGCGCGCTCCGTCGACCCGGAGCCGGGGGCGGAGCGCGCCGTCGCGCTGTCAGGAGGGGTGTCGCTCATCTCACTGCTGAGCGCGACGCGCTTCCTCTTCTTCGCGCCAGCCCGCTTCCTTCTGGATCCACTCGTTGTCCGCCGGGAAGTCCGACATGTCGGTCACGCGACGCACCTCGAGGAACGATCCGGGTCCGAGCGGGGCACGACTCGCCCACTCCGCCGCCTCCTCGCGGCTGGACACCTCGAGGATCCAGAAACCGTTGAACAGCTCCTTGGTCTCGCCGTAGGGGCCGTCCGTGATCAGGGGCGTCTCGGCACTGAAGTCGACGACGAATCCCTCGGCGGCGTCGGTCAGACCTTCACCGGCGGCCAGGACACCGGCCTTGATCATGGACTCGTTGTACTTGCCCATGGCCTCGATGACCTGCTCGAACGGGAGCTCCTTGTAGGCGGCGACGGCTTCATCGGTCGAGCGCATGATCAGCATGTACTTCATGAGGTTTCTCCTTGGTCTCTGGGCCGTCTGTCGACCCTCTCACTAAAGACGTCGAACGGAAACGACCGGGATCGACATCCCTCAGAAGTTTTTCCGAAGATTCTCTTCCGAGCCGGCCTCCGGTCGCAAAGAGTGCGCTCCGCGGGTCCAGGAGCGCACGGAGCCAGGGAGACCGATCAGGCGCGACGCGAGGGGCGCTGAACGACGTCGGCGATCACGGCGGTGAGGGCGGCGAGCGAGCGCTCGGGACTCCACGCCGCAGCGACGGCGGGACCCTCCGCGCTCAACCGGGCGCGGAGCTCGTCGTCCGTGAGCACACGTCGCAGGGCTTCCCCGAGCGCTTCCACGTCGCCACCGGGCACCAGCACGCCGCCACCCTGCTGCAGCACGTCGCGGATGCCGTAACGCGCGTCGTACGAGACGACCGGCGCCCCGTGCAGCAGCGCCTCGACGATCGACAGCGGTTGTCCTTCGAAGGCCGTCGCCGTCACCACCAGCGCGGCACGATCGAGCACGCGACCGGGGTCATCGGTGTACCCCGAGAGCACGACGCGGTCGGAGACGCCGAGCTCGTCGATCAGGCCGGCGAGGCGGTCCTGCTCCGGACCCCCGCCCCAGATCTCCATGCGCGTCCCCGCCACATCCGCCGCCAGGAACGCGCGGATCGCCTGGTCCACCCTCTTGCCCGGTGCCAGCCGACCGAGCACGACGACGAGGCCGTCCTCACGCAGGTCATCGCGCCGCGTGACGGCGGGGATCGGATTCGGGACGACCGCGTGGTGGGCGCTCGCGCCGAAGCGGGCCACGACGTCGTCGCGCTGGGTGGCCGTCGGCCAGACGACCGCGTCGAAGCGATCGGCAAGACCCAGCCAGCGGGTCCAGAGCGTGTTCATCGGGGCGTCTGCCGTGTACGGCGCCTCGAGGTGGATCGTGTGGATCGTGTGGACGATGCGCACGCGCGGGTCCGCCCACGAGGCGATGAGCTCGCCGAGCTGACGCGACTCGCAGATCACCACGATCGGTCGCTCGCCCAGCCCGGCCGCGATGTGCTGCAGCCACGCCAGGTACAGCCCGCCGAAGCCGGCCACTCCCCCGATCACAGCACCGTCGGCGTCGTGGATCTGCACGGCCTCGCGGCTCAGGTGCCAGTCGGGGTCGCCCGAGATGACAGGAAGTGCGACGAACGGCCGCCCCGCCTCATCGGCGATGGTGCGGTACTCGACGCCGTCGCGCGCGGTGCGAGCGGGGTCCGCCGCCGCGCGCAGCCATGCGGCCGCGCCGCCGTGGTCGTCCCGTGCCTCGTCGAACAGGTTGCGCATCCGCGAGGTGTCGGTGAGCGCGCCGCTCTGGTGGAACGTCGCACGGTGCTCGGCATGAGCCTCGAGCGTTCCCGGGTCGAACGTCAGCAGCTGCGGACCGGCACCCTCGGCGACACCGGCGCCGGCGAGCTGCCGGGCGCGCGCGAGCGTCGCGATCGTGTACCCGCCGTCGAGCCCCGGGATCAGGCGGCTCGACAGCACGAGGTACTCGGCGTCGGGGAGAACCGGCGCCGCATCGAGGAGCATCGCGCTCCCTATTCCCACTCGATCGTTCCCGGCGGCTTCGACGTGACGTCGAGCACGACGCGGTTGACGTCGCGCACCCCGTTGGTGATGCGGTTGGAGATCTTCGACAGCACGTCGTACGGCAGACGCGTCCAGTCGGCGGTCATGGCGTCTTCGCTCGACACCGGGCGCAGCACGATCGGGTGGCCGTAGGTGCGGCCGTCGCCCTGCACGCCCACCGAGCGCACGTCGGCGAGGAGCACGACGGGACACTGCCAGATCTCCTGGTCGAGGCCGGCCTTGGTGAGCTCCTCGCGCGCGATCGCGTCGGCCTCGCGCAGGATCTCGAGACGGTCCTGCGTGACCTCGCCGATGATGCGGATGCCGAGGCCGGGGCCGGGGAACGGCTGGCGTCCGACGATGGCCTCGGGGATGCCGAGCTCGCGGCCGATCGCGCGCACCTCGTCCTTGAACAGCGCACGCAGCGGCTCGATCAGCTCGAAGTCGAGGTCGTCCGGCAGCCCGCCCACGTTGTGGTGCGACTTGATGTTCGCCGTGCCCGCACCGCCGCCGGACTCGACGACATCGGGGTACAGCGTGCCCTGCACGAGGAACTTGACCGGGGCGCCACCCGAAGCCTTCGCCTCGGCGACGAGGTCGAGCTGCACTTTCTCGAACGCGCGGATGAACTCGCGGCCGATGATCTTGCGCTTCTCTTCCGGGTCGGTCACGCCTTTCAGGTGTCCGAGGAAGGTGTCGGCCGCGTCGACCGTGATCAGCCGCACACCGGTGGACTCGACGTAGTCCTTCTCGACCTGCTCACGCTCGCCCTTGCGGAGGAGGCCGTGGTCGACGAAGACCGCGGTGAGCTGGTCGCCGATCGCCTTGTGCACGAGCGCCGTGGAGACCGCGGAGTCGACTCCGCCGGAGAGGGCCGAGATCACGCGCGCGTCGCCGACCTGCTCGCGGATGCGCTCGATCTGCTCGGCGATCACGTTGCCGCTGTTCCAGTCGGAGGCGAGACCCGCCCCCTTGTGCAGGAAGTTCTCGATCACGCGCTGACCGTGGTCGGAGTGCTTGACCTCGGGGTGCCACTGCACACCGTAGAAACCGCGCTCCTCGTTCGCGAAGGCCGCGACCTTGGTCGCATCCGTCGTCGCGAGCACGTCGAAGCCCTCGGGGGCCGTGGCGACCTGGTCGCCGTGGCTCATCCACACGTTCTGCTCGACGGGCTGTCCGCCCAGCAGGGTTCCGCCGTCACCCGTGATGACGGCATCCGTCGCGCCGTACTCGCGCAGACCGGTGTTCGCGACCTCGCCGCCGAGGGTCTGAGCCATGTACTGGAATCCGTAGCAGATGCCGAGCGTGGGCACGCCGAGGTCGAAGACCGCAGGGTCCAGGCGCGGGGCGCCCTCCTCGTACACCGACGAGGGCCCACCGGAGAGGATGATGGCCACCGGGTTCTTCGCCGCGATCTCCTCCGCCGTGGCGGTGTGCGGGACGATCTCGCTGTAGACGCCCGCTTCGCGGACACGGCGGGCGATCAGCTGCGCGTACTGCGCGCCGAAGTCGACGACGAGCGCGGGGCGCTGCTGGGTCTCGGACTGCTCGGTCAACGGACACCTTCCGGGGCGGTTCTCGGGTCGGTCGCCGCGCCTGTCGATGCGGCGGCGGCCTCCCTGGTGGCGAGGTAGGACTTGACGTCGCGAGCGACGATCGCCTCCATGATGAAGGACAGCAGCGGGATGACGCCACCGAGCGCGAGCAGGATGAAGCGCAGGAACGGCCAGCGCATGAGGCTCCACATCCGGAAGCACGCGAAGAGGTACACGACGTAGAACCAGCCGTGGGCCACGAGGATGAACAGCGACAGGTTGAGACCGTCGCCCGTCGACTCGAGTCCCTCGGGGCCTTCCACGACCGGAGCGAACCAGAGCGGCCCGCCCGATCCTCCGGCGAAGAGCTCGAGGTGGATCGGCGTGTACTTCAGCACCATCTCGGCGACCAGCAGGAGCAGCATGACTCCGGTGATGATCGACGCGATCTGGTAGAACTTCAGCGCACCGCGGATCGCCGGAAAGCTGGCGACTTTCGGTTCGGGCATGGGTCCAGTCTAGCCGCCGCCGATCGACGCTCGATCCGTCGTCCGGCGGCGCTCGGGCCCCGGCCGCCGCTCAGGGCGCGGGAGGGCGGGCGATCAGCAGTTCGGCATCGCCGCTCACCTGCATGCGCCCCGCGGCGGCGGGGACGAGCACTGTCGACCCCGCGGCGAGCGCGACACCGTCGAGGTCGGCGACGCCCCTGACAACGACCACGACCGAGAAGCCGGGTTCGATCACGGCGGCACCGTGAACGGGCAGCCGCTCGAGGCGGAAGTACTCCTCCGCTGCCCGGGGCAGCACCGACCCGGAGGGGGGTGCGGCGTGCACGAGCACCCCCATGTCCGCAGCGCTGCGCGCGGTGGTCGTCACGGCGGTGAGCGCGAGGTCGAAGCCCAATCCGAGGTGCCCCTCCCCCGGTCCGTCGATCGCGAAGCCTTCCCATTCGAGCAGGATCGACAGGTCCTCCGGCTGCTGCAGCTCGAGCAGCACCACGCCGGCGCCGATGGCGTGCAGCTCGCCGGCGGGCACCCACACCACATCGCCGGGCTGCACGGGGATCTCGTGCAGGAGCCCGAGGAGAGCGTCGACGTCCTGGCGGGAGACGAGGTCGGCGAGGACATCCTGCGAGACCTCCTCGCGCAGACCGATGTGCACGGGGCCGCCCTCGAGGATGTACCAGGCCTCGGCCTTGCCGTGCGCGCGTCCGAGATGGGACGCGGCGAAGTCGTCATGCGGGTGCGCGTGCACCGGCAGCCGCTGACCCGCGTCCAGGAGCTTCACGAGCAGCCGGACGTCCGCGCCCCAGCGCCGGGCATGGGCGTCGCCCAGCCAGCCGGTCGGGTCCTCCTGGATCGCATCGCGCAGCACGCGCCCGTCGGGGAGCGTGCTCAGGCCGAGCGATTCCTCACCGCGGACGGTCGTGGTCGATGCGACCCAGTCCTCGGGCTCGCGCGCCGGGCTGGCGGACTCGCCGCGGAAGGCCGAGAGCGCCGCTCCCCCGCGGTAGAAGCGGTCCGCAGGGCGGTTCGATGAGAGGACGATCGGATTCACGGCTGTTCTCCCTCCCGAGCGTGCGCGGCGAGGAATCCGCCGACGAAGGTGTCTCCGAGGCCGATGGTCGTGGGCGTCTCGACGTCGAGCGAGAACGCCGGTACGCCGACGGCGTCCGGTACGTCACGCTCGACGGCAGCGACGAGCGCCGCTCCTCCGCGATGCCGAGCCATGCCCTCGGTCTCCACGGCGTCCGCGGCGGTGAACCCGTCTCCGAGACGGTAGCGCGTCGCGGACACGCGCACCGCGCTCTCCAGCGCCGCCCGGTGTTCGGCGGCGTCCGGACCCACCGCGAGCGCCCAGTACCGGGTGTGCACGACGAGAGCGGGGACGGGGATGATCGCGCGGATCTCGGCGAGCGCGCTGGTCACATCGACGGGATCGAGCAGGTCGACCGCGCGGCCGAGGTACTCCTGCAGCTCGTCCTCGTTCATGCCGTACACGTCGATGCGCGCCAGCAGCTGCGCCCGGACGGTCTCCGAGAAGGCGCGGGTGTAGAAGCCGGCATCCTCGTAGTAGACGAGCGCGTCGGCGGGCAGCGCACGCATGGCCTGCTGCAGCTCATCCAGCCGCTGCGCGAGCAGTGCGTGGTCCTGCATCGTGTTGAAGCCCGACACCAGGAACACCCCGGCCGTCCCGAGCACCTCGCCCAGCGCGGGGGCCAGACGCATCTCGCGATTCGGGGGGTCGTTCGCGAAGATCAGCCGGTTCGCGCTGGGCGAGATGATGTCACCGTCCAGCAGCCGCACCCGGGCGCCGACGGGATACTGCACGATCAGGTGCGGGTCGAGGGTGTCCTCCGTGGCGGATGAGACGAAGGACACCCCCGGCGGCAGCAGCCGGCGCACGTTGTCGTCGATGCTCACCAGATGCTGCACGCTGGGGATGCCGAGGCTGTCGAGCACGAGACCGGCCCGCACTCCGGTCCCGCCCAGGGTCACCGCGTACTCGAAGTGGGAGGAGAACGCCTCGACCACCTCCGACGACGCGACGAACCTCTCCGCCCCCGTCCCCGCCGCGACGAGGGCGAGGACGGCGACCAGGAGCGAACGCTCATCGACGATCGGCGCCGACGCGGTCAGCTCGTGCCGCCGTACACGGTGCTCGAACGCCAGCCGATCGAACACCGCGGAGTCCCACCGCAGTTCGTAGTCGACTGTTCCGCCGAGCCCGAGCACGAGCTGCCTGTCCACGACTTCGATCATCCGTCGATCGCCCTCACCCTCGAAACGCGCGTACCGGTCAGTACAGGTCGGCCTTGCCGTCTGCGCCGAACAGTCTGATCTTCTCAGCCGCAGTGACCTTCATGGCGGCGATCGGCTCGGGCTGGATCGCGTTCGGCTCACGCAGACGCTCATCGGTGCCGAGGATCTCGCGCATGCGGTTGTGGTACGAGACCTTGATGTCGCTCGAGATGTTGATCTTGTTCACGCCGAGCTCGACCGCGCGACGCAGTTCCGCGTCGGGGTTCGAGGATCCGCCGTGCAGCACGAGCGGGATGCCGACCGCTGCCTTGATCTGCTCGAGCAGGTCGTGACGCAGCTCCGGGTTCTTCTCCGCGGGGTACAGTCCGTGCGAGGTGCCGATCGCGATGGCGAGGCTGTCGACGCCGGTCTCCTGCACGAAGCGCACCGCGTCATCCGGGTTCGTGTAGATGATCTCGGCGGCGCCGGACTCCCCGTAGCTGTCGTTCGCGCCGATGGTTCCGAGCTCGCCCTCGACCTGGATGCCGACGGCGTGCGCGGCTTCGACGACCTTGCGCGTGAGGGCGACGTTCTCATCGAAGGGGAGCAGCGAGGCGTCGATCATGACGGAGGTGAATCCGGCCTTGATCGCCGTGATCATCTGCTCGTACGTGCCGCCGTGATCCCAGTGGATCGCGACGGGGACGCTGGCGCGGTGGGCGCGGGAGTGCATGGCGGCGATCAGATCGGTCGTGATGTGCGAGACCTCGTCCGGGTGGATCGCGATGATGACCGGTGCGGACAGCTCCTCGCTGATGTCGATGATGCCGTTGAACATCGCCCAGTCGCTGATGTTGAACGCCGGGATGGCGAAGTTGTTCTCATTCGCGACGTCGAGGATGGATTTGCCGGTGTAGAGCACTTGATTTCTCCTGTTTCGTGGTGGTCGGAGCCCGGGACGGGACGTTGTCAGCTCTTCACGGATCCGGCGGTGAGGCCGCTGATGAAGTACCGCTGGAAGAAGAGGAAGAGGATGAGCACGGGGATGGAGCCGAGCACGCTCATGGCCATGATCTGGTTCCACTCGTAGGAGTGCTGCCCCATGAGGAGCTGGATGCCGATCGGCACCGTGCGCATGTCGATCGTGCGCGTCAGCGTCAGCGCGAACAGGTACTCGTTCCACGCGATCATGAACGTGTAGATGCCGACCGAGACGATGCCGGGCACCGAGATCGGCACGAGGATCCGCCAGAGCGCTGTCATGGATCCGGCGCCGTCCACCCGGACGGCCTCGTCGAGCTCCTTCGGAAGGGTGTTGAAGTAGCCGGTCATCATGATGATCGCGTAGGGCAGCGTGAACACCATGTAGGTGAGGATCAGCCCGGCGTAGGAGTTGTACAGCCCCAGCGCGACCATGAGCCCGAAGTACGGGATCAGCAGGGTGATGGGCGGGACGGCCTGCACGCTGACGATCACCACGTTCAGGATGCGCTTGCCCCGGAACTCGAAGCGGCTGAAGGCGTACGCCGCCTGGATCGCCACGATCAGGGTGAGGATGGTGACCGAGCCGGCGACGATGTAGCTGTTCAGGAAGAACCGCATCGTCTCGGGGTTGGTGAAGATCGCCACGTACGCGTCGAACGAGAAGGTGTCGGTCACCAGCCTCGGCGGGAGCTCGAAGATCTGCGTGTTCGACTTGAAGGAGCTCGAGAGCATCCACAGCACGGGACCGGCCGCGAAGACCGCGCCGATGATGAGGCCGATCGTGAGAGCGGCCTTGGACGCCCTCAGCTGGTTCTTGACGGTGAGAGCCATGGTCAGTCCCTCGCTTTCTGGTGACGGACGTAGAACACGGCGAGCACCATCGACATCAGCAGCACGAGGACGGCCGAGGTCGCGGCGAGCGAGAAGTCGTACTTGGCGAAGGCCAGCTTGTAGGTGAACGTGCTGAGCACCTCGGTGACGTCGATCGGGCCACCGCCCGTCGTCATCCAGATGAGGGCGAACTGCTGGGAGGTCCAGATCAGGTCGAGCAGCACCAGGCTCACGATGATCGGACGCAGCTGCGGGATGGTGACGTTCCAGAACCGCTGCACGCTGCTGGCTCCGTCGACCGTCGCCGCCTCATGCAGCTCTGCGGGCACACCCTGCAGGCCGGCGAGCAGGCTCACCATGAAGAACGGGTATCCCGCCCAGATGTTGATGAAGATGATGGTCCCCAGCGCGAGCTGCGGGGAGGCCAGCCATTCGATGTCGGTGTTGAGCAGGAAGTTGACGACGCCGTTCGGTGCGAGCAACATGCGCCAGAGGACCGCGATGACCGCGACCGTGAACAGCCACGGAAGGATGTAGAGGGCCCGGAAGATCGACCGCGAGAAGCGCCCGAGCAGCGGGCTGTTGAGCATCATCGCGAAGCCGAGCCCGAGGATCAGGTGCGCCACCACGCTCGCCACCGTGAAGAGGATCGTGTTGCCGGTCGCCTTCCAGAAGCGCGGGTCGGAGAGGATCTCGACGTAGTTGGTGATCCCGACGAACTCGGGCGACTTGTTCAGGATGACGTTGTCCTGGAACGAGTACCCGATCACCATGACGATCGGCACGATCATCAGCACGAAGAGCAGGATCATCGTGGGAGAGAGGAAGGCGTAGGACTCTGCGGTCTTGCGCAGCTGCCGGCGTCGGCGCGACGGTGCCACTCCGGTGACGATCACCTCGGTGTCGTCGGTCGTTCTCATGGTCATGGGAACTCGGGCTCCTTGGTTGGTGGGTGCCGCACCGCACTGGCGATGCGGCACCCGGTTCATGCGGGCGGAGGAGAGCTAGCTCAGAACTCCGCTTCCCAGGACGCTTGCGCCTTCTTGAGAGCGTCGGGGATGGTCTGCTGTCCGTCGAATGCGGACTGCAGCTGCTCTCCGAGCTGGCGCATGAGCTCCTCGGCGACGGGGAGACCGGTGAACTCGTTCGCCGGGTATCCCGCCTGGTAGATGTCGAACGCCGTCTTGAACAGCTCGTCGTCGTTCACGAAGTCCGGCACGGACTTCGAGTTCCCCGGGAAGGCCTTCGCCATCGTCGAGAGCTCGGAGTTCGTCTGCTCGCTCATCAGGAACGACACCAGCTTGAAGGCGGCTTCCTTGTGCTCGGAGTTCTCGGCGACGCCGATGCCCCACGAGGCGTAGGGGATGCCGCGTTCGCCGTCATAGCCGTCCTCGGCGGGGATCGCCGAGATCGAGAACTTCAGGTCGGGGTTGGTCTCGCGGATCAGGTTGATGTGCGCGAGCGAGTCGATCATCATGCCGGCGCGGCCGTTGGTGAACTCCTCGACCTTGTCCTGCTCCTTCATCGTGAAGGAGCCGGAGGCGATGACGCCGTCGTCCCACAGACCGCCGATGTACTCCACCGCGGAGGTGACGTCGTCGTTGGTGAGGTCGGGCTGGCCGTCCTTGAGCATCGATCCCCCGGAGGCCCACACCCACGACATGACGTCGTTCTGCACGCCGTTCGGCGCCTCGAGCGACAGCGGGAGCACCCAGCCGGAGACGTCGCCGCCGAGGGCGGTGACCTTCGCCGCGGCATCCGCGAACTCGCTGCGCGTGGCCGGAGGGGCATCGACGCCTGCCTGCGCCAGCAGATCGTCGTTGGTGAACATCGGGTAGACGAAGTTCACGACCGGGATCATGTAGGTGCTGCCGTCGACCTGGATCTGGCTGGCCAGCTCGCTGTCGTCGTAGTCGTACTCCTTCATGAGCGCGCTGAGGTCGGCGATCGTCCCCTGCGACGCGAAGTCGTTGACCCAGGCGCCGTCGAGGCCGACGACATCGGGCATGGTGCCGGACGCTGCGCCGGCGAAGAGCTGTTCCTTGGTCGATGCGTATGGACCACTGACCAGCTTGACGGTGATGCCCGGGTTGGCATCCTCGAACTCGTCGATGAGCGCACGGAACTCGCCGTCAGGCAGCTCGGGCTCCCACCACTGTGCGAACTCGATGGTGACGTCTCCGCCATCGGATCCATCGGTTCCGCTGCCGCCGGCCGAGCACCCCGCCACTGCCAGGACTGTCACGGCTGCTGTCGCTGCGCCGGCGAGCTTCAGAATGCGTCGCCCTCGCCCCACTGTGATCATCACTTCTCCTCTTCGAGATCGTGCCGCATCACGCGCTTCAATGCTTGTTCATGCGGTTTTGAGCCATGTTATGCCGACATCTGCGGAAACGTCAAGTGCGTCTTGGGTCGTTGTTCGTGGCGACAGGCCCGAAAAGACGGGGATTTCGTGCAGTCGTGGCCGAACTGTGACCAAGATGCGGTTTTCTGCGCATGTATGCCGCGTTTGTCGCGATGATGTGCTAAATATGACTGCATGGATGCTCCAGGACCGGCACAACGACGTCGCCTCCCTGCGGGAAGGAAGGCAGATCTCGCCACCTACGTCGAACAGACGGGACAGGTGACGGTGAGCGACCTCGCCGAGCACTTCGGGGTCTCGATCGACACGATCCGCAGGGACCTCGACCAGCTCGATCGCGAAGGCGTGCTCGTGCGCACGCACGGCGGCGCGGTCAGCGCGGCGAGCGGTCCCCTCAAAGACCGCGGCCTCGACGTGCGCATGCGCGTGCAGACCGAGGAGAAGGAGAGGATCGCCCGCATCGCGGCCGGTCTCGTGGAGGACGGCTCCGTCATCATGATGAACGCGGGCACCACGACTCTCGCTGTGACCCGCGCTCTGCGCAATCACCAAGACCTGACGATCGCGACCAACAACCTCCGCATCCCGGCGGAGATCGCCCCCTCGGCGTTCCGCGACCTGTATGTCTTCGGCGGTGCCGTGCGCTCCATCACCCAGGCCACGACGGGACCCGTGACGTTCACCATGACGCCCGGCGGCCCCGAGGTCGACATCCGCTGCGACCTCGCGCTGATCGCAGTCGGGGCGGTCGACGAGGCCGGGTACTCGGCGTCGAACCTCGGCGATGCCGCGATGATGTCGGAGATGATGCAGCGCGCCGAGCGTACCGCGATCCTCGCCGACTCCTCGAAGCTCGGTCGGCGCTTCTTCGCCCAGATCGCGCACCTCGACCGCGCGGACTACCTCATCACCGATGCTCCCCCGCCCCCGCGCATCGCCGCCGCGCTCACGCAGGCCGACGTGCAGGTGCTCACGCCGTAGCGGGGCCACTGGATTCTCGGAGATCTGCAGCATCCAGGACCGGATGCGCAGATCCGGTCCGAGAACTCGCAGATCTCCGTCCCCTCGCACACGGCAGAGGCCGCCGGGGGCATTCCCCCGGCGGCCTCTGGCTGACTCAGCTGGTCAGAACCATCGGGTCAGCAGATCCCAGAGCCAGTCGAGGATCGCACCGAGGATGCCGCCGGCGCGGTTCACGGTGACCGTGGCGGTCGCCGCGTCCCCATCGGCCTGAGCCGCCGAGACGGTGTACTTGCCGGAGGGAGCGCTCTTCGGCACGGTCACCGAGGTCGAGAACTTCCCATCCGCACCCACCTGAACCGTGCCGATCTCGACCGGCTTGCCCTTCTTGGGCTGCAGCTCGAGCGTCACGGTCTCTCCCGGCACGTAGCCCTCGCCGGTGATCTGCAGCTTCTTGCCCGCGGTCACCTTCGTGGAGCCGAGCTCGATCGTGCCCGCGAAGGCCTCTTCGCCGGCGATCGTGAAGGGCACCTGCACCGTGGTCCCGGTACCGGCGACCGCGACGGTGAGCTGCTGCTCGCCGAAGACGCCCGAAGGCACCGTGAACGTCAGGCTCGCGCGCCCGCCTTCATCCGTGGTGTCGACCACGGCAGGGTCGACCGTTCCGGTGGCGAGCTGCGTGTCGCCCAGCGAGAGCGTCACGGCTCCCGGAGCCGGCTCCCCCGCGCTGAACGCCAGCGAGGAGAGGGCGACCGTCACCTGGTCGCCGGCGCTGTAGCCGTCGGCATCCGCCGGGCTGACCGTCACACCGACCGCGCGCTGGGCGTAGTCGGGAGCAGCGGTCTTGTTCGCGTCGAACCAGTCGACCATCGACTGCAGATCGATCTTCCCGGTGTCGCGCTTGCCCGTGCCCTCCTTGAAGGTGAAGAAGTTGTCTCCACCGGCGGCGAGGAACGAGTTGGCTGCGACCGTGTAGTTCGCCGCCGGCTCTATCGCCGTGCCGTCCAGAGTGATCGAGGTGATGCGCGAGCCCTGCGCCGCCGTGGGGTCGTACGTGTACACCAGGCCCTTCGAGACGCCGAGCTTGAGGAACGGACGTGCGGAGCCCGCCGGCTGCCACTGCTCCTCCAGCACACCCTTCAGCTGCGCACCCGTGAGTGTCAGCGTCACCAGCGTGTTGGCGAAGGGCTGCACCGTGGCGGCCTCGCGGTAGGTCACGTTGCCGTCGGGGTCGGATGCTCCGGCCGAGGCGTACGTGAGATTGGCGCGGATGCCGCCGGGGTTCATCAGGGCGATGTCCGCCCCGGTGGACCACTGCTGCACGTCCGCCACGAAGTTGCCGATCGTGGACTCGCCACCGCGGTTCTCCGTCTTGCCGTCGCTCTGACGAGCGCGGTTGAAGTCAGCCGAGATGTCGCCGACCTTGATCGCGCCGAGCACGTCGGCCTCGGCCTTCGCCTTCGCGACGATGTCCGCGACCTCCGGCAGTGCGGGATACAGCGGCTTGCCTGCGGCCGTGAGGGGCTTGATCTCGTTGGTGATCGAGATCAGGTCCTTCGTCTTCGGGTCGACCTGGAGGTTCATCAGACCCAGGTTCTCGCCGTACTGGCCCGCCGAGACGACCGGGCGGCCGTCGATGACGTGGTTGTACGCGAGGTGGGTGTGCGCCGACACGATCGCGTCGACGTCCTGGTCCACGCCGTAGACGATCTCGCCCAGCGGGGAGTCCTCCGTGATGCTCGACAGCTCGACGCTCGACGCGCCCTCGTGCACGAGCAGGATGATGACATCCGCCTCGCCGTTGGACTCGTCGCCGTCGCGCAGGTCATCGGCCACCGCGTTCACGGAATCGGCGATGCTGCGCACCTCGAGATCGGCGATGCCCTCCGGGGACACCAGCGAGTCGAGGTCCTCCGTCACGGCCCCGATGAAGCCGACCTTCACGCCGTCGAGCTCCTTGACCCAGGCCGGCGCGAGCGCAGGCTCTCCGGTCTCGGTGAGGAACACGTTCGAGGAGATGTACTCCCAGTCCGCGCGATCCTGGACGCGGTCGCGCAGGTCCTCCCAGCCCTGGTCGAACTCGTGGTTGCCCGCCGCGCTCACATCAAGCCCGGCCGCGTTCAGCGCGTCGATCGTGGGGTTGTCGTCGTTGATGAACGAGGTGAACGTGGAGGCGCCGATCAGGTCGCCGGCCCCGGCGAAGATCGTGTTCGGGTTCTCCTCACGGAACTGCTTGACCGCTCCGGCCACGACAGCCGCTCCGGCAGCGGCGCCATCCGCCTCGATCCGACCGTGGAAGTCGTTGATCGTGACGACGTCGATGCTCACCGGCGGGATCTCCGAGGAGACGCCGACGATGATCGGGTCGTGGTCGCTGGAGCGGAACGGCGTCCCGGCCTCCGTGGCGCCGAACGCGTAGCCGCGGTCGCTCCACTCGGGCGAGTTGATGGTCCACACACCCGCTCCGGTGATCGACGACGCCAGCGAGGGCGAGGCGATCACGTGGTCGAGCGAGCCGAGCTCACCGTCGAACGAGTAGGTGTACTGGCCGTCGGTCTTGTCGGCGACGAGGTCGCTCCAGCCGTTCGAGGTGAAGACGTCGATCGGGTCTTCCTCGCTGTACGCGTTGAAGTCGCCGATGAGCAGGGTGTCGCTGGAACCCGAGGTCTCTTCCAGTTCCTCGGTGAACGCGAGGATGGCCTCGGCCTGCGCGACGCGGTCGGCGTTGAAGAAGCCCTGCCCGTCGGCCGGCTCGGCGCCGGCACCGGTGGGCGGCGACTTGGACTTCAGGTGATTCGCGACCACGTTCACGACGCGGCCGTCGATGTCGAACGCCTGGGCGATCGGCTCGCGGGCGTTGCCCCAGACCGTCTCATCCGTGACCGTCGCGCTCTCGCCGACCGGTGAGACCGCGTCCTTCTTGTAGATGATCGCGTTGGTGATGTAGTCGGTGGTCGCCGCATCGTTCAGCGCAGCTGGAGTGGGCACATAGGCCCAGACCTCGCTGCCTGCCGCATCGTTCAAGCCGTCGACCAGATCCGCGAGCGCGGTGTCGATCGGCTTGCCGAGCTTGACGGAGTTCTCGATCTCCATGAGCGAGACGATCTCGGCGTCGAGTCCGTTGATCGCCGCGACGATCTTCGACTTCTGGATCGCGAACTGCGCCGCATCGGCCGCGCCACGGGCATTCGAGTTCTCGGACTTCAGGGTCGTGAAGTAGTTGTAGACGTTGAACGACGCGACCTGCGCGTCGCCGCCGACCTCCGGTGCGGACTCGGTGCGCGGGTTGGTCGCCTCGAATCCGGCCTTCAGGTCCGCGGAGGAGGAGTCGTCGATCGGCACGATCGGCTGCAGCCGCCAGTCGTCGAAGCCCCACTGCAGGATGTAGCCGCTGTCGCTGAAGTCGACGACGTCGCCGTTACGGACCACCGCGTCCTTCGTGAAGTACGGCTGCTCGCCGGTGTGGGCGTTGTTGTTGATCTGCACGGACCAGCCGTCGTCGAGGAAGATGCGGTTCGCGCGGTTGGCCGCAGCGATCGCCGCCGCATCGTCGCCGGGGCGCGTGGTCTCGGTGCTCTTGACGTTGAGGTCATCTCCGGCGTTCAGCCAGAGCGTGCCGAAGTTGTAGAGCTGGTGACTCGACGCGAGCCGGTAGGTGCCGGCGGGGGCGACGAGCATGTTCTCGTACTGCTCGCGGTCGGTGCCGACCACGGTGTCGGGCAGAGGCGTCACCTCGGGAACGCCCGCACCTGCGGTCACCACCGAGATGCCGCTGAGCGCGGAGGGGGTGATCTGCGTCTGCCCGAAGTACTCGCTCACGGTGCCGGTGACCGAGACGAGGTCGCCGATCTCGAGCGTCGGAGCGAGGGTGTTCAGGAACACGAAGATGCCGTCGGAGGCACCGGGGGTCGCGTCGGTGGCGCCACCGGAGCCCTGAGTCTGGATCGAGATGCCTTTGTAGCCGCCGGTGCGGTAGTCGCCGGTGACGACGCCCTGCACGGTGACGGTCTTGCCGTCGAACGGCGACACGTCAGTCGTCCCCTGCACCTCGGCGATCGTCGCGGTCGTCGGCTCGGTGCCGGGGTCCGTGCCGGGGTCGGTGCCGCCGGAGTTCTGCGGGGTGATCGTGGCCGACAGGGAGAAGTCCGCCCTGTTGTCATCGGTGTCCGCGCCGTTCGTGCGGTTCAGCGACTTGACATCGGTGTTCCCGGTCGGAGCGGTGGCCGCTGCCCCCTCGAAGGTGTTCGAGGTGCCGTAGCCGAGCAGGTCGACAACGCCGTCTGCGCCGGCCACCGACCCCGGCGTGAGAGCGACCGCCGTGGTGCCCTCGACCAGGGCGAGAGTGCCGTTCGTGCCACTCGGCGTGAGGGTGGTGACCGCATCCGGCGTGGGCAGAGCAGCCCCGTTGGTGCCGTTGCTGTTGCCCTGCACCAGGTAATAGCCCCCGGCGGGGACGACGCCCGTGAGAGCGGCGACGCCGTTGAAGTTGCCGGTTCCGGTGGCCGATCGGTACTGCAACGACATGCCGTCGAGCGTGATCGGGGCTGCCGTCGGGTTGTACAGTTCGACGAACTTGTTCGTGAACGCGGCGCCGGCGCTTCCGCCGGACAGGTAGGCCTCGTTGATCACGAGGCCGGAGCCCGAAGGATCGGCGAAGGCGGGGACGGCGGTCAGCGAGCCGAAGCTCAGCGCGGCGACGCACGTCACGGCGAGAGCGCCGATGCGCCCCCTGTGCGTGCGGTGCAGGACGGGAACCGTGCGGTTCTCATCGAGTGGGGCGGACATCATCGGTGCTGTCTCCTCGATCGGTTGTGTGACTTCTCTGGGGAATCCGTCACGACTCTGGGGAATCTGTCACGCCACGCAGGGAAGTCTCCCAGCGCGCGCACATGTTGCGAGCATACGGAGGGGATCCGACATCCTCAATGGTGTTTGCCGATTGGTCACCGAGTGCTCACCGGGACGGCGCATGCGCAGAGCGCGAGAAATCCACCGCAGATCAGCGAGGAAATCCGTCAGGCGGATGCGGCCTGGGCGTCCTCGAACTCCTCGACCTCACGCTCCCAGGCGTCCTTGGCCAGGCGATACCAGAGGTAGAACGCGAAGCCGGCGAAGATGGCCCACTCGACCGCGTAGAAGACGTTCAGCCAGTTGACCGGCGACAGCTCTTCGGGGGCGGGCGAGTCGATGTCGTCGAGACCCGCGAGAGCGGTCGAGGAGGCCAGGTACGGCCGGTAGACGTCGAGCTGATCGATGTCGTGCCAGCGGCTGAGCAGCGCCGCCGTCGACATCCGGTCCATGCGCTCCGGCTCCGCGTGCGGGGGCACCCCCGGCCCCTCATCGGAGATGATCCGGCCGCTGATGTTCACCTCTGCGCCGTCCGCCTGCTCGTTCAGCGTCGCGGCCGCCTCATCAGCGGCTGCGCGGTCGGCCGTCCAGCCGATGGCCACGGCGATCGACGTGCGCTCCGCGACGCGCAGCTGACCGGTGACCCAGTAGCCCTCGACGCCGTCGTTGAACCGGTGCGAGACCACGAGGAAGTCATCCGCGACCCAGGATCCCGCGGTCTCCACCCGCTGACCGACCAACGGCTCCGGCAGGTACTCCCCCGGCTCGAGCACATCGGTGAGCGGTTGCACCTGCTCCGTCACTCCGGCGGGCGGCGGATCGGTCTCGATCGCCCGTTCGAGCTGCCACTGTCCGAGCCACGCGAACACACCGGCCACCACGAGGCACAGCAGCAGCATCCCGATCCAGCGGCTGCGCAGCATCACCTCACGCAGGGTGGGCGGGAACATCGAAGGGGATGTCACGGTGTCTGATGCAGCCTTCAGGCCTCGTACGGAGCCAGCACGACCTCGACCCGCTGGAACTCCTTGAGGTCCGAGTAGCCGGTGGTCGCCATGGACTTGCGCAGCGCGCCGATCAGGTTCGCCGTGCCGTCCGCGACGGGCGCGGGACCGTACAGGATCTCTTCGAGCGTGCCGATGCCGCCGACATGCACGCGGTGTCCGCGGGGCAGCTTGGGGTGGTGCGCCTCGGGGCCCCAGTGGAATCCGCGACCAGGAGCATCGGTGGCGCGGGCGAGCGCGACGCCGAGCATGACGGCGTCCGCACCCATCGCGAGCGCCTTGACGATGTCGCCGGACGTGCCGACGCCGCCGTCGGCGATCACGTGCACGTAGCGTCCACCGGACTCGTCGAGGTAGTCGCGACGGGCGGCCGCGACGTCGGAGACCGCGGTGGCCATCGGGGCGTGGATGCCGAGGGTCGCGCGCGTCGTCGACGCCGCTCCCCCGCCGAAGCCGACGAGCACTCCGGCCGCTCCCGTGCGCATCAGGTGCAGAGCGGCGGTGTAGGTCGCAGCACCGCCCACGATGACGGGAACGTCGAGGTCGTAGATGAACTTCTTCAGGTTGAGGGGCTCGGCCACGCTGGACACGTGCTCGGCCGACACCGTGGTGCCGCGGATGACGAACAGGTCGACCCCGGCGGCGGCGACGGTGTCGTAGTACTCCTGGGTGCGCTGCGGCGTGAGGGAGCCGGCGACCGTGACACCGGCCTCACGGATCTCGGCGAGACGGCGCGTGATGAGCTCGGGCTTGATCGGCTCCGAGTACAGCTCCTGCATCCGCACGGTCGCAAGCGCATCGTCGAGCCCGGCGATCTCCGCGAGAAGCGGCTCCGGGTTCTCGTAGCGCGTCCACAGCCCTTCGAGGTCGAGCACACCGAGACCGCCGAGCTGTCCCAGCATGATCGCGGTCTGCGGGCTCACGACAGAGTCCATCGGCGCTCCCAGCACGGGGATCTCGAAGCCGAAGGCGTCGATCGTCCATGCGGTCGACACGTCCTCCGGGTTGCGCGTGCGCCGCGATGGCACCACCGCGATGTCGTCGAACGTGTACGCGCGACGCGCGCGCTTTCCTCGGCCGAGCTCGATCTCCATGGTCACCCGTCCAGCCTACCCGGGAGCCGAGCCGTGCGATGGCTGGGAGACTGGATCCGACATCGGGAGGCAGGCATGAGGACGGATGCGGTGGACGTCGCCGTGGTCGGCAGCGGCGTGATGGGGCTCGCGACGGCCTGGGAGCTGACCAGGCGCGGGCGTCGCCCCGTCGTGCTGGAGCGCTTCGCCCGCAGCCACCGGGAGGGGGCGTCGCACGGCGCGACCCGCAACTTCAACAACGCCTACGATCAGGACCACTACCTCGACCTGCTGGTGCGCGCCAGGGCCGGATGGGACGCACTGGGCGACGTCGACGGCGCACCGCTGCTGCGGCTGCACGGCCTCGTGACGCACGGGGATGTCGACGTCGCAGCCGTGCGTGACGGTCTCGCCGCCCGCGGCATCCCGTCCGAGCTGATCTCCGCCGCCGAAGCGACCGGTCGCTGGCCAGGGATGCGGTTCGAGGGCGACGTGCTCTGGTCATCCGACGCCGGGGTGGTGCGGGCAGCGGATGCCCTGCGCGAGCTGGAGCGGCGGATCCTGGCCGCCGGCGGCGAGGTGCGCTGGAGCACTCCGGTCGCCCACATCGGCGAGACGCCGGACGGCGCCGTGGTGGAGCTCGCCGACGGCAGCCGCCTGCACGCCGACACGGTGGTCGTCACCGCCGGCGCCTGGACGCAGAAGCTCCTGTCGCGGATCGGCCTGCCCGCGCTGACGGTGACCGAGGAGACGCCGGCGCACTTCGCGCCGCGCACCGATGCGGCGTGGCCGTCGTTCAACCACTACACCGATCCGTCCGCTTACCCGGCGACCGTGTACGGCATGCCGACGCCCGGCGAGGGCGTCAAAGTGGGCTTCCACCTGGCCGGCGACGAGGTCGACCCCGATGCCCGTCCGCACATCCCGACGCACCAGGCGGCACTCGCGGCGTACGTGCGGGAGTGGATGCCGGGGCTGGACCCCGACAGCGCTGTGCCGATCAGCTGCACCTACACCTCGACAGCGGACGGGACGTTCGTGCTCGATCGCCGGGGCCATGTCGTGGTCGGCGCCGGATTCTCGGGGCACGGGTTCAAGTTCGCCACCGGCATCGGCGCCGTGCTGGCCGACCTCGCACTCGACCCCTCCGCCCGCGCCGCCGAACCGTTCCGCCTCGCTCCCTGAGGTGAGGGCATCAGCGAGCACGCACCACGCGGCGCTCGTCCCACACCGGCTCGCCGGACTCGTAGACCGCACCGTCGGAGCCGAACACCAGGAACCGATCGAAGGAGCGCGCGAACCAGCGGTCGTGCGTGACCGCGAGCACTGTGCCCTCGAAGCGCTCGAGCGCCTGCTCCAACGCCTCGGCCGACTCGATGTCGAGGTTGTCGGTCGGCTCGTCGAGCAGCAGCAGCGTCGCGCCGGACAGCTCGAGCAGCAGCACCTGGAACCGCGCCTGCTGTCCACCCGACAACGACTCGAAGGTCTGCTGCGCCTGGCGCACTAGTCCGTACCGGTCGAGGGCCGAGCTGGCGGCGTCACGCGGCATCCCCGCACGACGGTCGTCGCCGCGATGCAGGATCTCCAGCAGCGTGCGACCGACGAACTCCGGATGCGCGTGCGTCTGGGCGAACAGCCCCGGCACCACACGCGCACCCAGCACCGCCCGCCCGGTGTGCGCGACCTCGCTCAGCTGCTCCCCCGTCGATGTCACGTGACCGAGCGACGGATCGGGATCGGTGCCGCCACGGGCGAGCAGCCGGAGGAAGTGCGACTTGCCGGAACCGTTCGAGCCGAGCACGGCCACGCGGTCGCCGTACCAGACCTCCGCGTCGAACGGCCTCATGAGGCCGCTCAACTCCAGCTGATGCGCCACGACCGCGCGCTTGCCCGTGCGCGCTCCGCGCAGGCGCATATCGAAGTCCTGCGCCGGCGGACGCTCCTCGGGCGGACCCGCCTCCTCGAACTTGCGGAGTCTGGTCTGAGCGGCCTGATACCGCGAGGCGAAGCCGTCGTTCGCCGAGGCCTTGACCTTGAGGTTCGCCACCAGGACCCGCAGCTTCTCATGCTGCTCGTCCCACCGCCGACGCATCTCGTCGAGCCGGTCCATCCGGTCGCTGCGCGCCTGGTGGTACGTGCCGAAGCCGCCGCCGTGCACCCACGCGGTGGCCCCCGCTCCGCCGGGTTCGAGCGTGATGAGTCGATCCGCGGCACGGGCAAGGAGCTCGCGATCGTGCGAGACCAGGAGCACGGTCTTGGCGGTCTGCCGCAGTTGTTCCTCGAGCCAACGCTTCGCCGGCACATCGAGATAGTTGTCCGGCTCGTCGAGCAGCAGCACCTGATCCGGTCCGCGCAACAGCGCCTCGAGCGCCAGCCGCTTCTGCTCGCCGCCCGAGAGCGTGGTCAGCTCGCGGTAGCGGGCGCGCTCGAACGGCACGCCCAGGGCGGCCACCGTGCACTGATCCCACACGGTCTCGTGCTCGTAGCCGCCGGCATCCGCATACTCCGCGATGGCCGAGGCGTAGGCCATCTGGGTGTCGTGCTCATCGCGCTCGATCAGGGCGTTCTCCGCCGCCTCGAGAGCCTGAGCCGCCGCGCGGATGCGCCGAGGCGCGACGCGGACGAGCAGCTCGTGCACGGTCTGACCCGGCTCCCCGTGGCCGACGAACTGATCCATGACGCCGAGTCCGCCGTCGATCGTCACGACGCCGTCATCGGCGACCTGATCCCCGCGGATGATCCGCAGCAGCGTGGTCTTGCCCGCGCCGTTCGGTCCGATCAGCGCACTGGTCGATCCCTGCCCGACCCGGAAGGTCGCGTCGTCGAGAAGAGGTCTGCCGTCCGGCAGTGTGAGTGAAATACCTGAGACATCGATGTAGCCCACCGTGCGAGGCCGTCCTTCCGCCCGCAACTGTCGAGCCGACCAGGCTATCAGCTGACCGGCGAGACCGCCGTCACCGGCGAGGTCGTCACTCCGCGATGCTGAGCGTCGTCAGCACCTCGGTGCGCGGCGCGGCCGGGAGCGTGAACCGGAACTCGGTTCCGACGCCCTCCTCGCTCTCGACGTCCATCACTCCTCCGTGGGCGATCACGATCGCCCGGGTGATGGTGAGCCCCAGACCGACCCCTGGCACGGCGTTCTGCGTGGCGGTCGATGCGCGGAAGAAGCGGGTGAACAGCATCCCCTGCTCGTCCTCGGGGATGCCGACGCCGGTGTCGCGCACCGAGATCTGCACGCCGCCATCCACCAGGATCAGGCGCGCCGTCACACTGCCGCCTGCCGATGTGAACTTGATCGCATTCGAGAGCAGGTTGTCGATCGCCTGACCGATCCGGCCCGGATCGACCAGTGCGCGCACCGGCGCATCCGGTACATCGGCCGTGAGGGTGATGCCCTCGCGCTGGGCGTGCGGACCCGCCGAGACCACGGCCGAACGCACGAGCTCTGCAAGGTCGGCATCGGTGCGGTCGAGCGGGAACCGGCCCGATTCGACCTGGGCGCTGAACAGCAGATCTCCGACGAGGTTGAGCAGGCGCTGCGCGTTGCGCTCGATGATGCCGACGAACTCCTGCTGATCGTCGGTGAGCGGCTGCCCTGGGTCGTTCTGCAACAGGTCGAGGAAGCCGATGATGGCGCTCAACGGCGTGCGCAGCTCGTGGGAGATCATCCCGACGAACTCGTCCTTCATGCGCGCGACCTCGACCGCCCTGCTCTCGTCCGTCACGACGAACAGGTAGCCCTGCTGGGCCCCGTCCCCGTCCCTGTGCGGCGTGATGGTCACACGGGCGGGAACCGTCGTCCCTCCGGCCGTGGTCACCGCCAGGTCGCCGTCGACGATCTGCTCGTCGTCGACGCGGGCGAACAGCGCCTGCACGCCGTGGGCGAGCTCGGGGGTCTCTCGCGGCTCCGTCCCTGCGGGGCAGTCCTGAGCCAGCATCGTGAGGACGGCATCCGGGAAGAAGCGGTCGACGCGCACATCCTGCATCGCCTCGGCGTAGGTGATGCCGAGGAGCCGCTCCGCACCGGGGTTCCAGGCTGTGATGCGTCCCGCGTCATCGGTTCCGATGACGGCCTGCACGGTGATCGAGGACCACAGCCCCTCGTAGGAGTCGACAAGGACCTGGTTCTGCAGCTCCTTCTCGCGCAGCTGCACGAGCATCGCGACGTTGTCGGTCAGTGCCGCCGTGCGCTCGGCCACCAGCCGCTCCGCCTGCTCGGCGCGCACCCGTTGCTGGCGCGACAGCTCGTTCACGACCGCGGCCATCGCCGAGAAGACCAGCGGTCCGATGACACCGCGCAGCCACTCGATGGAGGTGTCCGGCGGGCTGGCGAAGTACGGCATGAGCAGGGCGAGGGAGGTGAGGCCTCCGACGACGAACACGTAGCGGATGCCGGGCGCCGCCGCGATCCACACCACGGGCAGCAGCACGAGCGATCCGAAGATCGACGAGGCGCCGCCCGTGCCGGCCCGGAAGAGTCCGAGTCCGAGGATGTCGATCATCGGGATGATCAGCACCACCCAGCCCTCGTACACGCGCAGTGCGCTGAGGATGGCGGCGTGCACGGTGGCGAGCAGCACGATGGCGATGCCGGCGAGAGCGGCGAACCCCTGCTCGAACGCGAGATCGGGGTTGAGCCAGGCCACCAGGGCGGCGACGATGATCGCGATCGTCGTCGGCGACTGCTTCAGCAACGGGCTCGGGTTGTCGAACAGCCGGTACCAGCTGTGCTCGGCGCGGTCCCGAGGCGTCGCAGCGTTCACCGCTGCACCCGCCTCAGGATCTCGTGCATGTCGGCTCCGACGATCGGCTTGGGCAGTGCGGCATCCGCGGGCGGATAGTCCGCGGCGTCGAGGACCGAGCTGATCACGAGGAAGCACGCGGGGAAGCGTTCGCGCACCAGCGCCGCGCATTCCTGCCCGGAGATCCCCGGCAGCAGCAGATCGAGCACCGCGACGACGGGGTCGATGTCGGAGAACGCGGCGATCGCGGCCTCCGCATCTGCCGCGGCGAAGACGTCGAAGCCCTCGCGGTCGAGGTAGCGGCGCAGCAGCGCGGTCTGATCAGCGCTGTCCTCCACGACGAGCGCGAGCGGCCGACCGGTCACCGGAGGAACATCTCTCGCACGATCACGACGACGACCACGATCGCCAGGGCGAGCAGGGCCTGCGGAACGAGGCGGAACTCGCGGCGACGGTCCTCCTCGATCTCCTCGGCTTCCGAGTTCTGCGGGGGTGTCTGGGTCATGAGTCGACCCTTCCGATCTTCTCGGTCTTGATCCATGAGGCGTCGGCACGACGCCACTCCTTGATGTACGAGTCCACGGTGATGGCGCACAGCAGTGAGCCGTACCCGCAGATGTAGAGCAGCAGTCCGGCGAAGAAGCGGCCGCCGGGGAGACGCTCGACGGCACGCGCGAGCCAGATCCCCAGCATGGAGATCGGCCCCCACAGGTAGAAGATCACGGCCCAGGTGAAGCGGGTCCGATCGGTGAGCGCCATACCGAGGTCGGCCAGCCCCCGCTCGAACAGCCAGGGGAACAGCGCGATCGCCATCAGGAGGAGTGCGCCGAGTCCGGGGAACATCAGCGCCTCCCGCCACGACTGCCGCCCGATCCGAGGATCGAGTTGCACCGAGTACAGCATCGAGAACAGGTAGATGCAGGCCGCGGAGATCCACATGAAGCGGAAGACGAAGTCGGCTATCTCGCTGTGCAGGATGAGCAGCGTGAGCATGGCGGCCGCTGCCAGGATCATGAACGCCGGCAGCAGCAGGATCGTGAACCATGCGAGCCCGAACGGGATGCTCCCGAGATTGTGCGCGCGGCTGGGACGGAACCACAGCTTGCGGTAGATCGAGGTGAGCTGCACGTTGCCGCGCGCCCAGCGCAGACGCTGCTTCCACAGGCTGTCGACCGTACGCGGCTCCTCCGCGTAGACGACGGCGTGCGGCTCGAAGACCATCCGGCGGCCCTTGAGCTGGCTCTCGAAGGTCGTCATGGTGTCTTCAGCGAGCGTCCCGGTGGGGATCCGCCCCCCGATCGCCTCCAGGTTGGCACGCGAATGCAGCTGCGCTCCTCCGGCGAGGCACGCGATCGCGCCTCCGACGTTCTGGGTACGCCGGGCGGAGAGCTGCCCGATGACGTACTCGATGGCGATGAAGCGGGTGAGGTAGTTGCGGTCCCTGCTGCCCTCGGCGATGTAGGCGGTGACGGCGCCGACCTTCTCGTCGGCGAGGTGCCTGGTGAGCTTGCGGAGGGAGTCCCTGGCGAAGATGACGTCGGCGTCCATGATGAGCACGGCTTCGGTCCACTCGTCCGCGAGCACGATGTCGAGCCCGTGGTTCAGCGTGTGCGCCTTGCCCTCGCCGCCGACCTCGCGGCGCAGATGCACGACGCGGCCGGGGTAGGCGGCCGCCTTGGCGTTGACGATGTCCGGGGTGTCATCCGTCGAAGCATCGTCGACGACGAAGACGCGCAGACGGTCGGCGGGGTACTCGAGCTGGAGCAGCCGCTCGATCGCGGGGCCGATGACCAGACCCTCGTTCCACGCCGGGATCAGCACCGCCACGTTGGGATGGTACGGCGCGGCCTTCGCGTAGTGATTGCGGAACGCGTGCAGCGGCAGCGACAGGAACTGCAGTCCGGTGTTGATCACGGGCAGGGTGCCCACCAACACGCAGATCAGCAGGAAGATGACGAAGACCGTCTCGAGCCAGGTGAGATCCGCCATCAGGAATCCGAGAACTCTGCCAGCAGGGCGCTGACGCGACTGTAGCGTCCGACATCCGAGGCGACGTGACTGTCTGTGGAGGCCACGATCTCGACCCCGGCGGCGCGCAGAGCCGCGAGTGTCGGGGCTTCGGGGCATCCCCACTTCTCGTTGACCTCGACCAGCGTTCCGGTCTGGGCCGCGGCGCGCGCCCATGCCTCCACCCGCTCCGCGCCCAGGTCGCTCTCGGCGAGCCCGATCTTGGGCAGGAGCGAGAAGCAGTGCGCGAGCTGGTTGCCCGGATACCGCTGCATCGCCGAGATGAACGCCGAGACGAACTGGTCGAGCACGTCGGCCTCCGCCCACCCGTCCGCGATGAGTTCGCGCACGGCGGTGGGCCCGAGGGGGCCATCGACGCCGGGGAACTGATGATCGGCGATCAGGATGCGGTCGATCCCGGCGGGGAGGGCGGGGATGTCGAGGTCACCGGCGGCGTTGAGGATCTTCGCCTCCACGCCGGTGAGGACCGTCAGCCCTTCCGGGACCTCGAGCGCGTGCACGGCCGTGAGGTACTCGGGCACCCACGTCGTGCTCTGGCGCACGTGGTCCACCAGCCGCAGCGTGGTGAGCCCGATGGCCGCGGCCGCGGCGACGTTCTCGGCGAGGGTGGAGACCGCGTCGTCCGAGAACGTGGAGTGCACGTGGTGGTCACCGCGCAGCGCCGCGTGGCTCACGATTCCTCCTGATGCCCGGCATGCGCCGAGACCAGCACGTCCTCCACCTCGACGATGATGTCCTCCAGGAAGCGCACCGAGGCGACCTCGCGGAACGGCACCAGCGCCGGCAGCTCGCGCCCGAGGAACAGATCGACGACGAGCGACGGGATGTCGACGCCCGCCGCGATGGTCAGCGGCAGCGCGCCGGGGAAGCGCGGGTTGATCTCCAGCAGCACCGCGCGGCCCGACCGATCGCGTCGCAGCTGCACGTTGGCGACGCCGACGAGGCCGATCGCCCGCGCGAGGGCGGCGGCCGTCTCCTCGAGCTCCGGGTCGCGCACCGTGCGGCCGGCGATCGCGACGCCCGAGTCCACCCGCGCACGCGTCCGCGGCACCGCGGCGACGATGTTGCCGTCGGCGTCGGCGATCACGTCGACCGAGTACTCCTCGCCCGGCAGGAAGTCCTGCACGATGAGGCCCTCGTCCAGAGGCAGCGCGTCGAGCGCGGCGCGATCCGGGACCAGGCGCACACCGCGACTGCCCGCCCCCTGGCGGGGCTTGGCGAAGACCGGGAACTCCCAGTCCACGCTCTGCGCGTCGGGGCCGGCGAGAACCGTGCGGGGTGCGAACCCCGTCGGTGCGCACCGCTCGGCGAGCGAGAGCTTGTCGAGCGCGATGTCCAACGTCTCCGCTGAGGGAGCTGCCAGCACGGCCGGGGCCAGCTCCTCGCGGCGAGCGGCGACCGCCACGAGCTCCACGTCGACGGTGGAGATCACGAGGTCGAGCGCGTCCTCCGCCACGAACCGCGCGAGTGCGGGCACGAAGTCCTCGTCACGCCCCGGGGGCAGCAGTCGACGCTGCTCGGCCGGCACCAGGTACAGGCCGCTCGCCCAGCCGTCCATGTCTGCGGCGAACACGGTCAGGTCGGAGCGGCGCAGCAGAGACCTGATCACGGCGACTCCGGCGGGTCCCCCGGCTCCGGTCACCAGTACTCGCGTGGTCATCAGCTCTCCCGTCGTGAGAGTTCGTGCGCTCCGACGAACTCGGCTGTCTCGCGGACGACCTCGAGCGGTTCGACCGCGATCCCCCCGCCGAAGCGGGACCAGTAGCGTGCTGTGGCGCTGACGAAGTCGGGGTCGAGGTAGTCACGGCTCGCGGTCTGCGACTGGAAGCACTCCAGCAGTCGCAGCTTCTGCGGCAGGTACTTGTCGATCCGCACGAACCGCGTCGGCCGGAAGTCGATCGTCGACGACGGGCTCTGGTAGCACGCGACGGTGCCCACGCGACGGGTCGCGACGATCGTGGCCTCGCTCACCGCCCGGTGGTCCTGGTGGCGATCGTTCTGCGAGTGCGTGTAGACGATGGTCGGTTGGATCTCGCGAACGACCTCCTCGATCAGGCGCACGGTCGCACCGCCGCCGGAGATCTCGGTGTCGATCAGGTCCTTGAGGAAGAGCCGGGCGCCGAGGATCTCTGCGGCGGCGAGGGACTCGTTCTGCCTGCTGTCCGCATCGCCCCCGCGCGCACCGCGCGAGAGGGTGAGGATCGTGAGATCGTCTCCGGCCTGCGCATGCGCTGCCAGGAGGCCGCCGACGCCGATCTCGACGTCGTCGGGGTGCGCGCCGATCGCGAGCACCACGTCCTTCGGCCGGCTCGCTTCCTTGCGGCGCCGCCCCTCTTCGATCAGGCGTCCGACGGTCTCCACGAGGCGCACGTTGTCGAGCGGCTTGGTGAGGAACTCGTCGGCCTGGGCGCGCAGAGCCGAGACCGCGTAATCGACGGAGACGTGCGCGGTCATCACCACGACGGGGACGGTCGGGATCAGGCGACGCAGCTCGGCGAGCAGCTCGAGCCCGTTCAGCCCTGGCATCTCGATGTCGGTGATGACGAGGTCAGGACGCACGGCGCCGACGCGTTCGATCGCGGCTCGACCGTCCGCGGCGAGGTCGACGACACAGCCGGCGCGCCTCTCCAGCACGGTCTTCACGAGCAGGGCGACGTCCGGGTCGTCATCGACGACGAGAACGCGGGGTGCATCCTCAGGCATATATACAGCTCTCCTTGGGGAGATTCCCTGTCGGTGATCAAGCCGACGGCGAATTCTCGGTGCCCTTCAACACCGGAAACTCAGCGGGAAAGTCGAGCGGGGTTTTGAGTCGATTCTGGCATAGGCGTGATCGCGCGGCGCGCGGCGCTCCGTCACGACTTTCCCCGCGCGACCAGGCGTCTCGTGCGCAGCGCGACGCGAGGCAGGGCATCGGAGAGCGCACTTCAACTCAGGATGCCGTCGCGCGCGCGGCGCGCTTCTCCTGCTGATAGACACGGATGGCTTCGTACCGCTCGGCCGACCGGGCCCGACGCTTCGCAGCCTCGTCCTCGCGCTTCTTCGGCGGGGCCGCGGTCACGAGGCTGTCCACGAGCTGGCGTGTGGCGCGCGCGATCTGCTCGACCGCTTCGTCGAACGCGGCCTGGTTGGCTCTGGACGGCTTGGTGGTTCCCGAGATCTTGCGCACGAACTGCAGTGCGGCGTCGTGACATTCGTCGTCGGTCGCGGCGGGCTCGAAGTTGTTCAGGGGAACGATGTTGCGGCACATGCCTGCCAGGGTAGGCCGATCACGGCTCGAGCCCAAGAGCTGTCCTGGCGCGAGCCGTGATCCGGCGACGTGCTCCTACTTCTTGTAGTTGGGAGCCTCGACGACGATCTGCACGTCGTGCGGGTGGGACTCCTTGAGCCCGGCCGAGGTGATACGCACGAATTTGCCGCGCTGCTTGAGCTCCTCGATCGTGCGGGCGCCGACGTAGAACATCGACTGACGCAACCCGCCGACGAGCTGGTAGGCGACGGCTCCGAGCGGGCCGCGGTAGGGCACCTGCCCCTCGATGCCCTCGGGGATGAGCTTGTCGTCACTGGGCACGTCGGCCTGGAAGTAGCGGTCCTTCGAGTACGAGGTCTGCTTGCCGCGAGTCTGCATCGCGCCGAGCGAGCCCATGCCCCGGTACTGCTTGAACTGCTTGCCGGACTGGAAGACGATCTCACCCGGCGACTCGTCGGTTCCGGCGAGGAGCGAACCGAGCATGACCGCATCGGCGCCTGCGACCAGCGCCTTGGCGATGTCGCCGGAGTACTGCAGGCCGCCGTCCGCGATCACCGGGACCCCGGCGGGGCGTGCGGCGAGCGAGGCCTCGTAGACCGCCGTGACCTGGGGGACTCCGACGCCGGCGACCACGCGGGTGGTGCAGATGGATCCGGGTCCGACGCCGACCTTCACGGCGTCGACTCCCGCGTCGATGAGCGCCTGGGCACCCTCGCGCGTGGCGACGTTGCCGCCGATGACGTCGATGTGGGCGAACGACTCGTCCGCCTTCAGACGGCGGACGAGGTCGATGACGCCCTGGGACTGACCGTTGGCGGTGTCGACCACGAGCACGTCGACTCCGGCATCGCGCAGCGCCTCCGCGCGCTCCCACGCGTCACCGAAGAATCCGATGGCCGCGCCGACGCGCAGGCGTCCCTGGTCGTCCTTGGTGGCGAGCGGGTACTTCTCGCTCTTGTCGAAGTCCTTGATGGTGATGAGGCCGGCGAGCTTGCCGTCGTCGTCGATCAGGGGCAGCTTCTCGACGCGGTGCTTCGCGAACAGCGCGATGACCTCGCCGGCGGCGACGCCGACGGGAGCGGTGACGAGTCCCTCGGACGTCATGACGTCCTTGACGAAGGTGGTCTGGCGCTCGAAGCCCGACACGAAGCGCATGTCGCGGTTCGTGATGATGCCCACCAGGGTGCCGTCGGCGTTGACCACGGGAAGACCGGAGATGCGGTACTTGGCGCACAGCGCGTCGACCTCTTCGACGGTCGCGTCCTCTGTCGTGGTGATCGGGTCGGTGATCATGCCGGACTCGCTGCGCTTGACGCGGTCGACGTGCGCGGCCTGGTCGGCGATGGAGAGGTTGCGGTGCAGGATGCCGATGCCGCCCTCGCGTGCCATCGCGATCGCCATGCGCGACTCGGTGACCGTGTCCATCGCACTCGAGAGCAGCGGCGTCGCGACCGAGATGCGGCGTGTGATCCGCGAGGAGGTGTCCGCCTCGCTGGGGATCACGTCGGTGTGCCCTGGCAGCAGCAGCACGTCGTCGTACGTCAGTCCGACGAAACCGAAGGGATCGTGCTGTTCCATGGGGGCTCCTCCTGCGCTGATCGCGCGAATCCGAGTGAGTGTGGGGGCGGTCGACGTCGTCCGACACGGGTGCGAACCCGTATGAAGATTCTAAGCGAGACGCGCCCGAGAACATTCCCGATGTCAGGGCTGCTGACCCTCGTCAGGGGGATATCTGTACTCGGTCCAGAGGGATGTGTAGGTGAATCGGGGATCGCGCACTACGCTCAAATGCACCGTCCAGGTCTGCGGTGCACACCCGATGCCGCAGACAGAGCACTCACAGTGGAGGTTGCGTGGGACCCACAACATTCGCCGTGCAGAGAAGGCGCCCCTGGGTCGTCGCTTTCCTCGGCATCCTGATCGCTCTGTCCGCATTCCTGTTGCAACCTCCCGCCTCCGCATCGGCCGAGACGACGGATGACGGCCAGGAGGTCACGGAGTTCTACTTCGCCGGCGTCATCACCTTCGACGACGCCCCCGTCGAGGGCGTCGTCATGTCGATCGAGGGCAAAGGATTCAAGGGCGAGACCGAGACGGACGCCGAGGGCAAGTGGCGTCTGTACGTCCCCGAGAAGGAGAAGTACACCCTGACCGTCGACGAGTCGACGCTCCCCGACGGGGTCATCGTCGATGCGAGCCTGCTGCCCCCTGGGACGCAGCCGATCGCCGGGACGACGGCATCGTTCGAGGTCGAGTTCGGTCTCACCGGCACGAAGATCATGAACCTGTTCCTCGGCGAGGGCGAACGGATCACGGTCTCCTTCATCGACCAGCTGCTCTCCCGCCTGGTGGGCGGCCTGAACTTCGGTCTCCTGCTGGCACTGGCATCGATGGGTGCCGCGCTGATCTACGGCACGACCCGGCTGTCGAACTTCGCGCACGCCGAGATGGTGACCTGGGGCGGCCTGGTCGCCCTGGTCACGACCACCTTCTGGCACCTCCCGCTCTGGCTCGGCATCGCCGCAGCCGTGATCGGCGGCGGTCTGTTCGGCTGGGCGCTCGACGCCGGGCTCTGGCGTCCTCTGCGACGGCGCGGACTCGGCGTCGTCCAGCTGATGATCGTCAGCATCGGTCTCTCGCTCGCACTGCGCTATGCGTTCCAGTATCTGATCGGCGGCGGCACCCGGCAGCTTCCCGGCGCCAGCCCCACGCCGATCCAGTTCGGGCCCATCTCGCTCTCCTACATCGATCTGATCGCGATGGGCGTGAGCATCATCGTGATCCTCGGGGTGGCGTTCTTCCTGACCCGCACCCGCATCGGCAAGGCCACACGCGCCATCTCCGACAATCCACAGCTCGCCGCCGCATCCGGTATCGACGTCGACAAGGTCGTCCGGTACGTCTGGATCCTCTCCGGCACGCTGGCCGCGATCTCCGGCATCCTGTGGGCGTACTTCCGCCCCGGCGTGAAGTGGGACATGGGCATGCAAATGCTGCTCCTCATCTTCGCCGCGATCACCCTGGGCGGTCTCGGCACGGCGTTCGGCGCGCTCGTCGGTTCGCTCATCGTCGGCATCGCGGTCGAGGTCTCGACGCTGTGGATCCCGTCCGACCTGAAGTACGCGAGTGCGCTGGTCGTGCTGATCGTGATCCTGCTCGTCAGACCACAAGGGCTTTTGGGACGCAGGGAAAGGTTGGGCTGATCACCATGGACTTCGGAAGCATCTTCTCCAACACCGCCGTCTACCTCTTCAGCCCGGTCACGCTGGCCTATGCCCTGGCGGCTACCGGACTCGCCGTGCACTTCGGCTACGCCGGACTGCTCAACTTCGGCATGGCGGCCTTCATGGCCATCGGCGGCTACGGCTACGCCATCTCCGTGCTGAGCTTCGGTCTGCCCTGGTGGATCGGCATGCTGATCGGCCTGATCGGCGGCGCCCTGTTCGCCGTGCTGCTCGGCATCCCGACGCTGCGACTGCGCGCCGACTATCTGGCCATCGCGACCATCGCCGCCGGGGAGATCGTCCGTCTGCTGTTCACGACGCAGGTCTTCGACGAGTTCACCAACTCGGCGGACGGACTCGCGCAGTACAACGGCGGCTTCCGCGACGCGAACCCGTTCCCCCCTGGCACCTACGGCTTCGGCCCGTGGACCTACAGCGCGAACGACCTGTGGAACCGCGTGTTCGGACTCATCGTGCTGCTCGTCGCGATCCTGCTGGTGTGGTCGCTCATGCGCAGCCCCTGGGGCCGCGTGCTCAAGGGCATCCGCGAGGATGAGGACGCCGTGCGCTCGCTCGGCAAGAACGTCTTCGCCTACAAGATGCAGGCGCTCGTCGTCGGTGGCGTGATCGGAGCGGCCGGCGGGATCGTGTTCGTCCTCCCCTCCGCCGTCGTCCCCGGCAGCTACTCGACCTCGCTGACCTTCTTCCTGTGGACGGTCCTGCTCCTCGGCGGCGCCGCCACCGTGTTCGGTCCGACGCTGGGCGCGATCCTCTTCTGGGTCGTGTTCGCGTTCATGGCGAACCTGCTCCCGTCGATGGCCAAGGCAGGGCTACTTCCGATGTCCGACAGCCAGGCATCGACGCTGGTGTTCATCTTCGTCGGCGTCGCGCTCATGCTGCTCGTGATCTTCCGCCCCCAGGGCATCCTCGGAGACAAGAGGGAGATGACCTTTGTCAAATGAACTGAATCCCGAATCGGTCCCCGCCTCCGCAGAGGGGGCGCCGGACGGCGCACCCACGACAGGAAGCATCCGTCGTCCGAAGACCACCGGACTGACCAAGGGCGAGGTCAAGCCGGGCGTCGCCAAGGTCGATCCGATCCTGATCGTCGATTCCGTGCAGCGGCGCTTCGGAGGTCTGACCGCCGTCGACGTCGATCACCTCGAGATCCCGCGCGGAGCGATCACGGCGCTGATCGGCCCGAACGGTGCCGGCAAGACCACCCTGTTCAACCTGCTCTGCGGATTCGACAAGCCCAACAGCGGCACGTGGTCGTTCGACGGCACGAACCTCTCGGGCGTCCCGTCGTTCAAGGTCGCCCGCATGGGCCAGGTGCGCACGTTCCAGCTCACCAAGTCGTTGTCGCTGCTCACCGTGCTCGAGAACATGAAGCTCGGAGCTCCCCACCAGCGCGGTGAGAAGTTCTGGTCGAGCCTGTTCCCCTTCCTGTGGCGCACGCAGGACACCGACATCGAGGGGAAGGCGCGCGAGCTGCTCGCCCGCTTCAAGCTCGACGCCAAGGAGAAGGACTTCGCCGCCTCGCTGTCCGGCGGTCAGCGCAAGCTGCTCGAGATGGCGAGGGCGCTCATGAGCGATCCGACCCTGGTGATGCTCGACGAGCCGATGGCCGGCGTCAACCCGGCGCTCACCCAGTCGCTGCTCGACCACATCCTGGACCTCAAGGGCCTGGGAATGACGGTGCTGTTCGTCGAGCACGACATGCACATGGTCCGCCACATCGCGGACTGGGTCGTGGTGATGGCGGAGGGCCGCGTCGTCGCGGAGGGACCGCCCGACGAGGTCATGGAGGACCCCGCGGTCATCGACGCCTATCTCGGCGCCCACCAGGACGTCGACCTCGGCGCCGTGACCGGTCGCATCCCCGTGATCGAGAACGACGACGCCCGCCGACTCCGCGAGAAGATCGAAGCAGAGGCCGAGGCGGAGCTCGAAGCGACGAGCGCCGTCGGCCCCGACGAGAAGGGCAACGCATGAGTGCGGACACACCGGCCCCCGCAGCCGACGACATCGTCGTCGAGCTGAAAGACGTCCACGCCGGGTACCTCCCCGGCGTCAACATCCTCAACGGCGCGAACCTGGTCGCCCGCCAGGGCGAGCTGATCGGCATCATCGGACCGAACGGCGCGGGCAAGTCGACGCTGCTCAAGTCGATCTTCGGGCTCGTGAACGTGCGCAGCGGCGATATCACCGTGAACGGCGAGAGCATCGTCGGGCTGAAGGCCGACAAGCTCGTGAAGCGCGGTGTCGCCTTCGTCCCTCAGACGAACAACGTCTTCCCGTCGCTCTCCATCGAGGAGAACCTGCAGATGGGGCTCTACCAGAACCCCAAGATCTACACGGAGCGCCTGGAGTTCGTGACGGGGATCTTCGCCGAACTCGGTAAGCGTCTGAAGCAGCGCGCGGGCTCGTTGTCCGGTGGCGAGCGGCAGATGGTGGCCATGTCTCGCGCGCTCATGATGGATCCGTCCGTGCTGCTCCTGGACGAGCCATCGGCCGGCCTCTCCCCCGTGCGGCAGGATGACGCCTTCATCCGCGTCTCCGACATCAACAAGGCCGGGGTGACGACCATCATGGTCGAACAGAACGCGCGACGTTGCCTTCAGATCTGCGACCGCGGTTATGTGCTCGATCAGGGCAAGGACGCCTACGAGGGCACCGGACGCGATCTGCTGAACGATCCCAAGGTCATCGGTCTGTACCTCGGCACGTTGGGCACGGACGCCGCCTGAGCGATTCTCGCAGAGGGGCGGATGCTGCGGCGTCCGCCCCTCTGCCGTGTCCGGGCGCTTCGACAGGCTCAGCGCCCCATCAGGGTGGAGCACCCACGGCTCTCAGCCCCGACCCGCCCTGGGGCCCCTGGCCCGTCGAAGGGCCCGCACACGACGAAGGCCCCGGATGTTGCATCCGGGGCCTTCGCTTGTGATCGGATCAGACGATCGGATCGTGTGATCAGTTGGTGCGGGAGATCATGTTGTCCGCGCCGTACTTGTAGATGCCGATCGTGGCACCCTGCGGGTCGCCGTTCTCGTCGAAGGTGACCTCGCCGGAGTAGCCGTCGTAATCGGCCGTGCCGCCATCGTTGATGATCTTGGCGCAGTCGGCGAAGCTGGTGCACTTCTCACCGTCTCCGGAACCACCCGAGATCTCCTGCATCTTGGCCGCGATGTCGGCGCCCTCGGTCGAGCCGGCAGCGAGAGATGCCAGGGCGACCAGCACGACGGCGTCGTATGCCTCAGCCGCGTACGTGAAGTCCTTGACCTCGGCGTTGCCCTCACCCGTCCAGTACGCCTGGAGGCGGTCGGTGAAGTCGTCCTCGAGCACGGGGCCCGCCTTGGTGCCCTGTGCGCCCTCGAGCGAGACCGGGATCTCGTCGCCGTAGTCGGACAGGTTTCCGTCGACCATGTAGAACTTGTCGGCCGAGATGCCGGCGTTCACCAGCAGCGGCGCGATGGTCTTGAACTGGTCGAACGAGACGATCGCGACCGCGTCGGGGTTCTGCGCCTTGATGGTCTCGACCTGTGCGTCGAACTGCGCGTCTCCGACGTTGAACGATGCATCCGCGACGACCTCGCCGCCGGTGCCTTCGAACGTCGTCTTGATGGCGTCGAACAGGCCGGTGCCGTAGGCGTCGTTCTGGTAGATGATGCCGAGCGTCTTGGCGCCGTCCTCGGCGATCAGGTTGCCGAGCACCTCACCCTGCAGCAGGTCGCTGGGGGCGGTGCGGAAGTACAGTCCGTCATCGTCCCACGTGGTGAAGTCCGGCGACGTGTTCGAGGCCGAGATCTGGAGGATCCCCGCGCTCACGTTGCCGTCGAGGATCAGCTTGGAGACACCGGATGCGGCAGCGCCGACGATCGCGGAGACACCGGCGCCCTGCAGCTTGGTGATCGACGTCTCGTAGGCCTTGGTGTCGGTGTCGCCTTCGTCTTCGGCGGTCAGTTCGATCGTGACGCCGGCCTTCGCCTCGTTGACCTCCTGCACGGCCAGGCCGACGCCGGACTCCATGGGCGGTCCGAGGAATGCCAGCGACCCCGTCTGGGGCAGCAGCGAGCCGAGCTTGAGAGTGAGGTCGGCGGCCGGCTTCCCGCTATCCGTGCCTCCGTCGGATGGTGTGCTGCTACAGCCAGCGACGACAACGGCGGACGCGCTGAGCAGCGCGATTCCTGCGAAGACCTTCGCGGTACGCGAACCCTTCAATGCGTTCATTGGTGCTCCCTTGCGTAACTGAACGTGGATCGAGACCACGGTCGGGTGCTCTAACCCTAGGCTGTGGGACGCGCGCACAGGGGTCGCAAGTATCTCGGTGCGTTAACGATCCGGCACCGCGTTCCCCTCCCGCTGCGACCCGGGATCAGACGGGTGCTGCCTGCGCGATCCGGCGACCGCGACGGGCGGCGAGCAGCAGGTCGACGACGAAGACCGTGATGGCGATCCACACGATGATGAACCCCGCCCAGCGCTCCGCCGGCATCGGCTCGTGCAGCACGGCGACCCCGATGATGAACTGCATCACCGGGGTGATGAACTGGATCATCCCGATCACGGTGAGGTTCACGCGCCGTGTGCCAGCGGCGAAGAGCAGCAGCGGCACCGCCGTGGCCACACCCGCCAGCGCGAGCAGGATCGCATGCCATCCGCCCTGCGTGCCCATCGTCAGGCCTTCGGGAGTCTGGGCCACGATGATCAGCTGCACGATCGCGATCGGGATCAGCCAGAACGACTCGAGGGTGAGCCCGCTGACCGCATCGACCGCGGGGCCGATCTTCTTCTTGATGAGACCGTAGATGCCGAACGATGCCGTGAGCGAGAGGGCGATCCACGGGAAGGATCCGTGGGCGATCATGATCACCGCGACGGCGACGGCGGCGATCCCGATGGCGGCCCACTGGAGGCGGCGGATGCGCTCCTTCAGCACGAACACTCCGAGCAGCACCGTGGTGATCGGGTTGATGAAGTAGCCCAGGCTGGTCTCGACGACGTTGCCGGTCAGCGTGCCGATGAGGAACACCTGCCAGTTGACGTAGATCAGGAGTCCTGCCAGCGCGGTCCAGCCCAGGAGCTTCGGCTGGCGGATGATGGCACGGAACGCACCCCACCCGCGCATCACAGTGAGCAGCAGGAGGCAGAACACGAACGAGAGGAGTACCCGCCATGCCACGACCTCCCACGGCCCTGTGGGCTTGAGGAGGACGAAGTAGAGCGGAAGCACGCCCCAGAGGAGGTAGGCGGCTCCGGCGAATCCGACCCCGGCCGTCTGCGTCGCACGGTTGGTCGTATCGGGAGTCACCGCACAACCCTATGCCCGCCAGGATCCCCTCAGCGGCGCAGGGCGACGGGCGCCGAGAGTTTGGCAGGAAACGGATGGCGCCTGACCGAGCGCGCGCTGTCCGGCACCGTCCGGACACGCAGAAGGGGCCCGGGTGCCGTAGCACCCGAGCCCCTTCGAGGAACGCTGGTTCAGCGGACGACGACGGCGAGGACGTCGCGAGCCGACAGGACGAGGAACTCGTCTGCGCCGAACTTCACCTCGGTGCCGCCGTACTTGCTGTAGAGCACGCGGTCGCCCACGGCGACGTCGAGCGGAACACGGTTGCCGTTGTCATCGATGCGACCGGGGCCGACCGCCACGACCTCGCCCTCCTGGGGCTTCTCCTTGGCGGTGTCGGGGATGACCAGGCCACTCGCGGTGGTCTGCTCGGCCTCGACCTGCTTGATGACGATGCGGTCCTCGAGCGGCTTGATGGAAACCGACACGGTCTACCTCTTCTTTCTTGACGCTGACACGAAAGACTTGTTCGCACTCTCAACCCGAGAGTGCTAATCCAGTCTATGCGCTCCGCTGGCACTCATGCAATGCGAGTGCCAATCGGTGTCATGCGGAGCACCTGCGCCGTGCTGCCTGCACCCTAGGCTGGGCAGGTGGAGATGTCCGAACTGCAGGCCCTGCTGACCCCCGATGGTCTGGAGCTGCTCGATGCGCTCGGCCCCATCGACTCCACCGCCGAGGTCGCCCGCGCCGTGTCTCGGCTGCGCGCCGCCGGCCACTCCCCCGACCTGGTGTCGGCTGTCGTCGGTCAGGCACATCTGCGTGCGAAGGCGACCACGAAGTTCGGCGCGTTCGCGGCGCGGATGCTGTTCACCCGCGCAGGGCTCGAGCAGGCCACCCGCCTGCCCGTCGCGGTGCGTCACGCGCAGCGCATCCGCCGCGCAGGGATCACGAGCGTCGCCGACCTCGGCTGCGGCATCGGCGGCGACGCGCTCGCGTTCACGGGCGCGGGCCTCGACGTGCTCGCCGTCGACGCGGACGAGGTCACCGCCGCGATCGCCGCCTACAACCTCGCCCCCTTCGGTCCTCACGACGGCGAGGACTCCGGAGCCGTCGTGAGGCACAGCACCGCCGAAGACGCCGACCTGTCGCGCAGCGGCGCGGTATGGATGGACCCGGCACGCCGCACCTCGGGGCACAGCGAGACGCGCCGTGTCTCGGCCGACGACTACTCCCCCTCGCTGGACTGGGCGTTCGACCTGGCCAGCCGCCTGCCGACAGGGATCAAGCTGGGCCCCGCGCACGACCGCGATGCTCTCCCCGACGACGCAGAAGCACAATGGGTGAGCGCCGACGGCAGCGTCGTGGAGCTCGTGGTCTGGACCGGAGCACTGGCACGCCCCGGCGTCCGACGTGCGGCGTTGGTCATGCGCGGTGACCAGTCCCATGAGCTCACCGCCGACGCGGACGCGGAGGACGCTCCGGCGCGCGCACTCGGCGCCTTCCTCCATGAGCCGGACGGCGCCGTGATCCGCGCCCGGCTGATCGGCGACGTGGCGCGGAGCCTGGACGCCGGAATGCTCGACCCGCGGATCGCCTATCTCACGTCGGACACCGCGGTCACCAGTCCGTTCGTGCAGACCTTCCGGGTGCGCGAGACCATGGCGGCGAACCCGAAGGCGATCAGTGCAGTGCTGAAAGCCGAGCGCATCGGCACTCTGGAGATCAAGAAGCGCGGCGTGGACATCGACCCCGCCGCGTTCCGCAGGAAGCTCACTCTGCGCGGGGATCGCAGCGCCACGCTGATCCTCACCAGGATCGGCGACCAGCGCCGCGCCATCCTCGCCGACCGGGTGCCACCGGCCGCATAGGGCGGCTGCTCAACCTTTCGCGTCGGTGGACGGCGGGACGACGTCGATCGAGTCGCCGTCGTCGCCGCCACCGAGCTGCGAGCCGTCGAACCACATCTCACCGTCCGTGGACACCGAGATCGATTCCGGATCGCGGATGATCGTGAGGTACGGCGTCTGGTTCGGCGTGTAGTCGACCTCCAGACTCCAGATCGTGGAGGCGTCGATCTCCTGACCGGGCACGACCTCGTCATCCGACACGTACACGGCGATGCCGTCGGAGAGGGCATCCTCGCTCGGGCGGCAGGTCGATTGACCCGCCGCGCCGTCGACGATGAGGCAGGTCTCCGAGCCGCCGCCACTCCAGCGGTCGATGAGCCAGACCGGCGCGTCGCGGAAGTACCCGACGATGGCGAGGTTCATAGCCTGCTCTCCGTCGACCAGCTCCTCTGCGCGCTCCCGCTCCTCGCCCGCGAACTGCGCGAGGAAGAGACCGGAGTCGTCCCAGCGCTGGATGCTCACGAGCGGGACGCCCGAGGTGGAGTACATCAGGTACGCCATGACGGTGGTCGACGACGACTCTCCCTCGCCTGGGATCGTCGCCACGGCCGATAGCCCGAAGACACCCGTGCTCAGGTCGTCACTGCGCTGACAGGACTGGCCGGTCTCCGCGCCGACGTCGAGCACGAGGCACACGTTCTCGCCGTCGTTGCGGGTGCCATACCAGACCAGTGCGTCATCGTCCTGACCGATGGCACGCACCGAGCCTTCGTCGTACCCACCCTTCTCGTAGAGCTCCCCCTTGCGCTGCTGCTGCTCGCCGGTCAGGGGGATGTCGTCGCTCCGGGTTCCGAACAGCGCCCACCCCGCACCGACGCCGATCGCGAGCAGCACGACAGCGGCGACGGTGACGACGTGCCACTGTGCCCGCAGGAGCGCGCGGATGCCGGAAGCGCCGCCGTGGGGCCCGGCAGTGCTGTGATCGGCTGCCGCCGGAATGCCGTCCACCGCCGCAGCCGCAGACTCCGCGAGGATCCCCTGGTCGGAGGCGCCGACCAGGAACGCCACTGCCTCGTCGTCCGCGAGCATTTGTTCGGAGGCAGGAGCCCCGTCGGCGTCCATCGCCGTGGCCTGAGGCGCCGGGGGCGCAGCAGCCGCCCGCTCCAGTTCCCGCAGCCGACGCGCCTCCGCATCCGTCAGCCCGCCGTCGCGACCATAGGCTTTCCGCTGCAGTTCGCGCAGCTCCGTCCGCTCACTCTCCGGCGGCGCCACGATCGAGCCCGCTCTCCCGTGTGATCACGAGGTTGGCACCGTAATTCGAGGTGAGCTGCCACTCGACGCGCGTCGTCTGCGCCGTCGCCGGATCGACATGCTCGACCCAGAGCCCATCGCCCGAGGCTGGGTCCGCGCAATGCACGTCCCCGAACACCTCGGACGCACCGTAGATCAGGCACTGTGCCGATTCCTCGGGGCGCGCGGCCGTCCAGATCGGGGTCTCACCGTCGTAGCCGACGACGCTGATGCTGCGCGCATCGTATCCGGCGGTGACGAGCGTCTCGGCGAAGCGCTCCTCCTCTTCGGTGGCGTATGTGCTCATCATCGCCTCGGGGTCGTATTCGTAGCTGCTCGAGGCCACCGCCGGCTCACCCCCGGCGGTCAGCAGCATCTGGGCCGAGACCTCCGTCTGCCCCTCGCCCCGCTCGACCATGAGGGTTCCGTAGAGTCCGCTCTCGCGCACGGCCTTGGTGGTGTCACATTCCGAGGTCGTGCGAGAGCCGTCCCCCAGCAGGAGGCAGGTGAAGTCGCCGTCCTTCTTCGTCGCGACCCAGAGCACGACGCCCGCCTCGACCGCCACGGCACGGAGGGATCCCTGGTCGTAGGTCGCCTCGCCGATGATCTCACGCTGCCACTCCTGCTGAGCGGCCGTGAGAGCCACCGCGTCGGCACCGCCTCGACCGAACAGGAACCAGCCGACACCGACGCCGACGACGAGTGCCGCGGCGATCCCGATCAGCAGCGGACGCCACCGGTCGAGCGGCGGAGCGCTATGCGAAGACCGGAGGGCGTCGCCCCCGGATGCCGGGGGTGCCGGAAGTGCAGGGGGCTCGGATGCCGGGAGCGGGGACGCTGCCGGCTCCCGGTCAGGACGGCCGACGTCGTCCGGCACGCCGGAGATCATCTGCGGCGGAGCTGCCGCGCCCGAGGGCGCACCCTCCACGGCCTGCGCGGCCGGGCGTCGCGTCAGCCGATCCAGCCGCTCGGCCTCCGCCGCGGTCAGCCCACCGCCGCGCCCGTACGCGCGTTCCTGCAGGGCCCGCAGTTCGATGACCTCATCGTCATCCGGCATCCGCCTATCCCAGTCTCTCGAACTGCATGCCCGCCCACACCAGCCATCCCAGGCTGTAGACGGTGGCGCACAGACTCAGGACGAGCGCCCATCGCGCGATCGCGCGGCTCTCGACTGGACGACGCAGAGACATGACCGACGCGATCACGGCCACGATCGCGAGCGGCACCCCCCAGCCGACGAAGAACGATGCCACGAGGGCCACGATCGCCGCGAGCAGCGCCCACGGCGCCAACCTCGCATCGTCGACGCCGAGCGCGCCGGTAGACGGCTCCCACGAGGTGTCCGGATCGGCGTCGATCACCGGCCCCGTGGCCACGACGGGCTCGATCCCGACCGGCCCCGTCGGGAGCCTGGTGTAGCCGTCACGCCGTGCGCCCGGCAGCCGGGCGGCGCCGGCTGGGCGCTCGACCTCGTCACTCGGACGATCGATGCTCGTGGGAGTGGAGGCGGCATCCGCCACGGGATCCCGCTGGGGGTCTGCGTGCGGATCGGTCATGCGCGCACCGCCTCGCCGACCTGGATCTCGGTCACCGGGAGCGTCGAGTCCGCGCCGAACGCGAGCGTGGACGGCCGCCGTCCCGCCGAGATCAGCTCTGCGGCGAGCGCTGCGATCATCGCGCCGTTGTCGGTGCAGAGCGAGAGCGGCGGGATGCGCACCGTCACACCCGCGGCTGCGGCGCGCTCCAGGGCGACATCGCGCAGGCGTCGGTTGGCGATCACGCCGCCGCCGAGGAGCAGGCGCGGAACTCCGAGGTCGGCGCAGGCCGCGAGCGCCTTGGTCACGAGAACGTCGACCACCGCTTCGCGGAAGCTGGCGGCGACATCGGCGACAGGCACCTCGACGCCGTCTGCCTCGCACCGTTCCACCCATCGCGCGACAGCGGTCTTGAGGCCGGAGAACGAGAAGTCGTAGCGGTGCTTAGCCAGATCTGACGCCCGCGAGAGTCCGCGCGGGAACCGGATGGCGTCCGGGTCTCCGTCGAGCGCCGCGCGGTCGATCTCCGGGCCGCCGGGGTACGGAAGAGAGAGCAGACGCGCGACCTTGTCGAACGCCTCGCCGGCGGCGTCGTCCATGGTCTCGCCGAGCAGTTCGACATCGGTGGTCAGGTCGCGCACGTGCAGCAACGACGTGTGACCGCCCGATACCAGAAGCGCGATCGTCGGGTACTCGAGGGGCTCGGAGTCGGCGGTGAGGATGTCGGCCGCGATGTGGCCGACCAGGTGGTTCACGGCGTACAGCGGCTTGCCGAGCGAGACGGCGAGGCCCTTCGCGGCGCCGACCCCGACCATGAGCGCTCCCGCGAGGCCGGGACCGCTGGTCACGGCCACGGCGTCGAGATCGTCGAGACCCACACCCGCCTCGGCGAGCGCGGCGTCGATCGACGGCTGCAGCGCTTCCAGATGCGCGCGAGCCGCGACCTCCGGCACGACGCCGCCGTAGCGGGCATGCTCGTCCATGCTCGAGGCGATCGTGTTGGACAGCAGCGTCCGGCCGCGGACGATGCCGATCCCGGTCTCGTCGCAGCTCGTCTCGATCCCGAGCACCAGCGGCTCACTCATGCGTTCGCCTCCTCGATCGGCGCGGTCGACGCCGCCGGGCGACGTCGGAGGTCGACGCGCATGATGATCGCGTCGACGTCATCCGGCTGATAGTAGTGCGGGCGCCGTCCGATCTCCTGGAATCCCTCCGAGAGGTAGAGCCCTTCCGCCGTCGGGTTGTCGGCGCGGACCTCGAGGAACACCTCGCGTGCGCCGCGCTCCGCCGCCTCATCCAGGAGCGCACGCAGCAGGGCGCGACCCCGGCCAGCGCCGCGGTGGTCCGCATCGAGCGCGATGGTCTGGATGTCGGCGTCAGCGCTCCCCCGCAGTGCGCGCACTCCGCCGTATCCGATGACGACCCCGTCATGCTCGTCCACGAGGTAGCGGCCGTGCGGACTGGCGAGCTCGGCCGCCATGCTGTCGGCGCTCCACGCGTCGGTCGGGAAGGAGCGGTTCTCGATGACCATGATCGCGTCGAGGTCGGCCGGCGTCGCCGTCCGCAGAGTCATGACCCCACCCGCTTCGGCACGCCGGGAACGCGCACGTCCGGCTGACGCAGATACAGCGGCTCCGAATCGCCGAGGCCGCGCCCCGCGGCCACGGCCCTGGCGCCGACCCTCGCGAGGTCGAGTGCCGACAGCGTGGAGACATCGACCCGGCGGATGCCGCCGAGATGCGCATCGGCCTCCGCCTGCGGCACGAGCGTCGTCGCGGTGATGAGGTTCGGGATGCCGTCGGCATCCGTCCCGTCGAAGACCGTGATCGCGACCTCACGCCGTCGCGCGTCGGTCACGATCGCGAAGGAGCCTTCGACCCCGTCGGACTCGATCGCGGTGAGGGCGGCCGCGTAGTGGCTGGGCACGGGGACCACCGGGATGCCCCGTCCGAGCGCGAAGGCGCGGGCGGCGGCGATGCCGATGCGCAGGCCGGTGAACGGGCCGGGTCCCATGCCGGCGACGACGTGACTGATGTGCGCGGACCCCGCGTCGTCCAGCGCGCGCACGAGCAGGTCGCCGATGACCTCGGCGTGGCCGAGCGGATCGACCGCGGCGGCTTCGGAGCGTGAAGAGCCGTCGGGATCGACGACAGCGACGGCTGTTCCCAGGGAGGTGTCGACGGCGAGGATCACCTCTCCAGGGTAGTCGGCGTTCACAACCCGGGACGTCGGTCTCGTGCGGCCGCGCGGCTCTCCGGAACCCGAGCCGGGGCGTCGCTCGTCACGTCGGGGGCGTTCCGGTCGGTCTACGGTGGATGCGATGGTCGAGTTCGAGCGAGGAGGGCGGCACCGATGAGTTTCGTTCCGATGAAGTCCCGGTCCCGTGACCTTCACGTGTGGTTCCGAGCCCATCCGGATCTGTTCGTTGCTGAGCGCTCCGGCCGTCAGCTGCTGTTCTGGTCGATCGTCGCGAGCGCGATGGTCGCGAGCGCCCTCCTGGTGTACCTGAACCCGGAGGAGACCGTGGAGCTGCTGGGCGGCCGGGTGAGATCGGGACTCGCGATCGCCGCGGTGTTCGCGCTGCCCCCGGTGATCTTCGTGGTCAGCGTCGTGATGATCCTGCGCCGCGCGCAGCGGTGGCGGATCCGCGGCGGGGACGTGCTGACGAACCCTCTCGTGGTCGGCATCGACAAGGAGTTCCCTGTCGACACACTGGTGTCCGCGATCCGCGACGGCGGCGAAGAGACGATCGTCTCGGCGCTGACGGCCGCGCACAGGCGCCCGGCGGACGACAGGATCGTCACCGTCTTCGCGTCGGCTGCGGACCGGGTGCTCTACATCGCGGTGCTGCGGGTCGACGGTGAGATCGTGTGGATCGACGAGGAACCCCTGCGGGCCGGCGATCGCTTCGTGGACCTGAAGAAGCTCGACAGCGCTGCGCGGCTCAACGCACGCCGCGTGTGATGGTGACGATCCGCGGGGCGTCGGCATCCAGCTCCGAGGGGTCGATGTCGTCGCCGGCCGCGCCGACCGGACGCTCCAGCTCGACGTCCCACCACGACTCCGCGAGATCCTCGGCCATGCCACGACCCCACTCGATCACGACGACGGACCGCGCGAGGTCGAGGTCGAGGTCGTCGAGCTCCGCCCCGGTCCCCAGCCGATAGGCGTCGACATGCACCAGCGGTGCTCGTCCGACCAGCGACGGATGTGTGCGCGCGATCACGAAGGTCGGGCTCTGCACCGGTCCCCGCACGCCGAGGCCCTCCGCCAGACCGCGGGTGAAGGTCGTCTTGCCTGCCCCGAGCGGCCCGGTAAGGATCAACAGGTCACCGGCCTCCAGCTGCGCGCCGATACGCCGACCGAGCTGCTCCATGGCGTCGGAGGTCGCGACCTCCGAGCGGCCGAGGAACGTCTCGTCCAGGCTCACGAGGACTTCCGGGGCACTCGTGCGCCGATGCGCGTGACGATCTCGTAGTTGATGGTGCTCGCCGCCTGTGCCCAGTCCGCCGCCGAGGGCACACCCAGCGTGGGGTCGCCGAACAGCACGACCTCATCGCCGATCGAGACCGGGGTGTCGCCGACGTCGACGACGAACTGGTCCATCGCGATGCGTCCCACGTTCGTGAAGCGGCGTCCGGCGACGCTCACCGGCAGTCGCCCCGACGCGTGGCGGGGAATGCCGTCGGCGTATCCCAGAGGCACGAGCACGAGCGTGGTGTCGCGGTCGGTGCGGTGGTCGTAGCCGTAGGAGACCCCGGTACCGGCAGGCACTCGGCGCACGGCCGCGACCGCGCCGCGCAGCGTCATCGCCGGACGCAGTCCGAGTTCGGCGGAGGTGCGGTCGTCGAAGGGCGAGAGGCCGTAGATCCCGACGCCGACACGGACGGCGTCGAGCCGCATCTCTGGTCGGTCGATCGCAGCGGCGGTGGCTGCGATGTGGCGGATCTCCGGCCGGATGCCGAACGACGCGGCCGCGGCCACGCCCTCCTCGAACTTCGCCAGCGCCGCGCGGTCGTCGTCGAGCGAGGTGTTGGAGAGGTGGCTGAAGAGACCGACGACGCGGAGTCGTCCGATCCGCTCCAGGCGCGCGGCCTCCGCGAGCACTCGGCCCCAGTCCGCCGGTGCGATGCCGTTGCGCGAGAGACCGGTCTCGAACTTGAGGTGCACGCCGACGGGACGGTCGACGCTCGCGACCCGAGCGGCGGCTTCGAGCTGGTCGAACGAGGAGATGCCGAGTTCGATGTTCTCTGCGGTTGCGTGTTCGAACCTCTCGCCCGGTGCGTGCAGCCACGCCACGATCGGGGCGGTGATCCCCTGACGGCGCAGATCGAGCGCTTCGGGGATCTCGGCCACGCCGAGACGTGCGGCTCCCCCGGAGAGGGCCGCGACGGCCGCCGCCGCCGCACCGTGCCCGTACGCGTTGGCCTTGACGACGGCGATCACGTCGACGCCGGTGAGGCGCCGGAAGTGGCGCACGTTGTCGGCGATCGCATCCAGGTCGATCGTGGCCTCGCGGAACGGGACGGTCACAGCGGTGCTCCTTCGGCGACGACGAACGCGGTGGCGAGCCCCGCATCGTGGGACATGGTCAGGTGCAGCCGGGTGATGCCGCGTTCCTCGATCACCGCTGCGGTCGACCCGGAGAGCACGAAGTGCGGGCGGCCCGACGGTTCCGAGGCGATCTCGATCTCGGTCCAGTGCACGCCGTCCGAGCCGCCGAGCGTCTTGATCAGCGCTTCCTTCGCGGCGTACCGGGCAGCGAGTGAGGGGAGTCGAAGGCCACGTTCGGAGGGGGCGAAGAGCCGCTCCAGAAGGCGCGGAGTCCGCTCGAGCGTCCGCTCGAACCGCGGGATGTCCACGAGGTCGATGCCGGTCCCGATGATCACCCGTTCAGCCTACCCGCGCCCCGCTCCGCGGCTGCCGCGCCGGGTGGCCGCGCCGAGAGACGGCGTCGAGTGCACGGGATGCTGTCGAGTGCACGGCATCTTCGCGGGAGGATGCCGTGCACTCGGCACGTCGTCGTGCACTCGACGATCGCGAGCGGGAGCCTTACTCGACTGTGACGGACTTCGCGAGGTTGCGCGGCTGGTCGACGTCGAGCCCCTTGGCGGTGGCGAGAGCCATCGCGAAGATCTGCAGCGGGACGACCGCCAGGAGCGGCTCGAACATCGCACCGGCGAGCGGGATACGGATGACCTCGTCGGCGAACGGCAGCACCGCGGCGTCACCTTCTTCGGCGATCACGATCACCCGGGCGCCGCGGGCGCGGATCTCCTGGATGTTCGAGACGACCTTGGAGTGCACCAGTGCGGAGTGACGCGGCGAGGGCACGAGCACGAAGACCGGCTGCCCCGGCTCGATGAGCGCGATCGGACCGTGCTTGAGCTCGCCAGCGGCGAAGCCTTCGGCGTGGATGTACGAGATCTCCTTGAGCTTGAGCGCGCCCTCGAGTGCGATCGGATAGCCGACGTGACGACCGAGGAAGAGCACGGAGCGGGTGTCGGCCATCCAGCCGGCGAGCTGCGTGACGTGCTCCTGCTCGCTCTCGAGCACCTTGGCGATCTTCTCCGGCAGTGCGGCGAGCTCGGCGATGTCGACCGAGGCGTCGGCGACGGCACCGCGCACCCGGCCCATGTGCAGACCCAGCAGCAGCAGCGCGGTGATCTGCGCCGAGAACGCCTTGGTCGATGCGACGGCGACCTCCGGACCGGCGTGCGTGTAGACGACGGCATCCGACTCACGAGGGATGGTGGCGCCCTGCGTGTTGCAGACCGAGAGCGTGCGGGCGCCCCGTTCACGGGCGTACTTGACCGCCATGAGCGTGTCCATGGTCTCGCCGGACTGGCTGATCGAGACGACGAGCGTGTCGGCGCCGATCACCGGGTCGCGATAGCGGAACTCGTGCGCCAGCTCGACGTCGACCGCCACGCGTGCCCACTGCTCGATCGCGTACTTGCCGACCAGCGCGGCGTAGGAGGCCGTGCCGCAGGCGGTGATGATGACGCGGTTGATGCCCACGAAGAGCTCGTCGAGGCCGTCGAGCTCGGGGATGACGACCTGGCCGTCGTGGATGCGGCCGCGGATGGTGTTCGCGACGGCCTCGGGCTGCTCGGCGACCTCCTTGGCCATGAAGCTCGACCATCCGCCCTTCTCGGCGGCGGCGGCATCCCAGGAGACCTCGAACGGCTCGGGCTGGACCGAGGTACCGGCGAAGTCGGTGACGGTGACGGCATCGGGCGTGATCGAGACGATCTGGTCCTGGCCGATCGCGAGCGCCTTGCGCGTGTGCTCGACGAAGGCCGCGACGTCGGAGCCGAGGAAGTTCTCGCCCTCGCCCAACCCGATCACCAGCGGAGAGTTACGGCGAGCGCCCACCACGAGGCCCGGGTGGTCCTGGTGCATCGCGAGCAGCGTGAATGCGCCCTCGAGCTGGTTCACGATGCTGCGGAAGGCGAGCTGGAGGTCTCCGCCGTTCTCGGCGTACGCGCGACCCAGCAGCGCCGCAGCGACCTCGGTGTCCGTCTCGCTGCGGAACTCGACGCCGTCGGCGAGGAGATCTGCGCGCAGGGCCGAGAAGTTCTCGATGATGCCGTTGTGGATCACGGCGAGCTTGTCGCCGTCGGCGAGATGCGGGTGCGCGTTGACATCGGTGGGACCGCCGTGCGTCGCCCAGCGGGTGTGGCCGATGCCGGTGCTGCCGTCGGCGAGCGGTGCATCCGCGAGCGACTCGCGCAGCACGGCGAGCTTGCCGGCCTTCTTCCGCATGCCGAGCGTGCCATCACCATCGATCACGGCGACACCGGCGGAGTCGTAGCCGCGGTATTCGAGGCGGGCGAGCCCGGCGAGAAGGATGTCCTGGCTGGGGCGCGGGCCCACGTATCCGACGATTCCACACATGCGGACAAGGGTACGGCGATTTTTTTGCGAGTCGCCCGAACAATATCCTCCGGATCGGCGGAGTATCAGAGCTTGCGCAGCAGCACGCTCTCCACGTCGTGATCGATCCCCTTGCGGAGCACCAGACGCGCGCGGTGCTTGGTCGGCATCACGTTCTCGACGAGATTGGGCATGTTGATCTCGTTCCAGTACCCGAGCGCCGTCGTGATCGCCTCCTCGTCCGTGAGGTGCGCGAAGACGTTGAAGTAGGAGGAAGGATTGCTGAACGCCCCCTGACGCAGCGCGAGGAAGCGGTCCACGTACCACTTCTCGATGTGCGCGGTGTCGGCGTCGACGAAGATCGAGAAGTCGAACAGATCGCTCACGGCCACGTCGTTCGGCGCGGGTGGCGGCTGCAGCACGTTCAGACCCTCGACGATCACGACGTCGGGACGACGCACCACGACGTGGGCGTCGGGAACGATGTCGTACCGCATGTGGGAGTAGAAGGGGGCGCGCACCTCTGCGGCACCGCTCTTCACCTCCGTCAGGAACTCGAGCAGCGCACGGCGGTCGTAGGACTCCGGGAAGCCCTTGCGCTCCATGAGCCCTCGGCGCTCGAGCTCGGCGTTGGAGTACAGGAAGCCGTCGGTGGTGACGAGCTCGACCCGAGGCGTTCCGGGCCAGCGGCTCATCAGCTCACGCAGCAGACGGGCGATCGTGGACTTGCCCACCGCGACCGATCCGGCGACCCCGACGACGAACGGGGTCGTCGTGTCGTCTTCCTGGAGGAAAGCGCTCGTCGCCGCCCCCAGCCGCTTGGTCGACGTGGCATACAGGCTCAGCAGCCGACTCAGCGGGAGGTAGACCTCGCGGACCTCGGTCAAGCTCAACCGATCGCCGATGCCGCGGACCTCGACGACCTCGGTCTCGCTCAGGGGCTGATCCAGGTCGGCCGCCAGACGCGCCCACTCCGCTCGACCGATCTCCCGGTACGGAGACAGCGGCAGCGTGGGGTCGGCGGTGGTCACCGGTACATCGTATCGGGGACGAGTAGTGTCATTCCGTGCGCTTGGGAGTCCTCGACATCGGATCGAACACCGTCCATATGCTCGCCGCCGATGTCCGCCCCGGCGGCCGGCCGCTGGCGACGACGAGCGATCGGACGGTGCTGCGCCTGATGCGCTACCTGACACCCGACGGCGCGATCTCGGAAGAGGGCGTCCAGGCGCTAGAGGCCGCCGTCGCACAGGCTCGTCGGGTGGCAGAAGAGGAGCGCGTGGATGCGCTCCTCGCCACCGCCACGAGTGCTGTGCGCGACGCCCGCAACGGCGCCGAGGTGATCGCCCGCATCGAGGCCGCACTCGGGCAGCCGCTACAGGTGCTCGACGGCGAGACCGAGGCGGAGCTGACCTTCCTCGCCGTACGGCGCTGGTTCGGCTGGTCGGCCGGCCGCCTGCTGCTGCTGGACATCGGCGGCGGCTCGCTGGAGATCGCCGCCGGCGGCGAGGAGTTGCCGGATGCCGCCGCGTCGGTGCCGCTGGGCGCGGGCCGGATGACCGTGCAGTTCCTCCCCCACGACCCGCCGGGAGAGGACGACGTCGAGCGGCTGCGCGCGCACGCCGCCGCGACCCTCGCCGAGGTGCTGCCGCAGTTCACCGTTCTTCCCCGCCCCGATCACGTCGTGGGTTCGTCGAAGGCGATCCGTTCCCTCGCCCGACTCGTCGGCTACCCGGCCCCCGGCTGGTCGGGCACAGAGCGGATGCTCCTCCCCCGCGCATCGCTCGGCTCGTGGATCCCCCGGCTGGCGAGGCTGCCCGCCTCCGCCCGCCAGGAACTCCCCGGCATCACCCCCGACCGCACGTTCCAGATCGTCGCCGCGGCGGTGTCGTTGCACGCGGCGATGACCGCGTTGCGCGTGGACGAGCTCGAGGTGTCGCCCTGGGCTCTGCGTGAGGGCGTGCTGCTGCGCTACATCGAGCAGTTGAACTGGAGCGGCGCTCAGGCCTGACCGGACCCCGGAGGCGGCATCTGGCCTGATCGAATGCTCAGAATCGCCCCCCTAGGCTCGGACCATGCCCGCGCCTCGCACCTCCACGCTCGAGATGCTCGCTCGCACGCTGCTCGTGCCGTACGCGCTCGGGGTCGCCCTGATCGTGTGGCTGCCGGCCTCCATCGCCGGGCGCGTGACCGGGCTCGCCTTCCGCCTTGCACGGTTCGTGTCGGACAACTTCGGGATCGCTCTGTCGACCAGTTACACGGTGTTCGAGTTCCTCGCCAACATCGCCCTCTTCGTCCCTTTCGGGTTGCTGCTTGCGGCCGCATGGCCCCGCACGAGCCCGTGGCTGATCATCCTCATCGGCTACGCCTCGAGCGCCACGATCGAGCTGGTGCAGACGCTGCTTCCGAGCCGTTACCCCACGATCTCGGACGTCATCGCGAACACGCTGGGAACCGTGATCGGGTGCCTCGCTGTGCATGCCGTGCTCACGATGAGCGTCGCCGGCCGACGGTTGCGAACCTCTACGGTGGAGGCATGAGCTTCCCCACCGACGACGGACCTCCCCCCGGCGTGAGTCGCCGCGAATGGCGAGACCGGAACAGCACCTCGTCGTCTCCGGTGCCGTCTCCCGCCGCGCCGGAGTCACTCGCCGACCTTCTCGGCGGCACGGCATCCGCCCCCGTCACGAGCGCGCCGCCCACGATCCTCACGGTGTGCACGGGCAACATCTGCCGCTCCCCGCTGGCCGAGGTTCTGCTGCGCGCGCGGCTCGAGCCGCTGGGCGTGCGCGTGCACAGTGCAGGCACGCATGCGATGGTGGGCCATGGCATGACCGAGCAGGCGCAGGAGATCGCGGTGCGGTCGGGGGCTGACCCCGCGACTGCGGCGGAGCACACGGCACGGTACCTGGTCGAGCCCATGCTCGCCGAGTCGGATCTGGTGCTCACGATGGCACGCGAGCATCGTTCGCACGCCGTGCAGATGATGCCGAGTCGGCTGCGACAGACCTTCACCGCGCGCGAGTTCGCACGTCTGGCGGCGACTCTGACCGACGATATGGTGCGCGCCGTGGCCGATGCCGCCGGTTCCGACCCGCGAGCCCGACTCGCCGCCGCACTGCGGGTACTCGGAGACCAGCGCGGCCTCACACTCGCTGCCGCCGAGGACGACGACGTGATCGACCCCTACCGCCGCTCGCAGGCGACGTACGAGGCCTCGGCAGCGCAGTTGCTCCCCGGCATCGACGAAGTGGAGCGCATCGTCAGGGCCGCTCTCGTCTGACGACGCGGGGCGTATCGCGCACTCGGGCGCGACCCCGGCCCCGTATGCTCTTTCTCAATGCCTTCCCGTGCGTGAGTCCTCGGGAGATGTGAGGGGAATCACAGGTGGAACTGAGCGACTACTTCCGGATACTTCGCGCGCACTGGGTCGTGATCCTGGTGGCGACCGTGCTGGGCGCGGGCGCCGCGTTCGGCTGGAGCGCGCTCCAGCCGCGCGTCTACGCGGCTGACACGACCGGCATCGTCACGGCGGTGGGCGGGGACGGAACCTCCGGTAGCGCGCTCGTCGGCAACCAGCTCGCGCAGAGCCGGGTGAAGTCCTATCTGAACCTCGGATCCTGGCGCGCGGTGGCCGAGCATGCGATCGACGACCTCGGCCTCGATGCCACCCCGGAATCTCTCGTGGCTCGGGTCACCGTGACCAACCCGACCGACACGACGGCGCTGAAGGTCACCGCGACCGGCGCGACACCGCAGTCCGCCCAAGATCTCGCAGAGGCGTGGATGCGCGGCATGGCCGTCGAGATCGAGAAGCTCGAGGGCGGCACCGACTCGACACCCGCGGCGGTGAGCCTGATCGTGGGCGATTCCGCACGGCTCCCCACGAGCCCGTCCTCGCCCAACACGCGGCTGAACCTGATCATCGGCGCTCTCGCCGGTCTGGCGCTGGGACTCATCTACGCGTTCGTCCGTCACACGGTGGACCGTCGCATCCGCCATCCGCGCGACATCGAGCGCGAGACCGGAGTCTCGGTCATCGGCACGCTCCCGCTGGAGAAGACGATGGACGGCGAGCGTCAGGTGATCGACTTCTCGCTCGACGCGCAGCACGGCGTCTCGCACCACACGATCGAGTCGATGCGCGAGCTGCGCACGAACCTGCAGTTTATCGACGTCGACAACCCCCCGCGCGTCATCGTGGTCACCAGCTCGGTCCCCGGAGACGGCAAGTCGACCGTGGCCGTCAACCTCGCCTCCAGCCTCGCCGCCGCCGGCCAGTGGGCGATCCTGATCGACTGCGACCTCCGACGTCCCGTGATCGCCGACATCTTCGGCATCTCCCGCGACGTGGGCCTGACCGACATCCTCGCCGGGCGAGCCGAGCTGCAGGACGTCGCGCATCGCCCCAACGGCGACGTGCCGCTGGCCGTGCTCGGTGCAGGACGCATCCCGCCGAACCCGAGCGAGCTGCTCGGTTCGCACCGTATGCGCGACTTCCTCGCCGACATCAGCAAATCGGCGATCGTGATCCTCGACTCTCCTCCGGTGCTTCCGGTGACGGATGCCGCCGTGCTCGCCGCCGGCGCGGACGGCGTGCTCGTGGTCGTGTCGTCGGGCAAGACCACGTTCGACATGCTCCAGCGCGCGATCGACAGCATCACCCGCACCACCGGCCGCGTCCTGGGCGTCGTGCTCAACAAGGTCCCTCGCAAGGGTGCCGAATCGGCCTACTACGGCCGGGAGTACTACGGAGCGTACGAACGCTACGGCCAGGAGCCCGACAAGGAGACCCCCGCGACCGCCGACACCCAGCCCGGGGTGCGCCGCCGGGGAACTCAGGCCTGAGCCTGGATCCGCTCCAGCAGTCCGTCGTCGACCAACTGCTGCGCCGCGGAGGCGACCGCCTGCGTCGCGTCGATACCGTCCGGCGCGCCGTGTACGTCGAGAACGGCGCGCACGATGTCATCGAGCTCGCTCGGATTCGCCGCAGCCCAGATGGCCGGACCGATGCCGTCGAGGATGCTGACGCGCCCTCCTCCGCGCGCGTGTTGGAGCACCGCCAAGCGACCGTCGCCCAGCTCCAGCGCATCGACCGCCTCCGCGCGCGCGAAAGCCCGCGCGCGCGCATCAATCGCGGGCGCGGTGCTGACCGCGGCCGCTGTCGGGATCGGGGAGACCGCGGCGGGCTCGGTCGCGACCAGCGCGCCGATGACGGCATCCAGGGTCGTGACCTCCCGATAGCGCAGGCGTACCGCGCCACCGGTCGCCGCGAGAATCGCGTCGATCAGCTGCAGCGGTGCGGGCACGTGGCCCAGGTAGCTGGTCTGCGGTGCCAGCAGCGCGAGCGCGGTCGCGACGTCGAGGTCCTCCAGCTCCGGCTCGAGCGGACCGTCGGGGCTCCGGTCCAGCACCACGATCTTCGCGACCCTGAGGTCACCGGCCAGCGGGTGGCCGCCATCGATGCTCGACAGCGCCGTCTGGACCTTGTGCACGGCGTCAGGCTCGATGATCGACAGCGGCTTGCGGTACGGCAGCACGACGCCGGAACCGTCGATCGCTATCGTCTCGTCGCTCACATACGCGTAGGTCCGCGAGAGGTGGCGCGCCGCCGTGGTCTTCCCCGTGCCTGACGCCGCGCTCAGCACGACGACCCGGCCTGACTGGTCGGCGAGGCCGGCCGCGTGAAGCATCCAGAGCTGATCGCCCTGCCGGTGCGCGAGCGCGGCCAGTGTGATGTCGGTCGACAGCAGCGACAATGCCTCCTCGTCGCTGACGGTGCCGCGCACGACGACCGTCGCGTCCGCAACGCCCTCTCCGTCGACCAGCGCATCGCTCCATGCCGCTCTCGCGCGCCGTTGGAAGGAGCCGTCGCGTGAGGCGGTGTCGACGGCGATCACCGCGCCGACCGCGCTGACGAGGAAGCGATCAGACATGCCCCTCAGCCTAGCCAGCAACCATCGCGCTCTCCGTCGACGCGCTCCGTCGCACCCAGGAGTCAGGGCACAATGCGCGCAGATTTCACGCACAGAGCGCGCTGTTTCTCCGTTCGATTCACATCGCCACGACGACCGCCCTAACGTGAGCCGCAGGTGGAGCTCCTGGGGGATGCAGACGGATTCGTGTCGTTTCACCACGACAGATCGACCCTGCAGAACAGAGCGACCGGGAGAATGCGGAATGACGGAAACGCCCCCGATACACCCGCGCATCGCGCGTCTCGGAAGGCCCGGACCCCGCTTTTCCGGCGTCATCAGGCGCGATGATCGGCACCCCTCAGCGCCCCACTCGAAGGCCGCCCCCGTCGGGGAATTCACTGACTACGCACCCATGCGACGCCCGGCGGCATCGGCGTTGACAGCCTCCCCCATCCGCCTCAGAATCAGAACTGAATCGGCATTCAATCCAGCACGCGAGCCGTGGGAGCGCTCACGTGCGACGGGCGATGAGACTGCTCGGTTCCACCATCGGCGCCTCGCGCCGATGCCGCGCGTCGACACCTTGAGGGAGAGGGCTACGTGGATCACTCAGATGCTCGGCTGATCGACGACAGCGAGCTGTCCCGACATGGCATCCGTCGGATCGGCGACCGACCGGGGCTCCGCTCGCGAGAACGGACGTCCGGAGGGGTGCTCCTGCTCGGCATCAACGGCTCCACGGCCGAGCTGCACGTCGACACCGCCGCCGCGTACCCCGAGCACTCGGTGTTCGCGTTCGTGGAAGCGCAGGCGCTCTGGTCGAAACTCGGCGACGAGCCCTGGGTCGAGACCGAAGGCGGTCTGGTCATCGCCCCACAGGGGCTGACCCGCCGGCTGCGCTGGTCCGGCCCGTGGCGGTTCATCGCCGCACTCGTCCCCCGCAGTGCGATCGCGTCGTTCGTCCCCGCGCTGCCGCCCGAGGTGTCCACGTACCCCGACCGACGACTTCTCGATTCGTCCATGCAGAGATTCATCGGCAGCCTGCTGGACGTGGAGAACCGGGCATCCGCCATCGAGCAGTACGCCATCGAACAGCTCGTGATGGAGATGAGTGGCGCCGTTCTGCTCGACCGCATCGGCGCCACAAAGGGACAGGGCTCCCCGCACACGGTGTTGCGGGAGCGTGCCATCGCCGTGATCGCGCAGCAGTGCGGCGATCCCAGCCTCACCCCGTCGCGCGTCGCACACGAGGTGCAATCCTCACTGCGGCAGCTGCAACTGGTGTTCTCCGAGTCGGGGAACAGCGTCGCCGGGGAGATCCGCCGCCAGCGGGCGCGCCTGGCGCATTCGCTCCTCGTGGACAGCCGCTTCGACGTGCTCAGCATCGAGCAGATCGCGCAGCGCGCCGGATTCAACTCTCCGATGAGTCTGCGCAGGGCGCTCGACGAGGCGTACGAGACGACCCCGCGCGCCCTTCGGGCCGCGCGTCGCGCGTAAGCGAGCACCGCCAAAACGCACAGTGCGCGCAGGTTGAGCGCACACTGCGCTGAGTTCCTCAAAACGATGTTCTCGTCCCTTTTCTCCGCCCTAGCTTGAGGTCACGGAGAGGCTCCTGGGGGATGCAGACGAACGTGTCGCCTCTTCATGACACAGCGGGACACCGCATCTGCATCTAGAGGGAGAGCACTCGAATGACCGAAGAAATCCAGAAGGAAAAGGGCTTCTCGCGCCGCACCGTCGTGAAGGGCGCGGCCTGGTCTGTCCCCGTCATCGCCGCCGCCGTCGCGACGCCGCTCGCGGCTGCGTCCACGGCCGATGTCGGAGCCTTCACCACCGCCGGTACGTGTGGCATCCTCGGTGTCCTCGGGCCCGGCTTCACGCTCACCGCGAGCGCCACCGCGCCGCTGCCCGTCGGCACCACGATCACCATCACCGGTAGCGGCGTCGCCAACATCGGCGTGTTCAGCGTCACCGGCGGCACCGCCAGCGTCTCGGTTCTCTCGGGCACCAGCCGTCTGATCACGCTGACGTCTGAGCTGCCTGCCGGAGCCACGATCGCCTTCCGCACCACGCTGTCGATCTCCGTGGCGTTCACGCTCAACGAGGTCGTCACCCTTCCGACGGGCTACGTCGGCACCGGCGCGAAGACCACGGGTTCCGTCAGCTCGACGCTGGTCCTCTGCTCCGCGTCCTGATCCACCCGCACGACCTGCGCCCACGGGCCAGCAGAGCGGCCGCGCCCCTCGGGGCTCGGCCGCTCTCGCCATCCAGGATGATGATGACATGAGCGCGTTCCTCCTCCCTGCGGCGGTGTTCCTCGCCGTGGTCTTCGCCATGAGCGCGATCGGCAAGCTCCGCGCTCCCGACCGCGGCCGTGCCGCCTTCGACGCGCTGCGGATCCCCGTGGCCCGCCCGGAGGCCGCGTCGACCGCGCTCATCCTTCTCGAAGCCCTCGTGGCGGTCTCGCTGGTGGTGACGACCGGCTGGCTCTTCGTCGCCGCCGCGGGCGCGGCCCTGCTCCTCACAACCGGCCTCCTGATCGTCGTGATCCGCGCGTACCGCCTGGGCGCCACGGACGACTGCGGATGCTTCGGCGAGTGGCTTCCCGCGGCGATCGGGCCACGTCTGATCTTCCGCAACGCCGTTCTGGCGGCGTTGGCATTCCTCCTCTTCACACCGGCGCTCCTCTTCCTCGCCATCACCGGCCGCTCCACGGGAGTCCCTCTTCTGCTGGGCTCCGGGTCGGCGGCGAACGGCTCGTTCGGGGCTCTCGCCGCTGCCATCCTGATCGCGCTGGGCGTGTGGTCGATCGCCCGAGCGACGTCGGCCGCTCCCGTGCCGTCCGCGTCGATCGCCCGCGGCACGGGAGCCGTCCTCGTCCCGGCCACCTCCGAGATCGTCGACATCCTCGCCCCAGGCGCCCGCGCGCGCCTGGTCCTGTTCGTCTCCGCGGGGTGTCACGCCTGCGCGACGGCACTGGACACGCTCATCCACGCCCAGGACGCCGTCGGGTCCCTGGTCGAGATCTACGTCGTCCAGCGCGCCTCCAGCGGCCCCACGACGACAGCTCCGACGCACGCTCTGCCATCGGCGGCTCACTTCGCGCTCGACATCGGAGGCTCGCTGGGAGGCGCACTGGAGCTCGGTGCCGCGCGCCCGGTGGCCGCGCTCATCGGCACGGACGGCGCGCAGGCGGGACCGCTCGCGCGCGGATCCGACGAGATCGCTCAGCTGATCGACAGCATCGTCGCGGTGACGGACGAGGCGACGGCCTGATCGACCCCGGCTATGCGGTGCGACGCACCGGCTTCGGGCGACCCGTGATCCACCCCATGACCCATTCGACCGGCCCGGTGCCGACGAAGCGCCACCACAGCCATCCCACCAGGATCATCCCGGGGACGATCACGAGCCACCCTGGGTAGATGTTCTCCGTCGGGCGCCCATAGGCGTTGCCCCACAGCGCGATCAGGCCGACGTGGAGCACGTAGAGCGACAGCGCCACCTGCCCGCAGGCGCGCAGCGGCACGAAGACGGCGTCCCAGAAGCGCGCGGCACGGCCGGGCTTGGCGGTCGCGGCGAGCACGACGAGGACGTATGTCGCGAAGACCAGACCGATGTCGCGCGCGGTATCCGTGTAGTTGCCCGACTGCGTGGGCGCCAGATTCGTGTACGCCGCGATGCCCCACGCGAGATAGGCGACAGGCGCGATCCCTGCCATCGTCCACAGCAGCGCGTCCCTGCGGAAGCCGTGCCGCACCAGGAGAGCCCCGAGCAGGAAGAACGGCAGCAGGTTCACCACCCGGTATTGCGGGCCGAGGAAGATCCAGGTCATCAGCTCGCGGATCGGCTCAGGGGCCGTGTAGATCCAGATCCAGGTGCGTGCCGCCGCCACCAGCGGCTGACTGACGAGGAGCACCACGGCCGCGATCGCGATCACCACCGGCGTCCGCGCGAGCAGCAGCGGCGCGCCGATGATGATCAGCACGCCGAGGTACGCGAGGATGACCGCCACCCAGGATCCCCAGGTGGCCATCCACACGCCGAGCGCGATCAGGAACAGTCCGCGCAGTGTCTGCTGGAGGAGAGTCGCTCCCACGCGGGGACGCCGGTTCCAGACCAGCTGAGCCGACAACCCCATCACCAGGGCGAACAGCGGGGACGCCATCTCGCTGAACATCGACGTGACGAAAGAGAGTGCCCCCGGACGCGAGGGCACGAACGGGGCGGCGTGGGCGATCACCATCGCCACGATCGCGATCCCGCGGAGCACGTCGGGGACCAGCAGTCTGGCTCCGGACGACGAGGCGACAGCGGCCGAGTCGGAACGCTGCATCTCGACATCGGCTTCTCGACCCATTCTTTGACACTATTGGGTGTACCCCCGACTGCGCGACCGGAGAACGTCATGATGACCACCCCCGCGGAACCTCGACGGCGCCGCACCCCGTTCCGGAGCGTGTGGCTCCATGTCGGGCTCGCGCTCGCGCTCACGCTGCTGGTGGTCGCGTTCATCGGTCAGCCGTCGTCCGGTTCCATGGCGCCGACGCTGCAGCAGGGCGACCGGCTGATCGTGAACCGGCTGGCCTACGTCGCCGCCGACCCCGCCCCCGGCGACATCGTGGTCTTCCGTCCGGACGCGAGCTGGGGCGAGAAGCCCGCCGCGAGCGGCAATCCCGTCTCCGCAGTCCTGCGCTGGCTCGGCGAGACCACGGGGATCCGTCCCTACGTGCTCGTCAAGCGCGTGATCGCAGGGCCGGGGCAGACCGTCTCGTGCTGCGATGCGAACGGCTCGCTCCTGGTCGACGGCGAGCCGCTCGACGAGACCTACGTGGTCCAGGATCTGCCGTTCGTGCCCGGCGAGCTGGATTGCGACACCACGCCGATCTCGGCCCGCTGCTTCCCCGCCGTCACCGTGCCGGAGCACTCGTATCTCGTGCTCGGCGACAACCGGGCGAACTCCGCGGATTCCGTCTTCCCCTGCCGAGGGAACCCGACGGCGGAAGACAGCTGCTTCCGCTGGATGACCCGCGACGACGTGTTCGGCAAGGCAGGGGCTATCCTCTGGCCGATCAGCCGCTGGGGCGGGCCGTAGCCCCGGCTCACCCCAGCCTCCCTTCGTCCGCCGTGACAGAACCAGCGACCGCGGCGCACCACCCGCTCGATCGCATGAGCCATGCGGTCGAGCGGCATCCCCCGAATCCCGGAGTGTGGCGTCGACGCGGCGATCTCGCCCACCGCTTCCGTCGGAACCGTCGGCACGGTGAGCGGAACGGGAATCCACTCACCAGGCCCGTGTACGTTCATTCACGCACCACTGCGCATCCGGAACCGCGCACGTCCGTATCCTAGGATTCAGGGGTGACGAAACGCGAATGGCTCGGCCCGGCTTCTCTCGCGCTTCTGACGTGCGTCGGCCAGCTCAAGGAGAATCCACTGCTCCAGTGGGTGCCCGTCGACCTCACCCTCCTGGTGTTCGGGCTGGTGCTCATCATGGTCATCCGCGCCCGTCTCATCCACGGCCCCACAACAGGGAGAGTCCTGATTCCGTGGGCACTGTGGGGCGCCTTCATCCCGGCCGTCGCTCTCTCGGACTTCGACAGCTACTCGACGACGAAGATCACGACGCTGTTCACCGTCACGCTGATACTCGCCATCGCTCCCTTCTATCTGCTGCGCGAACCCTCACAACGCGTGGCATTCCTTCGTGCGCTGGCGGTCGTCGCGGTCATCATCGCAGTTCTGGCGCTCCTGAATCCCTCGACTTCCGCCTCCTACACCAACCGTCTGACGCTCGAGGGGGCTGACACGATCGGCACGGCACGCGTGAGCATGGCGGGCGCCGTGATCCTCACCCTCACGGCATTCCAAAGAGGGATCAAGCCGATCTGGAGGATCGGGATGGTGCTCCTGGCAGGCATGACCGCGATGCTCGGCGTCCTCTCCGGTTCGCGAGGTCCCGTGATCGCCGGCGTCGCGGCGATCGTGGTGGTCATCGCCATCGCACCTGCCATGAAGCGGTACCGCGGTCGTGCCCTGATCAGCGCCGGTCTCCTCGGGATCGTCGTGGTTTGGATAGCGATCCAGAACGAGTCCGATGGATTGAACAGAATCGCGTCGATCCTCACCGGAGAGCCGAGCACCTCGTCCAACATTCGATCCAGTCTCTGGGAGACCGGACTCGATCGGCTCATCGTCACACCGTTGGGGGCCGGTTGGGGAGGCTACGAGAGCGCTGGGTCCATCTACAGGTACCCGCACAACCTTCTGATCGAGGTCGGGATCGAGGGGGGCTGGTTGCTCCTCCTTGTGGTGACCGTGCTCATCATCGCGACACTGATCCGCGGAGTCATGGTGGCCAAGAACACGTCCGGGGTGATCTTCCTCGGCCTCTTCATCTTCTCGATCATCAATGTGATGGTCTCCGGGGACATCAACGGGACTCGCTTGTTCTGGCCGGTCCTGTTCGTGATGTGGGTCATCCCGGCAAGCGACTCGGAACCGTGGTTCTACTCCTCGTCGGCCCGACGTGCGCGGGAAGCGTACGCCGTGCGCGTCCCGATCACGAACGGCGGCGCGGCGTAGAGGTACCGCAGAACGGGCACGCCCCTGACCGCCTGAGCAAGGAGCAGGGTCAACGGGACGACGAGGAAAACCGTCAGCACAGGCAGGGCGAAGCCCAAGATCTCGTTCTCCGAGTCCGAGGACAGCCTCGTCACGAGCCTGTAGAGCACGGCGATCAAGACGACGTGCGTCACGTAGATCGGCAGCGTGCTGCGCCCGACATAGGCGAGTGGTCGGCGCAACGGCGTGTTCGCGATCAGAACAGCGGCCATGCACCCGAAGACGACGCCGAGGGCGCCCAACCACGTCGCGATCCCCGGAACCCGGAGAAAGCCGGAGTGTGCGCTGAGGAGCATCAGTCCTGCGTACCCGGCCCCGACGGCGAACGTCAGGAACGGACGTGGTCGTGCGTTCCCGATCAGGACTCGCTCGCGGAGATAGAGGCCCGCGAGGAAGAAGACGAAGTAGCGTGCCATCCCGTTGTAGCTGAGACTCCCCGTCGTGAGCGTCGAGAAGAAGAGAGCCGAGAGCAGCGTCGCACCGGCGAGCTGAATCCACGCAGGCACGCGCCGCATGAGCTTTGCGAGCACCAGGAAGACGATCAGAGCGTGGAGGAACCAGAGCCCGGTGGTCGGCCGCACCGGCGAGAGGATCAGAGCGAAGACATCGGTCTCGGCCGGACGAGTCTCCATGGGAGCGAGGGAGAAGTAGGCGAACCTGAGCACGGTCCACAGCAGGAACACCCATACGAGAACGCCCACTCGCCCCGACCACACGGCAGCCCACGGACGACGGATCACCGGCTCAGCGAAGAGGCCGGCGGCGAAGAAGAAGAGAGGCATCCGGACCCACGAGACGGCGGCGTTGACATCTGCCCAGATCGGCGCGCCCAGCCCCTCGGGAACCCCGATCACGACGGCGTGGTAGAACACCACCAGGAAGATCGCGATCCCCTTCGCGACGTCGACCCAATCTACGCGTCCTGCGTGTGACATGCGCAAGAACCTAGCCGGATGCAGAGGATGCCTACGCGGACCGACGGCAGGGACCGAGCGGAGGGAATCGCGGCGCTCGGCATCGAGCGCCGCGCCTCAGCTGCCGCGCAGAAGCCTCACCAGCCCCTCCCCGAGGCGCTTCAGCCGCACGATGGCGAGGTGCTGCGACGGCGCACCGGCCGCCGCCCGTACCCGCTTCGATGCATCGCTCTCCGGCCAGACGAGCCGGAACAGCACACGCGCGCGCTGCCGCAGGGGCAGCAGCCGCAACGCCGCCAATTGCCTCCGAGGCACGGACACGATCGATCGCCAGCCCCAGTCGGACGGGACTTGCGTCTCCAACTGCGAGAGATCGGCACCGGGGAAGCACCCCGCCAGCGCGTCCTGCAGAACGAACCCGGCCCCGAGACTTGTTGTCGCGTCGACCACCGTGATCCCGGCGCTCGCGAGTGCGTGAACCGCGCGTTGCATCTGTTCTTCGGTGTGACGGGCCCCCGACACGGGGCGGAGCTCGTGGAGCGCGTAGATCACCGCATGAACGGCTCGTGACGGAACGCGCACATCGGTCCCGGCGAAAGTCTGGTTCACGGAGGATGCGAGCACCAGATCGAACGCTGCTGTCGCATCCACGGTCATCCCGGGGAAACGTGTGTGCACATCTATCTCGCACCCCCATGCCCCCGGTCTCAAGGCCTGGGAATGTGCGATCACGGTACCGTCGAATGCGGTGCGCGCGGCTCGCCACCCCCACTGCTGCATAGCCTCGATGAGGATCTTCTCGTCGCCGGGCCTGACCCAGCAGTCGACGTCGCCGGAGTGCACCTTCAGTCGCAGGCCTTGCGCGTGGAGCACCGGCCCCTTGATGAAGATGATGTCGATCCCGGCCTGCTTCGCTGCGTTGCTCAGCAACGCATAGACGAGCTCATGCTGGAATGAGACGAGCCACGGGCTGCTGACTGCTGCTCGTGGCTGAACCGCTGAGTCCGCTCTCCTCAGGACGCCGAGGCCCTCCAACTGGCGCAACGTCTCGCTGGTCGGCTCATCCAGCACCGAGTCATCGATGACGGATTCGAGCGCGTCGCACCAGAGCGCTGCCCCGTCACCCCAGAGGAACTGAGGTGGTGCGGGATGGATCGGAGTGATGACGTACTCGTAGCCGTCCGCGGAGAGTTCGTGATCGCGCACGTCCAACGCCCCGAAGCTCGCGGCCACCCAATACGACATCTACCCCTCCGTGCGGAATGCTACCGCGAGATGAACGGCGGCTCAGGCGCACCGCTCCTGCCGTGTCATCGGCAACCAGGGGAATCGATGTCGACTGCCGTCTCTCGCACCATCGGTGTGTGCTTCACCGCCACCGGGCCGTAAGGCGACGCCTTGGAGGCCGCTGGACCCTTCATGACGACGTGGAGCGTGGCGGCCTTGCCGGGCTGCAGCACGATATTGACGCGGATGGCGTCGCGTCCGAGATGGCTCGTATGCGCAAGCTCACCATACGGCTCGCCGTTCACGGTCCAACTCTCGATCGTCGCACCGATCGGCGCATAGACGATGTAGTCGGTGCCGATGTCCCCCGGCGCGAAGTACGGTCCGGTCACGTAGCGCGGCAGAGTGTTCGCCTCGTCCCGGGTGATGCCGTTCTGAAGCGTCACATCCGTGGTCCAGGTCGTTGTTCCCAGCGCCGTGCACTGGTCGGTCTTCACGGCCACCGACGCGTCGACGTAGTAGTCCATCTTCGATCCGGTCGTGTCGTTGAAGTACACACCGATCGCCGTCTGGTCCACGTTGTCTGTCGGCAGTGTTCCCGCGACGGGAGAACCGGCGATGATGTCCATCGCGTCGGCATCCGGGACCCAGACCTGAAGGCGTCCTTCCGCAGCCGACCTGCCGCCGGCATCGATGAGCCTCACCGGTGAGGCGCCGCCCGAGAGCAGACCGTTGAAGACCGACACCGCGGCGGCGGAGAAGAACGCGTTCGAATCCCTGCCATCGGGATACATGAAATACGCCTGGTTCATGAGAAGGTCGACCGCATTCTCGCTGCTGAGCACGGCGCCGGTCTCGAGCGTGAGTGGCCCGGTGGCTTCGAGGAAGTAGCTCAGGGCGACGGGGTCGACCGAGATGACACCGTCGATCTGATCGTCGAATTTCGTGGCCCACCAGCCCTGCAGAAGCGCGGCGGTCGTCGGAAAGTCCGGCGTCGATGTCATGTTGGCTGTCCAGCGGCCGACGATGTCCGAGTACAGCGCCGTCGTCTGCTCATCCAGCGGGATCACGGATTCGGCGAGCGCGAACGGGAACTCGGTCGACGCGACATCGCGCTCGAAGGTGATCACTCCCTGATCAGCGCGTAGCAAGACGAAAGAGCCGGGGCTGCCGCCGCTGGCTCGCGCCTCGGCGTTCCCCTGGAACATCAGGAGATAGTTCTTCGCCCCGTCGCCACCGAGAAGCCCGGGCAGGAAGCCGAGGATGTCCTCCGCGGGCCCGACGACTCCCTTCACCTGAGCTACCGCGTCGCTGACCTGCGTCACCCCCGTACCGACCTGTTCGATCAACGCCGCACGATCGATCGTGGCAAGCTGCGCTTCGACGCCGTCGACCGCCTCCCCTATCCTCGCGACGGTGCTCCGGACCGCCTCGAGCCCGGCCACGTCCACACGTCCGCCGGTGGGGGTGATCGGGGCGAGGTCGATCGATGACGCCGGAACGAGGATCCCTGTTCCGACCTCCTCCGCGACGTCGGCGACAGTGTGCACAGCTCGAAGATTCTCGAAGACCGGAAGCGGGATCTGCTCGAGCAGGCCCCACACAGGGCCGTCGAGCGCTGTCCCCGCCGCTGTGGCTTCCGCCACGTATGCGCGCGCGGCGCGGTCTGCGGCTTCGCTGTCGTTCGCGAGCATCGCTGACTTGACCTGATCGACGTACGGCATCGCTGCGGTGAGATGCTCCCGCGCCGTCATCGCCTGCTCGTACACGCGCACACCCGCGTACACGCCACCGACCCCGAGAGCCACGATCACTGCGGCGACGATGGCCCAGATCCAAGCCCGCCTGCGACGCCTGCCCCGTCGCCGACCATGCCCCCGCCGGGAGGACGTGGACGAGGAGGAGCCCGTTCGCGCCCCCGACCGCGCACGGTCCGGGCTCATGCCGAGATCGTCGCTCATGCTGAGGTCGTCTCCGCTGCGGGATGCCGACGTCTCGTCGTCGTCACGGGGCGTCGAGAAGAGCGCCTCCATGCTCTCGTCCGGCTCTCGACGAGAGCGGTCCCGCCGAAGGGCAGGCGGCTGATCCCCGAAGTCGCTCATTGTTAGATTCAAGCACAGCGCGGCTGGACGACTGGCGAGGTGCAGGCCTCCCAGACGTGGCATTCCGCACGGCTCGGGTGACGAACCGTGACGTCCGACCGGCGCGCGATACGTGGTTCGATAGACTTCAGACGCTCGCTCAGAGCATGCTTCCGCGCGCCACTCGCTGCAGATCACGGCGTGTTGCCCCCACTCCGTTCGAAAGGTCTCATGTCCACGCCGCAGAAGGTCGTAGTCATCGGTCAGGGATACGTCGGGCTTCCCGTCGCCATGCGAGCCGTCGAAGCCGGATTCTCGGTGGTGGGGCTCGACATCGATGAACGCAGAGTGCGCGCGCTCTCACAGGGAGAGTCTTTCGTCGAGGACATCAGCGGGGCGGAGTTGACCGGCGCTCTCGAATCAGGGCGGTACCTGCCGACCACGCGATACGAGGATTCCGACGGCTTCGACATCGCCGTCATCAGCGTTCCGACGCCCCTTCGCGAGTCGCTGCCGGACTTGACGTTCATCGAGGAGGCCGGCCGCTCGCTCGGCGCCCACCTGACGGCCGGCGCGACGGTCATCCTCGAATCGACCACCTATCCCGGCACGACGGAGGAGCTCCTCGTTCCGATCCTGGAAGCAGCAAGCGGCTTGCGCGCGGGGGATGACTTCTACGTCGGCTACTCACCAGAGCGGATCGATCCGGGAAACCGGGCGTGGAATCTGCAGACCACTCCGAAGGTCGTCTCGGGGATCGACCCCACCTCGCTTCAGCGCGTGCAGGCGTTCTTCGACACGATCGTCGATCGGACCGTCGCGGTTTCTGGAACCCGCGAGGCCGAGCTCACCAAGCTTCTGGAGAACACTTTCCGTCACGTCAACATCGCGCTCGTCAATGAACTCGCGGTCTTCGCGAACCAGTTGGGCGTGGACGTGTGGGAGTCCATCGATGCCGCCGCCACGAAACCATTCGGCTTCATGAAGTTCACACCGGGCCCAGGCGTCGGCGGACATTGCCTGCCTGTGGACCCCAGCTATCTGTCGTGGCAGGTGCGCCGCGAACTGGGCAAGTCGTTCCGGTTCGTCGAACTCGCCAACGACGTCAACGAGCACATGCCCAGCTACGTCGTCGAACGCACCATCGACCTCCTGAACACGCACAAGAAGGCTGTCAACGGCTCGAAGATCGTGATCGTCGGACTTTCATACAAGAAGAACACCGGCGATGTCCGAGAAGCACCGTCGAGACGGATCATCGAGCTGCTCACTCAGCTCGGCGCAGAGGTCTCGGCTGCCGACCCGCATGTGTCGGAGCACCACTGGCCGGACGCTGTCGCTCGCATCGACCTCAACCGGGACGGCATCGACTCCTTTGATCTCGCGATCGTCGTCACTGATCATGACGCGTTCGATGCGCAGATTCTCGTCAACTCGGCGACACCGGTGCTCGACACGCGAAACGCTCTCCGGGGCGACAACATCACCAGGCTCTGAGCCATCGCGATATGCGAATCGCCTATCTTCACCAGTACTTCAACACGCCGGAGCAGTCGGGGAGCACCCGCTCGTACGAGTTCGCCCGTCGGCTCGCGGCACGAGGACATGAGGTGCATGTCGTCACATCGGACCGCGATCCGGACTCGCGCGGTTCGGGATGGACACACGCATCGGTTGCTGGCTTCCAGGTGCACCGGAAAGCCGTGTCCTACAGCAATGCCATGAACCCGATCCAGCGGATCCGTGCTTTCGCGGCCTTCGCTCTTTCGTCCGCGCGGTTCACGCGCCAGCTGCGCGCCGACGTCATCTTCGCCACCAGCACGCCGCTGACGATCTTCCTTCCGGCCTGGTTCGCCTCGGCGTGGCGGAAGACTCCGATCGTGTTCGAAGTCCGCGACTCCTGGCCGACCGTTCCGATCGCATTGGGGTACCTTCCCAACCCGACAGCCCAGCGGCTGGCACGCGCCCTCGAGCGCAAGGCCTATCGCCGATCCGCGCACATCGTGGCGCTCTCCCCCGGGATGGCGGAGGATGCTGTCGCGCACGGCGCGGATCCGCACAGCATCACCGTCATCCCGAACGCCGCCGATGTCGAGCTGTTCGACGTAGATCCGTCCCGTGGGCGGGAATGGCGACGGTCGAACGGCATCGCCGAAGACGCACCCCTGATCGTCTACACCGGCACATTCGGCGCCGCGAACGACGTCGAGTATCTCGTCGACGTGGCCGAAGCCGCCGTGAAGATCGATCCCCGGGTGACCTTCGCGCTGATCGGCGAGGGAGCGCGCCTCTCTGCTGTCCGAGAGCGCGCGCGAGACCTCGGTCTCCTGGGTGGCACGGTCCGCATCCTGTCCCCGGTCCCGAAATCAGACGTCCCGGCGGTTCTCTCGGCAGCTGACATCTCGACGTCGGTCGTCACCGACAACCCGGCGATGAACGCGAACAGCGCGAACAAGTTCTTCGATTCGCTCGCCGCGGGACGCGCGATCGCCATCAACCACGAGGGCTGGCAGGCCGATCTCATCCGAGATCGTGAGATCGGACTCGTGCTCGACCGCACCGATGTATCGGCTGCCGCCGCACAGCTCCTCCGACTGGCAACGGACCGCACATGGCGAGAGTCGGCTCACCGCAACGCGCGTCTCCTCGCCCTCGAGCAGTTCTCGCGAGATGACCTTGCCGCGCTACTGGTGGAGACGCTCGAGAGGGCCGCCCAGACGGACTGATCCGATGCCGAGCGTCTGATGACGCTACGGAGCCGGGCGCGCACGGCGTCGGCGTCGGCGTCGGACCACCCTTCTCGTCAGCAACAGCAAGATCAGCAGCAGCCCTGCAGACAGGATCGCCCCGTACAAGGGAACCACCCAGGACGCGGCGAGCAGCAGCCCACAGGCGAATATGCTCAGCGCGATCAGCGCGCAGAGAGCGAGCGGAGCCAGCCTGCGCAGGGCGACCAGCGTGCGGGTCACACCGACAAGCGCTTTCCACGCAGTGATCCCGAGACAGACGATCAGGAGATCCCCGCTCTGGGCGGTCACCAGCACGATGGCAGCGGAACCGACGGCGTCCACCAGGCTGAACCCGGTGGCGTGCCACCATTCCCGAGCGGATTGCTGCCTCGCCTCCAGCACGGGAGACAGAATCCTCAGCGGCAGACCCGCGAGCAGGATGAGCGCGAACGGAACGGCGTGCTGCCAAAGCGGCGGGACGTAGGCGGTGAGCATCACGAGCCCCAGCCCGATAGCGGCAGAGAGCCACGTGACCGTGCCGACGACGCGGATGCCGAGTCCGAGCGCGAGCGTCTCCCGCTCCTCATCCGTCGCCCTGGAGAACGCGGAGAGCGCAACCCTGTTGAGCGGGACGCTGATGAGGCTGCTCAGGGCGAGCGTCACCTGCATGGCGATGTAGAGGACTCCGAGGTCGGTGGGAGTGAGGAACAGCTGCCCTGCGATGAACACCGCCTGGATCGGCAGACTCATGGCATACGAGTTCACGGCCCAGGAGAAACGGGCCATTGATCTGGGCTGCTCCGTGCCGATCGGTTCGTTCGCGGTCGATGTCCGCGCTCTCCGAGAGATCAGGAGACTTAGCACGATGTAGTAGCCAACGGTCGAGATCGCGATCGCGACGGCCGAATGGGTGATCACCGCGATCAGCAGACCGAGACCGAACTTCGCGACAGCGGCGGCAGCTTGCGAAGTGACGATGGAAGCGTAGCCGTCGTGGCGAGTCACCGCAGCGATCTTCACGTCGGCATCGCCGCTCAGGGGTATCGCCAATGCGAGAACGAGGCAGTACAGCGCGATCTCGGGTTTTCCCCACAGCAGGTACAACCCGGCGATGAGGAGCCCCCCGAGCACCAACAGGAGGTTCGAGCGGAATGCGCGCCGACGGGTCGCTCGATATCCCACGCCCTGCCCGGAGAGGTACCCGGAGATCTCGCCGAAATTCGTCAACGCGGTCACCAGCGTCATCGCGGAGACAGCCGAAGCCCAGAGTCCGAACTCTGAGGGAGCGAGCCATGCGGCCAGAACCAGCTGCGATCCGGCGGAGACCGCTTGCACGATGAACGTGCCCATCGAGAGACCGAGGACCCCTCGCGTGGCCCGGGATACGCTATTCGTCATCGACGGCGTTGACGAGCGTGATGTTGGGGAGAGCGCTCAACGACCGCTGATACACGCCCGTGAGCTTGTGGTAGCCGGCTTCGACCAGGAAGACCCGCTTGCCGAGTATCGCGGCAGGAAGAGCCACATGAAGCCGATCCGTCACCACCAGGGAGGCCCCCCGCACGAGGCGCTTGTACTGGCGGTAGGAGACGAGGTGCTTCGCACTGGCGTCGAGTGCCCGCACCCGCCCGGAGGCCGACTGCAGCTCCGATCGCAAAGCCGCCGGAAGCCGGGCGACGAGCGCAGAGCTGGCTGCCGCCGATCGATTCCTGTTGTACGCACGGAACCCGAATCGGCGCAACGGTCCCGGATCGGTCCTGGTGAGAAGTCGCGCGACGGAACGCTTGAGGCGCGACGGCGCCCCGACCGCGCCTCGCGCCGACTTGACCATGGGTCTGCCGGTGGGCGCCTCGGCATCGATACGGGCCGCGATGAGAACGTGGCTCTCGCTGACCGGGGAGCCCATCAACTCGTGGACGTACCGATTGCCACCGGCGACGACATCGTGGTCGAGCACGAGCTGCACGTGCACATCATCGAGCTGATCTTCCCATCGCTCGCGGATGTGATCGAACGAGTAGCGTTCGCGGAACACCCAGACGGTAGGCGCCGTACGTCCCGCGAAAATACGAGACGGATCCTCAGAAGGGAACAATGCAGAGGAGGGGAAGATCACGAGCGGCAGATCAGGGAGCTGTCGCAGCTGCTCAGCCAGCAGGTCAGGGAACGCGTAGATCTCGAGGAGCGCTCCGTTGGGACGCACGACCAGCACTTCCGCTTCCTCCGGGCGGCTGACCCACGTGATCCCGGCCTCTTGGGCGATCTTCAGGAACACATCGAACATGAGGGCGTCGCCGTGGTTGCCGATCTGCTTCCCGCTGCCGTGCACGGCGTCTATGAGATAGCCGCGACGACCTCGGAACTCTGACAAATGGTCGAGCAATGTCGACGTGCTCGGCAACCCGACGGCAGGCACACTGTTCCCCTCTTGAACGAATGGACTGGCATGGGGAGCCGCCGCAGCCGTTCTGCGTATCTCAACGCTTCCAGACTATCGCGGCCCATGCGGGCAGCGCGGTCACCATCGGGGCCGATGGATCGGCAGATAGGCTGAGAAGCAGTGCCCACGAGCCACGACGAGAGAGACGCATGCTCGATCCGCGATCACGCAGGGAGTGCAGATGACATCCGAGACGGTCCCCACCATCGGATTTTTCGTGCCCTCGGGCGTCGGTATCGGCTACACGGGTCCTGGTGTCTTCCTCAAGAGGCTGATCGGGCCGCTCGGCGATGTCGTCGAAGCGCGCGTCTACGCAGGCGAGCGCCCGGGGCACCAGACGGACCCGCAGCTGGTTCCGACACGTTCCATGAGGGTGGGCGAGAGCGGTCCCCTCCGTCAGCTCGCCTGGGCTCTCACCGCGACCGCGTGGATCGTGCGCGACCGCAAGCGGCTCGACGCCGTGCATTTTCACGGCACCTACCTCTACAAGATCATCCCTGCAGTCGCCTGCGCCTTCTTCCGGATCCCCTACGTGCTCGTCCCCTTGGCAGCGCACGCGGACTTCTCGTTGCGGGGGCGCGCCACCAGAATCCCCGGCGTACGTCCCCTGCTCCGCTTCATCGGTCGCAACGCGGCGGGTGGATTCGCGCTGGGTGCCGAGATCGCGGCCGAGTTGCTCGAAGGCGGGGTCCCCGAACAGCACATCCACACGATCATGAACCCTGTCTCGACGGGGTTCTTCGGCGAGCCCGCAGCCAACCGGCGCGACATGCTCACTGTGCTCTTCGTCGGTGTCATCGGGAAGCGGAAGCGGCCGACGCTCGTCCTCGACGCGTTGGGCATTCTTCGCGACAAGCACGGTATCGACAGTCGAGCCATCTTCCTCGGCCCCTTCGCGACCAGCACAGATCGAGTTGCCTTCGCGTCGAGAGTCTCCGAGCTCCACCTCGAGCACGTGGTGGAGCATGTCGAATTCAGCGACGATGTCTCCGGCTACATGTTGAACAGCAGCTCCATCTTCGTCCTGCTCTCTGAGACCGAGGGCATCCCCGGCGCATTGGTCGAGGCGATGGCCGCAGGCCTCCCCAGCGTCGTCACCGACGCCGGGGCGATGCGGGACATCATCACCGAATCTGATGCAGGAGTCGTCGTGGCAGCCGATTCCGAGGACGCCGCACACGCGATGAGTCGCCTCGCCACCGACGGTCACCTGTGGCACGCATACTCATCGCGAGCCCGAGCCTATGCCGAGAAGCACTTCCGAGCGGAGTCCATCGCCGACACCTATCTCGCGCAGCTTCGCTCCGCGGTGAGCACCGGCTCCCGAGTCAGCTCGTGAGGATGTGCTTCACGACGCGGGCGACGGCCACCGCATGAGCCTCCGCCGTGTACCGCTCTTCCACAAGCGCCTTCGCCGCCGCCGAGTATGAGGCGTAGGTCTCATCGGGGAGCGAGGCCAGCGCCACGATCTTCTCGGTCAGCGCTTCGCCAGCCCCCTTCGCAGGGTAGAGGACGCCGGTGACCCCGTCGAGGACGGCTTCGATCTCCGGCCCGCTCTGCGGGTCTCCTGAAGCGGCGATGACCGGCACGGCGAATCCCAGTGCCTGAATGACGTTGAGTCCGGTCGCGCCAGGGGAGACAGCGAAGTCCGCGTCCTCGTAGAGCTCGCGGAGCCGGTCCAGATCGTACACGGCGCCGAGCATCACGATCGCGTCAGAACCACGCGACAGCTCTTCCGCACGCTCACGCTCAGGCCCATCTCCGACGATCGTCAACCGCACGTCGTGGCCCCGCTCATTCGCCGCGATCACGGAGACGATCGCCTGATCGACCTGATGACGCGCCGTCAACCGACCCGAGTAGAGCAAGGACAGCGCCCCCTGCGTCCTGGTCGGACGGCGTGTGCGCGGAGGCTCCGAGGCGAGCTCCCGCCGAGAATAGATGCTGTTGTAGACCGGCACGAAGGTGCGTGCATCCAGTCCGACGGAGGCAGCGAAGGCGGGGGCCCAGTCGCCATAGGTCAGGTGACCGTCGGCGAGCCGGTAGAACGCCTTTCGCAGTCGCAGTTTCGCGCCCGACTCAGGCCGTTTCCAGGCGTGTCCCCAGAAGATGACCTTCCGCCTCCGTATTCGGGCGACGGCGATCGCGATCCAGTTCGACACTCCGTACACGTTGCCCTCGAGGACGATCGCCCCGGCAGTTGTCCGGAGCACCTTCGTCACGAGTCCGCGGTCCCAGTACAGGGCCTTCAACAGCCCGATCCGTCGCAGCTCTCCGACCCGGGCGAGGATCTCTTCCGACGCCGCAGCAGGGTCACCGGTAGAACCCATCGCGCGATTGACCCGACCGACGAGCTCGAACTCGATGTCGTCCTGCGCGATGAGTGCTCTGAGGAAAGGAGCGCGGTAGTGGCTTACCGAGGGCTGAACGACGACGAGCACCCGTATCGGCATCGACCTCCCCATCCTCACTCCCCCACCGCGTCCGTCGATGCGGTGCGCCGCGCCGGCACACCCACGACCGTCGTCCCCGCCGCGACGTCCTTCGTCACGCAGGCCGCGGCGCCCACGGTGGCTCCCGCGCCCACCGTGAGCCCCTGCAGCACGACGGACCCGGCGCCCAGCAGCGTTCCGCTCTCGACGGTGACGTTGCCTGACACGATCGCTCCGGGGTTCACCGAGACGAAGTCCGCGAGGGTCGCGTCATGGCCGATGATGCTCGCCGGGTTCAGGTGCACGTGGTCGCCGATCGAGACGTTCGTCGACACCTGCACGCCCGAGGTGATCACGACGCCCGCGCCGATGCGCGGTTGCGAACCGATCACGGCGCCGGGGTGGATCACGGTCGCCGCGCGCAGGCCGGCGGCGGCGAACCGCTCAGCGACCTTCGAGCGGACGCGCGGGGATCCGACCGCCGCGACGAAGCGCTCATCCCCGGTCGAGGTCGGCAGCCACTCCTCCTCGGTGCCGAGGTACGCGATGCCGCGGGCTCCCAAGCGTTCGAGATCCTCCTGGCGCGGTCCCGCATCGACGACTCCGACGACCTGCAACGGCTCGCCCGCGGCGATCAGCGCGTCGATGACATCGAGCGTCTCGCGCCCGAATCCGCCGGCGCCGATCACGACGATCTGCTCAGTCATCCGATTCTCCGAACTTCCGCATCGTGGCGTGCCCTTCGGCGCTGATCCCCTCACGGACGACGACGGAGCGGACCGTGCCGACCAGGATGCGCGCATCGAGGGCGAGACTACGGGAGTCGACGTATCGGACGTCGAGCGCGAAGCGCTGATCCCAGTCCACCGTATTACGCCCGTTGACCTGCGCGAGTCCCGTGATCCCCGGACGCACCTCGTGTCGACGCGCCTGCTCCGGCGTATAGCGCGGCAGGTACTCCACGAGCAGAGGGCGCGGACCGACGACGCTCATGTCGCCGCGGAGCACGTTCCACAGCGACGGCAGCTCGTCGAGGCTCGTCGACCGCAGCACCCGCCCGAAGCGCGTCAGGCGCTGCTCGTCGGTGATCCAGCCCCGCGCTGCATCGACGGCGCGCATCGAACGGAACTTGTACAGCCGGAAGACGCGCCCGCCACGGCCGGGGCGCGGCTGGCTGAAGAGCACAGGACTCCCCAGGTTCGCGCGCACGGCGATCGCCGTGACCAGCATGACCGGGCTGAGCACGACGAGACCGACCGCGGCCGTCACGACGTCGAGCGCACGCTTGACGACGTCGTACGGCCGGGCCGTGCGCTGCGCCATGTCAACGCTCATCGAGGAAGGCGACGAGCGCGGAGTGGACCCGCTCCCGCTGCTCCGTCGACAGCGCCGAGCCGCTGGGCAGCGTCAGACCGCGCTCGAACAGCGATTCGGAGACGCCGTTGATGATGCCGCGGCTGCCCGCGAAGACCGGTTGCAGGTGCATCGGCTTCCACAGGGGACGGCTCTCGATGTCACTCTTCGCCAGTTCTGCGGCGAGCTCCTGCGGCTGCCACCCGGTCACCGACGCGTCGACCAGGATGGAGGTGAGCCAGACGTTGTCGTCGTGGTCGCCGGCCGCACCGAAGACCTCGACCCCGGCCACCGGGGCGAACAGCTCCTTGTAGCTCTCCCGCATCTCGCGCCGCCGCGCGATCATGCTGTCGAGACGCGTGAGCTGCGCGCGGCCGAGCGCCGCCAGCAGATTGCTCATGCGGTAGTTGTAGCCGATGTCGGTGTGCTCGTAGTGCACGACGGGCTGCCGCGCCTGCGTGGCGAGGTAGCGCACGCGCTGGGCGATCTCCGGTTCGTCGGTGAGCAGCATCCCGCCGCCGGACGTGGTCATGATCTTGTTGCCGTTGAACGACACGATCGAGGCGCGTCCGAAGCTGCCCGCAGCGCGTCCGCGGTGTGTCGCGCCCAGCGACTCGGCGGCGTCGCACAGCACGGGAACGTCGTAGTCGGCCGCCGCTTCGAGGATCGCGGTGTAGTCGACCGTCTTGCCGAGCAGATCGACGGGGACGATCGCCGCCACCGTCTCCCCCGCGGCGTGAAGGGTCTGCAACGCTTCGCGCAGCAGAGCGGGATCCATGTTGCCGGTCACGGGATCGGCATCGATGAAGTACGGCTCTGCCCCGGTGTAGACGATGGCGTTCGTCGTCGCCGCGAACGTCATGGTCGATGTGAGCACGATGTCGCCGGGCTGGATCCCCAGCGTGAGGAGACCGAGATGCAGGGCCGCGGTGCCGGAGCTGAGCGCCACCGCATGCGCGACACCCACCCGGTCGGCGAGGTCGCGTTCGAAGCCGTCGACGTCGGGGCCGAGCGGAGCGATCCATCCCGACCGCATCGCCGCGACGACCGCGTCCTCTTCGAGCTGCCCGACATCGGGCGAGGACATGTAGATGCGTTCGGTCACTTCAGGTTCTCCGGGATGTCGAGTCGGATCGGCTCGATGATGGCGGTGTCGTTGTTGCGGGGGACGGACAGCATCCGCGCTTCCCACCCTGCCTTGTCGAGGCGGTCGGGTGAGATCGAATCGGCACGAGTGTGCGAGACCTTCGGGTGGAACGGGCGCTCCAGGTTCTCCTGCGTGCCCACCAGGACCTCGTGGAGCTTCTCGCCGTGACGGAGACCGGTGAAGACGATCTCGATCTTCTTGCCCGACATCGCGATCATGCGCTTGGCGACCTCGAGGATCGACACGGGCTCCCCCATGTCGAGGATCAGGACCTCTCCTGCGCGTCCGATCCCGCCGGCCTGGATCACGAGCTGGCACGCCTCGGGGATGGTCATGAAGTACCGGGTCACGTCGGGATGCGTAACGGTGATCGGTCCGCCGGCCTCGATCAGTGTCTGGAACGTGGGCAGCATCGAACCGCGGCTGCCGATCACGTTGCCGAAGCGCACCGAGAGGTAGCGCATGCCGGTCTCCTCACCGGCCCAGGCGGTGAGCTTCTCCGCCACGCGCTTGGAGTGCCCGAGCACGCTGGTGGGATTGGCCGCCTTGTCGGTCGAGATGTTGACGAAGGTGTCCACGCCCACGGACCGCGCGGCGTTGAGCACGTTCAAGGTGCCGAGGACGTTCGTCTTCCATGCCTCATCCGGATACTGCTCCAGCATCGGCAGGTGCTTGAGCGCTGCCGCGTGGAACACGACCTCGGGACGCCGTTCGACGAAGATGTCGCGCAGCGTGTCATCCTCTCGGATGTCGGCGAGGACGACGTCCTTCGAGTCGAGCAGACCGTGACCGGAGGTTCCGAGCTGTGCCATCTGCAGCCCGGTCTCGTCGCGATCGAGCATGATGAGCTCGCTGGGGCCGTACTTGGCGAGTTGTCGGCAGAGCTCGGATCCGATCGACCCGCCGGCGCCGGTCACGAGGACGCGACGTCCGGTCACGTACCCGGCGATGAGATCGACGTTGGTGTCGACCGGATGGCGACCGATCAGGTCTTCGATGCTGATGTCGCGCAGATCGGCCGGAGACTGCTCGCCCGACATCATGTTGGTCAGCGTCGGAGTGATCGTGACGCGCAGACCCGCCTTCGCGGCGTCGTCCGTGAGGCGACGAAGGAGGCGGCTGTCGGCTCCGCCGATCGCGATGACGAGAGTGGTCGCCCCGGTGTCCTCCGCGGCGGCGACGATCTCGGAGGTGCGTCCGATCACCGGAACGCCGCGCAGGCGCAGGTTCTTCTTCGCGGGATCATCGTCGAGGATGCCGACCGGACGCAGCGGCGACGTGGGGTCGGTCATCATCTGGTGCAGCAGGAGATCACCGACGTAGCCCGCACCGACGACGAGCGTCGGCTCTGCCTCGTCTCCTGGCTTGCGACGGCGTTCGATCACGAGCCGGGCGCTGTAGCGCACCCCGAACATCAACAGGAGCACGAACGGGAAGGCGAGGATGACGGTGCCGCGGGGCAATCCGATCACCGGGCCGAGGATCATGACGATCGCGGAGAGCACAGAGGCCTGCACGATCACGGCGAGTCCGAGCGCGCGCACCTCGTCGAAGGAGCCGTAGGTGAAGCGTCCCCGGTAGAGGGCGAGGTAGTACCCGACCGCGATCTGGCTCACGGCGGCGAGGAGGGCGAGCACCACCATCGAGATCCACCCGCCGACGGTCGGCTCGAACTCGAATCGGAGCACGACGGCGATCACGATGCCGACGATCCACGCGGCGCTGTCGACGATCGCGGCGGCGAGCCTTCGCCGCTTCTGTTCGGCGGAGACCGCCTCATTCAGTTCGGAACCCGATGGCACTGCGTATCCCCCCGAGCGCATGAAGGCGCTGATCCTCTCGCCCTGGTCTGGGGCCTGACGAGAGGCGTCATTCGTGCACTGTTGACCGATGTATTGGTTCCATCGTGACACAGGACCGACCCGACGAAATGCGTCAGGACCAAGATCGCACGAGATCAGTTTGAACAAGAGATCAATCTACGACAGAAACCGACACAATCCGCGCCGGCCGGCGAGGATCAAGCGGCCGGATCGGTCTCCGGATCGGTCGGTTCCGGGTCCGTGGGGCCGGGATCGGTCGGACCAGGATCGGTGGGGGCGGGGTTTCCGGTGCCGGGGTCGCTCTCGCCGGGGGTCGTCGGCGCGGTGGGGTCCGTCGGAGTCGGCGACGGGTTCTGGCTGCCGGAGTTCCACGTCCTGTTCCGGGAGGACCGCTCCTCGAACTCGATCGCGATGCGCAGCTGCTCGGCCCGCAACGCCCGCACGCTGTCACGGTACGCGCTCAACGCGGCGGCGCCTTCCGGCGACGTGAGATCGGTCGCGATGACCCGCGCGCTCGCGGCCTGCACGGCATCACGCCATGCCTGTTGCGGATCAGGCGAGGCGTCGAGTTCGGCCGGGAGTCCGCTTCCGAACGCGGCGGCGAACGTGTCGAGTGCGCCGGCAAAGCTCTCGTCCGCGTCCTCGACGGCAGCACGCACCGGGCGCACCTCCGCCATCGCCGCGTCGACCAGATCGGAGCGCTCCTGCACGGCGTCGAGGGCGGCCGCCACGCTCGCCAGGGAGTTCTCGTCGGTCTCCACGGGCTTCCGCACCGGCAGCGCGTCCGGGAGCACAGCCGCGTCGAGAGCGGCCTGATACGACGCGACCGCCGCCGACAGCGCAGCGAGAGCGTCCGCGCCGACGAACGGCGTCTCCTCGGCGTCCGGCGTCAAGGCCGCCAGATTCGCCTGGAGCGTCGCGGCGCGCTGCTGCCCGGACTCGATCTGCTGCTCGACGCGGGCACGAGAGAACGAGAGCGACTGCTCCGCCGAGGCGAGCTCCTCCTCATCCGACTCGAGCAGCACCAGGGCATCTCCGACCGGGCTCGCCGTCGCGATCTGCACGGCCGTGAGCGTCGACGCGACCGCGACAGCGACCACCGCCAGGCCGCCGGCCACCACGGTCATCCAATCGATGCGCCGAGGGGCGCGCCGCGCGACCACCGGTTCAGGCGAGACGGCCGTCGGCACCCGGTCGGCCGCCGCGGCATGCACCATCGCCACGAGGCGGGGCACATCCTGACCGGCACCCGCGCTGATCCGAGCGCGCCGTCGACGTCCGACCACCGCGTCGAGTTCCCCGGCCAGCGTCGTCGCATCGGGCTCGCGCAGCAGCGAACGGTCGCGCGTCTTGTCGAGGTCGAAGATCTCATCGAACGCCATGGTGTCCCCCCGCACCCGCCGCTGCATGAGACGTTTCGCGACTGAAGGTCGAACGTGCGACAGGTATTGTCTAAAGAGGATACGGCGAACGCCGGAGTATCCGAACCCGTGGGGGGCCATGAACGTCCAGTCGTCGTTGCGCGCGCTGCGACGCCACGCCGTGCTCCTCATCTCCCTCACCCTCATCGGCCTCTCGGCCGGCGTGCTCTACGGACTCACGGCTCCGACGCGCTATTCGACGACGGCGGAGCTGATGGTGATCGGCCAGGCGCAGAGCGTCGACGGCACCGCCACGACCACCGAGCTGAACCTCGCGCGCAGCTACGCCCTCCAGGCCGTCGGCAGCTACGTCACGATCATCCCGAGCTCGATCGTGCTGCAGCCCGTGATCGACGAGCTCGGCCTGCCGGAGACCACGGCCGAGCTCGCCGGCCTCGTCTCGGTCTCGGCGACGCCCGCGTCCACCACGATCTCCATCACCGTCACCGACGGCAAGCCCGGCCGCGCAGCGCGCATCGCCAACGCCGTGTCCGAGAGTTTCGCCACCGTCGTCTCGGAACAGCTCGAGAGACCATCGGACACCCGCAGGAGCATCGTGCGGATCGACGTCATCCAGCCGGCCGTCGTGCCGACCGCTCCGGCCGCCCCGAATCGCGCCGTCGCCCTGATCGGCGGCGGCCTGCTGGGCCTCGCAGCCGGAATCGTCATCGTCGTGCTCCGCACCGTTCTCGATGCGCGTGTGCGCACGATCGACGACGCGGCCGAAGCCACAGGCGCGCCGGTCCTCGGCACGACCCCGTTCGACGTGTCCACCAGCGAGCAGCCGTTGGTCGTGACCGGCACGACGACGGGTCCGCGCCCCGAGTCCTACCGGTCGCTCCGCACAAGCGTGCAGTTCCTCTCGCCTGCCGGTGAGACGCCCTCTTATGTGGTCACGAGTGCGGGCCCAGGAGAAGGCAAGTCGACCACCATCGCGAACCTCGCGCTGGCCTTCGCCGAGGCGGGCGCCACGGTCGCCCTCATCGACGCCGATCTTCGTCTGCCCCGCATCGCCGAGTACTTCGGCATCGAGGGAGGGGTCGGACTGACCGAGGTGCTGGCCGGGCGTCTCTCCGTCGTCGATGCACTGCAGCGGTGGGGACGCGGCACACTCTTCGTGCTCCCCTCCGGAACGGTGCCGCCGAATCCCGCCGAGCTCCTCGGGTCGACGGAGATGGCCCGCCTCCTCGACGACCTGCGCGAGGCGTTCGACATCATCCTGATCGATGCCCCGCCCGTCGTGCTCGTGACGGACGCCGCAGTGATCGCTCGACGCACGTCCGGCGCGATCCTGGTCACGGCCGTAGGCAAGTCCGTGATCCCCCGGATCCGCGACGCCGTGACCAACATCGAGAACGTCGGCGCCAAGGTGCTCGGGACCGTGGTCACCATGATGCCCACCCGCGGACCCGACAGGACTCTCGTCGGCGCCTACGGATACGGCGACGGCGCGGTGATCCGCGGCAGCACACCGTCGCACCGAACCCGCTGAAGACCGCCACAAGCGACACTCATAAGACCGAAGGAACGACCACGTGGAACTCCGCGACTACATCCGCATCCTGCAGAAGAACTGGATCGCGATACTCGTCCTGCTCCTCGTCGGCCTCGCCGGCGGCGGCGCGTACGCGTATCTGCAGGCGCCGAAGTACGTCACGTCCACCCAGCTCTACGTCTCGGTGCGCACGGAAGGGGCCGCGACCGGCGACCTCGTACAGGGGACCACCTTCGCGCGCCAGATGGTCACCAGCTACGTGGACACGATCGGCACGGCGCTCGTGCTCGACCCGGTGATCGAGGAGCTCGGGCTCGACATGACGGCGCGTCAACTCGCGGGGAGGATCTCGGCGAGCACCCCGCTGAACACCGTCATGATCAACATCTCCGTCACCGACACCGATCCGAAGCGGGCTGCTGCCATCGCGGACCAGACGGCGATCAGCTTCACCGACGCCGTGCAGAACACGCTCGAGCGTCCGGCCGTCGAGGGCGGCGTGAGCCCCGTGCACGTGACGGTGACCAATCCGGCGGCGGTCCCGACCACACCCTCCAGCCCGAACATCCCGCTGCTGATCGTGATCGGCGGCCTCCTCGGCCTCGCCGTCGGTGTCGGCTTCGCGGTTCTGCGGACCGTGCTCGATACCCGCATCCACACCCTCCACGACCTCGAGTCCCTCACCGACCGTCCTCTGCTCGGCGGCATCGCCTTCGACCCCGATGCCCCGAAGCGTCCGCTGATCGTGCACGCCGATCCGCGGAGCCCGCGCGCCGAGTCGTTCCGCACGCTCCGCACCAACCTGCAGTTCCTCGACGTCGACGCGGACTCCCGCACGTTCGTCGTGTCGAGCTCGGGCCCTGGCGAGGGCAAGTCGACCACGACGGCGAATCTCGCCATCGCGCTGGCCGAGACCGGTGCCCGTGTCGCCCTGATCGACGGCGACCTTCGTCTCCCGCGCATCGCCGACTACATGGCCATGGAGGGCGGCGTCGGCCTCACCAACGTGCTGATCGGCCAGGTGCCGCTGTCGGAGGCGCTGCGCAAGTGGGGAACGCATGAGCTCTACGTGCTGCCGAGCGGACCGGTCCCGCCGAACCCGAGCGAGCTCCTCGGCTCCGCGGCGATGGACACCGTGCTCTCGACGCTCGACGAGTACTTCGACTACATCCTGATCGATGCGCCCCCGCTCCTGCTCGTCACCGACGCCGCTGTGATCGGCAAGAAGACCCGCGGCATCATCCTCGCCGCCGCGTCGGGCAAGACCCGCAAGCCGGAGCTGCAGGGAGCCATCCGCACCCTGGAGACCGCGGGCGTCGACCTGCTCGGCGTCGTGATCACGATGCTGCCGACGAAGGGCCCGGACAGCTACGGCTACGGCGCCTACACGTATGGCTCGACGCACGAGCTCGGCAGCGCCGCCGGCACCAGAGCCGCGCGCAAGGCCGCGAGACGACGCGCGTCCGACGCGTGAGGGCGTGGTGGTGTCAGCGCTGCGCGGGAGAGCGGAAGACGATCGAGTGGTAGAGCGCGAAGCGCAGCACCACGACGATCACGATGCTCACGAGATTGACCGCGTTGACGGCGATGGCTCCGGGCGTCCGACCGAGGATGCCGGCCGCCATCTCGACGCCCAACCAGACCAGCCCGGCGCCGATCGCGGTGCACAGCGCGTTCGTGAGGAGGAAGAGCAGCAGCTCGTTCATGCGTCCGCGCCGGTCGCGGTGGCGGAAGGTCCATTCGCGATTGCCGAAGTAGGCGTTGACCAGCGCGACCAGCGACGCGACGACCTTCGCGGCGACGACATCCCAACCCCACACGAAGACGAGCAGGTTGAAGACGCCGATCTCGATCAGGGTGCTCAGTCCCCCGACGATGAGGAAGCGGCTGCCCAGGCTGGCGAGTCGCCGCAATCGGGAGGTGGGTTTCATGGCTCGACTAGGCTACTTGGTGCGCGCGCCCTCTCCGAACGCGGCCGCTCGGAGGATCCCGTGACCATCGCCCATCTCGCCATCGTCATGCCCGCCTACAACGAGGCGGAAGGCATCGGCGGATTCGTCGACGAGATCAGGGACGCGGTCGCGCCAATGGTGGGACGCGTCACCTTCCACGTCGCGGATGACCGGTCGACGGACGGCACGGCCGCGGCCTTCGACGGTGTTCAGGACGTTCGGGTCGAAGTGCAGCCGATGAACCGCGGTCATGGTCCCACCGCCCTCGCCGCGTATCGCTCCGGACTGGCAGCCGAGCCGGACGCGATCGTGCATGTCGACGGCGACGGCCAGTTCCTCGGCGAGGACTTCCCGCGTCTCCTCTCCGCATTGGTGACCCAGCAGGCAGACGTCGTGCACGGGATCCGCGACGGGAGAACCGACCCGTGGTACCGCCGCGTGCTCACCGCCGCGGTCGGTGTGCTGGTGGCCGGCGCTGCCGGACGTCGGATCCCGGACGTCAACACCCCGCTGCGCGCCTACCGCCCCGAGGCTCTGCGCATTCTGCTCGACGCGGTCCCCGCCGACGCCTCGGTCCCCCACGTGCACTTCTCGCTCGCCGAAGCCCGCGCCGGCTTCACGGTCCGCTACCTCCGAGTGGCGAGCATCCCGCGGCGCGGAGAATCGACCACCGGAACCATGTGGGGTCGCGGAGCGGGCATCGCCCTTCCCCCCAAACGGCTCCGCCAGTTCGCGCGCTCGGCGCTCGGCGAGGTCTGGACACTGTCGCTGCGCCCCTCTGCCCCGTTACGCGAGCTGCGCCGTGTGGAGCCCGTCGGCCGATGAACCGGGCACGCACCGTCCTCTTCTGGGTGCTGGCGGCCGCCCTGTTGATCGGCCATGTCATCGTGGCCTGGCACAGTCTGGTCGTGTGGCGCTTCTGGGAGGACGAGGCGTTCAACCTCACCGTGCCCAGAAACCTCCTGGCAGGGCTCGGCTACTCCAGCGACGGTGCGCTCTCCGGTTCCACGATCACTCCGTTCGACCCGCGTATCTCCACCGGGCCCGTCGTGCTGCTGCCCGTCGCCGCAATGCTCGCCACGGGCATCGACATGGTGATCGGTGCGCGGCTCATCCCGCTCGCCTACTGGATCCTGCTGCTGGCCGGGCTGGCCGTCATCGGTCGGCGTATCGGAGGCCGCTGGGCCGCGCTCCTCGCCGTCGCCGTCCCCCTGGCGTTCACGACCTCGGCGGGAGTCTCGCCGATCCAGGGGCCGGCCGACCTGCTCGGGGAGATCCCGGCGGCCGCGCTGCTGGTCTGGGCTCTGATCGTGCTGCCCCGTCGCGCGTGGCTGTCCGGGCTCCTCGTGGGCCTCGCCGTGCAGGCCAAGCTCATCGCACTGCTGGCGCTTCCGGCCTTCGCGCTCGCCCTGTGGATGCTCGCCGACGGCCACGGCGTCGCGCGGCTGCGTGACCTTCTGCGCCGGTCCTGGCGTCCGCTCCTGCTCGTCGCCGTGCCCACGCTGCTCGTCGAGCTGTCCGCGCTCGTCTCGCTCGGACCTGCCGGGTTCCTGCAGCACCTGCGCGCGCTGGCCGGGTTCGTGCGCAGCGGCGGCCAGGGCGCCGCCACGACGATCTCCGAGAAGCTGGTCACCCTGAGCGGCTCCTGGTCGCTTCCCGGCTTCATCGTGGCCTCGGCGGCTGTCATCCTCGTCGTTCTGATCGCATGCGGGTGGCGTGCCGCGCATCGCTCCCTCGCGGCCGGCGACCGACTGGTGCGCGCTTACACTGCTGCCGCGCTGCTGGGCGCCGTCACCTTCCTCGCCTGGTGGATCACGGCGTCGCATCTGCCCCTGTGGGTGCGCCACCCCGCCCCGGGCATCTTCGCCTTCGTACCGATCCTCGCGGCGGTCGCGGTGTGGTCGGCGCAACGCCTCTCCGCGCCGTCCGCGCGCCGCACCGCGCTCGCGTTCGCCACGCTGCTCGGAGCCGTCGTCGCGACGGGAGCGGCGCTCCACGTGATCGACAGCTTCACTCCGCGGCCGCTGACTCTGGCCGACCAGCGGTCCGCCGTGGCACCGATCGCCGCGTGGGTCGACGACACCGGCACGGAGTGGCTGGCCGCTGAACCCTGGGGAGTGGCCATCGCGCCGATCGTCCTGAGCGGTGCGCACGTGGGCCTCTTCGATGCTCCGGCGATGACCGACGTGCCACGACTGACGAGTTTCGACTGCACGACCGAGGTTCTGCTCGACGCGGGTCCCTACCGCATCTGCGCCGCACCCTGAACGCGGGGTACACGACGGAGGGAGCCGGCCACCTGCCCCGGAGGGCGGGTGGCCGGCTCTCGTCGTTCACGGCGGGTCAGAGCGCGAGTCGCTCCCGCACGACCGTGGCGAGGCTCTCGGCGTAACTCTGCACCGACTCCGCATCCGCGGCTTCTACCATGACCCGGACGAGGGGTTCTGTTCCCGACTTGCGCAGGAGCACACGGCCGGTATCGCCGAGCTCCTCCTCGACCTTGCGGACGGCGGCCTGCACGACCTCGTCGGCGGTGACCCGTTCCTTGTCGACGTCGCGCACGTTGATGAGCACCTGCGGGTACACGGTCATGACCGCGGCCAGCTCGGCGATCGTCTTCTTCTGACGGGCCATCTCCGCGACCAGGTGGAGTCCGGTGAGAAGGCCGTCGCCGGTCGTCGCGAATTCGCTCATGATGACGTGGCCGGACTGCTCACCTCCCAGGGCATAGCCGCCGCGGTTCATGTCCTCGAGCACGTAGCGGTCGCCCACAGCGGTCTGGCGGACGGTGATGCCGTGCTCGCGCATCGCGACGTGCAGACCGAGGTTGCTCATGACGGTCGCCACGAGCGTGTCATCGGTGAGGTGTCCGCGCTGCTTCATCGCGACGGCGAGGATCGCCATGATCTGATCGCCATCGATGTGGGAGCCCTGCGCGTCGACCGCGAGGCAGCGGTCGGCGTCGCCGTCGTGAGCGATGCCGATGTCGGCACCGAGACGCACGACGGCCTCCGCGAGGTTGTCGAGGTGGGTCGAACCGACGCCGTCGTTGATGTTGAGGCCGTCCGGGTCGGCGCCGATCACCGTCACCTCGGCACCGGCGTCGCGGAACGTCTCAGGAGAGACCCCGGAGGCGGCGCCGTGCGCGCAGTCCAGCACGACGTGGATGCCCTCGAGACGGTTCGGGAGCGAGCCGAGCAGGTGCACGACGTAGCGGTCCTCCGCGTCGGCGAAGCGGTCGATGCGTCCGACGCCGGCCCCGGTGGGGCGCAGCATCTCTCCGGACATCGCTTCTTCGATGCGCAGTTCGACCTCGTCGGGGAGCTTCACGCCTCCCCGGGCGAAGATCTTGATTCCGTTGTCGGGTGCGGCGTTGTGCGACGCCGAGATCATGACACCGAAGTCGGCATCGCGATCAGCGACGAGGAAGGCCAGCGCGGGCGTGGGGATGACCCCGGCCTCGAGCACATCGACGCCCGATGAGGCGAGTCCCGCCGAGACAGCGGCGGTCAAGAAGTGTCCGGAGACCCGCGGGTCCCGGGCGACCACTGCGGTGAGTCGCTTGCCTTCGGCTTTGCGAGCCTCCGCAGTACGGCCCTGGCCCAGGACGACAGCAGTCGCCTGGGCCAGGGTGAGCGCCAAGTCGGCGGTGAGGATGCCATTGGCAAGTCCCCGCACGCCGTCCGTGCCAAAGATCGGCATCGGAACAGTGGGCCTTAACGCTTCGAGTACTGAGGCGCCTTGCGGGCCTTCTTGAGTCCGGCCTTCTTGCGCTCCTTGACGCGAGCGTCGCGCGAGAGGAAGCCGGCCTTCTTCAGGGTCGGACGGTTGTTCTCCTCGTCGATGCCGTTCAGCGAACGGGCGATGCCGAGGCGAAGCGCACCGGCCTGGCCCGAGGGGCCACCACCGGAGATGCGCGCGATGACGTCGTATGCACCGGCGAGGTTCAGCACGGTGAACGGGTCGTTGATCAGCTGCTGGTGCAGCTTGTTCGGGAAGTAGTCCTCGATCGTACGGCCGTTGACCGTGATCGTGCCGGAGCCGGGGACGATGCGCACGCGGGCGATGGCCTGCTTGCGACGGCCGACTGCGGCGCCCGGGACGCTGAGCACGGGGCGGGGAGCCGCCTCGACCGCGTCGGTCTCGGGAGTCGAGGTCGAGTAGTTCTGAGCTTCGGTGGTGTCCTGGATGTCAGCCACGAGTATGTCCTTAAGTCTTTACGGCGCTTACTGGGCGACCTGGTCGAGGGTGTACGGCGTCGGCTGCTGCGCGGCGTGCGGGTGCTCGGCACCGACGTACACCTTGAGCTTCGACAGCTGCTGGCGGCCGATGCTGTTCTTGGGGAGCATGCCACGGATGGCCTTCTCCACAGCGCGGACCGGGTTCTTCTCGAGGAGCTCGGCGTAGGTGACCGACTTCAGGCCGCCCGGGTAACCGGAGTGGCGGTAGGCCAGCTTCTTCTGGAGCTTCTGACCCGTGAGCGCCACCTTCTCGGCGTTCACGATGATGACGAAGTCACCCGAGTCGATGTGGTTGGCGAAGGTGGGCTTGTGCTTGCCACGCAGGAGCGTAGCGGCGTGCGAAGCCAGTCGGCCGAGAACGACGTCGGTGGCGTCGATGACGACCCAGTCACGCTGGACCTCGCCGGCCTTCGGGGTGTAAGTGCGCGTCACGATAGTGCTGCTTTCTTGTGTCGAACGGAGAAGTTCGTGAATCCCACTCCGGGGTGGTTCTTCCTCGCGATCTCATCGGGAGGGGAACACGCCAGTGGAGGGCTCACGTTCGGATGGCCGCCGTTCTCCGAGCACGGGGAACGGCACCAAAGAGACAGCATACGCCACCCGGGCGTGTTACCTCAAACCGGGCGCTGCGCTCAGTCGGCCCGACGCTGAAGCCAGACGTCGCACATGGTCGCTTCGTCCCACATTCTCCGGCACTTCGCGACCTCTCCCTTCCCACAGCGGGCGCGAAGTGCCGCCATCCGGACGCGGAGGCGACCGGATGCGACCTGTGCGGCCGAAGCATCGTCGCACCGCCCCTCAGGACTCGCCCTCCACGATCGCCACCGTGGATGACCTGCACCCACCCTGCGCGCATGGGACGTGATCTGCGGGCTCGAGCGACACAAGCTGCGGGATGCTGGCCGGATGCCCCGCACGCCGCACCCACTTCCCCCGGGACTCGGCATGCACTTCTCGGTCGCGCAGGCCACCGAAGCCGGGGCCACTCCGCGCCGGTTGAGGGCGAAGGACCTTTCTTCTCCGTTCCACGGCGCTCGTCGGGTGACCCAGGTCGATGCGCACCAGGAAGAGGATGACAGCACGCCGTTCGCGCGGGACCGCAGAGTCCGAACCGCTGTGCACGAGGCCGCGCGCGCCTATGCGACAGTGATGCCGCCCGGCAGTTTCTTCTGCGGACGTACGGCCGCGGTGCTCGTCGGTGCGCCACTCCCGCATGGCGAGGTTCTCGAGGTCGCGGTACTCGCTCCGCGCCGAGCGCCGCGCGGGAAAGGCATCCGGGGGCGCACGGTCGCTCCGCACCTCGTCGAGGTGAGGCGCGAAGGCGGACTGCTCGTCTCCACCCCCGCCACGACCTGGGCGATGTTGGGCCGGGATCTCGACGAGCGGCAACTGATCGTCCTCGGGGATGCTCTCGTGAGAGTCCCTCGGGATCGGGCCGGCGACTCGCACCGCGAGCTGGCGCTCACCTCTCCGGCAGAGCTCCAGTCCGCGCTCGATCTCGGCCCGCGCCCCCGGGCCGGTCGCCGACTCGTTGCCGCGCTCGATCGGATTCGGGTGGGAAGCGCATCGCCCCTGGAGACCGAGTACCGGTTGGACGCCGAGAGCCAGGGCCTCCCCGACCCCGTGCTCGACATGCCGATCCTCGACGGTCGCGGTCGGCGCCTCGGCATCTCGGAGGTCGTGTATCCGCGGTTTCGCACCGTCGCCGAGATCGAGGGCGACCACCATCGCGTCTCGCAACAGCAGTGGGACCGCGACATCGCGAAGTACCGCTCCTACGCGGAAGCAGGATGGCATGTCGTCCGTCTCACAGCTCGGAACATTCGCGGAAGCAGGCCGGATGCCGTGGCGCTCGTGCGCCGCGCGCTCCTCATGCGTGGCTGGGACGGCGCACCCCCACGAGATCTCCGAGCCTTCTGACGAACACGCGCCGCATCGCCGACTTCGCGCCGCACCGCGCTCCTCGGCGTGCCGCTTCAGTACGAGAGCCCCGTACTGACACCCGCCGCGCCGCCGTCATGGGGGCGACGCCACACCGAGATCGCACTGACACCTCAGGCTCGCGACCCCGCGCCTGCGCGACCCCCGCGGTGTCGCCGGCGCGGAGACGTCGCAACTGGTCGTATCCCGCCCCTGGAAGCAGCACGATGCGACCACCCTGCATCAGCACAGGTCGCGAATGGTCGCGTCAAGCCCTCTGATGCGACCATTCGCGACCACACGCTGCGCCTCGCGACCCCATGCCCCGCCAAGACAGCCACCTGGGCGACTAGTCCGGGTGCACCGTCACCAGGATCGGACGGTGATCGCTCGACCCCTGCGGCAGCGTGGTGATCGCGTCGACCTCGAATCCGACGGATGTCGCGAAGTCGTAGTGGCCGCGGAACACCCGGTAGCGCGTGTAGGTGTGGTCGTCGCTGAGCGTGAGGGCGTAGCCCTGGTTGCGCACGGCCTGGCCGAGATTCTCCTTGAAGACCGGGTAGTTGTAGTCCCCGACCATCAACTGCGGCAGTCCCTCGCCCAGCTCGGCGAGTGCAGACAGCGCCGCGCGGATCTGGTGACGCCGCAGCGAGTTGAGGGCCGTGAGCGGGGCGGCGTGGAAGGAAGCGACGATCAGCTCGCGCCCGTCGTCGATGTCGAGGAGCCGGGCACCGAGAACGCGCTCGTGGGCCGGCTTGAGCATGCGGTCGTGCAGCGACTTCTTCAGCTCGATCGCGCGGATCTTCTGCAGGTGGAACGTGCTGGTCCGGTAGTAGAGCGCGAGGCCGAGGCGGTTCCCCTGGGTCGCGTCCGCGAGCACCAGGTCGCCGATCCGGTTGGGCAGACCCTGCACATCGCACTCCTGCAGGCAGAGGATGTCGGGGTCGTGCTGGCCGACCAGCGCCACGAGCTCCGTGGCGGCTCGGTGCTTGCGCAGGTTGTAGGAGATGACCTTCATCGCCTCTCACGCTAGCCCGTCCGGCTTGGAGTCGGGTGGCAAACACGTATCCGGTCGATGAATGCTCCTCCCCCGCGCCGCCGCTATCGCCGCAGGACCCGCTGCGCGAGCCAGTTGCCGAAGATCTGACCGACCTGCACGATCACGATGATGATCGCCACGGTGACCCACGTGGCCTCCTGGTTGAACTGCTGGTAGCCGTAGATGATCGCGAAGTTGCCGAGGCCGCCGCCGCCGATGTACCCCGCCATCGCCGACATGTCGACCACCGCGATGAACATGAACGTGTAGCCGAGGATCAGCGGGGCGAGCGCTTCGGGGATGACCAGCCCGAACAGGATCGCGAAACGCTTGGCCCCGATCGCCAGCGCGGCCTCGACGATGCCCGGATCGACCGCGACGAGGTTCTGTTCGACCACCCGGCCGATCACGACCGCGGCCATGATCGTCATCGGGACGATCGCTGCCTGCGTGCCGAGCGTCGTGCCGGCGATGGCCTTGGTGACCGGCCCCACCGCGGTGAGGAAGATGATGAACGGGATCGGCCGGATCACGTTGATCGCCAGGTTCATGACGGTGAAGACGACCCGGTTCGCGAACAGGTTCCCCGGTCGTGTGGCGTACAGGACGGCGCCGATGAGCAGCCCGGCGACGCCGCCGATCAGCAGCGTCACGACCACCATGTAGATGGTCTCCTGGATCGACTGCAGCAGCACGGGGGTCAGGCTTCCCCAGTCGGTCGCGGTGTGGATGATGGTCATGACGCCACCTCCGATCGCTGCTCGGAAGCTGCCGGGCCCGGTCGCAGGATCTGCGCTCTGGTGTGCTCCTGAAGCTCCGTGACGACGGCGGTGAGCACTCCCGCCTCCGCATGCACCCGGTAGGTGAGCGTGCCGAGCTGACGTCCACGGATGTCGGTGACACCGCCGAAGACGACGGTGTGCCGCACGCCGTGACGGTCGAAGACCTGGGCGACGTGCTCGCTCGTGAACTCGTTGACGTCGGCGCTGATGAGGTCTCCCCCGCCGACGAGCAGCGCGTCGAGGGTGTCACCGGCCGGCACGCCCTGTGTCACAGCCGCGACGAAGCGCTCGGTCAGCGCCGCACGCGGATGCGCGAACACGCGGTACGTGTCACCGCTGTCGACCACCTTGCCGCCGTCCATCACGATCACCTGGTTGCACAGCTCGTGCACCACGGAGATCTGGTGCGTGATGACCACGATGGTGATGCCGAGCGTGCGGTTGATCTCCTTCAGCAGCGCGAGCACCTCGCCGGTGGTCTGCGGATCGAGCGCGCTGGTGGCCTCATCCGCGAGCAACAGCTCGGGGTTCGCGGCGATCGCCCTGGCGATGCCGACCCGCTGCTTCTGCCCACCCGACAGCGCGCGCGGATAGCTGTGCGCCTTGTCGCCGATGCCGACGAAGTCGAGCAGCTCTGCGACCCGCGGGCCGATGTCCTGCTTCTTCCATCCGGCGACCTTGAGCGGATACGCGACGTTCCCGCGCACGGTGCGCGAGGTGAAGAGGTTGAACTGCTGGAAGATCATGCCGATCCGTCCGCGCAGACTCCGGAGGTCGTTGGCGGATGCCTTTCCGACGTCGACGCCCAGCACTTCCACGGTGCCGTCCGTCGGCTTCTCCAGCCCGTTCACCAGTCGGACCAGAGTGGACTTGCCCGCCCCCGAGTAGCCGATCACGCCGACGATGGAGCCGCGCTCCACCTGCAGATCGACCTCCTCGAGGGCGGAGACGGCGGACCCCCGCCGGGTGGCCGGAAACCCTTTGGAAACCCGGTTGAACGTGATGATCGTCATAGGTCCGCCGCCGTGCGAGGTCACTGCGTCGCGCGCAGCTGCTCTTCGAGGTCTGCCAGCTCGGCCTGCAGGTCCTCTGCGGTCCAGTCGGCCTTGAACTGCAGGTTCCCCTGGTTCAGCTCGGTCACCGACGCCTCGACCTCCGGGCTGTGGTACGCCTCGAGCAGCTTCGTCCAGCGGGGGTCGTCCTTCCGATCCTCCCGCACGACGAAGGCGTTGATGTACGGGGCGAGCTCCGGATCGTCCAGGTCTTCCTTGAAGATGATCAGGTCGTCGCCGAGGCCGCCCTTCTGCGCCTGCGTGTTGTTGACGATCGCTGCCTGGGCGCTGCCGTCCTTGTGCGCGGTGACGGTCTGGTTGGCGTCGACGGGAAGCACCTCGACCGTGCTCGACACGATGTCGTCCGGCGTCGAGAGGCTGTTGCCGCCGTCCTTCAGCTCCACGAGCCCCGCGCGCTGCAGGTTGAGCAGGGCGCGGGCGAGGTTGGTCGGATTGTTCGGAACCGCGACGGTCGCGCCCTCCGGGAGGTCTTCCACCGCGGAGTACTTCTCCGAGTAGATCGCGAGGGGGTAGACCGCGGTGGCGCCGATCGGCACCAGAGTTCCGCCGTTGTTCACGTTGAACTGCGACAGGAAGATCAGGTGCTGGAACAGGTTCACGTCGAGTTCGCCGTCCTGCACACCCTGGTTCAGCTGCACGCCGTCGCTGATGGTGCGCACCTCGAGCTCGATGCCCTCTTCAGCCAGCTTGTCCTTGAGGATCGTCCAGTGCGCCTCGGTGCCGTCATCCGCACCGAGCACGATCTTGCTGCTCTCGGTGGCGCCGCCGTCGCTTCCGGAGGCGGATTCGTCACCCCCCGAGCACGCCGCCATCGACAGGGTCAGCGCGCCCGCTGCCAGCAGGCCGATCACGGACAGGATCTTCTTCTTCACACGGGAATCAGTCACAACACGAGAGTGAAGCACGCCTGCTGGCGAGCGTCCGGCGCCGCGGTAACCCCGCGTAACGAGTGTCATGCTGCGTAACGCGACGGCGTCATCACGGCCGACCTGACTGCGGTGGCGGGGTGACGAACACCGTGGCACGAGTCGAGCGATCGGGGCAGGGCGTCCTCCGACGAGGCGTGCGACGCCGCGAACGTGTCCTCCCTCTCGCGCCGCCCCACTCGATGGGGAGTTGTCCCCATCGACGGTCTCGCCGGGTTGTCCGTAGGCTGGTCTCAGCCGGGCCGGAGGGGTCCGTTCCAAACGATTTTCGGAGGTGTGGACGATGGCCGATTTCGGTGCGTCTTATGCAGAGATGGAGCAGGTGGCGTCGTCGCTGTCGCAGGCTCGTGATGACATTCAGGGTCAGCTGGACACGCTGAAGGGTCAGGTCGACACCCTTCTGGGTGAGGACTTCAAGACGCAGCACGCGTCGGGCAAGTTCGGTGAGGGCTACACCGAGCTGACCACGGGTCTGAAGACCGCGGTCGACGGCATCAACGACATGTCCGAGTCGCTGCTCGGCATGATGCGCGCAATCCAGGACCTGGACCAGCAGCTCGCCGGCAGCTGACAACGCGGCAGCGTTTCGAGCGGGCGGGTCGGTGACATGCACCGCCCCGCCCGCTCTGCTCTGCCCGGGCTCCGGCCCATCATTCTGACCCTCACAGCGGAAGAACTCTGACCGTGAACGCCTCCGCGATGCTCGCGACACGCTGAAGACTGCGAAGGCCGACTAACGGCACCCCGGTCTACTGCTCTTTCGGCCGACCGTAGACTGACACCGTGCCGTTCTCGACACAGCCCATCTTCGGACTCAATCGCGGCTGGCTGCCCCTGCGACTCGGCGTCCTACGATTGATCGCCATCCTCGCTACGATCGCGACATTGGCGCAGTGGATCGTGCCTGTCGGCGCCCGCCTCATCCTCAACTGCGGTCGGGTCTATTACTCCAACGAGTGCTTGAGCTTCGGAGATTCTCTGCTGCCGTGGCCGGTGCTGAGCGTGCCCGCGTGGCTCACGATCACGACCGGGCTGATCGCGATCGGCTGCGCCTCCGCCTACCTGCTGCTCGGCGGGCTCGAGATCGCCGACGACATCGCCTACATGACGTTCGTGCCTCTGCTGGCCGGGTATATGACGATCTTCGTGGCCGCGTTCGAGAAGGACCCGACGGGGGCGCTCTGGACACCGGGCGCTGATGGCTACCCGATCGGCTGGCATTGGCTCGTCGCCCCGTTCAGTCTCGTGCTCATCGCCTCGGGGATCATCGCTGCCGTGCGCATGAGGCGTCTGCACGCGGAGCGTCGGAGACGGAGAGCACGGCGTGTCACTGAAGGATGAAATCCTCGGTCGCGTCGAGCCGACTCCGCGGGGCGACACGCTGCTCGTCCCGCCGGATTGAGGGCGGTTCGTCGCGGATGATACGGGCCGTGACGAACCCGCCGGCCCGCTGCGTCTCCATGATGCTGCGCGCCCAGCGCCGGGACGGCGAACGCACGCCGGTCGCCGACGGGATCGACGCGGCTCCGGTGCTCGGGCTCATCCTCGATGACATGATCTCGCTCGTCGGCGGCACGCCTCCCGCCGACGATCGCTCTTCTGTCCCGAGCTGAGGCCGGGCAACGGATCGACCCGCTACTCGCTGTCGCGGCGAGCGCGCGTCTGCTCTGCGCGCGCTGCGAGCAGGTCGTCGGCCGGGTAGCCGACTTCCATCAGGGTCAGACCGCGCGCGGCCAGCACCTTGAATGCGCTCGTCCGGGTCACCGCGTCTCGCAGCACCACGAGATCGGCGACATCGAGACGCCCCTCCCCGACAGCCACACAGCCGCCGACGAGCGCACGCACCATGCTGTGGCAGAAGGCATCCGCCTTGACCTCGGCGATCAGCACGCCGTCGGTGTCACGGTTCCAGCGGTAGTCGAGCAGGGTACGGATGGTGGTCGCCTCGTCACGCGGCTTGCAGTACGACGCGAAGTCGTGGAGTCCGATCAGGCTCTGCGCTGCGGCATCCATCGCCTGCTCGTCCAACCGCCCGCGCACCACGGTGGTGTCGTGGCGACGCAGCGGATCGAAGCCGGCGGACTGGTCAGCCAGGCGGTACCGGTACCGCCGCCACACGGCGGAGAAACGGGCATCGAACCCCTCGGGCGCCAGTGAGGACCGCGTCACCGTGACATCGGAGTACGCGCCCAGCACACCGCGCATGCGCCCGGCGATCGACCCGGCGGGGTCTTGGGGAGCACGCCCCTGACGAGCCTCGATGCGCGCCCACTGCCTGTCGTCCAGGTCGACATGCGCGACCTGGCCCAACGCGTGAACGCCGGCATCCGTGCGCCCGGCGACGACGAATCGGACGTCCGAGCCGACGATACGCGCCAGCGCTGCCTCGAGCGTGCCCTGCACGGTGCGGAGCGTCGGCTGTCGCGCCCACCCGCGGAAGTGGGTGCCGTCGTAAGCGATGTCGAGCCGGATGCGCACGACAGCAAGCTTAGGTCGACGGCACCCCGATCAGATTCCGCCGTCGATCGAGCGGATGAAGTCGCCGGGCTCGTCGGGCACCATCACCTCGGTGTCGCGGTTGAGGCTCTCGCCGCGGAAGAACCGCTTCGACCGCGGGAAGAGGTACCAGACGAACATCAGCACGAGGCCGAACGCGAGGGAGCCGATGCCGATCACGAAGGTGCCGCCGATGCCGAACAGCACCGTGTAGCCGTAGTCCACGTCCCACATGTCGATCGCGGACTGCACGAATGCCGCGGTGAGCATGAGTCCGCCCAGCAGCGGGAACAGCCCCTTGAAGAAGAATTCGCGCGGAGAGCGGAAGACATCGGCACGGAAGTACCAGACGCACGCGAAGCCCGTGATGGCGTAATAGAAGGCGATCGCGAGGCCGAGCGAGAGGATCGAGTCCTGCAGGATGTTGTCGCTGATCAGCGTCATCCCGACGTAGTAGACCGAGGCCACGACGCCCATCACGATGGTCGAGAACGACGGTGTCTTGTAGGTCGGGTGCACGTCCTTGAACTTCGCGGGAAGCGCGCGGTACACGCCCATCGCGAGCGTGCCGCGGGCGGTCGGCAGGATCGTGGTCTGCGTCGACGAGATCGCCGAGATGATCACCGCGACCACGAGCACCCAGCCGAACGGACCGAGCAGGCCGTCCTTGATCGCGAGGAAGAAGTCGTCGGCGTTGGCCTCGTTGCCCAGGCCCGTGCCGGTCTCGCCGAGACCCGCGTACATCATCGCCGCGATCGTGACCGTGACGTAGGTGAAGAGCAGGATGACGGTGGTCAGCAGCGCCGCGCGGCCGGGGATGCGCTTGGGGTCCTTGGTCTCCTCGTTCAGCGCCAGGCAGGTATCCCAGCCCCAGTAGATGAAGAGCGCGAGCAGGATGGCCTCGGTGAACCCCGACCAATCGGTGAAGGCGAACGGGTTCATCCAGTTCCAGTCGAACGCGGTCGCGCCGGGAGCGCTGCCGGAGAAGAACTGCCACAGTGCGGTCACCACGAAGATCGTGAGGGCGAGGTACTGGATCCCGAGCAGAATGTTCTGGATCCGTTCACCGATCTCCACGCCGCGCCAGCTGACCCAGGTCATCGCTGCGATGAAGGCGACGGCGAGCACGACGACACGCCAGTCGTTGTTCTCCAGATCCTGACCGATCAATGACCAGAAGTAGACGGAAGCGATCTGCGCCAGGTTCGCGAGCACGACCATTCCCGCGACGGCGACGCCCCATCCGCCCATCCAGCCCACCCACGGCCCGAAGGCCTTGGTGCCCCACGTGAAGGTGGTGCCGCAGTCGGGAACGGCGTTGTTGAGCTCTCGGTAGGCGAAGGCGATGAGCAGCATCGGCACGAAGGCGATGACGAAGGCGATCGGCGCCTGTGCACCGACGGCGATGACCACGAACCCGAGCGAGGCGACCAGCGAGTACACGGGAGCCGTGGAAGCCAGTCCGATGACGGTGGATCCCCAGAGCCCCAGTGTGCCGGCCGCCAGTCCTTTGCCGTCGGGTCGTTCCAGGTGGATTGGCGTTGTCGACATGGTGTGAACATAGGGCCGCGGGAGAGGCCCGGTCAAGGGTCAGCGCGTGCGTTCGCCGTGGTTCCCGGACCTACTCGCATGAGATGGTCGGATTCGACAGAGCGATGTCGTCGTTGGCTCCGAGCGCATCGCCGCGTGGCCGAGGCGGTATGAGGAAACGGTAGGTCAAAGTGATGGTCGTCGTCCCCGCGGGTACCAGGTAGTTGAAACCGATCGTCTGCGGTCCGAGGCTCGGAAGCAGATTGGTACGGGTATCGCCCTGCCACTGCACGACACCGTCGATGTTGATCTGCACCTGCTGGAACCGCGTGTTCGCGTTGTTCGCCCCGTTCCCCCACCGCCCTACCCCCTGCACAGCGAAGGTATAAGTTTCACCTGGCGTGACGGGGATGACGACATCGGTGATGACGTAGGCGAGGGGCGTGTTCGACGCGGGCGCGACAGCGACGCTGTCCTGCGTGGACACGAAGCCAGACACCCCGGACATCGCACGGAACCACCCGTTCGTTCCGTTCGCACCGCCGGGGTCGACCAGTCCCTGGCCTTGATTCACCCAACCACCCCAGTCCCCTTCCGTGATGACCGGGCACACGGGGATCACGCTTGCGGCCTGAAGGGGTGATGCGATCACGGTTGCGATGAGAGGAAGCGCCCACGCCGCTCCCACGACCACCTGTCGACGATCAGGCGATCTCGGCTCGTCGGATGAACGGTCCATCAGGCTCCTTGCCAGTGGTGGAGCGGCCGCCCGCGAGGAGAAGCGTTCACCGGTCGCCGGCCGCAGAAGCCTTTAGCCAAACACTTCGCCCGCACGGGTACCACCCCTACAACTGGTGGTTTCTTCGCCCGATCACTCCGAGCGGCGGAGCATCCCGTCGGCGTTGTCGGCCACCCACTCGACGAGCGGGAGCATCCGTTCCATCAGATCCCGCCCGAGCGGGGTGAGGCTGTACTCCACATGCGGGGGCACCGTGGGGAACGACTCCCGGTGCACGAGGCCGTCATCGGTGAGCGTGCGCAGCGTGGATGCGAGCATCTTCTCGCTGATGCCGTCGACCTCGCGTCGAAGCTCACCCCAGCGCCTGGTCCCTTCGGAGAGGGAGGACAGCACCAGCACTCCCCACTTGCTCATGATGTGGTCGAGGATGACGCGTGTGCCGCAGCCCTGCTCGAAGAGCATGGGAGCCGTTTCCTTTATCTGCGCAAAACTCACCGTCATGTAGGTACCTTACTTCAAAGTGGGTACCCGCAGATCGGAAGGTTTACCTCGAGACAACGGTTGTCGGAGGTGTCACTTACGAAAGGACCCTCATGACCATTCTCGTCACCGGCGCCACCGGCAACCTCGGCCGCCTCATCATCGAAAGCCTCCTGGAGCGCGGCGCCTCGCCGCAGTCGATCGTCGCCGGCGTACGCGATGTCGCCAAGGCCGCAGATCTGAGCGCCCTCGGAGTCGCCGTAGCCGTCCTCGACTACGACCAGCCCGCAACCGTCGCCGCCGCTCTCGAGGGCGTCGATGCCGTCGCGCTCGTCTCCGGCTCCGAGGTGGGGCGTCGCGTGCCCCAGCACAAGGCGGTCATCGATGCGGCGAAGGCCGCAGGCGTGACGAAGTTCGTCTACACGAGCGCCCCGAAGGCTCCCACCAGCGACCTGGTGCTCGCCCCCGAGCACAAGGCGACCGAGGAGCTCATCGCGGCCGCGGGCCTCCCCGCGGTGATCCTGCGCAACAACTGGTACACCGAGAACTACGCCGCCGACCTCGCGCGCGCCGCCGAGACGGGAGTGCTCGCGGCGGGCGCCGGCGAGGGACGAGTCGCCTCGGCCAGCCGCAAGGACTTCGCGGAGGCCGTCGCGGTCGTGCTGCTCGAAGACGGCCACATCGGCCAGGCCTATGAGCTCGGCGGCGACGTCGCCTGGAACTACGCCGAGCTCGCCGCTGCGATCGCCGAGGTCACCGGCCGCCCGGTCGAGTACCACGCGCTCACGCCGGAGGAGCAGTCCGCTGCTCTCGAGGCCGCGGGGCTCGACGCCGGTACCGTCGGCTTCGTCGTCGCCCTCGACGGCGGCATCCGCGACGGTGCCCTCGGTGACACCGACGGCACGCTGGCCCGCCTGATCGGCCGTCCGACCACGCCCCTCGTCGACGGGCTGCGCGCGATCGCCTGATCCATCGCCCGTGGATGTCGAGAAGCGCCGCTCGCGGAGGGGGGAGCGGCGCTTCTCCTACGGCCGGGGCCGGCCGTAGCTCAGGACGCCTCGCGCGAATGCACGTAGACGACCGTGAGTGTGATGGCTGTGGCATGCAGCCCGCGTTCATCGAGCAGAGCGGTGATGGCGTTCCGGACGGCCGCCAGCGTCGCCGGAGCACCGACGGCGGAGTCGACGCCGACAGACGCCTCCATCCGCACGCCGTCGTCATCCGCGACCACCGAGACGAGCGGTTCGTCTGCGCCACGCACGCCGAGCGCGGCTGCGCCCGCGCCCACCAGATTCGAGATCAGGGAGCCGGAGCGGTAGATGTTGTCCACTCCCGGGGTCGCCCGCACCACCGCATCGATCGCGGATGCCAGCTCCAGCTGCTCCGTCATCATCGGCTCCTCTCGGCCCAGGCAGACACATCGTAGACGTCGCGGATCCTCACATCGATCGAGACGATGTTGAGTTCGGTGTGCGCACGCAGCCGCTGCTCGGCCTCCGCCCGCAGTCGTTCGGCCATGCGGGGGATCGACTCCCCGAATCGGGCACTGGCCTCGATGTCGATGCGGATCGGCGAACCGGGCACCGTCACATCGCCGTCCAGCCGGCACCGTCCGACGAGCACGCCCGGTACCGCGTTCTCCGCCGAGCGGATGAGTCCGCGCACGGCTCCCTCGGTGATCCCGAGGTCGACAGAGGGATCCGGCGCTTCGAAGGGGATCCGACGCCCCGCACGCGCGTCCAGGGCGATGCCGCTGAGAATGCGGTCGACCCAGCTCGCGTCGACATCCGGCGACGCGGCGGCATCGGCGTCGATGAGCTGCCCGCCGAGGCCCTGCAGCCGCTCGAGCGCGTCCAGCGCCAGCTGGCATCCCGGAGAGCCGTCGATCGTCGGATCGGACGGCTGCCGGCCCGCATCGAGGTAGTCGGAGAGTTCTTCGAGCGTATGGCCGTCGAGGTCGTCCGGCTCCAGGCCGAGGTGACGCAGCTCGGGGATCTCGTGGTCGTCAGTCATCGCCACTCCTCCATCCGTACGATCATGTATTTCCTGGCACGAGCCAGCAGGCCGCGTGCGGTGCTCGTGGAGATGCCGAGCTCATCGGAGATCTCGTCATACGAGTACCCGCCGATCTCCCGCAGCACCCAGCACTCGCGTTGCGCATCGGGGAGCTCGCGGAGCGCAGCGCCGAGGGCCGCGACCCCCGCCCGCGCCTCGGCCACCCGCGGCGGCGACGCGTGCGACGGCGCCTCCTGCTCGACGTCGTCGACATCGACCAGGGGACGCAGACTGCGGATGCGGTCCACGGCCTTCCGGCTCACGATCCGCATCAGCCAGGTCTTGACCTTCGCGGGATCCTCGAGTTCGGAGAACCGCTGCCAGGCGGTGACGAAGGCCTCCTGCACGATGTCGTCCACGTCCGAGGAGGCATTCAGCATCCGTTGCGTGTAGGCCCTCATCAGAGGCGTGTATCGGCGGACGAGTACCGCGAAGGCTGCGACGTCACCGTCGATGGCACGGCCGGCGACGATTGCGTCGTCCGCCTCCTCCAGTGCGCTGTGAAAGCGTTCCCCAACCATCTACTCACTCCCTCGTTCGGATCCCTGAGGAGATTCGGAGCGGCCGTGACATCGGATCGGGTTCTCGACCCGACGTCACCTGCATGCCGCTTCATTGCGTACGCTTTCTCACGCCCGAGAGCGACGGCCGGTGATCGCACCGTAGATGAGCAGTACCACGAGCGAGCCGCCGATGGCCAGCGCCCAGGTCGACAGGGAGAAGAACGAGTCCAGGCCGACGTTGAAAAGCAGGCCGCCGAGCCAGCCGCCGAGCATCGCTCCGACGACGCCGAGCAGCAGGGTGACGAACCAGCCGCCGCTCTGCTTGCCCGGGAGGATCAGTTTCGCGATCGCGCCGGCAAGAAGTCCGAGAATCAGGAAGGCGAAGAAGCCCATTGCTGTGTCCTTTCGAGGAGGGATGGGGAGGGGCGCACAGGCCCCTCCCCGACGGTCCGCTTACTTCTTGAACGCGTCCTTCACGTTCTCGGCAGCATCACGGACGTTGCCCTTGGTCTGCTCGGCCTTGCCCTCGGCGACGAGCTTGTCGTCGTTGGTGACGTTGCCGACGACCTCCTTGGCCTTGCCGGAGATCTTCTCTGCAGCGGCCTTGATCTTGTCTTCAGCGCTCATGTCTCTTCCTTCCTCCGTTCGGCCCCGGATCTCGGTTCCGAATACTCTCCCGCGGACGATGCCGCGGGAAGTCCGTTGTCGTGAATGCGTGTCGCGGGTGCGTCAGACGCGCGACGACGCCGCATCGTCGTCGTCATCCGCGGGGATGTGCACGTCGTTGATGGTCACGTTGATCTCGACGACATCCATGCCGACCAGTTCGACCATCACGCCGTGGATGGCCGCCCGCACATCATCAGCCACCTTCTGCAGCGCCACGGGGTACTCGGCGACGATCGTCACATCGACCGCGACCTGGGTCTCGCCGACCTCGACGGTGATGCCCTGCGAGAGATCGGTGGTGTTCAGGGCGTCTCGGATGGCGCCGACCACACGCGCTGCTCCCCCGCCGAGGGCGTAGACGCCGGGCACGTCACGCGCAGCGATGCCGGCGATCTTGGCGACGACGCCGTCTTCGATCGTGGTCTTCCCGGTCGCAGGACCCTGCGTCGCCTGGACCTGAATACCGCCTGCCGCGTTCGCCATGCTGATCTCCTTCGTCTGTGCGCCACCACCGGTGTGGAGTGCGGGTCGTTGTGGATCGACACCCCTAAGACGTGTCGGACGCGGAATTCGTCACAGATCCGTTCGAAGTTTTTCCGCACACCCGATCTCGACCACTCACAGTGCACTCTTAGAATCAGAGTGCACAATTGCACTCTATGAACGACAGTGCAGAATCATTGCGCGAGCAGCGCAAACGCGAGACCTCACGCGCCCTCACGACGACCGCACGCGCGCTCACCTCGGAACACGGTTTCGCCGGCTTCACGATCGAGGAGCTGTGCGCCTCGGTCGGAGTCTCCCGCCGCACCTTCTTCAACTACTTCGAGAGCAAGGAGAACGCGGTCTTCGGCTTCGCCGTGATCGACTCCCGCCAGGAGGAGCTCGAAGCCGCGTTCTGCGCACAGAGCGGTGATCTGCTCGACGACTTCATCGAGCTCACGATCCATCGCTTCGAGCTCTTCAATCCGCTGGACGACGCCCCCGCGCTCTTCGCCGTGATCGAGCAGGAACCGCGCCTGCTCAAGGCGGCCTTCGAGCAGCTCGCCAAGAACGAGCGACGCGATATGGGCCTGATCGTCCAGCGGCCGGACAGTGGACCCGACGCGGATCTCCGCGCCGAGGTCATCGTCCACACCGTCGGCGCCCTCGTGCGCCTCTGCATGGATCAGCTCCTTCACCATCAATCCACCGAGCCCTTCGCCGACCTGCTGGCTCGACGCCTCGCCATCGCCCGCTCCGCCTACGCACTGTCACAGAAAGACCGCTGAATGTCCGCCACCGCCACCAAGGATGCGCCCTTCCTGCTCACCAAGCGCCGCATCTGGATCATCTTCAGCGCCCTCATCGCGGGCATGCTGCTCTCCAGCCTCGACCAGACCATCGTCTCGACGGCCATGCCCACGATCGTCGGCCAGCTCGGCGGCGTCGATCACCAGGTGTGGATCACCACCGCCTATCTGCTCGCCACCACGATCGTGATGCCCATCTACGGCAAGTTCGGCGACGTGCTGGGACGGCGCAACCTCTTCCTGATCGCGATCGCGCTGTTCACGCTTGCCTCCGTCGGCTGCGCGTTCGCGACCGACTTCTGGATGTTCGTGGTGTTCCGCGCCCTGCAGGGCCTGGGCGGTGGTGGACTCATGATCCTCTCCCAGGCGATCATCGCCGACATCGTGCCGGCCAACGAGCGCGGCAAGTACATGGGCCCGCTCGGCGCCGTCTTCGGTCTCTCGGCCGTCGCCGGTCCACTGCTGGGCGGTTTCTTCGTCGCCCATCTGACGTGGCAGTGGGCCTTCTACATCAACATCCCGGTCGGCATCGCGGCGTTCATCATCGCGCTGGTCGCCCTGAGGCTGCCGAGCAAGAAGGCCCAGAAGCCGATCGACATCTTCGGCGTGATCTTCCTCTCCATCGCGACGACCTGCCTCATCTTCTTCACCGACTTCGGCGGCGACAAGGAGTTCGGCTGGGGTTCGCTCGCCACCTGGGCCTGGGGCGCCGGTCTCGTCGTCGCAGCCACGGCGTTCGTGATCACGGAATCGCGGGTGCAGGATCCGATCATCCCGCTCAGCCTGTTCCGCAACCCGATCTTCATCAACGCCACGGCGATCGGCCTCGTGCTCGGCATCGGCATGTTCGCCGCGATCGGCTTCGTGCCGACGTTCCTGCAGATGTCATCGGGCACCTCGGCCGCGGCATCCGGCTTGCTGATGATCCCGATGATGGTCGGTCTGATCGGCACGTCGATCTTCTCGGGCATCGCGATCTCGAAGACCGGGAAGTACAAGATCTACCCGATCGTCGGCACGATCCTCACGGGTATCGCGATGGTCTCGATGACCACCCTGTCGGCGGCGACACCGATCTGGCTGATCTGCGTGTTCCTGTTCGTGTTCGGCGCCGGTCTCGGCCTGATCATGCAGGTCGTGGTCCTGGTCGTGCAGAACGCGGTCCCCTCGAACGAGATCGGTACCGCGACCAGCACGAACAACTACTTCCGCGAGGTGGGAGCTTCTCTGGGGACCGCCGTGTTCGGCACGATCTTCACCACGCGCCTGACCGAGAACCTGCTCGGCGTGTTCGCGGATGCCGGGGCTTCTCCGGATGCCGCATCGCAGGCCGCATCCACGATCGATCCGTCGACGCTCAGCTCGCTGCCCGACGAGGTGCGCGAGGGCATCGTCACCGCCTATGCCGACGCGCTGGCACCCGTGTTCTGGTACCTCGTGCCGTTCATCGTGCTCGCACTCGTGCTGTCGCTGTTCCTCAAGCAGATCCCGCTGTCGGATCAGGCGGGACTCGTGGCCCGCGGTGAGGCCATCAGCGGCGAGGAGGCGGAGCGCATGGAAGCCGAGATGCGCGGCCAGGGAGCGAGCGCGCAGGCCGGCACTGCCGCCCCGGACGGTGACAAGCGCGACACCGGGAGCATCCCGACGTCACGCTGAACGCACGAAGCCCCGGCCGATGCGGCCGGGGCTTTCTGCGTCCGTCGAAGGGGAGCTCGCGCTCAGGACAGGCGGCGCTGATCGTGCGCGAGCCGCGCCCGCAGACCCGTGTGGATCGAGATGTAGGTCTCGGTCTCGCGACCGGTCAGGGTGGCGAGGTTGGCGAGCAGGAGATCCACGTGATCGGCGAGCATCCGCGGGTCCGTGTTCTGGCGCGGGGTGACCGCGACGTGCAGCACCGGCTCCCGGCGGATGTCGTTCGCCGTCACGTGTGTCGAGAGGATCTCGTCTCGCGTGTCGAGCGAGTTCTTCACGGCATCCGACACGAACGACTCGGTGACGGTGACACGGCCGAGGGGGTTTTGCGCGCCAGAGGAGCGGAAGATCGTCTTCGACCGATGCCCTGCCACGCTGGTGAGCGCGAGGATCAGCAGGATGATGACCACGACGATCGCCGCGACGCCGCCCACGGCGATCCAGGTGATCTGGCTGCCGGCGATCTGCGTCGACGCGAACGCCTGGTCGAGCCAGGATTGCGCACCTTTGCCGCCGGCCTTCCACACGTCTGCGGCGGTGGGCCACGTCATGATCGCGATTCCGATCGCGCCCAGACCGAGGAACAGCAGTCCGATGATCAGCAACAGGGTGCGGTTCAGCGCACGGTTCGTGTTGTTCACAGCTCGTCTTCCTTCTCGGTGGGGCGCTCGATGCGCACGCGGGTGCGAACAGGGCGTGTCAGTCGATAGGTGCCGAGTTCGGCCTCTGCCGCCGCCTGCACGTCGCTCTTGTCGAGCGGGATGCCCGCGCCGGGCCTCACCGTGACATCGACGCTGCGATGGCCGACGCCGACGGTGATGTTCTCGCGCGCGATGCCGATCTCCTCGGAGAGGTGCTGGGCGAGCGCACTCGCGATCACACCGTTGTCGACGACGACAGCGCGACCTCCGGCCTCGAGGGTGTGCTTCGACAGCCTTCCCGGCATGACCGCCAGCCAGACGAAGATCAGACCGATCACGGCCAGAACGACACTGCCGGCGATGACAAGACCCGCGGGCTGCGCTGTCGGCAGGCCGACCAGCCATCCCCATCCGGCGACGGGATCAGCCAGGAGTGCCGGCTGTGCGGCGAGGTACAGCACGATCTCCAGCCCGATGTACGCGAGGGCCAGGATGAGGACGATGACGGCGACGAACACCGCGACGGTCCGGGGCGAATGCGTCTCGCGTCGCACGACGCGGCGCAGCACGGGCGTACTCATAGCACTCGTCTCCTTACCGGCGTCGTGGCGCCGGTGATGGTGAGGTTGATCCGATGGACGTCTCTGCCGAGCAGAGACGTCAGGCGCTGCTGCAACTGCTCCTGCAGCTCGCGGGCCTGATCGAGCACCGGCACGGTCTGCGCGATCGCGGCGGTGTCGTCCAGGTCGGGGATGGGAAGAGGGGTGGCGATGCGGACGGCGATGCCGCCCGGATGCTCGGTGACATCGACCTTCACGTCACCACGAGGCACACCGATCAACGTCGCTGACGCCTGTTCGGTGACCGTACGGTACACGCGCTCTTTCACGTCGATGCGGCCGGGAACGGTGACCCCGCCGGTGGTGACCCCGGAAGGGCCACCACCGGCGATGATGTGCTGGTCGGCGCGCATCAGGAGGTACGCCGCCCGGTGAAGGCATCAGCGAGACCGCGCACGTCGATCTTGCCCGAGGCGATGCGGCCGACGAGCGCTCCGATGCCTGCGAACAGGGCCATGAGGAGGAATCCCCAGAACCCGAACAGCAGTGCCGCCAGAGCGAGGAGGGCGCCGATCAGGGCGCCGGTGGTGGTGGGGCTCATGAGACTCGCGACTCCTCTTCGGTGTCGCTGTCGTCGCCGGGGACGTGCACGTCGTTGACCTCGACGTTGACCTCGACGACCTCGAGTCCGACCAGACGGCTGATGGCACCGGCGACCGCGGCGCGCACGTTGCCGGCGACTTCCTGCACGGGAGCCGGGTACTCGACCACGATGGTCAGGTCAGCCGCGGCCTGGGTCTCGCCGACCTCGACCTTGACGCCCTGCGCGAGGTCGGTGGCGTTGATGACGTCGCGGATCGCGCCGAAAGCGCGTGCTCCGCCACCACCGAGCGCGTAGACGCCCGGAACCTCACGGGCGGCGATACCGGCGATCTTGGCGACCACTCCGTCGGCGATGACCGTCTTTCCGGCGGCGTTCTCGTCTGCGGGGACCCGCGACGTGGAGAACGTGCTCGAACGGTCGACGCGCGATGCCGCAGCGGACTTCGGCGCGGCCGTCTTCGGCGTGGCCTGAGCGAGCTCCGACTCCGCGGGAGTGGTGGGGGTGTTCTGGTCCTGGGTTGCCATGACGAGTCCTGTCTCGATGAGTGTCCGACCTCGCCGTTGGGGCTTCGGTCAGGAGCGAGGTGGTCGCTCATCATTAAGACGGTCGGAGCGGGTGATTCGTCACAAATCAGTTCTCGCTGTCGCTGAGATGGCTGTGTCTTCCCGGGCTCACACCAACGGTGAGTCGAGCCCCGTCACCCTCGTGCGGCTCGGACGATCGCTTCGAGCCGTCGAAGGTAGGCGTCGAAGGATTCCCTCCCGACGTCGGTGAGCGCGGTGCGACGCGCCCTCTTGTCGGCCGGGCTGTTCGAGACCCCGACGACCCCGGCGTCGGTCAGCGCGGAGACGTGCTCGGACAACGCCGACTTGCTCACCCAGTGCCGCGGCAGAGATGACGAGAGACGTGACCCACGCTCCCCGCCGAGCCGACAGGAGCCGACGAGTCGGGACCGTGAACCTCTTGGCGTTATCGCAAGAGAGAGATCGCCCACACCCCCAGAGGGACGGCGAAGACGAAGAATGTCAAGCCGATGATCGCGTACCGACGCTCTGCCCTGCCTTCGTGCGTCTTCATGGAACAAAGATCCCACCAACTGAACGCGAAGTCGAGGGGAAGGGCGTTCACGTCGTGCGGCAGCCCCCTGAACACCTCCTGTCGCCGCGAAAGGTTCGACACCGTCACGGTCGTTCTCGGCGACAGCACTACCGGCCTGCAACCACGACTGACATCGGGCTAGACCAACGAGAGTCCCCGGATACAGAAAAACCCCGGCGAACCGGGGCTTTCACATCTGTAGCAGGAGCGGGGCTTGAACCCGCGACCTCACGATTATGAGTTACATGCGGTGGGTCAACGCGTGCTTGTTGGTTGCCGTTTGCCGCGTGATTCCGGGGAAGTCGTCATGGTTGGTGACGACTGGTTGAGGATAGTTCCAGCGGAGCTACCGGCACAGAACCGGCACGTCCTCCTTCCATGTGTGATCACGCTAGCTAGCCAACGGCCGTCCGGCATTCGGTGCTGGAACGGTGACAGCAGCACGATCCGGACTCGGTGCCCGCAGCCACGATATGGGGATGCCATCCGGCTGCCGAAAGGAAGCCTGCGAGTGCGGCGAGCGTCACGTACTGCGCGCCGGTCCCGCGATACAGAGTCCGCAGGCTTTGGGCGTTCGCGCTTAGCCACTGTGCGAGTGCCGCCACGACTGAGGGATCTCGCGGCCTTACTCCGATAACGCAGTCGCTTAGGACTACTTTGCCGATGTGCAGCGTCAGCGGTGGCTGGTATGCACCCACGCGGGGTATACAGACCAGGGGGGCGTCATCGGCGAGCCGAACCGGCGCGAACTGTGCAGAAGCGAGGTCGAATCCGCGCAGCCCCGTCGTGTGAAGGAAGGGTGCCGTGGGCTCGCGGTTCGCGTTGTTGACGGAGTGCACCGGCACTCGGCCGCGGACCACTTCGAGGCAACGACAGGCATCGAGGTCGCCAGTGAGTACTGCGTGTTGGCGGGGTGACAGGTTCGAGGACGGGAGGCGAGGCGATTCCGCGCGGACGATTCGGACGATCGACGTCGCCACGCGCGCCCCCGGGAATGATGATGTGCTCGGAGATCGAACCCGCTCGACTTCGTATTGGAGGCCTATCTCCTGCCAGAGCGGCTGGGCGCGATCGGCATCCAGCGCACCATTGGGGAGGATCGCGATGAAGCCGTGGCGCGGCGACAAGGTTCTGAGCGCGTGAAGCAGGAAGTGGAGCGCTGGCGAGACGCGCCCTCTGAAGTTGCCGAACTCTTCAACATGACCGCCGTTGCCGCGGAACGAGAAGGGAGGGTTGAGCAGCACGGCGGCGAGATCCTGTTGGGCGTTACGCCAAGCTCTGGATGCTTGGCGAGATCGGGTATCCAGGAAGTCGGCGTTGCTAACCACCCACTCGGGATATCGGCGTGCAAGGCGGCGCGCTGCGACCGGGTCAACGTCGATCGCCAGCGGCCGTACGTTCGTCCCGAAACGAGAAGCCGCTGCGGCAAGAAGAGAACCCTCGCCAGCAGTAGGGTCGAGCACACTGCCGTGCGTATCTGCGGGGAGCTGATGTACTACCTCCTCCGCGAGCCAAGCCGGCGTGTAATAAGCATCGAGAGACTTACGATTCATCCAGGGGCCACATTCTCTGTTGGAGGAACCCCGAGACGTCGTACACGTAGATACCGCGGGAGCCCTCGGTCCTGCTTTCGCGCCGAACCGGGTGATCGTAGATCAACTCGACTTGATCCTCGTTCAGGATCGCGTACAGAACAGCGCCAAGCGCGTGCGGCTTCGTTCCGATTGGCGCGATCCGGAGGTATCCGTTCCCGGTGCGCCCATGAATCCGGCTAAGCGCGTCGAAAGCTTCGAACGGGCAGCTCGCGGAGGCCAACTCGACGCGATCTTCCATCCTGTCAGTGTCCAGGACGTCTCGATTCGCGATGTAGGAGTGCGTCGAGTACTCAAGGCGGAAGCCCGGAATGCCCACCACAGGGGACGTCTGGCGCGCATCGACATCCTCTTGATCGAAAATATGCTTCAGTCGCGCGCCTTCGAAGCCCAGAAGCGGCGCGAATGCGCCTTGGTCGCCCTTCCGAAGACCGATCCGGGCGAACCCGGGCAGGGGCTCGATACCTTTTGTCGAACTCAGGTCGTACGGCGCGCCAGCCTCATTGTCATCGCGCTGGTAGTCATTCGGCTCCGCGTAGAGGGCGATGAGCGTTCGTCGCTCCAGAAGGATCGTCCGCACCAAGGGGGCCCACACCCGGTGTTCGAGGCTTGTCAGATCGATAGCAATCACTCCCGACAGCTGTCTAACGAGCTGTCGAAGATCGTCTGCCTCGTACAGGTTGTAGCGCGCGGGATCCCCGGCCTCGGAGATGATGGCGTCATCCGACAGCGCGAGGCAACGCTGGTGCAGGTCGAAGGCACCCAGCGCATCCCTAACTGTCTTCGCGCGATCCTCACTTATCGAATCGCCGTAGATAAGAGAGTTGATCTGGAATCGCGACAACTCAGTCGCCGCAATTCGGTGGGTGAACGAAGGCTCGGTCAGCGGGATCACGATTAGGTGCCAAGTTCCGCGAAGAGATCGAGCTGATTCGGCGGTGCGCTCGCACCACTTTCGTTCGGGCCGAGAATGCGCTTGAACGCGGCTGTGGCTGTCTCGCGCTGGGCCAACCCCATGAGGTCGTCAGCGCGAATGGTCATCCTCCTCTTGCTTCGGTGGCTGTAGCCAAACGACGGCGCGAGGATGGGATGTAGTTGGTAGTCAACCTCGGGCGGCGCGCCTCGGTCAGCGGCGTCCTTGTTCCCCAGGAAGTCGACAAGTACGCCCTGGCCGATAGCTTCGGCGAGAAGCGCGTCGACTTCTGACTCCGAAGCAGACGCACCCGCGTAGCGGACGCGGAACTGGACGACTTCAGGCGTTGATAGCGCACTCGACCGAGCCAGCGCTGCGAATACCCCGCCGAGCCCAACTGTTAGGCGCGTGAGGGCCGCGCCGTGCTTTGACCACCCCTGGAGATCCCGCACAGTCACTTCTCCGACTCGCTTGGCAGCCCGCGTTTGGTTGAGCGCGTCGACTGGAACATCCAACTCTTTGCCATCTTCGACGTGGCGGAGCAGCGCCTCCTGCACCAGCCGCAGCAAGTATCGAATGTTGCCATCCGCTAGCTGCCAATACGTCCTCCATCCGGTGTAGTATTTCCGCTCGCCGACGCTGCGATGGCGGATCGTGAATAGAACGGCGTGACCGTAGTTGCCGACTCGGGTCTTCCAGCGAGTTGGTTGCGAAAGCGCAAAGCGTATGGTTTCGGCGGGATTTTCACCATGAGATTCGGCCCACCGGAGGATCAGCGCCGCCTCTTGGAGTGTGCAAGCCTGCGCAAAGGCTTGAACGTCGGCATCGGCGCGAGCCTGGGTGAGATTGTCGATTAGCATGTGCCGAAGCGCGTCGCCTCCGAGAAGGGCGGCTTCCTCGTCCGGTGAAAGTGTCGGCAGAAGCTCTCCGAGATTGAGTCGCGTGATGTCCTCAGAGTCCAACCTTTGATCGATCACTTCGCGAGCGAACTCGTCGAATCCTGTATCTTTCAGGCGAGTGACGATGTCGATCGTTGAGAAATCCGCTGGATCCTGAAGTGGTTGGTGCTCGATCAAAGTCGCTCGCTCGATCGCGACCTTGTTCCTCACACCGATCTTGAATGTGAATGGTGATGAGCCACCCACTTGCTTGACGAGGGTGTTCAGCAGTCGCTGCTGGTCCGCGCTCAAGTTCTCGTATTCATCGACGCAGAAGACGAACGGCTTGGACAGGCTCACCTTCAGCCCGCCGAGGGAGCGAAACAAGTACTCGAGTGGCTTCCCAAGGATCGAAGTGTGCACGGAGTTGAGACCTGACACATTTCCGTTGACCTTTGCTTCAATCTCGGCAATGGCAAGCTCAATGCCACTATGAATCGTCCGGAGATCAGTTCCAATTTCGAGGCCCGCAGACGTCGAAAAAAGTCGCAATGAATGGGGATCGATCGAGACTTGATGGCCGTTCGCCACGAGCCATTCTGCATACTCTAGGACCAGAGAGCAGAGCCTTAGATTCAGATAGTGGGCGAATATCCGGATCCACAGGTCGCCGTCGACCCCCTTGCCCCGAAAGACAGAGACGACAGTGGGTTCCGCCTTCCAATAGCCACCGACGGACTCCCACCTGTCCGGGTCGGTGCTCCCTGACAATCGCTGCTGGCCGCGGAAGGCCAGCGAACGGAGCGTTGTAGTCTTTCCTGTTCCTCTTCCGCCGACCAAGAAGGTCGGCGTGATGCCAGCGAGCTGATGTACGTAGACGGGGAGAGCGTAGCGTCCGTACAGCTCATCATCGTCGGCGTACTCAGCACGTACCTGGCCAAGCGCACGATTCAGCTTCTCGAGAAGATTCGTGTTAGTCATTGGTGATCAAGGGTTTCCAAGTCGTGGTGGCGCCAGCCGGTCGTAGAATCGGCAACGTGTTATTGGGAGCAGCGTCCGCGAATGATACCGCTAGTCCTTGTTGCTTGTAACCCAACGGGCCCTCAGCATCGAGGTTGGTGGCGGCCGAATATCGCGTAGCCACGTCAACTAGATGGGGGCCGAGGGCGTCAGGTACCAGCCGGCTATTCGGTGTCGATGCGAAATAGTCAGGTCCCACGAGATATGCGGGACGGACGTGTACGCCCGTCTCCTGTTCGATGCGTGCTGCAGCGGGTTCTGTAGAGACAATCGGGGTGAAGAAGCACGGGCCCACTCGACCATCAGCCGCGAGCTTCTTCAGCGACGATTTGCCCGCAGGGCTTGTGTAGTTCCTCTTCCAGTTGGCAATGAACTGGCGGCCGGTCCCGGCGATATCATCCATGAAGATGACAGGTCTCGGCACTGTTGACTTCAGCAGATCTTCCACAAGGTAGGCTGAATCGAGGCATCGAGTAAAGCCGAACGCTCTAGCCGTTCTCAGATACAGATATCCCGATGCAGCTCCGTCACCCGGGTGTGACAGCGGGATGGAAGCGATCGCCGACTTCACGAAGTCGCTCCAGGCCGCGGCGCGGTCTGGAGCACCGTAGAAAAGGTCAAGCGTGGAGAGGGACCGAATCGCTGATCTGAGGGCGGCGACGCGATGATCATCGTTGATATGCACGAACGCATCGAGCAGGGCATAGGCAACGTCTCGATCCGTACCTTCACTGAAGTTCAGTAGCCACGCGTCGATGTGTAGCTGTCGTTCTCGTGGCCAGACGCCAATACGCGAGAGGAAACGGCGAGCCTCGACGATCTCACGCTCGTGTGCCAATGGCTGCTCGCTTTCTGGTCATGGCGCGCAGCAGAGGAGCGCCCGGACCGCAGCGGAGCGAGGACCGGACGCACCGCAGGCGGCGCGGCCGGCCGGAGGCCGGCCTTGAACGAGTAAAGAAAGTTCTCACAGACCTGCGCTCATTCGTGCTGTCGAGGACACCTGTGGTGAAGCGGTAGATACATGGCCGCGGACGCCGCTTGCCACTCGCTCGGCCTCGGGCTGTGTGAGCGACGGGAAGGCCGAGCGTAGCGTTTCAGCGTCGGCGCTTCCGGCAATGAGTGCCTCAATCGCCTGCTGTGTGCGTTCGTTGTACCTCCGCGCCAGCCCTTGCGCGTTCGTGTCTTGGGCCTCGGCGATGACAGCGACCTTCGGACGCGGCACGTGGATGCGATGCGCATATGCGCTCAGCGCGCTTCGCAGGTCCTTCGAGGCAGACGCGAGCTTGTGTGCGGCGGAGATGCTGGCCGCCAGTCCGGGCTCGACGTCGCCGTGGCTGGGGATCCGGGCGGCATGCAGGTTCCTCGTCTCCAGGCTGATCTTGAGTTCCAGCACCTCAATGAGGTCTGTGAAGCGATGCGACACCATGCCCCACTCACTCTCGGTGCTCGACATGCCGCCTCCTCGATCAGTACGCGCAATGTTACGGCATTGACAGGGTCGTAGTGAATCTCACATTCATTACCTTCTCTCACATTTGTTTGACAAGAGCGCGAAGTGTGTGCAGACTAGCTCGCAAGAGACAACCAAGGAGGACCAAATGGCACTTCAGACAGCGATCCCGGTGAGCTTCGAGGCGTACTTCCCTCGTGGCGCGTTCATGGTCGGAGAGGTCGAGCCGGTCGTGAAGTGGTCTGACGACGGGGAACGTCAGGGCCAGGATCTGGACAAGAACACGGGGCACCCTCTGTGGCAGGTCCGCGTAATCGACGCCGACCCCGACGCACGTAAGGGGCAGAACGAAGTAACGGTGAAGATCTCGAGCATCACTGAGCCGTCGGCACCGCCAGAGGCCCAGGGGCTTCCGTTCCGGCCGGTGTTCTTCGAGGGGCTCTCCGTCACCCCGTACGTGAAGGAAGGGCAGGGGCGTCCGCGTGTCGCGTTCTCGCTCCGCGCGCGGGAGATGAAGCCTGCGCCGAAGCAGCGGAGCAACGAATGATCACCTGGGCAGACGAGCGCCGGTACTGGGCAAGCGAGAAACGAACGCTCAGGATCGCAGCGGGATGGCTGGTGATCCTCGGCACGCTGTTCATCTTGCTCCATTCACTGCCGGGCGTCGGGGCAGCCATCGTGATCAGCATGGTCGTCGTGGTCGCAGTACTTCTGATTCGACGGCTTCGCGCTGGCAGGGATGTTGACGCGTACTTCTCGAAGCGTTGGAAGGCGAGCGTTTCCGACGGGATCCTCAGTTCTTGGACGGCGCTGGCGAGGAATCTTCGGCTCGAAGTTCGCGGACTAGATGGCGGTGTCATCGTTGCGGGACTTGGCGTGCCTGTCTGGGAAGGGTGGACCTGTCTCGTCCGTGTCCACCTTCCTCCAGGCCTCGTGAAGGAGGACCTGGTCTCGGCATCCGAGCACATTGCCCAGGCGTTCGGTGCTATCCGGGTCTCAGTCGCAGGCGATCGTCTCGACGCGCTTGTGATGCGGATCGACTACACCGATCCCCTCGCAGAATCCTTCTGGTTCCCGCTCGGCGCCCCCTGGGATGGCCACAGCGTGCTCATGGGACTGGCCGAGGACGGATCTGAATGGCGACTTCCTCTCGGTCCACACACGCTCGTCGCAGGGGCATCAGGGAGCGGCAAGGCATCCCTGGTCTGGGGACTGCTTCTCGGTCTCGCGCAGCCGATCCGTGATGGATTCGTCGAGGTCTGGGGCATTGATCGCAAGGGCGGCATGGAGCTTGCGATGGGGCGTGAGATGCTCACTCGATTCGCGGACGATGCTCAGCGATCTGTCGCACTCCTGGAAGAAGCAGTCGAGCAGATGCAAGCACGAGCCCGTTCGCTTGCTGGTCTGACGCGGCAGCATATCGCGACCACGGAGAGCCCGACCATCGTCGTACTGATCGACGAGTTGGCGGCGCTGACGGCCTACGAAACGGACCGGGACATGCTCCGGCGTGCGAACGCCGCGATTGCGACACTCGCCTCTCAGGGGCGCGCAGTCGGCTTCATCGTGTTCGCATGTCTTCAAGATCCACGCAAGGAGACTCTGCCAGCGCGCGGACTCTTCACTCAGACCGTGGGACTCCGCCTGCGTGATCGCGCTGAGACCGCGATGGTGCTCGGAGACGGCGCCGTGGCCGCGGGTGCTCTCAGCCATGAGATCTCGCGTTCCACACCCGGTGTGGCTTTCGTCGTTCCTGAGGACGGTACCGCGCCGATCCGGGTGCGCGCGGCCTACGCGTCAGATGAGCAGATCCGGGAGGCAGCGGTGACATATCCGGCACCGTATCCGCGCCCCGTCAAGCCTGCGGAACGAGCTGAGGAATCACGGGCACGACGGCCTCGCGCCCCACGATCAAGTAAGAGCCAACAGATGGAGGAATCATGAACAAGAAGGTGATGACGCTCGCAATTGTTGCCGAGGCCGTTGTCGGTGCCGCTGGCTTCACAAGTGCAGGTCTGGCAATCGGATACAACATCGCGGAAGATTCGCGTCAGGCGTCGATCGAGAACGCCGCTCAGCCACTCCCGTGTAATCTGCGGCTCGCGTGGGACCGTGTCACGCAGGAGTTCCAGGCAGTGTACGAAGATTCGACGTTCGTTTCGGAGACTCCGAAGTGGGGACGGACCGCGAATCTCTCGTGCTCTGATGCGGAGATCGCCGATTGGCAGGAACAACGGCGCATGGATGGTCTCGACGATGAAGTGTGCAGGCCTATGCTGATCGACGACGATGCGTCTGGCATTGTGCACGTCGACGGGTGCGCAGTCCCGGTGGTGGTGGCGAAATCGTGAACGTCTCTGAGTCTGTCGCCACTCGGCTGCGAAGCGCCGACTTCGACTCGTGGATGGCCGGAGCCGCCCGCGTGGGGTTCTGCTCCAAGCCGGTGCGGCTGCGCGGATCTTCGGTGACGACCGATCCGGCCAGCGGCGAGGTACTCAGTGCATTCTCTTCTGATGATCAGCCAGACGGCGTCACCTACACCCGGTGCGGCAACCGACGCTCACGTCGATGCGAGTCGTGCAGCCACGAGTACAAGGGCGATACCTGGCACATGATCATGTCCGGTGCTGCTGGCGGGATGAAGGGGGTGCCGGAAGCGGTCTCCGAGCATCCGATGGTGTTTCTGACGTTGACGGCGCCATCGTTCGGCGCGGTGCACTCGTTGACGGCTTCGCACCGCAAAGGAACCTGTCCTCACGGCGCTCCGCGGGGTTGCGTGTGCATGCACGAGCAGGATGACTCTCGACTCGGAGATCCGCTCTGCGCGGAGTGCTACAACTACACGGCTCACGTCGTCTGGCAGTTCCACGCACCGGAGCTTTGGCGGCGATTCACGATCCAACTGCGGAGAAGTCTCGCTCGTGAGCTTGGACTCACTCAGCGAGCGGCGGCAGAACTCGTGCGAGTGCAGTTTGCCAAGGTGGCTGAGTTCCAGCGGCGGGGGGCTGTTCACTTCCACGCGATCATTCGTCTGGATGGCGTAAGCGACGTGGACGATTTTCCGCTTCCCCCAGCCGACGTTACTGAAGCGCAGCTTGTCGCAGCCATTCGCGTAGCGGTGCGCCGGGTGTCGTTCGAAGCTCCCCTGGTCCCCGGAGCGGCGACGACTCGAATCCTTCGATGGGGTTCCCAGTTTGACGTGCAGCCGATCGTGCGGCGCGAAGGGCTGGACGGTGCTCTTTCGGATCGGGCAGTCGCGGCCTATATCGCGAAGTACGCGACGAAGGCGACGGAAGACCTGGACGGTGGTTCAGATGGGCGGGAGCATGTGCGTCGTATCAAGGGGACTGCCGAGCTGATCGCTCAGGAAGATGGTGGAGACGGCTCGTATGCCCTCCTCGCTAAGTGGTCACACATGCTTGGCTTCCGTGGACATTTCTCTTCGAAGTCTCGTCGCTACTCAGTGACCCTTGGATCTCTTCGCGGCGCGAGAAAGCAGTGGCGGCTGGACCGCATGACGGAACGAGCACGGGAATCCGGCCTTGATGTCGAAGAGGTCCTCGTCATCGGCTCATGGAGTTATGCGGGGATGGGCTGGCGAAGTGATGGCGACCGCATGCTCGCGATCGAAGCAGCGAGAGCAGCACGTGAATGGCGAGACGCGCGACGTGTGCGTTTCGAGGCGAGAGACGGAGCGACTGATGCATGACCGGATGGATGTTGTAGAGGAACGAGCCGACGCTGAGACGATGGAAGCGGATAAGTATCTGACCCGCAGAGAGGTCGCTGCGCGGTGTCGTGTGCCGCTCTCAACGTTTGATTCTCTGCGGAGGCAGGCACGGGTACCTTTCCCGGATGCTCACATGGGCAAGCACATGCTGTGGCGAGCATCGACGATCGAGACGTTCCTGGAATCAGGTGGTACTGGTGGTCTCGGGTAGCGGAAGGATCGATCCGAAGACTCGGAAGCCGTTGCCGGAGGGCATTCGCTACCGTGCGGACCGGAACAAGTATCAGGTACGCGTCTGGGCTACAGGCCTCAACGGCGAAGACCGCGAACGCAGTTACCTCGTCGCCACGCTGGCGGAAGCGAAGCGTCTCCGTGGCGAAGCCCGGATGCAGGTGCGCCCGGAAGGTGGGATGACCTTGAACGCATGGCATGCGCGGCACTGGGCGCTTCTCGTCGAGGGTGTACGTCCGGCAACGGCAGCAGCGTACGAACGTGGCTGGCGTCTCCGCGTGCAACCGTGGCTCGGGCACCGGAGGATCGAGTCGATCGGTGTTGGCGACATCGACACTGCCGTCGCGGGATGGACCGGTTCGGCGTCCACGAGGAACGATGCTCTGGCGTTGCTCAGCCGCCTTATGGAGGGTGCTGCACGCGCGGGAGTGATCGGAGTGAATCCGGTCCGGCTGGCTCGGCGTCCGCGACAGGAGCGTCGTTCTAGTGTGCGGTCGCGCGCCCTGACGTTGTCGGAGGTCACTGCAATGCTCGAGTTCGTGCAGAGCGGGCCCTATCGGGACTACCTCGCCGGCCTGGTATATACGGGAATGCGGGCCGGTGAGGCGAGTGCTCTGCGTGTTGGTGACGTGGACCTGGCGCACGGAGTCATCCATGTATCGCGAAGCTTCTCCCCCGCCGGCGGCGGAAAGGTGCGCGAGCAGTCGCCGAAGAGCAATAAGGAACGTACAGTCCCCCTCCCGGCAGCGTTGCGTCCGATCATCGCGCGACGTGTCGACGGGCTTCCCAGAAACGCTCTGGTCTTTACGGGGCCGAGCGGAGGACGTCTGAATACCTCTAACGTGCGGCGGGCCGTGGATTGGGAAGCAGTGAAGATGTTGTTGGATCGACCGGATCTGCGCATTCACGACCTCCGGCACACTCTCGCAACGCTGCTTCTCGACGCCGGGGCAGCGGTGAACGACGTCAAGGAGATCCTTGGGCACTCGTCAGTGCAAGTGACTGAGCTCTACACGAGAGCACGAGAGGACTCAGCCTTGCGTGCAAACGCTGCTCTCGATCGTCTGATGGGCGCAAGCTCGGAAGAGGAAGTGAAGTGATGGACAAGTACGACATACCGACCGCCGGGGAAGGTCGCTACCAGGGGCTGACAGACCTTCTTCAGATCGCGGCACCAAACGACGACGTATCGATAGCCTTCGATGACTGGGAGTCCGTCACTGGTGTTCCACTCCCTGATCGTGCTCGGCGCGACCTTGCGTGGTGGGCGTCGTTGCCCCGTCAATGCCAATCACGGGTCTGGCTACGGCAGGACCGTCGTGCCGAAGCGGATCTCCAAGCATCTCGAGTAGTTTTCCGGCACGAGGTCTATGAGCGCGACAACACTCTGGAGCGCATCCAGTCGAATCGCGAACACTGGGTCGGCTATGCCCGAAGCTGCCTCGACATCGCGACTGTCTCAGAAACGAATCCGCACCGCGCCCTGGGCTGGTGGGAACCTCACGAGATCTACCTGCTGCACTTCGTGTCGGACCATCAATACAAAGTTGGTATCGCCCGGATCGGCAGCTCGCGCGTGAACGAGTTGAGACACCGCGGGGATCGGATCGTGGAGCGCGTCGAGGTCGCCAATCAGTGGGCGGCAAAGGTCGTTGAGTTTGAGGTTCTTCAACGCGTTCTGTCCGCATGGGAGCGTCCGCACCGTTTCGCGCACCAGGGTGGAGAGAGTGAACGTTGGTCGGACTGGCTCGAACCTCCGAAGCTGACCGAAGTTGTCGAGGCGCTCATCGAGGATCGAAAGAGGCCGGGGTGGAAAGTCAGCGCGTACCGTTCATCGACAGAAGCGGCTGGGTCATGACCTTTCTGCCGGCTCCGCTCAACATGTCGCAGGTGCGCCACTCGCTTGGCGCGTGCCTTCGAAGCTTCCGGGAGCATGGGGCAGCAGCATCCCCAATAGTCTTCGGTCGCCGCAGTCAACCCGAGGCGGTTGTGCTCTCTGTTGAGCTGTACACGCTCCTCTGCGCGCTCGACACGCACCTCACAGATAGGTCGCGATAGACCGGGTATGTGCCGGGGCATCCTGACGAGCTTCCGGCTCAGCCCCGGAAGGCTTATCCTGCAAGGCTGGACTCTAGGCCGATTGAAGGGGACCCGGCACGATGTGGAGCTATGACGACGACCGAGCGTTCGAGGCGCTCGCGCTGGCCGCAGAACGGAACGAACTCGTGTCGATTCCCGGCACCGATTTCCGCGGCAAGGAACTTCGGGACCTACTCGAACGCGCCCGCGAGGAGCACGTCGAAGACCTTGAGGGATTCCTCGGCGCACTCTTCGACATCGGCACCAAGGGCAGTGCCGTCCAATAGTCCAACGGATCGTTGGACACTCGCCTGTGCAACGACCCGTTGCACAATTGGTCAACGACCCGTTGGCGAATTGTCCAGCAGGCTGCTGGACCAGACCTTGCGTGCTCCTGGCTCGTCATACCGTCCGGAAGACTGCCAGGCTCCAAGGGCTACTGCCCGCCGCCCTTCCACCGTGGGCGAATCGGGGCGCGCAGCTGTGCTCGCCGACGCCTTACCGGCACAAAACCGGCACAGCCTCCGCCACGGCGCTTCCGAGCAGCCACCCGGATACGACAAAACCCCCGACAACTCGGGGGTTTCATTCTGTAGCAGGAGCGGGGCTTGAACCCGCGACCTCACGATTATGAGTCGTGCGCTCTAACCAGCTGAGCTACCCTGCCGCGAGGCATCCGTCCGCGTGAGAAGAATGCTGCGAGCCCCGAGTCAGGATTGAACTGACGACCCCTTCCTTACCATGGAAGTGCTCTGCCACTGAGCTATCGGGGCGTGCTGCCCCTCGCGGGGCAACCGTACGAGAATACCATCACTGTGGCGTCCTCATGAAATCGAGCCGTCAGTACGAGTACCGGCCCGCGTTCTCGCGCAACCACGGCAGCGGATCGATGGTCGTTCCGTTGACGATGAGCTCGAAGTGCATGTGGGCACCGTAGGAGCGTCCGGTGTTTCCGGTCTTGCCGACGACGGTGCCGACCGTGACCTTGTCTCCGGCCTTGACCCGCAGCGAGTCGTACTGCATGTGCGAGTAGTGGCTCGTGATGACCGATCCGTCGATCACGTGATCGATGTAGACCGTCACGCCGTAGGCGCCGCCGTCTTCGGTCGCGATGCGCACTGTGCCGTCGGCGATGGCCTGCACGGGCGCGCCGTCGCCGGGCACGAAGTCGATGCCCTCGTGGAGGCGTCCGCTGCGCATGCCATAGCCGTAGCTCATCCCCACGCCGACCATGAAGGGCCACTGGATCGCGGCGTCGGGGTCGTTGGTGAAGATCTCGTTGGAGTAGTTGATGCCCTGTTCCGCGGCGACATCGACGAGTGAGATCGTGCTGAAGTCGTCGTCGCGGGCGAGCGACTCGCTCTGCACGTCCGAGGAGGCGATGAACGCCTGGATCTCATCGTCGCCTGCTGCGCCCTTCGCTGCGGCGGAGCCGGCGACCAGCGAGGTGGAGGCGACCGAGGTGCCCTGCGCGGCGGCGACAGCCTCCGCGGGGAGCGTCATCGAGACGGCGAGGAGCCCGGCGAGGCTCATGACGCCGACGGTGGCGCCGAGGGCGAGGAACTTACGGGCGTTGCGCGGACGGCGCGGGGCGACGTGCGCGTCGGGAGCGGCGACGCTCTCCGCGCCCTCGTCGTCGGATCCGTTCGGCGCGGAGGTCTGCTGCACGGCGACCGGTCCGGTCACGGCGCGGAAAGCACGGGAGGCCAGCTCGAACGCGTCGGCGTGAGCATCGGTCTCCACTGAGGCTGCGGGCGCGGCCACGAACGGGATCGCGGGCGTCTCGACGCTCTCGGCGAGCAGCTCTGCCGGAGTGGGGATGCTGACGGGCTCGGCAGCCGGCTCAACGGCCGAGGCATCGGCGGTCATCCGCGCGCGAACAGCACGGCGTGACAGCGGTGTCGCGGTCGCGCGGGCGACGGCGGAGTCGATGGAGGCAGAGTCCGTCGTACCCGCCGCGGGGGCCTCGAAGGCCGCTGTGCGGAGTCGACTGGAGCGACGCGTGGGCGCGGCATCAGCCGGGGAATTCTCGAAGGGCAAAAGCGATTCTCTCGGGTCGTGCGGGAAGCTCGGGGGCGCTTGCTCAGCTCTCATCATTCGGGGATGAAAGTAACGATCGCATAAACCCTACCCTGCCGAGGCTGGGAAAGCCATGTGCCGTTCACTGTTCGTTCGCCACGATCGCCGCCAGCTGCCGGTGCACGGCGGCTCCGCCAGCGATCAGCATCGGGCGAGGAGAATCGACGTCTCTGCGTGAGACCACTCCCCCCGCCTCGGTGACCAGCAGGGCGCCGGCCGCGAAGTCCCATGGCTTGAGGCCACGTTCGAAGTACCCGTCCAAGCGACCGGCCGCGACATAGGCGAGGTCGAGCGCGGCTGAACCCATCCGGCGCAGATCGCGAGCCATGGGCATCACGCGCCGCACCAGGGCGAGGTCTCCGTCGTGCGTCGACGGGTCGTATCCGAATCCGGTGGCGAGCAATGCGCCGGCGGGAGTCTCGGAGGTCACCTGGAGACGCCGTCCGTCGAGCCACGCGCCCTCTCCCCGCACCGCGGAGAAGAGCTCATCGAACACCGGCGCGAACACGACACCAGCCAACGCCTCCCACGACTCAGGAAGCGGAGTCCCCCGCACGGCGGCGATGCTCACGTTGTACGCGGGGATGCCGTAGGCGTAGTTCACGGTGCCGTCGATCGGGTCGACCACCCAGGTGATGCCACTCGCGCCGACTTCGGCATCGGACTCCTCACCGAGGAAGCCATCATCCGGGCGCGCCGAGCGTATCCGCTCTCGGATCAGGTTCTCGACCTCGCGATCCGCGTCGGTGACGATGTCGGCGAGCGTCGACTTGGTGGCCGCGAGCTGCACGCCCTCTGCGCGGCGCTGCGCGGCGAGTGCTCCTGCTTCCCGCGCGATCTCCGCGGCGAGCTCCCCGAGCTCGAGCTCGAGACTCACAGCGGAGGGAGCGGAGGTGCGGGCGGTGCGGGCGGGAAGGCCGTCTGTGGAGGCTGCGTAGCCGGAGCCGGAGGGGATTGAGGCGCCGGAGGGATGGGCGGTGCCGGGACACCGGCATGTCCGCCATCGAACGTCGGCGCGGTGGGCTCCGGCGCGACGGGGAATCCGGCGGCCGGCGCGCTCCCGATCGCCTGAGGCGCCTGCTGCGCCTGCGGGATGACCGTGGGATATCCGGTGTAATACGCGTTCCAGTCGGGCGATCCGTCGGGCAGCGCCGGCAGTGGAGTGATGCCGTCGGCATAGGTCGGCCACGATGGTGCTGCAGCGGCGGGTGCCGCGACGCTCGGCTTCTTCGGAGCGAACAGCGCGTTGAGCAGTGGAATCAGCGTCGTGCCGACAGCCGCGAGGATCGTCAGGGCGACCACGATGCGCCAGTACAGCTCGCTGTAGTCGAAGGTCTGCGGGAAGGTGAGGAAGAAGACGAGCAGCGCGACAAGCGCGCCGAGGAACACCACGGTCACGATGAAGATGATCTTCGTGAACGTCGTGACGTGGCGCTGGGCGGCCGGCGTGAACAGTCGCACGTGCAGAAGCGCGAGCTGCAGGATGCCGACGACCAGGAGGAGTTGGAAGAAGCGCTCCGCTCCTCCGAAGTAGTCGCCGTCCTCCGGGAGCCAGATCTTCACGGCGCCGACGAGCAGCGCGACGATCCACGTCACCATGCTGGTCAGCGCCAGCCAATCGGGACGGTTCGGTGCGAGACCGGCTTCGAGGATCGCGATGCCGGCGAATCCCGCCAGCAGCAGGATCGTGAGGAAGGCGCGGCCGATCAGGCCGTCCTGGTCTCCGATCAGGACCCACACGACGCACACGAGGGCGGCAGCGATCAGGGCGCCGATGGCGATCCAGATGGCACCCCTGATGAGCAGGGATGTGTTCGTCTTTCCGGTGTGCGCGATCTCCGGCTTCGACATGGCGATCCTCTCGTAGAGCGGCGGTGCCTTCATCCTGCCACGCTGCCGGACCGATGCCGGGGAGATCGTCTCCGCGGTGCACTTCTTCCGACGCGGGACGATCGGTGGAGGAAGAGTCAGCCGGCCTTGTTGGCCGAGGCCGCCGCGAATGCCGTGATACGGGCCTGCGCGTCGGCGGTCTGCATCGCAGCGCCGATCGAGCGGGCCTCCTCGCTGAGCTGTTCCACGAACGTGCGCTCGGGCTGCGAGCGCACGAGGCGCTTGGCCTGTCCGTACGCGTCGGCTGCGCCGGCGAGCCAGAAGCGGGCGATCTCCTCACCCCTGGCGCGGACCAGAGCCGCTTCAGTCGCCGCATCCTCCCCCGCCACCGCTTCCGCGACCAGACCCCAGTCCTGCGCCTCCTGCGCACTGAGCAGACGGTCCTGCAGCACCAACTGCAGTGCCCGCCGCTGCCCGATCGCGCGCGACAACTGCGCCGAGACCGAGAGGTCGGGTGTCAGACCGATGTTCGCGTACAGGCTGCCGAGGCGGGAACGAGATCCGACGACGGCGTAGTCGCTGGAGAGCAGGATGCCGAGCCCCCCGCCCGCGGTCGTGCCGTGCGCTGCGGCGACGACGGGCACGGACGACTCCGTGAGCGAGCGGATCCCGGTGTTGATCACCTCGGCGAGAGCGGTGATCTCCGCGCCGGACCCCATGGTGGTCGCCATATCGATCACATCACCGCCGGCACAGAACGCCGGACCTGACGCATCGATCAGGATCGCCTTCACCTCAGCCCGCGAGGTCGCCTCTGCGGTCGCGTCCCGCCAGGCGTGAGCCAGGTCGGCGTTGAACGCGTTGAGTCGCGCCGGTCGGTTCAGCGTGAGCCGAGCCAGCCCTTCGTCGACCGACAGCAGAATGGCATCGCTCATGGCATCTCCTTCGAGCACGGACGTTGCCTCCAGCGTAACCGCGATCAGTCCTGCGTCTCCCAGACGCGGGAGACGAAGGCCTCCATACGCCGGCGTGTGCCGTCGAGGCGGAAGTCGATCTGGCCGGGGGCCCTGACCTCGTTGGGGGCGAGCGGATGCGCCAACCGCACGCTCTCGTGGCAGGAGAGGTCGGCGCACACGTAGGTGCCGACCGAGTCGCCGCGTCGCCCCGCCTCGCCCGCTCGTCGCGCGGAGAACAGCGCGACCTGGTTGCCCGGCTGCATCGTGTGGCAGATGTTGCACATGCCCGACCGCGCTCGGCCTGGACCGGACGCATGCAGGACGACGCCCGCGATGCCACCCTCATGCTGGATCAGCACGTAGCCTCGAGCACCTGCGCCGGGATCGCGCCAGGCGAAGAAGTCGAGGTAATCCCAGTCGACGAGGAGGAAGTCGTGCGGCATCTCCATGACACGCAGCTCATCAGGGTCCGCGTTGACGAACGAAGCCCGCACTTCGGTCTCGGTGAGCGCTCGCATTCGACCAGTCTATGAACCTCGGCAGCCACACGCGCCCGCCCCGTCTGCGGACGCGCTCGTGGTCTTGGGGCGACAAGCCGACGACTGGCTGCCTGCTGCCCCTGGCAGATCCTGGTGCAGGCTTTGATAACCGTCGTATTCGAGTGGCAATTCAAGTCGAGCACATTGCTTTTGAATTGTGGCGGAATATGTAACAGATATCGCCATGGATCTATATTCTCGATGAGGGGCGCGGGACCCGAACCCGCGTCTCACATTCCGGAGGAGGAGCGTAATGTCGAAGCGAGTCATCGTCGAGTTGGTTGACGACCTTGATGGACAGCCCATCGACAGCAACGACGGTGGCGGCACCGTACAGTTCGCCCTCCAGGGGCGCCAGTATGAACTGGACCTCAGTGCCGCGAACCTGGCGAAGCTCGAAGCCGCTGTAGCACCGTTCATCGAAGTCGCGCGCACGTCGAAAACCGGCACGTCGTCCTCATCGCCCTCGCCGCGACGCAGAAAGTCGACCACGGAACTCGCAGAGATCCGCGAGTGGGCGCGCAGCCAGGGGATCTCCGTGAGCGGGTACGGCCGCGTGCCGGCGGAAGTGCGGGCCGCCTACCTGGCAAGCAAGGGAAAGCAATCCTGACACGCGCGCTTTTCAGCCGATAGCTGCAGCACACACTTTGCGCACGTCGTGTGAATTGCATTCAGATGACATTCGCGTCACTGTCGGAAAGAGCACATCAGCTCTCGGAATGACCGACGATCATCAGCGCACGCAGCTCATCTGAATCGGCGATTCCGATGATTGCCGCTACAGGAGACCACAGGTTCCTTTGCAGTGGTCCTCGGATCAACGACCCCGCGATGATCGATAGTCGCGAGGCGCTGTTGCCTGCAGGGCGCCTGGTGCCGACGTAGACGCACAACCTCACCGGAGAAGAGCCGCTGAAGGAGAACACGCAGAACGGCCGCCGGGAAACCGGCGGCCGTTCTGCGTGCTGCTGACATCTGAGATAAGAGAACGTCACCCGGTGAGGTCCGAGAACATCTTCCTGGTGGCGAGTGAGGGATTCGAACCCCCGAATGCTGAGCAGTCTGATTTACAGTCAGATCCCTTTGGCCGCTTGGGTAACTCGCCAGAGCGCACCCGTCCGACTTGAACAGCCAACCGGGGGCACGAAAGATAATCATACCTGCCCGAGGCGGGTGCAAGAAATCGAGCCGTCAGCTGCCGTTCACGCCGCGGTCGGCGTCCGCGAGGGACTCCGGAGTACGCAGCAGCCCGCCCTCTGCGCGGCACGTCGCAGCGGCCACATCCATGGCCCGAGCCAGCAGCGCGCGCCACTCCTCCAGCCCTGTCGGCGACTGTGCAACCAGGCCCTCGGACACGGCAGCGAGGGTCGCATCGCCCGCGCCGACCGTGTCGATCACGACTCCGGGGAGCTGTGCGATCGGCGCCGAGGCGACACCGGTATCCGTGTCGATCGTGGCGCCGTCGGCACCCGCCGTGGCCAGCACGGCGGCGGCGCCGAGATCGCGGAGGCGCACCCGCAGGGCATCCAGGTCGCCGTCGTAGAGGATCGCCGCGTCATCCGCTCCGACCTTCACGATCGCCGCCCCAGCAGCGAGACGCTCGAACCCGCGCACGAACTCCGCGCGATCTCTCAGCATGCCCGTCCGCGGGTTGGGGTCCACCGCGACGCGGGCATCGCCCAGAGCGTCGACGAGCGCGCCGACCTCGGCCGGCACATCGAAGGGGAAGCAGCTGATCGCGACGAGACCGGCATCCGCGATCGCCCGGCGCGCTTCATCCGAATAGCGGATGCTGCGCTGCTGCGCCGCGTCGTTGAAGACGTAGTGCGGCTCGCCGTTCGCCGCCCGCTGCACGATCGCCCGTGACGACCCATGCGGCGCCTCGCTCGAGATCAGTCGCACGCCGTGGTCCGACAGATACTCGCGGATGTGCGCACCCGCCTCGTCATCACCGACCATCGCGATCAGAGTCGTCTCGACACCCAGACGCCGCAGGCCGACAGCCACGTTGAGCGCGGCGCCACCGACCAGCTCCCGCACACCGGAATCGTCACGGATCTCATCGATCAGGGCATCGCCGATCACGACCACGGAACCGGCGGGAGAAGTCACATTGCTCACCTGCCGACATTACCGCGCCACAGGGTCGCACGCGGGCACACCGCGATCCTCCCGCGCCGCCGGTATTCCGGGCAGTACGGTGTGGCCATGAACGTCCGACTCTCCGGTGCCGCCGCAGCTCTCGCCCTGATCACCCTGCTTGCCGCGTGCGCACCGCAGACGGGCGGTGAAGGTGCCGAGCCGTCTTCGACCCCGACCTCATCAGAGACAGCAGGGCCGGACGCTCCAGGGTCTCCCTCTCCCAGCCCGACACCGACCCTGGCTCCGATCGCGTTGCCGACCGACTGCCGCGCGATCCTGTCGGCCGACGTACTGGCGCAGCTCGACGGCATCCCTCTCAACGACGAGGCGTTCGGTCCCTCGGGCGTCGGCAGCGACGGGTCCCTCACGTGCAACTGGGCTGACCCCCGCGCCGACACCACGCGACTCACCACCACGATCTCGAAGATGAACCGCGGGCCCGCCCTAGACATGCTGAACGCGCTGGCCGATGACGAGGGCTTCTCGTGCTTCACGCCCGACGGCGGCACCCGCTGCGAGAAGACCTGGCAGAACGAACAGTATCCCGTCACGGACGGCCGCACCCTGTTCTGGCGTCAGGACGTACTGATCGACACCCGCTACTCGAACCTCGCCCCCACGGGATACACCTCCGCGATCGTGGCGAGCCTGTTCGACTGACGTTCGCCTCGGGGCCGCCGAGTGCACGGCTTCACCGCGAGTGCACGGGTTCCTGACGCACGCAGGCCGTGCACTCGGCAGCTTCTCGTGCACTCGGCAGCTTCTCGTGCACTCGGCGGCATCGCGGCGTCCCGGACGCGAAGAAGGCCCCAGGCGAATCGCCTGGGGCCTTCTCAGTCACTCAGTACTCAGTTGTAAGTACCGGGGGTGATGTCGTCCGTCGAGAACGCGTCGAAGTCGACGTAGCCGAAGTCGCCGTCCGCGTACGCGCCGTCGGATGCGAAGATCCGGTTCGGGTAGCGCTCGCTCTTGGCTTCCTCGGTGGCCTCGACCGTGACGTCGCGGTACTTCGAGAGACCGGTTCCGGCGGGGATGAGCTTACCGATGATGACGTTCTCCTTGAGACCGACCAGCGGGTCGCGCTTGCCCTCCATGGCGGCCTGCGTGAGCACGCGGGTCGTCTCCTGGAAGGACGCAGCGGACAGCCACGACTCGGTCGCGAGCGACGCCTTCGTGATACCCATCAGCTCCGGACGGCCGGACGCGGGGCGCTTGCCCTCTGCCACAGCCTCGCGGTTGATCGTCTGGTAGCGCTTGAGGTCGACCATCTCACCCGGCAGCAGGGTCGTGTCGGCGTGATCGACGACGGTGACCTTGCGGAGCATCTGACGGACGATGACCTCGATGTGCTTGTCGTGGATCGGCACACCCTGCGAGCGGTACACGCCCTGGACGCCGCCGACGAGGTAACGCTGCACCTCGCGAGCACCCATGACACGCATGATCTCCTTGGGGTCGAGCGTTCCGACCAGGATCGGCTGACCGACGGTGACGTGCTGGCCATCCTCGACGAGAAGCGTCGCGCGCTTCAGCACCGGGTAGATGACGGGCTCGTCGCCGCTGTCGGGCGTCAGGATGACCTTCTTGCCCTTGTCGGTCTCGTCGATCGTGATGCGACCGTCGGCCTCGGAGATCGGGGACGCACCCTTGGGGGTACGAGCCTCGAAGAGCTCCTGCACACGGGGAAGACCCTGCGTGATGTCATCCGCCGATGCCGAACCACCCGTGTGGAACGTACGCATCGTCAGCTGGGTACCGGGCTCACCGATCGACTGGGCCGCGATGATGCCGACGGCCTCGCCGATGTCGACGGTCTTACCCGTCGCCAGCGAACGGCCGTAGCACTGCGCGCACACACCGACGGCGGAGTCGCAGGTCAGGACCGAGCGCACCTTGATGGTCTCGACACCCGCCGCGACCAGCTTGTCGATCAGCACGTCGCCGACGTCTTCACCGGCATCGGCGAGCACGTCGCCGTTGCTGTCGATGACGGCGGAGGAGAGCGTACGAGCGAACACAGAGTTCTCGACGTTGGCGTCGCGGACCAGCGTGCCGGTCGAGTCCACCGCGGCGATCGGGAGCTCGAGGCCCTTCGACGTGCCGCAGTTGTCCTCGCGGATGATGACGTCCTGCGAGACATCCACCAGACGACGGGTCAGGTAACCCGAGTCGGCGGTACGCAGAGCGGTGTCAGCCAGACCCTTACGGGTACCGTGCGTCGCGATGAAGTACTCCGCCACCGACAGACCCTCGCGGTACGAGGAGATGATCGGACGCGGGATGATCTCACCCTTGGGGTTGTTCACCAGACCACGCATACCGGCGATGTTCCGGATCTGCAGCCAGTTACCACGAGCACCAGACGACACCATGCGGTTGATGGTGTTGTCCTCGGGGAAGTTGGCCTTCATGGCCGCCTGAACCTCGTCGGTCGCCTCGGTCCAGATCTTGATGAGCTCCTGGCGACGCTCCGAGTCGGTCGTCAGACCCTTCTCGTACTGCGACTGGACCTTCGCGGCCTGCTTCTCGTAGCCCGCGACGATCTCCGCCTTGTTCGGCGGGGTCAGGATGTCGCTCAGGGCGACGGTCACACCGGAGCGCGTGGCCCAGTAGAAGCCGGCGTCCTTGATGCGGTCCAGCGATGCAGCGGTCTCGACCTTGGGGTACTCCTCGGCCAGCTTGTTGACGATCTGCGACAGCTTGTTCTTGTCCGCCTGCTCGCGGACGAACGGGTAGCCCTTCGGCAGCGTGTCGTTGAAGATCGCCTGACCCAGCGAGGCGTCCACGAGACCGTGGCGCTCGTAGCCCTCGGGAGCTTCGCCCTCGAGGAACGTCAGACCGGGGATGCGGATGCGGATCTTCGCCTGCAGGTCGAGGGTTCCCTCGTCCTTGGCCAGGATCGCCTCGCCCACCGAACCGAATGCACGGCCCTCACCGGCTGCGCCCGCCTTGACCGTGGTCAGGTGGTGCAGACCGATGATCATGTCCTGCGAAGGCAGGGTGACCGGACGTCCGTCGGACGGCTTCAGGATGTTGTTCGAGGCGAGCATCAGCACGCGGGCCTCGGCCTGAGCCTCGACCGACAGCGGCAGGTGCACAGCCATCTGGTCACCGTCGAAGTCGGCGTTGAACGCCGCGCAGACGAGCGGGTGCAGCTGGATGGCCTTACCCTCGACGAGCTGGGGCTCGAACGCCTGGATGCCGAGGCGGTGCAGCGTGGGTGCACGGTTCAGCAGAACCGGACGCTCACGGATGATCTCCTCGAGCACGTCCCAGACCTCGGGACGGGTGCGCTCGACGGCACGCTTGGCGGCCTTGATGTTCTGCGAGTGACCGAGGTCGATCAGGCGCTTGATGACGAACGGCTTGAAGAGCTCCAGAGCCATCTGCTTGGGCAGACCGCACTGGTGCAGCTTCAGCTGCGGGCCGACGATGATGACCGAACGGCCCGAGTAGTCGACGCGCTTGCCGAGCAGGTTCTGACGGAAACGACCCTGCTTACCCTTGAGCATGTCGCTGAGCGACTTCAGGGCGCGGTTACCGGTACCGGTGACGGGGCGACCACGACGGCCGTTGTCGAACAGTGCGTCGACGGCCTCCTGCAGCATGCGCTTCTCGTTGTTGACGATGATCTCGGGGGCACCGAGGTCGATCAGACGACGAAGACGGTTGTTGCGGTTGATCACACGACGGTAGAGGTCGTTGAGGTCGGAGGTCGCGAAGCGGCCACCGTCGAGCTGCACCATCGGGCGCAGCTCCGGCGGGATCACCGGAACGACGTCGAGGACCATGGCGGCCGGGCTCATGCCGGTCTCCAGGAACGAGCTGACGACCTTCAGGCGCTTGATCGCACGGATCTTGCGCTGGCCCTTGCCCTCGGAGATCTGCAGGCGCAGGTTCTCCGCCTCGGCGACGAGGTCGAAGGCCGCAAGGCGACGCTGGATCGACTCGGCGCCCATGTAGGCCTCGAAGTACTGACCGAAACGGTCCTGCAGCTCGTGGAAGACGTCATCCTCGGGGCGGAGTGCGCCGACCTCGAGCGTGCGGAAGTCCTCCCACACGCGCTCGAGCTTGGCGATCGCCTCGTCGGCACCCTTGCGGATGAGCGACATCTCCTTCTCGGCGGCGTCCTTGACCTTCTTCTTGACGTCGGCCTTGGCACCCTCGGCCTCGAGGGCAGCGAGCTCCTCCTCCAGGCGTGCGAGGCGCTCGGCGATCTTCGAGTCGCGACGGTCACCGAGCGTCTTGAGCTCGAGACGGATGTTGTTCTCCTGCGTGCCGAGGTCGCGGTGACGAGCTTCCTCGTCGACCGAGATCACCATGTACGCGGCGAAGTAGATGACCTTCTCGAGGTCCTTCGGCGCCATGTCGAGCAGGTAGCCCAGACGCGAGGGCACGCCCTTGAAGTACCAGATGTGGGTGACGGGAGCGGCGAGCTCGATGTGACCCATGCGCTCACGACGGACGGAGCTCTTGGTGACCTCCACGCCGCAGCGCTCGCAGACGATGCCCTTGAAGCGGACACGCTTGTACTTGCCGCAGGCGCACTCCCAGTCGCGGGACGGGCCGAAGATCTGCTCTCCGAAGAGACCGTCCTTCTCCGGCTTCAGCGTGCGGTAGTTGATGGTTTCGGGCTTCTTGACCTCACCGTACGACCACGCGCGGATGTGGTCCGCAGTGGCCAGGCCGATGCGAAGCTCGTCGAAAGTGTTTGACTCGAGCACTAATTCTCCTGTGTCGGAATTCTTCTGAAGAAATCGGGGGCTTCGACAGGCTCAGCAACCCACTGGGTCCCTGAGCCCGTCGAAGGGTTAGATCTCGTCGATCGAGGCGGCCTCGAAGCGGCTGGAGATGTTGATTCCGAGCTCTTCCGCTGCACGGAAGGCCTCGTCGTCGGTGTCACGGAGGTTGACCAGCGTGCCGTCGGCCGAGAGCACCTCGACGTTCAGGCAGAGCGACTGCATCTCCTTCATGAGCACCTTGAAGGACTCGGGGATGCCGGGCTCCTGGATGTTCTCGCCCTTGACGATCGCCTCGTACACCTTGACGCGGCCGAGGATGTCGTCGGACTTGATCGTGAGGAGCTCCTGGAGCGCGTATGCGGCGCCGTAGGCCTCGAGGGCCCACACCTCCATCTCACCGAAGCGCTGTCCACCGAACTGCGCCTTACCACCGAGCGGCTGCTGGGTGATCATCGAGTACGGACCCGTGGAACGTGCGTGGATCTTGTCGTCGACCAGGTGGTGCAGCTTCAGGATGTACATGTAGCCCACGGAGATCGGAGCCGGGAACGGCTCACCGGAGCGGCCGTCGAACAGCTGCGTCTTTCCGGTGGAGTCGATCAGGCGCACGCCGTCGCGGGTCGGGGTGGTCACGTTGAGGAGACCGGCGATCTCCTCCTCGCTCGCACCGTCGAACACCGGGGTGGCGACCTTCGTGTTGGGAGCGGCTTCGAACGCCTCTTCCGGCAGACGGGCGGCCCACTCGGGCTTGCCCTCGACCTTCCAGCCCTGCTTGGCGATCCACCCGAGGTGGGTCTCCAGCACCTGGCCGAAGTTCATTCGACCCGGGATGCCGAGCGGGTTCAGCACGATGTCGACCGGAGTTCCGTCCGCGAGGAACGGCATGTCCTCGATCGGGAGGATCTTCGCGATGACACCCTTGTTGCCGTGACGGCCGGCGAGCTTGTCACCCTCGGTGATCTTGCGCTTCTGGGCGATGTAGACCACGACGCGGCGGTTGACGCCGGAGCCGAGCTCGTCGTCGCCATCCTCGGCGTTGAACTCCTTGACGGCGATGATCGTGCCCTGCTCGCCGTGGGGCACCTTCAGCGAGGTGTCACGGACTTCACGGCTCTTCTCGTTGAAGATCGCGCGGAGCAGGCGCTCCTCGGCCGACAGCTCGGTCTCACCCTTCGGCGTGACCTTGCCGACGAGGATGTCGCCGGGGCGGACCTCGGCGCCGATGCGGATGATGCCGCGCTCGTCTAGGTCCTTCAGCAGCTCAGGGCTGACGTTGGGGAGGTCACGGGTGATCTCCTCCTTGCCGAGCTTGGTGTCGCGGGCGTCGACCTCGTACTCCTCGATGTGGATCGAGGAGAGGGTGTCGTCCTTCACCAGGTCCTGGCTCAGGATGATCGCGTCCTCGAAGTTGTAGCCCTCCCACGTCATGAACGCGACGAGGAGGTTCTTCCCGAGTGCCAGCTCGCCGTTCTCGGTGGCGGGGCCATCGGCGATGACCTCTCCGACCTCGACGCGCTCACCGGCGTTGACGACGACCTTCTGGTTGTACGACGTGCCCTGGTTGGAGCGGTCGAACTTGCGGAGGTGGTATTCCTGCGTTCCACCCTCGTCGAGCATGACGACGACGCGGTCCGCGGAGACCTCGGTGACGACACCGGCCTTCTCGGCGGTGATCACGTCACCGGCATCGATGGCCGTGTAGCCCTCCATACCGGTTCCGACGAGCGGCGAGTCGCTGCGCAGCAGCGGCACAGCCTGACGCTGCATGTTGGCACCCATGAGGGCGCGCTGCGCGTCGTCGTGCTCGAGGAACGGCACGAGCGAGGTCGCGACCGACACCATCTGGCGCGGGGAGACGTCGATGTAGCCGATGTCCTCCGGGAGGAACATGTCGACCTCGCCGCTGCCGCCCTTGGGGCGGGCCAGGACGTGGCTTTCGATGAAGCGACCCTGGGCATCGAGCGGGGCGTTCGCCTGCGCGATGTTGAAGTCGACCTCTTCCGACGCCGTGAGGTAGTCGATGTGCTCGGTGACGACGCCGTTCTCGACCTTGCGGTACGGGGTCTCGATGAAGCCGAACGAGTTGATGCGTGCGAACGTCGCGAGCGCACCGATCAGACCGATGTTCGGGCCTTCCGGGGTCTCGATCGGGCACATACGGCCGTAGTGCGACGGGTGCACGTCACGGACCTCGACGCCGGCGCGGTCACGCGAGAGACCACCGGGGCCGAGCGCGGACAGACGACGCTTGTTCGTCAGTCCCGCCAGAGGGTTGTTCTGGTCCATGAACTGCGACAGCTGCGACGTTCCGAAGAACTCCTTGATCGCGGCGACGACGGGGCGCACGTTGATCAGGGTCTGCGGCGTGATCGCCTCGATGTCCTGCGTGGTCATGCGCTCGCGGACGACGCGCTCCATGCGGGACAGACCGGTGCGGACCTGGTTCTGGATCAGCTCGCCCACCGCGCGGATGCGACGGTTGCCGAAGTTGTCGATGTCGTCGGTCGCGAGGCGGATCTCGGCCTTCTTGCCCGAGCGGATGCCCGTGAAGGTCTCCTCGGTACCGGCGTGCAGACGCACGAGGTACTTGATCGTCGCGACGATGTCCTCGACGGTCAGGACCGACGAGGTCAGCGGCTGGTCGAGACCGAGCTTCTGGTTGATCTTGTAGCGACCCACCTTCGCGAGGTCGTAGCGCTTCGGGTTGAAGTAGAAGTTGTCCAGCAGCGCACGGGCGGCCTCGGCGGCGACCTGCTCGCCCGGACGCAGCTTGCGGTAGATGTCGCGGAGCGCATCTTCCTTCGTGACGATGGTGTCCTTCGCGAGCGTCTCCTCGATGGAGGTGTAGCCGGCGAACTCGGCGAGGATCTCCTCGCTGGTCATACCCAGCGCCTTGAGGAAGACGGTGACCGACTGCTTGCGCTTGCGGTCGACGCGCACGCCGACCTGGTCGCGCTTGTCGATCTCGAACTCGAGCCAGGCACCGCGGCTCGGGATGACACGTGCCGACACGATGTCCTTGTCGGACGTCTTGTCGGGGGTCTTGTCGAAGTAGACACCCGGCGAGCGCACGAGCTGCGACACGACGACGCGCTCGGAGCCGTTGATGATGAACGTGCCCTTGCCCGTCTGAAGCGGGAAGTCGCCCATGAAGACCGTCTGGGTCTTGATCTCACCCGTGAGGTGGTTCATGAACTCGGCCTCGACGTACAGCGGAGCGGCGTAGGTCTTGCCACGCTCCTTGCACTCCTCGATCGAGTACTTCTCCGGCTCGAGGTAGGGGTTCGTGAACGAGAGCTGCATCGTCTCGCCGAGGTCCTCGATCGGAGAGATCTCCTCGAAGATCTCGCCGAGACCGCTGATCTCGTTGACGTCGGTGCGCCCGGCCTTCTTGGCCTCGGCGACGCGAGCCTTCCAGTCGTCGTTGCCGACGAGCCAACCGAAGGACTCGGTCTGCAGGGCGAGAAGGTCAGGGACCGTCAGCGTGTCGGAGATCTTGGCGAACGAAAGACGGGAAGCTCCGCGTCCGTTCTTGGTGGTGGTGGATGTGGATGCGTTGCGAGCAGCAGCCAAGGGAATAACCTCCGTGAGCCCCGCAGGGCTTCTCGATTCCTTTGTCGTCAGGTGGAGTGTGCGCTCAAAGACTCAACAGATGCCGACCACCATATGAGGGCAGGGAGAAGCGAGCGCAACTACCAACTATACGCACGATTCGGCGACATGGCAAGCGCAGTCCTTGACCAATCTCGGATGCTGCGGTATTGGCCGGCCGGGCACCCCGAGACCCACTGTCCGCGTCGAGACCCACCCGTCCAGACGTCTGGACGGGTGGGTCTCGCCGGGCGCGATGGGTCTCGACGACCGGGGCCTCAGGACGCGATGTTCAGCTCGTTGCCGGGGATCGAGGCGAGCAGTCGCCGCGTGTACGGGTCGCGCGCATTGGTGAAGATCTCCTCCGACGACGCCGCCTCCACCAGCGCTCCGTCCTTCATGACGCACACGTAGTCGCTGATCAGCCGCACCACCGCGAGGTCGTGCGAGATGAACAGGTAGCTCAGCCCGTACTCGCGCTGCAGATCGCCGAGCAGCGTCAGGATCTGGTCCTGCACCAGCACGTCGAGCGCCGAGACGGGCTCGTCGCACACGATGAGATCCGGCGACAGCGCGAGCGCCCTGGCGATCGCGACGCGCTGACGCTGCCCGCCGGAGAGCTCCGACGGATAGCGCCGCAGCATCGACTGGGGCAGCGCCACGTCGTCGAGCAGCTGTCGCACCCGCGCACGCCGCTCGGCTCCGCTCCCCCGCCGATAGAAGTCGAGCGGTTCGGAGATCAGCCTCTCGATCGTGAACATCGGGTTCAGGCTCGAGTACGGATCCTGGAAGATCGGCTGCACGCGCTGCCGGAAGTCCCGCGTCTCGGCCTTGCCCAGCGAGGAGATGTCCTTGCCCTCGAAGCGGATGAGACCGCTGGTCGGCTCGACGACCTTGAGCAGCATCCGCGCGGTGGTCGTCTTGCCCGACCCCGACTCGCCCACGATCGCGACCGTCTCGCCGCGCGGGATCGCCAACGACACGTCCTTCACGGCGACGAAGTCGTCGCCGCGACCGCGCACCGGGTACACCTTGGTCAGGTTCTCGATCTCGACGATGTTGTCGGCGGAGGCCGCTGCCTGCGGCTCCGACTCCGCGTCGCGCTCCTCGACGTGGAAGGCCTCCGGTCGCAGTCGCGCGGCGGCGACCGACGGCGCGGCCTTCACGAGCGACTGCGTGTACGGATGCTGCGGCGACTCGAGGATCTGACGCGCAGACCCCTGCTCGACCACCTTCCCTCGATGCATCACGATGACCCGCTCCGCGCGCTCGGCTGCGAGACCGAGGTCGTGCGTGATGAGCAGCACCGCGGTGCCGAGCTCCCGTGTCATCGCGCCGATCTGGTCGAGGATCGTCTGCTGCACCGTGACGTCGAGCGCACTGGTCGGCTCATCCGCAATCAGCAGCCGCGGACTGCAGGCGAGGCCGATCGCGATCAGCGCCCGCTGTCGCATGCCACCGGAGAACTCGTGCGGATACTGCTTCGCACGCCGCTCCGGATCGGGCAGGCCCGCCGCGGTGAGCGCCTGAACGACCTTCTCGTGCACGTTCTGCCTCGTGGCGAGTCCGTGTGCGAGCAGGGTCTCGGCGACCTGGGTGCCGATCTTCGCGACCGGATTCAGGTTCGACATCGGGTCCTGCGGCACCAGCCCGATGTCGCGCCCACGGATCGACCGCAGCTCGTGCTCCGAGGCGTGCGTGATCTCGCGGCCGTCGAGTCGGATGCTGCCGGAGGCGATGCGGCCGCCGCCGGCCAGCAGGCCGATGATCGCCATCGCCGTGGTCGACTTGCCGGAGCCGGACTCACCCACGATCGCGACGGTCTCCCCCGCGGTGATGTCGAGGTCCACCCCCTCGACCGCGTGCACGACGCCGTCCATGGTGGCGAAGTCGACGGCGAGTCCCTGCACCGACAGCAGTGGTGCGCCGGACGTCTGATTCTCGTTCTTGGCGTTCATCGTGCCCTCGTTCTCGGGTCCATGGCCTCGCGCAGCGCTTCACCGAACAACGTGAAGCCGAGCGCGGTGACCGCGATGCAGATACCGGGGAGGAACGCCAACCACGGCGCGATCGCCAGTTCCGCCTGCGCATAGGTGAGCATGCGGCCCCACTCCGCCGTCTCCGGGCGTCCTCCGCCGAGACCGAGGAACGACAGCGCGGCCGCGTCGATCACCGCGGTCGCGAGCGTCAGGGTTCCCTGCACGATCACGGGACCGATGGCGTTCGGGAGCACGTGCGACATGGTGATCGATCCGCGACCGAGGCCGAGGGTCTGGGCCGACAGCACGTAGTCGCTGGAGCGCTGCTGCAACATCGATGCCCGCAGCAGGCGGGCGAAGATCGGCACCTGCGAGGCCCCGATCGCGATCATCACCGCGTACGGGGTCTGCCCGAGGATCGCGGCGATCGACACCGCGAGGAGCAGGTTCGGCACCGACAGGATGATGTCGACGATGCGCATGATGAGCGTGTCGACCCATCCCCCGAAGGTTCCGGCGAGGAGGCCGAGGATCATGCCGCCCACCAGACCCATGGCGGTCGAGATCACGCCGATGAGCAGCGATGCCTGCGCGCCCCAGATGAGCTTCGACAGCACATCGCCGCCGAAGCGGTCGAGTCCGAGCGGGAACTCCGGCAGCTCACCCGGTCCGGGGATGTGCGTCGGGGTGATGAACTTCGCCCCGGGGAGCGCGGTCTCCGGATAGGGCGCGATCAGGGGTGCGAGCGCCGCGACCAGCACGAACAGCAGCACGATGCCCGCCCCGATCCAGGCGGTCGGGTTGCGACGCAGTCGGCGGAACACGTCGCGCCAGAAGCCGCCGGGGCCGTCCTTCAGATCGGCCTGGGCGATGGCGACGGTGTCGATGAGTCCGCCGCCCTGGGCGGGAGGAAGGGCGACGCTCATGACGCGACCTCCTGTGGAGCACTGGCGCGAGTCATCATTGGACCCTCACTCTCGGATCGATGAAGCTGTACGACACGTCGACGGCGAGGTTGATCAGGGCGTAGGCGATCGCGATGAAGATGATGAAGCCCTGCAGCACCGGGAAGTCGCGGGTGAAGATCGCCCGCGCGAGGAACGAGCCGATCCCCGGGAAGGCGAACACCGTCTCGGTGAGCACCGCCCCCGAGATGAGGAGCCCGGTCTGCAGTCCGATCGTGGTGATCACCGGGAGCATGGCGTTGCGCAGGATGAAGCGGTTGCGCAGCATCGAGGATCCGACGCCCTTGGCGCGGCCCGTGCGCACGTAGTCCGCGTTCTGCACCTCGAGCACACTGGCCCTGGTGATGCGGACGATGATCGCGAGCGGGATGGTGCCGAGTGCCAGCGCGGGCAGCACGAGATGCAGGATCGCATCCCACGCCGCGTCGAACTCCCCGGTGATGATGCCGTCCCACACGTAGAACCCGGTGGGATGCGTGGCGTCTATTCGTGGATTCTGGCGTCCGTCCGACGGCAGCCATCCCAGTTGCACCGCGAAGATGTACTTGAGGATGAACGCCAGGAAGAACACCGGGATCGTGATTCCGACCAGGCTCAGCACCACGGAGGCGTGGTCGCTGAACTTGCCGTGACGGCGTGCGGCCCAGTAGCCGAGCGGGATGCCGACGCCGATCGCGAAGATCAGCGCCATCACGCTCAGCTCGAGGGTCGCGGGGAACCGTCGCATGAACTCCTCGACGACGGGCCGGTTGGTCTGGATCGAGGTGCCGAAGTCACCCTGCAGGAGACGTCCGACCCAGATGAAGTACTGCTCGATGAGCGGCTTGTTGAAGCCGTAGAGCTCGTTGACTCTGGCGACGGCCTCCGGTGTCGCCTTCTCACCGAGAAGGGCGACGGCGGGGCCACCGGGGAGGGCCCTGACCCAGGCGAACAGCAGAATGCTGAGCCCGAACAGGGTGGGGATGAGGAATAGCAGTCGCCTGCCGATGGTGCGCAGCAAGAAGATCTCCGTTGATCAGAAGGTACGCCGTGCCCCCGGTCCCGCCGAGAACGCGGGACCGGGGGCCGACATGTCAATCGGTCAGACCTACTTGGTGAGGACGATGTCCGTGAAGACCTCGTCGTTCACCGGGCTGGCGGGGTAGCTCTTGACACGCGGGTCGAACGCGAGCGTCGGCGCCGGGTGCGCGAGCGGGATGCCCGGGATGAACTGGGCGACCATCTCGTTGATGTCCTCGTACAGCGCGGTCTGCTCCTCGAGGTTCGAGACGCCACGTGCCTCGGTCAGCTTCTGGAACAGCTCCGGGTTGTCGAAGCCCCACTCGGAGCTCTTCTGTCCGAAGAAGACGCCGACGAAGTTGTCGGTGTCGTTGTAGTCGCCGGTCCATCCCAGCAGGTGGATGCCGTGGTCGGAGGTCCCGGTGGTGCGGTCGAGGTACTCGACCCACTCCTCCGAGACCGGGGTGGTCTCGACGCCGACCTCGGACAGCTGCGACGACAGCACGGTGAAGATCTGCTCGGGGTCCGGCATGTACGGACGCGAGACGTTGACCGGGTAGTTGAAGGTCAGCTTCAGCGGGTTGGCCTCGTCATAGCCGGCCTCGGCGAGCAGCTCCTTCGCCTTCTCGGGGTCGTAGTCGTACGTCGTGACGTCGGGGTTGTAGCCGTTGACGACCTCGGGAACGAACTCGATCGCCTTCTGCGTGCCCTCCGGCAGCACCTGGGTGATCAGCGCGTCCTTGTCGACCGCGTACGACAGCGCCTCGCGGACCTTCGGGTCCTGAAGTTCAGGCACCGCCTGGTTGAAGGCGAGGTACAGGATCGTGAACGGCGGGCGCGACACCATGGTGAAGCCGTCGCCCTCGAGCGCCTTGGTGTCGGCGGGACCGACCAGGTCGTAGCCGTCGATCGACCCCGATTCGAGCGCCTGGCGGCGGGCGGTCGGGTCGTCGATCGTGCGGAAGATGATCTTGTCGACCTGGCCCTTGTCGCCCCAGTAGTCGGCGTAGGACTTCAGCGTGACCTGCTCACCCGGAGCCCACTCGTCGAACTGGTAGGGGCCGGTGCCGACCGGGTGCGCGGTCGCGTACTCGGAGAGCACCGGAGCCTCGGCGGAACCGCTCACGTCATCCGCTCCGAACTCCTGCATCGCCGACGGGCTCTGCATCGAGAAGGAGGGCAGGGAGAGCGACGCCACGAAGCCGGCGAACGGCTTGTTCAGTTCGATCGTGACCGAGTAGTCGCCGTCGGGCGTGCAGGACTTGTAGACGGCGTCGGCGGCATTGGAGGCGTAGCCCTTGAAGAGCTTGTTGTAGTAGTACCCGAAGGCCTCGGATGCCGCGAGACCGGTCCAGTTGTACCAGCGGTCGAAGTTGACGCAGACCGCTTCGGCGTTGAACGGAGTGCCGTCCTGGAACGTCACCCCCTCCTTCAGCGCGAAGGTGTGCGACATGCCGTCGTCCGACGACTCCCAGCTCTCGGCGAGCAGCGGTGCGGGGTCTGCCGTACCGGGCTTCGTGCCCACGAGTCCTTCGAAGATCTGACGCGAGACGCGGAAGCTCTCGCCGTCCTGGGCGAAGGCGGGGTCGAGGCTGGCGGGGTCGGATGATGCGGCGAACACGAAGGTGCCGTCGACATCCCCGGATCCCTCGGAACCCTCGTCTCCGCGGTCGCTGGCGACGCATCCTGCCAGGACGAGAGCCGCGAGCGTGGCTCCGGTGATGGCGATGAGTCCTCGCCGTCGCATGACTGATTGGTGCATTGTGTGTACCTTCCCTGTCGGGCGCTTCGTTGCGCGTTCCCGAGGCTTCGTCGCCTCTGGACACGGTGATGCCTCGACGCTACCCAGCGGATCCACAGATGCCAAACGCATCCAGGTTGCAATCCGGTATCGACGGCAGCAGACGCCTCAGGCAGCCGTCCGGATGCGGGGGCGTCAGTCCTGGGTGCTGGGCCGAGGCCGCTGCCGGGACGCCGCGGCATCGTGCGTACGCTGCAGCGGGATCACGACGGGCTCTCCGCGCAGCTGCACCACGCGCACGAACAGCACGTCGACCAGGGCGAGCTGCGCGATGCGACTCGACATCGCGGCCATGCGGAACGGCGACTCATGCGCGTGCGTGAGCAGCACCACGTCGGCGACCGCCGCGAGCGTGGACTCCTCCGCACTCGTCACGGCGACCACGAGCGCACCGGCGTCCCGGGCGACCTCGAGCGCCCGCACGGTCTCTTGCGTCTCACCGCCGTGCGAGAACGCGATCGCCACGTCCTCCGCGGTGCGCAGCGATGCCGTGGTGACGGCGAGATGCGGGTCGGCGGAGTGCGAGACCGAGCAGCCGATGCGCGAGAGCTTGAGCTGCAGGTCCTGCGCCGTCAGCGACGAGGCGGCCTGGCCGAAGAGGTCGATGTGCCGGGCGGCGACCACCGCGTGCGCGACACGGTCGAGGCCTGCGGCGTCGATGCCGAGCGCGGTCTTCTCGATCGCGTCGATCTCCTGGGCGGCGAGCTTCGCTGCGATCGCGGCCGGTTCGTCGCCCGGGTCGATCGCGGTCGTGTCGAGGCTGAAGCGTGCCTGCTGCGCCTGTTCGAGAGTCACAGTGCGGGCGACGGCGACGCGCAGCTCTCGATAGCCGCTGAATCCCAGCGACTGGGCGAACCGGGCCACGGTGGACAGCGACGTCTGGCAGAGCTTGGCCAGATCCGTGATCGCGAGATCGATCACGAGGGTCGGATCGGCCAGGATCGTCTCAGCCACGCGCGCTTCGGCGGCGCTCAGTCGTGAGACCGAGCGCCGCACCAGAGCGAGAACGTCTGCGTCCACCGTGCGGCCCGACTCAGCCGGCCCTGCCGAGCAGGCGCTCGCGGGCGATCTGCGCTCCGACCCGGCTCGCGGCGGCGACCTCGACGGTCGGCAGCGGCAGGGGCGTGCGTGCGGGGAGTCCGACGTTCACGACCACGGCATGCGGGTCGCGGACGGCGGCACGCTCCACGAGCGCGCGCTGGTCGGCGTCGGCATCCGGCCGATCGATGAGGATCACGGTGGTGCCGGCATCCGCCGTCATCTCGTCGAGCACACGATCCTGCTCCGCGACCTCGGTGCTCGCGACGTCGAGACGGATCCGCCGGTCCGCACCCGCCAGGGAACCGGCGACGTACGCGGCCGCGCTGTCCACCGCGAGCGTGGAGCGACGGCGAGCGTCGACCACCGCGAGGGCGCGAGCCGGTGCCGGCTGCTCCCCCGTGACCGTGATCACCCGACGGATGATCTCCGCCGCATCGAAATCGTCGGCCGGGGCTACCGCCGTGTCCGTGGCGGCACGGAGCTTGGCCGCCAGGGCCGCGACGCGACGCGACGCCTCCTCGACCCGCTCCCGAGAGAGCGATCCGTCCTGGAGGGCCGCGACGATGCCGTCGCGTGCGGCCAGGAAGTCACGCAGGTCCTGGTCGGGAAGCGCTGCTTCTCCGGGGTTGGTGGGGTTCCCGATGCAGAGCAGGTCGGCGCCGGCGGCCAGCGCCAGCGCGGCTCCTCCGCCGATGCCGACGGTCTCGCGGATCGCGGCCATGTCGAGCGCGTCCGTGATGATGACGCCGTCGAAACCCCAGCCGCGGAGGATGCCGAGGATACGCGGGTTCAGCGTCGCCGGGGCCTCGCCCCACGCGGGGACCACGATGTGCGCGGTCATGATCGAGTCGACTCCGGCCTCGACAGCGGCGCGGAACGGCTCGAGGTGCACGCGCTCGAACTCCTCGATGTCGAGCGATATCTCGGGCAGGGCGTGGTGCGAGTCGAGGTGTGTGTCGCCGTGACCGGGGAAGTGCTTGACGCACGCCGCGACGCCCCCGTCCTGGATGCCGTCGATCGCGGCGACCGCATGGCGGGACACCAGGTCCTCGTCGGAGCCGAACGAGCGCACGCCGATGACCGGGTTGCGCGGATCGGTGTTCACGTCGGCGACCGGGCCGAGGACGACGTTCGCCCCGACGGCCGCGACGCGTCGGGCGAGCTCGGCACCCGTCCGCTCGGTGGCGACCAGGTCGTCGAGCAGCCCGAGCTGAGCGGCGCCGGGGATCGTAGACCCCTCGGCCGACTCCAGACGGGTCACGCTCCCGCCCTCCTCGTCGACGCCGATCAGCGCATCCGGGTTCGCCGCCAGGATCGAGGCGCTCAGCGCCGGCAGCCCCGCACTGATGTTCTGCCCGAAGTACACGACACCGGCGAGACCGCCGCGCAGTTCGTCGAGCAGCCAGGCCGGAGCCTCGGTACCGAAGAAGCCCGGCCAGAGCACGCTGTTCGCGAGCCGCGTCAGATCCGCGCTCATCCCTTGACCGCCCCCGCCACCATGCCGGCGGACAGACGCCGCTGCACGATCACGAAGAAGATCATCACGGGGATCGTGATGATGGTCGACGCCGCCATGATGCTTCCCCAGTCGTTCGAGTGCAGACCGAAGAACGACTTCAGGCCGATCGAGACAGTGTACTGATCGGTCTGTGCGCCCAGGATCGTCATGGCGAAGATGAACTCGTTCCACGCCGTGATGAAGCTGAAGATGCTGGTCGCGACCAGACCGGGCATGACCAGAGGCAGCAGGATCGAGCGGAACATCCGCCACCAGCTGGCACCGTCGATGTACGCGGCCTCCTCGAGCTCGACCGGCACGGCCGCGACGAAGCCGCGCAGCATCCAGATCCCGAACGCGAGCGACAGGGCGACGTAGACGACCATCAGGCCGATGATGCTGTTGAGGAGCCCGAGGGTCTTGACCTGCAGGAACAGCGGGATCACGAGCGCCTCGAGCGGCACCATCTGCACCACGAGGATCATCATGAGCACCGTGGTGCGGAACTTGAACCGGAAGCGGGCCACCGCGACGGCGGCGAGCAGGCACACGACCGCGCTGACGAGGACCGTGACGAGCGCCACGATCGCCGAGTTGCGCAGGTAGGTGCCGAACCCGCCGTCGGTGAGCACGAACGCGAAGTTGTCGAACGTGAACTCCTGCGGCAGCAGGGACTGCCCACCGCTGGAGGCCTTCGCGTCGAAGGCACTGGAGATCATCCAGTACACCGGGAACAGGGTGAAGATCAGGACGGCGGCGACGGCGATGCCGACACCGATCCGCGAGGCGAGCGACGGGCGCGGGTTCACAGCTCGTCCTCCTTCATGAGCGATCGGATGTACACGATCGTGATGCCGATCAGCACGAGGGTCAGCAGCACGGCGAGCGCCGCACCGAAGCCGTAGCGGTTCTGACCGAACGACTCCACATAGGACCAGACACCGAGGTTGAGCACCGAGCGGTTGCCGCCGTTGCCTCCCGGCATCAGGTACACCTGGGCGAAGACCTTGAAGTCCCAGATCGTCGACAGGATGATCACCACCGAGAAGACGGGCTTCAGGGTCGGGAAGATGATCTTCCAGAAGCGGGTCCACGCGCCCGCGCCGTCGAGCGCCGCGGCCTCGAGCATCTCCTTCGAGACGCCCAGCAGGCCGGCGAGCACCGTGATGGCGACGAACGGGAAGCCGTGGTGCACGACGTTCAGAAGCACGATGGCGTAGAAGGACCACTGGTTCGTGAACCAGTTGACCGACCCGTCCATCAGGCCGAGGTCCTTGAGCACCGCGTTGAAGATGCCGCGGTCGGCATCGAAGATGAAGGTCCAGACGTAGGTGCCGGTCACCGCGGGCATCGCCCAGGCGACCATGATGCAGCTCGACACGATGACGCGCCAGACGCTGCCCAGACGGGCGAGCAGCAGGGCGACGAGCGTGCCGACGGCCACGGTCGCGAACACGGCGACGACCGCGAAGCCGACCGTGTTCGGCAGGACCACGGTCCACAGCGTCGGGTTGGTGAGCGCCTCTGCGTAGTTCTGGAGACCGATCCAGTTGTTCTCGCCGGTGTTGATCTCACGCAGGCCGTAGTCCTGCAGCGAGAAGATGAACACCTGGACGAGCGGCCAGAGCATGAGCACCGCGAGGATGATCAGTCCGGGGGCGAGGAGGAGCCAGGGGCGGGCCGTGAGGAGGGAGAACCCTCGCCGCGATCGGCCGCCGGCCACGGAGGCGGGGGTGGTCCCCGACTCCGTGGCCGGCAGTGGCGCTTGCACCATCGACATGAAGGGAATGTGCCTTACTTGTTGAGGAGGTCGGTCATCTCAGCCGCGGCATCCTTCGTCGCGGTCTCGACGTCCTTCTGACCACCGAGGATGGCCTGGATCATGGAGTTGGTCGTCTTCTTCGCCTGCACGGCGCCGAAGTTCGGGGTGACCGGCACGGATGCGCCGCCGTTGACCATCTGGTCGGCGAACGGTGCGACGAGCGGGTCGGTCGAGGCCAGGGCCTCCTCCATCGCGGACTGGACGCCCGGGAAGTAGCCGGTCTCGTCTGCCCACTGCTCGGCGAACTCGCCGGTGGTCATCAGCTGGACGAACTGCCACGCGAGGTCGGCGTTCTTGGTGGTGTTGAAGACCGAGAGGTGGGATCCGCCGAGCACGGACGGGGCGATGCCGCCATCCTGTCCGGGGATCACGGCCGCACCGATCTTGCCCTCGAGCTCGGGGTTCGCCTCGATGAGCGCCTTCGGCGTCCAGGAGCCGGACAGCATCATCGCGACGTTGCCCTGGGTGAACGCGTCACGCAGATCGGTCTCCTTCCACGTGGTGGCGCCGGCCGAGGAGAAGCCGTGCTTCGTCGCCAGGTCGGTGTAGAACTCGATGCCCGCCTGCGACTCGGCGCTGTCGAGCTCGCTCGTCCAGGTCTTGCCATCGAGCGTGGCGATCTCTCCGCCGGCGCCCCAGACCCAGGGGTAGACCTGGAACTCGGCGTCACCGGGCACCGGGAAGGGGAGCATGTCGGGGTGCGCGGCCTTGATCGCCTCGCCGGCTGCGACGATGTCGTCCCAGTTCTTCGGGGCGTCGAGTCCGAGCTCCTCGAACACGTCGGTGCGGTAGACCAGCGAACGGACGCCCGCATACCAGGGCATGCCGTAGAGCTTCTCGTCGTAGGTGCCGGCGACGGCGAGTCCCTCGACCAGGTCGTCGCGGAGGCCCTTCTCGGCATCGACGTAGTCGTCGAGCTCGAGCAGCGCGCCGGCGTCGGCGAACTCAGCGGTCCAGGTGGTGCCGGTCTCGGCGACATCGGGGGTCGTGCCACCCGCGATCGAGGTCACGAAGCGGTCGTGCGCATCGGCCCACTGGACCTCTTCGATATTGACCGTGGCGCCGGTCTTCTCTTCGAAGGCGGTCGAGACGGCATCGTAGAACGCCGACGAGTCGGGGTTGGTGCCCTTCATGATCCAGACGGTGAGCTCCTGGCCCTCTCCGTCGGTGCTGCCACCCGTGCTGCCGCCTGCGCAGGCCGCGAGACCGAGCGTGGCCGCGGCGCCCAGCGCCACGACCGGAAGAATGCGCTTGTGCATCAGAAAGATCTCCTCTTTGAAATGACTCGGCGGCAATCGAGTGCTCGCCCGTAGGAAAAGTATTTACGACTAACTAATTATCTGCAAGTTATTTCCGAGATTGTCATCCCCCCGTAACAATTTCTTCCAAAGGTAGGCTCGCGTCATGGCTCGCAGTAACGCGCGCGGTGATCGCACTCCGGTCGCCCGACACGCGCCACTCCCCACCCGCAGCGCTTTCTCGACGCTCCTGCGCTTCCTCGGCATCGCACTGGGAGTCGTGCTCGTCTCCGCGATCGCGGTCGGATCGTTCATCGTGGTAGACCTGCTCAACCGCGCAGGGCAAGATGCGGTCACACTCGAAGTGGCTCCCGAAGTCGATCCGCCGACCATCGGCGCCTACCCGGGGGACAAGGCGTTCAGCATCCTCGTCATCGGAACAGACGAGTGCAGCGAACAGACGACCGCGCTCCTCAAGGAGCGCTGCACCGAGGCCGACGGCGGCATCCTCAACGACGTGAACCTGCTCGTGCACGTCTCCGCCGAGCCGCGCAATGTCACGGTCGTCTCGCTTCCCCGCGACCTGATGATCCCCGTGCCGGAGTGCACCCGCGCAGACGGCTCTGTCGCGTCGCCGATGCAGAAGCAGTCGATCAACTCCCTCTTCCAGCACGCCGGCCTCTCGTGCGTGGTCAAGACCGTGAGCACCCTCGCCGACATGCCCATCGAGTTCGCCGCGAAGATGAGCTTCGATGGCGTGATGGCCATCACCGATGCGATCGGCGGTGTGGAGGTCTGCATCGCCGGCGACGGCATCCGCGATCCGTACACGAACATCGACTGGCCCGCCGGGCTGAAGACCATCTCGGGATACGAGGCCCTGCAGTTCATCCGCACCCGCCACGGCGTCGGCGATGAGAGCGACCTGGCCCGTATCTCGAACCAGCAGCAGTACATGTCGCGGCTCGCGAAGAAGGTGCTCAGCTCGGAGACGCTGACCGACATCCCCACGGTGCTGCGTCTGGCCGGTGCTGTCGCCGACAACATCGTGCCGAGCGAGGAGTTGAAGGATCCGCTGCGCCTCGCGCAGATCGCACTGGCCCTCAAAGACGTGCGCTTCAGCGACTTCGTGTTCGTCCAGTACCCGAACCTCACCGACCCGGATGACTCGAACAAGGTCGTGCCGAACTGGGATGCGGCCGAGGCCCTGTGGACCGCGGTCAAGTCCGGACAGCCGCTGGAACTCACCGGTGACGTCGCGACGCATGGCGGCGTCGAGCTCACGACGCCGGCTCCCGAGGAGACGACGGAGACCCCCGATCCGACCTCCACCGAGGTACCCGATGTCAGGACCACGTTGCCTCCCGACATCTCGGGGCAGACGCTCGAGCAGGAGACCTGCGCGGTCGGCAACCAGCGGTAGTCGATTCGGGAGGGATGCCACGGCGTAGGCTCGTGCCATGGGCCGGACGCGATCACGAGACACCGAGCATCCCGAAGCCCGGCTCGATCATGGCGGCCTGGCCCGGATCATGCCGTCGGAGTTCGCCGGCGGCTTCGAGCTGATCGTCGACGACACCCCGCAGTCGCACGTCGACCTCGACGACCCCACCCACCTGCATTTCGAGTACATCGTGCGCATGGGAGCCGTGATCGACCAGCTCACCTCCCCGGGAGAGGCGCTCACGGCCGTGCACCTGGGTGCGGGCGCGTTGACCATCCCGCGTTACATCGACGCCACGCGACCCGGCTCCCGTCAAAAGGTGATCGAGCTCGAGGCGCCGCTGGCACAGCTCGTGCGCGAGCACCTTCCGCTGCCGAAGGGCGCGGCGATCCGCATCCGCATCGGCGATGCCCGCGAGGGGGTCAAGCGGCTGCCCCCGGCTCTCGCCGGAAAGTGCGATCTGGTCGTGTCCGATGTCTACTCCGGTGCCCAGACCCCCGCGCATCTGACCAGCGTGGAGTTCTACCGCGAGCTGTCGGAGCTGCTCGGTCCGCGCGGCGTGCTGCTGGTGAACGTCGCCGACGGACCTGGTCTCGCCTTCGCCCGCCGACAGGTCGCGACGATCGCGGAAGTGCTGCCGGAGATCGGTGTCCTCGCCGACACCCAGGTGCTCAAGGGACGCCGGTTCGGCAACCTCGTGATCGCCGCCTCCGCTGCACCGCTGCCGACGGAGTGGCTCCCGCGCCTGCTCGCCGCCGGCCCGCACCCCGCCAAGATCGCGCAGGGTGCGGAGCTTGCGACCTTCGTGCAGGGGGCGCGGATCGTCACCGACGCGGACGCCGTGGCGTCACCCCGACCCGACGCCTCGCTCTTCCTGCGCTGACCTCGAAGCCGGGATGCCCGGTCACGGGCGCGCCGTCTGGGCGAGCGCGCACGGGCCAGGCACACTGGAGGAAGGGCGCTGCGGAAGGAGAGCAATGAGTTTCATCCGGGGATACGACCAGGAGAACCTCCGTGAGCTGGTCGACCTCAGTGAATGTGCGATGCGACTCGAGGAGATCGAGGGGCAGCGCAGTCTTCCCGCGCTGCTGGAGCGCGTCTGGCTGCTCAAGGTCCTCGGTCGGCTCGACGAGGCTCTGACTCTCGCCGACGAGGCCGTGCGGCAGGCCCGTATGGCGGGCACGCGCAAGGACCTGCTGCGGGCGCGAGTGCTGCACGCGACGATCCAGCAGTATCGCGGCCAGCATGCCGCCGCGGACCAGGAGCTGGCGATGTGCGCCGAGGAGGCGGAGGGCCAGGGATGGATCTCCATCGCCGCGTTCGCGCATCAGCACCACGGCAAGAACGCCTTCGACGCCGAGGACTACGACACCGCGCGTGAGAGCTTCAAGCGCTCGCTGTTCCTGCGGCGAGAGGCCGGCGCGGCCGATAGCGACCTCGAGACCGTGCTGCTCGCGATCGACGCCACCGAGCGCCGCCGCACGTCGCAGCTCGTCGCCGGCTGAGACTCCGCACCGACTGGTGCCACCCACTGTCGGTGGCATGGCTTACCCTGGGCCCATGGCGGATCTTGACCGTGTGCGCATCTGGGGCGAGGCGCTCATCAGGATGCATCTCGACGACACCTGGTCCTTCGGCTTCGACAATGCCAAGCGGCGTGCCGGGCAGTGCGACTACACGAAGAAGCGCATCTCGGTGTCGCGATACCTCGCCGCCCGTTTCGACGATGACGAGATCCATCAGGTGCTCCTCCACGAGGTCGCGCATGCTCTCGCCGGGCACGCTGCCGCGCACGGCTCCACGTGGAAACGGGTCGCGCGCGACCTGGGTTACGTCGGGGGCACGACGCACCGCGGCGAGACCGCGGTCGAGCTGGCTCCCTGGGTCGGCCGGTGCCCCGCCGGCCATGTGACCTATCGGCACCGACGTCCGACCAGGCCCACGTCCTGCGCGCGCTGCTCCCGCACGTACGATGCGCGGCACCTGTTCGACTGGACCCGTCGCGAGATCACGTCGGATGTGCGCCTCGCCGCACAGATGCCGCGCTGAGCCGCAGCGAGCAGGGCACTGCGACGACGTGAGATCAGGCGACGGGGTCGTCGTCTCTCCGCGTGGGCGCGACGTCATCGGGCGCGGTCTCATCGGGCGCGGTCTCATCGGGCGCAACGTCACCGGGCGCGACGTCCGTCGACGCGTCATCCGCGATCACGTCGTGCGTCGACGCGGCACGCGAACGGCTCCGGCGCACGAAGGCGGTGATGCCGCGCCACCCCACCAGGAAGACCCCGAGGGTCAGGGTGGCGACGATGATGAACGGCACCTGAGCCGTGTCGCCGCTGAGCACCCGCAACAGCATCCCGCCGCCGACGGTCACGACCCAGACGACGAGCCCCCACAGGAGCGACCACGGGCGACGCGGACGTGCGGGCAGCAACGCAGCCAGCAGATGCCCGAGCAGCAGCGCCACCAGGAACGGCCAGGCGGTGAGCAGGAATCCGGCAGGGCTCTCATCGTGCGATGCGCGGCCGATCGCCGCGAAGACGAGCACCAGCAGGGCATCGACGATGACGGCGGGAAGGTACCTCATGCCACGACCCTACGCGTGCGCCCCGCGGCCCGGAGGTTGCGCGCGGGCGTGGCGTCGCAGCATCACCCGATCATCGCCGCCGCGGCGTGGGGATCGCAGAGACGTCGTCAGGGGAAGGCGACGAAGACCCGGTCCCGGAGCACGGGGACCGTCGAGACGGCGTCCAGGCGCGCGGCCGCGGCGACCATCTCGGCATCCGCCCCATCACGCGCCGAGCCGCTCGCCGAGATGAGGTGCCCGAGCGCCCGTCGCAGAGCACGGAAGCCTTCGGCCGCGACGGCGGCATCCGGGGCGGTGTGGTCGATGCCGCGATCGGTCAGCGCGGCGATGATCGCCCCGGCGCCGAGGTGATCCTCGACGGCGAAGCGCAGGTCGTTCGAGCCGTCGCGCTCACCCGCCGCGATCACGACGACAGAGGTGCGTGCCTGACGCTGCTCCTGCACGACCTGCACGGCGCGTGCGACGGCGGAGGCGTTGCGGATGCCGCCGACCAGCACCGTCGCTCCCCCCGCGGCAGCCGTCACCGCGAGGGCCGGGGCGACGGCATCGACCGACCAGCTCGCCGCCTCGGCGAGGTCGACCTCGGCGCCGTCGAGCACGGCATCCGCAAGGCGCGAGGAGAAGTGCAGCACATCGACGATCACGACCACATCCGCGTCCGCGAGCCGCTCGAGGCCCGCGAGCCCCCAGTCGAGGCGAACCTGATAGATGGACTGATCGAACGGCGGCATCCGTCCAGCCTAGAGCGGTCGCCGCAGGCTCACGACCCGCCGCGAGCGGGTCGCACTCGCGGCGGGTCGTGGCTCCTCACACGTGCGGAACTCAGTCGGCGGCGAGCGCCTCGACCGGAGCCACGCGGGTCGCGAGCCGGGTCGGTGTGGCCGCGGCCACCAGCGTGAGCACGGCCGTGGCCGCCACGATGATCGCCACCGGCACCCACGGGATCTGCGGGGCGACCAGACCTGCCGGAGTGAAGTCGGGCAGCGTGGGCACCGAGCCCAGCAGCGACTGCGCCGCGATCCACCCGTAGGCGACGCCGAGCACGAGCCCGGTGAGCGTCGCTGCCACCGTGATGTGCGTCGCCTCGAGCAGGACCATCCGTCGCACCTGACGATTCGACAGCCCGATCGAGCGCAGCAGCCCGAGCTCCCTGCGGCGCTGCACCACCCCGATCGTCAGGAGGTTCACGAGCCCGACCGCGGCGATGACGGCCGAGACGGCGACGAGCAACATCATGATCGCGGCGAACGCATCGAACGGCGCGAAGAACTCCTCGGGCACATCGCCCGACTGGTTCATCATCAGCCGCTTCGCCGACTCCAGAGCGACCGCGAACATCGTCACGAGCGTCACGCCCATCACCACGCCGATCGCCATGCGCGAGGAGCGCTCCGGGTAGCGCAGCGCGTTCTCGGCGGCCAGACGCGCGGTCGCACTCGACCCGAACATCTTGCCCACCAGGCGCAGCACGGGCGGCATGAACAGCACCGCCCCCAGAGCCAGTCCGGTGAAGGACAGCAGTCCGCCCAGGAAGGCGACGACGACTCCGAGCGGAGTGATCAGGCCGATCACCACACCGGCGGCGAGCAGTGCGACCCCGGCGATCAGCAGCACCCACGCGCCGATGTGTCGTCCCTGGCGTCCGGCCACCTCGTCGTGCGCGCGCTCGACGGATCCGCCGAGGGCCTGCAGCGGGGTGACCGTGAGCACCCGTCGCGATCCCGCCCACGCAGCAGCCCAGGTCGTGAGCGCCACGCCGATGACAGGAAGAGCGATGAACGGCTGTGCGAGCGAGAAGCCCGAGGGGTCGTTGTCGAGCAGCATCGCCCCGATCTGCGCGCCGGCCACGGTGACCAGGAGTCCGGCCAGCAGACCGAGGCCGGCCCCGATGATGCCGACGATGAGCCCCTGACGCCCGACCTCGGCGCGCTGCGACCGCGCGGTGGCGCCGATCAGTCGCATGAGCGCGATCTGGCGCGTGCGGCCGGCGATGATCGTCGAGAAGGTGTTGGCGGTGACGATCGCGGCCACGTACATCGCCACAGCGGTGAGCAGCACCGACAGCAGTGCCACCACGAAGGCGAGCGTCTCGCTGTCGCCGATGAAGGGATCGGCCTGCAGCACGGCGCCGATGTAGGCGGTGACCTCGACCAACAGCACCCCGAACGCGGCCGAGAGGGCGGCGACCAGGATGCTCGCGCCCATACCCCGGTCGCGGAGCCAGGCCAGCCGTGGCGCGGTCGCCCGCGTCTCCGGGACGACCGTGGCGACGGCGCTCATGCCGCCACCTCGGCGGCGAGCATGTAGGCCGAGATCTCCTCGGCGGTCTGACGCGGGTGGTCGGCGACGATGCGGCCGTCGCCGAGGTACAGCACCCGATCCGCGTGGCTGGCGGCGATCGCGTCGTGCGTCACCATCGCGATGGACTGCCCGTGCTCACGGCTCGCACGAGCGAGCAGCTGCAGCACCTCACGGCCCGTCTGGGAGTCGAGGTTGCCGGTGGGCTCGTCGGCGAACACGAGGTCCGGCGCGGTGGCGAGTGCCCTGGCGATCGCGACGCGCTGCTGCTGGCCACCGGAGAGCTGGTGCGGGCGGTGGCTCAGCCGCGCGCCGAGGCCGAGGGTGTCGATGAGCCCGTCGATGCGGGCGCGCTCGATCGCGCTCGGACGACGGCCGTCGAGCTCGAACGGCAGCAGGATGTTCCCCAGCGCATCGAGCGTGGGGACCAGGTTGAACGCCTGGAAGATGAAGCCGACGCGGCGGCGACGCAGGATCGTGAGGTCGAGATCGGCGAGGCCGGTGATCTCGGTGTCGCCGATCCAGGCGCGCCCCTCGGTGGGGGTGTCGAGTCCGGCCATGATGTGCATGAGCGTGGACTTGCCGGAGCCGGACGGCCCCATGATCGCTGTGAACTGTCCGCGGCGGATGCCGACGCTCACGTCATCGAGCGCACGCACGGTGCCCTCGCCGCTGCCGTAGGTCTTCTTGAGGTGCTGGACGCGGGCGGCGAGCCCGAGGTCGGTGGTCGTGATCTCCATGCCTTCGACGCTACGGAGCAGCCATGCCACGGCGCGTCGCCCGCCCGACGCATCCCGCTACATCGCAAGGATGATTCGGGGAGGTCCGGGTCAGGCCAGACCGTGCTCGAACGCGAAGACCACCAGCTGCACGCGGTCGCGCAGCGCGAGCTTGGTCAGGATGCGGCTGATGTGGGTCTTGACCGTGGCCTCGCTGAGGAACTCACGGGCGGCGATCTCGGCGTTCGACAACCCCCGCGCGGCGAGGGCGAAGATCTCGCGCTCCCGCTCGGTGAGCGTGGTGTACTGCTCCGGAACCGGCTTCGGCGCCTCGGCGAAGTGCGCGAACAGGTCGCGTGTGGCGGAGGCGGCGATCACGCTCGAGCCGGCGTGCACGGTGCGGATCGCCGCCAGCAGGAACTCCGGGTCGGCGTCCTTGAGCAGGAATCCGCTCGCGCCCTGCCGGATGGCCCTGGCGGCGGCCTCGTCGAGGTCGAAGGTGGTGAGCATGACGATGCGCGGCGCATCCGGTTGCGTGAGGATCTCGGCGGTGGCGGTCAACCCGTCCATCACCGGCATCCGGATGTCCATGAGGACGACGTCGGGCCTGGTCGTGCGCACCACATCGAGGGCCTCGCGTCCGTCGCCGGCCTCGCCGACCACTTCGAGGTCGGGTTGGGAGGCGACGAGCATGCGGATGCCGGCGCGGAACAGCGACTGGTCATCGACGAGGACGACACGGATCATGCGGCAGAGCCTCCTGCGGGTGAAGACGTCATCCGGCGACGGACCCGCCGATCGGAAGGGAGGCGGCGACGACGAACTGCTCGCCGTGACGCTCCGCATGCAGGCTACCGCCCACCAGCTGGGCGCGCTCGCGCATGCCGATCACACCGTGCCCGCCGGCGGTCGGCGCGGCCTCGTGCCCGATGACGTTGCGCACCTGCAGGTCGACGCGGTCCGGCAGCCAGGCCAGGTGCACCGAGACGGTGCCGTCGCCATGACGGATGGCGTTCGTGAGCGCCTCCTGGAGGATGCGGTAGACCGCGAGCTGGATGGCGCCGGGCGGCTCCCCCGGGGGCATCGGATCGACCGTGATGCGCGGCTCCACCCCCGCCTGCCGCACCTGGGCGAACAGCGTCTCGAGGTCGGCGAGGGTCGGCTGCGGTCCGTCCCCCTGTCGATGACGCAACTGCGTGAGCAGCATCCGCACATCGGAGAGCGCACCCCGCGCCGTCTGGGCGATCGTTCCCAGGGCCTCCGACGCGATCTCCGGTTGTGCGGCGGCGGCGTAGCGGGCGCCGTCCGCCTGGGCGATCACGACCGCGAGCGAGTGAGCGACGATGTCGTGCATGTCGCGGGCGATCCGCACCCGCTCTTGCTCCTCCGCGGCGAGCATCTCGGCCTGCGCCCTGGCGACCTGGGTCTCGCGACCGTTCAGGATCACGCGCCACAGCAGACCCGCACCCCACGACATGACCATCGCGAGCACGAACACCGACGCCAGCAGTGCCGCGATCAGGGCGGCTCTGAGCGCGCTCGCGGCATCCGTCAGCAACTCTCCCGACCAGACCACGCCGAAGTACAGACCGCCGAGCACGCCGCCGCCGAGCGCCGAGATGCCGCCGATCCAGAGCAGTCTTCTGCTGCCCCACGCCGCGGTCGCGAAGAGCACGACCATGATCCCCAGGTCGTAGGCCGCGGGCGGCAGCCCCATGCCCATCTGGATCACGGCACCGAACCAGGCCACGCTGAGCGCGAGCGTGGGCGAGAGCCGCGCGATCGCGGCGGCACCCCACACGACGGCGCTCGCCACCACCGACGCGGTCACCGCCAGCGGCGACGTGCCACTCCACGCGCTCAACTGAGTGGCCGAGAAGAAGAGGGTCAGCGGTGTGGTGACGGCGAAACCGAGCAGCGCGCCGACGATGTCGACGATGAGCCAGGTTCGGGAGATCGGGCGGAACACCCTCTCACGCTACGCGAGCGGTGTGCGGGGCGCGTCCGTCTGCGGATGTATCCGCACGCTCAGACGCCGCCCCGCACGCGCCGCCTGTTCAGGCGCGGCAGAGGATCTCGCCATGCGGCACCAGGTACCAGCCGTCGTTCTCGACTCCCCTGCTCTCCGACTCATGATGTCCGTGCGTGTACGAGGCCATGATTCGTCCTGGCAGGTCGGCGCCGTCCGCAGATCCTCAGCGCAGCTCGGCGACTGCCCGGCGGATCGCCTCGCGGTCGGGCTTGCCCGATGCCAGCACCGCGAGCTCGTCGACCAGGATCAGCCGTGCGGGCCTGGCGTGCTTGCCCAGCTCCTCCGCCACGGCATCACGCGCCTGCACGAGCTGCTCGGACTCGCTGCGTCGCAGCACCTCCCCGCGGGCGGCGACGATGACGGAGGCCTCGCCCCAGCGCTCGTCGTCGACTCCCACCACGACCGCCTGGTGGAGCCCCGGCACCTGTCGCACCACGCGTTCGACGCGGCCGAGCGAGATGTTGATGCCGCCCGACACGATCACATTGTCGGCGCGGCCCTGCACCCGCACGACACCGTCCTCGACCATGCCGAGGTCGCCCGTGCGGTACCAGCGGATACCGTGCTCATCGCGCACGAATGTCCGCGCGGTCAGTGCAGGGTCATCGAGATAGCCGTCCGCGAGCATGGGCCCGGCCAGGCGGATCTCGCCCTCCACGACCCGCACGGCCACGGTGTCGAGCGGTACCCCGTCGTACACGCACCCGCCGCTGGTCTCGGTCGATCCGTACGTGCGCACGAGCCGCACCCCGAGATCCTCCGCACGCTCGCGTACGGGCTGCGGCAGCGCCTGACCGCCCACGAGAATCGCCTGATACGCCTGCAGCGCGGCCCGCACCGCCGTGTCATCCGCAGCATCGAGCAGCGTCGCCACCTGCGCCGGCACCAGAGACGTGTACAGGGCCGGGATGCCGGAGCCTGCGCCGGGCGCCGGGCGCAGCATCGACAGCGATGCCTCGGCGAAGGCGAGCGGTGAGAAGCGCCCCTCGAGCGACACCGGCTGCGTACCCGCGAGCACCGAGCGCACCAGCACCTGAAGGCCCGCCACGTAGCCGGCCGGAAGCGCCAGCAGCCAGCGACCGCTCCCGATGCGCTCGGCCGTGGCCTCGGCGCTCGCGCGCAGAGCCTCGCCGCTGAGCACCACGCGCTTCGGGATCCCGCTCGACCCGGAGGTCGCGATCACGGCCGCTGTCCCCTCCTCGACCGCGTCGGGGGTTCCGGCGACCATCCCGAACCCCAGGGCGGGTCCGCCGTCGAGCGCGCGGATGAGGTCATCCCGCAGCTGTGCCGGGTTCTCGGCATCCGTGGGGATCAGGGGGATCATGATGCGACCTCAGTAGTGCCAGGGGAAGGAGGACCAATCGGGGTCGCGCTTCTCGAGGAACGAGTCGCGTCCCTCGACGGCTTCGTCGGTGCCGTAGGCGAGCCGCGTGGCCTCCCCCGCGAACACCTGCTGTCCGACCAGCCCGTCATCGACCGCGTTGAAGGCGAACTTGAGCATGCGGATCGCCGTCGGCGACTTCGTGAGCACCGTGCGCGCCATCTTCAGCGCTTCCCGCTCGAGCTCCGCATGGGGCACGACGCGGTTCACGGCGCCCATCTCGTACGCGCGCCGCGCCGAGTACTCCTCGGCGAGGAAGAACACCTCGCGGGCGATCTTCTGCCCGGTCTGGCGAGCCATGTAGGCGGAGCCGTAGCCGGCGTCGAAGCTGCCGACGTCGGCATCCGTCTGCTTGAAGCGCCCGTGCTCCTCGCTCGCGATCGTGAGGTCGCAGACGACGTGGAGCGAATGACCTCCCCCGGCCGCCCACCCGGGGACCACGGCGATGACGACCTTGGGCATGAAACGGATCAGGCGCTGCACCTCGAGGATGTGCAGACGGCCTCCGCGCGCCGAATCGTGAACGGTCGTCTCGGAGTCGGAGTACTTGTAGCCGTCGCGTCCGCGGATGCGCTGGTCGCCGCCCGAGCAGAACGCCCACCCTCCGTCCTTCGCGCTGGGACCGTTGCCGGTGAGCAGCACGGCCCCGATCCGCGGATCCTGTCGCGCGATGTCGAGCGCGCGATACAGCTCGTCGACCGTGTGCGGTCGGAAGGCGTTGCGCACCTCGGGTCGGTGGAAGGCGATGCGCGCGACCCCGCCGTCGTGCGAGACATGCGCGGTGATGTCGGTGTAGTCCTCGGCGCCGGGCGCGAGAGTCCACTCGCTCGGGTCGAACAGGTCGGAGACGAATGCGGTGGTCACGGCATCCAGCCTATTCCTCGGCCTGCTCCGCCGACGGCGGACCTGCGGCGAGCGCGCGCCGCTTTGACCCAGCCGTCGACGATGTCCCACCCCACCCCGAGCGCGATGGCGAAGCCCAGCAGGACCGCGAGGATGCGGAAGATGCCGCCTTCGTCCGCCGCCTTCGCGTCGCCGGCGGCGAGCCCCTCTCCCCCGACGGCCGTGAGGTGCGAGAGGAAGTCCGGGTTGACGAGTCCGCCACGCAGAAGCAGGGTCAGCGCCCAGGCGAGGAAGACCAGCGCGAGCACGGTGTTCGCCACGGCGAGACCCACGCTCCATCGTCCTCTCATGAAGACGACGATCGCGAAGACCGCTTCCAGCGCGATCAGGGCGAACAGTGCCGAGATCCCCCACGGCCACAGCTGCGGATCGAGGATCGGGAGCGCCTCTCCGTCGACGATCACGAAACCGCGGAATCGGTCCCAGAGCAGGGCGCCCACCGCGATCCCGAGGAAGACCAGCGCGGCGATCAGCTCGCTCCGCCCGCCGCTGTTCTCCATCGGCTCGGGGAGCTTGTCGACGTTCCAGGTCTCGCCGGTGTCGGTGCCTGCCCGCTCCAGCACGACGAACACGAGCGTCGTCCAGAAGCACAGCTGGATGACCACCCCGCCGGCCGCGAGGATCGATGAGGAGATGATCTCGCCGACCGCCGCACCGGAGATGGTCTGGCCCAGCGCGACGACACCGAGCACGCTCACCGGCACGGCGAGCAGGAGCACCTTCAGCAGACGCCACCACGTCAGGTAGTACCGCGGGCCGATGAGGTGCAGCGGACGATCGGCGTAGCCGGCTGCCAGGATCCCCGGGTCGCCCAGCTCTGTGAGGACGGCGCGCTCCGCGTCGGCCGGGGCCTCGCCCTGTTCGAGGCGGGCCTCGACGGCGTCCGCGATGGATGCCTCCAACTCGGCTCTGACGTCGGCCTGCGCGTCGGGCTTCAGGCTGCGGATCGTCGCGCTGATGTATCGCTCGGTGAGCGTCGCGCTGGTCATGTCAGTTCTCCTCTGCGGTGAGGCCAGCGATCGCGGTGGTGAGCGATCGCCATTCTTCGGTGAGGGTGTCGGCGAGACGGATGCCGGCATCCGAGGTGCGGTAGAACTTGCGCGGTCTGGCCTCGTCGGTGTTCCACTCGCTGGTGAGATACTCCTGCTTCTCGAGTCTCCGCAGCAGGGGGTACAGGGTGTTCGCGTCTGTCGCGAATCCTCGCCGCTCGAGCTCTTCGAGCAGCCCGTAGCCGTAGCCCGGGGTCCGCAGCAGCTGCAGGCAGGCGAGCACGATCGTGCCGCGTCGCAGCTCCTGCAGATGCGTATCGAGGACTTCGTTCATGCCACAGACGATAGTGTGCGTCGCACACTATCGTCAATCGCACATTTATGTGGTGGACGCGTCTCGTGCAGCGGCCTCGGCCGAACGCGTCGGCGCGACTCGCCTCGGCGCGGGATGACGTACACGGGTGCGCAGAGAGCAGAATGGGCACATGATCCCGCCGCTCGCAGAACTGATCGACTCGGCCAGGGTCGTCGCCCTCCCGATGCACAGCCGCTTCCGCGGCGTGGACACCAGAGAAGCGCTGCTCTTCGAAGGCCCGCAGGGGTGGGCGGAGTTCTCCCCGTTCACGGAGTACGAGGATGCGGAGGCCGCGACGTGGCTCGCCGCCGCGATCGACTTCGCCTGGAACGTCCAGCCCGAGCCGCTGCGTGAGCGCATCGGCGTGAACGCGACGGTGCCGGCGATCGACGCCGCCCGCGTGCCCGAACTGCTGGCGCGCTTCGCCGGATGCCGAACGGCGAAGGTCAAGGTCGCCGAACCCGGCCAGACGCTCGCCGATGATGTGGCACGGGTCCGGGCGGTGCGCGAGGTCATGGGACCGGAGGGGCGGATCCGCATCGACGCGAACGGGGCCTGGAACGTCGATGAGGCCGAAAGAGCGGTGCACGCGCTCAACGAGTTCGACCTGGAGTACGTCGAGCAGCCCTGCACGACGGTGCCAGAGCTCGCCGAACTCCGTCAGCGCGTGAAGTACCTCGGCATCCCGGTCGCCGCGGACGAGAGTGTGCGCAAGTCGTCCGACCCGCTGGCCGTTGCCCGCGCCGGCGCCGCCGACCTGCTGGTCATCAAGGCGCAGCCGCTGGGCGGCGTGAGGCACGCGCTGCAGATCGTGACCGCCGCCGGGCTCCCCGTCGTCGTCTCGAGCGCCCTCGACACCGCGATCGGCCTCTCGCAGGGCGCGGCACTCGCCGCCGCACTGCCCCGTCTGGACTACGACTGCGGACTGGGCACGTCGTCACTCTTCCTCGACGATGTCGCCGAGCTCCGCCCGGTCGACGGCTCCATCCCGGTCGGCCGGCTGACGCCGGACCCTGCGGCGCTCACCCGTCTCGCCGCATCCGATGAGCGCAGGGAATGGTGGACCGCGCGACTCGCCCGCTGCCACTACGAGCTCGCCGCCGCGCACTGAACTAGCGCACTCCGCCGCTCACAGCTCCCCCAGCACCTCGGAGAGATGACGAGTGGCCAGCTCGGCGCTGCGGTGCTCGCGCTCACCATACGTGCCGAAGATCGTCAGGATCTCGGCATCCTGATCACCCGCCGCCCCGAACCAGTGCGGGGTCCGCGTGTCGAACTCCGCGACCTCTCCGCTCTCGATCACGACATCGCGGTCTCCCACGATCAGTCGGATGCGGCCACTCAGCACATACATCCACGAGGAGCCCTCGTGGGAGGTGAGGCGGGGCTCCTGCACCGAGTGCGGCACGAGGATCTTCCACGCATGCCTCTCCCCCGGCTGCCGCGTCAGCGCGACCACGGTGCGGCCGTTCACCGTGCGCGGCCGCAGTCGCACTCGGGGGTCCCCCGTCTCGGGTGCTCCGACGAGATCGTCCAGCGATACCCGGTACTCGCGGGCCAAGGGCAACAGGAGTTCGAGACTCGCGCGCCGCTGTCCGGTCTCCAATCGGGAGAGCGTGCTCTTCGAGATGCCTGTGCTGGCCGCGACCTCGGCGAGAGTCACGCCTCGGCGCAGACGCAGGGCCTGCAGCCGAGGCCCTATCCGCTCCAAGGTCAGATCGAGTTGTGCGGCCGTTTCCGTCTCATCCACGCGGCAACTCCAGCACATCATCCCTGTTTCAGCAACTCAAGTTGCCGAATGAGCACCGGCGCGAGGAAGCTCTGAGCATGGCCGAAGCCCCACCCACCCCTTCCCTCGTGCGCACAGGAGTCGGCGCACTCGCCCTCAGCGTCCTGGTCGCCTCACTGGGCACCAGCGCGGCGAACGTCGCCCTGCCGACGATCGCGGTCGACCTGGAAGGCACGTTCGCCCAGACGCAATGGGTCGCCCTCGCCTATCTGCTGGCGATGACGGCGACGAGCCTCACGGTCGGACATCTCGGCGACCTGCTCGGACGTCGGAGAGTCCTGCTCGGGGGGATCGCGGTGTTCAGCTTCTCCGCCGTCCTGTGCGCGATCGCCCCGACACCGGGGATGCTGGTCGCCGCCAGGGCGCTGCAGGGCATCGGTGCCGCCGTGATGATGACCCTGCCGCTCGCGCGCGCTCGCGACACGGTGCCCCCTGAGCGACTCGGCGCGATCATGGGGCTGCTCGGCACGACCGCCGCGGTCGGCACCGCCTCCGGCCCCGCGCTCGGCGGTCTCCTCATCACCGTTGCAGGGTGGCCGGCGATCTTCGCCGCCATGGCCCCGCTGGGACTGCTCGCCGCGCTCCTGGTCGGCCGGTCGGCGGGAGAGACCCCGCACACCACACCCCGCCAGGGCCGGTTCGACGTCGCAGGAGTCCTGCTGCTCACCGGCGCCGTCGCACTGTACACGCTCGGAGTGACCGATGCGGGAGCCGCCGACTCCTGGCCTTCCACTTTCCTGCTCGCCGGTGCCACGGCGATGGTCGCACTCTTCGCCGTCCAGGAGAGTCGCGCGGCGCACCCGATCCTGCCGCTCTCGCTGCTCAAGGTGTGCGCCGTCTCCCTCGGAGCCGTCCTCAACCTGATCGTGGGCACCGTCATGATGAGCACCCTGGTCGTCGGCCCGTTCTTCCTCGCCGGGGCGCTGCACCTGCCCCCGGCCGCGATCGGCGCGACCATGGCGGCGGGCCCCGTGGCCTCGATCCTGAGCGGAGTACTGGCCGGACGAGCCGTCGACCGATTCGGCGCTCGCGGCATGACCACGGTCGGACTCACCACGATGATCGCCGGCTCCCTCGCACTCGCGCTGCTGCCCGCCACGTGGGGGCTCCCCGGATACATCACCGGAACCGTGCTGCTGGCGCCGGGGTACCAGCTCTTCCTCGCGGCCAACAACACCGGCGTGCTCGGCGCGACTCCACCCGGACGTCGCGGGGTGACATCGGGACTGCTCGGGCTCTCGCGCAACCTCGGGCTCGTCACCGGCGCCTCGGTTCTGGCCGCGCTCTTCGCCTCGACGGCGGGTGCCACCGAGATCGACACCGCGTCAGCGGATGCCCTCATGACCGCCCTGCGCACGACATTCCTCACGACGACCGCGATGCTCGGGGTCGCCGTACTGCTGTCGCTCTCGCCCTCCCGGCCGGATCCGCAGGCCGTCGACCGCTGAGCTGATCCGCCGGTTCGCTACCGCTCGATACCCCTACGGCTCGATCAGCAGCTCCACGAGACGCGCGAGCTCCTCGCTGCCGGAGTGGCGAAGCCTCTCGTCGTCCTGACCCGCCATCGCTCCACGCACCGTCATGCCCTCCCACAGGATCATGAGCATTCGGGCTGCCGCGGCGGCCGGGATGCGCAGCCGCAGGGAACCGGCGACCACGATGTCCTCGACGATCTGAGCGACGCTCGCGACCAGCTCGTTCTCCTGGGCGAGGTAGGCCTCGCCGAACTCCGCGTCGCGCAGGGCGCGGATGCGGATCTCGCTCATCAGCATGACGCCGAGACGATCGTCGCCTCCGAGTTCCATGACCCGCTGCACGAGTTCGACCGGATCGCAGCCCTCTGCCAAGGCGCCCTCGGCGGTCATCTCCTCGACCCGCGTGCGCACCGCGCTCACGCGCACGTCGGCGACGCTCGCGGCGAGGGTCAGGAACAGCTCGTCCTTGGACTCGAAGTTCGAGTAGAACGCGCCACGCGTGAAGCCGGCTCGATCGCAGACCTCCTCGACGGAGGCGCCGTCGAGGCCGACCTCGGCGAAGACCTGAGCTGCCGCGTCGAGCAGGCGCGCCCGCGTGTTCTCCCGGCTGCGGGTTGCGGGTGTCGTCATCGAAACCTCCTGGCCCTTCACTCTCGCATGATTCACACCCCGCACACAGACTCCACCGCGCGGGTCACCTTACGATACATCTATGTATTGGATACACCTGTGTATCCGCATGGCATCCCTCGGAGGAACGCGTGTCCACATTCCTGTCCTCGCTCGGCCGCTGGTCTTTCCGGCACCCGTGGCGGGTCCTCGTCTCCTGGCTCCTCGCGCTCGGCATCGCCGGCGCGGGAGCACTCGTGCTCGGCGCGGGAACCGACAACTCGTTCTCCATTCCCGGCACCGAATCCCAGGCGGGACTCGAGCAGCTCTCCCGTTCCTTCCCCCAGGTGAGCGGCACGAATGCGCAGTTCATCGTGGTGGCCGCCGACGGCGACAAGATCACGGATGACGACTACCGCGAGCACATCGAGGATGCGGTCGACGAACTCGGCGATCTCGACGAGGTCCTCGCCGCCACCTCGCCGTACGACGAGATGGTCAGCGGCATGATCAACGACGACGACACCGCCGCGATCGTGCGGGTGCAGTTCGACGGAGAGTCGACCGACGTCTCCGAGGCGACCAAGGACTCTCTGCGGGAGGTCGTCAGCGACCTCTCGTCCGAGCTGCCGGACGGATCGCAGACGTCCCTCGGCGGCGACCTGTTCGCGATCTCGATCCCCGGCGTGACCCTCACCGAGGCGGTCGGCCTGCTGATCGCCCTGCTCGTGCTGATCGTGACGTTCCGCTCGTTCGTGGTCGCCGGACTTCCGCTGCTCACCGCGATCCTCGGCGTCGGCATCTCGATGGCCGGCATCTTCGCAGCCACCGCATTCGCGACGGTGTCGTCGACGACGCCGCTGCTGGCGCTCATGCTGGGGCTCGCCGTCGGCATCGACTATGCGCTGTTCATCATGGCGCGACATCAGGATCAGGTCCGGGAGGGCGTCGACCCCGAGGAATCCGCGTCGCGCGCGGTCGGCACCGCCGGATCCGCTGTCGTGTTCGCGGGCGTCACCGTGCTGATCGCGCTGATCGGCCTCGGCTTCGCGGGCATCCCGTTCCTCACCACCATGGGCATCGCGGCCTCCGCCGCGGTCGCGGTCGCCGTGGCCATCGCCGTCACCCTCACCCCCGCCCTGCTCGGATTCATGAAGGGTCGCGTCGTCGGTCGTCCCCCGAAGGCACCGAAGGTGAAGAAGTCCGGCCGCGGCCAGAAGTCCGATGACGCCGTGGTGTCGCCGACCCGGTCGAAGGGCAGCGAACGCTGGGTGCGCGGCGTCACGAAGCGTCCCGTGCTCGTCTCCCTCGCCGTCATCATCGGCCTGGGGATCGTGGCCGTGCCCGCCCTCAGCCTGAACCTCGCCCTGCCGAACGCCGGAGTACTGCCGAAGGACTCGGAAGCCCGCCAGAGCTACGACCTCGTCGGCGAGCAGTTCGGCCCGGGGTTCAACGGTCCGATGATCCTGACCGGCACGATCGTCACGTCGACCGATCCCGTCACCCTGATGGACGACCTCGGAGAGGCCGTGGCCAAAGTCCCCGGTGTCAAGGAGGTCGCTCTTTCGACTCCGAACGAGACCGCCGACACCGGCATCGTGCAGATCATCCCCGAGACCGCACCGGATGACCCGGCGACCGCCGACCTCGTGCGCGAGCTGCGCTCCCACCACGACGAGTGGCTCGAGGAGTTCGGGATCGACCTCAAGGTGACCGGCTTCACGGCCGTCGGCATCGACATCTCCGATCAGCTCGGAAACGCCCTGCTGCCGTTCGGCATCTTCGTGATCGGGCTCTCGCTGATCCTGCTGACCATCGTGTTCCGCTCGATCTGGGTGCCGATCACCGCCGCAGCCGGCTACCTGCTCTCGATCGTCGCCGCCTTCGGCGTCGTGGGGGCCGTGTTCGAGTGGGGCTGGTTCGCCGATCTGCTGCACGTCGCCAAGGTCGGCCCCATCATCAGCTTCATGCCGATCATCCTGATGGGCGTGCTGTTCGGCCTCGCGATGGACTACCAGGTGTTCCTGGTGTCCCGCATGCGCGAGGACTTCGTGCACGATCCCGACTCGAAGAGCCCCGACCGGGCGACTCGTCGCGCCGCCGCTCTGCGCACGGTGCGCAGCGGATTCACGGGTTCGGCGAAGGTCGTCACCGCAGCCGGACTCATCATGTTCGCGGTGTTCGTCGCGTTCGTTCCCGAGGGAGATTCCTCGCTCAAGCCCATCGCGCTCGGCCTCGCTGCCGGAATCGCGATCGACGCCTTCCTGGTGCGCATGACGCTGATCCCCGCGCTCATGGCGATCCTCGGCGAGCGCGCGTGGGAGATCCCGGCCTGGCTGGAGAAGATCCTGCCGAGCGTCGACATCGAGGGCGAGGCCGTCGAGCGCGAGCGGCACCTGGCCGCGTGGCCCGGCGACGAGTCCGTGGTCGCCGCCGACGACCTGACCCTCAGCGCCGACGCTCCCCTGCTCGACGGCGTCTCGCTGCGTGTCCAGCCCGGCGGCGCTCTCATCGCCACCGGAGGCGATAGCCGCGTGCGACGGGCGCTGGCGCTCGCGATCGCCGGCCGCGTTCCCGCCGAGTCCGGCCGACTCCGCGTCGTCGGACACCTGCTGCCCGGGCGCGCGGCCTGGGTCAGGGCCCACGTCGGCTGTGTGCTCGTCGACGACGCGGATGCCGCGCTGCTCGACCTCGCCGAAGCACTCCGCGGCCGGTCGGAACTGGTCGTGGTGGACGGTCTCGACCGTCTCGCCGGCGGCCAGCGCGATCAGGCGACCGCGATGCTCCGGGACGCCGCAGCTTCTCGTCCGCTCGCCGTGTTCGCCACCGCATCCGATGCCGACACCGCGCGCGCCATCCTCGCGGAGGCCGGCTGGCCGACCGCCGACATCATCGATACACGGATGCCCCGCCGGGCAGCTGAAGAATCCACCGAGGTGACCGCATGACCCTCTCCATCGAGCGCGCCCGCTCCCGCAAGCCGATCACGTGGCTCACCATCCTCGGTGTGCTGCTGCTGCCGGCAGCGGTCGGCGGCATCCTCGTCGCCGCTCTGCAGAACCCGACCGAGCGTCTGGACTCGATGACCGCCGCGATCGTCAACCTCGACGACCCGGTGACCATCGACGGACAGATCACCCCGCTCGGGCGCCAGCTCGCGTCCGGGCTCGTCGAAGGCTCGGACGACCTCGACTCGAACCTCACCTGGGTGATCTCGAACGAAGAGGATGCGGCAGACGGACTGGCCGACGGCTCGTACCAGGCCGTGATCACGATCCCCGAAGACTTCTCGGCCGCGGCCACTTCGGCCGGTCAGGCCATCGCGGACGGCGGCGGGAAGGCCGAGCAGGCCACCATCAAGGTCACCACGCCCGAGGACGGCCTCGTCGCCGACGACCTCATCACCGGCCAGATCGCGACCGTCGCCGCCTCCACACTCGGCACCATGCTCACCGAAGCGACCACCGAGAACATCCTGGTCGGTTTCACGACGATCGGCGATCAGATCGGCGAGGCCGCGGACGGAGCGGTGAAACTCGCCAGTGGCGCACGGGACGCCGCGGACGGCGCGGCAGCGATCCCCGACGGCGCCACCCAGCTGGCGTCGGGCGCGAGCGAACTCGGCTCCGGCGCCTCGTCGCTGGCCTCAGGACTCGACACCATCGCCTCGAAGACCCGTGAGGTGGCGAACGGAGCCGGCGCGCTCGGTGCGGGGCTCACGGAGGGCGGGGCGAAGCTGCAGCAGAACGTCGCCGGGATCTCTCAACTCGTCGGAGCACTGCAAGGTGCAACGGCATCAGCGAACCAGGCGGCCACGCAGACCAGCGGTCTCGCGACCACCCTCGGGACCATGGCGGCCACGTGCGACCCGGCGGTCTCCGGCCAGGCGATGTGCGACGACCTCAAGGCGGCCGCGGCGGACGCCGTCACCGCAGCGACCTCGGCGGGGACGGCCGCCGGCACCCTGAGCGCGAAGCAGGTCTCCGACGGCATCGCCGGGCTCCCCGGCACATTCAGCACCCTCGCGACGAGCATGAGCGAGGCAGGCGCCGGAGCCACCCAGATCGCGGGCGGCCTGAACCAGCTCGCCAGCCAGGGCATCGACCAGTCCGCGGCCGGCGCGCGCGCACTCTCCAGTGGCGCGACGCAGCTCAGCGACGGAGCCACACAGCTCGCCGACGGTGCGACCGAGCTCGCGACCGGACTCGACACCCTCGCCACAGGTACCGGCGACCTCGCCGGCGGTCTGCGCACGGCATCCGAGTCGCTCCCCTCGTTCAGCGAATCCGAGTCGACGTCGCTCGCCTCGGTGATGGCCGACCCGGTGACGACCAACTCCTCGATGAACACGATCTTCGGGCCGACCGCGATCCCGCTGCTCGCCGCGGTGGTGCTGTGGTTCGGCGGCCTGGCGTCGTTCATCGTGATGCGGGCGCACACCGCGCGCACCCTCACATCACGCCGTTCCTCAGCCTCGCTCGCACTGCGCGCTTTCGCTCCTGCCGCCCTGATCGGCGCTGGTCAGGGACTCCTGGTCGCGCTCATCGTGCAGTTCGTCGCCGCGTACGATGCGGCTGCGTGGTGGTCGTTCGCCGGCACCGCGGTCGTCGCCGGAGTCGCTTTCGCCGCAGTGAACCAGGCGCTGGTCGCCCTGTTCGGCGGGATCGGCCGCTGGATCAGTGCTCTCATGGGAGTACTGGCGGTCGCGACCGGTCTGATCTCGACCGTGCCCGGCTGGCTCGCCGGACTCGGTGCCGCACTGCCGACCGCTCCCGCGTTCGCCGGGCTCATCGCGGGAAGCGGCAGCGCGGTCGCCGCGCTGGTCGTCTGGGGCGTGCTCTCGCTCGTCGCCACGACCCTCGCCGTGACCGTCCGCCGCACCACCTCCACCAAGGCGGTGCTGGCGACGGCCTGATCCGCCCGCCCCCGCGCACAGCTTCGGAGATCACCGCCGACACGCCGCCCGCCAGCCCCGGCGGGCGGCGTGTCACGTCTCGGGTCCGAAGTTACGCGCGCCGCAGAGGCCACTCCGTATGCTCGACCCATGCGTCGACCGTTCATGGCTTCACCTGCTCAGCTCGCCTCACTGGAAGGACAGCAGTACCTCGTGCTGCGCCCGACCGACGCGGTCGCCGCGGAGTACCAGGCACTCCAGCGCGATACCCTCGCGGCGCTGGACACCTCGGTCACCTTCCCGCACACCGGACACATCACCCTGCGCGGATTCGCGGAGTCGGCACGTCGGGAGGAGCTGGTCGCGGCCATCCGGACCTGGGCGGCGCGACAGCATCCGATCACCGTGACCGCCGACGCGGTGGACACCTTCCCTGCTCCCTGGCAGATCGTGATCCTGCGACTCGCTCGCACCGACTCACTCGTCGCCGCCTACGCCGCGCTGACCGATCTCCTCGTCGAGACGGACTTCCGGAGACTCGGCGAGCTCGACCTGGAGGACTGGACCTTCCACCTCTCCGTCGTCTACGGCAAGACCCTCGATGCGAAAGCCTGGGACGAACTCGACCGCGCCGCGCGCCACCCCCTCCCTGCGCCGCCGACCGAGATCATCGCCGAAGCCGAACTCGTCTGGTACCAGGACGGCATCGAGCATGCGGAGGTCATCCCCCTCGGCCATCCCTAGCCGTCAGCTGCCCCTCACTCCTGGAACGGCTGAATCGGCGCGTAGCTCTCGATCTCGGTGCGGATGGCGGCGACCGCCTCCTCGCCCAGCCCGGCATCCCCGGTGACCTCGCGCCACCCCGAGGTGACGACGTCGCCGAAGTTGTGTCCATGACGCGCGGGCACCGCCTCCCCGCCGAGCATGTCGATCCCGACCTGCACCACCGTCACGACCGGGATCCACCGCATCGACGGGCTGACGTCCTCACCGCGCTGCCCCTGCTCCAACCACTCGGGCGCACGCCACAGCAGCTCCGGCGTCAGCCACGTCACCGGATCCGTCGGATGCTGCAGGTACAGCACCCGCGGATGCTCCCAAGGTCCGGAGAGCAGGCCCTGATCGCCGTCGCGTGACATCCACCGCACCTCACGCCCCTCGTCGAGCACGGGCCTCCACACCGGACTGCCGGGGTCCCGGGCATCCTGCAGGGACTGCCAGAGCGTCGATCCCGCCGGACTCCCCACGAACATCGCGCCGTCCGTGCGCGCGCGAACCGCGTCGAGATCGTCGAACACCGCCTGGCTGCCGTGTGCTCCGAGGCTGAGTCCGTAGCTGATGAGCTGAGGGCGGTCGTCCACCGGCAGCTGCATCCACCGCTCCTCCACCGCGTCGAACAGCACCCGAGCCGCCTCGACCGGAGCATCGGGGTCGAACAGGAACGACACCCAGCTCGGGGTGTACGCGTACTGGAGCGCGGCGATCGCCGTGTCGCCCGCGTGCAGGTACTCGATCGAGTCGACCGTCTGCGCCTCGAGCCATCCCGACCCGGTCGTCGTGGCGACCACCAGGACCTCACGATCGAAGGCGCCGGTGCGCTCGAGCTCCTCCACGACCAGCCGGGCGCGTTCCTCCACGGTGTCAGCGGATGCCAGTCCGGCGTACACACGGATCGGCTGCATCGCTGGCGCATCGTTGAGCGCGGCGATCTCGTCGGCCGTCGGTCCCCCTCCGACGAATGCACTCCCGTGCCTGCCGAGGTCTTCCCAGTCGATCGCCGAGTCCGGCCCCGCCGAACGGTACGTCGAATCCGGCTCCGCCAGCCCCGCTTCGGGTCCGGCGTTGAGTCCGGCGTAGATCGTGTCGACCGCGACCACTGCGGCGAGCGCGACACCTGCCGTGCCCGCGACCACGACGGTCGCGGTGCCGAGGATCGCCATCGGCGGTCCGCTCTTGCGCCGCAGAGCGAGGAACAACCGTCGATGTGCCTTCCCGATCGCGAGCAAGAGAACCGCGACCGGCACGAACCCCGTCAGGAAGGGGGCGAGGTCCGCACCGCCCAGCGGCGGCATCTCGACCAGTGCGCGCACCTCGTTCTGCCACGAGAGCGCCTGCACCGACAGGACGGCGACCGCGGCGAGCCAGATCGCGGCGTACGTGATCCACAGCACACTGCGCAGCGCCGGGGCGGGACGTCGGCGCACGAGCGAACGCGCCACTCGCCACACCGCGACGCCCAGCAGATATCCGATGGCGAACGCGACAGCGGTGACCACGCCCTGGAACAACGCGGGGCGCGGCAGCAGCGACGGTGTGACCGAGAGCACCGCGAGGCCGAGTCCGCCCAGCGCCCCTCCGGGGTCGAGGTGCCACCAGCGGCGAGAGGGAAGCGGGACGTCGTTCAGCTGGTCGGCAACGGAGGGAGTATCGATGGTCGTATTCCGGTCAGTGGTGGAGAGGGCGGTCAGTGCTGGAGAGGGCGGTCAGTGCTGGAGAGGTCAGTGGTGGATGAGGGCTTTGAGCGCGATCAGGATACCGCCGAAGGAAGCGGTCACCAGCGCCCCACCCAGCCGCGCCCACATGCTCGTGGTGCGGGTACCGGCGATGACCCAGCCGACGATCGCGAGCAGCAGGACGTCGACGCTCAGCGCCATCCACACGGCGAACCCGTCGTGCAGCAGGCCGGCGAAGCCGAGGAACAGGATCAGGACCGGCACCGCGGCGAGCCCGAGCAGGCCGACAGACTCGTTGAGCCCGTGACGGACGGCGGAGCCGATGCCCCCATCGCGCTCCGGATGCTCCGCCATCCACGACACCGCTGCGGCGTACACGTGCGCCGCGAAGAAGACGAGCAGCGTCGCGATCACCGACAGCAGCGCCTCGCCGGAACTGGCCGTGAGGTTGCGACTGACCACGATCATGCCAGCCACGATGATGAGGCCGTAGATGCCCTCCGCCGACGTGGCGAGCGTGCTGAGCCGTGCGGCACCTGATGCCGCGGCGCTCCCACCCGGAGGCAGGGGCTCCGCGCCGCCCGGCGCTGCGCGGGGCACGGGCGTCATCGGCCCGATCCTCGCGCGGCTGCTCGGCTCATGCCGTTGCGCGAGACAACGCCGCCTGCTTCAGCGACGCGAACTCGGCGTCAGTGATGGCGCCGGCGTCGAGAAGACGCTTGGCCCGCTCGATCTCGTCGGTCGGCGTCGCCGCCGAACCCGCGATCGAGCGCACGTAGTCCTCTGCCTGATGCTGCGCGGCGGCAGCCTGCTGCGCTGCACGCTCACCCATCCCCTTGCCACGGACGATCAGGTACACCAGCGCCGTCAGGAACGGCAGGAATACCAGGAACAGCAGCCAGACCGCCTTGGCGAAGCCGTTGAGCGCGCGGTCACGGAACAGATCGGTGATGATCGAGAAGAGCGCCATCAAGTAGGCGACGAAGACGAAGATGGTGAGGAACCACCAGATCACGTCAGCGATGGTTGACCAGAAAGACATTCGATTACTCCCCTTGCCGCCGGTGCGGCATCAATGAAGGATGCCGTGAGTACGACATCCGGCCTTTTCATGTCGTATCAAGACCCGAGCAGACGCTGCTTCTGGGCCGTGAACTCCGCCTCGGTGAGCACGCCGGCATCGCGCAGCTGACCCAGTTGCTGCAGCTGGCCGATCAGCTGCTGCGTGTCGACCGCTGACGGGGCCGCCGCAGGCGCGGGAGCGGCCGCTGCCGCCTGTGCAGCATCCTGCGCCGCCCACTGCTGGCGCTGCCGGCGTTGCACGTTCCCCACCACTCGTGTGGCCACGGATGCGCGTGCAGCTGTTCTCAAGAGGCTCATTCCCCTGCTCCTTCCTGCGGTGCGGACTCTTCGTCGAGGTCGGCGGCGTCGATCCCGCCCGACCAGATATTGCGACCGCCGAGCCCGCCGACCAGCCCGGCGACTCCGGCGAGGCTGCGGTCTTCATAGACCACCACGAGCGCGCGCTCTCCGGCGGCGAGCTCCCGGCCGATCTCGGCCAGGTCCTCGTCGTCGAGCAGGTCCGTCTCCGCCGCGTCGGCTGAGGCGTTCTCGAACGGCTCCCGGCGCACACCGCCATCCGCGCTGCCAGCGATCAGCTCGATATCGAGCACCTCGATCGCGTGTGCACGCTGGAGCGTCTCGAGCTCTTTGATGACGACCGTGAGGTCGACCCCGAAGGGAACGGCGAACACCGCGAAGTTGAGCGGTCCGACATACGTCCATGAAGCCATGGCACTCCTCGTTCTGTGATGGGTTTCAGGATGCGGGGGCGAAACCGCGCGCGACCTCGAGCAGGATGCGGGCTCCGAACCCGGTCGCCCCGGCGGTGCGCCAGGCGTCATCCTTCTCGGTCTGCATGGTGCCGGCGATGTCGAGGTGCGCCCAGGGCGTCTTGCCGACGAAGTGCTCGAGGAACAGTGCCGCCGTCGTCGCACCGGCGAACGGACCGCCGAGATTCGCGATGTCGGCGATCTGCGAATCGAGCTGCGTCCGGTACTTCTGCTCCAGCGGCAGCTGCCAGACCTGCTCGTCGACCGCCGCGGCCGCCGCCGTGACCAGGTCGACCGTGCGCTGATCGTTGCCGAAGACCGGAGCTCGCGCGGGGCCGAGCGACACGAGCGCAGCACCGGTCAGCGTCGCGATGTCGACGATCGCGTCGACGCCGTCCTCGTTCGCCAGCACGAGGGCGTCGCTCATCACGAGGCGTCCTTCGGCGTCGGTGTTCTTCACCTCGATGGTCGTCCCGCCGCGGGCGGTGAGCACGTCACCGAGCTTGTACGACGTGCCAGAGGGCATGTTGTCGGTGCACATCAGCCACCCGGAGACGGTCGCCGTCGTGCCGGCATCGCGCAGTCCGGTGAACGCGCCGAGCACCGCCGCGGCACCTCCCATGTCCATCTTCATCAGCAGGTGCATCGGATCGCTCGGCTTGAGGCTGATGCCGCCCGAGTCGTACATGATCCCCTTGCCCACCAGACCGAGGTGACCTGTGCTCGGGCCGGACGGGGTGTAGGTCAGCTTGATCATGCGCGGCTCTTCCGTCGACCCCTGGTTCACGCCCAGGAGTCCACCGCATCCGAGCTCGACCAGTGCGTCCTTGTCGAACAGCTCGACGGCGAATCCGAAACGCTCCCCCAGCGACTCGGCGATCTCGCCCATGTTGACCGCCGTGAGGTGTCCGGGCGGGGTGTTCGCGAGGTCGCGTGCCACCACCGCAGCACGGGCTCCGACGAACGCCTCGGCGACAGGCCCCTCGATCTCGCCGTACCCCGGGAGATCGAGCGTGAGCGCCCCCAGGGCGACGTGTTTGGTCGTGCTGTTCAGCACGGTGTAGCGGTAACGGGCCAGCAGCGCCCCCTCGGCGAGCGCCCGGATGGCGACCTCGAGCTCGACACCCGCGAGGTCGTCGATCCGCAGTCCCAGTCGCTCATGACGGGAGGCACCGCGTGCCAGCGCCGCCGCGGCATCACGCAGCGCATCGGTGGTGAGGTCGTTCCGGTCGCCCAGACCGATCACGACGAGCTCGGGCTGCCCGGCGCGGGGCACGGTCAGCACAGTCCCCGACTTCGCCGTGAACCCCGCCTCTTCCAGAGCGGCACGGTCGAACCCGACCGCGGCAGGCACATCACCGTCGGCGTAGACGCCGATGCCGATCGCCTGCACATCGGAGGGGATGGCTCCGACCTCGATCCGCGCGGCGTCGAGGTCGTCCAGCCCCGGCACCGTGGCCAGGTCGGCGGGGATGATCTTGTTCGGTCTGCGGTCCACGGGGGTTCTCCTTCGGTGTGGGAGGGGTCCTGGGTCGCCCGGCTGCGGAGCAGGGGGCGTGGGAAGGTCGGTCAACCGACCATGTCCACCGGGGAGCCGGGCCCCCACGGGATGCCGAGCAGGAACCACACGACGTAGAGCGCGACCCACGAGATGAGCATCCACATCGCGTACGGGATCATCAGGGCGATGATCGTGCCGATGCCCGCATCCTTCTTGTAGCGCTGGGCGACGGTGACCATGAAGGGCAGGTAGACCATCAACGGCGTCAGCACGTTCACCGGCGAATCGCCGACCCGGTAGGCGGCGAGCAGCGTCTGCGGTGCCACATCGAGCGAGGCGAAGATCGGGATGAACACCGGCGCGAAGATCACCCACTTGGGAACCAGCCCGGGGAGGATGAAGTCGAGGATCACGATCACGATGATGAACGCGAGCAGCAACACGATCGCCGGCACGTTGGCCTGCTGCAGCAGCTCCGCGGCCGACACGGCCGCCACCGTCGGCAGGTTGGTCCAGTTGAACAGGGCGATGAACTGGGCGATCATCAGGAACATCACGAGCAGGCCGCCCAGGCTCGCGAAGGTCTTCGCGATCGCTCCGACGGCAGCGGAACCGCCGCGGAGGGTGCGCGCGCCGGCACCGTAGGCGAGACCGCACACCAGGAACGCCAGCGAGATGATGAACACCAGGCTCGCCATGAACGGCGTGGTGCCGATGATGGCTCCGGTCTCGGGGTCGCGCAACGGCGCACCGGGAGGTGCCGTGAGCAGGGCGATCAGTGCCACATAGCCGAGCAACGCCCAGAACGAGAACCGCAGGCCGCGCGCTTCCGCGTCGTGGTCGATGTTCTCGGTCTCGTCCGCGATCGTGAGTCCACTGCGGTCGTAGGCGCCCAGCCGCTTCTCCGTGATGAACACGGTCACCAGCAGGGCGACGACGGCCAAGAGGATCGACGACACGATCCCGAAGTAGAAGTTCTGCGTGACCTCGATCGGCTCCATCCCCGCGGAGGTGAGCACCTCGTTGGTGATCTCCGTGAGCATGCTGTCGCTCGGAGTGATCAGCAGGTTCGCGCCGAAGGCCGCTCCGACACCGGCGAATGCGGCGGCGAGGCCGGCCAGCGGATTTCGCCCGACCGTGAGGAACGCCGCCGCAGCGAGCGGGACGAGGATCAGGTAGCCGGCATCCGTCGCCACCGAAGAGAGCACTCCGACGAAGATCAGGATGAAGGCCAGCCAGCGCCGCGGCGCGACCTTGACGACGCGACGGATGAGCGCTCCCATGAGACCGGCGTGCTCGGCGACGCCGACGCCCGCCATCGCGATCAGCACGACGGCCACCACTCCGAAGCCGGCGAAGTTATCGACGAACGACGTGAAGAAGAACCGGACGCCCTCGACCGAGAGCAGGTTGCGCACGTCGAAAGTGCGCTCCTCCACGATGTAGTCGGGGACCTCGGCAGGTTCGCCCGTGACGGAGTCGTAGATGCTCCACGTGCCGCCGAGGTGCTCGTTGATCTGCGAGAACTCGTCGCGCGGCACCGGGGTGACCACCTCGTCGGTCACCGACACCCCGACCCACGACAGGATCGCGGAGAGCACGGCGATCAGTCCGATCAGGTAGACGAACATGATCGTGGGGTCCGGCACCTTGTTGCCGACCTTCTCGATCCAGTTCAGGAACCCCTTGCTCTCGGCACCCGGGGTGCTCAGTTCCTTCGCGGCAGGCATGATCCCATCCTGGCGTGAGTGACCCGAGCATGACCCCCCCCAATATTGGGGGATGCCGGGTCGCGCACCGCCGTTTATGGTCAGCCCTATGGACCCGATCGTGACGACGCTCATCATTCTGCTGTGCGCGGTGATCGCGTTCGTGTCGAATCGCATCCCCCTCGGCGTCGTCGCCGTCGGCGTCTCGGTCGCCCTCTACCTTTTCGGAGTGCTGGATCTGCACAGCGCGCTGGCTGGTTTCGGCGACCCCACCGTGCTCTTCATCGCCGCCCTGTTCGTGGTGAGCGAAGCACTGGAATCCACCGGCATCGTCGCCTGGGCGGGGCAGGAGGTGATCGCCCGCACCGGCACGAACCGCAGCCGCCTACTGGTCACGATCGGTCTGCTCACCGCCGTTCTCACCGCGGTCATCAGCGTGAACGGAGCTGTCGCCGCGCTGCTGCCCCTGGTCGTCGTCGTCGCGGCCCGCGCGGGCATCGCCCCGTCGCAGATGCTGATGCCGCTCGCGTTCTCGGCACACGCGGGGTCGATGCTCGCACTCACCGGCACCCCGGTGAACATCATCGTGTCGGAGATCTCCGCCGACAACGGAGGCCGGGCCTTCGGCTTCTTCGAGTTCGCACTGGTCGGTCTGCCGCTCGTCGTCAGCACGCTCGCGATCATCCTGCTCTTCGGATCTCGGCTGCTCCCCTCGAGGGCTGCCGCCTCGGCACCGGTCGACCTCGAGAAGCTCGCCAGGACGCTGCGGGCGGACTACGCGATCACCAGCGAGCGCCCGCTGATGTCGGCGGCCAGAGGTGTGGCGGAGGTGGTCGTGCCCCCGCGCTCCTCCCTGATCGGACTGCATGTCTTCGCGGGAATGTGCACGCCGAGCGGTGACCTCGTGGTGCTCGGCGTGCGGCGCGGTGGCGAATCGCTCGACAGCGCCGGCGACCGGCTCCGCGCGGGTGATGCGCTGCTGCTCGACGGCTCGTGGGACGACCTGCAGCGCCACACCGCCCAGCGCGACGAGGTGCTGGTCGTCGATGCGCCGCTCACGCTGCGTCGGTCCGTCCCGCTCGGAGCCGGCGCCAAGCGCACGTCCGTGATCCTGCTCGTCATGATCGTCCTGCTCGCCACCGGCGTCGTGCCCGCCGCGATCGCCGGTCTCCTGGCCGCCGGTGCACTGATCCTGACCGGGGTCGTGCCGATCGCGCGGGCCTACCGCTCCATCTCCTGGACCACCGTGATCCTGGTGGCCGGCATGATCCCGCTGTCGACCGCGTTCCAGGAGACCGGTGCGGCGACGCTGATCGCCGAGACCCTGCGCACCTGGCTCGGAGACACCGGGCCCCAGGCCGCAGTGGCCGTGATCGTCGTCATCACGCTCCTGCTGGGCCAGCTCATCAGCAACACCGCCACCGTGCTGATCGTGGCTCCGGTCGCCGTCGCACTGGCGAGTGCGATGGATGCCTCGGTGCTCCCGTTCCTGATGGCGCTGACGGTCGCCGGTGCTGCCGCCTTCCTCACGCCGGTGGCGACTCCGGCGAACCTCCTGGTCATGGAGCCGGGCGGCTACCGGTTCGGCGACTACGCACGGCTCGGCCTGCCGCTGATGCTGTTGTTCTTCGCGGTCGCGGTGTTCTACGTGCCGCTGATCTGGCCGTTCGGCGGCTGACCCCGGCCGTGAACGGACTCAGCGCTCGGGCGAGACGAGCCCGTCCTCCACGGCGCGGCGGAAGAGGTCGACCTTGGTGGGGGCTGCCCGATCGACCGCGGCGTACTTGGCACGGATGCGGCGCACGTGATCGATGATGGTCTCCGGCGACAGGTACAGCAGCTGGGCGACCTGTTTGGCGGTCTCCCCCGAGGCGTACAGCGACAGCACCTCCGACTCACGGGGACTCAGCTGCGCCGACACGAACTCGCGATCCGACTCGAGGGCCGCGGCCCAATCCGCGCTCGCGACGATCTCGCCACGGGCGGCCCGGCGCACCGCATCCGCGATCAGATCGATCCGGTCCGACTTGCGGATCATCCCGGATGCGCCCGCTCGGGCAGCCTCGCGGATCAGGTGCGGTCTCTCGCCGGACGTGTACGCGATGATGGGCGCCCCCAGCGGCGCCAGCGCCTGGATGTTCTCGGCCGGGCCCGTGCCGTCGGCCAGCGACAGGTCGAGCAGCACCACGTGCAGCGGTCCGCCGTGGCGCACCACCGCCGCCGCCGTCGTCCCGTGGGCGACGACGCGGATGTCATCGCTCTTGTGGAGGATCGCGACGGTGCCGAGCAGCATCGCAGGATGGTCTTCGATGATTCCGATCTCGATGGTCACGGATCAGTCCTCCCGTTCACAGTGCCTCCCCCGCGATGAGCATACCTCTGCGCATCGGAGGGCAGTACCTCTGCTGCGGTGCGATCAGGACAGGCCGGAGTAGGCGTGCAATCCCTTGAAGAAGACGTTCACGATCGTGAAGTTGAACATGACGGCGGCGAAGCCGACGATCGCCAACCATGCCGAGGGGTTTCCCCGCCATCCGCGGGTCGCCCTGGCGTGGATGTATCCGGCATAGAGGACCCAGATCACGAACGTCCAGGTCTCCTTGACGTCGAAGCCCCAGAAGCGGCTCCATGCGTAGTACGCCCAGATCGATCCGGCGATCAGCGTGAACGTCCAGAGGATGAATCCGATGATCGTGAACCGGTACGCCATGCTCTCGAGTCGCTCAGACCCGGGGAAGGTGCGCAGGAAGCCGGGTCCCGTCTTCTCCGCGCCCTCGGACACGAGGCGCTCCCGACGAGACTGCATCAGCTGGATGACCGACAGCGCGAAGGCGAGCGCGAAGAACGCCGTGCCGAGCGATGCCACGAACACGTGGATGACCAGCCACACGCTCTTCAGCGGGTCCATGAGCGGCGACACGTCGATGTAGAAGTTCGTGGCCGCGAGTCCGAGCAGCACCACGACGAGGCCGGTGATGAACGTGCCGAGGAACCGCAGATCGACACGGAACAGCACGATCAGGTAGACGGCGATGATCAGCAGCGTGCCGATCATCGCGAACTCGTAGAGGTTCGCCCACGGGACGCGTCCGGCCGCGATGCCCCGGGTGAGGGTCGCGGCGAAGTGGAACAGGAACGCGAGCACCGTCAGCGAGGTGCCGATGCGGGCCATCACGAAGCGCTGCGGCGCGGCATCCGTGGTGCCAGGTGCGACCTTCGACGCCGCGGTACCGCGGGCGCCGACGGCTGCGCCCACGAGCTCGGCCTGAGCGACCGTCTGCGAGTCGGCGCTCAGCTGCGAACGACGCGCGAGGTCGAAGGCGTAGGCCACGAACGCAGCGGCGTAGATCGCGATCGCCGTCCACAGCAGGATCGGCGAGATCACGTTGAGGTCGAACATGGTGTCAGTCTACTTTCGGGGTGTCGGATGCGGGAGCGACGTCGGGAGCCGCCGAGCCCTCTGCCTGGGTCACTGAGCCCTCTGCCTGGGTCGCTGAGCCCTCTGCCCGGGTCGCTGAGCTCGTCGAAGCGTCCTGCGCGGCGACCGCTGCCGATCCGCCCTCGGCGTCGAGCAGGCGCCCGTGACCGGCGACCAGGTCGTCGAGAGCGATCGCAATAGTGGGATCCTCGCCGCGCGCGAGTCCGGCGTACTCGAGGGCGATGCCGTCGGCGGTCGCCGTGGCCTTGACCCACACGCGGCGGCGCGGCACGAAGAGCGCAAGCATGAGGCCGCCAAGCGCGAGCAGCGCGAAGCCGAGCACCCAGGGACCGGAGTCGTCGCGGTGGATCTGCAGCGAGGCGAACCGCTTGACCGACTGAGAGGCATCGGTCGCCCCCGCGGGCGAGTCGTCCTCGAAGGTCACGGTGCCCATGCCGTTCGGCAGGTCGGCGGTGTCGCCAGGGGCCAGCTGGATGGAGTCCTTGCCGACCGCGCGCCCGGTGAGCTGGGTCAGGTCCGACGTGTCGAGCACGTAGACGGACTTGGGGCTTCCGCCGTCGATGCCGAGGTCACCCGCGAACACATCGAGCGTCAGGGTCGGATTCGTGAGCGCAGGATAGGCCGAGAAGAACGCGCCCGAATCCAGGACGCCCGTCGTCGGATAGAACAACCCGCGGATACCGAGCTGCTCGGGCATGCCGTCCGTGATCTTGATGATCCCCAGGGAGAACATCTGCGCGTCCTGCGGCAGGAACGGAGTGCTGCCCGTGAACACGACATCGCCATCGGCGTTGCGCACCGTGATCCTCGGCGCGTAGCCGTTGCCGAGCAGGAAGACGTTGTCGTCGGCGACGCCGAGAGGTTCGTTGACCTTGACGGAGCCGGTGCGCTCCTCACCGTTCTCCTTCACCGTGACGTTGGCCGAGAAGTCTCCGGCCTGCCCCGACCCTGGCTCGCCGAAGGGCTGGTAGCTCACGTCGAAGGAGTCGAGCCGCATCGTGTACGGCGCCAGGGCGTCGTCGCCGACGAAGCGGCCACGGTTCATCGAGTCGTAGTCGACGAGGGTGTTCGCGAAGGTCTCACCCTCGACCAGCACGCGCTGTCCGGTGTATGAGAAGCCGCCACCGATGCCGACCGTGATCAGCACGCCGACCAGAGCCAGGTGGAAGAGCAGGTTGCCGGTCTCACGCCAGTAGCCGCGCTCCGCCGACACCGAGAACGTGCGGCCGCGGTCGTACCGCTCAACGCGGTAGCCCAGCGCCTTCAGCTGCGAGGTCGCGATGTCGACCGATGCGGCGGCAGCGGACTCGGGATCCGCGGCAGTGCGCTGCACGGCACGGAAGTCCTCGAGCCGCTGCAGTCGCGCGGGGGTGCGCGGCGGCCGCGCCCGCAGCGCCTTGGCGTGGTGCTTGATGCGCGGGATGACGCAGCCGACGAGCGAGGCGAACAGCAGCAGGTAGATCGCCGAGAACCACGGAGACAGATAGACGTCGAACAGCTTGAGCGCGTCGAGGATCGGGAAGATGTCAGGGTTGTCGCGCTGCCACTGGGTGACGCCGTTGGGGTCGGCCATGCGCTGCGGGAAGATCGAGCCGGGGATCGCGGCGATCGCGAGCACGAGCAGCAGCACCAGCGCCGTGCGCATCGAGGTCAGCTGACGCCAGCCCCAGCGCAGCCATCCGACCAGTCCGAGTCGCGGCTGGGCGATCGACTCGTCTCCGTCGATGTGATCCGAGGGGCGCAGCGGGTCGGACGTGTCGCTGTTCTTCTTGTTCACGGCGGCCTTGGTCATCTCGTCTGCGTTCTTCTCATCAGATGGGGAGCGGGACACTGCTGATCACCGCCGTCAGTCGCGACATGATGTCGGTCCAGAGGCCGGTAACCATGAGCACACCCAGCACGATCAAGAGCACTCCCCCGATGATGTTCACGACGCGGATGTGGCGGCGCAGGAACCCGATGGTCTTGGTCGCCCAGCCGAAGCCGAGTGCGACCAGCAGGAACGGGATGCCGAGACCGAGCGAGTAGGCGAGCCCGAGGAACCCGGCGCGCACCGGATCGCCGGCGTTGAAGGAGAGGGCGACGATCGCGGCGAGGGTCGGTCCCATGCACGGCGCCCAACCGATGCCGAGCGCGATGCCGAGCAGAGGCGCGCCGATCACGCCGAACCGGGAGTCGACGTGGAAGCGGAACTCGCGCTGCGCGAAACCGAAGAGTCCGAGGAACACCAGTCCCATCAGGATGATGACGACGCCGAGGATACGGGTGATCAGGTCGCCCCAGCGCAGGAAGAACACGCCCGCGGTGCCGCCGAGGACCGTCAGGGCGATGAACACCACGCTGAAGCCGAGGATGAAGAGCAGCACGCCGAGCACGAGTCGGCCGCGGCCGCTGCCCGCGGCATCCGTCGAACCTGCGGTGCTCGCGGACGGGCGCGCCGCGACCGCGCCGCCGAGGAACCCGAGGTAGCCGGGGACCAGCGGCAGCACGCACGGTGACAGGAACGAGACGAGGCCGGCGAGCATCGCCACGGGGATGGCGAGCCAGAGGGCACCGGATCCGATGATCGCTTCGGCGTTCACAACGCTCCCGCGCGGATCACGACGTCTCCGCGAGCGCGTCCTTGACGAGCGTGGAGAGGATCGAGGTCCCCTCGATCGGCCCGATGATGCGCGCGGCCACTCGGCCCTGCTTGTCGAGCACGAGGGTGGTCGGCGTCGCCGCGATCGGGACGGCCTCGGCGAACGCGAGCTTCGCCTCGGCCGTGTCGACGTCGATCAGGCTCGGGTACGTGACACCGAACTCGTCCGAGAAGGCCTTCGCCGTGTCGGCCTGGTCGCGCGTGTTGATGCCGACGAACGACACGCCCTGGTCGGCGAAGTCCTGCCAGACGCTCTCGAGGTCGGCGGCCTCCACCCGGCACGGGGCGCACCCGGCGTACCAGAAGTTGACGACCGTGACCTGGCCGGCCAGGTCGGCGCTGTCGAAGGACTCACCGTCTTCCGTGACGCCGCCGAAGTCGACGGCCTCGCCGCGGTCGGCGACGGGGATCTCGACGATCGCGCCGTCGGCGGCCACGTAGCCGGTGTTCTCGCCGCTCAGGAACGATTCGCTCACCGGATCGGGAGCGCAGGCGCTCAGACCGATCGCCAAAACTGCGGCGAGCGCGGCTCCGATCGCACGGCGTGAGGGCACGGGGCGGGAGGAGCGGCCGCTGCGGGGCGGAATGACCGTCGGGGCGAGTGGCACGATTCTCAGTTTACGCGCGGGTTCCTATGCATAGGCCGGACGCAGGGGCCCCTCAGCACGGCGCCAGGCCGTCGCCGACACCCGCGCGGAACCGGGCAGGTGGGTGTCGGCGACCAGCAGCGCGGAGCGTGCATGCGAGAGGGGCAGCGCGCCCGAGATCGTCGAACACGCTGCCCCCGGTCACCGATTCCCGCTACTGCTGGATGAACGCCAGGATGTCGGGGTTGATGACGTCGGCATGAGTGGTGAGCATGCCATGCGGGTAGCCCTCGTAGATCTTCAGGGTCGCGTCGCTCAGGAGCTCTGCCTGCTTGACCGCGGCGTCCTTGTAAGGAACGACCTGATCGTCATCGCCCTGCAAGACGAGCACGGGCACGGAGATCGCCTTGAGGTCATCGCTCTGGTCGGTCTCGGAGAAGGCCTTGATGCCCTCGTAGTGGGCGAGCGCGCTTCCGGTCATGCCCTGACGCCACCAGTTGGCGACGACGGGCTCCGATACCGTCACGCCGTCGCGGTTGAACCCGTAGAACGGACCGGAGGCGACAGCGTGGAAGAACTCGGCACGGTTCGCTGCCAGCGCTTCGCGGAAGCCGTCGAACACGGAGATCGGCGTGCCCTCGGGGTTCGCATCCGTCTGCACCATCAGGGGCGGAACGGACGACACAAGCACAGCCTTGGCGACACGCCCCTGGGGCTCGCCGTACTTCGCGACGTACCGGGCGACCTGTCCCCCGCCGGTCGAGTGACCGACGTGGACGGCGTTGCGCAGGTCGAGGTGCTCGACGACGGCGCTCGCATCACTCGCGTAGTGGTCCATGTCGTGGCCGACGCTGGTCTGCGAGGAGCGGCCATGACCCCGACGGTCGCTGGCGATGACGCGAAAGCCCTTGCCGAGGAAGTAGAGCATCTGAGCGTCCCAGTCGTCCGACGACAGCGGCCATCCGTGGTGGAACATGATGGGCTGAGCGTCACGGGGACCCCAATCCTTGAAGTAGATTTCCGTCCCGTCGTCTGTGGTCACGAAGGTCATGAGAGTCTCCCTGGGGTTGTCGAGCCGGGCAGAGCCCGGGTTCCGTCATGAGGTCTCCGCGTGGGTCGGCGGAGCTCCCTCTACGTAACCTCGGAGTCGATCCGTCGTGCTCCTACTTTTGACGAGTCTGCGTGCTCGTTCCTCCGGTCACGGGGTGGGATTGTTCTGCGACGGGTCGACGGATCCGCGATCGGCAGCCGCGAAGAGGAAGAGGACCAGCAGGAGCGCAGCGGCGACAGCGAGGGACGCTCCCTCCCAGAACTGGTCGATGGCGAACCCCACGCCACCACCGACGAGGAAGGCGATGAGAACGACCAGATACGCTCCGGCGGGACGCAGGTGCGGCTGCCCGTCGTCGGAGATCCGGCGTCCGAGTGCGCGCCCCACGAGGCTCGCGGCCATCTGGACGACGGATGTGACGGCGATGTTCCCGTAGAGCATTCCCGTCTCACGATGGAAGGCGTTTCCTTGGACTCCCGCGATGAAGCTCACCGCCCACGCGACGACCCACCCGCTGATCCCCGTCGTCGCGGTGAGGACGGCAACGATCGCGATGACGATGAACTCGAAGACGAGGACCTCAGCGGAATAGGCTCTGTTCTCCCGCGCTCGCCAGAGCACGTAGATGCTGCACACGAAGGCGCCGAACGCGAAGACCATGACACTGGTGGCGGCGAGAAGCACTTTCGCGTGGTCGCCTTCGGCGAGGAAGTAGCCGATGGACAACAGGTTCCCAGACTGGACCGTCGCGAACGTGCCCACCTGCGCGAACGTCCAGGCGTTGAGGAGGCCGGACGTGAGTGCGAGAGTCACCGCGGCACCGGCGGTCTCGAGCAGCGGGTAATGAAGTCTGGCGGTACGGACGGTCGACGACATGGAGCCTCCATCGGGCGGGCGGCTTCCCAGGGAAACGCGCTGCCGGCGACCGATCATCCGACGAGAGTCGAGAGAGCACTCGTCACTCCTCGGTGCGCCGTTCGGCCCCCCGTCGGCAGACTCCTGAGTAACGTCCGGAACCGTCACGAAGGAGCACCCCATGGACACGTCCGAGAGCGCCCAGCTGGGACATGAGACCCCCACGTTCGGAAACCCCGATCTTCCGCAGGAGGGCGAGGTGAACATCGCCGACCGCCCGCAGAGCAACGCCATGACCGGGCCGCAGAACGAAGCCGTCGAGTCGCAGTTCCCCAATCAAATGCACGCACCCGCGACGGACATCAGCACGCAGCCGTTCTTCTGGTCCTCGTTCAACATCTCCCCCCGCCGCGTGCAGCGCGGCGGATGGGCGCGCGAGCTCACGAAGCAGGATTTCCACATCTCCGACGAGATCGCCGGCGTCAACATGTACCTCGAGCCGGGCGGCATTCGCGAACTGCACTGGCACCAGACCGCCGAGTGGGCGGTCATGACCCGGGGCAAGGCGCGGGTCACCACGCTCAGCCGGTCAGGGCTCCCCGCCGTCGAAGACGTGGAGGAAGGCGACCTGTGGTTCTTCCCCGCCGGCACACCGCACTCCCTCCAGGGACTGGGGCCGGACGGCGCGGAGTTCGTCCTCGCGTTCGACGACGGCGACCAGTCCGAGTCGAACACGCTGCTGTTGACGGACTGGTTCGCGCACACGCCGCCCGAGGTCCTCGCCAAGAACTTCGGCGTGGCGCAGGAGGTCTTCTCCGACATCCCGTTGCACAACCTCTGGATCTTCCCCGGCGACGAACCGCCCGCGCTGGAGGTCGACCAGGCCGCCGCAGGAGTCGAATGGGGCATGGAGCCCGTGATCTTCCGACTGTCGCGGTCGAAGCCGCTGTATCAGAACACCGGAGGAAGCATCCAGATCGCCGACTCCTCCAACTACACGTACTCGAGCACGGTGGCTGCGGCCTTGGTGACGGTGGAGCCCGGCTCCATGCGCGAGCTGCACTGGCACCCCAACGCCGACGAGTGGCAGTACTACCTGCGCGGATCCGCGCGGATGACCGTGTTCAACACCGGTCCGCACGCGAACACCACCGACTTCCGTGCCGGAGACGTCGGTGTGGTGCGCAAGAACTTCGGCCACTACATCGAGAACACGGGTGACGACGTGCTGCAGTTCCTCGAGGTGTTCCGCACCGACAAGTACGAGGAGATCTCCCTCGCGAACTGGCTCTCCCATGTGCCGCCGCAGCTCGTCTCCGCGCACCTCAACATCGACCCCGCGGTGCTGGCGTCGTTCCCACGCGGCGCGCAGGGCATCACACCACTGCGCTGAGCGGGGAACCCCTCTCCGAAGGGGGTGTGACGATATGTCACACCCCCTTCGTCGCGCTCGGGGTTCGAGCGCCGCGCACGGCCCACCGGCGGCTGACAGCTGCTGCGCACAGCACGGCGCCGGCGACCGCACCCCCGGCGACGGTGTCGATGATCCGCGTACCCATGGATGCCTCGAGAAGCGGACGACTGCCGCCGGCCACCAGAAGCAGCGCCATCGGAGTCACCAGCATGAGCGCGAACATGAGGTTGCTGTGGAGGAAGAACACGAACCCGAAGACGAGGGCGCCGACGACGGCGACGAGCGCGAACCCCTCCGGTATCCACAGCAGGAACACGAGTGCGACGCAGACACCGAGAGACGTTCCGATGAGCCGCTGGGCCATCCGGAGCGTCCCAAGGTGCAGATCGGAGTCCTTCTGCAGGATGCCGATGACGGCGAGGAGCACCCATCCCCCGTGGTGGAGCCCCAGCGATGCGCTCACGAGCACCGCGAGGACGACGGCGACAGTGAGGCGTGCGAAGATGCGGACGGAATCCGGTCCCCGGGTGTACGTCCAGCGGTAGTCCGCGGGGAGCTTCGCATCCCCCGCGCGTGCGCGAGGGAGCGCGAGTGGCGCGACGATCACGAGGTACCCGGTCACAACGCCCAGCCCCACGACCGGGAGCACATGCAGCGGGTCCGCCCCGCCTCCCCCCGTCGACACGGGTGCCGTGAGCTGCCCCAGGGAACCGGCGGTGAGGACAGGGAAGATGGCGCCGGGCGGGCCCACATCGAACGTCAGGCTCAGGTACGAGAACCCGACGCCGATGATGCTCATGGCGAGCAGACTGGACGGCAGGGAGCTTCCGGTGCTGATGCCGGCGACGGCTCCCGCGAGGAAACCGGCAGCGATGACCGGCAGCTTCGCGGCGCGCTCGCGTCTGCTGCGCCCGGAGAGGTAGAGCACGATGAGTGCTCCGAACGACGCGAGCAGCCCCAGACGCAGATGTCCGACGGCGGCGAACACCGCGGGCGGACCGGCGACGGCGACGGCGGCCTGTGTGGCGGGAACCCACGCACCGGACGCGGGAGCGAACCGCACGAGCGCCCGTGCGATGCGGGCCGCGCTCATGTGTCGTGCTCGATGAGGTGGTTCACGTCCACCGACCGTGCGAGAGCGCTCGCCGTCTCGAGCACGACCTGGTCGTATCGCGTGAGTCTGGTTCGGTGCTGTTGGAGATGTTCGCTCCAGCTGCCGATGCCGAAAACCTCCACCCACGTGCCGTCCTCACGGTCCTGATACAGCGCCCAGGTGCGCGCGCCTGTGCGTCGTCGGCTGTGCTCGACGGCGCCCATCTGCTGCACGAACGCGGCCTCCTGCTCCTCGGCGACGTCGTAGCGGACCAGGACCAGGGTGGGGCGCGTGCCATCGACCTCCTGCACGGCATCCGCCAACGGAAGCGTGAAGGTCTCTCTCCTCTTGTCTGCTGTGTCGAGCAGTGGCCAGAGGAGTTGCGACGCGGCGACGAGGAGCGTCACCGCTCCCGCGATGGCGCTGGTGACGATCGCGCCGATCCACCCCGCGACGATTCCGCTCGCAAGACCACCGGTCGCCATGGCTCCGTAGAGCACCATCTGGTAGACGGACAGCCCCCGGGCGCGGACCCAGATCGGGAGGAACGACTGAACGGCGCCGTTCAGTGTGGCGACGACGCCTATCCACGCCGCCCCGGCAACCGCGAGGATCGGCAGTGTCAGCGCGATGTAAGGCGACGCCGCAACTCCGACTGTCGCGAGTCCGAACAGCGCCGATGACAGCAGCACCGTCCGATTGGCGCCGAGGGCGTGGAACCACGGGATCAGGAACGCGGCCGCGACGGATCCGATCCCGAGTCCGGCGAGCAGGAGACCGTACCCCGCGGAGTCGAGCTTCAGTCGCTGGGTGGCCAGGAGCGGCAACAGCGCGTACAGCACGCTGGCCGGGACGACGAACGCCCCCAGTCGCACATACATCCGCCGCACGACGGCGGCCTGGGCGACGTAGCGGAGCCCCGCACGCGCCGCGTCGACGAAGCGCTCGGCTTGATGGACGTCGGGGCGATACGTGCGCCAGGCGACCAGCACGACGAGGAACGCGGCGAAGGAGAGCAGGTTCATCCCGAAGACGAACGCGACTCCGAAGCTCGACAGGAGCACACCCGCGATCGCAGGTCCGATGGCGCGGGCCACGTTGACCGAGACCGCGCTCAGCGAGGCGGCCATCGGCACCATCCGCAGCGGGACGATCTCCGCCGACAGCGCTTGGTAGGCGGGCAACTGCACCGCCGTCGCCGCGCCGAGGAGCAGAGTGATGACCAGCAGCAGGTAGGGCGTCATCTCGCCCGTCGCAGTCAGCGTCACCAGCGCCGCGCTCAGCAGCACCTGCAGCGTCTGCATCCAGATGAGGACCGACCGACGATTCAAGAACTCACCGAGCACCCCTGCGGGAATGCCGAGAAGCAGGACGGGGGCGGCGGACGCCGTCTGGATGAGGGCGATGAGCAGCGGATGAGTGTGCTGCTCCACCATGAACCACTGCGCTCCGACGGTCTGCATCCACGTACCGACGTTGCTGACCAGGGCCGTCAGCCAGAGCGCCCGGAAGATGGGAACGGACAGCGGCGCCCAGATCGACTGCGGCGCGGCGGTGGAGCTCGGGGCGGTGGCGCCGCCGGGTGCCGGTCCCGGACCTGATGTGTTCATGATCTCTCCAGAAGTGAGGTGATCCGTCGGGAGCAGCACTCCCCGTTCGATGCCGCTGCCCGACAGATCCAGCCCCGGGCGGGCTACTGCTCGAGGGCGTTCAGCACGACCTTCCCCACGGTCTGCCCGCCTTCGAGAAGTTCATGGGCGCGGTTCGCCTCCGCGAGAGGGAACACAGCGTCGACGGCACCGCGGATCGCACCGCTGTCGACGAGCGGCAGGACGTCGCGTGTCACTCCCGCGACGATCTCCGCCTTCTGCGCCGCGGGGCGCGCCCGGAGAAGAGTGGCTGAGATGCTCGCTCGACGCGACATGAGTTCCCACAGATCCAGGGTGACGGGACCCGTGGATCCCCCGATGATGACCAGATGCCCATCGTCGGCGAGGCATTCGACGTTGCTTTCGAGGTACGGCGTTCCGACGATGTCGAGGATGGCATCGACGCCGCGCTCGTTCGTGACGGTGCGCGTGACCGACGCGAAGTCCTCGCTGCGGTAGTCGATGGCGACCGAGGCTCCGAAGCCGAGGACGGCGTCTGTCTTCGCCTTGCTGCCGGCGGTACCGATGACACGGGCACCGATGGCGGTCGCCCACTGCGTGGCGAAGGACCCGATGCCGCCGGCCGCACCGTGGATGAGGACGGTCTGCCCCGCCGTCAGCCCCGCGATCATGGCGAGGTTCGAGTAGACCGTGCAGGCGACTTCAGGAAGCCCGGCCGCTTCCAGCATGGTCAGAGTGGTGGGCTTGGGCATCACCTGGGTGGCGGGGACGACGACTTCCTCCGCGTAGCCGCCTCCGTCGAGGAGCGCGCAGACCTCGTCCCCCACCTTCCAGTCGGTGACCTCCGCGCCGACGGCGTCGATGACACCAGCGCATTCCAGCCCGAGCCCGGGAGGAGCCCCCGGCGGCACCGGGTAGTGGCCGCGACGCTCGAGTAGGTCGGCGTTGTTGATGCCGGCGGCATGGACGCTGATGCGCACTTCGTGCGGCGCGGGATGTGGGCGCTCCACCGAGATGAGGCGGAGCACGTCAGGGGGACCTGGTCGGGTGAAACGGACTGCTGAGGTCATGGGTTCCTTCGTCATCGAACGCGAGCGGGTGGAGGAGACAGTCTGCCTCCCCCACCCTGACGGGTCAGGCGGATGCGTTCGCCCTGGCGTACGCGACGATGCTCTGCGCGTAGTGCGGCGTCTCGAGCTCGCAGTGGCGGCCCGAGGCCTCCTGACGGGCGGCGGCGGCCTCTTCGAATGTCGCACCGCTGGCCGTGATGAACTCCAGGAACTCCTCCGTCGGGTGCGAGGTGACGGTGTTGACGTAGCGCAGCTGGTCGCCCTCGAGCTGCTCCATGCCCAGCTCCCAGATCACCTGCGTGGTGGTCCAACCGGTCGGGGTGAGGATGTCGGAGATCGACACCATCTTGCAGTAGTGCTTGCTCGCGACCTCATAGCGGTACTGCTGGATCACGAGGCCGGTGCCGATGACCTCGACGTTGATCGACATGGGCGTGCCGTCGTCGTCGACCGTGTAGCCGGCCGCCTTGTGGTCGCCAGGCGCGCAGCGCTGGTACTCATGGGTGGGGAGGTTCTTCAGCCATGCTTCGATGTCGATGTCATCGAAGTTGCCGGTCACGTCAGACGTGACCACTGCGTGCGAGAGCACGAGGTCGGGGCGAGGGGTTGCAGCCATGGGAGGCTCCTTCGTTTCATGCCGGCGTCCGGCGGGTGTGGATGTGGCACGATCCGCCGATCCGGCGTTCGCAGGTGCGACGCTATTCGGCGGTTTCCGCGGGCACATCCCCCGCTGCCGACCGACACATCGCATGCTCTATTCGCGCACCATCCGACCGGAGAGCGTTGCGACGATTGGCGAGACCCGCTTCGTCTCACGTCCAACCGTCGTCCGAGTATCGTGAGTGCGTGCCCCCGTCCGACAAGCCGCATCGTGCCAGCAGCCGCGACGCGCTTGCGGGCAGTGCAGCCGATCTCTACCTGATTCCCGTCCGCGGTCGGAAATCTGAGGTGCACGCGATCGAGCAGGGCTTCGACCTCGCCTTCGCCGGCCAGAACGCCGTCACGGTCTTCTCCGGCGACCCTGGCATGGGAAAGACCCGCCTGCTGCAGCATGCTCTGCAGCAGGCGAAGGGACGCGGATGGTCGACGCTCGTCGTCGCCCCGGATTTCGATTCGCAACTGTCGCCGTTGGGCGCTCTCATCGATGCAGTGACCGACACGGACCCCCCTCTGCTCAGCGCTGACGAGCTGTACACGGCGATTCGAGGAATGTCGCCGCAGTACTGGATCACACGCGCGATCGGAGACGCGCTGGAGGCTGCGAGTTCTCGGGCGGGCGTGCTCGTCGTCGTCGATGACCTGCAGTGGTTGGATTCCGGATCCCTCTCCGTGATCACCGCGCTGCTGCGAGCCCTTGACGGCCTCCCCGTGTACTGGGTCTTCGCGACACGCAGCGGAGCCTACGGTCTCGAGCATCGACGGTTCCTCATCCACCTTCGAGAGTTCGCGTCCGTCATCGATCTCGCTTCGCTCGGCGTCGACGCCGTCGATGCGATGGCCCGCGATGTTCTGGGCGCCGCACCTGGCCCGAAGGTCGAGGCCGCGATCCGCAAGACCGGCGGGTCGCCGCTGCTGATTCTCGAGCTGCTCCGCGGGATGGAGGAAGAGGGGCTTCTGCATCCGTCCCGCGGCATGGTCGATCTCCAGCAGAACACGGTTCCCGCAAGATACGGGGCGTCCGTGCGAGAACGCATCGCAGCGCTCGACGCTGACGCCCGTCGAATCGCTCAGATCGGCAGCCTCTACGGACGGGAGTTCCCTCTCAGCGGCGTCTTGGACGTCATCGGCCAATCCGCTGCGGAGGCCGTGCCGGCGATTCAGCAACTCCTCGACCTCGGATTCGTCGTCGACACGGGGAGCGGTTTCGCGTTCCGTCACGACACGATTCAGACGGCAGCGTACGACAGCCTGTCCCCGACGGTACGGAGAGCGGTCGCTCGTGAGGTTCTGCAGCGGCGGCTGAGGGCCGGGGAGTCGGTGTCTTCGCTCGCGTCCCCGATCTCAGCAGCGGCCGAAGCCGGAGACGACGCATCCATCGAGCTGCTCTTCACCGCGGCCAGGGAGCTCGCTCTTGCCGATGCCCGCGGCGCGGCAGAGTTGACGGTACGCGGAGCACAGCTCGCGCAGGGGCGGACTCACCACTCCACCCGCGTGGTCGAGCTGCTGCCACTGGTACTCGCCGGCGGTCTCCACGACGATGCGGTTCGCATACGCGAGTCGCTCACGCCCGGACTCAGCGCGGACGAACGTGCACGGGTCAGTCTCGCCTTCGCTCGGCAGCTGACAGAATCCGACTTCGGCAAGGCGATCGCGGAGACCGAAGCGGCGCTTGCCCTCGGCGGCGTGTCACAGGAGACTACGGTCCAACTGCTCGCGGTTCGGGCGCTCAACTACGCGAACAGCGCCGACGCCGTCGGTCTGCGCGACAGCCTCGCACGCGCCCGTCAGCACGCCGACGATGAACGCGATGTGCTCGCAGTCGCCACCGTGGACGCCACCGAATCGGTACTCCTGTTCAACGAGAACCGCTTCGACGAAGCCCAACGGCTGCAGACCTCGGCGCTCGAGAAACTCGAACGCGCCGGCAGGTCGGCGGCGCTCTGGGTTCCCGAGGGCCTGTGGATGGCTTTCATGGTCAACAGCAGGGGCGAGTGCGCCGACGCTCTGCGGCTCGTCGACGACGGTCTGCGCGATGCGAGAACCGCGAAGCACGTCGTCGCCGAGGCGTACTGGATGATGGTCCGCTCACGTGTCCTCTATGACCTCGGTCGCCTGGATCCGGCTCGCGAGCAGGCGGAGACCGTCCTCGACCTGGCCGAGCTGCTTCACCTGGGAGATTTCGCGAACGCGACGGCGGGCGTGGTGCTGCACCGGATCGCCTTGGACACTGGAGACGTCGAACTGCGACAGACTGTTCGGCCGCTCGTGCAGCAGCTGGCGGATGGCGTGAGCCTGACCCGCACCGGTCGTTGGAGCCTGGCGCTCGAAGCGTTCGATCTCGGAGACATCGAGGCGGCATACCGGCACACGGCGCTGGCCCGTGAGTGCGTCAGCGTCCCCGTCCCCTCGATGACAACCCCCGCGGACTTCTCCGACGACGTGTACCTCGCCTATCTGAGCAAGAGGATGGGCGACGACGCCGCTGTCGAGAAGGTCGCGCGACACGCGGCCCGTCGCGCTGCGCAGAATCCCGGCAGTGCGTACGTTGCGGCGGTGTCGTTGTCGGTGCAGGCCGTACGCGATGGATCGTTCGCGCACGTGATGGAGGCCGTGGCCCTGATGGCGGAGGTGGACCGGCCGCTCATTCGCGCGCGGCTGCTCGAGCTCGCCGGCAGCCTCGCCCCGACCGATGCGGAGGCGGCCGACTGCTATGTGCAGGGGATGCGACTGTTCGAGGAACTGGGCGCGGCCCGCGAAGTGAGTCGTGTGCTGCGAACGCTTCGGAACCGCGGAGTGCGGACCCGGGCGAAATCTGTCAGCGACGGCCCGATGGGGTTGTCGTCACGCGAGTATCAGGTCGCCGAACGTATCGCCGCAGGGCTGACGACACAGCAGATCGCCGATGACCTGATGGTGTCCCCGCACACGGTCGTCACGCACATCCGCCACATCTTCTCGAAGTGGGGCGTGAACACGAGGAGGGCGGCGGCACGCCGATTCCACGAGGAATCCGCGGTCTCGACGAACCCGTCGCGCCTGAGCTAGTCCGATTCCGCGAGATACCGATGCACGAGAGCCACCGCCATCGCGCCCTCACCCACGGCTGATGCGACGCGCTTGACGGAGTTCGCTCGCACGTCGCCGGCGGCGAAGATCCCGGGGACGGACGTCTCCAGATAGAACGGTGCACGCCTCAGCGGCCACCGTTCCAGATCAGCCGGCCCCAGGTCGACACCGGTGAGAACGAACCCGCCGCCGTCGAGGCGGACGTCGGTGGGTGCGGCCCATTCGGTGTTCGGAGCCCCGCCGATGCAGACGAACAGGTGCGTCGCGGGGATCCGCTTCGTCGCACCTGCCTGGTCGAGCGTGATCTCTCTCAGGTGCTCGTCCCCGTCGACGGCCACGACACGGGTGTGGACGAGGATGGTGACGTTCGACTTCGCCGCGAGCCGGTTGAGCAGGTAGGCCGACATCGTCGACGAGAGCGATGCTCCACGCACGAGAACGGTGACGTGCGCAGCGTGCGCAGCCAGGTTCATCGCCGCCTGTCCTGCGGAGTTCGCGCCGCCGACGACGTACACGTGCAGCCCGATGCAGGCGGAGGCTTCGCTGGTACCCGCGCCGTAGTAGATCCCCGCGCCTTCCCATTCGCGCTCCCTGTCGAGGCCGAGTCGCCTCCACTGCACTCCCGTCGCCGAGAGCGCCGCGCGCGCATGGATCTCCGACCCGTCCGCGAGCACGGCGCGCACATCGTGATCCTTGAACGTGCGATCCACGCCGTACTGCATGACGACGAGCTCGGCCCCGAAGGAGAGCGCCTGCCGACGGGCCCGCTCGGCGAGCTCTGCTCCGGAGACACCGCCGGGGAATCCGAGGTAGTTCTCGATGAGGCTGCTGAAACCTGCCTGACCGCCGACGGCGTCGCGCTCGACGACGGCGACGGCGAGCCCCTCGGATGCGGCGTACACGGCCGCGGAGAGTCCCGCGGGGCCCGCCCCATGGATGACGAGGTCGTACGTCGACCGCGATGGCGGCTTCACCCAGCCGAGGGCAGCCGCCACCTGAGCCGGCGTGGGGTGCTCGAGCAGACTCCCGTCGGCGAACAGCACCAGCGGAAGCCGCCGCCCGGCCAGGACCACACCTTCGACCTCCCGAGCGCCGATGGGCACGCTGACGGACAGGAACGGCACTTCGCTGCGTGTCAGATAGTCACGCAGCGCATACGAGTCTCGTCCGTCGACGTCTGCGATGACCTTGAGCGGCAGCTTCCCGCCGGCGGTGACGCTCGTCACGCGTCTCCGGCGAGCTGGTCTTCCCAGTCCCTCGGCACCCGGTTCGCCGGCCCGGGCGTGCTCTGGGATCGAGGGTGGCTTCGCGGCGGCGCGAGAAGCGGACCCTCGAACGTCGTCTCGGTGACGAAGTCCCAGAACCAGTCCTCGCCGGGTTCGAAGCTCTGTATCACTCGGTGACCGCTCTCGCGAGCGTGCTTCGTGGCGTGCTTGTGGAGGGAGTCGTCACAGCATCCGATGTGTCCGCAAAAGGCGCATCGGCGCAGGTGCAGCCACCAGGAGTCGATCTTCTCGCAGTCCACGCATCCGGGGCCGGATGGCGGAACGTCCGCACGGATGAAGTCACTGACGTCGTTCATGAGCGTTCTCCTGTCGTCGATGCACTGTCGGGGTCATGCGGCCTCGTCCGATCACTCGTCATCGTCACGCCGGAGAGCGGAACGAGGCGAGCACGTCCGCGCGAGGGGCGAAGAAGACGGAGCCGGTGAGGGCGGTGGAGAAGTCCAAGAGCCGGTCGTGCATGCCGGGCGGATCGCCGATGAACATGCGCTCGAGCATCTTCTGGATGACGGAGAGATCTCGTGAGTATCCGAGGAAGTACGTGCCGAACTCGCCGTGGCCGGGCCGACCGAAGGGCATGTTGTCGCGTTGGATGTCGTGCTCGGTGCCGTCGTCGTCGGTGATGGTCGCGAGCGTCTTGTGCGACTTCTGGCCCTGTTCCGCGTCATCGAGCTCGAGCCCCTCGAGCTTCGTCCGACCGATGATGGCCTCCTGCGTCTCCGTGGGGAGAGCTCGCCAGGACGCGAGAGGGTGAAGATACTTCTGCGTGACGACGTAGGTGCCTCCCGCATGAGCCGGCTCTTCCGCTCCGATCAGGACGGCGTCGTCGGCATCGGGGCCGACCGGGTTCGCGGTGCCGTCGACGAACCCGAGGAGGTCCCGGCGGTCGAACGAGCGGAATCCGACCGTCTCGTCCTCGACGGTGACGGCATCTCCGAAGGCCTCAAGCAGCTGCCGCTCGAACTCGAAGCAGACATCGGCCCGCTCCGCACGGATGTGGAAGAGCAGATCCCCCGGGGTCGCCGGGGCACTGTGGACGGCGCCGATGACCGGAGTGAAGTCTCGCAGCTGCGCGGGTGCCTGCAGTCCCGTGAGCTCCGCCCAGATGCGATTCCCGATCCCGACCGTGCAGGTGAGCATCGCCTCCGGGAATCGGAAGGTGAGGGCTTTGAGAGCATCAGCGAGGTCGACGACGACGTCGCGCGCCCTGTCCATGCCGCCAGGAACGACCGACACGATCAGGAACACCGCGTTCGCAGTCAGCGGCGTCGTCAGTGCCTGCACAGCCTCGGTCGTCTCAGACATGCATCCCTCGCTCTCGGCCCGCCCGGGCGGTCGGTCCTGGGGACAGTATCGAGGAAGAACGTGAAATCGTCATCCGACAGTTGTCGAGAGGACGCCCGACGCCGCACCATGCGATGTCCGGGTTCCGAACAGGTGATGTGACCGTCATATCGAGCCGATACATTGCATTCACAACGTTGGACACCGACCCCCGAGGACAACGCATGGACAGCTCTCTGACCGCACTTGGCGACTACTTTCGGGCGCGGCGTGCTGTGCTCTCCCCGGAAGATGTGGGGCTGCCTCGCACGCGCGGACGTCGCGTCGCCGGCCTGCGCCGCGACGAGGTGGCCGACCTCGCCGGCATCAGCAACGACTACTACCTCCGCATCGAGCAGGGCCGCGGAGCCCGGCCCTCCGACCAGGTCATCGGGTCCATCGCCCGGGCCCTGCGTCTGGACGTGGAATCCACCGCCTATGCGTTCCGGCTGGTGTCCGGGCAGATGCCGCGTGGCCCCGTCATGCGCGACACGGACACCCCCGACCGCATCTCTCGCACGCTCACCCAATGGACGCACACCCCCGCGTACGTGTCGGATCCGCACCGGGACATCGTCGCGTCCAATCCGCTCGCCACCATCTTCGGCGAAGGCGGTCTGGCCGCCGGATCGAATCAGGTCTCGGCCCTGTTCAACGAACGGATGCGTCGGAGCCTCGTCGAGTGGGAGGCGATGGCGCGCTCGGCGGTGGCGACGCTGCGCCGCGACGCGCACCCGGAATCGCCGCGCCTGCGAGAGCTCCTCCAGCAGCTGTCCGTGCACAAGGACTTCGTGCGCATCTGGGAGCGGCACGACGTGTCCGGACCGGAAGATGCGACGTTCCGCTTCCTCTTCGACGGCGTCGGCGAGATCGCCATCGATGCGCAGAACTTCGCGGTCCGCAGCATGCCCGGGTACCAGTTGACCGTGCTGTCGGCGCGACCGGGCGGCCCCGGTGCGGAGATCTTCGCGCACCTCGCCAGTTCGCTCCCCGGCGGACGTGCCGTCGGAATGACCGAGGCCAGAAGATGACCATCGACGCAGGGTGGTACAACGCGGACCTGGATACCGCGGCGGACCTCTCAGTAGCGTCGTCGGTGTGGCCAAATCAGCAGCAAGCAGCAGGTGAGGATCGCAGCCGAGTCCGCGCCGATCTGATCCCGCTCCCATCCGGCAGCGGCGCCACGACCCTGCAGGACCTCATCGACGAACTGTCCGAGGTCCTCGGTCGTTCGGTCATGATGCAGGACTCCGGTTTCCGGCTCGTCGCGGCCAGCGCCCAGGGCGAGGACATCGACGAGCTGCAGGTGCGCACGCTCCTGACACGAACCCTGGCCCATCGCGAACGGGAGTGGGCGGAGAAGTCGGGCGTTGCACGCACCCGCCATCCCCTCACCGTCGACTTCGCGGAGTTCGGAGCGCACGAGCGCTTCGTCATCCCGATCTGGGCTGACGATGAGCAACTCGGAACGATCTGGCTGATCACATCCGGTCTCCCGCCGCTCGGAGAAGACGACTTCCGGGCGATCGATGCAACCGTCGCCGTCGCCGGCACCTTGCTGCAGGCGCGGAAGCGGGGAGCTGCACGCACTGCGCGCGAGACGGTCTTTCATGCACTGCTCTCCGGGGATCCGAGCACGCGCCGCGAGGCACTTGCCGTAGCCGTCCGCAGCCACGGCATCCGCAGAGGCCCGGAGACGGTCGTGCGCGCGGTGACAGTCGGCGAGGACGCGCCGGTGATCCTGCGCGCCGCGCTCGGCCACGCACTGGAGTCCAGCGCCCGACAGGCGCTCACGTTCATCGGCGAGAGGGGAACGGCGCTGCTGTTCATCGGACGCCTGAGCCCCCAGGAGGGGATCGACGAGGTGATCCGCTCCGAGGCAGAACGCGCTGGCGTTCTCTTGAAGGGCGTCGGGGCAGCGGCACTGTCCGAGCACGACACGGATCTGCTCCCCGTCGCAGCACGCGCGGTGGCCACCGCGAAGGTCGTGGACCTGGTGCCCGAGTTGGGCTCGTGTGCGCTGCCGGACGACGTCGGTCCGTGGCTGCTGCTCGCCGACGTCCTCGCCGACCCCGAGCGGCTGCAATGGTATTCGCCCGCAGCACACGCCCTCCTGCACGACCCCGACCCGACGCGCAGGCAGACGGTGGAGGTGCTCCTGGACGCCGCGAACCACATTCGGGAGGTGTGCGACACCCTGCACATCCACCGGACCACCCTCTACTACCGGCTCGAGAACATGCCCGAGGTCGTCAGGAACGCCCTCGGCAACGGGATGCAGCGCAGTGCCCTGCATCTCGCTCTCAAACTCACACGGTATTGGGAAAGCGCCGGCCACATCCGGTGACTCCCTCCACCGCACCCGGAAGATGAAGCCATGACGACACCGACCAGCACGCGACCGCGCACCATCGGCTTTTGGGTGGTCGCCATCGCGTTCCTCCTCGTGATGGCGTACTCCACGGTGCCGACCCCGCTCTACCCGCTCTACCAGCAGGAGGACGGCTTCCCGGTCGCCACCATCACCGTCATCTTCGCCGCCTACGCCGTCGGTGTCGTCGCGAGTCTGTTCCTCCTCGGCCACGTCAGCGACTGGATGGGACGACGACGGATGCTCGTCATCGCGGTTCTGGTGTCGACCCTGTCCGCTGTGCTCTTCATGGTGTTCACCGACGTCGCCGGCCTCCTGGTCGCGCGGGTGATCAACGGGGTCAGCATCGGCGTCCTCACCGCCACGGCGACCGCACACCTCAGCGAGCTGCGCGCCCGTGCCCGACCGGAGGAGAACAGCATCGTCGCCGCGTCCGTCGCCGGCGGAGCGAATCTCGGAGGTCTCGCCCTGGGTCCTCTGCTCGGAGGCGTCTTCGCCGACTTCTTCCCCGACCCGCTGCATCTGCCGCACACGGTGTTCGCGATCGTCCTCATCCTCCTGGCCGTCGCCCTCACCCTCGTGCCCGAGACCGTGACCGTGGCACCGCGCGCGTACCGTCCGCAACGCATCGCGGTTCCGGCGACCTCCCGGAGCGCCTTCGTCGCTGCCGGCTTCGCAGCCTTCGCGGGCTTCGCACTGTTCGGGATGTTCACGTCCCTCGCCCCCAGCATCCTCATCGGCACGTTCGAGTTGACCGACCACCTCGTCGCGGGCCTGACGGTCTTCGCCGTCTTCGGTTCTGCCGCGGCCGCGCAGGTGGTTCTGGCGTCCGTGCCTCGCCGCACGCAGTTGCTGTTCGCGGCCATCGCCTGCGGCCTGGGGCTGGCGGCCATCGCCCTCGGCGCGGTGCTCGCGCTGTTCGCGTTGTTCATCATCGGCGGCGTCATCGGCGGCGCGGGGGTCGGGGCGCTCTTCAAGTGCTCCTTGGCCGTCGCCGGCGAGCTCGCTGAGGATGGACGCCGCGGTGAGACGCTCGCCGCGATCTTCCTCGTCGCCTACTGCGGACTCGCGTTGCCCGTACTCGCGATCGGCGCGGCGCTGTCCTTCGCGCCGCAGCTCGTCGTGCTGCTGGTCTTCGTCGTCGTGGTCGGGGTCGTCACGGTGACGGCGGCGCTGCGGATGCGTCACCAGTCGCGCTGAGCTCCCCGCGTCGGGGTCGGTCCGGTGGGCGCTCCTGCCTCACCGGTACCGGCCCGGCATCCGCCTAGGCCCAGCCCCTCAGCCGCGCTCTGTCAGAAACCCGCCAGCACGTCGGCGACGCCCGCGCGGAACCGGGGACAGGTGGCGATGTCGTGCGACCGGCAGCGCATCGCGTGCTCGGTCATCTCACGCGACCGCCGCATCTCCTCCATCCGCCTGTCGAGGTCGTCGAGGTGCTCCTGCAGCACGTGGTGGCGCCCCGCGCTGCCGTCGTCGAGCAGCACGCCGATCTGCTCGAGAGTCATCCCCGCCGCCTTGCTGCGCTGGATTACCGCGATGCGCACGACCTCGTCCTCGCCATATCTGCGGCGCCCGGCCGGGTCTCGCGCCGGTCGCAGCAGTCCGACGGTCTCCCAGTGCCGGAGCACGTTGGTGGGCAGGTCGAAGCGGGCCGCGACCTCGCCGACGGACCACGGACTCTCGGGACTTGACTTCATGTTGACATGAAGTCACAGACTGTCCGAGAACGCAACACCGAACGGCGGAAGGACCCTCCCATGTATGACGCGATCGTGATCGGCGCCGGCCCCGCAGGCCTCCAGGCCGCACTCACCCTGGGGCGGATGCACCGCTCGACCCTGCTCCTCGACTCGGGCGAGTACCGCAACGGCGCCGTCCTGCACATGCACAACGTGATCGGGAACGACGGCACCCCGCCCGCCGAGTTCCGCGCGACCGCCCGCGCGCAGCTCGGCGCCTACGACGACGTCGAGATCCGCGACATCCGTGCGGAGAGCGTGTCCGGAGCCGAGGGCGACTTCACCGTGACGCTCAGCGACGGCTCGACGGCATCGGGGCGGAACATCATCCTCGCGACCGGGGTGATCGACGACCTCCCCGACGTCCAGGGCCTGTCAGCCCTGTGGGGGACGCGTGCCTTCGCCTGCCCGTTCTGCGATGGTCACGAGCACGCGGGGAGACCGATCGCGATCCTCGGCGGTGCGGACCGTGCCGCGCACCTGATCGGCCTGCTCGGCCGCATCGTGAGGGAGATCACGGTGGTGCCCGTCGCCGAGACCTTCACTGCCGAAGAGGTCGCCTCCCTCGAAGCACAGGGCGCCCGAGTGAGCGGCTCCGCGGTCGTGGCGGTCTCGGCCGATGACGCCGGTGTCGTGGTGCGCACCTCCGACGCCGAGCACACCGTCGCCGGCGTGTTCGTCGCCTCGGGAACGATGCGTCAGCGCGCCCCCTTCGCGGCGCAGCTGGAGCTGCGCATGCGGGAGTCCGGCGCGATCGAGATCGACGACTTCGGCCGCACCTCGGCGCCCGGCGTCTTCGCGGCCGGCGACCTCGCCCACCGCGCCGAGCTCCCCGGCCCGATGGCGGCCGTGATGGTGGCGGCCACGGCCGGACAGCTCGCCGCCGTCGGCATCATCCAGTCGCTGCTGGTCGCGGAGCACTGACCCGGCGTCCTCTTCTGCGGCCTCCCGCACCTTCTGCGGCCCCTCCGCGCGGATCAGGCCGCGAAAGGCGCATGAGGCCGCAGAAGGTGCGGCCACAGCGGTCAGGATTCAGACGGCCCCGACATCCACAGCGCCCTCGGTGGTCGCCGGTTCCGCATAGGCGACCTCGCGCCACACGTCGCCGACGAGTTCGAACGAGGTGACGCTCGACAGCGCGCACCTCCGCGTGCGCGGGTCGTGCCGCAACGGCAGACCCGCGACGCGGAGGTGCGTGATCCAGATCGGCGCCTGGTGCGAGACCATCACGACGTCGCCACCCTCGGCTGCCCGCCAGGCCTCGCCCATGGCGCCCAGCATCCGTTCCGCGATCGAGGTGTACGGCTCACCCCAGCTCGGCAGCGAGGGCTGCCGCAGGTGCCACCAGTTCAACGGGTTCATGAGCGAGCGACGCATCTGGGTGCCCTCGAACACGTTGGTCGGTTCGATGATGCGGATGTCGATCTCTGGCACCAGGTCGAACCGCTCCGCGAAGGGCTCAGCCGACTCCTGCGCGCGCTCCAGGGGCGAGGAGTACAAGGCGACGACCGACCGGTCCAGCGACGCCACGTGATCGGCCGCCGCCTGCGCCATGCGACGTCCCGCGGTGCTCAGGTGGTAGTCGGGCAGCCGCCCGTAGAGCACGCGTGCGGGATTGTGCACCTCTCCATGGCGGACGAGGTGCAGTCGCGTCGCCGGCACGTCAGGCCTTGCTGTAGCGCGAGTCCCCGAACCCGAGGATCAGGTAGCCGATGTACGGGAAGACGAAGAGCAGGAAGAACGAGAACAGTCCTCCCTTGCCAAAGCGCTCACCGAGCTTGATGGCCACGATGATGCCGAACACGACGTTGACGATCGGGATGATGTAGAGCAGAGCGAGCCATCCGGACATGCCGGCGATGCGCACCAGGATGACGATGTTCACGATCGGGATGATCGCGAGGATGCCGGGATAACCCGCCTTGGAGAACACCTTCCACAGGCCGATGGCGACCAGGACGTAGAAGGCGAGTGCGATCAGACCGGTGGTTCCGGAGAAGATCGTCGCGTAGAGATCGTTGATGCCGTTGGTGTCCACGGTGCACCCTTTCTGTGTGATGGCTGTGTCGTGGCCGATCATACTGACGATCGGTGGCGACGCGGGGAACCCGCCGGAGGGGACCCGACCGCCCACGTAGACTGGGCGGGTTCACCCTTTCGCAGATCAGAAGGAATTCTCCGTGCTTCGCACCCACTCGGCAGGCTCACTGCGAGCCGAGCACATCGGTCAGACCGTCACCCTCGCGGGATGGGTCGATCGTCGTCGTGACCACGGAGGAGTCGCCTTCATCGATCTGCGGGACGCCTCGGGCATCGCCCAGGTCGTCATCCGCGACGAGGAGATCGCCCACCCGCTGCGCAACGAGTTCGTGCTCAAGGTCACCGGTGTCGTCTCGCAGCGCCCTGAGGGCAACGCGAACCCGAACCTGCCGACGGGCGAGATCGAACTGATCGCCGCCGACGTCGAGGTGCTCAACGAGTCCGCCCCGCTCCCCTTCCAGGTCTCGACGGCACTCGCCGACAGCGAGACCGTCGGCGAGGAGGCGCGCCTCAAGTACCGCTACCTCGACCTTCGTCGTCCGACACCGGCATCCGCTCTGCGTCTGCGCTCGACCGTCTACAAGGCGATCCGTGACGTGCTGCACGCCGAGGACTTCACCGAGGTCGAGACGCCGACGCTCACGCGCTCCACGCCGGAGGGCGCCCGCGACTTCCTGGTGCCCGCTCGTCTGAGCCCCGGCAGCTGGTACGCCCTGCCGCAGTCGCCGCAGCTGTTCAAGCAGCTGCTCATGGTCGGCGGCGTCGAGAAGTACTTCCAGATCGCACGCTGCTACCGCGACGAGGACTTCCGCGCCGACCGTCAGCCGGAGTTCACGCAGCTCGACATCGAGATGAGCTTCGTCGACCAGGAAGACGTCATCACGCTGATGGAGTCGCTCATCCAGGCGATGTGGGCGACCATCGGCGTCGAGGTCGCGCTGCCGCTGCCGCGCATGACCTACGCCGACGCCATGGCCAAGTACGGCTCCGACAAGCCCGACCTGCGTTTCGGACTCGAGCTCGTCGAGGCGACCGAGTACTTCAAGGACACCCCGTTCCGCGTCTTCCAAGCCGAGTACGTCGGTGCCGTCGTCATGCCCGGGGGCGCGAGCCAGCCGCGCAAGCAGCTCGACGCCTGGCAGGACTGGGCGAAGCAGCGTGGTGCCCGCGGTCTCGCCTACGTCCTGTTCAACGAGGACGGCTCGCTCGGCGGCCCGGCCGCGAAGAACCTGTCCGAGGCCGAACAGGCCGGACTCGCGGAGTTCGTCGGAGCGAGCGCGGGCGACTGCGTGTTCTTCGCCGCCGGTGCTACGAAGGAGAGCCGCGCGCTCCTCGGCGCCGCACGCGTCGAGATCGGTCGCCGCCTCGGCTACCTGAACCCGGACGAGTTCGCGTTCACCTGGGTCGTCGACGCCCCCATGTTCGAGCCGGCTGCTGACGCCGTGGCATCCGGAGACGTCGCGGTCGGCGCCGGCGCCTGGACGGCCGTGCACCACGCGTTCACCGGACCGAAGCCCGAGTTCCAGGACACGTTCGACACCGACCCCGGATCGGCCCTCGCCTACGCGTACGACATCGTGTGCAACGGCTCGGAGCTCGGCGGCGGGTCGATCCGCATCCACCGCGAAGACGTGCAGAAGCGCGTCTTCGAGGTCATGGGCATCAGCGACGAGCAGGCCGACGAGCAGTTCGGCTTCCTGCTCGAGGCGTTCAAGTTCGGCGCCCCGCCGCACGGCGGGATCGCGCTCGGCATGGACCGCGTGCTGCAGCACCTGACCAAGACCGAGTCGATCCGCGAGGTCATCGCGTTCCCGAAGTCCGGCAACGGCTTCGACCCGCTGACCTCGGCTCCGGCACCGATCACCGACGCCCAGCGCGCCGAAGCCGGCGTCGACTACGAGCCCGAGGACGACGACGCCTGACCCGCACCCCGGTTCTGCCGAGAGACCCCGCGCTGCCGTGCAGCGCGGGGTCTCTTCGTGTGCGCGTGCGTCGGAGATAAGCGCCTCGCTCGGCCGGATGTCGCGAGAACGGCCGCGGGAACTGCACGCGGCCGCGCGGACTGCTCAGCGCAGCAGAGCGAGAGCGGGCTGGATGTTCTCGTTCCACACGTCGACGCCGAGTTTCGCGATCAGCCCCATCACGACGATGAGGAACACCACCCGGATGAAGGTGGTGCCACGCGCGATCGCCATGCGTGAGCCGAGGTAGCTCCCCGCGACGTTCGCCACCGCGAGGATGCCGCCGAGCAGCCACAGCACGGATCCGTGCGGGATGAAAAGCAACAGCGCCCCGAGGTTCGTGGCGAAGTTCACGATCTTCGCCTTGGCGCTCGCCTGCAGGAAGTCGTAGCCCATCAGCGCGACGAGCGTGATGACGAGGAACGTCCCGGTGCCGGGCCCGATCATTCCGTCGTAGAAGCCGATCCCGAGCCCGGCGGCGCCGGCCATGATGTGGTGCTTGTGCCCGCTGAACCGCAGCTTCGTCGCGGCACCCAGTTGCGGGCGGAACGCCGTGAACAGCGCGACGGCCAGCAGCGCCACGACGATGATCGGCTTGAACGCGGCCGGCGGGAGGACCGTCGCCACCGCGGCTCCGCCGAACGAGCCGACCAGGGCGACCGCCGCCATCGGCAGGGCCGTGCGGATATCGGGTTTCGCCCGTCGATAGTAGGTGACGCTGCTCGTGGCCGTGCCGAAGACGGACGCGAACTTGTTGGTCGCGAGCGCCTGCACCGGCGCGATGCCGGGAATGAGGAGCAGCACGGGCAGCTGCAGCAGACCGCCACCACCGACGACGGCATCGATCCAGCCGGCACCGAACGCGGCGAGGATCACCAGCAGCAGCATGCCCCACGTGAGCTGCTCGAGCCCGAGCACTGCGCCGATGTCCATCCCGCCAGAATGCCAGACGACAGGCACCTCGAACGACGGCGCCCTCTCCGCAACTCAGGACGGCCGCAGCCGCCGCACGGGGCGATGCCCGACTTCCCGGCACCGGCACCCCGGCCCCGGCCCGATCCGCCGCCGATGTCCTGAGTTGCGACGCTGGCAGACTGGTGCCATGCTCGACGCTCTTCCCCTCCCCCACGCCTTCGACTCCCGCGCCGGCCGCGCGCTGCTGCGCAGGGCCACGCCCGCCGACGCCGATGCCGTGATCGCTCTGCTCGCCGATGACCCGATCAGCGCGGCCCGCGGTGATGTCGCCTCCGAGGCCGACCGGCCGGCCTATGCCGCCGCGCTGGTGGATATCCTCGCCGAACCGTCGAACGACCTGCTAGTGGTCGAGCTCGAGGGTGAGATCGTCGGCACCCTGCAGCTCACCTCGATCCCCGGCATGGCGCGACGGGGCGCACGGCGTCTGCTCGTCGAGGCCGTGCGGGTGCGCAGCGACCTGCGCTCCTCCGGCATCGGGTCGGCCGTGATGCGCTGGGTCGGCGAGGCGGCGGCTCCGGCGCTCGGTGCGGCGATGGTGCAGCTCACGTCCGATGCCGCCCGCACCGAGGCCCACCGCTTCTACGAACGCCTCGGCTATATCGGGTCGCACCTCGGCTTCAAGTACACGGTCGGTGGCTGATCGCACCGACCGCGCTCCCTCCCGCCACCAGCCGGACACCGCACGTTCACCCGACCCGCGACGACCGGTAACCCCCGCCCCGTAGCGTCCTCTCGCAACCCCGAACCGGCGATCGCCGGTCACCCGAGAGGACACTCATGGCACGCTTCATCCGCCGCGCACGCATCGGCGCCGGTATCGCCCTGGCCACCACGGCCGCACTCGCACTCACCTCCTGCGCCGGCGCGACCGACGCGCCCGCCTCCGGTGGTGACTCCGACGTGGATGCCACGACGGCCACCTCCGTCGCCGATTTCGGCACCTTCGCCGACCTCGAGGCCGCCGCCAAGGCCGAGGGCGCCCTCAACGTCATCGCCCTCCCCCGCGACTGGGCCAACTACGGCGAAGTCCTCGACCTGTTCGCCGAGAAGTACCCGGAGATCACGATCAACGAGGCCTCGCCCGACGTCTCCAGCGCCGAGGAGATCCAGGCGGCGGAGACCAACAAGGGCCTCGACACGGCCCCCGACGTGTTCGACCTCGGCCTGACGGTCGCCCTGCAGAACACCGACACCTTCGCCCCGTACAAGGTGCAGACGTGGGATGACATCCCCGACGCGCTCAAGGAGCCCACCGGCCTCTTCGTCGGCGACTACGGCGGATACATGTCGATCGGCTACGACTCCTCGAAGTTCGACGCCCCCGCCGAGCTCTCCGACCTGCTGTCGGCGGACTACAAGGGCGCGGTCGCGATCAACGGCGACCCGACTCAGGCCGGCGCCGCGTTCGCCGCGGTCGGCCTCGCCACCGTCCAGTCCGACGGATCGCTCGACGACTACCAGCCGGGCATCGACTTCTTCTCCGAGCTGCAGAAGGCGGGCAACCTGCTGAAGGTCGACGTGACCACCGCGACGATCACCAGCGGTGAGACCCCGGTCGTCTTCGACTGGGACTACCTGAACGCCTCGCACACGGCCGACAACGAGAACTGGAAGGTCGTCGTGTTCGACGGCACCGGCTATGCGGGCTACTACAACCAGGCCATCAACGTCGACGCTCCGCACCCGGCGGCTGCCCGCCTGTGGCAGGAGTTCCTCTACAGCGACGAGGTGCAGAACCTGTGGCTGAAGGGCGGTGCACGCCCGGCCCGCATGGAGGCCATGACCGAGGCCGGCACGATCGACGCCGACCTCGCCGCCGCGCTTCCCGAGGCGCCGGAAGAGACCGTCGTCCCGACCGAGGAGCAGTCCACCAACGCCGGCACCCTGCTCGGCGAGAAGTGGGCAGCGGCGGTCCAGTGACCACCCTCTCCGCACCGGGGACGGATGCTGCGGCATCCGTCCCCGCCACCTCCGCCGGGTCCTCGCACAGCGCGAGGACCCGGCGGTCCACGCCGTCTCCGGCCTGGCTGGGCCTGGTCCCGTTCGCGGCCTACGTCGTGCTGTTCCTGGCGGTTCCGACCGTGCTCGCGATCGGCTCCGGCTTCTTCACCGAGGACGGCTCCTTCACCTGGACGAACATCTCGGCGCTGGGCGACCCCGTGGTGCTGAACACCTTCGCCAACTCTGCCGGTCTCTCGCTGGGAACCGCGGTCGTCGGCGCTGTCGTGGGAGCCCTGGTCTGCTACGCCCTGCTGGGCATGAACCCCGAAGGCGCCGTCCGCGCGAGCGTCGATGCCGCGGCCGGTGTGTTCGCCCAGTTCGGCGGCGTCATGCTCGCTTTCGCCTTCATCGCGACGATCGGCATCCAGGGGATCATCACGGTCTTCCTGAAAGACACCTTCGGCCTCAACATCTTCGAGAACGGCACCTGGCTGTATGAGCTGCCCGGACTGATCCTGCCGTACATCTACTTCCAGATCCCTCTGATGGTGATCACGTTCATGCCCGCCCTCGCCGCCCTCAAGCCGCAGTGGGCCGAGGCCAACCTCACGCTCGGCGGCACGCGTGCCAGCTTCTGGCTCCGCATCGGCATCCCCGTGCTCGCCCCCTCATTCCTCGCCAGCCTGCTGCTGCTGTTCGCGAACGCGTTCTCGTCGTACGCCACGGCCGCCGCCCTCGCGAGCCAGGGGGCGCAGATCGTCCCGTTGCAGATCCGCACCGCGCTCACGAGTGAGACGGTCCTGGGCAGGGAGAATCTCGCCGGCGCACTCGCGCTCGGCATGATCGTCATCGTGGGAGTGGTCATGGCGCTGTACTCGCTCGTCCAGCGTCGGGCTGCGAGGTGGCAATCATGAACCGGCTCGCTCCCTCACTCGCGACGCGCTGGATCATCGGCATCCTCGTCGGGGCGTTCTTCGCGATCCCCCTGGTGTCGACCTTCCTCTTCACCCTCCGCGGCACGGAGGGGGTGTCGCTCGAGCACTGGATCGCGCTGTTCGATCCCGCCGCATCCGCAGCGATCAAGCCGATCTGGACCGGCCTCGGCAACTCCCTGATCCTGGCGGTCGTCACGGTCGCGATCGTGCTGCTCCTGCTCGCGCCGACCATGATCCTGGTGAACCTCCGCTTCGGCAGGCTCAAGCCGATGTTCGAGTTCGCTGTGCTGCTGCCGATCTCGATCCCCGCGATCGTTCTGGTGGTGGGTCTCGCGCCGATCTATCTGCAGATCGGCCGCACGCTCGGCACCGGCACCTGGACCCTGGCATTCGCCTACGGCATCACCGTGCTGCCGTTCGCCTACCGTTCGATCCAGGCCTCCATCGACGCCGCCGATCTGCGCACGCTGTCGGAGGCTGCCCGCTCACTCGGCGCGAGCTGGCCGACGGTGGTGCTGAAGGTGCTCGCGCCCAACCTGCGCCAGGGGCTCCTCTCGGCCTCGCTCATCTCGATCGCGGTCGTGCTGGGCGAGTTCACGATCGCCTCGCTGCTCAACCGCCAGGTGTTCCAGACGGCGATGGTGGTCGTCCAGAAGCAGGACCCCTACGCCCCGGCGATCTTCACACTGCTGGCGCTGGCCTTCGTCTTCATCCTGCTCCTCCTCATCGGCCGCGTCGCGCGTGGCAAAGGAAAGGCCCGCTCATGACCCTCGACCACCCGCTCCCCCGCACGGCGGACAACCTGCTGCTGGCCGAGGCCGGCGAGGGCACCCGCGTCGAGCTGCAGGGCATCGTCAAGAGCTACTCCGGCACCCGTGTGCTGCATGGTGTCGACCTCGACATCGCCCCCGGCGAGTTCGTCTCGCTGCTCGGCCCGTCCGGCTGCGGCAAGACGACCCTGCTGCGCGTGCTGGCGGGCCTCGAGGGGGCGGATGAGGGCGCGGTGCTGCTCGGCGGCCACGATGTCTCGCGCGTCCCGACCAACAAGCGCGACATCGGCATGGTCTTCCAGTCGTACTCCCTGTTCCCGCACCTCCGGGTCGCCGAGAACACCGCGTTCGGCCTGCGTCGTCGCGGTGTCTCCGCCTCCGAGTCCACGAAGCGCGCCCTCGATGCCCTGGCGCTGGTGGGCCTCGCCGACTTCGCCGACCGCTTCCCGCACCAGCTGTCCGGTGGCCAGCAGCAGCGCGTCGCCCTGGCCCGCGCCCTGGTCACCGAGCCGAAGGTGCTGCTGCTCGACGAGCCGCTCTCGGCGCTCGACGCGAAGGTGCGCGTGCAGCTGCGCGACGAGATCCGCCGCATCCAGCTGCGTCTCGGCATCACGACCGTGTTCGTCACGCACGACCAGGAGGAGGCGCTGGCCGTCTCCGACCGCATCGCGGTGATGAACTCCGGACGGATCGAGCAGATCGGCTCGCCCGAGCAGCTGTACACGACCCCGTCGACGGCGGGTGTGGCCGCATTCGTCGGACTCTCCAGCGTCGTCTCCGGTGTCGGCGAGGGCGACCATGTCGTGGTGTGGGGGCAGCGGCTGCCCCTGCAGTCCCCGGCGATCGGGCCGGTCGACGTGTATCTGCGCCCCGAGAACGTCTTCTTCGCCAGTGAAGCGGACGCCGCCACCGACGCCCTGGTGCAGGAGAGCACCTTCCTCGGCAGCATGCGGCGCACCCTCGTGCGCACGGAATCCGGAGAGCTCGTCCGGGTGCAGCACGCGCCCGGCATCCGCCCCTCCTTCGGCGATCGCGTCCGCATCGCCGTCGCCCCCGAACCCGTGGCCGTGCACCCGCGGGGCTGAATTCTCACACCCCCGAGACTTCGCTCTTCCCCCACCTGTAGGGGTCGGATAACGTGAGCGCGGAGGAGCATCGCTCCCTCGACCGACAGAGAAAGGACGCCTCATGGCAGGCAAGTTCGAGCTGTACACAGACAAGTCCGGCGAGTACCGGTTCCGTCTGAAGGCAAGCAACGGCGAGGTCATCGCGATCAGCGAGGGCTACTCCTCGAAGGCAGGAGCGCTGAGCGGCATCGAATCCGTACAGCGCAACGCGCCGGGCGCCGAGATCGTCGAGGTCTGACGCCGACATCCCCGCTTCGCCAAGAGACCCCCTGATGCAGTCACCTGCAACAGGGGGTCTCTTCGGTATCAGGCGGACTCAGAGCACGCGCGCGAGGAAGTCCTTCGTCCGGGGATGCTGCGGGTTGCCCAGCACCTCGCGGGGATCTCCCTCTTCGACGATGTGGCCGCCGTCCATGAAGATCAGGCGCGATCCGACCTCACGGGCGAAGCCCATCTCGTGCGTCACGACGAGCATCGTCATGCCCTCGTCGGCGAGCTTGCGCATCACCTGGAGCACGTCGCCGACGAGTTCGGGGTCGAGCGCCGAGGTCGGCTCGTCGAACAGCATCATGTCGGGGTTCATGCAGAGTGCGCGAGCGATCGCGACGCGCTGCTGCTGCCCACCGGACAGGTGTCCGGGATAGGCATCCGCCTTCTCGGCGAGTCCGACGCGGGCGAGCATCTCCTTCGCGACCTTCTCGGCCTCGACCTTCGGACGCTTCTTCACGCGCTGCTGCGCGATCATGAGATTGCCCATGACATCGAGGTGCGGGAACAGGTTGAAGCTCTGGAACACCATCCCGATCCGCGTGCGCACCCGGTCGATGTCGACGTCGGGGTCGGTGATGTCGATCCCCTCGATCAGCACCTTGCCGCCGGTGGGCTCCTCGAGCAGATTCACCGAGCGCAGGAGCGTCGACTTGCCCGACCCCGAGGGCCCGATCACGCACACGACCTCACCCTTGGTGACGGTGAGATCGATGCCCTTGAGCACCTCGTTGTCGCCGAACGACTTGACGAGACCCTGCACGTCGATCGCCGGGGCGTGGACATCAATCAGGTCGGTGATCATCGCTGCCTCGACATCCGTCGTTCCAGGTATGCGCTGAAGCGCGTGAGGGGGATCGTCACGATCAGGTACAAGATCGCCGCCATGATCAGCGGCGTCGCGTTGGTGTTCTGCGTCGACGCATCACGGGCGAAGTTCGTCAGCTCCTTCGACCAGATGAACGTACCGGCCACGAAGAGCAGCGAGGTGTCCTTCAGCAGCAGCACGAACTCGTTGGTGAGCGGGGGGATGATGATGCGGAACCCCTGCGGCACGATGATCCAGAACGTGGTCTTCATGGGAGACATGCCCAGCGAGCGCGCGGCCTCGGTCTGCCCCTTCGGAACCGCCTGGATGCCGGCGCGGATCGTCTCGGCCATGTAGGCCGAGGCGACCAGTACGAGACCGACCAGTCCCAGCACGACCGGACCACCGAGATCCTTGCCCGGGATGCCCGAGGCGATCGGCAGGATGAACGCCACGGCGAAGATCGTGAGGATCGCGGGAAGTCCGCGGAACAACTCGATCCAGGCCGTGGCGATCCACCGGAACGGTCCGATGCTCGACAGCTTCAGCAGCGCCAGCACGATCCCGAGCAGCAGCCCCGCGATGAACGCCACCGCGGTGAACCACAGAGTGTTCACGAGCGCTGTCGTGATGATCCCCGGGAACATCTTGATCGCGATCTCGGGGTTGAAGAACAGCGGTCCGATCTTCGCCCAGTCGGTGCCGACGATCGCCCAGACGAGGATCGCGATCAGCACCGCATAGACGATGTACCGGTACAGCTTGCTCTTGGTGGTGCGCCTCAACGCCATTGTCAAGGTCCTCCCGACCTACCGTGCCTGCCGATTACTTCGCGGTGAAGTAGTTGTCGTAGATCGTCTGGTAGTCGCCGCTGTCACGCAGCTCCTGCAGCGCGCCGTTGACGGCCTCGAGGAGCGCATCCTTCTCGCCCTTCGCGAAGGCGAAGCCGTAGGACTCGTCGGTGTTGTACGTCTCGACGATCTTGTAAGCGGAGTCGGCCTTCTCGTGCTCGAGGTTCACCGGCTGGTCCTGCAGGATCGCGTCGATCTGACCGGCCTGCATAGCCGGCCACAGCTCGCCGTCGGAGGGGTACTGCACGAGCTCGGCGCCCTTGGCGTTCTCACCGGCGTAGGTCTCGCCCGTGGTGCCCTGCTGCACGCCGACGTTCTTGCCGGAGAGGTCGTCGATCGACTCGATGCCCGAGTCGGTGCGGACCAGCAGCGACTGCAGCGAGTCGTAGTACGGGTCGGAGAAGTCGATGTTCGCCTTGCGCTCATCGGTGATCGTCATCGCCGAGGCTCCGACGTCGCAGGTGCCTGCGGCGAGAGTCGTGCCGGACTGCAGCGCGTCGAATCCGACGTCCTGCACGGCGAGCTTGAGGTCGAGCTTCTTGGCGATCGCGTCGAGCAGGTCGATGTCGAAGCCGGTGTAGCCGGTGCCGTTGTCTCCACCCTCGAACTCGAACGGTGCGTAGGGGATGTCGGAGCAGACCGTGAGCGTGCCGGCCTCGACCAGGCCGTAGTCGGCGCCCGCTGCCGGCTCTTCGGAGCCCGTGCCCGAGCCGGAGCCGGCGTTGGTCGCGCAACCGGCGAGAGCGAGAGTGGCGGTCGCCGCGAGCGCGAGCCCGGCGAAGATGGTGCGACGCTGCATGACAGCTCCTATGAGACGAGGGCTGAGACGCCCACGGACGGGTTAGGAGTTCATCTAAACACGCTGTTCGACGCGGCCACCAACGAGATCGGCCCCTGGCGGATCACGTTTGTGTTGCAAGTGTGACGAAAAGTGACGTTCGACGGAGTCAGAGATCGAAGTCGACGGCGACGCGCGAGGCGACCACCGTGCGGATGTACGCGGCGGCCTCTTCATGGGCCGGGTGCACCTGGTACTCCTCGAGCGCTGCGATGCTCTCGAAATCGGCGACGAGCGTGACATCGGCATTCGTCTCGGGGTAGGCGCTGTTCGCGCCGGCGGAGATCGACAACAGCTGGGGCACCACGCCGTCGAGGGCGTTGAGGCGTCGGGCGACCTCTTCCGCCTGCGCACGACGCTCCGCGGCATCCTCCGCGGCGAGCTTCCAGATCACGACATGGCGAACGGTCATCGCGACTCCTCCTGCGGGGTCAGTGCTCCGTCTCGGACGGCTTCTTCCAGAGCCTGGCGCAAGCGGTCGGGCGAGACCCGCCAGTGCGCGTGCAGTTCTCCGTCGATCAGGACGACCGGGATCTTCTCCCACCACAGCTCGTAGAGAGCGGGGTCGTCTTGGATCGACGCCTCGACGATCTCGATGTTCTCGGCGGCGGCATCCGGAAGCTCGGCGACGACGGCGTCGATCACGTCGGAGGCGACGTCGCAGAGATGGCAGTCGGGTTTGCCGATGAGCGTGAGGGTGGTCACGCCGACGGCACCTCCACCGCGCGCCCCTGGGCGATCCACTCGCCCGTCCCGCCTTCGACGTTCGTGGCGTCGTAGCCGCGAGCCTCGAGCGCCTCGACCACACGCGCGGAGCGCCCGCCGGCCTGGCAGATCACATCGAAGGCCTCGCTGGGGAGCTCGTCCAAGCGGTTGCCGATCACCGACATGGGGATGTTGACGGCGCCGGGCACATGGCCGGCGGCGAACTCATCGGTCTCGCGCACGTCGATGAGCGGCGTGCCGGAGCGCTCGGCGAGTTCGGTGACGGTGATCGACTTCATGACGTCCTCACGATGTTGCGGATGCTCACGCGGCGCAGAGACACAAAGCGCCCGTCCGAAGACAGGCGCTCGTGTCCGGCCGCTTACTTCTTGTTGCGGCGCTGGTGGCGAGTCTTGCGAAGCAGCTTGCGGTGCTTCTTCTTCGCCATGCGCTTGCGGCGCTTCTTGATGACAGAACCCACGGAAACCTCACTAAGTCAGTGGCTGGGTGTCGCACGGTGACGGACACCCGGGTACGGGCACGGAAAAAATGCCTCGGGTCAGTCTAGCAAACCGCAGAGCCCCGACTGTCACGACGGGGATCGCGGAAGGCAGGACCTAGCCGACGTCGGCGATCGGACGCTGCAGCGCGTCCGCGACGGCCGACTCGGGCACGCGGTAGCTGCGGCCGAATCGGATGGCGGGCAGTTCACCGGCGTGGACGAGTCGATAGACGGTCATCTTCGACACGCGCATGATGTCGGCGACCTCGGCCACCGTCAGGAACCGGACGTCAGGTACTTCGGGCATCCCACGTACCCCTTTCTCGATGTGCACACTCTATGGGGTAGCTGGGACGCATGTAAACCCGTGTGACCCGTGTGATCAGTGGGAACCGGGGACCGTCGCGAACGCCCGCACCGGGAAGGTCCCGAAGCCGCGCACCGCCGGAGGCGCCGCGGTGAACAGCGCGCCGCGCGCGGGCACCGCGGCGAGGTTGGTCAGGTGCTCTACGACATGGATGCCGGCGGCGAGCAGGAGCGTGTGCGCGGGGCGGGCGCCACCCCCGTCCTCGGTGTCGTCGATGTTCAGGGAGTCGATCCCGACCAGCTGCGCACCCGCGTCCACCAGGAACTGCGCGCCCCCTTCCGTCAGGAACGGTGCCCCGTGTGCGTATTCGGGAGTGCCGAAGCGACTGCTCCAGCCGGTATCGAGCAGCACGGCGGAACCGCGGAGGTCCCGGTCGGCCAGCGTCACCGCCTCGATGCCCCGACGGTCCGCGTTCCACGCATCGTGCAGATGGAAGACCTCCGTGCGCAGACCCACCAGAGTGCGCAGGTCGAGTGAGGCCAGATCTCCCCCGTCCGCATAGCGGTGGAACGGGGAGTCGAGGTAGGTACCGGTGTTGCCGATCATCGTGATGATGTCCATGGCGAACTCGGTGCCGGGAGCGTACCTGCCTCGAGAGTCCTCCCGCGTCAGGTGCGGCACGATCGTCGGGGCAGGCAACCCGGGGTACGTCACCAGCCCGGCTTCGATCGGGTGGCTGAGGTCGATCACCCGATCCTCGCGGTCCCGCCGGGTCTCGATGCCTCGACTCCCCCGGTGCGGCTCCTCCACGATGCGCAGGTCTCGCAGCGCAACATCGCTCACCAGGGCGAGCCCGAGGTGGGCGACGAGCAGAGCGCCGACCTCATCCGCCGTGACATCCTGGCCAGGCAGATCGAGACGGAAGCCCTCGCCGGTGAGACCTCCGCCATTGGCGAAGGCGATCGTGAAGTCGAAGTGCGCGCGGTACTCGGTGGTCATCCCCACATCATGACAACAGTCGCAGCCGTGCGCGCCCCCCGTCTCAGGGAAGACATAGCGCTCGTCCGAGATTCGCATAGCCGGCGCTGCGAGGCTGATAGCAGATCCAGGCCGGCACCGCCGGGATCTGCGCGAGCTGGGGCTCGCGGATCGCCCCTGATGACATGCCCCCTGTCGTCGGGGGCGATGTGCGTTCCGGTGTCAGGCGCCGAGCCGCTTGAGCGCCGTCGCGACCACGTGCTTGGCGGAGGCGGCGGCGCGACCGACGACCTCGGCGGCGTGCGCGGCACTGTCGGGAAGCGGCACGACCGGGTACTCGATATCGGGTGCGTCGTCTCCATAGGCGTCGACCAGGAACGGCACGAGCCAGTCGTCCACGGCCTCGAGCGGTTCGACCGCGAGGCTGTAGAAGCGACGCTGACCGTCTTCGCGGACGGTCACCAGTTCCGCATCGCGCAGCACCTTCAGATGCTTGGAGACCGTGGGCTGGCTGATGCCCAGATCCGCGACGATGTGACTCACGCTCGTGCCGGCGTCTCCTTCGGCGGTACGGCGCAGCAGGAGCTGGAGGATGTCGCGCCTCGTACCGTCTGCAATCACGTCGAAGATGTCCGTCATGAGTTCAGGGTAGTCGCCCCCGGCACGGAGTACCATGACGAAGGCTCGGCGATCAGCGTCGTGCGGCCGATCACCGCGGTCGAGATGTGCGAAGGGGGATGCGATGTCGGGCATGGTTTCGGCGTCGTCCCCGAAACAGCGCATCCGCGACTTCGGTTCCTGGTCGAAACACATCGTCACCTCGTCGCCCTCGCGGTTCGCGATCGTCATCTTCGCTCTGCTCATCCTCGTCTTCACGGTGCTGCTGTCGCTGCCGATCGCTTCGGCGACAGGAACCGTCACACCCCTGAGCGACGCACTGTTCACCGCGGTCTCCACGATCTGCGTCACCGGCCTCGCGACGGTCGACATGGCCAATCACTGGTCGCCGTTCGGCCATGTGCTCGTCTTCATCGGCGTCAACATCGGCGGCCTGGGCGTGCTCACCCTCGCGTCGCTGATGGGCATGGTCATCTCCAAGCGGCTCGGACTGCGGGCCAAGCTGATGGCGGCCGGCGACACCAACCCGTTGCGCGCGCACGGCGGCGTCGTCAACGAGAGCCAGACCGTCCGCCTCGGCGAGGTGGGGCAGCTGTTGCGCACCGTCGCCCTCTCCGCCCTCATCATCGAGGCGGCCCTCGCGATCCTCCTGTACCCCTCCCTGGTGATGGCGAAGGTCGATCCGATAGCCGCGCTCTGGGAGGCGCCGTACTTCGCCGCCATGGCCTTCACGAACACGGGCTTCGCCCCCAACGACGGCGGCGTCGCGGTGTTCTCCGACGACTACCTCGTGCTGGCGCTGCTGATGGTCGGCGTGTTCCTCGGCAGCATCGGATTCCCCGTGATCTACACGCTGGCCAAGCACGTCTGGCATGTGAAGCGTTGGTCGCTGCACACCAAACTCACGCTCGTGACGACCGTGCTGCTCTTCGTCCTCGGCGCCGTCGTGTTCCTGATCCTCGAGTACGCCAACCCCAAGACCTTCGGCTCCATGGACGCCGGCGACACCACATTCCAGGCGTTCTTCCTGTCGGCGATGACCCGCTCCGGCGGCTTCAACGTGATCGACATGTCCGACCTGAACGGATCGTCGCTGGTCGCGGCGAGCATGCTGATGTTCGTCGGCGGTGGTTCGGCATCGACCGCCGGCGGCATCAAGGTCACCACACTGGCGGTGCTGGCGATCGCCGTCTGGTCGGAGGCCAAGGGACGCCAGTCCGTCGAGGTCTTCGGCCGCCGCATCCCCAGCGACGTGCAGCGCGTCGCCCTGAGCGTCGTCGCGTGGGGAGCCACGATCGTCGCGCTCTCGACGATCATCATCGCCCAGATCACGAAGGCCGACATCAGCCATGTGCTGTTCGATGTCATCTCGGCGTTCGCCACCGTGGGGTTGTCGACCGGACTCACCGCCGAACTTCCCGACGCCGGCTCGTACGTGCTCGCGGCCACCATCTTCATGGGCCGCATTGGTACAGTGACACTCGCCGCGGCAGTCGCCGCGACATCGCGATCGCAGTATTACTCGCTGCCCGTGGAAAGGCCGATCGTTGGTTGAAGTGCTCAGGGGCGACGCTCCCGTACTCGTCATCGGCCTCGGACGCTTCGGCGCCGCCTGCGCCGGAGAACTCGATCGCCTCGACCGTGAGGTGCTCGCGATCGACGGCAACCTCGAGCTCGTGCAGAAGTGGTCGGACCGCGTCACCCACACCGTGCAGGCGGATGCGAAGAACATCGACGCGCTGCGGCAGATCGGCGCCCAGGACTTCCAGGTCGCCGTGGTGGCCGTCGGCTCCTCGATCGAGGCGTCCGTGCTGATCACGGCGAACCTGGTCGATCTGAAGGTGCCGCAGATCTGGGCCAAGGCGGTCTCGCAGTCGCACGGCAAGATCCTCGCGCGCGTCGGCGCGAACCACGTCATCTACCCGGAGCGCGAAGCCGGCGAGCGCGTCGCCCACCTCGTGAGCGGGCGGATGCTCGACTTCATCCGCTTCGACGACGACTTCGTGCTGGCCAAGATGTACCCGCCGAAGTTCATCCGCGGCGTGGGACTGAACGAGTCCGGCGTGCGTTCGAAGTACAAGGTCACCGTGGTCGGTGTGAAAAGTCCAGGCAAGCCGTTCCGCTATGCCGAGGCGAACACGATCGTCACGAACCACGACCTCATCATCGTGTCGGGAACCAACAGCGACATCGAGCGGTTCGCAGCCCTCGACCGCTGATCGGACGCACTCGATCAGGCGTCGATGTCGAGCGTGATCTCCACCACGTCGTCCACGCCGATGTTCTCGCGATCCTGCAGAGCCTTCTTGATCGGCACGATGTAGCCACCGTCCTTGGGCCAGAGCGCCGTCGTCACACTCGTGCCGCCGATCGTCACACTCGCCGGGATCATCCCCCAGCCGTACGTCACCACCGCGGCGACGTCATGGATCATCTCGCTCTCGGCAGGTGGCACCGTCACGAAGTGGTAGGGCGCGGGACCACGCCAGAACCAGATCTCACCGACGATGTGCAGCCGCATGCGTCATGCTCCGGCGGCGAGTTCCTTGGCACGGGCGAGAGCCGCGGCCGCCGCATCCGAGAACGTGCGATCGAGGTGCGCGTCCTGCAGCACGGCGACGGCCCGCTCGGTCGTGCCCTTCGGGCTCGTCACCCGGCGGCGGAGCTCGGCCGGGTCCTCTCCCGAGGCATCGAGCAGGGCCGTCGCGCCGATGAAGGTCTGCTCGACCATGAGGCGCGCAGCGGCGTCGTCGAAGCCCATGCCGATGGCCGCGCGGGTGAACTCCTCGATCAGCAGGTAGACGTAGGCGGGCCCGGAGCCGGAGATCGTCGACAGCGCGTCGATCTGCGACTCGGGCACCTCGACGACGGCTCCGACGGTCTCGAACAGTCGACGCACGAGGGCGAGGTCTTCGGCCGTCGCGGCGGGGCCGGCGGCGAGTCCTGTGACGCCCTTGCGCACGGTGGCCGGAGTGTTCGGCATCGATCTGATCACCCGGGCGTCGGCACCGAGGTTGTCGGCGAACGTCTGCAGGGTGACGCCGGCCGCGAGGCTGACCACGATGGCGTCGGGAGCGAGACGCGGAGCGATCTCCCGCAACAGCTCGGGCACCATCGGCGGCTTCACGCCGATCAGGATGATCCGTGCACCGGCGGCGGCATCCGCACTGCCGGAGGGCTGGGACTCGAGAGCGATGCTGGTCACACCGGCGAGGTCGGCGAAGACTTCCGCTTTGGCCGTGGTGCGGTTGGTGGCTGTGATGCCCCCGTCGATCGTGATGCCGGAGGCGACGACACCCCGGAGGATCGCTCCTCCCATCGAACCGGCACCGAGGAACGCGAGGGCGGGGAGGGATTCAGCCATGTCGTCATCCTACGGCGGGCTCCCCGACATCCGGAGGCGGGCGGTTCTAGACTCGCATCATGAGTGCATCCGGAGGCAACAAGGCCATCGTCGCAGCGTTCCTGGCGAACCTGGGCATCGCGCTCGCGAAGTTCGTCGCCTGGGCCCTCTCCGGCTCGGCGTCGATGCTCGCCGAGGCGATCCACTCCATGGCCGACTCCGGCAACCAGCTGCTCCTGATGCTCGGCGGCCGCAAGGCGAAGCGCGAGGCTGACCGCTCGCACCCGTTCGGCTACGGACGAGAGCGGTACGTCTACGCGTTCGTGGTGTCGATCATCCTGTTCTCGGTCGGAGGCCTGTTCGCGATCTACGAGGGCATCGAGAAGCTGCGCGAGCCGCACGCGCTCGACCCGAACTGGTGGTGGCTGCCGATCGTCGTGCTCGTGATCGCGATCGGCCTGGAGTCGTTCTCCCTGCGCACGGCCGTCAAGGAGAGCAATCTCGTGCGCGAGAAGGGGCAGTCCTGGGTGTCGTTCATCCGACGCGCCAAGGCCCCCGAGCTGCCCGTGGTCCTGCTCGAGGACGCAGGCGCGCTCACCGGCCTCGCGTTCGCCCTGCTCGGTGTCGGACTGACCGTGATCACCGGCAACTCGGTGTTCGACGCGATCGGCACCCTGATGATCGGTCTGCTGCTCGTGCTGATCGCGATCGTCCTCGGCGTCGAGACCAAGAGCCTGCTCGTCGGGGAGGGGGCGACCTCCGCCGACCACGACAAGATCGTCGACGCGATCAACTCAGGGCCCGAGGTCGAGAAGCTGATCCACATGAAGACGCTCTACCTCGGACCCGATGAGCTGCTCGTCGCTGCGAAGGTCGCACTCACGTCCGACAAGACGGTGCGCGAAGCGGCGGATGACATCGACGCGATCGAGGAGCGCATCCGCGAGGCCGTTCCGGTCGCGCGCGTCGTCTACATCGAACCCGACGTCTACCGTCCCGCGATCGACCCGGAGCCGTCGACCGACGTCTTCGTGCTCAAGTCCTCGGACTGATCGGGCCCTCCCCGCACACCTTTCGGCCTCGTGCACGTTCTGCGGATGATCCGCGCGATCTGATCCGCAGAACGTGCGGAGCGCCGCGGAAGTTGGTGCGCATCGCCCGGCGTGCTCAGCGACGCGACGAGAAGAACTCCCGCAGCAGCACGGTCGCGGCATCCGCCTCGACGCCGCCGACGACCTCGGCCCGGTACGGCAGCCGGCGGTCGCGCAGCACGTCGTACATCGAGCCTGCGGCACCGGCCTTGTCGTCCCACGCGCCGAACACGACCCGTGAGATGCGCGCCTGCAGGATCGCGCCGGCGCACATGACGCAGGGCTCGAGCGTGACGACGAGCGTATGACCGTCGAGGTTCCAGGAGCCGACGGATGCCGCCGCGCTCCGCAGCGCCTCGATCTCGGCGTGACCGGTGGGGTCGTGGGTGGCCTCTCGGTTATTGCGCCCCTCCGCGATGATCGCACCGGCGGGGTCGAGGACGACGGCACCCACGGGGATCTCGGATGCCGCGGACGCCTCCGCCGCGAGTGCCAGTGCTCGACGCATCGCGGAGACGTCAGCAGCGGTCATGCGTCGAGCCTACGACAGTGACGCGCGAGGGCCGCAGGGCCGATGTCGTGCCGAACCCCGCCGCCGACTACCCTGTATCCATGCGTGTTCACGTCGCCGACCACCCTCTCATCACCCACAAGCTCTCGGTGCTGCGCGATGTGCGCACCCCTTCGCCGGTGTTCCGACAGCTGACGGAAGAGCTGGTGACGCTGCTCGCGTACGAGGCGACCCGTTCCGTGAAGGTCAGCCCGGTCGAGATCACCACCCCGGTCACCACGACCATGGGTGTGAAGATCTCCGAGCCGCGCCCGATCGTGGTCCCGATCCTGCGTGCCGGTCTCGGCATGCTCGAAGGTCTCGTGAAGCTGCTCCCGACCGCCGAGGTCGGATTCCTCGGGATGGTCCGCGACGAGGAGACCTTCGAGCCGACGACCTACGCCGAGCGCCTTCCCGACGACCTCAGCGACCGGCAGTGCTTCGCGATCGACCCGATGCTCGCCACGGGTGGCTCGCTCGCAGCGGCGATCCAGTTCCTGTTCGACCGCGGCGCCAAGGATGTCACGGCGATCTGCCTGCTCGGCACCCCTGAGGGCGTGGCTGCGATCGAGGCGATGGCCGGAGACCGCGACGTCACCCTCGTGCTGGGCGCACTCGACGAGCGCCTCAACGAGAAGGGGTACATCGTGCCCGGACTCGGCGACGCGGGCGACCGGCTCTACGGCACGGTCTGAGGCTCCGCTCCCCTGCAGTTCCGTCGTGCGCCTGCCGTGACGGCGTTGCAGCCGGGGCTCCCGCACGTGGCGCGACGGATGCGGGCGGCTCTCCCCGTCACTCCACCGCGCCGACGAGACGCGCGAAGGCGCTCAGACGCGCGACACCGTCGGGGGTGAAGGGCAGATCGTCCAGCAGCGCCGGCGAGTGGATCAGATACGCGACGCACTGCGCGCGGGAGATCGCGACGTTGAGTCGGTTCTGCAGCAGTAGGAACTCCGGGCCACGAGGCGCATCCCGTCCGCTCGAGGCGGCGAGCGAGGTGATGGAGACGACGGCCTCCTTACCCTGGAAGTTGTCCACCGTGCCGACGGCGACGTCGGGGAACCCGGCTGCCGACAGGGCATCGTGCACGAGCTGACGCTGAGCGTTGTAGGGAGCGACCACGATGATGTCCGCCTGCTCCAGCGGCCGCGTGGTGGCTGGTTCGTCGTTGTCGGTGAAGGCGCGGCCCACGAGGTCTCGCACGAGCGCTACGACCTCGGTCGCCTCTTCGGCCGACTGCGTGGCGTTGCCGCGATGACGCACCGGCACGACGTGAAGCCCCGGGTCGATGCCCTCGATCGAGCGCCGCTCCGTTCCCGGCGCCGAGGCGAGCTTGCCCGCGTACGCGAGCCGTGACACGGGAGCGGCGACGAAGGGGTGCATCCGCCACGACTTCGCCAGGAAGTAGCCGTACTCCGGCCGGATGACGGCATCGCCGCCCATCACCCATCCGAGCGCCGAGGTGTCTACCGGCTCGGGATGGGCTCCCTGGCTCACCTGCGGGAGCTGCTGCGGATCGCCGAGCAGCAGGAGCCGCCGGGCGCCCGCCGCGACCGCGATCGTCGAGGCGAGCGAGAACTGGCCCGCCTCGTCGATCACGAGCAGATCGAGTCCGCCGCGATCGACGCGCGAGGTGTTGCTGAAGTCCCAGGCCGTGCCGCCGACCACGACGCCCTCGTTCGTGTGCTCGGCCAGGAACGCCGCCATCCCGCTCTTGGGGATCACGGTGTACGACGGATCCGCATCCGGGTTCTTCGGCGCCTTCCCCACCTGCGCGGGAGAGACGCCATGCGCGACCACACGGTCCAGGAGAGTCTCGATGATCGCGTGCGACTGCGCGACCACCCCGACCTTGAAGCCGTGCTCGTTGACCAATCGCGCGATCACCTGGGAGCCGGTGAAGGTCTTGCCGGTTCCTGGGGGCCCCTGCACCGCGAGATAGCTGCGGTCGAGGTCGAGGATCCCGCGCACGATCGCGTCGATCGCATCATCTCCGGCAACGGGAAGGGTCGCTTCCGAGAGCGTCCGCGGCGGCAGCCGCCGCAGGATGTCGGTCGCCGCATCGTCGGGGAAGGCCGGGGCGGCCGCGTGCACGGAGTCGGCCCATTCGTCGATCGCACCCTGCAGGGAGACCACCCGCGGCGGGGCAGCGGGCGTCAGCGCGAGCGGCAGCTCGTCCCAGGTCTGCCCCTGGATCGCGGTCTCGGTGATGAGATAGCCGTCGTCGAGCACGTCCGACACGGTCACGGTGTGGGGCACGTGCACCGCGCGCGACGGCACCTCGGTGTCGAATGGTGCGGGCACGGGGTACAGCGCGAACGGCTGGGCTCCGGCGCCGAGCGTGGTGCCGGGCGACACCTCGCCTCTGACCTCGATCTCACGCGACATCACCCGACGTCCCTCGGCCACGCTCCACTCCCGGCGGACCGTGGAGGTGGCACGATCGATCCGCACCACATCGCGCGTACCGTCCCACATCGTCACGGGTTCGCGGAGCCGCTGGAAGTGCGAGACCCAGAAGCTCTTCGCCTCGCGGGGGAAGTAGTCGATCGCGGCCGCGGCGATGCGGTGCACCTGGCCGTCGTTCCCCGCGGACACGGCGCGCTCGGCATCGGCCAGAAGCGCCACCGATCGCGGCGAGGGCTCGTAGATGACCTCGTCGGCCGCGTCCGGTGGAGCTGGATTCACGCCCTCGCGGCGCGCGATCTCGATCAGCCAGTTGCGCAGCGCCCGGGTGGATACGCAGTCGTACCGGTTGTAGTCGGCGAGATCCGCCAGCACGGCATCGGCGTCGTTCTGCTCGCCGGCGGCGGCGAGCTCGCGGGCCGCGACGTACTGCACGATCGAGTCGTCGCCCTTCTGCACGTCACTGGTGCGGACGTCGTCGCCCATGTAGAGCGGCTCGAGCTTCTTGATCGAGTACGAACGGGATCCCACGCGGACCGTGCGCAGCACCAGTGGATACAGATCGACGAACACGCCTTCGCGCAGCAGTCGATCGACCTCGCTCTCGCGCACCCCGTGGCGTGCGGCCATCGCCACCAGGTGCGAGGTCTCGTACGGCGCGTAGTGATAGATGTGCATGCCGGGGTGCGCCGCCCGGCGGGCGTTGACGAAGTCGAGGAACGTCTCGAACGCCTGGCGCTCCTCGGCGAAGGTGTGCGCCCAGAGAGCCGAGTACTGGTCGTCGTTGTCGACCCAGCCGAACAGGTAGTCGATACCCCAGTGCGCCTCGCCGTCGGGTGCAGGCTCGGTGTACAGCGGGTCGCCTTCGAAGTCGAAGAAGATGTCGCCCCTGCTCGGGACGGGCAGCGTGTGGATCGCGGCCGCGTAGTGCACGTCGTAGGTGGGCACACCTTCGGCGTCGGCGCGCAACTGCACCCGCGCCTGCGCACGCAGGTTCTCGAAGGTATCGACGTTCATCCCCTCAGGAGCATCGACCGCCGCCGCGAGCGCATCGATCGTCTCGATGCCTCCCGCACGAAGACGGGCACGCTGCACCGGGCGCATGCGCGCGACCATGAGCAGATCACGATGTGCGACGACCTGCTCCTCGCAGGTGGCGCACCGGCCGCACGCGACCACGTCCAGATCGCCCCGCGCGTCGCCCCACGCGAGCGGCGCCCCCGCCGCGCCGTCTTCGATCCGGCGGTCCGCGATGAGCGCCCGCAGCCGTGCCCTGCGCACGTGGAAGAGCGGGAGAAGGTCGTCGACGGCGTGCGTGCTGAGGGTCCCGTCGCCCAGGATCAGATCGACTTCGTCGGAGCGCGGGATTCCCAGGCGGTCGAGTTGATCGACGTATGCCGCCAACTGCATGAGCGCGGTGACTCTGGCTTTGCGGGCGAGTTTGGAGTCCTGCACGCGCCAGCGGCGCTGGTCATCTCGGCGGAGGAAGTCCGCGAAGCCGACGAACTCCTCGGTCGCGAACGCCGCCTGGAACACCACGAGTGCGTCCGAGCGCAGAGCGTCGACGGTCTCGGCCACGGCAGCGGAGAGGGCCTCGGCATCCACCGAGGACACCTTGTCGACCTGATGCACCTGCGCATCGCCGAGGTCGGCGACGTACCGGGCGAGGACGTTGCGCTCGTGCACGTCGCCGAGCAGCGCGGCACGGGCGAGCGTCGCGTCTTCGGGCTCTTCGACGGCGGGCACGCGACCCAGCTTCGCGTCGATCGCGCGACACCACGCGAACTCGCACTCGGCCGCGGCCTTGAGGTCGCTCGCGCTCCAGATGACGCGGTGGGCCTGAGTGTCTATCCGCACGATGCTCCATTTCCTCGGATGCTTCGACACTAGCCGCGGCATCCGACACCGCAGGCTCTGCGCGCGGAGGGACGAGGAGGGGTTCAGCGCGCGGGCGCGACGGAATCACCCATCCGAACGGGAACGGTGCGCTCAGCGCCACCAGGTGTCGTCGGGGGTCACCGGGAGGTGGCGCTTGTGCTGCGTGGCGAGGTACTTCGCCTCGATGCGACCGGCGACCTCCGGGGCCACCTCGTGCCCCTCGAGGAAATCGTCGATCTGCTCGTACGTCAGGCCGAGCTCGTCCTCGTCGGCGCGACCGGGCTGGCCGTCGAGCAGGTCGGCCGTCGGCACCTTGAACGCCAGACGATCCGGTGCGTCGAGGGACCGCAGCAGCGCGCGGCCCTGGCGCTTGCTGAGGCCGGAGAGTGGAAGGATGTCCGCAGCGCCGTCACCGAACTTCGTGTAGAAACCCGTCACGGCCTCGGCCGCATGATCGGTGCCGATCACCAGGAGACCGTCGTGACCGGCGAGCGCGTACTGCGTCACCATTCGCACGCGCGCCTTGATGTTGCCGCGGTTGAAGTCGCTGATGTCCGATGTCACGGCGAACTCGATGTCCTCCTCGACCCCGTCGACGCCGTTCTGGATGTTCACTTCGACCGAGGCATCCGCACCGATGAACTCGAGCGCCGCATCGGCATCCGCTGCATCGTGCTGCACCCGGTAGGGAAGCCGCACGGCGAGGAACTTCGCCTCGCCGCCCTCGGCGCGCACCCGCTCGACCGCGAGCTGCGCGAGACGCCCGGCGAGAGTGGAGTCCTGTCCGCCGGAGATCCCGAGCACGAAGCCCTTCGCCCCGGTCGCACGCAGATAGTCGACCAGGAACTGCACACGCCGCTGCACCTCGGCCTCGGGATCGATCTCGGCCGAGACGCCGAGTGCTTCAGAGATCTGCTTCTGCAGGGACACGGGATCCTCCACTCTTCCTGGAATCAGTATCGCCCCTCCGTGTTACGTCAGGATGACATCGACACCGCACGACCAGGATGCCGTCCGGCGGACCTGCGAGGATGGACGGGTGAAACTCCTCGTCGCCGCCATGGCCTCCGAACTCGAAGCATTCCCCGAGGAACTCGAAGGGTTCGATCAACTCGTCACCGGCGAGGGGAAGCTCCAGGCCACCTATGCCCTCACCCGGGCTCTCGACGCGAAGCCCTACACCGAGGTCGTCGTGGTCGGCACCGCGGGTGGGATCGACCCCGAGCTGGATGCCACGGCTCATGAGGTCGGCAGCGCGCTCCAGCACGACGTGTTCGACCTGGACGGCATCGCGGGACAGCACGTGTCGCTCCCCGCGCGCGTGTCGACGGGCCGCGAGGGCGTGCTGATCGCCACCGGCGACAGCTTCGTCGGCGATGCGGGCATCACGGCGGTGATCCGGCCGTCCGGCGCCGGGCTGGTCGACATGGAGACGTACGCGTACATCTGGGTCGCAAACCAGTTCGGTGTGCCGATCCGGGCGTTCCGCGCCATCTCCGACCGCGCGGAAGAGGGCGCGCTCGTCGACTTCCGCGCGGCGATCGCACGCTGCAGCGCCCAGTTGCGCGAGGTCATCCGTCGCGAGTACGGCGTCTGACCGGTTCGACCAGCCGGCGGAAGCGTCTCAGCGGGACTCGACGACGCTGGGACCCTCCGGGGTCGCCCGCACCGTGAGCTGGGCCGGGATCTGCTCCTGCATGGCCTCGACGTGACTGATCACGCCGACGGTGCGCCCACCCTGTCGGAGTTCGTCGAGGGTGCGCATCGCGATATCGAGAGTGTCGCCGTCGAGCGATCCGAACCCCTCGTCGATGAAGAGCGTGTCGAGGCGGATGCCGCCGGCTCGCGCCGTGACGACCTCGGCGAGCCCGAGTGCGAGAGCGAGAGAGCTGAGGAAGGTCTCGCCGCCTGACAGCGACTGCGCGGGACGGGTCTGTCCGGTGAAGGCATCGAACACCACGATCCCGAGGCCGGAGGCCGCCCCCCTGGCCGCGAGCGCGTCGGAGTGCCGCAACTGGTAGCGGCCGGTCGACATGTCACCGAGGCGCCGGTTGGCGGCCTCCACGATCTCCTCGAGCTCGGCGGCGAGCACGAAGGTCTCGAGCGTCATCTTGCGCGTGTTCGACCCCCGCCCGGCGATCGTGTCGGCGAGGCCGCGCAGCACGTCGAACTCGGCTGTCTGCGCGGCGGTCCTGGCGTGCTCGGCGGCGGCCGACGCGATGAGACCGTCGAGGCGCTCCACGATGCCGGCGGCCCGTGCCGCATCGTCGACGGCGCGGCTCCACGCGGCACGTGCCGTCGTGGACGCGGCCTCGGCCGGCGAGAGGTCGATCGGCTCCTCCGGAAGCGTGCGCAGTTCGAGCTCGAACAGGATCGCGCGCTCCTTCTCGCGCTGCACTGCGTGCGCGGTGATCCGCGCGTCCAGGGCCTCGAGCGCGGCGGCAGAACGCAGCGCCTGGTGCACCGCGGCCGCATCGGCGAAAGGCGAGGAGGCGAGCGCGGCCTCCTGCTCCGCCCGGGTCTCCTCGACCGCGGCCTCACGGCGCCGACGCTCGGCCAGGGCGCCGGCCAGCGCCCTGGCCGCGGCGACCTGCGCTGTGGCCTCGGCGAGGCGCTCTGCGACGGTCGGCGCGTCGCCGCGGGCCTCTGCGATGAGCGCCTGCGCATCGGCACGGCGCTGCGTCAGCACCGCCTGCTGTTCACGCGCCGTCGCGAGCGCAGCCAGATCTGCCGCCCGGTCCTGCTCGAGGCCTTCAGCGCGTTCCGCCAGCTCTCTGAGCCGCGCATCGAGCGCGCGCGACTCCTCGGCAGCGGCGACACTGTCCGCATGCTCGGCGGTGACCGTCGCCACCTCGGCCTCCGCCTGCGACCGGCTGCGACCGTCGGCGCGGGCCGTGGCGACAGCGAGCTCGGCACGAAGCTCCGAAGCCTTCTGCGACGCGGCTCGTTCGCGTGCTGCGGCGTCGTCCCGCGTCTGTTCGGCCGCGGCCACGTCGTCGGCCGTCACCGGGTCCGCATGCGCGGCGAGGGCCGGATGCTCATGCGAGCCGCACACCGGGCACGGGTCGCCGTCGGCCAGGACCGACGCGAGCTCACCCGCGAAGCCGTCCAACCGTCTCTTCCGCAGCTGCGCGAGGGTCGTCTGCGCGGTCGCGTGCTCTGCACTGGCGGACGCGAGGTCCTGCTCCGCCGCGATCTGCTCGGCTTCGAGGCGCGCGACCTCGAGGACGGCGGCGGCTCGCGCCTGCGCCTGATCGAGAGCCATGCGAAGGTCTGCTGCCCGGTCCGCACGCCGACGAGCGTCATCGCGCTGCGCGGTCAGCGCGGTCGTCTGCGCCGGGAGCGCCGCGCGCTCGTCCTCCCGCTCTTCGAGACGAGCGCCGATCACCGCGACGGCCGTCTCCGCCGCCTGCAGGTCATCGGCGAGCGTCTCGGCTTGCTGCTCGAGTTCGAGAGCGCGCTCCCAGGCACCGGTGGCCCTGGTGCGTTCAGCCGCCCAGTCCTCGAGATCCTCGGCCTCGATGTCGAAGGCATCCCAGGCCGCCTGCGCGCGCTGCGCGATCGCCCCCGCGCCCGCGAGTGCGACCTCCGCACGCTCAGCTGCGGTCAGCACCCCGCGGATGCTCTCCGCGGCACGAGCATCGGCGAGCTCGGCGCGCGCCTGCACGATGGCCGGTTCCTCGGCGTCGAGCCGCGCGAGCGCCGCCCGTGCCCGATCGCGCTCCGCCTGGTCGCGCTGCTCCTCGCGGGCCGCGGAGAGTGCCGTGTCGGCCGCCGCGGATCGCCGCTCCGCGTCTTCACGCTCGGATGCACGCCGCTCGGACCGGTACTCCGCCCGCGCCTGCGCGCGTCTCAGGTCGGCGAGGCGATCCTCGATCGAGGCGTCGCCGCGCGGCACGGCATCCGTGGCGACGGGCTCCTCGGACGACTCGCCCCACAGCTCCGCCTCGTCGACCAGACGCTCCGCTTCCTCCACGCGCGCGGTGACGGACGCAACCCGGGCACCCAGAGCCTGCTCAGCGGCACGACGCCGCTCATCGAACCGCGCCTGCACGTCTTCGAAGCGCTGCGTGCCGAACAGCCGACGCAGCAGCGCCTGGCGATCCTTGCTGTTCGCGAGCAGGAACTCCGAGAACCGGTTCTGCGCGAGCAGGATCACCTGCAGGAACTGCTCCCTGCTCAGCTGCAGGATCTCCTCGAGCTCGTTCGCGACGTCGACGGCCCGTGCGGCTCGGCCGATCCATCCGGCGTCCGTCCACTCGTCGAGTGCCACGGCCGACGCCTGCTTCGTCAAGCCGCCCCCGCGCTTCGCCGGGCGCAGGTACTCGGGCGAACGGGTGACACGGAATCGCCCGGCCGGGGTGCTGAACTCGACGACGACCTCGGACGGATCATCGGGCTCGCTGTGGTCGCTGCGCAGCCGCTTCTCGCCACCGTCGTAGCGTGGAACGCCACCGTACAGCCCGAAGCAGACCGCGTCGAGAATGCTCGATTTACCTGCCCCCGTGCGGCCGGCGATCAGGAAGATCCCGTCGTCGGCGAAGGCGTCGAAGTCGACGCTCTGACGGGCGCGGAACGGACCGAACCCCTCCACCTCGAGGCGATGGAGGCGCATCAGACCAGCGCGTCCGCACGCGCACGCTCGTCGAGCACGTCACGGATGAGTGCGCCTTCCGCGGCGCTCGCCCCCTGCCCTTCCCGCACGTGCTCGAGGAACGCCTCGACCCGATCGACGTCGGTGACCGCGGCGCGCAGCCGCTGCACATAGGAGCGCTCGTCCTTCGCCGCGGCGACATCCGGCTGGTGCTGCACCATCGCGCAGTACGGGAAGCTCTCACGCAGGCGGCGCATCGGCTCGGTCTGCGGCAGCACGTCGGTGTACACCGCGCACACCCAGTCCCCTTCGTGAGCTGCGACGTTCGCCTCGGAGAGGATCTCGGCGAGCGTACCGGTGAGCGTCACGAGCCGGCGCGGCACGGGCAGCTCGAGCCACGAGACCTCCGCGAGACCGGCGGAGTCGAGATCGACGAGCCAGGATCCGCGCGGCTTGTGCTGTTCTCCGAAGCTGTAGTGCAGCGGCGCCCCGGCGTAGCGCACGCGCTCGCTGAGCTGTTGGCGTCCGTGGATGTGCCCCAGCGCCACGTAGTCGGGACCGTCGAACACACCGAGGGGGACGACGTCGAGCCCACCCTGACGCACCTCGCGCTCCAGCCCTGCCGTCGCGTCGACACCTGCGGCGAAGCAGTGGGCGATCGCCACGGAGCGGCCCGCGTGGGTGCTCATGCCGTCGCGGACGAGCTGCATCGCGTGCGCCATGGTCTGCGCCTGGGTGCGCAGCGGACGCCCCTCGGCATCGCCGTCTGGCCAGTGCTGACGCACGATCGCGGGCTCGAGGTACGGGATGCCGAAGAAGTGCACGGGTCCATCGGCGTCGTCGATCGTCACGGGGGTTCCGATGCCGAGCAGGTCGGTGAGCACGTGGATGCCGTCGCGCAGGAGTCGTGCCTGGAAGCCCAGCCGGGCTGCCGAATCGTGGTTGCCGCTCGTGACGATGACACGGGCGCCGGTGTCGTGCAGCGCGACCAGGGCATCGCCCAGCAGCGTGTATGCGGCAGCGGAGGGCGTGGCGGAGTCGAACACGTCGCCCGCGATGACCACCACGTCGACGGAGTTCTCGCGCACCTGCGCCATGAGCGCTCCGAGGACCTCGGCCAGCGCGTCCATGGTCGACGTGCCATGGAAGGTGCGACCGATGTGCCAGTCGGAGGTGTGCAGGATGCGCATACTCACACGGTACGAACCCCCGCCGACATTCGGTCCGAGGCGTGCCGTGGCATCCGGTCCTGGCCTGAGATCACGGGGGTCCCGCAACCCCGACCTCCGTGAGCGGAAGGTCCCCTGACCCACCCTCGTCACGATGATCGACACGCGGTGATGCAGGGTGCGCGATGCGCGATCACATGTGCGGCGTGCGGGGCTGCGCGATGCGTTCCGGGCTGCCCTCCGCCCAACATGAGCCGGATTGCCCCTCCGGCAGGGGTTGTGTCCGCCTCGTCGTGACTACCGACTTCCGCTGCTACTCCTTCAGGTCGTTGCTCCAGTTCGCCTGCTGGATCCGGTTGTCGAGCTCGCGCAGCTCCTGCGCGACGCGGTCGGCGCGTGCGCGCAGCGCGCCGACGGGGAGCGCCGAGATCTGGCGCAGCTCCGAGCGCATCTGCCGCAGGAACTGGTCGTTCGCACCGGATGCCGCCGCCGCCGCATCCGCCAGCAGGGAGTGCTGGAGGCGGAGCACGTCGCGGGCGGCGAGCGCGTCGGTCATCGTGCCGTCCGCACCGAGATCGAGTCGTGAGTTCGTGGCGTTGATGCGGCGGATGAGCTGTCGCAGCTGCTCCAGCGCGGCATCCGCTTCGACGATCAGCGCGGCCGCGTCCTCGGCCGGCTCCTCGCCCTCCTGGTAACGGGCGTTGGCGGTGATCCGTGCGCGGAGCTGTTCGATGCGACGCTGCAGATCGGCGCGCGCGGTGAGGGCTTCGGCGAGTTTCATGCCCTCATCCTGTCAGCCGGACCTCGCGTAACACAGCGTCACACTCCCCACAGAGTCAGCGGACGCGCAGCAGCCCCGCATGTTCCGGGTGCGCGGCGAACCAGTCGGCGACGTACCAGCACACCGCGTCGACCTTGCGGTCGCCCCGCGCGATGATGTCGGCCACCGCCCCCTCCACGACGACACCCGCGTAACCGTGGCCGCGGAAAGTCGGGATGGTGAAGGCCCTGGTGAGTGCGATCGTGCGTCCGTCGTCGCGGTAGTCGAGCACGCTCACCAGCTGTCCGTCCCGGTGGAGGGTGTAGCGCGATGCATCCTTCTCATCGGTGAGCAGGAAGCCGGAGGCGAGCGTCGAGATGGTCACTCTGCCACGTTACGCCCGCCGCACGGGGGTGTCGTCGTTTTGACACGGACCGACACGATCCGACATAATCCCCCCATGACCACCAACGCACGCCCTTTGTCCGCCCAGGAGGCGAACAGGACTGCCGGGATGATGATGCCCGGTCGCGTTGGCATGTGTTGCCGAATGTGTCGCTGAACGAACAGCCACCCCGCCCGACTCGACTCTTCGCGATCTGCGAGGCCTGAGTCCCCGAGCATCCACCCTTGCTCGCTTTCCGGCTCGCCCGGTCATTCATGCAACGCATCAGAGCCACACCGGCTCACGTCCTGAGGACTCCATCATCATGTCGAACATCGCACTCCTTGAGCGTCCCGCCGTCACCTCCGTTCGCACCTCGCAGGATTCCGCCGCGCCGCTCGCCGCCGCCGCCGACCTCCCCGCCGTCCGCTCTCCCCGTGGCTTCGCCCTCTACGTCGGTCTCGACGAGATCAAGGCGGCCGAAGCCGGAGTGAGCCTCCCGCTCCTCGTCGACGCACTGCGCCGCACGCTCGCCGAGCTCGCCCCCGGGGCAGAGACGCACGCGACCGTCGCTCTCGCCCCGCACGGCTCCGGTGGTCGCGACCTCGACGTCGTGCGCCTCGCACTGCACGAGCCCGGAGCGATCGCGCGCACCAAGGCCGCAGCCGAAGAGGACACCACCGACGAAGAGGGTGGCGTCGTCGTCGACATCTCCCGCAAGCGCGTGCTGATCGACGGCGAATCCGCTGCGTTCACGTACAAGGAGTTCGAGCTGCTGCAGTACCTCGTGCTCCGCGAGGGACGCACGATCGAACGCAGCGAGCTCGTGTCCGCCCTGTGGCAGGCGCAGGATGACGAGACTCCGGGCGAGCGCACGATCGACGTGCACGTGCGCCGCCTGCGCGCCAAGCTCGGCCGCTACGAGGACATCGTCCGCACCGTGCGCGGCATCGGGTACCGGTTCGACCGGCACGCCGACGTCGTCATCCGCTACGGCCACGGAACGCCCTCGCCCGACCGCTTCTGACCCGAGTCCGCAGCCGATTGCGTCCGCCGCGCCTCAGAACGCCTGAGCGACAACACGCGGATTCCGACGCTGCACCCGCCGGTGGCGCGACTTCTTCCTCAGTTGTGGAGGCGCCCGAGTGTCGGGCCCTCCACGTAGTGTGGGCGCATGACCCTGACAGCGGATGCCGGAGCGGCCGACGCCGTGCTTCCGGAGCCGCCCAGGGAGACCGTGTACCGCCCGGCGCACCCCGTCGACCTGCTCGCCACCGTCGGCATGCTCCGCCGTGGCCGCACCGACCCCACCACCGTCATCGACGGCCCCGTCATCTGGCGCGCTCTCCGGACGCCGGCCGGTGTGGCGACGCTGGCGCTGCGAACTGTGAGCGGTGAGGTCCGCGCCTCGGCGTGGGGGCCGGGTGCCGAGGAAGCCCTGAGCCGCGTACCTCGCCTGTGCGGAGCGTACGACGATGCCGACGGCTTCGACGCCTCCTTGCACCCCCTGATCGCCGAGTCCGCTCGCCGCCACCCCGGACTGCGCCTCACGCGCACAGACGAGATCTTCGATGCCCTCGCCTGCGCGATCATCGAGCAGAAGGTCACCGGCATGCAGGCCTTCGGCGCGTGGCGCGCCCTCGTGTCGCGCTTCGGCGAGCGCGCCCCAGGGCCGACGCCGCGCCCGATGCACGCGCCTCCCCCCTCGTCCGTGTGGCGCGGCATCCCCTCGTGGGCCTGGCACCGCGCCGGGGTCGAGCCACCGCAGTCGAAGACGATCGTGCGTGCTGCCACGCGGGGCGACAGCATCGAACGTGCGGTGCGCGCCGCCACGACGGGAGTGGATCGCGACCGCGTGCTCACGAGCCTTCCCGGCGTCGGCGTCTGGACTTCGGCGGAGACCCGCATCCGCGCCCTCGGCGACCCCGATGCCGTGAGCGTGGGCGACTACCACCTCGCGCACGAGGTCGGCCATGCGCTCGCGGGGAAGCGCACGGACGACGACGGGATGATCGAGCTGCTCGCCCCGTGGAGCGGGCACCGGCAGCGCGTGATCCGGTTCATCTTCGCCAGTGGTGTGCACGAGCAGCGCCGCGGGCCCCGGTTGGCACCCGAGGACCACCGCGACCGCTGAGGGCGAGCCCCTAGGCTGGGGGCATGAACGCACCCCGGCGCCTCGGTCTCCGCCTGCTCGTCACCTTCGGCCTGCTCATCATCGGCGTCGTGGTGGGTCTGATCTTCCAGAACGTGTGGCTCGGCGTGCTGCTGGCCGCGATCGTCTGGCTGGGCTGGTTCCTCGGCTACGAGTCCCGCCGCGGCCACAACGCCGGCGTGAACGACGAGGACCACGGCATTGAGCTCTGAGTCCGCCGCTCAGTAGTACACGGCGAGGGGCCCGGACGGGCCGTCGACCACCTGCACGGCGGTGTCGAAGACACGGCTGAGCACCTCGTCCGTCATGATCTCGGACGGCGGCCCGAACTCCACGACCGCGCCGTCCTTCATGGCGCAGATGTGATCGGCGTAGTGCCCGGCGAAGTTGATGTCGTGCAGCACGATCACGATCGTGCGCCCCAGCTCCTCCGAGGCGCGACGCAGATGCTTCATCATCTGCACGGCATGCTTCATGTCGAGGTTGTTGAGCGGCTCGTCCAAGAGCACGAAGGCGGTGTCCTGCGCCAGCACCATGGCCACGTACGCGCGCTGCCGCTGGCCGCCGGAGAGCTCGTCGAGGTAGCGGCCCTCGAGCGGCGCGAGGTCGAGGAAGTCGATCGCGCGGCTGATGATCTCCTCGTCCGACCGGGTGAGCCGGCCCTTCGAGTGCGGGAACCGGCCGAAGCCCACGAGCTGACGCACCGTCAGGCGCGTCACGAAGTGATTCTCCTGGCGGAGCACCGACACGATCTTCGCCAGGTCCTTCGACCGGGTGGACGCGACGTCGTAGCCGGCGATCTCGATGGCACCGGCATCCATCCCGCTGAGCCGCCCGATCATGGTGAGCAGCGTCGACTTGCCCGCCCCGTTCGGCCCGATCAGCGCTGTGATGCCGCCGGCGGGGATCTGCAGGTCGACGGGGCCGATCGCGACCTCGCTGCTGTAGTCCTTGCGGACGCCCTGGAGTGTGATCACAGTCGGCCCTTTCTGAGGATGACGATGAGGAAGACGGTGCCGCCGACGAGCTCGATGAGGATCGACACCATGCCCTGCGCGTAGAAGATGTTCTTCATCACGAAGTACGCACCCGCGAGGATCGTGAACGCCGTGAGCACGGCCACGGGGAAGATCAGGCGATGGTCGTGCGTGTCCGAGAACTGATAGGCCAGCGTCGCCACCAGGAAGCCCAGGAACGTCATGGGTCCCACCAGCGCGGTGGATGTCGCCATGAGCACCGCGACCAGGAACAGCACGATGAACAGCTCCCTGCGGTGATCCAGGCCGAGCGCTCGGGCTGTGTCGCCGCCGAGGGCCATGAGGTTCAGTCGTCGGGCCCGCATCCACAGCAGTACCGAAGCGCCCACGCACAGCGGGATCGCCAAGGGGAGGTATGAGGCGTCGGCGTTCGAGACGTTGCCGAAGAGCCGTGCGGCGAGCACGTCGAATTCGCTGGGCGTGAGCAGACGCTGCATGAACGTGGAGATGGCACCGAGTCCTCCGCCGATGATGATGCCGATGAGCAGCATGATCTGCAGGTTCCCGTATCGGCCCGACAGCAGCCATCCGTAGAGCGCCATGGCGAGACCGACCATGATCACGACCTGCAGCCCGAACTGCCACAGGCCCTGGATCGCGACGAGTCCTGCCACACCGAACAGGTACACCGTGGAGGTCTGCACGACCCGGTACAGCGACTCGAAGCCCATGATCGAGGGCGTGATGATGCGGTTGTTGGTGACGGTCTGGAACGCGACCGTCGCCACCGCCTGAGCGACGGCCACCACCGCCATGACCGTCACGCTCGTGGCACGGTGCTTGGCGATGCGCCAGAAGCCGTCCGATCCGACCGGCATCGGGTTATCCCAGGCGAGCACCCCGAACCCGAAGAGCACCGCCGCGACGATCAGTGCGCCGAGCACGATCGCGTATCGTCGCCGCGCCCTCGGCGTCGTGAACGCACCGGCCGAACGCGAAGCCGTCGCCGGCGGGCTAACCACGACGACGCTGCCTGAGCAGGAGCAGGATGAACACCACGGCGCCCACGATCCCCAGGATCAACGACACCGGAACCTCGAACGGCATGATGATCGTGCGCCCGATGATGTCGCAGACCGTGACGATCGCGATGCCGAGCAGGCACACCCAGGGCAGGTTGCTGCGCAGATCGTCTCCACGCACCATCGACACGATGTTGGGGACGATGAGCCCCAGGAAGGGCAGATTGCCGACCACGACGGTCACGACGCCCGTGGTGATCGCGATGAGGATGGTGCCCAGCAGGATCACACGGTCGTAGTCCACGCCGACGTTGGTCGCGATCTCCTCCCCGAGACCGGCGATGGTCAGCCGGTCGGCGACGATGAACACGACGACGCCGACCAGGGCCACGATCCACAGCATCTCGTACTGCCCGCGGAGCACCGAGGTGAAGCTCCCGGCGAACCAGACCCCGAGGCTCTGGAGCGAGTCGGTGACCAGGGCGAAATAGGTCGACACCGCCCCGACGACCGAGCCGAGCATGATGCCGACGATCGGGACGATGAGCGAGGACTTGAGCGAGACGCGGCGCAGGAACGCGAAGAACACCATCGTCCCGATGAAGGCGGCGACGACCGCACCGGCCATCCGCAGGGGGATCGACGGATGCGGCACGAGCACCATGACAGCGAGCAGCCCGAGGCCCGCCCACTCGGTCGTGCCCGTCGTGGTCGGTTCCACGAAGCGGTTCTGGGTGAGCAGCTGCATCACGAGACCGGCCATGGCCATCGCGGCCCCTGCCAGCACGAGGGCGATCGTGCGCGGGACGCGGGTGATCTGGAACATCTCGGCGCCGTCGACGGCGCCCGCGATGTCGTACACCCCGGTGAACAGGGACAGCACCAGGAGTGCGGCGACGATGAGCACGCCGATGAGCAGCTTCACGTCGAACAGGCGCCCCGCGTATCGCGGCGGCGAGGTGACAGCAGTGGAGTTCATGATGACGGTGCGGCGGCACCCGCGCGCGTGTCGGGTGCCGCCGCGGATCCTCAGTTGCCCGCGCTCTTCTCGAGTGCGTCGGCGAGGTCGTTGAAGAAGGTCGTGTAGGTCTGGATGCCTTCGTTCAGGTACGTGTCTGTGGGCATGTAGACGATCTGGTCGTTCTTGACCGCCGTGACCCCGGCGAGCGCCTCGGAGTTCTCGAGGATCTCCGCCGCCTGCACGTAGTCGGGGGTCTCGGCGGCGAACACGGCGTCGCGGTCGAGCACCAGGATCCAGTCGGGGTTCGAGGCTGCGATCGCCTCGACCGAGATGTCGTCACCCTGGTGGTCGTCGGTCGCGTCGGCGACCTCGAGGGCGGGAGTGAGTCCGAGGATGTCGTAGACCGGACCGAGCGAGCGTCCGACGGTCGGCGCCAGGTAGCCGATCGCTCCGCCCGAGGTGTTCACCGCCATCACGGTGTCGGCATCGTCGTACGCGGCTTTCGCGCGCTCGACGGCAGCGTGGAAGTCGTCGACCAGCTTCTCGGCCTCGTCCTGCTTGCCGAAGATCTCGCCGAGCACGGTGACCTGACGGGTGAGCTCCTCGTCGAAGGGCTCGCCCTCGCGCGGCTCGAGATCGATGATGGTCGCGTCGGGCACGAGGTCGGCGATCGCCGCGTTGTGCTGGGTGAAGCGCTGACCGCTGATGATCAGGTCGGGCTCGACGGCGACGATGGCCTCCAGGTCCGGCTCGCTGTGCAGGCCGACGTCCACGATCGCGTCGTCATTCACGTACGACACGGTCTCGGGCATCAGGGCGACCGCCCCGGCCGACAGCTCCACCCCCCAGTCGGAGAGCGTCTGGAACGTGCGGTTGTCGAGGGCGACGACGGATGCCGGCGGCGTCGTGATCTCATGCTCACCGGTGTTGTCCTCGATGGTGACGGATGCCGCAGCGGCTTCCGTCTGCTCCGGTTCCGCGGTGCCGCCGGTGGCGCACCCGGAGAGGGCGAGAACGCCGACGAGGCCGAGGCCGGTGGCGCTGAGAGTTCTGGGCATGGACATGGAGAGACTCCTGTTCTGCGGGGATCGATGCGTCGCACAAGGGACGCCGTGGGTGAGTTAGGGTTGCCTACCCTCACAAAAATTAGGTTAGCCTTAATCCATGAGCGAGACGAAATCCGGCTTCACGATCGAGCGCCGCGGCCTGGAGCTGCGCTTCCGCACCGTCACTCTGACCGCGCGCGAGTGGCTCGCGCCCGACTTCGTCCGCGTGCGCTTGAGCGGTGAGGATCTCGCCGGCTTCGACTCCCCCGGCTCCGACGACCACATGCGCCTGTTCTTCCCCTCCGACCCGGTGGATTCGATCGAGGAGCTGCGGTCCGCTCCGAGCCGGGAGTACACCCCGTTGGCGTGGGGTGACGACTGGCTCGACGTGGAGTTCGCGGTGCACGGCGACCAGGGTGTCGCGGCACCCTGGGCGGCGACCGCTCCCCTCGGCTCCTCCATCGGCGTCGGCGGGCCACGAGGCTCCGCGGTGCTCACCGGCACGCCCGGGGCATGGCTCCTGGTCGGTGATGAGACCGCGATCCCCGCGATCCGCCGCTTCGCCGCACTCATCGCCCCCGGTGCGCCGGCCCGCATCGTCGTCGAGACCGTCTCGGCCGGGCGGGAGATCGACATCGATGCCCCGGTCGCTGTCGAGTGGCTGCATCGCGGCGAGGCTCCCGCCGGCTCCGCCCTCGTGACATTCCTCGAGGCGCTGACACCGGCAGACGTCGTGGGAGACGATCCGTTCGTGTTCATCGCCGCCGAACAGGGGATCGTCAAGCCGGGGAGGGCCCTGCTCGAACGGTGGGCGATCGACCCCGCGCAGGCCGTGGTCAAGGGCTACTGGAAGCGCGGCGAGTCCGAGTACCACGCCCCGCACTGAGCAGGCCGGATCGGCCGCACGCGCGCACGCAATCCCGCTGCCCCGCACGTCGGCCGGGAGACTGGACGCATGGCTCTTCTCGATCACCTGGGCATCACCGTCGGCGACCTCGCGCGCGGACGTGCGCAATTCCACCCGATCCTCACCGCCCTGGGCTACCAGAGCGGCGGGGAGGACGACCACTCGATCTCGTGGCACAACGGCGATGAGACCGAGATGATCCTCTACGCATGGGACGAGGACTCCGCACCGCACCGGCACGGCCGAGTCGGCTGGCAGCATCTGGCGTGGGCGGTGGACTCCCGCGACGAGGTCGATCGCCTGCACGCGATCGCCCTGGATGCCGGGTGGACCGCCGTGCGCGACCCGAAGGAGTACCCCCGCTACAGCGACCGGTACTACGCGTCTTTCGTCGAGGATGACGACGGCATCCGCATCGAGTTCATGTACAACCCGCCGCGCGATCCGGCTTGACTCCCGGGCGTGTCGCGCCCTAGTCTCGGAAAGCTGTGCCGACCGGCGCAGCGCCCAGCCGAGGAGACGACGGATGACCGCCCTGCGGAATCTTCCCCACGCGACGGCATTGCCGCTTCAGCAGAAGCGCAATGACCGTTTCGAGTCGTACCCTCCGGCACGCGCCGTGTGACAGCATCCGCTTTCGCGCAGCCCCGTACCGTCAGGTCCGGGGCTTTTCTCTTGAGCATCCCGACCTGTGGCTGAACACCACCCAAGGAAAGGAATCATGGAGAGGCTCTCCGCACGGCTGCTGTCGTGGGCGTCGCTGATCGACGAGAAGACACTCGATCAGGCGCACACCACGGCCCGCATGCCGTTCATCCACCCGCACCTGGCGCTGATGCCGGATGCACACCTCGGCAAGGGGGCGACGGTCGGCTCGGTCATCCCGACCCTCGGCGCGATCATCCCCGCGGCCGTCGGCGTCGACATCGGCTGCGGCATGATCGCCGTCCGCACGCAGTTCACGAGGAGCGACCTCGCTGGCCGCGACCTCGCAGAGCTCCGCGCGCAGATCGAGCGCGCCATCCCGCTGTCGGCCGGCCGGTACAACAAGAAGGTCGTCGCGACCGCGGAGCCGCGCATCGCCGAGCTCGAGGAGCTGGCCGCGAAGCACGAGTTCGACCCCGAGAAGTATGCGGGGAACTGGCGACTGCAGCTGGGAACCCTCGGCTCCGGCAACCACTTCATCGAGGTGTCGACCGATGAGCTCGATCGGGTGTGGCTGTTCCTGCACTCGGGTTCGCGTGGCGTCGGCAACCGGATCGCGGGGCACCACATCGGTGTCGCGCAGAAGCTGATGAGGCAGTGGTGGATCGACCTCCCCGACCCCGACCTGGCGTACCTGGTCGAGGGCACGCCGGAGTTCACCCGGTACATCCGGGAGCTGCGGTGGGCCCAGCACTTCGCCCTGCTGAACCGGGAGGAGATGATGGACCGGGTCATCCGTCAGGTCTCGGAGTTCCTCGGCACCGCGGTCGACGAACAGGAGCGCATCAACTGCCACCACAACTTCACCGAGTCGGAGAAGCACTTCGGCAAGCAGGTGTGGGTGTCGCGCAAGGGAGCGATCCAGGCGGATGCCGGTCGGCCGGGGCTCATCCCCGGGTCGATGGGCACCGCCTCGTACGTCGTGGAGGGTCTCGGCGACCCGCTGTCGCTGAACTCCTCTCCGCACGGCGCCGGACGGGAGTACTCCCGGTCTGCCGCGCGGAGGACGTTCACGCACGAGCAGCTGCGGGAGGCGATGGCGGGGATCGAGTTCCGTGACACCGATGCATTCGTCGACGAGATCCCGCAGGCGTACAAGCCGATCGACCAGGTGATGGCGGATGCCGCGAGCCTGGTGGCCATCCGGCACACGCTGCGGCAGCTGGTGAATGTGAAGGGCGACTGATTGCTGAGCGGGTGGCGGCTTCCCCGTCACCCGCTCAGAGCCTCCCCTGGCGCTGTGCGGCCAGAATACTGCGCGCCAGCCAGAGCTTTCATTACACTGTCGACCGAACCTGGAAGCCCGCGGACATCGCAGCGCAGATCCCGGTCGCAGCCATCAGGAGATACGGATGTTCGTTCGCGCTGACGATCTCGCCGCGGCGCTGAGGTTCATCGCTTCCGGCTCCTGCGTCAGCATCGTCGGACCTGACGGAAGCGGCCGGTCCGTGCTGTTGCGCGAGATCGCGGGCAGCCTGGAGCAGCGCGGCTACACGACCATTCGGATCGTCGGCGTCGAGGCGCTTCGGCGAGTCCCTCTCGGCGCGCTCGATCTCGCCGGAGAGGTCGCGAAGCCGTCGCCCACGCTCGCCGTGGGCCAGGTGGTCGCCGCGATCGCAGAGCATGTGGTGGACCGACGCTGCGTGATGCTCGTCGACGACGCCGAGTTCGTCGACGAGGAGTCCTGGGGTGCGGTGGCGGCGGTGCACGCACGCACGGGCGCGGTGATCGTGACGACATCGAGCTCTGCAGTCGACGGCGGCGCAAACCGCCTGCACGCGATCGCCAGTCAGGCGGCGGAACTGCGCCTACGTCCGATCAGCTTCGAAGCGGTGTCGGATCTGATCCACGAGCAACTCGGCGGAGCCGTCGATACCGGCCTCGTCGGACGCGTGTACACACGATCGGCAGGAATACCCAGTCTCGCGGTGGCGATGACCACCGCCGCCCAGGCGTACGGCCACATCGTGCGCACCGACGACATCTGGACCACGAACGGCGAGCTGTGGCACGACGCGATGTCGGGCGCCGTCGAACACCTGCTCGCCCCGTTGGATCCCACCCAGCTCGAGGCCGTCGAGACCCTCGCACTTGCCGGCGTCCTCGACATCGACACCGCGTCCGAACTGGTGGGGCGCGAACTCATCGAGACCCTCGAGGCCAGCGGACTCCTCCTGAGCATCGAGCCCTTCGGACGGCTGTCGGTCGCCGTCACTCCCCCGCTGATCGCCGACTACTTCCAGAACCGACCGACGTCCAGCCGGCGATCCCGGATCCTGAATCGCATCCAGAATCAGTTCGGCGCCGATGGACCGGACCCTTCGGCCGCGGGACTCGTTCCTCCCGCCGGTCTCGATTCCTCGCTCGAACCGGATGCTGCGGAGATGTCCGTGATCCGGCTGATCCGAGATCGACATGCTGCCCAGCTCTCGGCGCGGCGTCGTGCGTGGGAACGCGATCCTCATGCGGCGGCAGCGATCGAGTATCTCTTCGTCCTGTTCGATCAACGCCACGACCCCGACACCGCCCTGCGGGTGTTCGAGCGCACCGACACGACGGGCGGCGACGCCAGAGCGCTGGCGATGTTCCGTATCTTCCAGGCGCGGTGGTACGCGCTGGCTGCCGGCGACGTCGCCGAAGCACGGCACCTGCTCACAACCGCCGCACGAGAACAACCGCGCTATCGAACCATGTTCGACGTCTGGTCGACGCAGCTGGAGATCGGCATCGAGGGAACCCGACCCGAGCATGTCCAACGGCTCGCCGCGTTGACGGGACGGGACGCGACGACCGAGAGCTCGATCTTGGCTGTGCTCGTGACAGCGTTGATCCTGCGCGGCCATGCGCCGGCTGCGATGGAGAAGCTCGCCGGCTCGGATGACACCTCCACCAAGCTCGGGCGGGTGCTGGCGCTGCTGCGCGGGTGGGCGATGTTCGGCAGCGGTGCCGTGCGCGACGCATACGAGTGGGCTGTCGTCCACATCGAGCAGAGCCGTGTGGAGCTCGACCTGGAGAACCTGCGGGGGCACACGTACCTCGCAGCGGTGTCGGGCATCGTGCTCGGCAGATTCCGCACGGCAGAGCTGCATCTGGGGCGGTTCCTGGCGCTCGGGGAACCCGGACTGGGTCAGGAGGGGACCCGGATGGGTGCCCTCGCGCTCGCTGCGCTGCTGGCTGTGCGCGCGGGCCGACACGGCACCGCCGAGTCGCTCGCGTCGCAGGCCCTCACGACCGGCGTCAGAATCGGACCATGGCCGGGGATGGTCGCCGCCCTGCCGGAGATCGTCTCCGCCCTGCTCGCGGGAGAATCACGGCGGGCAGAAGAGCTGCTGCACGAACAGATCGTTCTCCTGCGCGCGCGCGGCTATCTGCTCGCTGCGGCGACATTGCGCATCATCACGACCGGACTCGGTGCATCGACGATCCCGCGGACGACCGAAGACCCAGAGCTCGGCGGCCTGGATGGGACGCTGGTGACGCCGGTCTTCGATTTGCAGAAGGCGATCCTCGACGAGAATCCCGCGGACCTGCGTCGGCTCGGCGCGTGGTTCGAGGGCGAGGGACGCGTCGAGCACGCCCTCATCGCGTTCACCCATGGGCGCGATGCAGCCGCTCGGCACGGAGATCAAGCCGCTGTCGACGTGTTGTCCTCCGACCTCGCGAACCTGCACGCACGCCGCGACCCGCTCGATCTCTTGCCGAGAGCGGGACGCGGCGACGCCCAGAAGCGACTTTCGACCCGCGAGCTCGAGGTCGCGCGACTCGCCGCCCACGGCCAGTCCAATCAGGAGATCGCCGAGCTCCTGCACATCAGCCCGAGAACGGTGGAGAGTCACCTTCTGAAGGCGTTCCGAAAGCTGCAGATCTCGGCGCGCGCGGAGCTCGCAGCCTTCTCCTGGGCCTGAATCTCTGCCTGCGCCTGCCCGAAGGATCGTGACCGGCCGATGCTCCGTGGTGCGCTACTGAGTCGCCGGCGGCATGCATGCGGGACGGTCGCGCAGGCACTGATCTCTTCGCGCTGATCACGGAGCTCGACGCGCAGCATCCGTCTCTCGCTGAAAACTGGGGGCATCGGACGGCGCGATCTCCCGAGTTCATCGCGTCCTGCCTCGAGAAAGGACATCGCCGCATGGCGCACCCGAACACCCACACATCACAGAAGTCCCCGCCGGGGGCGCGTCGACCGCGCGGGAGACGCGCAGGTCGACTCACCGTCGCCACCCTCGCGGGCGCGGCGATCATGATCCCTGGAGCGATGGTCGACACGGCCCCGGCGCACGCGGCCGAGCCATTCGACTGCTCGACGATCTACGCGATCAATGCCAACAGCGGCAACGGCAGCACGCTGTGGAGTCTCGACGCGATCAGTGGCGCCCAGACCACCATCGGGACGATCGATGAGGGGGCGGATCCCACCTCACTCTTCAACGGACTCGGTGTCGCGGTCACGCCGGAGCATCCCGACGGCGCGGCCTTCGCCATGCGATGGGACCCCTGGACCACGAACGACGCCGGCGCTCTGGCGACCTTCGACTTCGCGACCTCGACGACGACCACCTCGCCGGTGGTTCGCATGCCTGCCGGCTGGGGCGCGACTCAGACCCACGGGGCTTACGACCCTCACTCGCGGCTGTTCTTCCACGGGGCCGCGACCGGAGGCCAGCTCCACCTCGAGGTGCGCGACCCGTCCACCGGTGATCGCCAGGGCCGAATGGCCATCAGCTTCTCGGCAGCACCGGCCCCCGGCAGCAACGGCGACATCGCCTTCGACCGCGACGGCAACCTCTACATCGTCATGAGTTCGGCCAATGACGCGGCGATCTACTCGGTCGACGTGCACGACATCGCTCTCGCGTCGAGCGCTCCGTACCCGACGGTGCGCGCAACCCGCATCCAGTCCTTCCGCGTCGATGACACCGATGGACTCGGAGTCAACGGCATCGCCTTCGGCAGCGACGGCCACCTGGTCGTCAGCACCGGGCTGGAACTGCTCCGCGTCAACCCCATGTCGGGAGCCGTGACCAGTCACGTCACGTTCACCGAGCCCGGCATCGTGGACATCGCGTCGTGTTCCTCTCCCAGCCGCCTCACCCTGCAGAAGGACTTCCCCGAGGGCAGGCACTCCGAGGATCCCGCCGACCAGGTGCGCCTGTCCATCTCCGGCGCCGGACTCGCCGATCTCTCCGTCACCACCACCGGCACCTCTCCTGGGGTGCAGCAGCGACGGCTCACGCTTCCTGTCCTCCCCGGCGCGACGATCGAGATCGAGGAGACAGGTGCCGGTGCTGAGCAGGACCGGTACCGCTCCTCGTGGAACTGCGTCGACGATGCATCCGGCGCGATCCTCGCTTCCGGCGACGGCACCCGCGGGAGCCTCACGGTCCCCCGTGTGGCCGACGGTGTCGGGCTGCTCTGCACATTCGTCAACTCCCCGCGCGGCGACGGCGAGATCACTCTGACGAAGACGGCGGATGTCGCCGAAGCGCGTCAGGGCGACACCGTGACGTACTCCTTCGAGATCACCAACACTGGCACCAGTCCGTTGAGCGATGTCACGGTGGAGGAGGTGGCGTTCAGCGGGTCCGGCTCCACCCCCGAGGTGACGTGTCCCTCGCAACCGCTCTCGCTCGCCGTCGCCGAGACGGTCGTGTGCTCGGCGACCTACACGGTGCTGCAGGCGGATGTGGACCGCGGCTCGGTCGAGAACACCGCGACCGCCACGGGTACGACACCCGATACCGGACGCATCACGTCGCCTCCCTCACAGGTGGTCGTGAGCACCCCCGGGGCTCCGGGGCTGGCGATCGTGAAGTCCACGGATGCGGAAGCCTTCTGGAGCGGAAGCGTCATCGACTACACATTCGTCGTGACCAACACGGGCGAACTCACCATGACAGACGTGCGTGTCGACGAGACCGCCTTCAGCGGCGCCGGTCAGGTGCCCGAAGTGACCTGCCCTCCTGATGCTGCCGCACTCGCTCCCGGCGAATCGATGACGTGCACGGCGAGCTACACGGTCGAGGACGCCGACCTCGCGGCAGCGAAGATCGACAACGCGGCGATCGCCGTCGGGCAGACGTCGGGAACCACGGTGGAGTCATCTCCCTCGGAGGCGACCGTTCCGCGCGGCACCGGCGAGGTGTCCCCGGAGGAGACCGGCGAAGCGAAGACGCCGCCCGCGGAGGAGACTCCATCGGCAGAGAAGGAGATCACCACGGAGGCGCTCGCCCACACCGGTAACGACCTCACCTTCGCCGTGGTAGCGGCTGCTGTCGCTACGGCGATGGCGCTTCTCGGAGCGGCACTCGCTGTCGCCCGACGCCGAGCGGCAGCCGTCACGGACTGACCGCCGCACAGACCGCCCCGGGGCTCGACGCATTCCCACCCCACTCCCCTGTCGAGCCCCGGGGTTTCCCTGCCCGCACCCGCACTGCACACGACAGCCTCCGCCGTAGCTCTCCACGAACCTGCGGGCAGGCGCGTTCCCCCATGTCCGGCGGTGGCAGACTCCGAAGATCGATGCCAGCATGAGGGAGTGGGATTCATGAACGACGCGCAGATCTGGACCATGATCGGAGCGTTCAGCGCCCTCATGATCGGCACGCCGACCGTGGTCTCCACGCTCTTCGTCCGGGTCGTCCGCAGTGAGATCGGCGGGCTCCGCAACGAGATGAACGGGCAGATCGGCGGGCTCCGCAACGAGATGAACGCGAGGTTCGACGCCGTCGGCACCCGCATCGACGGGCTCGATCGGGACGTGCAGGCGCTCGCGAAGCGCACCTTCGGCTTGGATCGCGAATGACGCCGCTGCCGTTCCGTTCTGCGGATGATCCCGCACCACGACGCTGACGATCCGCTGGTTCGGAGATGTCGGGCGGCCCCCCTCCCCCCCGATGAAGTGCCGCTAGCGCGGGTCTGAGACGATCGGCGGGAGCTCGGTGTCGACGGGAGGATCTGTGAACGCGGTCTTCGGCACGAACACGAGCAGCACGGCCGCCGCGAGCGCTGTGACGCCGCACACGATCCAGACCGTGAAGTAGCCGGCCAACGACCCCGCCGTCCCCTCGGCGGCACCCGCGGTCGCACTGACGCCGTGGAGGAGTGCGATGCCGAAGACGCACGACGCGATCGCGCCACCGACCGTCTTGACCGAGTTGGTGAGGCCGGTCGCGACACCGGTCTGCGTGGCCGGAGCAGCCGAGGCCGCCGCCGCCGGCAGCGCAGCGACCAGCGCTCCGGAGCCGAGCCCGACGATGACCATGTTGGTGATGACCTGGGCGTACGCGTCGTGGAACGGCAGGAACATCAGGAATCCCACTCCGACCAGGACCGAGGCTCCCATCAGGGTGATCCGCGGCGAGATCCGGCGGGCGACGAACGGGAACGACAGCGCTCCGGCGATCATCGCGATCAGATACACGCCGATGATCAACGACGTGGCGAAGCCGGTGGTACCGAGACCGTAGCCGTACACCGACGGATCGGTGCGAGCGAAGGTCGACAGCGGCGCCTGGGCGCCGAGCACACTGACCCCGAACAGACCGGCGGTGAGGAAGACCGGGCCAAGCGCGGGAGAGCGGAACATGCGCACATCGATGAGCGGGTCGTCGTGACGCAGCTCCCAGAGGGCGAACGGGATCACCAGCAGCACCCCGAACACGACGACCGCCCACGACCAGGGGTTCACCAGACCGCCGTCGAGGCGCAGCAGGCTGAGTCCGCCGGTGAAGCAGATCAGCGCCAGCGAGATCAGTATGAGGCCGACCGTGTCGAAGACACCACCCGTCGGCTCCGGCGACTCCTTGACCCCGAACAGGATCACGAAGAAGCACACGACGATGAGCACCGCCGGCACCAGCAGCACGATCGTGAGCGGGAGCACATCGATGAGCGCCCCACCCACCAGGGCGCCGATGATCGCACCGCCTTCCAGCGCGGCGACCAGCAGCCCCGCAGCCTTGGCGGTGATGCTCGCCCGGCCCTCCATCCGACGGGACCGCGACCAGATGAGCGCGATCTCCAGCGGCAGCCAGACCACGTAGAAGCCCATCAGCGCCCACGCCGCGAGGAAGACGGGGAACGAGTCGGTGAACGGCAGCACGAGCGCGGCCGCCGCGGTCAACGCCGTCGAGATCAACAGCATCCGCTTGTGCCCGACCATATCGCCGAGCTTCGCGAATGCGGGCACGACGAGTGCCGACAGCATGAGCTGCGCGCCCTCGAGCCAGTTGACGTCGGCGTCGTGGATGCCCAGATGACGGGCGATGTCGGTGAGCATGGGCGTGTAGTAGCCCTGCAGCACACCGCTCGTGAACTCGACGAAGGCAAGGAAACCCACGACGACCGCGAGGGTGCCCAATGTCCGACTGCGCGTCATCGCGTCTCCTGCTTCTCTCGCGGCCGCGAAGCGCGCCGAAGGACGGGTGAGATCACACTAGCCGTTCGAGGAGAGCCCGATGGAACCGCTCCCCGCGCTCGAGGGCGGCGATCTCGACGTTCTCATCGACGCCGTGGATCGACGCCCGCTGGGCATTCGACATCTCCAGTGGCGCGAACCGGTAGACCGCCGGCGAGAACCGGTGGAAATGGCGGGAGTCGGTGGCCGCCATCATGACGTAGGGCACGGCGGGCACGCCGGGATGCGACACGGCGAGCGCGTCGGCGAGCAGGGCGAACTGCGCGTTGTCGGTCGAGGACTCCGGCGACGGCTCGCTCGCCTCGATCACCTGCACCGTGACGAGCGGATCTCGGATGCGGCGTCGTACACGCAGCACGGTCTGCTGCGTCGTCTCGCCCAGCGCGATGCGCAGGTTGACGGTGGCGGATGCCTGCGACGGGAGCACGTTGGCCGCGGTGCCGCCGGACTGCATCGTGGGGGCGACCGTGGTGCGGACCAGGGCTGCCGGCTCTCCGCCGAGAAGCGCGAACAGCCGTGCCGTCACCAGCGGCGCCGCCCCGAGGAATCGCAGCAGATGGCGCGCGGGGCCAGGCGTCTCTGCGGACAGCCGCGTCAGCATCCGCAGGATCGCCGTCGACGCCCGGGGCCGGAACGTGGCAGGACCGAGGCGGTCCACGGCCCGCGCGATTCGTCGGACGGCTGTGAGAGACGGTGGTGCGGACGCATGGCCGCCCTCGCCGCGCGCCGAGAGCGTCACCGTCATGACGCCCTTCTCGCCGACGCCGATCATCGCCGCACGCCCTGGCACGAACGGCAACGGTGCATCGACCACGGCGCCGCCTTCGTCGACCACGAGCCAGGGCACGATGCCGCGTTCACGGAACACGGCTGCGATCTCCTGCGCCGCGCGCCCGTAGGTCTCCTCGTTGCCGCCGAACGAGAGGTACACGTCGCGCGCGGGGACGAAGCCGTCGCTCAGCAGATTCTCGACCGCTTCGAGCACGACGATCAGCGGTCCCTTGTCATCGAGCGCACCCCGACCGTAGACGATGCCGTCGGCGATGACCCCGGCGAACGGCGGATGGGTCCAGGCGTCGCTCTCGTCGACAGGGACCACGTCGTAGTGGGCCATCAGCACGACAGGCCCCTCCGACGATTCGGCCTTCCCCGCCCAGCGGAACAGCAGACCGAAGTCGGTGTGACGCTCCACCGTGAGGTGCTCGTGCGTGAGCGGGTAGAGCTCGGCGATCAGCGCGACGAAGCGCTCGAACGGTTCGGCGCCGCGCTCCTCGAGCTCGGCGGACACGGTGGGCAGCTGGATCATCCGCGAGAGTCGTTCGTCGATGCCGGGGCGCACGGTCACTGAGGTCACGTTCGCCATCGTAGCGACGAGCGGCGCGCATGCCCCCTGTCTTCCTGCACCGCTCGGCAGTGCCGCCCGGTGTCCACGTATCGGGCTCTGGGAGCGCTGCACGGCGCTGCCCCCTTGGCAGGATGGAGGCTCGCGATGAGAATGAGGAGATGATCTCGATGACCGAGCCCCAGACCTGGACGATGATCGGTGCGTTCATCGCCCTGATGTTCGGGATGCTCACCGTCGTGTCGACACTGTTCATCCGCGTGCTGCGCGCCGAGATCGGCGGCCTTCGATCCGAGATGGTCGCACGCTTCGCCTCCGTGGACGCCCGCTTCGACGCGGTCGATTCCCGCTTCGAAGCGGTCAACACCCGCATCGACGGCCTGGACCGTGATGTGCAGGCACTGGTGAAACGCACGTTCGGACTCGACCGGGAGTGACGGTGACGCGTCCCCGCGCGGGGCGAGGTCTGCGGCGGCGCACAATGGAAGGGTGAGTCTCTTCGCCTTCGCGCCGTCCCGCGGCCCCCGCTGGCCGCTGGCGACCCAGGCGGCGCTCGGCATCGCGGCGCCGATCGCGGTGATGACGCTCCTCGGCAACGCCTCCCTGGGATACATCGCCGCCTCCGGTGCGTTCACGGTGCTGTTCGCCGGCTCCGCGGCCGTGGTCGATAGAGCGCGCGTCCTTCCGTTCGTCGCCCTCGGGCTCGTCGTGTGCGCCGCACTCGGGGTGCTGGCGTCGGGCAACGACTGGCTCGTCAGCATCGGCGTCGTGCTCGTCGCGATCGCCAGTGCGGCGCTCGCCTTCGGCTTCCGGCTCGGACCACCAGGGCCCCTGTTCTTCGTGCTCGTGTTCGGGCTGTCCGCTCACGTGGTCGCCGCCGGGTCGATCTTGCCGGTCGCGTACGTCGCCGCACTGACCGCGGGGTGCCTGTTCTCCTACATCGTGGCGATGACGCCACTGCTGCTCCCCCGCGTGCGCGCCATCTCGGCGAAACCCCTGCGCGAGCTCCTGCCTGGTCCGGCGTTGAGCGCAGATTCCCGCCTGCTGCTGGTGCGCGTCGCCATCGTCGCCGTGCTCGGCGTGCTGCTCGGGCTGATCATCGACCCGGAGCGCACCTACTGGATCGTCGGCTCGGCGGTCGCAGTGATCGGAGTCGCGGCCGCGCGGCGGGCGGCGTTCCAACGCGGACTGCATCGGATGCTCGGCACGGTCGTCGGCGCGGGCGTGTACGTGCTCCTCTCGCTCCTGCATCCGTACGGGCTGTGGCTAGCGCTGCTGTTGGGCGCACTGCAGTTCGCCATCGAGCTCGTCGTCGTGCGCCACTACGCGCTCGCGCTCGTGTTCATCACCCCGTTGGTGCTGCTGCTGACGGGAGCGGCGACCGGCAGCATCGGATCGGTCGACGTGGCGCTCGAGCGCATCGTCGACACGATCGTCGGGGCGGCGCTCGGAGCGGCATCCGGACTGCTGCATCCGCGCGCGATCCCCCCGCGCGACTGACCCTCGCGTTTCTCTCGGCGCACCGACATACTCGGTTCATGACACGCCCCGCCGAGATCGACGAGTACCACCGCAGGCTCTCCCCGTCGGATCAGGAGATCTGCGCCGTGCTCGCGACCGAGATCGAGCGAGGCCTCCCCGAGGCGGCGAGCAAGATCTGGCACGCGCATCCGGTCTGGTTCCTCGGTGGCAATCCGATCGTGGGCTACCACCGGCTGAAGGATGCGGTGCGGCTCATGTTCTGGAGCGGTCAGTCGTTCCCTCTCCCCGGGCTCACGGCGTCCGGCACCTTCAAGGCCGCCGAGGTGCGCTACGACGACGTCTCCGAGATCGACACCGACGCTCTCGCCGCGTGGCTCGCCGCCGGGCGCGACATCCAGTGGGACTACGAGCACATCCGCACGAACCGCGGCCTCGTCAAGCGCACCGCGTTCTGACGCCGGGAACACCCGGCGCTCTCGCCCGGTTGCATCACTGAGCAGGCAACCGAGGAAAGAGGCATCGATGGAACTGACGCTGGTCACCTCCGCGTTCTGCGGGGCGTGCTCTCGCACCCGGGCGGTGCTGGCCGATGCCGTCCGCTTCCTGCCGGATGCGACCGTCACCGAGATCGATGTCGCGCGTGATCCCGATGCCGCCGAGGCGCTCGACATCCGCTTCACCCCGACCGTGATCATCCGCGACGACAGCGGAGCGCAGGTGTTCCGCGCCGAGGGAGTGCCGACGGTCCCGCAGGTGCTCACCGCCGCAGTCAGAGCGCTCCCCCGTTCGACCTAGGGGACTTCGCACGATCGGTCTTGTGGGGACGTGGTCGCAGTCGGAGACTGAGCATGAATCGGGTCGAGCACGGCCCGCCACTCATCCCGGGAGTTCTCATGGCCAACCTCAACCCGTATCTCTCCTTCCGCACCGAAGCCCGTCAGGCGATGGAGTTCTATCAGAGTGTGCTCGGCGGTGAACTCGAGATCACCGTCTTCGGCGATTTCCCCGACATGGTCCAGGACCCGAGCCAGAAGGACCTCGTGATGCACGCCCAGCTCACCACCGCCGACGGCCTGGTGCTGATGGGCTCGGACTCGCCCGACGGCATGCCGTACGAGATCCCTCAGGGGTTCTCGGTATCGCTGAGCGGCAACACCCGGGCTCGCACCCAGGAGGTCTGGGACGGACTCGCCGACGGCGGCACCGTCACGATGCCGCTCGACGTGCCGCCGTGGGGTGGGACTTTCGGCATGCTGATCGACCGCTTCGGCATCCCGTGGATGCTGCACGGCGACCCCGAGTGACGACGCGCGGACTCAGAACGGACGAGACCCCGTTCCGCTGACGTCAGCGGGACGGGGTCTCGTCGCGAGTGGAAGTGTTCGAGTCAGCGCAGGGCGTGGGCGGCGATGAACGCACGCAGTGCGTGCTCGTCGTCGGCCATCTCGGTCACGTGCTGCGGAGCGTCGAGCATCTGCCGGAGTTCCGGCGAGTAGTCGAGCTCGACACCGATCGCCTCGAGGATCGTCTCGGCGAACTTCTCGGGCTTGGCCGTCTCGAGCACGAGCATCGGCACGCCGTCTTCGACGTGCTCGCGCGCGACTTTCACGCCATCGGCCGTGTGCGGGTCGATGATCTCGCCCGAGGACTCGTGCACCGAGCGGATGGTCGCGAGCCGGTCCGCATGTGTGCTGGTGCCGCTGACTATGCCGAACTCCTCGGCGAAGCGGGGCTGCTGGTCGCTGAAGTCGAAGAAGCCCTGGTCATCGAGCTCCTGCCAGGCGCCGACGACGCGCTCGGGGTCACGATCGACGAGCCCGAAGATGAAGCGCTCCAGGTTCGAGGCCTTCGAGATGTCCATGGAGGGGCTGGAGGTCGCCAACGTCTGTGCGGCGCTGCGCGGGCGGTAGATCCCGGTGCGGAAGAACTCGTCGAGCACGTTGTTCTCGTTCGCGGCGAGCACGAGACGGCGGATCGGCAGACCCATCTGCTTCGCGAAGAAGCCGGAGAGGATGTTGCCGAAGTTTCCAGACGGCACCGTGAAAGACACCTCGGTCGCGCCGTGCGCATCCGTCGCCCGCAGCCAGGCCCAGAAGTAGTAGACCGTCTGCGCCGTGATGCGGGCGAGGTTGATCGAGTTCACCGCACCCAGGTTCTGCGAGCGCTTGAACTCGAGGTCGCCGGCGAGGTGCTTGACCAGGTTCTGGCAGTCGTCGAAGACGCCCTCGACCGCGATGTTGTGCACGTTCGCATCGTCGAGCGAGAACATCTGCGCCCGCTGGAACGCGCTCATGCGGCCCTGCGGCGACAGCATGAAGACCGAGATGCGCTCCTTGCCGCGCAGCGCGTGCTCGGCTGCCGAGCCGGTGTCACCCGAGGTGGCGCCGAGGATGTTGAGCACCGCGCCCTTGCGCTCGAGCGCGTACTCGATCACCTGGCCGAGGAACTGCATCGCCATGTCCTTGAAGGCCAGAGTCGGCCCTTCGGACAATCCGACGAGCGTGAGTCCATCGCCGATCGGCCGCAGCGGCACGACGCTCTCGGGGAAGGAGGCGTAGGCCGCATCCGTCATGCGCGCGAGGTCTTCCCGCGGGATGTCGGTCGCGAAGAGTCCGAGCACCTCGGTCGCGAGCTGCGGGTAGGTCAGAGCCCGCCAGCGCTCGAGCGTCTCGGTGCTGACGGCGGGCATCACCTCGGGAACGGCGAGCCCCCCATCGGGCGCGAGGCCCTCCAACAGCGTCTCGCTGAACGGCTGCGGCTGCATACCGCCGCGGGTGGAGATGAACTGCACGTTGGCTCCTCGGCTCGGGACTCGGCGTGTCCATTCTCTCAGGCCGGGCCGACGCCCGATGACGGGATGACGGATACTCACGCCGTGCTCAGCGCCACCGCACTCAGAACAGGGAGGTCGGCAGCGCGCCCTCGTGCTCCAGGAGCCACCGCTTGGTCACGAGCCCTTCGCCGGGATCGCCTCCGGAATAGCCACCCAGCCCGTCTCCGGCGACCACCCGGTGGCAGGGCACGATCAGCGGCACCGGATTCGCGCCCATGATCGACCCGATCCCGCGCGCCGGCACCGTCGTGCCGCTTCGGGCCGCCAGGCCGCCGTAGGTGATGGTCTCGCCGTGGCCGACCGTCTCATACAGCGCCATCAGCACCGCCCTCGTGGCGACGGTCTGGTCGCCGAGGTCGATCGGCACGTCGAAGGTGCGCAGCCGCCCGTCGAAGTACGCGCTCAGCTGGGCGAGGGCCTCGTCCACCAGTGCATCCGGTTCTGCTGCGACACCATCCGGGGCCTGTGATCGCCAGGTCACCCGCGTGATCGCCGAGCCGTCGCTCACGACGCCGACCACACCCACCGGCGTCGACAGCGATCCGAACGAACTCATGCGATGAGGCTACCCCGGCATGCGGACACCGCGGCCGCCCCGACGATCAGATCCAGCCGCGCTCCTCGGCGATCAGCACCGCCTGCTGGCGCGTGCCGACCGCGAGCTTGCCGAGGATCGCGGAGATGTGGTTGCGCACGGTTCCCGGCGCCAGGGCGAGCGCGCGAGCGATCTGCCCGGTCGTCTCTCCCCGTCGTCCGGCACGCAGCACGTCGAGTTCGCGATCGGTCAGCGGCGAGCGCTCGTCGCTCAGGGCATCGGCGGCGACCTCGGGGTCGACGTAGCGTGCACCGGCGGCGACGCGACGGATCACGGCGGCCACCTCATCGGCACCGCGGGACTTGGGGAGGAACCCCGCCACGCCGGATGCCAGCGCCCGACGCAGCACGCCGGGGCGGGCATGACGGGTGACGACGATGCAGCGTGTGGCGATCGCCCGGTTCAGGCGCTCGGAGACCTGCACCCCGTCGAGTCCCGGCATCTCCAGATCGAGCAGGCAGACATCGGGCTGCAGTCGCAGCGCTTCCGCGACCGCCTGCTCCCCGTCCTCGCACTCCGCGATGACCTCGATGTCGTCTTCGAGTCGCAGCAACGCGGCGAGCGCCGAGCGGATCATGGCCTCGTCATCGGCGAGCAGCACGCGGATCATCGCGCCTCCTCCGCGTGCGCCGGCACCGTGACCGTGACCGTGAACTCCTCGGCCTCGCGACCGACGTCGAGCGTGCCGTGCGCTTCGTCGATGCGTCGTCGGATGCCGTCGAGCCCGGACCCTGCCGCATCCTGGGGGGCATCGCCGACCGCGTCGTTCGAGATCGTGTACCGCCACGCGTCGCCCGCCCGGACGAGCACGAGCCGTGCCCGGTGACCGCCGCCGTGACGGAGCACGTTCGTCGTCGTCTCCCGGATCACCGGGCCCAGGGCCGCAGCCGGGGCCTCATCGGCGTCGGCGGGGATCACCGCCTCGACCTCGAGCCCGGCGGCGCGGAGCAGATCGCGGGCGTTCGCGATCTCATCGCCGAGCGGGACCGAGCGGAACCGCAGTGCGAGGTCGCGTGTGCCCTGGCGTGCGTCATCGACGCTCGCGCGCGCAGCACGGAGCTGCTCCATGCCGGCAGCGGCATCCTGCGGCATCAGACGTTCGGCGAGCTCCAGCTGCAGCGCCACCACCTGGAGATGGTGGCCCTGCAGGTCGTGCACATCGGTCGCGACGCGCAGTCGCTCCTGGGTCGCGGCCAGGCGAGACTCCGAAGCCCTCGCCCTGTCGAGCGTGATGAGCACGTCCCACCACCACAGCGAGCTGACCGTCATGATCGGAAGCAGCACCGTGTAGGCGATGGGGAACAGCAGCGGGATCTCGTCGGCGACGTCGACGGTCGAATCCACCACGGCGAGGCAGATCATCGCGATCGTCACGGCGATGACCACTCGGTAGCGCACCCCGCGCGGCCAGTTCAGCAGCACGAGAGACTGCGCGATCGGCATCAGCATCAGCTGCCAGCTCCCGGCGACGGCACCCGCTGCGATCCCGTACGCGACGGCGACCAGGAGCGGCACGACAAGCCGCGCCCAACGAACACCCGGCTCTGCGTCGAGCCGGTGCCGATAGTCGACCAGCAGCGGGATCGTGGAGGCGATCCAGAGCAGACCGCCACCACCCACCACGACTCCGACGAATGCCCTCAGATCGACCGCCATCGTGATGACCGTCCAGGCACCGACGATCGCGAGCTCGAAGAAGATGACGGCCGTCGCGGTGTACCACCAGGTCGCGGTGACGCCACGGGACAGCTGTCGGGCCCCCGGCGTCGGTGCGGCGGGGGCGAGGGGCGCGTCGGGGCTGCTCACCCCACCACGATACGGGCGTGACAGTTGTCACGGATGGCTCATGCGATCCACCCGGAAAGTGGTGACAGCACGGCACTGCCGCTTGCCGCACCATCCCGATGAACTGGAGTCATCGCAGCGGGGAGACCGCTGCACCGACCCCAGGAGCATCACCATGAACCTCATCGGAACCTTCCAGGACCTGGTCGCGCAGGTCCCGGATCTCGTGCAGCCGCTCATCGTCGCTCTCGCCGGCGCGATCCCCTTCATCGAGGGCGAGGGCGCCGCGGGGATCGGGATCATCGGCGGCATCCCTCCCGTGATCGCCGCGATCGCCGCGATGATCGGGAACTTCGTGTGCGTCGCCATCCTCGTGCTCGCCAGTTCAGGAGCCCGACAGGCGATCGTCAACCGCTCACGCATCCGCGAGTCCGTGGTCGCCGGCGGTGGAGCGCCGCTCGTCGACGAGACGCCGTCTGCGGATGCCGGTCACCGCAGCGCCCGCAAGGAGAAGTTCCAGCGCGCATTCGAGCGCTACGGCGTTCCCGGAGTGAGCCTGCTCGGCCCGCTCCTGCTCCCCACGCACTTCACCGCGACGATGCTCGCCGCCGCCGGAATCGGCAAGGCGCGCATCCTCCTCTGGCAGGCGGTCGCGATCATCGGCTGGACCACGATCGTCGCCGTGATCGTGGGCGGCGCGGTCTACGCCGTGAGCTGACCCGCACGCGAACCAGAACACCCCCGTCAGGTCGACGGGGGTGTTCTGCGCAGGCGGGCACGAGGGCCGCTGCGCCCGACATCCGTCGTCAGCCTCCGCCGCGCCGGGGGTGGCGCCGACCGATCACGGTCAGACACGGCATCCCCGGCGGGTCCGGCCGACGCCCCCGGCCGTCGAATCACGGAGACGATGACGGACAACGGACTGATCCGTGGACATTCCTCCGTCGATCGTCACCGGCTCCGTCATCCGTCCGGGCGGGATGCCGCGGGCTCGGCATCCCGGATGAGTCCGACCGACGCCCCCGGCCGTCGAATCACGGAGACGATGACGGACAACGGACTGATCCGTGGACATTCCTCCGTCGATCATCACAGGCTCCGTCATCCGTCGCGGCGGCATGCCGCGGGCTCGGCACCCCGGATGAGTCCGACCGGGACCCCCGGCTGACAAATCACGGAGACGATGACGAACCACGGACTGATCCGTGGAGATTCCTCCGTCGATCGTCACAGGTTCCGTGATCCGTCGCGGCGGGATCCCGGGCACACGAGAGCGCTTGCCGACCCCGGGAGTCGGCAACCGCTCTCACGACGTCAGCGATCCAGCGCGGAGAGGAATGCGGCCGTTCCCTGAGCGATCTCCGCCGACAGTTCGTGGTGCAGGTAGTGCGGGCCATCCAGGACCACGACCTCTCCGTGCTCGACGCTCGCCGCCTGCTGCTCGTGGATGTCGACCCACTCCGCGGTGTCCTGCCCGCTCACGAAGCTCAGCACCGGCAGATCGGCCGGGAAGACCTCCCCGCTCACCGCGGCGAAGTTGCCGGGAGTGTGCTCGACCTCGTCGACCATGGTGGGCGCCCCCGCGTTCTTCGCGCTCAGCATCACCATCTGCCGTCGGGACTCGTCGTCGTAGGGCAGCCCGTCGTAGGGGTCGCCCGCGATCGCGGCGAGCAGACGCGTGATCCCGAGGGTGCGCAGCACCACCATGGCGTCCGTCGGGATCGGCTCGTCGGAGCCCGCGTGATCGGGCACGCTGTTGTCGATGCCGATGAAGGCCGTGAGCTCGTCGGGGTATGCCGCACTGTAGGTGAGCGCGTAGATGCCGCCGATCGAATGCGCCATGAGCGCGTACTTCGTGACGCCGAGCTGCTGGAGGGCTTCATGGATCTCCGCTGTGATGTTCTCACCCGTGCGCGGGGTGACGGTCGCGTCGCTGAGCCCGGTGCCGAACGGCTCGACGACGATCACGCGGTATTCCTTCGCCAGCTCGTCGGTCAGGGGGTGGAAGTCGCGACCCGGTGACGCGGTGCCGAGACCGGGCAGCAGGACGATCGTCTCCTCACCACTGCCGGCGACGACGACGTTCATGGTCTTGCCGTCGACCTCCACACCCTGCCCGTAGGCGGTGATCTGCGCGGACTCCACCTGCGTGGCGATCGCGTTGCCGATCGCGGTGGACGTGACCGCGAGCACGGGGATGGCGACGATGACGCCGACGGTGATGAGCAGGGATTTCGCGAACTTCCGCATAGGTTCCGTTCAGGTCGGGGACCGATGAAGACAGGTCCGGGAGTGTCCTCTCAGCCCACCACCGACGGCATCCGGCGAGAAGTGTCGGCCCGTCATCGATCGCGGTGACAACTGTCATGAGGCGAGTACAGACTTGAGTGAATTCAGATATCTCTGTACTCTCAAAGAGTGATCACCGCTCCTGCCTCCCTGACGCACACGGCCGCCGTCGCCCGACTCGGACACGCGCTGTCCGATCCCACGCGCGCCGGCATTCTGCTCGCGCTGCGCGAGAACGCCGCCTATCCCGCCGACCTCGCCGAGTCGCTGGGCGTCTCGCGTCAGGTGATGTCGAACCACCTCGCCTGCCTGCGCGGGTGCGGTCTCGTCGAGAGCGTTCCTGACGGCCGCCGCAGCCGGTACCAGCTGACCGATGAGCACCTCGCTCCGGCACTGAACGAGCTCATGCGCGTGGTGCTGATCGTCGAACCCGACTGCTGCTCCGGAGAAGGCTGCACCTGCTGATGTCGGCCGTCGTCTCCTCGGCACGGCGCGAGACCCTGCACCGCCGCATCCGCCTGATCGTCGCGATCACGATCGGGTACAACCTGATCGAAGCGGTCATCGCGATCGCCGCGGGCTCGGTGGCGTCATCCGCCGCGCTGATCGGCTTCGGCCTGGACTCCACGATCGAGGTGCTCTCGGCCGCCGCCGTCGCATGGCAGTTCACGCGCCGCGACCCCGAGCGGTGGGAGAAGCCGACCCTGCGGGTGATCGCCGTCGCCTTCTTCGCGCTCGCGATCTACGTCGCTGCGACCTCAGTGCTGTCATTGGTCACCGCGCAGCGTCCGGAGCACAGCACAGTCGGCATCGTGTTGACCGCGATCAGCGTGGCCGTGATGCCCTTCCTGTCGTTCGCGGAGCGGCTGGCCGGGCGGGAGATCGGATCAGCGACCGCCGTCGCCGACTCCAAGCAGACGCTGATCTGCACCTACCTGTCGGCCGCGGTGCTCATCGGCCTGGTCGTGAACTCGCTGTTCGGATGGTGGTGGGCGGATGCCGTCGCCGGACTCGTGATCGCGGCCTTCGCCGTCCGTGAGGGGCTGGAGGCGTGGAGGGGCGATACGTGCGCCACGTCGGTGGGGATGCTGCTCGAGGAGGGCGACCACCACGAGCACCCCGAGCGCTGACGAGCACGGGCGACCGATCCGCCTGGGGGCTAGGAGATCTCCCCGTCGCCCTGTCGGGGCTCTGTGCGGGCGAACAGTCGCCGCACGCCGCCGCGCGACAGCATGAGCACGACGATGAGCAGTGTGACGAGGAAGAAGCCGCCGAGCTGCACGGCGTCGCCGAAGACGAGGTCGACGAGTTCCAGCACCAGGAACTTGCTCCCCGGGAGCACCAGCACGAGCACGACGACGCCGATCACCCGAGAGGCGACGGCCCCCTCCGAGCGGATGCGGGCGAGCGCCTTCGCCTTCACCCACACGACGATCTCGAGCACGATCTTGAGCAGGATCGCGGTGAGCAGAGCCAGCAGGAACGTCTCCGATATCACCGCGGGGAAGAGCTGGCTGAACGCACCGAGGACCACGAGATACACCAGGACGTCGACGAGATCGATCGGGCGGATCCGCATGCGTGGAGTCTATCGAGCGGGCATCCGCCTGACAGAATGGGAATCGTGCATCAGTCCAGGAGGCCCGCGGTCCTGCGCGGGTTCGCGGCGTCGTCCGTGGCGATCTTCGCCGCGCTCGCCGGCCACGTCTCCGCCGGTGGCGCGATGCCGGGCCTGCTGGGCATCGCGGTTCCCTGGGTACTGTCGTTCATGGTGTGCGTACTGCTCGCCGGGCGCCGTCTCTCCGCGCTGAGGCTCGCACTCTCGGTCGTGATCAGCCAGTTCCTCTTCCACGTGCTGTTCGTGCTGGGAACGGTCCCCTCCTCGGGCACCGCGGCGCCGCACGTGCACGGTGCCCCCGTCGTCCTTCCCGCGATCGCGGGGAGCGCCGACACCGTCGTCGCACTCGACGCCACGATGTGGATCGGCCACGCCTTCGCCGCCCTGGTCACGATCGTCGCCCTGCACCGCGGCGAGCGCCTGCTCCTCGGTCTGCGTGACCTGGCGCAGCAGAGCGTGCGCTGGGTGCAGCAGCGGATCGACGCCGTCCTCGCCGCACCGCATCCGCACCGCACGCCCCGCGCGTTCATCGGCACACATGTCGATGCGCTGTACAGCGCCACTCTGCTCGCGACACTTCGCGGGCGCGCTCCGCCCGCTCTCCGCACGGTCTGATCCACGCCCCCGGCTGTCCTGGCCGGCGGTGATCCGCGCTCGCCCGGAGGCTCCTCCGCGCGAGCGTTCCGAACGCACGTGCGGCGTCGATCGACGACGCCTGTCGAGAGGTCCTTCATCATGTCTCCTGTCCACCGATGGGCGGTGGGGGTGACGGTGGCCGCGGTCGCGACTCTCGCGACGGCTCTGCCGGCATCCGCCCACGACGCCCTGGTCCATAGCACCCCGCAAGTCGACGAGCGGCTGACCGCCGCTCCCGAGCACATCGTCCTGACGTTCTCGGGAGAGCTGCTGACGCTCGGCGACTCGACCACGGGGGCCGTGGTGCTCGTGATCGACGAGAACGGCCGCGACTGGGCCGGCGACGATGTCGAGGTCGCGGGCAACACCGTGACCGTCGACGTCGATCCCGGAATGCCGGATGCCGGATACCAGGTGCGCTGGCAGGTCGTCTCGGAAGACGGGCATCCGATCTCGGGCATCGTCCCGTTCACGATCGGGGACGCCGAACCGATGGCGTTGCAGGGAACCGGCGGCCGAGAATCCGTCGCAGACGCCGAGGACCCTGCGGATCAGACCACTCAGGAACAGAGCGGCGTGCCGCGCGCGCTGCTCATCGGCGGAGGCGGGGCGGTCATCGCCGCCGCCGCGTTCGCCCTCTATCGATTCCTTCGCCGTCCGCGGACGGCAGCTGCGGCGGCCGAGAACGACGGCACCGCAGAACGAGAACTGTGAAAGGTCATTCCATGAACACCACCACTCTGAAGCCCCTCCCGCGATTCGCCGCCCTGGTCGCGATCTCGCTGCTCGCACTCACCGGATGCGCCGGCACGACCGCTCCGGCCGAGTCGGAGTCCGCTCGGGCCGGCGATTCGGTCACGATCGAGGACGCGTGGGTGAAAGCGGCCGACGAGGGCATGTCGGCCGCGTTCGGCACCCTCACCAACACCGGATCGGATGACGTCACCGTCGTCTCCGCCGAGACCGCCGCGTCGACCATGGTCGAGCTGCACGAGACCGTGGAGAACGAGTCCGGCGAGATGGTCATGCGCGAGATCGAGGGCGGATTCGTGATCCCGGCCGGCGGCACCCTGGTGCTGGAGCCGGGCGCGAGCCACATCATGCTCATGGATCTCGCAGGGCCGCTGCAGGCGGGCGCCGAGGTCACCGTCACCCTGACGTTCTCCGACGACTCGACGTACGAATTCACGGCTCCGGTGAAGGACTACTCGGGCGCGAACGAGAACTACGAAGACGGCGACGAGCACGAAGGCATGGATCACTGATGCCGGCGCCCGCTGAGGGCGCGCGCTCCGATCGCACCGGGTCGACCCGGCGGCAGTTCCTCCTCGGAGGAGCTGTCGCCGGCGTCGGCGCGGCCACGGCGATCGGTGTCGACTACGCGCTCACTCGACAGGACGCACCGGCGACCGCACCATCGACGCCCCTGAACGGCGACGAGACGGTGCCCTTCTTCGGCATCCACCAGGCCGGGATCGACACCCCGGCGCAGGCTCACGGCCTGTTCCTCGGGCTGGACCTCCTCGACACGACCGACCGCGAGGGGCTCACCCGCCTGCTGCGCATCGTCACCGACGACGCCGCCCGTCTGACCCAGGGCGTCCCCGCGCTCGCGGACTCGGAGCCCGAGCTCGCCCTGGCGCCTGCGCGGCTGACCGTGACCTTCGGCTTCGGGCCCCGGCTGGTGGCACGTGCCGGCGGCGCCGGGCCGTCGTGGCTCACGCCGCTCCCGGCCTTCACGGTCGACCGGCTCCAGCCCGAGTTCAGCGACGGCGACCTGCTGCTACAGATCGCCGGAGACGATCCGCTGACCGTGGCACATGCGGCGCGCATGCTGCTGAAGGACACCCGCAGCTTCGCGAGCCTGCGCTGGAGCCAGAACGGGTTCCGCCGCGCCCACGGCACCGAACGAGCGGGCACGACCATGCGCAACCTGTTCGGTCAGGTCGACGGCACCACGAACCCGCAGCCGGGGACGAAGGACTTCGACGCCGTGGTGTGGTCGGATGACGACTGGCTGGCCGGTGGCACGAGCGCCGTGATCCGCCGCATCCGGATGGACCTCGACAAGTGGGATCGACTCGACCGCAGCGGACGAGAGGCGTCGGTCGGACGGAACCTCGCGAACGGCGCTCCCCTGACCGGGAAGGAGGAGTTCGACGAACCCGACTTCGAGGCGACGACGGCGATCGGCTTCCCCGTCATCCCGCAGTTCGCTCACATCCGTCGCGCCCGGGGCGATGACGGGGAGAAGATCTTCCGTCGCGCCTACAACTACGACGAGAGACCGACCGGGAGCAGCGTCTCGGAGTCCGGACTGATCTTCGTGTCGTTCCAGGCCGACGTCGACCGGCAGTTCACCCCGATGCAGCGACGGCTCGACGAACTCGACCTGCTCAACGAGTGGACCACCCCGATCGGTTCCGCCGTCTTCGCCGTTCCACCCGGGTGCCGCGAGGGCGGCTTCATCGGCGACACTCTCCTCACGTAGGTTGAGGGGATGGATGCCTCGACCGAGCTGCACGGCCGCACGATCCTCGTCACGGGTGCGAATGCGGGGATCGGCTACTGGTGCGTCGAGCAGCTGGCGGCGCGGGGCGCCCGCGTCGTGCTGGGCTGCCGCTCCCCTGACCGTGCGCGACAGGCCGTGGCTGCGGTCAGGTCGCAGGTGCCGGCGGCTGATCTGGGCATCCTCCCCCTCGACCTCGGATCCCTCGCGAGCGTCGCCGAGGCGGCATCCGGTGTCGACGAACGGCTCGATGCCGTCATCTGCAATGCGGGGGTGAAAGCTGCGCAGCGCGACGCCCGCACGCGCGATGGGCTCGACCTGATGGTCGGCACGAACTTCCTCGGACACTTCGCGCTCCTCGCCCGGCTCGAGCATGCCCTCACGCAGGATGCCCGTGTGGTCGCGGTCGGGTCGCTCGCCCACCGCTTCGCTGACATCGACCCCGCCACGCTCTCCGACCCGTGGCGGGGCTCCTCCCTCCGGCAGTACGGGCGCTCGAAGGCCGCACTCATGGCCTTCGCGTTCGAGCTCGACCGCCGCTGGGCCGACTCCCCTCGCCTCGCCGTGTGCGCGCACCCGGGCTACGCGGTCGATCCGCTCACCCCGCAGCGCCCGGGTGCGGTCGAGACGCCGGCCATCCTGCGCGCCCTCGCCGCGCCGACACGCGTCGTCGTGCAGGGAAAGGACGGCGGGGCGCTGCCGATCGTGCACGCCGCCACCGGCGCCGATGTCGTCGGCGGCGACTACTGGGGTCCGAGCGGCGCGCTGGAGTTCCGGGGCGCCCCGGCCCGTGTCAGCGCATCGGACCAGGTGCACTCCCCCGCCACCGGTGCCGCGCTGTGGGACGCGGCCGAGCGGATCACCGGGGTTACCTTCTCGGCCTGAGCACGGAGCCGCCCCGTGTGCACGCGCTCACGGGGCGGCTCATCTCGCAGGAGGCCGGCAGCCTCACTCCGGCGCGTCAGTCGGAGTCGCTGTGTGCGGTCACCCGCACCCGGGCGATGCGGCGCCGGTCGAGCTCGGCCACCTGGATGGTGGCCCCCTCGACCTCCACGACATCTCCGACGACCGCCAGGCGTCCGAGCTGCTCCGTCACGAATCCGGCGATCGTGTCGGAGGACCCTCGAGGCAGCTCGATGCCGGTCGCCTCCTCGAAGTCCTGCAGATTGAGGCGTCCGTCGAGAGCGCCACCGGGAACCTCCAGCTCGGCGGTGTCGTACTCGTCGAAGATCTCGCCGACGACCTCCTCCACGAGGTCTTCGAGTGTGACGAGCCCATCGGTCCCGCCGTATTCGTCCACGACGACGGCGATGTGGTGCCCCTCGGCCCGCAGGCGCGTGAGCGTCGGCAGCACCCGCGCCGTCGACGGGATGTAGAGGATGGGGCGCACCAGAGTCGAGAGCGCCTGGGTCGGATCCTCGGCGACCGCCTCGAACAGGTCGCGCACGTGGACGAAGCCGGTGATGTCGTCGATGGACTTGTCCGACACGGGGTACCGCGAGAACGGCAGCTCACGTGCCTGCGCGATCGCCTCGCCGACCGTGAACGTCTCGTCGAGTGCGACGACCTCAGGACGAGGGCGCATGACCTCGCTGATCTGCCGCCCGCGCAGAGACAGCACGTCGTCCAGGATCCGTCGCTCGTCATCCGGAAGACCCTGGTGGCTGGCGACGATCTCGCGCACCTCCTCGTCGGTCATCTCATCGGCGGTCTTGTGCGGATCGCCGCCGAGCACGCGCACCAGCGCGTTGGTCGATACCGACAGCAGCCAGATCACCGGACGCATCACGGTCGCGAAGCCGTTCAGGGCAGGAGCGACGGCGTACGCGAACTGCGCGTTGCGCTGGATCGCCAGACGCTTCGGCACGAGTTCGCCGAGCACGAGCGACAGGTACGCGATGACCAGCGTGAGCACCAGCGTCGCGACGGTGAGCGACAGCGGAGCCGCCATCCCCCACGACTCGAAGACCGGAGCCACCGAGGGCGCGATCGAGGTCGCCCCGTACGCCGCCGACGCGAAGCCGGCAACGGTCACACCGATCTGCACGGCGGAGAGGAAGGTGTTGGGGTTGCGGGCGAGGGCGGCGACTTTCGCGCCGCGGCGCCCGCGCTGGCCGATCGCGGTGATCTGGCTCTCACGCAGTGTGACCAGCGCCATCTCCGTGGCAGCGAAGACACCGCCGATCAGCACGAACGCGAAGACGAGAGCGATGTTCCAGAGCAGGTCGCCCATCAGCGGACGGCCCTGTCTGTCGTGGGGTGAGCGCCCGGTGCGAACCGGACGCTCGTACTGTCAGAGTCCGAAGAGTCAGAACAGCGCTGCGCGCTCAAGAGTGCTCCTTTGTGGTGGGGGTTTCGGTGGCGGAAGTGACGGCGGCGGGGTCGCGTCGCGTCTTCATGAGGCTGGCGACCGTGGCGACCGCGATGGTCGCGGCGATGAAGAGCAGCGAGAACCAGATGGGGATCTCGGGGGCCCAGAGCACCGGCTCACCGCCGTTGACGAACGGCAGCTCGTTGACGTGCAGAGCGTGGAACACGAGCTTGACGCCGATGAACGCGAGGATGACAGCGAGGCCCTGGGCGAGGTACACCAGGCGCTCCAGAAGGCCGCCGATCAGGAAGTACAGCTGACGCAGACCCATGAGCGCGAAGGCGTTCGCGGTGAACACGATGTACGCCTCGTCGGTCAGGCCGTAGATCGCGGGGATCGAGTCGACCGCGAAGACCAGGTCGATGAAGCCGATCGCGATGATCGTCAGGAGCATCGGTGTGACGAAGCGCTTGCCGTTCTTGACGACGGTCAGGCGGTCCTTGTTGTACTCGTCGCTCACCGGCAGGTGGCGGCGCACGAAGGTCATGAAGCGCCCGTTGGCGGGGTCGCTCTCGTGGTTGCTGAAGGCCTGACGGTAGGCGAGCACGAGGAGCAGCGCACCGAACAGGTAGAAGATCCAGGAGAAGTTCTCGATCAGCGTCGCGCCGACCGCGATGAAGATCCCGCGCAGGATCAGCGCGATCACGATGCCGATCATCAGCACCTTCTGCTGATAGATCTTCGGTACCGCGAACCCGGTCATCACGATCAGGAACACGAAGAGGTTGTCGATAGACAGCGCCTTCTCGGTCAGATATCCGGCGAAGTACTCCCCGCCGAACGTCCACCCGGAGAAGATGCCGATGCCGACACCGAACAGCAGCGCGAGGCTGATGTAGAAGATCGACCACCGCGCGGACTCGGCGATGGTCGGCTCGTGCGGTGTGCGCACGTGCGCGAAGAACTCATAGACGAAGAACGCGATCGTGACCGCGATCGTGATGACCCAGATGAGGGGCGTGATTTCCAAGAGAGGCTCCAGACTCGGCGTAGCAAAAAGCAGCGCCAAAGTCTTCTCCATTCCTGAGATCAGGAACCGGTGGGCCGGGATGCGACTGCATCCGTAATGACGAACCCACCGTGTCGGAGTACTCCCCTTGGTTCCCCCAGTCTAGGGGGTCGCAGAGGGTGCTCTCTGACGGTTCGCCGGGAACCTCGTGACGGTCACAGACTCGACCACTGAGCACCGCCTGCTCGCTGTCGTCGTGCGAGTGCTCCCCGGAGTCGACGGGCACACGTCGCGCGAGCTCATCGGTCCGATACGGTGAAGTCAGGATGACTCTCGCTCCGACGAAGATCAGTGGGGAAGAATGCTCGACGGCTTTGAGAAGTGGCAACCGCCCACCGACGCGCTGACGGACGAGGGGGTGCGGAGCGGCATCATCGTGCTGGACGCGAACATTTTGCTGAATCTGTATTCACTCGATGAGGACGCCGTTCAACAGTGGATGGCAGCGCTCGACAGAGTCCTCGACCGCCTATGGCTGCCACATCAGGTCATGGAGGAGTTCTGGCGCAATCGGCACGCCGCAGTCGTCTACCCCGTCGAAGCGAACCAGGCGCAGAGTGCGATCTCCCGCCACATCAAGGAGATCGAGGACACCTATCGGCATTGGTCGATGAAGCGGCGCCTCGGGGGCGGCGATCAGCGCATCTCGCCCATGGAACTCAGCAGCCGTTTGCGTGAGGCCGCGCGGGTATTCAGCGACGAACTGGATACCGCGATCGACTCGCACAATGAGCGGTTCTCAGTGAATCCTGAAGACGACGCGATCGTGACCGCGCTCCGCAACCGGTTGACGGGTCGAGTCGGGATCCCCTACTCACCGGATGAAGCGAGTGCGCGGCGCAAGGAGGCGGACCAGAGATTCTCTCGCCGCGTTCCTCCAGGGTTCTTGGACGACAAAACCACGGAGGGCGCTGATCGCGGGAAGTCCGGGGACACCAAGTACGGCGACGCGCTGATCTGGATGCAGACTCTCGACTACATGAGCGGTCGGGTCGGCTCTGAGAGCTCGCCGCGTCATCTCGTCCTCGTCACAGATGACCGCAAGGAGGACTGGTGGCAGACGCTCAAGGTGCCCGGCGACCAGCCCATCCGCATGCCTCACCCGGGCCTCGTTGAAGAAGCACGCCGCGTCGCCGCCGTGTCGTACGTTCAGCTGGACCCCGCGAGCTTTCTCGATGCCGTCGCCCGCGTCTTCGGTGGTGATTTCGACTCCGCCCGCGAGAGCGCAGCACCGGCCCCGGAAGGACGCATCGAATCCGACCGCCTCGATCGCCGCGAGTTCAGGATCGCCCGCCGCGGAACCGTGCATGCGCGCGGCATCCTGTCTGACGACGGGCGCGGGATCACTGTGCTCGAGGGCAGCACGGCTCGGGTCCGCCAAGCGCCCACGATGCCCGCGCACGCGAAAGCGCTGACAGATCGGCTCATCTCCGAGGGAATCCTGGCCGAACAGCCAGACATCGCGACGTCGGATGCGCGCAGAGTCTTCACTCGAGACTATGCTTTCGACTCCACGTCAACTGCGGCGACGGTCATTCAAGCTGCGAACGTCAGCGGCCCGTCGACATGGGTCTCCACAGAGAACGGCGAATTGCTGCGCGATCTGACTAGTGACAGTTCTTCCATCGCGGGTGTTCACGAAGCGGCTGACGATGAACCGGCCGACTGATTCGACTCGGTCGGGCGAAGGCGTGAAGCACCCCTTCGCCAGCGGACGAGCGTTGCTGCTTCACGTGGACGCCGACCTGGACCGCTTCCTCGGCGCGCTTCCTGGCGGTGGGTGGAATCTCGGCCCCCTCGTCTTCGGCATCCGCGAGTCGGAGCGCAACGAGTACATCAATTCCGTGCACTTCGACGAAGCAGAACGGCGCGAGAACTTCTCCTCCGATCTGGCGAGAACCCTGTACGGCTCCAGCTCGAAGACACTGTCGATCCGGTCTCATTGGATCCCGCAGGTACCCTTCCGCATCGGCCCCCAGGACGCGAGCAGCCCCTTCCACGTCGTCGGCATCGAACTCCTGCTCGCGCCGAAGGAGATACACACTCACGACGACGTCGCCGGCCATGCGGGGATCCTCATCGTGCACCTGCACCACGACCATGCCCTGACGGAGCCGGATGCAGAATGGATGGGTTCGCAGTTCGGCGTTCCGCGTGACCGCATAGGCGTGCTCGACGATCTGCAACGCGTCCTTCCGCACTCTCTCGATCTGCTCGGGCTCGACTTCCGGAATACCAATGCTGCGGGCGCGCTGCGGGATCGACCGATCTATCCCGTCCTCACTGAGCTGGAGCTCGCTGACGATGACGGATCCGAACTCCTCCTCATCCGAGCGCTGGCGACGCTGTCGCCAGCGGCGGCGGCGGGAGAGAGCGCCAGCGCCGAGCGCAGAGACCGCGCGCGGCGAGATGTGCACGCGCTCAGCGCATCGTGGAGCGTCATGGTGACCCCACGCGGCATGGTCTTCCACCGCGCAAAAGCGAGCCAAGCGCAGTTCGAGCAGGCGCGGCTGTACGTCTCGGGGCTTTACGTGGACGTCGTAGCTGCAACGCTGTTGGAGCGGCGGCTATTGGAGCGCCAATCCGCGGCGGCGCGGGCGATGTCGGCGCGCTCGGAGCTTGATCTGGACATCATGCTCGATCTGCGTCGCGCGCTCGTCGTTCTGCGGACGTCGTTCGATCGGGCCACGCGACATGAAGGAGCCGCGACCACGACGATCGTCGGTGCTCTTCGACGAGAACTGCGCTCGGAGGAGATTCGCCAGTCGGTGGAGAACGAACAAGATGCGCTGATCGAGATCAGCGATATGGAGCACCAGCGTCGAACGGAGCGGTCGCAGCGACTGACCGATCTTCTGCTCGGACTCATCGCGATCGTCACCCTGCCGCTCACAGTGCTCTACGGCGCGCTGGAGCTGCTGTGGTCGGAGGAAGGACGCACGTCCTGGTTCTGGTGGGGCACCGCCATTTCGGTCGTCGTCGGTTTCAGTGTGCTCGCCGCGCTCACGCTCCGAAGGTCTCACCGGTCCGACCGACCACGGCGCGTGTGATGCATCCGCCAGAGCCCGATTACGCTGGATCCGCCCCCACAGAGCGGAGACCGATATGGCTCACGAGATCGACGATGCCGAACGAGCTGCGCGCGCTGCGCATCTGAAGGAGCGGATCTACCTCACCTTCGCCGCCCTCGCGGTCGTGATCACCCTCTCCAGCCATGGCCATGCAACCGCCGGTCAGTCCGCCACGACGTTGATCGTCACCGTGCTGGGCACGCTGCTCGCGGTGTTCACCGCCGATCTCGTCTCGCACCTGGTGGTGCACGGACGCCTGTTCACCCGGGCCGAGCTGCGCCACGCGGTCGGGTCGAGCTTCGGAGCGCTGAGCACCGTGGTGCTGCCGTTCCTCTTCCTCGGCGTCGCCGCGCTCGACGTGTGGAGCACCGAGGCGGCCCTGCGCGCGAGCGCGATCGCCCTGCTCGCCTCCCTGATCGTGATCGGGTGGGTCGCGGTGCGCCGCATTCCGCTGACCTGGTTCCAGCGACTCATCGCGCTCGGCGCCGAGGCCGCGCTCGGCCTGGCCGTGATCGGACTGCAGGTGCTGGCCCACGGGTAGGGCGCGCCGGAGGGCACCCCGTCGCGAAGCCGCGGTCAGGACAATGACAGGAAGAGCTTCTCGAGTTCTGCCAGCGACACGCCCTCCGCGTTCTGCGCACCGTCGTCGGGGTCGGCGAGGCACTCCTTCATCGCGGTCGCGATGATCTGGAAACCCGCCCTGTCCAGGGCGGAACTCACGGCAGAGAGCTGGGTGACGACGGTCCGGCAGTCGCTCTCCGTCTCCACTGCGGCGATGACCGCCGCCAGCTGCCCCTGAGCGCGCTTGAGCCGGTTGAGGATCTTTCGTTGCGCGTCTGCGTTCTCGATGATCATCGTCTCTCCCTGTGTGTGGACTGAACTTCCACGATACCCCCTAGGGTATAGTTCTAAATACCCACCGGGGTATAAGAAGAGGAGATCGATATGTGCCGAGCCGTCAGTTGTCGAACCTGCGGGAAGACCACATGGGCGGGGTGCGGTCAGCACGTCGAGTCCGTGCGCCGCTCGGTCCCGTCGTCTCAGTGGTGCCCCGGGCACCCGAAGCAGCCGAGCCAGGGCGGTTTCTTCTCGAGGCTCTTCCAGCGATGACCGCGCCCCGCAGGGTCCTGATCGTCGGAGGGGTGGCCGGCGGAATGTCGGCGGCGACCAGGCTGCGCAGACTCGACGAATCCGCCGAGATCACCGTGATCGAACGCGGGCCCGAGGTCTCGTATGCCAACTGCGGCCTGCCCTACTACGTCGGGGGCGTGATCCCGGAGCGGGCATCGCTGCTGCTGCAGACACCGGACTCCCTGCACAGACGCTTCCGCCTCGACGTGCGCGTACGGCATGAGGCCTCGCGGATCGACACGGCTCGGAAGACGGTCGACGTGATCGACCTCGAAAGCGGTCGGCGCACCGTCGAGACATACGACGCTCTCGTGCTCGCGCTCGGCGCCTCCCCCCGACGAGCCGAGACGGGATCGAGCATCCCCGTCCTCTCGCTGCGCACGGTCGCCGACGCCGACGCGATCCACTCCTCGCTCACGCGGCCCGGCATCCCCGTCGTGGTCATCGGCGGTGGCTATACCGGGCTCGAGGCTGCCGAGAATCTCGTCAGCCGAGGCGCCGCCGTAACACTGGTGCAGCGCGGTGAGCAGTTGCTCTCGCCGTTGGACATCGAGATGAGCGCCCCGATCCTCGCCGCCGTGCGCTCACACGGGGTGGATGTGCGGCTCGGCGTGACGATCACCGGGACGACGGACGGCGCTGTCGCGCTGAGCGATGGCACGTCGGCTCCTGCCGAACTCATCGTCGATGCATCCGGTGTCACCCCGGAGACGCAGCTCGCGACCGCGGCGGGGATCGCGATCGGCGAGACAGGCGGAATCCGCGTCGACGCATCCTGCCGCACCAGCGCCCCCGATGTCTTCGCTGTGGGTGACGGCGTGGAGAAGACCGAGCTCGTCGGTGGGGGCACCGCGCTGATCACGATGGCCGGCTTGGCGAACCGGCACGGTCGAATGGTCGCCGACATCATCGCCGGTCGCGCTCCGTCGTCGCGACCGGCTCTCGGCACAGGCATCGTGAGCGTCTTCGGAACCGTCGCCGCGAAGGTCGGCTGGAGCGAGAAGCAGCTGACGACCGCCGGCCGCGACTTCTACACGGCGCACGTGCACCCCGCATCACACGCCGGCTACTTCCCTGGCGCGGAGACGATGTCGATGAAGCTCCTCGCGGACCCCCTGACGGATCGCATCCTCGGCGCGCAGATCGTCGGTCGCGAGGGGGTCGACAAGCGGATCGACGTGATCGCGACGGCGATGCACGCGGGGCTCCCGGCCTCCGAGCTGTCCCAGCTCGAACTCGCCTACGCGCCGCAGTTCGGCTCAGCCAAGGATGCCGTGAACATGCTCGGATACGTCGCGGAGAACACCCGATCCGGCACGACCCCGACGCTGCAGTGGCACGAACTCGATGACGCGCTCACCGTGGGAGCAGCGCTGATCGACGTGCGGACACCGGCGGAGTTCGCAGCCGGGGCCATCCCCGGAGCGATCAACGTGCCGCTCGACGAACTCAGAGAGCGTCTCGACGAGCTTCCCGACGGCCCGCTCATCGTCCACTGCCAGGTCGGGCTGCGGGGACACGCCGCCACCCGCCTGCTCGCACAGCACGGCTTCGCCGTGCGCAACCTCGACGGAGGCTACCGCACCTGGCACGACGCCCGGAGTGCGAGATCCGGCAGCCGGACCTGATCGCTCAGATCAGTTCGCTCACCAGCTGTTCGATCCGCGCACGGATGTCGTCCCGGATCGGGCGCACTGCATCGATGCCCTGGCCGGCCGGGTCGTCGAGCTTCCAGTCTTCGTAGCGCTTGCCGGGGAAGATGGGGCAGGCGTCGCCGCATCCCATCGTGATCACCACGTCCGAGGCCTGCACGGCTTCGGCGGTCAGGATCTTGGGCTGCTCTGCGGTGATGTCGATGCCGACCTCGGACATGGCCTCGACGGCGATCGGATTGATCTGGTCGGCGGGCATCGAGCCTGCGGAGCGCACCTCGATGCGGTCACCGGCGATGTCGCGCAGGAAGCCGGCGGCCATCTGCGAGCGGCCGGCGTTGTGCACGCAGACGAAGAGGACGGAGGGCGTGGTGGTCGTGTCGGTCATGAGTGCTCCAGGTGCGAGGGATGTGATCAGGGAAGAAGGTCGTCGACGAGCGCGCGCACGCGGCCGGCGATGTCGTCGCGGATGGCCTCGACGCCTTCGCGCGAGGCGAGGGCCGGGTCGCCGACAGCCCAGTCGTCGTAGCGCACCCCGGGGATGATGGGGCAGACATCGCCGCACCCCATCGTGATGACGACGTCGGCGGCCCGGACGGCGTCGTCGGTGAGCGGCTTCGGGAACCGCTCGGCCGCAGTGTCGCCTTCGATCTCGGCCAGCAGCGAGCGCACATGCAGGTGGATGACGTCCGCCGGGCTCGATCCCGCCGAGCGTGCCACGACCCTGCCACCGGCGAGCTGGTTGACGAGCGCCGCGGCGAGTTGCGAGCGTCCGGCGTTGGCGACGCAGACGAACAGTACCTGCGGCACCGCCGTGGCCCGGTCGCGGGTGAGGTCGCTGAGGCGCTGACGGGCGAAGCGCTCGGTGAGGGGAACCAGCGCCGAGGTGACGCGGGCGGTCCGCGCGAGGGCCGTGTAGGACTCGCGGACGGTCGTGAGCACGACGTCGGCATCGAGCTCTGGGACCTCCGCCGCGAGCTCCTGCGCGAGACGGGTCACCCGTGCATCGAAGTCGGGCCTGAGCTGTTCCCCGTCGCTGCTCCAGGGCGCGACGCTGGCGGGCGCGAACGAATCGAGCAGTGCCGTGACGGCGCTCCGTCGGCTCGGGTTGATGCGGTACCAGACCCAGGTTCCGCGCCGCTCGGAGGTGAGGACGTCGACGTCCTTCAGCACCTTGAGATGGTGCGAGACGGTCGGCTGCGAGACATCGGCGAGCTCGGCGAGATCGCAGACGCACGACTCGCCGCGGGGGTCGGATGCGATGGCCGACAGCATCCGCAGCCGCAGCGGATCCGACAGGGCTTTCAGCGTGGCCGCGACCGAGGAGGCGGCCTCCAGCCCGATGGCGTGGGTGGTGACGGGACTGCAGGTGTCCTCTGCGGGGGAGAGCGAGAGCGTCATGGCCGGATCCAGTCCTCTTATATTGAAGTTCTTCTATATTGACTCAGGTCGATGCCGGAAGCAAGCGATTAGGCTGGCCTGATGCCCGTTCTCTCGATCGCCGGCTCGACGCGCGCTCCGCATGAGCTGCGCTCGGCGACCCCGATGAGGGAGTGGATGCGCGTCGTGCTGCACCCCGGCACGAACGGATGGACCAGCGTCTGGGGCACGCTCTCGCACGGCGAGATCGCCGGCTGCCCGCCGCCACGCACCTAGGCCACGCCTCGAAGCACGGGGCGGTGGTCTTCTGCGCCATCCACCCCTTCTCCCCTGTGAGGTTTTCGCCGTGCCTGCTTTCCCTGTTCCCTCCCGCTTCCCTCTCGCTCCGCACGAGCTGTGGCGGGGCATCCGCTCCAACGCCCGCAGCGACATCCTCGGAGGCTCTCTCCTCCTTGCGGCGACGGTGGCCGCCCTCATCCTGGCGAACAGCCCGGCGGCACCCTGGTACGAATCGGTGCGCGACTTCACCTTCGGCATCCCCGAACTGCATCTCGAACTGAGTGTCGGGGCCTGGGCCGCCGATGGGTTGCTGGCGATCTTCTTCTTCGTCGTGGGGCTCGAGCTGAAGGAGGAGTTCGTCACCGGACGCCTCCGCGACCCGCGCCAGGCCGCCTTGCCGATCGCCGCGGCTGTGGGCGGCGTCGCGGTGCCGGCGTTGATCTTCGTGATGATCAATGCGAACAGCGGAGCGGATGTGCTGCGCGGATGGGCGATCCCCACCGCGACGGACATCGCCTTCGCGGTCGCCGTGATCGCCGTGGTCGGGAAGTTCCTCCCTCCCGCACTCCGCGTGTTCCTGCTGACGCTCGCGATCATCGACGACTTGATCGCGATCACCATCATCGCGACCTTCTACACCGAGACGATCAGCTTCCCCTGGCTCGCTCTCGCGCTGCTGCCGCTGGCCGGATTCGCGCTTCTCGCCCAGAAAGGGGTGCGCGCCTGGTGGATCCTGTTGCCGCTCGCGATCGCGGTGTGGGTGTGCATCCACACGGCGGGCGTGCATGCCACGGTCGCCGGCGTGCTGCTCGGCTTCGTCGTGCCCGTCGTGCCCACGGAGCGTGCGCGGGTGCGCAGCGGAAGCGATGAGTCCGGCGAGCCGCTGTACGACGGCATGGCCCCGCACTTCGCGGACCGCTGGGGTGTCGTCGCGACGCTCTTCGCCGTGCCGATCTTCGCCTTCTTCGCCGCGGGGGTGACCATCGGCGGCATCGACGGCCTCCGCTCCGCATTGGTCGACCCGATCACGATCGGCATCATCGTCGGTTTGGTCGCCGGAAAGCCCATCGGGATCCTCGTGACGACGTTCCTCCTCAGCCGGCTCCCCGCATTGCGCCTGGACGAGACGCTGCGCTGGCCCGACCTGGTCGGGATGAGCTTCGTCGCCGGTATCGGATTCACCGTCTCTCTCCTGGTCGGCGAGCTCGCCTACGGATCGAGCTCGGTCGCCGACGAGCATGTGAAGATCGGCGTGCTGCTCGGGTCGTTCCTCGCTGCGGTGATCGGCGGAGTGATCCTGGCCCGCCGCAACGCTCGCGCACGGCGCGCTCAGCTCCTGGGCTGAGCCGACTCCCCACAGAGCCGGCCGCATGGATCGGGCATCCGTTCCGTGCGGCCGGCTCACTCCGCCTCGAGCACGGCCCGCAACACCGCGCGCGCTCGGCTGTAGCGACTGCGGATCGTTCCCGCAGGCCTGCCGAGGTGCTGCGCGATCTCGCCGAGGCCGAATCCGTCCCAATGAAGCAGACGGATGATCTCGGCATCGAGGGGGTCGAGTGACGCGAGCGCCTCCCGCAACCGGTCGCTTTGCGGCTCCGTCGCCGGCGGTCTCGTCAGTGCGTCCTCGCGCAGGCGATCGGTCAGCGCCTGACGGCGCACTCCGCTGCGTCGACTCGTCATGAGCACACGCCGAGCGACTCCGAAGAGCCACATGCGGGCTTCCTGCTCGTCTGCGGGCACCGCCGAGACCCGACGCCATGCGATCAGCAGCGCCTCTCCCAAGAGGTCGGCGGCGTCGTGAGGAGTGCTCCGGCGCTCGAAATAGGCCAGCAGCGCCGGGGCCTCGCGTCGGACGATGGATTCGATCCGCTCGGCGTCAGCGGTGATGTCGGGCACCGGCGTGCGCAGCTTGGGCGTCATTCGCCGGACTCGAGACCGTCGAGATCGTCGCGGCACAGCTGGGTGACCGACGCCAGATGCGGATCACCCGGCTCGAAGGACTGGCCGGGAGTCGCGGCCCCCCACTCGATGCCGGGGATCACGTGATCGAGCACGGCGAGGCTCTGCTCGACCACCGCCCAGGACTGGATCGACTCCGGGGAGCCGACGTCCTGGGGGCGAGGGTGCTGCATCCGCTCCTGAACGGCCGCAGCGAACGCCGCAGGGTCCGCCGATGCCCAGTAGTCGCCGACCGCTGCGCGCTGATCGTCGGTCAGACCGCCCAGATCGACGTAGATCCTGCACTGCTCGCCACGGTCCGGCCCTTCGGTCGGGACGAACGCCAGACCGGCCGACGGACGGAAATCGGCTCCGTGCTCGAGACCGGCGAACGGAGGGACCGAGAGCAGGAAGCTGTCGAGATCGGTCGCCGCGGCGAGCGCGCCCACCAGCACCAGAGTGCCGCCGACTGCCACGACCGGACGCCAGCGCCGGCGCGGGCGAGCGACGAGTGGACGTGCGACCAGCTGGTCTATCGTCGCGTCGAGCGACTCCGGGGCAGGGCCAGCCGGATCAGCGCGGTGCAACCGCTCATCGAGTTCCTGATCGTTCATGATGCTCCTCGTCCATCGTGGTTCATCAAGAACATGGCCGGCACACGAGGAAACGTTGCAGCCGGAGAGAAGTCGCTGAGGCGACGCGTCAGTCGCGGCCGGGCGGGCACGCTCCACCGGCAGTCAACCGGTCGGTGATCGACTCGGCGATCTCGGCCAGCGCGTCCAGCTGCGCGGGGGTCAGCGCGTCGATCACGAGGCGTCGGGCGGTCGCGATATGGCCCGGCATCGCGCGGATCAGCATCCGGCGCCCGTCGGTCGTGAGCCGGACGTCGGTCGCCCGCCGGTCGTCGGGAGACGGTGTGCGCTCCACCATCCCGCGCTTCTCCAGGCGGGTGCAGACGTGGGAGAGCCTCGTGAGCGTCGCGTGGGTGGCGTCGGCGAGCGCGGTCATGCGCAGCGTGCTCTGCGGCGCGAACCGGAGCACCGTCAGCACCATGAACTCGAAGTGCGTCAGGTGCGCGTCGCGTTGCAGCTGCGAATCCAGAGCGGCAGGAAGCAGCTGCGTCACGGCCACCAGCCCGAGCCAGGCGCGCGACTCACGCTCATCCATTCTCGGAACCTGGAATGCCATGCGACCAGCGTACGTTAGTTGAAGCAACAACCATTCCGGATTCGGATGACAGGACCTCAGAAGGGGATCACGATGTTGATCGCATATTGGATCGTCGCGGGGCTGCTCGCACTCGCCTATCTCGGCGCTGGTGCGATGAAAGTCGTTCGTCCTCCGGCCACGCTGGCCGAATCCGGCCTGACCTGGGCTCCCGACTTCCCGCTGTGGACGGTCAAGGCGATCGGGATCGTCGAGGTGCTCGGCGCCCTCGGTCTGATCCTTCCCCCGCTCACCGGTATCGCCACGATCCTGGCCCCGCTCGCCGCCGTCGGTCTGGTGCTGGTGCAGCTCGGCGCGATCGTCACCCACGTCGTGCGCGGCGAGGTCAAGACGCTCGTCGTGAACATCGTGCTGCTGGTTCTCGCCATCGCCGCCGCCTGGCTCGGATTCGCATCATGGGCGTGACGCCCTCGGCCGGGGCCTGGCGGGCGGCACCGACCGCGACCACCGGGGCCGCGCCCGACGGCACGCAGATGGACACCGTCGAGCTGCTCGTCCGCGACCTCGACACCATGACCGCCTACTACCGTGACGCCGTCACGCTCGATGTGCTCGAGCAGTCCGGCGCCTCCGCCGTGCTCGGGCGCGGCGCGCAGAAGATCATGACCCTGCGGCAGGAACGGGACCTCCCGACCGCGAATCCGCGCGGCGCCGGGCTCTACCACACGGCCATCCTCTTCCAGGATCCACAGCAGCTCGCATCCTCGCTCTTCCAGATGGCCCAGCGGGTGCCGCAGACCTTCACCGGTTCAGCCGACCACCTCGTCAGCGAGGCGTTCTACTTCACCGACCCCGAAGGCAACGGCCTCGAGCTCTACCATGACCGCCCTCGCGGCGAGTGGCAGCGGACGCCGGGCGGCGGCGTCGTGATGGACTCCCTCCCCCTCGACCCGAATGCGTTCCTACGGCAGTGGTTCGACGAGGATGCGACCAGCGCCGGAGACACCGCGGCGATCGGTCACGTGCACCTGCAGGTGGGCGACATCCCCACCGCGAAGCGGTTCTACGTCGACGTGCTCGGCCTCGACGTCACGGCCGATCTGGGATCGGCCCTGTTCGTCTCCGCCGGCGGGTACCACCATCACATCGGCATGAACACCTGGCAGAGCGCCGGGGCAGGACCGCGCGCTGCCTCCCTCGGACTCGGCGACGTGCGCATCCAGGTGCCGACCCGCGACGACGTCGAGGCGATGGCGGAACGGGTGCGCGGTCACGGGATCCACGGCGCCGATGACGGTCGCAGCCTCCATCTCGCCGACCCCTGGGGCACGCGGTTGGTGATCTCGCCGGAAGGGCGCTGAGTCACGAGCACCGGGTCAGGGGCGCCTGGCCCGGTCGACCGTTGCCGCAGCGGCCTGCGCGGCGGCGAGGGCTTGCGCAACGGCGCTGTTGACCGAGTCCGGGTCGATGGCGCCGGTGTACCGACGTCCGTCGATGAAGAAGGTGGGAGCCTGGGTGAGATGCATGGCGCGCGCCTCGTCGATGTCCTGGTCGACGCGCTCCGACCCGATCATGCGCATCCAGTCGTGCTCGAAGCGACGTAGGTTCAACCCCGCCGCGGCCGCAGCCCGCCGGATCTGGCGATCGTTGCGGATGGGCGCCTGGGCGAGGAGCGCGTCGCGCATCTCCCAGAACCGTCCCTGGGGGACCGCCGCTTCAGCGGCGAGGGCCGTCGACCGCCCCAGCGGCTCCTCGAGCGGGAGGTGGCGGAACGCATGACAGACGTCGCCGCCGAACCGGCCGACCATCTCCTGACGCATCTCGGTCGATCCGGCCAGGAACGGGGTGGTGTGGTTTCCGTACTCCACCACGGTGATGACGGCGGTGGACGGGTCACCCAGCACGGGGTCCCTGTCGGGATCGAGCGGGCGCAGGAGTCGGTCGCGGTCAGGGAATCGCCGCCGCTCTCGGTTGTTCAGGACCGAGAAGGCGATCGCACCGAGCGCTGCCGCGAGCACGGTGGCCGCGAGTACCCCGATCTGAGCGCGGCTGACATCGATCGGATCGTCGAAGGCGAGCTCGACGACGAAGAGCGAGATGGTGAAGCCCATGCCGGACAGCAGGCTGACGCCGAGGATCTGGGACATCCGCAGTGAGGGGCTCAGAGCGTCCGGGCGCAGCCGCGCCATGATCCAGGTGGCCCCGGTGATCGCGACGGTCTTGCCGAGGACCAGCCCGATGATGATCCCCCAGGTGAGGCGGGAGGTGAAGGCGTCCTGGAGCGAGTCAGGGGTGATCCGCACTCCCGCGTTGGCGAGGGCGAAGATCGGCAGGATGAACCACGAGACGTACGGGGTGAGCGTGTTGTACGCGCGGTCGTTGATCGACACGGCGCGGGCCAGCGAGTTCTCCGCGGTCCGCGCGTAACCCGCGGTGGGCGCCATCTGGAAGGCCCGGACATGATCCTGGGCGCGGCGGATGTCGTCGAATCGCGTGGCGAAGATCGGCAGCAGCACGGCGATCGCGACGCCGGCGAGGGTGGCGTGCACACCGGACAGCAGGAACCCCACCCAGACCAGCACCGACGGCACCAGGTACGCGACTCCTCGCCACACCCGGGCGAAACGCAGCAGCGCGATGACGCCGAGGCCGACCGCAGCGAGCAGCAACGGCGCAGGCGTGAAGTCATCGGTGTAGGCGAACGCGATGACGGCGAGGGCTCCGACATCATCGGCGACCGCGAGGGTGACGAGGAAGACGCGCAGTGCCGGCGGCATGGCTCGTCCGACCAGCGCGAGCATGCCGAGGACGAACGCGGTATCGGTGGACACCACCACGCCCCACCCGCCTACGGAACCGGAGCCCCAGGTGACCGCCACGTAGAGGAGTGCGGGGACGATGAGGCCGGCGACGGCGGCGACGAGGGGGACGCTGGCACGGCGCCAGTCGCGCAGTTCGCCGAGCTCGAGCTCGCGGCGCACCTCGAGGGTGACGTGGGCGAAGAACAGCGCCATGAGCGCATCGTTGACCCAGTGCAGGAGATCGAGGTCGAACGTGAAGGAGCCAATGCCGAAGCCGAGCGGGAGGTGCCAGAACTCTTCATAGTTCGAGTCGGGGAGGTTGGCCCAGACGAGCGCGATGATCGTGCCGGCGAACAGGACGAGTGCGCTACGGAGTGCGTGCGGGCTGTTCCGCAGTCGGGCGAAGGCCGAGCGTCTCTCGGCGGGCGGGGTGTTCATGAGAGGACCTGCTCGGTCGGCAGGAGGAGGACTTCGGCGAGATTGGCGCCGGGCGGCAGGCTCGCTGCGAGAGCGACCACCGCCGCGATCGTCTGCGGCGTCACCGGCGATGACTCTCGGGGTCGGGGTCGCGCAGGCCTCGAAGCGAGTTCCTCCCGGCTGACGTGATGGGGGTCGACTCCGAACCCGGGCTCGATGATGTGGACCCGCATGCCGCGAGGACCGTACTCGTATCGCAGTGTGCGTGCGAGCTGCTTGATCGCGGCGGACACCGCGTTGAAGACGGCGAACCGCGGCGCACGGACGTCGGTGCTGACTGCGCCGATCAACACCATGTCCGCCGCGCCGCCCTGCGCGGCTGCGGTGAGCAGCGGCTCTGCGAAGGTCTGCGAGGCGTGGAGGAGGCCCCGGAGATTCACGTCGATCATCTCGGCCCAATCGGCTGGCACACCGTCTTCGAAAGCGGAGCCGCTGATGACTCCGGAGGAGACCACGAGCAGATCCACATGCCCGAACCGCTCGACGGCTGCACGTCGCACGTCATCGACGTCGAGCGGTGAGATGACATCCGCGACCACGGCCATGATCTGATCGCCTCCGCCGAGCTGCCGCCGCACCTCTTCCAGTCGTTCGCTGTCGCGACCGACCATCACGACGCTCGCCCCGGATCGGACGAACTCCGTGCAGATCGCTCGTCCGATCCAGCCGGTCGCCCCGAACACCACTGCCACCCGGCCTGCGAGCAGAGTCCCCGGTGCGCTCGCGCCGCTCATCGGGCGGCTCGTGACGACGCGACGAACGGGGCCAACCGGTGCCAGTACAGGCGGGCCAGCTGTTCCCGGTTGCGGGGATCGAGCACCTCCGCGCTGGGAGCGACGACCCGGTCGTCTTCCAGGTAGGAGCCCGACGGCACCTCGGCCGACGCGGCGAACAGCACGTGCGCTGCCCCGCGGGACGGCGGGCCTCCGGTCCCGCCCGTCATCGACGCGCTGAGAGGGGTGTCGTTCAAGCCAGGACAGAGGGAGACGACCGTGGTGTCGCTCCCGGCCTCCTCTTCGGCCAGCAGCGAGGACCACGTCACCATCGCGAGTTTGGCTCGGGCGTACGCGGTGATCGGGCTGTAGTCGCGGTCGACATCGGTGTCGGTGAAGTCGAACCGCTCGATGCGGTGTGCGGAGGAGCCGACGTTGACGATCCTGGCGCCCTCGGCGAGCGCGGGAACGAGGAGTCGTGTGAACAGGGCAGGGGCGAGTGCGTTCACCTGCAGTGTGCGTTCGAACCCGTCCGCGGTGATCATCCGCGCCGGAGCTCCCGGCACAGCGGCGTCGTTGATGAGCAGGTCGATCGACACGGCTGACGACCTGATCCGGCGTGCCGCGTCGACGACATCCTGCAGACGCGTGAAGTCCGCCGCGATGTAGTGCACATCCGCCCCACCGGCGTCGTCGATGCCGCGGATGACACCGGCGACCTGCGGCTCGGGCTCGACGCCGAGGATGATCAGCGTGTGGCTCATCGCGGCCAGGCGTCGCGCTGTCGCTTCGCCGATGCCGCTGGTGGCACCGGTGAGGACGACGGTTCCGAAGCGAGCGCTCACAGTGCGTACCCTCCGGATGCCTGGATGTCCTGTCCGGTGATCCAGGCGGAGTCATCCGAGACGAGGAAGGAGATGACCTTTCCGATGTCGGCGGGTTCGCCGATGCGTCCGAACGCGGTCTTGGCTGCAAGCGGCGCGATCACCTCCGGGTACCTCTCGAAGCCGTTGTCGCCGAGGCGCGTGCGCGTGGGGCCGGGGGCGATCGAGTTGACGCGGATGCCGCGACCGCTGAGTTCCTTGGCCAGGAACCGCGAGGCCACGACGAGGCCGCCCTTCATCGCCGCATAGCCGGAGTACCCCGGTTCGGTGTCTCCCGGTCCGACCGCGCTGCTGGCCACGTTCACGATAGCTCCGCCATCCTCGACGAGCGGCAGAAGCGCTTGAGTGAGGAAGTACGGCCCACGCAGCAGCACCCGGTAGTAGTCGTCGAAGGCGCTCTCGGTCATGTCCTCGAACGCCAGGCCACCTCCGAAGCCGGCATTGTTGACCAGGCCGTGGATACGATCCGCGTTCCACTCGCTCCGCAGCACGCCGGCGAGCGCATCGGCGAAACCGCCGAAGGTCTCGCTGCGACCGATGTCCAGCGGCAGAGCAACGGCGCTGCCGCCGTTCCGACGGATCTCCTCGACGGTCTCCTCGGCCCCTTCGGGACGCGAGTTGTAGGTGATGACGACGCCCATGCCGCGGGCGGCGATCTCGATGGCGGCACCGCGGCCGATACCGGAGCTCGCTCCGGTGACGACGACGATCTTCTGCTCAGTTGTCTGTTCGCTCATGATTCCAGCCAACCGTCAGACCCGTGTGGACAGGTATCGCAATCCCCGCGACTGCTTGCACGATCCTGCCGATTTCGCGAGGAATAGATGCCCGGGCGGCGTCTGACTGGTTCACTCGTCACATGTCGTATGAAGAGTTCCGCACGCTGGTCGCCCGCCATGCCTCGAGCGGCATCAGCAGGACCCCGATCCCTGGCGTCGTCGTGTCGCGGATGGACCACGGAGGGTCGCAGGACGAGTCCACCACCGGAACCATCCTGGCGGTGGTGGCGCAGGGCACCAAGCGGCTCTCCGTCGGCGGAACGATCCACGACTACGGCGCCGGGCAGTACCTGGTCGCCTCCGTGGACCTCCCGGTGTCAGGCCACTTCACCGACGCCACTCCGGAGCGCCCAGCGCTCGGATTCGGACTGGAGCTGAGGCCTGAGGTCATCGCGGAACTGATGCTCACCGCCGCAGCCGCGGATTTTCCCCGCCCGGCCCGCGGCGAGTCCTCCCCTCCGGCGGTCGCCGTCGGCGAGGTCTCCGCGCGGCTGCTCGACGCCACGCTCCGCATGCTCAGGCTTCTCGACCACCCTCGAGACATCCCCGTCATCGCGCCGATGATCGAGCGGGAGATCCTGTGGCTGATCATGTCGGATGAACAAGGTGCCACGGTCCGCCACCTGGGTCTCGCCGACAGCAGCCTCAGCCGAGTCCGCCACGTCGTCCACTGGATGAGAGAGCACTTCGCCGAGAGCCTCCGCGTCGACGAGCTCGCAGAGCTCGCCCGCATGAGCTCCTCCGCGTTCCATCGCGCATTCCACGCGGTGACATCGATGAGCCCGATCCAGTATCAGAAGAGCATCCGGCTGCAGGAGGCGCGGTTGCGGTTGATCGCCGATCCGCGCGACATCGGCGCCACGGCCTATGCGGTGGGCTACGAGAGCCCCTCACAGTTCAGCCGCGAGTACCGCCGCGAGTTCGGGGCCTCCCCCAGCGAAGACGCCGCGGCTCTGCGACTCGGAGGGCGGCCGTAGCCGAGAACCCTCACGCCTGGGACGCCAGCAGGTCTCCGATCAGGCGGGCCAGGTTGCCCGAGAGTCGCGAGTGGTGGTCGGTCGGGGCGGGTGTCCGTCCGATCTCAAATCTCCGTGACCAAACCGTTGCATTCGTTACCTCGCCGTTATACAGTGATCACACGGTGAATGTTTGCTGTGGCACTCACCGCATGTGATTGCAGGACACTCTTGGTGCAAGGGACAAGGGCCGGTCGGGAGCCTCTCCGACCGGCCCTTTACTGTTCGCACTATTCTGTGAGGATGACCGATCGCAAGCTCGCCCTGGAGGCCTGGGAGAGCCTGTTCCGGGCGCAGCACGAGCTCTTCACCGAGATGATGGCGGACTTCGAGCACGGCGACCTCGCTCAGGCCGAGTACGACGTGCTGCTCACCGTCACTCGCTCCCCCGACATGACCGCGCGGCTGCGCGACGTGACGGCGAACATGCTGATCAGCCAGCCGAGCGTCTCGCGGCTCGTCGACCGCATGGTCACGCGCGGACTCGTGTCGAAGTGCGCCGATCCCGACGACGGGCGGGGCTCCCTCATCCGAGCCACGGAGGCCGGTGCGCGCGCGTTCCGCTCACTCGCCACCGTGCACGGCCGCTCCATCGCCGAACGGATGTCGACCCTCGGCGACGACGAGCTGCGCACGCTGCGCGACCTCGCCGAGAAGCTCCGCCAGGGCTGAAATCCCGCCGCCGCGGCGCAGCGACCGCCACGCGTCGGGAGGAGTTCTCCGTGTCGGGCGGATGATCCCCCGTGACGTTCTCCGCCCGAGAGCGAGTCCTCCTCCCGAGCACCTCCCCGGAACGGCAGAAGTACTTTTCTGACAGGGTGGAGTGAAGGCGCGCACCACGGCGCGCTCGAGACCGCCCCCTCGGGGGGAACCAGGGAGGTCATCCATGGAGATCGCCGGAGCAGTCGGCATCCTGATCATCGTCGGCGTCGCGATCGTCGCCGCCGTCATCATCCTGCTCATCCTGCTGCTGTTCGCACGCAGCTGGATCAAGGTGGCGCGCGCCGATGAGGCGCTCGTCATCTCGGGACGCAAGCAGAAGGTGCAACGCGCCGTCATCGCCACCGACGGATCGAGCACATCCGAGATGTCGGAGTCGCCCGTCACCGTCATCGTGAACGGCAAGTCGCTCGTCAATCCGATCACGCAGCGCCACGAGATCATCTCGCTGCGCTCCCGCCAGGTCTCCCTCAACGCCGAGGCGCAGTCGCTCGACAGCGTCACCCTGAACGTCGACGGCGTCGCGATCGTGAAGATCGGCTCCGATCCCATCCTCGTCCGCCGCGCAGCAGAGCGATTCGCCTCGCAGGACAAGGCCATCGAGCAGTTCACGACCGAGCAGCTCGAAGGTGCCCTCCGCGGCATCGTCGCGACGCTCTCGGTCGTCGAGCTGATGCGTGAGCGCAAGAAGTTCTCCGACCAGATCGCCGCCGACGTCTCGCAGGAGCTCGCCGAGCAGGGTCTGATCCTCGACTCGTTCCAGATCAAGGGCATCACCGACAAGGTCGGCTACATCCAATCGCTCGGTGCTCCCGAGATCCAAGCGAAGCGTCAGTCCGCGGAGATCTCGCAGACCAACGCCGACCGCGCGATCAACCAGAAGAACATCGCGAACCAGGAAGCGAACCTGATCGAGCAGACCGCGCTCGACACCAACACGGCGAACTCCAACGCCGGCATCGGCCGGGCGCGCGCCGAGGCCGAGCAGGCCGAGAACCTCGCCCGCGAGCAGGCGCAGCAGGCCGTGCTGCAGCAGCAGGCCGAGAACCGCCAGGCTCAGCTCGATGCAGACGTCAAGCGCGTCGCCGACGCCCAGCGGTACGAGGCGGAGACCCGGGCTCAGGCCGAGCTGTACACCCGTGAGCGTGCGGCCGAGGCCGCCGCGATCGAGCAGGTCAAGCAGGCAGAGGCCCGCACCCGCATCGCCGAGCAGCAGGCGCAGGCCGACAAGGCCCGTGCCGATGGTGAAGCCGCAGCAGCCGTCGCGAAGGCGCAGGGTGAAGCAGACGCACTGCGATCCCAGGCCGAAGCCGAGGCCGAGGCACGCCGACTGCGCGCCAACGCCGAGGCAGATGCCATCCGTGCCGAGGGTGACGCGCGAGCAGCCGCCCTCGAGGCCGAAGCGAAGGCCATCGCCTCGAACCAGGATGCGTTCCTCTCGCAGCGTGTGCTCGAGGTGCTGCCGTCGATCATGGCCGAGTTCTCGAAGGGCTACGCCACGATCGGCAACGTGTCGATCATCGGCGGCTCGGGCGACGAGGGCGCGTCGCAGGTCGTCGGCGCCGACAACGCGATCGCGATGCGGTCGGTGTTCGACAGCGTGCACTCGGCCACGGGGCTCGACCTCGCGGGGATCATCCAGGGCCAGGCCGTCGGCCGCGGCATCGGCGAGGGTGTGGCCGCGGCCACCACTCCGGCGCAGGCGCCCGCTCAGCCCCGGGTTCCGGCACCGACCACTCCCCCACCGCCCGCCGCACCGGCAGCCGACGCGGAGTAGTCTCCCCACCCAGAACAGCGGGTGCCGCGGCCGATCTCGGTCGCGGCACCCGCTGTTCTCGTGCCGGCTGAGCCGGTCGCCGTCCGCAACTCAGGCGATCCGTCGCCGTCGACGCGCAGAGAAGCCGTTTCGTGCCGCATCAGACACAGTTCTCCTGAGTTGGGGACGACCCCGGACACCGCCGACCGGGCAGACTGGGACGATGACGTCCGCCGCCTTCGACCTCGCCGCCATCGGCGCGGGACTCTCGTTCGCGGCCGCCGTCGATGAGCTCGCGACGACGCTCGACACCAGCACGTCCGCAGTGGTGAGCGCACCCCCTGGCACCGGCAAGACCACGCTGGTGCCGCCACTGCTCGCCTCGCGCTCGACCGGCCGCGTCATCGTCACGCAGCCGCGCCGCGTCGCCGCCCGGGCCGCCGCGCGTCGACTCGCGCAGCTCGACGGCTCGCCGCTCGGCACGCGGGTCGGGTTCACCGTCCGCGGCGAGCGTGCGGTCGCAAAGGAGACGCGAGTCGAGTTCGTCACCGCCGGAGTGCTGCTGCGCCGCCTGCTCGACGATCCGGGACTCCAGGGCGTGGACGCCGTGATCATCGACGAGGTGCACGAGCGCGCGCTCGAGACCGACCTCCTGATCGGCCTGCTCTCGGAGGTGCGCGAGCTGCGCGACGACCTCGTGCTCATCGCCATGTCGGCGACCCTCGACGCCGCCCGCATCGCCTCCGTCCTCGGCACCGACGACCGGCCGGCCCCGATCGTCGATCACGACGTGCCCGCGTTCCCCCTCACCGAGCGCTGGGCTCCGAGCTCCGCCCCACGCCTCGACGAACGCGGAGTCACCTGGGCGTTCCTGGATCACGTCGCCCGCACCACGGCATCCGCCGCGCAGGAGCTGCACCACGACGACCCGGCGGCCGACGTGCTGGTCTTCGCGCCTGGCGCCCGCGAGGTGTCGGAGATCGCCCGCCGCGTCCGCGACGCGACCGACGCCTTCGACGTGCGCGAGCTGCACGGGCGGATGCCCGCCGCCGAGCAGGATGCCGTGATCCGCGGCCGCCGCGCCGATGAGCGGCCGCGCATCATCGTCACGACCTCGCTCGCGGAGTCGTCTCTCACAGTGCCCGGTGTGCGGCTGGTGGTCGACACCTGCCTGGCCCGCACTCCGCAGCGCGACGCGGCACGCGGGATGACGGGACTGGTGACCGCGGCGGCCTCTCGCTCGTCATGCGTGCAGCGCGCCGGCCGCGGCACCCGCCAGGGGCCGGGAACCGTCGTCCGCTGCGTCGATGAGCGCACCTACGCCGCCGCGCCCGCCCGTCCGACGCCGGAGATCGCGTCGACCGACCTTGCGGACGCCGCCCTGCTGCTCGCGTGTTGGGGCGCCCCAGGCGGAACCGGCCTGCGGCTGATCGACCCACTTCCCGCCGACAGCCTCTCCGACGCCGTCACGGTGCTCCACGGACTCGGCGCGATCGACGACGACGGCCGCGCCACCGCTGAGGGTCGGGCTCTGGCCCGCATCCCCACGGATCCGCGACTGGCCCGCGCCCTGCGTGACGGTGGTCCGACGGTGGGAGCTCGACTCGCCGCCGAGGTCGTGGCGCTGCTGGGCGGCGACCTGCGCACCGCGGACTCGGATGTCGCCCAGGCGCTCATCGCACTGCGAGGCGCGCGCACGCCGGATGCCCGTCGCTGGCGCAATGACGCGGACCGCCTCGAGCGTCTGAGCACGGCGACCCCGGGCGTGCGCTCCGACCTCGACGGCGTCGGTCTCGTGATCGCGCTGGCCTTTCCCGAGCGGGTCGCCCGCCGTGTGGAACAGACCTCCGGCGGGGCGACGTTCCTGCTGGCTTCCGGTACCCGCGCGGGGGTGACCGGTCCACTCGCGGCGGTCGAGTGGCTGGCCATCGCCGACGTCGCTCGCGCCTCCGGGCGTGCGGCGGCCGGGTCCGGGGCGGTCGTCCGGTCGGCGGCCGCGCTCACCGAGGAGCAGATGGAGCAGGCAGCGAGCCATCTGCTCACCGACCGCATCGAGGCGGAGTTCGTCGCCGGTCGCGTGCAGGCCAGGCGCGAGCGCCGCGTGGGCGCGATCCTGCGCTCCTCGGCACCCGTGCGCGCATCGGCCGAGGAGGGCCGCGATGCCGTGCGGCGCACGCTGCAGCGTGACGGGCTGGGCATGTTCACCTGGTCGGCGTCGGCCACCGAACTGCGGTGTCGCCTGGCGCTGCTGCATCGCGAGCTGGGAGCGCCCTGGCCCGACGTCTCGGACTCCGGGCTCCTCGCCGCCCTCGACACCTGGCTCGCGCCGGAGCTCGACTCCCTGGCATCCGGCACCCCGGCAGCCCGACTGGATCTGACGTCGGCGCTGCGCCGGCTGCTGCCGTGGCCCGAAGCCGCGCGCCTCGATGAGCTGGTGCCCGAGCGACTCGAAGTGCCCAGCGGGTCCCGCATCCGCATCGCGTACCCGGCACCGGACGATCCCGACGCCCGCCCCGTGGTCGCCGTGAAGCTGCAGGAGTGCTTCGGCTGGGCCGAGACGCCGCGGCTGGTCGACGGACGCGTACCGGTGCTGTTCCATCTGCTCTCCCCCGCAGGCCGACCACTCGCGGTCACGGACGACCTCACCTCGTTCTGGTCGGGCCCCTACGCGCAGGTGCGGGCGGAGATGCGCGGCCGGTACCCGAAACATCCCTGGCCGGAAGATCCCTGGGTCGCCGCGCCGACCAGGCACACCAAGAACCGCGCCGCGCGCTGAGCACGCGGCCGAGGGATCAGCGCGTGCGCCGGCGCAGCGTCAACGACGCCAGCACGAGCGCGCCCACCGCGAACGCCAGCACCACGAGCAGCGGACCGAACACGTCCCAGCCCTCGTCTCCCGCCGCGACGGCGTTGATCGTGTCGATCGCATAGCTCAGCGGCAGCCAGTCCGAGATCGCGTGGAGCACGTCGGGCATCTGGTCGCGCGGCATGAACAGCCCACCCAGGATGATCTGCGGGAACACCAGCAGCGGCATGAACTGCACGGCCTGGAACTCGGTCTGAGCGAACGCGCTCGCGAGCAGTCCGAGCGCAGTGCCCAGCAGGGCGTCGACGATCGCGACCAGCCCGAGCTGCCAGAGCGGACCGTCGACGTCGAGACCGCACACCCCCACCGCGAACGACACCGTGATCACGGCCTGCAGCAGCGCCATGAGCCCGAAGGCGAGCGCATACCCGAGGATGAAGTCGGCCTTGCCGAGCGGCGTGGTCATCAGCCGCTCCAGCGTGCCGGACCGGCGCTCCCGCAACGTGGTGATCGAGGTGATCAGGAACATCACGATGAACGGGAACAGCGCCAGGATCGCTCCGCCGAACTGATCGAACACCCCCTCCTGATCGCTGAACAGCCACGCGAACAGGCCGACCAGCAGGCTCGGCGCGATCAGCATCAGCGCGATCGAGCGTGGATCATGCCGCAGCTGCGTCAGCACCCTGCCGGCTGTGGCGAACATCCGCAGCCCGTTCATGCCGGCGCCTCCCCCTCGTCCGGGCGCGCTTCCCTGCGCGATCGCCGTGTCGCCCCGGAGGCGGATCGGTCGCGCTCGATCAGGGCCAGGAACGCGGCTTCAGGATCGTCCGTACCGGTGTCGACCAGCAGGGCGTGCGGGGTGGTGTCGGCGATGATCCGCCCGTCGCGCAGCAGCAGCAACCGGTCGCACCGGAGCGCCTCGTCCATGACATGGCTCGAGACGATGAGGGTGACGCCGCGGTCGGCGAGGCTGCGGAACAGCGCCCACAGCTCGGACCGCAGCACCGGGTCGAGCCCGACCGTCGGCTCATCCAGCACCACCAGCTCGGGGGATCCGATCAGCGCCATCGCGAGCGAGACCCGCGTCGACTGCCCACCGCTGAGCGAGTCGACCAGCTGACCGGCCTGCGGTCCGAGTCCGACCTCGGCGATCACGCGGTCGACGTCGCCCTTCGGGGCCTTGAGCAGGGAGGCGAAGTACGACAGGTTCTGGCGCACGCTCAGATCGCCGTATAGCGCGGCACCCTGAGTGCCGTAGGCCACGCGATGCCGCAACTGCCGGGATCCGCCGGGCTCGCCCAGCACGATGACCTCGCCGGACGCGATCCGCTGCACGCCGACGATCGAGCGCATGAGCGTGGTCTTGCCGCATCCGGAGGGACCGAGCAGTCCGGTGATCTGTCCCCGCGGGATCGCGAGGTCGATCCCGTCGAACACCGACGTCTTCCCGCGCTGCACCCGCAGCTGCGAGACCTCGACCGCGAGATTATTCATCATGCGATGAATTATGCGCCTGCGCGCGAACGCCGTCAACGGTCAGTCGAAGAGGTAGCGCTGGACGGTCGGCCCGACCCGCGCCACGAGGTCATCGACAGATGCGGTGGCGAGCGCCGGCAGCCTCAGCACGTAGCGGGCGATCAGCATCCCGGCGATCTGCGAGGCGACGAGCGATGCGCGCAGCTCCGCATCGTCGACGTCGAGACTCTTCGCCACCCGCGAGAGAAGCTCCCGAGACAGGAAGCCGGCCAGCAGCGGGGTCGTCAGCTTGCTGCCGATCGCCGTGCGCAGCAGCATGACCCCGCGGCGGCGGATCTCCGGCTGTTCGAACGCCTGCAGCACGTAGCGGATCAGTCGCTCGCCGATCTCGTCGCGGGGTCCGGCGAGGATCCCCGGCACATCGATATCGGGTCGGAGCGGGATGCCGATGGCCTCGGCGAAGAGGTCGGCCTTGGTGCCGAAGTAGTGGTGTACGAGCGCCGAGTCCACTCCTGCTCGCGCGGCGATGAGCCGGATGGTCGCCGCCTCGTAGCCGTGCTCGCCGAACTCCTCGACGGCCGCGGCGATGATCCGCTCCCGTGCGTCGGACACTCCCCGTGGGCGCCCGCGCCGCTTCGGGGGTGTGTGCTCGGTCATGCCCGCCAGCCTACGACTTCCGCCACGGACGGGCGCGGGTGCTAGTCGAGCAGATGACGCAGGTAGCGCGGTGGCGAGTCGAGGAACGACCGCCAGTGGTTCACGAGCTCGAGGTCGTTCCACTCGGCGGGACGGATGCCCCAGTCCCCGACCTCGAGGATGCGCGCACCGGGGAGCGCGGCGAGCACCGGCGAGTGCGTGGCGCAGAGCACCTGGCCGCCTTCATCGACGATGCGCTGCAGCACCGCGACGAGTGCGAGCGTCGACGAGAACGACAGCGCCGCCTCAGGCTCGTCGAGACAGTAGAACCCCGGTTCGTCGAACCTGCTCTCCAGCAGTGCGAGGAAGGACTCGCCATGACTCATCTCGTGGAACGCGACATCTCCGCGGGGTGACGGATTCTCTTCCAGATACGTGTAGAACGAGTGCATCGTCTCGGCGCGCAGGAAGAAGCCCCACCGGTTCGCCCCGACTCCGCGCTGGAGCCGCAGCCACTCCGACAAGGGCGACTCCGTGGGACGCGTGCTGTGCTTGGCTTGGCGTGAGCCACCCTCGGGCGAGAGCCCGTACGCGATCGCGACGCCCTCGACGATGGTCGATTTGCCGCTGCCGTTCTCGCCCACGAGGAACGTCACGCCGGGGTGGAGGTCGATGCCCTCCTGCAGCACCTGTGCGACGGCCGGGATGCTCGTCGGCCACTGCGCGCCGGGTGTGGGGGCGTCGTCGGTCGGACGCACGGCTACGACCGGCTGCTGCCGCCGTCGCCGACTGTTCGGGTCCCAGAACGGATCCATCGCACTCCCCTGCGTGTCATGCCTGTCGGCAGGCTACCGGGAGCTCCCGACACCGGGTTCAGGCGATCCCGGCGCCCTCAGCACTCGATGACGTTCACCGCGAGGCCGCCCTCGCTGGTCTCCTTGTATTTGGTCGACATGTCGGCGCCGGTCTGACGCATCGTCTCGACCACGGCATCCAGCGAGACGTAGTGGCGGCCGTCGCCGCGCAGCGCGAGGCGTGCCGCGGTCACGGCGGTCGAGGCGGCGATCGCGTTGCGCTCGATGCAGGGGATCTGCACGAGCCCGCCGATGGGGTCGCACGTGAGGCCGAGGTGGTGCTCCATCGCGATCTCGGCCGCGTTCTCGATCTGCCGGTTCGTCCCGCCCATCACCGCGGTGAGACCCCCGGCGGCCATCGCGCACGCGGAGCCGACCTCGGCCTGGCATCCGCCCTCTGCGCCCGAGATCGAGGCGTTCGCCTTGAACAGCGAGCCGAGCGCGGTGGCCGTGAGCAGGAATCGACGGATGCCCCGGCGACGGTTCGCCTCGGCGGTCTGCTCCGGATCGAGGCCGGCATCCACCTGCGCCGCGAGGCTGCGACCGTCGGGGCCGAAACCCAGCAGCGCGCTGCCGACCAGCTCGCCGTAGGGCGTGACCGCGTTGCCGGCACCGAGTCCGGAGTCGGCGAGGAAGCGCCACCAATACATCGCCACCGCGGGCAGGATGCCGGCCGCGCCGTTCGTCGGTGCGGTGACGACTCGTCCGCCCGCCGCGTTCTCCTCGTTGACGGCGAGCGCGAAGGCCCCGAGCCATTCGCCGGGGAGTTCGCGATGCCCGTCCGCTTCGACCTCTTCGAGCTGCGCGCGGATCGTGCCCGCCCGCCGCTTCACCTTGAGCATGCCCGGCAGCACGCCGTCGGAGTGCAGACCTGCGTCGACGCAGGCCGACATGGCATTCCAGATGGCATCCAGCCCCGCAGCCACCTCTTCCTCGCTGCGCACGGCGGTCTCGTTCAGCCGCGCGACCTCGGCGATCGACAGTCCGCGCTCATCGCACAGTGCGAGCAACGACGCCGCATCCGTGTAGGAGTAGGGGAATCCCGCAGCCGCGATCGACGTGCCCTCCCCTTCGCGCCGGATGAAGCCTCCGCCGATCGAGTAGTACGTCTCCTCGGCGACCGTTGCGCCGGCGGCATCCCACGCGGTGAGGGTCATGGCATTCGGGTGGCCCGGCAGGCGGGTGCGCGGGGCGAAGACGATGTCGGTCTTCGCGAACGGGATCTGCTGCCTCCCATCGAGCGTGAGCAGCTCGCCGGCCGGGTACTCGGTCCAGGCGGAACGCACCTCCGCGGGGTCGCAGCTCTCCGGCGACAGCCCGCGCAGACCCGCCACGACGGCATCCGGCGTGCCGTGTCCGATGCCGGTCGCACCCAGGGAGCCGAACAACGTGCACTCGACCCTCGACACGTCGGCGAGCGTCTCGCTCGCACCGAGCCGGTGGACGAAGTCCAGGGCCGCGCGCATCGGACCCACGGTATGGGAGCTCGATGGCCCCACTCCGATGGAGAACAGGTCGAAAGCCGAGACGTACGCAGTCACGCGTCCAGGTTACGCCGCCTTCCCCGTTTCGGTTCACCCCCATTAACCTGATCGCATGAGTGATGACACAGGGATCCTGCGGTTCCTGTCGGCGGGCGCACTCGTACGGCACCCTCAACCAGGTGCATTTCTTAAGCGGCGTCAAGCCCCTTCATGCGGGGCGGTTCCGACGGCATCCTGATCGCGAAGACATCGCGAAAGGGACGATCATGACCAACAGCACACCGGAGCAGGAACCGTCTCCCGAGACCCAGGCTCCCACCCCCACTCCCGCATCGGGCGCCGACGCAGGCGAGCTGACGGCGGAGTCGCCCGAACCGGACGCCTCCGCCGCGCAGGAAGAATCGGCCGAGCAGGCAGACCCCGAAGAGGTGCCGAGCACCGAGCAGTTGCAGGAGCCGAGCACCGAGAAGGACCCGGGTGAGGAGCCGGTCGCGCCCAAGCGCGACGAGCCCGAGCCCGACCACGAGGCCGTCGGGATCGGCGTGATCGACACCGAGGAACCGCAGGCCGGCTGACATTCCCGGTGAGGGGTCAAGACACGCCGCACGGAGCGGCCGGCGAGCGGCGCATCTTGACCCCTCGGCCCCGTCGGGAGTCGCGGTCGGGAGCTACTCGACGAGCTTGCCTGCGGTGTCGACCTCGCGCATGAGCTCGGCGATCTCGGCGGGGATCTCAGGGATGGCCTCGTGCGTGATGCCGTCCCGCGGGCTCCACACCAGGTTCACCTGCAGGGTCGGATCGGTGTCGGGGAAGTCGCTGCGGTTATGGCATCCGCGGGTCTCACGACGCTCCAGCGCTGCCTCCATCGTCGCGCGCGCAGCGAGCGCCGATGCCTTGAGGTCGAACGCGTGTGCGAGGTCCTGGAACCCGGCGATGTCGGGGTGGATGCCGATGTCCTCCATGCGGCCCTCGATCATGTCGAGTTCGGCGAGGCCGGCGCGCAGCCCCTGCTCGTCGCGGACGACGCCCGCATGCTCGGTCATGGTGTTGCGGATGGCGCGCTGCAGCGCCCGCACGTTCTCCCGTCCGTCCGCGGCCAGGAGATCGGCGATCTCGGCCCTGGCGACGGCGACGGCTTCGGCCGACCGCTGCTGCGCTTCCAGCCCGGCCGCGTGGGCCATCGCCGCCTGCCCGACGATGCGCCCGTACACGAGCAGTTCGATGAGCGAGTTGCCGCCGAGGCGGTTCGCGCCGTGGAGGCCGCTGGACGCCTCGCCGATCGCGTACAGCCCCTCGACATCGGTCTGGTGATCTTCGGGGCGCACCCACACCCCGCCCATCGAGTAGTGCGCCGTCGGCGCGATCTCGATCGGATCGGTGGTGATGTCGAGCATCTGCAACTCCATCATCGTCTGGTAGACGCGCGGCAGACGGGTCATGATCGTCTCGCGCGGCAGGTGCGAGACGTCGAGCCAGACGCCGCCGTTCTCGGTGCCGCGTCCTTCCTTGATCTCGGTGTACGCGGCGAGCGCGACCCGGTCGCGGGTCGACAGCTCCATCCGCTCCGGGTCGTACTTGGGCATGAACCGCTCGCCGAGCGCGTTGCGCAGGATGCCGCCCTCACCGCGCGCCGCTTCGGAGATGAGCGTGCCGGCGGCGTTCTCGGGCTCGATGATGCCGGACGGATGGAACTGCACGAGCTCCGGGTCGCGCAGGCGGGCACCGGCGTCGACCGCGAGGCGGAAGGAGTCACCGGTGTTCTCGTCGCGGCGGGAGGAGGTGCGGCGCCAGATGCGGTTGTGTCCGCCGGCGGCGAGGATCACGGCGTCCGCGTGGATCAGGTAGCGCGTGCCGTCGGCCTGGTCGAACCCGTAGGCGCCGAAGATGACGTTGTCGCGCACGAGCAGACGCGTGATGTAGACGTTGTCGAGGATCGGCACCTCGAGCTGCTCGGCCTTGCGCACGAGGGTGCGCTGGATCTCGAGGCCCGTGTAGTCGCCCGAGAAGGCCGTGCGGCGGAACGTGTGCGCGCCGAAGAAGCGCTGCGAGATGCGGCCGTCGTCTTCCCTGGCGAAGTCCATGCCCCAGCGCTCGAGGTCGCGGATGCCGCGCTCGGCGCCCTGCGTCACGATCTCGACCGTGTGGGGGTTGGCGAGCAGGTAGCTCTCCTTGATGGTGTCGGCGGCGTGCTGCTGCCAGGTGTCGTCGGAGTCCATGGTCCCCAGGGCCGCGTTGATCCCGCCGGCTGCCAGGGAGGTGTGTGCGTCCTGGCGCGGACGTTTGCCGACGGCGAGGACGTCGACACCGTGTTCGGCGATCTCGATCGCCGCTCGCAGGCCGGATCCTCCGGTGCCGATGACCAGGACCGTGGTGGAGATCTGACGTTCGCGTGTACTCATGCCTTCGACGCTAGTTAGGCGATCCTAATAACTCCAATGCATAGTTGGCGTCGTAACGATGCGGGTAGGCTATGGTCATGAACCTCGAGCAGCTCCGCGGGTTCGTCGAAGTCGCCCGCCTCGGACACTTCACCCGCGCCTCCGAGCACCTCCACCTGGCACAGCCCTCGCTGAGCCGGCAGATCTCCACGCTCGAGCGCGAACTCGGCGCCGAACTGTTCCACCGCGCCCGCGGCCACATCGCGCTCACGGCCGCCGGCGAGACACTGCTCCCCCGCGCGCAGCGCATGCTCGCCGAGGCCGAGGCGATCCGCGAGGAGATGGGCGAGCTCGCCGGGCTCCGCCGCGGTCGGGTCCGCCTCGGGGCGACTCCGACCCTGTGCATCAGCCTCGTCGCCGAGGCGATCAGCGTGTTCCATGCCGCCCATCCCGGCGTCGAGCTGCAGCTCACCGAAGCGGGGTCGCGCACGCTCGTCGAACAGCTCGCGGTCGGCGCGCTCGACATCGCCCTGGTCACCGCGTCGGAGGGGCAGCCGCCGGCCGGAGTGAGCCTGACGCGGATGCCGCTGCTGACGGAAGAGCTCGTCGTCGTCTCGTCGGCCGCTGAGCCTCCCGTGACCACGGCCCCCTCGCTCGACCTCCCGGGGCTCGCCTCCCTGCCGCTGATCGCCTTCGACGAGAGCTACGAGCTGCGCGCCACGACAGACGCCGCATTCCGCTCCGCCGGCCTCGCGCCCGTGCCGCTGCTGGCCGGCGCCGAGATGGACGCGGTGCTGCGCTTCGTCGAGCGCGGCCTCGGCGTCGCCGTCGTGCCCGCCATGGTGCTGCTCGACCGTCCGGCGCTGCGGTCCGTGCGCCTCTCGCATCCGATGATGACGCGCACCGTGAGCCTCGCGCACCGGTCCGACGTGACCCCCGCGATCGCGGTCGCCGCCATGCGCCGCGTGATCGTGTCGACCGCGGCCGAGGTCGCCCGCCGCGACCCCGCGATCACCTCGCTGATCGACTGAGTTTCGACCGCGAGGGGACGCCGTCCGGCCACGCCCTCCGACGGCTCGCAGGGCTCCCGATGACACATCGGAGAAGTTCTGGTGGTTAACGTGATTAACCGCTTGACCAGCGCCACTGCCTGCGGCTATCGTCATGCGTAACCGATTAACCATCAACGAAGAGGTGACGATGAGCCAGCGAGGGTTCTACCGGCCGGACGGCGCATGGGTGGGGGATGTCATCCCGTACCAGGAGGATGGCGTGTTCCATCTCTTCTACCTGCACGAGACGCGTCGCACGCCGAAAGAGGGCATGCCCTGGCAGCGGGTGGTGACCGAGAACCTCGTCGACTTCCACGAGACCGGCGTCGCCATCGCCTCGGGCGGGAACCAGGCTGCGGACTTCAACATCTACACCGGCAGCATCGTGCGCGACGACGACGGTGTCCACCACGCGTTCTACACGGGGCAGAACCCCGACCGCCTCGGGGCGGACGGGCTCCCGCTGCAGCTCGTGCTGCACGCGACGAGCCTCGACGGCATGCAGTCCTGGCAGCGCCACGCAGCCGACACCTTCGGCGCGACGGCCGGATACGAGACCGGCGATTGGCGCGACCCCTACGTCTTCTGGGATGCGGACGCAGAGCTGTGGCGCATGCTCATCACCGCCCGCCACACCGAAGGGCCGCTCCGACGCCGTGGCGTCATCGCACAGTGCACGTCGCGCGATCTCACCCGCTGGGAGCCCGCGGCTCCGTTCTGGGATCCGCGCCGCACGGTCGCCTACGAATGCCCGGAGGTGTTCCAGTGGGGCGACTGGTGGTATCTGGTCTCATCCGAGTTCAGCGACGCCTTCACGACCCGGTACCGCATGGCCCGCAGCCTCCACGGCCCGTGGATCGTGCCCGCGTACGACACTCTCGACGGTCGCGCCTTCTACGCGGCGAAGTCCGCCGCGCGCGGCGACCGACGTCTCTTCTTCGGGTGGATCGCGACACGAGAAGGCACAGCCGACGACGGCGCCTGGCAGTGGGCCGGCACGATGTCGGTGCTCGAAGCGGAGCAGCGTTCCGACGGCACTCTCGCCTTCCACCCCGCCGCCGAGCTCCGCGAGACCTTCGAGGAAGCGATCAGCAGCATTCCCGCCGGCACGATCCTGAGCGCACCGGACGGATACGCCGATGCGCTCAGCCCCGACGACAGCCCCGACTCCTTCCGCGTCGTGGCCCGCTTCGACATCGCAGAGGGCACACGGGAGTGCGGCGTGCTCCTGCGCGCGAGCGCCGACGGCGACGAGGGCTACGTGCTGCGACTGGAGCCGCAGCGAGATCGCCTCGTTCTCGACCGGTGGCCCCGGCGCCAGACCGGCACGGAGCAGTGGCAGATATCCGGTGACGTCCCCTTCGTGATCGAGCTCGAGCGCCCCGTGCCGCTCGGCGACGGTCCACACACCCTCGAGGTGATCGTCGACGGAGACATCTGCGTCGCGACCGTCGACGATGCCGTGGTGCTGAGCACGCGAATCTACGACCGACCGGTCGGCCGCATCGGCGCGTTCGTCGGTGAAGGCACCGTGACGGTCACCGAGTTCTCGGTGTCGACGCGCGACGCCGCCGCCGAGGCCGCTCCCCTGACGCACGACCTCCTCACGTCCACGAACTGACCCGAATTCCCGCTGCACCGCACATGATCAAAGGAGATTCCGACATGCACACCACCCCCCGCGCAGTGGCACTCTTCGCCGCACTGGCCGTCACCGCTCTCGCACTCACCAGCTGCACCGGTACGTCCGGCAGCGCCGACCCCACCGATGTCGATCCGGACGGCGACATCGTCCCCCGCGAGATCTCCTGGCTGCTCTCCCGGCCCGCAGACGGCGGCGTCATCACGACGATGGAGAAGATCGCCGACGAGTACGCCGCAGAGCACCCCGGATTCGCGCTCAACCTCATCACGACGCCCGACCGCCCCTCGTACATCCAGAAGTACGAGACCCTGGCAGCCGCGAACAAGCTCCCGGAGCTCTTCGACACCGATGCCACACCGTTCGCGCAGAAGCTCGCAGGGCAAGGGCGGATGGTCGACGTCGACCTGCTGCTGGAGGACCTCGGGCTCAGCGACGAGTACCGCGAAGCCGCGCTCAACTACCAGCGCTTCGACGACGGCTCGCTCTACATGGTGCCGTTCGAGTTCCAGCTCGAGTTCTTCTGGTACAACACCGCGCTGTTCGACGACGCCGGCGTGACCGTGCCGGCGACGCTCGACGACTTCCCGCAGATGTGCGAGGCGCTCCGCGCCCAGGGGATCACACCGATCGCCCTGGACGGTCAGGACCAGTGGCCGCTCGAGCGCTACATGGCCTACTACCCGTTCCGCATGGCCGGGCCGGAGTACATCCAGGATCTCAAGAACGGAGACGCATCGTTCGCCGATCCCGCCGGTCGCGCCGCCGCGGAGTGGCTGTACAGCCTCGGTCAGGCCGGATGCTTCCAGGAGGGCTTCTCCTCGACGGGCTACGCCGACGCGCAGGCGCTCTTCACCTCCGGACGCGCGGCCGTGTACAACATCGGCACCTGGGAGCTCGGCAACCTCGCGACCGATTCGCTCGACGCCGCCGTGCGCGACGATGTCGACTACTTCACCCTGCCGACCATCGACGGCGCCGTCACCGCAGACAATGAGTACGTGACCCCGTCCGGCATCGGCATGGCCGTGAACGCGCAGACCTACGACCCGCTCGTCCGGGACTTCCTCGCGTTCGCACTCGACCGCTACCCGGAGCTGTATGCGGCGACCGGTGCGCTCTCGCCGACCACGAACGTCGAGACCACGATCCCCGACAACGCCACCGACCTCTACTCACGGGCGGTGACGGAGGCCGACAACGTCGGGCCGAAGATCGCGATGCCCTGGGACACGCAGCTGGACCCGGCCACGAACACGCGCCTGCAGCAGGAGCTGACACTGCTCGTCCAGGGTGACATCACCCCCGACGAGTTCATCAAGACCATGGATGCGAGCCTCGCGGAGAACCTCGATGACTGATCTCGCACAGCCCGGGGTGGGCGCGGCGTCGCCGCGCTCACCCCGGGCGCGGAAGCCGAAGAGCGCGCTGACCTCGATGCTGCCGCGTCGCTCTCGCCTCTCGGTGGCCGTGTTCCTCATTCCCCCGCTGCTGCTCTACGGTGTGGCGGTCCTGCTGCCGATCCTGCAGTCACTCGTCCTGAGCTTCTTCCGCTGGGACGGCATCACCGAGATGGGCTTCGTCGGCCTCGACAACTACGTCAAGATGCTCACGCGCGACGACGTGTTCTGGACGGCGTTCTCGAACGCGCTCGGCTACCTCGCGATCTGCCTCGTCCTGCAGCTCGGAGGCGCTCTGGCCGTCGCCGGGCTGTTGACGGCGCTCCCCCGGGCCCGCGAGCTGGTCAAGACGCTGTACCTGCTGCCCGCCGTGATCTCGACCGTGGCGATCGCCTTCCTCTTCCAGCGCATCTACTCGCTCGAGCCCGTCGGCCTGCTCAATCAGCTCCTCGCCTGGCTCGGCCTCGAACACCTGCAGACGGCCTGGCTCTCGAACGTGCAGACCGTGCTGGCCGCGGTGTCGATCCCGGAGGGCTGGCGCTTCACGGGGCTGTACATGCTCATCATCTACGCCGCCCTCATCGCGGTACCCAAAGATCTCGAAGAGGCAGCGAGACTCGACGGCGCATCCTGGTGGCAGGTGTTCTGGCGCATCCGGTTCCCCTACATCCGCCCGGTCTGGATCACGACCACGATCATGGCGACGACCTTTGCGCTGCGCGGCTTCGACATCCCCTACCTGCTCACCAACGGCGGTCCCGGCCAGTCGTCCGAACTGCTGACGACCTACATGTACAAGACCGCGTTCGTCCACACCGACTACGGCTACGCGAGCGCGATCTCGGTGTTCATCGTCGTCGAGTGCCTCATCGCCGTCGGCCTCATCTTCCTGCTCCTTCGTCGAAGGGACGACTCATGACCGCGCCAGTACTCACCGCCCCCGTTCGGTCGACCGAACCGGCGCCCCCTGTGACGCCGCGCCGTCGAACGACCTCCTCCGGTTCTTCCCGGGTGCGCGTCCAGAGAACCCTCCTCAGCGTCACGGTCGTGCTGATCGTGATCGTGCAGGTGTACCCGCTCCTGTGGCTGCTGCTCACCAGCTTCCGCACCGCCAGCGATTTCGCCGGCGGCAACCCGTTCGCGCTGCCGACCGAGTTCACCCTCGAGAACTACGCGCGAGCCTTCGCCTCGGGGAACCTGTGGCTCAACATCGTCAACAGCCTGATCGTCACGCTGGGGGCGAGCATCCTGATCGTGATCGCCGGCATGATGGCCGCGTTCGCGCTGCAGGTGCTCGGCTTCCGGTTCAGCGCTCTCGTCCGATCGCTGTTCCTGCTCGGCATCATCGTGCCGGTGCAGATCGCCCTGGTGCCGCTGTTCATCGACTACTCGCAGGTCGGACTGCTGGACACGCATCTGTCGATGATCATCCCGCTCGCCGCGTTCTCGCTCCCCATGGCGGTGTATCTGTTCTCGTCGTTCTACGAGTACATTCCGCGGGAGATGTACGAAGCCGCGTCCCTGGACGGGGCAGGGCCGTACCGCATCTTCGCGCAGATCACCTTCCCGCTGTCGGTCAACACGATCATTACTGTGGTGCTCGTGAACAGCATCTTCATCTGGAACGACTTCATCTTCGCGAACACGTTCGTGCTCTCCGACGGATTGAAGACGATTCCGCTCGGCCTGCAGAACTACATCGGGGCGATGGGCAACACCGACTGGACGGCGACGTTCGCCGCAGTGTGCGTGACCGTGACGCCGCTGCTGCTGGTGTTCCTGGTGCTGAACAAAGCCATGATCAACGGACTCGAGAGTGGAGCGACCAAGGGATGAGTACCTCCGAGCACGGCAAGCACACGCCCTCGGTCACGATGCGCGACGTCGCGAAGGCCGCGGGAGTCTCGGTGGCGACGGTCTCGCACGTCGTGAACGACAAAGCAGGTGCCCGCATCGGCGCCGAGGCTCGCCGGCGCGTGCAGGAGGCGGTCGCGGCGCTCGGCTACCGGCAGAACGCGCTGGCGAAGACGCTCTCTCAGGGCACCTCGCGCTTCATCGGCCTCGTCGCAGACGCGATCGCCACGACCCCGTTCGCCGGCCAGATCATCCACGGCGCCCAGGACGAAGCGTGGAAGCACGGGTACGTGCTGCTGGTCGCCAACACCGACGGCAACACGGCGGTCGAGAACGACGCGATCGCGATGATGCTCGAGCACCAGGTGCACGGGATCCTCTATTCGACCTGGTACCACCGGGAGATCGTCGTGCCGGAGGCGCTGCACCAGACCGATGCGGTGCTCGTGGACTGCTTCGCCGACGGCAGCGGTCTGCGCTCCGTGGTCCCCGACGAGGAGCAGGGCGGACGCACCGCCACCGAGGAGCTGCTCGCCGCCGGCCACCGGAGGATCGCGTTCATCAACACGACGACGCCGTCGCCGGCCCAGTCCGGGCGGCTCGCCGGCTACCGGTCCGCACTGACGGCGGCAGGGGTCGGTTTCGACGAGTCGCTCGTCTTCCCCTCCGAGCCGGCGCAGGAGGGCGGGTACGCGGCGACGTCGCGCGTGCTGGCATCCGGCGCGACGGCCGTGTTCTGCCACAACGACCGGGTGGCGATGGGGCTCTACGACGGCCTGCGGGAGCACGGTCGACGCATCCCCGAGGACATCGCCGTGATGGGCTTCGACAATCAGGATGTGATCGCCGCGCACCTGCGCCCGCCGCTGTCGACCGTCGCCCTCCCGCACTACGAGCTCGGAGCCGCCGGCGTACGGGTGCTGCTGGGGATCGAGGAGCCGCCGGCTCCGTCGTTGCAGCTGCGTGTCGCGTGCCCCCCGATCCAGCGAGAGTCGATCTGAGGGACCCCATGTCTTCACCCATCACTGCGACGCGGACGATCGTGCCGCGTCCCGCGTTCCATTTCACGCCGCGACGGAACTGGATGAACGACCCCAACGGCCTCGTCCACGACCGGGGCGTCTGGCACCTCTACTTCCAGTACAACCCGTCGGGCTCGGACTGGGGCAACATGAGCTGGGGACACGCGACGAGCTCCGACCTGCAGCACTGGAGAGAGCATCCGGTCGCCCTGTCGCACCGGGACGGCGAGCAGATCTTCTCGGGATCGGTGGTCGCCACGACCGACGGAGACGAGACGTCGCTCACGGCGTTCTACACCAGCGCGTTCCACGACGATCACCAGGCCCAGTCGACCGCGAGCAGCCGCGACGGCGGATACACCTGGCTGCCCGACCCGGCGAATCCGATCCTGGACCGGGGCACGAGCGCGTTCCGCGACCCGAAGGTGGTCCGATTCGACGACCCGACGGGCCGATCCCGCTGGATCATGCTCACGGTCGAGGCCGATGATCGGCAGGTGCTCATCTACTCATCGACGGACCTCCGGTCCTGGAGTCTGCAGAGCACCTTCGGCCCCCTGGGCGATGTCGGTGTGGTGTGGGAGTGTCCCGACCTGGTGCTGCTCCCCCTCGACGGCGACCCGCACGACCTGCGCTGGGTCCTGCTGCTGAGCACGAACCCGGTGGGCGAGGATGCAGACGCAGACGGTTCGTCCATGCACTACATCGTGGGTGCGTTCGACGGTGCCGTGTTCACACCCGACAGGCCGGAGCTCGAGCGCCTCGACCATGGGCGCGACCTGTACGCGGGAGTGACCTTCGACAGCGCTCCCGGCGGCGAGGCGATCATGCTCGGCTGGATGAGCAACTGGAGGTACGCGCACGTCTTCCCCTCGACGCCCTGGCGAGGGGCGATGTCGCTGCCACGCAGACTGAGCCTGCGGACGGTCGATGGCGCGGCTCGGCTCGTACAGGAGCCCGCGCCGTTCGTCGGTGAGCTGCTCGCGCAGGGGTCGGAGACGACGGTCGCGGACACGGCGCATCCGTCGACGATCATGCTCGGCACGCACGCGATCCTGCAGGCATCGTGGGATCCGGCATCGACCGGTGCCGTCCGGTTCGCCTTGTCGGGCGATGCGGATGCCACCGTCGAGCTCGACCACGATCCACGCGGCGGCGAGCTGCGCGTCACTCGGAGGGGGCGTGCGGCCGAGGCCGTGCATCAGGACTTCCCCTCGACGAGTGCCGTCCCTCTCGTCGGCACCTCCCCCGTCACGCTGCTGATGAGTCTCGACGGGCCTCTCCTGGAGGTCTTCGTCGGCGACGGCAGTGCGACGGCATCGAACCTCGTCGTCCTCGGCGACGGTCCGATCACACTGATCCTCACGACGGATCACGGCGGTCCGATCACGATGACGGTCGCCGACGTCGAGAGCCCGGAGAGAATGACCGCATCCGCACGGGACGTGTCGACCTGACCCGAACCGCCCGCTTCCTCTGACCAGATCCTCCTCCTGCCGTCTCACGATCCGGCGGTCGCATCGTCGCGCCCGTCGACCCCTGGAAAGGAACCGAAATGACCTATCCCCTCTCACGCCGCAGCGTCCTGCAAGGCGCCGGCGCTGGTGCGCTCGCGCTGTTCCTGGGCGGCGCTGCCCCTCTTGCGGCGCGCGCTCAGAGCCCGGCGGGCTCCCTGCGAGCGAACTTTCACATGACACCACCCGCGGGTTGGCTGTGCGACCCGCAGCGACCGGTCACCACCAACGGTGCGTACCAGCTGTACTACCTGCACTCCGGACAGAACAACGGACCAGGTGGCTGGGACCATGCGACCACCAGCGACGGTGTCGCCTTCACCCACCACGGCACGGTGATGCCGTTGCAGCCGGACTTCCCGGTGTGGTCGGGGTCCGCGGTCGTCGACACGGCGAACACCGCAGGATTCGGAGCAGGGGCGGTCGTGGCGCTCGCCACGCAGCCGACCGACGGCATCCGCAAGTTCCAGGAGCAGTACCTGTACTGGTCGACCGACGGAGGGTTCACGTTCACGGCACTCCCCGATCCGGTCATCGTCAACACCGATGGACGGGCTGCCTCGACACCGGCCGAGATCGAGAACGCGGAGTGGTTCCGCGACCCGAAGATCCACTGGGACACCGCGCGCAGCGAATGGGTCTGCGTGATCGGCAGGGCGCGATACGCGGCGTTCTACACATCGTCGAACCTGATCGACTGGGTGCTGCGCCGCAACTTCGACTATCCGAACCACGCGCTCGGCGGCATCGAATGCCCCGACCTGTTCGAGATGACGGCGAATGACGGCACCCGCCACTGGGTGCTCGGCGCGAGCATGGACGCCTATGGGGTGGGGCTGCCGATGACCTACGCCTATTGGACGGGCACGTGGGACGGCGAGGAGTTCCACGCCGACGACCTCACTCCGCAATGGCTCGACTGGGGCTGGGACTGGTACGCCGCCGTCACCTGGCCCTCCATCGACGCACCCGAGACGAAGCGGCTCGCGATCGCGTGGATGAACAACTGGAAGTACGCTGCCCGCGACGTTCCCACGGATGCCTCCGACGGCTACAACGGCCAGAACTCGATCGTCCGCGAACTGCGTCTCGAGCACCAGAGCGGCGGCTGGTACTCACTCCTCAGCCGCCCCGTCGAGGCTCTGAGCAACTACGTCACAGCGACGACGACTCTCCCACCCCAGACCGTCGACGGCAGCGTCGTGCTGCCGTGGAGCGGACGCGCCTACGAGCTGGAGCTCGACATCGCGTGGGACGCCGCAGCGAACGTCGGCGTGTCGGTCGGGCGGTCGTCAGACGGCTCACGCCACACCAACATCGGCAAATACGGGGCGGAGCTCTACGTCGACCGGGGGCCCTCGGACCTCAGCGGATTCTCACTGGTGCCGTACACCAGAGCGGCAGCGCCGATCGACTCGAATGCTCGCTCCGTGCATCTGCGCATCTTCGTCGACACGCAGAGCGTCGAGGTCTTCGTCAATGCCGGGCACACCGTCATCTCGCAGCAGGTCCACTTCCGCGAGAGCGACACCGGTATCTCGCTGTACGCGGATGGCGGACCCGCGACCTTCTCCGGCATCACGATCCGCGAGTTCGGCACCCCGATCTGAGCCACTCACCCGCCCGCACGGCAGGTCCGCTCCTCATCGTCCTCACCTGGGAGTTCCACATGGTCCGCTTCGAACCGCATGCACCCCGACGGCCCGACATCCTCGTCGTCGGCGAGGCACTCGTCGACATCGTGCACCGTGCCGACGGCTCCGTCGACGAGCGGCCGGGTGGCAGCCCGGCGAACGTCGCCCTGACGCTCGGCCGGCTCGATCGCAGTCCGCGGCTGCTCACCGCGATCGGTGACGATGCCCACGGACGCCTGGTCCGCGCCTGGCTCGCCGAATCAGCGGTCATCCTCGAGGGCGCGGCGAGTGCCCGCACCTCGCTCGCGTCCGCGCATCTGGATGAGCAGGGTTCCGCGCGCTACGACTTCGCGATCACCTGGGAGATCGACACCGCCCGCACGAGGCGCGCCGACGCGCTGCACGTCGGCTCGATCGCGGCCGTGCTCGATCCCGGCGCGCACGCGGTCGCCGACCTCGTCGATACGCATCACCGACGTGCTCTCGTCAGCTACGACCCCAACGTCCGCGCGGGGCTCATCGACGACGAGGACGCAGTGCGGTCCCTGGTCGCTGCCCTGAGGACGCAGGCGGATGTCGTCAAGGCCAGCGACGACGACATCGCGTGGCTGCATCCCGGCGAGGATGTCGTCTCCGTCGCGCGGCGCTGGGCGGCCGAGGGTCCGGCACTGGTCGTCGTCACGCTCGGCGCACGGGGCGCGATCGCCGTGGTCCGCGGGGAGGTCCTGCGCGTTCCGGGCGTTCCGGTGGAACTCGTCGACACCGTCGGCGCCGGCGACACCTTCATGGGCACCCTGATCGATGGTCTGCTGCAGGCGGGGGCGTATGGCGCCGAGGCTCGGCGCGTGCTCGCCGACCTGAGCACCGGCCGGATCGATTCGATTCTGCGGCGGAGCGCCGCCGCAGCGGCAGTGACGGTGTCGCGACCGGGCGCCGACCCGCCCCGTCTGGCAGAGCTGGATCAGGCGGTCAGCGCTGCGCGGCAGCGAGCTCCTCACGAACGAGAGCCGCGCCGGCGCTGAGCGCCCCCAGCTTGCCGCGGGCGACGTCGCGGGGCAACGGCGCCATGCCGCAGTTCGTGCTCGGGATGAGCTTGTCGGCATCCACGAAGGCGAGCGCCCTGCGCAGGGTCTCGGCGACCTGCTCGGGCGTCTCGATCGCCTCGTTCGCGACGTCGATGGCACCGAGCATGACCTTCTTGCCTCGGACGAGCTCGAGCAGATCGATCGGCACATGGGAGTTCTGAGACTCGAGCGAGATGACGTCGATCGCGGAACGCTGCAGGAGCGGGAACGACTCCTCGTACTGGCGCCACTCCGATCCGAGGGTCGCCTTCCAGTCGGTGTTCGCCTTGATGCCGTAGCCGTAGCAGATGTGCACGACGGTCTCGGCGCGCAGCCCCTCCGCCGCCCGCTCCAGCGCCGCCACTCCCCAGTCCTGCACCTCGTCGAAGAAGACGTTGAAGGAGGGCTCGTCGAACTGGATGATGTCGACGCCCGCGGCTTCGAGCTCCCGCGCCTCCTGATTGAGGATCGTCGCGAACTCCCACGCCAGCTTCTCGCGGCTCTTGTAGTGACGGTCGGCGAGAGTGTCGATCATCGTCATCGGACCGGGGAGCGCCCACTTGATCGGCTGGTCGGTCTGCTGGCGGAGGTACTTCGCGTCATCGACGAACACCGGCTTCTGTCGGCTCACCGCGCCGACGACGGTCGGCACGCTGGCGTCGTAGCGATTGCGGATGCGCACGGTCTCGCGCTGATCGAAGTCGACGCCATCGAGGTGCTCGATGAACGTGGTGACGAAGTGCTGACGGGTCTGCTCGCCGTCGCTGATGATGTCGATGCCGCGCTGACGCTGCTCCTGGACGGCGATGCGCAGCGCATCCTGCTTGCCCTCGATCAGCGCGTCGCCTTCGAGCTTCCACGGGGACCAGAGGGTCTCCGGCTGCGCGAGCCAGGAGGGCTTCGGAAGACTGCCGACGATCGAGGTGGGGAGAAGAGTGGTCATGCTCGTGGTGCTCCGCAGCTCAGGCGACCGGAGTCGGGTAGTCGGCGGCCCAGCGATCGAGCACGTCCTGGTGCGGCTTCATGAAGTGCTCTTCCGTGTACTTCCCCTGTGCGCTGGCGAGCTGGCTGCGCTCGACGCGGTCGTAGCCGATCTGCGTCGACGAGAAGTTCTGCTGATCGAGGGTCGGCCGATAGATGTGCGCCGCCGCCGCGTTCGCGTTGTAGATCTCCGGACGGTAGATCTTCTGGAACGTCTCCATCGTGCTGATGGTGCCGGCCAGCTGCAGGTTCGAGTAATCGTTCAGCAGGTCGCCCTGGAAGTAGAACGCGAGCGGTGCCACGCTTCCGGGGGGCATGAAGTACCGCACCTTGAGCCCCATCTTGCCGAAGTACTCATCGGTGAGCGAGTAGTCGTTCTGCTGATACTCGACACCGAGGACCGGGTGGTGGTTCGCGGTGCGCTGATACTCCTTGCTCGTCGAGACGCTGATACAGATGACGGGCGTCGTGGTGAACCGCTCGCGGTACGCGTCGGAGGCGAGGAAGTGCTGGAACAGCTTGCCGTGCAGCACGCCGAACTCGTCGGGCAGAGTGAACTTCCCCGCGGCCTCGGTGGTCGCCGGCAGCAGCACGCTGAAGTCGTAGTCGCGCACGTACGACGAGAAGTTGTTGCCCACGATCCCGTGATGACGCGCGCCGGTCGTGCGGTCGACGATCGTGATGTCGAGGACCTCGAGCAGCGGGAACTCCTTGTCCTCATCGCCTGCGGTGAACTCCAGCTCGACCGAGACGATTTCGAGCTCGACGCCGTAGCGGTCCTGGGTGGGGTTGTCCCAGTGCGCGAGCGCGTTGAATCGACGCTCGATCATCGTCAGCGCGTTGCGGAGATTCTGCTGGCGGTGCTCGCCTCGGGCCAGGTTGGCGAAGTTCGTGGTGATGCGCGAGTTCTCGGAGGGCGCATAGTCCTCGTCGAAGCGGGTGGTGGAGATGCTGAACGTGAACTCGTTCGCCATGAGGGGCCCATCTGGTTGCTGTGATCGGCCGGAGTCGGCCGCGGGAAAGTCTGTGTCTCCATCGTGCAGCCGTTGAGCGGATATCGGGTAAGTCGTCGGGGCTATGCGTTGATATAGGCTCTGCCTATGGCCCGCGGATCGAACGGCATCACCCTGCAGCAACTCGTGTATTTCATCGAGGTCGCCGCAGAGGGGTCGATCAGCGCGGCCGCCGATCTGCTCTACGTCGCCCAGCCGACGATGTCGGCGGCGATGAAGGACCTCGAATCGCGGGTCGGCCGCACCCTCTTCCTCCGCTCCGCCCGCGGAGTGACCCTCACCGCCGACGGCACGGAGTTCCTCGGATATGCGCGACAGGTCACCGAGCAGGTGGCGCTCCTCGAGCAGCGCTACCTCGGGCGGCCGCCGTCGCGGCGCCTGCTCGGCGTCTCCGCGCAGCACTACTCCTTCGTCGTCGACGCGTTCGTGCGCATGGTCAAGGGCAGCAACGCGGCCGAGTACGAGTTCTCCCTGCGCGAGACGCGTACCTGGGACATCATCGAGGACGTCCGCACGCTGCGCAGCGAGCTCGGCATCCTCTACCGGAACGACTTCAACAGGAACGTCATCGACAAGCTCCTGCGAGATTCAGGACTCGCGTTCCATCCGCTCTTCCTCGCCGACCCGCACATCTTCATCTCCCGGAAGAACCCCCTCGCCGCTCGCGATCACGTCACGCTCGACGATCTCGCCGAGCTCCCGCGGCTCACGTTCGACCAGGGCGCGAACAACTCGTTCTACTTCGCCGAGGAGATCCTCTCCACCCTGTCGAGCAAGCAGGAGATCAGGGTCGCCGACCGCGCCACCATCTTCAACCTCATGATCGGACTCGACGGCTACACGATCTCGACCGGAATCATCAGCGACGACCTCGACCCCGAGATCGTCGCGATCCCGCTCGACATCGACGAGCGGATCGAGATCGGATGGATCGACCACTCCGCGATCCCGCTCACCGAACAGGCCCAGCGCTACCTCGCGGAGCTGCGCGCGGTGGTGGCGGGGTTCGGAGTGGAGCTGCTCGGGTAGCTCACTGGAGAGGAGCCGTCGACGCAGAAACGGCACCCACCGAAGTGGATGCCGTTTCTGGTTCTGTGCGCCCGAAGGGACTCGAACCCCTAACCTTCTGATCCGTAGTCAGATGCTCTATCCATTGAGCTACGGGCGCTCCTGGACCGCTCAGCGGGCCGTAGAACAGCCTACAACAGTCGCGACGGGAAAGCGAAACGAGGCCTCACTCGGCCTCGGCCTCGGCCTTCTGCTTCTTCTTGCGCTTGGCCTTGGCGCGCTGCAGCGACGACAGCGCCTGCAGATCCACGAGCCGCAGCGCCTGCATCCGCGCCTCGCGCATGCGGTCGTAGTCGGGGTCCTGATCCGGTCGCATGCCCTCGACCCGCAGTCGGCGGTCGAGGTTGTGGCGCACGTCGGCCCACGCCGCCTCTCGCGCCTCCTCGACGATGACGCGCAGCTGCTCGCGGTCCTCCATCATGGCGCGCAGCTTGGCGGCGACACCGCTGGACTGCTTGGCACGGCGGCGGAGATTGCGCACATCACGGTCGCGGTAGTCGTGCGTGCCGGACGGGTCGGAGTGGCGACCGCGCGCCCGCTTGCGCAGGGCGGTCACGTTCGCCGCAGCCTCTTCCGACTCCTCGGCCATCGCGCGCAGCGCCTCGCGGGCATCATCGATGTACTTGTCGGTGTCGAAGACCCCGTTCTCGGCGATCGTGCCGACGAGGATGTGGTTCTTGACAGCCAGGCGCGCCGCAGCGGTCGCGATCGCGACACCTTCAGCGATGGCATCCGCTGTCCGTCCCACCGGTACCTCCTCCCACGAGCGTACCGGTATCGCTCGTCGGAAGCGTCGGCCAGAATAGTTCGGATCGGGATCTCACCCGGCCCGACGACCGCCCAGACGGTGCGCACCGCCGCGCGCCAGAAGGAGAAGCATGAAGCACCTCCACCTTGCCGGGAGCACGACCGTGATCACCGGTGCGGCGAGCGGCATGGGCGCGGAGATCGCGCGGCTGCTCGCGGCCGAGGGCGCGCATCTCGCCCTGATCGACCACAACGCCACGGCCCTCGCCGAGGTCGCCGCAGAGCTGACCGGCATCACGGTGACCACGCACGTGGTCGACCTCCGCGACGATGACGCCGTGTTCGAGACCGCCGCCGAGATCACGGCCGCACATCCGCGGATCAACGCCCTCATCACGTGCGCCGGGTCGTCGATGCTCGGCAACCTCGATCAGCTGACGATGGAGGAGATGCGCTGGTTGACCGACGTGAACCTCTGGGGAACGGTCTCGATCACCAAGGCCCTGCTGCCGGCACTGCGGAAGGCACCGGCCGCCCATATCTCGCACCTGGCCAGTGTCTATGCGCTCGCCTCTCCCGCAGGGCGTATCCCGTACGCGATGAGCAAGTTCGCCGTGCGCGCGTTCTCGGAGGCGCTGCGGCACGAGCTGGAGGGAACCTCGGTATCGGTCGGCGCGGTGTATCCGGCGGGCGTGCGCACCGGCATCATCCTGCACGGACGGTACGCCGCCGCGATCGATCCCGCCGTCGCTGCACGAGCCGCCGAGGCGCAGGCGGCGATGTACCACACGGAGCCCGCTGACGCCGCGGCGCGGATCGTGCAGGCGACCGCGCGCCGACGCGCTCGCACGATGGTCGGGCGCGAGGCGCGGCTCATCGACGTGCTGGTGCGGCTGGCGCCTTCGGCATACTGGCGCGTGATGCGCGGCCCGCTGCGTGAGGCGATCGACACCACCACGCCGATTCGCTGATCCTGGTGCCGAACACGGACAGGTCGAGAGTCCCGATGTTTCGTGGAACGATCGAGGTATGGCTCCTCGGGTTGTCGCTGTTCATTCCCACGACTCACACACCTTCAGCAAGCTGACGCGTGAGTCGATCACACTCCTCGAGGGGCTCGGCGTCGACGGGGATGCGCACTGCGGCGCAACCGTGCAGCACCGCTCACGGGTGGCTGCAGACCCCTCGCAGCCGAACCTGCGACAGGTGCATCTGATCCCTGCAGAGCTGTTCGACGAACTGCGCGCGAGCGGTCACGGCGTCGCACCCGGCGAGCTCGGAGAGAACATCACCACGCGGGATGTCGACCTGCTGGCACTTCCCGTCGGCGCCCGCCTTCACTTCGGCGACGCGGTGGTGACGATCACAGGTCTCCGTAACCCCTGCCAGCAGATCAACGACTTTCAGTCCGGCCTGCTCAAGCAGGTGGTCACGACCGATGACGACGGGCGGGTCATCCGACGCGCCGGGGTCATGGGGATCGTCTCCCGCGGTGGATCCGTGGCCGCCGGAGACACGATCGACGTCGAGCTCCCGCCGACACCGCACTTTCCGCTCACACGCGTCTGATCGCGGCTCGACGGGACGAAGCCGGGCCTCCGTCAGCGCACCGCGCCGACCCAGATCCCCGACGCCCACGCCTGCTGGTCGCCGTTGCACCCCACACCTCCGGGATAGCCGCGCACCACGGCCATGCAGTTCGCCAGGAACTCGGGATCGCCGCCGAACATCGACCGATAGGTCCCCGACGAGTTCAGCGCTCCCCACACCCGGAACTGGTAGATGTGGGCGAGCTCATGGGCCATCGCCCAGTTCAACCGGCCCTCGCTCCAGTTCACGATGTCGGCGCGGTACTTGATGTAGCCGCCGCTGTTCGCGCATGCGGGCGCAATTCCCCCTGCACAGGAGGCGGACTCGTAGAGCCCGATACCCCCGCCGCCGACGCGGTCGAGAGCGGCGCGCACCCGTGCGTAGCCGTCGGGTCCGCTCGTACTCCAGGCAGGACCGCCGGGGCCCGCGCTCTGGGCGAGCTGGGTGGCCTGCCACGTCGCTACCTGCTCACCGACTTTCGCGGTGAGCGCATGCACGGTTGCCGTCGCATTCTTCACGGTGTCCGGGTCGACCCGCTCGTCGAGCACGGCCTGCTGTGCCGAGAGCGCCGCGGCCCGATGAGCCGAGGTGTCGACCTTGTCCTTCGCACCGGCCAGGGCGGTACCCAATGCGGTGATCTCCGCGAGGAACGCCGGACGCACCTCGAGCACCGCCGCCCGATCAGCCGTGTCCTCCTCGGCACGCTCGACGGCGCCTTCGAGGTAGTCCGTGCGCTGCAGCGCCGTCCGAGTGGTGTCGGCCAGTGCCGTCAGCTCGGCCACGGCCTGCGCCCGCTCGGCATCGAGACCGTTCGCCCGCTCCATGACGCCCACCGAGAGCATCATCGCGGCCGCGACGGAGACCGAGACGAGACGACGGATCACGGGAGGAACCCCGTGGCATCCGAGAGCGCCGCGTCCTGCTCAGCGATCTGAGACCTGAGGGCGGTGAGCTGTTCGGCCAGCCGGAGGTTCTGCGCACGGGCGTCGGCGAACAGCCGCTCGGTCGTGACGACCTGGGCCTTGACCGCTTCCAGCGCCGCGACCCGCTCTTGATCGGCGACCACGACGAGGACCGCCCCGCCCACCAGCAGCAGGCCTCCGACAGCGACAGCAAGACCCCGCATCTCGCTCCCCAGGACAACGCGACAGTTCCGGAACGATTCCGATACGCCTCAATATATAGCGATCGCCGCGTCGCGTCCCCTCCCTAGATTCGGGGTGCGGCGCTACGGAAGCGGCGCAGGCGCAGACTGTTCAGCACGACGAACACGCTCGAGAACGCCATGGCCGCGCCGGCGAGCATCGGATTCAGCAATCCGAGGGCCGCGAGCGGAATGGCCGCCACGTTGTAGGCCAGCGCCCAGAAGAGGTTGCCGCGGATGGTGCCGAGCGTGCGACGTGCGAGCCTGATCGCGTCGACCGTGCCCCACAGATCCCCCCGGACGAGGGTGAGATCGGATGCCTCGATCGCCGCATCCGTGCCGGTTCCCATCGCGATGCCCAGGTCGGACTGCGCGAGCGCCGCGGCGTCGTTCACGCCGTCGCCCACCATCGCCACCGAGCGGCCGGCACCCTGCAGCGCGAGAACCTCCGCCACCTTGCCCTCCGGCAGCACTCCGGCGCGCACTTCGGTGACCCCGACGGCTGCGGCGACCTGGGCGGCCGCCTTGGCGTTGTCGCCGGTGAGCAGGATCGGCGTCAGACCGAGGCCACGCAGCGCGGAGATCGCCGCCGCACTGCTGGGCTTGATCTGGTCGGCCACGACGACGACGCCGCGGACTCTCCCATCCCAGGCGACGGCGACGGCGGTGCGAGCCGCGTCCTCCGCGCGATCGAAAGCCGCGAGCAGATCGTCGGGCAGGCGCAGCGCCCACTCCGCGAGAAGTGCGGGGCGTCCGACGATCACCGCGTGGGAATCGACCACGCCGGTGACCCCTCGTCCCTCGATGTTCTGGAAGTCGTCGACGTCGGCGACGTCCCCGAAGCGCTCGACGGCGGCCCGCACGACCGCCTGGGCGATCGGATGCTCCGAGGCATCCTCCAGTGCCGCAGCGAGGCGCAACACCTCGGCGGCATCCTCTCCCTCTGCGGCGATCACGTCGACGAGCGTCATGCGTCCGGTCGTGACGGTGCCGGTCTTGTCGAGCAGGATGGTGTCGACGCGACGGGTGGACTCGAGCACCTCCGGCCCCTTGATCAGGATGCCGAGCTGCGCCCCGCGCCCCGTGCCGACCAGCAGAGCCATCGGTGTGGCGAGGCCGAGCGCACAGGGGCAGGCGATGATGAGCACGGCGACGGCGGCGGTGAACGCGGCAGCTGCCCCGCCTCCGGCGAGCAGCCACGCGACCAGGGTCACGGCGGCGATCCCGAACACGATCGGCACGAACACCGTCGACAGCCGATCCGCCAGCCGCTGGGCCTCCGCCTTGCCGGACTGGGCCTCCTCCACCAGCTGCGCCATGCGGGAGAGCTGGGTGTCCGCGCCCACCCGGGTGGCCGCGACGACCAGCCGACCACCGATGTTCACGGTGGCGCCGGTGACGGCATCGCCCGGTCCGACCTCGGTCGGCACGGACTCGCCCGTGAGCATGGAGGCATCGACGGCCGAGGATCCTTCCCGCACGATGCCGTCGGTGGCGATCTTCTCGCCGGGGCGCACGACGAACTCGTCGCCCACGGCCAGATGCGCCAGCGGCAGCCGCTCCTCCACACCGTCGCGGAGGATGGCGACATCCTTCGCGCCCAGCTCCCCCAGCGCGCGGAGCGCCGCACCGGCACGCCGCTTGGAGCGCTGCTCGAGGAAGCGCCCGAGCAGGAGGAACATCGTGACGCCGGCCGCGACCTCGAGGTAGATGCTGCCGAGCCCGTCGCCGCGCTCGATCACGAAGCGGAACGGATGCGTCATCCCCCACATCCCCGCGGTGCCGAAGAACAGCGCGTACAACGACCACAGATAGGCAGCCGCGACACCGACCGAGATCAGGGTGTCCATCGTGACCGCGCGGTGGCGCGCGTTCATCCAGGCGGCCCGATGGAACGGCCACGCCGCCCAGGTGACGACCGGGGTCGCGAGCACGAGCGAGGCCCACTGCCATCCGGGGAACTGCAACGGCGTGGCCATGGCGAGCACGATCACGGGGATCGCGAGGACGCTCGCGACGATCAACCGCAGACGCAGGAGCCGGTAGGCGGGGTCGACCGTCTCGGACCCCTCTTCCCGAGGGAGGGCCGCGGTGTATCCGGTGCGCACCACCTCGGAGATCAGCTCGTCGACCGCAACGCCCGGCATCAGCTGCACGTGCGCCTTCTCGGTCGCGTAGTTCACGGAGGCGGAGACGCCATCGAGCTTGTTGAGCCGCTTCTCGATCCGCGCCGCGCACGACGCGCACGTCATGCCGCCGATCTCGAGATCGTAGGCGACTCCTGCGTCTGGAACGGTCACGACGTCACGCGCGGACGGCGCTGTAGCCGGCCTCATCGACGGCCGCGAGGATGGCGGCATCGTCGAGGGCGACGTCTGAGCTCACGACCAGATTCCCGGATGCGGCGCTGACGTCGATAGCGGTGACGCCGTCGATCTTCGCGACCTCGGCCCGCACGGAACCTTCGCAGTGCCCGCAGGTCATCCCGGTGACCGCGTACGTGGTGGTGTTCATGATGCTCTCCTCTTCAGCGGCACAGCGCCGCTCATCGCTCTCACTCCGATAGGTGAATACCCCCAGGGGGTACCTGCTCATGCACAACGATACGTCTTCCCGAGTCATTCCCCAAATGTGATCTCGGTCAGATCTGGTAGCCGTTGGCGAGCCGACGCTCGGCGACAGCCTGTCCATTGGCCAGATGCTGCGGGATGAGAGTGCGGATCCCGTCGACGTCGCGCGCGGCCAGTGTCTCCAGGATCACACGATGTTCCTCCGCCATCGCCGGCAGATCGTCGTGCTGGCCGAAGAGCCAGCGCAAGCGGGTGATGAACACGGCGATCAGCTCGCCCAGCATCTCGTTGCCCGCCAGTTCGGCCGCGATCTCGTGGAAGTCCGCCGCGGCGATGCGCGCGCCCTCGGCATCGTCCGCCTCCGCCGCATCCCGCTCGCGCTCGTACGCAGCCCGCAACCGCGCGATCCCCGCCTCATCGTGGCGTTCGGCGGCGAAGACGAAGATCAAGGTCTCGATCGCCTCGCGCACCTCCGCGAAGTCCTTGATGTCACGGTGCGTGAACTCGCGCACGACCGCCCAGGTGCGCGGACGCGCGACCACCACGCCTTCACTCACCAGAGCGCGGATGGCCTCACGCACCGGCAGCCGGGAGACATTCAGTTCGGCAGCGATGTCACGCTCGACGAGTCGGGATCCGGGCGCACGCCGTCCCAGGATGATGTCATCGCGCAGAATTCGCGTGACCCTGGCCGACTCGAGTTCGCCGGTAGCCCCCGCCGCCGTCATCCCGCGATTCTCCCACTCGTCGACACCCGGGACAAGTTTTGGTATCCCATCCCACCCTCGCACTGACGCACGGAGGGGAGGGCGACCGCCATCGACGGCCCCTTCCCTCCGGCGCAGCGAGCTCAGGGAAGGCGGTTCGCGATCGCGAGGTTGGCCTCGAGCTCCGCAGCGTTCTGACGCACGACGTAGGCCGGGCGGTCGCGCTCGACGCGCCACGACTCGCTCAGCGGCCCGACGTTGACCGTGTCGAATCCGATCTCGTCGTAGAAGCGGGTCACGAAGGCCACGGCGTCGGCGTCATCGCCCGCGGTCGCGAGCGCGCGGCGGTTCTCGGTGCCGGCGGGCGCGCCGTCCGTGGTGATGTCGGCCGCGTAGATGTGGTTGAACGCCTTGGCGATCTTCGACGTCGGCAGGTGCTGCTGCAGGAGCTCCGATGTCGTGGTCTCGCCCTTGTCGAGCGCTTCGATGTGTCCATCGCGCTCGAAGTAGTAGTTGTTCGTGTCGAGCACGATCTTGCCGGCGAGGGGCTCGACCGGGACCTGGTCGAGCGCGCGCAGCGGCACCGTGACCACGACCACGTCGCCCGCTTCTCCGGCCTCGGCGGCCGTCGCGGCACGTGCCCGCGGCCCGAGTTCCTCCACGAGCGCGGCGAGCGTCTCCGGGCCGCGCGAGTTGGAGATCACGACGTCGTAGCCGTGGGCGACCGCCACGCGCGCGACCTGTGATCCGATGTGTCCTGCACCGATGATTCCGAGAGTTGTCATGTGTCGGACCAACGCGGCGCGCGCAGGGGTATTCCCGCACCGACACCGAGAGTCACAACTCCCCTGCGTCGGATCAGAGATCGAGGATGAACTGCTCCTCGAGCCGCCGGTAGCCCAGCCCCTCGTACATCGTCACCGCCGCGTCGTTGAATCCGAACACGTGCAGCCCGACGGAGTCGGCGCCCAACCGGCGCGCTTCGCGTTCGGTCGCATGCATCAGCTCGCGCCCGTATCCTTTCCGCCGCTGATCCGCGGCGACCTCGATGTCGAGGATGAAGGCGTGCGGTCGACCTCCTCGGTCCCGCATCCCGATCCAGAGGATGCCGACCTCGACCCCGTCGACCGTGGCCGTGAACAGCTCTTGTCCCGGCGTGCTCAAGCCCGCGGGCAGCTCCTGCAGGAACTGCCGCCGCGATTCCACCACGGCCTCATCGGCCGTGTAGCGGCCCGACGCCGCGAGGTCCTCCGCGAATGCCGCTTCGGACTCGCGGGCGAAGCTCGGGTAGCGCTCCTCGGTCATCGGCGCCACGACCACATGATCGGCGACGGCACGATCAGGAAGCGGTTCGAGCAGCATCTGGATCGAGGCGACGCGGAAGCCCCGTCCGTCGACGAGGCGATGCCCCTCGGCATCCTGCCGGAAGAGCGCGATGCTGATCGTCGACGCCTCTTCGCCCTTCGCGATGGCCCGCAGAGCTGCCACGATCTCGTCGAGCTGTGACGCCGAGGGCGAGACCGTGAGCGCCAGATCGATCACGAACACGCGCCCGGCGTTCGCACCCAGCCAGAGCGTGCCGAGCTCGTCGGCGCCATCGGCGATCCGCAGCACCTGCGAGGCCGTGGACTCCAGCCCGTGCGGCAGCAGTTCACTGAAGTACTGCCCCGCCTGCGCGACCGCCTCGTCGCCGAGGCGCAGTCCGGACTCCTGGCGCAGGCGGATGAGACGCTCCCTCGTGGCCGCGCTCCAGTCGTCGAAACGTGCGGCGGGCAACGGAGTCAGGCGTACGGTCATACCTCCATCCTCCGCCCTCCCGACGGAGCGGGCGACCGCGCAGGCCGATCAGGCCGACTTGTGCAGCGCGTCCTCCGCGGCCACCCAGGCGAGCATCGCGCACTTCACCCGTGCGACATAGCGGGAGACCCCGCCCAGCGCTGCCGCGTCTCCGAGCAGCTCCTCGTCCGGTTCGATCTTGCCGCGCGAGCGCATCGCCTCCCGGAACGCAGCGATGCGCACCTCCAGATCGGCCACCGAGAGCCCTTCGGCGAGCTCTGCCAGCAGAGACGCCGATGCCTGCGAGATCGCACAGCCGTGCCCCTCCCAGGCGATGGCCTCGACCGTGCCGTCGGCCGCGCGGTGCACCTGCAGCGTGACCTCGTCGCCGCAGGTCGGGTTGACCTGATGCGACTGCGCGGCGATGGTCTCGCGCAGCCCGAAGCCGTGCGGGGTGCGCGAGTGATCCAGGATGAGCTCCTGATACAGGTTCTGCAGATCGCCGGATGTCATGCGTGCACTCCGAAGAAGTCGATGGCCCCGGCGACGCCGTCGATCACGGCCTCCACCTCGGCCTCGGTCGTGTAGAGGTAGGTGCTCGCCCGCGTGGACGAGGTGATGCCGAGCCGGCGGTGCAGCGGCTGCGCGCAGTGGTGCCCGACGCGCACCGCGATGCCGCGGTCGTCGAGGAACTGCCCGACATCGTGCGAGTGGATGCCGTCGACGTCGAAGCTCGCAAGCCCCACGCGCGGCAGCTGGATGCCGGCACCGAGCACGCGCACGCCGTCGATCGCGCTCAGTCCCTCGACCAGGCGGCGACCGAAGGCGGCCTCATGGGCGGCGATGCGCGGCATGCCGACCGCGGTGAGGTAGTCGACGGCTGCGGCGAGCGCGATCGCCTGCGACACCCGCTGCGTACCCGCCTCGAAGCGCTGCGGCGGCGGCAGGTACTCGGCCTGCGTCGTCGTGACGGTCGTGATCATCGATCCGCCGGTCAGGAACGGTGGCATCGCCGCGAGCAGTTCGCGGCGACCGTAGAGCGCGCCGATGCCGGTGGGCCCGAGCATCTTGTGGCCGGAGATCACCGCGAAGTCGACATCGAGGGCCCGCACGTCGAGCGGCAGGTGAGGGGCGGATTGGCAGGCGTCGAGCAGCACGAGGGCGCCGACCTGACGTGCGAGCGCGATGATCTGCTCGACCGGGTTGATCACGCCCAGCACATTCGAGACGTGCGTGACGGCGACGATCTTCGTGCGGTCGCCGATGAGCGCGGCAGCCTCGTCGAGTCGAAGCGCACCCTCGTCGTCGAGCGGGATCACGCGCAGCGTCGCTCCGGTACGCGCGGCGAGCTCCTGCCAGGGGATCAGATTGGCGTGGTGCTCCATCTCGGTCGTGACGATCTCATCGCCCTCACGCAGCCGGAGACGATCGGCTTCCGCCCCGCCCCGCCCGAGCGAGGCGTTCGAGAGCGAGTAGGCGACCAGGTTGATCGCCTCGGTCGCGTTGGAGGTCCAGACGATCTCGTCGTCGTCGGCGCCGAGGAAGCGGGCGACCGTGGCCCGTGCGTCTTCGAACAGCTCGGTGGCCTCGGCAGCCAGGGTGTGCGCACCGCGGTGCACGGCGGCATTCGTGGTCGCGGCGTAGTCACGCTCGGCATCCAGCACTGCGAAGGGGCGCTGCGAGGTCGCACCGGAGTCGAGGTAGGCCAGCGGATGCCCGTTCACCCGGGTCTGCAGGATCGGGAAGTCTTCGCGGATGCGCCGAACCTCGTCTTCGCTCAGCGGTGCGAGGACGTCGACAGCAGGGGTGGTGCTCATCCTTCTAGCTTCTCATCTGGCGACGAGGCGCGGGTCGCGACGTCGCGCTCCGTGTCCGTGGTCAGGGCAGCGGCGGCCCCACCACGACTGCCGCCTCGGACGGGACCAGGAGCCGACCGGCAGCCGGAGTCACGGCGGCCGTGGCCAGCAGTACGGCGTCGTCGGGGTCGATGTCGAAGACGATTGCGTCAGCGGTGAGGTTGACCAGCACCGCGCAGGGCCCCCGGTCGATCCGATACGCGCGCAGGCTCGGATCATCGTCGCCGTCGTCCGCCGTCACGGTTGCGTGCGTGCGGGTCATGTCGGGATCGGTGAGCTCGGGGCGCGCGCGGCGCAGCGCGATCAGCTCACGGTACAGAGCCAGCAGCGGGGCGTGGCCGGGGGCATCCGTCTCGCTCCAGTCCAGGTGCGAGCGCTCGAACGTCGCCGGGTCCTGCGGATCTGGCACGTCGGCGGGATCCCATCCCATCCGTGCGAACTCCGCCACCCGGCCTTCGCGCACGGCGCGGCCGAGCTCAGGCTCGGGGTGCGAGGTGAAGAACTGCCAGGGCGTCGAGGCACCCCACTCCTCCCCCATGAAGAGCATGGGTGTCCCCGGGCCCGTCAGGGTGAGCACGGCGGCGACCGCGAGACGGGCGGGCGACAATGATGCGGAGAGGCGGTCGCCCGCGGCCCGGTTGCCGACCTGGTCGTGATCCTGCGCGAAGGTGACCAGCCGCCAGCCCGGCACCGCGTCGGGGATCGGGCTGCCGTGCACCCTGCCGCGGAACGATGAGTACGTCCCGTCGTGGAAGAAGCCGTGTCGCGACACCTTGGGCACGGCATCCGCCGCGGCGAAATCGGCGTAGTAGCCCGTGGTCTCCCCCGTCAGTGCCACATGCACGGCGTGGTGCCAGTCGTCGGACCACTGCGCCGTCAGGCCGAAACCGCCCGCCTCCCGCGGCAGGATCAGCGTCGGGTCGTTCAGATCGGACTCGGCGATCAGGCTCAGCGGCCGATTCAGCCCGGCCGACAGTGCATCGGTGCGCTGCGCGAGCTCCTGCAGGATGTGCGTGGGCGACTCGTCGTGCAGCGCGTGCACGGCATCGAGCCGCAGACCGTCGACATGGAAGTCCCGCATCCACATCTCCGCGTTCTCGAGGATGTACTCGCGCACCGCCGTCTCGCCGAGATCCACGGAGTCGCCCCAGGGGTTGCCCTCGCCCGCGCGGAGGTAGGGGCCGAACTCCGGCAGGTAGTTGCCGCTGGGGCCGAGGTGGTTGTAGACCACGTCCTGGATCACGGCGAGGCCCCTGGCGTGCGCGGCATCCACGAAGCGCTGATACGCGCGCGGGCCGCCATAGCTCTCCTGCACGGCGTACCAGAGCACGCCGTCGTAGCCCCAGTTCCATGCGCCGTTGAACGCGTTGACCGGCAGCAGTTCGACGTGGGTGATGCCGAGCTCGGCGAGGTGGTCGAGCTTGCCGGTCGCCGCGTCGAGGGTGCCGTCGGGGGTGAATGTGCCGATGTGCAGCTCGTAGAGCACGCCGCCGCCGAGCTGGCGTCCCGTCCACGCGCCGTCCGTCCAGGCGAATCGGCGCGCATCGAAGACCGCGGACGGGCCGTGCACCCCGTCCGGTTGGTGTCGTGAGCGCGGATCCGGGCGCACCTGGCCGCCGTCGTCGATCAGGAATCCGTAGCGCTCGCCGTCGTCCAGATCGAGATCCGCCGACCACCAGCCGGCGACGCCGTCGCGCGCATGCGGACCGGTGAGTTCGTGCTCGGCGATCGGGGTGCCGTCGTCGGTCAGGGTGCGCACCCGCATCCTTCGCGCGCGAGGGGCCCACACCTCGATCATCGATCATCCACCAGCAGCGCCACCGGGTAGTCAGCCAGCAGTTCCGCCAGCCGCACCGGCCCCGGCTCGATCCGGCGACCGGTCAGCACATCGACCGCGGCGACGTCCCGGCGCAGGAGCTGCGTCTCGCCCCATCCGCCGAGCCGCGCGAGCGCCACGGGCAGCCTCGTCGCCACCACCGTCACACCTCCCCGATCCACCGCGACCGCATGAGCGGATGCCGGGCCCACCGCGACCGCGGGGCGGTACAGCGCGAACAACTCGGGGTTGTCGCGGCGCAGCCGCAGCGTGCGCGAGGTGACGAGCAGCTTCGCCCGTCCGGAGTCGTCGATCGGCGGCAGCACACCGCGGGCGACGTCGACGTCGAGTTCCCGCAGCAGACGCGCCCGCGCCGCGAAGTCGACCGGACGGCGATTGTCGGGATCGACCAGCGAGTGGTCCCACAGCTCGGTCCCCTGATACACATCCGGCACCCCGGGGCCTGCGAGCTGCAGCAGCTTGGCCGACAGCGAGTTCGAGCGACCGAAGCCGTCGATCTCGGCGACGAAGCGATCCACCGTGGCGCGCGCGGCTGCGCCGGAGGCGTCGGCGATCGCCGCCAGCCCCTCCTCGAAGACCGCGTCCGGATGCTGCCACCCCGTCGCCTCCGCCGCTTCCCGCGCGGCCTTCTGCGCATAGGCGAGCACACGGTCCGGAGCGATCGGCCATGCGCCGACCACAGCCTGCCAGAGCAGGGCATCGAGCGGTCCATGACCAGTCGATGCGATCGCACGCAGTTCACCCAGCACCTCGGACCAGCGTTCCGGGATCTCCGACAGCACGCTCAGGCGGGCGCGCACGTCTTCCGAACGCTTGGTGTCGTGCGTGGAGAGGGTCGTCATCGCGTGCGGCCAGGACGTCAGTCGCGCCTGCTGCGCATCGTGGAACTCCGCGATCGACAGCGCCGCGATCGAGGGGTCACCGCCCACCTCGGTCAGGGTTCCGAGCCGCGTCCAGCGGTAGAACGCGGTGTCCTCCACGCCCTTCGCCATCACGGCACCCGTCGTCTGCGGGAACCGGACGCCGACCTCGGTGCGCTCGTCCACGACCAGGGGCCGCAGTTCGTCGAAGGTGTCCGCGAGGTCGGGACGCCGTTGCCGTGCTGCCGCGAACGCCGCGCGCAGATGCTCGCGCCCGGCCGGAAGGTAGGAGCGATACACCGGGAAGCAGGCGACCAGTTCGGCCAGCGCATCCTCGGCACCCACGACCCCGTAGGGAAGACTGCGCACGAGTCGACGGATCTCGGACTGCAGCAGCCCATCGGCGATCATCCGCTTGGTCGTGTGGATGAGCTCGGGCCAGCTCTGCGCCTCGGCGAGACCGGTCTCGGCGCGCAGGCGCGCATCCAGGTTCGACAGCGCTGCGACGCCGTCGGGATCGACGAGGACACGATCGATCTCGCCGAGCGCGTCGTACCCGGTGGTCCCATCGGTGCGCCACCACGACGGCAGCGCCTCCCCAGGCTCGAGGATCTTCTCCACGAGCGTGTACACGGCTCCCGTCGCGCCGGCGAGTTCCTCCAGGTACGCGCCGGGGTCGGCGAGACCGTCAGGATGATCGACGCGGATGCCGTCAGCCAGCCCCTCGGTGATCCACCGCACGATCTCGCGGTGCGAGGAGGCGAACACGTCGGGCAGCTCCACCCGGATGCCCGCCAGCTCCGATACCGCGAAGAAGCGACGGTAGTTGAGTTCGGCGTTCTGGTCCTGCCAGAACCGCAGCTCGTAGTGCTGGGCGGCCAGCAGCGCCGGCAGGTCGGACGCCAGCTCTGCCGAGCCGGGGGCGAGCGGCAGCACGTGCTCGAAGTACGACAGCGTGCCGTCGGGGGCGTCGTCGGATGCACCCGTGTCGACCACGAAGTCGCCGTTGTCGAGTGCGGCCTCGACGACCGATCCGAGGATCGGCAGCCGGAGCTTGCCGTTCCCATGGCGCCAGTCGATGTCGAACGCGGTGGCGTAGTGGGACCCACGGCCCAGGCGCAGCACGTCCCACCACCAGGGGTTCTCGCGCGGCACCGCGACACCGACGTGGTTGGGCACGATGTCGACGAGCACGCCGAGCCCCGCCTCGTGCGCGGCGTCGGCGAACCGGCGCAGCCCGGCCTCTCCCCCGCGGCTGGGGTCGACGCGGGAGTGGTCCACCACGTCGTAGCCGTGGTCCGAACCGGGCACGGCGGCCAGCAGCGGCGACAGGTACGCCCATGAGACGCCGAGCTCGGCGAGGTAGGGCACCAGACCGGCGGCATCGTCGAGGGTGAGCTGCGAGCGGATCTGCAGCCGATACGTCGACAGCGGTCGCCACGTCATGCGCGGTGCTCCGCGGTCGGCGCGGGAGACGCGATGCCGGCCTGCTCGGTCTGGATGCGCAGCGACGCATCGACCGAATCGTCGGGCACGACCTCGACCCCATCGGTCGCGCGCAGCACCACGAGGGCCCGCGCGTCGAGCATGAACCCGGCTCCTGCGGCGAGCGCGGGCTCATTCCCGTGCTCGCCTGCGGTGTCGACCATGACCTGCCAGCGCGGCGCGTAGCGGTCATCCGGAAGCGTGATCTCGACCTCGTCGCCGCTGTTGAAGTACACGAGGAAGTTCACGTCGGTGACCGGACGCCCGCGCAGATCCCGCTCACGGATCCCTCCTCCGTTGAGGAACATCCCCACCGCGAGGCCGAACCCCGAATCCCAATCCTCCGGAGCCATGGGCTCGGCGTCCGGCCGCAGCCAGGCCACGTCGGGGACGCGCTCTCCGTCCGCCGCGCGCACCGGACGCCCGTTGAAGAACCGGCTGCGTCGGAACGTCGGATGCGCCCGCCGCAGACGCGCCACCGCCGCGGTGAACTCGATCAGCGGCGCATCCGCGGACTCCCAGTCGATCCAGGTGATCTCGTTGTCCTGCGCATAGCCGTTGTTGTTGCCGCCCTGCGTACGCCCCAGCTCGTCGCCGTGCGCGATCATGGGCACGCCCTGCGACAGCAGCAGTGTCGCGAGGAAGTTGCGCTGCTGACGCGCTCGACGCCGGTTGATCTGCTCGTCGTCCGTCGGGCCTTCCACTCCCTGATTGTCGGAGCGGTTGTGCGATTCGCCGTCGTTGTTGTCTTCGCCGTTCGCCTCGTTGTGCTTCTCGTCGTACGAGACCAGGTCGCGCAGCGTGAACCCGTCGTGCGCGGTGACGAAGTTGATCGACGCCACGGGGCGGCGACCCGAGTGCTCATACAGGTCGGCCGATCCGGTCAGCCGCGACGCGAACTCGCCCAACGCCTGCGGCTCTCCGCGCCAGAAATCGCGGACGGTGTCGCGATACTTTCCGTTCCACTCCGTCCACTGCGGAGGGAAGTTGCCGACCTGATAGCCGCCGGGTCCGACGTCCCACGGCTCGGCGATGAGCTTGACCTGCGACACCACCGGATCCTGCTGCACGAGCTCGAAGAAGGTCGACAGCCGGTCGACGTCGTAGAACTCCCTGGCGAGAGTCGACGCGAGGTCGAAGCGGAAACCGTCGACGTGCATCTCCGTGACCCAATAGCGCAGCGAGTCCATGAGCAGTTGCAGCGCGTGCGGGCTCCCGGCGTTGAGGCTGTTCCCGGTGCCGGTGTAGTCGGTGTAGTAGCGGCGGTCCTCCTCGAGGCGGTAGTACGCCTCGTTGTCGATACCTCGCATCGACAACGTCGGACCGAGGTGATTGCCCTCCGCGGTGTGGTTGTACACGACGTCGAGGATGACCTCGATGCCCGCGGCGTGCAGTGCGCGCACCATGGCCTTGAACTCCTGCACCTGCTGTCCGTGCTGACCGCTCGAGGAGTAGGGCGCGTGCGGGGCGAAGAAGGCGAGCGTGTTGTAGCCCCAGTAGTTCGACAGCCCCTTGTCCTGCAGCGTCGAGTCGTTCACGAACTGGTGCACCGGCATCAGTTCGAGGGCGGTGATGCCCAGATGCACGAGGTGCTCGATGATCGCCGGGTGGGCGACGCCGGCGTAGGTGCCGCGCAGATCCTCGGGGATGTCGGGGTGGGTGAAGGTGAGTCCCTTCACATGCGCCTCGTAGATGACGGTCTGCGCGTACGGGGTCTTCGGCAGACGGTCGCCCGCCCACTCGAAGAACGGGTTGATCACCACGCCCTTGGCCATCGCCTCGGCGGAGTCGTCGTCGTTGCGCGAGTCGGGGTCGCCGAAGTCGTACCCGAACAGCGACTGCCCCCAGTCGATGTCGCCGGCGACCGCCTTGGCGTAGGGATCGAGCAGCAGCTTGTTCGCGTTGAAGCGCTTGCCCTCGGCGGGCTCGGCCGGACCGTGCACGCGGTAGCCGTAGAGCTGTCCGGGCTGCACGGACGGCAGGTAGCCGTGCCAGACGAACGCATCCACCTCCGAAAGCGGCACACGCTCCTCTTCGCCGTGCTCGTCGAACAGGCAGAGCTCGACCCGCTCTGCGCCCTCGCTGAAGAGGGCGAAGTTCGTGCCCTGCCCGTCGAAGGTCGCACCCAGCGGATACGGGGATCCTGGCCAGACCTCGTGGCTCACAGAGCGCGTTTCCGGGAGGCGTGGTCGAGGACCAGCTTCACAGCCTCATCGAACCCATGCGTCTGCGCGATCTCCTCGGAGTTCCGATACGGGTGCCCCGCGTAGCAGACGAACACCGGCGCCACCCATTCCACGTAGCCGACCGGGGCGTCGATGACCACGACGTAGCGGTCGAGATCGACGCGTTCCGTATGCGGTGCGTCAGGGGCAGCGTGCTCCTCCACCTGGTCGGCAGGGCACTCTGAGTCGAATTCAGGAGCGATGGGGGCTTTCGCAGACATGCGGACTCCTCTTTTCGTCGGTGCCGCCCACGCTAGACGCACTGATCGATCAAGAGAACGGCGTTGCCAGAACGGTCACACAGCGGTTACCATCCGGAAACATCGCGCCCCTCGTCGGCCAGAGCGGCGACACGACTTCGCCCCGAGACGTCACAACCGAGGCCTCTGTCCAGTCAGAGATGCGAGGACACTCTGCGCACCGCGCAGCGAGGAGGAGCGATGAGCGGCGAGACAAGGGCCCGCGACGACCTGCACGACGCGATCGCCGCGTTCGACGGACAGCGCCGGCGACTGTTGGGCATCGCGTATCGGATGCTCGGCAGCGTGGCCGATGCCGAGGACGTCGTGCAGGACACGTGGATCCGCTGGCAGAACACCGATCGCTCGGACATCAGGGAACCAGGGGCGTTCCTGGCGACCATCGCGACCCGACTCTCGATCACGGTGCTGCAGTCGGCCAGGGTGCGACGTGAGACCTACATCGGCCCGTGGCTGCCGGAGCCGGTGAACACGGAGGACGACCCGGCGTTGGGCGCTGAGCGTGCGGAGGCATTGCAGTTCGCGGTGCTGCTCATGCTGGAGAAGCTGACCCCCACCGAGCGCGCCGCCTATGTGCTGCGCGAAGCGTTCGACTATCCGTACCCGCGCATCGCCGAGGTCATCTCCGTGAGCGTGGTGGGTGCACGGCAACTCGTCAGCCGTGCCCGCGCCCATCTGTCCTCGGAGCGGCGGATCGCGGTGGAGCCGTCGGCACAGCGCACCCTGCTCGAAGCATTCCTCGTCGCCGCGCAGGAAGGAGACGCCGCACAGCTCGAGAAGCTGCTCGCCGATGACGTCGTCAGCTACACCGACGGCAACGGCGTCGCGCTCGCGGCGCGGATCCCCGTCAGCGGACGCGGTCGCGTGGCGAAGTTCATCGCGGCGTTCTCACACCACTTCTGGTCGGGCAAGTCGATCGGCTGGGTGCGGGTCAACGGTCAGCTGGCCGCGACGCTGGTCGAGAACGGCGTCGTGACCACGATGATCACCGTCACGGCCTCGGATGACGGCATCCGTCAGCTGCTCTGGGTGATGAGTCCGGACAAGCTGCGCCACGTGCGTGCGGCCCAGGCATGAGCCGGCCGGCGGCCTGGAGGCGCCGGCGCAGTTCGCAGACACCGGGAACGGACGTGATCACGATGCTGGCGATCGCCCTGGCCGCCGCGGACGCGGAGGGAATACGGCGGTTGCTGCACACCGCGGTCGTGACCGTCGTCGACAGCGGAGGAGCCACCGGCGATGCCCCCACCGGCGTCTTGCACGGACCGGATGCCGCTGCGGCCGCACTGCAGCACAGCGCGGTCTCAGCCGCTGTCACGACGGCCTCGGTCAACGCCGCACCCGGCATCGTCATCCGCCACCAGGGCCGGATCACGGCCGTCGTCTGCGCGAACACGCGCGCCGGACAGATCGTCGAGCTGTGGATCATCCGCAACCCGGAGAAGCTGCGGCGGTGGGATCGGTCGTGAGCGTCACAACGGCGGGGACCATCCGGTCATAGCTGATGACGCCGCTCACGGTGCGGCGCAGACAGAGGAAGGCTCGACATGTCAAAGATCGTCGTCATCGGCGGAACGGGGCTCATCGGCTCCCAGGTCGTCGCGAAGCTCGCAGCCCACGGGCACGAGGCCATCGCGGCATCGCCCAACACGGGAGTGAACTCGATCACGGGCGAAGGTCTCGCCGCGGCACTGGCGGGCGCCGACGTCGTCATCGACGTGTCGAACTCCCCGTCGTTCGAGAAGGATGCCGTCCTGGCGTTCTTCACGACTTCGACGAGCAACCTGCTCGCCGCGGAGAAGGAGGCGGGAGTCGGCCACCACGTCGCCCTCACGATCGTGGGCACCGACCGTCCGCAGGACATCGACTACTTCCACGCCAAGGCCGCCCAGGAGAAGCTGATCGCCGCCTCCGGCGTGCCCTACTCGTTCGTGCACGCCACGCAGTTCTTCGAGTTCATCGGCAGCATCGCCTCGACCGTCGCCGCCGGCGCGGAGGTCCGACTCCCCGGCGCGCTCATCCAGCCGATCGCGGCGGCCGATGTGGCCACCGCGGTCGCACGCACCGCGGTCGGCGCACCGCTGAACGGGGGGATCGAGATCGCCGGACCCGAGGTCTTCACGATGGACGAGTTCATCCGCCGCGGACTCGCGTTCCGCGGCGATGACAGGGTCGTGGTCCAGGACCCCGAGGCGCAGTACTTCGGGGCGCACATCGAGGAGCGCACGCTGCTGCCGGTCGAGGGGGCGCAGATCTTCGCGACCACTCTCGCGGAGTGGCTGCCGGCGAGCCCGCCGCGCTGAGCAGGGGCGATCAGCGGCCGTCGAGCACGCGCTCGTCGGCCGCGTCGTCGTAGCGGTCCTGTGCCTCGCGCACATCATCCACGTGGGACTCCGCCCAGACCTGCAGCGCCTGGAGCGGTTCGTGCAGGGTGCGGCCGAGCGACGTGAGGCGGTACCGCGCATGGCCGTCGGGGTCGACGCCGTGTGTGAGCATGCCGTCGCGCTCCAGGGCGCGGAGGGTGTCGGCGAGCACCTTCTTCGCGATGCCGTCCACGCGCTGATGCAGCTCCCCGAACCTCAGCGGCTCCTCGTGCAGGAGCACCACGATCATCGCGGTCCACTTGTTGGCGATCCGGGCGAGCGAGGCGCGGGACGGACACTTGGCCGAGAACACGGTCCACTCGGCGCTCATGCATCGCTCCGTCCGGTGACGTTGAAGTAACCACGCCCCGATCGAGACGCTGGAAGCTCAGAATACCGAGCCATCAGGAGGAACATCATGTCGGCGATCGACGTCGTGGGACAGTACGGAGCGGCCATGGCCGCAGGAGACATGGCCGCTCTGGCCGCCACCTTCCGCCCGGATGCCGTGTGGCACCAGCCCGGTGCGAACCAGGTCTCGGGCGACCACGTCGGGCCCGATGCGATCCTCGCGCACCTGGGCCGGTTCATGGAGCTCAGCGAAGGCACGTTCGCGCTCGAGACCGAGTCCGCCACCGAGAGCGGCGACCTCGTGTCGGCGACCGTGCGGTTCCGCGCGCAGCGTGCGGGCCAGCCGGATCTCGACCAGCACGGTGTCGACGTGTTCCGTGTCGTGGACGGGCAGATCGCCGAGGTGTGGCTGATCAGCGAGGACCAGGCGGCGGAAGATCGGTTCTGGGGCGCGGCCTGATACCACCGGGGCGTGGGCGGTCGCCCGGTCGTCCACGACCCGGTCCTGTCACTCGCGCCCGCCAACCCCCTAGGCTCGCTTCATGATCGCCACGCCCACGCTTCTCGCGTTCATCGCCGCTGCATTCATCATGGTCGTGATCCCCGGGCCCACCGTGCTGTTCACGATCGGACGCGCGATCGCACTCGGGCGGTTCGGCGGGTTCCTCAGCATCGTGGGAACGGCCGTCGGCTCGATCATCCTGGTGCTCGCGGTCGCGCTCGGAGTCGGCACCGTGATCGCACAGTCCGTCGTGCTGTTCACGATCGTCAAGGTCGCCGGAGCCGGCTACCTGATGTTCCTCGGCATCCAGGCGATCCGGCATCGGAAGGATGCGGCTGCCGCCGTCACCGGCGCTGTGCAGCGCAAGTCAGGGTGGCGCCTGCTGTTCGAGGGGTTCGTCGTGGGCATCACCAACCCGAAGTCGATCGCGTTCTTCCTGGCGATCCTCCCCCAGTTCGTCGACCTGCACGCCGGATCGGTGCCGCTCCAGCTGTTCGTGCTCGGCTCGATCGTCGTCGTCATCGGTGTCACGTGCGACGCGGTGTGGGTGCTGCTCGCGAGTGCGGCCCGCGACTGGTTCGGCCGGTCGCCGCGGCGGATCTCGGCCATGTCGGCCACCGGCGGCGGCATGATGATCGGCCTCGGAGCTTTCCTGCTGGTGTGGAGCGAGAAGCCGGCAACGGCCTGACCCTCAGCCCACGCGCGACACCGGCTGCCGGAGGATCGTGCGCAGCTTCGCCGGCTCGACGCGGCGCGCATCACTGAGGTAGATCTCGTGGTGCAGTCCGCGCATCGCGAGGCCCTGCTCCGGGATGAAGCGGTCGTGCAGGTCGGCGAGCACGGGAGCTTCGTCGTCGTAGGAGCCGACGTGCAGCGTCTGCACGCAGAGCCCCTCGTCGAGCGTCTCGAACCTGACCGACGACAGGCTCGGCGACGCATCCTTCTTCTTCGCCACCGCATCGACCGCCGCCGCGAACATCTCGTCGGTCACGTGATCGGGCACCATGATCATCAGGGTCCAGAACCAGGCCGACTTGTCGCGGTGCGTCGTGAACGACTCCATGTCGGGTGCATGCCACTGGCCTTCGAGCGGCATCACGACCGTGTCGATGCCGAGCTGCTTCTTGCTCGCGAATTTCAGCGTGTACGCCAGCGAGAACAGCGCGGTGACGGCGTGGGAGTACTCCGGCGCGGAGTTCGGGTCTCCCGCACCGTCGATCATCAGGTACTGCATCGCGGGGATCTCCACGATGCGGAAGACACCCCTCTTCGCCTGATATGCGTCGAGGGACTTCTTCAGATCGATCGCCATGCCGTGGCCTCCTCTGTTGCTGGAGTCAGTGTGGCACGGGGCGCGGACACCGGTGGGCGCGCCCCGAAGGACGCCACCCACCGGGTCGGGCACTCACGCCGGCTCGACCGGGAGCCAGAGTTCGCACGACGCGTGCGTGCCGGTGAACTCGAGATAGCGCACGATCGACGGACCGGGGCGCAGCCGCCAGGGATTCGACGGGAACCACTCGGTCGCGGTCGCCGCCCACAGGTTCTGCAGCGTCTCGGGGAACGGTCCCTCCGACGCGAACACGGCCCAGGCGCCGGCCTCGAGAGGTATCCGGTCGAGGTCGTCCGGCACCGGTGTGGATGCCTGCAGTGCGACGCCGTGCAGGTAGGTGAGGGGCGACCCCTCCGGCGCATCCGGCTCGATGTCTGCGGTGACCGCCAGGATGCCGCCGGGCTCGGTGTCGGAGAGCGATTTCAACCGGACGTGCTCCTCTGCGGGGATTCCGGCGATGTGCTCCTGGATCTGCGGATTGACCCCCTCGTGGATCAGCGGCACGGTGGCGGCATGACCGGCGAGCACGAGCTCGGGTCGGGTGGTGAGGGTGACGTGCATCGGGGTACTCCCTTCGACGCTCAGGCGGAACCGGAGCGTGGGTTGTGTGCGGAGAGGACCACCGTCTCGGCGCGCATCCGCCGGCCCGATGCCGTGCACGGCCCGGAACGCGCGGCCGAACGCCTCGACCGATCCGTACCCATGGCGCACGGCCACGTCGAGCAGGCTGGGCGCCCCGGCGACGAGCTCCGCTCCGGCGCGCGTCATCCGGCGACGACGCACGTACTCCGACAGCGGCATACCGGCCAGCGACGAGAACATCCGGCGCAGGTGGTACTCCGTCGTCGCGTGCTCGCCGGCGAACGCGGATACGTCGATCTCGTCATCCATGCGTTGCTCGACGAGATCGACGAGGGCGTTGAGCGTTCCGATCATGCGGTCCTCCTTACCCCTCCATCGTCGCGAGGAGGGTATGCCGCAGACCCGATCGTTCACGACCGATCCGATCGGGTCTGCGCCGACGGGAGCCAGAGAGGACGAGACGCCGTCAGAGCTCGACGGGCGGCGCCGGCTCCATCTCGGACTCCTCCGGATGACGGGCGAGGTTGACGATCGCGGCGATCAGCCCGCCCCAGACGGTGACCATGGCGATGATCATCATGACGATGGCTGTCGTGGTCATGCGCGCGTCTCCTTCTCGGTGAACACGGGAACCGATGCCGTCTCGGGGTCGGCGGGGTAGCTCTCCTCTTCGAGGAAGTCGTCGTACTCGGGATCGTCCTTCGCGTGCGAGCGACCGCCCCACGGCAACGCGGAGAGCAGGAAGGCGATGATCACCAGAGCGATCACCATCCCCCAGCCGAACACTCCGACGAACCAGGAGGGGTACCCGCCGTAGGGCTCGGAGATCTTCTCGATGAGCCCCGTGATCAGCAGGTAGCCGAGGACGAGCGGGGCGAGCACACCGATCAGGATCTTCCAGAGTCGACCGACGGGGAAGCTCGAGCGCCGGTTGAGATGTTCGGTCAGCGCCGGGAGCTTGTGCAGGAACCAGGCGACCACGATCACGGCGACCAACGCGACCGCCATGATCCCGAAGGCGTTCACGAACGCATCCGCGGTGTCGAGCACCGAGAGCGCCGTCGTCGTCGAGAACAATGCCATCGAGATCACCGCCAGCGGGATCGACACGATGAGCGTCGTGCGGATACGCCCCCAGCCGAGCTTGTCCTGAAGCGCGGCGACGATGACCTCGAGGATCGAGATGAGCGAGGTGACACCGGCGAAGACCAGCGCACCGAAGAACAGCACGCCGATGATCGACCCGCCCGCCGCCTGCGACACGATCGTCGGGAAGGCGATGAAGGCGAGCCCGATGCCGGATGTCGCGACTCCCGCGACATCCGTCCCCTGCGCCTGCGCCATGAAACCGAGCGCCGCGAACACACCGATCCCGGCGAGGATCTCGAAGCCCGAGTTCGCGAAGGCGACGACGAGACCGGAGCCGGTGAGGTCGGTCTTGCGCTTCAGATACGAGGAGTAGGTGACCATGATGCCGAAGGCGACCGAGAGCGAGAAGAAGATGTGGCCGTAGGCCGAGGCCCAGACGGCGGGATCGGCCAGCGCCTCCCAGTTCGGGGCGAAGAAGGCGTTGAGTCCGTCCACCGCTCCCGGAAGGAACAGCGACTGCACCACGAGGATCGCGAACATGACCGTCAGCAGGGGCATCAGGATCATGTTCGCGCGCCCGATGCCGCGCTTGACCCCCAGCGCCATGATGCCGATGACGACGAGCCAGACGACGACGAGCGGGATTCCCACCTGAGGAACGAAGTCGGTCGACACCCCGACCTCCGCGACGTCGGCCGAGCGCAGGAAGTCGGTGAAGAAGAAGTCGTTCTCGTTCCCCGGGCCCCACGTGAGCTGTGCGGAGAACCAGGTGTACATGCCCGCCCAGGCGATGATCACCGCGTAGTACACGGCGATGACCACGCAGATGAGAACCTGCCACCATCCGAGCGGTTCGGCGGCGCGATGCATCCGCCGGAACGCGAGGGGCGCAGAACCACGGAAGCGGTGACCGATCGCGTAGTCGAAGAACAGCAGCGGGATGCCGGCGGTCAGCAGAGCACAGAGGTACGGGATGAGGAACGCTCCGCCCCCGCCCTCATAGGCGACGTACGGGAATCGCCAGATGTTGCCGAGCCCGACGGCGGAGCCGATCGCCGAGAGGATGAACACGTTCCGCGACCCGAAGGCCTCGCGTCGTGGTGTCTGCGTCGTTGCGGTCGCCATGCTACGACGCTACCGGAGCCCCGTCCCCCTGGCCATGCGTCACCCCGGCCCGTCGCTCGTCGCGGCGAGGAGCGTGGTGACGACGTCGCTGATCGGCGTGGGGATGCCGTGCGCACGGCCGAGTCGGGAGATGACGCCGTTGCGGGTATCCCACTCCAGTGCGCGACCGGCCTCACGATCGGTCAGTATCGAAGTGCTCAGGTCGGCGGGGGACGACCGGAAGCCGGCGAGGACCTCTTCGCGAACCTCGTCGCCGAGGTGTGCGCCCTCGGCGCGAGCCACAGCGAGGCCCTCTCGCAGGTACTCCAGAGTCAGCTCGGCGATGTCCTCCCTGGCGAACATCCCCGCCCGCCGCCCGGTGAGCGCCATGAGTCCGGCCGCGGCATTCTGCAGGAGTTTGCGCCACGCGACCGACGTGAAATCCGACGCGACCTCGACGGTACAGCGCGTTCCGCGCAGGACCTCGACGACCCGATCGGCCCCCGCCCCCTCCGGCAGCGTCAGTCGCGCCGCTCCGCGCAGCCGCACCGCTCCGTCGGCGTGCGTCTGCGCGGGGAACCAGACGACGGCGGGGACGACCGTGACCCCCTCGGGAACAGACGCCGAGACCATCGCCCGCTGTTCGACGCCGTTCTGCAGGACGCACAGCACGGTGCCCGGCCCGCAGAGCTTCGCGAGCCAGGGGGCGGCGCTCTCGATCTGCGTGGCCTTGACCGCAAGGAACACCGTGGCTGCCGCGCCGGCGACCTGATCCGGGTCGGTGCGCACGGGGCCGGGCACGTGGATGACATCGTCGCCGACGAGCACCTCGAGGCCCGCGCGTGCGGTGCGACCGTACAGACCGGGAGTCCTTCCGGCCTCGTGGAGCAGGGCCGCGACGGTCGAGCCGATCGCACCGGGACCGACGATGACCACATCATTCATGTGCAGGTGAGTCACTCTCAGAAAGTACCCCGGATCCGCTGGTCACCCGACGACCTTGCCGGGGTTGAGTATCCCGGCGGGGTCGAGGGCCGCCTTGACCGCTCGATGCATCTCGGCCACAGCGGGCGAGAGCTCGGAGAGGAGTCCGGCGCGCTTGAGCAGGCCGACGCCGTGCTCGCCGGTGACCGTGCCTCCGAGAGAGAGTGCGGCGTCGATGATCTCGGTGAACGCGTTCTCCGCCCGAGCGCGGGCATCGTCATCCCCGGCGGGGACGACGAGAAGCGGATGCAGGTTCCCGTCGCCGGCGTGCGCGATGTTGGCGATGAGCACGTCGTTCGCCAGCCCGATGGACTCGATGCGGCCGAGCATCTCCGGCACCGCTCCCTTCGGGACGCACACATCTTCGGTGAGCACGGGGCCGAGGCGTTCGAGCGCCGGATACGCCAGTCGACGTGCCGCGAAGAGCGCCTCCCCCTCGGCCTCGTCCGTGCTGCGGTCAGCCCACGTCGCGCCACCCCGCTCGAAGGCCGCCAGCAACGCCGCCGCCTCCTCCTCTCCCGCAGCGCCGGGAGAGTCTACGCGTCCGAGCAGGACGACCGCGGCTTCGTCCGAGAGCCCCATCTTCTTCCAGTCGTCGACTGCCCGCAGACAGTTCCGGTCGATCAGCTCGAGTGCCGACGGGGTGAGGCCGGCCGCCGCGACCTCGCGCACGGCCTCCCCTGCGGCGACGAGCGAATCGAAGAACCCCGCGACCGTCTGCTCCGGCGGGCGCATCGGTCGGAGTCGCACGGTGATCTCGGTGACGATGCCGAGCGTGCCCTCGGACCCGACGAGAAGACGCGTGAGGTCGTAGCCCGCGACGCCCTTCGCGGTGCGGCGTCCCAGCCGGACCAGCTCTCCCGTTCCGGTCACGACCTGCATCCCGAGCACGTAGTCGCCGGTGACGCCGTACTTCACGCAGCACACGCCACCGGCGTTCGTCGCCACGTTGCCGCCGATCGTCGACCAGGGCGAGCTCGCCGGATCGGGGGGATACCAGAGCCCGTGCGCCGCGACGCGCGTGCGGAGGTCGTCGTTCACGACGCCGGGTTGCACGACCGCCAGGCGCTCGAGCTCGTCCACCTCGAGCACGGCATCCATCCGCTCGAGCGAGATCACGACGCAACCGGTGACGGCGTTGGCGCCGCCCGAGAGCCCGGTTCCCGCTCCGCGGGCGACGACAGGTGTGTGGTGACGCAGGCACGCCTGGACCACGACCTGCACCTCTTCAGGCGTGCGCGGACGCACAAGACAGACCGGCAGCGACCACTCCGCCCATTCGGCGTCATCGTGCGCATACCCCGCCAGCACATCCGGATCCGTCGTCAGCCGGTCGGCGGCGAGGACCTCCGCCAGATCGGAGAGAAGCGCGGCCCCGCTGACGCTCACCGCCGCCACCGACGGATCACGAGCGCGTGTGACATGTCTTCAGATAGCTGAGGAACGATGCCTGCAGCCCGGTGAGATGGGTCTCGTGCAGGAGGGCCTTGGTGACCTCTCCCGCGCGCCCCTTCGCGTCCAGCTCCTCCACGACCGTGAGCAGGTTGCGACCGATCTCGCGATAGATCGGAATCGCCCCGAGCAGTTCGGCTTCGTTCAGCGTGACGTGCAGGCGCCGGGCAGCGGCATCCGGACCGTGCTCTGGCAACGCGGCGATCAATGGGAACACCTGGCTGTCCGTGGCGGCGACACCCGGGCTGCCGGCACCGAACGTCGCGAACGGAGACGTTTCCTGCAGCCACGCGTAGAGCGCGAAGAGGCCTCCGTAGGAGTACCCGAAGAGACCGTGCCCGGTTTCGCTGACCCGTACCTTCGACTGCACGAGCGGATGCAGCTCCTCGGTCAGGAACGACAGGAACACGTCGGCGTGCGTGTCTGCCAGGTGGGCGAGGTAGGCATCCATGTGCTCCTGGGTCATGGCCCCGGAATCGCGGGCGGACGTGAGCGTCGTCAGCATCTGCTCGCTGACGGGCTCTCCCGGGGGCACGAGATCGCGATTGCGGAGCTGTGCCCACTGTTCGGCCTCTTCGCCGGCGTACCCGACGCTGACCTGGATGTAGGGTCCGATGGCGAGATAAGGATCCGCCTGGGTGACGATGAGTGGGGCGGTCAGGCCGACAGCCCAGTTGCCGTCCACCACGTAGATCAGCGGCAGGGGATCGCTGGACTCCGCATAACCGGGAGGTGTCGTGACCCAGACGGCGTAGCGATGCCCCGATCGCGCCGTGACCTCGAGGTACTCCGTGTCGGCCAAGCAGCCGTTCAGCATCGCGCTCACTGGGTGTCTCCCTTCATGATGTGGCCGTCCTTCACGACGAAGGCGGCCATGTCCGGATCTGCGAAGATGCGGGGGTCGTCGAGCGGACTCCGCTTCCAGGCGACGATGTCGGCGGCCATGCCCACCCGGAGCATCCCGACCGTGTCGCCGATGCCGAGGATGTCGGCGTTGACGCTCGTGGCCGAGACGAGCGCCTGCATGGGCGACTCCAGTTCGGCGCGCAGACGCAGTTCCTCTCCGCGGCGATGCTGGCCCGAACCGAGCAGGTCGGAGCCGAGCCCGATCCTCAGGCCGGTCTCGCGCGAGATCCGCAGAGCCTGGACCATGCGCCGCCGGGTACCGGCGATGCGCTCGCGCGCCGAGGGATCGACGTCCAGAGAGCTCTCGGGGTCCAGCACCTGGTCGATCACCGCGAAGGTGGGGACGAGCGCCACGTCGTGCTCCCGCATCAGCCGTGCGGTCGGTTCGTCGATGTCGGTGCCGTGCTCCACGCACCGCACGCCCGCTCTCACGGCGTTGCGGATGCCGGCGTTGTTGTGCGCATGCACGGTCACATACGTGCCCCGTGCCGCAGCCTCCTCCACCGCGACCGCGATCTCCGCCGTCGTGAACTGGGTGTCGTCCAGACGGTCATGGCCTCCGACGACGCCGCCCGTGACGCACAGCTTCAGGAACGTCGCGCCGCGACGGAACGACTCGCGCACATTGCGCCTGAGTTCGTCGGCGTTGCCCGACATGAGCGACAGGGCGGCGAGGCCGGGGATGTGGTGCTCCTCCCACAGCTCGGTCGGCTCCCACGCGGCACCGTAGTAGCCGTGCCCGCCGGTCTGACATTGCACGGGGCCGCACGACAGGACTCGGGGACCGCGCACTTTGCCCTTCGCGATGACGTCGACGACTCCTCCGTCGATGCCGCCGGTGTCGCGCACCGTGGTGAAGCCGGCGTCGAGGGTGCGGCTCGCGGTGGCGAAGATGTCGGCGGCGATCTCGGCGGTCGACAGCTGGAACCCGAACTGCGCGCGGATGGGGCTGGAGAGTCCGAGGTGCACGTGCGCGTCGATCAATCCGGGCGTCAGCAGCATCCCATCGAGATCGACGATCTCCGCTCCGGCGGGCGCGGCACCGATCCGCGTGATGATGTTGTTCTCGACGCACAGGTCCGCGGCGGAAGGCTCTGCGCCGGACCCATCCGCGATGACGCCGCCGGCGAACCAGATCTCGGCCATGCAGCCTCCCTTCCGGAGAACAGCCGTGTCCTAAACAGTGGTGAGTTCGGTGTACGATACCGTACTCAACAGTGGTGAAGGTGTCAACGGAGGAACCATGCGAGCATCGGTCGGCGAAGGAAAGGTGCGTCTCCTGCAGGCGCTGTTCGACGAGTTCGGCGAGACCGGGCCGAGCCCGAACCTGTCGATGAGGCAGGTGGCAGAGCGTCTCGGCGTGCATCACACGCTGCTGACCTATCACTTCGGATCACGACCGGGTCTGCTCAGCGCCGTGCTGTCAGAGGCGCGTCGCCGCGACAACCTCGTCATCGCGGCGACCGGCGACGACCTCGGCTTCGTCGACATGCTCCGCGCCATCTGGGGGTTCTACGCCAACACCGAGCATGAGGAGCGCACCCGCGCCTTCTTCCACCTGATCGGCTTGGCGGTGTACGAGCGCGGGGCGTTCGACGGCTTCGTCGCCGACCTCGATGACCTCACCCACCTCCTCCGCGCGGCAGCCTGCCGCGAAGGGCTCGGCTCGGCGGAGGCCGCGCAGCGGAGCCTCATCGCCATCGCCTGCGTACGCGGGCTGCTGCTGCAGCGGCTTTTGAGCCCGTCCGAGGAGGTGGATGCCGCGGCCGAGCGCTTCATCGGATCGTTCGCGATGGCCCCGCTCGAGGAGCCTCGGGAGAAAGGAACGACGTGAACCACGGCTATTCGCATATCGTCATCGGCGCCGGAGCCATCGGTTCCGCCGCCGCCTACTGGCTGGCGCGGGCGGGCGCAGAACGTGTGCTCGTGCTCGAGCAGTTCGAACTCGGTCATGCCCTCGGATCCTCCGGCGACCACTCCCGGATCATCCGTCGTGCCTATCATCGCGACGACTACACGAAGCTCACCGACGCGATGTTCGCAGCATGGGCAGAAGTCGAGGAGCGCTCCGGCCTGAAGGTGTACACGCAGACGGGAGGCATCGACCTCGCGGCCGCGAACACCTCCGGCGCGGCGGAGATCGACGAATACCGACGAGCGATGGATGCCGCCGGCATCCGCTACGACGAGTTGACGATCGACGACATCCGGGCCCAGTACCCGCAGTGGAACGTGTCGGACGACACGATCGGGATCCATCAGGCGGATGCCGGCATCCTCGACATCCGCCGGTCAGTGTCCGCCCACGTGTCACTCGCGCGCGCCGCCGGGGTGGAGTTCCGCTCCGGGGTCGTCGTGACCGGCGTGCGTGTCGACACCGACGGGGTCACCGTCTCGACGTCGGACGGATCGTTCGACGGCGGCCACCTCGTCGTCGCCGCCGGATCCTGGCTGGCCGATCTCATGCCCGATCTCGGCCTGTCCTTCGCGCTCACACTGAGCCAGGAGCAGGTGGGGTACTTCTCCTCGCGGAATCTCGCCCGTTTCACTCCCGACCGCTTTCCCATCTGGATCCACCACAGCGACGAGGTGCACTACGGATTCCCCGTGTACGGCGAAGCGGCCGTCAAGCTTGCGCGCGACATGCGCGGCCATTTCATCTCCCCGTCGGAGCGGTCGTTCGTCCCGGACGACGAGGAGCCGGAGAGGCTCCGGGCCTTCCTCCGCGCGCATCTGCCGGACGCCGACGGACCGCTGCTGCTGAGCAAGACCTGCGTGTACGACATGCCCGCCGACCGCGACTTCGTGCTCGACACGGTGCCGGATCACCCCCACGTCGCCGTGTTCAACGGCGCGGGGCACGCCGGAAAGTTCGCGAGCCTGGTCGGACGCATTCTCGCCGACCTGCTCACGGTCGGCCGCACCGAGCACGACATCTCCGCGTTCAGCCTGCGACGACCGGCGATCGTCGACCCCGACTTCGTGCCGCTCTTCCGGCTCAGAACCGGCGATGGGACCGTGAGCACGACGCCAGGCGCAGGGCGATAGCAGCCACCGGCAGGAAGGGCCTGTCTACGATGGCCGCGACGCCACCCGCCGCCCCGGCCGTGACAGCATCTCGTCGAGCGCATTGGCGACGACCCTGGAGCTGCTGTTGTGGTAGCCGTCGTGCGAGAGCGACCCGAGGAAGCAGATCGACCCGACACTGAAGACCGCCCCGCCGCCCGGCTTCTCGAGCCACGTCATGTCCGAGCGCACGTCAGGGCTCGCCGTACCGCCGAGGCCGGCGCGCGACGCCATCACGTCCTCCCCGGCAAGGAGGTAGAAGTCGCTGTGCCCGGTCGAGGTCGCGAGCACGACGGTTTCCTCGGGGCGCCCCCGGCCGTCGAACGCGACGCGCCTGATCTCGTCATGTGTCGTCTGCCGGGGACGCCCGGTTGCATTCGCCTTCGCTGTCACGCGTCCATCATCCCGCGCTTGCGCAGATCGAGGTGCTCGCCCCCTGCGTTCGTGTCGCCGGCGCAGTCCGTGTGAACAGTTGCCGTCACCCGGCGTTCAGGAACTCCTCGACGAGCGCGTTGAAGGCCGCAGGGTTCTCCAGGAACGGGAAGTGCGAGTTCGCGACCTCCCGCGGGAAGATGTGCACCCGCGCATCCGGAATCCTCTCGGCGATGTATCGCTGCGAATCCGGGTTCACATGACTCCCTTCGCAGCCGATCACGAGCGTCGGGCGATCGATCCGCGGAAGAACATCACGCCAGTCCTGGGCGGCGTGATCGAAGAGCAGCGGAACGCCCGCGTAGGCGGGGACGGTCGTGATCTCCTGCGCCACAAGGCCCCAGACCTCCGCATCGGGCTCTCCGGAGAACATGCTGCGTACGAACGCCTCGGTGACGGCGGACCCATCGGGACCGCTCAACTGCGCCCCCAGCTCCAGAAGTCCGTCGACGCCGAAGATCGCACCGCTCTCTGCTTGTTCTGCCTCGGTGAGCCACGGAACGGCGGCGACGGCCGCCGGTTGATCGACGGCGACGAACCTGCGGATGCGCCCCGTGCCCCTCTGGTCGATGTGACTCCAGAGCACGGAGACCCCCATCGACCATCCGAGCACATCGACGACATCCAGCTCGAGATGGTCGAGGAGGTCCGCGAAGTCCTGCGCGAATCGCGCGATCCGGTAGCCGTGATGCGGCTTTTCGGATCGCCCGTGCCCGCGCTGGTCCAGCGTGATGATCCGCCGAGTGGTCCCCCATCCGTCGGATTGGTGCCGGAACATCTCCTGCGTCTGTCCCCACCCGTGCAGCATCACCAGGGGGACGCCGTCGCCGCCCGTGTCGCGGTAGTCCAGTGACACGCCGTCGTTGGTCGTGAATGTACTCATCGTCGAGCCTCCTGCTGTCTTCCTTGATTGTCAGTGCGAACGCATGTGCTGGCCACCGTCGACCGGGAGGATCACGCCGTTGATGAAGTGCGCGGCATCCGAGGCCAGGAAGAGCGCGGCTTCGGCCACGTCCCACGGAGTGCCCATGTGACCGGTCGGACTCATCTCGTTGCGGGCGTCGCGCATCTCCTGTCCCGTCGCATACTGCGAGGAGATCTGGCGATACATGAGGGGCGTCTCGATGAGGCCGGGCGCGACGGCGTTGACCCGTATGCCGTCTCTGGCGTAGTGCAACGCGAGCGTCGCGGTCAGTTGATTGACGGCCGCTTTCGAGGCGCTGTAGGCCGGATAGGGGTAGCCCGTATCGCGGGACGCGGCAAGTGACGAGATGTTCACGACGGCACCCGCCCCCTGCGACACCATCACCGGGAGCACGTACTTGCAGCTCAGGAAGACGGAGTTGAGGTTGACGGACAGAGCGGAGTTCCACGCATCGAGGCTGAGTGCGGGCGGCAGGCCCATGAGTGTGGCGCCGACATTGTTGTGGAGCACGTCGATGCGTCCGTGGGCCGCTGTCGTCGCCTCGACGACGTGCCGCACGTCGTCTTCGTCGGTGACGTCGCCGATCAGCGCGGATGCCTGCCCGCCGTCGACATGGATGAGGGCGACCGCTTCCTCGGCGGCCGCCTCGACGCGATCGACCACGACGACTCGGGCACCCTCGCGCGCGTAGGACACGGCGGCGGCGCTGCCATTGGAGTGCGAGCCGTCGGCGTCGAGGCCACCCCCGAGAAGCAGCACGGTCTTTCCCGCGAAGCGCGGTGCACCGCCGACCACCCGTTCGCTGCTCACAGCGAGGCGATCGGCTCGGGCCCGACGCTGGGCTTCACGGCAAGGGACAACATGATCCAGCGAAGTTATCATACCTTTCCAATCTCAGGTACTACCAATTACGCACACGCGACGCGACCTCGCTTGCTACCCTCGGGCTCGTGCCCATTTCGATCGCGAGGAGGCCGCGATGACTCCGGACCTCCCCGACCGCGCGACAGCACCCGCACTCCCGGTGCTCGACGAGCAGGACCCCATCACCCGCTCTCTCATCGATCTGATCGTGCGAACCGGACTCGGCGGCCGCCTCCCGAACGAACGCTCACTCGCGGAAGAGCTGGGAGTGTCGCGCACTCTGCTGCGCGATCGACTCACCCTGCTGGAGGCCCTCGGCGTCGTCGGACGGAGAAAAGGGCACGGCACGTTCGTGCAGCCCTTGGACGCGAGGCGCTGGGGTGATGCTCTCGACATCGGCCTCCGACTCACGGATCACACGACCGAGTCACTGCTGTCGGTGCGCATCGCGCTCGAGCGTCAGGCCGCAGGCGAAGCAGCGCAGCGGATCGACCGGCTGAACGTCGCGCGCATGCAGCTCGCGCTCGACGTCATCCGGGCCGAGCCGTCGAGCGCGGAGGTCGAACAGGCCGACTTCGACTTCCACGCCGCCCTCATGCGCGCGTCAGGGAACAGCTCGATCGAGTTCTTCGCCGACGCGCTCAGCGTGCCGCTGCGCCGCTCCTTCGCCGAGCGCCGGAAGGTGCTCGAACGCATCCCGCACCATCATGAGCTCACGGTCGACGTGCACGAGGGCATCCTCGAAGGCGTCCAATCACAGGACCCTCGACTCGCGATGCAGTCGGTCGACGCGCACTTCGAGCGATTCGATGAGGCCGTGCGCGACCTCGACATCGGGTGAACTTCTCTCCCGACCTGTCCGGGCGAGCCGCGGGGAGATCCCGGGCCGTCATCTGGCAGGACTGATCGAATACCTGTTCAGAGCGATTGCGAACAGGAGGAGGCCCCACCGAAATGAGGCTTCTCCGTTGAGGAGGGCTACGTGCGGAGACGAGGGGATTTGAACCCCTGGTCCCCTTGCGGGGACTCCACCTTAGCAGGGTGGTGCACTCGGCCGGACTATGCGACGTCTCCAGGCATCCGACCCGAAAGCACGGATGCACCTAGCCATCATAACGGGTTCGAACGGGACGATCGAACCACGGGCCATTCTCATCGCCCTCACGCCCTGCCATACTGGCCCTGATCCCGCCGACTCACGGATCGGAGCACCGGATGGCCTCGACGACGGAGGAGCTGCAGCAGCGACTGCGAGCACTGGAGGCGGAGAACGCGGCACTGCGGGCCGACATGGCATCCGACGCCCCCGGGGAACGACGCCCCCGTCGCACCTGGGGACGCACGCTCCTGGCCACGGTGCTGATCACGCTCGGCGCTCTGCTCGCGCCGGTCGCCGTCGTCGCCACCTGGGCGAACGTGCAGCTGACCGACACCGAACGATTCGTCGCGAGTTACGCACCGTTGGCCGATGACCCCGCCATCCAGTCGCTCATCACGACCCAGGTGATCGCGGTGATCGACGAGCAGGTCGACATCCCGACTCTGACGTCCGATGTGATCGACGGGATCATCGACCTCGGGACCGGCGACAGGGCGACCCGCGCGCTGGAGCTGCTGAAGGGGCCGGCGAGTCAGGGCCTCCAGTCCCTCGTCGCCACCGTCGTCGCGAGGTTCGTGGAATCGGAGGCGTTCGCGAACGTGTGGGCTTCCGCTCTCCGGGTGAGCCATGCCCAGCTCACCGGCGCGCTGCAGAATGACACGACCGTGGCGCTCGACCTGGGCGCCGAAGGCACGATCGGCATCCAGCTCGCGCCGATCATCGACGCCGTGAAGGACGCACTGGTCGAGCGCGGCGTGGGCTTCGCTGCGGCGATCCCGACGGTCGATCGCACGATCGTCGTCGCGACCTCCGATGCCCTCCCGACGGTGCAGCTCACCTACGGACTCGCGGTGGCGGCGGGCGTGTGGCTGCCGTGGATCTCGCTCCTGCTGCTCGCCGCCGGAGTCATCGCCGCGCATCGCCGCTGGACGGCCGGGATCACGGCCGCCCTCGCACTGGCCGGGTCCATGGTGATCCTGCTCGCCGGATTCGCGATCGGTCGCGTCTTCTTCGACGCCGCGATGCGCTCGGGGCCGGTACCTCCCGACGCCGGGGGCGTGATGTTCGAGACCTTCACCGGAGCGATGCGCGATACGGCCATCGCCGTGCTGGTCCTCTCCCTCGTGGTCGCCGTCGTCGTCTGGTTCAGCGGCCCCTTCGCCGTGCCCACCCGGCTGCGCGCCGCGACCAACGCCGGTGCCGCACGGCTGCGCGCGGGGTGGGAGCGTCACGGGGTGACGACGGGCCGCGTCGGCCGGTGGCTGTATGCGCAACGTACTCTGTTGCGTGTCGTGGTCGCGGCGATCGGCGCAGCGGTGGTGCTGCTGGTGCGGCCGCTGACGCCGAGCCTCGTGATCTGGACGCTGGTGCTCGCTGCGCTGGTCGTGCTGCTGTTGGAGCTCGCGGAGCGGCCGCCTGCGGAGGTCGATACCGCAGCAGAGGAATCCGACGAGCCGCCGGTGGGTGCCGCCGCCGCAGGTCAGGGGAGCTGACGTGACCGCCGGGGCGAACAGGGACGCGCACGACCTCGACGCGCCCGATCCGGTCGCCCCGAGCTTCGTCGCGCGCAGGAACAGAGGGCGCGAGGGCAGAGCCCGTGTTCCCCGGTCAGCGCACGGTCCCTGGATGCCGCCGCAGGATCGTGCCGATCCGGTCGCGCTGCTGGAGGAGCAGGCAGCGACCCGCGTCCCAGAGCTGGTTCCCCTGCGGTACGCGCGGATGTCCGAGTCACCGTTCGCGTTCTTCCGCGGAGCCGCCCTGCTGATGGCGTCCGACCTCGCGAGCGCACCGCACAGCGGCGTCACGGTGCAGCTCTGCGGCGACGCGCACCTGTCGAACTTCGGCCTGTTCGGCACACCGGAGCGGCAGCTCATCTTCGACATGAACGACTTCGACGAGACGTTCCCCGGCCCGTTCGAGTGGGATCTCAAGCGTCTCGCAGCGAGCTTCGCAGTGGCCGGACGACTGCGGGACTTCACCCCGCAGGAGATCGGCGAGTGCGTCACCTCCGCGGTGCGGGGGTACGAGGTCACGATTCGCCGAGCAGCGGATGCACCGGTCCTCGACGCCTGGTACGACCGTTTCGACGCGGACCGCGCGCGCCAGCGCATCCGCGCGGAACGCTCCCGACGCCGTGCGGACGACGAGGCGGTGGAACGACTCGACATCGCCCTGAAGAAGGCGCGCAAACGCGACCGGATGCGTGCCTTCGCGAAGCTGGTCGGCGTGGTGGACGGGCAGCTGCGGATCCTCGCCGACCCTCCGCTCATCGTGCCGGTCGAGGACCTCATCGCGCAGGCCGAAGGCTCCGTCGACGATGCCACGGCCATGCGCGAGATGCTCGACTCGTACCGGCAGACCCTTCCCGGACGGCGGCACCCGCTGTCCGAGTACCGGTATCGCCATATGGCGCGCAAAGTGGTCGGGGTCGGCAGCGTGGGCACCCGCGCGTGGGTCATCCTCCTCAGCGGCCGCGACGACGGCGATCCACTGCTGCTGCAGGCGAAGGAGGCACAGCCCTCGGTGCTCGAGCGCTTCCTGGGTCCGGGGACGCAGGCGAACGAGGGCGAGCGGGTGGTGGAGGGGCAGCGCGCCATGCAGGCGTCCAGCGACATCTTCCTCGGATGGCAACAGGTCACGGGACTCGACGGGCGCACCAGGGACTTCTACCTCCGTCAGCTCCACGACTGGAAGGGCGGGATCGATCCTCTGACGATGACGCCGCGCGGCGCCGCGCTGTACGCGCGTGTCTGCGGCGAGACGCTCGCCCGCGCCCACGCGCGCAGCGGCGATCGGCTCGAGATCGCTGGGTATCTGGGGCGCGGCCATGCGTTCGAGAGGGCGATCAGCGCCTTCGCGCATTCGTATGCCGATCAGAACGAGCGCGACTTCGGCGACTTCCGACGCGCGGTGGTATCGGGGCGCCTGCCGTCGTTCCCCGCCACGGAGGTAGAGCCGTGAGCGCGCCCGCGCTCCGCGACCGGGCGCGGCGGCGGTTCGTCACACGTCTCCGCGCCGACGGGGCGCGCACGATCGGCTACACGGTGCTCCTCGCGCTGCTCATCGCCTGCTATGCGCTGTGCGCGAGACAGCGCACCACCGATCCGAACCCGGTCGCGTTCCTCGTGATCCTCGCGACGGTCGCCGTCGTGTTCCGCGTCACCGATGCGCGCCCGTTCGTGCAGCACGTCGCCTGGGCCGTGCTCTCGGTCGCGGCGGTTGCGACGATCGTGGCCACACTGCTCGGCGCCGAGGGGCATGCGCTCGACGTGGTGCTCTCATCCGCGTCGATGCTCGCCCTCCTCGTGGCGCCCGCGGTGATCATCGGTCATCAGGCGACGCGTCGAGGACTCAACCTCGAAGCACTGCTCGCCGCGATCACGGCCTACGTGCTCGTCGGGCTCTTCTTCGCCTTCGCCCTGAACCTGCTCTCGCTGACGTCATCCGCCCCGATCTTCGACGGCGCCGAGGGGGATTCGCTCGCGAATCAGGTGTTCTTCTCGTTCACCACCCTGACGACCACCGGCTACGGCAACCTCGTGCCGGTGAGCACCGGCGCCCAGACCGTGGCGGTCGCCGAGGCGATCACGGGACAGTTCTTCCTCATCACGGCCGTCGCCCGCATCATGCGGGGCGCGAGCGGTCCGGCCACGGCACACGACGCGTTGCGCAGCCAGAAGGACACGCCGTGAAGAAGTGGACCGTCGTCGGGGTGCTCGGATGCGCGCAATTCGTGATGGTGCTCGACGGCACCGTGATGAACGTGTCGATCTCGACCGTCGTCACCGATCTCGACACGAGCGTCTCCGCCATGCAGGCCGCCATCACCTTCTACACGTTGACCATGGCGGCGTTCATGCTGCTCGGCGCCAAGCTCGGCGATGTCTGGGGGCGCCGCCGGGCGTTCGTGGTGGGCTCGTGCATCTATGCGGTCGGTTCGCTGATCACCGCTCTGAGCCCGAACGTGCAGTTCCTCTTCCTCGGCTGGTCCGTGATCGAAGGACTCGGCGCCGTGCTCGTGATCCCCGCGATCGCCGCCCTGGTGGCCGATAACTACCGCGGCGCCGACCGCGTCACCGCGTTCGCGATCATCGGCGCGGTGTCGGGAGCGGCGGTCGCGGCCGGTCCGCTGATCGGCGGGGCGGTGACGACGTACTTCGACTGGCGCTACGTGTTCGTGGCGGAGGTGGTGATCATGCTCGCGGTCGTGGCCTGCGCACGGATCATCACCGACGCCGGCACCAGGCAGAGCGCGCGCATCGACGTCCTGAGCGTCGTGCTCTCCTCGGTCGGGCTGGTGTTCGTCGTGTACGGCATGCTCCAGAGCAAGACCTGGGGCTGGATCGTTCCGCTGGCCACGCCCGAGATCGGCGGCGTCCCCGTCGCGCCCCTGGGGATCTCGATGAGCGCCTGGTTCATGACGCTCGGCGGGGTCCTCATCGCGGTGTTCGTCATCCGCCAACGCCGTCTGGCCGAGCAGGATCGCGCGCCCCTCGTGGACGTGCGGATGTTCTCGATCACCTCGCTCCGCAGTGGCCTGTCCGTGCTCGGCGCGCAGTACGCGGTGACCGCGGGGCTGTTCTTCATGGTGCCGGTCTACCTGCAGATGACCCTCGGGCTCGACGCCCTGGAGACCGGCATCCGCATCTTCCCGCTGTCGGTGTCGCTGGTGCTGTTCTCGATCGTCGGCACGCGGCTGTCGCATCGGATGACGCCGCGTGCGATCGTCCGCATGGGCCAGGTGCTGCTCGTGGTCAGCGCCGTCGTGCTGCTGGGCTCTGCGACGAGCGACCTGCGCAGCGGACTCTTCGCCGTCGGGATGTTCCTCGCCGGCAGCGCGCTCGGACTCCTGGCATCGCAGCTGGGGAACGTGAACATGTCGAGCGTCTCGGAGTCGCAGACCAGCGAGGTGGGCGGACTCCAGGGGGTCTTCCAGAACCTCGGCTCGTCGCTCGGCACCGCGCTCATCGGGTCGATCCTGATCGGTGCGCTGTCGACGTCTTTCGCCTCGGGCGTGGCGCACAGCGACCTCCCGGCCGAGACCAGGGCCACCATCAGCGCGGCCACCGAAAACGGCGTCACGATCGTCCCGGCGAGCACCGTCACGACGATCGCGGAGGACGCGGGTCTGAGCGACGAGGACGCGAGCACCCTCGCGCACATCTATCGCGACTCGCAGCTGTCGTCGCTGCGGGTGTCGTTCTTCGGGCTCATCCTGATCAGCCTGCTGTCGCTGCTGTTCTCCCGCGGCATCCCGACCGAGATCGCGGTCAGACGGCGGGCGAGCGCGAGCCCCTGACCCGGGTGCGGGCGGAGTGACGCGTGCTCAGGATCCGAGCGTGGAGGCCCGCGCGATGAGCTCGGGGCGGAACAGCACGTGCTCTCGCACCGGCGCATCCTCACCCTGGCTCCGCAGCAGCAGGTCGACGGCGGTCGATCCGATGAGAGCGGCCGGCTGGCGCACCGAGCTCAACGGGATGACGGCGGCGGCGGCGAAGTCGATGTCGTCGTACCCGATCAGCGCGATGTCCTGCGGCACGCGGGCGTCGCCCGTCATCACCAGGCTCTGCAGGATGCCGAGGGCGAGCAGATCGTTGGCGGCGAAGATCGCGTCGGGGCGGTCCGCAGGCTCCCGTTCCAGGATGTGCCGCCCGATCCGGCGCCCCTCCTCGACGCTGAGCACCGTGGTCGCGATGAAGTCGAGCGCCGCACCCGCCGCGTCCGCTGCGGCCTTCGCCCCCGCCTGGCGATCGGACACCTGGCGCAGAGACGCCGGCCCTCCGACGAAGGCGATACGGCGGCGTCCGAGCGCGAGCAGGTGCTCTGTCGCGAGCCGGCCGCCCTCGGCGTCGTCCACGGAGACGGCGGCGAACGCCCCATCGACGGACTCGCGGTCGACCAGCACGACCGGAGTGCCCCGGTCGCGGATCTGCGCCAGTTGGGGCGATGCCTCACTCAGCGGGGTCACGAGCACACCGGCGACCCTCTGCTCCTCGAAGAGGTCGAGGTGCATCAGCTCCCGCTGCTGCTGCTCGTCGCTGTTGGCGATCAGCACGGAGAGGCCGTGTTCATCGGCGCGCTCCTCCGCCCCCCGGGCGATCTCGGCGAAGAAAGGGTTGCGGATGTCGAGCACGACGAGACCGATGGTCCTGCTGCGTCCTGCCCGCAGCTGCCGGGCTGCGTCGTTGCGAACGAACCCGAGTCGTGCGATCGATGCCTGCACGCGGGCGACCGTGGCCGGGGACACCTTATCGGGTCGGTTCAGCACGTTCGAGACGGTACCGACGGACACTCCTGCATCTTCGGCGACCTCGCGCACGTTGACCGCCATGGAACTCCTTGCCGCCCTCTCGAGATGCGCGGTGAAACGGATCATCTCGGCACGCCCATCCAGCGTCTCACGCCACCTTGACAGCCGTCAACGTATCGCTTATCGTCGATCACGACCGACTTTTGAAACGATTCATTCCTTCGACGGAGATGTGACATGACCCGCGTCGCCTTCCAGCTCCAGGTGCGCCCCGAGCTGCTCGACGAGTACCTCGCCCGGCACTCGCCGGTGTGGCCGGAGATGCTGGCGGAGATCGCCGCCGCCGGCCGTCGCAACTACTCGCTCTTCCTCGGCGACCACGGCACGCTCATCGGCTACTACGAGACCGATGACGACGCCGCCGCCCAGGCGTATCTCGCAGCATCCCCCGTCGCCGCGCGGTGGGAAGCCGAGATGAGCCGCTTCTTCGCCGGGCTCGACGGCCGCCCCGACCAGGCCGCCGCTCCGCTCTCCGAGGTGTTCCACCTCGAAGATCAGCTCGCCGCCGGAGGCGAGCACGCCGCATCCGACACCGACTCCGCACCCCACACCGACTCAGAAGGCAGCGCATCGTGAGCATCCTCTCCCCCGAACACCTCTCCGCTCTCGAGCAGCAGGGCATCGAGCTCCCCAGCTGGGCGTTCGGCAACTCCGGCACCCGCTTCAAGGTCTTCGGCACGCCGGGCACGCCGCGCGACCCGTGGGAGAAGATCGCCGACGCAGCCCAGGTGCACAAGTACACGGCGCTCGCCCCGTCCGTCGCGCTGCACATCCCGTGGGACGTTGTCGACTCATACTCCGACCTGCGCAGGCACGCCGAGGACCTGGGTGTCGAGCTCGGCACCGTGAACTCCAACACCTTCCAGGACGACGACTACAAGTTCGGCGCCCTGACGCACGAAGACGCCGCCATCCGCCAGAAGGCGATCGACCACCACCTCGCCTGCATCGACGTGATGGACGCCACCGGCAGCCGCGACCTCAAGATCTGGCTGGCCGAGGGCTCGAACTACCCCGGGCAGGCCGACCTGCGCGGCCGCCAGGACCGCCTGCAGGAGTCGCTGCAGCAGATCTACGCCCGCCTCGGCGACGACCAGCGCCTGGTGCTCGAGTACAAGTTCTTCGAGCCGGCGTTCTACCACACCGACGTTCCGGACTGGGGCACCTCCTACGCACAGGTGAGCTCGCTCGGCGACAAGGCCATGGTCTGCCTCGACACCGGCCACCACGCGCCCGGCACCAACATCGAGTTCATCGTGATGCAGCTGCTGCGCCTCGGCAAGCTCGGCTCCTTCGACTTCAACTCGCGCTTCTACGCCGATGACGACCTCATCGTCGGCGCTGCCGACCCGTTCCAGCTGTTCCGCATCCTGTTCGAGGTCGTGCGCGGAGGCGGCCTGAACAACCCCGACGTCGCCTTCATGCTCGACCAGTGCCACAACGTCGAGGACAAGATCCCCGGCCAGATCCGCTCCGTGCTGAACGTGCAGGAGATGACGGCGCGTGCGCTGCTGGTCGACCGCGACGCGCTCACCGCCGCGCAGAAGTCCGGCGACGTGCTCGCCGCGAACGCCGTCTTCATGGACGCGTTCTACACCGACGTGCGCCCCGCCCTCGCCGAGTGGCGCGAGTCGCGCGGCCTCGCGAGCGACCCGATGGCGGCGTACGCGGCATCGGGCTACCAGCAGCAGATCGCCGCCGACCGTGTGGGCGGCGTGCAGGCCGGCTGGGGTGCCTGAGCCGATGACCGACATCGTCGTCGCAGGTCCGCACGGTCCGCTCGGACTGCGCGTCTATGCCGCGCCGGAGCCTGCCGGCCCCGGACTGGTCTGGGTGCACGGCGGTGGGTTCGCCGGCGGGGATCTCGACATGCCCGAGGCGGATTGGGTCGCGCACAGTTTCGCCGAGCGCGGGATCACCGTGGTGTCGGTGGACTACGCCCTCGCCCCTCTCCCCGCTGCCTGGGCCGCGGACGCCGGGAGCAGCCCCCGCGACGGAGTTCACTATCCGGTCGCCTCCGAGGAGATCGAGTTCGCGTTCCGCTGGGCGGTGGATTCCGGGCTCGCCCTCGGCCCCTGGTCGCTCGGCGGCGCGAGCGCCGGCGGCAACCTCGCGGCGGGCGCTGCGCTGCGGCTGGTGCACGGTGACGGCCCCGTTCCGGCACTCGCCGTGCTCGCCTACCCGACGCTGCACGCCGTGCAGTCGACGCCTGACGCCGCGCTGCGGGCTGCGCTCGACGCGGACCCGTCCGCAGACCTCTTCTCCCCCGAGGCCGTGCGGGGCATGTACGAGAACTACCTCGGTGGCCCGGTGGACTCCGCCGACATCTACGCGGTTCCCGGAACAGCGTCGGTGGCCGAGCTCGTCGGCTTCCCTGCGACGATCATGATCAACGGCAGCGTCGACGAGCTGCGCGTCTCCGGTGAAGACTTCGCCCGAACGCTGCGCGCCGCCGGTGTCGAGGTCGACGTATCCACCGAGCACGGCACCACCCATGGCCACCTCAACCGGCCGGAGCACAGTGCGGCGGCCGCCTCCATCGAGCGCTTCGCGGCGCGCATCCTCTCCCCCTCTGCCTGATCGAACCAAGGACACGACTCTGATGACGAACCCGACCGCCGCCGCTCTGATCGCGCGCAGCAACCGCCTGGGCGCCGACCCGAAGAACACCAACTACGCCGGCGGCAACACATCGGCGAAGGGCACCGAGACCGACCCGGTGACCGGGCAGCCGGTCGAGCTGCTGTGGGTGAAGGGGTCGGGTGGCGACCTGGGCACGCTCACCGAACAGGGCCTCGCGGTGCTGCGTCTGGACCGCATGCGCGCCCTCGTCGACGTGTACCCGGGCCTCGACCGCGAAGACGAGATGGTCGCAGCGTTCGACTACTGCCTGCACGGCAAGGGCGGGGCCGCGCCGTCGATCGACACCGCGATGCACGGACTCGTGGATGCCGCGCACGTCGACCACCTGCATCCGGACTCCGGCATCGCGATCGCGACCGCCGCTGACGGCGAGGATCTGACCTCGACGATCTTCGGCGAGAAGGTCGTGTGGGTGCCGTGGCGCCGCCCCGGCTTCCAGCTCGGACTCGACATCGCCGCGATCAAGGCGAAGAACCCGCAGGCGATCGGCTGCATTCTCGGCGGACACGGCATCACCGCGTGGGGCGACACCTCGGAAGAGGCTGAGGCGAACTCGCTGTGGATCATCGACACCGCGGCCTCGTACATCCAGGAGAACGGCAAGGCCGACCCGTTCGGCGCAGTCCGCACCGGATTCGAAGCCCTGCCGGAAGCCGAGCGCCGCGAGCGCGCCGCCGCCCTGGCCGGCACCATCCGTGGCATCGCCTCGACCGACAAGCCGATGGTCGGCCACTTCACCGACTCCGACGTCGTGCTCGACTTCCTCGCCTCGGAGCGCGCTCCCGAGCTCGCCGCCCTCGGCACCAGCTGCCCTGACCACTTCCTGCGCACCAAGGTCAAGCCGCTGATCCTCGACCTCCCCGCGACCGCGACCGCCGAGGAGCAGATCGCCCGCCTGCACGAGTTGCACGCCGAGTACCGCGCCGACTACCAGGCGTACTACGACGCGCACGCGACCGCCGAGTCTCCGGCCATCCGCGGTGCCGACCCGCTCATCGTGCTGGTGCCGGGCATCGGCATGTTTTCGTACGGCGCGAACAAGCAGACGGCGCGCGTGGCCGGCGAGTTCTACGTCAACGCGATCAACGTGATGCGCGGCGCCGAGTCGCTCTCGACCTACTCCCCCATCTCCGACGCCGAGAAGTTCCGCATCGAGTACTGGGCGCTGGAAGAGGCCAAGCTGCAGCGGATGCCGAAGCCGAAGTCGCACCAAGGGCGCATCGCGTTCGTGACCGGCGCCGCGTCCGGCATCGGCAAGGCCATCGCCACTCGTCTCGCGGCCGAGGGTGCCTGCGTCGTCATCGCCGACCTCGACCTCGAGAAGGCGCAGGCCGCCGCGGCGGAGCTCGGAGGCACCGACGTCGCGATCGGCGTCGCGGCGAACGTGGCGGATGCCGACGCGATCCAGGCGGCTCTGAACGACGCCGTACTCGCGTTCGGCGGCGTGGACCTCGTCGTCAACAACGCCGGCCTCTCGCTCTCGAAGCCGCTGCTCGAGACCACCGAGAAGGACTGGGATCTGCAGCACGACGTCATGGCGAAGGGCTCGTTCCTCGTGTCGAAGGCCGCCGCGCGTGTGCTCATCGACCAGAAGCTCGGCGGCGACATCATCTACATCTCGTCGAAGAACTCGGTCTTCGCCGGCCCGAACAACATCGCCTACTCCGCGACCAAGGCCGACCAGGCGCACCAGGTGCGTCTGCTCGCGGTCGAGCTCGGCGAGTTCGGCATCCGCGTCAACGGCATCAACCCCGACGGCGTCGTCCGCGGCTCCGGCATCTTCGCCTCGGGCTGGGGCGCGAACCGCGCCGCGACCTACGGTGTCGCCGAAGAGGACCTCGGTCAGTTCTACGCCAACCGCACGATCCTCAAGCGCGAGGTCGTGCCCGAGAACGTCGCGGATGCCGTGTACGTGCTGACCGGACCCGAGCTCAGCCGCACGACGGGTCTGCACATCCCGGTGGACTCCGGCGTCGCCGCGGCCTTCCTGCGATGAGCCCCCACCACTGCCGGCACCACCACTGCCGGCACCACCACCGAGTGCACGGCCTGGCGTCGAGTGCACGACCTGCCGACGCTGCGGACCCGTGCACTCGCGCGGATGCCGTGCACTCGACGAACGACGCGGCACTCGCATGAGCACCCGCAGTGTCGCCGCGGTCGACCTCGGCGCGAGCAGTGGACGCATCATGATCGGGCGCATCGGCGAGGGCGTGCTCGACCTCGAACTCGTGTCGCGCTTCCCGAACGGTCCTGTCGAGCGTGCGGACGGCCTGCACTGGGACTTCGGCGCGCTGTACGAGCACGTGCTCGACGGGCTCGCCGAGGCGGTGCGCCGGGAGCCGGGCATCGAGAGCATCGGCATCGACTCATGGGCCGTCGACTACGGCCTGGTGAAAGACGGCGAGCTCCTCGCCGAGCCTTTCCACTACCGCGATGAGCGCACCGTCCGCGGTGTCGAGGAGGTGCACTCCATCGCGCCCTTCCCCGAGCTGTATGCGCGCAACGGACTGCAGTTCCTGCCGTTCAACACGCTGTACCAGTACCGGGTCGAGACGCACCTCGCCGAGGCCGACACCGCACTGCTGATCCCCGACCTCCTCGCGTTCCTGCTCACCGGCACTGCCGCCGCAGAACGCACGAACGCCTCGACCACCGGCCTGCTCGGTGTCGCGGACAGCGAGTGGGACGCAGCGCTGGCTGACCGACTCGGAATCCCCTCGCGCATCCTGCCGACGTTGATCGACCCGGGCGCGACCGTCGGCCGCCTGCGCCCCGAGCTGGCCGCGCGCATCGGCAAGGATCTGCCGGTGATCGCGGTCGGCTCGCACGACACGGCATCCGCCGTGGTCGCCGCTCCCCTGTCGACGCCGCACTCGGCGTACATCTCGTGCGGCACGTGGGGGCTGGTCGGCATCGAGCTCACCGCGCCGGTGCTGACGGATGCCGCCCGCGAGGCCAACTTCACGCACGAACTCGGCGTCGACCGCCGCTACCGCTTCCTGCACAACGTCACCGGGCTGTGGCTGCTCAGCGAGACCGTGCGCGCGTGGGAAGCGGAAGACGGCTCGGCGATCGACCTCCCCGCGCTCCTCGCCGCCGCCTCCGAGGTGAGCGGCGAGGTGCCGCTCTTCGATGCCGACGACCCCAGCCTCAGCGCGCCTGGTGACATGCCCGCACGCATCGCGGCATTGCTCGGCGTCGATGCCCCCGCCTCGCGGCCGGCGTTCGCCCGGTCGATCGTGGAGTCGATCGCGAGCGCATTCGCGCAGGCCGTGCAGACCGCATCCGACCTTTCCGGCCGCGAACTCGACCGCATCCACCTGGTCGGGGGCGGCTCGCTGAACCGCCTGCTCTGCCAGGCCACTGCGGACCGCACCGGACTGCCGGTGCTCGCGGGGCCGGTGGAGGCCACCGCACTGGGCAACGTGCTCGTACAGGCCCGCGCCCTGGGCGCGGCGCCCTCGTCGCTCGAGGAGCTGCGCGCCCTCGTCGCCGCGACGCACGAGCCGGAGCGCTTCGACCCGCGGGCCTGACGGCGGCCGCCACCGGCGCTGGCCGGCGCTGATCCCGGTGCTGCCCCCGCCGGCATCCGTCACCGTCCGCCGGCACGAGAAAGGGGCGCCGGGGCCGAAGCCCCGACGCCCCTCAGAGGCGCTCGACTCAGAAGTCGAACTCGCCGATGTTGTCGGCGTTGAACTCGAACGGGTCGCCGAGCAGCACGACGCCGTCGGCTCCGACGGTGTACTCGCCGAGGTCGCCCGCCTCGAAGGTGTCACCCTCGGCGCCGGTGATCTCGCCCTCGATCAGAGCCTTGGCGGCGAAGGCAGCCAGGTAGCCGAGGTCGGCCGGGTTCCACAGCGCGAACGCGGTGACGGTGCCGTCCTCCACGTACTCACGCATCTGGTTCGGCGTGCCGAGACCGGTGATGGCGACCTTGCCCTTGAAGTCCGAGGTCGACACGTAGCGTGCGGCAGCGGCGATTCCGACCGTGGTGGGCGAGATGATGCCCTTCAGGTTCGGGTGGCTCTGCAGGAGCGCTGCGGTCTTGTCGAACGAGGTCTGGTCGTCGTCGTCACCGTAGACGGTCTCGACGATCGTGATGTCGGGGTACTCGCTGGCGACGTACTCCTTCATCAGGTCGATCCAGGCGTTCTGGTTGGTCGCGTTGGCGGATGCGGACAGGATCGCGACCTCGCCCGCGCCACCGATCTGGTCGGCGATCAGGTCGACCTGAACCTTGGCGATGCCCTCGGAGTCGGCCTGGTTGATGAACAGGTCGCGGCACTCGGGGTTGGTGTCGGAGTCGAAGGTGACGACCTTGACGCCGGCGTCGCGTGCCTCGTTCAGCGCGTCGCAGATCGCCTTCGGGTCATTGGCCGACACGACGAGCGCACCGACAGCCTGCTGCGTGGCGGTGTTGATGTAGCTGACCTGTGCGTCCGGCGTCGCCTCTGCCGGGCCGACCTCGGCGAACGTGCCGCCGAACTCGTCGACGGCCGCCTTGCCGCCCTTGCTCGAGGTGTCGAAGTAGGGGTTTCCGAGGTTCTTGGGCAGGAACGTGATCGACAGGTTGTCGGACCCGCCGCCTTCGCCCTCGGTGGATCCGCCCGAGCCGCTGCCGGTGTCGGCGCAGCCGCTCAACACGAGCGCTGCGGCGACGGCGACCGCCGCGAACGCAGCGATCTTCTTACGTGCAAACGTCATTGTTCTTCCTTTCGTGATGATCACCGCTGGCGGGTGCCGGCGATGAGAGGCTGCCTCATGGTGCGGGAGAGGCTGCGACGCGGGGCGGCGGACCGGCCTTCGCACGGACGCGCTGCACCCAGGCGAGGACGCTGGCTGCGACGACCGAGAAGATCAGCAGACCGCCGGTGATGATGTTGATGACGTCGGAGGTGACGCCGGCGAGGCGCAGGCTGCTGCCGAGCACCCCGATCAGGAGCACGGCGGCGACGACGCCGTGCAGGTGTCCTCGTCCGCCGAACACCGAGACCCCGCCGAGCACGACGGCGGCGATCACCTGGAGCTCGAGCCCGGTGGCGTTGTCGCCGCGGGCGCTGCCGAATCTCAGCGTGTAGAAGATGCCCGCGAACGCGGCGACCACACCCGAGAGCACGAACAGGATGAACTTCGTGCGCTCGACGTTCACGCCGGAGAAGCGCGCGGCATCCTTCGACAGACCGATCGCGAACACTCCACGCCCGAACGGGGTGAAGTGGAGCAGCACCACGAACAGCGCGAGCAGGATCAGGAACGGGATGACGATGTACGGGATCGTCGTGCCGGCGATCTTCGCCTTCGCGAGAGCCGTCCATGCCTCGGGGAAGTCGGTGACCGCCGTGGTACCGAGCAGCCCGACCGCCAGCCCGCGGAACAGCGCGAGCGTACCGATCGTGACGGCCAGCGAGGGCAGTCCGACGACGGTGACGAGGAATCCGTTGAACGCCCCTCCGACGACCCCGACCAGGAGAGCGGCGAGAGCCGCGACCTCGAAGGGAGCGCCCGACTGGGTGAGCACGCCCGTCACGACGCTGGCGAGTCCCACCATGGAGCCGACCGAGAGGTCGATCTCGCCGGTGATCATGACGAGCGTCATCGGCAACGCGATCAGCAGGATCGGTGCGACGTCGAGCAGCAGATAGTTCGCGGTGATCGGCTGCGCGAACCCGCGGATGGAGACGGCGGCGACGATCGCCACGAGCACCAGGAGCGCGATGATCGCGAACTCGCGGTTGATGAAGATGCGACGCCAGAGCGGACGGTCGTAGTCGCGGATGACGCGCGTCGACGCGGTCGTCGTTGTCGTGGTCATGATTCGTCCCTCGCCTCGATGAGCTGGCGTCTCTGTCTGACCGCGAGCACCCGGTCGAGCACGATGGCCCCGATGATGAGCACGCCCACCACGGCGCGCTGCCAGAAGTCCGGGATGCCGAGGATCGGCAGCGCACGGTTGATGGTCATCAGGAGCATCGCGCCGATGGCTGCACCCCAGACCGTTCCGACCCCGCCGGTGATCGCGATGCCGCCGATGACGGCGGCGCCGACCGCGTCGAGCTCCCAGCCACTGCCGGCCTGCGAGCTGATCGATCCGTAGCGGGCCGCGTAGAAGACGCCCGCAAGCCCGGCGAGTGCGCCGGAGAGGACGAACGCCGAGAGCACCCGGCGGGTGACCTTGAGGCCGTACAGCTCTGCGGCTGCCGGGTCGGATCCGATCGCGTAGTACTCGCGACCGCCCCGGGTGTTTCGCAGGTACCAGGCGGCGACGGCGAGCACGATCACCGCGACGATGGACAGCACGGGGATGAACGCGATCTGCTGAGTGCCGAGCCCGAGGAAGTCCTTGGGCATGTCGGAGGCGTTGATGCGGTCGCTGCCGGTCCACAGCACGTTGATGCCGCGATAGGCATACAGCGTGCCGAGGGTGATCACCATCGCCGGAACCTTCGCGAACGCGACCAGCGCGCCGTTCACGAGTCCGAGCAGGGCGCCGAGCAGCACGGCGGCGATCACCACGACCACGATCGGGATGCCGGGCACATCGACGAACAGCCGCCCCGTCAGATACGCCGTCAGGCCCATGACCGATCCGACCGAGAGGTCGACGTTGCGTGTGATGATCACGATCGCCTGACCGACCGCGACGAGCATGAGGATCGACGGCGTGAGCAGCAGGTCGCGCCAGCCGTCGGCGCTGAACAGGAAGTTCGGGTTCTTCACGGTGGCGGCGATCACGACGACCACGAGAGCGGCGAGGATGCCGAACTCGCGCGCGCGACCGATCCCGCCGGGCTTCTTCGCGAACGCCGGAGCGGCGTCCGCGGGTGCGATGGTGAGGCTCACTTCGTCTCTCTTCGTTCTCTCAGCGCGGCGCATCAGTGCTGCTCCGATGAATGAGTGGCGGCGAACATGACGTTCTCGCTGGTGGCGTCGTCGCGGGTGAGCTCGGCGGTGATGCGCCCTTCGCGCATCACGAGCACCCGGTCCGCCATGCCGAGCACCTCGGGAAGCTCGGACGAGATCATGAGGATGCCCATCCCCTCACCCGCCAGCTGCGAGAGGAGGCGGTGCACCTCGGACTTGGTGCCGACGTCGATGCCGCGGGTCGGCTCGTCGATGATCAGGACGCGGGGGTCGGTGGCGAGCCACTTGGCCAGCACGACCTTCTGCTGGTTTCCTCCGGAGAGGGTGGATGCCACGGTGTCGAGCGCGTGCGTCTTGACCTCGAGCCGGGATGCCCATTCCTTGGCCGCGCGGTTCTCGATTCCACTGGTGATCAGGCCCCACTTCGACAGACGCCGACGGATCGCGAGGGTGATGTTGCCCCCGACGCCGGCATCGATCACGAGGCCCTGCTTGCGGCGATCCTCCGGCACGAGAGCGAGCCCGCTGCGCATCGCGGCGGTGGGGTTGCGCCGCGCGACGGCGGTGCCGAGCATCCGCACCTCGCCCTCGCTGTACGGGTCGACGCCGAAGACGGCGCGGGCGACCTCGGAACGACCTGCGCCGACCAGACCGGCCAGGGCGACGATCTCGCCGGCTCGCACCGTGAACGAGATGTCATGGAAGACACCGGGGCGGTTCAGCCCGGTGACCTCGAGCAGCGGCTCGCCGATGGCTGCCTCCTGCTTGGGGAAGAGTTCGGTGACGTCGCGGCCGACCATCTGCCGCACCAGGTCCTCGACCGTGGTCTCGGCGATGGGCGTGGTGTCGATGTACGCACCGTCGCGCATGACCGTGACCGTGTCGCACAGATCGAACACCTCGTCGAAGCGGTGCGAGATGAACAGGATCGCTCTGCCTTCGTCGCGCAGGCTCCTGGCGACGGCGAACAGGCGGTCGACCTCGACGCCGCTGAGTGCGGCCGTCGGCTCGTCCATGATCAGCACGCTCGCATCGAGCGAGATGGCCTTGGCGATCTCGATGATCTGCTGGTCGGCGATCGAGAGGCCCTCCGTGATGCGGTCGGGGTCGAGCGCCACACCCAGACGACGGAAGATCCGGTCCACCTCCGTGCGCATCGCTTTGCGGTCGATGCGTCCGAGGAGGCCGGTGGGCTGACGCCCCATGAAGATGTTCTCGGTGACCGAGAGGTCGGGGAACAGCGTCGGCTCCTGGTAGATGACCGCGATGCCCGCGGCCTTCGACTGGGCGGTGCTGGTGAAGTCGACCTCCTCGCCGTGCAGGCGGAAGTCCCCCGAATCGCGGCGGTAGAGACCGGCCATGATCTTCACGAGTGTCGACTTGCCCGCGCCGTTCTCGCCGATGAGGGCGTGGATCGATCCGGGGCGGAGCGTCAGGCTGCCTGAGCGGAGCGCGACGACGGGGCCGAAGGACTTCACGACCCGGTGCAGCTCGAGCGCGGTGGGGGGAGCGCTGCGGGCGGAGGCTGCGTCTACCACTGGCTTTCCTCTCCGTTGAGGGGGATGATGATCGGAATGAACTCTATCTGAATCGATTCAAGCTCGTTTCAGGCTAGTGTATGTGATGCCGGTCTCAGGTCAAGCCCCGATGCCGAAGCGTGATCCACCCGACGACGAGAGGACAACCAGATGCCCGTCAGCATCCGTGACGTCGCCCTCCGCGCCGGTGTCTCCGTCGGCACGGTCTCGAACGTCCTGAACCGCCCCGACGAGGTCTCCAGCGACTCGGTGGAGCGGGTGAGCCAGGCCATCGACGAGCTCGGCTACGTGCGCAACGACGCCGCGCGCAAGCTTCGCGCCGGCGTCAGCACCACCGTCGGCTTCGTGGTGCTCGACGGCCAGAACCCCTTCTACAACGACGTGGTGCGCGGCGCGGAGGACGAGGCGTCCAGCCACGGCATCGCGATCCTCTACGGCAACACCGACGATGATCCGTCGCGCGAGAAGGTGTATCTCGATCTCTTCCGCGAACAGCAGGTGCGCGGACTTCTCATCGCCCCCTACGGCGACGTCATGACGCAGCTGCGCCGCTTCCGGGCGAGCGGGATCGCCACGGTGCTGGTCGATCGGTTCAGCGCCGACAGCGGCTTCTCGTCCGTCTCCGTCGACAGCGTCGCGGGCGGACGTCTCGCAGTGGAGCATCTGATCGAGGGCGGCAGAAGGCGTATCGCCTTCGTCGGCGGCCCGTTCGACATGCGCCAGGTCACCGACCGCCTCGCCGGTGCTCGCGCCGCGGCCGAGAACGCCACGGTGCATGTGGAGCTCGAAGTGGTGCCGACCTCGGCGATGACCGTCGAAGAGGGAGTCATCGCCGGCACCAGGCTGCTCACGCGCCCGCGTCGCGAGTGGCCGGATGCCCTCTTCGCCGCGAACGACCTGCTGGCGCTGGGACTCCTGCAGTCGCTGGTCTCGGGAGGACGCGTGCTGGTTCCCGACGAGATCGCCCTCATCGGCTTCGACGACAACCCGTTCGCCGCGGCCGCAGCCGTGCCTCTGTCATCCATCCGCCAGCCGAGCCGGATGATCGGACGCACCGCGCTGCGGATCGTGCTGGAAGAGGCCGCCGATCCCGACAGCATCCCCCGCCAGACGGTGTTCCCGCCCGAGCTCGTCGTCCGCCGCTCGACCGCCGGCTGAGCCCGTCACCCGCCGCGCGCCCGCCGTCCGCCGCGCGCCGAGACCCCTCACCGCCGCCGAGACCCACCACGACCGACGCTCGGCGTGATGGGTCTCGGCGCTCGCGGGAGTCTCGGCGAGCCGGCGCGGAACAGGGCCGGCGCGGCACTGACCCGGGACCGGGGCCGGAACCAGGGCTACTGGGCGGGCGCGACCCCCGCGTTCGCGGCGGCGATCAGCTGCTCGACCTGCTCGTAGGTGACCTCGACACCCGGGAATCCGACGAGGCGTCCGATCGGGAACGACGCCATCATCTTCTGCATCGCGTCGTCGTCCGGCATCATGGACGCCGCCGACGAGTCCGCCCCGCTGAGCTCGCTCATGAAGCCGCCGAGCGCGCCCATCACGATGGGGCCGGCGACCGGGTGGGCGACCACATCACCGACCGAGGAGTTCATGGTCAGGTCCTGCTGCACCTCGTCACCGGCGACCTCGACCGAGACGGACGAGCGGATGTCACGGCTCGACGCGGCCACCTCGACCGTGTACGCGCCGCCCTCGACGACCCAGCGGTCCACGCGCACGTCCCAGTACGCCAGGTCTTCGCGGCGCACGACCAGCTCGACCGTACGGGTCTCGCCCGCAGCGAGCGCGACCGACGAGAACGCCTTGAGCTCGCGCGGGGCGCGCTGCACGATCGACTGTTCGGGGGCGACGTACACCTGCACGACCTCGCGGCCATCGCGGTCTCCGGTGTTGCTCAGGTCGAACGACACGACGATGTCGCCATCCGCGGCGACCGATGCGGTGGCTGCGCCGTACTCGAAAGTCGTGTACGAGAGTCCGTGGCCGAACGGGTACGTGACGGCGAGGCCCTTGGCGTCGTACCAGCGGTAGCCGACGAGCAGCCCCTCGCCGTAGCGGACGTGCCCGAACTCACCGGGGAAGTTGCCGAAGGAGGGGTTGTCCTCCAGGCGCACCGGAACGGTCTCGGTCAACTTGCCCGAGGGGTTCACCTCGCCGTAGAGCACGTCGGCGACCGCTCCGCCGCCGGCCTGACCGAGCAGCCAGGTCTCGACGATCGCGGGCACCCGGTCGGCGAACGGCAGTGCGACGACGCCGCCGTTGGAGAGCACGACCACGGTGCGCGGGTTGGCCGCGATCACGGCGTCGAGCAGTGCCAGCTGGTCGGCGGGCAGATCGATGTGGTCGCGGTCGAAGCCCTCGGATTCCTCGGCGGCAGGCAGTCCGAGCATGACGACGGCGACATCGGCGGCAGCTGCCACGGCCACGGCCTCCTCGCGCAGGTCGTCGGCGCTGCGTCCGGATGCCGCGACGGCACCTCCGGCGACCGCGAAGCCCGCGGCGTACGTGACGTTGTCGCCACCGACCGCGCGCAGCTCGTCGAGTGCGGCATCCACCTTCGTCGGGTTGATGAGTGAGGAGCCGGCGCCCTGGAACCGCGGCTCGGTCGCGAACGCCCCGATCACGGCCACCTTCTGCGTGGCGGACAGCGGGAGCACTCCCCCGTCGTTCTTCAGCAGCACGATCGAGCGGCCGGCCGCCTCACGGGCCAGGGCGTGGTGCGCGTCCACGTCGAGAGGTCCGGACACGGCCGGGCGCTCGCCCGCCTTGCGCACCAGGTCGATCGCCCGAGCGGCGGCGGTGTCGAGAACGCTCTCGGCGAGGGTCCCGGCACGCACGGCATCCACCAGCTGGGCGTCGGTCCGCCCGCCGGATGCCGGCATCTCCAGGTCGAGGCCGGCGGCGACGCCCGTGACGCGGTCGTTCACGGCGCCCCAGTCCGAGACGACGAGACCGTCGAAGCCCCAGTCGTCGCGCAGCACGCTGGTGAGCAGCCACGGGTCCTCCGAGGTCCACACCCCGTTGAGCTTGTTGTACGAGCACATCACCGTCCACGGGGATGCCTCCTTCACGACGCGCTCGAAGCCGCGCAGGTAGATCTCGCGCAGCGGACGCGGGTCGACGTCGGAGCTCGCGCGCATGCGGTCGAACTCCTGGTTGTTCGCCGCGAAGTGCTTGAGCGACGTACCCACGCCCTGCGACTGCACTCCGCGCACGGAGGCGGCTCCGAGCACGCCCGAGACGAGGGGATCCTCCGAGAAGTACTCGAAGTTACGGCCGCACAGCGGCGAGCGCTTGATGTTGATGCCAGGGCCGAGCACCACGGCGACATCCTCGATCGCCGCCTCCACGCCGATCGCTGCGCCGACGCGCGCGATGATCTCGGGGTCGAACGAAGAGCCGATACCCACGGCCGGGGGGAAGCAGGTGGCGGGGACGCTGCTGGCGAGCCCGAGGTGGTCGGTGCCACCGGCCTGCTTGCGCAGGCCGTGCGGGCCGTCGGTCATCATGACCGACGGGATGCCCGCCCGCTCGACGGCCTTGGTGGTCCAGAAGTCAGCGCCGCTGGTGAGCGACGCCTTCTCCTCGAGGGTCAGATCGGATGCCGAGATGTCGGTCATGGTGGTCCTTTCGCGGACGACGGCGGTGTCTCTGCGAAAACTATATGTCCTTCAGTATTAGATTTCAAACGGTGTTCAGGATTAGTCTCGAGGCATGGCACGACGTGGCTCATATGCGAAAGGCGTCGCTCGACGCGAGGAGATCCTCGAGAGCGCCCTCGACGTGATCGGACGCAAGGGATACCAGAACGCCTCCCTCAAGGAGATCGCCGAGGTCGTCGGCGTGACCCCTGCTGCGCTGCTGCATTACTTCGGCTCGAAGGAGGAGCTCTTCACCGAGGTGCTGCGCAAGCGCGACGAGCACGACGGGCTGGACCCCGCGTTCCTCGATCCCGACGCGGCGCGAGCCGGTTTCATCGATGTGATCCGGCACAACACGCAGGTCCCCGGACTCGTGGCTCTCTTCTCACGCCTCTCGGTCGACGCGGCCGACCCCGCTCACCCGGCTCACCAGTACTTCCTCGACCGCAGCGAGCGCCTGCGCGAGACCGTCGTGGAGAGCTTCGGTCCCGGCGGTCAGGGGCGGCCCGTGCTCGACCCCGACACACTCGCCCGCGTCATCCAGGCGGCATCCGATGGTCTGCAGCTGCAGTGGATGATCGACCCCACGATCGACATGCCCGCGATCATGGAGGCGCTGATCGACGCCCTGTACCCGGCGGCGTCTCCGGCCGACCGACCGGCGATCTAGCGGACGTTACCGTTCGAGCAGGTCTGCTGGGCGGCCGAGTTGCCCTTGATCGTGTCAGGCAACGCCACGACGTTCTCCGGGGTGGCCGTGGGGTCCGGCGTCACCTCTTCGGTCGGGGCCGCGGGCTCCTCGACGACCACGCCGTCGTTGCTGGTGTTCTCGTGCGTGATCTGTAGCTGGGCGTTGGCCTCGATCGCGTCCCAGAGCGCCGTGGCCGCTTCGGTGTTCGGCACGACCTTGTTCGGGTCGGCGTAGTCCGCACCGGTCGGGTACTGCACGAAGACGATGTCCTCGAACGGCACCTCCTTGACCGCGAGGGCGATCTGCACGATCGTCATCGGGTTGTTGGCGAGCGAGGTGCTCGCCTCGAGGTTGCTCAGCGCGGTGTTGGCCAGCTTCAGCATGACGGGCACGTTGCCGAGCACTTCGCCGCTGATGAGCTTGCGCGACAGGCTCGACATGTACTGCTGCTGGTTGCCGATGCGGCCGAGGTCGCTGCCGTCGCCGACACCGTGACGCGTGCGCAGGAACTGCAGCGCCTGCAGCCCTTCCACCGTGTGGGTACCGGCCGACATGTCGAGACCCGTGTAGCGGTCCCTGATCGGGTTCGCCAGGCACACGTCGACGCCGCCGATCGCGTTGGTGATCTCGATCACGCCGCCGAACGTGACGGATGCCGCGAACTGCACCTCCTGGCCGCTGAGCTGCGAGATGGTCTGCACGACGCAGTTGAGACCGCCGTCGCTGTATGCCACGTTGAGCGGCTGCTTGCTCATCGCCGAGTGGACGTTGCCCTCGTCGTCGGTGCACTCCGGGATCGGGATCATGAGGTCTCGGGGGAAGCTGACAACGGTGATCCGGCGCGGCTCCTCCGAGACGTGCACCAGCAGGTTCACATCGTTGAGCGAGCCCTCGGAGTCGCTGCCGCTGCACCGCTCGCCGAAGAGCGACGCATACTTCTCCTCGCAGGTGTCGACGCCGGCGAGGACCATGTTGAAGCCACCCTCGTACTCGCCGATGTTCGGCGGCACGGCTTCCTGCCCGTCGAGGTCGACGGCGTTCGCTGCGACCGTGCTCGAGAAGTCGTAGGCGATGTATGCCGCCACGCCGACACCACTGACGAGGACCACGGCGAGGCCGATCGCGATGAACTTGAGCAGCTGGCTGACCGGTCCGGGGGTGCGGAGCTGGCCGTGCCGTGCGATGGTGCGACGGCGTCGGGTGGATTCGCTCACTCGGGGCCTTTCGGATCAGCGTGCGGTGCGGAGTCACCGTGCTCGGAATGCGGAGGGTGTGGGATTCGAACCCACGAGACATCTCTGCCCACTGGTTTTCAAGACCAGCTCCATCGGCCGCTCGGACAACCCTCCTCGACAGACGCATCTGTCGACAAGGCGTGAGTCTAGCCGAGTTCTATTCTCCCGCGCGCACCTGAGCGGGTGCTGGAAGCGTGTCCAGGGCCACTGCCAGGCCTCCATCGGCGACATCGCCGGTGACCTCGGTGGCGGCATCCTTCACCACATCGGGCGCCTGGCCCATGGCCACCGCACGTCCGCCCCGCGCACGCGCCCAGCCGAACATGCCGATGTCGTTGCGTCCGTCACCGGCGACAAGCACCCGCTCCTCGGAAAGGCCGAGCTCGGCACGCACCTGCTCCAGCGCCGTACCCTTGTCGACGCCCTGCGGGGCGATGTCGAGCCACGCCGTCCAGCCGATCGCGTATGAGACCTCGTTGAGGCCGGCGTCTGCCACCAGCCGGTGGAAGTCCTCCTCGTCGTGCCCTGGTGAGACGACCACGACGCGCGACACGGGCTCCGCGGCGAGCTCGTCGAAACTCACCCGGCGGCCGCCGTCGAGCGTCCAGTCGTCGAGCTGCTCGGTGTACAGCCGCTGTCCCGAAGCGAGCTCCACCATATAGCGGGCCTCGGGAAGGCGGTCGCGCAGCAGAGCGAGCACCGGCGACGGGTCGAAGGTCTCGACGTTCCAGCGCTCCCACTCGTCACCCACGCGCCGCATCGTGACCGCACCGTTGGAGCACACGACGTACTCCGCGGTCAGCCCGAGCTCCTCGACGTAGCGCCGGGTCGCCATCCAGCTGCGACCGGTGGCGATCGTCACCTCGTGTCCGGCATCCCGCACGCGGGCGACGGCCTCGGGCACGCCGGGGCTCATCGTCTCATCCTGCAGCAGGATCGTGCCGTCGACATCGAGTCCGACCAGCCAGGTGGCCGTCATTTGGAGCCCTGCGCCGGGCGTCGGGTCGGCTCGATCACTTCGAGCCCGCCGAGGTACGGACGCAGCACCTCGGGCACCCGCACGGAACCGTCCGCCTGCTGGTGAGTCTCGAGCAGGGCGACGATCCAGCGTGTGGTGGCCAGCGTGCCGTTGAGCGTGGCCACCGGCTGGGTCTTCGCCTCGCGGGGCGCGGTCGCTGCGTCCGTCGGGGCGTCGACGACGGGGCGGAACCGCACGTCGAGTCGGCGCGCCTGGTAGGTCGTGCAGTTCGACGTCGAGGTGAGCTCGCGGAACGCGCCCTGGGTCGGGACCCATGCCTCGATGTCGTACTTGCGCGCGGCGCTGGATCCCAGGTCGCCTGCAGCCACATCGATCACGCGGTAGGCGAGCCCGAGCGAGGTCAGCATCTCCTCCTGCAGCGCGACGAGCCGGAGGTGCTCCGCCTCGGCGTCTGCGGGGTCGATGTAGACGAACATCTCCAGCTTGTTGAACTGGTGCACGCGGATGATGCCGCGGGTGTCCTTGCCATGCGACCCCGCCTCGCGGCGGTAGCAGGTCGACCAGCCGGCGTAGCGCAGGGCTCCATCGGACAGGTCGATGATCTCGTCCTTGTGGTAGCCGGCGAGCGCGACCTCGCTGGTGCCGACCAGGTACAGGTCGTCGCCCTTGTCGAGGTGGTAGACCTCATCGGCGTGCTCGCCGAGGAACCCGGTCCCCTGCATGATCTCCGGGCGCACGAGCGTGGGCGTGATCAGCGGGACGAACCCGTTCTGCAGCGCCTTGTCGAGCGCGAGGTTCATGAGGGCGATCTCGAGACGCGCGCCGATGCCTCGGAGGAAGTAGAAGCGGGCGCCGGAGACCTTCGCTCCGCGCTCCATGTCGATCGCGCCGAGGATCTCCCCCAGCTCGAGGTGATCGCGAGGCTCGAAGTCGAACGTCGGCGTCTCGCCGACGCGGCGCAGCTCGACGAAGTCCGCCTCTCCACCGGCCGGGACGCCGTCGATGACCACGTTCTCGATGCGGCCGAGCGCCGCCGCCGCCTCGTCCGCCGCCGCACCGGCCGCCTGCTGGGCGAGCTTGACGCGCTCGGCGAGGTCCTTCACCTGCGCGACGAGCGCGGCCTTCTCCTCTTTCGGAGCCTTGGCGACCTGCTTGCCGAAGGCGTTCTGCTCGGCCCGCAGCTCCTCGAAGGCGGCGAGCGCCGCGCGGCGCGATCGATCGGCCTCGAGTGCGACGTCGACGGTGCCCTGGTCGTTGCCACGGGCTGCCTGTGAACGGCGGACGATCTCCGGGTGTTCGCGGAGGAGTGCGAGGTCGATCATCCATCGATTCTACGGTGCCAGCCTGTGGCCGATCCCCGGCCCGAGCGCCCCGCGGCACCGGATGTCACACCTTCGTCGCGGCGTCGTCTTTCTCCTCAGCGGTCGTCATCCCGCCGACCCGCATGAAAGGACGCACATGAGCACTCCCGTCACCTCCCTGGACCAGCTGAACCTGGCTTTCGCCGACCGGTTCAACGCCCGCGACCTCGATGGGCTGATGGCACTGAACGCCCCCGCCGTCGTCTTCGTCCCCGCTCCGGGGCAGCCCGTCATGGGCGACGATGCCGTGCGCGGCGCGCTCGAGCAGTTCCTCGGCCTGAACCTGCCGATCGTGATGACCGTCCGCCACGTGTTCGAGAGCGACGGCGTGGGCCTCGCTGTCGCCGACTGGACGATCGACGGCACCGCGCCCGACGGATCGCCGATCGCGCTCGCGGGCACGACCGCCGACGTCGCGGTGCACGATGAGACGCACGGATGGCGCTACGCGATCGACAACCCCTTCGGCACCGCGTGACCTGCAGGGAGGCCGTCCGCCGGTCGGTCTCCCTCAGCCCGCTTCCATCCCCGTCTTCCGGCAGGCCGACATCGCCTTGCGTGCGCGGGAGATGCGCTGCCGCGCGGCTGCCGGTTCGATGCCCAGCCGATCCGCCACCTCGGTGGTCGACAATCCGTCGACCACCGTCAGCAGCAGCGGGGTGCGCAGCGATTCCGGCAGAGCGCGCAGCGCCGACAGGGCACCGTCGAGCAGCACTCTGATCTCGACGACCCCGGCCACGCTCCCGGGGTCGGGTGCCGCCTCATCGAGCACGGCCTCCGGATGCCGCGCCCGGTGTCGCGCGAGGTCGATGGCGACGTTGCGCGCGATCGTGTCGAGCCACGAGCACAGGCGTCCCGGCTCGGGCATCTCGAGGTGCTCGATCGAGCGCCATGCCCGCATCAGCGCGGTCTGAGCCGCATCGTCGGCGTCGTCCACGGGCACCCCGAGCGAGATGCTGCGGCGCCGAAGCCGCTGCGGCTCGTCGGTGATCATCGTCGAGAGCAGCGCGCGCCCCTGATCCGCGTCCGCGTGCGGTGTCCGCTCGTCCATCTGCCTCTCCTCCTGCCGCGCCCGGCCGACCGTGAACGGGTGGGGCCGGGTGCGGGTTTAGAGTAGCGCCATGACGAAGCGCGCTTCCGCTCGACGCCAGGCGGCGCTCGTCTACAACCCCATCAAGGTCGACGAGAAGCAGCTGCGGGCGACCGTGCGGGATCTGAGCCGCGAGGCCGGGTGGGAGCATCCCGCGTTCTACACGACCACGATCGAGGATGCCGGGCAGGCCGCCACCGCCGAAGCACTCGCCCGCGGGGTGGATGTCGTCCTCGTCGCGGGCGGCGACGGCACGGTGCGCGCGGTGTCCGAGGCCATCGCGAACACCGGGGTCCCGCTGGCGATCCTGCCCAGCGGCACGGGCAACCTCCTCGCCCGCAACCTCGGCCTGCCCCTCGCCGACCCCGCGGAGATGATCCGCGCGGCGCTCGGGGACTATCGACTCCCCATCGACATCGGCTGGGCGCGGATCACCCGTGAAGACGGCAGCGAGTCCGAGCACGCCTTCGTGGTGCTCGCCGGCATCGGCCTGGATGCCGACATGATCGCGAACACCCGGTCGGATCTGAAGAAGTCGGTCGGCTGGATCGCATACGTCGACGGCGCTGCGCGGTCGTTGGCCGGCGCGAAGCCCTTCCGCGCGGTCTACCAGATCGATGAAGGGCGCCTGCACAGCACGAAGGTGCACAGCATCCTGTTCGCGAACTGCGGCACGCTCCCGGCGGGCATCGCGCTGATCCCCGACGGATCGATCACCGACGGCACGCTCGACATCGCCGTCATCCAGCCGACCGGTGTGCTCGGCTGGCTGGGCGTGTGGCGCAAGATCTGGTGGGACAACTCAGTGCTGCGCCGGTTCCGGGCCGGCCGCCGCGTGCTGGAGCGCCGCGGGAAGGACGCTTCGGTGCACTACTTCCGCGGCCTCGCCGCCGAGGCCGCTGCGTCGACGCCGATCCCCATCGAACTCGACGGCGATGAGTTCGGCGAGGCCGGGCGCATCACGTGCCGCGTAGACCCTGGCGCGCTCCTGCTGGCGCTCCCGGCCGGGCACCGGATCATCTCGTTCTGACCCGCGCGACGCGGGTCAGCTGACCTTGACGTCGCCCTCGAGTCCACCGCCGACGAGCGTGAGCGTGAAGCCGTCGTCGTCGATCTGGTCGTCGCCGAAGCTGATGATCGTGGCGCGCGGAGCCATGTCCATGGTGCAGGCCTTGGTGTCGTCGGTCGCGAACGTGACCGTGCCCGTGCTGCCGGAGCCTTCCAGCGACTCGACCACCGGAGGGCACGACGACGATCCCCAGGTCAGCAGCACGAGGTTGCTGTCGTCGACCCATCCGGCCGACGGCGTGTACTCGGTCGATGATCCGGGCGTGCCGGCGAAGGCGGCGTTGCCGTCCAGATCCACATCCTCGACCAGATCCCCGTAGGTGACCTGCAGCGTGACGTCCGACGTCGGGTCGACGCCCTCGGGCAGCGCGCCCACGCTCGCCCGCGGGGCCATGTCGGCGGTGCACGCCTTCTCGGCGCCGTCGTCGCCCTCCGGCTCGACCAGCGTCACGCTCACGTTCTGACCGGATCCGGTGACCTCGTCGACCTGCGGCACGCACGTCGACGAGCCCCACGTGACGACGGCGAACATGCGCCCGTCGTCGAGCATCGTGCCCTCGATGTCGTTCGCATCGTCGTTGCTGTCAGCGCTCGGCGCCGGGGAGCTGGTCGGGGTCTGAGAGCCGGGACCGGCGGTGCAGCCGGCGACGAGCAGCGCCGCCGCGAAGACACCGGCGACGGATGAGAGGACACGCAGCGGGGAGGTCATGCCACCAGGGTACTGGCGGGGTCTCCTCGGCGCATCCTTCAGGCGGACTCGCGCCACACCACGGCGCACTCCAGGATCCTGCTCTCCGTCGAGGGCGTCTCCCCGCGCAGTTGCGCGAGCACGGATTCGGCGGCGGCACGGCCGAGCTCGTTCGCCGACTGCCTCATGGTGGACAGCGGCGGGTCGCAGCGCAGCGCCCACGAGCTGTCGTCGAACCCGACGATCCCCACATCCTCGGGGATGCGCTTGCCTGCGGCCTGGAGCACGTCCATGGCCCCCGCCGCGACCGCATCGCTCGCGGCGAAGACGCCGTCGATGTCGGGGCAGGTCTCCAGCAGCGCGCGCATGCCGGCCTGCCCGTCGGCGTAGGAGTACAGCGGAACGCGCTGCACGAGGCGAGGATCGAAGTCGTTGCCCCTGGCGTCGACGAAACCGGCCAGACGGTCCGCGCCCGAGTCGCGATCCAGTGCGGCCGCGATCATCCCGATGCGCTGCCGTCCGGTGGCCGCGAGTCGGCGGGTGATCTCACGCGCGGCTCCTCTGTTGTCGATCGCGACATAGGCCGCGTCGCCGATGTCGTGCGGATGACCGACGAACGTCGCGGGAAGGTCGAGCTGCGCGATCGCCTTGGTGATCGGATCCCCCTCGCGGGCGGACACGACGATGACCCCGTCGATCAGGCCGCCGGTGAGGTAGCGGGCGAGCCGCTCGATGTCACGAGCCGAATCGGCGATGAGGAAGGAGAGCTGGTAGTCGGCCTCGGACAGCGCCGCATTGGCGCCCAGCAGGATCGCCCCGATGTTGGGATCTTCGATGAAGAGCGAGTGCGGCTCGTGCACGATCAGACCGATCGCCTGCGTGCGCTGCATCACCAGACTCCTGGCCGCGCGGTTCGGTACGAAACCGACTTTCGCGATGGCCGCCTCGATCGCCGCGCGGGCCTCGCTCGACACGTAGGGCTGACCGTTGAGCACACGACTGACCGTGCCGCGGGACACTCCCGCCTCGGTCGCCACGTCCTTGACCGTCGCCCGGTGCCTGCGCTCGTTGCTCATCACGACTCATCGTATGTGCACGCGCACACTCGGAGGTTGTTGTTGACACCGCGGAGTGGGGATGTTTAGTCTGTACACGTTCACAGAGTCTCAGCGCCGAGAATTAGCGCTCCGAGCTGTGCACGTTCACAGATCGAGGAGCGCATGACCACCCCCGCACGGCCCTTCACCCACGACGGCATCGCCTTCGGCTGCGACTACAACCCGGAGCAGTGGACTCCCGAGGTGTGGGATGAGGACATCGCCCTGATGCGGGAGATCGGCGTCGACCTGGTCGCGATCAACATCTTCGGATGGGCACACATCGAGCCCCGCGCCGGCGAGTACGACTTCTCCCGCCTCGACGACATCATCGCGCGGCTGCACGCCGGTGGTATCCGGGTCAACCTGGGAACCGGCACCGCCTCTCCCCCGGCCTGGCTCACCACCGCGCACCCCGAGATCCTGCCCATGGTCGAAGACGGCACACGGCGCTACCCCGGCGGGCGTCAGGCGTTCTGCCCCAGCTCGGCGATCTTCCGCACCGCAGCGCTCGCGCTGGTCGAGCAGGTGGCCCGCCGCTACGGCGACCACCCCGCCGTGGAGCTGTGGCACGTGTCGAACGAGCTCGGATGCCACAACGCCCTCTGCTACTGCGACGAGAGCGCCGCAGCCTTCCGCCTCTGGCTGCGCGAGCGGTATCAGGACATCGACGCCCTCAACGCGGCGTGGGGCACCTCGTTCTGGAGCCAGACGTACCGCGAGTGGTCGGAGATCCTTCCCCCGCGCGCCACCCTGTCGCTGCGCAACCCCGGGCAGACGCTGGACTTCCACCGCTTCAGCTCGGACCAGTTGATCGACTACTACCGGGCAGAGGCCGAGGTCATCCGCCCGCTCAGCCCGCGACCGATCACGACCAATTTCATGGTCACCACGCACATCGAGAACCTCGACTACTGGTCCTGGGCCGATGACATGGACATCGTGGCGAACGACCACTACCTCGACCACCGCCTCGCCGACCCCACGTCCGAGCTCGCCTTCAACGCCGATCTCACGCGCGGGCTCGCCCAGGGCGCACCGTGGCTGCTGATGGAGCACTCCACCGGTGCCGTGAACTGGCAGCCGCTCAACCTGCCCAAGGGCGATGGCGAACTGCTGCGCAACTCCCTCACCCACGTGGCCCGCGGCGCGGACGGCATCTGCTTCTTCCAGTGGCGCGCCTCGGTGCAGGGCAGCGAGAAGTTCCACTCCGCGATGCTCCCGCATGCCGGTACCGACACCGCCGTGTGGCGTGAGGTGTCGGAGCTCGGCGCCACGCTGGGACGCCTGTCAGAGGTGACCGGCTCGCGCGTCGAGGCGCACGCGGCGATCGTCTTCTCCTGGGAGTCCTGGTGGGCGACCGACGCGGACGCCCGCCCCAGCCACTCGATCGGCTACCTGGATCAGATGCACGCCGCCTACACGGCGTTGCACGACCTCGGCATCACGGTCGACATCGTGCGCCCCGGCAGCGACCTCGACGGCTACCGGCTGGTGGTCGTGCCAGGTCTGCACCTCGTACGCACGGAGGAGGCCGCCGTGATCACGGACTGGATCGCCGCGGGCGGAACCGCCCTGGTCACGTTCTACAGCGGCACGGTCGACGAGCAGGATCGCATCTTCACCGGCGGCTACACCGGCCCCTTCCGCGACGCCCTCGGCGTGCGCATCGAGGAGTTCGCCCCGGTCGCCGCGGGCACGGTCGTGCACCTGAGCGACGGCTCGGACGCGCGCCTGTGGTCGGAGCGGGGACGCGCGACCACCGCCGAGGTCGTGGCCTCGTTCACCGGAGGCGCCGCCGACGGCTCCCCCGCGATCGCGCGCAACAGCTGGGGCGGGGGGACCGCCTGGTACCTCGCCACTCTCCCCGCCGCAGACGCCTACCGCGACCTGATGGCGCGCATCGTCACCGAGGTCGGCCTCACGCCACCGGCATCCGTCATCGGCGAACTCGGCGCGCTCGAGCTCGTGCGCCGCCGCAGTGCGGACCAGTCCTATCTGTTCATCGTCAACCACGGTGCCGCGGAGGTGACCGTCGACGCCACCGGCCTCGACCTCGTCACCGAGACCGCGATGGACGGGCACGTCGTCGTGCCGGCCGGAGCCGTGCGCATCATTCGAGAGGAGTCGATCGCATGACCGCCACACAGCTGCTCGTCACCGAGTCGGGGAGGGGGCGAAAGCAACAAGGTCGTCGATTCACCCCGCACAAGGGCGCGATCACGTTCTTCGCCGGCCCGTTCGGCGTGCTGTTCCTGCTCTTCTATCTGATCCCGATCGGTTACGCGATCTATCAGTCGCTGCTGGTCGTCGAGCGCGAGGGCACCTATGGCGAGCCCCAGCAGGTGTTCGGCGGGCTCACGCAGTATGCCAACGTCTTCGCGAACGCCCCGTTCTGGGAATCCGTGGGCCGCGTGCTGTTGTTCGGCGTCGTCCAGGTACCCGTGATGCTCGGACTCGCCCTGCTGTTCGCCCTGCTGCTGGACTCCCCCGTGCTGAAGGGCAAGAAGTTCTTCCGCCTCGCCTTCTTCGCACCGTACGCGGTGCCCGGTGTGATCGCCGCGATCATGTGGGGGTTCCTCTACTCCCCCAACCTGTCGCCGTTCACCGACGTGACCCGCTCGATCGACTTCCTCTCCCCGGAGATGGTGCTGTGGTCGATCGCGAACGTCGTCACCTGGGTCTTCGTCGGCTACAACATGCTGATCATCTACTCCGCGCTGCTGGCGATCCCCGCCGAGGTCTACGAGGCGGCGCGGCTCGACGGCGCCGGCCAGATCCGCATCGCCTGGTCCATCAAGATCCCGATGGTCGCCCCCGCCCTCGTCCTCACCACGGTGTTCTCGATCATCGGAACCTTCCAGCTCCTCGCCGAACCCCAGGTCTTCCGGTCGTTCAGCGCTGCCGTGTCGAGCACCTTCACGCCGAACATGACCATCTACGCCACCAACTCGATCCCGAACACGAACCTCGCGGCCGCCTTCTCCGTCGTGCTGGCGCTGGCGACGTTCGTCCTGTCGTTCACGTTCCTGAAGATCTCCCAGCGGAAGGCTGAGCAATGAGCATGCTGACTCTGAAGCGCGGCGCGACCGCCGACGATCTGAGCCCACGCGGGCCTCGCGAGAGCCTCATCTCCCGCGGCGCCGCGATGCTGATCATGGGTGTGTTCACCCTCTACTTCCTCACCCCGATCTGGTGGCTCTTCATCGCGTCCACCAAGGACCGCGGCGATCTGCTCACCACGGCTCCGCTCTGGTTCGCGGACTGGAACCTGCTCGAGAACATCGGCGACCTCTTCACCTACGACGGCGGCATCTATCTGCGCTGGATCCTCAACAGCATCGGTTACGCCGGTCTCGGCGCCCTGCTCGCGACGGTGTTCGCCGGCATGTGCGGCTATGCGCTGGCGAAGTACACGTTCCCCGGACGCGAGCTGTTCTTCAACGTGGTGCTGGGCGGCGTCCTGGTGCCGGCCACGGCACTCGCGCTGCCGCTGTTCCTGCTGTTCAGCCAGGTCAACCTCACGAACACGTTCTGGGCGGTGCTGCTGCCGAGCATCGTGAGTCCGTTCGGCGTGTACCTGACGCGCATCTTCGCCTCGGCGTCGGTACCTGACGAGCTGATCGAGGCGGGCCGTCTGGACGGCGCCGGTGAGGTGCGCACGTTCTTCACGATCTCGGTCCGACTGATGACCCCTGCGCTGATCACCGTGTTCCTGTTCCAGTTCGTCACCATCTGGAACAACTTCTTCCTGCCGCTGATCATGCTGCGCAGCCAGGAGCTGTTCCCCATCACGTACGGGCTGTTCGCGTGGAACACGCAGCTCAACCAGATCCCCGAGCTGCGCACCTACGTGCTCGTCGGGTCGTTCCTGTCGATCATCCCGCTGATCATCGCGTTCCTGATGCTCCAGCGGTTCTGGCAGAGCGGCCTCGGCAACGGCTCCGTGAAGTGACCTCCGCCGCCGGGCCCCGGCGGTCTCCCTGTACACCCGAAACACCCACCGAAAGAGGAAGATCATGCAGCACACCAAGAGGGCAGTCGCCACCGGCGTCGCACTGCTCAGCGCCATCGCGCTGGCGGGATGCGCGGCAGGCAGTGGCACGGACGGCAGCGCGGATGCTGCCACCTGCACCCCCGCAGACGGCAAGGTCACGCTCGAGTTCACGTCGTGGATCCCCGGCATCGAGGATGTCGCCGCGATGTGGAACGAGGAGAACCCCGACATCCAGGTGAAGGTCCAGACCGGACCGAACGGCAACTCCGGCACCTACCAGAGCTTCTTCAGCCAGCTCAAGGCCGGAAACGCTCCCGACCTCGGCCAGATCGAGTACGACGCGCTGTCGAGCTTCCGCGTGCAGGACGGCCTCGCCGACCTCTCCGCGTGCGAAGACGTCGTGGCCGCCGAGGACGAGTTCATCCCGTGGACCTGGGGTCAGGTCACGCTCGGCAGTGAGGACGGCGTGTACGGCATCCCGCAGGACTCCGGTCCCATGGCGCTGTTCTACCGCTCCGACCTGTTCGAGGCGAACGGGATCGACGTCCCCACGACGTGGGAGGAGTACAAGGCCGCCGCGGTGAAGATCCGCGCAGCCGGTGGCTACATCACCAACTTCTCCACCGCCGACATCAATCAGTTCGCCGGCTTCGTGTGGCAGAACAACGGCGGATGGTTCGCGAACGACGGAGAGAAGTGGACCGTCGACCTGACCGACGACGCCACCACCCAGGTCGCCGAGTACTGGCAGGAGCTCCTCGACGAGGACCTCGTCTCGACCTATCCGGCCTGGACCGAGGAGTGGAACAACGCCTACAACTCCGGCGAGGTGTGGTCGTGGAACTCCGCCGTGTGGGGTGCGAACTCCATCGCGAGCGGCGCTCCCGACACCGCGGGCAAGTGGTCCGTCGCCGCATCCCCGCAGTGGGAGGCGGGCGGCACGAGCTCGGGCAACTGGGGCGGTTCCTCTGTCGCGGTCTTCAAGGGCAGCGAGCACCTCTACGAGGCGACGAAGTTCGCGCTGTGGCTGAACACCTCGGATGAGGCGCTGACCGCGCTGAACAAGTCGGCCAACATCTACCCGGCCACCACCGACGGGCTCAACCTCGCGTCGCTCAAGGAGGGCGTCGAGTTCTACGGCGGCCAGCCCATCTACGACGTGTTCGCCGAGGCGGCGGCGCAGGTCAACCCCGACTTCGTGTGGGGTCCGACCATGACGCAGACGTACGCCGACGTGTCGGACGGCTTCCAGAAGGCCGTCACGGGACAGGGGACGCTGCTGGAGTCGCTGCAGTCCGCACAGGAGTCGACGATCTCGACCCTGAAGGCACAGGCGATCCCCGTCGCCGAGTGATCTGATCCACCACCGCGATGCCGCGGGAGTCAGCCGAGTGCTGGTTCCCGCGGCATCGTCGCATCCGGGGTGCTCCTCACGGCGGGGTGAGGTCTGGGGAGAGGTCGCATCTGGTCGCATCCCTGCGCGTGAGGCGACCATTCGCGACGTGTCTCCGCCAGGAGAGGTCGCGTGTGGTCGCGTGCGAGGCACGGATGCGACAGTTCGCGACGCCTCCCCGCGCGCTGACGCAAACACAGTCCAGCGACAGCCTGCTCGGTTCAGGAGGATGCCGGCCCCGCGCAGGCGCGGCCCCTCGCCCCGCGGCCTACTGCAGGGCGGAGGTAAGCCGGGCGAGGTTGTCGAGCACGGTGGAACGCAAAGGCTGCTGCATCCACTCCTCCAGCGTCAGCTCGCGGCTCAGGGAGCGGTACTTGTCTTCGACCTCGCGCATCTCCGAGACGAACTCCTCTCCGCGGACGAGCATCGATACCTCGAGGTTCAGACCGAACGAGCGCATGTCCATGTTGCTGGACCCGATCACGGCGACCTCGTCGTCGATCGTCAGGCTCTTGGTGTGCAGGATGTACGGCTTGCGATACATCCAGATGCGCACGCCCGCCTTCAGCAGCACTTCGTAATAGCTCCGCTGAGCGTGGTAGACCATCGCCTGGTCGCCCTCCTCCGAGACGAAGAGCTCGACGTTGACGCCGCGATCGACGGCAGCGGTGACGGCCAGCAGCAGCGCCTCATCGGGCACGAAGTAGGGGCTGACGATCATGATGCGGTGCTTCGCCGCGTACAGAAGTCCGAGGAACAGGCGGAGGTTGTTCTCAACCTCGAAACCCGGCCCCGATGGCACGACCTGGCAGTCGAGGTCGCCGGAGCCGATGTCGGCGTGCGTGATGTCGATGCCCTCCAGCACCGTGTCGGTCTCGCTGTACCAGTCGGCGACGAAGATCGCGTTGACGCTCAACACCACGGGACCGTCGAGACGGACCATCAGATCGACCCAGTGCAGGCCCCGCTTGATGTTCTTGGGGAGGTTGTAGGTCGAGTCCGTCACGTTCTGCGAGCCGAGGAACGCCACGATGCCGTCGACCACCAGGAGCTTGCGGTGGTTGCGCAGGTCGGGACGCTGCATGCGCCCCTTCAGTGGCTGCACCGGCAGCATCAGATGCCAGTCGGCGCCCATCGCGTCGAGACGACGGATGGTCTCGCGATAGCGCGGCTTCCATCGGTTCGCCCAGTGGTCCAGGAGCACGCGAACCTCGACGCCGCGCGCGCAGACCTCCTCGAGAGCGCGGAAGAAGTTGTCGGTCGCATCATCGGACTGCAGGATGTAGAACTCGACGTGCACGTACGCCTGCGCCGTGCGGATGGCCTCTGCCATCTCGTCGAGCGACTCCTGGTAGTCCGAGATGAGGTGCGCGCCGTTGTCACCGGACAGCGGGAGCGCCCCGAGCTTCTGGTTCATCTGGACCACCGGACCGAACCACGCCGGCGCATTCGGACGCAGCGTACCGAAGTGGAGGTGCTCGCTGGTCTCGGCGATGTACTCGTTGATCTGGTCCTGCTTGCGACGCCTTGCACGAGGCAGACGGGGGTTTCCGATCAGGAGGAAGAGGAACACGCCGACGAACGGGATGAAGAACACGGCCAGCAGCCAGGCCATCGCGGCGGTGGGACGACGATTCCGCGGGATCACGATGATCGCCGTCACTCGGATGACGAGGTCGAGCAGCAGCAGGAATGCGGCGAACCACCATCCCCAGGTCTCCGCGGTCATCGTGTCCCCTCACCCCTGCGTCGACGATCGCGCCAGGCCGGCACGGGCTCCCGTGCGCTGGCTACACAGTAGCCGATGCGTGCGACGGCGCTCAGGAGCGGGGAGGGAGGCCGCGCGCTGCGCGCTCTTCCGCCTCGATCTGCGCGTGCACTTTGCGCTCGGTGCGGTCGAAGCGGAGGATGCCGCGGACGACCATGAAGAAGACGATGCTGACACCGACGGTCGGCAAGAGCGACCATGCCACTGCGAGCCAGAAGTTCTCCATACCCCCATGGTACGCGGCGTTCGCCCTTCCCGACTCTTCGTCCCCACCCGCAGCGTTCGACCGATTCCATCCACATCGCCCGATTCCGCCCCGCCCGCCCTGCCACCGCCCCGACACTCGGTGCATGACCACAGTTCTCCGCGCTTCAGATTCCGCCGACTTCCTCGGCATCGTCCCTGCCCTCGCCGGATTCACCCCGCGCCGCAGCCTCGTACTCCTGCCGTTCCAGGGCTCTCGCACGCACGGCGCGATGCGTCTCGACCTCCCGTCGGGCGACACCGACCTCGAGGCGTACGCCGACGCGGCGGTCGGCCTCATCGCCCGTGTGACCGGAACGGATGCCGTCGCGGTCGTCGTCTACTCGGACGATGACCCGGAGCAGACCGTCGACGGGCTCGTGCTGCCGGTCGCGGTCGCCGTCGACGAACTGCTCTGGCGCGCGGAGGACGCGGGGCTGCGCATCGTCGACGCCCTGTCCGTGACTCCGGGCGGATGGTCGAGCTATCTCGCAGACGAACCGCGTCTGGGCGATCTCGGCGAGCTCGGGTCGGTGCCGGAGGTGCCAGGGCTCGGCGATGTCGCGGGCGACCAGCTGGCGGGAACGGCCCTGCCGGTCGCCGACCTCGCCAGAAAGGAGCGGGTCGCCCGTGCCCTGAACGAGATCGGCGAATTGCTCGATCACGACGCGATCGGCCCGCTGACCGGCCGCGAGAGTCCGGCGGCGCTCGCAGGCGTCGCCGCGCTGGCCGACATCCCGGCGTTCTTCGAGTCGATGCTCGAGAACCCGGAAGAGGCACTGCCCACGGCGACGGCAGCCCTGCTGTGGTGCCTGGATCGCCCGGTCTTCCGCGATGTCGCGCTCGCGCAGTGGGCCACGGGAATGGACGGGGGAATCCGCACGCTCCAGGCCCAGCTGTCGTTCGCGCGCGACGGCCGCATGGTCTCGGACGATCTCGGAGCCGTGTTCCTGGGCATGGGACCGGCACCCGACGCCGATCGCCTCCGACTCGCGCTCGGAGTGGTCCGGCATGCAGCCGCCGCCGCGCCTCGCGCGTCGCGGCCGGGCCCGCTCACGGCTGCCGCATGGCTGTCCTGGGCTTTGGGCCGCTCCAGCCACGCGGGTCACTACCTCGACCTCGTGCACGAGATCGACCCGGACTACGGGCTGGCCGCGCTGTTGCGCACCATGATCGAAGCCACGCTGCTGCCGGAATGGACGTTCCGGCGCACCGCGACTGCTCCCGAAGACTCGGCTACTTGACCAGCGGGAAGAGGATCGTCTCGCGGATACCGAGTCCCGTGATCGCCATCAGCAGCCGGTCGATGCCCATGCCCATGCCACCGGACGGCGGCATTCCGTGCTCAAGGGCCCGCAGGAACTCCTCGTCGATCGGCATCGCCTCGACGTCACCGCGAGCGGCGAGCTTGGCCTGCTCCACGAAGCGCTCGCGCTGGATCACGGGGTCGACGAGCTCCGAGTACCCGGTCGCGAGTTCGAACCCGCGGATGTACAGGTCCCACTTCTCCACGACACCGTCGATCGAGCGGTGCTCACGCACCAGCGGGGAGGTGTCGACAGGGAAGTCCATCACGAACGTCGGCCGCACGAGGTCGCCCTTGACGAAGTGCTCCCACAGCTCTTCGACGAGCTTGCCATGCGTGGCCTGCGGTGGCACGTCGACGCCGTTCGCCTCGGCGAAGGCGATCAGGTCCTCGACCGCGTCCTGCGGCGTGACGGTACGCCCCGACGCCGCGGAGAGCGACTCGTACATCGAGATGCGGTCCCATTCGCCGCCCAGGTGGTATTCGGTGCCGTCGGCCCACGTGACGGTGGTCGAGCCGGACACCGCGATCGCGGCATTCTGCACGAGTTCCTGGGTGAGTGCGGCCATCTGGTTGTAGTCACCGTAGGCCTGGTACGCCTCGAGCATCGCGAACTCCGGGCTGTGCGTGGAGTCGGCGCCCTCGTTGCGGAAGTTGCGGTTGATCTCGTAGACCCGCTCGATGCCGCCGACGACGGCGCGCTTCAGGTACAGCTCGGGCGCGATGCGCAGGTACAGCTCGGTGTCGAAGGCGTTCGAGTGGGTGACGAACGGGCGAGCGGAGGCGCCGCCGTGCTGCACCTGCAGCATGGGCGTCTCGACCTCGAGGTAGTCGTGCGAGGTGAACGTCGCCCGCAGGCTCGCATTGACGGCAGCGCGGGCGCGCACGGTGGTGCGGGCCTGCTCACGCACGATCAGGTCGAGGTACCGGCTGCGCACGCGGCCCTCTTCGCTCAGCTCCGAGTAGGCGTTCGGCAGCGGGAGGATCGCCTTCGCGGCGATGGCCCAGGCATCCGCCATGATCGACAGCTCGCCGCGGCGGCTGGAGATGACCTCTCCGTGCACGAAGACATGGTCGCCGAGGTCGACGTACTCCTTCCAGTCCGCGAGGGACTCCTCGCCGACGTTCGCGAGCGAGATCATGGCCTGGATGCGCGAGCCGTCTCCGGCCTGGAGCGTCGCGAAGCAGAGCTTGCCGGTGTTGCGGCTGAAGACCACGCGTCCGGCGATGCCCACCACGACACCGGTCTCGGCCCCGGCCTCGAGCTCGCCGTACTCGGCACGGAGCGCCGGGATCGCGTGCGTCACCGGAACGGCCACGGGGAACGCTCCTCCGGCAGCATCCGCGCGCTTCTCGATCAGGCGCTCGCGCTTGGCGAGCCGCACGGCCTTCTGCTCGTGGATGTCGTCGTCACCCGCGCCCGTGGAGGGGTCGTTCGGGTTCTGCTCGGGCGCGGCGGACGCGTCAGTCATGTGCGGGGCTCCTTGAAAAGTCGTGTCCAGTTTACCGAGGTCGCGTACCGCCCCGCGGCGTCGCCTGGGTAGCCTCGAAGTATGGTCGCCACACGGATCGCCCGCACGCTCGCCGCGCTCGCCCTCGCCGTCTCCGGCCTCGCGCTGATGCCGTCCGCGGCAGCGGCCGCCGCACCGAGCCCCCCACCTCTCGCCTCTGCGACTGTCGCCGACGAGGAGGACGTCGATGCCTTCTCCTACGCCTCGTGGGATGCGCGCTACGAGATCGGACTGGACGACGACGGCCGTTCACGGATGCACGTCACCGAGACCCTGGTCGCTCGTTTTCCCGACTTCGACCAGAACCGAGGGATCGTGCGTGGCCTCGCCACCAGCTACGAAGGCGCCTGGACCGACACCACGGTGTTGTCCGTCACCGACGAGACCGGTGCCGATGTGCCGTTCGAGACCGAGACCGACGACGGCGTGCTCTACATCCTCACCGGCACGGACGACTACGTACGGGGCCTGAACACCTACGTGATCGAATACTCGATGCGCGACGTGATCCTGGCCGCCGACAACGGCGTCGATGAGTTCTACTGGGATCTCCTCCCCCTCGACAGCACGCAGGCGATCGAATCGTTCAGCGCCGATATCGTGCTCGATGCCACCATGAGCGGCCACCTCACCGGATCGGCCCGCTGCTATTCCGGGTTCTCCGGCTCCTCCACCGAGTGCCCGATCCAGGGACCGGAGGTCGACGGCGACACCGCGGTGTTCCACGTCGAATCCGGCGAGCGCGCGGCCGGAGACGGGGTGACCGTCGCGATCGGCTTCGATCCGGCAACGGTCGCACAGGCGCCCGCACGGCAGCCGAACGCGATCACCGACATCGGTCCCGCGATCGCCGCGGTGGGCGCGGTGGGGCTCTCCGTCGGCGGCTGGATCGCGGTGACCGCCACCGCGCGACGCCGCCGCACGGCCGACGGCGTCATCGTCGCGCAGTACGACGTGCCCGATTCGATGCCCCCGCTGCTCGCGGCCGCGATCGTCCCGGGTGCGAAGGATCCGATCCCCGCCGAGATCGTGCATCTCGCCGTGCGAGGAACCCTTCGCATCGAAGAGGGCTCGGACGTCGAGCAGCCGCGTCTGCGCCGGCTCCCCGGCACGCGGATCCCCGACCAACTCGATGTCGAAGCGCTCGACGCGCTGTTCGTCGGGGCGGACAGCGACGGCGTCGCCGCCGTCCCCTCGTCGAGCGAGACCTTCGCCGGGCGCATGGCCGCGCTGCAGCAGAGTGGCAAGGCGGCTGCGGAGACCCGCGGGTACACCACCACCGCGCGCAGCCGCAGCGCGATGATCCTGCAGTGGTGCGCGATCGCCGTCGGGGCGGTCGGCCTCGCGATCGGTCTGTCCGGCGTGATCGGCGGGCGCCTTTCCGCGATCCCCGCGATGGTCGCGATCAGCTTCGGAGTGGTGCTCGTGCTGATCTCGAGCTTCTACACGTTCTCGAAGCACACCGTGCTGACGGTCGAGGGGGCCAGGCAGTTCGAGTACCTGAAGGGCGTCGAGGAGTTCATCCGCGTCGCCGAGGAGGACCGTCTGCGCATGCTGCAGTCGTACAGCAGGGCCGAGCGACGCCAGGACGGCTCTGCCAACGTCATCCTCGTGTACGAGCGCCTTCTCCCCTACGCGATGCTGTTCGGGATGGAAGACGAGTGGGGTCGCGTGCTGGAGTACGCCTACTCCGTGGAGCAGCGCGGTCCGGGCTGGATCGGCGACCCGACTGCCCCCTTCGTGCGGGCGCAGCTCGCCGCGTTCGCGATGACGTCGCACCAGGCCGCGACCTATACGGCGCCGTCGACGAGCAGCTCGTCGAGTTCGGGCGGATCCTTCGGCGGCGGCTTCTCCGGAGGCGGTGGCGGTGGCGGATTCTCCGGCGGTCGCTGACCTGCCCGCGCCGCGGTCACCGAGTGCGGATCAGAGGAGCGGCGGCGGGTCGGATGCTTCGCGCAGCGCCCGCTCGACCGTCGACTGCACCAGGGCCGAGAGGTAGCCGCCGGGGTTCTCGACGCCGATCTCCCGCAGCCGCGCCGTCGACTGCCCGATGATCGAGCGGGAGAAGTCCGCAGCGGTCTGGATGGCGTCGGCGTAGACGGCCCGGTCCTCCTCCGCGATGACGACCGGCTCGCATCCCATCTCCACGGCGAGAGCCTGGGCGATCGGCAGCACGGCCGCCGGCGCGGTCACGGCCGCGAAGCTCGCCGGGAGCTGCCGGAGGTCGATCGACGTGCCCGTGAACGTGATCGCCGGGTGGACGGCCAAGGGGATAGCCCCGCGCTCGGCGGCGGGGCGCAGCACCTCGATGCCATGGGCCGGGTCGGTGTGCAGCACGAGCTGGCCGATCTGCCACCCGCCGACCTCGGCGATGCCGGCGACGAGCGACGGCAGCTGGTCATGCGGCACGGCCAGGATGATGAGTTCCGCACGGCGGACGACTTCGAGGGCGTCCAGCACGGGCACATCCGGCAGCACGGCCGAGGCACGCTCGTCATCCGAGCCGCTCGTGATGCCGACGACGGCGTGACCGGCACCGCCGAGTGCCGCACCGATCACCGGCCCGACGCGACCTGCGCCGATGATGCCGACGCCGAGACGTCCGTCCCGCACCATGCGCTCAGTCCCCCGTCGGGGGCGAGACCGGCGGCACCGGGGGCACCGGGGATGCGGGCCGGGCGGGCGGAGTCGCTGGGGGCACGGGCGGTGCCGCCGTCGGAGCAGGCTGCGCGACCGGCGGAGCAGGAGGCATCACCGGCGGAGCAGGCTGCACGACCGGAGGAGCAGGCGGTGCCGCCGGCGGAGCAGGCGGCGCGACCGGCGGAGCGGGAGGCGCGACCGGCGGAGCGGGAGGCAGCACAGGAGGTGCCGGAGGCGCCGACGGAACCGGAGCCCCTCCGAACGGTGCTGCGGGCGGTGCCGGCGGCATCTGGGCACCCGGGATCGGGGGCGCCGGAGCCACGGGATACGCGACCGGAGCCGCGTCCGCCGCCGCGCTCCAACGATGGGTGGTGTCGCGGGCAGCCGCGGCCGCGGCCAGGCGGCTCACGTCATCCAGCAGCGAGAGCGCATCATCCCGCTCGAGTCCGGAGAGCAGTCCCGTGATCGGCCCGGGCGCCGTGTGCACCTGGGCGCCCGAGACGCGCTGCGCGCGATCGATCGGCCCCTGCGACAGCGAGACGCCCTGCAGACGAGCGAGGGGGAACACCGCGAGCTTGCGCCACACGATGCCGCGGCGCAGCAGCAGACCGAACTCCGTGACTGCGAAGCCGTGGCGCTTCCATGACACGGGACGGCGCCACCACGCACGCTTCGGGATCGTGCGATACGGATCTCCCTCGACCGGTCCGAGAACGCCGTGCTCCCAGATCAGGGGGATATCGCTCGCGGGCACGTCGGGGAGGATCAGTCCCAGCACACGCTCGACATCCGGACGCTTGCCGACCGGGAGCACCACGTTGAACTGCTGGGCGCTGCCCGACTGCTGCGCCGAGGCGCTCTTGCCGCTCATCCGGTTGATCTTGATCGTCCACCAGCCGAACGGCCGCCACAGCAGCGACTGCGAGACCTCGACCGCGAAGATGCGTCCGGGCGGAAGGGTCTCGGTGACCGTGGTGAGCAGACCGTAGGTGATGCGCACCCCGTCGGGAGTCGGCGCGATCGAGTACCGCAGCGACTTCGAGATCTGCGCCCACGTGATACCCACGACGGCGATCACGAACGGGATGCCCATGCCGAGCACGAGACCCAGACCGATGAATCCGCTCGCGGCCTGTCCGTCGAGAAGCGCACCGATCGAGATGCCGCCGATCGCGACCGCGACGATGAGCCCGAAGAACACCACCCAGAGCACGCCCGAGATCAGCTGCGAGCCGACCAGGCGACCGGTGGGGATCTTGACGACGCTCTCCGGAGCGACGTCGGCCAGATCGACGCCGGTGATCATGCCGGTGACACCGTCGTTCATCGATCCGACGAGCTGGGCGCGAGCGGTCGCCGGGGCGGCCGGAACGCCGGAGGCCGCATCCGCCGCGGTCTGTCGCGCCGCACGCGCACCCGAGGCGAGGCGGAGGATGTCGGAGCGCACGGACTCGGCCCGTCCGGTCGCCAGGTACTCGAGCTCGACGTTCGCATCGGTGCCGGCACCCACGACCTCGAGCTTGGCGAGGCCGATGATGCGGGCAGGGAACGGGCGGGTCAGGTTCACACCCTGCACGCGGTCGAGCGGGGCACGGCGGTGCGAGCGGAAGACGAGCCCCTTGCGCACCTCGACGTGATCGCCCGTGATGCGGAACTGGTGGAAGCGCCAGATGACCCAGAAGACCAGGATCAGAACGATCAGCAACCCGAGCACGCTGAGCAGCGCGATCAGGATGAGGTTGTTCTCGAGCACCCAGTCGACCGGGTCGCCGCCGGTGTAGTCGCCGTAGTGCGCTTCGGGCTCGAAGAGGTCGACGACCCACGCGATGACTCGGTCGCGCATGTTCGCGATCACGATACCCGCGATGACGATGAGCACCAGCCCGCCCTTGAAGAGCGGGGTGAGCGGGTGCATCCGGTGCCACTCGCCGTCGGCGAGCGTCAGCGAGGCGTCAGCGGGCGCACCCGGCGCGGCGGAGGGCGTCGACGGCGACGGGAACTGCTCGCTCACAGGCCGGTCCGGCGGGTCTCGGCCACTTCGATCAGGGTGTCGCGCAGCGCCTCGGACGCACGCTGGGTGAGGCCGGGGATCTGCACGCCGGTCGTGGCGGCCGCGGTGACCATCTTGAGCTGTGTGATGCCGAATGCCCGGTCGAGCGGCCCCTGCGTGATGTCGACCAGCTGCATGCGACCGTAGGGCACGGCGATCATCCGCTGCCACAGGATGCCCTTGCGGAAGACGATGTCGTCGGCGCGGAGCATGTAGCCGATCGCCTTCGCCTGACGCGGAAGGATGATCAGCGTGATGAGGGTGATCAGGATCACGACACCGGCGGGGATCCAGACCCATTCCTGTGAGAGGACGACGTTGAGCACGACGGCGGCGATCACGACGATGACCAGGAAGATCGCGTTCTGCACGAACTGCGACACGACATAGCGCGGCGAGATCTGGTGCCAGGTGCCGTCGAGCTCCAGGCGGGCCTCATTGCGAGCCGTCCGCAGCTGCGTGTAGGTGCCCTGGTCGAGCGCGGCGAGGTCAGTGCCCTCTGCCGGGTTCAGGGGCGAGGTCTCTGGGTTCTGAGTCATCAGGATCCTTCGGCAGGGTACAGAACTGTTCGGCGATGAGCGCGGCGATCACGAGCACGATCGCGCTCCCGATCAGGGCCAGCATGGCCACTGTCGACCCTACCGGGGGATCGATGGGACGTGACAGCAGGAACACCAGGAGCCCTGCCCCGAAGCCGGCCATCAGCGCGCCGACCAGGCTGGACGCCCGCGCGAGCGTCGCCGCTCGCAGCGCACGGAAGGGATCGATGCGGATGCCGGAACGCACGCTGCGCCGTACCGGCCATGCGACGCCGAGCGCTGCGGCCGCGATCAGCAGCAGGAGCACCGGAAGCAGCAGGGAAGGAGTGAAGGTCGCGCGTCCGCCCGCGGTGAGCAGCTGATCGAGCAGATACCCGCCACCGGCCGCGAACAGCGCGAGCACCACGAGCAGCCCGGCCGATGTGCGTTTCATCCGTCGCCTCGCGCCCGCAGCTCTTCGGCGAGGTCGGCCACGCGGCCGTGCCCCTGCAGTTCGGCGTCGGGGTCGAGATCCAACCAGGGTTCCAGCACGAAGAGCCGCTCTGCCGCCCGAGGGTGCGGAAGCTGCACCCTCGGATCGTCGGAGACGACGTCGCCGTACGTGATGAGGTCGAGGTCGAGCGTGCGGTCACCCCACCGCTGGTGACGCTCGCGCCCGTTCTCGTCCTCGATGGCATGCAGCATCCCGAGGAGGATCTCGGGCGCGAGACGCGTGGTGACCAGCGCGACCGCGTTCACGTAGCCGGGGGCCTCCGGGTCGGGGCCGTCCGGGCGCACGGCGACGGTCTCGAAGAGGTTCGAGAGCCGCACCTCCGTGACGAGGGGAAGGCGGGCGATGCGCTCCGCCGCTGCACGGATGGTCGTCTGCCGATCACCGAGGTTGGCACCGAGGGCGACGACGGCGACCGTCTCGGCGCGGCCCCCGCGGGACGGCGGGATGTTCGGCGGGATCGTCAGGTTGCGGCTCATGCGGTGATGTCCTCCAGCGCGGCAGGCCTGCGCCCTCGGTGCACGGAGACCGCGACATCGGTGAACGTGAGCGGGATCGGGGCGTGCGGCTTGTGCACGGTGACGGTCACGAACTGTACCCGCTGGTCCTCCAGCGCGACATCGGCGATCCGCGAAGCGAGCGTCTCGATGAGGTCCACCGGTTCCCCCGCGACGACGGCGGCCACCTTCTCGGCCAGCTCTCCGTAGTGCACGGTGTCGCGCACGTCATCGGTCGCAGCGGCCTGCTCCAGCGACAACGACAACTGCAGGTCGACCGTGAACTCCTGCCCGTTCTCGCGCTCGTGGTCGTACACGCCGTGTCGACCGAACACGGTGAGGCCGGTCAATGCGATCTGGTCGAGGGAGTCCATGCCCCTAGCGTACGGCGGACCCCCGACCGCCGCGCCTGTTCGCAACTCAGGAAGAGCCGCAGCCCGTGCTCGGCCTCCTCCGCAGGAGCACGCGCGCCACCCGCCGCCCCGCCCGAATCGTCCTGAGTTGTAGACACGCGACCCGCCGGCCGTGACGAGAGGACGGCTCAGCGACCGTCCCAAGCGTGCGTGATCGCCAGGGCATCGCGGGTGGCGGCGACGTCGTGCACGCGCACAGCCCATACGCCGGCGCGGGCCGCGAGGGCGCTGGTGACCGCCGTGGCGAGATCGCGTCTCTGCTCCGACACATCCGCATCGGCGGTCGTCGCGCCGGCCGACTGCCGCAGGGTCTCGGCCAGGAAGCGCTTGCGCGAGGTGCCGATCAGCACCCGCAGCCCGAGCGCGACGATCTCGTCGAGCCCGCGCAGCACGTCCCAGTTCTGGTCCCCGGCCTTCGCGAAGCCGATGCCCGGATCGACGATCAGTCGGGAGGGCGCGATGCCGGATGCGGCGGCTTCGCCGATGCGCTCCTGCAACTCCCCCGCGACCTCTCTGGCGACGCGGCGGTACTCCGCGTGCGCGTACATGTCATCGGAGAAACCGCGCCAGTGCCCGATCGCGAAGTCGGCGCCGGACTCGGCGACCGCGGCGCGCATGTCCGGGTCGGCGAGGCCGCCGGAGACGTCGTTCACGATCCGCGCCCCGGCCCGCACCGCGGCGGCGGCGGTGGACGCGTTGATCGTGTCGATGCTGACCGGCGCACCGGCAGCGACCAGCTGCTCGATCACCGGGAGCACGCGCTGCTGCTCGACGGCCGCGCTGACACGCTCGGCGCCGGGACGCGTCGATTCTCCGCCGATGTCGAGCACGGTCGCACCATCCGCGCGAAGCTGCAATCCCTGTGCGACTGCGCGGTCGACGTCGAGATAGCGCCCGCCGTCGCTGAACGAGTCCGGGGTGACGTTGACGATGCCCCAGATGCCGGTCATCCCTGGAACCCTGTCCCCTGGAACCCTGCCCCCTGGGCCCCTGCGCCCGACGAAGGGCCGATCAGCGCGATGAGCTCGGCCCGCGCGACCGGATCCGTGTATTCCCCGCGCGCGGCGATCGTGAGGGTGGAGGCTTCGGGCTGGCGTCCGCCGCGCATCGTGACACAGCCGTGGCTGGCGTCGAGCACGACGAGCACGCCGCGGGTGTCGAGGTGCTCCGCGATGGTGTCGGCGATCTGCTCGCCGAGCCGTTCCTGCACCTGCGGGCGCGAGGCGAGGATCTCGACCACGCGCACCAGCGCTCCCAGCCCTACGACCTGTTCGCCCGGGAGGTAGGCGAGGTGCGCGCGACCGGCGAAGGGCAGCAGATGGTGCTCGCACACCGAGCGGAACCGGATGTCGCGCAGCAGCACCGCTCCGGACGGGAGGGTGTCGGGCGCGGGACCCCGAGTGACGCTGATGGTGCGCGCCAGCGGCTCCGCGGCATCCTCACCGACCCCGGAGAAGAACTCCGAGTACAGCTCCGCCATGCGTGCAGGTGTCTGCTTCAAGCCGGGCCGGTCGGGGTCCTCCCCGATCGCCTCGAGCAGTTCACGGGTGAGCCGTTCGACGCGACCTCTGTCGACGGCCACGCTCAGGCCGTCGCTGGTCGCGCCTGACCGGCGCCCGCCGATCCCGTCTGCGTGCGCGCGGTCGCGGCCGGCGCCTCGACGGAGGCGGCGAGCGAGACGTCCTTCTTCGGCACCTCGATCGGAGGACGCTCCGAGACCGGGCGGTCCTCGCTCGACAGCCACAGCGGCCGCTCGGGGAGCTTCTTGATCTCGGTGAAGATCTCCGCGATCTGGTTGTGATCGAGGGTCTCCTCCTCCAGCAGTGCCAGGGCGAGTCGGTCGAGGATGTCACGGTTCTCGCTGATCACCGTGTAGGCCTCGTTGTGCGCCTGCTCGATGAGCGCGCGCACCTCGGCGTCGACCCGCTCTGCGACCTTCTCGGAGTACTCGCGACCACGACCCATGTCGCGGGCCACGAACATGTCGCCGCCTTCGGTACCGAGCTTGACCGGACCGACCTGCGTGGTCATGCCGTACTCGATGACCATCTTGCGGGCGATCGACGTCGCCTTCTCGATGTCGTTCGAGGCGCCGGTGGTGGGGTCGTGGAAGATGATCTCCTCCGCGACGCGGCCGCCCATGGCGTAGGTCAACTGGTCCTGCAGCTCGTTGCGGGTGACCGAGTACTTGTCGTCCAGCGGCAGCACCATCGTGTAGCCGAGCGCCTTGCCACGGGGCAGGATCGTGATCTTGGTCACGGGGTCGGTGTAGTTCATCGCCGCCGCCGCCAGAGCGTGTCCGCCCTCGTGGTAGGCCGTGATGAGCTTCTCCTTGTCCTTCATCACGCGCGTGCGCCGCTGCGGACCGGCGATCACACGGTCGATGGCCTCGTCGAGAGCGCGGTTGTCGACCAGCTGCGCGTTCGAGCGAGCGGTGAGCAGCGCGGCCTCGTTCAACACGTTCGCCAGGTCGGCACCCGTGAATCCGGGGGTCTTGCGGGCGACGACCTCGAGGTCGACGCTCTTCGCGAGCGGCTTGCCCTTGCTGTGCACCTCGAGGATCTTCTGGCGGCCCTTGAGGTCGGGGGCGTCGACGCCGATCTGACGGTCGAAACGACCGGGGCGCAGCAGCGCGGGGTCGAGGATGTCGGGACGGTTCGTCGCCGCGATGACGATGACGTTCGCGTTGGGATCGAAGCCGTCCATCTCGACGAGCATCTGGTTCAGCGTCTGCTCGCGCTCGTCGTTCCCGCCGCCCATGCCGGCACCACGGTGACGACCGACGGCGTCGATCTCGTCGATGAAGATGATCGCCGGCGCGTTCTCCTTCGCGACGTTGAAGAGGTCGCGCACACGCGAGGCACCGACACCGACGAACATCTCGACGAAGTCCGATCCGGAGATCGAGTAGAAGGGGGCACCGGCCTCGCCGGCGACGGCGCGGGCGAGGAGGGTCTTGCCGGTTCCGGGAGGGCCGTAGAGCAGCACACCCTTCGGGATGCGGGCGCCGATCGCCTGGAACTTCGCGGGGTCCTGCAGGAACTCCTTGATCTCGTGGAGCTCCTCGATGGCCTCGTCGGCGCCGGCCACGTCGGCGAAGGTGACGGTGGGCGTCTCCTTGTTGACGAGCTTCGCCTTCGACTTGCCGAACTGCATCACCTTGCCGCCGCCGCCCTGCATCGAGGAGAGCAGCCACCAGAACAGCAGCCCGAGCAGCACGAGCGGGAGGAGCAGCGAGATGAAGCCGTCGAACCAGGTGGCGCGCGGCACCGCGTCATTGAAGCCGTCCTTGGGATCGGCGTCGTTGATCGCCGCGACGACCTCGTCGGCCCGGGCATCGACGTAGTAGAACTGCACCTTCTCTGCGCCCTCGAACGCCTTCGACAGCGTCATGTCGACGCGCTGGTCGCCGTCGGTGGTGACGACCTCGGTGACCGTGGTGCCGGCGAGCAGTTTCAGACCCTCTTGCGTGGTGATCTGCTTGGGCGCACCGAGGTTCGAGATCAGCAGGAAGCCGCCGAACAGCAGCAGACCGATCAGCGCCACGTAGATCAGGGGGTTCCTGGTGATCTTCTTCACATCCATGATCGGATCAGCGTATCGCGCCGTCCTTTGCCGCTAGCTGTGATTCGCCCACGGCGTACCCTTCACCTCCCTCCCCGGTTCCTGAGCGAGGAGCGCGAGGGACGAGACGAAGGGCTCCCGGGTCGCTGAGCGTGTCGACGCGTCAGCTGTAGACGTGCGGCGCGAGCACGGCGACATCGCGCAAGTTGCGGTAGCGCTCGTCGTAGTCGAGGCCGTAGCCGACGACGAAGTCCGTCGGGATGTCGAAGCCGACGTAGCGGCAGTCGATGACGACCTTCGCCGCTTCGGGCTTGCGCAGCAGCGCGAGCACCTCGATCGACTCGGCGCCGCGCGACTCGAAGTTCTCCAGCAGCCAGCTGAGGGTGAGGCCGGAGTCGATGATGTCCTCGACGATCAGCACGTGCTTGCCGTTGAGGTCGGTGTCGAGGTCCTTGCGGATCTGCACCACACCACTCGACTTTGTGCTGGCACCGTAGCTCGACACGGCCATCCAGTCCATCGGTGCGTGGAAGGGCAACGCCCGAGCGAAGTCGGCCATCACCATGACCGCGCCCTTGAGCACGCCGACCAGGATCAGATCCTTCCCGGCGTAGTCCGCGGCGACCTGCGCCGCCAACTCGTCGAGCTTGGCGAGGATCTCCTCCTCTGTGACGAGGATCTGTGCAAGGTCATCCTGGATCTCCGCGGCGCGCATGGATCGATTTTAGGCGACGGGATCGGATGCTCGGTCCTCGGTGCCGGTCATCCCCCACAACTGCTCCCCGCACCCGGGGCATCCGCACTACTGTGAGCGGTGGGACGGGCTCGCGCCCACAGACGGAAGGATTCACCATGGCCCTTGACGACATCCTCACGCAGGTGCCGATCGATGACATCGCCGCGAAGCTCGGCGTCTCCCCCGAGGTCGCCAAGGCCGCGGTCGAGCAGGGCGGCGCCGTGCTGCTGGGCGGTCTGGCCAAGAACGCAGAGACCGACGAGGGCTCCTCCGCGATCCAGGCAGCGCTGAAGAAGCACGAAGGTGCCAAGAGCGTCTCCACGGTCGACGACATCGACGAGACCGACGGCGGCAAGATCGTCAGCCACATCCTCGGAGCGAACGAGAAGCAGGTCACCCAGCAGCTCACCGAGTCGAAGGCGACCGCCGGTATCGACTTCGGCAAGCTGCTCCCGATCCTCGCGCCCATCGTCATGGGTCTGATCGCGAACGCCAACAAGGGCAAGGCGGACAAGGCGGATGCCGGCTCCGACAGCTCGGGCGGCATCGGCGACCTCATCGGCGGACTGCTGGGTGGCGGCAACAGCGGCTCCGGCGGCGGCATCGGCGACGTGCTCGGCGGGCTGCTCGGCGGCGGCAACAGCAGCGGCTCCGGCGGCGGCATCGACCTGGGCGGCCTGCTCGGCGGCCTCCTCGGCGGCAAGAAGTAGCCACCCGCTTTCCGGGTCGCCACGACGGCGGCCATTCTTAACTTCTGCGGCCTCCTCACCCACGAGAGGCCGCAGAAGTCGTCTTCGGCCGCAAATGTGCGAGCGAGAGAGTCAGTCGCGCGCGGCGAACACGACCTGTCCGCCACGGCGCGCGGCGGAGCATCCGGGCAGGTCGATCGGTCCCTGGCCAGACCAGTCCGTCACCAGGCGCGCCACCTCCAGGGTCTGTGCGCGGGTGAGGCTCACGCCGAACTCGCTGTCGACCACCAGACGGATGATGCGGTTCCGCAGTGCCGCCGGGTTCGCGGCGAGCGCGGCCACGCTGACCGAGATACCGGCCTCCGCGTGCTCCACGATGTCCTCGATCGTCTCGTGGATCATCTCGTCGAACGCTTCGGCATCCTCCCGCAGCTGCTCCGCCGTGCGGGCGAGGGCCTCGGCGATGCCAGGGCCGAGCTCGGCCTCCAACACCGGCAGCACGCTCTTGCGTGCTCGCACACGCGCGAACCGGTCGTCGAGATTGTGAGGGTCATCCCAGAACTCGAGAGCGGATGCCGCGCAGAACGCCCTGGTCGTCTCCCGACGCACCCCCAGCAGCGGGCGGATCCAGCGAAGGCCGTCCTCGTCCTCTCGCGTCGGAGCCATGCCCTGCAGGCTCGTCGCGCCGGAACCCCGGGCGAGACCGAGGAGCACGGTCTCCGCCTGGTCGTCGAGGGTATGCCCGAGCAGCACGGCCGCTGCTCCTTCCGCGCGCGCGACACCGGCGAGCGCGGCGTACCGGGCGTCGCGCGCGGCCGCCTCGACACCGGCACCGGATGACAGGTCGACCTCGACACGGGTCTGCAACGCGTCGTCGACGCCGATGCCCTCTGCCGCGACGGCGGCAGTGCTCGCGATCAGCGATGACCCCTCCTGCAGTCCGTGGTCGACGGTCAGACTCAGCACGCGGATGCCCCGGTTCCGCGCCTCGAAGACGGTGGCGGCGGTCAGCGCGAGCGAATCCGCGCCTCCGGAGAGGCCCACGATGACGGTCGCCTCCTCGGGAAGGTCGGCGAGCGCGATGCGCACGGCCAGACGGAGCTCGGCGATGACGGGTGGGAGTGACGGCACCCCTCCACGGTAGGACACGCACCGGGTTCCGTGCGCACCGGTCGACCGCGGATGACGGGAGGTCTATCCTGGCGCCGTGGCAGATCACTCGGGCGCACGTCCGTTCCGGACCGAACGGTTCAAGGCGTTCGTCGACGCGGTGGTGGCGATCGCCATGACCCTGCTGATCCTGCCGCTCATGGAGTCGGTGTCGGATGCGGCCTCGGGGCACATCGGCACGGCCGACTTCCTCGCCGAGCACTCCGGGCAGCTGCTGAGTTTCGGGCTGAGCTTCGTGCTCATCGCGACGTTCTGGATGGGACACCACCGCCAATACCGCGACGTTGAGTGGATCACGGGTCCCCTGCTGTGGATAAACGTCGCGTGGATGGCGACGATCGTGTGGCTGCCCGTGCCCACGGCCATGATCGGCCAGATGGATGCCGACCCGCTGCAGGCGGTGGTCTACATCGGCACGCTCATCATGACGCAGGTCACGACCCTGGCCGGCTGGCTGTATCTGGGGCGTCACCCCGAGCTGACCACGGCTCTGCCCCAGACCATCCGCGCCGGCGTTGTCGGCGACCTCGCCGCGATCCTGCTGTTCGCCGCAGCACTCGCGATCGCCGTGGCGGCATCCCCGGACGGCTACTGGGGGCTGCTGCTCCTGCTGCTGAGCGACCCGATGAGCCGTCTGCTGAATCGTCTCTTCCGGCAGCGCGCGCCGGAACAGCCCCCTCCTCCCGCCCCACTCACGACCTGATCGGTCGACACCCGCGGGCGTTCAGCGGCCGCGACTAGGCTAGTCCGCGGCATCCAACCGAACTTTCCTGAGGAGCACACGCATGGGCGCACACGACGCCGTCATCGAGATTCCGCGCGGCAGCCGCGTGAAGTACGAGGTCGACCACGAGACCGGACGAGTGCATCTCGACCGCGTGCTCTACACGACCTTCGGCTACCCGGCCGACTACGGCTACTTCGACAACACGCTCGGCGAGGACGGCGACCCGCTCGACGTGCTCGTGCTGCTCGACCACGCCATCTACCCCGGCGTCGTCGTGGAGGTCCGTCCCGTCGCTGTCCTGAAGATGAGCGACGAGGCCGGCGGAGACGACAAGCTCGTGGCCGTGCTCTCCAAGGACCCGCGCTGGGCGCACATCCAGGACATCGAGGACATCGCCGAGTACACGAAGAAGGAGATCTCTCACTTCTTCGAGCACTACAAGGACCTCGAGCCCAACAAGTGGGTCAAGGTCGACGAGTGGGGCAACGCCGCTGAGGCGCAGCGCATCCTCGACGAGGCCATCGTCCGCTTCGGCGAGCAGGGCCACTGACCCCACCACGACGCACAGCGGAGCCGTGCCTGCGGCGCCAGCGCACGAGAAGACCCCCGGTACCGCTCTGCGGCCGGGGGTCTTCTTCGTATCGCGACAGGCTCAGACCGAGATGCCCTTGCCCGCCATGAAGTTGATCGGGTTCGTGTAGGCCCCGTTGATGTACACCTCGAAGTGGAGGTGGCATCCGAACGAGCCTCCAGTGTTGCCGGCGTAGGCGATCACCTGTCCGGTGTTGACCCACTGGCCGCTGCGGACCGCGAACTGGCGGATGTGCGCGTAGCCGGTGGCGATGCCGCCGCCATGCTGGATGCGCACGTAGTTGCCGTAACCGCCGTTATAGAACGCCGCATCGACGGTGCCGGAGTGCGCGGCGTAGATGGCTGCGCCGCAGCCGTTCGCCAGGTCGACGCCGTAGTGCCAGCTCGAGGAGCAGCCGTTCGCGTTGCACTGCTGCGAACGGGGGCCGTAGCCCGAGCTGCGGTAGCCGCCGTGCGGACGCACCCAACCGCTCGCCGCGGGCGCTCCGCCGCCACCGCCGCCTCCACCGCCACCGCCACCTGCGGCGGCCGCAGCCGCAGCAGCCGCAGCAGCCTCTGCGGCCTCGCGGCGCTTGCGCTCCTTCTCGCGCTCCTCCACGCCCTTCTGGTACTGGGCGACCGTCTTGTCTGTGGTGTCCTTGAGCGCGGCGAGCTGCGCCTGCATCGTGGCGAGGTTCGCGGACTGCTCGTCGAGCGCGGCCTGTGCCGCATCCGCCGCCTGCTGCGCCGCGACCATCTTCTGCTCCGCGATCTGCTGCAGACGGTCGCGCTCGGTGCGTGCGACGACGGCCTGATCGCTCAGAGACTGTGCGGAGTTGCGCGCGGCGACCGCATCGTCGTAGACGGACTGGTTGAACTCCAGGAGCTTGTCCATCGTGCCCAGGCGCGACAGCAGCTCATCGGCGTTGCTGGCGGACCCGGCGAAGAACAGCTCGAGAGACGTGTCGTCGCCACCGTTGCGGTACAGCTGCGCCGCGACCTGACCCGCTTTGCGAGCGGATTCGTCGGCGATGCCGGCCTGCTCGTCGGCCTTCGCCTGCAGCTCCTCCGCCTTGGCGATCGCGGCGAAGTACTCCTGCTGCGCGGCGTAGAAGTCGTCGGAGGCGACCTTCGCGGCAGCCTGCGTCTCGGCGACCTTCTGCGTGAGCGACTGGATGAGGCCCTCGATGCGAGTGACCTCTGCCGCCTTGGCCGCCTGGTTCTTCTTCGCCTTCTGCACGTCGTCCCAGCTGGGGTACGACGCAGCGTAGGCGGCGGACACGCCGGAGGTGACACCAAATGCGCTCAGCGCGACGACGCTCAGAGCGCCCAGTCCGAGGGCGCCACGGCGCGTGATGCCGCTCTTGCGGAGCGCGATGCTCTCCGCCGGGCTCGGCGCACACCCGCATTCCGCGGATGCCGCTGCTGCTGCATCCGCTGTGGTCAGATCGTTCACACGGCCCCTTCCGCCGGTTTCACACATGTCACACTAACAACAACTTTCACATCCGCAACAGGTGAGATCGCATGTTCGTGCGCATGGGCGACACCTCCATCGTCCCCCTGAACACGCCCGGGAGGAAGCCGCCGCGCCCTCGATTCGCGATTTGCCTCAGACATCCCTTATGCTTGAGCGTCGGCAAGGAAGTCCCCCGGGACTGACTCGGCCCCATCGTTTAGCGGCCTAGGACGCCGCCCTTTCACGGCGGTAGCACGGGTTCGAATCCCGTTGGGGTCACTCGTCCGATACAATTGAAAACAAGTATGGCCCTGTAGCGCAGTTGGTTAGCGTGCCGCCCTGTCACGGCGGAGGTCGCGGGTTCAAGTCCCGTCAGGGTCGCTCCGTGCGACGGGCTCTTTCTTCGGAGAGGGCCCTTCGTCTAGGACGCGACAGGTTCGCCGGTCGCGCGGCTCTGTAGCTCAGTTGGTAGAGCGCACGACTGAAAATCGTGAGGTCACGGGATCGACGCCCGTCGGAGCCACAAGGACCGTCGTTACAACGGTCCCAGAAACCCTCGCCTAGCTTCTACATGGCGGGGGTTTTGCTTTGCCCTGGTGAGAGCCGGTTCCGCGCCGCGACCGCATCACCCGGCGGCGCCATCCTCCCCGCGGATGATCGCCTGGACCTCATCCTCCGACAGCCGTTGGACGGAGGCCGCTGCCATGCCGAGATCCGGATCGCTGGGCGAGCCGCCGATCGTGCACGCGGCCTCCCCCTCGTAGCCGTTGGTCTGCACGGGCACGAGCACCAGCCATTCGGGACTCACCGCGCGCTTCTCGATACGGGTATTGCCGTCGTCGTACACCACGTCGGCGTCGAACTGGGGCCTGGTGGCGTCGATGCAGATCTGACGCAGCTCCCCCTCTGTGAAGACCGCGGGCGTCTCGGGCTTCTGCGTGGGCTCTTCCGCCTCCGTCCCCGGCTCCGTCGCCACCGGGGTCGGGCTCGCGGGCGCGACCGTGCGCGTCGGAGTGGGCGCGGGAGTGGGCACCGCGGCCTCCGGGGCGCACCCGGCGAGCGCCACCCCGGCGATGAGCGCCACGACGGCAGCGGACCAGCGGGCTCTCGGAAGGGAGGTCATGGTCTCATCGTAGAGAGGTGCACGCGAGCGCAGCTGCTCCCCCTCGGTCATCCGCCGTCATCGATGTCGCCTGCGGTACCTCGCGCGTCCACCTGCTCGATACGCTCGAGTCATGATCGACGCGCTCACCGGGTTCGCCGTGGTGGCCGTGGCGATCGCGGTCGGTTATCTCATCGCGCGCATCGACCTGCTCGGACCGCACGCCCGACACGTGCTGGGCCGATTGATCTTCTTCGTCCTGTCGCCGTTCCTGTTGTTCTCGGTGCTCGCGCACGCCGACGCGAAGATGCTGTTCTCCGCCCTGCTGCCGGTCTCCGCGATCGCCGCCGTCGCCGTGATCGCGATCTACGCGCTCATCGCCCGCTTCGCCTGGCACCGCCCGATGGGCGAGACGGTGATCGGAGCCCTGTCGGCCGGACAGGTCAACTCCAACAACATCGGTCTTCCGCTCTCGCTCTACCTGCTCGGCAGTGCGGCGTACCCGGCGCCCGTCATCCTGATGCAGCTGCTGATCTTCACCCCGATCTCGCTCACGATCCTCGACGCCGTCTCCAGCGCACGCGTCTCGATCCGACGCACGCTGCGGCGCACGGCGACGAATCCGCTCATCATCGGCTCACTGCTGGGGACGATCGTCTCCGCCACCGGCCTCGCTGTCCCCCCGATCGTGATGGATCCCGCGCAGTTGATCGCGGATGCCGCCGTCCCCGTGCTGCTGATCAGCTACGGCATGTCCCTGCACGGGCAGCGTGTTCTCGGAGCGCGGGGGCACCGGCGCGACGTGCTCCTGGCGAGCGGACTCAAACTCCTCGTGATGCCGGCCCTGGCCTGGATCGCGGCGACTCTCGTGTTCGGCCTGTCGGCGCACGAGGTGCTCATCGTCACCGTGCTCGCCGCCCTCCCGACCGCGCAGAACGTCTTCAACTACTCGCAGCGATACGGGGTGGGTGAGACGATATCGCGCGACACGGTGTTCCTCACCACACTCGGGGCGCTTCCGGTGCTCGTCCTCGTGATGGTCCTCCTAGGCTGAGGGAGGCCGGGGACGAGCGGCTACTCCAGCTGGAGGTAGCCAGCCCACCCTGAACCGACCAGCTTCCGGGTGCCGAAGGACCCCGTGCCGGTGCCGGGGTAGAGGTAGAGGTCCCCGGCTGCCGAGCGTGCGATCAGATCCGGGTTGCCGTCGCCGTCGTAGTCGACGCCACCCGTCAGCGCCGTGAACGGCGCCCACCCTCCGCCGATGAGCGATCGCGTGCCGAACTTGCCGCCCGTCCCCGGGTAGAAGTACAGCGTGCCACCGGCATCGACGGCCATGAGATCGCCGAGTCCATCGCGGTTGAAGTCACCGCCGACCAGGTAGCGGAAGCTCTGCCATCCTCCGCTCACGGAGATGCTGGGACTGGAGAACCCGCCCGTCCCGTTCCCGGGATAGATGCTGAGCGCCCCGGACGGGGCGACCGCGACCACATCCTGCTTGCCGTCTCCCGTGTAGTCGGCGCCCGAGGTCACGTGGAGCATGTCATACCAGCCGGTGGCCACTGTGCTCTGGCTCCCGAACCCTCCACCCTTGATGCCCGTGTAGAGCTCGAGGACACCGTCGTTGCGCACGACCAGGATGTCGGCCACACCGTCGCGATTGAAGTCGGCGTGAGTGAGGTGCTTGTGCGCGCCCCACGCTGCGGTGATCACCGACGCGGCGGAGAATCCGGAGCCGGTGCCTCCGCGGAAGTGCAGGTCGCTGTCTCCTGCGACGCCGAGCAGATCGGACTTGCCGTTGCCGTCGTAGTCCGCACGGAAGACGGTGGCAGGAGGAGTGGTGGCCAGACCGGGGAAGGTCATCGGGATGCGCGCCCCCCGCGTCACGTTGGACAGGCACGTGAACCCCTGGTTGATCGCGGAATACACGGAGCCGTTCCGCCAGACCTCGAAGTGCAGGTGGAAGGCCGTCGTCGCCCCGGTCTTGCCGATCACGCCGATCTGCTGCCCCCTGACCACGCGGGCGCCGGGCGCGACCGTGCCCTGCGCCGCCATGTGGGCGTACCGGGTGACATATCCGCCGGCGTGCTGGATGTCGATGTAGTTGCCGTAGCCGCTTCCGTACGCACGGGTCTTGATGACGCCGTCATACGCGGCCAGAATGGGCGTCCCGCCCTGGCCCGAGATGTCGATGCCGTCGTGCGCGCGGTAGTTGGAGCGGCACCCGTCGCCCACCTTGGACTGGATGTTGCCCGACGCCGGATGGACCATCTGTCCGTCTGTCGCAGCGGATGCCGACGCCGCCGGCCCCAGCGACGGAACCAGCACAGCGACCAGAAGGGCCACGGCGGTGACCATCGCGACGCGCACGAGACGCAGCCGTGACGTTCGCTTCATGTCGAGTTCTCTCCAGCTCGGCCGGCCCCAGGGACGCGATGTCCACCGTCGTCACCGTACCAGCGCGGCCACCGCGGCGGTACGATCCCGTGCGCGCGCGGCGTTACGGTGAGGTGCGAGGCACCCTCGTCAGAGCATGTCGAACGCGCCGCTGAAAGGAGAGGAGTCGTCTCCGTTGTCTCGCGCATCGAACTCCACGGTCTCCACAGAGATCACGATGTGACTCGACGAGGAGATCAGAACGCTGACCGAGCGATTGCCGACCGCGATGAAATCCACGAATCGACCACCCGCTTGGGCAGCGAATTCGATACGGCGCTTCAGGTCGGGGACGTCCTGGCCTTGTGCCAGGAAGAATCCGACCTCGTTGACTGCGACCTGGGTGCGAACCATCGTCGGCGTCTCCTTCGTCTCATTCTTCTCGTCCATGTCGTCCATGTCGCGACGCTAGGCCTCTGCGCTCTGTTGCAGAAGGGGATTGCGTCGCGAGCGATTCCGATGCAGGGGACACCTGCGGATGGGCGTACGGTTCTGGGTATGGGAAGACTCAGGTATGACGGCACCTCGGATCCGATCCTCATCGAGGACGCCACGCTCGCGCATCTCAAGATCGTCATCTCCACCAAGCTGCGTCGCCAGGAGAGCTTCATGATGACGTGGCGGCCGGTGGGCAAGGGGCCGGACCAGCGAGCCACCGTGTGGATCCACCCCGCGATCCCGCTGCAGTTCGGTTTCGACGACGCCGATCAGCCGCCGATCGATGCCAAGCTGATCGCCGAGATGATGCGCGTGCTCAATGCCACCGGCGAACTGGTGCTCGATCACCTCATCCACACCCCCTGACGCCGCGAGCGCCCGCTCGCACCGGGCCGCGGTGCACGGAAAACTGGGGCGCATCTCTCAGCAGACGCAACTATGCTGTTAGCGCGCCACCGCTCGGCCCGGCTTCCGGCAGGTCGCTGTCGTGGCACCAGTCCCTTCACGACATTCTTCGGCCGCGTGATCCCGCCGCCCCGCTCTGCGGATCGGTGCCTCTCTCCTCACGACGTGGCCCCGCCAGAAAGGCAGGAACCGCCATGAGCGAATCCTCCGGAACCGCCGATCACGGCGGCCAGCGATCGCCCGACTTCTTCGACCAGCTGATCGAGACGAACCCGCAGGACCCCTCCTCCTTCACCGTGGGCTTCCGCGGGTACGACAAGGCCGAGGTCGATGCGGCACTCGCGACGCTGCGCACCAAGCTCCAGCAGGCGACCGCGGACCTGGCCGACGCCGACGAGCGTCATGCCGCGGCCCTCGAGTCCATCCGCGACGAGGAGCGCGCGTCGCGTGAGGCGGTCGAGAGCGAACTCATCGCCGCCAAGGCCCAGGCCAGCGAGGCCGAGCAGCAGATCGCCACGCTGACGTCCGAGCTCGTCGACGCCCCGAAGGCCGAGGGCCAGGAAGCGCCGTCGCGCCAGCAGTTCGAGGCCATCCTCCGGGTCGCCGAGGAGCAGGCGAACGTGCTGATCCAGAACGCGGCCGTGCAGGCCGACCGCCTCATGGCCGCCGCGCGTGAAGAGGTCGCCGCCCAGCGCGCCGAGGCCGAGGCCGACGCCGAGCGGATCACCTCGCAGGCGCAGCGCGAGGCCGACCAGGTGCGATTGAAGATGGACACCGAGTACACCGCACATGAGGCGCGTCTGGAGCGCGAGGCGAGCCATGCCGCCGAGAAGGTGAACCAGGCGTCCCAGGAGGCGACAGCCATCCGCACCGAGGCGGAGAAGGGCGCCGCCGCACTCCGGTCGCTCGTCACGCGGGAGACCACCCAGCTGCGCGCCGACGCCGAGCGCGAGGTGCGCGAGATGAACGCGCGCGTGCTCGAGTTCGAGGAGACGCTCACCCGCCGCCAGGACGACGCCCAGCAGGAGTTCCTGGTGCTGCACAATCAGGCCGTCGCACATGCCGAGCGCATCACGAACGACGCGAACGAGCAGGTCGCGGCCTCTCTCGAGCACGCCCAGCGCATCTCGGCCAAGGCCGAGGACTACGAGCGACTGATGCGGTCGCAGGCGCAGTCCATCGAAGCCGACGCCCAGGTGCGCGCCCGCGAGACCCTGGAGCGTGCTCGCGTGAAGTCGCAGAAGATCGTCGACTCCGTCACGAACCACACCTCCTCCGTGCTGCGCGACGCCGAGGACCGTACCCGCCAGCTCCGGTGGCAGCAGCAGCAGCTCACGAGCTTCATGGCCGAGGTGCGCGAGCTGATCCGCCCCGACGGCGTGTTCTCGGACGAGAAGTCCACTGCATCGGCTCCGGCCGTGATCGCAGAGCCGGCCGACGAGGACGACGTCGCCCCGGTCGAGGAGTTCCTCGGCGACGAGGTGCTCGACGACGAGATCATCGACGACGACAGCCCGCTCGAGAAGATCACGATCGACGTGGTCGAGACCGAGAAGAGCAACAAGCGCTGAGCCACCGGTTCCTCGAGAGGGCTGGCACGGATCATCCGTGCCAGCCCTCTCTGCGTTCTCGCCCGGTCTGCCTTCTTCGTCGACGCATCCCGTAACGACGAATCGCCCAACCCCTCTCTGCAGAGGGACTGGGCGATCCGGAGAAGCGTGGTGACTACGCGCGGCCGAACTGCGACACGGCAGGGCAGTCGAACGGGTCCGCACCGGCGGAGAGCCCGACGCGGTTGAGGTACTGGATCACGATCGCGTACGACCGGATGAGGTTGGTCTCGGTGTACGGCACGTCGTTCGCGAGGCAGTAGTCGCGCACGACCTCGCGTGCCTTCGACAGGTTCGGACGCGGCATGTTCGGGAACAGGTGGTGCTCGACCTGGTAGTTCAGGCCGCCCATGAACGAGGTGACCCACCATCCGCCGCTCACGTTGCGCGAGGTGCGGACCTGCTTCGAGAAGAAGTCCAGACGAGCGTTCGGATCGATGATCGGCATGCCCTTGTGGTTCGGCGCGAAGGACGCGCCCATGTAGACGCCGAAGACGGCCAACTGCACCCCCATGAAGGCGAAGGCCATTCCGAGCGGAAGGATCATGAACACCGGCACGAGGATGATGATGAAGCGTGCCGCGATGATGCTCAGCTCGATCCAACGCCCCTTGACGTTCTTCTTGGTCGTGAGGTGCTTGAGACCGAGGTAGTGCAGATTCAAGCCCTCGAGCGTGAGAAGCGGGAAGAACAGCCATCCCTGCTTGCGGGTGATCAGCCGGATGAGACCACGGGACTTCGCCGCGTCCTCCTCGAGGAACGAGATCGTGTCGACCTCGATGTCGGGATCCTTGCCCACCTGGTTCGGGTTGCCATGGTGCTTGGTGTGCTTGGAGTCCCACCAGGCGTAGCTCATGCCGATGCTGGCGGCGAGGATGCGCGCCAGGCGGAAGTTGGCGGGACCTGAGCTGAGGATCTGACGGTGGGCCGCCTCGTGCGTCAGGAAGGCGATCTGCGTGAAGACGATGCCGAGGGCAGCGGCGATGAGCAGCTGGAACCAGCTGTCGCCGAGAAGGATGAAGCCGGCGATACAGCCGGCGAGCGCGACGGCGATGCCGACGCTGACCCAGATGTAGAACCAGCTCGCGCGCTGGAGCAGGCCCATCTCTCGGACGACCTGCGACACCTGCTTATATGCCTGCGCCATCGGGGGGAAGTCTGCGTTACCGGCATACGTCTGACGTACCGGCCCGAGCGTTGCGGTTGATTCGATCTCTGAAGTGGAGATGATGCTCTCCCGTCCATCGGAGCCCTGCGGCTGTGAAAGCCCAAGGCGGATGCCCAACGCTTACCTCAGGGTAGCCCCGGCCACATACGCCGAACGGAATACGACAGAGGTGTTTTCGCGACTCCGTGCCATGATCGGCTCATGCCTCGACACGCCCGGGCGGCCGCCGCCGCAGCCGCGCTTCTCGCCCTCGCCACGACCACGGGATGCGCGGGTTCACCGTTCGTCAGCTCCGAGACGTGCATCGACTGGGTCTGGTTCGAGACACCGGCCGACGCCGCCGCGGAAGCCGATGCGGTCGCGCTCGGCCACGTCATCGATCAGGCCGGATCGTCGAGCTACATGGGCATCCCCGCGACGACCTGGAATGTCGAAGTGGACTCCTGGCTCGTAGGTAGCGGCGCCGCGGAGATCGTCGTGACATCGCTCCCCCGCAGCTGCGGCGACACGCACGACGACATGTCGGAGGAGCAGGGCGGCGAAGCGGTGGTGCTGTTCCTGCGCGACGCCTCGTTGGGATGGGAGACCGTCACTCCCCTGCAGGGTGTCGTCCCGGCGACCTCTGAGGGCGGGATCCCCGCCGCCTGGCCCGACGAGACCGCGAACTGACCGACCCATCGGATTGGCCGGGAGCCCTGATCAGGCGCGGGCGCGGCGGAGTCCCCGGCGGAAGGCGCGAGGGAGCGTCAAGGGTGCCCGGCGGCCCCAAGCGGCGCGGGAAGCGGAGATGTTCTCGAGCGCGCCCTGGGCGTCATCGAGGGTCTCGAACGCGCCGAGATCGGTGCCGCGCTCGTCACGGACGAGGTGGGCGGAGCCGTCGAACTCGACGAAGCCGGCGAACTCGCCGTTGCGGGTCGCGACGTGCACGTCGGTGTCGGCCTGCTTCCAGGTCAACGGGTCGGTAGGAGGGAAGGTCGTGATACTCATGGTCATGCTCATTGCTGTGGGGCGGGCGCACGTCGGCGCCTCGCTGATGTGAGATCGAGGGCGGATCCCGCGCGCATCGACGTGCGCGGTCCGTAATGGCCCTGATCAGTGGCGACGTGACGGCCGAGAGGGGCGAATCACTCACGTTGCATCAGACAGTCTAACAGATCGCGCAGTCGACGTCGCGGGAGCGCCCCGCAGTCCCTCCCAGCTCAGCCTGCGGGCGGTTCCCCGCCGCCTCCCGCACTGCCGCCGGGAGCTGCTCCCGCGGTCGGCGTCGTGGTGGTATCGACTCCGACGACGAGGGTGGCCGCGTATCCGCTCGCGACGTCGCCCGTCACCGTGGCCAGCTGCAGCGCTCCGGAGTCGTCGCCGAACACGTTGTCGCTCGCGAGCGTGATGGCGTCGAGGTTGCGCGTGGAGCCGTCGTAGCCGGACTGCGCGTAGACCTCGCTGCATTCGGCTTCGGGGAGCGCGATCTGCGAGGTGGCGATCGCGTTCGATGCATCGGTGATCGACGCCAGATCGGGGTACACCTCGAAGTGGATGTGCGGCCAGCGGCCGGAGTAGCACCCGGGGAAGATCGAGGTGAACGCGACCTTGCCGTCCGCGTCGGCCACCTGCACCCCACGGAGATAGGTCACGTTCTCGAGTCCTTCGGAGTACATCGAGTACTCCCCCTGAGCGGTGCAGTGCCAGGCGTAGACGGCGACTCCCTCGAAGGGCACGCCGCCGCCTGCCAGATCCAGGATCTGGAGCTCGAACGTGAGGGGGACGCCTTGCGCAGTGGCGGATCCATCGATCGACGAGCGGATGTCGGCGCGCACGATGCCGGAGTCCTCGAGCACATCGGGCCCGTTGGAGCCGTCCCCGGGGTACGGGCCGGCGGTCTCATCGGGGATCTCCCCCTCGACGGTCGCTGTCGGAGAGGCGGTGGGGGTCGTCGGGGTCGTCGCACTGGGGGTCGCCGTCGCCGCCGTGCCGCCCGAGGACGCCGGCGTGCACGCCGCCAGGACGACCGCACCGAGGCTGATGCCGGCGAGGCTCAGCATCCCTCGCCTGCTGACCAGGGTGCGGAGATCGAACGCTGCGCCCTGATCGACGACTTCCTCATCGGCTCTGTCGAGGAGGCGACCTTCATACGCCGGTCCGTCGGGAGTCTGGACCGGTTCGGGGATGCGGCTCATGATCTGGCTCCTTTCGCGAACCATCGGGGATCCCCATGGTCGCCGCGCGGCCGATCAAGAGTCTTTGCGCCCCCTTTGCCTCCGCTATGAATCGAGGCGGTCCTTCTCCCTCACGACGGGCGGGCGGATGACGAGCACCACCACGATCCCGATCAGGATCACCGCAGTGAGGGCGACGGGGATGGGAAGCACCGGGTCGAGCAGCACGACGAGCGCCCCGATCGGGACGACTGTGTTCACCACACGGTCCGCGTTCTCACGAATGGCGATCCACCAGATGCCGAGCAGGAAGATCGCGATCGGGATCGTGACGGTGAAGGAGGCGGCCGCGCTCGACAGCTCGCTCTTGCCGGTGAGCACGTCGATCTCGACCTCGACGCCCGCCGAGAACGCCGCCGCAGCCGCGAAGACGAAGTAGTGCGTGTAGCCGTACCGCAGCGTTCGACCGAACGAAGTGATCGCGCGGTGATGCGGCGGCCAGAAGTAGATCCACCACAGCGACGCGGTGACGACCAGCGTGAGCACCGAGATCGCGATGAGCGGTCCGAGGGATTCGACTTCCTTCAGCGCATCGATGATCGCGTTCGCCGAGGCGAGCAGGCTCTCACCGAGGACGATCAGGGTGAACAGGCCGTAGCGCTCGGTGATGTGGTGGGGATGCCACGGCGTCTGCTTCCGGCGCTCCGCGAAGACCGGGACGCTGACCTCGATCAGGGCGAACGCGACGAAGGCGACGATCTGCAGCGGTCCCCCCGGGATCAGCAGGAACAGGATCCACAACACCTGCACCCCCGCGATTCCGAAGGCGTAGCGGCGGGTGGCCGCCCGCAGCTCGCCGGCGGAGCGCGAAGCCCGCAGCCACTGCGCGATCATGGCGAACCTCATCACGATGTACCCCAGGACCGGGATCGTGAAGTTGCCGTGCTCGAACGCGTCGGGGATGCCTGCGGCCATCACCAGTACGCCGCCCATCTGCACGATCGTCGTCACGCGGTACAACCAGTCGTCGGTGTCGAAAGACGTCGCGAACCACGTGAAGTTCATCCACGCCCACCAGATCGCGAAGAAGATCATCGCGTACGACGCGACGCCGTGCACGAAGTCCCCGTGACTGAGCGCATGATGCAGCTGCGCGGAGGCGATGCTCACCGCCACGACGAACACGAGGTCGAAGAACAGCTCGAGCATGCTGGCCGCGCGGTGCGGCTGGGCGGGATCGCGCGGCAGCATACGGCGGAGCTGGAAACGCGCGGGTGCGGTGTTGTCGATCACGGGGGTCAGAATAGCCCCGCGATCAGCCGTGACGACCCTGTTGACCCCCGATTGATCCACACGCACGAATTATCTTCCCTCCGCCCGAACGTTCCGCTATGCTGTCGAGAGTCTGCAGTGCCCGCTGCAAGCACCGCCGTGTGGGACGGCGATCGCAATCCGTGGTGTGGGATCACGGAAATGGCAGCGGGAACCCGAGGGGTCGGGAATGCGGACGAACGCCGCGAGCGTTTTGCTCGCGGTCTGGGGAAAAACTGGGGAAACCATGTCGCACTGGGGAATTCTGCGTACATCAACGGCTTTCGGGGCCGGGGCATGACCTCCGTCGAGGATGCCCTGAGCATCACTCGCACGGGAGCCGGCTACGTGCCGGTCGCCGCACCGAGAGCCACCAAGTCGGTGACGCGCACCGTGGTCACGCCGCGCGCATCGGCAACGTTGGAACGACGCCGTCAGTGGGAGCGTCGCTACCGGATCAGACTGCGAGTCACGGATGCAGCTGTCATCCTGTTCGCCGTCGGTCTGACCGCGACCGTCCAGCTGATCAACGGCGTCGCCCTGCCTGAGGTCCTGCGTGCCGGCGCCCCCCTCGCCGCGCTCTGGTACCTCATGCTCAGCGCACTCCACACGCGGGACGCCGCGCTCTTCCGTGCGAGTGCCACCGAGTACCGGGGCGTCGTGCACGCCAGCGGTCTCGCCTTCGGGATCATCGCCATCGTCGCGGTGCTCCTGAGCTGGGAGTCGATGCAACTGACGCTGCTGCTGGGGCTGCCGCTCGGTGTGTTGACCCTGCTCGTGACCCGCTGGATCTGGCGCCACTGGCTCCAGATCCAGCGGAGCCACGGACGCTTCGCATCGCGCACGCTCGTCGTCGGCAACAAGGACGATGTCGAGTACGTGGTGCGCACACTCCACCCGATCGGCGCATCGGGCTACCAGGTGGTCGGCGCGACGCTGCTCGACGGCAACGCCCGCGACATCGAGATCGGCGATGCGCTGTTCCCCGTCCTGGGCAACGTCAACACGGTGTCGACGGTCGCCGCCGAGCTCGGCGCCGACACGATCATCGTCGCCAGCCGCCCGGAGGGCGACCCCGAGTTCGTCAAGCGGCTCAGCTGGCAGCTCGAGGGCACCGCCGCCGAGCTGGTGCTGTCGAGCCGACTCACCGACGTCGCCGGTCCTCGGATCTCGTTCGCACCGGTCGAGGGTCTCCCCCTGATCCAGGTGCAGATCCCTCGCTACGAGGGCGGCCAGCACATCCTCAAGCGCGCGCTCGACATCGCCGTCGCGACGCTCGCCCTGATCCCGATCGGTCTGATCACCCCGGCGCTCGCGCTGCTGGTCAAGATCGACTCCCCTGGTCCTGTCTTCTTCTTCCAGGAGCGCGTCGGCCGTGACGGTCGCCGCTTCAAGATGGTGAAGTTCCGTTCCATGAAGACCGACGCGGAGCAGCAGCTCGCGGCGCTGAAGGAGCAGAACGAGGGCGCAGGCCTGCTGTTCAAGATGAAGGACGACCCTCGCGTCACCCGCGTGGGTCGGATCCTCCGCAAGCTGTCGCTCGACGAGCTGCCGCAGTTCTGGAACGTGCTGATCGGCGACATGAGTGTCGTGGGACCGCGTCCTCCGCTCCCCAGCGAGGTCACGGCGTACGACGGAACCGTGTTCCGCCGCCTGTACATCAAGCCGGGCATCACCGGCCTGTGGCAGGTCTCCGGACGCAGCGATCTCTCCTGGGATGAGAGCGTGCGTCTCGACCTGCGCTATGTCGAGAACTGGTCCGTCGTGAACGACCTGCAGATCATGTGGCGCACCGCCAAGGTCATGGTGCAACCGAGCGGGGCATACTAGACCCAGACGCGGTTGCTCGGTGTCGCCGGAAGAGGCGGTGGCACCGAGAGGTAACACAGTGAGAAGGGTGCTGAGGGGCACCCGCAATGAGGGGAAAATCATCGTGCCGTCGACTGTCCGAATACTCGGGACCCATGGGGTGCCCGCCGCGTACGGAGGCTTCGAGACCGCCGCGGAGAACGTGGGACTCTATCTCCGCGACCGCGGGTGGAACGTCATCGTCTACTGCCAGATCCCCGGCGAGGGCCCGACGACGGTCGATCGATGGAACGGTCTCGAGCGCGTGCTCATCCGCGAGCCCCTCGAGGGATGGCGCGGTACGTCGTCGTTCGATCTGAAGTCCATCCGTCACGCCACGAAGGCGCACGAAGAGGGCGATGTCTGGCTGACGTTCGGCTACAACACCGCGATCTTCGACGTGATGCCGCGTCTGCGCAGGATCCCGAACGTCATCAACATGGACGGCATGGAGTGGACCCGCAAGCGCTGGGGTGTGCTCAAGCAGGGCATTCTGCTCGCGAACGAGCGCATCGCCGGCTGGATCGGCGACGTGCTGATCGCCGACCATCCCGTGATCGCCACCTATCTGCGGCGCCACTTCGGTCGTCGGCGCGTGACCACGATCACGTACGGCGCGCACGAGGTCACAGGAGCGTCCACCGCCCCGGTCGCCGAGCTCGGTCTCACACCCGGGCAGTACGCGATCATGGTCTGCCGGCCGATTCCGGAGAACTCCGTGCTCGAGATCGTGACCGCCTGGTCGCGGCACCGCCGCGGCATGCCCCTGGTGGTCGTCGGCCCGTACGACCGCAGCGACCCGTATCACGCCGAGGTGATGGACGCCGCCTCGGACGAGGTGCTGTTCCCCGGAGCGATCTTCGAGCCGGAGCGCATGCAAGCGCTGCGCTTCCATGCGACCGCTTATCTGCACGGGCACACCGTGGGAGGAACGAACCCCTCCCTCGTCGAGGCCATGGCGGCGGGTAACGCCGTGATCGCCCACGACAACCAGTACAACACCTGGGTCGCCGGCCCCGAGAACGCCTACTTCTCGGATGCCGACGACCTCACTCCGCTGCTCGACAGCATCATCGGCGACGAACAGCGCCGGGAACGCATGGGCGCAGCCAGCCGGCAGCGCTTCCGCGAGGAGTTCACCTGGGAGAAGATCGGCAGCGAGTACGAGGCCGCTCTGCTCACCGCGAGAGACCGTCGCAAGCCGAAGAGCGCGACACTGCACAACGACACAGGAATAGAGGTATCGAAGTGATCGACGTCGCCGTCGTCGGGCTCGGGAAGATGGGACTCTCCCATCTGTCCATGATCAAGGCCCACCCGGACGTGAATCTTGTCGGCGTCTGCGATGCCACCGGATATCTCCTCGACATCCTGGCCAAGTACACCGGAGTCACCACCTACAAGGACTTCGTCAAGATGCTCGACGAAGCCAAGCCGGGGGCCGTGATCATCGCGACCCCGACTCACCTGCACGCGGGCATGATCCGCGAAGCGCTCCGCCGCGGCATCCACGTCTTCTGCGAGAAGCCGCTCGTGATCGACCCGGCCGAGAGCGTGGAGCTCACCGCACTCGCCGCCGAACAGGGCGTCGTGACCCAGGTCGGGTACCACAATCGCTTCGTCGGCGCGTTCCGCGAGGTCAAGAAGCTGCTCGACGCGGGCGCACTCGGACAGGTGAACACGGCCCTCGCCGAGGCGTACGGTCCCGTCGTGCTCAAGGCATCGGGCACGACGTGGCGCAGCCAGCGCGCGACCGGTGGCGGCTGCCTCTACGACTACGCAGCGCACCCGCTCAACCTGCTCACCTGGTACCTGGGCGAGCCGGAGTCCGTCAGCGGAAGCCAGCTCACCAGCATCTTCTCGGCTCAGATCGACGATGCGGTGGCGAGCACGCTGCACTACCCGAACGGCACGGCGCAGATCATCGCGAACTGGTCGGACGAGTCGCAGCGCAAGATGACGACCAAGATCACCCTGTGGGGCGAACACGGCCGCATCTACGCCGACCGCCAGGAGATCCAGGTCTACCTGCGCGACACCGCGCCGATCCCCGAGGGCTACACCGCCGGCTGGAACGTGCGGTACACGACCGAGCTCACCGAGGCTCCCTGGTTCTACCTGCGTGGCGAGGAGTACAGCGCTCAGCTGGACGCCTTCGTGCAGCGCGCACAGGGCCGCGAGAGCCGCGGCGAGAACGACTTCGCATCCGCTGCGGTGACCGACGAGGTCATCGCGATGATCAGCCAGGACGCCGTACGCGACGACGCTCGTCTGCAGAGCGCCGCCGCCGGCACCGCGACCGCGGAACGACCCGGTCGTGTCAAAGAAGCATGGCGCGTGCTGCGCGGAGGGAAATGACGATGACCGAGACCGCCGCACCGAAGATGGACCGCCTGCTGTTCGGAGACAACCAGTTCTTCGGCGTGAACCACATGTCCGAGGAGAAGGCTCGCGCTCAGCAGATGCGCTTCCAGAACCTGGACGCCATCATGAACGTCCTCGACGCCGCCTATGACGAGGGGGTGCACACGTTCATGTGCACCACGCACGAGCGCATCGGCGAGGTCGCAGACCGTGTCCGCGCGAATCCGGACCGCTACCCCGAGATGAAGTTCTTCCCCGGCATGCCGTACGCGCACAAGTACGCGAACGCCGTGACCGAAGACGGCTTCCTGGGCGCCATCCGCAAGTTCCTGCCGGAGGACGGCCTGCTCGACAGCATCGCCCGCGGCACGTCGTCGCTGGCGCGCAAGGACATCGAGGGCATCTCCACCCTGCTCATCGACGCCGAGCTGAAGATGTTCACCGGGCTCTCCACTCCCGTGATCTGGATGCAGAACGTCGTGGTGGACCTCCTGTCCGGACTCGGATTCCGCGATGCCTTCCGCATCTTCGCCGACCACGTCCGCAAGCGGTACAACGCGGAGCCCGGCTTCATCACGATGAACCTGCCCCGCCTGCTCGACGACCTGGACGCCGTCGGGGTGGAGAACCCGATCGTCTGCTCGAACATCAACAAGATCGGCTTCCGGATGTCGGGCGGCGTCGAGGCCTATCTCGACGCGATCGACAAGCGCCCGTTCCGTGCGGTCGCCATGTCGGTGTTCGCCAGCGGTGCGGTGCCCCCGCGCGAGGCGATCGAGTGGGTGTGCGGACTCCCGAACCTCGAGTCGATCGTGTTCGGCGCGTCCAGCCGTGCCAACATCGCCTCCACGGTGAGCCTGGTCGACGAGTACTGGCCGAGCGCGAGCACCCCGGCGCGATGACAGACGCCGTCGCGCCCAGCGGGCGGACCATCCTCGTCGCGAACCCCTCCGCGGACCTCTACGGCTCGGATCGCATGGTCCTGGAGGCCGTGCGAGCGTTCCGCGCAGCGGGCGACCGGGTGGTGGCGACCTGCTCGGTCGACGGACCGCTGATTCCGTACCTCCGCGAGGCCGGGGCGGAGGTACGGGTGCTTGCGGCGCCCATCATCCGCAAGAGCATGCTCTCGCCCCGAGGGATGATCGAGCTGCTGCGGACGACGTTATCGGCCCTCCCCCGCATGCGTCGACTCATCCGCGACGTGAACGCGGACATCGTCTTCGCCAACACCCTCACGACACCCTTCTGGACCTTGGCTGCACGCCTGTCGCGGCGGCCGGGAGTCGTGTACGTGCACGAAGCGGAAGCCTCGCTGTCACCCGCATCGCGCCGACTCCTCACCGCGCCATTGCGACTCGCGAACGGCATCGTCTTCAATTCGGAGACGAGCCTGCGGGTGTGCCGTCCGAAGGCGCGTGCCGGCACCGGCGATGTGTGGGTCGTCCACAACGGCGTCGAAGGTCCCGCTGTCGTCACGCCGCCGCGTGAGAGCATCGACTCGGCCCTTCGCGTGGCATACGTGGGCCGCCTCTCGCCGCGCAAGGGCGTGGACCTGGTGGTCGATGCGATCGCGCAGCTGCGCGATCAGGGCGTCGATGCGCGGGCCGACATCGTCGGTGATGTGTTCCCCGGGTACGAGTGGTACGAGGCCGAACTCCGCCAGCGCGTGACCGCCCTCGCACTCGAGGATCGCGTACGCTTCGTCGGCTTCCTCCCCTCCGTCTGGGAGGCGGTGGCGGCGGCCGACGTCGCGATCGTCCCCTCTCGCGCCGATGAATCGTTCGGCAATGTCGTGATCGAAGCCATCCTCAGCGCCCGCCCCGTCGTGGTCGCCGACCACACCGGCCTGCGCGAAGCGGCATCCGGATTCGATTCCGCCGTGATGGTCGCCATGGACGACGCTCCGGCGTTGGCGGAGGGCATCCGCCGGATCCGTGACGATTGGCAACGGTTCCGCGCCGTCGCTCTGGCCGACGCGGCCGAGGCGAGTGCTCGGTTCAACACTGCGCGCTATCAGTCGGAGATGCTCGCCGTGATGTCGCGCTTCTCGACTCGCTGAGGGGTCCTCGCCCCGGGCGGGGACCAGTTCGCAGATTTCGCTGGCTTTCCTGAGCGCGACACGCTACCCTGATCAAATCTGGGGAATGCGTGTCATAGGGGTATGACACCGATCGGCGGAATCCGTACACGGATCCGACGGCTTCCCCCATTGGGGAAAACTGGGGATAGCAATCGTGGGGATTGTTCGAGCGTACGCGTGCGTCGCAACATTGGTACTCTGCGCGGCTCTTGTCGCGTGTTCAAGCACAGGTGAGCCGCAGGGCGGCGCCACACCGAGTCCGTCGGCGCACACGTCGACGAGCGCACCGAGCGGGTCGACGGAGGGTTCTCCATCGCCATCGACGACGTCGGACGCCACCGATCCCGATCAGCCGATCGCGAAGGTCGTGCGCGACGGGAAGGTCTCGAAGCCGACGCAGACCGCCGAACCGGCATCCACATCCGGGGCGGTGTCCTACCAGGACAGCGTGAAGGTCGAGATCGCCGACGTGTCTTTCGACAAGGAGACCTCGGAGGGCCCCGGCAGCTTCCCCGGACGCGAGTATGCGCGTCTCACCATCACCATCACGAACGGTTCTGACGACGCCATCGACCTCGGCACGGCTGTGCTGACCCTGCTCGATGCCGACGGCACCCCGCTGACGAAGGTCTACGCCGCCGATGCCGAGACCGTCGACTTCGCGGGCGCCCTGAAGCCCGGCGCGACCGCGAAGGCCTACTACGCGTTCGCGGTTCCGACCGACGCGCGATCCGAGATCACGTTGGTCGTCGACTTCGACGCCATCCACACGTCCGCCGTCTTCCGGGGCGGTCTGAGCTGATGATGCGCAGACCGGCGACCGCCCCTCACTTCACACCCTCTCACGAAGGAACCGTCATGACCCGAACGACCGGTGCACAGCGCCTCCGTCGGACACTGGCCGCATTCGCCACGGCAGCGACGATGCTGACAGCGCTGCTGGTGTTCGTCGGGCCCGCGCAGAACGCCTCCGCGGCGGAGACACCCGCACTGCCTGAGACCGTCACCGCCGACGCCCTGCCGACCTGGCAGATCAACGGCGTCGTGTGGAGCCAGGCCGTCGTGGGCAACACCGTGTACGTGACCGGCAGCTTCACGAAGGCGCGCCCGCCGGGGGTCGCCGCCGGCGGCGCGGGTGAGATCGACGCGAACAACATCTTCGCGTTCGACATCCGCACGGGGAACCCGATCGCGAACTTCAGCCACACCATGGACGCGCAGGGACTTGTCGTCCGAGCCGCACCCGATGGAAAGACCGTCTACTTCGGCGGCGACTTCACCACCGTCGACGGCCAGGCGCGCGCGCACGTCGCCGCCTTCGACGTCGCAACGGGAGCCATGCTCGACTGGGCCCCGCGCGCAGACGGACAGGTCCGCGGCTTCGCCTTCGCAGGCGACACGGTCTACGTCGGCGGCAACTTCCGCTCCAGCGGCGGCAAGCCCCGCAGCGAGCTCGCGGCGTGGAACACCACCACCAAGGCGATCACCGACTGGGCGCCATCCGCGGGTGGCGACGGCTTCGTCTGGGACATGGTGACCAGCCCCGACAGCAGCCGCGTGATCATCGGCGGCTCCTTCACGCAGCTCAACGGAGCATCCGTCTACGGCATGGCCTCGCTCGATGTCGCGACCGGAGAGCCGCTGCCGTGGGCCGCGACCGGCCGTATCAGAACCGCGGGCCTGAACGGCGCGATCTCCAGCCTGAGCACCGACGGCGTCCAGGTGTACGGCACCGGCTACGCGTTCGGCACCGGCGCGAACTTCGAAGGCTCGTTCGCAGCAGATCCGTACACGGGACAGATCAACTGGGTCAACGACTGCCTCGGCGACTCCTACGCGAGCTTCCCCCAGGGTCAGGTGCTCTACACGGCGAGCCACCGGCACGACTGCTCGGTCATCGGCGCCTTCCCTGACACCGACCCGCGCTCGCGCTGGCAGAAGGCGACGGCGGAGCCGACGTTCCCGACGGGAACGACGACCAAGAAGGATGCCTACGGCTGGGACTTCACCGGACTGCCCTACACGGGCCTGCTGCACTGGTACCCGGACCTCGAGTTCGGCACCTACACGTCAGCCGGACAAGCAGCATGGTCGGTCACCGGCAATGCGGACTACGTGGTGCTGGGCGGAGAGTTCCCGAAGGTGAACAACGTCGCACAGCAGGGCCTGGTGCGCTTCGGCAAGCGGACCGTGTCGCCGCACACGGTCGGCCCGATCAACACGGCCGCATTCACCCCTGCTCCGTACTCCGATGAGGCCGGTGTCGTGCGCGTGCCGTTCAGCAGCGTCTGGGATCGCGACAGCGCGGCCATCACGTACGACGTGTTCCGCAGCCCGGCGACGAAGATCGCCACCTTCACCCGGACCGACGGAGAGTTCTGGAAGCTCCCGAGCCTGAGCGCGACCGACACCGGGCAGACGCCCGGAACTCAGGTGCGCTACCAGGTGCGGGCGAAGGACTCCGACGGCAACGTGCAGTGGAGCGCATGGTCGCCGTACATCACGGTGTCGGGCACTCCCGCATCGACGTACCGCTCGGCGGTGCGCACCAGCGGCGCCACGCACTACTGGCGCCTGGGCGAGACCACAGGCACGCGCTACGCGGATGACGTCGGAGACGCTCCCGGCACCTCCACCACCCTCACGCAGGGGGCGAACGGCGCTCTGACCAACGACAGCGACAAGGCGGTCACCTCGGCGGGCGGAAGCAACCCGAAGATGACGACCAAGGATGCGTCGGCGGCAGACTCCTCCGTCACGGTCGAGGCCTGGGTGAAGACCACCAGCTCGCGCGGCGGGCGCATCGTCGGCTTCGGCGACTCGGCGACGGGGACGTCCACCGCGTCCAACACCGACCGTGTGCTCTACCTCGACAGCTCCGGCCGGGCGAACTTCGCCATCAACGACGGCTCGTACCGGACGGTGTTCAGCCGAGGCAGCATCAACGACGGCCAGTGGCACCACGTCGTGGGCACCGTCGGCGCATCCGGCATGCAGCTGTTCGTCGACGGCGTCCGCGTGGGCCGCGATCAGAGCTACACGACGCCCAAGTCGTACGTCGGCTACTGGCGCATCGGCGCCGACCAGACCAGCGGCTTCACCAACCGCCCCTCCGACGCCTCGCTGTCGGGGACGATCGATGACGTCGCCGTCTACGACAAGGCCCTTCCGAAGAGCGAGATCCAGGCGCACTACGTCTCCAGCGGGCGCTCGTCCGCCTGGACGGCATCGCCCACCGACGCATACGGTGCCGCGGTGTCGACGGACTCCCCCGACCTCTACTGGCGCCTGAACGAGACCACGGCCGGCACCATCCGGGACTCCGCGGTCGGCGGGACGACGGGCAACCTGGCCGGCTCCGTGACTCGGAATGTCACGGGCGCGGTCACGGGAGACTCCGCCACCACTTTCAACGGCACCAACGCTCAGATCGTCGCCCAGGAGGCGTGGAACGCCCCCTCCGCCTACAGCGCCGAGCTGTGGTTCAAGTCGACCTCGAACAAGGGCGGAACGCTCATCGGCTTCGGCAACACGACGAGCGGGCTCAGCAGCAATGCGGGCAGCATCGACCGACAGGTCACGATGCAGTCGAACGGAAAGCTCGTGTTCGGTGCCAACAACGGCACCCAGACCACGATCACCTCGTCCACCGCGTTCAACGACGGTCAGTGGCATCACGTCGTCGCCACGCAGAGCAGCGCCGGAATGAAGTTCTGGGTCGACACCCAGCTCATCGGAAGCAACGGGGTCACCGGCGCTCTGAACCAGCGTGGATACTGGCGGATCGGCGCAGACCGCACGTGGGGAGGCACGACGAGCAACTACCTCGCGGGCACCCTCGACGAGGTGGCCGTCTACCCCGTCGCTCTGAGTGGCGACCGGATCCGGGCGCACTTCGCCGCAGCCGGACGCACGCCCGCGAACCAGGCACCGACCGCAGCGTTCACGCCCACGGTCACGGACCTCGGCGTCGCGGTCGATGCCGCGGCATCGGCCGACCAGGACGGCGCGATCACGGGCTACGCCTGGCAGTTCGGCGACGGCGCGACCGGCACGGGGGTGACGGCCACGCACACCTACGCCGCAGCCGGCACCTACACCGTGACGCTCACCGTCACCGACGACAGCGGCGCATCGACCAGCACCACGCGCAGCGTGACCGCGACGGAGCCGGCCAACCAGCTCCCCACGGCCGCCTTCACGGCGACCAGCGATCAGCGCGATCTGAGCGTGGACGGATCGACCTCGGCCGACCCTGACGGAACCATCGCCTCCTACGCCTGGGACTTCGGCGACAGCACCACCGGGACCGGCGCGACAGCGACGCACACCTACGCGCAGACGGGCACCTACACGGTGCGCCTCACGGTGACCGACAACCGCGGCGGAACGCACTCCACCACGCAGGACGTCGTGATCACACAGAACGCCGCACCGACGGCCGCCTTCACGTCGACCGTGACCGATCTGAGCGTGGCCTTCGACGGGTCTGGTTCCTCGGACCCGGACGGCACGATCGCCTCCTACGCCTGGGACTTCGGCGACGGCACCACGGGCACCGGAGCCACTGCAACCCACGTCTACACCACGGCGGGGACCTACACGGTCACCCTCGAGGTCAAGGACAACCGCGGCGCATCGGCGACCACCTCGGCGCAGGTCGCCGCGACCGCTCCCGCGGTCTGGGCCACCGACACCTTCGATCGCACGGCCACCAACGGCTGGGGCAACTCCGGAACCAGCGGTTCGTGGACCATGCTTCCCGGCACGGCGACGGCGCTCAGCAAGTTCTCGGTCGCCGATGGGGTCGGCAAGGTGACGCTCTCGGCAGGGAACAACTACTCCGCCGTGCTGGCCGGCTCGACGCCTTCGACGAACACGGAGGAGCGGTACACCGTCGCGTTCAACCAGCCGTCGACGGGCGGAGGCTACTACTTCTCCGCGATCGGACGTCAGATCGACAGCGCCAACGACTACCGCGCCAAGTTCCGCGTGGCAGCGAACGGCACCGTCGCGCTCTGGCTGACCAAGACCGTGGCCGGCACCGAGACGGTGCTCGCCTCGACGACGATCTCCGGTCTGACGGTCACCGGTCCGGATTCGCTCAACGTGCGGTTCCAGGTGACCGGCACGAACGCGACGACGCTCAAGGCGAAGGTGTGGCGCACGGGCACCACCGAGCCGGCTGCCTGGGCCTCGACGATCACCGACAGCACTGCGGTGCTGCAGGCACCCGGCTACGTCGGCGTCAACAGCTACCTGTCGGCGAGTGCGACCTCGGTGCCGCTGGTGTACAGCTACGACAACCTGTGGGCGGGTCCCGCCCAGTAGGACGAGTCAGAACCCTGAGGCCACGGGCCTCAGGGTTCTGACCAGGGCATCCCCCGGGGGTTCCGGGGCGAACCGCGCGGGATCCGTCAGACGGACCCCGCGCGGTTCTGTGTCGGCACATGCTGCGGGCAGTGCGACATCCACAGCTGCCGTCAGGGCCTGCCGTCGGACCTCGTCGCCCGAGGCGCCCAAGGCACCCAAGGCACCCAAGGCACCCGTATGACGTTGGCCTGGCCGGGGCAAACCTGGCCAGGCCATCGTCAGCGCGGGGTCAGGGGAAGATCGCCCCCAGGCGCGCCTGCGTGGTGCCGATCAGTCCGGTCACACTGCTCGCCGGGGCCGTGGGAACGGCGGCGAACGCCGCCGCGTCGGCCGGCAGGAGTGCGCCGTTGGCCCCCGTGATCGCCCGCGCATCCACACTGACCGACCTCTTGTCCTGCTGGGTCGCCGTCGTGTAGGCGCTCAGCGAGGTGTAGATCGCCGGGTTGGGGTTCACCGAACCACGCGACCAGATGACGAGCCATGACGGGGTGGCCGCCGAGGTGCGCTGGAAGACGTTCCCGTTCGAGACGATCTTCAGCTGCGCACCCGTGTACTTCGCGGTGTAGTCCTCGACGCACAGCGTGCAGTTCCCCGAGCTCTGGGCGATGACGTTGTTGCCGATCGTGATGTCTTTGATCAGCCACGGCATCCCCGGATCCCCCAGAGGACGTCGGGGGTCGTGCCCCGGCACCGAAGGGTCGAGGGCCGAGCGGGAGTCCTGCACGATGTTCACCGTGCGGTTTCCGCCGACGATCGTGTTGTTCCACATCTGCACGCTGCCCGTGTTGTTGATCTTCACCCCGTTACCCTTGTTGTTGAGCACCAGGTTGTTGACGAAGTCCACGCGATGCGAGAGCTCCAGGAACACGCCGGCTCCCGTGTTGAACGCGAAGTCGTTGCGAGCGATGTCGATGTCGGAGACCGACTGGTCGGTCCACAGCCCCGGCCCGTTGTTACGGAGGAAGGCCGAGTCCGTGACGCTGAAGGCCTGGGTCTTGGCGATCTTCAGACCGCCGGAGACCGGGGAGGTGTTGAAGCCCTCGGAGTTGTTCTCCACCGCCAGCAGCCCGGTGACCTTGAGTCGATCCGCATAGTTCGCACCGATGCCCATGAGGCCGTTGCGTGCCACGGTGACGTTCTTCAGGGTGGCATCCGCCGCCCCGACGAACAGACCGGTGGACGCATTGTCGTAGAGCGCGACGTTCTCGATCGTCGCCTTCGGCGCCTCGACGGTCACGGCACCCATCATCCAGACCGAGGTGGCGTAGCCGCGCACACCGATCCCTCGAACGACGGTTCCCTCCGCACGCACGGACATGGCCTTGGTGAGGGTGGAGGCCCGCACCTCGCCCTTCGCCGGATCGGAGCCGATGTAAAGGCGGTCCGCCGCGGTGTCCGTGAAGAACGTACCGGCCTTCAGCTGCGCAAGCGAACCGACTTCACGCAGCGGCGCGCCGGCGATCCAGACCTGCTCCGGGTGCGCCGCCATCGGATGGTCCGCATTGAGCCAGCGCCAGCCGGCGGCAGTGCCATCGGCCTCGCCCTTCGTGAAGCTGGGGGTCGAGTCGAAGTCCTGCGTCCAGCCGCTGACGTACCACGCAGCCCCGCTGGCCTTCCATCCGGTGAGCTTCTCGGATCCGTCGAGCCACACGGCCTCGCCGGGGTACGACTGGATCGTGACGCGCTTGCCTGCCGGCACGGTGACGTTCTCGTGATACGTGCCGCCGCGCACGACGATGGTCGATCCGGCGGGGCTCGCCGTGACCGCACGCTGCAGAGTCGAGTAGGGCGATGCCGCGGTGCCCGTACCGGACGTCGTCGCCGACGCTTTCACGAAAACGGCGCCGGCCGGGACCGCGTAGGACGTGGCGCCGGGCACCGCAGCACCCGGCTTGATCCGGGAACCGGTGAGGTTCCAGGCCGGCATCGACGAGGACGTCGCCGGAGTCGTCGGCGCGGTGGGAGTCGTCGGAGATGTCGGAGTCGTCGGATTGGTGGGGGTGGTGGGGGTGGTCGGCGTCACCGGAGGCTTCGGCGCCGTCGGGGGCGCCGGCGGAGCGGCCACGTTCTCGGTGATCCGCAGGTCATCGAAGGCGACGGCCTGCGCCGGTGTGGAACGCGACACGTACACACGGGCTCCTGTACGACCCGCTTCTGTCAGCCGAGCGTCGGCCTTGTCGGCGACCGACAGCTTCCATCCCGCACCCGGGGCAGCAGCAGTCGCCGTCACACGAGCGTCGATGGTGACGGCACTCGAGCCGGTGATCCGCGTCTCGAGGGTGAGCGGAACTCCGGCCTTGACCTTCAGCTCAGGCACGTTGACATGCCCGAGCGAGGTCTGCGTGCTGCCGTTCACGCGCAGCGCCTCCAACAGCACGACGCCGCGAGGATCGACACGCACCTGCACCTGATAGAAGCCCGATGAGGTGAGCCGGGATTGGAGGCTGAGGTACACACCAGACCCCGACTTCGGCAGCGCCGGCAACGTGAAGACGACCGACTGCGTGGAGTCGGTGAGCGACACCGCCTTGGGGCGTAGAGTCGCGGTCGCCCCCGAGGCGATCGGCGCGAGTTTCGCGACGCCGCCGGCGACGGAGAAGGATGCGGCAGGCACGGCGTCGTAGGTGACGCCGGCGGCTGACGAGCCCAGACCGCGACTGACCGTGCGGTTCATGTCGTCGGAGAGGGTGAGGGGATCGTCCGTGGCGGCCAGAGCGGGGGTTCCGATTATCAGCGGGGCGATGAGCGCGCCGAGCACGACGGCAGTGGACAGGGATCGAGTTCGCATGGAGGGGGAGGCTTTCTCGGGTTCGCAGTCGTCCGCACCTTCTCGCGCCAGTGGGGGGCGGCGTGAGAACGCGCGATGGTACCCGGCTACAGCGTCGGGTTGCGATGGACCGTATAAGCGCTTGCTGAGTAAGTCCTGGATAATCAATCGAATCGATTGACTACGCTCGGCCCGCATGATAATCAGCCGAGTGACTTCATCTTACGGAACCAGATGATGACAGCCGCGCCCAGATAGAGCAGCGCCGCCAACGCGAGAAGCGTATAGAACACCATGAAACCGGCGGTCCAGCCCCACAGTACGAATGCGAAGCACCACGTCCCGTAATCGGTCGGAATCCCCAGGATCGCGCGCAAAGGCGAGGATCCGCCGGCCTGGGCGGCTTGTGGAACACCCTGCCGTGCACGCAGCAGATCATTCAGGATCATCCCGAAGAACGTCGTGGTGGCGACGATGCTGAAGACGAGCGGGACCAGGATCCAGAGCGCGGAGTCGAGGTCGAAGAAGCGATACGCCCCGATGGCCACCGCGATGTGCAGGGAGACGAGCTTCGCGGCGTCGAAGATGTGGTCGAGCCACTCGCCGACGAGCGACCCTCCCCCGCGCAGGCGGGCGACCTGTCCGTCCGCACTGTCCCACGCGTACCCGAGCGCGAGCAGCAGCCAGACGGCGATGCCCAGACCGATCGACGGTGGCACCGTGGCGAGCAGCACGATGCCGGTGAAGGTGAAGACGGCGCTGACGATGGTGACCTGGTTCGGGGTCATCCCGATCGTGTGCGCGAACGCGGCGAACACACGACCCACCGGCCTGTTGACGTAGAGAGAGTATGCCGGCGCACCCTTCGCACGACCCTTCTGGGCCGTGCGAAGGCTGCGGTACGACTCTGCGAAACTCAGGGGAGAACCTTCACTGCCTTGTAGTTGTCCACGTAGACACTGTAGGGCAGTGGGCCATAGCCGCTACTGGAATATGTCGTGACTCCGGTATATCCCGCGGTCTGCAATGCAGCCGTGGCATCCGTCGTCGACAGCTGCCAGTTCTGCGGCTCCGTCTGACCATCCGCCCAGATCTTGCTGCGCAGAGTGGTCGTCCCGGTTCCATACACCTGCACGCGCACGTTGTACACGGTGCCCGGTGTGATCGTGATGCCGGTCATGTCGACCCAGCTGAGCACGGTGCCGCCGCGCGACAGCTGCGCCTGGACGGAGCCGTTGGGGGCGATGAGCCACCGCGCCCTATAGTCGTCCGCGCCGACGACGCGACCGAGGGCCGAGACGTACATACGCCCTGCCGTGACCGCTGTCGACGTCGAGAACGAGAACGTCAGGTCCGTGCTGTCGGAGGTGGTGGTGTTCAGCGTCGCCGAGCGCGTCTGGCTCGCCGCCGCCGTCGTGAGACGTGCACGGTTCGCATCGATGCCGACGTTCGCCGCCCCGGCGGTCTGCGTCCAGGCCCCGCCGAGCGGCGCGGCCCCGAGCAGACCGTCGGCCCGGTTGAAGTCGTCCTGGACGAGCCCGGCCGCGGCCGGAGCCGTCACCGTGACGCTGCGCGTCGTGGTCGCCGTGGCTCCGCCGTTGTCGGTCACGGTCAGGGTGATCGTGTACGTCCCCGCCGTCGCGTACGGGTGGCTCGCGGTCGCCCCGGTGCCCGTGGTCGAGTCGCCGAAGTTCCATGCGTAGGAGGCGATGGTGCCATCGGGATCGGTCGAGGTCGAGGCGTCGGCACTCACCGTGAGCCCGGCGACGCTGGTCGTGAACGCGGCGGTCGGAGCCTGGTTGCCCGGCGCCGGGGCCGTCACGGTCACCGGGTGCGAGATCGTCCCGGTGGCGCCGTCGTCGTCCGTCACGGTGAGCTTCACCGTGTAGGTGCCTGCTGCCGCGTAGGTGCGGTTCGCCGTGGCTCCCGTTCCGGTGGTCCCGTCGCCGAAGTCCCAGGCGTAGGAGGCGATGGTTCCGTCGGAGTCGCTCGAGGTCGATCCGTTGAAGGCGACCGCGAGACCGTTCGGCGTGGCGACGAACGCAGCCGTCGGAGCCTCGTTGGCCGGCGGCACCAGCCCGCCGTTGCTCGAACCGGCCCAGAAGTTGTCGAAGCCCGTCTGGAACGGCACGTTCGTGACGCCGCCGCCGAGGTAGACACCGAGTCCGACGTCGCCGGCAGCCTGCAGACCCGCGGTCGAATCCGTGGTGGACGCCGTCCAGCTGGTGGGCTCGGCCGAGCCGACCTTCCACACCTTCACGCGAAGGTTGGTCGGCGAGGTGCCGGTCGCCTCGGTGCGGACGTGGAGCTTGTCACCCGCGGCGACCGTGAGGGACGTGGGCACGTTCACCAGGATCGTCGTGGTGCGCTGCAGCTGCACCGTCACGGCACCGTTCGCTGCGACGACCACACGAGACCGGTAGTCATCGGCACCCACGCGGCGGACATGCGACGTGTAGTACGCGCTGCCGCCGACGGGACGCTGCGGCAGTGCCACATCGACGTCGATCGCGGTGTCGGTGGACGAGACGGACGGGAGGTACGCGTATCGCTGCGCTCCACCCGCCGACTGCACGAACACCCCGGACGAGCCGTCCACCCGGTAGTTGGATGCGGTGTTGGACAGCGTCCAGGCCCCACCGACGTTCGCCGAGCCCAGGCCGGTGGCCAGGGTGCGGTTGAAGTCGTCGCGGGCGTAGGTGACCGCACCGACGGGAGCCGCGACAGTGACCGAGGCGGTCTTCTCCGCCGTGGCGCCCTCGTCGTCGGTGACCGTCAGCGTGATCGTGTACTGGCCGTCGGCCGCGTACGCATGGGTCGTCGTGCGGCCGGTGGTGGCCGGCGAACCGTCACCCCAGTTCCACGAGTAGCCGGCGATCGTGCCGTCGGTGTCGTTGCTCGCCGAGGCGTCGACCGCGACCGTGAGATCGGTCGTGGAGGTCGTGAACGACGGGACGGGGAGCTGGTTGGGAACCGCGGTCACCAACGCCGTGGACGTCGCGGTGGCACCGCTGTTGTCCGTCACCGTCAGCGTGACGGTGTACTGCCCGCCCTCTGCATAGGTGTGCGTGCTGGTCTCCCCGGTGGTGGCGGGCGAACCGTCACCCCAGTTCCACGAGTAGCCGGCGATGGTGCCGTCGGAGTCGGCGGATGCCGAGCCGTCGACGTTCACCTTCAGCTTGTCCACCGTGTTGGTGAAGCTCGCCGTGGGCGGCACGTTCGCGGGAGCTCCGGTGGAGCCGAGCGCGTAGTGCTGCGAGATGTCGGCTGCCGACAGCGGCGCGAGATACACGGCGACCTCATCGAGTGCGCCGTCGAACTCCCAGTCGCCCGGGCCCCAGGTGACGTCGCCTCCGACGTGCCAGTAACCGGTGTAGTCCTGCGCATCGGTGTTGGGGTTCGTGCCCTGCAGCTGACCGTCGACGTAGAGCCGCATGCCCTGCGCGCCCTGCGTCGCGACCACGTGGTGCCACGTGTTGTCGTTGAACGAGGCGTCCGTGCGGATCGTCTGCTCCTGACCGGTCCACACGCCGAACACCAGCTTGCCGGCATCCGTCATGTAGACGTGGCGGTCGTAGTTGTTGGAGTTGCCGTCAGGGCTGTTGCCGAAGCCGATCAACTTCCCGCCGGAGGTGGTGCTCGTCTTGAACCAGGTCTCGAGCGAGTAGGAGCGCGGGTTGGAGAAGGAGTTCTGGCTGATCACCTGTCCGCCGCTGAACGTCGCCGCCGTGTTGGAGACGCCGCTCAGGGCACCGTTCGCTCCCTTGGTCACCGAACCGAAGTAGGTTCCCCGTTGCGAGTAGCCGGAGCTGTCAGCCGCCGTGCTGCCCGAGGACTCGCCGAGCCGCCAGTACAGCGCCGGCTCGAGGCCGTACACCGCAGCGCCGTAGGCGTCCGAGGGAGCGGTGGCTCCTTCGAGCGTGCGTCCGGATGCCGTGTAGTGCGAGGCGACCTGGGTCTTGCTCAGCGGCGCCGCGTAGATCGCGACCTCGTCGATCTGACCGACGAACCGGTCCGATCCCGCCCAGGGTGAGTCACCGCCGATGCGCCAGTAGCCGTTGTAGCCCTGCGCGGAGGTGACGTCGCTGCGCTGAGCGACGCGGATGCCGTCGATGTAGAGGACCATGCCCTCGGAGCTGAGTCCGGCCGAGACGTGGTGCCACTGCCCGTCGTTCAACGCCGTCGACGACTCGATGGTCTGCGAGGACCCCGGGTATACGCCGAACGTGACGCGACCGTTGGGAAGCATGTAGACGTGCCGGTCGTAGCTGCCGGAGTTGCCGGTCGAACTGCTGCCGAAGCCGACGATCTTGCCACCGTCGGTCGTGGTGGTCTTGAACCAGGCCTCGATGCCGAACGTCTGCGGACCGGCGACCGCGGTGGTCGTCGATGCGAAGCCGTTGCTGCCGCCGTTGAAGCTGGCCGCCGTGCGGCTGTCGCCGAGGATCGCACCGGAGACGCCGCGGCTCACGTTGCTGTTCACCGTGAGGTCGGATGCCCCGGCCCAGTCGTACGAGACGGATCCTGCCGTGTCGTCGAGGGGCCAGAAGTCCAGCGGGCTGTCAGCGAGAACCGCGCTGCGGTACGTGCTGCTCGTCGCGGTTCCCGACGCCGTCGCCGTGACGGCGCCGCCCAGGATGTTGTGCCCCTCGTTGTCCGTCGCCCGGATGCGGTACGTGTACGAGGTGCCGCTGACCACGGCGGAGTCGACGTAGGTCATCGGAGGCAGACCCCAGTCCTTGGACTTGGAGCGCACGTTCTCGAACGTCTTGATCACGACGTTGTTGCGCAGCACCTCGTACTTGAGGAACTCGCTGTCGCGGTCGTAGTTGAGCGGCCACGTCACGCGGATCGATCCGTCGAGCGGCAGTGCGCTGGCCGGCCAGTCCGTGTTCCACAGGATCGGTCCCTGTGCGTTCGTGGACTTGGAGGGCACGGCGAAGCGCACGAGCCCCTGTTGCCCGACGTTGTTCACGCGGGTGAACTCACCACCGTAGACGAGGTACTCGGAGTTGCCGTTGACCGTCCACGGGCCCTGGTACGCGCCGCTCACGGTTCCGGTGTTGAGGCTCGGGAACCAGTGCAGCATCTTCGGCGCCGGGTTGCCCCCGAAGTCGTAGTAGCCGAGGTTCAGGCCGTTCGGCGTGATGCGCGAGGGCTCCTTGGTGACCGCGATCGCGCGGTAGAAGCTCCACGGGTCGCTCTGCGGGAATCCACCTTCGAGGCTTCCGCAGTAGTGCGAGTGACCGGCCGCGTACACGGCCTCACCCATGGGCTGCACGTCGTACTGGTCGCCGTGGCAGTCGTTCACCCAGCTCAGCGCTCCGGTGTTCCAGGACGCACGGAAGCTGCCCTCGAGGTTTCCGCCCGAGCCGAAGACGTAGCCGGTTCCGTAGAACGAATCGGCGTCGGACTTGAGCGACAGGATCGCGGCGTCGTTGCCGGCGTTGCGGATGATGTTGTTGGTCTGGAAGGGCACGATCAGCGAGCCGTCGGTCGCCGACACCATGCCGAGCCCGTAGCCCGGGTTCGAGCTGCCGTTCAGGGTCGGGAAGTCTCCACCGAGCACCACCTTGGTGCCGTCGGGCGAGACGACCACCACGCGGCCACGGCGCTCACCGAGGACCGGGGCCCACGGCAGCAGCGTTCCGTCGCGGTTCACGGCGGCGGCACCGAAGCGGTCCTGGCCGGAGACGCGGCCGAACGTGCCGGTGAAGTACACGGCCGAGTTCGTGGCGTCGACACCGATCGTGGTGCCGTTCGAGTTCGGGTTGAACGACGAGAGCGTTCCGCTGGGCAGGTCGAATGCGGCGATGCGGTTGCGCGTCTGGCCGTTCACCGTGGTGAAGTCGCCGACGATGTACAGGCGCGTGCCGTCGGGCGAGGCTTCTATCGATCGCACCTGCGCGTTGATGGTCGGCGCGAACGATGTGATGAGCGCACCGGTCTGGATGTTGTAGGCCAGCAGGTTGGAACGAGGAGTCTCGTTCGTCCCTGCGGCCGCACCCGCGGGGCGCGCGCTCGAGAAGGATCCGGCGGCGTAGACGACGTTGCCCACGACCTCCTGGTCCCACACGATGCCGTTGATCTGCACGGTGGGCAGCGCATCGGCCGTCACCGTGGATGGATCACCCGCCGGCGGACTCACGTCCGCTGCTGCGGGCGCCATCGCCACGAAAGAGCCCGCGATGATCGCGAGCATGGTCACGAGAACAGTGACAAGGCGGCGTACGTAGCCGCGCTTGAATTCCCCAGAATTCATCAGACTCCCCAGTCCATGATCGACCGAACCCTACGGCGTTCCCCTCAACGCCCGGGCCGGTGATTTCCCCTCAACCGGCGCTTACGGTCGCGCTCCCACGAACACGACGTCTGATTCTGCAGCCAGTATATCGACCATGATACGGATATCGCCGTCGGACGCAACAGGTACCGCGAAATAAAACGACGCCTCCGCGCTCTCGCCCGGCGCGATCGAGGCGGGGAGGACCGTGGCATCGTCCGCGCTGACGGCGGGCGCCGGGGTCCGGTCGTCGCCGTCGTAGGTCAGGTTGACGCTCACTCCGCCGGTGTCGAGAGGCTTGTCTCCGGTGTTCGTCACACTGAGGACCACCTTGACGGCGGGGCCGCTGCTCTCGCCGGGGATGTCGCGGCCGGCGGTGACGGCTTCGACCGACACCAGCTTGATCGACGCGCCCTGATCGAGCTCGACGACCTCGTCGAGCGGGGTCTCGGTGGCATCGTCCGGCTTCTCGACGGGCGCCGTGGCTCCGGGAGTCGGCGTCTCGACCTCGGTGGGCTGCGGCGTCGGCGTCTCCGAGGCCGTGCTCGAGGGCGAGGCAGCCAGCTGCCCCGCGGTGAATGCCCAGACACCCACCGCGACGGCGATCGCCACGACCGCGACCGCGACCCAGATCCAGATGCGCCGCGTTCGCGGTGCGCTCTCCGACTCCGACATGCTCGTCTCCCCTCGCTCTTCAGTTCTCCCGCGCACCGGCTGCGCGTACTGCCTGCCGATCGGCGATCGCGTCCCACTGCCACGTCGCCGATTCCGTGCCCTGATGAGCGCTCACGCTACCACCGTGCCGCGAGCGATGAGTGAGGACGGACGCCAGCACCATCAGCGTCAGGAACGGCAGTGCGCTGTCGACGAGTCCGCTCTCGGTGGTGGAGCGGAAGATCACGAGCACCAGCAACGGCAGGACCAACCACCGGCGGCTGGCCGAGATGCAGGCGGTCACGACGCACCAGAGCAGGAGCGCTGCCACGAGGGTGACGCCGATGAGCCCTGACTGCGCCAGGATCGACACCCAGCTGCTGTCGAGCACCTGCTCGTCGCGCCACTTGATGTCGACGGGCACGGTCTTGGCGGAGAGCCCGAGCCCGATCCACTTCTGCCATTCGTCCCACCCCCAGCCGAGCACGACCTTCCAGGCGTCGAAGCGGGAATCCAGCGCCGAGGTGGTGTCGGTGGATCCGGCACGCGTGGCGAGGCTGCCGAAGACGTTCGTGAACGAGGCGATGGCGTAGCCGAGCGGGAGGCAGCCGAGCAGCGCGTACACGACGCTGCGGTCGCGGATGCCGTTCACGAGCACGGCCACGACGATGCCGAACACGATCGCGGCGAGGCCCGTGCGCGAGCCGGTCGCGACGGCGATCGTGAGCAGGATGACGGAGGCGACGAGCGTGTTGAGGCGCACTCCGCGTCGGAGCATCACGATGACGAGACCGATCAGCGGCGCGCCGGCGAGACCGGCCAGCTCGTTGGGATGGATCTCGGGGATGCCGCCGCCGAGCCGCCCCGACGAGACGAGACCGGGAAGACCGGTCACCGCCGCGACCACGCCGACCAGCGCCATCCCGGTCAGGAGGCTGCGGATGCTGACCGTCCACGGGACGGTCGTGAGCAGGATGAGGATGGTCGCCATGACCAGGAACACGCGGAGCACGAGCACGATGGTCGCGGCCCCGTTGCCCGCCACCAGGGCCCCCAGCGCGCTCACCAGCATGACGATGGTCATCACGGCCGCCGGTCCGATGCCGATCGAGATCCGGTCCCTGGTGCGCACCGCCAGCAGGGTGGCGGAGCCGAAGGCGATCAACGCGATCAGCGCCTTCGCGACCACCACGAAGTCGAGTCCTCCGCTGTAGATGGTCTGACTGCGCCACGGGATCACGCTGGCGATCAGCAGGATGTAGAGGGTTCCGACCGCGACGAGTCGTGCACGGCTGGGCGTGTGCGCCGAACCGTGCAGGTGGTTCACCGGGGCGTCAGCCTCGATGCGCACGCGTGGCTCCGCCGGCGTCCTCGTGCAATCCGCCGTGCCCTCGGTCCGACACCCGCCAGGACTCCGCGATGGAACCGAGCGCCCCGTGCCCCGTGCTGATCATGAGCACTCCGACGGGACGGATGCCCATCACGCGCAGGCGCGTGGCGACAGCGACGAGGTCGGGTGCCGATGTGCTGTTGTGCTTGACCGTGACGATGATGCCGGCACCGCTGCCGACGAGAGCCTCCAGCAGCGCGGACTCGGTGGGCTCGGCGATGATCATGACGATGTCGAAGCTCTCGTGCAGACGCTCGACAGCGGCGGGCAGCCGCCGCAGCAGTGTCTCCGTCGCGACCGGCTCGTGCGCGACGATCACAGCACGGTCGTCGATGTCGTCGCGGCGCGCGTCGGTACCGTCGACTTCGTGGTCCAACAGGGCATCGAGACTGTAGGCCCCGCCTGTGACGTGCTCCTTGCGGGTGTCGACGACGCAGGCGCTGCGGCCGACGACCTCCTGCGCCTTGAGGAGTCCGAGCACGGTGTCATCGTCGATGGCACCCGGCGATGACGGGACGAGCAACTGCGTGCGCAGCCCGTCGCCGGCGAGAGCCGCCAGGTTTCCGACGGTCTCCTCATAGGCCATGAGCGTCGTGGACTCCGGCTCGGGGCGCACGCGACGGCGACGAGGGATCTGGCCGACGACCGGGAGTCCCGTCGCCCGACGGACGTCGGAGATCGTGCGGAGCCGGCGGTTGGTCGTGGTGCGGTACACGGCGACGATCGCGCCCAGGGCGAGCCCGGCGACACCACCGAGACCGGTGATCGCGGTGACCTGCGGCGAGATGGGCGACTGCGGTTCGACGGCGGGAAGCACCTGGTCGAGGTTGACCGTGTAGCGCGTATCGCCCTTGACGTTCTCCGTCGTCTTGATGAGCTCGGAGAGGTGCGTGGCCGCCGAGTTCGCGACATCGGTGGCCAGGCTCGCCGAGGGCGCATCCGCCTGCACCACGAGGAGCACGGTGTCGGCGGTGTTCTCCGCCGACAGCATCCGCCGGATGTCACGGTCGGAGTAGTCGTCCTCATCGAGGGCGAGGTCGCTCCGCACGGCGTCGATCACCTCGGGGCTGTCGATCAGCGCGGGATACGACTTGATGCGCGCGAGGCTGAACTGGTTGCGCTCGAAGAGCGACGCCTCACTCGAGTCGACGCGCAGCAGCATCGTCGACGTGGCCGCATACGTCTCCGGCAGCGCCTTGGCGACCAGCCATGCTGCGCCCGCGCCGAAGATCGCGAGCGCGACGATGATCAGCCACCCCTCGCGCAAGATCCGTCCGTAAGGAACGTCCTCCATCGTCAACCCCTCCCCCGCACACTGCGACCAAACGTATCATTCGGGCGTGTCTCGCCCATCAGCTTTCCGGGTGCCGTGGTCCCGTAGACGCCACCACGAGCCACCGCAGGGCGAGGCCGCCGAGCATCGACGCGAAGGCCAGTCCGAACGGGAGCGCCGAGACCGGAGCGTCGAGCATCAGCATGACCACGGCGATCAGCACCGCCAACACGGTGTCCGACAGTCGGATCAGGAACACCGCGATCTGCTTGCCTCCGACCGCCCCGAGTGCGCCGTAGGGCGTCACGATCGCCACGGACAGCCCGTAGGCCAGCCACGCGACGACAGCCAGCGGATCGACCTCGACGCCGAACGCGAGCGGGCTCGCCCACGGGATCAGGACCACGGCGATGACGCTCATCACGACGGTGCCCGCCAGCAGGAAGACGACGGCCCGGTCGGCTTCACGCACGGAGTTCGTCGCGCCGCCGCCGCGTCGCTGGTCCGCGAACCGCACGAACAGGAAGGACGACAGGCCGCCGATCACGAGGATCAGGGGCGAGGTGTAGGTACGGGCCGCTTCGAGCAGACCGACCGCGGTGATGCCGGCGGCGGCGAGCGACAGCAGCCGCACGGTCGTGAACAGGCTCGGCCGCAGCACCTGCTGCAGCCCGCGCCACACCCCGTACCGCCAGACCGCCGCGATGTCGGCGCCACGCAAGCTCACCAGCACGCGGTCGTTCTTCGGCACCAGGAACCATCCGACGACGGAGGCCACGACCTGTCCTGCCGCGATCGCTGCCAGGAAGAAGCTCAGTGTGAGGATGCCGGTGAGCTGGGCGGCGAGGATCACTCCGAAGGCGACGACGAACCCGCTGACGTCGGTGATCGCCGCACGGATGAACGACATGTGCGCGATCAGCAGTCGCCGCACGATCTCCTCGATCGAGAAGGCGGCGAGCGCGACCGCGAACAGCAGGGCCTCCAGGGCGCTGCTGAATCCGGTGCCCCACGCGACCAGGAAGGCGGCGACGCCGAGCACGACGGACGAGGCGAGCAGCATCGCCTCGAGACCGGCACGCACGGTGCGCTGCGAGCGGTCGAGCACGACGAGCGAATCCCCGACGAGTCCGGTCACCACCGCAGTGGCCAGGATCACGACGCCGTACAGGATCGCGAAGCGTCCGTAGTCGTCGATGCCCAGCAGGCGTGCGACGAGGATCTGGATCAGCAGTCCGATCAGAGCCTGCACGGCCTGCGCGATGATGGCTCCCACAGCCTGGCGTTTCATGTCGCCCTCCCGGAGACATCCTCGCACGCGGTGCCGCGGCTGCTCGCGCAGCGCCGCGGCGCACCCCGGCGACAGGCGGCTAGAGCTCGCCGGGCTTCATGGCCTCGGCATCGATCGCGCGGATGACGCGCAGCGTCGCGGTATCGGGCTTCGGCTCACCCGCCTCGGCCGCGCGACGCCGCGGGGCGTAGACGACGAGCGAGTGGAAGAGGAAGCGGGCGAAGAACGCCACGATGAGCGTGAGCCCGGTGGCCAGCACGCTGGAGATGTGCCAGCTCTCCACCATCAGCGCCATCACCGGGATACGCACCGCGGCTTCGACGTTGTTGAACGTGAACGAGGTCGCGAAGCGAAGACCGAGACCGCGGGCATCCGTGCGCATGTCGGCGAAGACGAACCGCTCCTGCAGGATGAAGTTGCCGATGATCGTGACCTCTGCCCCGATGATCGCGGCCCAGATGTAGGGCACGCCGAGCGCGACCAGGAGCCACATGATGCCGATGTTGGCCACGGCTCCGATCACGCCGATGAGCGCGAACAGCGACATCTTGCCGAAACGGAGGCGGGCGAGGTGGGCGACGAACGTGACTCCCTGGCGCAGGCTCGCCTTGGAGGTGCCGTGGCGGCGCTCGGCGAACTCCATCGGGATCTCGGCGATGCGCAGGTCGGTGCGGGCGAGGATCTCGAGCAGGATCTTGAACCCCTGCGGACGGAGTGCCGCCACGTCGACGCGGCGGCGATCCACGAGGAAGAAGCCCGTCATGGGGTCGGTGCTCCGTGCCAGGCGGATGGGGAACATCGCCCTCGTCAGCCAGGTCGCCGCTCGCGACACCCCGAAACGCACCGCGGTGCCCAGTCCGCTGGTGTCCCCGCCGCCCACGTAGCGCGAGGCGGCGACGACGTCGGCGTCGCCGTCGGCGAAACGGTCGAGCAACGCGGGAAGCAGCTCGGGCGGATGCTGCAGGTCGCCGTCCATCACGATGCAGATGTCGGAGTCCGCGGCGGCCAGTCCGACGACGACGGCCCCACCGAGCCCTCCGGTGTTCTCCTCGCGGTGGATGACCCGCACCGGCACCGGCGCATCGGGGGCCACGCGGGCGACCTCGGCGGCCGTGTCATCGGTGCTGTCATCCACGAACAGGATCTCGGCGTCGCGTCCACGCAGTGCCGCGGCCGTGCGCTCCACGAGCTCCGCGACATTGTCTCGCTCGTTGAACGTCGGCACGATGACCGTCACCGCTGTCCCCACGCGCCGTCCTCCCCCTGCTGCCTGGCCTGCGGCACCATCGTCGCACGGGTTCCTATGGGCCGAGAAACCCGCGCGACCGCGTACGACCTGCGGCGAACAGCGACGACGGCGCCGGATCAGGGGTCGCATCGACGCCCGCGCGTCCGCTACACTGATCCGATGCGGCTGTGGGAGTCGCTGGCGGATGGGGATCCGCTCTGGGGAAATTCTGATCTGGGGAGATCATGGGGACGCGTATCGGCTACGCCGCGGGAGCTTTCGACCTTTTTCACGTCGGGCACCTCAACCTTCTTCGTCACGCCAAGCAGCAGTGCGACATTCTGATCGCCGGCGTCGTGAGTGACGAGATGCTGCGCCAGGTGAAGGGCATCGAGCCTGTCATCCCGACGGCGGAGCGCGCAGAGATCGTCAGCCACATCTCCTTCGTCGACGACGTCTACGTCGAGACGAGCCCGTCCAAGATGGACGCGTGGGAGGACGTGCGCTTCACGCACTTCTTCAAGGGCGACGACTGGCGCGGAACCGAGAAGGGCCTCCGTCTCGAGCGCGAGTTCGCCGAGGTGGGTGTCGAGGTCGTGTACTTCCCGTACACCGCGCACACATCCAGCTCGTCGCTGCGGCGCGCACTCGATGCGATCACCGCGGGCGCGAATACGCAGACGGTCGCCGCCTCCCGCTGATCCGGAGACGCGTCCGCAGGCGGGAGCGAACAGTCAGTTCGCGACGCCCAACAGACTTCGGGCCATGCGCGCCACGTGGGGTGGCGTGTGTGGCCCGAGCCATACCGTCCAGTGGGCGGGCGGCTCGGCGCAGGTCCACTCGACGCACCACGCGTGCACGGCGTTCGCGAGACGCTCCCCCTTCGTGTGCGCGCGGATGCCGTCGCCGCGCAGCAGCCACCGCACCGAGACACCCGCGGGGACGTCGATGTGGCGGTACTGGACCCGCGCGGCGGCCTCGAGCACGATCGCGCCCTGGGCGTCCCACGGCAGGCGTGCTGCGATACCGGCGATGACGGCCGCGTCCGCGGCGTCGCCGGCGATCAGGACCGGACCCTCGATGTCGTCCCAGACCGGATCGCTCAGATGTTCGCACGCACCATTCATGCCACCAAGTATAGGTAAGGCTACCCTTACTGACAATCCCGAAACGGCGAAGCCCCTCCTCTTCTCCGGGCATACCCTTGATGTATGACTTCTCCGAACGAATCCACGATCACCGTGTTCGGCGCCGACTGGTGCCGCGACTGCATCCGCACCAAGAAGCAGCTCGATGAGCTCGGCGTGGAGTACACCTACGTCGATCTGGTCGCCGACCCGTCTGCAGCGGATGTGGCCAAGGAGATCTCGGGCCGCACCAACATCCCCGTGGTCGTCTACCCCGACTCCACCCACCACGTCGAGCCCGCGAACTCCGACGTCGAGTCCAAGCTCCGCGAGCTGTCGCTGATCTGACGCGCACCGTCGCACCGCTCGCACGCGCCGATACACTGGCGCGATGAGCACCGAGGCTCCCCCGGAACACGCATCCGTCCGCCTGTCCGCCCGCACGATCGTGCTGTACGCGATCGGTTCGCTGGGCACCGGCGGCTACGCCACATTGCCAGGGCTGGTGCTGACGTACTTCCTCACCGACAACCTCGGCGTCGCCGCCCTCGCAGCCGGGCTCATCGTGACGGCAGCGAAGATCTGGGACGTCGTGATCGATCCGCTGATCGGCGCGGCCTCCGACCGGCAGCTGGCTCGCACGGGCTCCCGCCGCGGCTTCATGATCACCGGCGCGATCGCGCTGCCGGTGTTCTTCGCGCTCACGTTCGCGGTGCCGCCGTCGTGGGGCCCCGCGACCGGCGCCGTCTGTGTACTTCTCGCCTTCCTGGGCACGGCGACCGCGTTCAGCCTGTTCCAGGTCCCGTACGTCGCGCTGCCGGCAGAGCTCACCGACAGCTACGACGAGCGCACCCGCCTGCTCGGCTGGCGCGTCGTCGTGCTCACCGCTTCGATCCTGCTGTTCGGGGCCGGCGGCCCTGCGCTCCGCGAGGCCGGGACCGATCAGGTCACCGGGTACCTCGTGATGGGCATCGTCGCCGGACTCCTGATCGGCATCGGCATGTTCGTCGCCGCCCGCACGGCCGACACCGCCGCAGCGCGCACCTCACCCGCCGCCCGACCCGCCACCGCCCCGAGCGGCGTCCGCGAGCAGTACCTCTCCGGCTTCCGGGCCCTGCGCCGCAGTCAGCCCTTCCGCGCCCTGCTGGGTACGTTCCTCCTGCAGGCGCTGGCGACGGGAACGATGCTCGCCGGCGCGCAGTACCTGGCGACCTGGGTGCTGCGCTCGGAAGACGCGGTGACCTTCGTCTTCATCGCCCTCGTCGGCCCTGCACTGTTGGCCACCCCCGGGTGGACCGTGATCGCCCGCCGCGTCGGAAAGGAGCGAGCGTTCCGGCTCGCGAGCGTGCTGTTCACTCTGGCGGCCGCCTCGATCACGGTCGCCGTCTGGGCACCCGGCGACTGGATCTACGGCTCGGTCGCCGTCGCCGGCATCGCCTATGCCGGACTGCAGTCGCTGCCGATGGCGATGCTCCCCGACGTCATCTCGCACGACGAGCGCACGAGCGGCCGCGGGCAGGCCGGCACCTTCACCGGCATCTGGACCGCGGGCGAGACGGTCGGCTTCGCTCTCGGCGCCACCACGGTGTCGCTGACGCTGGCCGCCACCGGATACATCTCCACGGTCGCCGGTGCCGCGGTCACGCAACCTGCCGAGGCCATCACGGGCATCGTGCTGAGCTTCAGCATCCTGCCCGCCGTGCTGATGCTGGCGAGCCTGCTCCCGCTGCAGCGCTACCGCCTGCGTCGCGCCGACATCGAGGGCGCGTGAGTCGCTCACCCGCGGGGACTCACGATGCCGTCACCGTCGCGTGTGCGTGCCGAAAGATCACCACCCGAGGCCACGAGTCTCGCGACATGCAGGAGGTTTCGCGACATGCAGGAGGAGACCGGGGCGGACGCTCCCGCAACTCGCACTTCTTCCTGCACGTCGCGCGTTCACGGCGGCGTCCGCCCCGCGGACTCGCCCAGGCCCGCCGCCTAAGCTGGGATCCCGTCCGAAGGAGACTGCGATGACTTCTGCGACCACCACGGCCCGTCCGGCAGCCGAGAGCGCGCCGGCGAACGAGCTGAGCGCCGGCGAGCGCGAGCGGCTCGACTCCGCGATCGCCGAACTGCACACCGGATCCCGCACCTGGACGGCACTCGCCCTCGCCCAGCGCGTGACCCTGCTGCGCGCCGTGCGCACGAGCGTCGCGCAGGTGGCTGAGGACTGGGCCAACACCGCCGCGGCCTCGAAGGGGCTCGACGCGCGCCACCCCCTCCGTGGTGAGGAGTGGCTCAGCGGACCGTACAGCGTGCTCGGCGCACTCGACGCGTACATCGAGACACTGTCGCGACTGGCCGCGGGGGCCAACCCGCTCGAGGGGATCACGATCGATCGGGCGCCGGGCGGCCGTGCCCGCGTGCACGCCTTCCCGCTCACCGGCATCGACAGGTTCCTGCTCTCCGGCTACACCGGTGAGGTCTGGCTGGAGCCCGGCGTCACCCCGAACGCCGCCCGCGCCGCCGCGGGTCTCGCGCAGCGCACGCCGACCGTCTCGGGAGGAGTCGGCCTGGTGCTCGGGGCCGGCAACGTCACCTCGATCCCGGTGCTCGATGTGCTCTACGAACTCCTCGCCCACAACCGCACCGCGCTCCTCAAGGTCAACCCGACGCAGGATGCCCTGGTGCCGATCTACAAGCGGGCGTTCGCGCCCCTGATCGAACCCGGTCTGGTGCGCATCGTGCGGGGCGGCCCTGCGGTCGGCGGGTACCTCACCGCGCACCCCGACCTGGCTCACGTGCACATCACCGGGTCTGCTGCCACCTTCGACGCGATCGTCTGGGGCACCGGAGCCGCGGCGAAGCGCCGCCGCCGCGAGATGCGACCGCAGCTGAAGAAGCCGATCACCGCCGAGCTCGGCGGCGTCTCGCCGATCATCGTCGTGCCGGGCGACTGGAGCGACGCCGATCTCACCTATCACGCCGAGCACATCGCCACGATGCGACTCCAGAACAGCGGACACAACTGCATCGCCGGACAGGTCGTGATCCTCTCGTCCGACTGGGCGCAGGGCCCCGCCTTCCGCGCCGCACTCCGCCGCGCCTACGCGAACGCGCCGGAGCGGCCGATCTGGTACCCCGGCTCCCCCGCGCGCATGCACCGCGCCGCGGACGACTACCCCGATGCCCTCGTGCTCGGCGATCGCGTACTGGTGGAAGTCGACCGCGACGACGACCCGACGGCGCTGCAGAACACCGAGTACTTCGCTCCGGTGCTCGGCGTCGTGTCGGTGGCCGGCACGGGCCAGGCGTTCCTCGATGCCGCTGTCACGTATGCGAACGACCAGCTCCAGGGCACGCTCGGCGCGAACCTGATCATCGCGCCGGCCACCGAGCGCGCACTCGGTGCGGGTTTCGAACGGGCGATCGCGAACCTCCGCTACGGCTCCATCGCGATCAACGGATGGACCGCCTTCGGGTTCATCACGCCGACCATGACCTGGGGCGCGTTCCCCGGCAACACGATCGACGACGTGGGCAGCGGGATCGGCGTGGTGCACAACGCACTGCTGCTCGACAGCGTCGAGCGCTCCGTCATCCGCGGGCCGTTCCGTCCGCTGCCGAGATCGTTGCCTCTCCTCAACGGCGGGGGTCGCCTGACCATCCTGCCGAAGCCGCCGTGGTTCGTGTCATCCCGCACCGGGGCGTCCGTGAGCGAGGGCCTGACCCGCTTCCGCGCGAAAGGTGGAGTGCTCGGCCTCGTGAAGACGCTGACGAAAGCACTGCGGGCCTGATCCGCGGCGCCGCGGCCGACGTCAGAAGGAGAACAGGTCGGTCGCGTCGCGCAGTGCCTGCTGGATGCCGGGCTCCGTCGCCGAGTGTCCAGCGTCGTCGACCACTACGAACTCGGCCTCCGGCCAGGCCTTGTGCAGATCCCAGGCCGTCATCATCGGCGTGCAGACGTCATGCCTGCCCTGCACGATGACGGCAGGGATGTGCCGGATCGCGTCGATGCCGGCGAGCAGCTGCCCCTCGGCCCACCAGCCTCGGTTCACGAAGAAGTGGTTCTCGATCCGGGCGAACGCGGTGGCGGTGCGCGGGTCGGACATCGCGGCGATCTGCTCGGCATCGGGACGCAGCGTCACGGTCGAGGCCTCCCACGTCGACCACGCGATCGCGGCGGGCACGTGCACCGCGGGGTCGGGGTCGAAGAGCCGCCGGTGGTACGCGTCGATCATGTGCGAGCGCTCCAGCACCGGGATCGGCGCGATGAAGCTCTCCCACAGGTCGGGGAACAGCGCCGCGGCCCCGCCTTCGTAGAACCACTCCAGCTCCATGCGCCGCAGGGTGAAGATGCCGCGCAGCACGAGCGCCGAGACGGCATCCGGATGCGCCTGCGCGTAGGCGAGCGCCAGCGCGCTGCCCCAGGAGCCGCCGAAGACCTGCCACTGCTCGACGCCCAGGTTCTTGCGCAGCAGCTCGATGTCTGCGATCAGGTGCGCCGTGGTGATGTGGCGCAGATCCGCACCGGGCTCTCCCGCATGCGGGGTGCTCTTTCCGCAGCCGCGCTGGTCGAACAGCACGATGCGGTACTTCTCGGGGTCGAAGAAGCGACGCTGCCACGGCGAGGTGCCGCTGCCCGGGCCCCCGTGCAGGAAGACGACCGGCCGGCCCTCGGGGTTCCCGCTGACCTCCCAGTACAGACGGTGGCCGTCGCCGACGAGGAGCTCGCCCGACTCGTACGGCTCGATCGGCGGATACAGCGCATCCAGGTTCATCGTCATTGTGCCCCCAGCCCGGAAAGAAGACTACGGATGCCACGCTACCCCGGGAGGACCCGGTCAGCGGGGATTACAGGTCGCCGTCGCTCCGCGTGAAGGTCTCCGCGCAGACGTTCAGCCCGTTCTCGTAGCCGTTCGCGAACCAGTACTGACGCTGGTCGCTGGAACCGTGCGTCCAGCTCTCGGGATTCACGACGCCGGACTGCTCCTGGATGTGATCGTCGCCGACCGTCGCGGCGGCGTTGAGCGCATCCCTGAGCTCCGTCTCCGTCGGAGCGACCAGGAAGGGATCGCCGTCGGCATCCTCCGGCTCGGTGATGCGTCCGATCCAGGCGCCGGCGTAGCAGTCGGCCTGCAGTTCCATCCGCACGCCATTGCTCCCGGGTCCCGTCCCGTTGTTCGGGTACTTCTCCATCGTGCCCGTGATGTTCTGGATGTGGTGGCCCCACTCGTGACCCACGATGTAGAGCTGGGCGAGGTTGCCAGCGGATGCTCCGAACTGCTGCTGCATGAGCTGGAAGAACGTCGGGTCGACGTAGACGCCCTCTTCGGGCGGGCAGTAGAACGGGCCGACGGCATTCGAGGCGGTCCCGCACTGCGTCGAGGTCGCCACGTCCACGACGGTCATCGTGGGCTTGCGGTAGCCGTCGACGTTGTCGGCCCAGAACGCGTCGAGAGCGACCTGGGCGCCGGCCATGCGGCAGTCGACGTTCTCATTGGCGTCCTGCCCGGTGTCGCAGTTCTCGATCACCGAGCCGCCTGAGCCCGAGTCGCCGCTCGGCTGCGAGACGCCCCCGAGCAACCCCGTGAGGTCGATGCCGAGCAGCGGGCCGGCGATGAGCGCGATGAGGGCGAGCACGCCGACACCCGCACCACCGGCGACGGCGGCGGTGCGCCCACGGCGACGCGTCGTGTTGCCGGAGAGGTCGGCGTCGGGGTTGAAGGTCATGTGACAGAGGGTACTCCGACAGCCGACCCCGGAACGGACGTAGGCTCGGGGCATGACGACCACGATCACCCTCACCGGCGCCGGCGGACAGATCGGCTACGCACTCCTGTTCCGGATCGCGGCGGGCGACCTGCTCGGCCCCGACGAGAAGGTGCGGCTGCGGCTGCTCGAGATCCCGCAGGGCCTCGGCGCCGCGGAGGGCGCTGCGCTCGAGCTGCAGGACGGCGCGTTCGACCTGCTCGAGCACGTCGAGGTGACCGATGACGTCGCCGTCGGCTTCGACGGCTGCGATCTGGCGCTGCTCGTCGGCGCCCGACCCCGTGGTCCCGGCATGGAGCGCGGGGACCTGCTCGCCGCCAACGCCGGCATCTTCGGACCGCAGGGCGCCGCCATCGCCGCGAACGCGGCCCCCGGCGTGCGCGTCACGGTGGTCGGCAACCCCGCGAACACGAACGCGCTGATCGCCGCGGCATCCGCTGACGGAGTGCCCGCCGAGCGGTTCACCGCCCTCACCCGTCTCGACGAGAACCGCGCCAGGGCCCAGCTCTCGCAGGCGCTGGGCGTTCCCGTCTCCACGATCCGTCGCCTGCCGATCTGGGGCAACCACTCGGCCACCCAGTTCCCCGACATCTCGCACGCCACGGTCGGCGGAGAGTCGGTCACCGACGCGCTCGAGGCGATCGTGGGCGACGTGCCGACTTGGCTGGACGAGACGTTCATCCCCCGGGTCGCGAAGCGCGGTGCCGAGATCATCCAGGTGCGCGGGTCGTCATCCGTCGCCTCGGCGGCCAACGCGACCATCGAGCACGTGCGCGACTGGGTGCACGGCACCGAGGACTGGACGTCGGCCGGTGTCGTCTCGCACGGCGAGTACGGCGTGCCCGAGGGCCTCGTCTCGTCGTTCCCCGTGCGCTCCGTCCACGGCGAGTGGCAGATCGTCGAAGGCCTCGAGGTCAGCGACTGGGCGCGGAGCCGGATCGACGCCTCCGTCGCCGAACTGGTCGAGGAGCGCGACGCGGTGAAGGCACTCGGGCTGCTCTGAGACCGGTCGGCGGCGGGCGGGCGAAGGGCCGGGGCCGGGATCGTCGTCGAGCCCGGGATACCGGTCGCCGATCCGTGGCAGAACAGGGCAGAATGGGGGCGGAGGTGCGCGATGAGCGAGACGATCGATCCCACGAAGGTGGCGGCATCCGTCGATGACGCCCTCACCAGCCCGCTGCACCTGCCGCACGACGCAGCGCAGTGCCCGAAGTGTTTCACCGAGCTGCAGCAGAATCGCAATTTCTGGACCGCGCGCCCAGACGGCTCGCGCCTGGTCGGCCTCGTGGTCGCACGCGAGGGGATGCCGTCGGTCGTCGAGCAGCGTGACGACCTCACCCGGTTCGGCGTGCCGATCGAGGGCTTCCGCCACCCGGCGCCCGACATCCTGGAGAGCTGGAACGACCGCCTCGCCCGCCTCATCTCGACCCTGCGAGAGGGTGATGTCGTGGTCGTCGCGAACATCAAGGCACTCGGCCTCGACGCCGACGAGGGGGCTCGCACGGCCGCGGAGCTGCGCCGTCACGGCATCATCGTGAAGGTCCTGAACCACGACGCGCGGCACCTGGCCGACGCTGCGGCGCGCTGAGCGCCCTCCACCGCCTCAGCTCCCGTAGGGTGCCTTCGGCGGGTCCGTGACGACAGGCTGCGGGATGACAGGTGACTCGTCCTCGTTGAAATACACCGGGCCACCGGCGGGGAAGTAGAACTGCGGCACCGAATCCACGCCTTCTGTTGCCGGGATCGAACGCCACGTCAGGATGTCGTCCCCGCGGTTCTCGTCATCGCCGACCATCGCCGAGAGAGCATCAGAATCTCCCGGCGTGCACGGGGTGTCGGCCGATGCCGTCACCGTGCCCTCTGCCGGCCGGATGGTCACGACGGCTCGGCCCACCGCGTCGTCCTCGGCGATGACATTCCACTCGGCGCGGTCCCCCTCGCCGTAGACGGCCGTCTCCGACTCCAAGCCGGCATCCGCGAACGCCTTGACGGCCGCGTCGCTGAGGGCCTGTCCGTCGACGTCAGACAACGCCACGGAACGTCGGTACGCGAAACGGTAGCCATCGTCGGCATGGCCGAGATCGCACGCGATCGGGAAGGCTCCGTAGCCCCCGATCGGCACGTCCCACACGCCCTCGTGCACACCCATCAGGACGGTGTGCATCGTGTTCGCCATCGTGAGATAGCGCTTCTCTCCGTCGCGATACAGCTCATCGCCTTCGGGAGCCGCCTGCGCAGCACATCCGGTCATCACCAGCACCAATCCGGCGGCCACGACCGCCCACGCGTAACGCATGGCTGCCACCCTAGTATCCATATATCCCGGGAGACGAAAGCCCTCGGGCGATCAGCTCCCACATGCCGTCCTCGCTTCCCTCGCCACCCACCTCGGTGCCGAGTTCTCCGGTCGTCACGATCGACCTCACGTTGTAGAACGACTCGCTGCCCAGTTCGAGATAACCGCCCGCCTCGTGCTCCCACGGGAAGTTCGCACCACCGTGGGCACTGTGACCCGGCGTCGGGAGCAGATCCCCGCCCCCGGCGTCGATTCCTCCGTCGCTGTCGAACACCGTCACACCGTCGAGGCTCGTCGGCGAGGTGCTGTGCCCCCACCCGGTGAGCTTTCCGATCGGTGCCCAGAAGTCGTTCTCCGACGTCGTCGCGAAGATGCGCGGCGCCTCGGACGATTGCAGGTTGGCGAGCACGTCGGCGTCATCGGGAAGGCCAGCGGACCCCACGACGATGAATCTGTCGACGCCGAGCCCGTCGGGGGCGGAGCCGATCGCCAGGCCGGCCGTCGTGCTTCCGTAGGAGTGGGCGATGACGTTGATCGTCCTCTGCCCCGACTGCGCATCCAGGCCCAACAGGAAGGAACGCAACGCCGGCGCCCCGTCCTCGGCACGAGACATCGACGGCTCCTCCACGAAGTCGGGAGAGTCGTATCCGAACCAGGCGATCGCCGCATCCCCCGTCTTGTCGATCAGGTCACGCGCAGACTGCCCGAACTCGCCGATCCCTGTCACGTCGGAGAGCATCCCTGGCACGAGTGTCGATACGTTCTGCGCGTCGAGAGGGCCGTACCAGACGGCGGCCGTCAGCTGTTGCGAACCCGTCGGGTCGAACGCGATGAGCTTGCCGCCGTTCCTTTGAACCTCGGCCCACAGCTTCGTGACCTCGGTCTTGAGCGGATCCGCGAGGGAATCCACGCTGGCGTGCAGCGCCGTGAGCCGACGCAGGTTGGCTTCCGCGCGGACATCGAACGGGACGCCATCGAGGTTCCCGATGATGTCGGGGTACTGCTCGGCGAGAGCATCGCGCAGCGCGGGATTGTCGTTCCACAGTGCCAGCACCGCCGCCGGGTCATTCGCTGCGAGCAGGGCGTCGAGCAGAGCGCGCTCGTCGTTCGTCAGGTACACCGAGGTGCCGGCCGCGAGCGAGGCGAGCGCCGCGTCGTACGCCTCGTCCCAGGCAGTGTAGTGCCGCTCCCATGTCTCCCAGAGCTCGTCGAGGGCCGCTTTCGCGGCATCCCGCGTGGCGATCGCGTCACGCGCGTCCTGATTCGCCGTCGCGACCTCGGTGTCTGTTCCCGAACGCGAGGTCCACAGCGCATTCGACCCCGCCTGCTCGGCCTCTCCGGCCGCACGCTTCCAGGCTTCGTGGGCGTCTTCGATCTCGTCGATCATGCGGTTGGCCGGTTCGGCGGACGCGGTGTAGGCATCGGCGTACGCGGCGAGCACCCTCGAGAGCAGTTCTGCCTCGGCAATGCCGGAGCGGACGGGGGCGAGGAGCGCCTGCGCATCCGAACGCGCTCTCCCGATCGAGTCGCCGACACCCGGCAGCTCAGTCACACGCTGCGCACGAGTCCGGAGGTCTCCGAGTCCCTCGGCCACGAGATCGAAGGTACCCACCCACGTTCCCATGGATCCCGGGCTGCCTTCGAGTTTCTCCAACGGATATCCGAGGTTCGGCGATGTCAGGCTCACGGCTGCTCCGCCCCGGTCAGCTCGACGTCGAGATCGGAGAACCTGCCCGAGATCGCCTGGAGGCGCATGCTGATGTCGGATGCATCACTGATGCACGTGCCCACCGTGTCTTGCAGCGCATCGAACCGCCGGCGCATCTCCAGTCGCAACGACGGCCGGTGCGCGGGGTTCTCGATGCCGACATCGTCACCCTGCAGAGACCCTTCGACGCTCATGAGCGTCGTCACCGAGTCGTTCAACGCAGCGGTCTCGTTGATGAGGTCGGTGTAGAAGACCTGAACTTCGTCTGCCATGCTCGCCCCCCGCGATCCTGACAATGGATGAGGCGGGGCGCCCGGTGATCATCACACCGACCGCCCCGTTCCGGAGTACTGTGTGTCAGCTGCCGGCGAGCTGCTGGTCCAGGTCCTGGATCGCACGCATCATGCCCAGCAGCGACTCGGACATGTCGTTGATGCCATCGACCGCGGTCTTCAGACCCGTCGTCAGCTCCGTGTAGCCCTCACCGAACTTGCCCGACGCGTGCTGCGTCTTGAAGTCCTCACCCAGCAGGGTGTCCACCTGACCCTTCAGCGTGTCCAGCTGACCCTGAATGTCATCACGAGCCTGCGACAGCGACGACGCCACCTGCTCCATCTCTGCATAAGACGCACCGAAATCGGCCATCGTCCACACCTCCGGAAATCGTTGGGAACGGACCCCTCCGGCCCGAATAACTCCACCCTACGGACGAACCGCACCGGCCGTCGATGGGGACAAGTCCCCATCGCCCTCCTCATTCCGGGATATCGACCCGGCGGCATCAGTTCCGGCCGAACGCGGATCGGATCCGCACCCACAACGGATCCGCCTCCGCGAGAGCCGAGACCAGACGCATCACCCCACCGATCTGACCGACACCCGCGATCAGGGCGACGAGGCTGACGACCGCCGATGCGAGAGTCATCGACGTGAACTGCCAGGTCAGATCACGCACCACCAGCGCGGCACCGCCGATAGCCAGCAGCAGCGCCAGCGTCCCGGATATGAGCCGTGCGAGCACCCGTGGTTCGAGATTCACCGCACGCGCCTGCACCCATCCACCGAAGCCTCGCCGGGCGCCGCTCCGCACGGAGGGAAGTCGGATCCAGGAGAAGGCTGCGTTCAGCAGCTGTCGCCCCGAGGACCACAACGCGATCAGCACGGCGATGCCGGCGACCCCGATGGCAGCCGATATCGCGATGGCGATGAGGTCGACCGCGTGCGGCACACCTCCGAGCATCCGCACCGTCTCCGTCAGCCCGACCGCGACGAAGGTCCCGCCGACCGCGAGCAGGAATGCCAGCAGGCCGAGCAGCCACCGCGACCAGCGCTCGTAGTCCGCGCGCAGCGCCACCGCCGCACGTTGCGAGTCGGACGTGCGGGCATCGGACTCCTGCGGGGTTCCGAGGTAGAGACGCGACTCTGGTCGGATCAGCGCGAAAGCCATGCCCTCAGGCTATTCGCCAGCTGCGCCTCAGATCGTCCACCTGCTGTTCCTCGCAGGAGCACCGCACCGACCTCACTGCGGCGCGACGGGAAGGACACCCGCAGATGCGAAGAGGGCCGACCGTCATGGTCGACCCTCTTCGTGAAACCGTGCCGCGTGTCAGCTGCCGGCGAGCTGCTGGTCCAGGTCCTGGATTGCGCGCATCATGCCGAGCAGCGACTCGGACATGTCGTTGATGCCGTCCACCGCGGTCTTCAGACCCGTCGTCAGCTCCGTGTAGCCCTCACCGAACTTGCCCGACGCGTGCTGCGTCTTGAAGTCCTCACCCAGAAGGGTGTCCACCTGACCCTTCAGCGTGTCCAGCTGACCCTGAATGTCATCACGAGCCTGCGACAGCGACGACGCCACCTGCTCCATCTCTGCATAAGACGCACCGAAATCGGCCATCGTCCACACCTCCGAAAATCGTTGGGAACGGACCCTTCCGGCCCGAATAACTCCACCCTACGGACGAACCGCGACGCCCGTCGATGGGGACAACTCCCCATGCCGCTCGACACTGCCCGCCGCGCTCTCTCCGAGAACGGCGACGATACGTCGCCGCTCACCCACGATGAGGCGTGGAACCGCGCCGACGCACCGCATCGCTCCGGACCACGATCCCGATGATCAGCAGTACGCTCACGCCGGCCATCGGAATCCAGGCCGCGAGATCCTGATCACCGAAGCCTCGGGTGTCCCCGACGCCCACCGCCAGCCGGAAGCCGAGGATTCCGGCGCAGACGATCCCGACCAGCACGGCGAGAGTCTCACCGGTCCGCGCGCTCTCGGGGTCGGGAACCCGAAGGGCCAGCACGATGACCAGGATGGGGATCGCGATCATGCCCGCGACGAGGGCCATGGCGAGCGCGTGAGCCGGATCCAGAAACGCGTTCTTCCGGTCGGCGGGTCCGAGCATCACGGCCTGGACCAGAGCGGCGACGAGCCCGATGCCGAGCAGCACGCCCCAGACTGCGCGATACGACGTGCCAGGCTCCCGCTCCCGCGACGATGCCGGCTTCACTCGTCGGCGTCCGCCTCGTCGGTATCCGTCGGCCCCTCTGCGGGGGTGGCGACCGCGGTCTCCAGCGCTTCCTGCTCCCAGGCCACCGTCGAGATCATCAGATCGCTGAGCACCGTCATGCCGCGGATCGCGCTCTCCGAGATCGCCGCGCTGTCCGGCGTGAGGATCGTCGTGGTGAACACCAGGGCACGTGCTCTGTTGGTGGCGGGCACCGGCAGGACGTAGGTGAGTGTGCGTCCGGCCACCGCGCCGATATCCGACCCGCCGGGCATCGCCGAGGACTCCGCCTCCCATCGCACGATGTGCTTGGCGTCCTCGAGGAAGTCCGCGCCCCTGGTGCGGAACGCCTCCGAGATCCACCCGTCGAGGTTCGCTCCGCCCTCTCCGTCGACCGCGGATGCCGTGATCGTCATGGGAAGCAGCTCCTCAGCCTCGACCTCCTCCTGCCGGAAGATCGCGAAGACCTTGGACCGCGCCATGCCCTGGCGCACGCGGGCCATCATCGCCCGGTACTGCGCCTCGAGGTCGGGGCGACCCGCCTGGCGGAACAGCTGCGCCGCGCGCTCGAGGTCCGATCTCTCCGTCTCGGAGGATGCCGCCTTCCGACGCCACCCCGGGGGGAGCGCGATGCGGAACGGCGGGATCCCGTACTGCAGCTCGACGCGGAGATCATTCATAGGACCATCCTCACAGATGCCGTGCGCGCGAACTCACTTCGCATCGGTCCCGGAGCCGGCGGGGAGCACGATGCCCTCGACGAGCCCCATCAGCTCCTCCTCGAGCCGCGCGAACACGGGGAGGGTCGTGCCCATCGCGTTGATCGCGATCAGGACGGCACCGTTCTGCAGGAGCAGATCCCACTGCGCGACCAGCAGCGCCCGCCCGTCCTCCGGCTGCACGCCGGTGGTGCGACGGACCAGGATGCCCGAGCCGTGCGAGTCGGTCTCCACAGCGACGCCATCCGACGCCGTGGACTCCGGCGAGGCGGTGACCTCCGCGATGATCTCGCGGGCCGAGTCTCCCTCGAGGTCGGTGACCACGACGCTGACCAGGACGTCGCTGTAGACACCGGGCGGCGCGAACCACAGGCGCGTCACGAACGGCTCGATCATCGTGAGGAGGGCCTCAGCCGTGACGGCGAGCCCCTGACGATCGCCATCGGTGAGCGGCGCGGAACTCTCGTAGTGGGAGATGACCGTGTCGATCCAGGCGCGGGCTCCGTCCGGATGCTCCGCGCCCTCGCCGGCAGCGGGCAGCGGGATGAACTGTGCCGCGTCGTAGTCCAGCCCCCAGGTGATCGCGGGTGTGGCAGCGGCCATCTCAGAACACCCCGTTGATGGCGCCCGCGGGCGACAGGGCACCACTGGGGCGTCCTCCTGTCACGGAGATGCCGCGGTCGATCCACTTGTAGACGTTGAAGGCCTGCTCGAACGCGGTCGGCGCACCGCCCACCACGTTCTGCAGTGCTGTCGGCAGCTGGCTCAGGAGCTGCGTCCCCATGGCCTGCTTGGGTGCCGAGTTCACCGCATTCGTGAAGGCGATGGTGAACGACCGATTGGTGCCTCCGACGAGACGGTCGAGCATCCCCGTCAGCGAGAACGGACCGGTCATCTTGACCCCCGACACGCGACCGGCGAAGGCGTCGAACTTCGGCAGCCAGTCCGCCCGCCATCCGGAGCGGGGAGCGAACTGAAGGTTGTTGAGCCCGCGGATCTGCTGGAAGGGCTTCGTGATGCCCTTGCCGATCTCTCCGAGGAACTTCAGCTGGCCGCCCTTCTTGAAGAGCATCCCCAGTTTTCCGATCGGGAGGATGCCGACGACCGACCAGAGGAGATCGCCGATGCCCTTGCGCCCGTCGAACATCAGCGCCACCGTCAGCACGAGCGACACGACCGCCACGATCACCGCCAGCGCCGCGATGAAGGGGCCGCCGATGATGAGACCCAGCACCGCGAGCCCGAGCCCGACCCAGCTGAGGATCTCGGCGATCACGGCGATCACCCCCGCGATGTTCTCCCAGGTCGAGTCCTCACCGATCTTGTTCGCGTCTTCCAGGTCGTTGACCGCCGTCTCGTACGCGCTCTCCCACGAGTCGTAGACGGTGTCGAAACGACCGAGGTTTGCATCGTGGGCCTCACGGGCCTGCGCGAGCGCCGTGGCGGCACTGGCCGCGGCCTGCTCGAGACGGTCGCTCTCGCGAGTGCTCGCGTCCTCGGCATCCGGGGCCGGCGGATTCCACGCGAGCGCCGTGGTGTGACTGTTGAAGTCGCTCTGAGCATCGGCGGCGGCGGTCTGACGTGTGCTGAGCGCGCTCAGAGAGTCCTCGCAGTCGCTGACGATGGTCGACATCTGCTGCTGGGCTGTGCTGAGGGCATCGGCATACCTTCCGAGCACGGTGCCCGCCGGCTGGTATCGCTCCCCCGCCTCCTTGAGATCCTTGTGCGAGTCTTCGACGACCTCGCGGATCTTGTCCATGGCATAGCCCTTGCCGCGAATGCTCCCGTCGCCGATGCCGCGCAACACCACGGCCGCGGAGAGCATGTCCTCGGCGAGCTCGGAGATCTGTGTCGCACGGGCGTCGATCGCGACCGGGTCTCCCGCGATGACTTCGACGTTTCGCCCTCTCGTGGTCTGCATCACTGCCTCCTAGTTGGCGTACGGCTGGCCGCGACCGGCGCTCGGCGCTGCTGCCTGCGGCGTCGCCGCAGCCTGCTCCATCTGACCGGCGAGATCCAGGTCCGCCGCGGTCGTCTCGTCGATCGTCCCCTGCACGCGCTCGCTCACCGAGCGGAGCTTGGTGAGCAGCTTGTCCCGACTGTCGTTCCAGCTGCCTTCGAACGCATGGCAGCGGTCGCGGAGGCGACCGTCTCCGGCGGGGCGGCCGACGGCATCCTGCACATCGCCCTGCCTCGCGCTCGCGGACTCGAACTCCGAGATGATCCCACTGATCTGCTGCGCCATCGTCTGCAGCTCTCCCATCGGGAGCAACATGCCGTCATTGCCTGCCACGACACCCTCCTCTTCCCGGTCCGACGATATCCCCTCGTCACCACGTGCTGCGATGGGGAGAAGTCCCCACGTCGGTCACCCGTTCCGCGAACGGACGACCTTGAGCAGATCCTCCATCGCCACCGCACCGAGCGCCGTGAGCGCAGCCGCACCGAGACCACGCTTCGCGAACCGCTTCGACTCCTTTCGGAAGAGCTCCCGCGGGTCGTGGGCCACGACCGCTGCCGCATCGTTCCAGCGGTCGAGCGGCACCTGCGCCAGCTCGTGCCTGTGGGCGCGGCGGATGCGCGCCAGTCCCCGCGCCGCCTTGCTGCGCTCCCACGCGGCGTCGGCGAACGGCTCGTTGGCACGGGCTTTGAGCGCACGGTCCTGGCTCTTCGCGGCCTCTCGCACCAGCTCGGCCACTGCAGTGGCGTAACCCGGCATCCTCCCCAGAAGGGACTTCTCCTCGGACTCCCAGGCGCGCAGAGCGCGATCGCCGCACGCGTAGCAGAGTCGCGCGGGCAGGACCCCTGATTCCAGGTATCCGCAATCGCACTGCGTCGACTTCGCGCGCTTGCCCGCGTTCCCGCTCATCCCGCCATCCTCGTCGATCGGTTCCGTCTCTTCGCCCCGCCGTGGCCCGCCGTGATCACGACCATCTCTCAGCCCTCCACCAGTGGCATCTGCAGCGTGACCTGACGCCCCGCCTGCACGAAGATACCCCGACCGTCGGGGAAGTCGGTGCGCTTGACCTTGGGGAACGGCACCTTGAAGACCGCGTCGCCGTCGAACGCATCCGGCTTGAGGATGATGCCCTTGCGACCGGCCTTGAAGTCGCCGATGAAGCCGAAGCCGCTCGTGACCTGCGTGACGTCGGCATCGCCCACCAGCAGATGATCGCTGCGGTTGATCGCCTGGAAGAGCGCCTTCATCTCGCGTTCCGCTGGGCCGTCGGCGAACTGGGGCACGTCCTCGACCACGATGAGCATCCGCACCGGCAGGGTCTCGTCGACCGCGATCTCGGTGATCTCCTTCGCGAGCTCCTTCGCGTCCTCCGGGGTGACCGCGCTGCGCGTCCAGTCCACATAGCCCTTGAGCTGCGCGCGCCGCCCGCCGAAGTGGAACAGCTTGATCTGGGGGTCCAACCGCCGCATCGACGTGATGATCGCCTTGAGGGCCGTCGTCTTGCCGGACTGCGGCGGACCGGCCACCACGAACGTCCCCACCGGGTCGAACTCGCGAGGCGCCAGCGTGTCCTCGGCGACGCCGAGAACCGGGAACTCGCCGATCCGGTCCGGGAGGTCGCGCACGGACAGCCGTGTCGGGAGGGCCCCGATCTCGGCCACCTCCCGCGCACCGCTCGCCCGGAGCTGCGCGGCGAGCTGGTCGAGGAGCTTGGTCTGCTCGGCGACGTTGGGCGTGCCGCCGAGCGTCGCGATCTGGGTCTCGAGACCGTCGACGATCGCGCGCCCGGGGGCGGACCGCTCGTCGAGCACGTCCTTCGGGGCGTTGAGCATCGCGTAGCCGGACTCATCGGCCAACCGCAGCACGACGCGGCGCGAGACGTTCGCGCTCACCGCTGTCGGCACCGAGCCGGAGCGATCGGCGCTGGCGACCACATGCACGCCGAGCGGTCGCCCCTCGCCGAGGATCCGCATGAAGGTCTGGTAGAACGGCATCCGCGCGGTCGTCGACTCCCACTCTCCGCGGAACTGCGGGAAGCCGTCGATCAGCAGCAGGATGCGCGACTCGGCCGTGCCGGTGATCTCCCGGTACTCCGTCAGGCTCGACGCGTTCGCCGCGCTGAAGCGCTTGCCGCGGTCATCGAGCACGCGGGCGAGCGATCGGAGGATGCGCTGCACGCGTTCCGCGTCGTCGCCGGAGATGATCGATCCGACGTGCGGGAGCACCTCCAGGCTCTTGAGCGAACCGGATCCGAAGTCGAGCCCGTACACCTCGACGTTCGAGCGGGCGCCGTCGAAGCCGGCCGCGATCGCCAGGGTGCGCAGCACGGTGGACTTGCCCGATCCGCTGGTGCCGTAGACGAGCAGCGAGCCGTCCTTGTCCGGGTGGAAGTACGCCGGCTCCTGCAGCTGGCGCTCGGGGACGTCCATCTTGCCGAGCAGGATGCGACCGTCGCCGTGCACCGGCAGATCGCGGATGTCGACCGCGCGCTCCAGGTCGTCGAGCCATGGCCGACGCGGAGCCGGGATGGCGGCCTGACGTGCCGCCCGCACGAGCGTCGCGACGATGCGCTTCTGGTCGTTGGGCCCGAGGTCCTCGTCGTGCGAGTCCGATTCCGGCGCCTGTTCGGCCTCCCAGGTCTGGATCGATCCGAACCGCAGCTCCGCCACCCGCACCTCGGCGATCTGGGCTTCATCCGTGGTCCATCCGCCGGCGTAGGCCGACTGGAACGGCACGAGGCGCCCTGGCCCGGTCTTCGCGATGCCGCGACCGGGAAGCGACGGCGGGAAGGACGCGGCCACCGGGTCGTCCACGACATCCTTCGAGTCCGACTCGTCGGCCATGCGCAGCGCGACGCGCAGGTTGGTGTTGGCGCGCAGGTTGTCCTTGATGACGCCCGCGGGACGCTGGGTGGCCATGATCAGATGGATGCCGAGCGAGCGGCCGCGCTGGGCGATGTCGACCACGCCGTCCACGAACTCGGGGACCTCGCCGGCGAGCGCGGCGAACTCGTCGATCACGAGCACCAGGGCGGGCGGCGTCTCCGGGTCGCGGCGCTTCTCGAGCTCGAGGAGGTCCTTGGCCTTCTTGCGGTTGAACAGGTGCTCGCGGTGGTGGAGCTCGGCGCGCAGGCTGGTCAGAGCGCGCCGCACCAGGTGCGGACTCAGGTCGGTGACCAGGCCCACCGTGTGCGGCAGGTCGACGCAGTCCGCGAACGCGGATCCGCCCTTGTAGTCGACGAACAGGAACGTCACGCGGTCGGGGCTGTGCGCCGCCGCCATCCCGAGCACCCAGGCCTGCAGGAACTCGCTCTTACCGGCACCCGTCGTGCCGCCGACGAGTGCGTGCGGCCCCTGCGAGCGCAGGTCGAGCGTCATCGCATCGGTCTTCGACTGCCCGATGATGGCGCGCAGGTTGCCGGACTTCTTGAGCCGCGACTGGGGAGCGCCGGAACGATCGATGATGGTGTTGTTCTGTCGCCAGCGGTCGATCACGGCGTTCGCGTCCTCCGCGACCTCGGAGCCGACGAGCGACAGGAAGCTCACCGAGTTCGGGATGTCGGATGAGTCCTCGATGACCGTGCTGGAGTCGACGACCGGCGCGAGGCGCTTGGCGAGCATGGTCATGTAGGCGTGCGACACACCCTCGACCTGCACATCGCGGTAGCCGACGCCGCTGCGCACGGTGCCGACGACGGCGTGCTCGAGGCCGGCGCTCACGTCGACGAAGGTGCGGCAGGCGGCAGGCAGAGCTGCGACGACCGGAGCGACGAAGAGACCGTAGACCCCCACATCCGCTCCTCGTTCGAGGATCTGCGTCAGCCGGGCCCGATCGACGGGCGCATCGTTCGTGACGATCACGAGGATGGCCGTCTGTCCGGGGAAGGTCGCGTCCTCCGCGGCGCGCTTGACATCGGTCCCGTACAGCATCGGGTCCCAGTCGTCCCCGTAGGGCGGACGCTGCGACTTCGCCTCGCGCGATCGCCGCAGCACGATCTCCTCGAGACCGCTGAGCAGGGCAGTGCCGGTGGAGGCGGAATCGGCGAGCGAGACATCCTTGAACGGGCTCCGCTCGCTGGAGGTGTGCGGCAGCCATTTCAGCCAGTCGAGCTCGTTCGCCCAGCCCGGCTCGGTGAGCGCGACGGTGACGAGCTCGTTGGGCGAATGCATGCCGAACAGCTGGACCGCGATCCCGCGCAGGGCATCGCTCGCGAGCGAGGTGGGTCCGGCGACACCGATCGACCCGACGCTCTGCAGCGACTCCAGGATCGGCACATCGGGGATCATCTTGTAGCGCTCTTCCAGACGGTCGACGCGCTCCACGTACTCGACGAGCGCCTCCGGCGTCTCGGTGCGCTTGATGCGGGTGCGCGATTCGTCCTCGCAGACCCCGAGCCGCAGCGCCAGGAAGTTCCAGTGCTCAGGGCGCCGCGTCCACAGCAGCGGGCCGAGCCGCATCGCCTCGTCGAACACGACGGCGACCGCCGGCACCTCGTTGTGACGGACCTCCCGCTCCCGGGGGTGCGCGTGGTAGAGCTTCTCCTCCAGGCGCTCGAACTGCTCTTCGAAGGACTCCTCCTCCTTACGCAGACGCTGGCCGAGGTTGGTCTTCTGGGAGATGAAGTTCCCGAGCATCATCAGCGGGGACATGAAGACGATGAGCAATGACCGCGGGTTCCCGCTCATGGCGAAGATCGCGAGGCCGAGCAGGATCGGCGCCACCAGCATCGGCCAGGGGAACAACCGCTGCACCTGATCGCGCGGGTAGCGCGGCTCGTCGAGGTCTTCTCCGGTGAACCGCTCCTCCACCCGGGGGCTGCGGTTGAACATGAGAGCGCCGCCTCGCTCGAGCACGGGATCGCCGTCGGCCGAGCCGTCGAAGTCGCTCACCAGGTGCACCACGAACTCGCAGTCGCCCAGCGTGAACCGCTGGCCGGGGATCACGCGCAGGCGCTGCACGAGCCCGCCGTCGACGAGGATGCCGTTGGCGGAGTTGAGATCGACCAGCTCGACGAAGGTCGAGGCGACCTCGATGCGGGCGTGACGCTTCGACACGAGCGGGTCGGCCACGGTGACGTCGTTGGCCGCATCACGACCGATCAGGAAGTGGCCGATGGGCAGGGGGAACTCCTGCCCGGACGCGGGTCCGGACACGACGCTGAGCAGCGCAGCGGGGCGGGCACCGATGGTGCCGGTCGAGGCGCGATGAGGCCCGACGTTGACGACCTCGGCGAGGAACCCGGAGCCGATCGGGGCGTCGCCCACGAGCAGGTCGGGGCTGAGCATCGTGAGCTGGTCGCTCGTCGGCGGCGCCACGGACAGCGTGAGCACGTCGGCGGGACCCGCCGCGATGCTCCGCTGCGGATCGGTGGACGCGATCTGGCGGGCGACGTCGGCGATCGTCGCCGTGGAGTCCGCCATCACCACCACATCCGTCAGGGGGGCTGCGGGTCGACGCAGGGTCAGCTTGACTCTCATCGTCCGTCCTCACCGCGCCGGGGGCGCGTCTCATCGTGTGCGGTCATACCCATTCCACCGTCAGCGTCCGATCGCCGAAGCGCACGGTGTCACCGATCTGCAGCTCGGCCGGATGACCGGCGACCAGCGGGGTCTCGGCTCCGTTCCGGATGATCGCGCTGCCGTTGGTCGACGCGCGATCGACCGCGAAGACACCGCGTCTGGCGGGCATCACGGCCAGGTGGGTCTTGGACACGGAGCGGGTGTCGTCTGCCACACGCACCAGCTGCGCCTCGCCTTCGCCGGCGGCAGCGGCGGGCGCGCGTCCGAACAACGTCGTGCCGCGGACCTCGATCCGCTGCCCGGTGTCGAGGATCAGCACAGCGCGCGTCCCCGCCGGCGCAGGGCTCTGCGCGGGGGCGGGCGTCGGGGTCGGCGTCGACGGTTGCGGCGCCGGGGCAGGTGTCGCCGGGGCGGGGGCCGCGGCAGGTGCCTGCATGGCCGGAGCAGGGGCGACCGGGGCAGGGGACGGGGCGGCCGGTGGCGCGAACGAAGCCACCGGGGCGGGGGCGACCGGGGCCGCAACCGGCGCCTGCACGGCCGGGGCGGGGGCCGCGGCCGCAGGCGGAGCGAAGGTGGGCGCGGGCGCGCCGGTCGCGAGCGACGGCGGAACGGCCGAGACGACCGCTGCCGCCGCAGGTTCCTCCTGCTGCGGACCCGACGCCGTCGCGGTGCCGCCGCGGTGTGCGCCGATCACGCCGCCGGATTCGCGCGCACTCGGCACGTAGGCGGCGGGAGCATCGCGGTCGACCGGGGTCGCGAGGGACGGCAGCGGCGCTTTCTCCTCATGCTCCGGCGTCTTCACGCGCTTGCGCGCGATGCGCATCCGCTTCTGGTCATAGGGGTTGAGGCCACGGCGGGCATCGATGAACCAGGTGCCGGCAGCGAGGTCGAGCCATCCGCGTCCTCGGCGTTCGATGTCGAACAGCGGCGAGAGAGCGACGACCAGCGCGGGGCCGATCACCGGGATCAGGAACGACGCGCACGCCACGAGGTAGCGCACGACCGCCCCGCGCCAGAAACCGGGGCGTTCGAGGGTGCGCACATTGATCGAGCGGATGCCGCACACGGCCTTGCCGAGAGTGACGCCCTTGCGTCCGTGCAGCACCAGCTGCACGACGATGTAGGCGATCATGAGGCCCTGCGAGGCTGCGACGGCGACGATGATCCAGATCAGGTCAGCGCGCGCGAAGAGCTCCTCCGTGTCGAATCCGCCGAGGGCGGCATCCATCAGGATCGGAGTCACCGTGAGGATCGCCGGGAGGGCGATGACCACAGCCAGCGCCCACTCCAGCAGCGCCGCGGCCACGCGGGCGCCACGCCCTGCGGGGATCAGGCCGAGCGATGCGGCGTACGCCGGATCCGGCCGTCCGTTCTTGTCGAGTCCCTCGATCTCAGGAGCGTGATCGTCGATCTCCCAGATCACTCCTGCTCTCCTTCTGCTTCTTCGTCGTGGGAGGCGTCCAGCAGCGGAAGATCCGCTCGGGTCACCAGGCGGGAGGCGATCACGTGCTCCACCAGCCGGGCCCGCCTGTTCGTGGCGAAGCTGCGCTGGCCGCCGCGCATCCCCGGAACGCCGATGCGGTCGAACTTGTCGCACACGTTGTCGAGCTTGCGGTTGAAGCGCGTCACGGTCCACCCCAGTCGCTCCGCCGCCTTCGCGGAGGTCGGGATCTCGCTCATCCCCGTTCCGTCGCGGCGCAGCTGCGGCTCGGCGAGGGCGAGGATCAGCAGGCGCTGGCTGAGAGTGAGCGGCATGTCGCCGATCGTGGAGGCCCCGCCGTCGTCGTGCTCGCGTTGGGTCGCTCGGAACGTCGGCTCTGCGGCGTGCAGGGTCAGCTCGTACGTCGTGGGACCGGCGCTGAAGACCACCGTGGTCTTCTCGAACACGAGGGGAAGACGAGCGCCCGGCGCCAGCCAGGCCTGCACGCCTCCGGCCGAATCCGTCACGGTCGCCGTCAGCCGGGTGCCGACGTTCGACAGCCACCACAGCCCGTCCGCATCCGTGATCTCGAGGAAGTGCCGATGCAGGAACAGGTTGTCGTCGAGTTCGAGGTCGCCCTCGCGCCCCACGATGAATCGTCCTCCGGCACTCACGGGGAAGTACTCGCCCGCGAACTCGACCGTGACGCCCGCGCCCGCACTCATCCGCACACCTTCACCACGTCGGAGGCCGTGCCGTTCGCGCGACGCAGCATCACCTCGATGCACACCTGCCCCGCTCCGGTGACGGTCGCCGTCTCCTCCGCCACCTGGTTCACGGCGCCGTCGCCGGCGGGATCCAGGTTCACCCAGAGGTAGCTGTCGCCCTCGAGCGGCTTCGGGTTCTTCCAGGTGAACGTGACCTGATCGCCGGTGCGAGTGGCCGCGGCGTCGGCGACCTTGGGCACGGCTTCGGAGATCGGGTCCTGCGGGGTCGCCGTCGGCTCATCCGAGGCCTGCGGGTTCGGTTCCGGAGTGATGCCGGCGACGAGGGCGTTGAGCCCGAAGATCCCGCCGACGACCAGCACGACTCCTGCGGCGATCAGCGTGATCCACAGCCCCGTGCGACGGCGCGGCGCCGACGGCGTCTCGCTCGCCGGCGGCGGGGGCGGCGTCGGCGATCCCGGTACCCCCGCCGTCGGAGCCGTCGGGAACGGCGTCACCGCATCAGGGGCGACCACCATCGGAGCGCGCAGGATCGTACGCTCATCAGCGTCGGGAGCAGGCGTCGCCGGCCGCGGCGGGCGGATCTGCGTCGCCTCCACCGCGGGCTCCGCCGCCGGCGGCGCGTCGAAGCGGGGGATGTCGGTCGGGGCCCACTGCGAGCCGCGCGGCTGCGTCGCGGCGGACGGCCGTGTGAAGGAGGCGGCATCGGGGTCGATGCTCACGATCTCGCGGACGCGGGTCAGTCCGTCCCCGTCATCCTCGAGCTCGTCCTGTGACGGGTGCTCATCGACGATGTCGATCGGCGTCACCGAGTGCGACAGCTCGATCTGCACCTTCTGCAGCGCGCGAGCGAACGCGACGGCGCTCGGGAACCGGTCGTCGGGGTTCTTCGCCATGGCGCGGTCGAGCACGCGCTGCAGACTCTCGGGAGAATCCGGACGGTTGAGGGGCTGCAGGGCCGCCCGCTCGATGCGCTCGATCAGGTCGGCACTCGAGTTGCGCTCGCCCGGCCGTTCGAACGGGGACCGACCGGCCAGCAGCGTGTACAGCGTCGCCCCCAGCGCCCAGACGTCGGTGCGGGGACCGCTCTGCGGAGGCTCGGCGAACGACTCCGGCGGCGACCACGGGATCGACATGCCGGAGGCCTCGCCCGTCGCGCCGGTGGTCGACGCGATTCCGAAGTCGGTGAGGGCCGGTCGGTTGTACTCCGTGACCAGGATGTTGGCGGGCTTGATGTCGCGGTGCAGGACGCCGGCGCGGTGCGCGGTCTCGACGGCACCGGCGACCTGCACTCCGACGCGCAGCGCCTCAGCCACCGAGAACGGCTCCTTGCGCGCGCGCAGCTGCAGGTTCGGCCGCGGGCAGTACTCCATCACCAGATACGGTCGACCGTCGCCGGCCACTCCCGCCTGGTAGATCGTGACGATCGCGGGGTGCGTCGACAGCATCGCCATGACGTTCGCCTCGTCGGTGAACTCCTGGGCGGCGCCGCTGGAGATGCGGTCGGCCAGCAGCACCTTCACGGCGACGCGACGGCGCGGCATCTCCTGCTCGTAGAGGAAGACGTCGGCGAAGCCACCCGTGCCCAGCGGCTCCACATACGTGAAGCCGGGCAGGTCGGGTGGCGGAGAGGGACGACGACTCACGGCAGATCCTCGAAGGCGACCGTGACGCCGTCACCGAGGTCGACCACATCGCCCGAGAGCACGAGCGTCTGCTCACCCGGGTGGAGACGCATCGGGTCGGCGCCCGGACGCAGCAGCGTCGATCCGTTGGTCGTGTGCAGGTCGATCACCACGACCGTGTCGCCCTCGGGGCGGACTTCGAGGTGGCTGCGCGAGATGTCCTGCTGCGGGCTCTCGACCGCGACGAGATGCGGCAGGTTCGCGCCGCTCGCCCTGGTCGAACGGGGACGACGACCGATGATCACCGTGCGATCGAGTGCGACGACCTGCCCGGTGGAGACGCGGATGCGCCCGGCCAGCGGCGCGTCGGTCACCGGGAGCACAGCGGTCGCCACGTCATCGGCGACCGGCGCCTGCTGGCGCAGCGCACGGAGCTCGGCGGCGGAGATCGTCGCGCCGTCGTGATCTCCTTCGGCCGCGGGGGCCGCCACAGCACCGGGGGCGGCCGGAACCGAGTGCACCGTGGCGCCCCAGAGCTGATCGAAATCCTCATCGGCGGGGGGAGCGAGCGTGACCTCGGGCGCGTTCAGGAGGGACTCGATCACGGCGACAGCGTCGGTCTCGGCCTCGGGGTCGGATGCCGGCCCAGGGACGGGCTCGGGCTCCGGCGCCGGGACGGGCTCAGGCTCAGGCTCGGGCTCCACGACGGGCTCAGGCTCAGGCGCCGGGACGGGTTCCGGCTCGACGACCGAAGACTCCTCCTCGGCCGGCTCGACGGACGAGGGCTCCGTCAGGACGGGCGGATCGAGGGGAGTCGCGACCGCGTCGGGCACCGGAACGGGCGCTGCGGACGAGGGCGCGGGGGCGCCGAGTTGCACCAGCGCCGGCACCGCTCTCCCTGAGAGAACCGCGGCGGACACACCTGCTTCCGCGACGTCGATCCGCGGCGCCGGTCCCAGTGCGGACGTGAGCTCTGCGGCATCGCTGGGCTCGAGCTCGGCGCTCACCGCGGCCGCGCGGACGATCCCGCTCTGTGCGGGCAGGGCCGCGGCGGATGCCGAGTCCTCGACCGTGATCTCGATTCGGCTCGCGCGTCCGACGAAACGCTCGCTCCACGTCGTGACGTCTGCACCGGACAGGTCGTGGGACTCCCCCGATTCCGTGCTCACACGCGCGACCACACCACCGCGCAGGGCGATGCGCACGTCGTCGCCCTCCGCCACGGCGGCGACGAACGGCGGGAGCGAGGCGAACGAGCCGCCGGCCTGCGCCGTGAGCACATCGACCACGGTCGCCAGGGTCTTCTGCGCGGGCAGCTGGGCCCAGAGCCGGTCGATGACATCGGCGGGCGCGTCCGGGGGCAGGGCGACCAGGGCGCCCGGAATCACGATCAGGTACCAGGTCCCCGGTCGGTAGATGGTCTGCATCAGTGAACCCCTCCTGCAGCTTCTCGCGGACGCGTGTCCATGTCGATGTCTGTGTCGGTCTCGAGCAGCGTTCCCGGCCGCGAGGCGACCGAGACGGCATCGATGACGATGACCGTGATGTTGTCTCGGCCCCCGGCGCTCACGGCGTCGGCGACCAGCACGTCCGCCGCTGCCTGCGGATCCGGTGTGCTGTGCAGCACCTCGCGGATGCGGTCGTCAGACACTTCCGAGGTGAGCCCGTCCGAGCACACCAGGAGCCGGTCGCCCAGCTCGGCGGGGAACATCCAGTAGTCCGCGTCGCCCGTGCTGCTCGCGCCGATCGCCCGGGTGATGATGTTCCGGCGGCGATCCGTGAGCGCGCCCTCGGCGGTCAGCTCACCCGATTCGATCAGCTCCTGCACCACCGAGTGGTCGACGCTGATCTGCTCGAGCTGGCCGTCTGCGAGGCGGTAGGTACGGGAGTCGCCGATGTTGAGGGCCAGCCAGTAGCCCATGCCGTCGACGGATGCGATCACGACGCCGCTCAGCGTCGTCCCGGCTCGGCCGTTGCCCGTGGTCGAGAGCTCCTCGACCCCTTCCCGCGCTCGGGACAGCGCGAAGCGCACGTCGTCGAGCTCGAGGGCGGATCGACCGATGAAGCGCGCGAACTCGGCGATGACGGTCGCGCTCGCCCGCTCCCCCGCCTCGTGCCCGCCCATGCCGTCTGCGACGATGAACACGGGAGCACCGGCGAGATGCGCATCTTCGTTCAGGGCGCGCCGGAGTCCCGGATGCGTCGCCGAACCGGTCGAGACGACGAGCCCTGGCCTCACGCGTAGCCGCCGATCGTGACGATGCGGTCGCCGATCTCGATGGCGTCGCCCAGTCGCACCGGAACGCGTTGGCCGGCGGGGCAGGCGATCCGCTGTCCATCCCTGACGATGGTCATTCCGTTCGTGGAGTGCCGGTCGAGCACCCAGCCGCCCGAGGCCTCGGCCGCTGCCTCGAAGTGGGTCTTCGAGAGCGACAGGGTCTCATCGCGCACCGAGACGATGATCGCGCCGTCCTCCGGGCCGGGATTGCGGCCGAAGATCGTGCGGCGCGAGACCGACACGCGCGTGCCGTCGTCCCAGGTGAACACCAGACGGTGACCAGGGATGCTGATGCGGGTGTCCTCGACGTCGGACTCCTCCGCCTCGAACGCGGGAGTCGACACAGCGGGAGCCGGAGCAGCAGGCACCGACGGAGCCGGTGCCGGTGCGGCAGACGCGGCAGCGGCGGGAGCCGAAACAACCGGAGCAGGAGCCGCGGGAGCGGCGGGAGCCGGAGCCGGAGCCGGCGGCGCCTGCTCCGGTGCCGGTGTCGCCCGCGCGGGCGCCGAGTCCTGTGTGATCCCGGGCACGAAGGCGATCAGGTCGCCGGCGTCGGGGATCGGTGCCGCCGGTGCGGCCGGAGCCGCCGGCGCAGGAGCAGGTGCAGGTGCGGCGGAGGCAGGAGCGGGGGCGGGGGCCGGCGGCGACGCCACGACGGGCGCGGCCGGGGTCGGCTGTCCGAATCCGGGCGCCGGGAGCGAGGCGGGAGGCGCGAACGGCGCTCCGGCGCGAGGGGACGGATGGGGGAGGCCGGGAACCACGGGAGCAGCCGAGGTCGCGGGCGCGGCGGAGGCGAGCGACGTCGGGGCGCCGGGGGCCAGCATCGTGGAGGGCGCGGACGCCTCGACACGAGCATCCAGCATCAGGGCGTTCCCGACCTTGTCGTGCCAACCCTGGAAACGTCCGGAGCCGTCGAACAACGGGCTGAAGTAGCCGACGACGATCGCACCGGCGAGACCGAAGATGATGTTGCGCAGGAGGGCGCGTCCGAAGCCCAGCGGCTTCCCGTCGGTCGCCGATGCCAGTCGCAGACCCTGCGCGCGCATGCCGATCGAGCCGTTGCCCGCCTGCATCAGGGTGTACACGACGAACCACGCCAGCAGTACCAGACTGACGATCGGACCGCCGATCAGCAGCGTGGTCAGAGTCCCTTCGATCCCTCCGGCGAGCGAGGCGGCGACCAGCAGGCCACCTCCGAGGACGATCCCGAGGCCTCCAGCGATCAGCGCGTCGATGATGTAGGCCACCGCACGCCGGGAGATCGGCGCGACCTGGCCGAACGGTAGCAGTGTCATGGGGTCTCGCTCTCGGGTGAGGTGGACGTCGTGCGGGTGTCGCCGGTCGGGCCGGCGTTGTTCTCGATCGTGCCAGGTTCGCGGCGTACGCGCGCGGTCGCGGCATCCTTCAGATTCTGCAGACCGTTCGAGACCGCTGTCCCTCCCAGCAGGGAGCGCAGACTGAGGCGCGCCTTCGTCCTCTTCCAGAAGCCGGCCTCTTTGCCGAGGCCCCCGACGATGCCGTCGACCTCCTGCCAGAAGGCGTCGACCTCTTCGGGCGTCGGGTCGGCGGGACCGAAGACCTCGCGGTCCGCCCGCTCCGCCAACGCGGTGACCTGCGGCACCGCGAGACTGCTCGCGACGACCGTGGCCTCCTCGACCCGGGTGCCGCCGGAACCGACCTGCGCACCGTAGTCGATCGCGCGGTCGGTCAGCTCGTCCCAGCCGCCGCTGATCCGGTCCGATGTGCGAGCAGCGGAGCGCCGCGCGCGGCGCTTGGCCGCCTTCCAGGCGCCGATCACGATGAACGGCGACGCGAGGATCGCGAGGATGGCGAGGGAGATCCCTCCGATGAGGAGGATCGCGCCGATGATCCCGGCGAGGTTCAGGTTCTCATCCTCCGACTCGCGGTCGTCGGGCAGCGTCGGCGGCAGGTCGACCGGCTCCTGCGGCGGGGGCGGCGGCTGCAGCACCTGCGGCTTCGGGTCGACCCGCGGCTTGGTGTTCGTGTCGTTGGGGACCTGGTCCTCGGGCGGGGTGGGGCTGAAGGGCACCCATCCGACGCCCTCGAAGTTGATCTCGACCCAGGCGTGCACGTTGTCGCCGGTGGCCTCGAAGACGGCCTCGCCCGCCTGCTCCTCATCGGGGTAGTAGCCCATCACGACGCGGGCCGGAATGTTGATCTCCCCCGCGAGCAGCGCCATGGCCACGGCGTACTGCTCGTCGTCGCCGATCATCTGGTCGCCGCCGACCAGCGTCGAGATGCGCTCGGCGGTGTGACCGGCGCGCGAGAGCACCTCACCCTCCAGCCCATGGCTGAAGAACCCGCCCTCGGAGAGGTAGGACTCCAGGGCCCTGGCCTGCTCGATCGCGGTCTCCGCGTCGGACACGGTCTCGGCGGCGAGGGTGGTCAGCTCCTCGGGGACGTTGCTGGGCTTCGGCATCGGAACGGTCCCGAACGCCAACTCGGCGAGCTGCTCGTCGGTGTACTCGTTCGGCATCACGGCATCGACCGTGTACTGATCGCCCTTCGTGAGCACGGGCGTGGCGACGGCCGTCTCGGTGGCGGTGTTCACGTAGGTGCTCCGTCGCAGCTCCTCGGCGCGGGCACCGTCGAACTCGATGTCGCTGAGGATGCCGGCCGTGGGCATCCACACACCGCGATAGTCCTCGATCGCGATCTTGAGGGTCACCGGAACACCCTCGGCATCCGGCGCCATGTCGGAACGCAACGGGGTGAACGCGCTCGAGGAGGTCGGGCCGCCGTCGGTGACGTTGTAGACCATGCCGTCGTACTGGTCCATCACTGCGGTGCGGATGCGCGCCCCCTTGGGCAGCCCCTGCACCGTGAAGAGCGTCTCCTCCGCCTCGTCCCGCACGTTCTTGCGGAAGGCCTGCAACGGGCTCGGGTAGTCGCGGATGTTGAAGGGCGGGATGATCACGTCGCGGAACACGTGTCTGCTCTCGGCCGGTGCTGCGATCGCGCTCGTGGCGACGCCCGCGCCGCCGGCGATGGCCAGCACCGCGACACCGGCGAGCAGCCGGCGCAGGCGCATGTGCGCGGCACGGGAGGGATCGACATCGCTCACCGAGACGGCCGCGTTCTGCGGAGCCCAGATCTGACGCAGCGCGAGCCAGGCGACGGCGACGACGGCGAAGACCAGGCCCTGCACGATCGGGAAGGCCGGCTCCGGGGTACCGAGTGCGATCACGAGCATGAGCAGTGCCGCAGCGGGGATCAGCGCCCAGGCCACCTGCGCGAGACGCAGGGCGAGCGACGCCGTCAGCGCCGTCACCACCAGCGCGAGCAGGAACGGGACGACGAGGTGTCCGTCGCTCGCCGCGACCGGGGCCACGGTCGTCAACAGCTGCTTCCATGCGGTGACCGGGGCCAGCGCGAGTCGCTGCAGCGTGTCGAGTGACGGGATGACCCCGATGATCGCGGTCTGCGGCAGCGCGAGCGCGCCCCCGAACACGAAGTAGGTGGCGATCACGAGGCCCGTGGTGATCAGGATGCCCCAGCGCCGCCAGGCGGTGACGGCCGCGATCCCGAGGCCGAGGACGACCCCTCCGATGGCGGCGGGCAGGAACGAAGGCCCCCCGAACGTCGGCCAGAATCCGACGAGCGAGACGACGACGAGCGCCATGGTGGCACCGAGGTCGAGGATCCAACGGCGCAGGGGGAGCGTGGGGGACGCGGTGGCCGGAGCGGTCATGCGAGTACCTTCTGCAGAGCGAGCGGGACCTGTGCGAGTTCGCCGATGGTCATGACGTCGGCGTCACCGATGCGCTGCAGCGCCGGCGACGACACGGAGCCGTCCGCGACGACCGCGAGGACGCGCGCGCCGTAGGGCAGGCGGGAACAGGCGAGTCGGAGATCGTCGGCGCGCACCTTGGAGCCGCACACCAGCACCACGACGCTCGCGAGGGGCATGGTGCGGGACAGCACACCGGCCAGCTCCGCGATGCCTCCTTCGCGCGGCTTGCTCTCCTCGATCGCGGCGAGCGAATCGAGCAGCTGCTTTCCGGTGCCCGCGGGGAGTTCACGGCCCTGGACGCGCACATCGACGCGCTGTGAATCACGGATCGCGCGCAGACCGATGGATCCGGCGATGGAGATGGCGAGTTCGAAGTCCTGATCGGAGGCGTAGTCGCCCGTCGAGCGGGAGAGACCGATCACGAAGTGCGACCGACGGGTCTCCTCGTACTGACGCACCATCATGGTGCCCGTGCGCGCGGTCGACTTCCAGTGCACGTGGCGCAGGTCATCACCGGGCTGATACTCCAGCAGCGCGTGGAACGAGACATCATCGCGCGACAGGTCCGCCGCCGGGAGTCCCTCGAGATCGCGCAGGTATCCGAGCGACTGACCGTCGAACAGCACAGTGCGCGGATGCACGTACAGATCCACCGGGTCGTCGCGGCGGTGTGCACGCTCGAACAGACCGAGCGGGTCACCGCGGACGACACTCACCGGCCCCACCTTCACGACCCCGCGCTTCTGGGTGGGGATCGCGAACAGCTCCTCCGCCTCCTCGCCGGCGGCGAGCCGCTGGATGCCGAACTCGCCGCGCCCCGCGCCGACGGGCAGCACCACGCGCGAGGGCAGGATGGCCCGTGTTCCGCGGTTGGCGAGGGTCAGCGCGCCGACCGCCCGCTCCCCCACCACGACCCGGGTGCGCGCGAGGTCGAGCGACACGTCGTAGGCCGTGCGCCCGATCAGGAACAGCGAGCACAGCACGAGCGTGATCGCGATCACGACCGCGGCGACCGTGAACTCCGACCAACCGGCGACCTGGCCGAGGATCCAGAAGCCCACCACGAGCGCGAGCAGCACCCACGCCAGGGGGCGGACTGCCGCCGCGATGAGTCGGAGGCGCGTCAGGACGCGCGCGCCGATGACGGCCGCGATATCACGCCATCCGGCGTCGCGTTCCGTCTGCGCCGGCGGCGCCTGAAGTGCCTCCGCGGTCATCAGGCCGCCGTTCGCGCCTGCGGTGCAGCGACGGCGTCGAGCACGCGGGCGATGACCGCGTCGCTGCTGGTGCCGGCGAACTCCGCCTCGGCGTCGAGCAGCAGTCGGTGCTGCCAGACCGGGCGGGCCAGGGCCTTGATGTCATCCGGGAGCACGAAGTGGCGTCCGTGGGCCGCTGCCCACACCTTCGCCATGCGGATCATCGCGATCGCACCACGCACCGAGACGCCCAGGCGGATCGCGGAGTCGGCACGCGTGGCCTCGGCCAGTTCGGCGACGTAGCGCAGCACCGCCGGTTCGACGTGCACGGATGCCGCGAGGTCGGCCATGTCGGCCACCGCGCTGGTCGTGATGATGGCCGAGAGTGCCGCGGAGGGGTTGCGGTCCGAGGCACCGGCGAGGATGCTCTCGGTGATCGCGAGGTCGGGGTAGCCGATCGACGTCTTGATCAGGAAGCGGTCGAGCTGTGCCTCGGGGAGCTTGTACGTTCCCGCCTGCTCGATGGGGTTCTGCGTCGCGATCACGAGGAACGGACGACCGGTCTCGTGCGTGACGCCGTCGACCGTGACGCGCGACTCCTCCATCACCTCGAGCAGCGCGGACTGCGTCTTCGGGGAGGCACGGTTGATCTCGTCCGCGAGCACGATCGACGCGAAGATCGGTCCCTTGTGGAACTCGAACCTGTGCGACTGCTGGTCGTAGATCGTCACACCGGTCACGTCGGACGGCAGCAGGTCGGGCGTGAACTGGATGCGGGCGCTGGTGCCCTGCACGGTCGCTGCGAGCGCCTTCGCCAGGCTGGTCTTCCCGGTCCCGGGAGCATCCTCCAACAGCACGTGTCCCTCGGCGAGCATCGACGAGAGCACGAGGCCGACGATCTCCTTCTTGCCCTGCACCGCCTTGTCGATGTTGTCGACCAGACGCTGGAAGGTGCCCTGGAACCAGGCAGCCTGTTCGGGGGTCATGCTCATGGGGTGTTCTGCTTTCTGTGAGAAGAGGGGAAGGGCGCCGAACCGCTACCAGTTGCTGCGTTCGTAATCCGTGCCGTTGATCGTGACCCACACCTGGTAGCCGCGACCGCCGTTTCCGTGGAAGCAGCCGATCTCGACCGATCCGTTGGCCGGAATGTTCCAGCTCGAGCCTCCGGCGAAGCGCGGGCCGGCGGTGGGCGCATTGCTGTTGCAATAGACCTGGTACCTGCCCGCGGGGAAGTTCGAGGTGTTGATGACGAACTTCGCGCAGGTGCCGTCGGTGCACTGACCGGGCCAGTTGCCGGGAGTTCCTCGCGTGACCCAGGCGCGCGGCTGCGGGCGTGGGCTGGACTGCGCGCTGTAGGTCGGGCTGACGTCCGACCAGGCGCCGGTCGTGTCCTGCGCCCTGACCCGGATGTTGTGGGACTGGTCGTAGTCGTTGCCGACGTCGGTGGAGCCGCTGATGCCGACGTTCTGCCAGCCGCCGCCGTCGATGCTGATCTGGACGACGGCGATGTCGCGGCCGTTCGGCGAGCCGAGCGCATTCCAGCTGAGGCGCACCTGGGTGGTCAGCTGCTGCGCACCCCCGCTCGGGGTGTGCGGCTTGCCGTGCGGATTGCCCGAGGCCGTGTTCGACGCCGCACCGGCATACGTGGTGCCGTCGACCGTGGCCACACCGCGCACCTGCACGTTGTAGTTCGTGCCGTTGCTGAGACCACGGATCACGTTGTCGCCGGGGATTCCGGCCCAGTTGCCGTTGCCGAGGCTGTACTGGTACGCCACCTCACCCGCCCTGGCTCCGTTGCGCGAGCCCGGGTTGTACGCGATCGTGAGCTGCTGGTCGCCCTCGTTCGTGACCCTCAGGCTGGTCGGGGCGCCGGGCGCGGTGACACCGCGACGCGGCGCCGACTGCGCACTCCACTCGCCCCAGCCCGCCTTGTTGTAGGCACGGATGCGGTAGGTGTACGCGGCCTCGGATGTCGGAACGACCACGGCCTGGCTGGTCGCCTGCGCTCCCGGCGTGATGGTTCGCACGACGTTGCCGCCCTCGAGCACCTGCAGCTCGTAGCTGCGGATCGCGTCGCCGTTCTTGTCGGGTGCGACCCAGTTCACCTGCATCTGGGCCTGGTTGCCGACCGGCTCGAGCTCCTGCGTGGTCGGAGCCCCTGCCGCGAGCGGCGGTCCCGCCGGGATCTCGGAGGCCGACCAACCACTCCAGCTGGAAGGGTCGGGCGCGCGGTTGTGCGCCTGCACCCGCACCTGGTAGTCGGACCCGTTCTCGAGGCCCTCCCACACCAGGGAGTTGCCGGTCACCTCCTTCTGCGTGATGCCGGACGGCGGCGCCGGAGAGATCTCGAGCGTGTAGCGGTCGACCGGGGACCCGGGGGTCGTCGGGGTCGTCCACGCCACCTTGAGCGACTTGTCTCCGAACACGAGGGTCGGCGGGTTGGGAGTGTCGGGACGCGCATCCGGACGAGCGATCTCCGAGGTGCCCGAGGGCGCGGATTCGCCGACGCGGTTGGTGGCCGTCACCTGGAACGCGTACTCGACGTTGTTGGTCAGCCCGTCGAGCGTGCAGGTGGTCGACTGGCATTCCTTCGAGTAGGCGCCGCCGGTCACCGACTTCACGGTGTACTTGGTGATCTCCGCTCCGTTGTTGGTCGGGGCCGAATAGGAGATGACCACGGTGCGGTCCTGCACGCTGGTGACGGTCGGGGTACCCGGCGCCCCCGGCACGTCCTGCACGGTGACCACGATCTGGCCGTTCACCTCGCGATCGGCATCCTCGGTCGCATCCTGGATGCGGTAGCGCACCACGAGCGTGCCGACGAAGCTCTTCGCCGGAGTGATGGTGACCTCGGATGCCGTGTTCGACACGTTGGCGTCGCCGGATTCGGTCACGGCCGAGACGATCTTCAGCGGCGTCTCGGGGAACGGATTGACGTCGTTCGCGAGCGCGGGAACAGTGATCGTCTTGCCGGCATCGGCCTCGGAGATCGTGTCCGTGTTGGCTGAGGCCAGGTTGCGGGTCGATGCCGTCACGAGAGCGGTCACCGTCCCCTCGATCGGCTCCGTCTCTCCGTCGCTGACGCGGATCTTCAGCGTCGCGGTCGCGCCCTTCTTGGCGTTCGAGGAGGCCTCGACGTACAGGCGATCGCCATCGACTCGCGCAGAGATGCCGTTGGCCTCTCCGCCGATGAAGGAGTACTCGTGCTTGCCCTTGTCCTCGGGGTCTGGGTCGTCGGTGAGCGCGGCCAGGTCGAGCGGAACCGCGTCCTCACCGGGCGCGACATTCACCTGCCCCTGCAGGAACGTGGGCTGCTGGTTCTCCGGCGGTAGCACGTTGATCGGGATGCTGAGCGTCGCCTTGCGTCCCTCAGGGTCATCGGGACCGGTGCCGTCCGTGACCTCGAAGGTCAGCGAATCCGGTCCGAAGAACCCGTCCGCCGAGGTGTAGACGAGGGTGCTCGCGTCGAGCAGCAGATCGTCGCCGTTGGCGTGGTTCGCGGTGATCTTCGCCTTCTCGGTGATCTTCACCTCGCCCCCGCCCGCCACGGTCACGTACTTGTCGAGCGGCAGCTCCTTGGTCTCGCCGCTGACGACCTCGACCGGCTTCGTGGAATTCAGCGTCGGGCGCAGGTCGGCGCGCGATGGCACGAAGATGAACGCGGATGCCTGCAGCCCATCGGGGTCGGTGAGCGTGTAGCGGATCAGCTGCAGCTCCTCGGTGACGGTGACGCGGACCAGGCCGCCCTCGAGGAGCGTCCCGCCCTCGCCGACCTCGATCTCGAGCTTGTCCTTGGTGCCGTCCGGGTCCTCGTCGTTCTTGAGGATCTCGAGATCGGCCGACAGACTGCCGTCCTTCAGATCAGAGGGCTGGAGCCGGTCGTCACGCGCGACAGGGGCCTTGAGCGGCACATCCTCGTCGACCGTGATCTGCAGCGTCGCGGTCGCCGTGGCGCCACGGGTGTCGACCACCGTGTACTGCAGCGAGGTCTCCATCTCCTCGTTCGGCGCCTGCACGAGCACGCGATCGCCCGAGACCCGCGCGGTCAGGGCTTCAGGCACCTCGAGGCCGTTCTTGACGAGCTGGAGCTTGTCGCCCTCGGGATCCGAGTCGTTGTCCAGCACGGGAACCGCGATCTCGCGACCGGGGCGCACGACCACGGCATCCTTCACCGCATAGGGCGCCTGGTTGATCTGCTCCGCGGGGGCGACGCCGACGCGGATGGTCGCCGTCCCCTCCTTGCCGAGGCGGTCGCGGACGCGGTACGTGAAGGCGTCGACTCCGGCGGATCCCTCGGCCGCCTCGTACGTGAAGTAGTTCGGGCCGACCTTCGTGATGCGCCCCTTGGCCGGGCTCGAGTCGATGCCGATGAGCTCGACGGAGTCACCGTCCGTGTCGATGCCGTCGAGCGGCACGGCGATGTTCACCTCGCTGCCGGCGAGGGCGCGAGCCGTGAGGTCCTGCGGACGCGGAGAGGCGTTCTTCTCCACGTCGATCGGCAGGATCTGGATCGTGACGAATCCGGCCGCCTTCTGCTGCCGGGAGTCGACGGCCTCATACGTGAGGTAGACCGTCTTCGCCTCGGGACCGGCCTTGAAACGCACCTCGTCCTGCGAGACGAAGGCCTCCCCGTCCTCGGGGTCGACCAGCGGCTCGATGAGATCGGGCGAGAGGTGCAGCACGTCATCGCTCGGGTGGGTGTCGTTGTCGAGCACGGGGATGGTGACGACGTCGCCGGCGCGCACGGTGGCGGTGTCGGCGTTGGCGGTCGGCGGCAGGATCTCGTCGGGAGCGGGGATCGGGATCACCACGACCTCGCCGTCGGCGGACTTCGATCCGTTCGAGATCCGGTACGCGATGCGCACCTCGTTCTGGAGGGCGCCCTGGTCGGTGATGCGCAGCGTCTCGTGGTTGAGCACCGAGACCGAGATGCCGCTTCCCGGGTCCAGCGAGACGGACTGCACGACGAGGATGCCGCCAGCAGGGTCGGTGTCGTTGTTGAGCACGCCGAGCAGCACGTCGCCGCCCGTGGGCAGCAGCGCCACGTCGCGCACCGCGACCGGGGGCAGATCCGTCTCGCTCTCCGGCATCACATCGACGCGGACCAGCCCCTCGCCGTTCTTCGGACCGGTCGTCACCTGGTACTGCACGTAGTAGACGCCGGGCTCCGGCGCGACGAACGTGAACGTCTTGTTCTGGGTGTTCGGCTGGATCGTCGCACCCTGCGTGTCGAGCACCCGGCTCAGACGCAGCGGTTCGCGACCGGCGCTCGTGTCGTTGACCAGCGGCGCGACGGTGACCTGCTCCCCTGCGCGCGTGACCACGTGGTCGGCGTTCGTCTTGGGGTTCGTCGATCCCTGCGGGCGCACGTCGAGCGTGAGCGTCGAGGTGGTCGTGAGCCCGGAGGCATCCGCCACGACGACCTGGACTTCCTTGCGCCCCTGCAGGCTCGCGGTGGCCTTGTAGGTCATCTGACCGTCTTTGCTGAAGTCGACCTCGTCGCCCTCGGCAGGCGTGACGCTCTGCAGGTAGATGTCATCGCCATCCGGGTCGATCCAGTCCGGAAGGATGTTGTACGAGATCGTGCCGCCGGTCTCCACCGCCAGCGCCGTCTTGCGCTTCGCCACCGGGGCGTCGTTCTCGTCCCAGGGGCGCACCGTGAGGGTCACCGTCGCGGTGTCCTTGCCCTTGCGCCCGTCGTCTGCCTCGTATGTGAACGTGGCGGTCCCGGACGCGTCCTTGTCGACGGCGATCTGCAGCGACCCCCCGTTGTTCACGGCCTGCACGGTGCCGATCGACGGCTGCTTCTCGGCGAGCGCCGCGACGAGCACATCGCCATCCGCGTCGTTGTCGTTGTCGAGGACGGGGAGCATCGTCGTGGCGCCGGGGCGCACCCCGTACGAGTCGTCCTCCGCGACGGGCGGGGTGTTGATCTCGCTGCGCTCCGGCAGCGTGGTCTCCACCGTCTCCTCGGTCGAGTCGTCCTCGTTCTCGGTCTCTCCGTCGGGAGGGGTCAGGTCGTTCCAGTTGTCGACGCGCTGCAGGCTGTCGTCGGCCATCCAGGCCGCGCCGCCGACGGCGTCGTTGAGGATGATGACATCGCGGTTGACGCGGAAGACCAGGCTCGTCGCATCCTCAGCACCATCGACGACCGCATTCACGTCATTGGCAGCGCCGGGGCATTCGCGCACGAACTTCGCCGAGCCCGCCCAGGCGCCGTACGTGCAGCCGCGCAGCCACACCGGGGCGGCTGCCGTGCCGTTCGCGCCGACGGCGGTCTCGGTCACCTCGCTCCCGTCGAGCGGTACCTCGAGAAGTGTCGAGGCCGTGGCGACGGCCACGGCATCCGTCTCCGCCGACGCCTGCTGGAGCACCGCATCCGCGGCGCCGTCGATCTCGGTGCGGAACCCGCCGGGCGTCATCACGACTCCTGCAGCAGCGTCGAGCACGACCGGCGTGCGTCCGACGGCCGTGATCGTGGGGCGTACCGCCGCGTCGATCTCACCGACCGATGCCGTCGACGGCTCACCCGCCTCGCCCTCGTTGTCGACGGGGACGGTGACGACCTCACCGCGCTCGGCCGACAGCGCGAACACGGTGCCGTCGTGCGCGACGGCCACGTCGGCGTTCTCGCCGAGCTCCACGAGCGGTTCTGCCGCCTCGATCTCGAAGCCGGCGATCCCCCGCACCGGCACGACCCAGAGGTCGCCGGACTTCTCGTCGAGGACGGCGGCGGTGCGGTTGCCGAGGGCGACCTTCGCGGTCGTGGGGATGGCGGCGGAGTCGCCGAGTGAGATGCGGGCGGGATCGACCGCGGTGACGGTGGAGGCGCTGTCATCGACCACGAGGACGGTGGACGCCGCCTGGAGGATGTCGTAATCCTCGCCCGTGGTGCGCAGTCCGCCGTCGAGAACGGTGGACTCGTGGTTGAAGTGACCGACGAGCAGGCTCGACGTCTTGGTGATCCAGACGCCGCCGTCGTTCAGGTCGACCTTGGTGGTGGGGAAGCCCTCATACGTGAAGGCCATGGTCGTGATGGCGATCACGCCCACCGTGACGCCCGCGGCCGAAGCCAGCGTCTTGGGTCGCGCACGCATCCATGACAACGCCTTCATACCCGGTTCCCCCCAGGGTCGTATCCGACTCTCACCACCAGCCGAAAGCCCGCGGCGTACCGGTCCATCCTAACCGCGCTGTGGTAGTGCTCTCGATGGGGAGAACTGCCCATGAACGGTGTCAGCCGGGATGCTCTCGGCGTCGCGGCGGATCAGGCCCGCCAGCACCCCTGGATGTGGTCGTCGACCATGCCGGATGACTGCATCAGGGCGTACATCGTGGTGGGTCCGACGAAACGGAACCCTCGGCGGCGCAGCTCTTTGCTCATCGCGGTCGATTCGGGGGTCACCGGGGGTACCTCGCCCATCGTCGCCGGTCTCGACGCCGATGCCGGAGGGGCGAAGGACCACATCAGGGCGTCGAGCTCTCCCTCTGCCATCCCTCGCACGATCCGGGCGTTGCCGATCGTCGCCTCGATCTTCGCGCGGTTGCGGATGATCCCGGCATCCGCCATCAGGCGCTCCACATCGTCCTGATCGAACTCCGCGACCGCCTCGGGCTCGAATCCGGCGAACACCTCGCGGAAGTGCGGGCGCTTGCGCAGGACAGTGATCCACGACAGCCCCGCCTGGAAGCCCTCGAGCGCCATCTTCTCGAACAGCGCACGATCGCCGTGCAGCGGGGTGCCCCACTCCTCGTCGTGATAGCGGCGGTACTCGGCGTCGTTGCCCACCCACGCGCAGCGGGCGCGCTCGTCGGGGCCGTTGATCAGGGAGGTCATCTGCTCAGGCTATCCGCCGGCGCCGACATCGCGTCCGGTCCCGGCGCGCGGCTGTGCGTCAGGGCGTCAGGAGGTCACTCGCGGATGGTCGCCGCGTCGATCACGAAGCGGTACCGGACGTCCGACGCGAGCACCCGCTCATAGGCGGCGTTGATCTCGGACGCGGAGATGACCTCGATCTCCGAGGCGATACCGTGTTCGGCGCAGAAGTCGAGCATCTCCTGGGTCTCCGCGATGCCGCCGATGTTCGAGCCGGCCAGCGAACGGCGTCCGCCGATCAGCGAGGAGACCCCCACCGCGAGCGGCTCTGCCGGCGCACCGACGCAGACCATAGTGCCGTCGACGTCGAGCAGGCTCAGGTAGGAGCGCATGTCGAGCACGGCGCTCACGGTGTTCAGGATCACGTCGAACGAGGAGCGCAGTTCGCGGAACGTCGTGCGGTCGCTCGTGGCGAAGTACCGGTCGGCGCCGAGGCGGAGACCGTCGTCCTGCTTGCTCAGGGTCTGCGACAGCACCGTGACCTCGGCACCGAGCGCGTGGGCGATCTGCACGCCCATGTGCCCCAGACCGCCGAGCCCCACGACCGCGACGCGGGTGCCGGGGCCGACGTTCCAGTGCCGCAGCGGAGAGTACGTGGTGATGCCGGCGCACAGCAGCGGCGCGGCGGCGTCGAGCGGGAGCGCGTCGGGGATCCGCAGCACGAAGGCCTCGGTCACGACGACCTGCTCGGAGTACCCGCCCTGCGTGATGGTGCCGTCACGGTCGGTGCCGCCGTAGGTCATGACGGCACCTTCGACGCAGAACTGCTCGAGTCCGCGCGTGCAGTTGCGGCACCGACCGCAGGAGTTCACCATGCAGCCCACTCCGACCCGGTCGCCGATCGCGAACGACGACACCTCGGCGCCGACCGCTGCGACGGTGCCGGTGATCTCGTGCCCCGGCGCGAGCGGGTAGCTCTGCGGGCCCCAGTCGCCGCGGACGGTGTGGATGTCGGAGTGGCAGATGCCGGCGAAGGCGATGTCGATCAGGACGTCGCGCGGGCCGAGTTCCCGGCGCTCGATCGTGGTGCGCTCCAGCGGTGCAGCCTCGCTCGGTGCGGCGTAGGCGTGGACAGTGCTCATGCGGTGCTCCTCTTTCTCAGACGTCGGCTCGACCCTACCGACCGCGAACACAGTGTTCGCTGGGTGCCGACGACATCCGGTTCACAACTCCTCAAGATTCGGCGGCCGAAGACGGATCCAGGGCGGAATCGACTGATTCCACCCTGGATCTGAGGAGTTGTGAACGACCGCGGTCAGCGCTTCTGCTTCTTGAGCGCCTTCTCCTGGATCGGAGCGGCGCCGGATGCCGCGAGGTCGGCGTAGTACGCACGGGCCTCGTCCTGACGCTCCCGCTCGGCGCCGGACGCGATGGGTGCGCGCACGTGCTCGGGCTCGTAGCCGAAGGCCTTCACGAGGTCGAGCGCGTGCGGGCGCAGACGGGCGCAGAGCCGGTCGATGTAGCTCGACACCGCTGCGGCGCGCTGCGTGGACAGGCGTCCGTTGATGAGGTGCCAGGCCAGATGCTTCTCGATCAGCTGAAGCCCGAACAGGTCGCGCAGCCAGGTGAGCACCTGCTTGCTCTCGCCGTCCTGCATGCCATGGATGGCGTCGGTGAACGCCTCCCACTGCAGCAGCTCGCCGTGCGCACGGGCGGCCTCGATGAGCTCGGCCTGGTTCTCGTTGAACAGCCGGGCGCCGAGGGCCTTGTCCTTCGCTCCGGCACGCAGGCGACCGGCGATGTCGGCGACCATCTGCTGCACACGGTCGGCGAGCAGCTCGTGCTGCTGCCCCTCACGCAGACCGTTCTCAACCGAGCGCGACACCTGACCGAAGTCGGCGACGGCCTGTCCGAACTGACGCAGTCCGGCGCCGTGGAACACCTTGCCCGCGGTCTGGCCCACGGCGAACTTGGCCAGAGCGGCCGCATCCTTGCCGCGGAACTGGTTCGCATAGTCGGTGAGCAGCCGCTTGCCCACCAGCTGCAGCAGCACGTTGTTGTCACCCTCGAACGTGACATAGATGTCGAGGTCGGCGCGCAGGCCCACCAGACGGTTCTCGAACATGAAGCCGGCACCACCGCAGGCCTCACGCGCCTCCTGCAGCGTGTCGAGCGCGTGCCAGGTCGACAGCGGCTTGAGGGCGGCCGCGAGCGTCTCGAGGTCCTCGCGGTCGGCCGGGGTGTCGGTGCGGCCCGAGAACACGCCGTCGAACTTCTGCAGGAACTCGTCGTGCGCGAAGATCTGGGCGTACGTGGTCGCGAGCCGTGGGAGCAGACGGCGCTGGTGCTTGCCGTAGTCGAGCAGCACGACCTCTTCTCCGTCGGCGCCGTCGAACTGGCGGCGCTCGGTGGCATAGGTGATCGCGATGTCGAGTCCGAGCGCGGAGGCCCAGGACGCCGCCCCGTCGAGCGAGACGCGCCCCTGAACCAGGGTGCCGAGCATCGTGAAGAAGCGACGGCCGGGGCTGTCGATCGCGCTGGAGTAGGTGCCGTCAGGAGCGACATCGCCGTAGCGGTTGAGCAGGTTCGTGCGGGGGATGCGCACGTGGTCGAACGACAGGCGTCCGTTGTCGATGCCGTTCAGGCCGCCCTTGAGTCCGTCGTCCTCACGGCCGATGCCGGGCAGGTCCACGCCGTCCTCACCGCGCAGCGGCACGTAGAAGCAGTGCACGCCATGGCTCACGCCGTTGGTGATCAGCTGCGCGAACACGGTCGCCGCGATGCCGTGCAGCGCCGCGTTACCGAGGTACTCCTTCGTCGCCCCGCGGAACGGGGTATGGATGACGAACTCCTCCGTCTCGGGGTCATAGGTCGCGGTGGTGCCGGCGGATGCCACGTCGGAGCCGTGCCCGATCTCGGTCATCGCGAAGGCGCCGGGGATGGAGAGGTCCATCACACCGGGCAGCCACTTCTCGTGGTGCTCCCTGGTGCCGAGCTGCAGGATCGCAGAGCCGAACAGCCCCCACTGCACACCCGACTTGATCTGCAGGCTCGGGTCGGCGACGACCAGCTCCTCGAAGCCGGCGATGTTGGCGCCGTTGTTCTCCTCGCCGCCGAGCCACTTGGGGAACGCGCGGTGCACGGCCTTGTTCTCGACCAGCAGGTGGAGCTGGCTCAGCACGCGTTCGCGGTGCTCGTCCTTGCCGAGCTCGTCCTTGCGCCAGAACGCGGAGTCCTTGATCATCTCGCGGGCCTGGCGGCGGGTGTCGCCCCAAGTGCCCATCAGCAGCTCGTTGACCTGCGCCACATCGATGTGCGGCGTATTCAGGGCGTCGTTCGACGGGGTGGGTGTCGCGGAAGAACGGACGGCGGCGTCGACCATGGGCATTCCTCTCGAAGAGAAGCAGGGATGCTCACATGGTAGGTCTGCGACAAACCAGGGCGAAGCCGCCTGTCGTCATCCTCCAACAGCATCCCGTCACGGGCCCGCCCCGCCTTGTCGCCAGGCGACAGGATGCCCCCGTGAGGGCCACAGGCCGGTGGGAGTGGCTGCCTGCCCCTGGGACCGACCACCTCTCACCCGGGAGTGGTCGCAAATGGTCGCCTGCGCACGCGGGAGGCGACCAGATGCGACAGGTCCCCCGCGGGAGTGGTCGCATCTGGTCGCTTCAGCACACGCGAAGCGACCAAATGCGACGCCTGCCGTGCAGGACGGCGCGAACAGCAACCGCGCTAGAGCGTCAGCCCGTGGCCGAAGCGGAACAGCGGATCGGCGGTGTCGAACGGCACATCGGGGGCGGATGCCTCGACAGCCGCCATCGACCGCGGCAGGTCGAACGGCAGCGCGCCCTGCGCCGGGGCCGCGCCACTGAGCACGTCGAGCAGTGCCGCACCGGATGCGCCCCAGTTCACGGTCACGGCGGCCGCGACGTCGACGAGCGGGGTCAGGATCGGCGGACGATCCGCGAGCACGTCGACCACGGTCGGGACGACAGCTGCGACCTCCCGCACGTGCGCGACCACCTCGGCATCGAAGTCGAGTGAGCCGGCGTGGAAGAAGTTCTCGAACATCGTCTCGCGCTCCTCGAACGGAGCCTGCAGGCGGATGATCGCGAGGTCGGCCTCGGCGGGGGTCGCGACGACCTCGCCGTACGCCGAGGCCACCGCGGAGTCGATGCCCTCGACGTAGAGCCTGCGGCCCGGTGCGAACGGCAGCGCGCCCTGGTTCGTGAGCACCGTGATCGACGCCCGCTGAGCCTGCTCCCCGGCCGCGCGGAACTCCGCACGACCGACGACCTCATCGGCGGCATCCTCGTCGACGAACGGATTCTCGAACAGACCGAGCTCGAACTTCTCGCGCAGCAGGCGTCGGGCCGACACGTCGAGACGCTCCTCGGTGATCTCGCCGTCGGCGACGAGCGCGACCAGCAGCTCGGGGCAGTCCTCGCCGCCGAACTGATCGGCGCCGGCATCCAGCACCTTCTTCATGCGCTCGCGCGGCGTCAGCTCCTCCACGCCCCAGGCGCGCGCCGGGAACGGCTGCCCGAAGATCTCGGAGTCGTTGATCAGACCCCAGTCGGTGCAGACGATCCCGTCGAACCCGTAGCGCTCGCGCAGCAGGCCGGTGATCACGGACTTGTTGAAGCCGAATCCGACCTCCTCATACTCGGTTCCGACCGGCATGCCGTAGTACGGCATCATCTGACGGGTCCCGGCGGCGAGCGCGTCCTCGAACGGCGCGAGGTGCAGCTCGAACTTCCCACCCGGGTACACCTGCTCACGGCCGTACGGGAAGTGCGGGTCCTCGCCATCCTTCTGCGGACCACCCCCGGGGAAGTGCTTGGTCATGGTCGAGACAGAGCCGGGGCCGAAGGACGCGCCCTGGAATCCGCGGATGTACGCGGCCCCGAGCACGCCGGACAGCTCGGCATCCTCCCCGAAGGTCGCGGTCTGGCGTGCCCAGCGCGGCTCGGTGGCGAGGTCGACCTGCGGGTGCAGTGCGACGCGCAGCCCGACCGCCGTGTACTCCTGGCGGGCGATGTCGGCGAAGCGCTCCACGAGCTCGGGGTCTCGCGTCGCCGCGAGCCCGAGGGTCTCGGGCCACTGCGAGAAAGGACCGGCGAGGATCGACGCGCCCGGGTTCTCGCTGAACGAGTGGCGCGGGTCGGTCGACAGCGTCACCGGGATGCCGAGGCGCGTCGAGGCCGCGAGCCGTTGCACCGCGTTCTGCCACGCGGCGATCTCGCGTCCGGTCGGCGCGGCGCCGAGCAGGTTGAAGTGCGTCATCTGCTTCTTCTCGAGGAAGTCGCGGGCGCTGGGCGTGCTGAAGGTCGGGTTCGGCTCGTCGAGGTCGCCGATCGCGATCATGGTGTGGAAGAAGAGCCCGGCCTTCTCCTCGATCGTCATCTCGTCGAGCAGCAGCTGCACCCGCTCGTCCACGGGCAGACTCGCGTCGAGCCAGGGACGCGTCGCGGTCGCCGTCGCGATGGTGGTGTCCGTCATGGTCACTTGACTCCCTTGATGCGGTAGACGAGAACGGCGCCGGCCAGGGCGACGAGCGCGCCGAAGAGGTACCAGGTGGTGTAGCCGCCGAGCGGGGTGGCGGCGCCGAGAGCGATGATGCCCGGAGCGATCGCGGGCGCGATCGACTGCGGCAGCGCATTGGCGATGTTGAGCACGCCGAGGTCCTTGGCGGTGTCGTCGGGGTTGGGCAGCACCTCGGTCGCGAGGGCGAGATCGACCGAGAGGAAGGAACCGGCGCCGAGGCCGATGATCGCCTGCGCGATGATCACGGTGGTGACGTCGGGGGCGATCGCGAGGATCACGAGGCCCACGACCATCACCACACCGGCGATCGCGACGAACGGACGGCGCTTGCCGATCCGGTCGGAGAGGAACCCGCCCAGCGGAGACGAGATCGCCATCGCCGCCATCGAGGCGAGGTTGGCGATCAGGATCGTGCCGACCGCGCCCTGCTCATCGAGCGAGAACTTCGTGATCAGGTACAGCGGGAGGAAGGTCGCGATGCCGGCGTACCCGAACATCACGAAGAACTTCGTCAGCCAGGTCCAGCCGAAGTCGGGGTGCTTACGGGGGTTGAAGACGAAGGAGCTGAAGAACATGCGCGCCGTGAAGCGGTCGGCGGGCTTCTCGGCCAGACGGCGGTCCTTCAGGGTCAGGACGAACACGACCGCGAGGATCAGGGCGATCACGCCGGGAACCACGAAGCGCTCGAAGTCGCCGGGCAGGAAGTTCACGATGAAGCTGCCGGCGAGGATGCCGATCGGAGTCGTGATGCCCACGATGCCCGAGACCCTGCCGCGGCTGCTGACCGGCACCTGATCGGGGAGCGTGGCGTTCGCGGCGGCCAGCACCGCGTTCATCGAGGTCTGCACGAGGCACCAGGCGAGGAGCACCACCCACACCGAGCTTGCGGCGCCGATGATCGCGAAGCCGCCGAGGCCGACGATCGCTCCGCCGAGGATCCACGGACGGCGCATGCCCCAGCGCGAGGTGGTGCGGTCGGAGAGGCGTCCGACCAGCGGGTTCGCGATGAGCGCGAATGCGGCGCCCACTCCCATGACGAGCCCGAGGCTGCCCTCGGTGTTCGTGGGATCGAGGTGCTGGATCTTGAAGGCCATCGACACCATCACCGGGGTGAGGAGGGCGAGGTAGACGCCGAAGTTCACCGCGGCGAGGCCGGGCGCGTAGCCGCGCGGGGTACGGGGCGGTGTCGTTCCTGGAGCTTTGAAGCCGGTGGTGCCGACGGCAGCGGCGTTGGCGGCGGATGACAACTCTGTCATGAGGTCCCTTTCGACGTGCGCACGTCTTCGGGCGACGTGGCTCTGGGAAGACGATACACGAAACCCGACCGGTTGGTAAGTGAATCTAGACCGATTGGTAATGAGCGAGGATAGGATGCAGGAGGGGCATGCGATGATGACGACGACGACCGGATCACGGCACGCGCAGGCCTCCGCCACGCGGCAGCGCATCCTGACATCGGCGCACGACCTCTTCGTCAGCCACGGATACCGCTCGACGTCGCTGCGCGACATCGCCGCCGCCGCGTCCGTCAGCCACCCCGGCCTGCTCGGCCATTTCGCCTCGAAGGACGAGCTGCTCGCCGAGGTGGTGGCCGAGTTGGAGGCCGACAACGAGGCGGTGTTCAGCGAGCTGGCCGCCGCATCGGAGCCCGGCGATCTCATCTTCGCCGCGCTCGCCGAGCGCAATGCGCGCACCGAGGGGTACCTCGAGCTGTTCGCCGCCCTCACCGGAGAGGCATCCGCTCCCGCCCACCCCGCACACGCCAGGATGCGGGAGCGCTACGCCCGGTTGCGCGCGCTCAGCGCCGACGTGCTGGAAGACGCGAAGTACCACGGCGTGATCGCCTCCGACCGCGATGTCTACGGAGAGACCGTGCGTCATACCGCCGGGTGGGACGGACTGCAGCTGCTGTCGCAGTATCTGCCGGGGCACGTCGACGTGGTCGAGATGCTCGAAGAGCGCGAGAGCCTCTGGGCGATGCCGCTCGGGTGGCGGGATCCGGATGACGACATCGATGCGCCAGCGGAACCGGCCCGGCCCCTCCCCGAACTGCCGACACCGGCAGCCGTCGGGACGGATCCGGGATACGCGGTCGGCCGTCGCCGCCGCACGCAGATCGTCGCGGATGCCATGCGCCTGTTCGCGCGCGACGGCTACGGTGACACCAGCCTGCGCGACATCGCCGACGCCGTGGGGGTGTCGAAGTCGACGCTCCTGCACCACTACCCCTCGAAGGACGTCCTGCTCAGCGCCGTGCTCGCCGAACGCGACGGCGCGATCAGCCTGCACCGGGAGGCCACCGGCGTCTGCTCGGCCGGAGACCTGCTGCGCAGCCTCCCCGACGGGGCGGCGCGCAGTTATCGGGATGAACCGGGGCTGATCGAGGTGTATGCGGTGCTGTCGTGCGAGGCGGTGCCGGCCGGTCATCCCGCCCACGACTACTTCACCACCCGCTTCACCGGCGTCATCGCCTACTTCACGGAGCTGTTCCGCCTGGCCCAGGTCGACGGCGATCTCCCCGCGCACCGCGACCCCGCGCACGAGGCGCTGTGGCTGATCGCGATGTGGGATGGTCTGCAGTACCAGTGGCTCTACGACCGCGAGGTGGTCGACATCGCCGAGCAGCTGCGCGCCCACCTCGACGACGTGCTGCCCCCACGCTGACCGCTGTGGGTGGTGGTGGTGGCGAGAGGTCACACTTTGTCGCATCGGCCCCGCCGAAGCGACAACTCTTGGCGCCCCGCAAGCCGCACAGGTCGCAAATGGTCGCTTTAGCAGCCCCGAAGCGACCATTTGCGACGTCTGCGATGCGCGGCGCCGCATGACCCGTACGACGAGCAGGATGCACGCGGCACGAGTCCGCGTGAGGGGACTCAGTTCGCGGCGACCACGGCGATCACACCGTCGCCGTACGCCTCGCGCTTCTTGGCGCCGATGCCGGTGATGCCGTCGAGGTCGGCGAGGGATGCCGGACGATGCTCGGCCAGGGCACGCAGCGTCGCGTCGCCGAACACGATGTAGGCGGGCACGCCCTGCTCACGCGCTGTCTCGGCACGCCACGCGCGCAGCGCCTCGAACAGCGGTCGGTCGCCCTCGGCGAGCGCATCGGCTGCCGAGGCCTTGCGCGCACGAGCCGGGGTGGTCGGACGCCCGATCGTGTCTTTGCGCAGGGGCACCGGGGTCTCGCCGCGCAGCACTCCGGCCGCCTGCTCCCCGGGCGCGAGGGTGCCGTAGTCCCCCTGGGCGACGAGGATGCCGCGGGCGAGCAGCTGCCGCACGACGCTGCGCCAGTCCTGGTCGGACAGGTCGGCGCCGATGCCGTAGGTCGCGAGCTTGTCGTGGCCCTGCTGACGAATACGCTCTGTCGAGGCTCCGCGGAGAATGTCGATCAGGTGCCCGGCGCCGAAGGACTGATTGCGCTCGCGCTTCAGTCGCACGATCGTCGACAGCAGCTTCTGGGCGGGCACGAGCCCGTCGAAGGTCGCGGTGTCCTCCAGGCACGTGTCGCAGTTGCCGCAGGGCTGCGACTCCTGCCCGAAGTAGCCGAGCAGGTTCTGCCGGCGGCACTCCACCGTCTCGCACAGCGCGAGCATCGCGTCGAGGTGCTGCCCCATCCGCATCTTGAACGTGCGGTCGCCGGGGCTCTGGTCGATGAGGCGGCGCTGCTGCACGACATCGCCGAGCCCGTAGGCCATCCAGGCGATCGACGGTTCGCCGTCTCGGCCGGCGCGACCGGTCTCCTGGTAGTACCCCTCGACGGATTTCGGGAGGTCGATGTGCGCCACGAACCGGACATCGGGCTTGTCGATGCCCATGCCGAACGCGATAGTGGCGACCATCACGATGCCGTCCTCCCGGAGGAACCGCGCCTGGTTCGCGGCACGGACCTCGGCCGGAAGACCCGCGTGATACGGCAGCGCGTCGAACCCCTGGGCGACGAGATAGCTCGCCGTCTGCTCGACCGATTTGCGACTGAGGGCGTAGACGATGCCGCACGGCTGGGTCCCAGAGCCTGTCGACCGGGCCCCTGAGCCTGCCGAAGGGTCCTGCGAGCGGATGAAGGCCACGAGCTGCTTGCGCGGATCGACCTTGGGCACGATGCGGTACTGGATGTTCGGGCGGTCGAAGCTCGCCACGAAGTGCTTCGCATCGCCGAGACGCAGGCGCTCGGTCATCTCCTGGTGCGTGGCGCGGGTCGCGGTCGCGGTGAGCGCCATGCGCGGGACGCCGGGGAACCGCTCGCCCAGATCGCCGAGCATCAGGTAGTCGGGACGGAAGTCGTGGCCCCACTGCGACACGCAGTGCGCCTCGTCGATCGCGATCACGCTGAGCGTGCCCCGCTGCAACAGCGCGGTCGTCGAGGCGTTCGACAACCGCTCCGGGGCGACGTAGATGAGATCGAGCTCACCGGCAACGTACGCGCGCTCGACCTCGGCGCGCTCCTGCGAGGACTGCGTCGAGTTCAGATACGCGGCCTTCACGCCGTTGGCGCGGAGCGCGTCGACCTGGTCGTGCATCAGCGCGATGAGCGGGCTGATCACGAGCCCCGTGCCTTCGCGCACGAGTGCCGGCACCTGGAACGTGATGCTCTTGCCCGCTCCGGTGGGCATGAGCACGATGGCATCGCCGCCGCCGATCACCTGGTCGACGATCGCGGCCTGCTCGCCGCGGAACTCGTCGTAGCCGAAGACCGTGTGCAGCGCCTCGCGTGCCGTGGCGTACCGGCTCGGCGTGGCCCGACGAGTGGCGGGAGCGACAGGCGGCGCGACCAGGGTCGTGGGTCCTGGACCCCAGTCGAGGGGAGGTTCGTACCCGGCTCCCTGGGGTTCCCAGTCCATCGGCTCCGGCGGCGCGGACGGCTCCCAGCCATCGTCGTACGGCTCATCGGCGTACCCTTCGACAGGCTCAGGGACCCAGCCTTCGTACGGGTCACGGGGAGTCTGCGGCATCCCTCCAGCGTAACGACCCTCACCGACCTCGGCGGCAGTCCGTCCACAGCCCTCCGCCTCCCCCGCCGGGCGTAGGTTGGACGAAGACGCCAGAAGGAGCCCCGATGACCGACATCACCGTCACCCGCAACGACGACGCTTCGCGCTACGAGATCCGCTCCGACGGCACGCTCGCGGGCTTCGCAGAGTACGACCTGCGCCCCGGATCGATCCGCTTCACCCACACCGAGGTCGATCCCGCTTTCCAGGGCCAGGGTCTCGCCGGAAAGCTCGCTGCCTACGCCCTGGCGGATGCCGCGGCATCCGGAGACGCGATCGTGCCGCTGTGCCCCTACATCGCCCGCTACCTCGAGACGCACGAGATCCCCGGCGCCGAGATCCGCTGGCCACGCACGCCGGATGCCGCCGCACCGGACGACAGCGTCGAGGCCGCGGGCGCGTGATGATCGGCCCGCACCGGCTCGTGCTCGAGCCCCGCGAAGTACCGCTCGGCGGAGTCCGCGGTATGACCGTGCTGCGCGCGCTGCCGCACCGCAACCTGCCGACGATCGGCGCCTGGTGCTTCCTCGACCGGTTCGGCCCCGCCGAGACGCGCATGCGCGTGGAGCCGCATCCTCACATCGGGCTGCAGACCGTGACCTGGCCGCTGGTCGGAGAGATCCGGCACCGCGACTCGCTCGGCAGCGACGCCGACCTGCGCCGCGGACAGCTGAACCTGATGACGGCCGGGAACGGCATCTCGCACTCGGAGTACTCGATCGGCGAGGAACCGATCCCCCTCGACGCGCTGCAGTTCTGGGTCGTGCTGCCGGAGTCCGTCCGCCACGGCGCCGCCGGGTTCGAGCGGCACGTCGACCTTCCCGGCCTCACTCTCCCCGCCGATGAAGGCACGGATGCCGACGCCACGGTCGTGCTCGGAGAGTTCGCCGGCGTCGCCTCACCCGCGACCGTGCACACGCCGATCGTCGGCGCCGAGATCGTGGTTCCCGCGGGGACGCGCGTGCGACTGCCGCTGCGGCCGGAGTGGGAGCACGCCGTGATGCTCGTCGAGGGCGACGTGGTGGTGGCAGAGCATCCGATGCCGCGCAACGAGCTGCTCTATCTGGGCGACTCGCGCGACGAGGTCGAGGTGTCGTCGGCCGATGGCGCGCTGCTGTTCCTGCTCGGCGGCGAGCCCTTCGAGGACGAGATCGTGATGTGGTGGAACTTCGCCGGACGCACGCACGACGAGATCGCCGCCGCCCGTGCGGACTGGGAGTCCGAGTCGTCTGCCGGCGCCGAGCCGACACGGTTCGGCGCCGTCGACGGTCACGAGATGCGCATCCCCGCCCCGCCGCTTCCCGATGTGCGGCTGATGCCCCGCGGACGCCGGATCTGACCCGGATGACGATGTCTGACCTCTTCCCCGGCATCCTGGCGCCGATGCCGGATGCCGCCGCATCCGCCATCCTGATCTGGCCCAGCGCCGATCCGGTCGCTCCCCCACGCTTCGTGGATGGTTTCGCCCCCTTCGTGGCCTTCGCCCGCGACGCCGGCGCCGACCCGGCCGTCCTCGCCGCCGACCTCTTCGCGCTGTGGGATTTCGTCGCCGCGCACCCCGACCTCCTCGCGTCCGCGGAGACGGCGGATGCGGCGGCGCGGTTCCTGGGGAACGCGATCGCCGTGGTGCATCCGGCGGCGACCTGGCGCATGACGAGCGAGCCCGAGGTGGGCACCTCGACGATGTCGATCCCGGTGGCCGGCCTGCTGCGGACGATCGTGGAGCACCCCGAGCATCGCGAGCCGTTCCGGGAGATGCTCGCCTCCTGGCCGCAGACCGACCGCGACGACCAGGAGCTCGCAGCTCTCGCGCACGACGACATCGACGACGTGGACTTCGTGGTCGCGCCGGTGCCCTTCGCACGCCCCGCGCTCTCGCTCCCGGAGTTCGTCGACGACGACGGCCACGTCATCGACTACGGGTCCCGCTGGTCCGGCGGCTCCCCGCCGGACGACGCCTACTCGCGCACCTCGCATCTCGAGCGCTTCGCACCGGTGCTCACCGTCGTCGACGCCCTGGTCGACCATCTCGAGAGCTGGTACGTCGTCGACGTCGACCGTGGGATCGACGCGCAGGGAGCGCGCGTCTTCCACCTGCGGCCGACGACGGGAGCGGCGATCACGATCACCGCGACGGCCGAATCGGTCGGCATCGAGGCCGGAGCCCTGTTCCACGACATCGCACCCGGCTGCACCTGCGATGCCTGCGACGAGTCCGCCCTGACCGTGGCCGATCACGTCGAGGAGACGCTGCTCTCGATCGCCGCCGGCGGGCTGCGGGAAGTGTTCCCCGTCGGTCAGCGGCGCTGGCTGCACACCCGGATCCGCACCCAGGACGGCGGGGGACGCTCGAGCGGCGGCGAACCAGGGCCGTCGGTCCCGCCGGAGACGCTGGAAGCGGCGACGGAGATCCTCGCGGGCCTCCCCGAGGGCTGGTGGCCGGCCTGGTCGCTGCGCGCTCCCCGGAACTGAACGCGGCGCGTCCTCCCACTCAGGCGCGATCGGGCGTGTGCAGGCGTGCGAGGAACCGGTCGGTGCGCGGCGATGCCCCTCGCGGATCGAGCAGTGAGACGACGACCGTGACCGCGGTGGCGAGCGGGATGGTCCAGGCCGCCGGCTGCGCGAGGTAGGGCGCGGCCACCCCGACGCCGTCGACCGCGGCATGCACGAGCAGTGCGAGCCCGGCCGCGAGGCCGCCGGACACCATGCCGGCCACCGCCCCGCGGGCCGTGAGACCGCGCCACCAGACGCCGAGCAGCACGACCGGGGACAGGGTGGATGCCGCGATGACGAAGACCACGCCGACACTCGAGCCGAGACCGGCCGGAGCCGTGAGCAGCGCGACCACGAGCGGCACCAGTGCGCAGAGCACAGCCGAGAGCCGGAACGAGCGCACGGAGCCGGAGAACACGTCCTGGCTGATGACTCCCGCGAGCGAGACCACGAGCCCGGCCGAGGTGGCCAGGAACGCCGCGAAGGCCCCGGCCACGATCAGTGCCGTCAGCAGCTCGCCGAAGACACCGGGGAACACCCGCGAGGGCAGCAGCAGCACGACCGTGTCCGCGACACCCGGCACGGCCAGGTCGGGCGCCGCGATGCGCGCCAGCAGACCCATCGTGCTCGACACCGCGTAGAACGCGCTCACCATCGCGATCACGATCACCGTGGTGCGACGAGCGGATGCCCCGGTCGGACTCGTGTAGAACCGCACCAGCACGTGCGGCAGGCCCATGGTGCCCAGCAGCAGCGCGAGCAGGAGTGATGCCGATTCATAGGCGTCGAACCCGGACGGTCCGGCCTCTGCCGGGAACACCAGCGCGGGGTCGAAGTCGTGCGGGCCGTTGCTGAGCGCGAAGGCGATGAAGACGACCGGCACCAGCAACGCCGTGAGCTTGAGCCAGTACTGGAAGGCCTGCACATAGGTGATCGCACGCATGCCACCGGCCGCGACGGACGCGGCCACCAGCACCGCGACCGTCACCGCCCCCACCCACTCCGGCAGCCCGGCGACGACCACGAGCGTGATGCCCGCGCCGTGCAGCTGCGGCACGATGTACAACCAGCCGATGATGAGCACGGCCAGGCTCGTGACCCGCCGCGCCGCGGTCGATTCGAGCCGCGCCTCCATGAAGTCGGGGATCGTGTACGCGCCGCTGCGGCGCAGGGGCGCGGCGACGAACACCAGCACCAGGAGATAGCCGGCGGCGTATCCGATCGGGAACCAGAAGCCGCGGGCGCCGTCGAGCAGCACCAGCCCGGAGAGGCCGAGAAAGGTACCGGCCGAGAGGTACTCACCGCTGATCGCCGAGGCGTTCCACACCGGCCGCACGGTGCGCGACGCGACGAAGAAGTCGCCGGTCGTGCGCGAGACCTTCAGCCCGTAGACGCCGATGAGCAGCGTCGCGACGATGACGAGCGCGACGCCGATCAGGTCCATGACCGCGTTCATTCGCGGTCCCGGAGGGCGCGGTACCGACGCTCGTTCCGCGCAGCGGTGCGGGCGTACAGGATCGCGAAGACGAGGATGACCGGGTAGAACGCGTACGCCTGCAGCAGCCAGGACAGCGGCACGTCCCAGAGCACGATCCGATCCATCTCCGGGATCAGCGCGATCGCCAGCGCCATGGCCACCACGACCAGCACGAAGCCCGCGATGGTGCCGAGCGCCAGACGCAGCTGGCTGCGCAGGAGGGCACGGGCGTAGACGGCATCCGCCTCATCCGCCGGAGCTCCCGGGAGGGCGATCCCGCGTGTGAGGGCGGCGGGTCTCCGCGCCGGGACGTCGGCGGTCACACGCACGCGCTTGGGCACGTCGCGCTGGGGGAGGTCGTTCATGCCGGGCTCTCCCCGCGCAGCAGCGCATCGCGCACGGTGGGCACCAGACGACGGCTGACGGGCAGGGCGATCGCGCCGACCGAGACCGACGGCTCCGCACCCGACAGCCGCACCTCGGTCACGGCCGCGCTGCGCACCATCCAGGAGCGGTGGATGCGGATGAACCCGGCATCCGTCCACCGTGACTCGAGCTCGGAGATCGGGATGCGCACCAGATGACCGGACCCGTCGTCGGTGTGCAGCCGCGAGTAGTCGCCCTGCGCCTGCACCCAGCGCACGTCTCGCCGGTGCACGAAGCGCACCGCGGACCCGACCGTGACGGGGATCGCCTCCTCGTCACCGGAGACGGCGGTCTCGCCGAGTTCGACCACGCGATCGATCGCCCGACGCAGACGCTCCGACCGCACAGGCTTGAGCAGGTAATCCGCCGCACGCAGCTCGAAGGCCTCCACAGCACGGGCGTCGTCGGCCGTCACGAACACCACAGCGGGCGGCTCGGCGAGCGCGAGGAAGGCGCGCGCGAGCTCGGTGCCGAGGAGCCCCGGCATGTGGATGTCGAGGAAGGCGATCTGCACGACGCGCTCCGACAGCTGACGCAGGGCATCCGCTCCGCTGCTCGCCGTGAGGATGTCGCCGATGCGGTCGTCGCCGCGCAGCAGGTGCACGAGCTCGTCGAGGGCGGGCTGTTCGTCGTCGGCGACGAGGACGTCGATCATGAGCGCACCCCACTCGTCGTCCGCAGCATCTCAGTCGTCGTCCGGATCATCTCAGTCGTTGTCCGGGTCGTTCAGCGGCTGCGACTTCGGCACCCGCATGCGCACCAGGGTACCCGCGCCGGTGTTGGTCTCGACGACCAGTCCCCCGTCGGTGCCGTAGAGCTGCCGCAGGCGCGTGTCGACGTTGCGCAGGCCCACGTGCAGACCGTCATCGCCTGCGGTGAGCACCGCTCGCAGGCCCTCCGGATCCATCCCGATGCCGTCGTCCTCGACCGTGATCTCGGTGTGGGTGCCGTCGTCGCGCGAGGAGATGCGGATCTCGCCTCCCCCTTCACCTGGCTCGAGCCCGTGCCGCACCGCGTTCTCGACGAGCGGCTGCACCGAGAGGAACGGGATGACGGTGGCCAGGGTCTCCGGCGCGATCTGCAGCGTGACCCGCAGCCGTTCGCCGAAGCGCGCTCGTTCGAGTTCGAGATACGAGTGGATGCTGCCGAGCTCTTCGGCGAGCGTCGTGAACTCCCCCTGGCGACGGAAGGAGTAGCGCGTGAAGTCGGCGAACTCGAGCACGAGCTCCCGGGCGCGGGCTGGGTCGGTGAGGATGAACGAGGCGATCGCGGTGAGGGCGTTGTAGATGAAGTGCGGGGAGATCTGGGCGCGCAGCGAGCGCAGCTCCGCCTCGGCCAGCTGGGTGCGCGAGGCGTCGAGTCCGCCGAGCTCGACCTGGGCGGCGCACCAGTCGGCGACCTCCTCGGCCGCCCGCACGAGTGCGGCGCGCACGGGCGCCGCAAACGCCACGACGACGCCGATCACCCGCCCGTCGACGAGGATCGGTGCCCCGACCCCTCCCAGCAGGTCTTCCCCGGATGCGGGGAAGACCTGCCTGCGACCGGATGCCCTGACCCGTTCGGCGATGCGCACCGCGCTGGACTCCAGGCCGTCGGAGGCGCCGTCGAAAGCGACGGCCTCGTCGTCGCCGACGATCGCGACGGCCGCGCTGCCGAGCAGCACCCGCAGATGGCGTGCCGCCTTCACGACCTCGGGAGTCGAGAGCCCTCCGCGCAGGTGCGGCGCGGCCAGGCTCGCGTGGTGCAGAGCCCGCAGTGCGGCCTGCTCCGCATCGCTGCCCAGATCCGCCGCCCCGCGCGCGAGACGCCGTGCGAGCAGCAGCAGCACCGTCAGCACGATGCCGCCGAGCACGCCCAGCACAGCGGCGAGAACGACGTCGGTCATGGGTTCAGCCTAGGTTCGCGTGGCCCGACGGGCCCTGAAGTTCTGCGGCCCCGCGCAGGTTCTGCGGCCAGACAGGCAGAATCTGGCCGCAGAACCTGAGATGGGCCGACATATCGGTGAGGCCCCCGGCCGGGTCAGCAGCAGCGGGCACCGGGGTTGCGGTCCTGGTCGTCCATCCGCTGCCGCCAGAACCGACGTTCCGTCATCGGCTCCTCGTCGGGGTGCGCACGCTGATGGTGCGCCACGTAGGTCGCATAGGCGGTGTCGCCCATCAGCGTCGTCATGTACCAGCGGATGCCGCGGCCGACCCGTGCCACGGCGCTGAGCAGCGCGCGCAGAGGGGTGGCCACGGCATCCGTCCGGTTCGTCATGATGACCATCTCAGTGCGTCGACGCCTTGCGCTCGTCCGCGAGGATCGGCTCCCACTGCTTCTCGAGCTCGCGCTCGGTGGCGTTGGGCAGGAATCCGGCCGGAGCGAAGCGGCGCGAGGCGACCGGTGTCTCCTCGGTGTTCTCGCCGCCGCCGTTGCGGATCGCCCTGATCGTGACGACCACTGCGGCCACCATCACGATGATCGCGAGCGTGACGAAGATGATCGAGAGCGTGCCCTGCACCGCGGTGTTGCGGATGACGGCATCAAGCACCTCGGGCGCTCCGAGCGAGGTGTCGCCGCTGTCGCGGGCCTCGACGTAGCGGAAGTGGTTCGCCCAGTAGCCGATCGCCGGAACGGGCGAGGCGATCTTGTACAGCGAGGCGGTGATGGTGACGACCGCGGTGAACGCGAGCGGCAGCCCGATGATCCACAGCCACTTGATGTAGCTCCTGCCGCGCTTGGCGACGATCGCCATCACCACGGCGAGCGCGATCGCGGCGAGCAGCTGGTTCGCGATGCCGAACAGCGGGAAGAAGGTGTTGATGCCGCCGAGCGGGTCGGTGACGCCGAGGATGAGGATCGCTCCCCAGCCGGCCACCATGATCGCGGTGCAGATCCAGACGCCGGGACGCCAGGAGACGTCGCGGAACTTGGGGAACCAGGCGCCGATCGAGTCCTGCAGCATGAAGCGGGCCACGCGGGTACCGGCATCCACGGCGGTGAGGATGAACAGCGCCTCGAACATGATCGCGAAGTGGTACCAGAACGCCATGAGCGCCTGGCCGCCGAGCGCCTGCTGCATGATGTGAGCGAGTCCGAGCGCCAGGGTCGGCGCGCCACCGGTGCGCGAGACGATCGACTCCTCGCCGACCGCCTGCGCCGTGCCGGTGAGCATCTCGGGTGTGAGGTTCACCCCGGTCAGCCCCAGCGAGTTCACGAAGGCGACGGCCCCTTCGACCGTGCCGCCTGTCGCTGCCGTCGGTGCGTTCATCGCGAAGTAGATGCCCTGGTCGATCGAGATCGCGGCGACCAGTGCCATGATCGCGACGAACGACTCCATGAGCATTCCGCCGTAGCCGATGAAGCGCGTCTGGCGCTCCTTCTCGATGAGCTTGGGCGTCGTGCCCGAGGCGATCAGCGCATGGAAGCCCGACAGTGCGCCGCACGCGATCGTCACGAACAGGAACGGGAAGAGCGGACCGGCGAACACCGGACCCATGCCGTTCTCGCCGAAGATGCTGACCGCGGGGACCGTGATCTCGGGGCGCACCAGGATGATCGCGCCCGCGAGCATCACGATCACGCCGATCTTCATGAACGTGGAGAGGTAGTCGCGCGGAGCGAGCAGCAGCCAGACCGGGAGCACGGCGGCGATGAAGCCGTAGATGATGATGCCCCACGCGATCGTGGTGCGGTCGAGGTGGAAGATCGCCTGGCCCCAGTCGGTGCCGGCGACCCAGCCGCCGCCGATGATCGCGGCCATCAGCAGCACGAACCCGATGATCGAGACCTCGGTCACCTTGCCGGGACGCAGGAAACGCAGGTAGATGCCCATGAAGATCGCGATCGGAATGGTCATCGCCACCGAGAAGACACCCCAGGGGCTCTCGCCGAGCGCGTTCACGACCACCAGCGCGAGGATCGCGACGATGATCAGCATGATCAGCAGCGAGGCGATGATCGCCGCGGTGCCGCCGATGCGGCCGAGTTCCTGGCGCGCCATCTGACCGATCGTGCGTCCGCCACGGCGCATCGAGAAGAAGAGGACCGTGTAGTCCTGCACGGCACCGGCGAGCACGACGCCGACGATGATCCAGATCGTGCCGGGGAGGTACCCCATCTGCGCCGCGAGCACGGGTCCGACGAGTGGACCGGCGCCGGCGATGGCGGCGAAGTGGTGGCCGTAGAGCACACGGCGGTCGGTGGGGACGTAGTCCTTGCCGTCCTGCTTCACCTCGGCGGGGGTGGCCCGGCGGTCATCGGGTCGGGTGATGTACTTCTCGATCACCTTCGAGTAGAAGCGGTACCCGATCAGGTACGTGCAGACGGCCGCGAACACGAACCAGATCGCGTTGACGGTCTCCCCGCGGACGATCGCGAGCATGGTCCAGGCCACAGCGCCGAGCAGGGCGATCGCCGACCAGATGAGGATCTTCGGCAGAGTCCAGCGGTTCGCCTTCTCGTGGTGGTCATCGGTCAGAGCGACCGGGGGGAGTTTCGGGTCGGTGACGATGACGGGATCGCCGTCGACGAGGCCGCTCTGGGCCGCTGAGCCCGTCGATGGACGGCGCGACGAAGGTGCAGTCATGGGGTTCTCCTCGGTGTGCGCATCATTGCGTTGTCCCACGCTAGGAAGCTCTCGCGCGGGGGCGAGCGGTGAAGAGCGGATGCTGCGACGAGCGGCACGGACGACGCGACGAACGGCGCTGCGCCCTTCGTCTCGCTGCGTCCTTCGTCTCGCTGCGCTCGCTCAGGGTACGGCCCCGAACCGCCGTCCCCTGAGCGAGGAGCGCAGCGACGAGACGAAGGGCGCGGACGACGGCTGGTCCGGGGTTTTCCCCGGTGCCCAGGGGCGTCCACGCCGCGCCCGCGCAAGTAGGCTGGAGCCGTGGCCCGAACCCCCGTCCTGTCGACACGCGTGCTGCTCGTCTGCGCAGCGATCGGCGTGGCGACCGGCATCATCGGCGGCATCGCCGGGCTGCTGACCCCGGTCGTGCTGATCGCGGCCCCCTGGGCCTACGGTCTGCTGCTCGGCTCGCACGTGCTGCCCGGCATCATCGCGCAGGAGGTGCTGCGTCGCCCGCTCGTCGCCCTGGTCACCCACCTGATCGCGGCGCTCGTGGCGAGCGCGTTCAACCCGGCCTGGGCGCTGCGCTTCATCGGCACCGCGCTGCTGTTCGGGGCGATCCAGGAGGGAGTGGCCGCCCTCACCCGCTACCGGGCCTGGGGTCCGTGGCGCTTCTTCATCTCCGCCGCGGTGATCGGCGTCATCGTGGCCGTGGTCGTGTTCTTCGCCGCACATCTGGGAACGCTGCCTCTCTGGGCGCAGATCGCGTACCTGGCGCTCTCGGTGCTGGGGCCGATCGGGTGGACGGCCGTGGGCCTCGGCGTCGGCACCGCGCTGAGCCGCGCGGGCGTCGCGCGCCGCTGACCCGGCGATGATCGCCGCTTGATCCGGCGTGGCAACCCAGGTAAGGCTCAGCTAAGTTAGAAGGGTACGTTCCACCGACCCGGGGTTCCGCCGTGCGCTCATCCGCGCCTCTTCTCCGCGTGCGTGATGTCACACTCACCCACGCCGATTCCGCGCACCCCTCGCCGCGTGAGGTGACCTTCGACATCGAGCAGGGCGAGGTCGTGCTGCTGCTCGGCCCCTCCGGTTCCGGCAAGTCCACGCTGACGCTCGCGCTCAACGGGCTGATCCCCCACGCGGTCCCGGCGACCATGACGGGCACGGTCGAAGCGGGAGGGCTCGACACCGCGACCACCCCCACGGCGACCCTGAGCACGCAGGTCGCGATGGTGTTCCAGGACCCCGACGCGCAGATCGTCACAGGCACCGTGTACGACGAGGTCGCGTTCGGCCCCGAGAACCTGCGGCTGCCGCTCGACGAGGTGCGCGCCCGCGCCGAGGACTCCCTGCGCCGCGTCGGCCTGTGGGAGCGACGGGACGAGAATCCCGACCGGCTCTCCGGCGGTGGACGCCAGCGCCTCGCGATCGCCTGCGCACTCGCGATGGGCTCCCCGCTGATCGTGCTCGACGAGCCGACGGCCAACCTCGATCCTCAGGGCATCGACGACGTCTACGCCGCACTGACGGATGTCGTCGCCGCCGGCGATCGCGCGATTCTGCTGGTCGAGCACAACCTCGACGCCGCCATGGGCTTCGTCACACGGGCGATCGTGCTGGACCGCGCGGGCGCTGTGGCGTTCGACGGCCCGGCGGACGAGATCATCCGCACACACGCCGATGAGCTGCTCGCGATGGGCGTCTGGCTCCCCGCCGCGACCCTCGCCGCCCTGCGGATGCGGGGTGACGGCATCCGCCTCGATCCGCTTCCGCTCACCCCGGTCGAGCTCGCGACGGCCCTCAGCGCACAGGAGGTCAGCGCACAGGAGGTCAGCGCTGCCGCAGTACCGGCCGCCCCCGCCGCGTCGGATGCCGCCCCGGTCATCCGCGCGCGGGGGCTGACCGTGACACGCCATCGCACCGAGATCCTGCACGGCATCGACCTCGACATCGCGCCGGGAACGCTCACGGCGATCGTCGGGGCGAACGGCGCAGGCAAGACGACGCTCATCCAGGCGCTCGCCGGAGTGGTCCCGCCGCCGAAGCGGCAGGTCGATGTCGCCGGGCTCGACCCGGCGACCGCCGCTCCGCGCGACCTCGCAGCTCGCATCGGGTTCGTGTTCCAGAACCCCGAGCACCAGTTCATCGCGCACACCGTGTTCGACGAGCTCGCGCACGGGTTGACCCTTCGCCCTTCGACAGGCTCAGGGACCCAGGTTCAGGGACCCAGAGATCGACGGATCACAGATACCGAGATCGCGGAGCGCGTGCAGGAGATGCTCGCCCGCTTCGGACTCGAGCACAAGGCCGACGTGCACCCGTTCCTGCTCTCGGGCGGCGAGAAGAGGCGCCTCTCGGTCGGCACCGCGCTCATCACCCGCCCGCAGGTGCTCGTGCTCGACGAGCCCACGTTCGGACAGGATCGCGCCCGCGCCTCCGAGCTGCTCGCGCTGCTCCAGGACCTGCGCGCCGAAGGCACGACGATCGTCATCGTGACGCACGACCTGCAGCTGGTCGCCGAGCACGCCACGCACACCGTCATCCTGAGAGGCGGCCGCGTGCATGCGTCGGGTCGCACCGTCGATCTCTTCGCCAACGAGGAGACGTTCAGCGTTGCCGGTCTGCGCCTTCCGGCGCTGCAGCGCGTGCTGGCATCACGGCCAGGGGCCCGGTCATGAGCGCCGTCGTCTTCGACCCCTATGCCGCAATGGTCGCGACGTCCCGACGCCAGTTCCTCTACGCCCTGAACCCGCTCTCGAAGGTCGCGGGCGTCGCCCCGGCGATGTTGCTGCTGGTCTTCGTGCGTGATCTGGCGACCCCCCTGGCGTTCCTCGCGCTCGCGTACCTCCTGATCCTGGTGGGCGCTCGCCTCACCGTCCGGCTGCTGCTCCTGCTGCTGGTGGCGTTGCCGCTCGGGGTGGCGGCGATCGGCGTCGGCTTCTCGCTGTGGGTGGATGCCGGGCTGGTCGCCGGCACCGCGCCCGTGCTGAGCATCGGCGACTGGACGCTGTTCAGCGGTGCGCTGGAGATCGGGTTCGCCACCGCGCTGCGCCTCGGCGCGATCGTGGCCCTCGCGCTCATCGGCGGACTCACCACGAGCGGGCCGGATCTGGTGCGCGCCAGCATCCAGCAGCTGCGCGTACCGTATCGGATCGGCTACACCGCGCTCGCGGCGTTCCGATTCGTGCCGCGATTCGGGCATGAGCTGTCGGTCATCCGTGCCGCCCACCGCGTGCGCGGGCACCACGGCGGACGCGGGCCGTTCGCCCGCATCGCGCGCGGTTGGGGATACATCGTGCCGCTGCTGGCAGGAGCCATCCGGCACGCCGAGCGCGTGGCCCTGGCGATGGACTCGCGGGCCTTCGGCGCGCATGCGACCCGCACCGAGCGGCACCTGGTGCCGTTCCGGGTGCGCGACACCGTGTTCATGGTGCTGTGTCTCGCGGCATCCGCGGTGATCTTCACCGTGTTCTTCCCCTGGCAGCTCTCCTGAAAGGCGATTCCGTGGCGTTCAGCAAGATGGTCAAACCCGCATCCGCAGAGCTCATCCACCTCACGGTGCTGCGCTCCGAGCGGCTGTCGACGCACTGGATCCGCGTGACGCTCGGCGGAGGTGAGATCGAGAAGTTCCACCCGATGGGCTTCGACCAGTGGTTCCGCCTGTTCCTGCCGATCGGCGGCGACGCCGGGCTCGAGCGGGTACCCGCGAAGGCGAACAAGGTGTTCGGCTATCTGAAGTTCCTGCGCATCCCCGACGGCGAGCGGCCGGTCATGCGCAACTACAGCGTGCGGGCGTACCGGCCCGCGACCGCCGAGACCGGGGCGGAGCTCGACGTGGACTTCGTGCTGCACGGATCCGCCGCCGACGGCACAGCGGGTCCGGCGTCGCGCTGGGCCGAGACCTGCTCCCCCGGCGAGCACGTGCTGATCATCGACGAGGGCCTGACGTTCAACCCGGAGCGCGGCACGCAGCGCGTGGTGCTCGTGGGTGATGAGACGGCGCTGCCGGCCATCTCGTCGATCTGCGCGTCTCTCCCGGCGGATGCGACGGGGACCGCGATCATCGAGGTGCCCGCGGCGGAGGATGCGCTGGAGTTCGCGCATCCGTCCGGTATCGAGGTCGTCTGGATCACGCGTCCGCACGAGGAGAAGCCGGGCGCGCTCGCCCTGGCGGCCCTGCGTACGACGGCGCTGCCCGAGGAGCCGTTCCACGCCTACGCCGCGGGCGAGCAGGCCCTCGCCTCCGGGGTGCGCAAGCACCTGGTCGGCGAGCGCGGCGTCGACAAGAACGCGGTCAGCTTCTGCGGATACTGGAAGATCGGTGCGGCGTCGCCCGCGTCGAAGGCCGCCCGTGAAGCTGCGGCGGAGCCCCTCGCATGAGCGGGGCGGATGCCGAGAGCGTGCGCACGGATGCCGTACGGGTGACGCGCGGACGGTTCCGCTTCCCGACCGCGATCCTGCTGACCTGCGCCGCGCTGGGGGTGGCTGGTGCCGCGCTGCTCGCGCCGATGAACTGGGCGTCGACGATCCTCACCGGCCCGCTGCCGTTCCTGGGCATGGCACTGGCCGGGCTGTGGCTGCTGCCGTCCGTGATCGCGCTGCGGTTGCTGCGGCGTCCGCTCGTGGGGCTGCTGGTCGGTCTGATCTCGGGGCTCGTGCTGGTGCCGTTCTCTGGCCATGGCTTCGGCAGCGTGGCGACGAACCTGTGGTGGTCGGCCTTCACCGAGCTGCCGTTCCTGTTCGTGCTGTGGCGCTACTGGGGCACGTGGATGCACTACCTCGGCGCGCTCGCGATCGGCATCGTCTATCCGATCTCGGCGTGGGCCTGGTTCAACCTCGGGGCGATGTCGCTGCCTTTGCAGATCGCGTTCTTCGCCGTGACGATCGCCAGCTGCGTCGGCGGCACCGCCCTCGGCATCCTGATCGCCGATCGGTTGCGGCGCGCGGGCGTGGGCGGGAAGCGCTGAGGCGCAGCACCGCCGAAGAGTGCCGCTAGTCCGGCGCGGGAGTGGAACGGCCGAACCCCGCCTCCGCGGTGAGATGCTCCAGCAGCGGCTGTGTCCGCAGCGGTAGCGGAGTCGACACGATCATGGTCGTGACGGTGCTGCGCACCCCCTCGATCTCGATCATCCGAGTGATAGCGCCCTGAAGGTCGCGGTGCGTGACCGCGCCGACGCGCACGAGCAGGTCGTCCCGTCCTGCCTGCGTGTTGATCTCGAGCACGTGGGCGATCTCGGTGAGCTGTTCGACGACCCGAGGGAGCCGTCGCTGATCGAGCTCGAGGGCGACGAAGGCCTGCACCGCCACACCGACCGCTTCCAGGTCGACGATCGGGTGGAGCCCGGTGAGCACACCCGCTTCCTCCAGACGGCGCAGGCGCGACTGCACCGTGTTCCGCGCGACCCCGAGGGCACCGGCCAGCTCCGCGATTCCCGGCCGGGCGTGGCTGGTCATCCTTCCGATGATCTCCGAGTCGAGTCGATCGATGCTGATCATTGTCACCACTTCCGTTGTGGTCGACGGGCCGTAGCTATACAGACCGCTTAGTTGGATAAGAGTCAATTGCGCTTATGGACGTGCTCACGACAGTGTAGCTTCACAACATGATCACCTGAGGAGTCGTGTTGACCGCTTCGAAGGAGATGGCGACGTGACGATGCTGCACCCAGAGGCGACCGAGGTCGCCCCGAACGACGAACTCTTCACGTGCCTCGGCCCAGACGGGGTGCTCCACCGGGAGACCACCGCAGGCGGCGATCTCTTCGTGATGTACCGCGACATGGTGCTCAGTCGCCGCGTCGACACCGAGGCGATCGCCCTCCAGCGTCAGGGTGAGCTCGGCCTGTGGCCGTCGATGCTCGGCCAGGAAGGCGCGCAGGTGGGCGCCGGGCGCGCGCTCCGCCCTCGCGACATCGCCTTCCCCACGTATCGCGAGCATGCCGTCGCCTGGTGCCGCGGAGTCGATCCTGTGCAGTTGCTCGGCCTGTTCCGGGGCACCACCCTGGGCGGCTGGGATCCTCGCGAGAACAACTTCTCCCTCTACACGCTGGTCATCGGGGCGCAGACCCTGCACGCCGTCGGCTACGCGATGGGCATCGTGCGAGACGGCGACGTCGGCACCGGTGACCCGGATCGCGATCGCGCTGTACTCGTGTTCCTCGGCGACGGAGCGCTCAGCGAGGGCGAGACCAACGAGGCCTTCGTGTGGGCGGCGGCGCAGAATCTGCCGATCGTCTTCTTCTGCCAGAACAACCAGTGGGCGATCTCCGCTCCCTACTCCGTGCAGAGTCGAGTCTCGGTCGCCCAGCGCGCCCAGGGATTCGGCTTCCGCGGGGTACGCGTCGATGGCAACGACGTGGTCGCCAGTCACGCCGCGACCGTCGATGCGCTCGATCGAGCGAGGGCCGGAGAAGGACCCACGCTGATCGAGGCGATGACGTATCGACGCAACCCGCACACCACGTCCGACGACGACGGCCGCTACCGCGATGCGGCACTGACCGACCAGTGGAGCGCGCTGGATCCCATCGCCCGTCTGCGTACCCACCTGGAGAACAGCGGCGTCGCCGAGGACTTCTTCGCCGGAGTGGCCGCGGAGGAGGAATTGCTCGCGGAGCGCGTGCGGGTCGGCTGCCGCACGCTCCCTGACCCCGACCCGGCATCCCCCTTCCTGCACACGCTCGCCGAGATGCCGACGGAGCTGGCGCAGCAGCTGGACGCGCACCTCGCCTTCGTCGCCGCCGGCGAGGAGGTGGCCTCGTGAGCACCGCGATCGCCCGCGCCCTGAACGACGGACTCCGCTCGCTGCTCGCCGAGCACGACCGGGTGATGCTCATCGGTGAGGATGTCGGACGCCTGGGCGGCGTCTTCCGGGTCACCGACGGGCTGCAGCAGGAGTTCGGTGAGCTGCGGGTCGTCGATTCGCCTCTGGGGGAGGCCGGCATCGTCGGCAGCGCGATCGGCCTCGCGATGGCCGGATACCGACCGGTATGCGAGATCCAGTTCGACGGATTCGTGTTCCCCGCGATGAACCAGATCATCACCCAGCTCGCCAAATACCGGCATCGCTCCGAGGGCACCGTGTCGCTTCCCGTCGTCATCCGCATCCCCTTCGGCGGCGGCATCGGCGCGATCGAGCACCACTCGGAATCGCCGGAGGCCTACTTCGCCCACACGGCGGGGCTGCGCGTGGTGTGCCCCTCGTCTGCGCAGGAGGCGTTCGACCTCATCCGGCTCGCCGTGCAGAGCGAGGACCCGGTGGTGTTCCTCGAGCCCAAACACAACTACTGGCTCAAGGGCGACGTCGATCGTGACGCGACTCCGCTGCCGCTCGGCACAGCCAGAGTTGTCCGCACAGGACACGATCTGACGCTCGTCACATACGGCGCGCTCGTGCCGACGGCCGTGAAGGTCGCGGAGGAGGCAGCACTCGACGGCCGCTCGGTGGAGGTCATCGATCTGCGCAGCCTCTCTCCGATCGACGATGCCACGATCCTCGCCTCCGTCGAACGCACGGGTCGGCTCGTCGTCGCTCACGAGGCCTCGCAGACCGCCGGCCTCGGCGCCGAGATCATCGCCCGCGTGCAGGATGCCCTCTTCTACTCGATGGCTGCCCCCGGCATCCGGGTGACCGGGTACGACACCCCCTACCCGGCCAGCCGACTCGAACGCGACTGGCTCCCCGGTGTCGACCGCATGCTCGACGCCATCGATCGCAGCTTCACCTACTGAACATCGAGGAAGACATGGCAGAGATCCAGCAGTTCGCCCTCCCCGACGTCGGGGAGGGGCTCACCGAGGCCGAGATCGTCTCCTGGGCCGTGCAGCCGGGAGACACCGTCACCACCAATCAGATCATCGTCGAGATCGAGACGGCGAAGTCGCTCGTGGAGCTGCCCTCGCCGTTCGCGGGCGAGGTCGTGGCACTGCACTTCGCCGAGGGAGACACCGTCGACGTCGGCGAAGCCATCATCAGCATCGCGTCCGGCGCACTCACCCGGGTACCGGATGCGGGTGCGGGAGTGGGTGCGGATGCCGAAGCCGATGTCGATGCCGGCGAAGCCATCGATGCACGCCCCGAGGCGGACGAGAGCCCCGAGCAAGAGCCGAAGCTCCTCGTCGGCTACGGCCCAGGAGCACCGCGCCCGCGGCGACGGCGCGGCACCGCCGATCAAGCGGTCGCCGTGGCGGCCCCGATCGAGCCCGCGACGCCCGCCCCCGCAGAGGCGGCGGCACCGATCCGCTGCGCCCCTCCGGTGCGGAAGCTGGCGAAGGATCTCGGTGTCGACCTCGCCACCGTCACACCGACCGGAGCGGCGGCGACGATCACCCAGGACGACGTCCTGTCTGCAGCCGGCACGCGCCGCCCGTCCGCATCGACGCCCCCGTCATCCTCGGAGATCCGAGTGCCGATCCGAGGTGTGCGCAAACACACCGCGGCGGCGATGGTCAGCTCGGCGTTCACCGCTCCGCACGTCTCCGAGTTCGTGACCTTCGACATCACCGCCACCATGGAACTCCGTGCGCGCCTCGCCGCCCGGCGGGAGTTCGCCGACGTCAAGCTCAGCCCTCTGAGCCTGATCGCCCGGGCGTTCCTGCGCGCCATCGAACGCACCCCTGCGGCGAACTCACGGTGGGACGACGCGGCGCAGGAGATCGTGCAGTTGTCGGAGGTGAACCTGGGCGTCGCCGCCGCGACACCACGGGGGCTCGTGGTACCGAACATCCGCAGCGCGCAGCGTCTCGGCCTGCGGGAGCTCAGCGTGGCGATCGCCGAACTCGCCGCCACGGCGCGCGCCGGCAAGACAGCGCCGGAGGACATGGCCCACGGCACCGCGACGATCAGCAACTTCGGGGTGTTCGGGGTCGATGCCGGAACACCGATCCTCAATCCGGGCGAGACCGTGATCCTCGGTGTCGGCAGCATTACGCGCCGCCCCTGGGTCGTCGGCACCGGCGATGCCGAGACCATCGCGCCGCGGTGGGTGACGACCCTGTCGCTGTCGTTCGACCATCGAGTGCTCGACGGCCAGCAGGCATCCGAACTCCTGTCCGACACCGCTGCGTTCCTGAGCGAGCCCGAGCTCGCCGTTCTCTGACCCCCATCGAGGAGCCACCATGCCCGTCCCCCGCATCATGCCCACGGAGGAATCCGCCGAGCTCATCGAGCTGACGCGCGAGATCGTGGGCAAGGAACTGCGCCCCATCGTCTCGGAGCTCGACGCGACGGCCTCCTTCCCCCGTGACGTGTTCCGCACTCTGGGCCGAGCGGGGCTGCTGAGCCTGCCGTACCCGGAGGAGTTCGACGGCGGCGGGCAGAGCTACGAGGTGTACCTCCAGGTGCTCGAGGAGGTGGCATCCGCATCCGCCTCCGTCGGTGTCGGAGTCAGCGTCCACATCCTCTCCTGCTTCGGCCTCTTCACCTCGGGCAGCGCCGAGCAGAAGGAGCGCTGGCTTCCGCAGATGCTGTCGGGCGACCTGCTCGGCGCGTACTGCCTGTCCGAGGCGCACGCCGGCTCCGACCCCGCGGCGATGCGCACCCGCGCGGTGCGCGACGGCGACGAGTACGTGATCAACGGCGCCAAGGCGTGGACGACCCACGGCGGCAAGGCCGACTTCTACAAGGTCATGGCGCGCACCGGCGAGGGCAGCCGCGGCATCTCCTGTTTCCTCGTGCCCGCCGACACCCCCGGCCTCTCCGCCGACAACCCGGAACGGAAGATGGGGCTCATGAGCTCCACCACCGCCACGATGATGTTCGAGGATGTACGCATTCCGGTCGAGCGTCGGCTCGGCGCGGAGGGACAGGGGCTGCCCATCGCGCTGTCCGGCCTGGATGCCGGAAGACTGGGCATCGCCGCCGTGGCCACCGGCCTGGCTCAGGAAGCCCTCGACGTGGCGGTGAAGTACGCCCGCGAGCGGGAGACCTTCGGGCGGTCGATCATCGAGCACCAGGGACTGGCCTTCCTGCTCGCCGACATGGCCGCCGCTGTGGCGTCGGCGCGGGCCACCTACCTCGCCGCTGCGCGCCTCAAGGATGCCGGCCGCCCGTACTCCCACGAGGCGTCGATCGCCAAGCTCGTGTGCACCGACAACGCGATGAAGGTCACGACCGACGCCGTGCAGGTACTCGGCGGCGCGGGCTACACCAAGGACTTCCCCACCGAGCGGTACATGCGCGAGGCGAAGGTCATGCAGATCTTCGAGGGGACGAACCAGATCCAGCGCCTCGTCATCTGCCGCGGCCTGGCGCGCTGAGCGCTCATCGAGAGGACCACCATCATGCAGTTGAACGGCTCTTCGGCCATCGTCACCGGGGGCGCCTCCGGGCTCGGGGCGGCGACCTCCCGCGCCCTGGCCGCCCAGGGCGCGGAGGTCTTCGCCCTCGATCTCCCGGCCGCGATCGCCGCGGCACCGGCTGTCGACGGGGTCACCCTCGTCGCCGCCGATGTCACCGACGCCGCCCAGGTGCGCGCCGCCGTGCAGGTCGCCGGCGCCGGGGCGGCTCTGCGCACCGTCGTCAACTGCGCCGGCATCGCGCCCTCCGCTCGCATCCTCGGGCGCTCGGGGGTGCACGATCCCGCGCTTTTCGACACGGTCATCCGCGTGAACCTGCTGGGCACCTTCCTGGTCATGTCGACGGCCGCCGAGGTCATCGCCCAGCAGACACCCGATGCGCAGGGGCAGCGCGGGGTCGTCGTGAACACCGCCTCGATCGCCGCGTACGACGGCCAGGTGGGCCAGGTGGCGTATGCGGCATCCAAGAGCGCCGTCGTCGGGATGACGCTCCCCGCCGCGCGCGACCTCGCCTCGCACGGCATCCGCGTCTGCACCATCGCCCCCGGGATCGTGGATACCCCGATGCTGGCGACGGTCAGCGACGAGTACCGGGCAAATCTCGCCGCGAGCGTCCCCTTCCCGCAGCGACTGTGCGATCCGATCGAGTATGCGCAGCTGGTGACGATGATCGTCGAGCACGACTACTTGAACGGCGAGACCATCCGCATGGACGGCGCGCTCCGCATGGGCCCCCGATAACCGAGGGAACCTTCTGCACCCGCCGGATGCGGCGCCGTCAGATCAGGTCATCGGCGGCCAGCAGCGCGATCTGCCAGGACCGGCTGTCCGGATCGTCGCGGTCGTGCGTATCGGCGGCCGCCGAGATCACACCCTCGATCCGCGTCACCAGGGCGTCGAACTCCGCAGCGGTCAGCCGCACGGAGCGCTGCGTGAACGCCGTGTGGACCTCGGCAGGGGGACGGACCGCCCAGACCCGGTCCCGGCGGTCGCGGGCGTACTGGGGAGCCTCCTCGATCACGCCCGCATCGGCGAGCACCCGCAGATGGAAGCTGGCCGTGCTGGCTGCGACGCCCAGCGCCTCGGCGATATCGACAGCCCGCAGATGATCCCGCCGACGGAGCAACGACAGCATCTCTCGGCGCGTCGAATGCGCGTAGGCCTTGAGACTCGCGGACGTCGTCCTGGTCGGATCCGGTCGCCTCTGCTCGTCTCTCACGCCGGACCGGACCACGGCACGCTGATCCACTCGACGACCCCCGGCTGCCCCAGCGCGAATCGGGCACGGGTCTCGTCTTGGCCCATCTCGAACAGGGCGCCGCAGAAGGTCTTGCTCATCCGCGGCGGGCGAGGTGTCACGCACACGCCCGAGTCGCGCGAGGCGAACACGGTCTCGAGCTCCGCGGCATCTCGGATCTGCGGCACCGCGACGCTCAGGTAGTTGTATCTCGACCGCGTGCCGGAGAGCTCGAGCTCGTCGGGTCTCGCCGCGAGCTCGGCCGATCCCGCCGTCCACAGCGGATGGTTCGTGTGCACGAGGTTGGGACCCGCGATCGGGCGGGCCGAGACGCCGGCGGCGGAGCATTCGTAGGAGTCGATGCCGCGCCGATCGGCGATCGCGTAGTTCTGCCCTGACGCATGGTGGACGGAGCGCAGGTACGCGCCGGCTTCCGCCCGCGTGCGTCTGCGGAGGACTTCGCGGATGAGGAAGGCGACCGGCATCCCCTCGAGAGCGCTGGGGAGTTGCGCGAGTGTGTTGACGCAGCAGCCGACGCCGTCGCGATTGATCCCCAGAACGCCGATCATCCCCGCAGCGCTCGCGACGAACTGCTCGGGGTCGTCACCCTCGCGGATGTGCAGGAGCACCTGCGAGCCGTCCATGCTCGCGGGGAGATCCATGTTCTGGCCGAGGATGACGCCGCTCTCGCCCTCGATGCCGACGACGCTGCAGCCGATCGCTGAGACGCCCGCGTACCGCCACTCCTCGTCCATGAAGTTGTACGCGAACACGTCGTCGAGAGGTTGGCCGCTGGCCTCCGCGATGCCGAGCACCTCGTCATGGAGATCGGGAGACCCCACGCGCACCGCGTCGATCAGTCGCGACGCGCCCAGAAACCGTGCCACGTGGTCGTCGGATGAGCGTCCGGTGAGCTGCTCGATCCGGTCGCGCCAGCGCTCCATCGACGTGGCGATGAGGTTCCCTGCTTCTTCGCCGTGCGTGCGCCCCCGGGTGCGCCCGTCGCCGCTCAGCTCGATGACCGGCGCTGCGCCCCCGGCGACCACGTCCGACTGTGGCCTCACCTCGTGGCCTTCGCCATCATGGCGAGGAGGTCGAAGGTGACGCCGGCGGCGGCGAGCGCGGTGATCTGCGCGTGATCGTACGCGGGGGCGACCTCCACGACGTCGGCGCCGATCACGCGGAGATCGGCCAGCCCATACAGGATGAGCTGCAGCTCTCTGGTCGAGAGTCCGCCGGGCTCGGGGGTGCCGGTACCGGGGGCGTGAGCCGGGTCGAGCACATCGATGTCGATGCTGACGTACACCGGACGATCGCCGACGCGTGTCCGGACGCGGTCGACGATGGCGTCGACCCCTCGGCGCGCGACATCGAGTGTGGTGAAGGTCGCGAAACCGAGTTCTGCGTCGTCGCTGAAGTCCTGTGCGGAGGGCGTGGTGCTGCGGATGCCGACATGCGCGGAGCCGCCGACATCGAGCAGGCCCTCTTCGACCGCGCGGCGGAAGGGCGTGCCGTGCACCATCGGGGCCCCGAACAGGTTGTCCCAGGTGTCGAAGTGGGCGTCGAAGTGCACCAGCGCCACCGGGCCGTGCTGGGCGTGGGCCGCGCGCAGCATCGGGAGCGCGATCGTGTGGTCACCACCGATCGCGACGATACGGTCTGCTCTCGTGGAGAGAGACCGGGCGGCCTGCTCGATCCCGGCGATCGCCTCGGCGATATCGAAGGGGCTCACCCCCACATCACCCGCGTCGGCGATCTGCATCGTGACCCACGGCTCGACTTCGAGCCCGATGTGGAACGGACGCAGCAGCTTCGACGCAGCCCGCACCGCCTCCGGACCGAATCGCGCGCCCGGACGGTAGCTGGTGCCGGAGTCGAACGGCACGCCGAGCACGGCGACGTCTGCGCGGTCGACGTCGTCGATCCGTGGCAGCCGGGCGAAGGTCGAAGCTCCTGCATACCGCGGCACCGCCTGAATCGAGTTGGGCGGCATGATGATCGTTCGCTTCTCGGTGGCGGCATCCTCGGACATAGCGGTCACTCCTTCTCGGTGGGCGGGCTTTTCCCAAGATAGGGAGGACGCTCGGGGCGAAGATCGGCCGATCGACTGAGATCCGCGTGCCCCAGTCGGTCCCTCGTACCATGCGGAGCGCGAGCAATCGCGGCAGGATCGGAGCATGACAACCTTGCGTCGCGATCTCTCGTCCACCGCCGCAGCGATCCTCGCCGAGGTCGACGCGGAGCGGAAGCGGCTCGACGTCCCCGGCGTCGTGCTCGCGGTCCGTGCTCCGGACGGAGAACGCTGGTCGGCCGCGCTGGGCACCCGCGACGTCGCCACCGGGGAGCGGCTCGCCGCCGACGCCGTGCTGCGCATCGGCAGCGTGACCAAGACGATCGTCGCCACCGTGATCCTGCGTCTGACGGAGACGGGCGAGCTCGGCCTCGACGATGAGGCTCAGATGCACCTGCCACACCTGAATCTGCCGAGCGGGGTCACCGTGCGCCGCCTGCTCGGAATGACGGCCGGCCTGCCGGAGTACACGACCGAGGAGTTCCTCACCGCATTGCTCGCCGCACCGGAGCGGGTCTGGCGGCCACGGGAGCTCGTGGAGTTCGCGCAGCGCGGTCCGCAGCACTTCGCGCCGGGCGCGTCGTGGGAATACAGCAACACCGGCTACATCCTGCTCGGGATGCTGGCCGAACACGCCACCGGCGTGCTGGTGGAGGATCTCGCGGCCCGTCTCGTGTGCGAGCCGCTGGGACTGGAGAACACATCGCTGCCTCCGCGCTCCCCCGAGGGGACCGCACTGCCCGACCCCCGGGTGCGCGGTTACCTCCGCGATGACACGGCGCTCGTCGACGCGACCGACATCAACCCCTCGTGGGCCTGGACGGCCGGCAACGCGCTCTCCACCGCCGACGATCTCGTGGCCCTGGTCGAGGCGCTCGTGCGCGGCGACCTCCTCGCGGAGCAGACGCAGCGGGTACGCATGACAGCCCTCCCGATCGCCGGAACCGACTGGGCCTACGGGCTCGGCATCGCCGACTTCGGCGGCATCTGGGGCCACAACGGCCAACTGCCGGGTTTCCAGACCTTCACCGGCCACGACCCGTCCACCGGGGCGACGATCGTCGTGCTCGCCACCGCGAACGAGTCGATCGAACACACCAATCCCGCCGACGCCCTCGCGATGCGCGTCCGCGAGCTGCTCGCATCCGCGACCGCCTGAGCGCGGCGGTCAGGCGGTCGCGGCCCGGAGCAGCGAGACGGGTCGCGTCGCGGCATCGAAGTCGGCGACGGAGCCCGCGGCTCCGACGCCGCTGAGTCCCCAGGGCTCGGAGACGGCGTTGACACCACCCTGCTGCCATCCGTTGATCCAGATCACGGCGGCGTGGATGTCCCCCGCGCGCTGCTGGTGGGCGGGGTCGTGCGTGTACACGGTCGCGGCGAGTCCGAAGCCGGTGCCGTTCGCGAGCTCGACCGCCTCGTCGAAGGAGTCGACGACGACGACGGGAGCGACGGGGCCGAAGGTCTCCTCACGCATCACCCGCATCTCCGCCGTGACCCCGATGAGCACCGTGGCGGGGTAGCCGAACCCCGGACCCTCCGGGAGCGCACCGCCGCGCAGCACCGTCGCACCGCGCTCGACCGCCTCCGCGACGTGCGCGTGCACATGGGCACGCTGTCGGGCGTCGACAAGAGGACCGAGGCCGGTGCCCTCCCGGTCGGCGGTGAGCTCATACGAACCGGCCGCCGCGACCAGGGCCGCGACGAAATCCTCAGCGATGTCTCGGTGCACGTAGATGCGCTCCGACGACGTGCAGATCTGCCCGCTGTTGACGAACGACGACATCGCCACCGCCTCCGCGGTCGCCACCACATCGACATCCGCGTCGACGATCACCGGATCGTTCCCGCCGAGCTCGAGCACCGATCGCTTCAGACGTGATGCCGCCGCGACCCCGACCGCGCGGCCGACCTCGACCGAGCCGGTGAAGTGCAGCAGGGCCACGTCGTCGTGGGCGGCAAGCGGTCTGCCCGCGCGCGCATCGCCGAGCACGAGGTTCACGACTCCCGGCGGCAGGTCGAGCAGCTGCACGAACCGGGCTGCCGACAGCGGCGACTTCTCCGAGGGCTTGAGCACCACCGTGTTGCCTGCGGCGAGGAGCGGAAGGAGGCTTCCGAGGATCGAGGCGACGGTGAAGTTCCACGGGATGATGAGCCCGACCACTCCTACGGGCCGACGCTCGACCACGGTCTGTCCTGGTTCGCCCGGCACCGTGACATCGGCCACGAAGGGGTAGGAGCGCGCGAGGTCGAGACCCTGCCGCCACCCCGCGATCCCGCCCTCGATGAACTGCTCGGCGAGTGGAACGGGTTTGCCCATCTCGTCGCTCTCGATCTGCGCGAGCTCCGCGAGGTGCCTTTCCACGGTGTCGGCGACCCCCGCGAGAAGGTCGATGCGCTCGCTCAGCGCGCGCAGGGACCAGTCGCGTTGCGCCACCACCGCCGAGCGGACCGCCGCATCGACGTCGTCTGCGGAGCCGACGGGGATGCGGGCGATCACCTCTTCCGTCCACGGGGAGACGACCGGAAGGGTCTGCGGATCGGTCGATACGACGGCGACACCGTCGATCACGTGGCACTGGCTCTCCATGGCGGCTCCTCGGCAGCAGGTCTCAGGTCAGGCAGGTCTCAGGTCAGGCGTGCGGCCAGCATCTCGCCGACCAGGACGCTCGCCAGATGGGTGTTCGCTCGGGGGACGAACGGGAAGATCGACGCATCGGCGACGCGTAGCCCGTCGATGCCGAGAACGCGGCCCTCCGGGTCGACCACGGTGGTTGCGGCGGCGGGGTCCCCCATGCGGCACGTGCTCGTCGCGTGCTGAGTGTCGACCGCGGTGTCGCGCAGGTAGGCCCGGAGTGCATCTTCCGGCCCGTCGAGCGCGGCGCGCAGTGCCGTGTTGGCCTCCCAGACATCCGACGCGGTGATGCCGGCGAACGCCTCATGCTCCACCAACCCGGCCAGCTGGTGGACCCCCTCCGTCAGCCGGTCGACGTCGAGCGCCACGTCGAGCATGTTGAACGACAGGAGCGGCTGGGTCTGAGGATCTCGACCCTGCAGGCGCAGCGTGCCACGGGAGTAGGTGCGGTTGACGAAGACCCCGACCGCGCCGGCGCCCGCACGAGGATCCGCCGAGGCCATCGCGAGCGCGTTCTGGTTGAGAGCGACCATCATCATGTCGTTCGTGTCGGAGGTCATCCCGCTGGAGTAGCGGATGCAGCAGTTGGTGTGACGGTCCCAGGGGCCGGCCGTGGCCTCCGGGGTGAGCGGGATGCCGATGAGCACCATCGGGTGATCCTGCATGCCCTCGCCGACGGGCAGATCGGCGCGCACGGCGATCCGCTGCTCCACCAGATGCCGGGCGGGGCCGATCCCGGAACGCATCAGGATCGAGGGCGTCGCCGTGGCGCCGGCGCAGAGGACGACGAGATCCGCACTCAGCACCTCGCCGTTCGCGAGACGCACCCCCACCGCGCGCTCCCCCTCGAACACGACGCGGTCCACCAGCGCCTCTCCCCTGATCGTGAGCAGGGGGTCGCCCCGCAACGGCTCGAGGTACGCGTCGTTGCAGGAGACCCGCCGCCCGTCGATCGAGTTGACCGGATAGGGCGAGACTCCGCTCGCACCGGGTGCATTGACGTCCGGCGCCCAGGGCTGACCCGCCGCCAGCGCGGCGTCGCGCAGCGCACGATCGACCGACCCCCACACCTCCTGCGGGTAGCGGTGCACCGGGATCGGCCCGTCTGCGCCGTGGTGCGGGCGGTCACCGTACTCCTGGTCGGATTCCAGAGCGGCGAGCACCGGGAGCACGTCCTCCGCGGACCACCCCGTGCAGCCGTCGGCGGCCCAGTCGTCGAAGTCCTCCATCGGCGGGCGGATCGCGATCTGCCCGTTGATGGCCGAGCTCCCGCCCAGACCCTTCCCCCGCCAGTACAGCGATGGCTCCTGCGTCGCCGTCCGCGACGCGAGATGCTCGGCCCACAGCAGCGACGCGCTCCCCGCTTCCTCCATCGCCGCCATCGGGTTCGGCAGGCGCCACGCCTCCGGGAGTTCGGATGCCGGAGCGTCTCTCCCTGCTTCCAGCAGCAGGACGCGACGCCCCGACTGCACGAGTCGTGCTGCCAGCGCCGACCCTGCCGAGCCCGCGCCGACCACGATGACGTCGGCGTGAGACCCTCGGGCGTGCACGGTCAGCTCCGGCGTGCCGCGATGTCGACCGCGTCGATCGTGACCGCGGCCAGCACGTCGGCGAGCGGCTCGACGCCGAAGCCCGGCCCGTCCGGTATCGCGACGACGCCGTCCTTCATCACCACCGGCTCGGTCACATCCTGCGCGTAGAACCGGTTCGACCCCGACACGTCACCGGGCAGCGTGAAGCCGGGCAGACCGGCGAGGGCGATGTTGGCCGCGCGCCCGATTCCGGTCTCGAGCATGCCACCGCACCACACGGCGACCCCGTTGGCCTCGGCGAGATCATGGATGCGGCGGGCCGCGAGGTATCCGCCCACCCGGCCCGGTTTGATGTTGATGACGCTCGCGGCTCCCATCGCGATCGCGTCGGCCGCCGCCTCGACCGAGACGATCGACTCGTCGAGGCAGACCGGGGTCGCGATCTGCTGGGCGAGCAGAGCGTGCTGACGCAGATCGTCCTCGGCGAGGGGCTGCTCGATCAGAAGCAGGTCGAAGGGGTCGAGCCGGCGCAGCAGCGGCGCATCCGAGAGCCGGTAGGCCGTGTTGGCATCCACCTGGAGAGGCACGTCGCCGAACTTCTCGCGCACGGCGCGGACCGGCTCGATATCCCAGCCCGGCTGGATCTTGAGCTTGATGCGCGCGTATCCCTCGTCGAGGAATCCCCCGACCTGCGCGAGCAGGTCGGGGATCGACGACTCGATCCCGACGCTGACCCCCGACGGCACGACCGCACGCGTGACACCGAGGTAGTCGGCGAACCGTCGGTCGTCGAGGCGGAGGCCGGCATCGAGCACGGCCATCTCCAGCGCCGCCTTGGCCATACGGTGTCCGACGACGTGCGCGGTCGCTGCCGCCACGGTCTCGGCGGTCACCGTACGTCCGGCGTCCTGCCATTCCAGCAGCGAGGGAACCAGGAACCGTCGCAGCATCTCCCTGGCTCCGTCGAGATACTCCGGGGAGTACGAGGGGTCGAACAGCGCCACGCACTCTCCCCACCCCGTCACGGTGCGACCGTCTCGCGACGCGGTGATGCGCACGAGAAGCGGACGCCGTTCCGTCTGGGTCGAGAAAGAGGTGGTGAACGGATGGACCAACGGCATCCGTACCGTGATCAGCTCGACGCGATCGATATGCATTCAGGAACTCCTCGTGAGTGTGTAGTGGCCACGGCGGTCGAAATCGGAGACGCTCCACCCCTCGGCGAGCAGCCCGCCGAGCGCGTGCCCGAGAGCGACCCGCCAGCGGGCGGCGAGGTCGGGGGCGACCCGCCGCATCTTCTCGATGTCGCTCGGGATGTCGATACGACAGATCTGCAGCTCGCGCGCGCGGTCGAGATCGAGCACCGGCTGCTCGTCGTCCGCCCACAGGACCGCCGGTGGTGTGTCGACGCCGGTGGTCGCCGCCGTGCGCGGGCCGGCCGGTCGCTCGAGATCCCACACCACGAGCGCCCGGTCGCTGCGCTGACCGCCGTTCACACCGTCGCCCAGGTCACCGTAGAAGTCGAGCAGATAGCTGTCGATCGAGCACCCGAGCTTGTGCAGGTTGAAGTAGGCGTTGCGGGCGACGAGCGGATCGTAGGTCCACGTGACGCGCGTGACTCCGCGCTCGAGGCACCACGCGCGCTGATGGCTCTTGATCGCGTGTCCCCACCCCTGGCCGATCGCGTCGAGACGAACCCCCGCGAGGTGGGAGTGGAGCGCGCGGTCGAACGGCGGATGGAAGAACCCGACGCAGACCGCCATGAGCTCGTCACCGAGAAAGCCACCGGCGACGTAGTTGCCGGCGTGCGCGAGCGCGGTGAGGAGACCGGGGTTGACGTGTGCACGCTCGACGTCGACCTGCCACACTCCGGCGACGAGCTCCGTCGCGGCCACCATCTCGGACGGCAGGCGGAGCATCCGCAGTTCCATCCCCGCCTCCGTCGCTCCGGCTCCCTCCTCGAGCGGTGTCGCATCGATCGTGCCGCTCATGAGGCCGTCTCTCGCAGGAAGCGGTAGCCGAGGTAGAGGCCGCCCGGCACCGGCCGCACCTGCTCCCACCCCGCGATCTCGTCGCTCGTGTACGCATAGACCCCCGGCACGGTCGACGCGAACAGCTCGACCTCCTGCACCTCGTCGGGCGAGACGGCGTCGACGTAGCTCTTGCGCTCCCGCAGCACGAGGCGCAGGCCTCCGTCGCGCGGGGCGATCTCGGCCACGAACCCTGCCGACTCCCAGGTGCCGGTCAGCGGCTCCGGCGTACGCGCGCGGTCGGGGAGCAGCACGGGGTGGATCCCGCCGCCGTCGAACGCCCGCGCGGCATCGTCGAAGAGTTCGCGGTAGAGCCCGTCCGGCTGCCCGCCCGATGTGAGCAGCGCCACCGCGAGACCCGCCTCCGGGAAGATCCGCAGGTAGGCGCGCTGGCCGATCGTGCCGCCGTCGTGCCCGTACACACGGCTCCCCTGCCAGTCCTGCAGGAACCACCCCAGGCCCCATCCGGAGGTGGCACCGACGCTCGCGCGAAGGTCGACGTGCTCAGTCGTCATCAGACGAGCACTCTCCGCGGAGAGCACCCGGGTTTCCTCGGGTGTCAGCCCCTCACGCAGAGCGGTCTCGGCGAAGACCAGCAGGTCGCCGATGCTGGCCGAGATCAACCCCGCCGGTCCCATCGAACGCGGTATCCCCCACTTGCGCGTCGGCACCGCCGCGGCGCCGAACCCGGTATGCCCCGTCGCCGTGGCAAACCGGGGCGCGTCATCGGTCAGTGTGAACGTGTGCTGCAGGCCGAGCGGGTCGATCAGGCGCGTCTTGAGCGCCTCGTCCCAGGTCGTCCCGCACAGCACCTCGATGATCCGCCCCGCGACGACGAAGGCGGAGTTGCAGTACGAGAACCGCTCGCCGCGCGGGTGCAGACGCTCCGTTCCCGCCAGCAATTCCACGTACGCGGCGACGCAGTCATCCCCCCGTCCGGTGTCGGTGAACACGTCGCCGTCGAGGCCGCTCGTGTGATGCAGCAGCTCGCGCACCGTCACGGTGGGCTCCGGATCGTCGGCGAGGCGGAAGTCCGCCAGGATGCTGCGCACCGGGGCGTCGAGGTCGAGCTTCCCCTCCTCGGCGAGCTGCAGGATGAGCATCGTCGTCCACACCTTGCTGATCGACCCGATCTGGAAGACGGCGTCGTCGGTCACCGGCACCCCCGTCGAGGCGTCGAGCACTCCGGACGAGACCGTGCACCGATCGAGGACGGTCCCCTCGCCGGTCAATTGCAGGATGCCGAACTGCGCCCCCACCACGCCGTACCTGCGGCGCAGCAGGTCGAGTCGGTGCTGCCACTCCGCCACATCCCGCGCGGCGGGCTCGACGGCGGCCCGATGAGGCTCTGCTCCCGTCATCCGTGGGTCGGTGTACCGCTCGACCCACTCGATCAGGCGTCGCTGGTAGTCGATCCGATGCTCGACCGGTCCGGTGACGATGAACAGGTGCCCGCCGCCGGGGTAGACGACGAGTCGACTGGGCACACCGGTGATCCGCAGAGCCGAGTACCATTCCCTGGCCTGCGCGCTCGGGCACGTCTCATCGAGCTCGCCGTGCAGCACCAGGCTCGGAGTCCTGACCCGACTCGCGCGGGCGATCGGCGACAGTTCGGCGAGACGGACGATCTCGGTGGGCTCCAGGCCCGCCGTCGACTCTGAGAAGAAGCCCTCCGGCTCGAGCCGCTGACCGGCCAGAGACGCGAAGTCGCAGAGAAGCCCGCCGGGAACGGCGGCCGCGAACCGGTCGGTGTGCGCCGTCAGTGCGCAGGTCAGCAGTCCGCCGTAGCTGTAGCCGGCCACCGCGAGACGCTCCGGATCGGCCAGGCCCTCGGCGACGAGCGCATCGACGGGCTCGAGGAAGTCCGGCAGATCCACGCGCGCCCAGGCGCCGTGGACCGCGGTCATGAAGTCCTCGCCGTAGCCATCGGAGCCGCGCGGATTGAGGGTCAGGACCCGCCAGCCGCGACTCGCCAGCACCTGGTGGGACAGGTGGACCTCGTCGGCCACTCCGCTCCATGCGTTGTGGGGGCCACCGTGGATGTCGAGCAGCAGCGGTGCGGCACCCGTCGTTCCGGGCGCGGACAGGATCCACCCGTGCACGACGGTGCCGTCGCTGATCGTGAAGACGCGCGGCTCGGGGTGCAGCAGCTCGACATCGGGAAGAGCGTCGCGCGTCAGCGTCGTCAGTTCGCGGTGTTCTCCGGTCTCGAGGTTCACGAGGGCGACCTCGGCGAAGGAGTCCTGAGTGGTGACGACGATCGCGGCGAAGGGACTCGCCGTGGCGACCGACAACGCCGACACGACGCGGTGCTCCGACGCCACCACCGGACGCATCGTGCCGTCGGCGAGATCGAGCGCGTAGAGGTGGGTCCAGCCGCGGTCACGCGCGCAGAACAGGATCTGCGTGCCGTCATGCGTGAGCGCGGGCCGACCCCCCGGGTACCCGACGGCACCCGGCATGACGTTGAGGTCGAACCCCGCGGTCAGGTCATCGTCCGCTCGGCCATCCAGATGCAGACGCAGCAGGCGGGTGTGGCCGATCCGCATGCGGCGAAGGCCGACGGCGACGACGGACTCACCGTCCGGCATCCACAGGAGAGGACCGGTGATGCCGGTCGCTGCACCGACCCGGCGGGCGGGGATGAGGAGATCATCGACGTCGATGACGTGCACGGCACGCTCGCGCTCGACGTCGGAACGGGGGAAGGTCGCCGCCGCATAGGCGAGCCGGGTGCCGTCAGGAGACCATGACGGCTCCCCCACGTCGGACGAGCCGTCGGTGATCTGACGGATGCCGCCCTCGGCGAGGTCGAGCAGCAGGAGGTGATGGCGGATGCTGCCGGTCCACCCCGCACCGTCGATCTTGTGATCGAGAGTGTCGATCACGATCGGCGCAGTCGGATCGCCCGACCCGCGCTCGACCGGTGCCAGGAACGCGACGCGGTCCCCTGCCGGACTAACGAACGGCCGCCCCACTCCCGAGGGCACCGAGGTCAGCGGCACGGGCTCGCCGGTCTCGGGGAGCACATGCAACTGCGGCACCCCGTCGACGAGGCGTCGGAACAGCAGCCCCGCCGCAGAGAACTGCGGGGCGTCATCCCCCGGTCCGTGGGTCAACGCCCTGGTCGCACCGTCACGGTCGACGCTCCACAGAGAGGTCACCGTGCGCGCGTCTCGGACGTCGCGCCGCGTGAACACCACGACGCCGCCGTCCGGCGAGACCGCGGTCTCTGTGGCGGTGACGACGCGGTGCAGGTCGTCGAGCCGAGCGGTGCGCGATGTCATCGGGGGTCTCCTGACCGGGAAAGGGGCGTCTCGGCGAGCGGAACACCGAGTCGGGGGACGGCGCGCACCAGTTCGCGCGTGTAGGGATGCTCCGGCGCATCGATCACCCGGGTCGTGGGTCCGCTCTCGACGAGGAGCCCGCTCTTCATGACGGCCACCTCGTCGCAGAGCTGGCGCACGACGGCGAGGTTGTGGCTGATGAACAGCACCGTCAGGTCGAGCTCCTGCTGCACTTTGCGGAGCAGGTTGAGCACGGTGCCCTGCACCGAGACGTCGAGCGCCGAGGTGATCTCGTCTGCCAGCAGCACCCGGGGCGCGGCGGCGAGGGCGCGGGCGATCGCGACGCGCTGGCGCTGTCCGCCGGAGAGCTGCGATGGCAGATCGCCGAGCCGCGCCGGGTCGAGTTCGACGACCTCCAGCAGCCGCGCGACCTCAGCGCGACGCGCCTTCCCGTCCTTCAGGTCGGGCCGCCGCACCTCCAGCGCCTCGGCGATGGAAGCACCGACATTCATCCGCGGATCGAGCGACGAGCTCGCATCCTGGAAGATCATCTGCACATCGCGGCGCAACGCGGCTGTGCGGCCCGTGGCGCGGACGACATCCGTGCCGTCGACCAGGATGCGTCCCTCGTGAGGTTCGTGAAGTCCCACGATGGCCCGCGCGATGGTCGACTTCCCGGACCCGGACTCGCCGACGAGGCCGACGGTGCGCCCGCTCGCGACGGTCAGGCTCACGCCCTTCACGGCCTCATGGGCGGATGCTCCGCTGCCGTACCGTACGCGCACGTCCTCAAGCACCAGCTCTGTCATGATCGACTCCCCACGGGCTCGGTCGGGAACTCCGCGTCTTCGGCGATCGTGTCGAACGCTGTACCCGGCTCCGCTTCGAGATGCGGGATGGCCTCGACGAGGGCGCGGGTATACGGATGCCGGGCACGGCCGGCGGCGAGATCGGCGGCGGTGAGATCCTCCACGATCGCGCCTCGATACATCACGAGCACACGCGTGCAGAACGACGACACCAGGGCGATGTCGTGCGACACGAACAGCAGCGCCGTGCCCTTGACCTCGTTCACCTCCGCAAGCAGGCTCATGACCTCGCGCTGCACCGTGACGTCGAGCGCGGTCGTCGGCTCGTCGGCGATAAGCAGCGCCGGCTCTCCCATCAACCCCATCGCGATCATGGCGCGCTGGCGCATACCTCCGGAGAACTCGTGCGGGTATGCCTGCGCCCGCTGGGCGGCATCGGGGATCCGCACCGCGTCGAGCCGGTCGACCGCGCGGCGGTGGGCCGACTTCCGGTCGAGTCCGCCGTGCAGCAAGCCGACCTCGGCGACCTGCGTGCCGACGTGGAGGGCGGGATTGAGCGATGTCGCCGGATCCTGGAACACGAAGGACATGCGGGCGCCCAGTTGATGCGCCACCCCGGCCGACGAGATCCGGCTCGACACCCGTCCGCCGGCCGTCAGCTCCGTCCCCTCGAACTGCACGGTCGACGCCGAGACCTCGATCGGTTCCTCAAGCAGCGCCGCGACGGCCATGCAGGTCAGGGACTTGCCCGACCCCGACTCCCCCACGACGCCGACGATCTCCCCCCGGCCGATGTCGAAGCTCACCCCGTGCACGGGGTCGGCCCAGCCGTCACCGCGCGGCACACGCACCTGCAGATCACGCACCCGCAGCACCGGATCGTCCACCACATGCAACGGTGCGACCTCGAGCTTCGCCGCTCCCCGACGGCGTCGCTGCCGTCGCGGTGAACGGTTCAGGCCGAAGGCACGCGCGAGCGTCTCCCCTACCAGGGCGAAGGTCACACCGGCGAACACGATCGCCGCAGACAGCCCGAGAGTGGGGGCCGCGTTGACGAAGATGCCATCGAGGCTCTCGTTGAGCATCCGCCCCCAGTCGTAGTCCGGTGCCTGCACGCCCAAGCCCAGGAACGACAGCCCGGTCGAAGCGACCAGCGCCGTGCCGGCGCCGATGCTGGCGTTGACGATCAGCGGGTCGCGGACGTTGGGGAGCACATGCCGGGTGAGGATGCGGAAACGCGAAACCCCCAGAACTCGCGCCGCGTCCACGTAGTCCCGCCCGGCGGCGGAGGCGCCGAGCGTCTGCGCCAGGCGGGCGTAAGCAGGTGCCATCGCCAGCCCGATCGCCAGGGTCACACTGACCACGCCCACTCCCACGATGATCGAGACGACGATCGCGAGCAGCAGCGAGGGAAAGGCCAGCGCGACTCCGAGGATGCTGTTGACCACGCGGGCCACCCAGTTCGGGGCGACGGTCGGGAGCAGGCCGAGGAGAACGCCGAGCGTCACGCCGATCGCCGTCGCGAGCACGGCTGTCACGACCGAGATGCGCGTCGCGCTCAGCAACCTCGCGAGTACGTCGCGTCCCCCGGCGTCGGTGCCGAGCGGGTGCGCGGCGCTGGGCGCCATCGACAGCTGGGTCAGGTCGGCGACCTTGGCCGTCTCGCCCCAGATGACGGGTCCGAACGCCGCGAGCAGGATCAGTGTCACGAGCAGCAGCGAAGCGACGAAGCCCAACGGCGAGCGCAGCGCGGCCACCAGCGCATGCCGCGAGGACGACGACGCGGTGGGCGCCGTGGGGAGCGGAGGAGGAAGAGTGGTCATGTCAGGCGTCCTTCAGCGTCGAGCGTGGGTCGAGACACACCAGGACGAAGTCGATGAGGAGGTTCGCGACGAGGACGATCAGCCCGTACACGAGCACGATGCCCTGCGCGAGCGGGAAGTCCTTGCTCCGCACCGCGTCCACGATCGTGAGCCCGAGTCCCGGCCACGAGAAGATCGTCTCCACGAGCACGGTGCCGGCGACGAGCGAGCCGAGCACGAGGCCGCCGACGGTGAGGGCGGGGGTCACGAGGTTGGGCAGTGCGTGATTGAGGTAGAGCCGACCCCGCGACATGCGCTTGGCTCGGGCGGTGCGGATGTAGTCCTGCGAGAAGACCGTGAGCGCTTCGACGCGCACGATACGGGAGACCCCCGCGATGAGCCCGATCGACAGCGCGAGCACGGGCAGCACGTAGGAGTTCGCCCCGTCGCGGCCGGCGACCGGCAGCAGTGTCGTCTGCACGGCGAACAGGTACACCAGGGCGACGCCGATCACGAACTCCGGGATGACGGCCACCAGTCCGCTGACCGAGGTGTAGGCCACGTCGAGGCCGGGACGGCGGCCGCCGCGGGTCAGCGCGGCGATCACGATGCCCAGCGGGATCGAGACCACCAGCACGGTCGCGAGCGACAGGAACGCGAGTTCGAGCGTCGCCGGTAGGCGCTGTTCGAGGATCGTGGTGACCGGGAGGTTCAGCGAGAACGAGTCGCCCAGATTCCCCGTCAGCAGTCCTTTCCAGAAGGAGAGGTACTGCTGCCAGAGCGGGTCGTTGAGCCCGAGGCTCTCACGACGGGCCTCGACGACGGCGGCGGTCGCGTTGGTGCCGAGCGCATTGCGCACCGGGTCGCCCGGGATCATGCGCACCATGAGGAAGACCACGGTCACGAGCGCGACCACCGACCAGAACAGGCGGATGACCCGCCGAAGGAGGAAGGCCCCGACGGCCCCGCCCCTGGAGGAGCGGGACCGCCGACCCCGGACGGTCGCCAGGGCATCCGTCCGGGGCAGCGTGGTGGTCATGAAAGGACGCGGATCGCCGCACCGGGCAGGTATCCGCCGACCGGCCGGACGATCGACTCTGCCCCGTTGAAGTACATCTTGAACGGCGTCATCGAGACCGGGACGAGGTCTGCGGCGTCGAACAGTGCGGCCTCGGCGTCGCGCCAGGTGTTGCACGCCTCCTCACCCGCCAGGTCGGCGGCTGCGGTGGCGGCCTTCACGTAGTCCTCGTTCTGGATCCCGGCGAAGTTCGTGCCGTCGGGGGGCACCGGACCACTGAGGTACTGGGGGAAGATCGCCGGTGTGCCCGACTGCAGGATCAGGCCGAGGCTGGCCGTCCATTTGGTCGGGTCCTCTGCGGCGAAGGTGTTGGCGAGGACGTAGTTCTCGTCGCCGCCGTCGAGGGTGACCGTGACTCCGGCGTCCTCCCACTGCGTGGCGACATACTCTGCCGCTGCACTCCGCGAGGCCGTGCTGTTGTCGTAGATGAGGGTGATCTCGGCGCCCGTGACCCCGGCCAATGCCGTGGCTGCAGCCTCGGGGTCGTAGGTCGGCAGAGTCCCGTCGATCGAGTCGTAGCTGCACAGGCTCGGTTCCTCACCGAGCAGCGATTTCGCTCGCTCGCCCTTGCCCTCGGTGAGGATGTCGGTGAGCGTGTCGAGATCGATCGCCTGTGTGAGAGCTCTGCGCACGTCGGCATCGGCGGTGGGCATCTCGGCGTTGTGGTTGTAGATGATCATGCCGGAGATCGTCGGGGAGGACAGCGACGTCAGCTCGCTCAGTCGTTCCTCGTCCTTCCCACTGACGACCGCCGCGTTGAGGCCGCCCGAACGCAGCAGGTTGGCCGCCGTCGACGGGCTCGGCACGATCTTGATGGTCACCGTCTTCGGAACGCCCTCGGTCGTGCTCGTCGTGTCCTTGGGACCCCACTCGTATCCGTCACGACGCGTCAGCGTGATCGAGTCGCCGGCCACCACGTCATCGATCTGGAAGAGACCGGTGCCGTTGCTGCCGGCGGAAAGGCTGGAGGGGTCCGCGAGACCCGCGTCGCACACCATCTGCTGACTGCCGAGGTCGTAGAGCATGAAGGGACGAGGCGACGTGGTCGTGACCGTGAGGGTGTTGCCCTCGGCCGTGATCGTGGCGTCGGCGGGCACCACCGACTCCAGCCGCGGCGACTCGTTGGCCGGATCGAGGATCCAGTTCAGGTTCGCGGCAGCGGTCTCCGCCGTGAACGGCGTTCCGTCGGCGCAGGTGATGCCGTCGCGCAGTGTGTAGGTGACCTCGGTCGGGCTCTCGGTCCAGCTCTCCGCGAGATAGGCCTCGGGCTTCACCGTCTCCGGATCGACATACAGGAGCGAGTCGTAGGAGTATGCGCCCACGATCTGCGCATTGACGATGTTCGTCGTCAACGGGTTCAGATCGCCGGGATCCGAGTTGATCGCGACCGCGAAGGTGCCGTTCTTCGCGAAGCCCTCCGACGACGAGGAAGGGGCGCTGCACGCGGTGGTACCGAGCGCCACGGCGAGGAGGAGCGGGAGTGCATAAGTTCGGGTTCTCATGATTCGGGACCGCCATTGTTCTGAATGGACTGATGGTCCTCACAGTTTCACCCGCGCCCCCGCACCACTCATCGTGCATTCAACTGATGAATCAGGCACGCAGTTGGACGATCAACCTAGTCGACGGGACGCCTGCCCCGGCCACCGGGGGGCGACGCTGTCAGCTCGCCGGGCCGAGCGCCTCGATCCGCAGCTGCAGCAGCAAGCCGAAACGTGTGTCGGGATCGCGAAGGTCCACCCCGGTGATCGTCTCGATGCGCTCGAGCCGATATCGGAAGGTGTTCTTGTGGATATGGACGTCGCGAGCGGCGGCGAGCACGTCGCCGAAGTGCTCGAGCCACGCGCGCAGAGTCGCGACCAACTCGGTGCGGTGCGTCGCGTCGTACTCGCGCAGCACGACGAGCGGCCCGTCCAGCGTGACGCCGTCGGCTGCGAGAAGGTCGCCGATCCGGAACATCAGCGCGTCGATCTGGACATCGGCGAACCTCGCGGCGCGGCGCCCGCGCTGAGGTCGTGAGCGCAGAACCCGCAGCGCCGCCTCGGCGTTGCGTCTCGAGAGCGACAGACTGCTCACCTCGGTCACGACGTCACCGAGGCCGGCGCAGAACTCCGTCGAGGTGTCGAGCCGCCCGACGAACTCTGTCGCGAGGCGTTCGACTGCCGCGACCGCGTGCTCGTCACTGCTGCGGAGGGGCACGACCGCGTAGACGAGGCCTCCCAACGGGACCGCGATCGCGCGGGGGTGTACCGAGCGCAGATGCATACGGAGCGCCGCGGCGGCACGCTGCGTGTCCGACACCGTGCGGATCTCGTCCTCGTCCTGGAGGGGCCCCAGCACCATCACGCACGCGGCCGCTCTTTCGAACCCGAGCTGTTGTGCGGCGTCACGTGCCGACGGGCCTCCGTCGAGAAGCATCATCCCCAGGGACTCGGCCACCCGCTCCGCTGCATCCGCGCTGACCCGTGCGCGCAGCATGGCGAGCCCCACCAGTTGCGCAGCCTCGACCATGCGCAGCTCGCGTTCGGCGTCGAAGGGTTCGGGCGTCACCGCCCAGATGGAACCCAGCACCTCGTCACCCGCCGCGATGCGCATTGCGACTCGCGGCAACGTGTCCGGGGCCGGCTTGGCGAGGAAGATGGGGCGCTCCGAGCCGTAGATGAGGGGGAAGACGCCCTGCGTACGCTGATGATTGCTGTACACCTCCGGCACCTGGAGACCGAGGATGGTGAGACGGCGCGCCTCATCGGTGCCGAGCTGGTTGGCGGAGAATGCCACGACCCGGGAGGAGCGGTCCTCGATCGTGACCGGCGCGCCGAGCAACGCCGACACCGAGTCGGCGAGAGTGAAGAGATCGCGCGCGGTGTCATCGGCTCCCTGTTCGGCGCCGGCCGGACCGAGATTGAGCGCGTTGATGAGCAGGGTCGCGACCTGGACCCACGATGCCCCTCGAACCAGACCGAAGAGAGAGACCTGGCATTGCTCTGCGATCGCCGCGACCTTGCGACTCACCGGGAGCGACTCGCGGACGATCAGCGCTGCGGCCCGCGCCTCTCCTGCCTGGCGCACGAGTGCGGCGAGGTCGTCATCGGTCGCCACCGCCACCGCCAGCACGATCGCGTCCTGCGTGATCTCCGGCGGCTCCAGAGGGTCGTGCAGCACGACGCTCGACACGGGACGCGCGGCCTGTGCTCGCCCCGCTTCGAGCGTGAGCAGAGTCGTCCCCAGTCGCTCGGTGAGCTGCCCCAGGTTGGTCGTGGAGGTCGCGGCCGACATGGGATGAGCGTACAGCAGGAGCCCCTCGATACTGGTCGATCGCACGATCGCCCGTGCGGTCGCCGAAGCGAGAATGGCTAGAGTCCGCCTATGAGCATGAGGAGTCAAGGGTGAAGGTCTACATCTCGATCGATATGGAGGGCATCGCCGGTGTGGCAACCCTCGACCAGGTCGTCCGCGGCGGCACAGGATACGCCAGAGCCCAGGAGCTCATGACGCACGAGGCCAATGCGGCGATCGCCGGAGCCTTCGAGGGCGGGGCGACCAGTGTGCTCGTCAACGACTCCCACGGCACGATGGACAATCTGCTGCACGACCGGCTCGACCCGCGCGCCCGCCTCGTCTTCGGCTCGCCGAAGGCGCAGTGCATGGCTGAGGGCCTCACCGAGGACTGCGATGTCGCCCTGTTCGTGGGTTACCACGCGCCGGCGGGGGCACCAGGCGTTCTGGCCCACACCTTCTCCGCCCATTTCGGCGAGGTGCGAATCAATGGAGCCCGCGTCTCGGAGGCCGAGGTCAACGCGATCTATGCCGCATCTCTCGGCGTGCCGGTCGGACTCGTCACGGGCGACGACGTGATCGGCGCGATCGCCTCCGACGTGTTCGCAGGTGCGACGATCGTGACCGTCAAGACAGCCCACGGATTCTCCGCCACCGACACGGTCGCGCCGAGTGTCGCCCGCGAGCTCGTGCGTGAAGGAGCTGCCCGCGCGGTCGCCGACGCGGCGTCGCTCCATCGCCCCGTCACCGCGCTCCCCCTCACCCTCGAGGTCGACATGCCGTCGCCCGTTGCCGCCGAGCTCGGCGCCTGCATCCCCGGGTGCCTTCGCACCGCGGATCGCACCATCACCGCGGTGCTCGACAACGCCGCGGACCTGTTGGGGCTCATCACCGTTCTCTACGAACTGGCGCAGGGCAGCGAGAACGCTCGGCAGGTGCTCACGAACCGTCGCTGATCAGGTCGCGCACCAGGGCTGCCAGCAGCTCGGTGCGCGGCCGAATCGCGCTGACCTCGGCGTGTTCGTCGCGGGAGTGCGCGCCTCCGCCGACGGCGCCGAGTCCATCGAGGGTGGCGACACCCGCACCGGCCGTGAAGTTGCCGTCCGACGCTCCTCCCACCGCGATCCCCGTGAGCGGCGGATGACCGAGATCGGCAGCGAGCTTCGCCGCACGGGCGAAGAGAGCGGCGGATGCTGCCGCCTCGAGTGGCGGCCGGTTGACTCCGCCGTGCACGGCGAGGGTCGCCCCCTCGACGCCGGGGCGCAATGACCGGATCTCCGCGTCCACCCGCTCCTGCTCGGCGACGGTGGCCGCTCTGACATCGACCGCGACCGTGGCCCGGTCGGGCACCGTGTTCCCTGTCGTGCCGGATGACAGGAGCGTGGGCGTGACTGTGGTGCCGACGGTGGGATCGGCAAGGTCTGCCAGAGCGATGACGAGGTGCGCGACACCGACGGTGGCATTGATCCCTCGTTCGGGCTCCAGCCCGCTGTGCGCCGCCCGCCCGCGCACCTCGAGTTCGTACAACGACACTCCCTTGCGCTCGGTCTTGAGCGCCCCGCCGGGTCCGGCGGCCTCGAGCACGAGGGCGGCACGGCACCCGGCGGCCCTCGATTCGATCAGATCGCGTGAGGTGGCGGATCCGACTTCCTCGTCACCGGTCACCAGGACGGTGACCTGGTCGAGCACTTGGTCACCATGACGGTGTCGGAGCATCGCGAGCGCGTGCACGATCTGCACGACCCCTACCAGCATGTCGAAGCATCCGGGGCCCCGGATGATCCCGCCCTCCACCGTGAACGGCAACTCCGCCAGACTTCCGATCGGCCAGACCGTGTCGTGGTGGCCGAGCAGCAGCACGCGGCTCTCACGGCCCTGCAGCACGACGTGGTCGACCCCGTCGATCCGCAGGATCTCGGGACGCCTGCCCAACCGGCGCTGGATGACGTCGGAGAGGACCACGGCAGAGCGGGCGACTGCATCATGATCGGCCGACGGCGACTCGATCGTCACCAGGCGCTCCAGATCCGCGAGGAAGTCCGCGAGGTCGAAGCGTGAATCCTCGAGGATCTGGCCCGGATCAGAAGTAGGTACGGACGGCATCTGTCACCTCGTATGTGTCTGTGACGACCGGAATGAGCCGCCACTTGTCGAAAGTCGTGCAGGGGTGGGAGACGCCGAGACCCACGAGGTCGCCGACCTCGAGCGAGACGTGCTCCGGGACGGAGACCATCGCGTGCTGGTCGTTGACCCCGGTGACCTGAAGCCCTTCGACAGGCCGTGTGCGGCCGTCGCGGCGGACGGCGAAGGGCAGCGGCAGATCCGCGTCGGTCGAGACGTCGCGACGCCCGGCACCGAGGACCGCGCGCCCCGGCTCCGGGAGCGACAACACCTCGGCCCACACTTCGAGCGCCGGCAACGGCGCCGGATCGTGCCCGACGAACGGCGAAGTGCGTGCGTAGAGGCCGTGGTCGTGCGTGATGTAGCACCCACTGCGCAGCATCACCTCTATGCGACCCCCGCTCCAGCGTTCTCGGAACTCCTCGACGACGAGGTCGAAGTACGAACTGCCGCCGAATGACGCCAGGGAGCCGTGCGCAGGGAGCAGCCCGCGGTCCACGAGAGCGTGGAGCACGCTCGCGGACCACTCGAGGAACTCCGCGGCGTGGCGTCGACGCTCGGGGAGGTCGGCTCCGGGCACGAGTCCTTCGAATCCCTCGATGCCGACGAGCTCGAGGGTGTCGGCGTCGTGAACACCCTGCGCCACGCGAACGGCCTCGTCCATGGAGCGCACCCCTCCCCGTCCGCCGACGTAGCCGAGCTCGATCATCACGCGTTGGGGGCCGAGGTCGCCGTGCGCAGCTCTCGCCCGGTCGGCGAGGACGGCCACCGTCTCGACGGAGTCGACCAGCAGCAGCACCTGGAGCTCGGGGTCCGCCTGCTGGCAAACGGCGAGGTAGGCGAGATCAGCGGGGCCGACGACCGGATTGGCGATGAGGATGCTCCGCACTCCCGCCGCGATGAAGACCCTCGCCTGCTGGACGTTGGCGACCGTCACTCCCCACGCCCCGACGGCGAGTTGCCGTTCGACGAGCGCCGGGCTCATCGTGGTCTTCGCGTGCGGCGCGATCAGCACGTCGTGGCGCCGGCAGTAGTCCCGCATCAGCGCGAGATTGCGCTCGATGGCGGTCTCCCGCAGCGCGGCGACCGGCAGATGGAAGTCGCCCTTCAAGAGGTTCCACCCCTGCGCCCCGGCCTCAGCCAGCGGCACATCGCAGTCGGGGAAAGCGCGATCACGCCAGGTGACCGTGTCGTCCGTCATACCCACTCCTCGCTGTCGCACGTGTCTGTGCATCCGCTCCCAGCCTCCCGCGAAGGAGCCGGCGTGGATTGGTTCGCGAGGCTGAACCCTCGCGCCTCGGTTCGGTCATCCGGCCTATCCCACTCGCCCACTGCAGACAGGCGCGAGGGTCACGAGGAAAGCCGTGTCATACACTCGCCGTGACGGCGAAGCGCCCCGCCGGGCTTCCGCAGCGGCGTGAGGGAGGGGTCAGGATGTTCGGTTCGAAGAAGAAGAAGAAGGCCAGCCTCGAGCAGCTGATCGAGCAGCTCCGACCTGACCTGAGCCGGGAATCCCTCGGCGTCGGACCCGACTTCCCCGGCATCGCCCCCAACCCGCACCTGAGCCGCGCCGCCTCGGAGCGCAACGCGGAGCTGCGCGCAGGGGCGCTCGCGCTCGGCGTTCTCGTCGACTGGCGCGAGATCAACAGCAACCCCCGCGTGGTCATGATGTTCGACGTGACGACCGCCGACGGCGTCGCCTTCCGCGGTATCGCAGACGAGACCCTCACGATCACCGAGCTCACCCGACTCGCTGCCGGGCAGACGATGCCGGTGCGCTATCGGCCGGCCGTCATGGACCACTACGTCGCCCTCGCCCGGGACGCGGACCCGGCCCGCGTGCAGCAGCTCGCCGACGAGATCGCGAGGCGCACGCAGGCCTGACCCCGGTCGGTCGCCGCCCAGTCATCCGCACCCCGCCCGAGCACAACTTCGGATACAGACGGCGACACGCCGCCTCCCCCGTGGGGAACGCGGCGTGTCGCCGTTCATCTCCGAAGCTGTGCACACCCGGCCGAGACACCGGCCCGGCGTGCGGAAACCCCTACCGCTTTCCGGCGATCTGACGACCGACGATCTCGCGCATGATCTCGTTCGTACCGCCGTAGATGCGGTGCACGCGGGCGTCGAGGAAGGCACGGGCGATCGGGTACTCGGTGATGTAGCCGTAGCCGCCGTGCAGCTGCACGCCGGTGTCGAGCACCTCCCACTCGCGCTCGGTCGCCCAGAACTTGACCTTCGCCGCCTCTTCGGCAGAGAGCTTGCCCTGCGAGTAGGCGAGCAGCGCGCGGTCGATGTACGCCCAGAGAGCGTCGACCGTCGTGGCCATGTCGGCGATCTTGAAGCGGGTGTTCTGGAAGTCGATGATCCGCTCTCCGAACGCCTCGCGGTCCTTCGTGTAGGCGACGGTCCAGTCGAGCGCGGCCTGAGCGGCGGCGGCACCGGCGACGCCGATCGACAGACGCTCGAGCGGGAGGTTCATCATCAGCTGCACGAAGCCCTTGCCCTCGACCCCGCCGATGAGGTTCTCCTCGGGGACGAAGACGTCGCTGAACGAGAGCTCCGCGGTGTCGTGCCCCTGGAAGCCCATCTTGTGCAGCTTCTTGCCGTGGTCGAAGCCCTCCATGCCGTTCTCGATCAGCACCAGGCTGAACGCATCCGGACGGTTGCCCTCGCCGGTCTTGACGAAGGTGACGACGAGGTCGGCGGTCGCGCCGGACGAGATGAACGTCTTGGCGCCGTTGACGATGTAGCCGCCGTCGGTCTTCTTCGCCGTGGTCTTGATGCCGCGCAGGTCGGAACCGGCACCGGGCTCTGTCATCGCGAGCGCGCCGATGACCTCACCGGTGGCCATGCGGGGCAGCCACTTCTCCTTCTGCTCCTGCGTGCCCATGTGCACGAGGTAGGGCACGGCGAGGTCGTCCTGGATGCCGAAGGCGCCGGCGAGCGACCCCGCTCCGGCCGCGATGATCTCCTCGTTCACGACCGCGCGGAAGCGGTAGTCCTGCAGCATCCCTGCGCCGCCGAACTCCTCGGGGACCGACAGCCCGATGATCCCAGCCTCGCCCGCCGCACGCATCGTGTCGCGGTCGACCTCGCCGGCGGCGTCCCACCGCTCGATGGCCTCACCGGTCACGTAGCGCTTGACGAAGTCCTTGACGAGGTCGCGGAAGGCCTCGTGATCCTCTTCGTAGATGTCGCGTTCCATCGCGTCCTCCTGAACGTCTCGTGCGTCTTTGCTCCCGAGAGTCTATGTCCGGAGCACGGTCGAGGACAGGTCATTGTGAGAATGCATCCCACATGTGGTGACACTGGGTACCGCGATTGTCGGATGCCGCAAAGCGGCCTCGTGCGCCGGGATTCAGTGCCCGTAGTCGGGAGCGGCGGGGAGCCCGAAGAACTCCTCGAGCGTGTGGAACCCGCCCTCGTGGTAGGCCGCGGCGAGCTCGACGCCGACGTAGCGGAGGTGCCAGGGCTCCGGTGCGTACCCGGTGACGGCGGTGCCGACGTCTTCGTAGCGCACCACGAATCCGTACTCCCACGCGTGCTCGGCGACCCAGGCGCTCTGCGCGGTGGCCCCGAAGCCGTCGAGCCCTCCGCACTGCGCATCGCACGCGACGACATCCAGCGCGAGGCCGGTCTGGTGCTCGCTGTGGCCGGGGCGAGCGGATCCGGCATCCGCCTCCTGCTGCCCCTGCGAACGCACGTGCGCGTCGTAGGTCGACACCTGCAGCCCGTACGAGCGATAGCCGTTGTTCGCACCGACCCTGCCGACGCCCGCGGCGGTCGCGCCCTCTGCCATCGCGCCCACGGCACCGGCGACATCCGCGCGCACCTGACCCGAGAGCGTGGTCATCTGCAGCGGCACGCTGTCGAGGTTCTCCGGCGTGTAGTCCGCCGGCTCCAACGGACGCGCCTTGTTCACGACGACCCAGATCCGTGCGGGATCGCTCAGCGAGATGCAGGGCGCATTGCCGGCCACGACCGCGTCGCGGAAGCTCGCTCCCCCGCCGAACCCGGCGATCACCGCGGCATCATCGCCGTCGCCGAGCGCCTTCTGCACCGCGGGATCCGTGCAGGGGTCTGCGGCCGTGGTCGCCCCGACGACTACGGAGGGCACCTGCATCGCCGTCACGGGTTCGGGCATGGTCGGCTCCGCCGCCGACATCACCGGCGTGGAGGCGATGGACAGCAGCATGCCGATCGCGGTCACCGCGATGCCGATCGGCAGGGCGGGTCCGCGGATCGGGGAGCGCGGGGCCGCATGCTGAGCGTGCGGCGTGAAGGGCATTGACCCATTGTCTCCCGTCCGCGCGGATGACACCACCGCGGCCAGCGCAGCGGTAGCCTCGATTCATGCCGTCCCGCTCCGATGCCCCTGCGCCGTCGAGCAGCATGGGCCGCGGTCTCGACGTGCTCACCACGCTCGCCGCGCTGGTCAGGGACGGGCAGCAGACCACGGTGAGCGAGATCGCCCGCGCGCTGGGACGCGAGCGCTCCCAGGTGTCGCGCACGCTCGCGACCCTCGACCGATCCGGTCTGGTCGAGCGGCGCGCCGACCGCTCGTTCGCTCTCGCCTGGGGCTGGTACGCCGCCGCCCAGGAGCTGACGGCGCAGAGAGTGCGCACGCACGGACTCGCGGTGCTGGAGAGCCTCTCCTCGCAGCTCGGCGAGGCCGCGTTCCTGAGCGAGCTGCAGGGCGACGCGACGCTCACGACGCTGGAGAGCCTGCCGTCCGCGTCCCGCATGATCGGATCGTGGATCGGCCGCGCGTACCCGGCATACTGCAGCGATGCCGGGCGCGCGTCACTGTGGGATGCCTCGGAGGACGAGGTGCGCGCCGTGTTCGCCTCGACAGAGTTCACTCCCCAGGGTCCAAACACCCCGACGTCGGTCGATGACTTCCTCGCCCGCCTCGACGACGACCGCCAGCGCGGATTCTCGATCGTCGACCAGGAGGCGGAACCCGGCCTCTACTCGGTGGCCGCACCCGTGTGGGATTTCCGCGGCGAGGTCGTCGGCGCGGTGCAGGTGGTCGGCACGCGCGCGGCGCTCCATGCCCGCACCGCCGAGTGCGGAGATGCCTGTGCGCGCGCCGCCGCTGACCTGTCGCGACAGCTCGGCGCACCCGCATCACAACGCTCCTCAGCGGCCGCCCGCTGACGCTCGAGGGCCGCCGCACGATGATCGCGTTCCTCGATATGCATCATCACCGCGGACGGTACGCGGATCGCGCCAACACCCGGTTCCGGCGCTGCTCGCCATGACAGATGGGTCCGTCCAAGAAGCGGAGCTGGCGCTGGGAGACATGCTGATCTTGTCGGCGGCGCACCCCTACGCCCCGCGGATGTCGTTCTGGAACGAGACCTCGGTTGCGACAAGGCAGTTGCTATCAAGGATTAGTGCTAGCACGTCGAGGCTCGTGTAATGCCATACGAGCCGCCCTCGAGGGCGGCTCGTTGACGGGCGTCGCTCTGAAACCAAGACCCGCCCCCGCGACGCCATCCACAATTTCTTGATCTGCCACACCATCGTCACGACAGCAAGAACGACGGAGAGAATATCGAGGATGCTCGCGGGGTCGGCACGACTTTTGAACATGGACCCGGAGTGTTCTGAGCATGGACCCAGAATGATCAGTGATCCCTTTGTGATCGTCTGGACCACCTGTCTGGAATCGTCGCCCCTGATTCCTGAGAATGGCACGCCAGTCCATGTTCGGATGGCACACCCTGTCCCCCAAAAGGCCTACATACTCGCGGTCCGGCCGCGTCTAGGTTTGGGCGGAAGGCAGATCTACCGGCACAAATTGGTGGCCCACTAGTGCGACCCTCGCCAACCAATCGAGGAGTGGAAGACGATCCTGGGTCCGCCCGGTCTTGCTGTTGTGCATTGCGGCACAGCAGCTCCGCACGAAGGAGAACCATGAAAAGGAAGAGATCAATCCTCGTAGTCGTGGGCGTTGCTGCCCTCACATTCTCAGCGTGGATACCTACCGCTGCAGTCGCTTCCGCAAAGGGCCCCGCTTCGCCCACGCTAGCGTCGGAGTCGAGCGGAGAGGGTGTTTACGACCTTGTCGTCAACGGCCAATCCAAGAGCCTCGACGAAGGGGAGGTGGCTATATTTCCCCTCCAAGCGATTCAGCCGGCAACGTCGCCGGGCACAGTCTCGCCGATGGTGGTCTACCCAGGAAACGGAGGAACAATCACAGTGACGGCCAGCAAGGGTACCTACAAGTGGAAAGTGTCTGCTCCGTGCGCTACCAGCTTCCTGGGCTCATTTAGTGTCACAGATCTCTCCAGCGGATTCGGCGGCGGAAAAACCCTAGCAACCAAATTCTCGGGATCCGCTCCCACAAGCAGGCTCTGGAACCACAGGTACTCGGGTACGTTGACGGGCACGGCCTCCAACGTCTGGGGCCCCTGTGCCTTCACGGGGCCGAACAACACTCTCTACACGTATCAGGGCGGCTAAGTTGTAGCGGGGGACATGTAGGGTCAGACCCATCACGTTCCCCCCGCGAACCGTCATGCGAAGAAGGGACTGGAATGACGATGCAGGGACCGGACATCGCGGCCGAGTTGAGACAACTCATCGCGACAGAGCACATCTCAGAGGATGCTCTGCACTCCTTGACGCAGATTCAGCAAGGACGGCTGCAGGTTTTCCTGAGAGAAGACTCGCCGAGTTCTCGAGGTCTGACGGTCGATGAGCAGCCTCTTTCGCCGGAGGAGAATGGTCGCATTGCGACTCTCGTTGCGCAATTGACCTTCGGACTCGACATCGACGATGATGAGCGTCTTCGAGCGATCATGGAGACGCTGACGACCGTGTGCAGCCTCACCGTTCACAACATCGCCAATCTAACGAGGCTGGATGTCGCAGATCTCCAGCAATGCCTCAAGGCACCCCGGTCGCTTCCGGCCGAAGCAAAGTACGCGATTGCTTTGAGGACCTCTTACCTGATTAGCGCTGCCACTCAGGCACGTGCGCAGTAGAGAGAGTATCGACCCGACGGCGAAAGGCCCAGCGGGTGCGCCGGATCATCTCGGAGTCGTTTCAGGTCGCCGCAGCCAATGGCTGGTGGTGTCGATGCGCTGCTCGATAGGCGCTGGCGCGAGAATTGTTGAATAGACCGGCGACCTCGAGAACGGTGTCAGTTCGCCGTCCTCGAGGTGGCGCGCGTGATAGCACTTCGAGCTCGTCGGCGCCACGGGAGCGTCGGCCGTGCATGAGGTGGCGCTCGAAGTCGGTGGAGACGGCCTTCATGCGCCCGTTCAACCAGGCCATGAAGCCATCCGTCGCGGGCTGACCCTACTCGACGTCGGCCGCGGTCGTGAGCTCGCACGCGAACTGCGTCAGCAGTGCACGGGTCTCGCGCGTCGCACCCTTCGGCCGGTGCCGTCCGCGCACCGCGAGCGAGGCGATGACCTCGTCCCCGCGGCGGATCGGGAGGGCGAACTCGTCGATCCCCTCGTCGTACTCCTCGGATGCCGAGATCAGGCCGTCGGCGAGATCGCGCTCCTGCATCGCGCGCACCTCGTGGGTCGAGCGCGCAGCCGTCGGGCCGCCGACGCCGATGAACTGCACGCCGTCGAGCAGGCTCTCCAACTGCGCGGGCGTGTGGTCCCACAGCAGCGCGCGCCCGGCCCCCGTGCACCAGATGGGCGTCACCAGGCCCGCGCGGATCGAGCGGTCGGAGCCGTCAGCCGACCGCTCGTAGCGCAGCAGCACGCCGCGCGCGCCGTCGGCGACCGTGATCAGCGCATTGACCCCGAGCTGCGAGGCGAGCGCGCGCAGGGCGACCCGTGATGCGCGGAGCCAGGCCGCGTTGAGCACGGCAGCCGTGCCGAAGAACTCCGGCCCTGCCGAGAACAGCGAGTCGTCGTCGCGGCGGAGGAACTGCCGCGACCGCAGCTCCTGCGTGAGCCGCGAGACACGGCTGCGCTCGATGTCGGTGTGCTCGGCCAGCCGAGAGGCGTTGAGACCCGGTCGGGCGCGGCGCTCCTGCTCGACCGCCGCGTCGAGAAGGCTCAGCCCCTGCACAAGAGAAGAAGACGCCACCGCCACCCCTCCTCTTCTGCCGGTCGAGACCTCGGCCATCCTATCCGGCAGCCACGGCGACCCCGACAGCCACGGAGGGCCCGGCGGCCCCGGCAGGCCCGGCGCCCCCGACGGCCCGCCGCGGCAGGAGCCGCCCCCACGCGACGTAGAGGTCGGCGGCGATGCTGCCGTGCGCACGGGCGACATCGGCGGAGGTGATCGCCTGGTCGCGCTGTGCGCCGAACAGCACGACCTCATCACCCGGCGCGGCCCCGGCGATGTGCGAGACGTCGACGAGGAAACCGTTCATCGCGATGCGGTCGACGATGCGCGCCCGTTCTCCCCGCACGAGCACCTCACCGGTGCCGCTGAGGCTGCGGTGGAAGCCATCGGCGTACCCCAGCGGGATCAGCGCGAGGCGCGCATCCGCGTCGAGGCGGTGCCAGCGGTCGTACCCGACGGTGCTGCCACGCGGGTAGGAGTTGATCGCAGCGACGCGCGACACGACCCTCATCGCCGGGCGGAGCGCGCCACCCAGGGCGTCCGTGTCGCCGTAGATGCCGGCCCCGATCCGCGCGAGGTCGAACCGGGACTCCGGTGCGTGCAGCGCCGCGAAGGTGGTGGCGCAGTGCCGGGCCACCGCGTGCGCGGCGGATCCGTCGAGCACGGCCCGAGACTGCGTGTCGAAGCGCGCGCTGCCTGCGACGACATCCGCATCGTCCTCGCACGGGAAGTGAGAGCAGACGCCGACGATGTCCAGCAGCGGATCCGCGAGCACGCCGCGCGCCACACGAAGCCCCTGCGGATCGCCCACCTCCAGCCCGTCGCGGCCGAGTCCGGTCGAGTTGAGCGAGAGGTGCCCGCGGATCCGGGTGCCCCGCGCGGCCGCGACACCGCTCACGATCCCGGCGTGCTCAGCCCCGCCGATCCACTCCTCGATGCCGAAGCGGATGCCGTCGTCGACCTCGTCGCGACCGGCGGGCCGCACCCGCATCAGCCGTCCGGCGAAGCCGCTCCTCCGAACCGCAGCGGCGTCCTCGTTCGAGGCGACGCCGATCATGCCGACCTGTGCTGCCGCGAGCAGCGGTGTCACGATGTCGATCCCGTGCCCGTAGGCGTCGGCCTTCACGACCGCGCAGAACTCGACCTGCGAGCCGAGCGCTGCGCGGATCGTGCGGACGTTGTGGGCGATCGCACTGCGGTCGATCTCCACCCACCCGCCTGCGGGCACGGGAGGTGTCATGCGTCGACGGGTGCGGCTTCGCGGTCCTCCACCACGTCACGCCGGCCCTTGCGTCCGTGCCGCCACCAGAAGTAGAGGTAGCAGGCACCGACGAACGGGATACCGAAGTAGAGAGCGGCGACCTGGTTCGGGTCGAACGCGATCGCGATGATCGAGATGAACAGCAGCGCGAAGGCGACGATCGGCAGCGCCGGATACAACGGCGTGCGGTAGGCGAGGTCGGCCACGCGTCCCCCCTCGCGCACGAACGTGCGGCGGTGGAAGAACTGCGAGGCCACGATCGACATCCACACCGCCACGACCGCGAATCCGGCGATCGAGACCAGCACCAGGTACACGGTTCCGGCCGCGATCACGCTGGTGAGCAGCGACACCAGGCCGATCAGGATGCTGACGCTGAGGGCGATGAGCGGCACACCGCGCTTCGTGAGGCGCGTGAACGCCTTGGGCGCGTGACCCTCCTCCGCGAGCGAGAACAGCATGCGCGCGCAGGAGAAGAGTCCGCTGTTGCCGGCGGAGAGGAGGGCGGTGATGATGACGAAGTTCATGATGTCGGGCGCGTACGGCACGCCGACGTACTGGAAGACATCGACGAACGGGCTGCTGGTGACGCTGGCCTGGTCGTAGGGGAGGATCGCGGCGATCACCGCGATCGCACCGACGAAGAGCACGACCAGGCGCAGCACGGTCGAACGCAGCGCCCGCGGGATGTTCTTGGCCGGGTCCTTGGTCTCACCCGCGGCGACGCCGATGAGCTCCGAGCCGCTGAAGGCGTAGAACACGGCGAGTGCGGTGACGATCACACCGCTGACCCCGTTCGGGAAGAGCCCGCCGGGGGTCTCGAAGTTGCTGAACAGGATCGCGGGCGGATGCTCGGCCGACAGGGGCGTGAAGCCGAAGATGGCCGCGCCGCCCAACACGATCAGGGCGACGATCGCGACGACCTTGACGAGCGAGAACCAGAACTCGGCCTCACCGAAGACGCGCGCCGAGATGGCGTTGAGGAGGAAGAGAACGGCGGCGAAGATCAGGCACCACAGCCAGACCGGAACCCCGGGGAACCAGCGCTGCATGAGGATGCCGGATGCCGTGAACTCGGAGCCCAGCGCGACCACCCAGCACAACCAGTACAGCCAGGCGGTCGTGAAGCCGGTCGCCGGCCCGATCGACCGCGCCGCGTAGATGTGGAAGGCGCCGGAGACCGGGTAGGCGACGGCCAGCTCGCCGAGGCACGCCATGACGAGGTACACGACGAATGCGCCGATCAGGTACGCGATGATCGCGCCGAGCGGGCCCGCCTGCGAGATGGTGTAGCCGGAGCTGAGGAACAGACCGGATCCGATCACCCCTCCCAGCGCGATCATGATCAGGTGCCTGGCGTCCATGGTGCGCTGGAGGCGCCGCAGGGGCACCTGCGTCGCGGTCGTGTTCGGCAGGGCGTTGGGGAGGGACTTCTCCCCGGGAAGTGGCGTCATCAGAACTCTCAATCGGGTTTGATATGTGCATCATATTCACATCAATGTGCCAATGACGCATTGCTTCGGTCGGATGCCGGGACACTATCCCGTCCGTGAACCGCTCCACAAGAGGCCATCAGCGGATTCATGCGCTGCGCGGCGAGCGCGGGCGATCCGTTCGCCGCGCAGACATTCCGGCAGTCCTCCCTGCCGTTCTGACAGGCGCGCACGGACACGACCCGAATCGAGGATGGTTCCATGTCCGCGCGGCGACGCCGGCGACAGCCCCTGCAACGAAGGAGAACCCCGGTGACTCACCACGACCTCGCCCTCATCGGCTTCGGAGGCGTCAACCGCGCCCTCGCCGAGATCATCCGCGACCGCGGCGAGACTCTCGCCGACGAGCTCGGCTTCAGCCTGCGCGTGGTCGCGATCACCGACCTGCGCCTCGGCTCGCTCATGCAGAGCGACGGCATCGACCTGCACGCAGCCCTCGCGATGACGGGCTCCGACACCTTCGCCGGCATGCCGGGCGGCGATGCGGAGCCGCGCAACGACCACGTCATCCGCCACACGACGGCCGATGTCATCTCCGAGGCCACGTTCACGAACCCGATCGACGGCGAGCCTGCGATCTCGCACGTGCGCGCGGCCCTCGAGAGCGGCAAGAGCGTCACCACGACCAACAAGGGCCCGGTCGCGCTCGCGAGCGCCGAGCTCAACCGCCTCGCCGAGGAGAACGGCGCCCGCTTCGAGTACGAAGGCTCCGTGATGAGCGGCACCCCGGTCCTCCGGCTGGCCGGCGAGACCCTCAAAGGCCTCCGCATCTCGCGCATCCAGGGCATCCTCAACGGCACGAGCAACTTCGTGCTCGGCCAGATGGAGGCGGGCAAGTCGCTCCAGGATGCCGTCGCCGAAGCCCAGGCGCTCGGTTATGCCGAAGCAGATCCCACCGCCGACATCGAGGGATCCGACGTGCAGCTGAAGGTCGTCATCCTGGCCAATGAACTCCTGGGCGCCGACCTGACCACGGCCGACGTGCCGCGCACCGGCATCACCGGCATCACGGCGAGCGACGTCATCGCGGCGGCCGCCGCCGGCGAGCACTGGAAGCTCATCGGCACGGTCGAACGCGATGAGTCGGGCGTCGTCACCGCGTCCGTGCGGCCGCTCTCGCTGGGCGCCGACCACCCGCTCTCCGGCATCTCGGGCGCCACGAACGCCGTCGCCTTCACGACCGACCTGCTCGGCACCGTCACGATGTCGGGCCCAGGCGCTGGGCGCATCGAGACCGCGTACGCCCTGCTCTCCGACATCATCGCGATCGACGCCCACCAGAAGTCCTTCGCCGGAGCACTGCGATGAGCGTCGCGACGATGGAGGCGCCGGTCACGCAGACCCCGCTGCTGGAGGTCCTCGACCCGTACAACGGCGAGGTCATCGCCCGCCTGGCGCAGCACTCGGTCGACGACGTCGAATCGATCATGGCACGCGCCCGGGTCGGCTCCTCGCTGTCGCGCGGACTCACCCGGTTCGAACGGCACCGCATCCTCGATCGCGCCGCCCGCATCCTGGAGGGACGCGCGGAGGAGGCGGCGACACTCATCGTGCGCGAAGCAGGCAAGACCATCACCCAGGCGCGCAAGGAGGTACGCCGCGCGGTGACCACGATCTCGTTGTCGGCCGAGACCGCTCGCGCCTTCGACGGCGAGGTCATCCCGTTCGACGCCTACGAGGGCGCAGCGAACCGGCGCGGCTGGTACACCCGCGAGCCGCTCGGCGTGATCCTCGCGATCACTCCCTACAACGACGCGCTCAACCTGGTGGCGCACAAGATCGGCCCGGCGATCGCGGGCGGGAACGCGGTGATCCTCAAGCCGTCGCAGTTCACGCCGCTGACCGCACGGTTCCTGGTCGAGGTGCTGCTCGAGGCCGGACTCCCCGACGAGATCATCACCACGGTGCACGGCGACCGCCACGTGGCGCAGGCGCTCGTCGCCGTGCGCGACATCCGCATGGTGTCGTTCACCGGAGGGTTCGCGACCGGAGAGGCGATCGCCCGCACCGCCGGGCTCAAGAAGCTCGCGATGGAACTCGGCGGCAACGCCCCGGTGCTGGTCTTCGCGGATGCCGACATCACGGCCGCGGTCGAGGCGTGCGTGTCGGGAGCATTCTGGGCGGCAGGGCAGAACTGCGTCGGCGCGCAGCGCATCCTGATCGAGCGCTCGGTCTACGACGAGTTCCGCGACCGTTTCGCCGCGCGCACCTCGACTCTGCGCGCCGGCGATCCCACCGATCCGGCGACCGATGTGGGGCCGATGATCTCGGAGGCAGCGGCGATCCGCGCCGAACGCGTGGTCGACGACGCCGTGCGCTCCGGCGCGCGCGTCCTCGCCGGGCACCGCCGGGAGGGCTCGGTGTACTGGCCGACCGCGGTCGAGAACGTGTCGCTGACGTGCGAGCTCTGGAGTGAGGAGGCGTTCGCGCCGGTCGTGATCCTGACGCCGTTCGACACCGAGGCCGAAGCGGTCGCCGAGGCGAACAGCATCGACTACGCGCTGCACGCCGGAGCCTTCACGTCTGACCTCACCCGCGCGCTGCGCGTCGCCGAAGCGCTCGATGCGGGCGGCGTGATGATCAACGACTCCTCGGACTACCGCATCGACAGCATGCCTTTCGGCGGTTCCAAGTACGGGAGCATGGGCCGCGAGGGCGTGCGCTTCGCATACGAGGAGATGACGCAACCGAAGGTCACCTGCATCACCACCTGAGATCCCCTCGGGGAGGGGCGGGGGTCCAGGGGGATACCCCGACCCTCCCCGAGGTTCTCAGGCGCGGTCGATCACCCGCGTCAACGAGACGGCCGTCACGGTGTTCGCCACGCCGGGCACGGCGGCCAGGAGCTCCCAGATCTCGCCGATGCGGTCCATCGAGTCCGCCTCGAGGGTCACCAGCAGGTCGAAGTCGCCCGACATCACATCGCATCGGCGCACTTCAGGGATCTGCGAGATCGCGGCGATCACGCCCCCGCCGCGCATCCGATCGCTGCGGTAGACCAGCACGATCGCCGAGACCGGCGACGCTCCTGCGCGTCCAGGAGTGACGGTGTAGCCGGCGATCACGCCCTGCCGCTCCATGCGGTCCATCCGCTGCTTCACCGCGTTGCGCGACAGGTGCACCTGCGCCGCCAGAGTCACCAGAGGCACACGGGCATCTTCCGTGAGTGCAGCGAGGATGCGGCGATCGATCTGATCGAGGGGGACCCGCTCCATCGTGGCCTCCTGACATGTCGTCATATATGCATGATTGACAATTGCGTGTGTCTATTATGCACTCTAGGCTGAGGAATGGCACCCCTGGCGGGTGCAGTAACGAAGGAGTCATCATGAGCGCTCGACCCGACCGCAAGGACCTGCTCACCCTGTCGGACCTCAGCCTCGCCGTGCACGCGGGCAATCAGCTCGACTCGACCATGGCGCTGCGCACCCCGCTCGTGATGGCGAACTCCTATCAGCTGCCCGACGATCCGAGCGAGATCAGCTGGTCGGCGACCGCTCCGGGCCTGTACACGCGCAACACCGGCGTCAACCAGGCCGCGCTGGAGCAGAAGCTCGCCGCCCTCGACGGCGCGGAAGACGCGGTCGCCCTCGCCTCCGGCGTCGCCGCCCTGCACGCGGTGTTCTTCACCCACGTGCGAGCCGGCGACCACGTCGTCGTGAGCGACGTCGTCTACGAGGCGACCTGGCGCCTGTGGACCGAGCTGCTCCCCCAGCGATACGGACTCGAGGCCACCTTCGTCGACATCAGCGACATCGAGGCCGTGCGCGCGGCGATGCGCCCCGAGACCCGCCTCGTCTGCATCGAGGCGATCGCGAATCCGACCACCAAGGTCGCCGACGTGGCGGCCATCGCCGAGATCACCCACGCGGCGGGCGCGATCCTGATGGTCGATTCCACCTTCTCGCCGCCGCCGTTCTACCGCCCGCTCCAGGACGGCGCCGATCTGGTCGTGCACTCGCTCACCAAGTACCTCAACGGACACGGCGACGCCATGGGCGGCTCGGTCGCCGGACGACGCGACCTCATCGAGCCCATCAAGGCCGACGCGATGGTCGACGTCGGCGGCATCATCTCGCCCTTCAATGCGTGGCAGATCCAGCGCGGCACCGTGACCCTGCCCCTGCGCCTGCGCCAGCACTTCTCCTCGGCCGCCCTCATCGCCGAGATGCTCGACGCCGACCCCCGCGTGGAGTACATCGTCTACCCCGGCCTCGCCTCGCACCCCGATCACGATCTCGCCGTACGTCAGTTCGACGGACGAGGGTTCGGCGGCATGATGGCCTTCGCCGTGAAGGGGTCACCCGACGTGCAGAACCGGTTCGTGGCGAACCTGCGACTGATCACCTCGGGCTTCTCGCTCGGGCACGACGACTCGCTCATCGTGCACACCGGCACCGAGGGCGGCCGCGTGGCCACCTACCCTGAACCTTTCCGGAAGTTCGGCCACCTGCGCCTGTCGGTCGGACTCGAGGACGCCGACGACCTGCTGGCCGACCTGAGCGCGGCCCTGGACGCGACATTCGGTTGAGTTCTCGGATTTCGTAGCTAGTTTCGATTCTGGGTTGACAAGGCTTCGTCTTTTTGTTCGAATTGCTGCATGCGGTGGCAGGGGCAGAAGGTCGGAGATGTGGATGCCGCTGCACTGCCGGGACTGGAGGATCGCAGCAGCGTCCTCCGCACGGTGACGACCCCGGAGTTCGCCGGCATGACCTTCCACGAGGTGCTGTCGAAGTCGGCGCTCAACCACGTGCCCGGCGCCTCGCGCATGCCCTTCGCCTGGACGATCAACCCCTACCGCGGCTGTTCACATGCCTGCACCTACTGCTTCGCCCGCGGGACGCACGAGTACCTCGACCTCGACGGCGGGGCGGACTTCGACTCGCAGATCGTGGTGAAGGTCAATGTGGTGGAGGTGCTCGAGAAGGAGCTGCGCCGCGGCAGCTGGCAGCACGAGACCGTCGCGCTCGGCACCAACACCGACCCGTATCAGCGGGCGGAGGGCCGGTACAAGCTGATGCCCGGCATCATCGAGACGCTCGCGGCATCAGGCACTCCGATGTCGATCCTCACCAAGGGCACGCTGATCCGGCGCGACATCCCGCTGCTCGTGAAGGCCGCCCAGCGCGTGCCCGTCGACGTGCAGATGTCGATCGCGATGTACGACGACGAACTGCAGAAGGCGATCGAACCGGGAGCACCGACCACCCAGGCGCGGCTCGACACCGTACGGGCTCTGGCGGATGCCGGTTTCCGGGTGACCGTCTTCCTCATGCCGATCATGCCGCACATGACCGACTCCATCGCCGCGATCGACGCCGCCCTGACCCGCATCAAGGCCGCCGGTGCCCGCACGGTGATCTACGGCGCACTGCATCTGCGCGCGGGCGTGAAGCCGTGGTTCTTCCAGTGGCTCGGTGAGGCGCGCCCCGACCTGGTGTCGTCGTACCGCGGCCTCTACCCCGGCGCCGCGGCCGAGGCACCCAAGCCCTACCGACAGTGGCTCGCGAAGCGCGCTCGCCCGCTCATCCGCGCGCACGGGCTCGACGGCCGCCACGAAGACGACTACCCGCAGCGTGTGCGGCCCGTGCGGTTCGAGCCGGCCACGGCATCCCCGGCACCACAGCCGATGCTCTTCTGATCCGACGCGATCGACGCGCAGGCGTTAGGTTGAAGGCATGTTCCGTGGATACGTCGCCCTGCTGTTCCTCGGTGGTCTCGCCGCCACGATCGTCGGCACCGTCCTTCCCCAGGGCGGTGGCACCACGCTCGCAGTCGTCGGGGCCGCGGCGCTCGGCGCCTCCCTGGTACTGATCGGCATGGTGCTCCTCCGCGACCGCGACGAGGCCGCATCCCACCCGACCGCCCGACGCTGACGCACCGGCACGCCTCCGCGGACGCGTAGGCTTCTCGGTTATGGCTATCGGCTCCACCATCCACACGTTCGACGTTCAACTGGCGGACATGGATCGCGGGGTCTACGACGACTTCTCGCTGCGTGTCGCCCGCCACCCGTCCGAGACCGACGCCTACATGCTCACCCGCATCCTGGCACTCGGACTCGAGTACACCGAGGGGATCGTCTTCGGCGACGGCATCTCATCGACCGAAGACCCGGCTGTGCTGGTGCGCGACCTCACCGGGCAGGTCACGGCCTGGATCGAAGTCGGCGCGCCCGACGCCGAACGCCTGCACTACGGCAGCCGCCTCGCCGAGCGCACGGTGGTCTACACGCACCGCGACCCCGCCAAGGTGATGGCGCCGTGGGCAGGCAAGAAGATCCACCGCTCCGACGCGATCCGCGTGTACAGCTTCGACCCCGGATTCATCGACGCCGCAGTGCCGCTGATCGCACGCCGCAACACGATCACGTTGACCGTGACCGAGCAGGTGCTCTTCCTCGACCTGAACGGCACGTCGTCGACCACGACGATCCACGAGCACGAGCTGTCCTAGTACCCCACGAGAGGTCAAGACACGCCGCAGCCGACACAGGGGCCGCGGCGTGTCTTGACCTCTCAGCGACCTGCGGCCGCGCTCAGAGGTCGGGCGCGTCGTTCCAGGCCTCGACGAAGGCGTCCTCGTCGCCGTACCCGTTCACCAGATTCACGTGCAACTTGCCGGTGACGTCGAACGAGTAGAGCGCGCGGTCCTTCTCCGGTCCCCAGCTCGTCGAGCCGAAGATCTCGGCCTCCTGGTCGCGCAGCGCCGCCGCTTTGATCGCCGGGGCCACTGCCGCCGCATCGGCTCCGTGCTCGAGCACCACGTCGAGCTCGAGCGGACCGATCGCGGCGGATCGTACGCCCTCCGTGCCGGCGAGTGAGAGCGCCCGCTCGAAGTTCTCGACGAAGCCCCTCTCCTTCATGGTCTTACCCGTAGCCCACGTGCCGGGTTCGTCCTGCTTCAGCACGAACAGCTGGAGAGAGTTGAACGCCTGCAGGTCGGGTGTCGCGAGGAGCGCCTGCTGCACCGTCGCCGCAGATTCGGCATCGGTCGTGGTCACCGACAGGTGCAACGCCGCGGGCCCATGCGTATCGATCGAAGCCCCGATGACACCGTCGATCGGGGTGAGGATCGCGCTGAGGCGGGCAGCGAGGTCCTGCTGCGCCGCGGGGGCACTGATGATGCCGCTGATCAGGCTGACCCCAACCCCCGAGTCACCGGCATTCAGCGCATCGACGACCGGTGTTGCGGCGGCGGCCCCTTCGACGGAACGCATGCGCAGCGACAGCGACTCATCGTCGAGCGAGTACCTCTGAATCGGGGCGAGCGCCGCCACCTCGACGACAGCCTCGAGCGCGGGCTTCACTTTTTCGGGATTCCTCGTCTCCACGGTCGACCGTTCGTGTACATCCGAGACCTTGAGCTGCAGTCCACCCGTCAGAGGTCCCGCGGCAGCCGCATCCGCCAGCGGCATGACCACGGACACCGGCTCCACACCCGCTTCCGCGACCGCCTCGATGCCGAGCGCATCCTCGGAGGACCAGACCCTGCCCTGCAGGATGCCGTCCACTCCGACGAGTTCACTCACCGCTTGCGCGAGATCCGCTCGCTCACCCGCATCACCGCTGAGCGTCCACTGCCAGGCGCCGGCCCGCAGCCGCAGCACGACATCGTCATCGGTCACGGACTCGGTGAGATCGTTCAGCCGTCCGGCGATATCGGCGAGGTCATCGGGCGGCGTCGAGTCGTCCAGCGTCACCTGGTACTCGCCGTCGGCCGTCTCCTCGATCGACGAGACGGCCGGGTCCTTCGCGACCTGCTCCTCGAGGTCTTCGGACTTCCTGGCGCACCCGGCCAACGCTGTCAGCGCGATCACCCCTCCGAGCAGCAGTGACACACCACGAACGATCCCCCGGTTCTTGCGCATTACTCCAGACTATGTGGATATCTCGCCGACCCTGGTGGGGAGGAATACCCATCGCCCCGTCCGCAACTCAGGATGCACGACGCCGAAAGGGCCCGAAACGCGTGGTTCCGGGCCCTTTCGGGTGTGATGTCCTGAGTGGGGAAGGCGGCTCAGCTCGTGAGCTGCGCGGCGGTCGGCACGCGACCGGTGATCTCCTCGATGATGTCGTCGTTCACGCGAGCGTTCTCGAACGGCGCATCGATCTCGGCGCGGTCGAGCAGCTCGGTCATGCGGCGCTGGCGCTGACGCGTGATGAGCGTCACGACGCGGCCCGTGCGACCGGCGCGGCCGGTGCGACCAGAGCGGTGCAGGTACGTCTTGTACTCGTCCGGGGCGTCGGCCTGCACGACCAGGTCGATGTCGTCGACGTGGATGCCGCGGGCGGCGACATCGGTCGCGACCAGCACGTTCACCCGTCCCGAGGTGAGGCGCTCCAGGTTGCGCGTGCGCTTGGCCTGGTTCAGGTCACCGTGCAGCGAGACCGCCGGGATGCCGGCATCGTCGAACTGCTCGGCGAGCATGTCGGCGTAGGCGCGGGTGCGGGCGAAGACCAGCGTCTTGCCCTCGCGGTCGACGAGCGAGGTGAGGATGTCGGCCTTGTCCCGGTGCTCGATCACGAGCACGCGGTGCTCGATCGTGCTGGATCCCTGGTCCTCGCCGGCGACCTCGAACACCGCCGGCTCCACGAGGAACTCGTCGACGAGAGCCGCGACCTCACGGTCGAGCGTCGCCGAGAACAGCAGTTTCTGGCTGCCGTCGGCCGTGTGACGGAGGATGCGCTGCACCGGCTCGACGAACCCGAGCTCGCACATGTGGTCGGCCTCGTCGAGCACCGCGATGCGGCAGTCCGAGAGGTCGAGCTTGCCCTGGTTGACCAGGTCCTCGATGCGGCCGGGCGTGCCGATCACGATGTCGACGCCCTTCTTGAGTGCTCCGACCTGCCGCCCCTGGGGGACACCGCCGTAGATCTGCGTGGTGAACAGACCCACGCTGCGGGCGATCGGCTGGATCGTGCGGTCGATCTGCAGCGCGAGCTCACGCGTCGGTGCGAGGATGATCGCGCGCGGGGAGCGACCGAACTCGCGGCGCTTGCCGGCCTGCGACTGCAGCACGCGCTCGACGAGCGGGGCGCCGAAGGCGATGGTCTTGCCGGAGCCGGTGCGGCCGCGGGCGAGCACATCGCGTCCTTGCAGGACGGCGGGGATGCTGGCCGCCTGGATGGCGAACGGCTTCGCCGCGCCCAGCCCCGCGAGGGTCTCCACGATGTTCGAGCCGAGGCCCAGGTCGCCGAAGGTCACATCGGCGACCTCGACGGCCTGCACGGCCTGCGCCTCGAGGCGCTCGTGCACGACGTCCTCGGTCTGCTCGAACTTCGCTCCGCGGCTCGGAGCACTCGGGGCGGCGTTCCAGTTGTTGCGGCTCGGACGCTCGTTGTGCGCCGGCCGACCACGGGTGTCCGAGGTCAGCGGACGCACGCGCTCCGTGCGGTAGGCGCCGCCGGTCGCGGGGCGGCTGCGCTCGCCGGTGCGGGGACGCTCGTCCCGGCCACCGTCGAACGACCGCTGCGTGCGGTCACGGTCGAAGGAACGGCGCGCGCGATCGGCGTCGAACGAACGATCCGAACGCTCGGCACCACGGTTCGGGCGGTCACCGTAGCCACGGCCCTGGGCTCCGCGGTCGTCGCGACGCGGACGGTCGTCACGGTCGAACCGCTGGCCGCCGCGGTCGTCGCGACGCGAGCTGTCACCGGAGCGGTGGTCGCCGTCGCGGAAGCCACGGCGCTGATCGCCGGCACTCGACGGGCGCTCGTCGCGACCGAAGCGCTGACCGCCGCGGTCGTCGCGGTACGTGCCGGGACCGGTGGGGCGCTGAGCGGCGCGATCGTTGTAGCGGGGACGCTCGGCGGCGCGGTCGTACGACCCGCCACCGGTGCGCGGACGCTCGTCGCGGTGGTGCGGGGCGTCACGGCGACCGGACTCCGCGCGGTTGCGGATGCCGCGGGCTTCGTCGCGCCCGGCGCGCTCCTGCGCGCTCCAGCGCTGCTTGGGCGCGCCACCCTCGGCTTCAGCCGGGCGGTAACCGCGGTGTCCGGCGCTGCGGCTGCCGGGGCGACGGTCGTATCCACCGGCTGCGGGCGCGCTGCGGCGCTCGCCGGCATCCGACCGTCCGCCGCGGCCATCCGTGCGTCCGCCGCGCTCGGGGCGCGCACCGTCACGGGCGGGTGCGCCGTGGTGACGGTCGTGGAACGACGTCTTGTTCGCGCCGTAGCGCGGTTCGAAGTTGCGGGCCGGACGGCCGCCCTGGGGCTTCTTGCTCTTAGGCATGGGTCTGTCTTTCGTTCTCGCACGAGAACAGCGCCGCGCGCACGCGCGCACCTGGGGAACGACTCAAGGGCCGGTCGGTGAGGAGCTGGGGCTATTCATGTGATGGTTCATGCGCGTCGATGGACGCTCACCATCGGCCCCTGGACTCACACTTCAACAGGAAAACGTCCGCGCACTGCGCGGCTGTCCGAAGCCGACCGGACCACTTTAGCCGACGCGGCTGAGAGAGTGCCCGATGCGCACGGTTCACAACTCCTCAAGAACCCGCGTCGAGGGCGCGATCCGGGGCCGGTTCGGGCCGAGGGCGCCGGTTCTTGCGGAGTTGTGAACGCACCGAGGGCCCTACGATGACGGAGTGAGTACCGCATCCCCCACCGGCACCCAGATCGCCCTCCAGCTCGGCGAGGTCACCGCGCAGATCGCCCAGGTCGGCGCGTCGCTGCGCTCGCTCCGCGTCAGCGGCGTCGACCTCGTTCCCCCGTATCCGCTCGCCCAGCCGACTCCGGCATGCTCCGGCGTGGTGCTGGCCCCCTGGCCGAATCGCGTGCGCGACGGTCGCTGGGACGACGAGGGCACCCCGCGCCAGCTCGCGATCACCGAGCCGAAGCTGTCGAACGCGAGCCACGGCCTGCTGCGCTTCACCGCGTACGAGATCGCGCAGAGCGAGTCGGCCGTCACGCTCAGCGCGACGATCGTGCCCCAGACCGGCTACCCGTACCTGATCGAGACGACCGTGACCTATGTGCTGACGGCCGACGGGGTCGAGGTCACACACACCCTCACCAACCGGTCGGACACGGCGGCGCCGGTCGCGCTCGGCACCCACCCGTTCGTCACCATCGGCGACGTCGACCCGCACGACCTGGTGCTGCGCGTACCGGCCGCGACGCAGTTCGAGACCGACGACCGGATGCTCCCGACGGGCACCGCCGCCGCACCGCAGAGCCTGCGCGACGGGGTGCGGCTCGGCGATGTCACGCTCGACACCGGCTTCACCGACCTCACCCGCGACGCCGACGGTCTGGTGCGGCACTCGCTCACCGCACCGGACGGCCGCCGCGTCACGCTCTGGCAGGGCGAGGGCTTCGACTTCGTGCAGGTGTACACGACTCCCCTGTACCCCGGGCAGCCGCTCGCGGTCGCGATCGAGCCGATGACGGCACCTGCCGACGCCTTCAACAGCGGCCTCGGCGTACGCCGACTCGCCCCGGACGAGAGCTGGATCCTGCGCTGGGGCATCACTCTGGACTGAGCACGCCCGGGCCGGCCGCCCGCATTCACAACTCAGGACAGTCCGGCCCCGCCGCCCCGCAGACAGGGGTCTGCAGAGGCACGAGGCCGGATCATCCTGAGGCGCGTACGACCGGGGACTACTCCCCGCGCTCGCGCAGCTCGCGGCGGGTCAGCTGGTGCGCCTCCGACGGCGCCTCCGACGACCCCTCCGACTGCGGGCCGTGCACGGCCGCGACCGCGGCAGCCGCATCCGCACCGGCGAGCGCGGGCACGGGTGCGCCGTCGGAGCGCCCGGCCCTGCGCGCCTGACGACGCTCCTTGGCACCTTCGACGAGGTTGTAGAGCGTCGGCAGCACGATCAGCGTCAGCACGGTCGACGAGATCAGACCGCCGATCACGACGATGGCCAGCGGCTGCGAGATGAACCCGCCGTGTCCGGTGATGCCGAGAGCCATCGGCGTGAGCGCGAAGATCGTGGCCAGAGCCGTCATCAGGATCGGACGCAGACGCTTCTCGCCACCGGCCTTGACCGCGTCGATGGTCGACAGCCCCTTCTCGCGGTACTGGTTCACGAGGTCGACGAGCACGATCGCGTTGGTGACCACGATGCCGATCAGCATCAGCACACCGATCAGCGAGGCCACGCCCAGCGGCACACCCGTGACGATCTGCAGCAGGATCGCACCGGTGGCCGCGAACGGCACCGAGACGAGCAGCAGCAGCGGCTGGCGCAGCGACTTGAAGGTCGCCACCATCACCACGTACACGATCAGGATCGCGGCCAGCATCGCGAGCCCGAGCTGCGAGAACGAGTCGGCCTGCTGCGAGGCGACGCCGCCGACCTCGGCCGAGGCGCCGTCTGGCAGGTCCACAGCGGCGAGAGCCTCGCTCACGGACTGCGTCGCGACCGCGAGGTTGTCGGTGCCCGGAGGCACGGTGATCGTCGAGGTGCGGCGACCCTGCTCCGTCGTGATGGAGGTCGGGCCGTTGCGCTGCTCGACCGTCGCGATGTCCTGCAGCTGCACCACGCCGAGCGGCGTCGGGATAGCGAGCTCCTTGAGCGCGTCCACGGTGGTCGGCGGCTCTGGCGTGACGAGGTACACCGTCAGGGCGGTGTCGTCGATCTCGACCGAGCCGAGCTGCTGCGGACGCATCGTGTTCGACACGATCGACCCGACGGCGACCTCCGAGAGTCCGCGCTGTGCGGCGGCCTCGCGGTCGACCACAACGGCGATGTACGGCAGGGCCGCCGCGAGGTTGTCGGTCACCTGGCTGATGCCGTCACGCCCCTTGAGCTCGTCGACGACGGCCGAGGTCGCGGTGTTCAGGTCGTCGGCGTTCGAGGCGGACACGGTGATCTCGATGTCGCTCGAACCGAAGCCGGCCGACGCCGCGACCGCGATATCTCCGACGTCGTCGCCGAGTCCGTCGATCGCGTCTTGCACCTTCGCGCGCAGTGCCTCCTGGTCGGCGTCGCCGTCGGTCAGGACCGAGTAGGTGATGCCGGCGCCACCGGAGAAGGCGTCGCGCAGCGCGGAGCCGCTCGATCCGATCGAGGCCTGCACGTGCTCGATGCCCTTGATGTCGAGCAGCGCGTCCTCCACCGACACCGCGGCGTCGGACTTGGCCTGCAGGCTCGCGGACGGGCCGAGGTCCTGGGTGACGGTCATGGTGTTCTGACCGCTGTCACCGAGGAAGTTGATCTTCATCAGCGGCGCGGCGGCGAGGGTCGCGCCGAGCACCACGACCGCCAGGATCACGGTGATGCCGGAATGCTTCAGCGTCCAGCCGAGGATCGGACGGTAGCCGCGCTGCAGCCACGTCGGCGGTGCATCCGGGTGCTCGGGATCGATTGCGGTACCGCTGTCGTCGAGCAGCTCCTTGCCGGGCTTGAGGAACCAGTACGCGAGCACGGGCACGATGGTCAGGGCGACTAGGAGCGAGGCGACCATGGCGATCGTCACCGTCATCGCGAAGGGCCGGAACAGCTCGCCCACCATGTCGCCGACGAACATGATCGGCAGGAACACGGCGACCGTGGTGATGGTCGACGCCGTGATCGCCGCCGCGACCTCGCGCACCGCCAGACGGATGGCATCGCCCTTGTCCGCGTCGCCGACGTAGTGCCGTTTGATGTTCTCGATCACGACGATGGAGTCGTCGACGACGCGACCGATCGCGATCGTGAGCGCGCCGAGCGTCAGCACGTTCAGCGAGTACCCGAACGCCTGCAGACCGATGAACGTGATCAGCACCGAGGTGGGGATCGAGATCGCGGTCACGAGCGTCGAGCGGATCGACAGCAGGAACACCAGGATGACGATCACCGCGAACACGAGACCGAGCAGGCCCTCAGTGGCCAGGGTGTCGATCGACTGCACGATGAACGGCGCCTGATCGAAGATGATCGTGAACTCGGCATCCGGGAACGCCTTGCCGATCTCGTCGAGAGCCGCGATCACGCCCTGCGACACCTCGACCGTGTTGGCCGCGGGCAGCTTGGTGATCGAGATCGACAGCGCATCCTTGCCGTCGACGCGCGAGATCGAGGAGATCGGGTCGGACTCCTGCTCGACCGTCGCGACATCGCCGATCGTCAGGGTCGTGCCGACCAGCGGGAGAGCGGCGATCTCGTCGACCGAGGTGATCTTCGCGCCGGTCTGCACGGTGAGCGTCTGACCGTCCTGAGTGATGTCACCACCGGGGAACAGCGTGCCGTTCTGCTCCAGCGCCGAGCTGATGGCCTGCGTGCTCTGGCCTGCGGCGGCGAGCTTCGCGACATCCGGTGTGATGCTGATGCGCTGGCCGATGCCGCCGACGATCTGCGCGGCGTTGACGCCGTCGACGTCTTCGAGTTCGGGGATCGCGATGCTCTCGAGCTCGGCCTGCGCGTTCTCGGCGTCGTCGAATCCGGTCACCGCGACCTGGATCACCGGGAAGTCGTCGATCGCCACCGCGAGCACCTGCGGGGTCACGTCATCCGGGAGATCGGAGGAGATGCGGTTGATCGACTGCTGGATCTTCTGCTCGGCCGTCGCGAGGTTCGTGCCGTAGGCGAACGTCGCCTGCACGATCGAGGCGTTGGTGGTGCTCGTCGCGCTGGTGCCCTCGAGACCGGGCACTCCCTGGATCGCGGACTCGATCGGCGTCGAGACGTCGTTCTCGACGACCTCGGGCGAGGCGCCGGGGTACGTGGTCATGACCACGAGGTTCGGCAGCTCGAGCGAGGGGATGAGCTCCTGCTTCAGGCTCGTGAGCGCGAGACCGCCGAACACCGCGGCGACGATCGTGATCAGGGCGATGAGCGCGCGGTTCTTCAAGCTCAGGACGGCGAGATTCGACAAGGCTGTTTCCTCGGTTCAGGGTGCGGGCTGCGCGGCAGGACGGACGGATGCGGGTTCGCCGAGGATGCGCTGCAGTGCGGTCTCGATGAAGGGACGGTCGAGCGGGGCGTCACGGATCTGCGCGCTCCACATCACCCCGTCGATGAAGATCGTGGCGGCCGTCGCGCGCTCGGTGCCGTAGCTCGGCTCCAGCATGGCGGTGAGCTGCTCGGAGAGGTGGCGGGCGAGTTCGCGGAGGCGGGGGTCGTGGACGGCGGCCGTGACGACGGCGCGATCGGCCTGGACGGCACGGGCGTCCTCGAGACCTTCGACGATGAGGGCGGCGAGCACGGCGGGGCTCACCCCCTGGGCGGCGAGCACAGCACGCACGCCCTCGAGCCGTCCGTCGACCTCGTCGGCGAGCACTCCGAACGCGGCGGTGCGCAGGTCGTCGAGCGTGTCGAAGTACTGCGTGGTCGCGCCCAACGGGACTCCGGCTCTGGCGGCGACCAGGCGGTGCGTGATCGCGTCGGTGCCGACTTCGACGATGAGCTCGGCTGCCGCCTGCGCGATCTCCCGGCGGCGCGCCTCAGGGTCGCGGCGGCGACGCGCGACTTCCCCCATGACCACCCCCGGAACAGCTGTACATGTACGTTTGTACATTCTTGCGGTGAAAGGATGCTGGGAGCCCGGTGCCGCCAGCCTCCGCACTCAGCGCAGACCGGCTCCGAGCGCGAGACCCAGCCCTGCGGCGACGAGCCCGAGCACGAGCATCCCGATCGCGTTGACGGCGGCCGCCCGTCCCTCGCCGTCGCGCCAGAGCGCGACCGTGTCGAGCATCGCCGTGCTGAACGTGGTGTAGCCGCCGAGCAGCCCCGCACCGAGCACGAACGCCCCCTCGGGCAGCGCCGTGGTCACGACTCCCAGGGCGAAGGAGCCGGAGATGTTCACCAGGAGGATGCCCCACGGAAACCGCCTCCCCGCGAACCGTGCGACGCCGAGGTCGGCCAGGTAGCGCAGAACCGCGCCCGCTCCGCCGGCGAGCGCGGCGGCGAGGAACAGCAGCGGGTTCATGCCGCCGCCCCTCGGTGCCGACGGCGTCCCAGCCGCAGCCCGAGGGCCGCGGCACCGAGTCCGAGCACGAGCGAGCCGAGCGCGTAGGCGACCGCCACGATCGGCGCGTCCGTCCACAGCGCGAGGGTCCCGGTCATGAAAGCGCTGTATGTGGTGAAGCCACCGAGCACGCCGGTCCCGATGAGCACGCGCAGCTCGTGCGACGCCGGCAGACGCGCGGCGAGCACGCCGATCAGCAGCGCGCCGAGGAGGTTCGCGATGAGCACCGCCGTGGGGAACCCGCCGTTCTCGGGGATCAGCAGCCCGAGCCCGAGCCGGGCCGCCGTGCCGATGGTGCCGCCGAGGGCGACGAGCAGCACGCGGCGGAGGTTCACGGTGGCCACTGTAGTCCCCACTGCCAGCGCGCCACGGGAATGTCAAGGCGTTGGGTGTCGGCCCGTCGGGGGCGTTGACTGAGCACATGAACCCTCTGTGGAAGACCGGCGCGCCCCTCCCCCTCGGCTCGGACTTCTCGCCGGGATCCCGGCACGACGTCGTGGTCGTCGGCGCGGGGATCACCGGACTGACGACCGCGGTCATGCTCGCCCGCGCCGGGCGCGACGTCGCCGTGATCGACGCGGGAGAGGTCGCCGAACTCGCCACCGGCGGGAACACCGGCAAGCTCTCACTGCTGCAGGGCCACCAGCTCGCCGAGATCCGCCGCCATCACCCCGCCGCGCTGGTGCGGGCGTACGTCGAGGCCAATCGCGCGGGGATGGACTGGCTGACCGCTTTCGCGGACGGCGCCGGCGTCTCGTACACGCGCCGCACGGACCACTCCTATGCGCAGGGGCGCGGCGGACTCGAGACGCTGCAGGCCCAGCACGACGCCGCGCAGGAGGCGGGGCTGCCGACGCGGATGCTCACGCCGGAGGAGCTGCCGTCCGTGCCGTTCCCGATCTCCGGCGCGGTCGCCCTCGACGACCAGGTGGCGATCGACCCTGTGCAGATCGCACGGGCATTGGTCGAGGAACTGCTGGCGGCAGGAGGGACGCTGCACACCGGAACCCGGGTCACCGGCGCCCACGCGCTGCCAGACACCCGCGTCGAGACGGCGCACGGGCCGCTGTTCGCCCACCACATCGTGATCGCGACGGGCACCCCGATCCTGGACCGCGGCCTCTACTTCGCGAAGATCCGCGGACTGCGCTCGTACTGCGTCTCGTTCCGCGTTCCCGGCGAGCTGCCGGAGGGGACGTTCCTCTCCGTCGACGGCCCGACCAGGTCCATCCGCTCCGTGACCGACGCCGATGGACCGGCGGCCGCAGCGCAGCTGGTGGTGGGAGGGAACGGCCATCCGGTCGGCCGCTCGGACGGCGAGAAGGCGGCGGTCGAAGACATCGTGTCGTGGACGCAGGCGCACTTCCCCGGCGCCGAGGAGACGCACCGATGGTCGGCGCAGGACTACGAGTCGCACAACCTCATCCCCTTCGTCGGTGCGATGCCGCGGGGCCTCGGGCGCATCCGCTTCTCCACCGGCTACGCGAAGTGGGGCCTGTCGAACGCACCGGCGGCCGCGATGCGTCTGACGGCCGAGATCCTCGGAACCAGCTGGAACGACCGCCCGCGGTGGATGAACACGTTCGCCACCCGCCTGACCATGGCCGCCGACCTCGTGCGCGGCGCGACAGAGGGCGGCAAGGTCGCGGTCGCGCTGGCGTCAGGGTGGTCGGAGGCCGAGTCCCGGTCCGTGCCGGTCCCTCAGCCGGACGAGGGCGAGGGCGTCGTCGCCAACCGCGCCGGGCTCCCGGTGGCGATCTCGACCGTCGACGGCGTCACCCGCGCGGTCGACGCCGTCTGCCCGCACCTCGGCGGGGTGCTGGAGTGGAACGACGCGGAGTGCACGTGGGACTGCCCGCTGCATGCCTCACGGTTCGCCCCCGACGGCACGCGCATCGAGGGACCCGCGCTGCGCGACCTGAAGGAGCTGCCCCGCACGGGTCGGCGCTGAGCCGCACTCCCGCAGCGAGTCCGGTCACTCGATCGGAGCATCCCACCCCTGCTGCGGGGTCTCGCAGCTCTCCCGGAAGACGTACTGCGAGGCGAGGCGGCGCTGGCTGCTCGACCAGTCGATCGCCGGCCGACGCTGCTCGGGCGGCAGATAGCCGAGCCGGTAGACCGCCATCAGCTCCAGGTCGTCCGGCACGTGGAGCAGGCGCACGATCTCGTCCCAGCGTCCGGGCACCTCCATCGGGAACGAGATGAACTGGATGCCCATGCCCAGCTCGACCGTGGTGAGCCAGATGTTCTCCATGGCCGCTCCCATGCTGAACACCGAGTAGAACGACGACAGCTGCCCCGGCCGGTACTCGCTGCGGTCGAGCATCACTCCGAGCAGCAGCGGCGACCCCGCCACCAGTTTGCGGTTCTCCGCCCCCAGCGTCTTGGGGACCCCGAAGGTGTTCATGAGGGTCTGCCCACGCTTGGTGAAGACCTGACTCGTGAAGGGCCGCAGCGCCGCGGGGAGCTTGTCGAACAGCATCCCGTTGCGCTTCTCGTCCATCTCGGCCTGGCTGAAGCGGAAGTACGGCTTGTAGCGCTCGAAGAACGTGCCGTTCGACATCGCCTCCGTCATGCTCTCGCCGGAGATGCGGGCGATCTGGTCGATCGTGTCCCTGCTCTCGATCACGACGAAGCGCCACGGCTGACTGTTCAGCTGCGACGGCGCGCGCCCCGCCGCCTCGAGCAGCACCCGCTGATGCTCCTCCGAGACGGGGTCGGGCAGGAAGGGCCCGTTCGTGGTCTTGCGGCGGCGGATGGCATCGAGCAGTTCCATGCGGTCACTTCCGATCGGCGGGACGCCACGCGCACACCAGGCCCGCGACGATGAAGGGGGCGGCGGCGAGCGCCGTGAGCGGATGCCGCCGGCTGCGGCTTCCGAGGTAGGGGATCGCGGCGAGCGGCACCGCTGCAGGGGCCAGCGCGAGGGCGGCCCTCCGGCTCGTGTCCTTCGGTCGCCCCCACAACACCGCGGAGAACGCCGCGGCGGATGTCACGCAGGTGGCGATGTACATCGCGTGGTGCAGCCAGCGGAAGCCGCTCGTGTCGATGATCCTGGCGGCGACGGCCGAGCCGAGAGCGACGTTCGCGGTGTAGGCGGCCGCAGCCGCCGCGAAGAGCGGTGCGGCATCGGTGCGTCTGCGTCGGGCGGCCATGGCACGACACTACGCCCAGGGTCGGCATCCGATCTCGGCCTTGCCGTGACGTCTCGATCTGTGCGAAGCGAGGCGCGGCCGGAAGAGCACCGGCCGCTCCGCGCGGGGCCGGAAGCGCACCCGAATCGATGGACTCCGATGCGTTCCCGACCCCGCAGCGGGCTACAGGTTGCCGTCCGCGTAGATGCGGAGCGCGTCCCGGACGAACTCCGCGCCGCGGGTGTCGCCGTCGGCGGTGGCGTAGTTGGCGCCGAAACGCGGGTCGGCGACATACATCTCGCCGAGTCCGATCACGTAGGCCTTCACGTCGCCGCCCGGCGCACTCGCCGGAGTACCGGGGATGCCCGTGAGCCACTCGATGTGACGCCGCGCGACATCCTGCGCCTCGGCGGATGCCGGGTCGACGCCGCTCTCCGCGGCGGCGATCCAGTCGCGGCCGAGGTCGGACACGCGCTGCTGCCAGGCGGCGCGCTCGGTATCGGTCATGCCACGCCACCAACGGTCGCCGTCGGCGTAGGCCTTCGTGCCCCAACGCTCCTCGACCTCCTCCCTGTACTGCGTGTGGTCGAAGCCGTCGAACATGTTCTCTGCCATGAGTTCTTCACCTCCTCTCAATGCCTCGATGGTGGATTCGACCGAGGCGATCTGCCGCCGCAGCCGGTTCTGCTCCTCGCGCAGCAGCGCGAGGTGGGTCTCGAGAGCGGATGCCTCGGCCGCCGCGGTCCCTGAGCCTGTCGCCTCCTGGGTACCTGAGCCTGTCGACGGGCCGAGCACGTCGGCGATCTGCGGCAGGCCGAGTCCGAGCTCGCGCAGCAGCAGGATGCGCTGCAGCCGCACCAGCGCCCCGGCGTCGTAATGCCGATAGCCGTTGGGCGCGATGCGCGTGGGCGGCAGCAGCCCGATGTCGTCGTAGTGGCGCAGCGTACGACTGGTGGTGCCGGCGAGCCGCGCGATCTCCTGGATCGACCAGTCCGCGTCATCCATGGTGTTCTCCTTCCGTGGTTCCGAGGATGTCTTCACGATAGAAGTTGACGTTGCGTCAATGTCAACTCCCCGAAGCTGGCAGAGCCCTGGCAGCCTCTTGACAGAGTCGAGATATATCGTGTTACTGTTCTCAAACACGATATATCGTGACCATCGACACAGGAGAAGCAGACATGACCGAGAAGTGGCTCATCGCCCCCGGCGAGGAACGCGTGATCGACATCGAATCCGTCACCCGACTCAAGGTGGGCCTGGTCGGCGGTCAGGTCGACATCATCGCCCACGACGAGCCGAGCATCCGCATCGAGGTGCACGGCGTCACCATCAAGGACCTCCGCGTGGAATCCCACGACGGCGAGGTCGAGATCGACCACCCTCAGCTGGGCTGGGACAACTTCCTCGAGGTGTTCCGCAACTTCGGCTCCGGCGGGCCCCGCGCCGAGGTGAGCGTCGCCGTCCCGCGCGCGATCGCCCTGAACCTGGGCGTCGTGAGCGCCGGGGCACTCGTGTCCGGCATCCGCAACGACGCCCGCCTCAACACCGTGTCCGGCGACCTCATCGTCGACACCCTGATCGGCGACCTCACCGTCAACTCCGTCTCCGGCGACGTGCAGGTGCGTGGCCTCACGGGCTCGATCAGCGCGAACAGCGTCTCGGGCGACGTCGCCGCCACGGGCACGATCCGCAAGGCGACGGTCGACAGCGTCTCCGGAGCGACCCTGATCGACGCCGCGGGAGACGTGAACACCATCAACGTGAACACCGTCTCCGGCGCAACCACGGTGCGGCTCGACGAGTCACTCGCCGCGAACTACGTCATCCGCTCGCTCAGCGGCCGCCTCCTCATCGATGGCGTCGAGCGCAGCTCCTCGGGCCCGAGCAACTACACCGGCTCCACGGGCGAGCTCGCCGGACGCTTCGTCGATCTGCGCGCGAACTCCGTCTCCGGCGGCGTCACCGTGCTGCGTCGCACGCCGGCCACCATCACCGAAGACGCGGAGTGGGAATCATGAGCCCCGCCGTCTTCTCCCACGGCGATCTGCGCCTGTACCTGCTGTCGCTCCTCGCGGAGTCCCCTCAGCACGGCTACGGGATCATCCAGGCGCTCACGGACCGCACCGGCGGCACCTACACCCCCAGCGCCGGCACGATCTACCCGCGGCTGGCGAAGCTCGAGGAAGAGGGCCTGGTCACCAAGACCGTCGACGGCCGCACCACGATCTACGCGATCACCGACACCGGACGCGCCGAGCTGGCATCCCGCGAAGGAGACCTCGCCGGCATCGAGTCCGGTCTCGCGGATTCGGTGCGCCTGATCGCGAACGAGGTGCGCCAGAGCGTGCAGGACGCGATGAAGAGCCTTCGCGCCGACCTCGCCGCCGCAGAGCAGGGCGAGCGCAGCACCGCGAAGTCCCGACCGCGCGCAGCCTCCGACGACGCGCGCGCCACCAGCCGCGAGGAGCTGCACCGTGCGGATGCCCTCATCAACGCCTTCCGCGCTCAGGTGCGCACCGACCTGCGCACGCACGTGGCGAAGGGCGGCACCCTGCCGACATCCGTCGTCACCGAACTCGAGCACGCGCTCGACGCGGCATCCCACGCGGTGACGGCAGGCCTGTCGCGCCTCTGAGACGGGGTTGCGGCTCTCGCGCACGGCGCAATCCGTCGCATCACCCCTCGCGTTGCGACCATTCGCGACGTCTGCCGAACAGCGGACGTCGCGAATGGTCGCCTACCGCGGGGGGAAGCGACGCTATGCGCCCACTCGCGGCGGAGCGGCGGTCGCGCGAGAGCGCCCGACGTGCGAGAGAGCCCGTCACCCAAGCAGGCCCGTCACCCGAGAGAGCCCGACGCGCGAGCAGAACCTGCCGAGCAGGACTGCCTACTCCGGCCAGATCTCCTTCTGGGTGTCCGGCACGGACTCCCCCAACGGCACGACCAGCACCGAACGGTGCTGACGGTGCGTGAGCCGCGCGGCCACCGATCCGGTGAAGAACTCCCGGATCGACTCGCCGATCCCGCGCTTGCGGGTGCCCACCACGATCAGCTGGGCATCGAGCTTGTTGGCGAGCTGCTTGATCGCCAGGGCCGGATCCCCGACGAGCTGGCGCGCCGTCCAGGTGATGCCCGAGTCGTCGAGCACCTCCGCGGCAGCCGCCTGCACGGCCTCGAACTCGGCAGCTCCGGCGTCGAAGTTGATGTCGATCGGCGCCGAGTGCACGTAGCCGTCCGGGTCCTCGTACGTGACGAATCGCGTGACGTCGACGTGCACCACGACGAGGGGTACGCCGAGCAACCGGGCGAAGCGCAGCGCCTCATCGAGCACACGGCGTTCGTGATCCGGCTGGATGCCGACGATCACGGCTTTCTGCAACGAGGCGTTCTGTGCCGCCTCGTCGGACGGTGTGGAGGTGTTGTCGGTCATGATGATCGTTCCCTTCACCAGCCTGGCCTCAGCCAGAGGGGTCTACCCGCGTGCTATTCTGAATGCTACTCTTACCGGCTTTATCCGGTGTCGTGAAATGCCTCGGGCTCCTGTCGCCCAGAGCTGAACTCGTGAGGGGGTCTCGCGCATGGGCCGTGGCCGTCAGAAGGCGAAACACACAAAGATCGCCCGCGAACTCAAGGCGTACAGTCCGTCGGTGAACTACTCCGCGCTCGAGCGCGAATTGGCTCACCCGACCGACGAAGACGCCTACGTCGACAAGTGGGCTGATGACTATGCCGACGAAGATGAGGATGAACTAGAGAAGGCCTGACCGCCTGATCTGTTGAAACCCCCGTGCGACCCACGGGGGTTTCAACGTGCCCGGATGCCTGTCCTGCCCGGATGCGTCCGCTTCCTGAGAGGATCGCCTCATGCCTCGCGTCGTCGCCCTCACCCGCTACCCGATCAAGGGATTCACTCCCGAACCGCTCGAGTCGATGCTCGTGCAGCCGGATGGCCGTGTCGTGGGCGACCGGGTGCTGGCGTTCCGATTCGCGGATGCCGCCGAGCCCGAGGACCGCGACGGTCTCGACTACTGGCCGAAGGCGAAAGGACTCGCCCTCCAGGACTTCCCCGCACTGGCGGCGCTGCGCACGAGCTATGACCACGCGTCGGCGCGGGTCAGGGTCGAGCTCGACGGCTCGGTGCTCGTCGAAGCCGGACTCGACGACGCCGGCCGGGAAGAGCTGGCGCAGGCCATCACCGATTTCGTGCTGACGACATCGGATGCCCGTCGCCTCCAGCGGCCGGGTCGGCTCCCCCTGGTGCTCGTCGGCGACGGCGAGACCTCCCGTTTCCAGGACCGCCCGCAGGGATACCTCTCGGTGCACAGCCGCGCCAGCGTCGCAGCTCTGGGAGAGGCACTGCCGCTGCGCATCGATGATCGCCGCTTCCGCTCCAACATCGTGATCGACGGTGTCGACGCCTGGGAGGAGCTCGACTGGACCGGCGACGTGCGCATCGGGGAGGTGACGCTCCGCGCGGCCGGCCCGATCGTGCGCTGCCTCGCCACGCATGCCAACCCCGACACCGGGGAGCGCGACGCGAAGGTACTCACCACGTTGACCCGGGCGTTCGATCAGCAGGAGCCCACGCTCGGTCGCCTCCTGCTCCCCGGATGGTCCACGACCGGCGGCGGTGTCATCCGCATCGGCGACGAGGTGCACGCGCACTGAGCGCCCCTCCCCCGGCCTCCCGCGAGTGCACGGGATGCCGTCGAACACACGACTTGTCGACGCGATCAGGCCGTGCAGTCGGCAGGATGCCGTGCACTCGGCGGAGGCTCAGCGCGAGAGCACCCGCACCAGCGCGAGGCAGCTCAGCAGGAGGCTCGTCCCGGATGCGACGGTGCGGATGACGTTGAACAGCTGCCACCTGCCGGAGTAGGCCGACCAGATCTCCGCCGCCTCCTCGCGCGACGCCGGAATGGCGATGGCCGCCAGCGCCTCGTTCATGGGCACGTTGACGAGCTGGGTCAGCAGGACCGCGCCGCCGACGTAGATCACGGTCGCCGCGCCGAGCAGGATGGCCGCGCGACGATGGCGACTCCGTGCTGCGGCGACGGATGCCGCCGCCAGCACGACGACTGTCCCGAAGAACACCGGAGCGAACACCCCGTTGCGCACCGACGCGTTCATCGCGTTCATGGCCGTGATCGCGACCGCCGGATCGACGGCGTCGAGCCCCCACATCGTGGAGCAGATCCACGCATAGAAGAAGCCGAAGATCGCCCCGGTGAAGACGATCGCGACCACCGCGAGTGCGAGGGGGACGCTGACACGGCGGCGGTGGAGAGCGGCGGAAGACATGAGCACCTCGACAAATCGAACCAGTGAGTACGGTTATATTCGTACCATGGATTACGATTAGTCCATGAGCGATGAGATGACCGCACGATCCCGTCGCGGCCGTCCCACCGCGGGCGAATCCACCGCCCGACGTGCGTTCGTGCTGGACGCGACCTTCGCCGAGCTGGTCGACCACGGCTACCAGAACCTGACGATGACCGCGGTGGCTCGCCGCGCCGGCGCCTCGAAGGAGACGCTCTACTCCTGGTTCGGCAACAAGCAGGGCCTCATCGCCGCTCTCGTGCACGACCAGGCCGCTGACACCGAGGCGCGCCTGATCGAGGTGCTCGATGAATCCGCCGACGTCCGCGAGGTGCTCACCCACTTCGCCACCCGATTGCTCGTGCTGCTCACGGGAGACCGCTCGGTCGCCCTGAACCGCGCCGCGATGACGGATCCGGAGCTCGCCTCACTGCTGCTTCGGGAAGGACGCCACCGTACGGGGCTCCTCGTCGAGCACTACCTCGCGCAGGCGCATGCGCGAGGCGAACTCCGCGCGCCGCGTCCTGACGAGTCGTTCGAGCTGCTCTACGGCCTCATCGTGCGCGACACCCAGATCCGCGTGCTGCTCGGAGAGCCCGCGCCGCCGCGCGATGCGCTCGAGCGGCGGGCGGTGGCGGCGGTGCGCCAGTTCCTGGCAGTGGCTCCCTGACACTCCGCGCGCGAGTGCACGGGCTGCTGTCGAGCGCACGACTTGTCGACGCGATCACGCCGTGCAGTCGGCAGGATGCCGTGCAGTCGGCAGGATGCCGTGCAGTCGGCAGGATGCCGTGCAGTCGGCGGAAGGCGGTCCAGCGGCGGTCACCACCGGCCGTTGCGCAGCTCCCACTCGTCTTCGATGGTCCGACGGCGCCCCGCGATGATGCCGGCGGGGATCGACGCCACCAGCACAGCGGCGACCACGACGAGCGGCACCTGCCACCCTGCGGTCGTCTCGTGCAGCAGACCGATCAGCAGCGGGAAGATCGCAGCGAGCGCATAGCCGATGCTCTGCACGAACCCGCTCAGCGCGACGGCGCTCTCGGGCGTGCGGGCGCGGATGCTGAGCAGCACCAGGCTGAGCGGGAACATGATGGCGGTGAGGCCGAAGATGCTGACCCAGAGCGGAAGTGCCACGGTCGGCGCGAGCAGCATGCCGAGCAGGCCGATGAGGCCGGCGCCGACCGCGACGAAGAACAGCGGACGCGTCGCCTGGAACCGCACGATCAGGATCGGCACGAGCATGGAGCTCGGCAGACCGATCAGGGCGAACAGCGAGAGCAGGAACCCGGCGGTCGCCGGCGTCACCCCGCCGATGTCGACGAGCATGGTCGGCATCCAGGCGAACGACACGTAGGCCATGGTCGAGGAGGTGCCGAAGACCAGCGCCAGGGCCCAGGGCAGCGGCAGACGCCACAGCCGTCCGAAGTAACGCGGATTCGCGGGGACGGTCGAGATCGGACCGGTCGCGACGGCGACGGCATCCTGCATGTCGTGCACGCCGTCTGTCGGATCGAGGACGTACTCCTCCTCCGAGACCGGCGCTGCACCGCCGGAGCGCTCGCGGATCAGCAGGGTCAGCCACGGCACCAGAGCGATCGCCGCGAACACTCCCCACATGCCCAGCGACACCCGCCAGCTGAGCGAGTCCGCGACCGGCACCGCGACCAGCGGCGGCAGGAACGTCGAGACGGCCAGCGTCGTGGAGTAGACCGTCATCATGATGCCGATGCGGTCGGGGAAGTACTTCTTCACCAGCGGCGGGAGCAGCACGTTGCCTGACCCGACTCCGGCGAACACGACGACGGTCGCCGCCAGCAGCGTCGATGAGTCCGTGGCGAAGCCGCGCAGCAGCATCCCGAGCGCCATGAGCGCGATCGCGGTGACGGCGACCCGCTCCAGCCCGAACCGCCGCTCGAACAGCGGAGTGACCAGGCCGAAGATCGCGAAGCAGACGGGCGGCGCTGCGCCGATCAGACCGACGACGACCGGGGACAGCGGGAAGTCGACCGCGATGTTGTCGATGACCGGCGACAGCGAGGCGACAGCGGATCGCAGCGAGAACGCGACCAGCACGATCCCGATCAGCGCGAGCGTCCGCCCCTGCCAGAGCGGCCTGACCTCACCCACGGCGATTCCTGGGCGCGCGCGACGAGTCGAAGGGCAGGGACCCGGACACTATGACGTCTGCGTCCCCTCCACCCACGCGAGGTACTCGTCGGAGACCGTGCCGGTGACGTAGCGTCCGTCGAAGCAGCTCATGTCGAGGTCGGTGATGGCCGTGCCCTCGGTGATCGCGGCCTTGAGGTCGTCGACCTCCTGGTACACGAGGTGGTCGCAACCGAGCTCTTCGGCGATCTCGGGGATCGTCCGTCCGTGCGCGATGAGCTCCTGGCGCGACGGCATGTTGATGCCGTAGACGTGCGGGTGACGCACGGGCGGTGCGGCCGAGGCGAATGTGACCGAGGTGGCACCGGCATCCCGGGCCATCTGGATGATCTCCTTCGACGTCGTGCCGCGCACGATCGAGTCGTCGATCAGCAGCACGTTCTTGCCGCGGAACTCCGTCGACATCGCGTTCAGCTTCTGACGCACGCTCTTCTTGCGCACGGCCTGGCCGGGCATGATGAAGGTGCGTCCGACGTAGCGGTTCTTGTAGAAGCCCTCGCGGTACTCGATGCCGAGCTTGCGGGCGACCTCCATCGCCGCGGGGCGTGAGGAGTCGGGGATCGGCATGACGACGTCGATCTTGTCCATCGGCACGTGCTTGGCGATCGTGTCGGCGAGACGGTCTCCCATGCGCAGACGCGATTCGTACACCGAGACGCCGTTCATGACGGAGTCGGGACGCGCGAGGTAGACGTACTCGAACGCGCACGGCGCGAGAGTCGTGTCCGTGGCGCACTGCTTGGAGTGCAGCTCGCCGTCGTTCGTGATGAACACGGCCTCGCCGGGCTCGATCTCGCGCACGACCTCGTAGTCGCCGTTCTCGAGCACGAGCGACTCGCTCGCGACGACCCATTCGTCGCCGGGCTGGGTCGCTGACCCTGTCGAAGCGTCGCTGCGGCTCTTGCGGTGGCCGAGGATCAGCGGACGGATGCCGAAGGGATCGCGGAACGCGAGCAGACCGTACCCGGCGATCACGGCGATCACGGCGTAGGCGCCTTCGATGCGCTCGTGCGTGCGCTTCACGGCCTCGAACACCCGCTCCGGGTCGAGGTCGACCGTCGAGGTGGTGTTCTGCAGCTCACCGGCGAGCACGTTCAGCAGCAGCTCGGTGTCGCTGGAGGAGTTCAGGTGGCGACGGTCGCGCTGCGCCATCTCGGCCGTGAGCTCACGGGTGTTGGTGAGGTTGCCGTTGTGGATGAGGATGATGCCGTACGGCGCGTTCACGTAGAACGGCTGCATCTCCTCCTCGTTGGAGGCGGTGCCCTTGGTGGCATAGCGCACGTGGCCGAGGCCGACGTTGCCGAGCAGCGCTCGCATGTCGCGGGTGCGGAACGCCTCGCGGACCATGCCCTGCGCCTTGGCGTTGTGCATCACCCCGTTCGACTCCGCCGTCGCGATGCCCGTCGCATCCTGGCCGCGATGCTGCAGCAGCAGGAGTGCGTCGTAGATGTCCTGATTGACCGGGGCTGTCCCCACCATTCCGACGATGCCGCACATGGGGTATTACTTCGCTCCGTCCGCGTATGCACCGACGAGGCGCACCGCTCCGCCGTCGACGCCCTTGGCGCCCTGTTCGAACTCTCCTGCCGGACGCGCGCCGAAGCCGACGGTGCCGACCTGCCACGAGGGCATGCCCTCGGCGTTCAGCGCCGCGATCGCCGCGTCCTTCTTGTCTGCGGCGATCACCGCGAGGAAGCCGATCCCCAGGTTCCAGGTACCCTCGGCGGACTCCAGCGTGGAACCGGCGATGTCACTCAGCACACGGAAGACCGGGCTGGGCGACCAGCTGTTGCGATCGACCTCGGCCCAGCTGCCCTGCGGGAGCACGCGGGCCAGGTTCGCCGCGATGCCGCCACCGGTGACGTGGCTGAGCGCGTGCACGCCGCCGCCGAGCTGCTCGATCAGGCGGAGCAGCGGAAGGGTGTACAGGCGGGTCGGCTCGAGAAGGGCCTCGCCCCAGGTGGTGCCGAAGTCGGCGGCGTTGTCGCCGTAGCCGATGCCGGCGTTCGTGATGATGTGGCGCACGAGCGAGTAGCCGTTGGAGTGCAGTCCGCTGGACGACACCGCGATGACGGCGTCGCCGTCCTGCACGCGGTCCGCACCGAGGATGGCGTCGGCCTCGACGACGCCGGTCGCGGCACCCGCGACGTCGTAGTCGCGCGGACCGAGCAGACCGGGGTGCTCCGCGGTCTCACCGCCGACGAGCGCGGTGCCGGTGGCGGAGCACGCCTCGGCGATGCCGCGCACGATGTCGGCGATGCGCTGCGGGAAGACCTTGCCGCACGCGATGTAGTCGGTCATGAAGAGCGGCTTGGCGCCCACCACGACGATGTCGTCGACGACCATGCCGACCAGGTCCTGGCCAATCGTGTCGTGCTTGTCGATCGCCTGCGCGATCGCGACCTTGGTGCCGACGCCGTCGGTGCTGGTCGCGAGGAGCGGTCGGCGGAAGTCGCGCAGCGCACTGGCGTCGAACAGGCCGGCGAAACCGCCGACACCGCCGAGCACTTCGGGGCCGTGCGTCGCGCGCACGGACGACTTCATCAGCTCGACGGCGAGATCGCCTGCAGCGGTATCGACGCCGGCTTCGGAATAGGGATTGGTGGGGGAGGCAGCCACACCTCCAGCCTACCGCCCGCAGCGACCCCGACTCTCCGCACGACGAGACTCGGATGCCGAGGCCCCAGCGCCCTACGATGGGGCCATGGCCGACAAGCCGCAGTGGCTCATCCGCGAAGACGCGAGCGTTCCCGTGCTGCTCGCCCTCGCGCTGCGCCAGGCCATCGGCATCCGGGTTCCGGAGGACCTGCCGAGCCTCCGCGACCTGCCGGTCCGCGCACCGGATGCCGTCGACCCCGTTCCGGCGCTCGAGGCGCAGTGGCGCGACTACTGGGACATGACCGTCGAACCGCGTGCGCATCCGTCCGATGTGCCGCTCGAGCTCGTCGACGGATTCGACACCCTGGTCGCCCTCCCCGCGTCCGGCGCCGAGCAGCTCGCCGAGGCGATCGCCCCGCAGGCATCCGAGGCGCTCCGATACGCCCGTGCCGCCCACGACCGCTACGTCAACTCCATGAAGAGCAACACGGGCGGCGACGCCTACCGTGCCTACGCCAGCGCGATCGCGGAGTTCGAGCGCGAGGTGGGACGCCGGGCGCATTCGTTCGAGCTGAACGTGCAGGTGCTGCCGTTCTCACAGCGCGGCATCTGGTGGATCGGGGCGCTCACGGTCGCCGTGACCGACGGTCTGCGGCGCGACGTGGTCGCCTTCGACGCGGCCATCCGACCGATCATCGCCGAGCTGGCGTGACCGCAGAACCGAGGATCAGTCGACTTCGATGATGGTCTCGCGCTCGACGCGCACGACGCGGTCGTGCCGGCGGGCGATCCGTTCGAGGACGAGCCCGGCGATGCCGCCGAGCGCGATGCCGATCGGCACCGTCCACAGCAGCAGGAAGCCGAAGACCTGGCCGGGAGGGTAGACGACATCGAGGACGCGGGATTCCTCGAAGCTGCCGATCCAGGTGAGGATGCCGGCGGCGATGATCCCGACCACCACGCCGATGCCCATCAGCACGCCGTACCGCGGCACGTGGCGCACGGTCGCTTCGACGGTCTGGTGGGAATCGGTGGAGGACATGCCTCCATTGTCCCACCGACCGGGCACGCTGTGCACCGGGGTTCCCCCGCGACCCCGGCGACGCGCAGGAGGATGTGCGACGTGAAGGAGGAATCCGGGGGGATCGGTCCTGCATCCCGCACTTCCTCCTGCAGGTCGCACCGCTCGACCCGACCCCGACCGCACCCGGCACGCAGAGAACCGCCCTCCCCACGTCCGCTGCGGGGAGGGCGGTTCGGTCCTGCGTCCGAGGTCAGACCTCGGTGGTCACCTCGGCCGTCTCGTGCTTCTTGTTGCGACGGGCGATCAGCACACCACCGGCTGCAGCCACGGCGACGACGACCAGGCCGCCGACGATCCAGGGCCACACCGGGGCACCCTCGGAGTCGGCCGGAGTCGTCACCGCGGTGACGGTGGTGGATGCCTCAGCCTCGGCCTCGGGCTTCTCCTCCACCGCGACGCCGCACTCCGCGTCGACCGGGATCACCGCGGTCACCGGGTCGAGGGCTTCGCCCGCGGCGTAGGTCCCGAACGCGGCGGCGCCGGCCTCGGTCAGGGTGGTCGGGATCGCGTCGAACGACAGCACCCCGTCGACGACGGCGGCGTCTCCCCGTGCGAACTCCGCGAGGCGCACATCCTTCTGGTCGACGCTGGCGCCGTCCTGGGTGGTGCCGGTCACGTCGAACACGAGGTAGCCGGTGTCGCCGGCCAGCTCGATGCGGGCGTTCGCCAGCGTCGTGTTCAGCGCGCCGTCGTGGCCCGTGAAGGTGATGCTGCCGCCGTACGTCACCAGCCCCGCGAGGGACTCGTCGTCGAACGAACCGGTGCCGTTCTCCCACACATAGTCGGGGTACTGGTACGCGACGTCGGTGAGAGTCCAGCCGCCCTTCGCGATGCCCTCGATGTAGGTGCGGAACGACTCCTTGTAGCCCCACTTGAGCGTGGCGCCCTCGACCGTGCACGCGCCGATCACGGCCGTCGCGCGGGTCAGCGTGAACGCCAGTCCGCGGTCGACCGACCCCTGCAGGGTCAGCGTGTGCGGGCCGTCTTCCAGGCTCGCGGGCAGCGCGCCCGTCCAGGTGGCGACGCCATCGGCATCCGCCTTCACCGTGTCGAGCAGCACCGGCGTCGAGTAGACGACGACCTTGATGCCCTCTTCGTTCGCCTGGAACCCGGATGCCGAGATCGTCGCCGGGAGTCCGGACTCGAGAGCGGCAAGGTTGTCGTCGTCGATCACGATGCCCTCGGCACTCGGCGGGGTGGCGGGGAGCGTCTGCTTCACCTTCACCGCTGCCGCAGCCACCGTGCCTGTCGTGCCCGAGGGCGCCGCCGCCACCGAGCCGATCGTGAAGGTGACCGGGTTCAGCACGGTCGAGTAGCCGGACAGCACCCGGTCGCGACCGGCATCCGTCAGCGCGGTCGGCGCCGCCGTGTAGGTCACCGCACCGTTCGCCGTCGTGCGCACGGCCCGCGAGAGGTCGACCGTGGCGAACGCGACCTGCGATCCACCGCTCGAGACGTACAGCGTCGCGGCTCCGGCCGACGTGATGCGGATCTGCGGATTCGCGACCGTGACGTCGAGGACGCCGTTGTGGCCGGTGAACCGCACCGAGCCGCGGTACACGACCGAGCCGAGTCCCGTCTTGGTGTCGTAGTCGCCACCGACCGTCTGACCGAACTGGAACTGACCGCCCGAGCGGGTCGCGCCGTTCGACACATCGATGGCGCCCTTGGCGATGGCGCTCGTGATGTAGCTCGTGAACGACGAGGAGATCGCCCAGCGGAGCGAACCGCCCGGCACGCTCGCCGGCGGGGTCACCGGCTTGCTCGGCGTCTCGGGCACCGTGACGTCGAGCAGCCTGTCCCACTGCGCCGGGGTGATGGTCACCGTCGAACGCGCGTAGATCGTGTCGGCGGTGGGCAGGGAGTGCTGCTGCCACACGATGACCTCGTACGTCTTCGTGCGGTCCAGCGTCTTCGCGGCGGTCGTGAGGTGGACCGAGAACGCGCCGAACGCGACCTTCTGCACGTACTTCATGGCGAGGAATCCACCGCCGGCGGTGACGTCCGCCTCCGTACCCGACTCGATCAGTGCGACATAGGCGCCCGCGATCCCGCCGAGGTTCGACGCCGCGGCCGTGACCGTGAGGCCGTCCTTCGCGGTCGCCGTCTTGACCTTCGTCTGCACCGCAGCGGAGTCGTCGTCGAGCAGAGCCGACCACTGCGCGTCGCTGATCGTGACCGCGCCGCGTGCGTAGATCGTGGTCGCGTTCGGGAAGCTGTGCTGCTGCCAGGCGATCACCTCGTACGACTTCGCGCGGTCGAGCGTGTCGGCCGCAGCCGTCAGGTCGATCGTGAAGGCGCCGCCGGCGACCTTCTGGACGTACTGCATCGCGAGGTATCCGCCACCGGAGGTGACATCGGCCTCGGTGCCGGACTCGATCAGCGCGACATACGCGCCCGTGATCGCGCCCAGATTCTTCGCGGATGCCGTGACCGTCAGCCCGTCCTTCGCCGTCGCCGATTTCACCGAGGTCGTGAGCGCAGGACCGGGCGCAGGCTGCAACGCCGTCCACTGCGCGTCACCGATCGTGACGGTGGAGCGGGCGTAGATGGTCGATGCGGTCGGCAGCGTGTGCTGCTGCCACGCGATCACCTCGTACGACTTCGTGCGGTCGAGCGTGTCGGCCGCCGCGGTCAGGTCGACGCTGAACACGCCACCCGAGACGTTGCGCACGTACTGCATCGCGAGGAAGCCGCTGCTGCCCGTGACATCGGCCTCGGTGCCGGACTCGATCAGCGCGACATACGCGCCCGTGATCGCGCCCAGGTTCGTGCCGGATGCCGTGACCGTCAGCCCGTCCTTCGCCGTCGCCGACTTCACCGAGGTGGAGACGGCGGGCGCCCTGGCGTAGTCGAGGGCGACGCTGCGTTCCTGGTCGGGGTTGGAGACGCCACCGGCCGGATACGTGTACACACCGTACGAACCAGGAGTCGCCGCGGCATCCTTCAGGGTCAGGGTCGCAGTGAACGTGCCGTCATCGGCGATGTCGACCCACTGCGAGCGGATCGCGTTCTGGTACTGCGAGGGCACCTGCTCCAGCACACCCTCCGACAACGCCCACACCTGCGCGCCCACCGACCGGGCAGACGACGCCGCCCCCGCGGACGGCTGCCACGTCGAGGCGAAGTTGCCGAACACCACATACGTGCCCTGCGGAAGATTCGCCGGGATCGGAACACCCCGACCACCCACATTCGCCGTCGGGTCATACCCCGACCCCTTCACCACGACCTTGTCGCCCGCCTTCAACACCACACCCGCAGCCGGCGTCACACCATCCGCCAGGAACACCGCGATCGACGCGTCAACCGGCTCCGGCTCGACCGGGGCGATCTCGTCCCAGTCGGCGTCACTGATCGCGACGGCGGCACGCGCGAGGATCGTCTCGGCAGTGGGCAACGTGTGCTGCTTCCAGACGAGGACCTCGTAGGTCTTGGTGCGGTCGAGCGTGTTGGCTGCTGCGGTGAGGTCGACGCTGAACGCGCCGCCGGTGATCCCCCGCACGTACTGCATCGCGAGGAAGCCGCCGCCGGCCGTGACACCGGCCTCGGTGCCGGTCTCGATCAGAGCCGCGTACACGCCCGCCGCCGCACCGAAGTCGGTGCCGGTGACGCTCGCCGTGATCCCGGGCGTCGGGGCGGAGACGGCCGAGGTGACCGCGATCTTCGGGGTCTTGGCGTAGTCGAGGGCGACGCTGCGTTCCTGGTCGGGGTTGGACACGCCACCGGCCGGATACGTGTACACACCGTACGAACCGGGAGTCGCCGCGGCATCCTTCAGGGTCAAAGTCGCGGTGAACGTGCCGTCATCGGCGATGTCGACCCACTGCGAGCGGATCGCGTTCTGGTACTGCGAGGGCACCTGCTCCAGCACACCCTCCGACAACGCCCACACCTGCGCGCCCACCGACCGGGCAGACGACGCCGCCCCCGCGGACGGCTGCCACGTCGAGGCGAAGTTGCCGAACACCACATACGTGCCCTGCGGAAGATTCGCCGGGATCGGAACACCCCGACCACCCACATTCGCGGTCGGGTCATACCCCGACCCCTTCACCACGACCTTGTCGCCCGCCTTCAACGCCACACCCGCAGCCGGCGTCACACCATCCGCCAGGAACACCGCGATCGACGCATCGACCGGCTCCGGCTCGGTACCGGGATCCGTGCCCGGCTCTGTGCCGGGGTCCGTGCCGGGATCGGTTCCCGGATCGGTTCCCGGATCGGTTCCCGGATCGGTTCCCGGGTCAGTGCCCGGGTCCGTGCCCGGATCGGTACCGGGGTCCGTGCCGGGATCGGTTCCCGGATCGGTTCCCGGGTCCGTGCCCGGCTCGGTGGTCTCTGCGCCGAAGACGGCATCCCACTGTCCCGAGGAGATCGCGACGTCGCCGCGCCCGTAGATGGTCGATGCATCGGGGTTCGAGTGCTGCTGCCAGATGAGCACCTCGTAGACCTTCGTCCGGTCCAGCGAACCGGCGGGCGCGGTCAGCGTGAACGACGTCGCCCCTGCCGCGACCGTTGGGAACGGAACGGCGAAGGCCGCATATCCGCCGCCGCCTGTGAGTCCGCTCTCGGTGCCCTTGACGATGAGGGCGGCGTACGCGCCGGCGACATCGGGAAGGCCATCCGCCTGCACCTGCACGCTCACGCCCGAGGAGCTGGCGGAGGTGACGCTGGCGGTGACCGTACCTCCGGCCGCATGTGCGGGCGGAGCGATCACCGCGCCGGCGGCGACGAGGAGGAAGGAGACGAAGGCAGCGAGCAGGACGCGTAGGCGACTGCTCCCTGAGGATGCGATGGCTGTGTCGTTCACGATTCTCCACGGCCCGCTGGCACGCGGCTGAGGACGCGCGCCGGCGGTGCCGCAATGCAGTCGGGCGAAGGTAGGGTTTTGGTTAGGCTTAGCTAAGCAAGCCGCCATTCCCGAGCGTAGGGGTGCACGGGAGAGCGCGTCAAGTTTTAGGATAGCCTTGCCTAATGCGTCGCGTTCTCTCCGTCCTCTTCGTCGCCGCTCTCGCCGTCGGTCTCACCGCGTGCGCGGAGCCGGGCGCGACCGCAGCGCCCCCGTCCGCCGGGGAAGACAGCTGCCCGCAGGCATCCGTCCCGCTCGCCTCGCTCGACCTGGTCGACGACGTCCGCGGGCATGCCGGACCCTCGACCGCCTGCCTCTCCAGCCATGCCATCGCGCCGGTCGATGACGACACCGCTCCCGTGCTGCCGGTGACCGTGACCGACAGCGAAGGCCGCGAGATCGAGATCACCGATGTCGACCGCATCCTCCCGATCGACATCTCCGGCACCATCGCCTCGACTGTGTTCGCTCTCGGGCTCGGCGACCAGGTCGTCGGCCGTGACTCGTCCACCGTCTTCGTCGGCACCGAGGACCTGCCCGTCGTGACCAAGACCGGGCACACGCTCAACGCCGAGGCCATCCTGGAGCTCGCGCCGACCGTCATCCTCACCGACACCACGATCGGCCCGAAGGAGATCCGCCAGCAGCTGCGCGATGCCGGCATCGCCGTCGTCGTGATCTCCAGCGACCGCCGCCTCGACACCACCGACGAGCTCGTGACCGAGATCGCCACGGCACTCGGCGTGCCCAGCCGCGGAGAAGCGCTCATCGCGCGACTCGACACCGCGGTCGACGAGACGCTCGCCGAGATCGCAGCGGTCATCCCTGCCGCCGAAGAAGACCGCGCGCGGATGCTCTTCCTCTACGTGCGCGGCAGTGCGAACGTGTACTACATCTTCGGCGAGGACTCCGGTGCCGACTCCCTCATCGACGCCGTGGGCGGAGTGGATGTCGCCGCCGAGATCGGCTGGGAGGGCATGAAGCCCATGACCGCCGAGGCGCTCGTCGCCGCTCGTCCCGACGTGCTCGTGATGATGACCGACGGGCTCGAATCGGTCGGCGGTATCGACGGCCTGATCGAACGCGTGCCCGCCGTCGCCGAGACGCCCGCCGGCATCAACCGCCGCGTGATCGACATGGCCGACAGCGAGATCCTGAGCTTCGGACCCCGCTCGGCCGACGTGATCGGAGCGATCGCCCGCGCGCTGTACGCCCCCGAGTCCTCGACTCCCGAGCCCGCGAAATGACCGGAGAGGTCGTCACCTCCACGCCCGCCACGCACCGCACGCTGCGGTTCACCCTGGTCACGAGTGGACTGCTCGTCGCGCTCGTGATCACCTGCATCTTCTCGATCACGAGCGGTCAGTACTCGCTCTCACCCACCGATCTGATCGGGGTGCTGCTGCGCGGCATCGGCATCGACACGGCCTGGGCTCCGACCTCGGCGACCGACTACGGGGTGATCTACAACCTGCGCCTCCCCCGGCTGGTGCTGGGCCTGCTGGTCGGCGCCGCGCTCGCGGTCTCGGGCGTGCTCATGCAGGCGATCTTCGGCAACCCGCTCGCGGATGCCGGTGTGGTCGGCGTCTCCTCCGGCGCCGCGCTGGGCGCTGCGGCCAGCATCACGTTCGGCATCGCCGCGCTCGGGATGTGGACGACGCCGCTCTTCGCTTTCCTCGGCGGTCTCATCGCGGTGCTCGCGGTCTACTTCATCAGCAGATCGGGCGGACGCACCGAAGTCGTCACCCTCCTGCTCACCGGCATCGCCATCAACGCGATCGCGGGTGCCGGCATGGCCTTCCTCACGTTCCTCGGCACGACCTCCACGCGCGAGCAGATCGTGTTCTGGCAGCTCGGCTCGCTCAACGGCGCGCTCTGGTCGAACGTCGCGCTCGTCGCTCCGCTGGTCGCGATCGGCATCGTGATCGCGCTGATCGTCTCGCCACAGCTCGACCTCTTCGCCCTCGGTGAGCGCACGGCCAGACATCTGGGTGTGAACGTGGAGCTGCTGCGCATGGTCGTGATCGTGACGGTCGCGATCCTGGTGTGCGCGGCGGTCGCCTTCGCCGGGATCATCGGTTTCGCCGGCCTCGTCGTGCCGCACCTGATGCGCATGATCATCGGCCCCGCGCACCTGCCGCTGATGATCGCCTCGGCGTTCGGTGGAGCGCTGCTGATCGCGGTCGCCGATCTCGTCGCCCGCACCGCCGTGCCCCTGGCCGACATGCCGATCGGCATGATCACCTCACTCGTCGGCGGACCGTTCTTCCTCTGGCTGCTCGTGCGCACGCGGCGTCGTTCGGGAGGGTGGGCATGAGCGTGCGGTTGCGCGGCACCGGGCTCACGGTGCGCGTCGGCGGAGGCAGGGCCATCCTCGACGACGCCTCGATCGACATCCGCGCCGGAGAGATCCATGCGCTGGTCGGTCCGAACGGCGCCGGCAAGTCGACGCTCTTCGGGGTGCTGGCCGGCGACGTCACCGCGCAGACCGGAGCGGTCACCCTCGACGAGACGCCGATCGCCGGCATCCGCCCCCAGGCGCTCGCTCGCGCGCGGGCCGTGCTGCTGCAGGAGAACGCGGTGTCGTTCCCGTTCACCGCCGAGCAGGTCGTGCGGATGGGGCGTGCGCCGTGGGCGCGAACCGAGTCCGCCGAGCAGGACGATGAGCTCGTCGCCGCGGCGATGACCGCGACCGAGGTCGCGCCCCTCGCGTCGCGCCCGGTGACCTCGCTGTCCGGCGGCGAGCGCGCCCGCGTCGCCCTGGCACGCGTGCTCGCCCAGGACACCGGCATCCTGCTGCTCGACGAGCCGACAGCGGCGCTCGACCTCAAGCATCACGAAGACGTCATGCGGCTGATCAGAGCGCAGGCGGATGCCGGGACCGCCGTGGCCATCGTGCTGCACGACCTCAACGCCGCTCTCGCCCACGCCGACCGGGTCACCCTGCTCGCGGACGGCAGGGTCGCGGCCTCAGGGACGGCGGAGGAGGTGCTCACGGCGGAGCGGATCGAGGCCGTGTACGGCCAGTCCGTCGACGTCTTCCCGCACCCCGCGACCGGCGTGCCGTTGGTGGTCGCGCGGCGCTGAGCAGCGTCAGCGGTCGGCAGGCGCCTGCGTCGGGTGGACCGGAAGCGCCGGCGCCGGACGCACCAGTGCGGTGCGGTCGGGAGCCTCGAAGCCGAACTGCTCGTAGAGTCCGTGGGCATCGCTCGTGAACAGCGTCCACCGGAAGTGCGCGCCGGGGCCGTCGTCGATCATCGCCTGGACGATCCGCTTGCCCAAGCCGTGCCCCCGGTGCCCCTCGGCCACGATGACGTCGGCGAGATACGCGAAACCGAGGCCGTCCGACACCGCACGGGCGAACCCGACCTGCGCGCCGGTCTCCTCGTCGTACACGCCGATGACCCGCCACGCCTCACGGATCTGCGTCTCGACGTCTTCCCGGCTGCGCCACTTCCCCCAGTACGCCTCGCGCAGCGCAGCCCAGACGGCGTCCGGGTCGATGCGGTCGGGGGAATCGTCGACGAGATAGCCCATCCGTCAACTCTAGAACCGGTCGCGACGCGCTACGGCCGCAGCGGGAGGACGTCGGAGAGGTCGGCGCGCGTCCCCGACGCATGGATGCGTCCGGCGGTCGCGACGTCGCCCCAGGCCTCTTGCCCGGTCGCCACCGCGATCCAGGTCGCAGCATCCATCTCGACGACGTTCGGCGGGGTACCTCGCGTGTGCCGAGGACCCTGGATGACCTGCACCGCGCCGAACGGCGGAACCCGCACCTCGACGCTGTTGCCCGGAGCCTTCTCGTCGAGCAGCTGCAGGAGGTACCGCACCGCGGTGGCCAGGTCAGTGCGCGCCGGCTTCTCGTCGGCGGCCTGCGCCGCGCGCACCGCATCGAGCGCGGTACGGCCGTCGATGATGTCGATCTTCTTCGCCATGCGTCAGTCCTCCCCGACCACGACAGCCGACCAGGCGCCCTGACCGTCGGCGCTGAGCCCATCGATCAGGACCTTCGTCGCCGCGTGCTGCACCTGCTCGATCGTATGCGGGCTGTCGGCGCAGACGAGATCCTCCGTACGGAGGCCGCGCGCCAGCTCCGTCTCGGACTCCTGCGCGCTCATCGTGACATCGACGCTCATCTTCTCCGGACCGACGCAGGAGAACACGATCTTCGTGACGGCCGTCGGCTTCTCGAAGGTGATCGCGATCCCGTGAGCATCGATGGCATCGGTGGCCTCGGACGCCAGGCCGCTCATCGACCCGAGCGCACCAGGGACCTCGACGGACTCCTGCTGCTGCAACCACTCCTGCACCGCGTCCTGGTCGATCTCGGGCGACGCGCATCCGCTCAGCCCCATCACCAGCAGCGCACCGAGCGCCGCAGCCTGCCATCGCCTCATCCGCCGAGCCTATCCTCGACGCGACAGCAGGCCCAGCCGGGCGTGCGGCGTCTAGGCTCGTGCCATGAGCACGCAGTATCCGGAGGGCGCACGCGCCGAGCTGCTTGCCGGCGTCGCCGCGCACTCCTGGGGCGGACCGTTCCCTCCGCTCGCCGATCCGGCCGCCGCGCACGACGCCTCGGTGCTGATCCTGTTCGGGGTGCTCGACAGCATCCCCGCCCCCACCGCAGACGCCGCCATCGCCCGTGACCTCGACGTGCTGCTGCAGCGGCGCGCGGAGACCCTCTCGTCGCACCCCGGTCAGGTCTCGTTCCCCGGGGGTCGCGCGGAGCCCGACGATGCCGATGCCGTGGCCACCGCACTCCGCGAAGCCCAGGAGGAGACCGGACTCGACCCCTCCGGTGTCGAAGTCCTGGCCACCCTGCCCGAGATCCCGCTCGCCGCGAGCAACCACCGGGTCACCCCGGTGCTGGGCTGGTGGCAGAAGCCGTCCCACGTCGCCGCGGTGGACCACGCCGAGACCGTGGAGGTCTTCCGCGTGCCGGTCGCGCAGCTGCTCGACCCCGCCACCCGCTACACCTCGGTGCGACGCTACGGCGACCTGACCTTCCGCGCACCGGCCTTCGACGTCGACGGCACGATCGTGTGGGGCTTCACCGCCATGGTGCTCAGCGGCCTGTTCGACGCCGCCGGATGGACGGTGCCCTGGGACGTCGAGGACGAGCGGCCGGTCTGAACTCCACCCGGTCTGGGAGTGGCGGCGTCCGTAACTCAGGAGAACCGGTGGGTATCGGCCCGATTCCGTGCCTCCGGGCCCCATCCGACCCGATCTTCCTGAGTGGTGGACACCGCTGCCCGTTCACAACTCCTCAGATTCGGCCGGCCCTGCGTCCGGATCCGGCCCAGACGGCCCGCAGGCACGCTTTCTTGAGGAGTTATGAACAGAAACCCCGCGTGCGTCCGTCGGTAGTCTGGACCTGTGAAGATTCTCGTCCTCGGTTCCGGTGCCCGTGAGCACGCGATCATCCTCTCCCTGCGGGCAGAGCAGACGGAGCACGAGATCTTCGTCGCTCCCGGCAACGCCGGCATGGCGACGGATGCGACGCCCGTCACGCTCGACCCCCTCGACGGCGGTGCGGTGACCGCGTTCGCGAACACCCACGCGATCGACCTCGTCGTGATCGGGCCCGAGGCTCCGCTGGTCGCCGGGGTCGCGGATGCACTGCGCGCCCACGGAATCCCGGTGTTCGGCCCCGGCAAGGCGGCCGCCGAGCTCGAGGGCTCGAAGTCGTTCGCGAAGCGGATCATGGACGAGGCCGGAGTCCCCACCGGACGCGCGGTCCGCGCCGCCACCGTCGCCGACGTCGAGGCGGCGTTCGACGACCTCGGCGCCCCCTACGTCGTGAAGGCCGACGGTCTGGCGGCGGGCAAGGGCGTCATCGTGACCTCCGACCGCGCCGAGGCGCTCGCCCACGCCGAGCACTACCTGCCCGCGGGCCCGGTGCTGATCGAGGAGTTCCTCTCGGGGCCCGAGGTCTCGCTGTTCTTCCTCAGCGACGGCGACACCGTGCGCGCGCTGAGCCCGGCGCAGGACTTCAAGCGCGCGCTCGACGGCGACGCCGGGCCCAACACGGGCGGCATGGGGGCGTACTCTCCGCTGCCCTGGCTCGCCGAGCAGTTCGGCAGCGAGCAGGAGTTCGTGGCCGAGGTCACCCGCGATGTCGCGCTTCCCGTCATCCGCCAGCTCGACGCCGAGGGCACCCCGTTCATCGGGCTGCTGTACGCCGGGCTCATCCTGACGCCCGCCGGCGTGCGGGTGATCGAGTTCAACGCGCGCTTCGGCGACCCCGAGACGCAGATCGTGCTGCCGCGCCTGGTCACCCCGTTGTCGGAGCTGCTGTTCGCCGCGGCATCCGGCACGCTCGAGGACCAGCCGGAGCCGGAGTTCAGCGACGACGTCGCGATCACGGTCGTGCTGGCGAGCGAGGGCTACCCGGAGGCACCGCAGACCGGTCGTCCGATCGAGGGCCTCGCCGCGGCTGCGGCCGTGGAGGGTGTGCGCATCGTGCATGCCGCGACCGCGTCGCCCGACGCCCCCGGCGGATCGCTCATCGCGACCGGTGGACGTGTGCTGAACGTGGTGGCCGTGGCATCCGACTTCCGCACGGCTCGCGCCCGCGCGTACGAGGCGATCGCGTTGATCGGACTCGACGGCTCGCACTACCGCACCGACATCGCCGCCCGCGTCGCGGAGTAGTCCCGCGCCGAGTGCACGGCGCAACGACGAATGCACGGCTTCTCCACGTGGAGAAGCCGTGCATTCGTCAGTAATCCGTGCGCTCGGCAAGAGCACGAGAGCGGGCGCAAAAGCGCGCGCTCAGAGCACCTTGGAGAGGAAGTCCTTCAGGCGCTCGTTCTTCGGGGCGCCGAACAGCTCGGCGGGCGGAGCCTCCTCGACCACGACGCCGCCGTCCATGAAGACCGTGCGGCCGGAGACCTCGCGGGCGAAGCCCATCTCGTGCGTGACCAGCACCATCGTCATGCCGCCGGATGCCAGGTCGCGGATGACCTGCAGCACCTCGCCGACCATCTCGGGGTCGAGCGCGCTGGTGGCCTCGTCGAAGAGCATGATCTCGGGGTCCATCGCGAGTGCACGGGCGATCGCCACACGCTGCTTCTGACCGCCCGAGAGCGATGCCGGCTTGGCATCCGCCTTCTCCGCGAGACCGACGCGCTCGAGCAGGGCGGTCGCGCGGGCGCGCGCATCCGCCTTCGAGAGCTTGCCCAGCTCGATCGGCGCGAGCGTGATGTTCTCCAGCACGGTCATGTGCGGGAACAGGTTGAAGTGCTGGAACACCATGCCGATGCGCTGGCGCACCTCATCGAGCTTCACGCTCTTGTCCGTCAGGTCGACGCCGTCGATCACGACGTGTCCCGAGGTGGGCTCCTCGAGCTTGTTGAGGCAGCGCAGCAGGGTCGACTTGCCCGAACCGGAGGGGCCGATGACCGCGATGACCTCGCCGTCCTCCACCGTGAGGTCGATGCCCTTGAGCACCTTGTTGTCTCCGAAGGACTTGTGCAGGTCCCGGACTTCGATCTTGCTCATGCGTTGAACTTCCTCTCCAGGCGGTTCGCGAGCAGCGTCAGCAGCGTGATCACGACGAAGTAGATCACGGCGACGATGGTCAGCACCTGTGCAGACAGGTAGGTGGAGGCGATGATCTGGCGCGACACGAACGTGAGCTCGGCGAGGCCGATCACGCTGATCAGCGACGTGTCCTTGAGGGTGATGATGCCCTGGTTCACGAACGAGGGGATCATGATGCGGAACGCCTGTGGGAGCACGACCTTCTGCATCGTCTTCCAATGCCCGAGGCCGAGCGAACGAGATGCCTCGTTCTGCCCGGGGTCGACGGCCTGGATGCCACCGCGGATGATCTCCGTCATGTAGGCGCCGGTGTTGAGCGAGAGCGTGATCGCGCCGGCGACGAACGGGTTGAACGTCAGGCCGGGGAACAGCTGCGGGATCGCGAAGAACACGAAGAACGCCTGCACCAGGATCGGGGTGCCGCGGAACACGTAGACGTAGGCCGTGGCGACCCACCGGAACGGGGCGAACTTCGAGATCCGTCCGAACCCGAACACGATGCCGAGGATGAACGCGGCCACGATCGCGACGATGGTCGCGAGGATGGTGAGCCACAGGCCCTCCATGAGCGCGGGCCAGTACTGCACCGCGACCGAGATGATGTCGGTCGGCTGTGTGCTCTCCTCGCCGCCGCTCAGGTACCGGTCGACGATCGTGTCGTACTCGCCGGATGCCTGGAGGTTCGCGAGGCCCGCGTTGAACATCTCGAGCAGTTCGGGGTTCAGCCCCTTGTTCACCGCGAAGCCGTACTCGCCGCCCAGCTCCGGTTCGCCGATCAGGCGGAAGCCCGACCCCTGCTGGATGCCGTAGGCGAGCACCGGGAAGTCCTCGAAGTAGCCGACGGCCTGGCCGGCCTTGACCGCATCGACCATGTCGGTCGTGTCCTGGTACGGAGTGACCCGGAAGCCGTACTTCTCCTGGTTCTCCTCGGCGAAGGTCTGGCCCTGGGTGCCCGTCTTGACGGCGACGGCCTTGCCGTCGAGGTCGTCGAGGGACTGCACGTCGCTGGATGCGAGGACGCCGAGCTGGATGCCGCTGGTGAAGTACGGATCGCTGAAGTCGAAGGCCTTCTTGCGCTCGTCCGTGATCGACATGCCGGCCATGACGGCGTCGACCTGGTTGGCCTGCAGCGCCTGGACCGCGGCGTCGAAACCGAGCTGGCGGATCTCGACCTCGAAGCCCTGGTCCTTCGCGATCGCGCGGAGCAGATCCATGTCGATGCCGACGAGGTCGCCGTCCTTGTCGGTGAACTCGAACGGCGCGAACGTGGTGTCCGTGCCGATCACGTAGGTGTCGGGGGCGTCTGCGGCAGACGCGGCGGATGCTCCTCCGAGCAGGGCACCGGCCGCGACGAGGGCGGTCAGCGCGGTGGCGACGGCGGTGCGCCCGAACAGGCGCAGCCGCGCGAGCGCGGGGGATGGATTTCGGATCACGACGGATGCTCCTCGGATCGGCGAGGACGACCGGACAGTCGCCGAGGATCAACCTTAGTAAACGCCAGGGAATGCTCCCGGCCCGCTCCGGTCGTGCTCACGGACGGCTCCGGTCGCGACGACGCCCCCGCATCGGCCCCGGAGGGGTGCTCTGCTGCGACCGGAACGGAGGATGACAGGGCTAGAGCTGCACCCAGTAGCGGCGCAGCAGCGCATGGCCGCGCGCGGACTGGTCGCTGACGTCCTGCAGCACCCCACCGGCACGCTCGATCGTGCGGGCTGAGGCGATGTTGTCGTCGTCGCACGTGATCAGCACGCGGTCGAGTCCGATCTCGCGAGCCCGGTCGAGGCCGAGCGCCAGGGCGGCCGAGGCGTACCCGCGGCGGCGCCGGGACTCCCGCACCGCGTAGCCGATGTGCCCGCCCACCTCGCGCAGCCACTCGTTCAGCTCGTGCCGGAAGGAGAGGAAGCCGATGACCTCGCCCTCGTCGACGATCCAGTAGAGGTCGTTGTGCACGAATCCGTCCGGCAGCACCGCCGATGTGTCGGCGACCCGCTCGGCCTTCTCGATCAGCGCGTCGAGCGTCGCCCGGTCCGGAGCGACCGGTGAATCGAGCCCTGCGCCGTCGATGTGACCGTCACCGAACTCGGAGACCGCCTCCGCCCAGGACTCGAAGAGGTCGGTGGTGGGTCGGATGAGCTGAACGGACATCGGCCCATGAAATCAGACCTGTGCGCGGGTCGCAAACCTCGGCCGGATACGGCTCCGCCCCCGGCACCCGGAGGGGCAGGGGGCGGAGCCGCGCGGTCACTCCGCCGGAGCGGGTGCGGATGCCGGGGCAGGAACCTCGGCCGCGGTGGGGCGCTTCTGCGGAGCGCCACGCAGGAACAGCGCCGCGATCAGTCCGATCACGATCACGCTGGCCGGCAGCAGGATGGCCTGCGACATGGCGGCCGCGAAGCCCTCGGCGACGGGGGCCGGAAGCGTTCCCCCCGAGCTGATGGAACCGGTGGCATCGCCCATGCCCGGAAGGTTCGCCTCGAGCCGCGCCTGCATGAAGGTCGCGATCGCGGCGGAACCGACGACGGAGCCGATCGTGCGGGTGGTGTTGTAAATGCCCGCACCGGCACCGGCCTGGCGCATCGGGAGCATCCGGGTGGCGGTCGTCGCCAGCGGACCCCACATGCCGGCGCTGCCGATGCCCAGGAGTGCGGACGGGAACAGGAACATCCAGATCTCGGTGTCCATGTTCACCAGCGCCGAGTACCAGAGCAGTGCCGCGGCGAAGAAGATCAGTCCGGGGATGAGGATCAGACGCGGATCGGTGCGGTCGAGGATCTTCCCGGCAAGTGGCGCGAGCACGCCCGAGAACACCGCCATCGGGATCATCAGCAGCGCGGCCTCGGTCGGGGTGAGCCCCCGGGCGATCTGCAGGAAGAACATCAGGGGCAGCGACATGCTCGTCACCGCGAAGCCGACCGTGGCGATCGCGATGTTGGCGCCGGAGAAGTTGCGGTCGCGGAAGAGTTCGAGCGGCACGAGAGCCTCGCTCTTGGTCTTCCACTGCTGCACGACGAACAGTGCGAGCACGACGATGCCGGCGATGATCAAGCCCCAGACCGAGATGGGCCCCCAGATGACGCCCCAGTCGTACTTCTCTCCCTCCTGCAGGCCGAACACCACCAGGAAGATCGCGACGGCGCTGAGCGCGACGCCGAGGATGTCGAAGCGGTGCGGATGCGTCTTGAGCTTGGGCACCAGGATCCAGGCGGCGATGAAGGCGATCACACCCACCGGCACGTTGACGAAGAAGATCCACTCCCACCCGAGACCGTCGACCAGCACGCCGCCGAGCAGCGGCCCGACCAGCGTCGCAACACCGGCCGTGGCACCCCACAGGCCCATGGCCGCACCGCGGCGGTTCGGCGGGAACGTGCGGGTGATGACGGCCATGGTCTGCGGCGTCATGAACGCCGCGCCGAGCCCCTGCACCGCGCGAGCGGCGATCAGTCCTTCGAGAGAGCTCGACAGACCGCACCAGAGCGAAGCGGCGGTGAAGATCGCGAGACCGATCAGGTAGATGTTCTTCGGGCCGAAGCGGTCACCGAGACGCCCGGTGATCAGCAGCGGCACGGCATAGGTCAGCAGATAGGCGCTGGTCACCCACACGACGTTGTCGAGGTTGTTGGTGTTCGGGTCGAGCGCGGCCTTGATCGCCGGGTTCGCCACCGACACGATCGTGGTGTCGACGAGGATCATGAAGAATCCGATGACGAGTGCCCAGAGGGCGGGCCAGGGGCTCTTCGGCGTCTGCCCTACGGCGAAGGGGCCGGTGTCGGGGCCGGCCTTCTGGCGTGAGTCGGTCATTGCTGTGCAGCCTTTCGCTGAGCGAGATAGCGGTCTGAGTCGGGGAACGCCGAGGGCCCCCAGGGGAGGCTGTCGGCGTCGAGGCGGGAGAGAAGGGAGTCGAGCCAGCGCAGCTCGGCGTCGAGGAGCACCTCTTGGCGCTCGATCTCGACGAGGACCTGGGCGGGGACGTCCTTGGCCCTGGCCCTGACGAGGCCGTCGCGATGCAGCGCGTGCTCCTCGACGAGCGCGATGCGGCGTTCACCGAGCAGCGCGACCACATCGTCTCGTTCGAGGTTGTGCGCTTCGGCGAGCGCGATGCGGAAGTCGGTGGGGCGATCGATCCGGGGCAGCTCGCGCTGCACCCAGGCGATCACGGCACAGCGCCCGGCATCCGTCAGCGTGTACGTCGTGCGCTCGGGACGGTTGCCCTCGCGGTCGATGCCCACCTCGTCGAGCAGCCCGGCCTTCTGCAGGCGTGAGACCGTGTGATACAGCGTGCCGTTGGTGATCGTGAGGAGCCGATCGTCGTGCCGCGCGCGCAGCAGACGCACCATCTCGTAGGGGTGCATGTCGCTCTCACGCAGCAGCGCGAGCACCATCACTCCCATGGGCGTCAACGTGTCCACCGGGTCCTTCATCACCTACTCCATCCCAATTAGTCCACGTGGACTATACGCCTGTTCCTGCAGAGGGGTCAACCGCCTCTGGGAGATCCGCTCCCGCCGAGGACGACACGGGGCCACGGAGCGGGTCGGATCACCGGGATAATGGGCGGGTGAGCACTCCTTCAGAAGGCACGGCACAGAGCATCCCCGGATGGCGGCACATCTACTCGGGCAAGGTCCGCGATCTGTACGCCTCGGAGGATCCGGCAGACACCCGCATCCTCGTCGTGGCGAGCGACCGGGTCAGCGCCTTCGACTTCGTGCTCTCCCCCGGCATCCCCGAGAAGGGCGCCCTGCTCACCGGCCTGAGCCGCTGGTGGTTCTCGCAGCTGGATGACGTGCCCAACCACCTCGCCGATGGCGAGCTCCCCGCCTCCGTCGCCGACCGCGCCATGCTCGCCCAGTCGCTCGAGATGCTGCCCATCGAGTGCGTCGTGCGTGGATACATCACCGGGTCCGGTTGGGCCGAGTACACCGAGAGCGGCACCGTCTGCGGCATCCCCCTCCCCGCCGGCCTGCAGAACGGCGACCGCCTTCCCGAGCCGCTCTTCACCCCCGCGTACAAGGCGCCGATGGGCGAGCACGACGAGAACATCACGTTCGAGCAGACCGTGGAGCTGGTCGGCGCCGAGCGGGCGAACGAGCTGCGCGACGCCTCGCTGTCGATCTACTCCCGCGCCGCCGCGATCGCCGAGGAGAAGGGCCTGATCCTCGCCGACACCAAGTTCGAATTCGGGACGGATGCCGACGGCGTGCTGCGCCTGGCCGACGAGGTGCTCACGAGCGACTCCTCGCGCTACTGGGACGCGGAGGCCTGGAAGACCGGCGCCACTCCGAGCGAGCGGATGGCGAGCTTCGACAAGCAGATCGTGCGCGACTGGCTCGCCGCGAACTGGGACAAGCAGGGCGAGCCCCCGCTGCTCCCCGACGACATCGTCGGCCGTACGGCCGACCGCTACCGCGAGCTGCTCGCCCGCCTCGGCGTCTGACGCCCTTCGTCTCGCTCCATGCGGTGCGGACACCCGCAGTTCCTGAGCGAGGAGCGCATCGACGAGACGAAGGGTGGTTCCTGAGCGAGGAGCGCAGGGACGAGACGACGGGCACCCAGGGAAAACTCAGGAATCGATAGGGTTGCTCCAGCACTCCCGACATCCCCCGAACCTGAGGAGCCCGCATGGCCCTGTGGAAACTGCACGGAGACGGCCGCACCGTCGAGCCCGGCGCCGTCGTCCGTCCCGATGAGCGCCTGAACTGGCCCGCCACGATCGCGATCGGCCTGCAGCACGTGATCGCGATGTTCGGCGCCACGTTCCTGGTGCCGACGCTCACCGGTTTCCCCGTCTCGACCACGCTGCTGTTCAGCGGTGTCGGCACGCTGATCTTCCTGCTCATCACCAAGAACCAGCTGCCCAGCTACCTCGGCTCCTCGTTCGCGTTCATCGCCCCGATCACCGCCGCGGTCGCCGCGGGCGGCACCGGCTCCGCTCTTGCCGGCGTGGTCGCGGTCGGCATCCTGCTCACGGTCGTCGGCCTGGTCGTGCAGTTCGCCGGGCTCCGCTGGGTCGACGCACTGATGCCCCCGGTGGTCGCCGGCGCGATCGTCGCCCTGATCGGCTTCAACCTCGCCCCGACCGCCTGGAACAACTTCCAGCTCGACCCGGTCACCGCCACGATCACCCTCGTCGCGATCATCCTGTTCGCCGTGCTGTTCCGCGGTTTCCTGGGACGGATCTCGATCTTCCTCGGCGTCGCGGTCGGGTTCATCTACGCCGCATTCACCGGTTCGTTCGAGGTGCCCAACGCACTGCGCGGCGGCAAGACCCCCTCCGAGCTCATCGCCGAGGCGCCGTGGATCGGCCTGCCGCACTTCCAGCTGCCCGACTTCATCGCCCCCGGCACCTGGTCGACGATCGCGATGTTCCTGCCCGTCGTGCTCGTGCTCGTCGCCGAGAACGTGGGCCACGTGCGTGGCGTCGCCACCATGACCGAGGACCCCGCGATCAACAAGCACACCGGCCGCGCGCTCATCGCGGACGGCGTGGCCACCACCATCGCCGGCGGCTTCGGTGGCTCCGGCACCACCACCTACGGCGAGAACATCGGCGTCATGGCGGCGACCCGCGTGTACTCCACCGCCGTGTACTGGGTGGCCGGGCTCTTCGCGATCCTGCTCGCGTTCTCCCCGAAGGTCGGCGAGGTCTTCAACTCGATCCCCGCCGGCGTGCTCGGCGGCGCGACCACCGCGCTCTACGGCCTCATCGGCATCATCGGCATCAAGATCTGGGTCGACAGCAAGGTGGACTTCTCGCGTCCGGTGAACCAGTACACCGCCGCGGTCTCGCTGGTCATCGGCATCGCCGGGTTCTCGATGCAGCTCGGCGACTTCGCGTTCGGCGGCATCGTGCTGGGCACCGTCGCAGCTCTTCTCATCTACCACCTGGGCAACCTGATCGCCCGGGCCCGCAAGACCGGCGCAGACGACCCGAAGCCGCTCGAAGCGGTCGGCCCCCTCGGCGGCGACCCCGCCTGATCGGCACACCGCAGAACCGATCCCGGATGCCTGGCTCGTGGCATCCGGGATCGCTGCGTCCGGCGGCCGCAGGCATCCGCGCCGTGCCGAGATTTCGGAAGCGCACGCCTTCTGCGGCCATCCACCGCCCAGGAGGCCGCAGAACATGCATGGGTCCGAGATTGCGGCCCGCCCGACAGCGCACGAAGGCTCAGGGAGCGCGTCCGCGGGCCCTCAGCTCAACGGCTCGCGCACCGCGCCCATCGCCCGCAGCCGGATCGGCTTCGCGCGCGAAGGGGCGTCGAGCGGCAGGGGACCCGCGGGTTCGGGGAGCGCATAGTTGCGGTACATCCAGCGACGCGCATCCTCGAGCGGGAACGTCGCCCCGTACACCGCGGACTTCACCAGGATGCCTTCGAGCGTGCTGCGCAGCATGATCTCCTCGACCTCGGGATCAGCCGCCCCCCGCTCGCGGAACATGTCGCGCACCGACTCCTCGGCCGTCGACGCGCGATCACCGTAGCGTTCCTCCGCCTCAGCGAACAGGCGGTGGGTCGACGGCTGCAGCTGCATCGCCAGCACCGCGCGCTGCAGCGGCAGTGCGTAGCCCGTCGCCATGATGACGGTGTCGATCAGCCCCGCCAGGCGCTCATCGGCCGTTCCGTCGACGGAGGGAAGGCCGAACAGTGCGTCGAACCATCCGTCGAACACGGCGGCGATCAACTGCTCCTTGCCGCCGAAGTGATAGTTCACCAGGCCCTGAGCGACCCCGGCCCGTCGCGTGATCTCGGCGATGCTGGCACCGGAGACACCCCGTTCGGCGAACAGTTCGATCGCGGATTCGAGGATCAGCTCACGCGCCCGCTCGCGGGCGAGGCGGTTCTGCTCTTCGGAGCGCGCCACGATCACCTCTTTCTCCGGCATCGACCGACTTCCGGTTTGGCTACCTGCCCTATAGATTAATGACTGAACGTTTCTTCAGCCTAAGAATCTGCGTCACGCCGGGGGGCATGACGACGTTCGACCGGTCGCCGGCCACCGCTGCGAAGATCCGGCGGTGCCGCGGCCACAGACGCACGGGACCGTTCCTGTCCGGAGGGGCGACAGGGCCGGTCCCGTGTTCCATACCCCGCCGGGTGGGGTCTCGACGCGCGCCGAGACGCGCTCACGCCGAGGCGCGCACCACCAGCTCGGTGGGCAGGATCGTGGTGTGCGGCGGGTCTCCGCCGCCCAGACGCGACAGCAGCACGCTCGCCATGGCCTCGCCCTGCGCATACATGGGCTGGCGCATCGTGGTGAGCTGCGGGTCGGTGGTGGTGGCGACGGAGGAATCATCGAATCCGACCAGAGCGACATCCTCCGGCACCCGCAGGCCTGCGGCACGGAGCACGGTCAGCGCGCCACGCGCCATGAGGTCGCTCGCCACGAAGATCCCGTCCGGCCTGCCCGCTGCGAGGATGCGCCGCGCGGCATCCACCCCGCTCGCCTCGCTGTAGTCGCCGGCCTCCTCGGCGAACGGGGCGAGCCCGGCGTCTGCCAGCGCATCGCGGAAGCCCTGCATACGGTCTCTCGACGAGAGCATGGTGGGCGTCCCCGAGATCGTGGCGATGCGGGTGCGGCCGATGTCGATCAGGCGTCCTGTCGCCGCTCTGGCACCGAGGACGTTGTCGACGTCGACGACGTAGTCGCCCTCGCGCCGGCGCCCGCCGTAGACCACGGGGATCGCGTCGGCGATCCGCTCGATGTAGGCGTCACTCGTGTGGTGCGACACGATCAGCGCGCCGTCGACACCGCCGTTGCGCACGAAGCTCGTCATCTTGTCGCCAGGGTCATCGCTCGCGATGAGCAGGTTCAGCAGGTAGTCGGAGTTGCGCAGCACTCCCGTGATACCGGCGATGATGGCCGCGAAGAACGGGTCGCCGAAGACGCGCGTCGTGTCCTCCGGGATGATCAGGGCGATCGCCTGCGTCTGGTTCGATGCGAGCGAGCGCGCCGCACGGTTGGGCACGTAGCTCAGCCGCTCGATCGCGCTGCGCACCGCGATCAGCGCCTCAGGGCTCACGGCCGTCGAGCCGTTGACCACACGCGACACGGTCGACCGGGACACCCCGGCAGCGGAAGCCACCTCTTCGATGGTCGCTCGTGACGACACAGTTCTCCCTCTGATCCGACAGCGGGCCGGATGCTCCGGACCCGAGCCGCCCGAGCTCAGAGGCTGCGTGCGGCGATGATGCGAGCGTACTCCCGGCCCGAGTCCTTCACGCTCCGCTCCTGTGTGTCGTAGTCCACCCGCACGATGCCGAAGCGCTTGTCGTAGCCCCAGGCCCACTCGTAGTTGTCGAACAGCGACCAGTAGAAGTAGCCGCGCACGTCGACGCCGGCGTCCACAGCATCCAGCACGGCGCCCAGGTGCAGGCGCAGGAACTCGGTGCGCTCGACATCGTGCACGCGCGTCTCTCCGCGGTCATCGAGCTCCGACGACGCCTCCACCACCGCGACGTCGTCGTAGGCGGCACCGTTCTCGGTCATGTAGAGCACGGTGCCTGCGGGCTCGGCGTACTCGGTCCACACGCGCTGCAGCAGGCGGGTCAGCCCCTCGGGCTGCACCTCCCAGTTCTGCGCCGTGCGGGGCAGGCCCCGCTCGACGTTGTGGATGTTCTCGAACGACGGATACGGGCTGCGCACCTTGCGCTCGGTGTCCGGCACGCTCTCGACGGCCGCCTCCGCCGGCGCCGTGCCCGACAGGAGGTCGCCGTGGTAGTAGTTCACACCCTGGGTGTCGATGTGCTGCGAGATGGTCTCGAGGTCGCCCTCGTGGATCGCGGCCTCGAACTGCGCGACGGCATCCGCATCGACCGCGCGGATGTCCTCCACGATGTCGGCCGGGTACGCGCCCCGGTAGATCGGGTCGAGGAACCAGCGGTTGAACTGTCCGTCGATGCGGCGCACGGCGTCGAGGTCACCGGCGTTCTGCGGGTCCGCCGCATCCGCGACCGTGTGGTTCAGGGTGATCCCCAGGTCGAGCGAGGAGTCGCGACGACGCAGCTCGCGCACCGTCTCGCCGTGGGCGAGCAGCAGGTGATGCGAGGCGAGCAGCCCCTCGGCGACGCTGGTGTGCCCCGGGGCGTGCTCGCCGCCGGTGTAGGAGAGGAAGGAGGAGCACCACGGCTCGTTCAGCGTGGTCCACACGTTCACGCGGTCGCCCAGCGCGTCGTGCATGGTGCCCGCGTACTCGAGGAAGCGGTCGACGGTGTCGCGGTTCGTCCATCCCCCCTTCTCCTGCAGGGCCTGCGGCATGTCCCAGTGGTACAGCGTGAGCCAGGGCAGGATGTCGGCGTCGAGCAACGAGTCGACCAGGCGCTCGTAGAAGTCGACGCCGGCGGGGTTCACCGCGCCGCCGTCCGGACGCACCCGCGACCACGACGTCGAGAAGCGGTAGGTCTGCAGTCCGAGGCGGGCCATCAGCGCGACGTCATCCGCATACCGGTGGTAGTGGTCGCACGCCACATCGCCGTTGTCGCCCCCGATCACGGCACCGGGCACGCGCGAGAACGCATCCCAGATCGACGCGGTGCGACCGTCCTCGAAGGCCGCGCCCTCGATCTGGTAGGCGGCGGTCGCGGCGCCGAAGAGGAAGTTCGAGGCGAAGGGGCGGGTCATGAAGGTCATCCTTTCACCGCGCCCGCCATGATGCCACTGACCAGCTGCCGCCCCGCGACCACGAAGAGCACGAGAAGCGGAAGGGTCGCGAGCACCGCACCGGCGAGCACGATCGAGTAGTCGATGTAGTAGCCGGACTGCAACTGGCTGAGCGCGGTCTGCAGCGTCGGGTTCTGCGGGGAGAGCACGATGAGCGGCCACAGGTAGTCCGTCCACGCGGTCATGAACGTGAAGAGTCCGAGGATCGCCATGGCCGGCCGCGCCGCGGGGATACCGACGGTGAGGAAGGTGCGGAACTGGTTCGCGCCGTCCATCCTGGCCGCCTCGATCAGCTCGTCGGGAATGACGTCGACCAGGTACTGACGCATGAAGAACACCCCGAACGCGGTGACGAGCGTCGGCACGATCACGGCACCGATCGACCCGGTCCAGCCGAGCTCGCGCATCAGCATGAACAGCGGGATGATGCCCAGCTGCGTGGGGATCGCCATGGTCGCGATGACGAAGACCATGAGCCCCTCGCGCCCCTTGAACTTGAGCTTCGCGAAGGCGTAGCCGGCGAGGGTCGAGAAGGTGACGACCGAGATCGTGATGATCGACGAGATGAGGAACGAGTTGCCCAGCGCCAGCCAGAACGGGATCGCGTCGAACACCTTCGCGGCGTTCACGAAGAAGTTGCCCCCGGGGATCAGGGGCAGCGTCTCGCCGCGGGTCGCGTTCGTGCCGCTGGCCACCACCACAGACCACCACAGCGGATAGACGCTGCCGATGATGAAGGCCGCCAGCAGTCCGTAGGTGAGGAAGCCGGGCCGGCTGCCGATGCCGGCCGTTCCGACGGACATGCTCCGACGGCGGCGGATCTTCTCGGGCACGCTCAGTGCCTGGGTGGCGGTCATCGTGCGTCCTTCTGGGTGGTGGTGCGAGCGCGGCGGCGGGTCGCACGGTTCTTGGGGGCGTCACCGGTGGAGATGCGGCGCGAGATCAGGAAGTTGATCACGCCGATCCCGACGATCAGCAGGAACAGCAGGATGGCGACCGCCGAGGCCTCCCCGAGGTTCCGGCGGAAGAACGCCAGCTCCCACAGGAACAGCACCGTCGTCTGGAACTGCCGGTCGCTGCCGCCGATGCCACCAGCGGTCGAGACGTCGAACAGGCGGGGTTCGGCGAAGATCTGCAGACCGCCGATCGTCGCGGTGATGATCACGAAGATCAGCGTCGGACGGATCGTGGGGATCGTGATCGAGAAGAAGCGGCGTGCAGCACCCGCGCCGTCGAGGGCGGCGGATTCGTAGAGGTCGCGCGGCACCGCCTGCATCGCGGCGAGGAGGATCAGGGCGTTGTAGCCCGTCCAGCGGAAGTTCACCATGACCGCGATAGCGATGTGCGACAGAGCGGTGTTGTGCTTCCACTCCTGGTCGGCGATGCCGATGAGGTTCAGGAGGTTGTTGGCCAGGCCGTCCGCCTCGTTGAAGATGCTCGAGAAGATGATCGCCACCGCGACGGGGGTGACCACGAACGGGATGAGCACGCTCATGCGCCAGAACGTCGGCGCCCGCAGGCCCCGGTCGAGCAGGTAGGCGATCACGAGGGCGACCACCAGCTGCGGGATGGCGGAGAGCAGGAAGATGCTCAGCGTGTTGCCGATCGAGTTCCAGAACATCGCGTCGCCGAGGATCTTGACGAAGTTGCCGGCGCCGATGAAGTCGCCCTCGCCCTTGAGCAGATCCCAGTCGTGCACGGCCACGTACACCGTGTACAGCAGCGGGAACAGGCCCACCAGTCCGAACAGCAGGAAGAAGGGCGAGATGTAGAAGTACGGAGAGGCGTTCTGGTCGAACCGGGAGAGCCGGTGACGCCAGGGGCGCTTCGCGGAGGCGTCCGGAGCGGGGTCGGATGCCGTTGCGCGGCGTTCCGCGGTGAGAGTCATGTGCGTTCCTTGCTTGACGCGAGTACTGGGTCCCTGAGCTTGTGCGGAACCTGGGTCCCTGAGCTTGTCCGAACCTGGGTCCCTGAACTTGTCGAAGGGGGCCGTGCAGTGCTTCGACAGGCTCAGCAACCCGGTGGCCGAGGCGGCTGAGCCCCGGGATGGGTCACTGAGCCTGTCGAAGTGAGGGGATGTCAGCCGACCAGGTCGTTCAGCAGCTGGATGGCCTGATCCCAGGCGCCCTGGGTGTCGGTCTCACCGCGGTCGAGGCTGCTCAGAGCCGGACCGAAGACGTTCTCCTGGATGACCGAGTCATCCGCGCCCTTGAACTGTGCGACGACGCCCTTGGCACGTTCGGCGAGGATCGCTCCGGTGGGAGCGTCGTTGAAGAACGCGTTCGGCGTGGCGTCTGCAGCCAGCGTCTCCTGGGCCTTGATCGTGGACGGGAAGTTGCCGGCGGCAGCGGACTGCTTGACCTGCTGCTCGGGCTGCGTCAGCCAGTCGGCGAGCTCGGCAGCCGCTTCCTTGTGCTCGGACGACTCCGGGATCGACAGGAATGCGCCACCCCAGTTCGCGGCTCCTCCGGGGAAGACATCCGCGAAGTCCCAGCCGGTGGAGGCGTCGCCGCCGCCGGCCTCGACCTGCCCCTGCACGACACCGAGCATCCAGCCGGGGCACACGAAGGTCGCGAAGGTGCCGTCGACGAACGACTTGCCGCCGTTCCAGTCCCACGCGGTCTGCGCGGCGGACTGGCCGCCCTCGGTCGCGGCGCCCAGCTGCTCGAAGCGTTCCTTGAGCTCGGCGTTGCCCTCGACGTTCAGCTCGCCGTCGGCGGTGTAGTAGCCCTCGTCGAGCTGGTTGACCATGGCGTTCCAGACGAAGCCGGAGTGGTCGTACCAGGCTTTGCCGGTCTTGGCGGTGTAGTCGGCGCCGACGGCGAAGTAGTTCTCCCAGTCGCCGTTCAGCAGCTCGGCAACGGACTCCCGGTCGCTCGGCAGCCCTGCGGCCTCGAACGCGGCACCGTTGTAGCAGATGCCCGAGGGGCCGATGTCGGTGCCATAGCCGATCACGCGACCTTCGGCATCCGTGGCCTGGCCGTACTTCCAGTCGACCCAGTCATCCTTGCGGTCCTCGATGCCGTAGTCGCGCAGGTCGACGAAGGTGTCGGACACGTCCATGATCGCGCCGAGCCAGCCTTCCTCGATCGCGACGATGTCGCTGAGGCCGGAGCCGGCGGCGATCTTGGTGAAGGCATCGGTGCGGGCGTTGCCACCCGTGTCGATGTTGGTCGCCTCGATCTTCACGCTCGGGTGGAGCTTCTCGTACTCCTTGTACAGGTCTTCGTAGCCGAAGGTGCCGAAGGTGGTCACGGTCAGCGTGACGTCTTCGTCGCCATCGGCCCCGTCCGTTCCGCCGGTGTTGGCAGAGCAGCCGGCGAGGGCGAGGGCGGATACGGATGCCGCGGCGGCAATCGTCAGGATCCGGCGGCGGGCACGTGTGTTCACAAGTCACTCCTTTGTGCGGGTTTTCGTGCGGTGATGGTGCTTCGGGGATTCGTGGGAGCGCTCCCACGAACTGAGCAGTCACTCTATGGGAGCGCTCCCACGGATGTCAAGCGCGTGCCTGATGCTCGGTTCTCGGAACGATCATCCGGGCGGATCGGGGGCCGGCACCGGGGTCTCGCGTTCACAACTCCTCAAAAACCGGGGCGATCCGCCCGGATCGGGGCAGTTCCGACCCGAACGGCGTCATTTCTCCGGAGTTATGAACGCGGGTAACCTTGCCCGGTGCCCGAAGCCGAACTCTCCCCCGCCCTCACCCGCGCCGCCTCGCTGATCCGGAGCATCCCGGACTACCCCGAGCCCGGCATCGTGTTCCGCGACATCACGCCGTTGCTCGCCGACGCCGAGGCGCTGAAGGCCACGACCCAGGCGATCCTCGATCCGTTCGCCGGGCAGTTCGACGTCGTCGCCGGTATCGAGGCGCGCGGGTTCATCCTGGCCGGCGCCGCTGCCATCGCCGCGGGGGTCGGGCTCATCCCGATCCGCAAGGCGGGCAAGCTCCCCCGCCCCGCCGCATCCGTCGACTACGCGCTCGAGTACGGCACTGCGACGATCGAGATGCACGATGATCTGCCCGCCGGATCGCGCGTGCTGCTCATCGACGACGTGCTCGCGACCGGTGGCACGCTCGCCGCAGGACGCCAGCTGGTCGAGCAGCTCGGCAGCCACGTCATCGGCATCTCGGTGCTGTTCGAGATCGACGGCCTCGGCGGCCGCGACCTGATCGGCGACCTGCACACGGTGTTCCACGCGGAGTAGCCGGCCCACGCGCCCGCGCGCGCCCGCCGGCTCTCGCCGAGCGGACGGGATCGCGTCGAGTGCACGGCATCCACGCGTCGACAGCCCGTGCACTGGGCAACAGCCCGTGCACTCGGCGTCACAACGGGCCTCGTCGCACGGCGGAGGGGTGCGGCGAGGGACGGTAGACTGGGCGCGCCAGCTTCCCGCGACTTCCGGCGTTTCGACTCCTCGCTGCGCTCGTCGCTCAATGACCGAGAGGTGCGGCCTTCGGCCGCCAAGAGGATCAAGATGCCCACCATCGTCGTCGACGTCATGCCCAAGCCCGAACTGCTCGACCCCCAGGGGAAGGCCGTCTCCGGAGCGTTCACGCGTCTCGGCGTCGAGGGCTTCACCGATGTCCGCATCGGCAAGCGCTTCGAGCTCACCGTCGAGGGCGAGGTCACCGACGAGCTGCTCGCCGAGGCGAAGCGCGTCGCCGACGAGGTGCTCTCCAACTCCGTGATCGAGGACGTCGTCGGCATCGAGGTCGTCGAATGACCGCACGCATCGGCGTCGTCACCTTCCCCGGCTCGCTCGACGACCGCGACGCTCAGCGTGCGGTGCGCATCGCCGGTGCCGAGCCGGTGGCGCTGTGGCACGGCTCGCACGATCTCGAGGGCGTCGACGCACTCGTGCTCCCCGGCGGCTTCAGCTACGGCGACTACCTGCGCGCCGGTGCGATCGCCGCACTGTCGCCGATCATGAGCGAGGTCAAGGATGCCGCGGCGAAGGGCATGCCCGTGCTCGGCATCTGCAACGGATTCCAGATGCTCGTCGAGGCGCACCTGCTGCCCGGCGGCCTGATCCGCAACGACCACCAGCACTTCGTGCGTCGCGACCAGAAGCTCACGGTCGCGAACTCCGACACCGCGTGGACGAACACCTTCCGCACCGGCCAGGAGATCGTGATCCCGCTGAAGAACGGCGACGGAGGCTACATCGCCGACGACGAGACGCTCGACCGCCTCGAGGGCGAGGGGCTCGTGGCCTTCCGCTACGCGGGCGTGAACCCGAACGGCTCCCTGCGCGACATCGCGGGTCTCACCAACGAGGCCGGAAACGTCGTGGGGCTCATGCCGCACCCCGAGCACGCGGTCGAGCCCGGCTTCGGTCCCGACACCGCGGTCGCGATGCGCTCCGGTGTCGACGGCATCGGCTTCTTCGCGAGCGCGATCGCCGCGGTCGCCCGCGTCGCCGCGTAGTCTCCTCGGCCAACCGGGCGCCGCGCGGTCAGTCGGCCGGCAGGGCGAAGGGGTTGTCCCCCGCTGCCGCGAGCAGGTACCACGCGGTCGTGCCCGTGTGCAGGCTGGCGTAATAGAGGTCGCCGAAGCCGGAGTCCAGGCCGTCCGTCGACGTCGCGACGATGCCCTTCCCGTCGCCGTTCGGGGCGTCGCGTTGCGCCAGACGGATGCCGGCCAGCAGCGACTCCGCGCTCGCCGCATCACCCTGACCTGCGCGCAGCTTCAGCGACAGCGCCAGGTGGCCGCTCCCCTCGAACCAGACCTTCGACACGTCGGTGCCGCTGATCGAGGGACCGCTGTATGGACCATCCGTCGCGATGAGGTGCGCGAGGGTCCAGTCGAGGGCGGCGCCGTAGCGTGCGTCACCGGTGCCGAGGTAGCTCCACGTCTGCGCATCGAGGGGCACGGGGTAGGTGTTGACGGTGGAGCCGTCGAGAAGCGTGCCGGTGTCGACGTGCCCGTCTGCCGCCTGCATCGCCGTGACGAAGTTCGCGGCGATGGCCGCACGATCCGCCCATACCGTGTCTCCGGTGAGCTGGGCGAGCTGCGAGAAGAAGCCGGCGATGTCGGTGTTGTGCTCCGTGGACTTCCACACGAGCGAGGTGCCGTCCTCGAGCTGCCCGCCGGTGTAGCCGTAGGGCGCACGTACCGTGTCGGCCGTGTTGGTCTGGATCCACTGCGCGACCTGGACGGCACCGTCGAGGTACTTCTGATCGCCGGTCGCATGGAACAGCCGGGCGAGCGCCATCCCCACCCACGCCTGGTTCCCCGTGAACGTGCCGGGCCCCGTGATCTCGACCCGCCCCTGTCGGATGCCGTGCGGCTCGTAGGACGCGCGCGTGCGGCCGTCGCCGATCGGGTCGTTGTCCTGCAGGAACAGGAAGGTGTCGCCGATCGTGCGTGCACGGCGGATGTCGTCCGGCAGCCCCCTCGCGGTGTAGGCGATCACGACCAGCGCATCGTCGTAGACGAACGAGGGAGTGAAGTCCCACGTCGGCGTGGTGAAGAATCCGCCCTGGTAACTGCGGGGGAGGCAGTGCCCGTCACCGTCACAGAACTCGTCGACCCTGGCGTCCAGGAACTCGTAGGCGCGGGCGACGGAGAGCGTGGGGTCCGGGAGGGCTCCCTGATCGGGCTGCTCCGCGGCGGCCACGGCTCCTGCTGATAACGCACCGGCGAGGATGAGCGCGGCAGCGCCCGCCCAGGGGGCTGATCTGCGGAGCGGACCGAACATCGAGACCTCTCGGATACGTCCGCGAGCCGGGGGGAGCCCGCGGGCGCGGAGTAAACCGTCGCAGCGAAATACTGGCATATTCCCAGGCATCGGGAAAGGCCCGGGGCCAGGGAAATTCGTTGCGATCCGCGTCAACTGCAGCGCGGGCGCGCTGCAGCGGAGGACGGTCACGGAACCGTCAGGCGAGCGCGGGCGGCCACACCCCGATGAGTACGCCCATGATGACGACCGTCACGAGCTCGTGCGCGATGTTGAGCGTCGTGAGCGCGGTCGGGCGCCCCTCGAACGCATCGTGCGTGATGAAGCGCGCGGCCGTGAAGCCCGCCCACAACGTGACCGCGGTGATGATCGCTCCCCAGAAGAAGGATCCGCCGTAGAAGTGCCAGGCGATGGCGGATGCCCCGGCGAGCACCCACGCCGTGATGAAGCTCACGATCACCGTGGTGATGATGGCCATGGTCGCGCTCGATGCGGGGCGGTCCATGTCGACGTTCGCGAGCTTCGACCACCGCGTCCCGAACACCTTCGGCGTGTACCAGATCGAGCCGACGATCATGCTCGACGCGGTGGCCAGCAGAACAGCCCAGTAGTTGATCTCGGGAACCATGATTCCTCCTCGAATCGGTGCGGTCAGACTACTCCCGGACACACCGGTTCGATGGTCATGCTCAGCCCGCGCGCACGGCCGCGTCGCGCTGACCTCCGTCGAAGTACGCCCTGATCGCCGGGTCAAGTTCGGACACCTGCTGTGGTGCCGCCCCGTTACGGATCGAGATGGTCGCTGCGATCCCCGCCGCGACGCTGTCACGCGCGGCGACAGGTGAGGTCGCCAGGCGCCTCTCGCCGCGGAGGAACCCGAGGAACTCCTCGACGATCGCCAGGTCGGCTCCGCCGTGAGTGCCCTCGCCGAGCGGGATCTCGTAGTCGTGGTCACCGCGTCCGTTGTACTCCGACCGACGGTTCCACAGGCGCACGACGCCGCCGTCGGAGTCGCCGAAGTTCTCCAGGCGCCCCTCCGTGCCGATCACCGTGTAGTTGCGCCAGTAGTCGGGAGCGAACGCGCACTGCTGGTAGCTGGCCAGCACGCCGTTGTCGAGTCGCATCGTCATGAGCGAGACGTCCTCGATGTCGATCACCGGATTCAGCTCCGTCTGCGCGAGCGGGGGCCAGTTGTCGTAGCTGGCGAGCGTACCCATCATCCGATCGGAATTGTCACGTCGGTCCTCGATCGCGCCGTAGACCATGAGGTCGCCCATCGCGACGACGTCTGTGCTGGGCGCACCGCCGAGCCAGTGGATGACGTCGATGTCATGGGCGCCCTTCTGCAGCAGCAGGCCGGTGGTCTTCTCGCGCTCGGCGTGCCAGTCCTTGAAGTAGAAGTCCCCACCGTGGCCGATGAAGTGCCGGCACCAGATCGTCTTGACCTCGCCGATGGTGCCCTGGTCGATCAGTTCCTTCATCAGGCGGACCATCGGCATGTGCCGCATGTTGTGGCCGATCGCGAGACGCGTACGGCTCCCGTACGCGGCGCCGAGGATCCGGTCGGCATCGTCGAGACGCGTCGCGATCGGCTTCTCGAGATACACGGGGATCCCGGCCTCGAGCAGGTCGACGGCCACGTCGGCGTGGGTGTGATCGGGAGTGAGCACGAACACCGCGTCGAGATCGAACGCGGCGAGCGCGCGATGGTCGGGTACGACCGTGACCGACGCCCCGAACAGCTCTCCGGCCCGCTCGGCTCCCCGCGGCTCGGGGTCGGCGACCGCGACGATCTCGGCGCCGAACCGCGGGATGTAGGTGGCGAGCTCCGCACGCGATCCCGCGCCGGCCACTCCGATCTTCAGGACCATACGTCGACCTCGCTCGTGCTCGCGGAGATGCTTCTGACCGGCTGGCGCGGCGGACGCCCCAGGTGGTCGTCGATGATGTCGGCGATCTGTCCGGCCGATGAGATGACCTTCGCATAGCGGTGGTGGCCGTCTGCGGATGCCGTCCAGAGTGTTCGGGCGATGTCGTCGACGGCGACGGTGCCCGGCTCGCTCCACTCGACGTGCCCCTCGAGCTCGGACGCGCTCAGCATCACGGCGAGCAGATCCCAGCTCGGCCGACCAGTGCCCTTGCCGCTGTGCAGCGCGTAGGCGATCGCGACCGGGCTGTCGTCGCCCTGTGTCAGCGGCAGCGTGCGTCCGGTGATCACGTCGGCGGCGGTCTCCCATCCGACGAAGTTGATCGGTCCTGGCCATTCCCCGAGGAACCTCGCGGTCTGGCCGACATCGTGGGCGAAGTTCGTCTCCGCGATCGGCTCCGCGCCCTGTTCCGGCTTGGCCCGCCGCCCGAACACACCGCCCATCACGATCGTCCGCGCGACCTTGGCGCGCACCAGCTCGCGCCCCGAGGCGGATGCCACGGTATCCGCAGCGGAGTCCAGCAGTGCGACCAGGTTGCCGAAGTAGCCGATCGAGACGAGAGTGACGGATCCGTCATCGGCATCCGCCAATGCCTCGCGGAGCACGTCGACCGCGGGCGGCATCCGCTGGGGGGTGGCGGTGGACGGATGCATGCGGCTGATCGCTCGCGCGTAGTCCTCCGGCCCGATCGCATCCGTGGTCGGATGCAGGATGCCGACGGGCAGCTCAGGGCGCCCGTAGTAGCCGTTCAGCACCCGCGCGGCGCTGTGGCTCCAGTGCCCTGAGGTGTTGATCCCGATGCCGAGGATCCGCACCCGGCCGTCGTCGGCCAGGGCGTGCGCCACCGCGAGGGCCCCGGCGTCGTCGACGTCGTCGCAGAGGTCGGTCTCGATCAGGATCGGCACGGGGTGATGCCGGTGGTCAGTCATTGCGCGAGATGAGGATGTCATCGACAGAGAGCGCCCCTCCATTGTGCAGGCCCCAGATGAGGCGGTAGTCGGTGTGGTTGCCGGTCGTGAACGTCACGGATCTCTTGCGCACGGTGCCGACCGGGTCGGTCCATTCGGTCACTCCCCGATCGCTCGGGGATCCGGCAGCCTGGGACCGGGCGAGGAAGTAGAAGTTGCCGCCGCTTCCGGGCGCGGCACCGGTCTTGGTCACGAAGTCGACGGTGTAGGAGGCGTTGGCGGCGAGCGCGATCGTCGTCGGGTTCGAGTACAGGAACTCGTACCAGTCCGTCGTCGCCGGTGCCGCGCCGTAGGCGGAACGGGTGCCGGAGATGACCTGGGAGGGCACACTCGTGATGGTGCCGTACGTGCCGCCGAACCCACCGGTGAAATGGCTCGTCGCGAACGACCCGGTCTCGAATCCGAAGAGCACGCCACCGTGCACGAGCGGGTTGCTCCGCGCGAGCAGCACGGTGTCGCCCTTCGCCATCGTGAAGGTCGCCGTGGTCGCCGACAGGCCGATCAGGGTGTCCGTCCCCGTGTCGTACAGGGGCCCGGCGGCAGGCACCGTCACGGTCTTCGTTCCTGCGGTCTTCGCGTGCAGGCTGATCCACGAGGCATTGGCTTCGAGGTTGTCGTCACCGCTCGTGTACACGTGCACGCCGGCCTCGCCGTACAGCTTCCGCAGCACGGGCGACGGGATCGGGGGCGTGCTCGCGAGCACCGACGTCCATCCGCTCAACGCCTTCTTCGCGATCACCGGGCGCGGCGTGGCCTCGACGGAGCGGGCCAGCGTCGTGTACCCGCTCCCGGCGGGGAGGAAGAGCGGTTCGAGGGCGATCTCGCCGCCGAACGTCTCGGTGACCCCGGGGAATGCCGACGAGTCGAGGTGGTAGCTCATCGGCGGGAGCCCGGCGTTCTTGACCTTCGTGATGGTGATGTCGTCGACCACGACCTCGCCGCCGTCGTGGATGCCCCAGATCAGGTAGTAGTCGCTGTAGTTCTTGAGCGTGAACTCGAACTCCTTCGTGTAGACCCCGCCCGGTGCGTCGCTCCACTGGTTGGAGCCGACGTCCTGCGGCACCCCTCCGGTGCCGGTGCGGGCGACGAAGTAGAAGTAGGCGCCGGTTCCGGGGGCGGTGATGGTGCGCCCGCGGAACTTCACCCGGTAGGTGGCGTTGGCCTCGAGCGGGATCGATGCGGGCTTGGTGTAGAGGTATTCGTGCCAATCGGTCGTCGCCGGCGCGCTGCCCTTGACCGATCGCGTTCCGCCGATCACCTGGCCGGCGGTCGTGATGATCGAGCCGGCGGTGCCACCCGCGCCCGCGGAGTACCCGGTGCCCGCGAAGCTGCCGGACTCGAAGTCCTCGCTGTCCAGCGGGGTGCTCGGATCGGGCGGCGACGCTGTCGGGGCGTTGACCTGGGTGAGGCTGAACCCGGTCAGCGCCTCGACGTCGGCCTTCGAGAGCCCGGTGTCTCCCGCGTACCCGGGCGCCCACCCCCAGACCAGCGTGCGGCCGCCGGACTTGAGCGCGGTGATGGCAGCCCGCTGGGCGGCGTTCAGCCGGAACGCGTCGGGGAACACGTACACCTTGTAGTGCGTGGGGACGAGCCCGTCGACCAGGTCGTCGATCGTGAAGCGGTCGAACGGGGCACCGGCGCGGCTCAGCTCGCCGATGCCCTGGCGGCTGCCGAGCGAAGGGCCCTCGTAGAGCTTGGCCGTCGTGTCGGTCTCACCGCCGAGCACGAGTTCGGCGGTCGGCACGCTGATCACGGCGACCTCCGAAGACCGGGCGCGCGAGACGTTCATCGAGTAGTCGCCCCAGTGCTTGAGCTTCGCGAACTCCGCCCCGAATGCGGGATCGGCGTACCAGAGTCCCGAGGAGTGATCCATGTACCACATGCCCGTGGCGTGGGTCACAGCCTGACCGAACGCCCGACGGATGATGCCGAGGGATTCGGCCATGGTGGTCGCGTAGATGAACAGGATGGGGCTCTGCGCGAGGTGCGTGCGGTCGTCTGCCTCGTCGATGAAGAGCTTGCCGTGCAGCGCGAGGCTCTCGGTATAGGTGCGGTAGGCGCCGTCATCACCGGGAGCACGGCGGTAGTAGGAGTGCGGCGAGGTGACCAGATCGACGGAGTCGAGCCGGTGCAGCGCGGCGACCGCGCGGTGATGCTGCTCCTGCGGCATGTACCCCTGGTCAGGGGTGTAGCCGTAGAGGACGGAGGTGAGAAGCGTGCCGTCGCTCTCGTCTTTGACGATCGAGGCGAAGTGGTCGATGGCCTCCACGACGACCTGGTGATGGCTCTCGTAGTAGTCCAGCACGCGGCGCGACGCGGCCGGATCACGGAACAGCCCGTTCGCCGTCTCCCGCCGCTCCCCTGTGCCCGGGATCACCACGGTGTCGAAGGTGATGGCCGGGTCGTCCCACGCGGCACGGAGCTGCGCAACGCTGTTCGCGTACTTCGTCTTGAGATGCCCGATCCAGGCGGTGCGCATGGCCTCGCTCGTGTCTGGCAGGTACTCCGCGTTGTAGCAGAGCCACTCGCCGTAGAGCCCGCCGGCGAGCGTGATGCCCATGGTCCGGTCGCCCTGCGGTCCGTCCAGGATGTGCCGCACCATCGCGCGGAGCTTCGCACCGGCCTCCGTGCGCCAGGTCGCCGAGGCGAAGGAGGCGTCGCGGGGGATGGCGGCCGTTCCGGGGTCGATCGCATAGTCGACCACGTCGTCGGGGTGGGCGTCGAGCCACCATGGGGGCGCCCACAGGTGGATCCGCGGCTGCGCGTAACCATTCGGCACATGATCCTCGAACGTCTGCATCACACGGTCGATGATCGCGAAGTTCTGCGTACCTGCGCCGGTCCACCCGAGGTCGAGGAAGCTCTCCTTCTCGATGAACGAGTAGAACTCCACGCCGGCATCGCTGAAGGTCTGGCCGTCGGCGACCGACACCTCCTGCTCGAACAGGTACATCGGGAAGCGCGGAGCGTCATCGACGAAGAGGCAGGGAGCGCCGCGATGGGTCCCCACCCGGAACGTCGGCCGCCCCGACGTCGTGGTGAGCGGATGCACGGAGCTGCCGGTGCCCGCGACGGCGGATGCCGGTCGGGCGTTGCCGTCGACGAGCGCGATCAGCAGGGGTGCGGTCATGACACCGAGGAACGTACGTCTCTTCATCGAGCTGTCCTTTCGAAGGGGTGGGTCTCAGCCTTTGAGACCCGAGAAGGCGATGCCCTCGATGACGCGACGCTGCATCACGAGGAACAGGATCATGATCGGCAGCATCGCCATGAGCGCTGCCGCGAGCATCGAGGGGTACTCGGAGCCGTGCTCGCCCGTGAACGACGCCAGCCCGACGGCGAGCGGCATCATGTCCTGACTGTTGACGATCACGAGCGGCCACAGCAGCGACGACCACGACGCGAGGGCCGTGAGGATCGCGAGGGCGCTCAGCCCCGGGCGGGCCAGCGGGAGCATGACCTGCCAGAACACCTGGCCGGGGTTCGCCCCGTCGAGTCGCGCGGCCTCTTCGAGCTCCTTCGGCAGACCGAGGAAGAACTGCCGCATCATGAAGATCCCGAACGCGTTCACGAGGCCGGGGACCACGATGCCGGCGAACGAGTTGAGCCAGCCGAAGCTCTGCACCGTCTGGTACTGCGGGATGAGCAGCAGCGTGCCGGGCACCATCAGCATCGACAGCACGATCGCGAACAGCGGGCCCTTCGCGAAGAAGCGCATGCGGGCGAAGGCGTAGCCGCCGAGCGCGCACAGAATGAGCGTGGCGACCGTCGTCAGCACGGTGATGATGACCGTGTTCAGCATCTGCCGCAGGAACGGGATCTGGGTGAAGACGCCGATGTAGTTGTCGAGGTTCCAGTGCGTCGGCCACAGCGTCGGCGGCACCGAGGTGATCTGACCGTTCGTCATGAACGTGGCCAGCAGTTGGTAGATGAACGGCGACACCATCACGACGCCGCCGACGAGCAGCACGGCGTGTGCTCCGAGGTGCCGGCCGGTGCGCTGGCCCCGACGGTTCTGCACGCTGCGGTCACTCATAGTGCACCCACTTCTTCTGGAGGCGGAACTGGATGGCGGTGAGGATGGCGATCATGACGATGATCACGACGCCGATCGCTGTCGCGTAGCCCTTGTCGTTCTGCAGGAAGCCCTCGTTGTAGAAGAAGTAGACGAGCGTCTGCGAACGAGCGGCGTTGGGGCCGGTGCCGAGCATCACGAAGATCAGGTCGAACACCTGGAATCCGCCGATCAGCGTCAGCACGCTGATGAAGAAGATCGTCGGGGTGAGCAGGGGAAGGGTGATGCTGCGGAACTGGCGACCGGGACTCGCGCCATCGATCGATGCCGCCTCGTACAGGTCAGGCGGGATGCTGGAGAGCCCCGCGCTGAACACGATGATGTTGAAGCCGAGCGACAACCAGATGCCGACGATCGCGACGGCCACGAGCGAGAGCCCCGGCGTCGACAGCCAGTACGGACCCGGGATGCCGAACAGGCCGAGGAACGCGTTGATGAGGCCGAAGTCGCCGCTGTAGAGCATCCGCCACACGATCGCCACCGCGACCGGCATGGTGACCACCGGCAGGAAGTAGAGCGTGCGGTAGAGACCTTTGAAGCGCAGTCCCGGCCGGTTGATGAGCGCGGCGAGGTACACGGCGATCGGCACGTTGAGCATCACGATGGCCGTGTAGATAGCGGTGTTGCCGAGGGCGAGGGCGAAGTCGGGGTCGCTGAACAGGCGGACGTAGTTGTCGATCCCGGTCCAGCTGACGTCGCCGAAGAAGCCCCAGGTGGTGAAGCTGTAGTAGAACGTGCGCAGCAGCGGCCAGATGAAGAAGATCGCCAGGGGGACGAGGATCGGCACGAGGAAGATCCACGGCCAGATGCCGTCGTACTTGCGCGTGCGCCGCGCGGGGCGGGCGGTGGCCGGAGCCACCACCCGCTCGCGACTCGCTGTGGTGGTGGTCATCACTTCTGCTCGGCGGCGAGCACCTCGTTCATCGCGGCGGCCAGTTGCGTGCAGGCCTCCTCGACCGTGAGCTCCCCTGTCCACGCCTTGGTGAGGTACTCGTTCTCGAGCGCGTTCCAGGCGGCGGTGTTGAGCGACACCGGGTACGGTGCCGCGTGCTCCGCCTGGTCGCTGAACAGCGACAGATCCCACTGAGGGAAGGCGTCCGTGAAGCTCGAAGCGACACCGTTGTAGGCGGGGATGCCGAGCCCCGCGGCTCCGTACATCTCCTGTGCCTTCTTCGATCCGAGGAAGGCCTGGAACGTCTGCGCGGCCTCCTTGTTCTCCGAGTAGGCGGACACGGCGTCGGCGCCGCCCTGGATCGTGGTGACGAGGTCGGACTCGCCGGTCGGCAGCGGAGCCACCGCGACGGTCTCTGCGATCTCGCTGTCCTTCAGCGAGTTCGCGTTCCAGGGGCCCGACCACATCATGGCGAGCTTGCCGGAGGTGAAGTACTGCGGGATGGGGGTGTCGGTGATCTGCGCGACCGACGGGGAGACACCGGCCTGGGCCAGGTCGACCCAGAGCTTGACTCCGGCGATCGTGCCGGGGTCGTCGTATCCGGAGGTGGTGCCGTCGGCGGAGATGACCTCGCCGCCCGACTGGTAGATCGTGTTGTACGAGGTCTCCTGCCCGGTCCACGGTGCGGCGGCGGCGCCGAAGACGCCCTCGGAGCCGAGCGCATCGCTGATCGCCGTGGCCGCGGCGACGAAGTCCTGCTGCGTCCACCCGTCGGCCGGGTAGTCGACACCAGCGCGGTCGAAGAGGTCGGTGTTGTACCAGACGCCCATCGTCGAGTACCCGGTGGGCGCTGCGTAGAGCTCGTCGTCGAAGGTGTAGCTCTGAATGGACGCCTCGGGGAAGTTCGCGGGGTCGAATCCCTGGGCGGTGTCGATCGCGGCGAGCGCGCCGTTGGTCGCGTACAGGCCCGCGTTCGGCTCGTTGATCCAGAACACGTCGGGCAGTGTCTTGCTCGACGCCTGGGTCTGCAGCTTGGTCCAGTACTGGTCCCAGGGCAGCGCCTGGATGTTGACGGTGATCTCCGGGTGCTCCTCGTTGAACGCGGCGATCACGTCCTTGTAGGGCTCCAGGGCGTTCGCGTCCCAGATCACGTAGTTGATGGTGCTCTCTCCGCCTTCGGCGGCAGGCCCGGCGCCGGAGGCGCAACCTGCCAGGCTGAGGGAGAGGACGGAGACGGCGGCGACGGCGCTCGCGGTCATGCGCTGACGGTTCATTGTCTGCTGATTCCTTTGCTCGGGTGCGAGGGGGTACGGCATTCGTGCGCGAGCGGTGACGACTTCGGCACACCTGGATGACATCTGGCTATATAATAATCCAAGTTGGCATTAAAATTAAACGACGGCGCAGATCGCTGTCAAGCACGAAATTCGACACCGATCCGTCAAGGGTGGATCCGCTGCGGGCGCGCGCTACGATGACTAACCAAACTTCACGTGAAAATCCACTCCTCTACGTTCGGGAGACCATGACGACGACATCACGCTCCGGCGACCGGTCGCTGCTGAGGCGCATGAACACGCACGCTGCGCTCCTCGGCATCCGCGACGGTCATCAGACGACGTCGACGCTGGCTGACCATCTAGGCATCTCACGCACCGCCGTCGAAGACGTGATCCGCGACCTCGGGGAACTCGGCTGGATCGCGCCCGCCGACGCCCCCGCGAGCGCCCGCCCCGGCCGCCCCGCGCGGAGCTACCGCTTCGCCGCCGAGTCGGGGTACGTCGTCGGTGTCGACATCGGCGTGCACAAGATCCTCGGCACGGTCGCCGACCTCGACGGCGAACTCCGCGCGTCCCACAAGGCGCCCGTCGACGAAGACGCGAGCGCCACCGACCGCCTCGACCTCGCGACCACGGTCGTGGAGGAGTGCCTTTCCCTGGCCGGCGTGGATGCCGACGCCGTCTGGTGTGCCGGTGTCGGCTCGCCCGGTGTGATCGACGCCGCAGGCACCGTCACCCGGTACGGCGGCAACGGTCTTCCCGGATGGCTCGGCCTCGACCTCGCACAGACACTCTCCTCGCGGTGGGGTGTGCCGGTACGTGTCGAGAGCGACAACAACCTCGGCACCATCGCGGAGCACTGGCGCGGCAGCGCGCAGGATGCGCAGGACGTGGTCTACATCCTCTCCGGCAATCGGACCAGCGCGGGAATGCTGCTCGCCGGCTCCCTGTATCGCGGCCACAGCGGCGGGTCCGGCCTGGTCGGCGCACTCCCCCAGCTGGGCTGGGCCGACGCCCCGAATCACGTCGCCGCGCTCGCCGGCAGCGGCGTCGAACCCACCCGCGAAGCCATGTTCCTCGCGGCACGCGAAGGGCACCCGCTGGCGCTCGCCGCACTCGACGGATTCGCGGGCAGCATCGCGACCGGCGTGGTGGCGATGTCGCTCGCGGTCGACCCGGAACTGATCGTGCTCGGCGGCGGCATCTCGCGCGGCGGAGACGTCATCCTCGACGCTGTCCGTGCGCATATCGAACGATTGCACCCGCACGCACCGCGCGTCGTGCTGTCGACGCTGGGCGACGAGTCCGTCGCGATGGGAGCAGTCAGGATCGCGCTCGATGCCATCGAGTCCCAGCTGCTCGCCTCCGTGCAACAGGAGACGCGGTTCCCCTCCCCTTCCCGGGGGATCCTGACCACCTGAGAATGCTGAGGGCGCGCGGAGGGGAACACGAAAATCGAACCGATTCGATCCCCGCCCTGGCAACCATGTAAGCGTTTGCACTAACCTGTTCCCATGGCACAGCTTGAGCAGATCGCAGCCCCCGGTTCCGAGTGGTGGCGCAGCGCCGTCATCTACCAGATCTACCCCCGTTCCTTCGCGGACGCGTCGGGTGACGGCATCGGCGATCTGCCGGGCATCACCAGCCGCCTGGACTCCCTGCAGGAACTCGGCGTCGACGCGATCTGGCTGAGCCCGTTCATGACGAGCCCGCAGCGCGACGCCGGCTACGACGTCGCCGACTACCGCGACGTCGACCCGCTGTTCGGCACCCTCGCCGACTTCGACGAGATGCTGGCGCAGGCACACGCCCGCGGCATCCGCGTCGTGGTCGACCTGGTCCCGAACCACTCGTCCGACCAGCACGTCTGGTTCCAGCAGGCGTTGAAGGCCGCCCCGGGCAGCCCCGAGCGTGCGCGCTACATCTTCCGCGACGGCAAGGGCGAGAACGGCGAGCTCCCGCCGAACAACTGGGAGTCCGTGTTCGGCGGCGGCATGTGGCAGCGCATCACCGAGGCCGACGGCACACCCGGTCAGTGGTACCTGCACATCTTCGACGCCACGCAGCCCGACTTCGACTGGAACAACGAAGAGGTGCGCGAGGAGTTCCGCTCCATCCTGCGCTTCTGGCTCGACCGGGGTGTCGACGGCTTCCGCGTCGACGTCGCCCACGGCATGATCAAGGCCGAGGGGCTGCCCGACTACACGCCTCCCGCCGACGCCGACTCCATGGGCGGCGGCGAGGCGAACGTGCCGTACTGGGGTCAGGACGGCGTGCACGACATCTACCGCGACTGGCACAAGGTGCTCGCCGAGTACGACGGCGACCGCGCCCTGTGCGGCGAGGCGTGGATGCCGACGCTGAAGCAGACCGCGCTCTGGGTGCGCCCCGACGAGATGCACCAGACCTTCAACTTCCCGTACCTGATGACCCCGTGGGACGCGAAGGCTCTCGGCGACGTCATCCGCGAGTCGCTCGACGACTTCGGCGCCGTCGGCGCTCCCAGCACCTGGGTGCTCTCGAACCACGACGTCGTGCGCCACGCCTCGCGCCTCGCGCTGACGGCGGACAACCCGCAGGGCGAGGGCATCGGCCCGAAGACCCCGCACAAGCCCGACACCGCGATCGGTCTGGCCCGCGCCCGCGCGGCCACCACGCTGATGCTCGCGCTGCCCGGCTCCGCCTACCTGTACCAGGGTGAGGAGCTCGGCCTGCCCGAGGCGATGGAGATCCCCGACGAGTTCCGTCAGGACCCGACCTGGTTCCGCACCCAGCACGAGCGCTACGGCCGTGACGGCTGCCGCGTGCCCCTGCCGTGGGAAGCGGATGCTCCGGCGTTCGGCTTCAACACCACGAACCTGTCGTGGCTGCCGCAGCCGGCGGAGTGGGCGACCTACGCCCGCGACGTCGAAGAGGCCGACCCCACGTCGACCCTCTCGCTCTACAAGGAGCTGCTGGCCGCTCGCCGCGCGCACGGCTTCGGCTCCGGCTCGCTGATCTGGGAGGATGCCGGAGACGACGCCGTGGCCTTCCGCCGCGGTGACGTGCACGTCGTCGCGAACCTCGGCAGCGCACCGCTGGAGCTCCCCGCCGGAGCGACCGTCGTGCTGAAGAGCCAGCCGTTCGAGGGCACATCGCTCCCGGTCGACACCGCCGTCTGGTACACCCAGGCGTAACACCACACCTGCTCCACCCGCTTCCGGTCGCGAATACTGTCGCTCAACTCTCGACAGCCGACAGCATTCGCGACCGGAACGGAATCGCCAGAGGACTCCATGGCCAGCATCGATGAAGTCGCCCGGATGGCCGGGGTCTCCACGGCGACCGTCTCACGCGCGCTCAGCGGCCGCGGTCACGTGTCGGAGGCCGCGCGGGCGCGGGTACAGGCGGCAGCGCAGGCCCTCGGGTACGTCGTGTCCTCGCGCGCCTCGAGCCTCGCCTCCGGAAGGACCAGGAACATCGGCGTGGTCGTGCCGTTCCTCGACCGCTGGTTCTTCAGCACCGTGCTCTCGGGCGTCTCCGCCGCGCTGATGCGCGAGGGCTACGACATCACGCTCTACAACATCACCGCCGACAAGGATGTGCGCCGGCACGTGTTCGACACCTTCCTGCGCCGCCAGCGGGTGGATGCCGTGATCGCGGTGTCGATCGAGCTCGACGACGACGAGACGCAGTACCTGCTCGACCTCGGACTCCCGGTCATCGCGATCGGCGGACCGAACCCGAAACTCGACACCCTCACGGTCGATGACGTCGCGGTGGCGCAGCTGGCGACCGAGCACCTGATCAGCCTCGGGCACACCGACATCGCCCACATCGGCGCGAACCCCGAGTTCGACCTCGACTTCCACATCCCCACCAACCGGCGACTGGGCTTCGAACGAGCGCTGGCCACGGCCGGCATCCCCCTGAACCCGGCGTTCCTGGAGCCGGCCGACTTCACGGTCGAGGGCGGCTACCGCGCGGCCAAGCAGCTGCTCGGACGACCGGGCCCTCGCCCGACCGCCGTGTTCGCCGCGTCGGACGAGATGGCGATCGGCGCACTGCTCGCCGCCCGCGACCTGGGCTTCCGGGTGCCGGAGGACTTGTCGATCGTCGGCATCGACGGCCACGAACTCGGCGAGTTCTTCCGCCTCACCACGGTCGACCAGTTCCCGCTCGGCCAGGGCGAACGCGCGGCCGATGCCGTGCTCGCCAAGCTCACCGCGCCGGATGCGGTGCGCATCCCCTCGGCCCTGCCGTACGAGCTCAACGTGCGCGGCACCACCTCGCGACTGCCCTCGACGTGGGTCCGAGACGAGCCGGATCACCGCGCATGACCTCGCTGTTCAACGCACGGCTGCACGAGCTCGACGCCCGGTGAGCGAACGCATCGGGGATGCCCTGATAGCACCCACGCCGCGAGCCGTGCGGGCCGCCCGCGCGACCGCCCTTCTGCTGGCCGTGATCGTGCTGTGTGCGCTCACGGTGCACTGGTTCTTCTTCACCGGCAACCTCCTCCCCCTGCTCCGCCCGGAAGCCGACACGGGCGGGGCGACGTGGAGGGGGTTGTTCGGGATCTATCTGCTGCTGGTGGTCGCGGGGTGCGCCGTGCCGGTCGTCGCCGCCATGACGGGGCTGCGGAGCTGGGGCGTCTGGCTCACCACGCAGATCCTGACCGGCGTGGTCGGCATCTGCTTCGGCCTGGTGATCATGTTCCTGATCCTGATCGCCGGGATCGGCTTCGACCCCGGCGAGTCACGGCCGTGGCACAGCGCATCCGTCGTCCCGATCGGTCTGGTCGCCGTCGCTCCGATCGTCAGCTGCGGCATCCTCGCGAACCGCCTGGCGAGCTGGACCGAAGAGGATCGCGCCTGGCGCGGTCGCGCTCTCGCCCTCAGCGCCGGGCTGCTGGTCGCGGCCACCGCGCTGGCGGCCCTGTCGATGCTCGTCCTGCACCTCGACCGCGGGTAGGGCGTCGGCGGTCGTTGACGAACGCGTCGTCCCGCCGCTGATCGAGGCGGGCCGTCAACAGCGAGCGGAGACTATCGACTCTCCCGGAGGCCGGCGCCGCCGGCCAGGTCGAGGTGCGCGGCGACGGCGAGCGCGCTGTCGAGGTCGGCGATCAGGTCTGCGGCTGTCTCGATGCCGACCGAGAGGCGCACCAGCCCGTCGTCGATGCCGAGCTGCGCGCGCAGTTCGGGCGTGAACGACAGGTGCGTGGTCGTGGCCGGATGCAGCACCATCGAGCGCACGTCGCCGATGTTCGTCATGCGGCTGAACACGCGCAGGCTGTCGATGAAGATCTCCGCTCCCGCCCGTCCTCCACGCACCGTGACGGCGAACACGGATCCGGATCGTCCGCCGAGGGTGCGCTGGGCGATCTCGTGCTGCGGATGGCCAGGCAGCCCGGCGTAGTCGACGTACTCGACCGCGGGGTGCTGCGCGAGGAACTCGGCGACAGCCCGGGAGTTCTCGACGTGCCGCTCCATGCGCAGCGACAGCGTCTCGATGCCCTGCTGCAGCAGGAACCCGTGCAGCGGCGAGAGCGCGGGGCCCAGGTCGTTCACGATGCCGCCGCGCACGAACTGCTCGTAGGCGCGGTCGCCGTAGGCCTCGAGCGGGCTGAGCGCCCCCGCCGCGGGCGGCTCAGTGATCCCCGCATACGATCGGGGGCTGCCCGCCCAGTCGAAGGTGCCGCCGTCGACGATGATGCCCGAGATCGCGGCGCCGTGACCCGACAGGAACTTGGTGCCGGAGTGCACCACGATGTGCGCACCCTGCTCGAGAGGTCGCACCAAGTAGGGCGTGCCGATGGTGTTGTCGACGATGAGCGGCAGGCCGTGTCGTGCGGCGATGCGGGCGACGGCCGCGATGTCGACGACGTCGTTCTTGGGGTTCGGGATGGTCTCGGTGAAGATCGCCTTGGTGTCGGGGCCGATCGCGGCCTCCCACTGGGCCTCATCGGTCGGATCCGAGACGTAGTCGACGCCGACCCCGAACCGGGCGAAGGACCGCGCGAACAGGATGCGGGTGCCGCTGTAGATGCTCGCGGTCGACACGAAGCGCTCACCCTGGCCTGTGATCGAGAGGATCGCCGCGCTGATCGCCGCCTGCCCCGACGACACCACGATCGCCCCGGTGCCGCCTTCGAGCGCGGCGATGCGCCGCTCGGCCACGCCGTTGGTGGGGTTGAGGTTGCGCGAGTAGATCTGGCCGTCATCCGCACCGCTGAAGCGGCGGGTGCTCTCCTCGAACGAGTCGAAACGGAACGCCGCGCTGAGGTAGATGGGCGCGATGCGCGATCCGTACTCGGGCTCGTCGAACTCGCCGGCGTGCACCTGGCGGGTGTCGAAGCCGAAATCGGTCCAGTCGTAGACCGGCTCGCGGATCTCGTGCGCGACGGATTCGGGCGGGATGCCGTTGCTCATTGTCCTGACGCTAGACACTGCACGCGCACGGCGCGCGCCCGATCGTCATGAGACGTCACAGACGCGCCCGCCCGTCGGCGAACGCGTAGCGTCACCCCCGTGACAGCTGCCCCCTCGCACGCCTCCGACACGGCCACCGCGTCGCCCCTCGGCCTGCGGCTCGCGGCGGCCGCGGCCGCCGCGCATCCGTCTTCCGAAGCCAGGACGATCGGATGGCGGTTCCCTGCGCTGCCACCGGCGCTGGCGGATGCCGTGGCGAAGGAGTGGGGGCTGACGATCGTCGAGGATGCCGACGCGATCGACCCCCGGTCGCACGGCGCCTTCGCCGCCCTGCACGCCCACGCACGCTCCGGCTGGAGCCCGGCACCGCTGAACGAGCGACCTCATTTGTGTTTCGCATCCCGATGCACAATTATCGGCCGGGCGATGGCGGCGACGAGAACGATTATCGCGGACGCCCCAGCCGCATAGAGAATCCAAGCATTTTTAGCCCCGTGCCCAAAGCCGGCCCCCCATACGCTCACCACCGCGAGCAATACGACGACGACGGTAGCAACGAACATGATGGATTCCGCGCGTTCCGCACTACCGGATCCACTGCGACCTAGCCTGAGACCGACTATTGCTGCCAGTACGAGGCTGGCGCTGAATCCACCGACCGTGAAGAAAGTCAAAACCCAGCCAAAGGCTTCGACCAACGGGGAGCGATCACCACAGGTAACTAACAGTGGCGCGAAAGTGTAATCAAAGTCCGACGTGCATCGCATGTCGCGAGTTTGCGCCCACGACGAAAGAGCCACCAATAGAGGTATGAAGATACTCACGCCGAGCGTCATCCATCCCACAAGAATGAGTCGCATCCTAGATGCCCCTGTTCGTTTCAATCTACTGTCGAGCAATCCCAAAACGACGCCGCAGCGGTTCCGAATTCTCCGGAGTACCAGCATAGGTTGGGTGCTTTCTTGTTGCGCGAATCGTTAAGGACCATTCGACTCGAGGACGGCCCGGGACCCGGGTAGGCACCAGGAGTCACACCCATGCAATCCATCAAAGGCATCGATGGGTTGGATTCGCAGAACGACCTGCTCACTGGCTGAACGATTGCACCCACTTTGCTCTGGGCATCGTTACCCTTCTTGGGATAAAGATAGAGGTTCAAGAATTCATCGCCATATGAATGAGGCATCATGGTTGGCTGCGCCATTCCAACCGCGATCGTACTCACGGTGCAAGGGTCGCTCAGATCATTAAAGTCCCCGTACATTCCGAGATTCGCGGGGGCAACCACAATGTTCGGGCCTGCGATGACCCATGCGAACCAGCTGTATGGCCGCGTCGATGCCGCCGCCCAGTCCTTATAGTTGATCGTGGTATTACCACAATAAGGTCGAGTACCATAACCAATCGGATAGTCGCCGGGCGTAAGGTGCGGCCTGAGCGATGTGTAAAAGTCGAACTGAAACTCCATCCCCCAATGATCAGCCATCGCAGATGCTCCGGCATAAGGGTCAAGGCCGTACCAGGAGTACTTCGCTGAGATCGAGAGCGTGGCACCCGCGCCTTGAATCATGACCTCGGCGTCGACAGGTTGCCAAGTGTACGAAGTCGCTCGCGCTGCCTCCTGATGACCCGCGCCAGCCTTGGACTTCTTAGGTGCGATCACAAGGGACGGGTCCGCATCAGGCGCGTCGAAAGTAGGTAGATCGGCACCGAGAGGACCGTCTAAACCACGCGCCAGCTCTCGGCTCTGTTCGAAGTCATCCGCAGAAACGTACGCGGATACAACCTCAGGCGCTGTGCCCGTCTCCTTGCTTACGTTTGCAAGGAATTCTTCGACGGTCAAGCCTCCGTCCAACCAATAGTCGCCGATGATCGAGTCGCTGATGAAGTGATACCCCTGAATCTCCAGCCCGGCCGCAGTCGACAATGAAGTGGCCGATGCGAGACTAACGGGATGTGCGAACTCCAACTCAGCGAAGGTCGCACTTAGCTCATCCGATGCGAGCCCCTGCGTCGCTCGAGCCGATCCGACCGCCTGGCCCTGTTGCATAACGGTGCCTGAAGCGTTCGCCGATGTTGGCGCAAGCAGCCCCATCGAAAGAGCCAACAAACCTGCGCAGTAGGCGCAGTTCATCTTCTTGTTCATTTGTCCTCCGGTTAGATATTCCCCTGAGTCGAATCTTGTCTGATGACGCGCGAAAATGTCAACCAGTCGGATACAGAGCCTCACCGGCATCGGAGATAGGCGACACGGCCCGCAGAGAACGAGCGGACGACTCGAAGAGGGCCGCAAGAGAGTGCGGGTGGTTCTTTTGATGCGCTCTCCGAAGCGTTCGTCCGGCTAGCTATCTAGCTGATCGGAGCAGCGGTCGGGCACCAGTCGCGCAGCTTTACCACGGTGCACGCTCTTCGCGGCTGCAGCACGGCTTCGACGATCTTCCCGAGAAGACCTTGAGCGGCATCCGAATACATGTCGGGCAGGTCAAGGCAATTCCCACGAGCGCATCGAGGCGTTGCGGGCCGATGACCGGAGTGGATCGCTCGGCCTGGATTTCTGAGCTTGTCGAAGCGCGAAGCGTCCCCCACCCCCATTACGACACAGTGCGTCGGATCATTTCGTCATGTTTCCGATGCCGTGCCCGCGCGGCGCTCCGTCCACGAGACTCATGCCGCGAGAAGGCCGCCGCCGCTCTCATCGAGTGCCGCGCGGCGGAGGAGAACCAGACCCGGTCCCGGTCACGGTGTTCATCTACGCGCTCGCGAACTCGAACCTCAACACCTGGGCCGCGACCATGGGGGCCTCGCTGATCGCCAGCCTCCCGGCGCTCGTGCTGGTGCTCGCGGCGCAGCGGTACGTGAAGGAAGGCGTCATCACCGGCAGCGGACGGTGAGCCGGGGCGTCTGCTCGGCCGCGCCGTGTTCGCAACTCAGGCCCGCCGCGTTCACAACTCAGGCCCGCCGCGTTCACAACTCCTCAAAGAAGCCCCCGGGGCCCCGAATCCGGGGGCTTTTCGCAGCCCGGCGGCCGAGCTTGCCTGAGTTATGAACACAGCCCGACGCCGAACACCGGCCGAACCTCAGACGGCGACGGGCTCCGCGTCGCGCGCGAGCAGTCCGCCCAGATGCCGCGCGATCGCGCGGGGACCGGAGACCGGGGCCGTCGCCTCGACATCGGGGTTGTAGTTCGTGTTGGTGTTCACGTCGTAGGTGACCAAGCGGCCGTCGACCGTCTCGATGAACTCGATGCCTGCGACCGTGATGCCCGCGTCCTGCAGGAAGGCGAGGTACTGCTGAACGAGCGGGTGCGCGGCTGTGATCTCCTCGCGGATGCGGAACAGCGGCTCCGGCTCGACGCCGTCGGCTCCGGGCAGTGCGCAAGCCTCAGCCGGGCAGAGCTCGAAGCTGCCGGCGCTGGTGTCGACGCGCACCGCGTACACGAACTCCCCGCCGGCGAACTCGACGCGGGTGACGAAAGGAGCGGCGGCGAAGAGGTTCTCCTGCAGCAGCGTGATGCCGTCGGGCGAGGGCTCGAAGTCGGGGCCGTCAACCCACGCGTCGAACTCCTCGTGGCTGTCGTGTCGGCGTACGCCGAGGCCCTTGCCGCCCTGGTTGTGCTTGCTGATGAACGGCGCCGTGAACTCGCGGGCGCGCTGCTTCAGGGCCGTGGTGCCGAACACCGCGACCGTCCGCGGCACGACGACGCCCGCACGCTGCAGCGCCGCGTGCTGCGCGGCCTTGCTGACCTCCAGCTCGAGCACGCCGCTGCCGTTGACGACCGTCCGATCCGATGCCTCGAGCCACCGCAGCACGGCACGGCCGTACTCCTTGGAGTCACCGTGATCGCGCGTGTGCGCCGAAGCGCTGAGCCGCGACCAGAACACTCCGGCCGGCGGTTCGGCCGACAGGTCGATCGCCCCGTCGGTGAGCAACCACTCCTGCGCCGGCACGCCTTCGGCCTCGAAGGCCGCAGCGAACGGCGGGAACCATTCGGCGTTCTCGTGGATCACGTACACGCGGGGCTCGGCAGTCATACCGCCACGCTAGGTCACCCCGGAGCCAGCAGGGCCGGTCCGCGTGATCCGGCGTAACGCGATGACACATCTGCGCGCAGCCCTGGGCCCCTGAGCTCGCCGAAGGGCCCGGGGAACGAATCCCCGAGCCCCTTCGACGCTCGATCAACGGCGCACGATCAGCGACGCACGATCAGACCGCCGTGATGAGTCCCCGCGTCGCGGTGCGCGCGGCCTCGAACCGACGCTGCACGTCGGCCCAGTTCACGATGTTCCAGAACGCCTTGACGTAATCGGCGCGCACGTTGAGGTAGTCGAGGTAGTAGGCGTGCTCCCACACGTCGAGCTGCAGCAGCGGGATGACGCCGAGCGGCGCATTGCCCTGCTGATCGAACAGCTGGAAGATCACCGGGCGCGCGCCGACGCTGTCCCAGGCGAGCACGGCCCAGCCGGACCCCTGCACGCCCAGAGCCGTGGCGGTGAAGTGGTCGCGGAACGCGTCGATCGATCCGAATGCGTCGACCAGTGCCGCCGCGAGCTCGCCCTCGGGTGCTCCGCCGCCTTCGGGCGAGAGGTTCTGCCAGAACACGGAATGGTTGATGTGGCCGCCGAGGTTGAACGCGAGGTCCTTCTCGAGCTTGTTCACGTTCGCCAGGGAACCGGACTCGCGGGCGGCGGCGAGCTGCTCGAGCGCGGTGTTGGCGCCGGTGACGTACGCCTGGTGGTGCTTGGAGTGGTGCAGCTCCATGATCTTGCCGGAGATGTGCGGCTCGAGGGCTGCGAAGTCGTAGGGGAGCTCGGGGAGCGTGTACAGAGTGGACATGCGTGTTCCTTTCGTGGTGCGGATCTTCAGAGGTCGGAGGCGGAGGGCAGGGCGTGGAAGCGGCGGTCGACGTAGACGAGCGGGCGCCCCTGGGGACCGGCGATCACCTCGAGCACCTCGGCGATCACGACCGTGGAGGTGCCGACCGCGATGGTGTGCAGCGCCCGGCAGCGCAGGGCGGCGCGGGCGGTGTCGAGGTGCGGCTCGCCGGTGCCGAGTGCGGTCCACCCCTGTTCGGGGGTGAAGCGATCGGCGCCGCTCGTGGCGAAGCTCAGCGCGAGCGCGGAGTGCTCGTCGTCGATGAGGTGCACGACGAAGGTGTCGGCGCCGAGGATGGCTCCGGCCGAGCCGGTCGCCCGGGTGACCGAGAACACGATCGCCGCCGGGTCCACGGCGACGGAGGCGACGCTCGATGCGGTGAGCCCGACCGGCCCGTCCGGGGTGGATGCCGTGATGATCGCGACCCCCGCCGGGTGCGTGCGAAAGGCCGCTTTGAGTGCTTCGCCGACCGGGGTCGGCACCGGGTTCGTGCTCATCGAGCGATCTCCGTCATCTGTTCGTGTGAGGCATGGGCGAGCATCTCGGCCCGTTCCACCAGTTTGGTCCGTTCGCGCCCGCGTTCGGCGCCCGCATGACGTTCTGCGACGTCGATGCGCAGCCATCCCTCGAAGTCGACGGCGCCGGTGAGGTGCGCGACCGGATCTCCGTCACGCACGACGCTCTCCGCGGACTCCAGATCCTCGACCAGGTGCGCGACCGTCTGCGCGGCATCCGACTTGGTAGAGCCGATCAGTCCGACCGGGCCCCGCTTGATCCAGCCGGTCGCGTACAGCCGGGGGATCGGCGTCCCGCCTTCGTCGATCACGCGGCCCTCGACGTGCGGGACCACTCCGGCCTCGTCGTCGAACAGCATGCCGGGAACCGGCGTCGAGCGGTAGCCGACGGCGCGGTAGACGGCGCCCACGTCGTAGCGGAGCAGCTCGCCCGTGCCGACCATGCGTCCCAGCTCGTCGGATGCGGTGCGCTCCATCTCGATACCGGTGACCCCGTCGACGCCGAGCACGCGCACAGGGCGCTGGCGGAGATGCAGGTGGATGCGGCGCGACGCCGTGCCGACCTCGTCGCGTTCGGCCCATTCGGTGAGCGTGCGTACGATGATCCGGCGCTGCGAGAACTGCGCGATCATGCGCTCGGCGTGCGCGTCGAGCACGACATCCTCCGGATCCACGATCACGTCGACGTCGTGCTGCGCGGCCAGCTCCCGCAGTTCGAGCGCCGAGAAGCGCACGTCGGCGGGACCGCGGCGGGCGAAGAGGTGCACCTCGCGCAGGGGATTCGCGCCGAGCTGGGCCAGCACGTGGTCCGGGGTGTCCGTGCGCTCGAGCGCCGCGGCGTGCACGGCGAGGATGCGCGTCACATCGAGTGCGACGTTGCCCGCGCCGAGCACCGCGACCGACTCCGCCGTGAGCGGCCAGTCCCGCGGCACATCGGGGTGGCCGTCGTACCAGGCCACGAAGTCGGCGGCGCCGAAGGAGCCGGGCAGGTCGATGCCTGGGATGTCGAGCCGAACGTCGAGGTCGGCGCCGGTCGCGACGATCACACCGTCGTAGGCGGCACGCAGCTCGTCGATCGTGATGTCGGTGCCGACGTCGACATTGCAGCGCAGGCGGATCCGAGGGTCACGGATCACGTCGTGCAGCGCGTCGGTGATCTTGCGGATGCGCGGGTGGTCGGGGGCGACGCCGTACCGGACCAGTCCGTACGGTGCTGGCAGCTTCTCGAACAGGTCGACGGATGCGGTCGGTGCGAGGCCGAGCAGGATGTCGGCGGCGTAGATCCCCGCCGGTCCTGCGCCGACGATGGCGATGCGCGGGTCGAGGATGCTCATTCCGCTCCTTCCTGCGGCGGGAGCGCCGCGATGAGCGGATGGTCGTGGGCGATCATCCCGGTCTTGGCTGCTCCGCCCGGCGAGCCGATGTCCTCGAAGAACTCGACGTTCGCCTTGTAGTAGTCCTGCCACTCGTCGGGCAGGTCGTCCTCGTAGTAGATGGCCTCGACCGGGCACACCGGCTCGCACGCGCCGCAGTCGACGCACTCGTCCGGATGGATGTACAACGACCGTTCGCCCTCGTAGATGCAGTCCACGGGACATTCGTCGATGCAGGCGCGGTCCTTCACGTCGACACACGGCAGGGCGATCACATAGGTCATCAGGCGGCTCTCCTCGGGATACCTCCACCGTAAAACCTCAAGTATGCTTGAGGTCAAATCGGCGAGCAGTGAGGAGACGCACATGACGTCCGCGACAGACGATGAGACGCACCCGCACACCGCCGACGAGCCGCTCACGATCGGCGAGATGACGCGGCGCACCGGCGTCGCCGCATCCGCTCTGCACTTCTACGAGAAGCTCGGCCTGATCGCCTCGACGCGCACGCCGGGCAATCAGCGCCGCTACCCACGGCACATGCTGCGACGGGTGTCGCTCATCACGGTCGCCAAGCGCCTCGGCATCCCGCTGGCCGACGTGCAGAGCGCCTTCGCCGACGTGCCGCTGACCGAGACCCCGACGCACGCCGACTGGCAGCGCGCCTCGCGTCGCTGGAAGCGCGAGCTCGAGAAGCGCCGCGAGGGGATCGAGCGCCTGGAGCGCGAGCTCACCGGATGCATCGGCTGCGGCTGCTTGTCGATGAAGGCCTGCGGGCTGCTGAACCCGGACGACACCTTGGGCGCTCAGGGCGTCGGTCCGCTCCGTCTCCGCGACGAGGAGTGACGCCGAGACCCACCGCCCCCGCCGAGACCCACCGCCGCGCGCGTCGGCCGCAGGGGGTCTCGACGGGAAGGGTGGGTCTCGACGAGGAGTGGATGCCGGCTATACGACCTCGAACCCGGCGGAGAGCAGCACATCCTCGCGGGAGGACGGGCCGACGAGCAGCTCGAAGGCGCCGGCCTCGACGATGCGGACGCCGGCGGCATCCACGATCGTGCAGTCCGCGACCGGCAGCTCCAGGCGCACCCGCACCGACTCCCCGGGAGCGACGTCGACCTGGCGGTAGGCCTTGAGCTCGCGGTCGGTCCAGCTCACGCTCGTCACCGAGTCGCGCACGTACACCTGCACGGTCTCGCGTGCGGGGCGCGCGCCAGTGTTCGTCACCGTCACGTGTCCGACGATCGTGTCGGCCGCGGTGAGCGACGTCTGCTCCAGCGACAGGTCGGAGTACTCCACCGTCGTGTACGAGCGGCCCTCGCCGAAGCCCCAGGCCGGAGCCTGCGTGAGGTCGGCGTAGCGGTCGCCGTGCTGTCCGCGGATCTGGTTGTAATAGGTCGGCTGCTGACCGACGTGCCGCGCGAACGAGATCGGCAGACGTCCTGACGGCTCCACGGCACCCGAGATGATCTCGGCCAGCGCGCGCCCACCCTGCATGCCGGGGCTCGCGGCCCAGATCACGGCGGCTGCCTGGGCGGCGGAGGCCGGCAGCACGAGCGGCTTCGAGGCGAGCAGCACGATCACCACGGGTTTCCCGGTCGCGATGAGCGCGTCGAGCAGGGCATTCTGTCCGCCGATGAGCTCGAGCGTCGCAGTCGAGCGCCCTTCGCCGACCAGCTCGATCCGGTCGCCGACGACCGCGACGACGACATCGGCCTCAGATGCCGCGGCGACGGCCTCCGCGATCAGCGTCTCATCCGGGGCGCACGGCTTCACGACCGACGGTCGCGGCTGACCGTCGGGGAACAGCGCCCCCTGCGGGTCGTCCTCGAGCGTGAGGATGTCGGCGCCACGGGCGTGCGTGACGGTCCAGCCGTCGACGCCCTGGAGCCCGTCGAGCACGGTCGTGATCATCTCGCGCGGCTGGCCGTCGAGCCACCCGGCCTGACCGGAGCCCCCGGCCCAGTCGCCGAGCTGCGTCTGCGCGTCGTCGGCCAGCGGGCCGGTGACCGCGATCTTCAGGGGAGCTGCGGCATCGAGCGGCAGCACGCCGTCGTTCTCGAGCAGCACGAGCGAGCGCCGGGCGACCTCGAGGTTCAGCTCGGCGTGCGCCACGCTGCCGACCACGGCGTCGAGCTCGGTGCCGGGCAGGCGCGGGTTCTCGAACAGTCCCAGCTCGAACTTCAGCGTCAGGATGCGCGCGGCCGCAGCGTCGAAGGCGTCTTCCGTGAGCAGTCCCTGCGCGACGGCCTCCAGCGCGCCCTCGAAGAAGAGCGGCGTGGTCATGATCATGTCGTTTCCGGCCTTCACGGCCGCGGCGGCGGCGTGTGCGTAGTCGGGCTGCACCTTCTGCTCCCACACCATGCGTCCGACGTTGTCCCAGTCGGTGATGAGCGTGCCGGTGTAGCCCCACTCGCCGCGCAGCACGTCACTGAGCAGCCAGTCGTTCGTGGTGATCGGCACGCCGTCGGTGGTCTGGTAGCCGAGCATGAACGTGCGGCATCCCTCACGGGCCACTCGCTCGAACGGCGGGAGGAACCAGGAGCGGAGCTTGCGGCGCGAGATGTCGGCCTCGCTCGCGTCACGGCCGCCCTGCGTCTCGGAGTAGCCGGCGAAGTGCTTAGCGGTGGCGAGGATCGCGGTGGGGTCGTCGAGACCGTCTCCCTGGTAGCCGCGCACCATGGCCGAGGCGAGCTCCCCGATCAGGAACGGGTCCTCGCCGAAGGTCTCGTCGATGCGGCCCCAGCGCAGGTCGCGGGCGATGCACAGCACGGGCGAGAACGTCCAGTGGATGCCGGTCACCGCGACCTCTTCGGCCGTCGCGCGCGCCACGCGCTCGACGAGTTCGGCGTCCCAGGTGGCGGCCATGCCGAGCTGGGTCGGGTAGATCGTGGCACCGGGCCAGAACGAGTGTCCGTGGATGCAGTCCTCCCCCACCAGCAGCGGGATGCGCAGCCGCGTCTGCGCCGTGAGCTCGTTGGCGCGCAGGATGCGCTCCGGTGAGGTGTGCAGGATCGAACCGGCGTGGCGCCGCGCGACGTGATCGTCGAGGTCGTCGCGCGCATCGAGCTGCAGCATCTGCCCGACCTTCTCCTCGACCGTCATACGGCTGAGGAGGTCGGCGACGCGCTCCGGGATCGAGAGGGCGGGGTCCTGGTAGGGAAGGACCGTGGTCAACGTCTGAGAGGTCATCACTTCGTGTTCTGTGTCGTGGTCGTCGATGTCGTGGTCTTCGGGGAGTTCTCGTCCGGCAGGGCAGCCGTGCGCACAGCAGTGACCGCGTCGTTCACGTTCAGCCCCTTCTTCTTCATGGCCCTGGCCCGCTCTCCGGCGGAGCGCAGCCGCGGGTTGACGTACTCGTCGATGCCGAAGTTGATCAGTGAGAGTGCGACGCCGATGATCGCGATGCACAGGCCCGCAGGCACGTACCACCACCAGAGCCGCGGGAACGCGCCGTTCTGCTGCGCCCAGAACAGGATGGTCCCCCAGTTCAGATTGCTCACCGGGATCACCCCGATGAAAGCCAGCGTCGTGAGGCCGAGGATAGCCGCCGTGACCGTGCCGACGAAGCTCGACGCGATCAGAGCCATCAGGTTGGGGAGCATCTCGACCGTGATGATGCGGCGCAGGGGCTCGCCGTTGGCGCGCGCGGCCTGGATGAAGTCGCGGTTGCGCAGCGACATCGTCTGGGCGCGCAGCACGCGCGCGCCCCAGGCCCACCCGGTCAGCCCCAGCACGGCGGCGATCACGATCAGCGGCGGGTTCTCGAACTGCGAGGCGATGATGATGATCAGCGGGATTCCGGGGATCACCAGGAACACGTTGGTCAGCGCCGAGAGCGACTCGCTCTTCCATCCGCGCACGTACCCGGCGATGACGCCGACCGTGATCGCGATGACGGTCGCGATCAGGGCCGACAGGAAGCCCACGACGATCACGCCCTGGGTGCCGTAGATGATCTGACTCAGCACGTCCTCGCCCATATGCGTGGTGCCGAGCCAGTGCTCGAACGAGGGCGGCTGACGCAGCGCATCGCGGTCCTTCTGCGTCGGCGCATAGGGCGAGATCCAGGGGGCGAGGATCGCGACGAGCACGAACACTCCGAGGATGATCAGCCCTGCGACCGACTTCGGGTTGCGGAACATCGCGAACGCCTCAGCCAGCTGCGACCAGAAGGTCTTGCGCTGCGGGCCACCGGTCACCGGCGAGCGCAGCGTGGCCGTCTCCGGCATCCCGGTGACGACGGGGGTGCCGTCAGGGGCGGCACTGCCGGTGGATGTGGGAACGGTCATCTCAAGCCTCCGTCTGGCGCGTGCGCGGGTCGAGGTAGGCGTAGACGACATCCGCGAGGATGTTGGCCACGAGCACCGAGAGCGTGATCACCAGGAACACGCCCTGCATGAGCGCGTAGTCCTTGGCGTTGGTGGCATCGAGCAGGAGCTTGCCGACGCCGGGGTAGCTGAAGACCATCTCCATCACGATCGTGCCGCCGACGATGAAGCCGATCGAGAGCGCGAAGCTCTGGATCTGCGGCAGCACCGCGTTGCGGGCGGCATAGGACCACAGCACCCGCTTGTTCGGCATGCCCTTGGCCTGCGAGACCGTGATGTAGTCCTCGTCGAGCACGGTCAGCATCATGTTGCGCATTCCGAGCATCCAGCCGCCGAGCGACGCGATGATGATCGTGAGCGCAGGCAGGGTACCGTGCATGATCACCTGTCCGATGAAGTCGAGGCTCCACTCGGGCGACTGCCCCTTGTCGTAGGCATGCGACGACGGGAACCACTTCAGCGTGGACGAGAAGATCGCGATCGCGATCAGTCCGAGCCAGAAGTAGGGGATCGTGTTGAAGAACGTCGTGATCGGGATCAGCGCGTCGAGCTTGCTCCCCCGCCGCCATCCGACGATCGCGCCGCCGACCGTGCCGATCGCGAACGAGATGATCGTCGCGATGCCGACCAGGCCGAGCGTCCACGGCAGCGCAGCCGAGAGCACCTCCGCCACCGGCCGCAGGCCGTGCAGGGTCGAGATGCCGAGGTCGCCGCGCAGCAGCATCCCCCAGTACTCGATGTACTGCTGCCAGATCGACTTGTCGGAGTCGATGCCGAGCAGGATGCGCAGGGACTCCGCCGCCTCGGGGCTGACGTTGCGGTTGCGCGCCAGATACGAGCTGACCGCATCGCCCTTCATGAAGCGCGGCAGGAAGAAGTTGATCGTGATGGCGGCCCACAGGGTGAACAGGTAGAAGCCCGCCCGCCCGGCGAAGAAGCGCCAGGGCACACGGCGGCGCCCCTTCTCGGCGACCGTCGCCGTGGTGCCGACCTCGAGCGCATCGCGCTGGATGAGGTCGTTGTCGTCGAGCTGCGGGAATGCGGTACTCACAGTGCCCCTCCGTTCGTGGCCCCACCCGATGCCGTCGCGAAGTGCTTGTCCGGATCGGGCGATGCGGCGCGCAGTTCGCGCGTGTAGGGATCCTGCGGGTTGAGGATCACGTCATCCGCCGGTCCCCGCTCTACGACTCGCCCCTGGTTGAGCACCAAGATCTCGTCGCTGAAGTGGCGGGCGGTGGCGAGGTCGTGGGTGATGTAGAGCACGCCGAGGCCCTCCTCGCGCTGCAGGTCGGCGAGCAGGGTCAGCACGCCGAGGCGGATCGAGACGTCGAGCATCGAGACGGGTTCGTCGGCGACCAGCAGCGACGGCCGAGAGGCCAACGCACGGGCGATCGCGACGCGCTGACGCTGGCCGCCGGAGAGCTCGTGCGGGCGGCGGTCGATCACGGCGTCCGCATCCAGGCGCACCCGGCCGAGAAGTCGGCGCACCTCGTCCTCGGTGTCCTTCTTGGGCACGACGTCGTCGAGGCGGATGGGCCGCTCCAGGTGGTAGCGGATCGAGTGGTACGGGTTGAGCGAGGCGAACGGATCCTGGAACACCATCCGCAGCTGCTGCCGGTACTTTCGCAGCCCCTTGCCGCGGCGCGGGATGGGAGTGCCGTCGAGCAGCACCTCGCCGCTGGTCGGGGTCTCGAGCTGGGTGAGGATCTTCGCGATCGTGGACTTGCCGCTGCCGGACTGCCCGACCAGGCCGATGGTCTGACCAGAGACCAGGGTGAAGCTGACATCGTCGAGCGCCTTCAGCTGCCCTGCTCCACGCACGGTGTACGACTTGGTGACGTTCCTGAACTCGAGCGTGGTCATCGCGTCAGCACTCCTCTCGCCCCGGTCAGCCGGGGGAACGACGACAGCAGCGTCCTCGTGTAGCCCTGCTGCGGTTGTGTCCAGATCTGCTCGGCCGTGGCGAGCTCGATGATCTCGCCCTCGCGCATGATCGCGATCCGGTCGCTGATCTCCAGCAGCAGCGGAAGGTCATGGGTGATGAAGATGACCGAGAAGCCGAACTCGTGCCGCAGCTGCGAGATCTGCGTGAGGATCTCGCGCTGCACCAGCACGTCCAGCGCGGTGGTCGGCTCGTCCATCACCATCAGCTGCGGGCGCAGCGCCAGTGCCATCGCGATCATCACGCGCTGGCGCATGCCGCCGGAGAGCTCGTGCGGGAACGAGCGGATGCGCTGCCGGCCGACCTTGACGATCTCGAGCAGCTCCTCCGCCTCGGCGCGGCGCTGGCGGCGGGTCATGTCGGGGCGGTGGATCTCGAACACGTCCTCGAGCTGCGAGCCGATCGTCGCGACCGGGTTCAGGGCGTTCATCGCCCCCTGGAACACCATCGAGACCTTGTCCCACCGGAAGCGCTGCATCGCGTCGACGTCGAGCGCATTGATGTCGATGTCGACACCGGATGCATCGTGGAAGGCCACGCTGCCGCTGGTGATGACGGCCGGTGCGCGCAGCAGACGCTGCACACCGTAGGCGAGCGTCGTCTTGCCGCATCCGCTCTCGCCGGCGAGACCGAGGATCTCGCCGCGCTGCAGTTCGATGGACACGTTCTTGACCGCCTCGACGGGCGGATCGACGTCGTACACGACCGAGAAGTCGCGCACGCTGAGCAGGGGGTCTGGCATGGGGCGTCCTTTGTGTGGCTGGGTGCCGTGCGCCCTTCGTCTCGCTGCGCTCGCTCAGGGAGCGGAGGTGCCCCCGCTCCCTGAGCGAGGAGCGAAGCGACGAGACGAAGGGCGAACAGACGGAGCGTTACTCGGCGGGCTTCAGCTTCGTGAGGATCTGCACGATGTTCTGCTGCGTCGGGTCAGCCGAGGCGTACGGGTCCTTGTCCGAGGGCCATCCGACGTAGTTGCGGGTGTTGAACTCGCCCAGCAGCGGGTGCGCTCCCAGAGGGATGGCGGGCACCTGCTCGGAGAAGATCGTCTGCAGCGTGTCGAGTGCAGCGGTGCGCTCCTCATCCGACGAGGCGTTCGCGTAGGTGTTCAGCGCCTCGGTCGCGGCCGGGTCGTCGAAACGGCCGAAGTTGAAGCCGGCGATGCCCTCCGGCGAGATCCAGCGCGGGTCCATGGTCGACGTGTAGAGACCGTAGGCCGTGCCGCTGTCCTCCAGCCAGTGGATGATGGCCGAGAACGTGCCGTCGTCGCGGGGGCCCTGCCAGCCACCCCAGTCGGGCATGTCGATCTTGACCTCGGCGCCGATGGCCTCGTTCACGTCCTCCGCGATCAGCTCCTGCGCGGTGTTCCAGTCGCTCCAGCCAGAGGGGACCGAGAGCGTGAACGAGACGGGGGTGCCGTCCGGGTCGACCAGTGCGTCGTCCTTCCAGGTGTAGCCGGCGTCGGTCAGCAGGTCGCGGGCCTTCTCGGCATCGACCTTGTACTCCTTGCCCTGGAACTCGGGCTGGATCTCGTCGTCGAGGATCGAGGAGAGACCGGTCACCGACCAGACCGCCTCGCTCGCGCCCTCGCGTGCGATGTCGACGTAGGCGTCGCGGTCGATCACCCAGGCGAGCGCCTGGCGGAACGCGGGGTCGTCGAAGGGCTTCTGCTGCAGGTTCATGAACAGCGTCGCTGAGCCGGTGGTCGGGGCGGCCCAGAACACGTTGTGCTCGGGGTCGGCGTCGATGAACTGCTCCTGCACCTGCGGGATGAACGCCTGCGCCCAGTCCGCCTCGCCCTGCGCGAGCGCGGTGGTGAGAGCGGTGTTGTCGCCGTAGGAGACGTAGTGCAGCTCGGGCACGGCGAGGTCGCCGCCCCAGTAGTCGTCGCGCGCTTCGAGCGTGACCGACTCGGTGGACCAGTTGGAGAGCGCGTAGGGACCGGTGCCGACCAGGTCGTCGCCCTTGACGGGGTCGGTCGCCGGCTCGTCGAAGTTCTCCCAGATGTGCTTCGGCACGATCGGCACATGCAGCACGCGGGCCTGGTTGACGTACTTCGACTCGCCGAAGGTCAGGGTCACCGCGTCACCGTCGACCTCGGCGCCCTCGAACTTGAGGCCCGCGGTGTCGAGGGCGGGCGTCGAGACGAGCTCGTAGGTGTAGACGATGTCATCCGCGGTGAACGGCTCGCCGTCGCTCCAGGTGACGTCCTTGCGCGGGACGACCGTGACGGCGGTGTAGTCGTCGTTCCACTCGATGCTCTCGGCGAGCCAGGGGGTGACGCTGCGGTCGCCGGTCTGGTTCACCAGACCGAGCGTCTCGAAGATCACCTTGCCGTAGCCGTACTTCGACGCGGAGGAGTCGCCGACGTACGGGTTGTTCGACTCGGCGGTGATGGCGCCATCCGGCTTCGCGATGGTCAGCGCGGGGGAATCGCCGGCGGCGGCGTCATCGCCACCGCCCGACGAGCATCCGGCGAGGGCCGAGACGCCGAGCGCGGTGATCGCGGTCGCGGCGATCAGAGACTTTCTGAGCTTCATTGCTTCTCCTTGGGCACGGTCATTGTGCTGCGTCACCGTCGGATGGGGATCCGCGGCTGTCGTGATTTGCTTACTGTCGAGAAAGTAAGCTTCCGTGAGGTTACCCACTGGTAAGTAAGATGGCAAGTGCATGATCACAAGCGAGAGGGGGTCGTGATGAAGGACACCGACGAGACGTCCCGCGTGCGCCCGGCGACCCGAGCGAAACGCGAGCAGATCCTGAAGGCCGCTGTGGAGATCTTCGGCAACAAGGGCTCGACCAACGGCACTCTCGCCGACGTCGCCGAGCAGGTCGGCATCACGCATGCCGGAGTGCTGCACCACTTCGGCTCCAAGCAGAAGCTGCTGCTCGAAGTGCTCGCCTACCGCGACCAGGCCGACGTCGCGAACCTCGCCGACAAGCACATCCCCGACGGCCCCGAGCTGTTCCTCCACCTCGTGCGCACCGCGTTCGCCAACGAGCTCCGCCCCGGCATCGTGCAGGCGTACACCGTGCTGTCCTCCGAATCCGTGACCGACGACCACCCCGGGCGCGAGTACTTCGAGGACCGGTACATCACGCTCCGCCGCGAGGTCACTGCCGCGTTCCACGAGCTCTGCGCGCAAGAGGGCGTGACCGAGCCCGACACGGTCGCCGCCGCATCCGCCAGCATCCTCGCCGTCATGGACGGACTGCAGCTGCAGTGGCTGCTGCACCCGGACCTGATCGAGCTCGGCGAGACCAGCGAGTTCGCGATCAGGGCGATCGTGAACGCCGTGCTGCATCCCGGCCCCGCGCTCACGACCTACGCGCGCCCGTCCTGAGCGACCAGGTGTCGCATCGCGTCCGCAGCTAGGCTCGGGCCATGACGATCGATCTCGAAGCGCTCTACATCGACCTGCATCAGCACCCCGAGCTCTCCTTCCAGGAGACCCGCACCGCCGGCATCGCCGCCGCGCATCTGCGGGATCTGGGCCTGGAGGTGCACGAGGGCATCGGCGTCACCGGCGTCGTGGGCGTGCTCGCCAACGGCGACGGACCGGTCGTCTGGGTGCGCGCCGACATGGATGCGCTCCCCGTCGGCGAGCAGAGCGGTCGCCCGTACGCCAGCACCGCGACCGGCATCGACCCGGCCGGCAACACCGTCCCCGTCATGCACGCGTGCGGACACGACATGCACGTGACCGCGATGATCGGCGCGGTCGAGAAGCTGGTAGCCGAACGCGCCGAGTGGAGCGGAACCCTCGTCGTGCTCATCCAGCCGGCCGAGGAGTACGGGGCCGGCGCGCGGGCGATGCTCGACGGCGGCCTGCTCGACCTGGTCCCGAAGCCCGACATCGTGCTCGGCCAGCACGTCACCCCGCTCCCGGCCGGCACGATCGGCGTGCGACCGGGCACGCAGATGGCAGCCTCCGACGGACTGACCGTCACGCTCCACGGCCGCGGCGGGCACGGCTCGCGGCCGCACTCCACGATCGATCCGATCGTCATGGCCGCGGCGACCGTCATGCGTCTGCAGACCATCGCCTCGCGCGAGGTCGACCCCCGCGATGTCGCCGTCGTGACGGTCGGCTCGATCCACGCGGGGCTCAAGAACAACATCATCCCGGCCGAGGCGAAGCTCGAGCTCAGCCTGCGCTACCCCAACGACGAGATGCGCGACAAGGTGCTCGCGAGCGTCGAGCGCATCGTGCGGGCGGAGGCCGCGGCATCCGGTGCCGAGAAGGAACCTGAGATCCGCACCGACCACACCCTGCCCCCGACCATCAACGACGATGAGGCCACGGCCCGCGTGACGACGGCGCTGCAGCGCGCGCTGGGCGAGGCGTCCGTGATCGACCCCGGCATGTTCACGGGCAGCGAGGACGTGTCGTGGCTCGCGCGCGACACAGGCGCTCCGCTGGTGTTCTGGTTCTGGGGCGGCATCGACCCGGCGACCTTCGCCGCGGCGATGGCGGCAGGCACGCTCGACAAGGACATCCCGACGAACCACTCCCCGTACTTCGCGCCGGAGATCCACCCGACGATCGAGGTCGGCGTCACCGCCCTGTCGGCCGCAGCGCGCGAGTTCCTGGGCTGAGCCGGCGTTCACAACTCCTCAAGAACCGGCGCCTTCGGCCCGGACGCACAGCTCGACCCCCGGAACGCTCGTTCTCTGAGGAGTTGTGAACGACGAGCCGCCGAGCACCGGAGGTTTCAGCCGCCGATCGCGTTCATCCCGCGCGCCGGCTGCAGGAACGAGGGGTCGTTGATCGCGTGCCCTGGCAGCTTGCCGTGTATGCACGAGCGCAGCATGTCGGCGATCCCCTCGGACCGGTCGCCGGGCACGGAGCCCTCTCCCCGCAGCACCCCGATGAGGTCGTACTCGGCGTTGGAGAACAGGCAGTTGCGCAGCTGTCCATCAGCGGTCAGCCGCAGCCGGTCGCACGCCCCGCAGAACGGAGCGGTGACCGAGGCGATCACGCCGACCTCGTGCGGACCGCCGTCGATCCGCCACTTCTCGGCCGGTGCGCCGCCGCGGCCTTCGACCGGGTCGAGCGTCCAGCGCTCACCCAGCGACGCGAGGATCTCCTCGCGCGTGACCATCGAGGCGCGATCCCAGGTGTGCCCGGCATCCAGCGGCATCTGCTCGATGAAGCGCAGCTGCGCGCCGACGCCCATCGCGAACTCGACCAGCTCGACCAGCTCGTCGTCGTTGACACCACGCATCGCGACCGCGTTCAGCTTGAGCGGCCGCAGCGACGAGGCCGAGGCCGCGGCGATGCCCTCGAACACGTCGTCGAGACGGTCGCGTCGGGTCAGGTCGGCGAAGCGCTGACGGTTCACCGTGTCGATACTGATGTTCAGCCGCGTGAGTCCGGCGTCGATCAGGGCGGGGAGCTTCGGGGCCAGGCTGATGCCGTTGGTCGTCATCGCGACCTCGACGGGGCCGTCCTCCCCCTCGATCCGCGCGATCCGACGCACGACCTCGACGATGTCGGTGCGCAGCAGCGGTTCGCCCCCCGTGAGCCGGAAGGTGCGGATGCCGAGCGCAGCGGCCACCTCCGCCACCTCGACGATCTCGTCGGTGGAGAGGATGCTGGTGCGCGCGAGCCACTCGTTGCCCTGCTCGGGCATGCAGTACGTGCAGCGCAGCGAGCACCGATCGGTGAGCGAGATGCGCAGGTCGCGGTGCACCCGGCCGTGCGTGTCGACGAGGCCTCCGGCCATCGAGGTGGCGGGTGCGGGCCCGACCTGCGGGGCGCGCACCCCGATGACGACCGGCACGGCGGTCATCGCGTCCCTGCACTCCCCGTCATCGTTCGAGACTACCCGCTGCTACCTCAGCCGTGCGCCACGTCGGCGACAGGAGGGCGCGCCGGCGCCATGGTGACACCGAGGCGTCCGAACGGCGCCCGCTCGGCACGAGATGTCTCTTCAGGGCCGACGAGGCCGCGTGCCGACGCCAGCTTCAGAGCCTCATGCAACTCGGCGCGCAGAGCGACAGAACGCTCGGGGGCGATGGTGGCGAGCGCACGATCCAGTCGAACGTCCTCCTTGCTCGCGCGTTCGGCAGCCGCGTCGGCAGCCGGGCGGTTCCGCCTCCAGCGGACGACCGACAGCGCGATGTCGATGACCGGACCTGCGAGCGCCCACGCGGCGCTGCCGTCGACTGCCCCGGAGGTGAGGAACATCACACCGAGCACGAGGACGATCAGCGACGGCACGATGTGCACCACGGCGACGAGCCGCTCCGTCCTGGCGTCCACACCCTCCGGACGCGAGCGCCGCGCGATCATCCCAACCACGGAGAGCGCCGCCGCGAGACCCGCAAGGACTCCCGAACGGACGAGGTCGGGCTGCCCGTCGACCCAGTGCCGGGAGACGAGCGTCACGAGTGCGAGCGCCGGAAGAAGGAGACTTGCGATCTCTGCCAGCGAGAGAAGGAGCCCACCCAGTGAGAAGTGCCGTGCAGCGAATGCGCGGCGGGCGTCGGCGGGCGCACGGAACCACAGCGCCATCCGCACCTCGGGCTCATCACGGAACAGGTGGGACTCGAGGTGCCACCACGAGGCCGGGCTCCAGCGCTCCTGCGCCTCGACGTAACTGCGGGGTGTCATCTCACGGGTCACGCTGACCACCTCGGCTGGGCCGTCTCGTCGACGCGGACGAGCGCTTCCGGGTCGAAATCGGGCGATCGGCTCAGCACTCGATCGCCGACCGACAGGGCGGTGAGGAGGTCTTCGACGGTCACGCCGACGCTCAGCGCAGCGCTCTGGCCCACGGGGGAGGCGATCGCGGTCAGCGTGCATCCGCCCGCGATGAACAGCCAGCGAAGCTCGGCGACGCCGGGCTGCGCGGTGGGGAATGCAGACGAGCATCCGATCCCGAACACGGTCGGAGGAGTGAGGCGAAGCCGCCCGGACAGCGGAGCCACCGGTTGCAGGAACGACAGCTGTTCGGCACGAGTCGGCTCCCCCTCGACGATCGCCAGACGCACCGGCGCGATCGCCTGCGACAGCGGATCGAAGATGACGATGAGGTCGCCGCTCTCACCGGCGGCGACGGTGGCAAGCGCCTCGAGGCCGGCTGTCATCCAACGGACACGTTCGTCAGCCAGCTCGTGCAGCCGTCCCCACTGGCCGGCGATATCCTCCGCCCACGCCTGACGGGCAGCCGCGTCCGTATGCGTGCGCGGCACGGGCACCATGCGCGTCTGGTCGAGACGCACGTCGACGTCGAGCATCATCTGCCCCACCGGAACGTCGCGACGTGTGCATCCACGAGCGCGGTCCACGCCGCGATCTGCTCGTCCTCGGCGGGGTCGATGTCGGGGTCGTGCGCGATCGTCAGGGCGAACTGCAGGGCGCGCGCACGCTGCGTGCCGGGGATCGGCGTGAGATAGAAGACGATGTAGGCGCCGACCTCTTCGGTGCCGACGCGCGTGGTGCGACGCTCGACCCAGCGCAGCAGACGCTTGCCATCGTCGAGCTGCTGACCGCCGCGGCGCTGGATGACGTCGACGACGAGGTCATCCAGAGAGAGCTGGGGGGTCGCCTCGCGGATCGTCGCGACGATGCTCGCCGGGGCGAACAGGCCGGCCTCCGTGTCGGGGCCCGGCAGGATGAGCATGATCGCCCCCTGCTCCCGGGCGACGCGCATGGCGGAGGATACGTGGGATTCGAGGAGCCCCTGGAGATCTACCCGGTGCACCGGGCGCAATCGCTCGCGCGCCTGGGCGAGCATCGCCCGCTCGGTCTCCTCGCTCGCGTTATGCGCCTGCCATCCCGGTGGCAACATCATCCGGAACTCGGGGATGCCCGCCGGAACGGCGACACCGAGAAGCTCGCTGCGCAGACTGTTCACGTTTCCACTCTCGCATACCGCCCGGTCACGCCCGGCCACATCAAGAGGTCACTGCCTCATAGGCGTCGCCGATCAACTCGAACGTGTCCTTGACGACCAGCGTGCTCTGCGCGAAGACACCGACCGCGTTGAAGGCGTACATGGCCTGCTCGCCCATGCTTCCCAGGTCGCCGATGACAGGCCAGAGGCTGTTCGACTGTCCGGACACGATGGCGCTCCATGTGTCGGCGAGACCGGAGACGCCCTGGCCGCTGAGGCGCATGCTGGAGAAGAAGTTGCCACCCGACATGAGGCTCGTACCCCAGCGCGCACCGTCGTCGGCGAAGTTGCGCACGAGATCGCTGAACAATCGGGAGTTCCCGGAGGCCGGGGTGATGGAGAGCCAGGTACGGAACCCGGCGGCGAAGCCGTTTCCGCCGGCTTTGAACGCGGAGAAGGCTTCGCCGACGGCACCGAACGGGATGACTCCGATGACGGCCAACGCGAGGTCCCATCCGTCTGCGTCCCCCCGGCTGAACTGCCACGCGGTGCCGATGAGAGACAGCACGCCCACGACGAGGGCGAGAGCGGCGACGATGGGGCCGCCGACCACGAGCGCGAGGACCGCGAGGATCACGCCGGCCGCCTGCAGCCACGGCATCGCCGCCGCGACGAAGCCATCGATCTCATCGCGCCAGTCGTCTTCGATGCCGTTCGCGGTCGAGGTGCGGATCCCGGACACGGCGGTGTCGAACGCTGTTTCCCACGTGTCGTACTGCTCGTCGAATGCGGAGGCCTCGGCGTACCACCGCTGGCGGGCGTCGTCGGCAGCGACGCGGGCGTCGTCGATGTCGTCCTGCCGCTGTTGCTCGGCATCGCTCGTCTGGGTCGATGACGGCGAAGCGGACAGAGCCGCCGTCGGCGTAGGCACACGCTGCGCGTCGCCATAGTCTGCGAGCGCCCCCTGATAGGCCCTCCACGCCTCATCCGCTGCGGGGACGATGGCCGTCATGCGGCTCTTCACCTCGCCGAGCGTCAGCCCGTAGTTGCGGATGTAGGGTCCGACCTCCTCGTAGAGGGTGGCCGCAAGGCCGAGCTCGGCGTGGATCTCGCGGCTCACCTCGGCGAGCGAATCGATCGCCTCGCCCTCCATGTCGGACTCGAGACCGGAGCCCAGGACGTCGCTGATGGTGTTGTACCCGGAGCGCATGATGCCGCCGAGCCGCACGATCTGATCACCACGGGACCGGACGTCATCAGGTTGCCCGGCGACGACCTCGACCGGCCGCCCCTTGGGAGAGTTGTGCATCGCCACGGTCAGGAACCCTCCTGCATCGCTGAGGCCATCTCGGCCGCCGCTTCGGTGTCGAAGTCACCGAAACCGTCGAGGATCGCCTTCGTATGCTCGCTGACCTTCTTCAAGCCCTCGTTCAACTTGTTTCGACGGTCGTCCCACTGGGACTCGAAGTCACCGGCGAGGTCACGCAGCTCGCCGCGTCCGTACGGACGATCGACGTCGGACTGGAGGTCGCTGCGACGGTTCGACGCCTCGTCGAATTCTGTCGAGATCGCCAGGAGATTGGTATACAGCTCTCCCAGCCGATCGTATGAGACCTTCACAGACATGTCCCGCGTCCCCCTCCGGTTCTTCGTGGGCGGCGACGATATGCGCCCGACATCGGAAATCTAACAGTCGCCTCCGGAGAGAAGCGATGGGGAGCATTCCCCATCGCTCCTCTCCCGAAGTCCGTCGAGACCGCGGTCAGGAGTCGCCGGGGTCGCGCAGCGACTGGATCATGCTGCGGAGGGCCCGGCGGGCTCCCGCCTGCTCATCCTCCGTCATGCCACCGAGCATCCGCACCTCGACCGAACGCACCGCGGCGCTCGCCTGCTGCCGCTTCTGCTCGCCGAGCGGGGTCAGCCGCGTGGGTAGTGCTTTGCCGACCGGGGCCTCGGTCGCCCGCGTCACGGAGCCGTCCCGTTCGAGCGCCTGCAGCAGCACGTTCATCGACTGCCGCGTCACGAAGGTGCCCCGCGCGAGCTCGGAGTTCGACAGGCCGGGACGCTGGGCCAACAGCTCCAGGCACGAGTAGTGCGTGACCGTCATCCCGAGCGGCCGCAGCACCTCTTCCATCGCCGCCCGCAGAGCGCTCGACGCCTCCTTCAGCAGATAGCCGAGCGATGTCTCCAGGTGGATGACCTCTCCGTCTTGACTCATGTCAGTATTCTGACATACAGTGATGCATGTCAGATAACTGACACATAACCAAGGAGCTTCTCATGCCCGTCACCGGTCCCGACTTCCTCTCCCTCCAGGCACGCGACCTCGCCGGATCCCAGGCCTTCTACGAGAAGTACCTCGGTCTCGTCCGCTCGCCCGCCGGCCCGCCGCACGCGGTGGTGTTCCAGACCACGCCGATCGCCTTCGCCCTGCGCGACGTCGTTCCCGGCACCGACCTCGACTCCGTGCCGCAGCCGGGCGTCGGCGCGGCGATCTGGCTGCACGCCACCGGGGTTCAGGAGATCCACGATGCACTGGTCGCCGACGGACACACGATCGTGGCGGCGCCGATCGACGGCCCCTTCGGCCGGACTTTCACCTTCGCCGACCCCGACGGCTACCAGATCACCCTGCACGACCGCGCCTGAACGCCCGCGCTCAGAAGCTCAGCCGACCGCGACGAACCGCACATCCGCGGGGTCGACCTGCAGGTGCAGCTCGTCGCCGGGCGCGAGACCCGCGGCATCCGGCAGGGCGACATCGACCTGGCAGAGCTCGGTGTGCACGCGGATGCCGGCGAGCGTGGGCTCGAGCCGGATGATGCGGCTGCGCCAAGACTCGGCCGCGTCCGGATCCACGAGGCGCACGGCATCCGCGCGGAACACGGCGGCGAGCGCGGCGCCGTGTTCCGCACCCAGGGCGCGAGACGCGGTATCCGCGCTGCGCAGTCGCACTTCGCCGCTGCGCCATGCTCCGTCATCGGCGACACCGATCACCCGGTTGACGCCCGCGATCGAGGCGACGAAACCGGATGCCGGAGCCGCCAGCACCTCGCGCACGGGTCCGCTCTGCGTGACGCGACCCGCCTCCACGATGAGCAACCGCTCGGCGAGAGCGACCGCATCGGCGGCGTCATGCGTCACCGCGATCGTCGTCACTCCCGCGAGCTGGTCGCGCAGCATCCGCCGGATCTCCCCTGCGGTCTCCGGGTCGAGGGCGACCAGCGGTTCATCCAGCAGCACGGCGCGGGGCGATGCGGCGAGCGCCCGCGCGACCGCGACGCGCTGGCCTTCGCCGCCGGAGAGTTCCCGCGGCATGCGATCCCCCGCTCCGGGGAGCCCGACGCGCACGAGCCATTCGTCCGCGGAGTCCCGCGCCGTCCTGGCATCGACCCCACCGGCGCGGGGGCCGAAGGCGACGTTCTCCCGCACGGACAGGTGCGGGAACAGCCGCGGCTCCTGGCTCAGCAGCACGATGCCGCGATTCATCGGCGGGGTCTGCACGCGCGGAGCGGCGGCGCGGTCGACCACCCGCCCCTCGATCGCGATCTCTCCGGACGTCAACGGCTCGAGTCCGGCCAGCGCCTGCAGCAGCGTCGACTTGCCGGCACCGCTCGGCCCCATGACCGCGACGGTCTCGCCGGGCTCGACCTCCACCTCCACGTCGACGGCGAAGTGCTCGCGTGCGACGACGACGTGCGCCCGCAGGCCCGGCGTGCGGGCGTCGACGCCCCCGGCACTCATCGCGCCGCTCCCGGTCGCCAGCCGCGCACGAGCAGCAGCACCACGATCGCGGTGGCGAGCAGCAGCAGGGCGAGCGCGACCGCCGTGCCCTGCGACACTCCGGCGCCGTTGAATGCGGTGTAGATCGCGAGGGGCATGGTCTGGGTGACCCCCGGCCGGTTGCCCGCGAACAGGGCGGTCGCCCCGAACTCCCCGATGGCCCGCGCGAAGCACAGCACGACGCCGGCGACGATGCCGGGGGCGGCGAGCGGCAGGGTGATGCGGCGCAGGATCGTCCAGCGGCCGGCACCCAGCGCGGCGGCCGTGCGCTCGTACTCCACGCCCGAGGTGCGCACCGCACCTTCAACGGCCAGCACCAGGAACGGCAGGGCGACGAAGGTCTGCGCGAGCACGACCGCGGGCGTGCTGAAGGAGAGCCCCAGTCCGCCGAGCCAGCCCGCGCGGCCGAACAGGTACAGCAGCGCGACGCCGCCCACCATCGGCGGCAGCACGAGCGGCACGGTGACGACGGCCCGCAGCAGGGCGGCCAGACGCGGCCCCGATCGTGCGATGTACAGAGCGAGCGGCACCCCCACGATGATGCACAGCACGGTGGCCACCAGTCCGGTCCCCAGCGAGAGCGCGAGCGCCGAGAGCGCGACCTCGGATGTCACATCGGCGAGGAAGGTCGACCACTGCACCCGCGCGACGAGCGCGGTCAGCGGCACGACCAGGAAGGCCAGTCCGATCAGGGCGGGGATGGCGAGCGCACGCGGAGCGTAGCCACGCGCGCCGGCCGCGCTCACGGCGCCCCGAACCCGAAGTCCGCCAGGATCTCCTGCCCCGCATCCGACAGCACGAACGCCACGAAGGCATCGGCGGCATCGGGGTTCGGAGCGTCGGAGAGAGCGGCGATCGGGTAGTGGTTGACGACACCGTCGGCACCGTCCGGCACGATCACCTCGACGTCGTCGCGACCGATCACGTCGGTCGCGTACACGAGACCGGCATCGGCTTCGGATGCGGCGACCTTGGTCAGCACGGCGGTCACGTTCTGCTCGATGCTCGCGGCCTCGACAGTGACCCCCGCCGCGGTGAGGAGCTTCTCGGATGCCGCGCCGCAGGGCACTTCGGGGGCGCACAGCACGGTGGTCACGTCGGCCAGGTCGGCGAGCGTCTCGACACCGCCGGGGTTACCCGCCGGCACCGCGATCACGAGGGTGTTCGAGGCGAACAGGGCGGGGTCGACCGCGACATCCGCCGCCTTGTCCATGTTCGCCTCATCTGCCGAGGCGAACACGTCGGCCGGCGCCCCCTCGAGGATCTGCGTCGCCAGCGTTGACGAGCCGTCGTACACCGGGCTGAACGTCACGTCCGGGTGCTCCGCGACGAAGGCTTCACCGATCGCATCGAACGCTCCCGTGAGCGATGCGGCGGCGTAGACGGTGAGGTCGCCGCTCACGGCGCTCTCGCCGGCGGAGACGGATGGCGACGGGGCCGATTCAGCGGCACTCGCGCAGCCGGTGAGGGCGAGCAGGGAGGCGGCGATCACGACCAGGGCGGAGCGGCGCAGCGTGCGGTTCATGTCAGGCCTTCGGGACTTCGACGACGACCTGGGTCGCCTTGACGGATGCGGCGGCGAGCGAGCCGACCTCGAGCTGCAGCTCCCGCGCGGCCTCCGCCGACATGAGCGAGACCACGCGATGCGGTCCGGACTGGATGTCGACCTGCGCCATCAGCCCCTCGATCTGCACGCGGGTCACGATGCCGATGAAGCGGTTGCGAGCGCTGGAGAGCGCGTCTCCGGCGATCGTCGCCTCCTCCGCGACGGCCACGGCCCGCGCTGCGATCGCATCGCCGGGGATCTCCGCCGGCACGGCGTCGGTCACGGGTAGCAGGCCCTGGTCGATCCAGCGCCGCACGGTGTCGTCGCTCACGCCCAGAAGTTGGGCGGCACGGGCGATCCGATAGGTCTGCATACGGTCGACATTACCGCTTTTGCGGATGCTTGGATCGGAATTCGCCGCAGTTGCGCATTCTGCGATCTTCTCTCCCCACCGGCATCGTTCGGCGATACGGTGTTGCTCATGCCAGACGCGACCGGTGAGGGGACCTCGATGACGGCACCGAACCTCCCGTCTGACGCACTGTCCGACTTCGCGGAGTTGATGGCCCAGGAGCAGGACCTGACCGGACGTCGTGATCGAATCGACCCCGAGAAACGCAGAGCACGCAGACGCCGGGGGCTCATCGTCACTGCTGTCTGTCTCATCCTGCTGCTGGCCGCGTGCGGGGGATACGTCTGGTGGGCTCTCACCGCCACCGTTGCTCCCCCGGAGGTGACGACGCAGACGCCGCAGGCGCCGTCCGTCGAGGCCGCTGCCATCACGGCCGCCCCTGGGGCCGCCTCGGCGATCAGCATCTCCGGCGCCGACGCGTATCTCGGCGAGGGTGCGAGCGGGATCTGGTCGTCGAGCGGAGCCGGCGACCCTCGACCCATCGCGAGCATCACGAAGCTCATCACCGCACTGGTCATCCTCGACGCCGTCCCGCTCGCCTCCGCGGACGATCCGGGCCCCACCATCACCTTCACCGAGGCCGACCACGACCTCTACGACCGCTACTACGTGCAGGGCGCGACCATCGCCCCCATGCCCACCGGCACCTCGATGTCGCTGCACGATGCCCTGGCCGCCATGCTGATCCCCTCTGCGAGCAACTACGCCGAGGCGCTGTCGTCCCGGATCTTCGGATCGCAGGATGCGTTCCTCAGCGCGACGCGCACCTGGCTCTCCGCCCACGGACTGACCGGCACCACGATCACCGAGCCCACCGGCATCAGCCCGCGCAACACGAGCACGCCCACCGACCTCCTGACGATCGGGAAGCTCGCCGCCGCGCAGCCGACCATCGCGCAGATCGTCGCGACGTCGTCGATCTCGCTGCCCGGAGCCGGGCAGCTCCACAACACCAACGGACTCCTCGGGACCGCGGGGATCACGGGGTTGAAGACCGGCACCCTCGGCCAGGGCACCTACAGCCTGCTGTACACGGCGACGCTCCATGTGGGGGCGGCGGAACCGCTGGCGGTGACCGGGGTGCTGCTCGGAGGAGCGTCGCGCGAGTCGGTGAACACGACCGTGATCGCGACTCTCGACAGCATCCGCGCCGGTTTCCACGAGGTACCGCTCGCGTCATCCGGTCAGGAGGTGGGCGCGATCTCGACGCCGTGGGGTTCCACCGCTCAGCTGGTCATCGACGAAGATGCGTCGATCTTCACCTGGTCGGACACCCCGATCGAGGTGAGCATGCAGATCGAGACCCCGGCGACCTACCGGGACGGCTCGGTCGTGGGGAGCGTCACCTGGACAGCGGGGCCGAACACCGTCACCACTCCGGTGACGATCCAGGGGCAGATCGATCAGCCGTCCGAGTGGTGGCGGCTCACCCACCCGTCAGAGCTGAGTCGATGAGAGCGTCCGGCGGCTGAGGCATCCTGCCCTATCCTGACCGCGTACCCCGTCGAGAAGGAGCCTCCCATGTCCGAAGCCGTCGTCCTGGTTTCCGGCGGTGCCGCGGTGACACCGTTCACGGATCCCGACCGCGCGAGCGGCTCCGGCCTCGCCGCCGGCAACACGCTCACCGCGCTCCGCGCACATCTGCTCGCCCGCGGCAGGGCGGTCTTCACCGCACCCGCACGCCTAGGACCCGGGGAGGTCAGGGAAGACACCGGCTGGCAGGGGTTCGCCGACGTGCCCGTCGTCCTGCCCGCCGAGATGACCGTCAACGCGGTCGGCGGAATCGACGAGGGCGGCGCCCGCCTGGCCGCTTTCCTGCGGTGGCTCAGCGCGGAGCACGGCTTCGCCCGCATCGACCTCGTCGCCCACTCGATGGGCGGTCTGTTCTCGCGCGCCGCGATCCGCGAGCTGGGCGACGCGGGCCCGTCGGTGTCGCGTCTCGTCACCCTCGGCACTCCCTGGGACGGCTCTCTGCTCGGCGACGTGCTCACCGATGAGGTCTCGGTCGCCGATGCCCACGGCGATGCCGCAACGACCCAGATCCTGGAACGGTCGCGCAGCTACGCGGCCGAGAACTCCCAGGGCGCTGCCGACCAGGTCTCGCGGCGCTTCCTGCGGGAATGGAACGCGACCCAGGCGGGGGCGCTCGACGCGGTGACCGTCACGGCGGTGGGTGCCGGTCACTTCCGCGCGGCCTCGGAACCGCGCCAGCTGTGGCCACACGACGGGCTCGTCTCGCAGCAGAGTGCGCGCGCAGAAGAGGTTCCGGTCGAGGTGCTTCCCCACGTCGCCCGCCGCACGTTCGCGCACGACGTGCACAGCATCTTCTTCGCCGATGCCTTCGACCTGCCCTGGGAACGAGCACTCACCTGGGACCCCGACGTGTTCGCGGCAGTCGACGAGGCGCTCCAGGCCTGACTCGCGTCATGCCCGCCGCTGCGGCAGGCCCGAATCAGCCGTCAGCCGCCGTCGCATCGGGGCCGAACGCGCGTCCCGACGAGACGATTGTGAGACGGTTCGCGCGCTCACGTCATGTCCTGTGTGAAGCGACATGATGAGGAGCGAACAATGAACGAACGAGTGCAGTCGGATCTCGCGTCCGCCGATCCGGTGCGCGGAGGCGATGACGCAGAGCTTCACGACCTCGTCCGCCGCGTGGCCGCCGACGCTCAGGCGACGGCCGCGATGGGCATCGCCCGCACCCCGTGGTGGAGGCGTCGCCGAGCGATCGTTCCGATCAGCCTCGGCGTCCTCACGGTTGCGACGGGGGCGGCAGTGCTCATCCCTCTGCAACTGAGCGTGAACGACACTCCGGTCGAGCTCGATGTCGAGATCCCCATCGTCTACACGACCGACACCGGCATCGAAGTCAGCTGCCGCTACGGGTTGTACTTCGGCAACCCCGTCGATCGCTCAGCGGCCGATGAACGACTCGCCGCCTTCGTGAGAGGCCATGACTGGACGGGCATCGGGCAGCGCATCTATGACGAAGCGATCGCGAACCCGTTCGTCCCCGGTCCCGACGACGACTGGGAGGTCGATACCCCCGAGCTGCGGGACCAGTCGTCGTTCATCCACGCGACGGAGTTGATCTGGGCGGAGATCCCCGACGAGCTGTTGCGTGAAGAGTGGTCGTCGGGCAGCACGATGGATTGCACAGGGGTGCTCCATTGATGGGCCCGCGTCCCCTTCCGGAGGAGCTTCGCGCCTGGGTCGAGATCGTCGTCCAGGACAACGCCGACGACCTGCTCCGGTATCTCGCGCGACGGGTTCGCCCGCGGGAGGATGCCGCAGACCTGCTCGGGAAGGTCCTGCTCATCCTCTGGGAGAAGGGCGCGCGCGTACCCACCACCGACGAGGCAGCGCGGATGTGGTGCTTCGGCATCGCGAGGAACGTGCTCCGCGAGCACCGGCGGCGAGCGCTGAAGTCTCTCGACCTCGCCGACGCGCTGCGCCACCACCTTCGCGACGCACCGTCTCGGGTCGATTCGGCGGATGCGATCGTCGAGGCCGCGATGCGCGCCGATGGTGTCCGCGCGGCGCTGCGGCGCCTCGACGAACGGGAAGCGGAACTCCTGATGCTCATCTATTGGGACGACTTCGCCATCGCCGAGGCCGCGCGACTTCTGCGCATCAACGAGTCGACCGCGCGGACTCGTCACATGCGTGCGCTTCGCCGGCTCGAAGCGCTGCTCGAATCCGCCCCGCAGCCTCCGCTCGCGCACAACGGCCGCAGCGCGGCCACCGCGAGAGGAACCACCTGACGGGCACAGCGGCTGCCCGGCCGAGAGACGCACGGGAGTGCCTCGTCCCGCTCGGGCATACGCTGAACCCATGCAGCCTCTCGTCGCCCCCGCCCCCGCGCTGGACCCGCAAGAGCTCGTCCGCACCGCCAGGCATGCCGTGCTCGCGGGCATCGGAGAAGAAGGGCAGCGCCGTCTGAGTGCCGCACGCGTCGCGGTCGTCGGCGCGGGAGGGCTGGGCTCCCCGGTGCTGCTGGCCCTGGCGGCTGCCGGGGTCGGATCGATCACGATCATCGACGACGACGTCGTGGAGCTCACGAACCTGCAGCGTCAGCTCGCGCACCGCGTGGACGACATCGGCACGCGCAAGACCGAGTCGGCCGCCCGCGCCGTCCTGGCGCTCGCCCCGCAGACCACTGTGACGCAGGTGCCCGAACGACTGGATGCCGCCAACGCCGCCCGGCTGATCGGGGGCGCGGATGTCGTGGTCGACACGAGCGACTCCTTCGCCACCCGCCGCGATGTCGCCACCGCAGCCGAATCCCTCGGACTGCCCGTCGTATGGGGCGCCGTGCAGGAGTGGCACGCGCAGGTCACCGTGTTCTGGTCGGCACCGCGCGCGGGCGAACCGGTGGTGCTCGCCGATCTCTTCCCCCCTGGCACCGAGGGAGAACCGCCCAGCTGCGCCCAGGTCGGGGTGCTCGGAGCGCTGTGCGTGCAGGTCGGCGGGATGCTGGCCGGCGAAGTGATCAAGCTCGTCACCGGCGCCGGGGAACCCCTGCTCGGCCGGCTCGCGGTGATCGACGCGCTGACCGCGCGCCAGCACGAGATCGCGATCCGCCCGGCCTCGTCTGCGACGGCGGAGGTGCACGCATGAGCGGGCGCCGTACGGTCGAGGAACAGCTCGCCCGTGTGCTCGCCGCGGTGCGGATCCTCCCGCCCGAGACTCGCCCGGTGCGTGCAGCAGCGGGACGGACGCTGGCGGCGCCCGCCGCCGCAGCCCACGACATCCCGCTGTTCGACAACTCGGCGATGGACGGCTTCGCGGTGCGCGGCGCCGATGTCGCCGCGGCATCCGAGGAGAACCCGATCACTCTGCGGGTCGTCGCCGACCTGCCAGCGGGTGTGTCCCTCGACCCGCCGCTGGGGCCCGGCGACGCCGCCCGCATCATGACCGGATCTCCCACGCCCGCCGACGCCGACGTGATCGTGCCCTTCGAAGACACGGAGGGCGGACTCGCCGACTCCCTCGGCGAGGTGCGGGTGCTGCGCGCGCCCGCGAAACCCGGCGTGTTCGTGCGCCGGCGCGGCGCCGACCTGCGCGCGGGCGACGAGGTGGTGCGCGCCGGTGAGCGCCTGGGCGCCTTCCAGGTCGCGGCAGCGGTGGCCGCCGGCGTCGCCGATGTCACCGTCACGCGCGCGCCCCGCGTGGCCGTCGTGTCGACGGGGAGCGAGCTGCTCGCCCCCGGCGAGGCCGTGACCCGCGGGCGCATCCCCGACTCCAACGGGCCGCTGCTCGAGCAGCTCGTCGCCGACGCCGACGCCGAGGTCGTGCTGGTCGCCCGCGTGACGGATGACGCCGACGCCGTGCGTTCCGTGACCGCCGAGGCCGTCGCGCTCGGCGCCGATGTGATCGTCTTCACCGGCGGCGTGAGCGCCGGGGCCTACGAACCGGTGCGCGGCGCCTTCGACGGCCAAGGCGAGGTGGAGTTCGCGAGCGTCGCGATGCAGCCGGGCAAGCCGCAGGCCTTCGGCGTGTTGAACGGCGGGACGCTGGTGTTCGGGCTGCCGGGCAACCCCGTCAGCGTCGCCGTCTCGTTCGAGGTGTTCGTGCGCCCCGCCCTGCTCGCGCTGCAGGGGCGCACCGAGATCCAGCGGCCGCGTGCAGCGTTCACCGCCGATGCGGCATGGACCACGCCGCCTGGCCGCCGCCAGTACCTCCCGGCGGTCGTCGACCTCGCGGCCCGCACCGTGCGCCCCGCCACTGCGGGCGGATCGGGATCGCACCTGGCCGGCGGACTCGCACGAGCCCACGCGTTCGCGATCGTGCCGGCCGAGGTCGAGGCCGTCGCCGTGGGAGATGCGATCGATGTCATGCTGGTGGGATGAGCTTCACTCACCTTGACGCCGCCGGCCGCGCCCACATGGTCGACGTGACCGCGAAGCAGCCGACCGTCCGCACGGCGACCGCCCGCGGATTCGTGCGCTGCAGCGCCGACGTGATCGCGGCCCTCCGCGATGGCACCGTGCCCAAGGGCGATGTGCTCGCCGTGGCGCGCATCGCCGGCATCCAGGCGGCCAAGTCCACCGCGTCGCTGCTGCCGCTCGCACACGTGATCGGCGTGCACCGGGCGAGCGTCGAGCTCGAGATCGTCGACGACGGCGTGCGCGTGGAGGCGACGGTGGGCACCGCCGATCGCACGGGCGTCGAGATGGAAGCGCTCACCGCGGTATCCGTGACGGCTCTCGCGATCGTCGACATGATCAAGGGCGTCGACCGTGCGGTCGTGATCGAGGACGTGCGCATCGTGGCGAAGTCGGGCGGACGCTCCGGCGACTGGGTGCGCCCCGGCGAGGATGCCCCCTTCATCGGATCCGAGGACACCCGATGACGCGCGTGCGCTACTTCGCCGCCGCCGCCGAGGCCGCAGGCACCGACAGCGAGGAGCGCAGCGAGACCTCACTCGTCGCGTTGCGCGCAGCGGTCGTGACCGAGCATCCGGCTCTGGCCGACATCCTGCCGCGCTGTGCCGTCATGGTCGACGGGGTGCGCAGCGACGGCGACCTGGCCCTCGACGACATCGAGCTCATCGACATCCTCCCGCCGTTCGCCGGCGGCTGACCCCGCGGCGTCACCGGCTGACCCCGCGACCTGCAGGACCGATGGCCACCTGCAGGACCGATTCCGGGCGATTCCTCCTGCAATCCGCGAGATCTCCTGCACGTGGCACGTCTGGGACAGGGCCCGATGCCGGATGCCGGAGGGGCGGATGCCGAAGGGGTACCGCCTCTGCTCAGCCGCCGATGCCCTTCCAGGACGAGGTCCCGTCGACCTCGAGCTGCCGCTTCCACACCGGGAGGTCGCTCTTGATCGCCTCGATCACGGCCCGGCACACGTCGAACGCCTCGGCGCGATGCTCGGAGGCGACCGCGATCACCACGGCCGCGTCGCCGACGTCCAGGCGTCCGATCCGGTGACTCACGGCCACCACGGCGAGGGCATCCGCTCGGGCGCCGGCCTCCTGGGCGATCCGCCGCAGCGTCGCCTCGGCATCCGGGTGAGCGCTGTATTCGAGGCCGACGACGGGCGTCGCGGCATCCGGGTCGTTGTCGCGCACGCGTCCGACGAAGGTCGTCACCGCGCCGAGGCGGGGGTCCTCCACGGCAGCGAGATGTGTGTCGAGATCGAGCCGTTCCTCCGATACCGCAGCCAGTCGTACGTCGTTCATGAGTGATCTCCGCCTTCCACCTGGTCCAGGATGTGCCCGGCGACGCCGAGCACCACGGGTACGCCGGATGCCACGGCACGCGGGGATCCCGGAAGATTCACCACGAGCATGCCCGCGGGGTCGACGATGCCGGCCAGCCCGCGCGATAACACCGACAGCGGGGTGTCGGCGAGCCCACTGCGGCGCAGCTCCTCGGCGATCCCGGGGATCTCGCGGGTGATCACGCGCCTCGTGCCCTCGGGCGTCAGGTCGCGCGGACCGACTCCGGTTCCCCCTGTGGTCACGACCAGGCGGATGCCGCGGGCGAGAGCACGCCGCAGCGCATCCGCCACCGCGCTCTCGCCGTCGGCGATGATCTCGGCATCCGGGCAGTGCCATCCGGCCTCCCGCAGCAGCTCGACGGCGATCGGGCCTCCGCGGTCCTCGCGCTCACCCGCGGCCGATCGGTCGGAGACGGTGATCACGAGTGCGGGGCGCGGCGTCATGGCTCCCACCCTAGGCCCGGGCGTGCGGCCGCGCACCGGTCTCAGGTGACCCGGATGAGCGAGCGCTGCCAGCCGGACGAGCCGTTGGGGGCGATCGGGGCGCGCTCCTCGATCTGCAGGTCGCCGTTCTTGTTCACCGCACGGACGGCGACATAGTGGGTGCCGGGAGTGGCATCCCACTCCATGAACCACTGCACCCAGGTGTCGTCGTTGATCGGCGCCGACAGCGTGGCCGGAACCCAGTCGCCGTCGTCGATGCGCACCTCGACCCGCTCGATGCCGACCGACTGCGCCCAGGCGACTCCGGCGATCGGGATCTTTCCCGCGTCGACGGCCGCGCCGAGCTTGGGGGTGTCGACGCGCGAGGAGAACTTGATCGGCGCCTCCGCGCTGTAGCCGCGGGGCGTCCAGTAGGCCTCGTCGTCGGCGAAGGTCGTGACCTTGAGCTCGGTGAGCCATTTGGTCGCCGACACATAGCCGTATAGCCCCGGCACGACCATGCGCACGGGGAAGCCGTGCTCGAGCGGCAGCGGTTCTCCGTTCATCGCCACCGCGAGGATCGCGTCGAGGTTGTCGTCGGTCAACGCCGATAGCGGGGTGCTCGCCGTGTAGCCGTCGACGCTGCGCGACAGCACCATGTCGGCCCCGGACTTCACGCCGGCCTTCTTCAGCACGTCGCGCAGCGGCACCCCGAGCCACTTCGCGTTGCCGACCAGCTCGCCGCCGACCTCGTTCGACACGCACGTGAGCGTGATCGCGTACTCGTCCAGGCCCATGTCGAGGAGGTCCTGGAAGCTCATCTCGACCCGCTGGTCGACCATGCCGTCGATCACGAGTCGCCAGGTCTCCGGGTCGATCGTGGGAACCGTGAGCGCGGTGTCGACGCGGTAGAAGTCCTTGTTCGGAGTGAACAGCTTGCTGAGTCCGGGAATGTCGAGCTCGGCGCCATCCGGGACCACGACCTTCGACTTCGGGGCAGGCAGCTTGAGCGCGCCGCGGATGGCCTCGACCGACGACACCGCCATGCTCACGGTGCGGGCCGTGATGCCCACGATCAGGGCGGATGCTCCGGCGACGGCGGTGAGCATGAAGAAGCGGCGACGATCGAAGCCGGGCCGGACGGCCGCGCCGTCGACGGGTTCGACATCGGACGGAGCGGTCTCGGCCGCGTCATCCGTGCGCACGCCGACGACGGAGGCCCGCCACGCGCGCAGACGGCGGATGAGCAGCACGAGGATGAAGGCCCCTGCGACGGTTCCGAGGACCGGAGGCACGAACGCCAGCGGCGACACGGCAGCACGGGTCACGATCGCCGCGGTGGACAGCACCCCCGCGATCACCAGGGCGATCACGCCGAGCGGCGGGCGCACCAGCTGCAGGATGCCGGCGATCGCCGAGGCGATGAACACGGCGAGACCGAGGCCGGCGAGCAGCGCGATCTTGTCGTACTCGCCGAAGGTGGCGATCGCGAACTCCTTGAACGGCTGCGGCACGATGTCGATCACGAAACCGCCCACCGCGAGGATCGGGCTGGCCGCGCGCGCGAACAGCAACGCGAACAGCTCAGCCGTCGCGAGGAAAACCCCGCCGCCGATCACACCCGCGAGGGCAGCCCACACGAAGAACCTCTTGCCACTGCTGCGCTGCGCCATGATCGTCTCCTGTTCCACCGTCGCCGGTGTGGTCCAGGCTTGTTCGGAGCCGACGAGCGATCGGATGTGACGACCCGCACCGTCTCCGCGGCGTGGTCAGAGACGGCGCACGGTGATGGCCTCGCGACCCTGGATCTGCCGCAGCGTGCGCATGCACCGGGAGCACAGGATCTCGACCCGGCGCGGATGACCCTCACCGCAGACGCAGTCGACCGTGACGCGCCACTTCGCCTTGCGTCCGCACGGCTGGTAGCCCTCATCGTCGCCGTGGTCGCACTCGCAGCGCTGGCGTCCGCGGTCGATGCTCGCGAGGTCGTCGGTGCGTGCGAGCTCATCGACCTCGCGGTCGGAGTCCACGGACACGGCTTCCTGCATTCTCACCACCTGCCGATGTTCCCAGGGCCAGGGAGGCATCGCAACATCGGCGTCTCCGCTCGGCGCCGTCCATACCTCAGGACGCGACACCGCGGGGTCGCCGGTCACGCGCCACCCTCACAGGCGACCCGTCTGCTTCGGCCGCCGTTCTTCCTGAGTTGTGAACGCCGACGCGGAACGCGGAAACAGTTGTGGACGCCGACGCGGAACGCGGAAACGCCGCGCGACGGTCAGACCGGGACGATGCGCGGAGGGGGCGGGGGCGCGAGCTGACGCTGCGGCACCCCGTGCGCCTCGCGGTGCAGGCGCTCCATGCGGCTGTCGAGTTCGGCGGCCGCATCCGCGGCATCCGTCAGGCTCTCCACGAGGTGCGACGGCACCTGGTTCGAGAACTTGTAGTAGATCTTGTGCTCGAGGCTGGCCCAGAAATCCATGGCGATCGTGCGGAACTGCACCTCGACCGGCACCGACAGCGCGCCCGTCGACAGGAACACCGGCACTTCGATGATCGCGTGCAGGCTCTTGTAGCCGTTGTCCTTCGGCTTCGCGATGTAGTCCTTGACGGTACGCACCGTGATGTCGTCCTGCGCCGTGAGCAGATCGAACAGCCGATAGACGTCTGCCACGAAGCTGCAGGTCACCCGCACACCGGCGATGTCGGTGATCTCGGCACGGATGCGTTCGAAGTCCGGCTCCTCGATCCCCTTGCGGGCGATCTTCTCGACGATGCTGTCGGGAGTCTTGAGCCGGCTCTTCACGTGCTCGATCGGGTTGTACGCGTGGTGGTGCGTGAACTCGTCGCGCAGGATCGAGATCTTCGTCTCGACCTCCCGCATCCCGAACTCGTACTCACGCAGGAAGCGCTGGAACTCGTCGCGCAGTTCGCGCGTCTTGCGGATGGAGTCTTCGGTGACCTGAAGGGTCGTCATACGTCCGACGTTACGCGTTCGTGATCGGAAATCCCTGTGGATTTCCGAGGGGTCGACGATGCCGCGAGCGCCGTAAGGATTCCGTGAGGGACACCCGGCGGCCCGTAGGGATTCCGTGAGGATCTTGTGAGGATGCCATCTGCGGGCGTAGTGTCGCGGGACGTGTCAGACGAAAACCGCGACAGCGCAGATGCGCCTCCTCTCGCCAAGCGCATCCTCATCGGCGATCCGCTGACGAGCGAGCAAGTCGACGAGCAACTCCTTCCCAAGCGCATGGCGCTGCCGATCTTCGCGTCGGACGCGTTGAGCTCGGTGGCCTACGCGCCGCAGGAGCTCGTGATGATCCTGCTGATCGGCGGACTGACATTCCTGTCGTTCACCCCGCTGGTCGCCGCGGCCGTCGTGGTGCTGCTGATCGTGGTCGTGCTCAGCTACCGGCAGCTCATCAAGGCGTATCCCTCCGGCGGTGGCGACTACGAGGTCGCGTCGAAGAACCTGGGCGAGATCCCCGGAGTTGTCGTGGCCGCCGCCCTGCTCGTCGACTACGTGCTCACGGTCGCCGTGTCGGTCGCTTCCGGCGTCGACAACATCATCTCCGCCGTGCCCGGTCTCGATCCGTTCCGGGTGGAGCTCGCGGTCGGCTTCGTGATCCTGATCATCATCGTGAACCTCCGCGGGGTGCGCGAAGCATCGCTGGTCTTCGCGATCCCGACCTACGTGTTCATCGCCTCCGTCGGCTTCATGATCGTCACCGGCCTCATCCGCACGTTCCTCGGCGACGCACCGGTCGCCTCCAGCGCCGAGTTCACGGTGCACGCCGAGAGCCTCAGCCAGGCGGCCGTCATCCTGCTCATCCTGCGCGCCTTCTCGAGCGGTTGCTCGGCGCTCACCGGAGTGGAGGCGGTGTCGAACGGCGTGCCGGCGTTCCGCGCTCCGAAGGTGCGCAACGCGCAGTCGACGCTCGTGCTGATGGGCTCGATCGCGGCCTGTCTGTTCGCCGGCCTCACGGCCCTCGCGCTGATCACCGGCGTGCACTACGCCGAGAACCCCTGTGACCTCGTCGGCTTCGACTGCACGACTCCGCAACCCAGCCTCATGGCCCAGATCGCGAGCGCGACGTTCGGCGGCGGCAGCATCCTGTTCTTCATCGTGCAGGCGGCCACCGCGTGCGTGCTGCTGCTCGCGGCGAACACGGCGTTCAACGGCTTCCCCCTGCTGGGCGCGGTGCTCGCCCGCGACGGCTACGCCCCCAAGTCACTGAACACCCGCGGCGACCGGCTCGTGTTCTCGAACGGCATGATCCTGCTCGGCATCGGCGCGATGATCGTGCTGGTGGTGTTCCAGGCGCGACTGACGACCCTGATCCAGCTGTACATCATCGGCGTCTTCGTGTCGTTCTCGCTCGGGCAGATCGGCATGGTGCGGCACTGGCGCAGGGTCCTCCGCGGGCCGGCCGAGGATTCGACGGGTTCCGGGATCGACGGCGCCTCGGCATCCGATCGCCGCTCGGCGAAGGTGGGGCTCATCATCAACTCCACCGGGGCGGTCATGACCGTGCTCGTGCTTCTGATCGTCACCATCACGAAGTTCACGCACGGGGCCTACCTGGTGTTCTTCGCGATCCCGATCCTGGCCTTCCTGATGCTCGGGGTGAAGCGGTACTACCGCGACGTCGAGCACGAGATCGCGATCGACGACACGACCAAGTTCGGCGCGACGGGCGACCTCGCCATCGTGCTCGTCAACCGCCTGCAGAAGCCGGTCGTGAAGGCCATCGACTACGCGATCGCCGCCAAGCACGGCAAGACGCTGGCCGTGCACGTCGCAGTCGCCTCCGACGACGCGGCCCAGCTGCAGAAGGACTGGGCCGACCACCTGGTGCCCATCCCCCTGGTGATCGTCGAGTCGCCGTACCGTTCATTCGCGCAGCCGGTGACGCAGTTCATCAAGCAGTATCGCGAGAAGCACGGCTCCTCAGTCGTGACCGTGTATCTGCCGCAGTACATCGTGGGGCACTGGTGGGAGTCGTTCCTGCACAACCGTCGCGCTCGCCGCCTCGCCAACCAGCTCATGCTCGTGCACGGCGTCTCGATCACCCTCGTGCCGTGGCTGCTGGACTCCTCGGAGCTGATCTACGGACGCCGCTCACGCCCGCTGCCGGGGCAGGAGCGCGCCGGACGCCCGGTGGTCGTGAGCGGACGCCGAGCGCATCGCCCCGCCGGTCCGCCGCAGGACTGAGTCCCGGGTCGGCTCCGGTCGCCGCGGCTCAGAGCTCGACGACCCCGTCGATGACGAACATGTACAGATCGCGGACGATGTCGGTCGCCTCGATCCGATCGCGCGAACGGACCGCCAGCACGAGAGCGTCGACCACTGACCGCAGCATCGCGGGGTTGCGGGGCTTGCTGAGCGCATGGATGCCGAACACCAGGGCCGTGCGCTTGGATGCGTGCAGCTCGCGCAGGTAGTGGTTGCGCGAGAAGGTCGCGAGCAGATCGATCAGCTCCCAGAGCCCTTCGGCCCCCACGATCTGGTCGTGCTCGTCGGTCTCCCAGAGGGCTCTGACGTGCGCGGAACGGTCGACGAACTCGGCGATCTGCGCATCGGTGGCGTGCGCGATACCGAGGTCAGCGGCACTCACCGACAGCCCGGAGCACTCGGATGCGACGGCGATGAACCACGCGGGCGTCGGCGTGATCACGACCGAGGCCCTGTTCATCCGGTGCTCGATCAGGTGCATCCCGTCGAGCACCCCGAGCCCGGCGCGCACGGTCGCGGCCGACACGCCCAGGCGCTGGGTCAGCGCCGAGACCGAGAGCGGATCGCCGGGGCGGAGGTCACCGGATTCGATCGCCGCCGCCAGGGTGTCCACCACGGCATCCGCTCGGGAGCTGATGAGCGGGACGCCCGCCTCGCCGCCGTTCAGCAGGCGCGTGGACTGCAGCGAATCGATCCGCGCGGCATCCGTCATGCACTCATCCTGGCATCCGCTGTTAGGATGCCGCCGCCGCGTCACGCAGTGGGCCGATCGATGAACGATGGAACAGCTCCTCGATCAGAGCGCGCGCCCTGTCACCGTCGCGGCGGTGCACCAGCTCGCGGAGTTCGCCGAGGGCGTGGCGCAGATAGTCGGCGATGTCCTGCGGGGTGCGCTGTGTGGGGATGGTGCGCGTCAGGTGCACTGCGAGCTGTCCGTCGAGGATGTCGATCATCGTCTGATTGCCCGCCGCGATCACGAGGGAGCCCCAGAGCCCGTACCAGTGGCCGCGCACCTCACGACTGCCGGCGAGCGTCAGATCGAACGCGAGGATGTCGTCGATGCGGGCGTCCAACGCGGAGACCTGCTCGTCGGTCAACGTCGGGATCGTCGTGTGCGCGCAGTACGCGACCACGGCGCACGCCATCTCGAGGCGATCGGCCTGCGCTGCGAGGTCGATGGGAGCGACGCGCGTGAAGCGGTTCGTGCTGACCTCGATCAGCCCGATCTCGGCCAGCCTGGTCAGCGCCTCGCGGATGGGGGTGCGTGAGACCCCGTACTCGGCCTGCAGATCCTGGTCGCGGATCTCCTCGAGCGGCTGCCGGCGCCCCGAGACGATCTCCTCCGCCAGGGTCGCGAAGACCTGATCCCGGATGAGCTGCCGAGGCCGGATGGGCAGGGAGTCGCTGGCATCGTCCACGGCCACACCCTATGCCGCGCGCACGCGCCCTCACCACACCAGAGACTGAAATTTCACACGGGGTGGGGCACCTTGCGTACCTTCGATGGAGAGGGCAGCGGCCCGCCCACGACACGGCCCCCACGTGTGTCGTAGATCCCCCCGAGTATCCCCAGTACTTGGGCCGCTGCCCTTCTCTCGTACCCGCGCGCGGTCTACGGTCAGCCCGCGACGAGGGCCAAGGCGAGAGCGGCGACCATGACGGTCGGCACCGCGACGATCAGCCCCCAGAGCATGAAGCGGCCCCAGCGGATCTCGACACCGAGCGAGACGATCCGGTGGTGCCACAACAACGTCGCCAGCGACGCCCACGGCGTGACGAGCGGTCCGAGATTGACGCCGATCAACAGCGCCATCAGCGCCACCGGATCGCCCGCCGCCGGCTCCAGGATCAGGTAGGCCGGCAGATTGTTCACGCCGTTCGCGGTGAGGGCTCCGAGGGCGGCGAGTCCCAGGATCTCTCCGATGCCGTGACCGCTCGACACCAGCGACGTGAGGAAGTCGAGGATGCCGTTGGCGTGCGCGGTCTCGACCAGCACGAACAGCGCTGCGGCGAGCGCGATCGCCTGCCACGGCACGAGTGAGAGGCGCAGCACGTGCCTCCGCCGCACCGCGAAGAGTCCGACCAGCAGCAGAGCGGCGGCTGTGGCGGGGATCCACACGTCGTGCGTGAGAGTGAGCAGCGGGAGCAGCACGACCAGCACCGCGGTCGCTCCCCAGAACAGCACCCGGTCGGAGGGCCCGCCGGTCTGCGGCACGCGGTAGGCACCGAACAGGGTGCGTCGGTGGGCGACGGTCAGGATCGCGACCGGGATCAGCACACCCACCAGGGTCGGCGCCCAGCTCAAGGCCAGGAACGCACCGGGATCGTCGCCGATCGCGGGAGCGGCGAGCAGGTTGGTGAGGTTCGAGACCGGCAGGGCGAGGGATGCCGTGTTCGCGAGCCAGACCGTGGCGAGCGCGAACGGCAGCGGCGAGACCCCGATGCTCTGCGCCAGCACCACCACCACCGGCGTCACGATCACGGCGGTCGTGTCGAGCGAGAGGAACACGGTACTCACCACGGCGAGCGCGACGACCGAGGCCCACAGGGCGATCACGCGGCCGCGGCCCCACTGCGCGAGACGCTGCGCGAGCACGTCGAACACGGCCGCATCCCTGGCGAGTTCGGCGACGATCGTGATCGCCACCACGAACCCGAGCACCGGGGCGATGCGGGCACCGAGGGCACCGGCATCCGGCGCGGGGAGCAGTCCGGTGAACACGCACACCGCCGCGACGACGATCAGCGCGAGGACCACGATCGTCCCCGCGCCGAGCTTCATCCGCCGCGCACTCACCTCGTGAGCATAGATCCGCCGGGGAGCCCGGTGCACCAGGAACTCACCCGCTCAGAAGCTGCCGCCCGGGTACGTGCCCTCCGGGAGCGTGAAGCACTCCGACCAGGAGTCGATGATGATGCTGTTCGCTTCCCAATGGCCCAGCAGGTAGGCCTCCTGGGTCGTCGCCGACTTTGCCATCACCGCGTAGTCGCCGAAGAAGTCCAGCCGATTCGTCACGGCAAACTCACCGCGTCCATCAAGGACTCCATTCAGTTGGCGCTCCACGTTCTTGATCGCCGAGTCGAGGTCGATGCCGGAGGCGATTTCCACTGTCGCAGTGCCGTGCCAGCGATGACGGGTGTCATCACAACTGAAGAGCGTGCCGGTCGCATTCTGATTCACGACGACAACGTCCTCCTGGGGAATCAACGCGATGATCTCCCGAGCCGTGGACTGCGCTGACGCCTTCGCTTCCTCCCACGTCAGGCTGCTTTCGACCGGATCGAGCTCCGCGGAGCACCCGGTCACCAAGGCGACGAGTGCCGCAACACCCACTGTCACACTCCGGCGCGCGTTCAGAAGCCACCGCCGGGGTACATGCTCTCAGGAAGGGTGAAGCACTCCGACCACGAATTGATGACGATGAGGTCGCCTTCGTCCATAGCTAGGAGATACGCCTCCGATGTCGTGGATGACTGTGCCGCCAGAGCGTAGTCACCGAAGAAGTCGAGCCGACTACTCACTGCGAAGGCTCCCCGGTCGCGAAGAAGATCTTCCAGAGTGGGCTTGATTCGCTTCATGACCTCCTCGATGTCGGAGCCCGGTTGCACCGTGACGTATGTGACTCCGGTCCAGGTGTGCTGATCACCATCGCAACTGAACAAGCCCCCTTTCTCGTGCTGATCGACACTGACCACCTTCTCGCTCGGGATGAGGTCCACGATCTGCAAGGTCGTCGACTGCGTCACGGCCTTCGCTTCTTCCCAGGTCGGACTGCTCTTGATCGACTCCGGCCCCGCAGAGCACCCGGTCAGCAACGTGGCAATCGCGACGACGCCGGCGGGTGGAGCAACCGCCCGTTCAGAACTTGCCTCCCGGGTATGTGCCCTCAGGCAGGGTGAAGCATTCCGACCAGGAGTCGATCACCAGCGTGTCACCGTCACGCAGCCCCAGGAGATACGCCTCCGACGTCGTGGATGACTGGGCGCTCACCGCGTAGTCGCCGAAGAAGTCCAGCCGATTCGTCACTGAGAAAGAACCCCGGTCGCCAAGAAGCTCTTGTAGATTCGGCTCAATTCGCTTGATGATCGCCTCGATGTCCGTGCCCGGTTGCACCGTGACAAAGGTGATCCCCGTCCAGCTGTGCCGGTCACCATCGCAACTGAACAACGTCCCCGTTTCATGCTGATCGACGCCAACCACGGTCTGACTCGGAATGAGATCGACGATTTCCAAAGTCGTCGACTTCGTCATCGCCTTCGCTTCCTCCCAAGTCACGATGCTCCTCTCTGCTTGTTGCGACGGAGGGTTCGCGCATCCGGTCACCGCGAACAAGATCGCGAACAGAACCGCCGCTGCCCGAGCTTCTGTCATCGCGTCTCCAACAGCTTTTGGAGGTCCTGCAACGCCGTCTTGTTCGCCGGATCGTCGGTCGCGATCAGGTTGTGGTTCTCGGTCAGCACCGCGAAATAGTCCTTCGGAATGTTGATCGTCGGCCGGCCGAGGCTGCCGTCGTCTGCCCTGTCGAGAGCCTCGTCGTTCGGGCCGACGTAGTAGTCGCCGTGCTCGAAGGCGGGGTTCGACCGCGGAGTGTTGCCGTCCCAGACGACGCCGAGGTCCTGGCCCGTCTGCAGGATGTCGCGATACGAGAGGTCGGCGTAGACGGTGTCGGGATCGGGCCTCCATTCCGGAAGCATCCCGGCGCCAGATAAGGAGACGACCTTGTCGAAATCGGCGCCGGCGACCTCGGCGCTCGTCACGTTCGCCAGGCCCCAGCTGTGGCCGAAGGCATCCTGTTCCGCGACCGCGAGTTGCGGGTCCGCCCGCATCCCCGCCTCGAACCGTGCGAGCTGCCGGCCTGCCTCGGCCGCCCGCTGTTGATCGTTCGCCTCGACGATCCGCAGCGGATCCGCGCCGCCGACTTCCGGGTTCTCACCGGGGAACGGGCCGTCCTTGTACACGAACACCAATGTGCCCGGCGCACCGTCGACCATGGATGCCGCCACCTGCTGCACCTGTCCGGCGTAGAAGTCGCCGAGGCTCGTGAAGGTGCCGGGCACATAGGTCAGCACGCGCTGCGGCACCTGCGCGAGGTCGCCGATCACCTCGACGATGCGCGAGAAGACACGGTCGTAGAGATACAGCTGCACACTGCCGTCGAGCACCTGGCGCAGGTACGCGATCTCTTTCGCCAGGAACGCCGACCGCTCGGACCCTTCGGGCTCCGCAGCGCGCTCGGCTTCCGCGGCCTCGATCCAGGCATCCGCGTTCGCCTGGTTCGCCCGCACCCGCACGGCAGCCGGAATCCCGTCCATCGCGCCGAGCACCTCCGGATGCGCGGCGATCAGCTCTTCCTGCAGCTCCGGATGCGCCAGCCACAGCGCCAACACCGCGGCCGGGGTGTCGGCGGAGAGCAGGTCGCCCAGCAGATCCCGCGACTCGAGCGTCGACGACACTCCCGCCTCGCCCACCAGTGCCCGCACGCCGGCGTCGTACGCCTCGTCCCACGCCTGGAAGTGGAACTCGTACCTCGCCCAGAGGTCGTCGAGATCCTCCTCGGCACGGCGATGCTCCGTGATGCTCTCGGATGCCGCGTCCTCCGCCTGCTGCGCCGCGACCTGATCCTCACCACCCGACGCGGCGCGCGCACGACGCCCCGCCTGATCAGACGCGACGCGCAACCGGGCGCATGCCGCGTGGGCGGCCTCGATCTCCTCGATCAGCGCGTTCGCCTGTCTCGCATGCTCGTCATGGGACTTCGCATAGCCGGACAGCACCGATGAGAGCGTCTGCGCGACCGCGATGTGCGAACCGATCGTCGTCAGCACGTCGACGGCATCCGCCCGCACCGAGCTCACCGCCTGCCCCATTCCCGGCAACCCGGTGGCCCGCGCAGACGCGCCCCGCAACGCACGCAGGTGATCCGCCAGCATCTCGAACTGATCGACCCACCGCGACATGGTCCCGACGTCGCCCGTGATCTGCTCCAGGGGGTATCCCCTGTTCGGAGAGGTCAAGGTCATCCCGACAGCTCCTGGTCGAGAGCCGCGTAGTTCGATGTGATCGCGGAGATCGTCTCGGCGAGCGCCATCCCGGCCTCCCAGTACGCGAACGATGCGTCGTGGAGCTGGTCCATCCGACGGTTCAGTTCGACCTTCAACTGGTACCGCCCGATCGGCGTCTCGACCCCGGGATCATCGCCGCTGAGGCACGGCACGTCGAACTGCAACGCCGAAGCAGCCCCGGTGAAATCGGTCGCCGATTCCTGCAGATCGTCGTAGAACAGTTCCACCGCCGTCACCCAGCCACCCCCAGCATTCACTGGGAGCTTATTCGCATTCATGCGAGGACAGTCAGCCCCCGAAATAGGGGAACAGGACGGATGCGACCGATCGCGGCGTGCAGTGCTGCTAGCCGCCGGGACACTCGCATTCGCTGCCGCTGTAGCAGGCACACCGCTCGGGCTCAGGCGTCGTCTCGGGTGACGGTTCCGAGCCACCGCGAGGCACGTCGTGGTACGTGGTGCTCGTCCACAGCGTCACGACGAGTGCACGTCCACTGGCGCGAACAGCTGCCTGGTCGTGGGGCTGGTCGGTGATCTGCTCGCCGTCGCCGGCGTAGTACGTCACGAGCGTCGAGGCGTCGAACTCTGCCGCGGAACGAAACCCGATCCCGATCCCGGCGCCGTCCGGGCAGCGTGCGCTCGCGCTGGGCAGGTTGTCGACGGTATAGCGGTCGCCGTTCGCGTTCTGCCCGCTGACCCCGTACATCTCCCAGTACTGCGCCGTCATGTCGAAGTCCGCCTCACTCGGCTCGCACCCGATCGATGCGAGGTGCGCGCGGTAGGCGGCGATGAGCTCGCCCGGGTCTTCGCTGTCGGTTCCCACGACCCACGACGTCACGTGCCCGCACGACCAGTAGTAGGGGTCGCGCGGTCCCCACGGTTCGCTGTAACTGCCACTCCTGCAGTAGTCCTGGACACCCTCGGAGATCACCTCACCCATCGCCGCGTTCGCGAGAAGCTCGCCCTGTGCCGCGGCAGCCTCCTCACGGGCCGCGACGACATCCGGCTCGTTCGCACCTGACGGGGGAAACTCGCGAGGCACGACCGCACATCCGGACATCGAGAGCACCGAAGCGACCATCACCGCGACCATCGTCCCGAGAAGGCGTGAGCGCCGTGTCTTCATGGCGAAATCATAGGACCCGCCACATGCGCCATCCGGCATGCGGCGACGCCGACCATCACCCCTGCCCCGGCGCTCCGTACGTCCCACCGTCGGGAAGGGTCGGACAGCTGGCGGACTCGGTGAGTGCTGCGACCTCAGCTCTCACAGCCACGCCATCGCCGGTCTTCGCGACGGTGTAGACGATCCCTTCTTGAGAATCGCGTTCGGGAATGTAGCCAACCATCGCGGAGTCGATCGTTCCGTCGTCGGGGACCGGCCCGCCTGCTGTGCTCAGGAGGTTCGCTGTGGGGTTCTCCCTCAGCCAGTTCGCCGTATCGGCCACCGTCGCGCCGGGAATCGTCCAGAATCCCTCCAGCTCCTCCACCGGCCCGCACGGCCATCCCGTGTAGGAACCGAAGCCGTCGATGGGCGCTTCCGAGCGGACTGCTCCCGGGGGGAGGACAGCCGCATCGAGCCACGCCTGCGCTTGTGCGAGAGCCGCGGCATCGGCACTGTCCGTGGGGGCGGCGGACTCGCTCGTCTGAGCGGGCGCCCCGCCTGGCTCGGCGACACCGCCCCCATCTGCGCCCGACGCGCAGGAGGCGAGCGAACCGGTGAGCAACAGGGCACCGACCATCACGATTGAGCGAGACCGCATCCCCCCAACCTAACGGGGTGATCTCGCAGGAGCGCGTGGCGCGTCGCCGTGTTCGCCGACACCAGCCACGCGGTCCGCAGCCGGGAGCCCGGCTGTGAGCAACCCGCATGCGTTGCGCGCGGGGGCGTAGGGGAAGCGTGAGGATCGGATTCGCGGATGCTGTCGCGGAGTTGTATCGGATCCGTGCTCGACATCATCTACCTCGCGCTGACCTTCGCGCTGTTCGCCCTCGTCTCGCTGATCGCGAAGGGGGTGGAGCGCCGATGATCGTCTTCGAGATCCTCGGCGTCGTCCTCGCCGTCGCCGCCATCGTCTACCTCGTGGTCGCGCTCGTCGCGCCGGAGAGGTTCTGATGGACGCCACGATCTGGTTCGGAATCCTGCAGCTCACGGCGGTCGTCGTCGTGCTCGTGCTGCTCTACCGCCCCCTCGGCGACTACATGGCCCGGGTGTTCAGCTCGGCCCGCGACCTGCGTGTCGAACGCGGCATCTACCGGCTCATCGGCGTCGACTCGGCCTCAGAGCAGACCTGGCGCGCCTATGCCCGCAGCGTGCTGGCGTTCTCGGTGGTCGGCGTCGTGCTCGTCTACGCGCTGCAGCGACTGCAGGCGTTCCTGCCGCAGTCGCTCGGTCTCCCTGCCGTGCCCGAGGGGCTGGCGTTCAACACCGCGGCGTCGTTCGTCGCGAACACGAACTGGCAGTCCTACTCCCCCGAGCAGACCATGGGCTACACGGTGCAGCTCGCGGGCCTCACGGTGCAGAACTTCGTCTCCGCCGCGGTCGGCCTCTCCATCGCGATCGCCCTCGTGCGCGGCTTCGCCCGCCGCGGCTCCACGACCATCGGCAACTTCTGGGTCGACCTGATCCGCGGGCTCGGGCGCATCCTGCTGCCGCTCGCGGTGATCGGCGCGATCGCACTGCTCGCCGGCGGCGTCATCCAGAACTTCGCGGGTTTCACCGACGTGACCACGGTCTCGGGCGGCACCCAGACGATCCCCGGCGGACCGGTCGCCTCGCAGGAGGCCATCAAGCTCCTCGGCACGAACGGCGGCGGGTTCTTCAACGCCAACTCGGCGCACCCGTTCGAGAACCCGACCGGATTCACCAACCTGCTGCAGGTGCTGCTGATCCTCGTGATCCCGTTCGCGCTGCCCCGCACCTTCGGTCGCATGATCGGCGACCACCGCCAGGGCTACGCGATCGCCGCGGTCATGGCGACCATCTTCCTGGTCTCGACCTTCGCCCTCTCGGCCCTCGAACTGGCCGGACGCGGCACCGCACCGGAACTCGCCGGCGCCGCGATGGAAGGCAAGGAGCAGCGCTTCGGCATCCTGGGCTCCACGCTGTTCGGCAGCGCGAGCACACTGACCTCCACCGGCGCGGTCAACTCGATGCACGACTCGTACACCGCTCTCGGCGGCATGATGCCGATGCTCAACATGATGCTAGGCGAGGTCGCCCCCGGCGGCGTCGGCTCCGGCCTGTACGGCATGCTGGTGCTCGCGATCGTCGCGGTGTTCGTGGGCGGACTGCTCGTCGGTCGCACCCCGGAGTATCTCGGCAAAAGGATCGGCCCGAAGGAGATCACGCTCGCCAGCCTCTACATCCTGGTGGTGCCCGCGCTCGTCCTGGGCGGCACGGCGCTGAGCTTCGCGATCCCCGGCATCCGCGCCGACGTCGAGTCGACCAGCATCCTCAACCCCGGCGTGCACGGCATGAGCGAGGTGCTCTACGCCTTCACCTCGGCCGCGAACAACAACGGCTCCGCCTTCGCCGGGCTCACCGCGAACACGCCCTGGTTCAACACCGCACTCGGGGTGGCGATGCTGCTCGGCCGGTTCATCCCGATCGTGCTGGTGCTCGCGCTGGCCGGCTCCTTCGCCGCGCAGGAACGCGTGCCGGCCACGGTCGGAACCCTGCCCACACATCGGCCGCAGTTCGTCGGCCTCCTCCTCGCCGTGACGGTCATCGTCACCGCGCTCACCTACTTCCCGGTGCTCACCCTGGGCCCGCTCGCTGAAGGACTGGTCTGACCATGACTCTCATCACCTCCGCCACCGACACTCCGTCGGCCCCTGAGCCCGACGACGGATCGGGACCCGCCACGCCGTCGCGCGCCTTCGGGTTCGCGCAGCTCGCGCAGGCGCTGCCCGGTGCGCTGCGCAAGCTCAACCCGGCATCGCTCGTGCGCAACCCCGTGATGCTGCTGGTCTGGGTCGGCGCGGCGTTCACGACCGTGCTCGCCATCGCGGAGCCGTTCCTCGGCGGCGCCGGAGAGTCCGGAGGCACCGCCGTGCCGCCGCTGTTCACGTGGGGCATCGCGGTGTGGCTCTGGCTGACCGTGCTGTTCGCGAACGTCGCCGAGTCGGTCGCCGAGGGGCGCGGCAAGGCCCAGGCGGCGAGCCTGCGCAAGACGCGCACCAGCACCATGGCGCGGCGCGTGGTCTCGTACGACGGCGCGGCGGATGCCATCGCCGAACGCGCCGCGACGACCCAGGTGTCATCGGCCGAGCTGCAGCGCGATGACGTCGTGATCGTCGAGGCGGGAGAACTGATCCCCGGCGACGGCGACATCCTCGCCGGCATCGCCACGGTCGACGAATCCGCCATCACGGGCGAGAGCGCCCCGGTGATACGCGAATCCGGCGGCGACCGCAGCGCCGTGACCGGCGGCACCCGCGTGCTCTCTGACCGCATCGTCGTGCGCATCACCTCGAAGCCCGGCGAGACGTTCGTGGACCGCATGATCGCCCTCGTGGAGGGCGCCAGCCGCCAGCGCACGCCCAACGAGATCGCCCTCAACATCCTGCTCGCAAGCCTGTCGATCGTGTTCGTGATCGTCGTGCTCGCCCTCAACCCGATCGCCTCGTACGCGGCATCGCCCGTCAGCATCCCGGTGCTGATCGCCCTGCTCGTGTGCCTCATCCCGACCACGATCGGCGCCCTGCTGTCCGCCATCGGCATCGCGGGGATGGACCGCCTCGTGCAGCGGAACGTCCTCGCGATGTCGGGCCGCGCGGTCGAGGCCGCCGGAGACGTGACGACCCTGCTGCTCGACAAGACCGGCACCATCACGTACGGCAACCGCCGCGCGCACGAGGTGGTGGAGATGCCCGGCATCGACCCCGACGAGCTGCTGCGCACCGCCGCGCTGTCGTCGCTCGCCGACCCCACGCCCGAGGGCGCATCGATCGTCGAGCTCGCGATCGGCCGCGGCATCCGCGTCACCGCTCCGGAGGATGCCGTGGTCGTGCCGTTCACCGCGCAGACGCGCATGTCGGGACTCGACCTCGCCGACGGCACGCAGATCCGCAAGGGCGCAGGTTCCGCCGTGCAGGCGTGGCTGGACCCTTCATCAGGCTCAGGGATCCAGGTGGTCGAGGAGCTCGCGAGCCGCACGGATGCCATCGCACAGAGCGGCGGCACCCCGCTGGTCGTCGCGGTGAAGACGCCTGCGGAGGGCCGCATCCTCGGCGTCGTGCACCTGAAGGACATCGTCAAGGAGGGGCTGAGCGAGCGATTCGAGGAGCTGCGCAGCATGGGCATCCGCACCGTGATGATCACGGGCGACAACCCGCTCACCGCGCAGGCCATCGCCGCGGAGGCCGGAGTGGACGACTTCCTCGCCGAGGCCACGCCCGAGCAGAAGCTCGAGCTGATCCGCCGCGAGCAGGAGGGCGGTCGCCTGGTCGCGATGACCGGGGACGGCACCAATGACGCCCCCGCCCTCGCCCAGGCCGACGTCGGCGTCGCGATGAACACCGGCACCTCGGCCGCGAAGGAGGCCGGCAACATGGTCGACCTGGACTCCGACCCGACCAAGCTGATCGACATCGTGCGCATCGGCAAGCAACTGCTGATCACGCGCGGGGCGCTGACGACCTTCTCGCTCGCGAACGACATCGCGAAGTACTTCGCGATCATCCCCGCGATGTTCATGGGCGTCTTCCCCGGACTGGCGGTGCTCAACATCATGCAGCTGCACTCGCCGGCATCCGCGGTGACGAGCGCGATCATCTTCAACGCGATCGTGATCGTCTTCCTGATCCCGCTCGCGCTGCGCGGAGTGAAGTACCGCCCGGCGAGCGCCTCGCAGATCCTGCAGCGCAATCTACTGATCTACGGGCTCGGCGGAGTGATTGCCCCGTTCATCGGCATCAAGCTCATCGACCTCGTCGTCAGCCTCATCCCGGGCTTCTGACCCGCATCCGAAAGAGATACAGACATGTCCTCCACCCGTACCGCTCTGCGCACCACCGGGGTCGCCGTGCGCGCGATGCTCATCCTCACCCTGGTGCTCGGCATCGGCTACACGCTGGTCGTCACCGGCATCGGACAGCTGCTGCTCCCCTGGCAGGCGAACGGCTCGCCGCTCCCCGACGGCAAAGGCAGCTCGCTGATCGGGCAGTCCTTCACGGATGCCGACGGCGAAGCGCTCCCCGAGTACTTCCAGTCGCGTCCCTCCGCCGCCGGCGACGGTTACGACGGCACGTCCTCCGGCGGCAGCAACCTCGGCCCGGAGAACCCCGACCTCGTCACCGCGATCCAGGAGCGCAAGCAGGCCATCGCCACGCGCGAGGGGGTCGACCCGTCCGAGGTTCCCGCCGACGCCGTCACGGCATCCGGCTCCGGACTCGACCCGCACATCAGCGTGGCGTACGCACTGCTGCAGGTACCCAGGGTGGCGGAGGCGCGCGACCTGCCGGAGGCCGAGGTACGGGCGCTCGTGGAGTCTAGGATTCAAGGGCGGGATCTGGGATTCCTCGGCGAGGAGCGCATCAACGTCGCCGAGCTCAATCTCGCGCTCGATGAGCGGGAGGGTGCATGAGCGCAGAGCGGACGCGCAGCCACGAGCACGGCCCCGCACGGCGTGGCCGTCTGCGCGTGCTGCTCGGAGCCGCACCCGGCGTCGGCAAGACGTTCGAGATGCTGGCCGAGGGCCGCCGGCTGCTCGACGAGGGCCGCGACGTCGTGATCGCGATCGTCGAGACGCACGACCGGGCGGCGACGCACGCGCAGACCATCGGACTCCCCGAGGTCCCCCGTCGCTCCGACAGCCACCGCGGCATCACCCTGACCGAGCTCGACGTCGATGCGGTGATCGCCCGCCATCCCGAGATCGCCCTGGTCGACGAGCTGGCGCACACGAACATCCCCGGCTCCACGAATCCGAAACGCTGGCAGGATGTCGAGCTGCTGCGCGACGCCGGCATCGACGTCATCACCACCGTCAACGTGCAGCACATTGAGTCGCTGAACGCCGTGGTCGAGAAGATCACCGGTATCGCCCAGCAGGAGACGATCCCGGATGCCGTCGTGCGTGCGGCCGATGAGATCGAGGTCGTCGACCTGGCCCCGCAGTCGCTACGCGACCGGCTCTCCGCCGGACTCGTGTACCCCGCGGAGCGCATCGACGCCGCACTGTCGAACTACTTCCGCCTGGGCAACCTCACCGCGCTGCGCGAGCTCGCACTGCTCTGGCTCGCCGATGAGGTCGACAGCGCCCTGCGCAGCTACCGCGCCGACCACGGGATCGAGGGCAGCTGGCAGGCGCGCGAGCGCGTGGTCGTCGCGCTGACCGGAGGCCCGGAGGGCGAGACCCTGCTGCGCCGCGGCGCCCGCATCGCCGCCCGATCGGCCGGAGGAGAGCTGCTGGCAGTGCACGTCTCCACTCAGGACGGGCTGCGCGGAGAGACCCCCGGCGCCCTGGCCTCCCAGCGGGCGCTCGTCGAGTCGCTGGGCGGCAGCTTCCACCAGATCATCGGCGACGACATCCCCGGCACCCTCGTCGAGTTCGCCCAGGGGGCGGATGCCACGCAGCTGGTGATCGGCGTGAGCCGGCGCAGTCGGCTGATGGCGGCGCTCACCGGACCGGGCATCGGCTCCGAGATCATCCGCGGTTCCGGCGACATCGATGTGCACATCGTGACGCACGCCGCGGCCGGAGGTCGGGCGGCACTCCCGCGCATCACCGGCGGTGCACTGGGCTGGCGGCGCCAGGTGCTCGGGTTCGCGGTCGCGCTCGTGTTCGGCCCCCTGCTGTCGTGGCTGATGTTCACGTTCCGCAGCCCCGAGTCCATCACGGCCGAGGTCCTCGCCTACCAGCTGCTCGTGGTCGTCGTCGCGCTCATCGGCGGGCTGCGCCCCGCGGTGTTCGCCGCCGTGCTCTCGGGGATCACCCTCGACTTCCTCTTCGTCGCCCCGCTGTTCACGATCACGATCGCGCATCCGCTGCACGTGCTCGCGCTCACCCTCTACGTCATCATCGCGATCCTGGTGAGCCTGATCGTCGACCAGGCCGCCCGGCGGGCGCGCACGGCCAAGCGCGCGACGGCCGAGGCCGAACTGCTCGCCGCGGTCGCCGGCAACGTGCTGCGCGGCGACAACGCCGTGCTCGCCCTCGTCAGCCGCACCCGCGAGGCCTTCGGGCTGAGCGGGGTGCGGCTGCTCTCCCCCGAGGGCGAGGTGCTGGCCAGCGACGGCGAGCCCCTGCGCGACGGGCGGGCCACCACGATCCCGGTGCTCTCCGCGTCCGACACGACGCCCCGCGCGCTGCTCGAACTGCACGGCGACCCGCTCGACGGCCCCGCCCGCCGCCTGCTCGACGCGATCGTCGCCCAGCTGTCGGCCGCCATCGAGCACACCGATCTGCGCGCCACCGCGGAGGAGGCGGTCGCGCTCGCCGAGACCGATCAGGTGCGCAGCGCCCTGCTCTCGGCGCTCAGCCACGACCTGCGCCGCCCGCTGGCCTCGGCCGTCGCCGCCATCGGTGGGCTGCGCGGCGCGCATGAGCTCTCCGCCGACGATCGCGCCGAGCTCCTCGCCACCGCCGACGAGAGCCTCGCGACGCTGTCGACCCTCGTCACCGATCTGCTCGACGTGAGCCGCGTGCAGGCCGGAGTGCTCGCCGTGTCGGCGCAGCGGCTCGAGGCCACCTCCCCGATCCTCGCCGCCGTCGACGAACTCGGACTGGGACCGGCCGACGTCGACCTGACACTCGACCCCGGCCTGCCCGCGCTGTACGCCGATCCGGTGCTGCTGCAGCGGGTGCTGGTGAACGTGCTCGCCAATGCGCATCGCCACTCGCCGCCGGACAGACGCGTCATCATCTCGACGAGCACGATCGGCGACCGCGCGGAGATCCGCATCATCGACCGCGGGGAGGGCGTGCCTGTCGAGCGGCGCGACAGCATCTTCCAGCCGTTCCAGCGCTTCGGCGACACCGACAACACGACCGGCCTCGGACTCGGACTCGCCCTGTCGCGCGGGTTCACCGAGGGCATGGGCGGTAGCCTGACACCCGAGGACACCCCGGGTGGAGGACTCACGATGGTCATCTCGCTGCCGCTGGCCGCAGCGGATCCGCACAGGGAGGACACGGAGTGAAGCTCCTCATCGCCGACGACGACCCGCAGATGGTGCGTGCGCTGCGCATCACGCTCGCCGCCCACGGCTACGAGGTCGTGGTCGCGGCCGACGGTGCGGCAGCGATCGCGGCAGCGGCGCAGTCCCACCCCGACCTCATCATGCTCGACCTCGGCATGCCGCGACTCGACGGCATCGAGGTGATCCAGGCCCTGCGCGGCTGGACGAACGTGCCCATCATCGTGGTCTCCGGGCGCACCGGTTCGGCCGACAAGGTCGATGCGCTCGACGCCGGCGCCGACGACTTCGTCACCAAGCCGTTCCAGGTCGACGAGCTGCTGGCGCGGCTGCGCGCCCTGTCGCGGCGCTCCCTCCCGGCGGGCGGCGAGTCGGCCGTGTCGTTCGGCGATGTGGTGGTCGACCTCTCGACCAAGACCGTCACCCGCGCGGGCTCCCGCGTGCACCTGACGCCGACCGAATGGCGCATGCTCGAGCATCTCTCGCGGCACCCCGGCGCACTCGTGACCCGGCAGGATCTGCTGAAGGAGATCTGGGGCAGCGAGCAGGTGTCCGACTCCGGCTACCTGCGGCTGTACATGTCGCAACTGCGCAAGAAGCTCGAGCAGGAGCCCAGCTCCCCGGTGCACCTGCTGACCGAGTCCGGGATGGGCTACCGGCTGGTGCTGTGAGCCCTCGGCTCGGCTCGCCAGTCTTGCGGACCGTCGCAACTTCTGCGGCCGATCCGCGCGGATTCCTCCGCCGAAGGCGACTGTGGCCGCAGAAGTTCAGGGGCCACAGGTGGCTGTGGCCGCAGAAGTTCAGGCAGGAACAGCGGCTCGCCCGCGCCGCACGGCGAGCGCGGCTGTCACCAGCACCACGGCGACGATGATCGCGGCGACGGCGGTGGCGGTGCTCTCGGGCTCGCCCGTCAGACGCCCCACCGCGAGCCAGGCCAGTCCCCACGCGGTCGCGAGCGCCGGCGCGATGCGTCCGGTCGCCCATGCCGCGGCGACGCCGATGACCATCACGACCGCGAGCACGATCACGGCCCAGACCTCGGCCTGATCTGCCCAGCCCTCCGGCGCGATCTGCGTCAGCCACGCGGTGATGTTGGCGACGGTCGCGATCGTGACCCAGCCGAAGTGGAGGCCGTTCGCCCCGTCGACCACCAGGCGCTCCGGCCATCCGCGAGCGGGCCGTCGTCCGAGCAGCACGATCACCCTGGCCAGGGTCGCGAGCAGCAGCGCGATCACGATCACCGTCATGATCAGCGAGCCGAACTGGGCCGTCACCAACCACAGCCCGTTGAGCACCAGGGACAGGGCGATCCATCCCCCGACCGTCCGCTGACGTTCGTCTGCGCGCTGCGCCGGCAACGCCTGCCACACCGTGTAGGCGATGAGCCCGATGTAGATGAGCGTCCAGATCGAGAACGCCGGTCCGGCGGGCGCGAGGTACGAGCCCTGCGCCGACAGCGCCCCGTCCTGCAGCTCGCTGACGGAGGTCCCGCCGAACGCACCGGCCCCGACGGCCGCGGCGATCAGCATGAAGGATGCCGCAGCGATGATCACCGTCTGCCTGATGATGTCCCTGCTCCGAGATTCCATGCCCCGGACACTATCCGTGCATCCAATCCCGCGCATCCACCTTGACACCGGCGACCAAAAAGTCTAACCAGGCGAGAGATATCCACCGGTGTCGCCCAGGGCTCAGGCCTCGTCGATCACCCGGTCGAAGAACTCGTCGCGCGGAGCGTCGGGATCAGGACCGCTGCGCACCCCGGTGTCGAGGGCGTCGAGCTGTGCGAGCTCGTCGGCCTCGAGCGCGAAGTCGAACACGTCGAAGTTCTCGGCGATGCGGCCGGGGTTCGTCGACTTCGGGATCGCCGAACGACCTTCCTGCAGGTGCCACCGCAGCATGACCTGCGCGGGGCTCTTGCCGTGCCGCTCAGCGATCGCGGCGATCGTCGGGTCCTGCATCACGTTGCGACGCTCGTCACCCCACGGTCCGGGATAGAACGTGATGCCGCCGATCGGCGACCAGGCCTGCGTCACGATGCCGTGCGCGGCATCCGCTCGCTGCACATCGGGCTGTGCGAAGTACGGATGCAGCTCCACCTGGTTGACCGCCGGGACGACGTCGGTCTCCTGACGCAGACGCTCCAGGTGCGGGGGCATGAAGTTGCTGACACCGATCGCGCGAACCCGCCCGTCCGCGAGCAGTGTCTCGAGCGCCTGGTAGGCGGCGATCACGCTGTCGATGCGAGCAGGGGCGGGCTGATGCAGAATGAACAGGTCGAGCGTGTCGATGCCGAGCTTGCCCGTGGCCTTCTCGAACGCGTGGAGGGTCTTGTCGTAGCCGTAGTCCGACACCCATACCTTGGTCTCGACGAAGACCTCATCGCGCGGGATTCCCGAGCGGCGGATGCCCTCGCCCACCTCGCGTTCGTTGCGGTACGCGGCCGCGGTGTCGATGTGACGGTAGCCGACGCGCAGTGCTTCCGCGACGGCGGCCGCCGTCTCCTCCGGTGCGCTCTGGAAGACGCCGAGCCCCAGCGCGGGCATCGTGACCCCGTTGTTCAGAGTGAGATCGATCATGGTGAGTCCTTTCGCCGGCGGGCCGCGCCACGCGGCGTCGTCCTGTCATCCACCGTAGGAGTCGCTCCTCGCGCGCGGGAGGTCAGGGCTTAACCGGTACTGGTGGAACCTGGTTCGCACTCAGACGCGCGCCGGGATCACGGCGTCGATCAGCACCTCGGCGGCACCGCGCGCCTGCACCGCAACCTGCGGATCGGCGGAGATCGCGGCGGTGCTCTGCGCCCCCTCGGCGAGGATCGACAGCTGCGCGGCCAGCGCGGCAGGAGCACCGATGTCGGCGACGAGTCCGGCCATGTAGTCCTGGAACGACGCCTTGTGCGCGCGCACGACCGCGGCGACCTCAGGGTTGGTGCCGCCCAGCTCGCCGAAGGCGTTGATGAAGGCGCAGCCGCGGAAGCTGTCGGTGCAGAACCAATTCTCCAGGTAGCCGTACACGGCGAGCAGGCGCGCGCGAGGGTCGTCACCGGCATCCGCCACCGCCGTCGAGAGCCCGGACTCCCATTCGGCGTGCTTGCGGGCGAGCACCGCGGCGACGATGTCGTTCTTGGCGGGGAACAGTCCGTAGAGGCGACGCAGCGACACGCCGGCGCTCTGGCGCAGCTCGTCCATGCCGACGGCCGCGTAGCCCTTGCGGTAGTACAGCTCCTCGGCGGCGGCGAGGATGCGTTCGCGAGCGTCTTCTTCGGTCATACCCAGAAGTGTACTTGACATGAGAACGATCGTTCTCTAGATTGAGGACATCGAGCGAGAACGATCGTTCTCACCGGAACCGGAAGGATCAGGATCATGGGTTACATCACCGTCGGCAACGAGAACAGCACCCCGATCGAGCTGTACTACGAAGACCAGGGAGCCGGCCAGCCCGTCGTCCTGATCCACGGCTACCCGCTCGACGGGCACAGCTGGGAGCGCCAGACGCGCGAGCTGCTCGCCCAGGGCTACCGGGTGATCACCTACGACCGCCGCGGCTTCGGGCAGTCATCCAAGGTGAACGTCGGCTACGACTACGACACCTTCGCCGCCGACCTCAACACGGTGCTCGAGACCCTCGACCTGCGCGATGTCGTGCTCGTCGGCTTCTCGATGGGCACCGGCGAACTGGCCCGCTACGTCGCCCGCTACGGCCACGAGCGCGTCGCCAAGCTCGCGTTCCTCGCCTCGCTCGAACCGTTCCTGGTGCAGCGCGACGACAACCCCGAAGGTGTGCCGCAGGACGTGTTCGACGGCATCGAGGCGGCGGCCAAGGGCGACCGCTTCGCATGGTTCACCGACTTCTACCAGAACTTCTACAACCTCGACGAGAACCTCGGCTCGCGCATCAGCCAGGAGGCCGTCACCGGCAGCTGGAACGTCGCGATCGGCAGCGCCCCCGTCGCCGCCTACGCCGTCGTCTCGTCCTGGATCGAGGACTTCCGCGCCGACGTCGAGGCCGTGGCAGCCGCCGCGAAGCCGACGCTGATCCTGCACGGCACCAAGGACAACATCCTCCCGATCGACGCGACCGCGCGCCGCTTCCACCAGGCCGTCCCCGCGGCCGAGTACGTCGAGGTCGAGGGTGCGCCGCACGGCCTGCTGTGGACCCACGCCGACGAAGTCAACGCGGCGCTGAAGGACTTCCTCAGCAAGTAAGCCCCGCTGCTGCGGCATCCGGATCTCGGAGTTCTGCGGCATCTCGGATCATCCCGTGCGGATCGGTCCGAGATGCCGCAGTTCTCCGAAGGGCGATCCGGCGATCCGTGGCTCAGCGCCCGACCGTGACCGCCACGGGCTGGCTCGCCGTTGCCCCGGCGGCGTTCACGAACTCGACCCGGTACGTGTATGTCCCGACGGCACGACCGGTGACCGGCACGGCCACCTGCTGCAGGTTCGGCGTCTTCGCCTCGAGCTCTCCCTGCGTCAGCAGCACCCCGTTCTCGAACACCCGGTACGAGGTGGCGTTCGTGCCCCACCAGAGGTTCGCCGTCACGGTGTAGCTCCCGTCGCGATCCCAGTTGTCGTGCGAGAGCACCGGCACGCCCGGCGCCGCATCCTTCACCGCCACCGTGACCGGCTGCACCGCGGTCACCCCTCGCGAGTTCACGAGCTCCCCCGTGTACACATAGCTGCCGTTCGTCTTGCCGCTCACCGGTATCCGCACGGTCTGCGCCGCGGTGCCGCCATATTCCAGCGGCACGGTCGAGATGAGCACACCGTTCTCGAACACCCGCAGCTTCGTGGCGTTCTGCCCCCACCACAGGTTCATCGTGACCGTGAAGTCGCCGTCGAGCAGTCCGGTGTCGTGACCGTTGTCGTGCGACAACACTCCCCGGGCCGGCGCCGCCGTCGCCGAGTCCCTCACCACGAGGGCGTCGACTGCGGCATCCAGCGCGGCGATCGCTCCCGCCACCGCATCCGCGCTCGGCGCCGCCGCCGCGAGCACGATGTCGGCCCGCGCGATCGCCCCGGCGAGGCCCGCGGTCGACTCCTCGACGTACTGCGTCGGATCCACGTCCGCTGCGGCATCCCGCTGCGAACGCAGCTCTGTCGTGTCGGCACCGGCCTCCGGCGCCCGCACCAGCTCGAAGTCGTCGAGCGTTCCCCATGCCCCCGCGGGCAGGCTGCTCGTGACACGCACGGTCGCAGTACCGCCGTCAGCGACCTGCACGGCCTCGGTCTCCGGCGTCGACCAGACCCGCCACCCGTCGAACGCGAAGGCCGCGGGCGCTCCCGTCGCGGCGGGCGTCGACAGCGACAGGCCGGCACGCCCGTCGGCACCCTCGCCGTCGCCCTGCAGGGAGGCGCGCGCGACGTACGACCCGGCGGGCAGATCGGACACCGTCTGCGCGAGCTCGAAGGAGTACGCGGATGCCGAGTAGAAGTGCGCCGAGTTCGTGCCGCTGCGCGGGTCGTCCCAGGCACGCAGCGTGAGTCCGGTGCCGCTCGTCCTCCACATGCTCGTGTCTGCGGCCTCGAACCCCGGGTTGCGCAGGAAGTTGCGCGCGGAGACGGTCACCGTGGCGGTGGCCGCGAGACCCGCATCCGTGGCTCCCGAGACCGCGTACTCGCCCACGCCCTCGATGTACTGCGCCGCGTCCGACCAGGTGACCTGCTGCTGCTCCGACGAACCGTCGTTGTAGAGCACGGTGACCTCGCGCGGCAGCTCGACGGCATCGCCCTCGGTCACCCGCAGAGCCACCGGGTGCACCGACTCCACGGCACGTGAAGCCTGGGCACCGGTGCGCACGTACGAGAAGATGTTCAGCGCGTCGGACGCGGTGCCGTCGAATGCGAACAGCGCCTGGTTGTCCCACGCCGATCCACCGAACCAGTGCCCGGCGTCCTCCGGTTCGTACTCGCCGGCGAAGCTCGACGCCCATCCCGATCCGTCGCGCTCCCACAGCACCTTGTTCTGCTCGAGCTGCGCCGGGGTACCGACCGGCAGCCACGCGGGCTCCCAGTAGTACACGCCGATTCCGGCCTCGCCGACGTCGACGACAGCCTGCACGACCGCACGCACCGCATCTGCCTGGCCCTGCACGCTCACCGGGTACTGCGTCGCCTCGGACGGCAGGTCGATGACGTTGCCGTGCCCGTCGCCGTCGTCGAGCGTGAACGCCCACGAGGTCTCGGCGACCATGACCTTCTTGCCGTATGTCTCGGCGACGTGCGAGAGCACCGCGGTGAGGTTCTCGGGAGTGCCGTGCCAGAACGGGTAGTACGACGATGCGAACACGTCGTAGTCGACATCGCGGCGGTCGAGCTGGGCGGCGACGTCGGCGTAGAAGCCGGCGCGCTCGGGGTTGGTGAAGTGCAGCGCGACGAGCGTGTCCGGCGACTCGGCGCGCACGGCGGCGGAGCCCGCCGCGAACACCTTCGCCATGGCATCCCAGCCGCGCACACCGGCGACGCCTCCGTTCGTCTCGTTGCCGACCTGCACCATGCGCAGGTCGACGCCCGCTTCGGCGAGGCGTCGCACCGCGTCTCGGGTGAAGACGCCCACTTCGGCGGCGACCTCATCGACCGTCATCCCCGCCCAGGCCTTGGGCGCCTGCTGCTTGGCGGGGTCGGCCCAGAAGTCCGAGTAGTGGAAGTCGACGAGCACGCCGAGCCCGGCATCCGTCGCGCGCTGAGAGATCTCCACCGCGCGGTCGACGTCGACGTCACCGCCGCCGTAGCCGTTGCCGTCCGCGTCGAACGGGTTGTTCCACACCCGCACCCGCACGTCGGTGACCCCGGCGTCGGCGAGGATCTCGAACAGATCGCCCGGAGTGCCGTCGGAGTCGCGGAACACGACGCCGGACGCCTCGAGCGACAGCACCGACGAGACGTCGACGCCGCCGATGAAATCCTCCGGCAGATTCTCGACGCGCGGGACGGTGATCGTGGCATCCACCGGGGCGGCTGCCGCGACGATCACTGCCGAGGATGCAGGGGTCGAGGCGGCCGACGCCGGCACCGACACCCCGATCAGGGAGACAGCGGCGACCGTGGCCAGGGCGGTGGAGAGAAGGGAACGCGTGCGACGGTGCATGACGGCCTTTCGAGCAGGAGGGGTGAGGATCAGCCTTTGACGGATCCTTGGGTGAGTCCGCCGACGATGTACTTCTGCAGCGAGAAGAACAGCGCGAGGACGGGCACGGCGGCGACCACGACACCGGCGGCGAACAGCCCCCAGCGCGAGGTCAGCTGGTTGGAGACCCACTGGTACATGCCGACGGCGAGGGTCCAGTTGTCCTCGGAGGTGAGGATGATCTTCGACAGGATGAAGTCGCCGAAGGCCGCGAGGAACGCGAGCAGCGCGACGACCGCGAGGATCGGCACGACCAGCGGCATGATGAGCCGCCAGAAGATCTGCGCGTGGGTTGCTCCGTCGATCTTGGCCGACTCGTCGATCTCGACCGGGATCGTGTTGAAGAAGCCGTACATCAGGAACGTGTTCGCGCCGAGTGCGCCGCCGAGGTACACGCAGATGAGGGCGATCTTCGAGTTGATGCCGAGCGCGGGCACCACATCGCCGATGGTCTGCAGCATCAGGAAGATCGCGATGAACGCGAGGGCCTGCGGGAACATCTGCAGCACCAGCAGCGTGGTGAGGCTGGCGCGCCTGCCGCTGAACCGGAACCGCGAGAACGCGTACGCGCCGCAGGCGCCCATGAGCACCGAGCCGACCGCGGTCACGCCGCCGATCAGCAGCGTGTTACCGAACCACACCCAATAGCGGGATTCGCCGAGGGCGATGTAGTTCGCCGGATCGAACGCACTGAACAGAGCACTGGATGCCGCGAGGCTGCCGTTCGGGTTGAGCGATGCCGACAGCACGTACACGAGCGGGAACGCGGCGAAGATCAGCACACCGACGGCCAGGATGTACTTCCAGCCGATCTCGCTCCACCAGCGACGCCGACGTGCACCCGCGCGGGCGGCCTGCGTCTGCGTCGACGAACCGGTCACGATGACTCTGGTCTCGCTCATCACTGGTACTCCTCGAGCTTGCGGGTCTGTCGGAAGCTCAGCGCTGAGATGAGGCCGACCACGATGAAGGCGATGATCGACAGCGCGCTCGCGAGGCCGTAGTCGGCCGCACCACCCGAGACGCCCGAGACGTCGTAGATGGCCGAGACGAGGATGTCGGTCGAGCCCAGTGCATACGGTGCACCGGCGATGGCCGGCCCGCCGTTGTTGAAGGTGTAGATCACGGTGAAGTTGTTGAACGCCACCGCGAACGAGGCGATCAGCAGAGGCGCGGTCGAGACGAGCAGCAGCGGCAGCACGATCGCCCGGAACCGCTGGATCTTGTTCGCCCCGTCGATCTCGGCCGCCTCGAGCGTCTCGCCGGGCAGCGACTGCAGCGCGCCGGTGCAGACCAGGAACCAGTACGGATAGCTGAGCCAGACGTTCACGAAGATCACCGCGGCACGGGTCAGCCACGGATCCCCGAGCCAGTTGATGTGCGCCCCGAAGAAGAGGAGGTCGTTGATCACGCCGAACTCGGCGTTGAACATGCCACGGAACAGCAGCGCGGCCATGAACGCGGGGAACGCGTACGGCAGGATGAACAGCGCCCGCAGGAGCCGTCTGCCCTTGACCCTGGGGTCGTTGTAGACGATCGCGAGGCCGAGTCCGACGGCGAAGCTGAGCACGACGGACAGGATCGCGAATGCGAACGTCCAGACCGTGACGCTCAACAGGGTGCCCGCGAGGTTCGCGTCGGTGAAGAGCTTGAGGAAGTTGGCGAAGCCGACGTTCACGGACCACCCGGTCGGCAGCGCCGTGCCGTCGTCTGCGACGAACGCGCCGAGCTCGGTGGCCGTGTACACCGTGCCGGACTGCGTGTCGGTGATGGTCTGCGCATCGGCATCCCACACCAGCGTCGGCTCGTAGACCGAACCGGTGGATCCTTCACGGGTGCGGATCGAGCCGTCGTTGGGGTCATCCGACACCGGAACGCGGAGGTCCTTGATCGTCGCGCCGAGTGTGGCGTCGGTCAGCACGGTCGCGCGGGGGATGACCGTCCACCCCGGAACCTCGCTGGGGGCGCCGGTGGTGCCGATCTCGGCACCGGATACCGCGGTCAGCGGCTCCTCCGCCGAGCCGACACGAACGTCGCCGTCCTCGTCGACGATCGCGAAGCCGAGCTCGCCACCGCGCTCCACGATGGACAGCGGGTAGTCGGCGGACCCGTCGACACGGCGCTCACCCTGGATCAGTGCGGCCTCGACCGCCTGCTCCTGCGTGCCGACGTGGCCGGTGCCGTAGTTGGTGAAGGCGATGTAGGCCGTGTAGCCGAAGATGAACACCTGGAAGACGAGCAGGAAGACCAGCCCGGGCAGCAGATACTTCAGCGGCAGCGCCCGACGGGTGAAGTACACCCAGTCGGCGATGATCACCAGCAGGACGACGACGCCGAGGACGATCCAGGACTCGGCGCTCCACGCCGAGATCGCCGTCATGATGCCGAAGGCGTTGACCAGCGCCATGAGCGCGAGCTTGATGAGGAACCCCCAGCCGAGGCCGCGGAAACGGCGGGCGTGGGATTCGCGCGAGGACCTCACCACCGGGGTGGGCGCCTGCGTGGGCGGTGCCTGGATCGTCATGTCATCCGTCCTGTCTGCGGATCGCTGGCGTCCTTCGTCTCGTCGCTGCGCTCCCGCTCAGGAGACGGCCTGGAGAGAACCGGCTCCTGAGCGGGCGAAGCGAGACGAAGGGCTCCGGCAGAATCAACCCGCGAGAGTCGTCTCGAGGTCGGCGACCATGGTGTTCCACGTCGACACGGGGTCGGCGCCGTTGATGATCTGCGCCTGAGCGGCGTTCCAGAGGTCCCACACCGAGCCCATCTCGGGGATCGACGGCATCGGCACGCCGTTCTTGGCGGATGCCACGAAACCGGCCGTGATCGGGTCGGACGAGACCTCCTCGGCGAGCGTGGTCCATGCCGGGATACGGGGATCGGCCTCGTACAGGGCGCGCTGCGCGTCTTCGGTGCCGAGGTAGTTCACGAGGAACTCCTGGGCGAGAAGCGCGTTCTTGCTCTTGCTCGACAGGTAGAAGCCCTGCACACCGACGAACGGGGCGGCGGTCTCGCCACCGGCCGAGGGGATCGGGTTCACCGCGACGTCGATGCCGTCGAACGCGCTGATCGCCCACGGACCCTGGATCGTGTACGGAGCCTTGCCCGACGCGAACAGCTCGTTGTTGATGTCGTAGTCGATCGTGGTCGAGATGTAGCCGGTGCCCGTGGCGCCGTTGGCGCCGAGCCAGGTGGCGAACGCCTCGCCGGGCGCGCCGCCCATGCCGACCTCGCTCGTGTACGAGCCGGTGTCGTCCTGCACGAAGACCGGGGCTCCGAACGAGGTCTGCAGCCCGTACATCGTGTAGCCGTCGCCGGTCTCGCCCGCGGTGTTGATGACGAACGGACGCTCGGTTCCCGCCGCGACGCCCTTCGCGATCATGTCGTCCCAGGTCGCGGGCGCCTCGGCGCCGACGAGGTCGACATTCTGCACCAGGGCGATGGTCTCGAGCGAGTACGGCAGCGCGTACAGCTGGCCGTCGTACGTCATCGCGTCGAGGGCGACCTGCTCGAACTCCGACGCCTTGTCGGCGAGATCGATCGTGTCGACGACGCCGGCCGCGACCAGCGCGCCGAGCCAGTCGTGGGCGCCGACGGTGATGTCGGGGCCCTCGCCGGTCGGCACCTGCGCGATGAAGTCGTTGCGGAGGTCTTCGAAGTTCTTCTGCACGAGGGTGACCGTGGCTCCGGTCTCCTCCTCGAAGGCCTCGGCGGCGGCGGTGATCGCGGCTTCGCGCTCCGCGTCCGTCCAGATGACGAGTTCCGCGCCGTCTCCCGACGTGGCGTCGTCGCCGCCCTCGGGCGCGCCGGCCGAGCAGCCTGCCAGCAGGACGACGGCGGACAGAGCGAGTGCGCCGACTCCGATGTGCTTGCGCATGCGTTTTCCTATCTGTTGTGGCCGACGATGCGCTTCGCGTCATCGCGACCGGTGAGTGGGTGGTGCAGTGGTGATGTCGTCGTCTCGCCCCCTGAACGAGCGGAGCGAGACGCGGGGTGGGTCAGGTGGTTCGGATGACGGCGACGCCGCCCGCCGCGATGGTCAGGGATCCCGAGACCTCGGTGCCGGTGAGCAGCTCGACGCCGGCGGCCTCGAGCTCGACGTCGTGGTCACGATGGTTGACGGCCACGCGGTACACGGCGTCGGCGCCGCGACGGGTGATGACCTCGAGGCCCTCGGCGACGCCGGACGGTGAGATGTCGGCATCCGCGTAGACCTCGTGGAGGAGCGCGCGCATGCCCGCCGCATCCAGTCGGGTGCCGACGTACCAGCCGGTACCGGCACCGTGGGTGTGCCGGGTGATCGCGGGCTCGCCTTCACCGGGTCCGCCCGAGAAGCTCGCGACGACCTCGGCTCCCTCGAGCGCGATGTCCTCCTGCCAGACGTCGGCCACGATGTCCGCATGGTCGGCCCAGTCGAGGCCATGGCTCTCGCCTTCGCGCAGCGGCAGGAACTCCTCGACCGTGAGGCCGAGCGCATCGCGCAGCGGGGCCACGAAGCCTCCGGCGTGCACGGCGTCGTTCTCGTCGACGATCGCCGAGAAGAACGAGACCAGCAGCGTGCCGCCGTCGTTCACATAGGCGGTGAGGTTCGCGGCATCCGCGGTGCTCAGCAGGTACTGCGCCGGGGCGACGACCAGTCGGTAGCCCGAGAGATCCTGGCCGGGGAGGGCGAAGTCGACGGTGATACCGTCGCGCCAGAGCTGCTCGTAGAAGCGGCGCACCTGGGCGGCGTGTGTGACGTCTTCGGACGGGCGCCATTCGAGGTCCTGCGCCCAGAACGACTCGAAGTCCCACAGGATGGCGACGTCGGCCACGACCGTGGTGCCCTGCACCTCGTCGAGGCGCCCGAGCGCGGCGCCCAGTTCGACGACCTCGCGGAAGACCCGCGAGTCGGCTCCCGCGTGCGGCAGCATCGCGGAGTGGAACTTCTCGGCGCCGGAGCGCCCTGCGCGCCACTGGAAGAAGAGGATGCCGTCTGCCCCGCGTCCGAGATGCGTGAGCGAGTTGCGCATCATCTCGCCGCGGCGCTTCGCGATGTTGCGCGGCTGCCAGTTCACGGCCGAGGTGGAGTGCTCCATGAGGATCCACGGCTTGCCGCCACCGACCGAACGACTGAGGTCGGCCGCGATCGCCAGACCGATGTGCGCATCCTCGTCGGCCGCCCACAGGTAGTGGTCGTCCGAGACGATGTCGACCTCGCGCCCCCAGGCCCACAGATCCGTGGTCCAGCTCTGGTTCGCCATGAAGTTCGTCGTGACGGGCTGCGTGGCGTGCGCGCGGATCGCGTCGCGCTCGGCGATGAAGCACGCGCGCAGCTGGTGATCCGTGAAGCGGGCGAAGTCGAGGCGCTGCGCCGGGTTCACGACGCTCGGGGCGATGGCCGGGGCGCCGATGTGCTCCCAGGCCGAGTAGTGCTGCCCCCAGAAGGCGGTGCCCCACGCGCTGTTGAGCGCCTCGAGCGAGCCGTACTTCACCTGGAGCCAGAGCCGGAAGGCGGCGACCGCGTTGGGGGAATAGTCCTCGCCGACGGGAACGCCGTATTCATTGTGCACGTGCCAGAGCACGACGGACGGATGCTGCGCGTAGCGTGCCGCGAGGGCATCCGCGATCCGGACGATCGCCTCGCGGTAGGCCGGCGACGAGTGCGACGCCATGCCACGGGAGCCGAAGCCCATGGTGCGACCCTCGCGGTCGATCACGTGCGCCTCGGGGTGGCTCGCGAAGAACCAGGCGGGCGGGGAAGCCGTGGGCGTGCCCAGGTCGACCGCGATGCCGTTCTGGTGCAGCAGGTCGAGCAGTTCGTCGAGCCAGGTGAAGTCGAACTCCCCCTCGGCGACCTCGATGAGCGCCCACGAGAAGATGCCGACGCTGACCAGGTTCACTCCGGCCTCGCGCATCAGCACGACGTCTTCGCGCCACGTCTCACGGGACCACTGCTCAGGGTTGTAGTCGCCGCCATAGGCGATTCCGCGCAGGTCGGGCCAGGCGTGGGGGGAGGTCATCGGCACTCCATCGGGTCGGTGCGGTCGTGGTGCGGTCCCTGCATGCTGTCGCTTGACTGGGACCGGTCTCAGGTTGTCACAGGGACGTGACTGGGACCGGTCTCAGTTCTACCTCAGGTCCGCCGTCGATCACAACCGCCGTTACCGAACTGAGACCGGTCCCAGTTTCGACTACCGCTGGACGGGATGCTGTGGGTAGAGTCACAGCGATGAGTGATGTCAGCGCGAAGCGCAAGCCGACGATCCGCCAGATCGCGGCACAGGCGGGGGTGTCCCGCAGCACGGTCTCGCGCGTGATCAACGGCGGGCACTGGGTGTCCCCCGACGCCAGACAGGCGGTCGAAGAGGCGATCCTCGCCACCGGCTACACCGCCAACCACCATGCCCGCAGCCTCGCCACCGGCCGTGCCGGCTCCCTGGCGTTCCTGCTCACCGAGCCGCAGCAGCTGCTCTTCGACGACCCGACGTTCGCCCTGCTGCTGCGCGGAGCCGCCGAGGCCCTCGCGCAGCGAGCGATGACCCTGGTGCTCCTCGTGGCCGGAACGCCCGCCGAGCGCGAGAGCGTCGCGCAGTTCCTCAGCGCCGGCCACGTCGACGGCGTCATGCTCATCTCGTCGCACGAGTCCGACCCGCTGCTCGACCAGCTGATCGAGGTCGGCATCCCCACCGTCTGCTGCGGCGTGCCCCTCGGACACGAGCGCGAGCTCTCGACGATCTCGGTCGACGAGGTCGCCTCTGCCCGTGCGATGGCCGCGCACCTGGTGGCGCAGGGACACCGTCGGATCGGCATGATCACCGGCCCCGACGACACCCCAGGCGGGCGCTACCGTCTGGTCGGTTTCCGCGAAGAGCTCGGCGACCGGTACGACGAGTCGCTCGTCGAGGTCGGGGACTACTCGTACGAATCGGGTGTCGCCGCGATGACCCGGATGCTCGCGCACGACGTCGACGCCGTGTTCGCCGCCTCCGACCGGATGGCCGCCGGCGCGATCGCCGCCGCGCGCCGGGCCGGACGCCGGGTGCCCGAGGACATCGCGATCGCCGGCTTCGACGACTCCGGCCTCGCCGCCACCCACGAGCCCCCGATCACGACCATGCGCCAGCCGTGGGACCAGATCAGCGCGCAGATGGTCGCCGTGCTGCTCGAGGTCATCGCCGGAGCATCCCCCCGCTCCGTGGTCCTCGACACCGAGCTGGTGGTGCGCGAGAGCGCCTAGACGGTTTCGCGCACCCCCTGGCGGGCCGACGCCCGTTCTACAGGAGATCTCACGGAATGCAGGAGCAGATGCCGGAATCGGTCCGTCATCCCGTGCGATCTCCGTCGGCGCGTGCGACGGCCTCGCGGCGGGAGGAGGCGAGCGGGCTCGCCGCACACCCTAAGTCCGGTCGAGCACCTCGCGGAGCTTCGCGGCGAAGGCCTCGGGCTGCCCGGCATACCCGAACTCGCCGCCCATGAACCCGCCGTGATGGCTGGGGAAGACCGTGGCCTGCTGGCCGAGCTTCTCGGCGAGGGCGATCGAGGTACGGCCGGTGTAACTCTTCAGCGACTCCTCGCCGACGGCCACCACGATCCGCGTCGGCGCTGCAGTCAGCGCCTCCAGATCCGGCTCGTAGAGCGGCACCGCCCAGGAGAGTTCGGACAGGAGCGGATCATCCCGCCTCCCGTCATCCTCCGTCGGCATCCCGAACGCGGCGGGATCGGGCGCCGGCTGGGCGAGGAACTCGTCGTTGACCTCACCCTCCCATGAGGTCATCGCGACGAATGCCGCCATCCCGGCGCCCCATCCGCGGTCCTGGTACGCCTGCGTGTAGGCGATGCGGGCTCGATGCACCGCGTCGGCGTCCGGCAGCACGCTGTCGATCGGCGGCTCGTGCGCGACGAGCGTCGCGACGTCATGCGGATGCACCGTCACCAGCGCGAGGGCGGTGACCGCGCCGCCACTGCTCGCGAGCATGTCGACGGGTCCGGCACCGAGCGTCTCGATGATCGCGTGGACGTCCTCCGCCTGGACCTCGGGGTCGTTCGTGACCCCGCCGTCCTTGCGGATGCTGCGGCCGAGGCCGCGAGGGTCGTACGTCACGACGGTGCGGTCAGCGAACAGCGCCACCTGCGCCTGGAACCCGCTCGCATCCATCGGCTGGCCGATCATCATCAGCGGCGGCCGGCCATCCGGGGTCGGCAGCGGTCCGTGCACGTCGTAGACGAGGTCGACCTCCGGGAGCTCGAGCGTGTGCTGCGTCATCGGGGCCTCCTCGTCGAACGATTCCACGGGGATGCTACGCCGCAGCGCCCGCGTCCGCCACCGGTCCCTGCGGAGCTCCGCATCCCCGCGATCGCACGCGGTGAAGGAGATCTCACGGAATGAAGGACCGGATATCGGAAACCGTCCTTCGTTCGTGAGATCTCCGTCGAGACGGGCGCAACAGCCCCGCGCGCTCGCGTCAGCCGCGCATGGCGACGCCGCGGCGCCAGTACCCCATGAACGCGACCTGCGAACGGTCGATGCCGAGGTCCTTCACGAGGTGGCGGCGCAGGGTCGTGACGACGCCGCTCTCGCCCGCGATCCAGAAGTAGCGTTCGCCAGGAGCATCCGTCGCCGCGATCTCCTCGCCGAGCCCCGAGTAGTCCGGCGTCTCCCAGAGCAGATCCTCGGTGTCGATGTCCTTCACCCGGATCTCGTCCGCCGCATCCGCATCTCCCAGGTGCGCGAGCACCGCGGGGATCAGGCGCAGCCCGTGCGGCTCACCGGCATCGCGGGGCAGCCAGTGCACCTCGACGCCGGCCGGCACGTCGATCCGCAGGATGTCGGCGGGCGACGGCACCTCGATGAAGGCGACGCCGCGCAGGTCGCTCGGGGCGTCTTCGAGGATGCGGGCGATGGCCGGCGCGGCCGTCTCGTCACCGGCGAGCACGACCGAGGCGGCAGTTCCGGGGGCGTACTCCGCTCCACCGTGCGCATCGGCTGCCACCCCGCGGCGCGGACCGACCAGGAACAGCTCCTGCCCCACCGCGGCGGCGCTCGCCCAGAGGGACGCGGGCCCGGTGAGACCCGGTTCGAGGTGCAGCACGAAGTCCACGTCGAGCTCCGTACCCTCGGCATCGACCCGCAGATCACGCACCGAGTAGGTGCGCATGGACCCGCGCTCCTCCTCCGGCACCGCGAGGAACGACCCCCACCAGTCGCCGGTCTCGCGGTCGAGGGTCGGGAGCACGCCGGATGCCGGCGGGAAGATCAGCTTGATCCGGCTGTCGAAGACCTCGCCAGGGGTGCCGAACTCGAACAGCTCGTCGCCGCCGAAGGTCACCCGCACGAACGACGGCGAGACGCGGTTCACGGCACGCACCTCGGCGCGCGCCAGCACGTAGGTGGGGCGTTCGGTGGTGGTCTCAGCGGACATGGTGCCTCCCGATGGGTGTGACCATCGGCTTGCCGGAGACCGGATCGATGGTGATCTGATTGGCGAGGCCGAAGACCTCTTCGACGAGTGCGGCGGTGACGACATCCTGCGGAGCGCCGATCGCGTGCACGCGTCCGTCCTTCATGGCGACGAGCTCGTCGGCGTAGCGCGCGGCGAGGTTGAGGTCGTGCAGCACCATCACGATGGTCGTGCCGCGCGAGACGCTGAGGTCGGTGAGCAGATCGAGCACCTCGACCTGGTGCGCGACATCGAGGAACGTGGTCGGCTCGTCCAGCAGCAGGATGTCGGTCTCCTGCGCGAGCGCCATCGCGATCCACACCCGCTGGCGCTGTCCGCCCGAGAGCTCGTCGACGCTGCGGTCGGCGAGCTCGGTCGTCCCCGTGGCCGCCAGCGCATCGGCTACGACCTCGTAGTCGTGCGCGCTCCACCGCGCGAGCACCTTCTGATGCGGATGCCGGCCGCGGCCCACCAGGTCGGCCACGGCGATGCCCTCCGGCGCGACAGGCGACTGCGGGAGCAGGCCGAGGATGCGCGCGACCTCCTTGGTCGGACGCGCGTGCACCGACTTGCCGTCGAGCACGACCTGTCCGGCGCTGGGCGACAGGAGCCGGGCGAGCGAGCGCAGCAGCGTCGACTTGCCGCATCCGTTGGCCCCGACGATCGTGGTGATCTTGCCCGGGCTGATCTGCAGATCGAGCGTGTCGATGATGGTGCGGTCACCGTAGGAGAGGGTGACCCCCTCCGCCGACAGTGTGTGCGAGACGGTCACAGCGAACCCCCGGTGCGGTTGGTGCGGATGAGGAGATAGATCAGGTACGGCGCGCCGAGCACGCCGGTGATGACGCCGACCGGGTAGCGCGCGCCGAGCGCGAACTGGCCGATCAGGTCGCCGCCGAGCACCAGGACCGCGCCGACGAACGCGCTGGGCAGCAGCAGGTTCGCGCCCGGTCCCGTGATGCGTGCGGCGATGGGGCCCGCCATGAACGCCACGAAGGCGATGGGACCGGTGGCCGCGGTGGCGAATGCCAGCAGTGCGACGGCTCCCAGGATGAAGAGCAGGCGCGTGCGGTTCACGCGCACCCCGAGACCGGAGGCCGAGTCGTCGCCCAGCTGCAGGGCACCCAGCGCCCTGCCCTGCGTGAGCATCAGCGGCAGGATGACGGCTGCGGCGATCGCGAGCGGAGTCACGCGCTCCCACGACGCGTTGTTCAGGCTGCCGGTGAGCCACTGCATCGCGGTCTGGATGTCCCAGCTCGCGGCGCGCGACAGCAGATACGAGATCACGCTCTGCAGCATCGCCGCGATGCCGATCCCGATCAGGATCAGTCGGGTACCCGCGAAGCCGCCCTTGATCGAGAGCAGGTAGATCACCCCGGCGGTGATGAGCGCGCCACCCAGGGCCAGCAGCGAGACGACGGGTCCGTTCAGCGACAGCACCACGATGCCGACCACGGCCGCCGCGCCGGCCCCATCGGAGATGCCGATGATGTCGGGGGAGGCGAGCGGGTTGCGCAGCAGGGTCTGGAAGCACACGCCCGCGATGCCGAAGGCGAGCCCGGCGAGCACCGCCAGCACGGCGCGCGGCAGCCGCAGCTCGCCGACGGTGAAGGAGGCACCAGGCACCGTCTCGCCGAGGATCACCCGGATGATCTGGTCCGGTGTGTAGAACGTGTTGCCCACCATGAGCGCGACCGCGAAGAGGACGAACAGCAGGATGCCGAGCACGACGGTGGCGATGCCGTGGCGGCGATGGCGGGCACGACGGCCCGCGATGATCGCGGCGACGCTCGCCGCTGCGGCGTCGGATGCGGGCGGTTGCGCCTCACTGGTCTGCTTCAGGGTGCTCACAGTTCCCGCACCTTCTGACGGCGGACGATCCAGATGAAGAACGGGGCGCCGACGATCGCGGTGATGATGCCCACCTGGATCTCCTCGGAGGACGGCGCGATCACGCGTCCGATGATGTCGCTGGCGAGCAGGAGTGCCGCACCGGCCAGCGCGGAGAACGGCAGCAGCCAACGGTGGTCGGTGCCGATCAGCAGGCGGCAGACGTGCGGGATCACCAGCCCGACGAACCCGATCGGTCCGGCGATCGCGGTCGCGGCACCGGCGAGGATGACGGCACCCAAGGCCGACATCAGGCGGGTGCGGAAGACGTGCTCCCCCAGCCCCTTGGCCATGTCGTCGCCGAGCGCGAGGGAGTTCATCCCGCGGGCGCTCGCGATGCAGATGAGCGCGCCGAGCGCGAGCACCGGTGCGGTCAGCGCGATGCGCGGCCACTCGGCGCCGCCGACGCCGCCGATCTGCCAGGACTGGAACGTCTGCAGCAGGTCGACACGGGGCAGCATGATCGCGCTGATGAGCGAGGCGAAGGCGGCAGAGGTCGCGGCTCCCGCGAGCGCGAGTTTGAGCGGCGTGGCCCCACCGCGGCCGAGCGAGCCGACCGTGTAGACGAAGGTCGCGGCGATCGCGGCGCCGACGATCGCGAGGGCCATCTGGCCGTAGGGGTTCGAGAGGCCCAGGAACGCGATGCCGAGGACGACCGCGAGCGACGCACCGTTCGAGACGCCGAGGATGCCGGGGTCGGCGATCGGGTTGCGGGTCACGGCCTGCATCGTGGCGCCGGAGAGCGCGAGCGCGGCGCCGACCAGCAGCGCGAGCACCGTGCGCGGCAGCCTCTTGACGATCGCGGCCTGGGCGAGGGTGTCGGTCTGCCCGCCGAGAGCCGCGATGATGTCGTCGATGCTGACCGCGCGCACCCCGAAGCACACCGACAGCACGCAGAGCACGAGCAGCACGCCCAGCCCGATCAGCAGCCAGAGGGTACGCGCCCACGCCGGGCGCCGCAGGTCTGCGGTGCCCGGCGTGGGAACGGTGACGGTGGCCACTGTGTTCAGTGCACGGAGCGGGAGTCGAGGCTCACTTCGCCGCGAGCGGCGCGGCCAGAAGGGCCAGGTAGTCGCTCAGACCCCACGGGATCGACAGCGGCGAGGGGTTCGCGGATGCCGCGACCGGCGTGGCGTCGGGCAGGATCGCGATCCGCCCCTCGGCGATGGCCGGGATCTTGGAGAGCAGCGGGTCGGCCTGCAGCGTCGCGATGAGCGAGTCGTCTCCGTAGGTGACGAACACATCGACGTCAGCGAACTTGTCGGCCTCTTCCGAGCTGACCGTGAGGTAGAACTGGTCGCTGCCGGCGTTCTCCTCGACGATCGACGGGAGCGGGAGCCCCAGGTTGTCGTGCAGGAAGCCGGGGCGCGTGTCGATCGCCGTGTAGTAGCCGATCTGGCTGAGGTCGGTCGGGTCGACGTAGGCGAACAGGACCTTCTTGTCCTTGAGGATGCTGTTCTCCTCGAGCGCCGCCTCGGAATCGGCGTGCAGGTCCTCGATCAGCGCCTGCCCCTCTGCCTCCAGGCCGAGGGCCTTCGAGTTCAGCTCGATCATGTCGTCGACCGAGGTCCCCCAGGCGACCTTGGGGTAGGCGACGACCGGAGCGATCTTGGAGAGGGTGTCGTACTCCTCCTGGGTCAGACCGGAGTACGCGGCGAGGATGACGTCGGGCTCGGTGTCGGCCACAGCCTCGTAGTCGATGCCGTCGGTCTCGTCGAACAGCACCGGGGTGTCGGCGCCCAACTCGTCGAGCTTCTCCTCGACCCAGGGCAGCACGCCGTTGTCATCGTCGTCGCCCCAGGTGGCCTTGCTCATGCCGACGGGGACGATCCCGAGAGCCAACGGCACCTCGTGGTTCGCCCACGCGATCGTCGCGACGCGCTCGGGCTTCTCGGTGATCGTGGTCTCGCCGTAGACGTGCTCGACCGTGACAGGGAAGGCGGAAGGATCGGCAGGGTTGCCGCCGACGGCGTCGGAGTCTTCGCCGGTCGACGCGGTCGCGCAGGCGGTGAGGCTGAGGGCGAGCGCCGCGGCGACGGCGGCGGCGAGAAGTCGAGAGGTGCGCACAGGCATTCCCTTCGGAGGGTGGAGGGGGGGAGGCTTTGGTAAGCCTGGCCTAATCTAACAGATGGTTAGGCATCCCTAATAAGCCAAGAGTCTGGACTTACCGACCCCTCCTCGCGCATCCACTCCCGGAGGGAACGCAGAAGCCGGCCGGACCCACGAGGGGCCCGACCGGCTTCCGGACGATCAGTGCGCGCTCAGAGTGCGCGGATGTTCGCCGCCTGCATGCCCTTGGGGCCACGCTCAGCGTCGAATTCGACCTTCTGGTTCTCGCGGAGCTCCTTGAAGCCCGAGCCCGTGATCGCCGAGTAGTGGGCGAACAGGTCGTCGGAGCCGTCATCGGGAGCGATGAAGCCGAAGCCCTTTTCCGCGTTGAACCATTTCACAGTGCCAGTGGCCATGTGTTTCTTCTTTCTGTTGAACTAGCCGCTGTTTTACACGGCTTGTGCATCGCCCCGGAACAACCGGAGGATACGAGTGAGCCACCTCCGAATGAAGGGGCGAGATTTTCAGGGGATCCGTGCCGAACCGATCGGCGCAGAATTCGGATCCAGATGTCGGGCCACACACGTCGCAGCAAGCGTTCGCGGGCCGGTGATGAATGACGCCTCCAGGAAGAGGCACGTTGCCAACCGTACCACGCCGCCCCTGGTCGTGGGCCCCCGAGTTCTGGAGCACGCCACACCCGGCTCACGACAGCGCGCGGGAAGCACGGGCCGCCAGCGCCGCCTCGGTGCGCGTGCTCACCCCGAGCTTGCGCAGCACCGCCGAGACGTGCACGCTCACGGTCTTCACGCTGATGAACAGCCGCTCTCCGATCTGGCGATTGCTGAGCCCTTCGGCGACGAGTGCCAGCACCTGGCGCTCGCGGGCGGTGAGGAGTGCGGACTCGTCGTCATCGCCCGCCCTCAGCCCGGCCGCCGTAGCGAACTCCGCGACCGCGGCCTGCAGCTGCACATGACCGAGCTCGTCGGCGATCCTCTCGGCAGCTGCCAGCAGCGGTGCGGCGACAGCCCGCTCGCCGGCGTGCACGAGCAGCCGTGCGCGCTCGATACGGCTGACGACACGGAACGTGACCGGCACATCTTCTCCGTCGGCGAGGGCGATCGCCTCATCGAGCGCCTCCGCCGTCGGTGCGAGCAGCGCGTCGAGGATCACCGACCAGGTGCCGCCCCTCAACTGCGCCGACTGCGCGGCCCACGCCGCAGCGACTGCGCGCGACGCCGCGGCCACATCGTCGCCCGCCGCACGCAGCTGCGCGATGATCGCGCCCGCCTGCAGCAGCAGCCGGCGCTGGTGCAGCAGCACGGGGCCGTCGTCGTCGATCATCGCGAGGATCGCGGCGAGCGCTCCTCGCTGATCTCCGGCGCTCTCGGCCACCGCGACGGCCATCACCACGCCGTCGTACCAGATCTGCCGTTCGACGGCGCCGGTCTCCCGGAACGCGGGAAGCCATTCGCGCATCGCATCGGCCGCCTCGGCTGACCGCCCTCGCCACGCCAGCACACGCACCCACGTCATGGTCGCGTACATGCGGAACACCCGAAGCGTGCCCTGCATGAAGTCGCGCGCGAGCATCTCCTCCACCCGGGCGATCTCGCCGCGCTCGAGCAGCGGCACCGCCATGTTCTGCGCCATGATCGACCCCGATGTGCGCTCCACGCCGAGCACGCGCGCGCGAGCGAGGCCCTCCTCCGCGAGCAGCAGCGCCTCGCGGTACCGGCCGAGCAGACCCAGGAGGTCGGAGTAGTTGACCCGGTAGCGCATCTCGGCCGTCGAGCCTCGGGCGAGGTCGCGGGCGAGCGCGTACTCGCGGACGCCACCCTCGATGTCGCCGAGATGAGCGCGCGACGCACCTCGCACGTTCGCGGCGATCGAGAGCTGATCGTCGGAGTGCGCGCGGGCGGCGACCTCGGCGGCTTCGGTGGCGATCGCGATCGCCTCCATCCGGTCGCCCGCGATCATGCGCCGGCTCGCCAGCTGGTTCAGCAGTTCGGCCCTCAGCCCGTCGTCGTCGACGCGTTCTGCGGTGACGAGCTCGTCGTCGACGTTCCCGTCGAGGATCGCGAGCGCCTGCTGCAGCAGCGGGATCGCCCCGGCGCGACCGAGGTTCACCAGATACAGCGCCTTGTTGCGGAGCAGGCGGGCATGCAGTCGCGGGTCGACCGTCGCGCTGTCGACCTCGTCGAGCGCGAGATTCGCGACGGTGAGCGCCCGTTCACCATCGCCCGCATTGCGCAGGATCGACCCGAGCGTGTGGAGCAGTTCGAGGTGCGTGACGCCCGCCGCGTCCGCCGCATCGGGCACCTGCGGCCACAGGTCGAGGGCGAGCTCGCCGAACCGGGCGGCCGTGCCGAACGCGAACCGCGCCTTGGCGTGACGCATCGCCTCGACCGCGGCGATCAGGGCGCGACGCTCGTCTTTGGCGAGCTGCCAGTGGTACGCCAGAGCCGCGGCATCGCCGCTCTCGGTGTCGTCGCTGTGCGCCTCGAGCGTCTCGGCATAGGAGCGGTGCAGCCGCGACCGCTCTCCCGGCAGCAGATCGGCGTGCACGGCTTCGCGCAGCAGCGCATGCCGGAATCGATACAGGTCGTCGGAGATGACCAGGATGCCGCTGCTCATCGCCTCACGGAGCGCGTCGTCGAGCCGCTCCTCCGGGAGGTCGGCGAGGTGCATGAGCAGGGGATGCGCGAGCGGCCGCTCCGCCCCCGATGCGACCTGCACGACCCGGCGCGCATCGTCGCCGAGACGGTCGAACCGCGCGAGCAGGATGTCGCGGAGACCGTCGGGCAGCGGACCCGCCGTGCACCCGGCGATCTCCTCGACGAAGAACGGGACGCCCTCGGCGCGCTCCTGCACGCGCTCCAACGCGACCTCGCTCAGCGGATGGCCGGTGATCTGCTCGGCGAGGGTGCGCACCGCATCCGCCGCGAGGCGCTGCAGAGCGATGCGCTCGAGCAGCCGCGCTCTGGTGGCCTCGGCGATGAACCTGCTCACGGCATCGCCGCGACGCACATCGTCGGTGCGGCAGCTGAGGAGCAGCAGCGCCCGTCCCCGCGTGAGGGTGCGCAGCAGGAAGGAGAGGATCGCGAGCGTCGATTCGTCCGCCCAGTGCAGATCTTCCACGATGAGCACCTGCGGGGCGCGGGATGCCGCCGTCTCGATGAGCGTCGCGATCGCGTCGCGGAGCCGTTCGGGGCTCGTGCGCTCGCGCTCGCTCGGCACCGCCACCAGTTCGGGCAGCAGCATGCCGAGCGCTTCCGCCCCCACCCCCACCGCCTCACGCACCTCGTCGGCGCCGACTGTGGAGACGAGCGAGCGCAGGATGCCGGTGAGCGGGCCGTAGGGCGTGCGCGCGGGCCCGAGGTCGAGGCACCACCCGACATGCACGTCGGCCCGATCGGCGACCTCGGCTGCGAACTCGCGCAGCAGCCGTGACTTGCCGATGCCGGCCTCCCCCTCGACGAGGAGCGCAGCCGGCGTTCCGTCGACGGCGGTGCCGAACCCGCGGTGCACGACCGCGAGATCGGCGTCGCGACCGACCATCGCGGAGCTGGGACCGAACGAGGACATGGATTCATGCTCCCACTCCTCGCCGACATCCGGAGTGCTGTCCGCGACCGTCGCCTGGCGGTCCCGTGGCGACGGGATCGCCGTGCTCACCGGGCGGTCAGCGGCTCGCCGGAGCCGGAGGGACGGCGCTCGACCGACGGCCCGGCAGCCGCTCGCGCGGTCGCGGCATCCGCCGCCGTGCCGGTGCGCCCGAGCATCCGGCGCACCGCCCCGCGCACTGCTCCGACCTGACGCGGCACGATCTGGTCCGCGCGTTCGATCAGCACCCGATGCCGCTCGGCCGCGCGCACCAACTCCTCGCGCTCGAACTCGGTGACCTGGTAGCTGAGATACGGGTGCTCGTACATGACTTCTCCTCGACGGTGTGCGATATCCCTACACTCCGCTCTGAGGCACCCCGTCCACATCGGACGGATTCCCTATCTTCGCCACGTGCCCTCGCCCCGGGCATCCGTCGCAACGCTCAGGCCCGCCGCAGCGTGGCACGGGCCGACGGGCGGGAGGCAGCGGGAACCACGATCGCGAGCACGCGAACCAGCGTCGTCATCCAGAGCAGGCCGAGGCCGACCACGATCGCCTCGAGCGCCGTCACGGAGAACAGTGCGAATCCGAAGCACAGCACGACCGCCACGACCACGAGCAGCACGACGCCCGCGGTCGTGATCACCAGCGCTCTCGGACGATCAGGCACCGTCGTCGCCGTGGCCACCATGGCCACCGCGAACAGCACGAGCGTCGCGAACGCCGCGATGTCGTGCCCGATCGGCACCCGGTGCAGCGGCAGCAGTCCGACCGCGGCGAGCGTGATCCCGGTGGCGGCCCACAGCGCCACGATGCCGGCGATGCGCCGCAGTGCACCGTCGCCGAGGGCCCGGTGCAGGTCGCGTCCGATGTACGAGCCGACGGTCGCCACCAGCAGCCCGGCGATCATGAGCGTGCCGTTGAACGCCCACGAGCCGGCGCCGCCGCCCAGCTGCGAGAAGTTCCGCTCCCACCACCGCGGATCGGCGGCGGTGACCATCGCGAACAGGGTGCCGATGACGAGGTACCCGGACAGGAGCCCGGCGAGGTCGGCGGTACGCAGCCCGATCCCGGCGCCGAACGCGAGACGTCCGCCCACGGCCGCCGCGACCCCGGCCAGCAGGCCCCCGCCGAGCGCGCCGAGTTCGAGGCCGCGCAGTCCGACCGCGAGGATCTCCGCCGTCAGCAGCACCCCCATCGCGGTGACCGCGCCGAACGCGGCGGTGAGCGCGACCGCCGACACGTCCGACACGACGGCCTGCCAGCGGGGCATCGGCACGGTCTCGCCGCGTCGATGCATCCGGGTGCTGACGACGAACGCCGCAGCCGCGATCACCCCGGCGATCGCGGCGACGGGGAGCGCGAGCCCGCCGTCCCCGGTGAGCGGTCGTGGCTGACCGGCCGGCAGCGTCACACCCCCGAGCGCGCCGAGCACGAAGCAGATCGCCGTCGCCCAGACCGCCCTGGTCTCGGCCTGCAGTCGAGTCCGCTGCTCCATGTGGCCCATGCAAGCACGCGGCTCCGACGTCGTCATCCATCCGCGCCGCGATGAGGCACACCCGCCATGCCGAGTCGAGGCACACCCGCCCCGCCACCTGCAGGAGGAAACGCCGTGACATTCCCCTGCGGATGGCGGATCCTCCTGCCGGTGGCAGGCGGCGGCACAGCACCCACACGGCTCCGACGGCCGCCGTCGCACGACTACCGTGGAGAGCATGCGCATCCCCGCCGCGATCCGCGCCTCGCAGCGCTCCCCGTTGTTGCAGGTGGTCAAGTCCGCCGCAGCGACGATCTCGGCGTGGCTGATCGCCGGGTGGGTGTTCCCCGCGCAGCTCCCCGTCTTCGCGGCGATCGCCGCATTACTGGTCGTGCAGCCCAGCGTGAACCAGTCCCTCTCGAAGGCGCTCGAGCGCAGCATCGGGGTGATCGCCGGCGTCGTGATCGCCATGGCTCTGGGCCTGCTGCTGGGGTCGCCGAGCTGGATCGTGCTGCTCGCGATCGTGGTCGCCATGCTCGTCGCGTGGGTGTTCCGAGCCTCACCGGGGACCGGAAACCAGGTCGCGATCTCGGCGATGCTGGTGCTCGCGCTCGGGTCGTCGAGCCCGGAGTACGCGTTCGCGCGCATCGTCGAGACCCTGATCGGCGTCGCGATCGGCATCGTGGTGAACGCCGCGATCGTGCCTCCGGTGCTCGTCGCCCCCGCCCGGCGCGATCTCGGCCTGCTGGGCGGCGAGCTGGCTGCCTGCCTCGACCGCCTCGCTGACGCCCTGCCTTCACCGCAGACCCCGGCCAGGATGCAGGAGCTGATGCTGGAGGCACGACTGCTGCGCCCGATGAAGGATGCGGCCGAAGCCTCCATCGCGGCCGGCGAGGAATCGCTGACGCTGAATCCGCGGCGCTCCACCCACCGTGCCGACCTGCGGGAGATGCGGGAACTGCTGGAGCGGCTGTCGCCCATCGTCACGCAGGTCATCGGCATGACCCGCGCCTACTTCGACCACTACGACGACTCGATCGGCGATGAACCCGCCGTCGCCGCGATCGCCGAGCAGCTGCGCCGGGCCGGGCACGACGTGCGCCTCGCGGTGCAGATCGCCGACGTCGCCCAGGAACCCGAGGCGCTCACCTCCGCCATCCCGGCGTTGACGGCTCCCCTGGTCATCCGTCCGCCGGCATCGCAGCACTGGATCCTGATCGGATCGATGATGGAGGATCTGCGGCGCATCCGCGACCAGCTGGTCGAGGACTGACGCGCGGCCTACCCTGGACCCATGCCCGACATGACGCTGCCGGAGGCGCTCGGCGAACTCGCCGCCCTCGAGGATCCGAAGATGCGCGCCGCGAACGAGAAGCGCGGCGACGACCACGGCATGAACCTCAGCCGCCTGCGCGCGCTGGCGAAGCGCATCAAGACCGACCAGCCGCTCGCGAAGGAGCTGTGGGCGACGGGCGAGACCGGCGCGCGACTGCTCGCGCTGCTCATCTGCACGCCGCGCGCGTTCACGCCGGACGAGCTCGACGCGATGCTGCGCGAGACGCATCCACCCAAGGTCAACGACTGGTTCGTGAACTACGTGGCGAAGAAGACGCCTCTCGCCGAGGAGATGCGTCTGCGCTGGTTCGACGACGCCGATCCGACGGTCGCCGCCGCGGCCTGGTCGCTCACCTCGGTGCGGGTCGTGACACAGCCGGACGGCCTCGACCTCGCGCACCTTCTCGACCTGATCGAGCGCGACATGAGGGATGCTCCGAAGCGGCTGCAGTGGTCGATGAACGAGACCCTCGCGCAGATCGGCATCCATCATCCGGAGCTGCGGGCGCGGGCGCTGGCCATCGGCGAGAGACTGCAGGTGCTGGCCGACTACCCCACGGCGCCGGGGTGCACCTCGCCGTTCGCCCCGCTGTGGATCGGCGAGATGGTGCGACGCCGCGAGGGCTGACCTACGCTGAGTCGATGAGCACGCACATCGCCGCAGAGCCCGGTCAGATCGCCCCCATCGTCCTGTTCCCCGGTGACCCGCTGCGGGCGAAGTGGATCGCCGAGACGTTCCTCGACGGCGCCGAGCTCTACTCCGAGACCCGCGGGATGCTGGGCTTCACCGGCACGTGGGAGGGGCACCGCGTCTCGGTGCAGGGCTCGGGCATGGGGCAGCCGTCGATGGCGATCTACGCCACCGAGCTGTTCACGTCGTACGACGTGCAGACCATCGTGCGGGTGGGGTCGTGCGGGGCGCTGACCGAGAAGCTGAAGGTGCGCGACATCATCATCGCGAACGGCGCCTGCACGGACTCGGGCATCAACCGGGTGCGCTTCCACGGGCTCGACTACGCGCCGGTCGCTGACTTCTCCCTGTTGCGCGCCGCGGTCGAGGCGAGCGAGCGCGAGCCGCTGGAGTCGTCGGTGCACGTAGGGCTGCTGCTGTCGAGCGACCAGTTCTACAGCACGCGCCCCGAGCTCACGGCACCGTTCGTGCAGCACGGTGCGCTCGGGGTGGAGATGGAGACCAGCGGCCTGTACACCCTCGCCGCGTTCCACGGCCGGCGGGCACTGAGCATCTGCACGGTGTCGGACCACATCGTCACCGGCGAGGAGACCACGGCGCAGGAGCGCGAGCAGACGTTCGGCGACATGATCCGTATCGCCCTGCAGGCGGCCACCGCGGTCTGAGGGCGGTTTCCGGCGTTCACAACTCCTCAAAGAATGGGATCGATCGGCCGCCGCGGGCGTTCCCGCGGCCTCCAGCCCGAGTTTCTGAGGAGTTGTGAACGCCTCCGGGCAGAGAGTCTTCAGGCCGGGGTGGGATGATCGGAGGACCATGCCCTCCCTCCTCGACGCCGCCCCTCCCGCCGGAGCCGATGCGGACACCGTCTATCTGGCGTTCGTCGAGTGGGCGGAGTCCACCGGGATCCGGCTGTATCCCGCGCAGGACGAGGCCGTCATCGAGATCGTCTCCGGCAAGAACCTGATCCTGTCGACCCCGACAGGCACAGGCAAGTCGCTCGTCGCGATCGCCGCGCACTTCTCCGCGCTGAACGCCGGCGTCCGCAGCTACTACACCGCACCGATCAAGGCTCTGGTGAGCGAGAAGTTCTTCGCTCTCGTCGACGTCTTCGGCACCGAGAACGTCGGCATGATCACAGGCGACTCCTCGGTCAATGCGGATGCGCCGATCATCTGCTGCACGGCCGAGATCCTCGCGAACCTCGCGCTGCGCCAGGGGCCGGAGCTGCCGGTGGGTCAGGTCGTGATGGACGAGTTCCACTTCTACGCCGATCCCGACCGTGGATGGGCGTGGCAGGTGCCGCTGCTGGAGCTGCCGCAGGCGCAGTTCATCCTGATGTCGGCGACGCTCGGAGACGTGACCGAGCTCGCCGCCGACCTCTCCCGCCGCACGGGCAGGGAGACCGCCTCTGTGACCGGTGTCGAGCGTCCGGTACCCCTGCACTTCTTCTATGAGCAGACGCCCATCCACGAGACCATCGACGAGCTGCTGAACACCGGCCAGGCGCCGATCTACATCGTGCACTTCTCGCAGGCCGCCGCGATGGAGCGGGCCCAGGCCCTGTCGAGCACCAAGGTCGCCACCCGCGAGCAGCGCGACCAGATCGCCGAGCTGATCGGCGGGTTCCGCTTCACCACCGCGTTCGGCAAGACGCTCTCGCGCTTCCTCCGCGCCGGCATCGGCGTGCACCACGCGGGGATGCTGCCGAAGTACCGGCGCCTGGTCGAACAGCTCGCCCAGCGCGGACTGCTGCGCGTGATCTGCGGCACCGACACCCTCGGCGTCGGCATCAACGTGCCCATCCGCACCGTGCTGCTCACCGCGCTCACGAAATTCGACGGCACGCGGATGCGGCAGCTCAACGCCCGTGAGTTCCACCAGATCGCGGGCCGAGCCGGTCGCGCCGGCTACGACACCGCCGGCACCGTCGTCGCCCAGGCGCCGGAGCACGAGACCGAGAACCTCGCCGCGATCCGCAAGGCCGGCGACGACCCGAAGAAGAAGCGCAAGATCATCCGGAAGAAGGCGCCGGACGGCTTCGTGTCGTGGGGAGAGCCCTCGTTCCGCAAGCTCATCGACGCGGTGCCGGAGACGCTCACCTCACACATGCAGATCACGAGCGCCATGATGCTCAACGTGATCGGTCGCGGCGGCGACGTGTTCGGGAATATACGCGCGCTGGTATACGACAACCATGAGCCCCGGAAGCGGCAGCGCGAGCTCGCGATCCGGGCCCTCGGCATCTACCGCACACTGCGCGAATCGGGGATCGTCGAGCTCCTTCCGGGAAACCCCCGTGCTGAGCGAGAGGCGGAGCGACGAGACGAAGTGCGCCTCACGGTCGACCTGCAGCCGAACTTCGCGCTGAACCAGCCGCTGTCGCCGTTCGCCCTCGCCGCGTTCGAGCTGCTGGAGCCCGAGAGCCCCGGGTTCGCACTCGACATGATCTCGATCGTGGAGTCGACCCTCGACGACCCGCGCGCCATCCTCGGGCAGCAGGAGTTCCTCGCCCGCGGCGAGGCGATCGGCGCGATGAAGGCCGAGGGCATCGAGTACGACGAGCGCATGGAGCTGGTCGAGCAGGTCACCTACCCGAAGCCGCTGGACGAGCTGTTGAGCGCCGCGTTCGAGACCTTCAGCGCCGCGCAGCCGTGGATCCGCGACTTCGAGCTGCATCCGAAGTCGGTCGTGCGCGACATGTACGAACGCGCCATGTCGTTCGGGGAATATGTCGCCTACTACAAGATCGCCCGCTCCGAGGGCGTGGTGCTGCGGTATCTCTCCGACGCCTACCGCGCGGCCTCGCAGACGATCCCCGAGGAGCTGAAGAACGAGGACCTCCGCGACCTGATCGAGTGGCTGGGCGAACTGGTGCGCCAGGTCGACTCGAGCCTGCTCGACGAGTGGGAGGCCCTTCGTCTCGATCCGACTGCGGCGGGTCTCGCTCAGGGCCCAGGGAGCAGCGACGAGCCGATCGTGCCCCCTGCACCGAAGCGCCTCACGAGCAACGTGCGCGCCTTCCGCATCCTGGTGCGCAACGAGCTGTTCCGCCGGGTGCAGCTCGCGGCACGCGAAGACGTGGATGCACTCGCCGAGCTCGATCCCGCCTTCGGTGCGGATGCCTGGTCGGACGCACTCGACGGCTACTTCGCCGACCACGACGAGATCCTCACGGGCGCGGATGCGCGCAGCTCGAAGCTGCTGCTGCTCACCGAGGGCGCCGAGGCGTGGACCGTCCGCCAGATCCTCGACGACCCCGCCGGAGACCACGACTGGGGCATCTCCGCGACCGTCGACCTCGCCGCCTCCGATGCGGAAGGCGCCGCGGTGGTGACCGTCACCGCGGTCGACCGGCTCTGAGTTCGACATGGCACCGGTGCGACTGACGATCCAGGGAGGACCGTTCGACGGAGGTGCCGTCGAGGTCCCCCGCCGCACGCCTCCGGGCCTGCGCCTCAGTCTCACCAGCGACGACGTCACGGCGAGCTACCGCATCACCGGCACCGCGAGCGGCACCTGCGTGGTGCTTTTCGAGGAGCCGTCCGCGCAGGATCAGACCTGCAGCACGGCCAGCACGTTGCCCGCGGGGTCGCGGAACCACGCGATGTCCGGTCCCCGCCCGTCGCCGCGGACGATGCCCCGGTCGTCCGAGGGGAACTCGGCGTCGCTGTAGATCTTGGTCGTCACCCCGCGGTCGATGAGCTCGTCGACCGCGGCATCGATGTCGGAGACGGGGAAGTTCAGGATCGTGAAGCTCGCCGGCTCGTGGTTCGGCTTCGCGTAGATGAGGACCGATCCGCCGCTCGGCAGCCGCAGATCGAGGAACCCCATGGCATTGCGCTGGACGTCGAGCCCCAGAGTGGAGCCGTAGAACGCCTCCGCCGCATCGATGTCATCGACGCTGAACCCGCTGAACGCGCCTTCTGCAGTGAACGCTGTCATGCGTCCAGCATCCGCCTTCCCTCCCGGAAAGTCGAGAGCCGGTCGGGCTCCCGCGCTCACCCAGCCACGGCTGCCCGCACCATCCTCGCCACCAGGTCGACGTAGCTCACACCGGCGGCCGCGAACATCCGGGGAACCTGCGAGGCCGCGGTCATGCCCGGCATGGTGTTGACCTCGTTCAGCACCGGGCCCTGATCCGTGAGGAAGAAGTCCATCCGCGCGATGCCCGCACAGCCGAGCGCGTCGAAGACGGCGATGGCCGCTCGTCGCAACGCGGCGCTCTCGGCCGCGTCCAGTGCGGCCGGCACGTCGAAGCGCGCGCTCCCGTCGTACTTCGTGGCGGTGTCGAACAGCCCGGTCGCGTGGATCTCGAGCGGCGGTGCCGCCCAGCGCACACCGCCGGCCTCCCGCAGCACCGCCACATCGATCTCGCGCCCCCGCACGACCTCCTCGACCAGGATCCGGTTGTCGAAGCGCGCGGCCTCCCGCAGCGCGTCGAGCAGCTCGCCCTCCTCCGTCACCAGACCCACCCCGTAGCTCGACCCCGCCGATGCCGGCTTGACGACCACCGGACCTTCGAACTCGACGTCGCCGATGTCGGCGGCGGCGACCAGCCGTCCCCGCGCCGTGCGCAGCCCCACAGCATCGGCCACCAGCTTCGTCGTCCACTTGTCCATGCCGATCGCTCCCGCGCGCAACGGGGATCCGACCACCCGCACCCCCGCGAGCGCGCAGATGGCCGCCAGCGCGCCATCCTCGCCGAGCTCTCCATGCACCGCGGGGAAGACGACATCCGCGCGGCCCAGCAGTGGCACGGCGAGGGCCAGCGACTCGGCAGCGGAGACCCCGGTCGGGATGCCGTCCGCCCGCCAGATCCCCTCGCGATCGATCGTCACGGTGGTGACCGTGTGATCCCCCATCCGCAGCGCGGCGGCGACCGCGGCCGCCGATGCCAGCGACACGTCATGCTCGGCGTTCTGTCCGCCGCCTATGACCAGCACGTTCGTCGTCATGCGATGCTCCTCTGCACGCGGGGGCCGATCCCCGTCACGATGGTGTGCGGGATCGTCTCCGCCCACCGCGCCCAGTCCTGCACCGAGGGCACCACCCCGCCCTCCGGTCCGAACAGCGTCACCGCGGTCCCCCGGGGATACCGCTCCTCCCCCGTGTCCACCACGATCTGATCCATCGAGACCGGTCCCACGATCGGATGCCGCCGCCCTCCGATCTCGACGCCGGCCTCGGCGCTCAGCTGCCGCGGGATGCCGTCGGCGTACCCCACCCCGACCACGCCGAGGTGCGTCGCCCTCGGCAGGACGCAGGTTCCGCCGTAGCCGACCGCGGTGCCGGCCGGCACCCGCGCGCTGTGCACGACGGATGCCGTGAACCGCGATGCCCCGGCCAGATCCACCGTCTCGGAGGGGTCGATCCCGACGAGCCCCGCGCCGATGCGCACCATCCCGAAGTGCGTGGAGGGGTCGGTCAGCGCGCCCGCCGTCGCTGCGAGGTGCACCAGGAGCGGGCCGAAGCCCGCCCGCAGCACGGCGTCCCGCCCCTGCCGCATCCGCAGCACGGCGGCGGCGTTCGCAGCCGGGTCACCCTCGTCGGCCCGCGGCAGATGCCCCATGACCCCCACGACCTCGATCCGCCCACCCGTGACCCCGCGCCGCGCGACACGCAACAGCTCGGCCCAGTCCTCGACCGCGCACCCTCCTCGCGCCATGCCCGTGTCGAGATGCAGGTGCACGCGCACCGGTTCCTCGGCATCCGCCACCAGCTGGCGCAGCTCCTCCACCGAGCCCACCGCGATATCGACCCGCTGCCGGGCAGCGAGCACGGCATCCGCCCCCGCGGGGTTCAGCCACGACAGGATCGGCACTGTCAGACCTGCCTCGCGCAGGGCCACGGCCTCGGCGACCTGGGTCACCCCCAGCCATTCCGCACCGGCTTCGACGGCGGAGTGCGCGACCGCGATCGCTCCGTGGCCGTAGCCGTCGGCCTTCACGACCGCCATGACGGTCGACGCGGTCGCGGCGCGCACCTGCCGCACGTTCGCGGCGACCGCCTCCGGAATCGTCTGGAGCGTCGGCGCCGGCAGGGCGGACAGCGTCGCCCGCGCGGGCGTGAGCACGGCGGTCATCGCTGCATCCTCGGGTCTTCGGTGGGATCGGAGTACATCTGCGGGCACCCCTGCGTGACCGCGTCCGGCCGCAGCTCGTAGTGCCACGACTCGTTGGCGTAGATCTGGCACAGGCCGTAGTCGGCGCCGTGCTGCGCGAGCCAGTCCAGCGTCGGCAGCGGACCCAGGTCGACCGCATCGCCCGAGACGTGCGCCGAGGTGGTGGATGAGGCGACCCAGCGCGCGGCCTCGGCCTCGGAGCCGTAGTGCGAGACCGCATCCTGCAGCATCCGGTCCTGCAGAGCGGGCGAGCGCCATCCGCTGTTGACGAGGAAGGTCACCCCGGCGTCGGCGGCATCCGTCGCGGCGCGCTGCAGAGCTGCGAGCAGTTCCGGGTCGAGCTTCGAGACCGCGACCCTGTCCACGTCGAACACGGTCGGCTGGTCGCCGTCGCGGATCACGCCGTCGGCCTCACTGGGCGCGACGACGCTCCCGTCGATCACGTCGTTCGGCATCGCTTCGCCGGTCTCCGTGCTCTGCCCAGGTGGGACGGCAGCGGATGCCGCCGCGATCGACTGCTGCACGGCGCACGCGACGATGACCGCCGCGATGAGGCCGACGACCGCGAAGACGATCCGTCGACGGCGCCGCGCACGGGGTGGGAGGGAGACGGTGGTGCTGTTCATGTCTCCAGCCAAGACAGCGGGCTGTTGCCGGGGCGTATGCGGTTCTTCATATGCTCCCGATATGCACCGGTGCGTAGGATCTCAGCCATGCGTGTGCTGATCGTCGAGGACGAGCCCTACCTCGCCGAGGCCGTCCGCGATGGGCTGCGGCTCGAGGCGATCGCCGCCGATATCGCCGGAGACGGCGACACCGCGCTCGAGCTGCTGAGCATCAACTCCTATGACCTCGCGGTGCTCGACCGCGACATCCCCGGCCCGAACGGCGACGAGGTCGCGCGCTGGATCGTGGCCTCCGGCAGCGGCATCCCGATCCTGATGCTGACCGCGGCGGACCGCCTCGACGACAAGGCCTCCGGCTTCGAGATCGGCGCCGACGACTATCTCACCAAGCCGTTCGAGCTGCGGGAGCTCGTGCTGCGGCTCCGTGCTCTCGACCGACGGCGTCAGCGCGTGCGCCCGCCCGTGCTCGAGGTCGCGGGCCTGCGACTCGACCCGTTCCGGCGCGAGGTGTTCCGCGACGGCCGCTACGTCGCGCTGACCCGCAAGCAGTTCGCCGTGCTCGAAGTGCTCGTCGACGCCGAGGGCGGAGTCGTGAGCGCGGAGCAGCTGCTCGAGCGGGCCTGGGACGAGAACGCCGACCCGTTCACGAACGCCGTGCGCATCACGGTGTCGTCGCTGCGCAAGCGGCTCGGGGAGCCGTGGCTGATCCTCACCGTGCCGGGTGTCGGGTACCGGATCGGGACGGATGCCGATGCGTAGGCGCCGCGGGATGAGCGCCCGGCTGAAGCTCACGCTCAGCTATGCGGGCATCGTGGTGGTGTCGGGGGGCGTGCTGCTCACAGCCGTGGCCGCCTACCTGCTGCGGTATGTGCCGGACGTGCAGATCGCCGCCGACTTCTTCGTGCCCAACCGTTCCGACCTGATCCGGGCCTTCGTCCCGGTCGCCATCGTCGTGATGATCGCGCTGCTCGCGTTCGGCCTGGCCGGCGGATGGCTGCTGGCCGGACGGATGCTGGCGCCGCTCGACCGCATCAGCCACGCCGCGCAGCTCGCCGCGCAGGGATCGCTGTCGCATCGCGTGGCGCTGCCCGGTCCGCGCGACGAGTTCCGCGACCTGGCGGATGTGTTCGACTCGATGCTCGACCGGCTCGAGGCGCATGTGACGGAGCAGCAGCGCTTCGCCGCGAACGCCTCGCACGAGCTGCGCACCCCGCTCGCGATCTCGCAGACGCTGCTGGAGGTCGCGCGCACCGACCCCGACCGCGACGTCGACGCTCTCATCGCGCGCCTGCAGGAGGTGAACACCCGCGCGATCGACTTGACCGAGGCGCTGCTGCTGCTCAGCCGCGCCGACCGGCGGACGTTCACCCGCGAGATCCTCGATATCTCGCTCCTCGCCGAAGAAGCGGTCGAGCAGCTGCTGCCGCTCGCCGACCGTCGTGGCATCACGATCGAGGTCGGCGGCGACTCTGCTGCCGTCCGGGGTTCGGCGGCGCTGCTGCAGCAGCTCGCCACCAACCTCGTGCACAACGCACTCGTGCACAATCTGTCGTTCGGCGGGCGGGTGGCTGTGCGCACACACGCCCTGCCGCACGCCGTCGCACTCGTGATCGAGAACACGGGAGAGCCGATCACGGCGCACCGGGTCGCGACGCTGGTCGAGCCGTTCCAGCGCGGCGCCGAGCGCACCCGCAGCGAGGATCACGCCGGCGTCGGACTCGGCCTCGCGATCGCCCAGCGCATCACCGAGGCCCACGACGGCACGCTCGTGCTGACGCCCCGCGCCGAGGGCGGGCTCATCGTGACGGTGTGGCTGCCGCATCCGTACCCGAGCTGACGGGCGCGCACGGAGTCAGGCCTTGGGGGCAGTGGTGGAGGCGCGGGGGATGAGCGTCGGCAGTGCGCGGGTCACGGTGCCCGCCGATTCGCCCAGCAGATCCAGCGCGCTGGCGGCAATCTGGTCGAACGGCGTGCGCACGGAGGTCAGCGGCACGGGCAGCATGGCCGCGAGGGGGATGTCGTTGTAGCCGACGACCGACAGATCCTGTCCGACGGTCAGCCCGGCAGCCGTGGCGGCGGCGACGACCCCGATCGCGAGGTTGTCGTTCGCCGCGAAGATCGCCGTGGGACGGGACTCCTGCGCAAGCAGGGTGCGCCCGGCGATGTGTCCTGACTCGATGCCGTAGCCGGTGGAGATCACCCGGTCTTCGCCGATCTCGATGCCGCCCTCGGCGAGCGCGCGTCGCGCCCCGGCGAGTCGATCACGCGCACTCGAGGTGAACCACGGCCCGGTGATGACGGCGACGTCACGGTGACCGAGATCCACCAGGTGGCGAGCCGCGAAGTATCCGCCCGCTTCGTCATCCCCGAGCGCAGACGGGCTCAGCCCGTCCGTGCGGAGCACGAGAGCATGCGGCACCCCCCGCGCGCGCAGTGACGCCGGCAGCGTGTCGTCCAGGCGCGCCGTGGCGAGGATGAGCCCGTCGACGTTCCGGTCGAGCAGGGTCTCGGTCGCCCTCTTCTCCTCCACCGGATCGTCACCGCACGTGGCGACGACGGCGAAGGCCCCGCGAGTGCGCGCGGTGCGCTCGATCGCCTCGAACATCAACGCCATCACGTGATCGGTGAGTCGGGGAACGAGCACGCCGATCGTCCCGGTCGCTCCCCGCCGCAACCCGGATGCGAACATGTTGCGGCGGTAGCCGAGGTCGTCCGCGATCCGGCGCACGCGCTCCGCCGTCGCCGACCGCGAGGGGGGCGTGCGGTCGTCCAGGACGCGACTGACCGTGGAGATGCTGACGCCCGATGCGGCCGCGACGTCCTTCAGCGTCACGATGTGTCGATCGTGCTGCTCTGCCATGTCATCCCCCTCGGTGTCTCGCTCGGGTGTTGACATCCCCGGTGGCTCCGATCATACTTGCAATCGTTCCTGCAAACGTTCCCGCGAACGTTTGCACTTCTCGAAGACGAGAACAGCGAAGAAGCTCCCAGGAAAGGACCCACCATGACCCTCGACCTCCGCGGCCTCAACCCCGCCCCCGTGACCCCCTTCACCGAAGACGGTGCCGTCGACTACGACGCGATCCAGCGCCTGGGGTCATGGCTCGGCTCGATCGACGGCGTCAAGAGCCTCGTCGTGCTCGGGCACGCGGGCGAAGGCACGTTCCTCACCGAAGAGGAGCAGCTCGACGTCATCCGCGCATTCGTCGCATCGACCGACGGACGAGTGCCCGTGATCGCCGGCATCACCAAGGAAGGCAACAAGACCGCCGGCCTCGAGGCGAAAGCCGCCGTCGACGCCGGGGCCGCCGCAGGACTGGTCTACCCCTCGCACGGCTGGCTGCGTTTCGGCTACCAGCAGGGCGCACCTCAGTCGCGCTACCGCGAGATCTACGAGGAATCCGGCCTGCCCCTCATCCTGTTCCAGTACCCCGACAACACCAAGGCCACCTACGACCTCGACACCCAGCTCGAGATCGCCGGCCAGGAGGGGGTCTTCGCCACGAAGAACGGCGTGCGCAACATGCGCCGCTGGTACACCGAGATCCCCGCCCTGCGCGCCGCCTACCCCGAACTGCAGATCCTGTCGTGCCACGACGAGTACCTGCTGCCGACCATGTTCGACGTCGACGGGCTTCTGGTGGGCTACGGCAACGTCGCCCCCGAGCCCCTGATCGAACTCATCGCCGCCGGCAAGGCACGGGACTACGAGGCGGCGCATGCCATCCACGAACGCCTCCTCCCTGTGACGCAGAACGTGTACCACCGCGGTTCGCACATGGAGGGCACCGTGGCACTCAAGTGGGGCCTCGTCCAGCGCGGCATCCTCAGCCACGCCACCGTCCGCACGCCGCTGCTCCCGCTGCCTGCCGGCGCCGAGGACGAGATCGCCTCCGCATTCGCGCTCGCCGGCCTCGGCGAGGTCACCGTCCCCGCATGACCCCGTGGGCGAGGCGGCTTCCGAGGCCGCCTCGCCTCCCCTCCTTCCGCCCCCCCCGGGCGCCCCCTGCAGTCAACGACGACTCGAAGGACAGACCATGAACGAACGCACGACCACCCGTCACGCCTCTACCACCCCCGGCACTGGCTACGGACGGGTCTCGACTGAGACGATGAAGAACATCGTCACCTCACGCAAGCAACGGCGCCCGCTCTGGCAGCACCTGGCCCTCATCGGCCCGGCGTTCGTCGCGGGCGCCTGGCAGTTCGGCCCCGGCAATCTGACCACCGCCGTCCAGGCCGGCAGCGGCTACCAGTACGCGCTCATCTGGGTGATCGTGGTGTCGACGATCCTGATGATCTTCCTCACCGACATGGCCGTCCGCCTCGGCATCAAGTCACCCACCTCGCTCATCTCGTCGATCAAGGAGCACCTGGGCGGCTGGGTGGGCGTGCTGGCCGGCATCGGCGTCTTCCTCATCACGCTCTGCTTCTCCGTCGGCAACGCCGTGGGCTCCGGCCTGGGGCTCTCGATGCTGTTCGGCGGCAATCCGATCATGTGGACGATCATCTGCACCGCGGCCGTGGGGGCGCTGCTGCTGCTGCGCAACGTCTACCGCGTGGTCGAGAAGGTGCTGGTCGTGATCGTCGCGCTGATGGCGATCGCCTTCATCGCCTCGGCGTTCATCTCCAACCCCGATTGGGCGGCGGCGGGCGCAGGACTCCTGCCGACGTTCCCCGACGGCGCCTGGCTGCTGATCGTCGCCCTCGTCGGCACGAACTTCTCGATCAACGCCGCCTTCTACACCGCATACGGCACGAAGGAGCGCGGGCGAACGGAAGCCGACTACCGCGATGTCACGATCGTCGACACGATCCCCGGCATCATCGCCCCCGGCATCATGACGGCGCTGGTGATCGTGGTCGCGGCATCCGTCCTCGGCCAGACCGGCGAAGCCGCACCGACCGTGGTCGCCCTCGCCGGCATCTTCGAACCACTCGCCGGCCCCGTCGGCTCGACCGTGTTCGCTCTCGGATTCTTCGGCGCGGCGTTCTCGTCGATGATCGCGAATGCAACAGCGGGAGGGACGATGCTCTCCGACGGGCTCGGCCGCGGCGCCTCGTCGAACTCCTTGACCGCGAAACTGGTGAGCGCCGGCATCCTGCTCTTCGGCATCGCCGTGACCGTGGCCTTCCAGGAGTCTCCGGTACAGCTGATCGTCGTCGCCCAGGCGCTGACGGTGTTCGTGGCCCCCGTGCTCGCCGCGCTCATCATCGTCATGGCGAACCGGGGAACGCTCATGGGCGACATGCGCAACACATGGTGGCAGAACGCCGCGGGCGTCATCGGACTCGCGGCCGTGCTCGCTCTGTCGGTGCGACTGTTCCTCACCCTGATCGGCTGAGCGGCTGGACCCCGCGTCACTCGGGAGGGGATCCGCACGGCGGAAGACGGACTGCTCGAATCCGACCTCCGGCGCGTGGACCCCCTCCGTTGTGCACCGCACCCGATCCGGATGCCTCAGGCGACCTGGTCTCCACGCAGCGCGGCGAGCTCGCGGCCGTACGTGCGGGCATCGGTCTCGGCGGTCTCCTTGAGCTCGCGGGCCGTGTCGGTGAACGCATCGAGCGCCGGATTGACGCCGACCAGCGTGAACGGACGCTGCACGACGCGCAGGTCGAGGCCCCAGACGTCTTCCAGCACGCGGCGCAGCCATCCGGTCGAGTGGTCCCAGCCCTCCTTCGGGGTGCCGGGGGCGTAGTTGCCGCCGAGCACCGTGACCAGGGTCGCGGGCTTGCCCTGCAGTGCGGTGCCCGTCGGGTTGATCCGCTCGTCGGTGTAGGCCAGGTCGAACCAGGTCTTGAAGTGCTGCGAGACGCCGTAGTTGTACAGCGGCACCGCGAACAGCAGCGCGTCGGCGCCGATCAGCTCGTCGGCGAACTGCGTCGCGAGGGCGCGCGCCCGGTTCTGCCCTTCGGTGCGCTGCGCGGCATCCACGAAGCCGGCGGTGACGGCATCCGTCCACGCCGTCGCCGGCACCGGGTCCGCCGCGACGTCGCGTCGCGTCACCGTCGAGTCCGGGTGGGAGGCCGACCACTCGGCTTCGACGAGGTCGGCGAGCGCACGGCTGGCGGACGACGCGGGAAGGATGCTGGCATCCAGGCGGAACAGGGACATGGGGGCTGCCTTTCGTTTTCGTAGTCACTAGGTTTTTATTAGCGACAGCGGTTAACGTAGCACAGGTAGGATGGGGGCATGGCGGAAGCCGAGGCAGAGATCCACGCGTGTGACGCCGCGGTCACATTGGCGTTCAGCGTGCTCGGCAAGCGGTGGAACGGCATGATCGTGTCGTCGCTCGGCGGCGGCCCGTCGACCTTCGTCGCCCTGCGTCGTGCCGTCGCCGGCATCAGCGACACCGTGCTCTCCGACCGGCTCGCCGAACTGGCACAGTCAGGGCTCGTCGCCCGCACGGTCGACGCCGGTCCGCCGGTGACCGTGTCGTACGCGCTCACCGCGAGCGGGCAGGGGCTGCTGCCGATCCTCGACCAGCTGGGCGCCTGGGCATCGGTCAATCTGGAACGGCGCTCGGGGTGAGCGAGCTGCGTCCGCGCCGCGCCTGGTTGCTGCTGCTCGCCATCGGCATCCTCTCGCTGGCCGCGGCCGCCTTCCTGGCCTTCAGCCCGGGTTTCCGGCTCGCGCCACCGACACCGTTCGGCGAGACGATGGAGGTCGAGCTGTCCGCCGGCACCCACGCCGTCTACGTCACTCCTTCGGACCGGTGGGGCGACATCGACTGCACCGGCACCGTCGCGGACGGCGGAGAGGTGCAGCTCCGTCCCGACATGACGCAGCAGGGCCTACTGGTGCCGGAGGCCTGGGATGCGCAGGGCAGCTTCGTCACCGACACCGAGGGGACCACCGCCCTCACGTGCGACGGCCCTGTCGAGGGCGGACGGTTCACGGTCGGCCCCGTCCAGTCGCTCTTCGACATCGCCGGCGCCGCAGCCGCAGGCGTTCTCGCCGTGGTGCTGCTGGTGCTCGGCGTCATCCTGCGGGTCGCCCGACCGCGACCCCGCGCCTGACCTGCCGCCCCGCTGCCCCGTCCGCCCGAGGCTCCTCGTGTCATCGGGCTGCTCGCACACCCCCGCGGTAGGCTCCCCGTAGGTCGGGGGGCCTGTGTCTGCGTGACGGATCGGCACCCTTCTCGCAGAAAGGCTCCGCATGACATGACCGGCCCTCTCCCGGCCGACGCGGCGACGCTCCCGCGGCCGCGCCCGCCGCGGCGGCGCCTGCTTCCGATCGTCGTGATCACCGTGCTGGTCGCGCTCGGGCTGCTCGCGGCACTGGTCGCCCCGGTCATCGTGCGCGGCCTCACGGCGACGGTCTCGCCGCAGGAGCGCACCATCGTGCTGGAGAACGAGACGGGGCAGGCCTCGATCGTCCTGCCCGGCGGATGGTCGTGGCGCACACCCTTCGGCGACGAATCCCGGGGAGTCGCCGGCAGCCCCGACCGCGCGATGATCGTCGAGTTCTCGCTCCTCTCCGGGTCGGATGCCTCGGCAGCCCTCGATCAGATCGCGCCCGGTCCGCTCGGCCCCACGAGCGAGGAGATCCTGTCTGAACGAGCCACGGGCATCGGCGAGATCCTGCACGCGCGGGTCAGGGACCAGGAGACCGTCGTCGGAGCGGTCGCCGAGGGACCGGTCGTCCTCACGTTCATCTCCTCCCCGTCGCCCGCCTACGACGCGGAGCTCGCCGACCTCCTCTCCACGATCGAGGTCGGGCGATGACGCCCGGCCGGTCGCGATCCGCCCGCCTGCTCGCCGCCGCCGTCGGCACCGCTCTCCTCCTCGCGGGGTGCGCGCCGGAGCCGGTCGCCGGGTGGGAGCCGCGCCAGTGGACGACAGGCGGCACGATCATCGAGGCTCCCACCGCCTCCGACCCGGGGCAGGCATCGACGACCGGCATGCGGCTGCGCAACGACGACGTCGGAATCGATGCCCGCTGGGCCACGCTCCCGGGAGCTGCCGCCTTCAACGCCGCGGTCGAAGCGGTGGTGCGCGACGCCGTCGTGACGCGGGCTCAGGTCAGCGGCCAGGGCTATCGCCCGATGGTGCACCCGAGCGGCGCCGGCCTCGGCGAGCGCGGCTGCACCCCCGAGACGGCGACCGCGTCGGCATCGGACGTCCTCGGCAACCGCGAGGGGACCGTCATCGTCTGCGAGATCGTGCTGGCGCGCGGGTCGCTCTTCGGCGAGCGCCTGCGCGTCGTCTCCACGGCGGGCAGCGCGGAGCCGTCCGACACCTCGACGGTCATCTACACCGATGTCGCGACCGATGAGGTCGTGACCGAGGCGGACCTGTTCACCGACGCGGGAGCGCTGTGGCCCGCATACATCGACACCCTGCGTCGGGACGCCGGTAGCCTGAGTCTCTCACCCGTCGCGGCTCCCACCGACGAACAGCTCGCGATCTTCCGCGATGCTCTGCTGGGCAGTCATCTGACCGATGACGAGATCGTGATCCCGGTGCCCGCCGCGCTCACGGCGCGCGAGCTCGACGGGCTGGCCGGATGGCGGGAGCGCTCGCGCGAGCATCCGCCGTCCGTGGCGTTGCACGCGTCCGTCGCGCTACGCGCGCTCACGCCCTTCGCGCAGGCCCTGATCCGGGCCGAGGGGGACTTCACCGGACCTTCCACCGCGGGCGCCGGCGTCGCGCCCACCCCGTGCGATCTGGTTCCGTGCATGGCGCTCACGCTCGACGACGGCCCGTCCGACCTGACCCCGCAGTTCCTCGACGTGCTGCGCGACGAGCAGTCGGCGGCGACCTTCTTCATGCTCGGTCAGAATGCGCGATCGCATCCGGACACCGTCCGCCGGGTTGCGGCCGAGGGCCACCAGATCGGCAATCACACCTGGAGCCACGCCTACCTCACCGAGCTGACCGAGGAGCAGGTCGAGGACGAGCTCGGTCGCACCGCCGCGCTGCTGCGGGCGCTGTCCGGACAGCCGGTGGCCACGTTCCGACCACCGGGCGGCTTCATCGACGATGACGTCGTGGCGATCGCGGGCGAACCGGCGATCCTCTGGAGCGTGGACACCCGGGACTGGGAGAAGCCCGCCGACGACGATCTGGCCCGCTACGCGGTCGAGGCCCCCGCGGTGTCGACCATCATGCTCATGCACGACATCCAGGCCGGATCGGCACGCGTGTTCGACCGGGTCGTGAGCGGTCTGCGCGACCGCGGATTCTCGCTCGTCACGCTCGACGCCCTGTTCGACGGCAGCGTGCCGAGCGGCATCGTCCGGCACGGCCCGCTCGCCTGACGGATGTCACCAGGGGCTGGGCTCGTAGTCCTTCAGGAAGACGCCGTGGACGTCGTCGCCGGCCTCGCCGCGCACGATCGGGTCGTACACGCGAGCCGCGCCGTCGACCAGGTCGAGCGGGGCGTGGAAGCCCTCTTCGGCCAGGCGCACCTTGGTGTAGTGGGGGCGCTCATCGGTGATCCAGCCGGTGTCGACGGCGGTCATCAGGATGCCGTCCTTCTCGAGCATCTCGCCGGCGCTGGTGCGCGTGAGCATGTTGAGCGCGGCCTTCGCCATGTTGGTGTGCGGGTGACCGGGCCCCTTGTAGCGGCGGGAGAACTGCCCCTCCATGGCCGACACGTTCACCACGTACTTGCGGTGCGCGGAGGATGCCGCCATCGACGCGCGCAGCCGGCTGATCAGCAGGAACGGCGCCGTGGTGTTCGCGAGCTGCACCTCGAGCATCTCGAGCGGATCGACCTGGTCGATCGACTGGACCCAGCTGTTGACGCGGTTGACGTCGGGCACGAGTCCACCGGCGTCGATCGCGGTGCCGTCTGCGTGCTTCTCGAGCGATGAGGAACCGGGGGCCATGGCGAGCCGCGCGAGATCCTCGGCCGTGAGCGCCTGGCCGCCCTGCTCGGCGACCGTACCGCCGAGGGCGGCGACCGAGAGCAGCGGATGCGCGTCGACCGAGGCCTGCAGCGCCTGCGGGTGCGGGTCTGCCGTGTGGCCGAAGGTCTCCATCTCGGGCAGAGGTCCGTCGGGCAGCGGCTGCAGTTCGGCATCCGCCAGCAGCGAGTACGCACCGGGCGAGCGGCGCACCGTCTGGGCCGCGTTGTTGATGAGGATGTCGAGCGGGCCCTGCGCTGCCACCGAGTCGGCGAGGCCGATCACCTGGGCGGGGTCGCGCAGGTCGATGCCGACCACGCGCAGCCGGTGCAGCCAGTCCGCCGAGTCGGGCAGAGCCGAGAACCGCCGCACGGCGTCACGCGGGAACCGCGTCGTGATGGTCGTGTGCGCGCCGTCGCGCAGCAGCCGCAGCGCGATGTGCATGCCGATCTTGGCGCGGCCGCCCGTGAGCAGCGCGCGCTTGCCGGTGAGGTCGGTGCGGGCGTTGCGCTTGCCGTGGCTGAAGCGGGCGCAGTCCGGGCAGAGCTGGTGGTAGAACGCGTCGACCTGCGTGTACGGCTGCTTGCAGATGTAGCAGTTGCGCGGCTTGATGAGCTCACCGGCGATCGGGGCGTCGACCACGCTCGTCGCGAGGTCGTTGCCGCGGGTCTCGTCGTCGATGCGGTCGGGGGCGCCGGTGGCGGTGCGGGCGACCACGGCCTTGTCCGCCTCGGCGATGGCGTCGCGGATCTCCTTGCGGCGCACGCGCTTGACGGCCTTGAACATCGCAGCGGTCGCGTGGCGCACCGCGACGAAGTCCGGATGCTCGTTGTCGATCTGGTGCAGCTCGGAGAGCACGCGGAGCGTGGTGGCCAGATCGTCGGGGTCGATGCCGGCGCCCACGGGCTCGTCGGAGGGCAGAGGTGCGTCGGTCATTGTCCCGATTTTACGCGAGTGTCCTGGGCGTTCGGCTCAGAGAGCCGCGGACCGGTCGGCTGACCGCACCGCGCTCACCGAGACGATGGCCGACGCGCGCTCAGAGTGCGCAGGCGGAGTTGTCGCCGTCTGCGAAGTTGATCGTCAGACGCTGATCCTGCCCACCACCCAGACCCGCGGAGTTGGCGCTGAACTGCGCGCGGCCGTTGCTCACGAGCGCGGCGGTCGCGTCGACCGTGTACGAGAAACTCGCCTCGACGACGTCTCCCGCGCCGAGGGGGCGCCCGAGCGCGATCGCGTAGGTGCCGGACCCCGTGCTGTCGACGGTCGCCGCGGTGGGAACGCCGTTGACGGTCAGTCCGCCGAGAGTCACGCCCGTGACGGCGAAGGCCTCCAGACTCAGATTCAACGTGACGTCGCCCGGAGTGCTGCCGGGGCCGACGCTGGTGACGGTGACAGCGGTCGGCAACTCCATCTCGCAGGCACTGGTGGTGTAGCGGGTGAAGGTCGCCGACGCCTGCAGACCCCACGGGCTGTTCGCCGGCACCGTCGTCGCCGTCGCACTGCCGAACGAGTTGTTCGAGCTGTCGTCGTCGGACGTGAGGACCTGCCAGTACAGCGGTCGGTAGTCGTCGAGCGCGTCGTTGGGGTACTGGATGTCGAGGTCGTACTGGGTGAAGATCCAGATCGTACCGGGCCCGAACACGTCTTCCTCGACCGGTACGGGAACCGGGATCACGAAGGTGACCGTCGACTCGTTGCCGTTGACCACGGGCGCCGAGTACGACAGCGGCGTCTGCGGGTTCGCCGGGCTGCCCTGGCTGAAGGTGAAGTCGCCCGGCGTGATGATGCGATTGTCGTAGCGCATCGTCACGATGGTGCCGGCGGGAGCCTCCTGCGGACCGTGGTTGAGCAGAGTGAATCCGTCGGCGAACCCGTCGACGTACTTGAGCGTGGCATCGGCATTGAAGATCGCGGTACCGTCGCCGCGCTGCAGACCCTCGGTGAAGAGGTCGAAGCCGACGGCACTCGCCGCTGCCAGCGGTGTCGATGCGACGGCCGCCACGACCGGAACACTCCACACGGCCGCGGTCAGGACGCTGCGTCGCTCGACCCCCGTACGCTCGACCAACTCGTTGTCATTACCCATGTGTGTCCCCCCAGGACGTCGACGATCGGAACCCAGTGTATTGGAGCCGTCGGCGGCGCCGTCGACCCCGACGCCGCGGACCCCCAGGACTAGGGGTCCGCCGCACGGCCGAATCACCGAGTGCACGACGAACGACCGAGTGCACGGCTTCCTCCCGCGAAGAAGCCGTGCACTCGGCAGCATCCGGTGCACTCGGCACCAGCGACGGGACGCGGGGTCAGTGGCCGGCGGCGCCCACCACCACGAACTCGTTCGGCACCACGTCCAGCGTCGCCTCGGCCGACACCTCACCGGTGTGCAGATCGATCGCCAGGATGCGGTTCGCCGCGGGCTCGGTGACGTAGGCGATGTCGCCGACCACGCGCAGGCCGGGGTGCGGCTGCTGCCACTCCGTGGGGCTCTGCCACGGGTCGATCACGGTCCAGGACTCCTGCACGGCACCGGTCTCGTCGAGCACGTTCAGGCTGCCGTCCGCACCGAGCACGATGATGTCGTCGTGGCCGCTGCGGCCGACGCCGCGCCAGGTGTACTCGACACCCTCGGGCAGGTCGACGACCGAGAGCGTCTGCGCGTCGGTGTCGACCAGCGCGAGCTGCGAGAGCAGGTAGCCCTCGGCATCAGGGTCGGCGTTGTAGTCGGCCGCTGCGATCGCGCTGGTGTCGGTGACGTAGGCGTTGCCCGTGCGGCCGTACTCATCCGGCGCCTGGAGCTTGGTGAAGGCGCCGTCGTCGAAGAGCAGCACGCCGTCCTGGCAGCCGAACATCACGACCTCGCCCTTGACCACGCCCTCTCCATGCACGCTGGGGCACTGTTCGTTGCGGGTGACCTCGGTGCCGTCCGCCGCGAGCAGACGCACACCGCTGCGCGACTCCTCCGTGCCGATCGTCGAGAGGGTGGTGCCGTCCGACAGCTCGATCGCGACGCCGTGGTGGGCCGCCTCCGAGGTGATCGTGTCGAACGCGGGCAGGGTGCCGGTGCCGATCGCGTCGGTGTCGAACACCCGCACGTCTCCGGTGCCGTCGTCGAACAGGGCCGTGCGGCCGGCGTGCGGGGTCACGTGACCGGGGGCGACGGCGTCGAACACCTCGCCGGTGAACCCCACGGCGCCGGAGGCGAGGCCGGTGTCGAGCAGGTGGAAGCCGTCATCCGCCGTGACGAAGACGTGGCCGTCATCGTCACCGGCGCTGTTGACGCGCAGGAAGCCGTCGAGCTCGACCTGGTCGACGGTGTCGAGCGTCTCGCCGTCGAGCACCAGGACGCCGCCGTCATGGGTCACGGCGATGCGGGTGTCGCCCTCGTGGGCGTGGTCGGAGGTGGCGGGCTCAGCGCTGTCGGCGGCGGGCGCTGAGGTCGCGCATCCGGCGAGCGTCACGGCGGCGAGCGCGCCGAGCGCACCGATCGCGAGGCGGCTGCGGGCAGGTCGGGACATGGGTTTCTCTCTCTTTCTCAGGGGTGCGCGGGTGCGCGCGACGGACGGCGCCGTCGAAGGTCGGATCAGCCGACGAGCTCGACGAGCCAGGGGTCGAGGTCGGTGAAGGTTCTGGTCACGCCGAGGTCGTCGCGGTGGTCGAGTTCGAGCACGACTCCGCCGGCCGGGTCGGAGACGTAGGCGTACCGGCCGTCGACGATCAGCTGCACACGGTCGCGGGATGCCGCATCGGCGAGGGATGCCGCGACCAGCGGTTCCGTGCGGGCGAGGACGGCGCCGTCGGAGGCGAGCACGCGGATGCACCCCTCGGCGTCGATCGCGACCGTGCGACCGTCGTCGTCGCCGATCGCGGCGGCGCGCACGAGAGGAACCTCGGAGTCGAGCTGCGTCCAGGTACGCTGCCGCACGTCGAGCAGCCACGCGCCGTCCGCGGTGACGCCGGCGAGGTCAGGACGGTCGGTGCGTCCGCTCAGCTGCATCGCGGATGCCCCGCGTGCGGGCAGGGGGATGCTCTCGCCGACGATCGCTCCGCCGACCGCGCGGGTGAACAGCACGGCGCCCTCGGCGCACGAGTACACGGCGCCGACGCGGGTGATGTCGGCATCCGTGACGGCGGAGCACGGGACGCTCTCGCCTGACACCGGAGTGCCGTCGCCATCGACGACCTGGATCGTCGTGCCGTCGGTCGGGACGAGCAGGTGCCCCGCGAAGGGGATGACCGGACCGGTCGTGTCGACGCCGACGCGGGGAGCGCCGTCGAGGCCGGCGACGAGGTCGTCGTGAGCGAGGGTGACGACCTCGCCGTCGAACAGGAGTGCGGCGCGTTGCTCTCCCGCGGTGACGCGGGGGATGCCGGTGCCGTCGAGCGTGCCGAGCACGTGCGGTTCGCCGCGGAACGAGTGGGAGTGGTCGCCGTGGGGCACGGTCCAGCGCCCGGTGTCGATGACCTCGACGGATGCGCGACCACCGACGCCGTGCGCGCGGTAGAGCAGGCGCCCGTCGCTCTGGATGCTCTCGAGGTCGTCGCGGGCGTCGGCGAGAGCGATGCGCTCCTCGGTCTCGAGGTCGAGGAGCGTGGCCGCACCGTCCTCGCCGGCGACGACCAGGCCACGGGCGGGGGCGGCGACTTCGGCCGCGCCTCCGCCATCGATCCCGTGGGAATCGGTGGGGGTGGCCGGGGTCTCGGCGGCCGGGGGCTCGGTGGCGCAGGCGGTGACGGCGAGCAGCGCGACGAGAAGTGCGGCGGATCGGGCGGGGGCGCGGCGGGGGCGGTGGGCGTCCATAGGACTCTCACCCTATTGATAACGATTCTCAATCTCAAGTTGAGAGCGAGCCGTTTCGGGAGGAGTTCCCCGCCTCGGGAGGTGGAATACGGGCCGAACCTCCTCCCGAGCGGCAGATCTCCTCCGCACGCCCGGCGCTGACCGGCGACACTCCCGAACGTCGGCACCCCGGCGTAGGGTCGGTTCATGAGCAGCACATCCTTCGCACGTCACGGCGTCGTCCCCTCCTATCTGCTCGCGCGCCTGGCCGAGTCGGGCCGCTTCCCCAAGGCCGCGGCCGCCGCACGGCAGACCCTGACCGCGGGCCGTCCGCCGTTCCGGGCGCGCATCGACCTGTCGATCGATGAGAACGGCGACCTCGTCGCGCAGCTGTCGGATGCACCGAACCGCACGATCAGCGACGCCGGCAATACGCAGACCCTGCCGGGGATCGTGGTGCGCACAGAGGACGACGGCCCGACCTCCGACACCGCGGCCAACCAGGCGTTCGACGGCCTCGGCGCCACCTTCGAGCTGCTGCTCTCGGCCTTCGGTCGCAACTCGCTCGACGACGCGGGAGCCCCGCTCGATGCGACGGTGCACTACGGCGTCGACTACGACAACGCGTTCTGGGACGGAGAGCGCATGGTCTTCGGCGACGGAGACGGCGAGGTGTTCCAGCACTTCACGGCGTCGACGACGGTGATCGGCCACGAGCTCGCCCACGGCGTCGTGCAGCACACCGCGAACCTCGAATACCAGGGGCAGCCCGGCGCGCTGAACGAGTCGATCGCCGATGTGTTCGGAGCGCTCACCGAGCAGTACCTCCTCGGGCAGACGGCGGCACAGGCGACGTGGCTCATCGGGGCCGAGATCTTCACGGATGCCGTCGAAGGTGCAGCGCTGCGCTCCATGATCGCGCCGGGTACCGCCTACGACGACGACGAGCTCGGCAAGGACCCGCAGCCCGATCACATGAGCGGGTTCGTGCGCACGACAGAAGACAACGGCGGGGTGCACATCAACTCCGGCATCCCCAACCGTGCGTTCGCCCTGTTCGCGACCGACCTCGGCGGCAACGCCTGGGAGCGCGCGGGCACCACCTGGTACCGGGCGCTGACCGGGGGCCTGTCGAGCGCGGCGACCTTCACGGAGTTCGCGGATGCCACCGTCGCCGCGGCCGGCGCGATCGACGAGGCCACGGGTGCCGCGGCTCGACGCGCGTGGACCACCGTGGGAGTCTATGCACATGAGCGAGTCCCCGGTTCCGATCGACGAGTCGACTGACTCCGACGTCGTCATCGCGGTGGTGCGCTCCGGCGGCATCGCCGGCATCAGCCGTCGCTGGCGGGTGGAAGCGGAGCCTTCGCACGCTTCGGAGTGGATCGCCCTGATCGAGAGCTGCCCCTGGGACGAGGATCCGGATGCCTCCACCGGCGCCGACCGCTTCGTCTGGAGCATCCGCGTGCGCACGCCCGCCGAGCGCCACGAACGCGAACTTCCCGACTCGGAACTCGCCGGCCCCTGGCTGGCTCTGGTGCAGGCCGTGCGCGAAGCGTCGCGCAACACCGATTGAAGCCCGGGCGGGAACGCGGCCAGGTCGTGGGCTACTTCACCTTCCGGCAGGTGGGCTGAGTCAGCATCCGGTCAATCCGATGTGAATCCGCTCGCGTGCACGAAGAGCGGGGTCACAATGGAGGCATGGGATTGTTCCAGAACCGCCCCGAAGAAGAAGAGAACCAGTGGGCCGGGCTTCCGTCCGAGCCCCTCGAACGCGAAGGCGCCGACGTGCTCGACGCCGGTCCGTCGATCGACCCGATGGCGCTCGGACTGGGAGCCTCGGTGACCTCGCTCGTCTTCCCTGTCGCTGTGCCAGCACCCGCCGACGTCTCGACTGAGAACCGCGAGCCGGACGAAGAACCCGACGCCTGACCCGATCCTCGCCCACCTCCGCCGTCGAAGCACGTCACCGCCCGCGGCTACGGTGGAGGGATGACGATCACCGCCGCCGCAGACGGCTCCGCCCTGGGCAACCCCGGCCCCAACGGCTGGGCCTGGTACATCGACGACGACAACTGGGGTGCCGGCGGATCGCCGCACGGCACCAACAACCAGGGTGAGCTCCAGGCGGTGCTCGAACTGCTCAAGGCGACGGCCGGCTCCGACGAGAAGCTGCACATCTGGTGCGACAGCCGTTACGTGATCGACTCCGTGACCAAGTGGATGCCGGGCTGGAAGCGCCGTGGCTGGCGCAAGTCCGACGGTGGCCCCGTGCTCAACCGCGACCTGCTCGAGGGCATCGACGAGGCGATGCGGGGTCGGAACGTCGAGTTCTCGTGGGTCAAGGGTCACGCGGGCGATGACCTGAACGAGGCAGCCGACGAGCGCGCCAACGCCGCAGCCAAGGCCTACCAGCAGAAGCAGGAGCCGCAGCGCGGACCCGGGTTCACCCGGGGAGGCGGCGCAACCGCGTCCGCCCCGGCACGGGAGAGCACGAAGGCGCCGGAGCCCCTTGCCCCGGCCGCATCCACCCCTCCGGCATCCGCCTCGCCGCTGTGGGCCGAAGCATCCGATCTGCTCGACGGGCTCGACGCCCCCGCGGCCGAACCGATCACGCTGCAGCTCGCGCTCACGGGTGAGGAGCATGCGCGCCTGCGTGACCGCGCCGAGGCACAGGGCGTGTCGATCGAGCAGGCGCTGCGCCGCCTGATCTGACCCGCGCGTACACTCGCACCATGTCTTCCGTCGCTCGCACGATCGGCCGCGTCTTCCTGGGGTCCTCCCTCGTCTTCGCCGGCGTCTCGCACCTCACGTTCGCCAGGGACGAGTTCCAGGCTCAGGTGCCGGAATCGCTGCCGCTCGACCCCGATGTCACGGTCGTGGCATCCGGAGCCGTCGAGATCGCCCTGGGGTCGGCGTTGCTGCTCGCCCGCCGTCGCCGGCGGTTCACAGGCGTCGTCGCGGCACTGTTCTTCCTCGCCGTATTCCCCGGCAACATCGCCCAGTGGATGCACCACCGCGACGGCTTCGGACTCGACACCGACATGAAGCGCTTCGTGCGGCTGTTCTTCCAGCCCGTGCTGATCGGCCTCGCGCTCTGGTCGACGCGCAGCTCCCGCCGGTGACGCGCGGCGCATGACAGAGCCACCCATCCCGCATCCGTAGACTCGATTGATGGAATGGGCGGAGGCGACGCAGCGGTGACGGCGCGTACCGTCTTCGGCCTGCTGCGGCTGAGCGCGGCCGCCCTGTGCCTCGTCGCTCTGATCCACCGGCTCGCCTGGGGCCTGGCCTCGTACACGATCGCCAGCCAGAACTTCTTCGCGTACCTGACGAACCAGTCGAACATCGCCTTCGTGGTGCTGCTGGCCATCGGCGGGGTCATCGCGCTGCAGCGCGACCGCGATCCCCGCTGGCTCACGGTCGCGCTCGCGATGGTGCTGACGTGGACGATCACGGCCGGGCTCGTGTTCGCGCTGCTGGTCTGGCAGGCGGGCATCCGCGGCATCCGCATCGACGTGCCGTGGTCCGACCAGGTGCTCCACTTCTGGCTGCCGGCGTGCACCGCGATCGCCTGGGCGCTCTCGCCGGGGCACCGCTCCGTGCCGTGGCGCGTGATCCCGGCGACGCTCGTCTACCCGCTGGTGTGGGGCGCGTTCACGATGATCCGGGGGCCGCTGATCGGCTGGTATCCGTACTACTTCCTCGATCCGCGACAGGTGAGCGGACCAGCCGAGTTCCTCACCTCATCCGGCATCGCGCTCGCGACCTTCGCCGTGGTCGCGACGGTGCTCGTGCTCATCAGCCGGATGCCGGTGCCGAAGCGGCTGCGGCTCCCTGAGCCCGCGTCGACGCCGGACGAGGATCCTCCTTCAGCGCAGCAGCGTGTGCTGGCCGAAGCGACCGCGCGACGCTAGGCGTAGACCGTGAGCGAGGCCAGCGCGGCCTCGAGCGCGGCATCGTCGTCGAGGGCGGCGAAGTCTTCAGCCGCCTGCCCTCCGACGATCCCGACGAGCACGTTCTCCCCCGTCGCCGGACGCAGATTCACCCAGGTGCGGATCATCGCGTCGCCGCCGACCGTGTGCCAGAGCGCGGCATCCGACTCTCCGAACCGCTCATCGAAGCGGAGCCAGATCGTCTCGATCGCGCCCATCCCGAGCGCCGTGATCGCCCCGCGGTTGCCGAAGGGGAGCGGAGGATCGAACTCGATCCCCTGCTGCTGCAGCACGCCCAACGGCACCGTCACGACCACCCGGTCGAACGACGACGCCTCCCCCGTGCCGAGGCGCACGCTCACACCGCTGTCGTCGTAGGCGAGCCCGGCGACCGGCGAGGAGAGCCCCACGCGCAGACCGTCGAGCGCCTGCTCGATGAACGGGGCGAGGGTGTCGCGCGCCGCCATCTGATCACCCTCGACGAGCACGGGCGGGAACCAGCTCGACAGCTGATCCGCATCCGCACCGGCGTGGGTGGCGAGGAAGGCGAGCAGTGCCGCGGTCGCCGGATCAGCGGGATCGCCGCCCGCCTCGGTCAGCGCATCCGCGACGGCGGAGTCCTCGGGCGCGGCCTGTGCGGCATCGATCGCGGCCTGCAGCGGCTCGGTGCTGACCGGGTCGACCTCACCCTCGGGTGACAGCCACTGCGCGCCGGCGAGGTCGACCACGCCGATGTCGCGCGCGCTCAGCCGGTCGATCAGGTCGTCGTCGTCGGCCGCGAACAGCCAGGCGCCGAGCTGCACCGGCATCGGCCAGGAGTCGTCGGAGCGGGAGTAGACGCGACCGCCGACGCGGTCGCGTGCCTCGAAGACCGTGACCTCCATACCCGCGTCCACCAGCCCCGCAGCGGCGGTGGCACCGGCGAGACCGGCGCCGATCACGGCGATCCGCTCTCCGCGCTGCGCCTGGTCGCGGATCTCGTCGACCACGCGCTCACCCGAGCTGATCGCGCCGCGCATGGTGCCGGGTGCGTCTTCGTCTGTGGCCTCACCGGCGAAGAAGAGGCGGTCGTCGACCGATGCCGCCAGTGCCGCACGGGCACCGGCGAGCGCGCCGACCGGGGTGAAGCTCACGGCACCGCGCGCGAAGGGATCGGTGGTCCAGGAGCTGCGCACGCTGCCGGCCGGAACCGGGACGTCGCCGTTCGGCTGCGGTTCGCGCGTGCGGGTGGGCGTGGGCGTGGGTGCGGGCTTCGGCTCCGGGGTGCACGAGGCGAGCAGCACCGACATCGCGCCGGCGCCGGCTCCCAGAAGCAGAGTGCGGCGCGTGATCCTCATCGTCCCGCCACCTTATCCCGGCTGGGCGGCGAACGAGGAGCGCGGCGTCGCGACCGGGCGGCCGGCGACCGGTCCACAACTCAGGACGATGACGGCAGGATCGCCCGAAAACCACCCCCGACGCCCGATTCCGGACCGTTCATCCTGAGTTGTGGACGAGCTACCGTTCACAACTCCTCAAGAACCGGCGCCGCACCTTCTCTGCACCGCAGAAACCGGCCGATCCACCACAGGATCGGCCGGTTTCTGAGGAGTTGTGAACGGTCAGACTGCGAGCAGACCGGTCTCGAGCCGTGCGTACGAGGCCTCCATGCCGTCGGCCATGCCGGTGGCGAGGATCATGTCGCGCGTCTCCTTGTCGGGGTACTCGATGAGCACCGTGATGAGGGTCGCGCCGTCCTCCTCGTAGAGGCTCATGTCGTTGAGCGTCTCGGTCGGCTGGCCCTGCATCCGCTCGGTGGTCACGGCACGGCGGGGCTCGTCGAAGATCAGCACCTCACCCTCGAAGCCGAAGGGCTCGCCCTCGGTGTCGCCGACCGGTGCCCAGGAGTTGCGATACGTCTCCCCCGGCACCGTGGCGATCACGCACTCGGTCATCTCCCACCCGTCGGGTCCGAGCATCCACTGCTTGACCAGGTCCGGCTCATTGAACGCGCGCCACACCAGGTCGCGCGAACCCTCGACGAGGCGTGTGATGCGCACGTGGGTGTCGTCGAGAAGCTCGACCGTGGTCCCCTTGCCCTGCGCGTAGTCGCGGAGGTCCTGCAGCACGGCGTCGAGCTGTCCCATCGCCAGCTTCGTGCCCTCGATCGCGCCCATCTGCACGACCTGTTCCAGCGCCTCGACCGATTCGAAGTAGCTGGTGGTGACCATGCGGGTGCCCTCGGCGGACGGCTCGAAGGTGAAGACCATCCGCATCGAGGGCAGGTCGGGATCGGGCGTGCCCTCGTCGTCGGCGAACGCATCGAGCACCTCGAAGCTGTGCGGGGCGTCGATGCGCAGGAACTCCCACGTGCCCGAGGCCTTCTCGCCGCGGGGACCGTTCATCGTGTAGTTGGCCTTGCCGCCGACCGTGTGATCCCAGGCGGTGAAGGTCGCCGGCCATCCGGGAGGGCCCCAGAAGCGCTCCAGCTGGCGCGGGTCGCTGTATGCGGCCCAGACCCGCTCGATCGGCGCCGCGAGATCGGCGACGACCGTCATGGTCAGGTTCTCGGCATCGGTCGTGACGTCGGTGACAGGCATGTCAGTCTCCTTCTTCGGTTCGTGCGTTGTCGGTGTTGTCGGTGGCTGCAGGGTGGGTCCCTGAGCCTGTCGAAGGGGCGGGCTCGGCCAGCAGGTCGTCGAGTCGGGCGATGCGCGACCGCCACAGCTCTTCGTAGCGGGCGAGGAGCGCCCTGGCCCGGGCGATCATCTCGGGGTTCGCGCGGACCAGCCGCTCGCGTCCCTCGGCGCGCTTGACGATGAGGTTCGCGGCCTCGAGCACGGCGACGTGCTTCTGCACCGCGGCGAACGACATCTCGTATTCGGAGGCGAGGGTTGAGACGGACTGCTCCCGCTCGATCGTCCGGCGCAGGATGTCGCGCCGGGTCGACGTGGCCAGTGCGTGGAACACACGGTCGACCTCCGCTTCGCTGAGTTCTCTTTGTGCAACCATTTGGTTGTACGTTATGCCCGCCGCGATCACGGTGTCAAGAGTTTCTGTCGATTACACGTTCGCGTGACACAAACACTCTTTGGCTGACACTCCCGCGTACATCCCTGACACGAAGTGTCACGACATGCCGCGTCCTTGACGTCTCGGACAGCTACCTGAGAGGAGTATCTCCTGCAAGCGAAGCAACGAGGCTCTCGCAACTTGACCGGGGGTCGATGACGACCCTCAAGGGCGCTGGATGAGGCCTGTAGTAGAGGCGTGGCGTATCTCTCCGCGACCGAGGACAACGCACACCGAATTGCACTGGGTCCGGGGGTCGAGCAAAAGCGACGTTCGGACGCGCGGACACGAATGGGGAGTCGCAGACCGAACCCTCGGGGAGTTGAACTGGGTAGAGGTTGATCCCGCCCGCGTGCGAAGCTCGGTGGGTGTTCGTCACCGGTTCACGCCAGCGATGTACTACTGGCAGCGCACCAGGTCTCATGTCTGGTGCGAGTCACAGGAAGAGCGCCGGGAACTCCTCTGGCTCGACTATGGCGGACAGGTAGAGCGGCTTTGGTCTCAGCCTTTCGCCATCAGTTGGGGCCGCCGTTCTCGATTGGCGGGTCTCTCGCATTTTCCAGACTTCCTGGGACAGTTCATCGATGGAACCTATGGGCTCTTCGATGTGCGGCCTAAAGCACGGATCGACGAACGAGCCAAACTGCAGTTCGCCGAGACCGCCGCAATGTGCGAATTGATGGGGCTGCGGTACCAGGTGCTGTCAGGTCACGACGGTCGAGCAACCGGCAACTTGGAGTGTCTTTCCGCCTCCCGCCATGACCGATGCCGTCCAAGTCCTGGGGTGGAGTCAGGGATCCTCGAGGCAGCAGCTGCTGGGCAGTCACGGCGAGCGCTCTGCGATCTGGTCTCGCCGGGCTGTCCGCCACTCGCCTGCGAGTGGGTCGACAACATGGCTTGGCGCCGCCTGCTCGACGTCGACCTGGGCGCGGTATTCAGCAGCGACACCGTCTACACGACCTCCGCTTCGGCTTTGACGAGTATGGCGCACTGATGACCAACGAATACAAGCTGCGCCTCGGGGACACCGTTGAGATCGAGGGCGAGTCGTGGGTCTGGGAAGGTGTGCGCCGCGGATCCGAAGCACGACTGCGCCGTGAGGACACGCAAGACGACTGGTTGAGCCTTTCAATGCCGGAGCTCCTTGCATACGCAGGGAAGGCAAGACGCCCCTCGGACGCACCGCTGAAACCGAGTGGAGGAAACTGACCCATCGACGTCCTGGACCTTGAAAAGCACTTGTTGGAGGTTTTCGCGGGTATCCCGATGGACGACACGGCTCAGTCACCACGCCCGGGCTACGACCCCGCTCATACAACTCAAGATCAACGGATTATGAGGAAGATCGATGACCTGGCAGGAACGTCGCTGGGCCGGTCTCGGAAGACATTTTTCAGGCACTGGAAGGCATACAAGGCTGGCGGCATTGCGGCTCTCAACGAGGTACTTCACCAGCATCCAGCAGGCCCTTCGCGAGATCCTTCGGGGAGTACGCCGACCAGGACGCACGGAAGGCGGCGTCCTTCAGCGCGAGGAGGATCCCGGACACCACCAGCGGCTTCTCCGCCTCGGACAGTCCGGCGTAGTCGCGCATGTAGTTGTGCAGCTCACGGCTGAAGGTGAGCAGCTCGTGTTCCGTGCGTGCACGCACGGCCGGATCATAGGTGAGATGTCTGCGGTACTCGTCAACGGGAACGAGCAGACCGAGGGTGCCATGCGGAGTCGTCAGGGGCACGGATTCCAAAGCACCACGAAGGCGACGGAACGTAGAGACGCGAAGGTCATCGGCCCTTGTGCCGGAGACAGCCACCGCGATGACGTCGAACGCCGTGGAAAGGTGCTCGGCGTAGCGGAGGACCCCGTCGACGGCGTAGTGGGCGGGATTGTCGCCACTGGCGCTCACATGCTTGGCAGGGTCCGCCTTGCACTCGATGACCAGGACCAGACGGGGCGAATCCTCGAAAGTCACGATGAACTCCGGCTTGCCGGCACCGTTTCCCGACTTGCTGGCCGCGGCGAGAGCGCGGCGGATCAGCGGGTTCGTGCTGGTCTGCTCTTCGACCGTCTGACCGACGCTCGGGTGGTCCTTGAGGTGCTGCCGGACGATCTCCTCGGTAGACCTCTCGTTCACCACGTGCGATTCACTCTCCTTCATGCCAGCCGCCACATGAACGGGCGACGTGCTCCGCCAAGAATAGACCGGGGGAAGGACATAGACCTGTCGGGCGCTCCGGGCGGAAGAACTGGAGGGATGCAGTTGCGTCATGACTCAGCCATGCGCGGTGCCCCCGGCGTGCACGTGACATGCCTTCGCTCCTCTAGTCGCATTCCGGGGCGTCGTGTGGTCGCTTGCCTTCTTCCGAAGAGACGCGCGGGAATGAAATAGATTGAACATGGCTCTGGTCTCGGTTCGTCGTGCTCGGTGCCCTCGCCATCTCCTACGGGAATGGACCCCGGAGATGGCCGACTTCGTCCGGTCTCCACCTCTCACGGAAGGAAGCTGATGGCATCCAAGACTCCGCGGCCGAAGTATCAGTCAGACAACCAGGTCAAAGGCCGATGGGGCGAGCTGATTGCCGCCTTCGCCTTTCCTGAGCATTGGGTCGTGCGCCCTCTTCCCCACGACTTCGGCATCGACCTACAGGTGGAAGTGTTCATGCCTGTGGAGGATGAGGATGAGCGTGTCGCGCGCTATCGAGCGACCGGAGGTCATCTTGCCTGTCAGGTGAAGACTACGGAGGCAGTGACCGTCACTGCCGGCTCCGTGCGCTTCAAGCTGGACACCTCCGATCTGCGTCTTGCAGAGTCGATGGGGTCGGGTGCCCCGTTGCTCCTAATGCTGGTGGACCGGTCGACCCGCCTAGTCCACTACCTCTGCTTGACCGACTACATCTCCGTTGTCCTCAACAAGACGACACCATTGTGGCGGGCTCAGCTCACGCACCAGGTCGTGATCCCGCTGACCAACCGGCTTGACCTTGACGCCCCGGAGAGCCTCCCCGCCCACTGGTCCTACCTGCAGAACCTCGCTTTCCGGGCCAAGCTGTACAGCGTCTCTGCGTCGTTCGTGTACGTGGGACGCGAGCTCGAGTATGCACTCGATGGTCTCCAGGCGTCCACGTCGCTGGGCCATTCCCGGTTCGTGTCCGATTTCACTCGGGCAGTAGCGGTCTACCAAGAGGCATTGGACGCGTGCGATGCGGCTATCGCGCAAGAGTTGACGGCAGCGGACTCCCCGTATGCGGGGCTGTTCGCCTCCGCCATTCGCTGGCGGGATAGCGCACGTCTCGATCTCCGACAGGCCCACGCACTGTTCGCAGCCATCGACCCCGAGGGGCTCAGTCTTGCGGAGCTGGAAGAGCAGCAGCATGCTGTTGCCCAGCAGATCTGGTTCGGGGCTACGAGCTTCAGCATGGTCACGGCGATTCCACGGACGTACGAGCAGGTCCTCCGTTCCACACGGGTCGCACCGGGGGCCCTGTGCTGACCATCGCGTGCGACGAGTCCGGGTCCGAAGGGGAGACCCTGGTCGCCAGTCAACATCCGGTATTCGTGCACGCCAGCGTGAGCCTTCCCCAGCAGGAAGCCACGGAGCTGCGGGATTGGATGCGAGTCGCCACCGGCACGCAAGCGTCCGAGATGAAATCGAAGACCCTCCTTCGTTCAGGCAACCGCAACGTCCTCCTCGACGCTGTTAGTCAACTCGCCGGCGCCGCGAACATCGCACTGGTCGACAAGTCCTACTTCCTGACCAGCAAGATCGTCGAGACGCTCATCGCACCGCACGCAAAGCAGTGGGGTCACGACATCGGTGGGACCGGGCTTGGTCGGACGCTCGCCGAGCATCTGGATCGTCGAGCCGCCCAGGCTGTCGGTGTCGAACGTTGGAACGCCGTGCTCAGCAGTTACAACGCTCTCGTTCGGTCCTATCGTCGACACGGTTCACAGCCACCCACCGTCGACCAGTTCTTCGCCGCCCTCGCGGACGCTCTCGTGAATTGTGACGAGGAGGACACGCGGGAGGTCCTGACGATGGTCTGGGAGTCACGCGAGTTCGCCTACGAATACGAGGGGAGGAGCGAGGTGGAACTTCGCGAGCTCGACCCATTGATGCCGACGATGAGCGCCGTCGCCCGGAACTGGGCGATGCGCACCGACGGCGCCCCCTTCGAGTTCCTCGCCGACACATACAGCGGCCTGACCCCCACCGTGAGGGAGTGGCTCGTCGAGTCCTCCCGCCTGCCGCTCGTCGTTGCCGGAAACGTCCTTCCCACCGCCGACCTTCGCGGCATCACGCTCGCCGATTCCACGAGTGATGCGCGCATCCAGCTTGCAGACATCCTGGCCGGCGTCGGACGCGAGGTGGCACGACTGGCGATGGACGGAGTGTTCGACGACGAGCTGCAGGTCGCTGTTCACGAGATGCTCGACAACAACGTGATGGCCTCGGACGATTCGCCTTTGGATCTCCTGCAGGGGTGCCGTCCATTGCGTTATCGAGACGATTGGGTCGACGCCAACTGGTGATGGATGCCGGTCCTGGTGACAAGTGTGCGCTAGGCGTGGGCGGCCCGCCGCTGTTCCGTGCGGACGCCGCCTTCATGCCCGTTCGTCGCGCGCAGCTCACCCGGATGACAAGGTCTTCCTTCGCGACCCAGCGCTTCTCCGCTCGGACTCGTGAAAACCACCTTCAAGAGATCCCGAACCTACCCCGCTTTCTCCCGCACGATCTGCGAGCGAGGCTGAGCTCGCTGGCTCCCCGCAAGCCAGACAGAGCGAGGCTTGTGGCCTTCGGACCGAGGCGGCGGAAAGGCGTCACGGCAATACCGGATCCCACGAATCCGCTCTCACCACCTGCAATGTCTTAGACGGCGCCGACTACCTCGACCCCGCGCTCCGCAAGCTCTACGACCGCACCGACCACGAGCTACTCGAGAACGCCACGAGGGTCACCGCCCGTAAGGGCCGCGCACGTCGCACCGCGATCCGGTAGCGTCTCACCCTCGCCGCGGTTCAGCGAGTTAATTGTGCCTTAGGGTCAGATCGTGCTGCACCGCCACGCTCTGCTCCCCCTTGCCGACTGGTTCCTCGATGACCATTGGCCCAGCATCTCCTGCCCCATCTGCCAACGAAGCACTGTCCAACGCGTCGGCAAGACGGTCACTGTCCCATCGACACAGACCGCCTATCAAGCTGTCGTCAACGACGGCTATCTTGACCCCGATATTCTCCATGGAACGTTCAGCTCAATGCTGCGCTGTTCCGACCCGACTTGCACAGCCCAGCTCACCATCGCCGGCGACTGGTTCGTCAGCGACGAATCGAACGAACTCGACGGACCCAAGTGGGGAGAAAACCTCCGCGTGAGATACATCTCGCCTGCGCTGCACACCGTCGCTCCAATCCCAGGTACACCGGATCCCGTGACCGCTGCGATTGGCGCCGCGAACGAGCTGATCTGGATCAACCCCAGCGCCGCGGCCAACCAGCTTCGCCAGGCTGTCGAGATCCTCCTCACTCACCTCAAAGTCCGAAAGATGCAACCGGCAAACAACAAACGGCGCCTGACAACCCACGCCAGGATCGACGCGCTGCGCCCAACTTATCCCGACGTGGCCGACGCCCTCGAAGCAGTCAAGTGGATCGGCAACAACGGCTCCCACGAATCCGCAGTGACCATAAACTACGTGCTTGAGGGCGCTCGATACCTCGAGCTTGCGCTACGCCGCCTCTACGACCGCACCGACGAGCAACTGCTCAAGAGTGCAGTTAAGGTCAACGCCCGCAAGGGACGGCCCGCCCGCTCCCAAAAGTAGGGATCTGTTGCGCTCGCGGCGTTGCGGACATGATCTCGGCGTGGCTGAGAATCATCAAGCGCTCGACACCCGGCAGCGCCTGAATACGTGATGGCCGCGGCGCGCGGCGTGCTCGAGGTCGAGTACGCCAGAATCCAGATGAGCGCAGTCGGCAAGGGGTTAGTCGGGTGGGTAAGCGCTCCGCATGCCAAGATCCTGAAGTCACGGTCACGGTCACGGTCACGGTCACGGATCAGGCTGCCCACTCACCACATCTCACATTGCGTGCACTACGGCCTTGGCTTCCGAATGATTCCTACGGCGGCCTCCATCACCCAAAGGACAGCGGCACCAGCGCCCCCCACGAGCGCGCCAGCAGCAAAGAGCCCTACACTCGCGCTCGCTTGTGCGGTCTCCAGAACACCAGAGAGGCGATACTCACTTGGCGGTAGTGCCGATCCCAGCGTTGATGTCCATGAAAGTTGACCATCTGCCGGGATCTGCGGCATCGAATGCGAGACCCGCAGATCCGTTGGTACATCGCGCAAGGAAACGGTGATCTCTGCTTCAGGAGGAAGTGGAAGCGCCGTCGAAGCATTGATTGACTCGGGGAGGAACGGTGCCACGACGCCAGGAAATGCGTACAAGACGCGTGAACCCTCGGTCGACGCGAATGCCGTGTCAGTCGAGCCGCGAAGCGCGACCTGGCTCGTGATACCGGTGATCTCGAGGTAGTCGCATTCAGCACGCTCGCCAACAACTGAGTCGAATATGTTCGAACCAGTTACGGGCGTCGGGGAAGGTTGGCGGCCCTGATTGGCCTCGGTGAGGGTCAGGCCCTCGCGCAAGTCTCCGCAGAAGAGAAATCCGATAGTGGGCTTGAAACTCGAGGTGAGGAGATTCTGCGCTGGGCTGGGATACACCGAAACTACAATGCTGAACGAGCCTGGCTCGTCGCTTGAGGCGCTGAAGTCGGCGTCGACCCGGACAATGGATTCAGGCAGAGTACCCACCGAAACGATGCCGATCCGACCCGTGGGACTAATGGCCGGTGAGGCCTGCGGAGTCGAAGTGAGCAGCAACCCAGTCAGAGAAGCGGCTCGCGCGACGCGCGGTCCAGACGCCGGTGAACGTAGGAGAACAAGGCGAACGCGTCGTAGAAGTCTGACATCGCCTCGCTCGCGTCGACGCGATTCGAGTGCGCGCGCGGATTACGGAAGTGACCATGGATCCCCATGAGTAGGTTGTTGAAACCTCGATGTTCGCTGATGTCGGAGTCCGACTCATATGCATTGATGTACAGCACGGGCATGTCCTTGTTCGCCCCGAACACCCCGTTGTAAAGCGCCCCTCCATCGCCGGCGAGACCGGTGATCTTGCGAACCCTTGCGGGGATGCTCTTGGAAGCTTCGGTGAGGGCATGGAAGAGGGAGCGGTTGATGAACTCCTCGTCGCAGTAGCGGAATAGCTCGTCGTGGGTACCGCGTCGGCGAAGCTCCACCTGCAGAGTGCCCGCCAGCCGTGCACCTTCATCGAGCGAGGAGGCTTGCTTCTTCCGGGTTAGCTGACCGCGCTCGTTGATCCCGTATCCGTGGTGAATGAGGAACTCGTTGAGTTCGTCCCGCAGCTGAATGAAGCGCTGGGGTTCGCGCGCGTAACGCCCTGGCGACATAGCGTTCTTGATGAACGCCGCGACACAATTACCCAGCTGCTGCGTGGCCTGCTTGTTATTCAGAGCGATGAACAGACCATCGCGCTTGTTGTACCCGTCCGGCCGACTGTCGATTCTGACCATCTGCAGCAGCATGCCGATCTCACGATTGGTGAGCCCGGGGTAATCGGTCTGGGCGAGGATCTCGGAGATTCCGATGATGAACTCCATCGAGAAGACAGGAAGCTTCTGAGGTGACGTGGTCACCAGGTCGCCCCCTTCACCGTCACTCCGTACATGCGCCGCGCGAAGTCGATAGCCCAGGGCGCCGTGTACCAGCCTTTCTCACGCAGGTGTTCAGACCAGTCTGGCTCACCGAGACGGCTCACAGCGACGACGTAGTAGAGGTTATCTTCGGGGACTACATTCTCCTCGGTGAAGTACCAGCCGTTGCTCCGCTCAATGATCCGCCGGAGAGTGTGCCGGTACCCACGAAGCCCCTGCGACCGCAACCTGGTGACCTCGGCCAGCATCTCCAAGAGACGCTCAACCGACTCGGTCGGTAGGTTCAGGCCTGTGCCAAGGTCACGACCGGCGTCGCGGACGGCTTCAACCAGCAACTGGAAGAAATCCTCCGGAGCCCGGCCTGGCTCCCACACAGTAACGGAGAGGACGGTGCCGTCGTCCTCTTCAAGGTTTACGGACAGTTCGCCCCGTTCGGGATCGTCGAGGACGTAACGATAGTGGAGATCGGTCTGCCAGACGGGAGAGCGTACGCCGGCGGCGGTGATGAGTTCATCTCGTGTCGCCGTGCGTAGCGTCTCCAAGAGACTCTGGCGGCTGAGGTTCTCTAGTGGGCTGCGGTACCTATCGATCTCGGATTGCAACTCCTCCTTTTGCCGGTCAGTGAGACGTTGCTGGATCTGCTCTAGAGACTGAACCGCCTGTTGCGCTTGCACCTGCGCGGCTGCGGCCACGTCTTTCGCGACGCTGGCTGCGGACTGAGCACTGAGAGCAGCGCCTTCCGCTGCGCCCGCCCGCTCTTCGGTGCGTTCAAGTTTGGTTCGAAGCTGCCCAAGAAGTAGCTCCCCCGGAATAAGAAGGAGGATCACCACAGCTGCGTTGGCAAAGATGTTGCTCCACCACGGTTCCGTAGCCCGAAGCCCCCAGCTCGCTCCACCGAGTCCGAGTCCTACGACGAGGCTGATTCCGATGACGGCGGCGGACCGCACTCCTCGGCGTGGCTTCTTGTTCCCCTGGTTAGGCATGGTTCATCGTATTGCTGGTCCAGGCGTGTCGGCGGCACCCGTCGTTCGCCACAATCAAGCGCCCACTTTCGCGGGAGGTACGGCGATTACGTTGCTCCGTGTCGGTGGCCTGCCGCATAATGCGGGTATGGGGGTTTTTCAGCTAGTCTCCGTGACCCCGAAAACGGGCAGTCGCGACGTCAGAGCGCTCCCTAGCGACGACGTAAGAGAGCCGGAGAGTTTTGAGGCGCCCGGTCAACGTCCGGTGTACTGGGGTTCTGCAGACCTCATCGACCTGGCCGTGAGCCTTCGAGGGCAGAATTACATCCCCACCGAGGTTGCGGTTGCAGATGCACGTTTCGAACGTGTTGACCCAGACGACGTGCGAACGCAGCTCGATGAACTCCTTCGTGCGATCCGCGATGGTGATCGAGACGCCTCGCAAAGCATCCTTGCCGAGGACCTCCACGGGCTGGTCATCGAAGCACTGACTTTGCAGGGCAAACATAGCCACCGCGGGACCGTCATGCGCTTGTTGCAGGACGGTCGCGTCGATGTAGTCAGCACGGCACCAGCACCCGAGAATCATCCGGACGAAGATGTGAGGCGCGCGGTCCTTGCTTCGTGAGCCCGGCCAGCTTAAGGCGCGATCACTCCAGGCTGTGGAGTTCAGTGCGCAGCTGCTGACGTTCTGGGTGGCGTTCTCACTGACCAAGCTCATTCCGGGGTCAGACGAATGGGGACCTGCGGGCGACATCGTCACCGGCCTGATTGCCATCGTTGTCGGTGCCACTCTCCCCGCCCTGATCTTCGCCGCGCCGACCTTGACGGTGCAGTGGATGGTTGACGAGAACGAGCGCGTGAGTGGTGTCCATCAGGTGGATCTGCGGAAACGCAACCACCAGGAGTTCTTCTTCCGCGTGCAGTTGTTCGGTCATTTCGATTCGCTTGCAGGGTGGCTCATCCTCCGAAACTTCAAGAAACGTCAGGCGTTTGTAAGAGTGGAGTTCACGCCCACGGATTCTGCCCGCATCAAGCGTCAATCCGTTACGGGCGGCGCAAGTCTGGTGTCTAATGAGATCATCGCGCTCCCGACCACGACCCTTGCGCAGGATGATCAGCACTCAATGTTCTATGGGTCGATCAAGACCGTGTCGGCGGGTCCAACTCTAGACGTGACAACATCCGCTAGCTTGGGCTCGAACCATCGGTGGCTCACTCGAACGTTCTTCGTCAACGTGCACTCGGATGTGAGCGGGATAAAGGTGCTGGAGTAGATATGGGCATTGTGACGAGCGGCCAGATCGCTGTGAAGCCGGTGCGTGTTGCGACGAGCGCCACGTTGGAGCAGATCGCTAAAGCGGCTGCGAGGCGACTGTATCCGCAGCAGACGGATCGCCCGTCAACGGGATGGGGAAGCATCTTTGACGATGAAGGCCCCTTGAATCTTCCGGTGTCCATGGGCATCCGCACCAATGGTGCCGAGGTGGAGACTGATCTGCCGACGGAGCCGTCCAGGCGGCTGCGCCTCAGGTACTACTGGGCGGTGTCCGACGCCCGCGCTCAGCGAATGGTCGGCGACGCGCACCGGTGGTCCCAGGTGAACATGCTGAACGCCGCCGATCTGATTTTCTACGAGGAGCGCGAAGGCAGTTATACGGTTCTCATCACAATGCGCACGCCGTCTCCTTTCAACACCGTCGTCGCTGCCCTGAAGTCGCTGTTGTTGACGATAGATGACCGCCCATTGCTGGTGTCGGACACTATCCCCGAAGCTCTCAGCGAGGACTTCTTCCTCTGGCTCATCGACACCGTGGAAGGCGATGTGAGCGACGAGGATGCCGAGGAGGAGGACGACGATGATGGAATCCGCATCGTCGCGATCAACGAGATCTCCTCGAAGGACCGCCAGTTCCGCTCCGCTCGCTTCAAGGACTCCGCCAACGCTGAACGGATCGAGCTCGCAGCCCTCATCGGGAAGGGCATCTCCGGCTTCGGTCCGGCGAAGGTAACGCTCACTTCAGAGCAACACGCGGCGACGTTCATCGTCGAGTTTCATCTCGATGGTGGGTTCCAGCCGCTACGTACCTCCGAGTACGACGATGCTGATTACGGCCCCGTCGATTTCGGGCTGGCATTGGTCGACGACATCTGGACGAGCATCCTTCCTACCCTTCGGGACCGGTACGACAACGATGACGCGTGGGGGGAGAGCCGTCGCGCGGCCCTGCGGGAGTCCGCCATCGACACGATCTGCGAGCAGCTCGGGCTCGTGCGCGCCTAGCCAGCTCAGCAATCTTCTCGAGTGAGCCGCCCCGGATGTCCGGGCTCGGATGGACTCCGAGCGGTCATAGAAGACAGATCGCTGAACGCCGCCGGCACCACTCGGACGAAGGTTCGTCCGCCGCGCCCTCAGCGATACCTGCTTTACGTCGTCGGAGTCGTCGACCCAACACATGACGCTATGGGATGACCAACGTCCGCCTTCAGGGATCGTTCGACAGCGAGTGCCTCGCCGCGCTATTGCACGGCGAGGCGCTCTGATGCCAACGCTCAGGCTGCCTTCGCCCACAGGTCGAGGTACGCATCAAGGTACGCCGAGACAGCCGCCTGACTCGCACGCGCCCCACCGGACTCAGGTAGCACTATCCATCCTCGGCGCGCATCGATGACAGCGACACGCTCCCCGGGATAGGCCCCGCTGAGCAACTCGGACAGAACGGACCCAGCGCTGACCGTAAGCTCTTCCTTCGCGGTGTAAACGTGGACGTACATCTCTGACCCGTCACTGAGCGACAGTACGAGTTGCGGATAAACGGACACAAGATGGTCACCGTCGGCGTTGTCGTAGTATCTCCGAGTCCGGGCGGTACGACCGTCGATGGCGCCCAGCCGCTGCAACGCTGGCACCAGACCGTCAGCTACCTCCGCGAAGGACGGACGCTGCTGAGGCGTTGCGGCGGTGAGAGCACGCTCGATCTCGTCGCTGTCGAATCCGGATCGTATGTGTCTCCGGATCGCTGCGAACAGGGTCGTGTAGAAATAGGCAAACTGTCGCTGATCGGAGGCTGAATCGACCTGTCGATGGTGCTTCCGAACGCAGGCGGGCTGACGTGCGGACCGCAACATCACAAACTCAGCGAGATGTGTGGCGGAGGGGACGTGTCGTGCCGGAGACGCGCTATTGCCGTCATCCATAGTGCGGACCTGCTTCCTGCCCGGTCGGGCATCAAGTGCAGGAGAGCACCCGATGACGACGTTCGTCGCAGCTGTGAACTGAACACAAGGAGGGCCGGCGAAACACTAGCCCTCCTCGTGATCAGCCCTTACCGAGGGTCGAACCGGCCTTCGACTTGGCAGCCTTGGAAGACGAGCCAGTCGCGAGAACGCGACCGGCCTTGCTCAGCTGCCCCTTCGAAGGCTTTCCGGACGACCGCGACGATGACTTCGCCATCACGTGCTCCTTCCTGCGGAGGTGGAAGGCAGATCACGCGGCCACGGGTGCGGTCGCGAAACGCTCGACGAGCGTTTAGAGTCGAGTAGTCCGTCCAAGACAACGCAGCCCCGACCTGCCGGTATGAGAGCCCCTCTCTGATCGCCAGATCGGGGCTCTGTTTATCTCCATTCATTCTACTTTCGGCATCCGACACCGGCCGGAGATTCATGCACGTCCGCGGGCGGCGGACGCACCTCGACCGCTCGCGGGCACCGTGCGCCGAGGCGGCCGCTTCCGAACGGGTCTTGGAACTCCTCTAGCCGGATACGCGTGTCGATGCTGACGCCGAGCTCACGGCTGAGGGCGAACTTCAGTTCTAGTACTTGGCTGACGAAGTCAGAGTTACCCCCTCAACCCTTGGAACGGCAGTGTCTGCGCTCGCACGCGTAGCATGCATCGCACCCAGCGGCCCTTCTCGACACTGGTTGTTGCCTACGCTGACGCGAGAGACTCTCGCTCTGCGGAATGAGAGAGATCAACGGTGCGACGAGGTCGTCAACGCGCCTGCCGGCGTTCCGGAAAAGTGTCACCGCAAAGAGCGGCCGATTCGCCACATACTGCGCTTCTTGAGCGACATTCAGTGTCGCTTCGTCGGATTCCCGAGAGTTTCATTCACGCGCATCCATCACCCTGCTCCGGGCGTAGGGTGGAAGGAAGGACGGACCGTCCGAGAAGATCTCCCGGCACCGTGGCCGCCCGGAAGTGGAGTCACTCGTGGCTCAGTACGACGTCTCAGACCGCTCGGCGATCGTGACGGGAGCAGGCAGCGGAATCGGACGCTCGACCGCGCTCCTGCTGGCGAAGAACGGCGCAGCCGTGGTCGTGAACGATCTGAACGCGGAGCATGCGAACGCGGTCGTCGAGGAGATCCGCGCGGTCGGCGGCACGGCCGAGGCATCTGTCGGCGACGCCACCGACGCCGCCTGGATCGCCTCCTCCGTCGAACTCGCGAACGCCCTCGCCCCGCTGCGCATCGGCGTCAACAACGCCGGCATCGGCGGAGCATCCGCCCCGACCGCGGACTACGCGGACGACGCCTGGGACAAGGTCATCGCGATCAACCTCAACGCGGTGTTCCGCAACATGAAGGCGCAGATCCCGTCGATCCTCGCGAACGGCGGCGGATCCGTCGTGAACATCGCGTCGATCCTCGGCAGCGTCGGCTTCGCGAACTCCCCCGCCTACGTCACGGCGAAGCACGGTGTCGTCGGCATGACCAAGTCGGCGGCGCTGGAGTACTCGGCGCAGGGCGTACGCGTGAACTCGGTCGGGCCCGGCTTCATCGACACTCCGCTGCTCGCCAACATGGGCGACGAAGCGAAGGAATTCCTGGTGGGCAAGCACCCGATCGGACGCCTGGGACAGGCCGATGAGGTCGCGAACCTGATCGCCTTCCTCGCCAGCGATGCGGCGAGCTTCATCACCGGCAGCTACCACCTGGTCGACGGCGGCTACACCGCCCAGTGACACCGGGAACCCGGTTGCGACGCCCCAGCCTCGCAACCGGGCTCCTTCATTCGGGTGAGACGCAGATCGTCGGACGTCCCTTGCTCATCCGACGGCCTGCGGGTACCCCGCGCGATACGGGACGCGAACACGCAGCACGCTGCAGCCGTCGCCTTCCCACGGGCGCGACTCGAACGCGTCCTGTACTGCGCCGCGACGAGCGCCTTCCCGCACGCCGCAACCCGTGGACGGCGTGCGGGAACAGGCGCCTGTCGTCTTCCGGGTGTCTGATGGTCTGTCCTCGCGTGATATATCGCGTAAATCTAGTATCTAGATTATCTAGTCGGAATGCGGTTGTCGATTTCCCTTCATGCCTGAAGAGGTCTGACGCGCACGCCACCAAGTGCGACAATGGAGGCTCGCCGGGGGGCATGAGGGCATACACCGAATCGGGGCCAGCGGCATGCGCAATCGAGATGTACTGTGACGACGCAGCACCCGGACGAGTTCTCCCCCTCCGGATACTGGTACCCCGACGGCGGGTCCGACCCGACCGTGTCCCTGCTGGATCAGCTGCGCCGATATCGCGCGGCCGAAACCGCGATGCGCGCACGGACCCGCGTGACCATGATGATGAACGAGAACGACCTGCTCGCGTTGCGCTTCCTGCTGCGGGAGCAGCGCGCGGGAAGATCCGTGCGACCGATCGATCTGTCGCGCGTGCTCGACATCTCCACTGCATCGACGACCACGCTGATCGATCGCCTCGAGGCCGGGGGACACGCACACCGCGAACCGCACCCGACCGACCGGCGGGCGGGGATCGTCGTTCCGACATCCCACGGCGACGACGAAGTACGGGCGACGTTGGGGGCGATGCATCAGAGGATGCTGGCCTACGTCGACGCACTCTCCGATCACGACAGGGCGATCATCGTGCGGTTTCTCGCCGGGATGAGCGCCGCGGTGGAATCCGACGCTCCGACCGAGCCTGCCGCCTGACGGCGAGGACCAGGTCAGCTGGTCTTTCGATCAGGCACTCATGGCGTGCGCGAAGGAAGCCCCGGCGAGCGAACGCGCGAAGCTCTCGTCCGTCAGGTCGAGCCCGCCGGAAGAGCTCGCCCCCTCCATCATCGCGACCAGAAGCGGACGCACCAAGGGCACATCGTCGGCGAGGGAGAACCGCAGCGGAATCGAGGCATGGATCCACAGCGTCTCCTGCGTCTCGCCGGCCACGGGGACCGTGAGTGCGAAGGATTCACTGCGGCGAAGCTTGGTCACCACGACAGCGCGCACATGCGCGAGTATCTCATCGTCGATCGTGAACGACGTCGGTGCGCCGGCATAGTTCAGGTACCCCATGAGATCTCCCTCGTCGTTGTATCGCGAGATTTATATTACTAGTTTAACTAGCTAAATGAGAAGCGAGAGAAATTCTTCCTCCACCGCGAGCACGAGATCTCGCCGCAGAGAAGTCCCGGCGTCACTCGGGGATGTCCGCGATCTCCTCGCTGAGACGACGGAGGAATCGCGCGACGGCGTCAGCCTGGTCGGGAGTGAACTCGCTGGCGAGAGCCTCCACGCGTCTCGACAGCTCGTCGACCGGGCTGTGCAGATCGCGCAGCGACGGCCGCAGCACTTTGGAACGGGCGTCGTCGGGATGCCGGGCGACCACCACCTGGCCACGAGCGCGCAGGCGGCGGATCACACTGGTGACCGCGGCCGTGCTGACGCCGAGATGCGCGGCGAGATCACCGGGCGTGACCGGCGCGTCGACCGGCGCGTCGGAGATGAACCGCATCGCCTCGCGGTCGGTATCGTTCGGGGCCCGCATAGCCGCCAGTCGACGCGTGAGCTGCGCTTCCGCGCGGCGAAGCTCCTCGACGCGGCGCACCAGTTCGGAGGTCGATACGTGCACGCTGGTGGACATCTCGCTCCTCACTCCCGCCCATCTCGCGGGATCGCGCCTCCCGCGCGGCGCATCTCGGGCCGCGCATCCGATGTATCGATCCATGTTACTCGACCCTCAGGCAACACGAGCGGCTAGCAAAATCCCGCACCAGAGCACGCACCCACGGATGCGAAGATGGAGTATGCCGTTGGGAAAGGACGCCATGGCTGATCGACTCACTCCCGAGAACGCGGGATACCTGATGTACGACGACGTACTCGACCGCTTGCAGCAGCGTTACCCCGCCGTACCCCGCTGGCGAGTGGAGCAGATCATCGTCGCCGAGAACGAGGCGATCACGGGCGGATTGCTCACCATCGTCCCGGCAGAGGTAGAGGCCGGCGCGGAGGAGATGCTGGCGCGTGACTGCGCTCCGGCACAGAAGGATGGCGAGGTCGCCTGATGGACAGCTCAGAGGAATTCACCCGGTCGGGCTATTGGTATCCCGAGAGCGCGACGGCCAGCACTGTCGACGTTCTCAACATGCTTCGCCGTTACCGCGGTGCCGAGACCGCCATGCGCGCCCGCACTCGCGTCACCATGGGCATGAACGAGACCGACCTGATCGCGCTGCGTTTCCTGCTGCGCGAGCAGGGGGCGGGACGGATCGTGCGCCCCGTCGACATCGCCCGCGCGCTCGACATCTCGACCGCATCGACCACGACGCTCATCGACCGCCTCGAGAAGGGCGGCCACGCGCGCCGCGAGCCGCATCCCACCGACCGCCGGGCGGGCGTCGTGGTGCCGACGGTGAGCAGTGACGACGAGGTGCGGGCGACCCTGGGGGCGATGCACCGACGGATGCTGTCACTCGTCGACGAGCTCTCCGCGGAGGAACGCGCCGTGGTGACGCGGTTCCTCGCCGGCATGACCTCGGCCATCGAGGAGGCATCCGACCTCGATCAGGAGCTGCGCGACGTCATCCGCACGCACGAGGAATCAGAGTCATCTGACGGCTGACCTCCTCGCACGGCAGCCTCAGGGTGTCTCGGTGCGCTCCGGAAACAGATCGTCGAGGTCGAGATCGGGGTTCTCCTCCTGCGTCTCGACGAGCTCGATGGCCTCTTCCTCGGTCTGCACGCTCGGCATCGCGCCGGGCAACGGGCGGCGGGCCGATTCCTTGAGCACCGCGACGGCGATCACACCGGCGATCGAGGTGGCGATCACGTAGAACGCGGGCGCCAACGCCGATCCGGTCAACTGCACCAGCGCTTCCATGACGAAGGGCGCAGTGCCGGCGAACAGCGCCACGGCGAGGTTGTACGAGATCCCCATGCCGCCGTACCGGGACGACGTCGGGAACAGCGCCGGAAGCGAGGACGCGAGGTTCGCCACGTAGAACGTGACGGGGAACGCGAGCAGCACCAGTCCCAGCAGCGTGGACCAGATCTCTCCGTGCATCATGAAGAGGAATGCGGGGACCGCGAGCACGATCGCCGAGATCGATCCGATGAACAGGACGCGGCGGCGACCGATGCGGTCGGAGAGTGCACCCGTCAGCGGGATGCACAGCGCCATCGCGACGAGCACCGGCAACGTGAGGAGCGTCCCGTGCACCTCGTCGTAGCCGAGCGTTCCGGTCAGATACGTCGGCATGTACGAGGTGAGCGCGTACCCCACGGTGTTGGCCGCGGCGACGAGCACGAACGCGGTAAGCAGCTCGCGCCAGTAGGCACGCACCAGGGCGACCACGCCCTTGGGGGCGTCGGCGGCGGCCTGCGCGTCGTCCGCGGCGGCCTGCGCCGACGCCTGCGCATCCTGGAAGGCCGGGGTGTCTTCGATCTTCAGTCGGAAGTAGATCGCGATCAGGCCCAGCGGCAGGGCGACCAGGAACGGGATCCGCCAGGCGAAGCCCTCCATTGCCTCGGCCGACACGGTGAGCTGGAGGATCGAGACGAAGGCCGCACCGACGGCGAAGCCCATGTAGGAGCCGAGGTCGAGGAGCGACGCGTAGAACCCGCGACGCCGGTCGGGGGCGTACTCGGTGATGAACGTTGTCGCGCCCGCGTACTCGCCGCCGGTGGAGAATCCCTGAGCGAGCTTGAGCACGATCAACAGGATCGGCGCCCAGACGCCGATGACGGAGAAGTCGGGAAGGACTCCGATCAGGAACGTGGCCGCCGCCATCATGATCAGCGTGAACGCGAGCACGCGTTGGCGGCCGAGCCGGTCACCGAGCTGGCCGAGCACGATCCCGCCGACCGGACGCGCGATGAACGTGACGGCGAAGACGCCGAGCGAGAACAGCGACTGCGCTGCGCCGGAGGCATCCGGAAGGAAGACGCGCCCGATTATCACGGCCAGGTAGCCGTAGATGCCGATGTCGTACCACTCCATGAGGTTGCCGACCACGGTGCCGGCGACCGCACGGCGCAGCATGGGTCGGTCGACGACCGTGATGTCGTCGACGGTCAGCCGGCGTGGCTCCCGCATCGACGGCACGATGTTCGCGAGGAGGCGACGCCAGAGCGGGGGCCGGTTCATGGATGCAGACATGGGGTTCTTTCCTTCTTCGGTACGCGTGTCTTCAGCCGTGAAGGCAGACGTCGGGGAGGCGGTGCATCACCGCCTCCCCGACATCATCTGATTCTCGTCAGCTGAGAGCGTCCTTGACGTTCTCGCCGGCCTTCTTGACGTCGGCCTTGGCCTGATCTGCCTTGCCCTCAGCCTCGAGCTTCTCGTTTCCGGTCACCTTGCCGGCAGCCTCCTTCGCCTTGCCGGCGATGTCCTCTGCGGCGTGCTTGATCTTGTCGTCGAGTCCCATGAGGGGCTCCCTTCTCTTGTTGGCGGTCGGGTCGGCTCTTCAGCCGGGGATGATGGTCTCCGCGATCGACGGAGCAGCGGCCCCGAGGGCTGCGATCGCCACTCCGAGCACGCCCGCGAACAGCCAGAGGCGGCCTGGCGCGCTGCGACGGATTCCGGACTCTCGTCCGACGGCTGACCGTGCGGGCAGCGGTGCGAACGGCGACGGTTCGGCGGATGCGTGGCTGATCGAACGCTGGGCGCGACGTTCTCGACGAGTAGCCGGCGTGGCAGCTTCCGCAGTCTGCGACGTCACGTGCACCTCCTCCGAGGACAGCGATCTTATCCTCGTGGAAAAGGTTACTAGTTTAGCTAGTCATCTGACAAGCTAGGCATCCTGCGGTCACACCTTCGGCCGCCGCTTCTCGAGCACTCCCGCGAGCGCGACAGCGACCAGCGCAGCGACCGGCGCGACCAGCAGTCCGGCGCGCAGACTCTCGTTCTCGGCGATGTAGCCGACGAACGGAGGGGACAGCAGGAACCCGAGGCGCAGCAGCCACGACACGATCGTGAGCCCCACGCCCGGCCGCAGCCCCGGCAGCTCGTCAGCGGCGTGCATCGCGGCCGGGATGAGCGTCGCGATGCCGAAGCCGACCGCCGCGAAACCGAGGATCGTGCCGGGCACAGACGGGAAAGCGAGCGCCAGGCCCATACCCACGGCAGCGATCAGCCCGCCGACCCTGGCGACCGCGCGCTGCCCGAACCGGTCGGTGAGCCCGTCGCCGAGCAGCCGTCCGATGAACTGCGCGCCGACCAGGGCGATGAAGCCGAGGGGAGCGATCGCGGCCGCAGCCCCCAGGGATTCTCCGAGGTACAGCGTCGCCCAGGAGTTGCCCGCGTCCTCCGCGACGGCTCCGGCCATGGCGATGAGCGTGAGGGCGATGATGACGAACACGGTCCTCGGGCTCACGCCACGACGCAGGGCCTGCCCCACCTCGGCCGGTTCGGCGACGGCATCCGCCTCGACCTCGTCGTCGCGTCCGGGGAGGCAGAACCGCAGCGCGACCAGCGCGACGATGCCGAACACCGCGGTCGAGATGCCGAGGTGCACGCCGAGCGGCAGCTGCAGCGCGATCGCGACCGCAGCCATGCCTCCGCCGAGCACCGCCCCGATAGACCAGATCGCGTGGAAGGAGTTGATGATCGAGCGACCGTAGCGACGCTGCACCCGCAGGCCGTGCGCGTTCTGCGCGACGTCGGTGATGGCATCGGAGGCTCCGCCGATCAGCAGCGCGACGGCGAAGAGCAGACCAGAGGGGGCGAGCGCGGCCGACAGCAGACCGAGGCTCGTGAGGATCGTGCCGATCACGGCGATGCGCGCCGAGCCGAACCGGCGGATCAGCACCGCGGCCAGGAGTCCTGCGGCGATCGCTCCGGCCGGGAAGGCGGCGATCGCCAGACCGTATCCGACGTTGTCGAGACCGAGCGCGGACTTGATCTCGGGGTAGCGCGGCAGGATGTTCGCGAACAGCGCCCCGTTCGTCAGGAACAGCGCCGAGACAGCGAGGCGCGCGCGGTGCGTCTGACGGCTCGGCGTGAATCGTCGAATCGATTCGATTGAAGTCATGAGTACGATCGTACGGCCCCGCGGCACCCCTCGCGAACACGCCTACCGGCGCGTAACGACACGCGCAACCCCGTATCGCCTGTCCTCCCCCGCGCCTACTCTCGAGACATGACCGAGCTCACCCAGCCCACCGGCCGCGAAGAAGAGCTGCGCGCCGTCCCGCGCGACGACGGCAGCGCCCCGCGCGCCCTCGTCCTCGGGGCCACCGGCTACATCGGCGGAAGGCTCACCCCACGACTCCTCAACGCCGGATACCGGGTGCGGGTGCTCGCCCGCGACGCGGCGCGCGCGGCATCCTTCCCGTGGGGCGCGGACTGCGAGATCGTCGAGGGGTCGGCGGACGACGCGGATGCTGTCGCGAAGGCCATGGACGACGTCGACGTCGTGTACTACCTGATCCACTCCATGACCGCGGGCAAGGGGTTCGAGGAGAGCGACGACCGCGCGGCCACCACGGTCGCCGAGGCCGCGAAGAACGCAGGCGTGCACCGGATCGTGTACCTGGGCGGACTGCATCCGGAAGATGCGAGACTGTCGCCGCACCTGCGCTCGCGTGTGCAGGTCGGCGAGACGTTCCTGCACTCGGGTGTGCCGACGCTCGTGCTGCAGGCGGGCGTCGTGATCGGCTCCGGCTCGGCGTCGTTCGAGATGATCCGACACCTGACCGACGTGCTGCCGTACATGCCGGCGCCGAAGTGGGTGCGCAACCGCATCCAGCCGATCGCCGTGCGCGACGTGCTGCACTACCTGATGGGCGCGGCCAGGGTGGAGCCGGACGTGAACCGCGCCGTCGACATCGGCGGCCCCGACGTGCTGCGCTATGGACAGATGATGAACGGCTACGCGGTCGAGGCCGGACTCCCGCAGCGCGCGATCGCCGCGCTGCCGGTGCTCACTCCCGGCCTCGCCTCGCACTGGGTGAATCTCGTCACACCCGTGCCGCGGTCGATCGCACGTCCCCTGGTCGCCTCGCTGCAGAACGAGTGCATCGTGAAGGACCACGCCGTCGATGAACTGATCCCGCAGCCGTCTGGCGGACTCACCCCCTATCGCCGGGCTGTCGCGCTCGCACTCGGACGCGTGGATGCCGACACGATCGAGACCAGCTGGCAGGACGCCGAGGTCTCCGGTGCCCCGAGCGACCCGCTGCCGAGCGACCCCGACTGGGCAGGCCGCACGGCGTTCACCGATGCACGGTCGCTGCAGACCTCCGCATCCGTCGACGACCTGTGGAGCGTGATCGTCGGCATCGGCGGCGAGAACGGCTGGTACTCCTCGCCGTTCCTGTGGGCCGTGCGCGGCTGGATGGACCGGCTGGTCGGCGGCGTCGGACTGCGCCGCGGCCGCCGCAGTCGCACCGCCGCGCGTGTGGGCGACGCGATCGACTTCTGGCGCGTGGAGGCCGCATCAGCCCCGGGCTCCGGCGACGAGCAGGCCGGACTGCTGCGGCTGCGCGCCGAGATGAAGGTGCCCGGATCGGCGTGGCTCGAACTGCGCGCGATCGCGGAGGGCGACGGGGCGCGGTACGAGCAGCGCGCGGTGTTCTTCCCGCAGGGCCTGAGCGGACGCCTGTACTGGCTCGCCGTGCTGCCGTTCCACGGGTTCATCTTCGCCGGGATGGCCGCCCGCATCACGGCCGCGGCCGAAGGCGCAGATCGCGTGGACCGCACGCGGGACTAGCCGCTCTGCGGGGTCAGCGCGGCCCGCGCCGACCGACTCCCGCGAACACGGAGTGCAGCAGCGGGAGCACCGAGACGCAGATCAGCGTGATGCCGAGCGGAGGCAGCGGGGTGACCAGCAGCGCGCCGCCCACCAGCATCGCGGCGAACAGCACCCCCGAGGCGATCCGGCGGGCGATGCCTTCGAGGCGGTCGAGCCGGCGCTCCAGTCGGGAGGTGTCGAACGTCACCGTACCGTCGTCGACGCGGCCGATGATGTCGTCGATCCGCTTCGGCAGCCGCATCGTGATGCCAGCGGTCTCCATCGCCCGCGACGCGAAGGCCTGCACCACGTTGCCGGTCTCGTCGCGGAGCAGCCGTCCGGCGTAGGGCTCGGCGGCATCCCACACGTTGAACGAGGGGTCCAGGCTGCTGCACATGCCGGAGGTCAACGAGACCGCGCGGATCAGGAGCAGCATGTGCTCGGGCAGCTGCAGGGGGAGCGAGCGCACCATGTCGCCGAACTCGTCGGCGAAGTCCTTGAACTCGCGCGGGTCGACCGTGGCCAGCTCGGCGAAGCCCATGCCGCCGAAGCGGGCGAACAGCGCCTTCAGAGCGCGTTCGAGCTCGGCGGTGTCGGCAGAGGGCAGCAGCACCCCGATCTCCTGCGCTGCGGCGACGAGCCCGCGGCTGTCGCGGCCGGTCACGGCGATCAACAGGGTGCGCAGACCGGCGCGCAGGCTGTCCGGCACCTCGGCCATCATGCCGAAGTCGATGAACGTGAGCCGCCAGTTCTGATTCTGGGTCCCTGGGTCGGTCGAAGGGCCTGAGCCCGTCTCCTGGGTCCCTGAGCCGGTCGAAGGGCCGGGCGTCACGAAGATGTTGCCGGGGTGCGGGTCGGCGTGCACGAAGCTGTGCGTGAACACCTGGTCGAACATGACCTCGGCGAACACCTCGGCGACCTTCGCCGGGTCGATACCGGCGGCGCGCAGCGCCTCGGTGTCGTTGATCTTGATCGCTGTGACATCCGACAGGGTGAGCACCCGACGGGTCGAACGCTCCCACACGATCTCGGGGGTGTCGACGCGCGGGTCGTCGGCGAAGTTCTCGCGGAACCGCTCGGCACTCGCTGCCTCGTGCAGGTAGTCGATCTCTTCGAGACTGGTCTCGGCGAACTCCTCCACGAGCGCGGGAGCGTCGACGCGGTCGGCGACCAGACGCACACGGGTCAGCCACCGGGCGACGCGGCGGAGCGCGGCCAGGTCGACCGCGACGATCCCGTCGATGCCGGGACGCTGCACCTTGACCACGACGTTCTCGAGTCCGGTGTCGGCGGCGTCGAGCTCCGAGAGCCGGGCGCGGTGCACCTGGCCGAGGGATGCCGCGGCCACCGGCGTCTCGTCGAACCAGGCGTAGGCGCGGGTGAGCGGGATGCCCAGCTCGGCTTCGGCCGCCGCGCGGATGTCGGCGAACGGCACCGCTGGCACCTCGTCCTGCAGCCCCTCGAGCTCGGCGGTGATCTCGGGCGGCAGCACGTCGAGTCGCGACGACATGAACTGACCGACCTTGATCATGAGCCCGCCGAGCTCGATCGCGAGCGCGTGGAAACGCTGTGCGAACTTCTGCATGCGGGGACCGCGTGTCCGCTCCGCGATCGAACTCATCCCGAACCGCGGGAGCACCAGTTCGAACCACCAGATCTTGACGAATTCCCGCGCCGCGAACGACAGGATGCGGCGATAGCGGGCACGATGGGCGCCCTGCGCCGCGGCATCCGTCATCGCGTCATCCTCTCGCCGCTCCTCGCCGGATGCCGCACTGCGCGATCAGTCCTGGGCGAGGATCGAGTACAGCCTACGGCGAGCCTCGTCGAGCACCTCGATGGTCGCCTGCACCTGCTCCGGGCTTCCGCTGCGACCGACCTGGGCCGCGGCGGCCGCGAGGTCGACGCCCGCCTTGGGCAGCGCGTTGAACCGGGCGCTGTCGCGGGACTCGCCGGTGCGGTGACCGGACGACTCCCAGGGGGCCGGGGTGTCGGCGGACTCGGCGGCGACATCGCGGCCCGCCTCCGTGAGCGAGTAGGTCTTGCGACCGTTCTGCTCCTCGGCCTCGATCAGGCCTTCATCGGCGAGCAGCTGCAGGGTGGGATACACGGAGCCCGCGCTGGGCTTCCACGAACCGCCGCTGCGTTCGGAGATCTCGTTGATGATCTGGTAGCCGTGCATGGGCTTCTCGGCGAGGAGCGAGAGCACGGCGGAGCGCACGTCGCCGCGCGCCATGCGCGAGCCGCCGCCCGGACGCGGGTCGAACGACTTGCGGAGCTGATCCATTGCTTCGAACAGAGCGGATGCCGGACCGCCGGCGCCGGCTCCGAAGCCGGATCCGCCGAACGGGTTCGAGGGAAATGCGTTGTTCATGATGACCTCCCGTAGCTGGGTAGCGATAGTCAACGATATATCGTTAACCCTGTGCGTGGGGTGGGAATCCTCGCGGGTGGTCGAGACGGTGCGCTCAGCCCGCGGCCAACAGCGCTGCGCCCGTGAGCCCCGCGTCGATGCCCAGACCCGCGGGAACGATGCGGGCCTCGGCGGGTCCTGGCATCGCCGCCGCCCGGTAGGCCGACACGACCTCCGCCAGATACGACTCGCCGATCTCGGCGACGCCTCCGCCGACCACGATCAGCTCGACGTCGAGCACGGCGTTCACGCTGGCGAGCGCTCGTCCCAGATACTGCGCTCCCTCGGTGATCACCCGCTGGCCGATCGCGTCACCCGCCCGCGCGGCCGCGTCCACCTCGCGGAGTGACAGGCGCACGCCGCTCTCCTCTGCGTACGTCCGCTCGAGCGCCGGCCCCGAAGCCACGGCTTCCACGTGCCCGGAGGCTCCACAGGGGCAACGGCGCGCAGCCAGCCGCGCCGGCAGCGCGATCTCGGTGTGACCGATCGACCCTGCGGTGCCGGTGGCCCCTCGACGCAACGCGCCGTGCAGCACGACGGCGCCGCCGATCCCCGTCCCCACCGCGACCAGGAGCACGGAGTCGGCATCCGCTCCCGCACCGAGCGCGCTCTCCGCGACCGCCGCCGCGTGCACGTCGTTGGCCACGGAGACAGGGACTCCCAGGGCGCGCACGAACGCATCGCGCACCGGGAACCCGATCCAGCCGAGGATCGCGTCGGTGGCGGACGTGATCGACCCGTCGGGTCCGACGACGCCGGCCGTGCCGATGCCGAGCGCCTCGAGCGGGGTGGACCCGCACACCTCTCGCACGGCATCCGCCACGGCGCGGATGATCACTTCGCCCCCTTCACGTGCCGGCGTCGGAACCGTGTGCACCGGCGTGATGCGCCGCAGTCCGCCGCCGTCACGGACGAACCCGGCCACCGCGGTCTTCGTGCCGCCGATGTCGGCTCCGACGATCACGACGCACCCCGCATCGCCGGAGTCGCGGCCACGAAGCGTCGGGTGATCGCGATCGGATCGGTGATGGCGCCGCCGACGACGACCGCGAAGGCCCCGCAGTCGAACGCCTGACGCACCTGCTCCGGCGTCTGGTAGCGTCCCTCGGCGATGGTGGGCACGCCGGCGGCGACCAGCTGCTCGACCAGGCGGATGTCGGGGCCGGCGCCGTCAGCGCTGCGCGAGTGCGGCGTGTAGCCCGACAGGGTCGTCCCCACGATCGCCGCGCCGGACTCCCAGGCGCGCACCCCCTCGTCGAAGGTCGAGACGTCGGCCATGACCGGACGTCCCGTCTCGTCGGCGATCTCGCGCAACAGCTCGAAGCGGTCGCCGAGCAGCTCGGCCGTCGCATCGACCGCGATCACGTCGGCGCCGGCATCCGCGAGACCGACGGCGAGGTCCACCCGGGGCGTGATCACGTTGCGGGTGCCGTTGTGCACCTTGTGCAGTCCGATGATGGGTGCCCGGGTGAGCGCACGCACATGCCGGATGTCCTCCGGGCCGTTGAGGCGCAGGCCGCTCGCGCCTCCCCGCAGCGCCGACTGCGCCAGGGCGGCGATCACCGCCGTGTCGCGCACGGGGCTTCCCGCCGCCGCCTGCACCGATGCGATGAGGCGACCGGCGATGAGGTCGAGGGGGTCGTCGATCATTTGAGTGCTCCTGCGCTGGCCCCGCCGATGAAGAACCTCTGGCCGATGAGGAAGATCGCCACAGCCGGCAGCGTGAACATCACGCACGCGGCCATCAGCGGCCCCCAGGCCACGTCGTTCTCACCGAAGAAGGCGTACAGACCGATCGACAGCGTGTAGGTCGACTGGTCGTTCAGATAGATGAGGGGATTGAGGAAGTCGGTCCACGCCCAGACGAACTGGAAGATCGCCGCCGTGACGATCGCGGGCCGGGCGAGCGGCAGCACGATCGTCGCGTAGGTGCGGAACTCGGATGCTCCGTCCAGCCGCGCGGCCTCGATCAGCTCGTCGGGGACGGCGAGGAGGAACTGGCGGATCATGAAGATGAAGAACGGCGTGCCGAGGAACGCCGGAACGATCAGCGGAAGATATGTGTTCGTCGCCTCCAGCCCGTTCCACACCAGGAACAGCGGGATGAGCGTCACCTGCGGCGGCAGCATCATGGTGGCGAGCACCAGGATCAGCAGCGGGCGGGCGCCGCGCCACCGCACCTTGGCGAGCGCGTAGGCGACCAGCGGGCACGAGATGACCGTCCCGAGGATGCTCATGCCCGAGACGAAGAGCGTGTTGCCCAGGTAGCGCCAGACCGGGATCTGGGCGAACGCCTCGGCGAAGTTGTCCAGCGTCCACTCGCTGGGCAGCAGGGTCGGCGGAGAGGAGAACACGTCATCGGGTGTCTTGAACGCGGTCGAGAGCATCACGAGCAGCGGGAACAGGAAGACGAGCGCCAGCAGTGCCACCGAGATCTGCTGGCGGATGCGCCGCGTGATGCGTCGGGGGCTCCGGGAGCTCCGGCTCGTCGCGATGGTGTCAGCGTGCGCCATCGTGCACCCACTTCCTCGAGGTCGCGAGCACGATCAGGCTCACGATCAGCGTGACGATGAACAGGGTCCAGGCCATCGCGGAGGCATACCCCATCTTCAGGAACACGAAGGCGTTCTGGTAGAGGTACATCGCATACGACAGCATCGACTGCCCCGGTCCTGAACCGGCCTGGTTCAACCGCTCCTGCGAGAGGATGTACGGCTGCGTGAAGATCTGCAGGAACCCGATGATGCTCACGATCACCTGGAACAGCGTCACAGGGGAGACCGTGGGCCAGGTGACGTTCGTGAAGCGGCGCCAGACACCGGCGCCGTCGAGCTCGGCCGCCTCGTAGAGCTCCTGGGGCACCTCCTGGAGCGCGGCGAGATAGATGATCATGGTGCCGCCCACCGTCCACAACGACATCAGGATGATGGCGGGTTTGGTCCACTCCGGCTGCTGCAGCCATGCCGGACCCTCGATCCCGAACCACGAGAGGAAGTGGTTCACGAACCCGTACTGGGCGTTGAGGAGCCAGCGCCACAGGTAGCCGCCGACGACCACGGGAACGATCGAGGGCAGGTAGACGAGCGCGCGGTAGAGCGGCTGACCGCGCACCGGCGTGTTCAGCAGGTGCGCGCCGGCCAGGGCGATGCCGATCGCGAGCGGGACGCCGAAGACCGTGAGCACAGCGGTGTTGGCGAGCGACTTCCAGAAGACGCCGTCGTTGAACATCTGCACGTAGTTGGCCAGCCCCACCCACTCCGGCGACTGGAAGAGGTTGAAGTCCGTGAAGCTGTAGTACGCCGAGGCCGCGATCGGGTACGCGAACAGGAAGAGGAAGCCGACGATGAACGGCGACGCGAACGCGAGACCGATCAGGGTGGAGCGGCGGCTGCGTCGACGCCGGGCGCGACCGCCGGGTCCGGCGGGAGCATTCTCCCGCCGGACCCGGAGTGCAGATGCAGTGGTCACGGAGTCCCGATCACTTCGTCGAGTAGTTGGCCATGCGCTCCTCGACCGTGGCGATCGCCTCTTCGGGGGTCGCCGTCAGGCGCACCACCTCGTCGAAGGCGGTCGCGAGGTCGGTCGCGTACTCGGCGCTGTACGGACGGCTCGACAGCGACTTCGCGTTCGGCGATGATGCAGCTGCCGCCCAGACGTCGAAGTCCTGCAGATCGGCGAAGGCCGCGCTGTCGGACAGCGAGGTGCGCCCGGCGAGGTTGCCGAGGGCCGCGGCGAACTTCTCCATCGGCTTCTCGCTGACCAGGTAGGCGAGGAACGTCGCCGCCTCCTCCTTGTGCTTCGAGTTCGCGGGGATGAAGAGGGTGCTGGCGGTGACCTGCGTGCTGTTCTCCAGCTCGGCGGATGCCGCCGGGATCGCGGTGACACCCCACTCGAAGTCCGGAGCGACCTTCGCGGCGCTGGCCGAACGCCATTCCCCGTCGATGATCATCGCGACCTTGCCGCTGAAGAACGGGTCCTGCGCCGAGAGGTACTCGCCCTGACCGGACACGAAGGTGGCCATGGCCTCGGCACCGACCGGCTCGACCACGTTGTCCTGGTACCACTGCAGGGCCTCGAGGTTGCCCGCATCCGCGGGGGTCGGACCATCCTCGCCGTCCCAGGTGCCGCCGAAGGCATAGCCGAGGGTCGTCAGTGTGGTGCTGTCATTGGCGGAGCCGAGACCGAGCTGGGTGATCTTGCCGGAGTCATCGACCTTGGTCAGCTTCTGGATCGCCTGGGCGAGCTCGTCCATGGTGGTCGGCGGGGTGACACCGGCCTCCGCCAGGAGCTGCGTGTTGTAGAGGAGCTGGAAGCTGTGGATCGCGATCGGCAGCGAGTAGATCTTGCCGTCGTAGGTCATCTGCTCCATGGCGCTGGGCACGAAGTCATCGACGTCGATGCCCTCCGCCGCGATCGCGTCGTCGAGGGGAGCCAGGATGCCCTTCGAGGCCCAGGCGCCGACGGTGTTGCCGAAGTTGTCGGAGATGTCGAAGGAGCCGTTCGACGAGGACATCGACGTCAGCTGCTTCTGGGTGTCGGGGCTGGACACGCCCGTGACGACGATCTCGTCCTGGCTGTCGTTGAAGTCGGCGATGATCTCCTCGAGGACCTTCGCCTCCTCTCCGCCCCACAGGTACGAGAACGTGATCTCGGTCGGACCAGCGGAATCGCCGCCGCCCGTGCCGCATCCGGTCAGGGCGACGACCGTCGCCGTGGTGAGGGCACCGGCGATCAGTGCGCGCCGGCGCATGTGCTGCTTCATGTGCATGGGTGTTCTCCGCTCAACATTGACCTGAAAGGATTGGAATAGACCAATTCGGAACCGCTGAGAACAGACATTGACACATCCGGCGGCTGTCGTCAAGATTGGGTTAGTCCAAATGAGGGGGATGCCATGACGGCGATCGACGGTCTGACGAAACACGAACGCGTGCGTCGGCATCTGGAAGAGGTCATCCAGCAGGGACTCGCGCCCCATGAGAAGCTGCCGACCGAGCGGGATCTGGCCGAGTCGCTCGAGGTGAACCGGCAGACGGTCCGCCGCGCGCTCGACGAACTGGAACGCGACGGCATCGTCTACCGCCTGCAGGGTGCTGGCACCTTCGTCAGCGCGTCGCGCATCAGCAAGACCTTCGAGCTGACCTCGTTCTCGGAGGACATGCACACCCGCAACATGCGGCCAGGATCACTCTCGGTCGATGTGGGCACCGCCGCGGCCGGGCAGACCGCCGGCTACGCGCTCAACCTCAGCCCGCAGTCTCCCGTCGTGCGCATCCGTCGCGTGCGCACGGCAGACGACATCCCTATCTGCCTCGAGGTCTGCGCGATCGCCGCCGACGCCGTGCCCGGCCTCGAAGACGGCATCGTGGGCGACTCGCTCTACGACGACCTGCGCACCCGCTTCGGTGTCGTCGCCGTGCGCGCCGATCAGGAGATCCACGCGGTGGTGCTCGACGAGGAGCAGGCCGAAGCACTGCAGACCCCACCCTTCTCCCCCGCCTTCCTGGTCAAGCGCACGACCTACGACGCGCGCAGCCGCCCCATCGAGTACGCCGAATCGGTGTACCGCGGCGACCGCTACTCCTACCTCGTCTCGATCTCCCGCCCCTCGTGAAAGGCAGTCCCCTCGTGTCCGACCCGTCCCCCCGCCCCCGCATCGCCCTGCTGCCGCTCGACGATCGGCCGGTGAACGTCCGGCTTCCCGGCGACGTCGCCGCCGTGGCGGGAGTGACGCTCGATGTCCCCCCGGCCGAGCTCCTCCCCTCGTACCGCACGGCTGGCGATGCCGCGGCCCTCGGCGAGTGGCTGCTCGAGCGTGCCGCCGACCCGGCGACCGTGCACCTGGTCGTCTCCGTCGACATGCTCCTCTACGGCGGACTCATCGCCAGCCGCACCAGCGACGACACGACGCGCACCGTCCTGGAACGCCTCGACGTGCTGCGCGAGGTCCGCCGGCGCCGGCCCGACCTGCCGGTCTCGGCGGTCTCCCTCGTCACGCGCGCGAGCAACTCGTACTCGGCGGCGGAGGAGGAGCCCGCGTACTGGACGACGCACGGCAAGGAGATCCACGCGCTGGGCGGCGATGCTCACCGGCTGCTCGGCGAGACTGAGGTGCTGCCGCTCGCCGACCTGACCCCGGTGCCGGCCGACGTCGTGTCGGACTACTCGACCCGGCGCCTGCGCAATCACATCGCTAACCTCTCCGCTCTCGCGCTCGTCGAGGACTCGACCCTCGACTTCCTCGCCATCACCGCCGACGACACGGCGCCTTTCGCGGCCGGAAGCGCCGAGCAGGTGTGGCTGCGCCACTGGATGCGGATGCTCCCCTCCGGCCGGAGCGTGCTCATGTACCCGGGCGCCGACGAGGTCGGTGCCGCCCTGGTCGCACGCGCCCTGGCTGCGCATGCCGGCGTGACGGCGTCGTTCTCGGTCGCGTGCGCAGACGCCGACGGCATGACGCGGATCCCCCCGTACGAGAACATGTCGCTCTCGGCATCCGCCAGCCGCCAGATCCGCGCCGCCGGGGCGGTGGAGGTCGACGAGGGAGGAGACGTGACCCTCGTGCTGCACGCCCCCGACCCCGACCGTCACGACATGTTCCGCGGACGACCCGACGCCGTCGATGCGGATGCCGTGGCCGGCACGGTCGCCCTCGTGCAGGCACGCCTGGATGCCGGGGAGCATGTCGCCCTCGCCGATGTGCGCTACCCGAACGGCGCGGACGAAGCCCTGGTCCGCGCGCTCGCCGAGGCGGACCTGCTCGGCCGGCTGGAGGCGTTCGGCGGGTGGAACACGGCGGGGAACACGCTCGGCAGCGTGGTCGCCGTCGCGGCCGCGGCCGTCGTCGGTCGCGCTGCGGGGACGTTCGACGCCCGCGCGGCGCGCATCGCCCTGTTGACCCGCCTGCTCGACGACTTCGCGTACCAGGCCGTCGTGCGCACGGATTCCGGCGCGGCGCTGTTCCCCGACATCTATCCGATGACGGACGACGCCCAGGTCGCGAAGGCCGAGGAGGCGATCCGCGACGAGCTCTCCTCGCTCCTGGAGGCGATGCTCCCCGCCGACGGCGTGCAGATCGCGGAGCTGACGCTGCCGTGGCGACGCTCATTCGAGATCGGTCTCGTGCTGACGGAGGAGTCCCGCTGACCGATCTCACGACGCCATGCACGGGGCGCGCCGAAAAGGCAACCCCCGTGCAGCGCACAGGAAGTCATGTTTGACTCGCTCTGGTGTCCCCAGAGTCTGATCGTCAAGAGCCGTCCGCGTCCGTCCGAGTGAGCGTGGTGGTTCCGGTGTTCCGGCCCGGTCCCACGTTCGACGATCTGATCGCCTCGTTCGACCGCCAGACCCTGCCCACCGAAGCGTTCGAGGTGCTGCTGTGCGACGACGGCTCCGGCCAGGAGACGCACGCCCGGCTGATGGAGGTCGCGCGCACGCGGTCGAACGTGCGCGTGCTGGATCTGCCGCACTCCGGATGGCCTGGTACCCCGCGCAACCGCGGCGTCGAGGCCGCCCGCGGGACCTACGTGCAGTTCGTGGATCAGGACGACTGGCTGTTCGACGGCGCGCTCGAGAAGCTGTGCGACTACGCCGATCGACACGGGTCGGATGTCGTCGTCGGCCGCGAGGTCGGGATCGGTCGCGATCTGCCGACGCGGATCTTCCGCCGCGACATCCCGCGCGCACGGCTGGGCGAGGACCCGCTGCTGGAGATGCTGACCCCGCACAAGCTGTTCCGCACGGCGTTCCTGCGCGCGAACGGCATCCGCTTCCCCGACGGCAAGGTCCGCCTGGAGGATCACCTGTTCGTGATGCAGGCGTACTTCGCGGCCGAGACGATCTCGATCCTGGCGAGCGAGCCCTGCTACGCGTGGGTCAAGCACCCGGGGAGCGCCAGCTCGTCGCGCATCGATCCGGAGTCGTACTTCCCGCACCTGGAGGCCGTGCTCGACCTGGTCGAGGCGCACACCGAACCGGGCCGGCTGCGGGACCGGCTGCTGCGGCACTGGTACCGAGGGAAGATCCTGGCGCGGCTCGCGGGTCGGCGCATGGCGAAGTACCCCGTCGCCTACCGCGAGCGTCTGCTGCGCGTGGTCGCACCGCTGGTGCAGAGGAGGTTCGGGCCCGGCGTCGACGGCGGTCTCGCGTTCCCGCACCGCATCCGCTCCGCTCTGCTGCGTGCCGGTCGGTGGGAGGACCTCGTGCGCCTCGCACGATTCGAGACCGACATGGGGTGCCGGGCGACGGTGACCTCCGCCGCCTGGTCGCGCGGCGGAGGACTCCATCTCATGCTGCGGGTGACGATCACTCACGACGGGCACGATGCCCTGGTCTTCGAGACGACCAAGGCCGGCGCGGATCGGCTGGTGTCGGTGCCGTGGCTCGCAGATCTGCCGGCGGACGCCCTCGTCGCCGGCGGCGAGCTGCGCAACGACCGAGTCGAGCTCGTGCTGTCCGACATCGTCTCGGGGGACGCGGAGGCGGGCTCGCGATCGCTGGCGACACAGCGGCAACCCGACCTGGGTGCGGTCGCCGTGACGGTCGACCCGCTCAAGACCTTCGGCCCGACGGATGCGCTGCGCAGCGCTCGCCTCACCGCGAGGATCCGACGGGCCGGCTGGACCTTCGACGTTCCCGTTCAGGCAGACCCCGAGACGCTCGCCCGCGCCGGCAGGTCGCCGTTCCTGGCCGGTCGCACGTGCGAACTCGTCGCCACGGATGACGGTGGTGTGGAGCTGCGGCGCGAATGGCCGGGAGGCCGGCTGAAGGATTCGGCCGGCCGCGCGATGCGGCGTTGGCGCGCACGGCGGAAGTAGGGGGCGTCAGCCCCGCGGCAGGGTCAGGATCTCCGCACCCTTCTCGGTGATCGCGATGGTGTGCTCGGTATGCGCGGTGCGGGCGCCGGTCGCGCTGCGGAGGGTCCAGCCGTCGTCATCCGTCACGAGCTCGTCGGTGTCGGCCATGACCCACGGCTCGATCGCGAGCAGCAGACCGGGGCGCAGGATGTAGCCGCGGCCCGGGCGTCCGTCGTTCGCGATGTGCGGGTCCTGGTGCATGGTCGAGCCGATGCCGTGGCCGCCGAACTCGAGGTTGATCGGGTAGCCGGCACCGCGCAGCACGGTGCCGATCGCGCGCGAGATGTCGCCGATGCGCGCCTTCGGGCGGGCGGCGGCGATACCCGCGGCGAGCGCGCGCTCGGTCGCGTCGATCATGGCGAGGTCTTCGGGAGCCTGGGTCTCCCCGACCACGAAGCTGATGGCCGCGTCAGCCGAGATGCCGCGCAGCGTGACGGCGAGGTCGAGCGTGAGCAGGTCGCCGTCGCGGAGCGCGTAGTCGTGGGGAAGGCCGTGCAGCACGGCGTCGTTCACGGCCGTGCAGATGTAGTGGCCGAAGGGTCCGCGGCCGAACGAGGGCGCGTAGTCGACGTAGCAGGAGACGGCGCCGGCATCCTCGATCATCTGCTTCGTCCACTTGTCGATGTCGAGCAGGTTCACCCCGACCGTGGCGCGCTCCTTCATGGCCTGCAGGATGGTGCCGACGAGCGCCCCCGTCTCGCGGGCGCGGTCCAACTCGGCAGGGGTCAGGATCTCGATCATGGGGGTCTCTCCGTGGGTACCGAAAACTATCCCGGTAATACTATCCCGGTATTAGTATGGGCATCATGATGGTCCGGATGCCGCTGACCCCCGCCGAGCTCGCACGCGGCGAGCGCCTGGGCGCCCTGCTGCGCCGCGCGCGCGGGGAGCGGTCGATGCTGAGCGTCGCCCTCGACGCCGGAGTCTCGCCCGAGACGCTGCGCAAGATCGAGTCGGGCCGGGTCGCGACGCCGGCATTCTCGACGATCGCCGCGATCGCCGGAGTGCTCGAGATCTCGCTGGACGCCCTGTGGGCCGAGATCGGAACAGATGCCCTCGCCGGCCTCGCTCCCGGCCGGGAGCGGATCGCCTCGTAGCCGAGATCGCCGCGGGTCAGCTCTCCGGGTCGTAGGCGAACTCGCGGAGCTCCTGTGCGCACCGGCACGCCTTGGCGATCCTGTGCGCCCACTCGACCGCGTCTTCGCGGGTCGGCAGTTCGAGCACCGTGAAGCCGCCGGTGAGCTCGCTGCCCGGATAGGTGGTCTTCTGGACGGTGCCGTCGACCGCGACCAGCACGGGATCGATCTCTTCGGCGATGCCCCCGCCGAAGACGTAGACGCCCGCCGCTTTGGCCTCGGCGATCACCGCATGGGACTCGGCCACGACGGTCGGGAAGTCCTCTTCGGCGACCTGCATGGCATCACTCGGGAACGAGATGAGGAACTTGGTCATGCGTCGATGGTGCCGCGCGGGTGGCGACGGAACAAGGGGGTTGCGTCGCCGCTGCTCGTCCGCTCAACCGCACGCCCGCTGGTCCGCTCGCCCGCTCGCCTGCTCGCCCGCTCGTCTGCTCGCCCGCTCGCCCGCTCGTCAGGCGGCGATGTCGAAGCGGGCGCGACCGCCGAGGCGCGGAGTGCGGGCGGGGTCGACGTAGCGCGGAGGCACGAACCAGACGCGCGCGGCCACTCCTGCGCCGTCGATGCGGATCTCCCAGTCGTTGTCGTGGATGCGATGGTGACACGTCTCGCACAACAGCACGCCGTTCGACAGGTCGGTCGGTCCATGATCCCGCTTCCACCATCGGATGTGATGCGCTTTCGTCATCTCCGGCGGCAGCCCGCACATCGCACATCCTCCGTCGCGTTCCACCAGTGCCCGTCGTTGCGCGCGGGTGAAAAGGCGCTTCTCCCGACCCCAGTCGAGGATCTCGCTCTCACCACCGAGAACACAGGGGATCACGCCACCTCCGGCCGCCATCCGACGGGCCGCCGCGACGCTGATGGGCTGGTCGATGCCGTCGATCGCCGCGGAACCCGTTCCGGACTGCAGTTCATCGAGGCCGATGCGCACGATCACCGTCGCCCCGGCCAGCGGGAGTCGCTCCGCGGTGCATCCCAGCGCGTGAGCGCAGAGGACGGCGAGGCCATCGGCCTGGATCATCGCGACCGTGCGGCGATCCGCATCCGGCGATTCGGGGTCGGGAGCCTCCGCGCGGGCCGCGAACGCCGCGGTGACGTATCCGCGGATGGCAGCGACGATCGGAGCCGCCGTCTCGACATCGAGCTTGGCGTCGAGGTGCAGCATGCCGTTGCGCTCGAACATCCTGAGCGAACGGGCGCTGCGCTGCTCCTCGCCGCGCGGTTCGACCCCATCCGGATCCAACCACGCTTCCGCCCGCACGATGAGCTTGCGCAGGTCGTCGAGCGAAAGGCCGGGGGCAGCTTCTGCCAGCATCCGCTCCCCCACTGCGATGCGCTCCGCGCCGGCCGCGACGCGGCATCGGTCGAGGAGCGCCACGATCAAGGCGGCAGCCTGGACGCCGATCATCCCCGACTCGAGCGCCGCGCGCACGGCAGGATACCTGGCGGGCAGGCGCGCGCCCAGAAGGTCACTGCGCGGAGCCGTAGCCTCGCCCACCGCGACCAGTCGCGCGGCGTCGCCGGTCGAGATACCCGTGGTCGCGGCGATGAGTTTGGCCGGCGAACGGTACCCCCGCTGCTTGGCCAGGCCATCGGCGCCGAGTTCGGGACGAGACTCCCGCGCGATGCCCGCAGCCACCTCGGCGTGCACGGCATCCAACTGGCGCTGCAGCGCTCCGATGGCCTCGTGGACCCCGATGAGCTGATTCCGCGTCAGCTCGAGCGCGTCATCCGCATCCGCCCACACGGCATCGAGGCGGAGGACCGCGTCGTGCAGGGCGAGGAGTGTGGACATACTCGATTTTACCGCGGAGAAGGACCGAATTCGTATTTTTGTTCGAATGTATTCCGATACTTCAGCATGCCGCAGCGGGAGCCTGGGGACCGGCGCAGAGACGTCAAGTCTGGCTAGAGCGTGGTTGAGGCACCTGCTTCGGCCGCCGGGTTCAGCCACCCCGACCCGGCGCTTGCCTCGGCCGAATACCCTCGCCTCGGCCAGATCTGCCGCATACGGCCGAGGCAAGCGCATTCGTCCGAGCGAAGTGCACCGTCAACCGCGGAGCCCCGCACCCGCACCCGCCCCCGCAGCTAATTCCGGAGCACCGACTCCAGCAGTCCCGGGAACAGCGCGTCGAGATCGTCACGGCGGAGCGTGAGCATCCGTCGGCGACCGTTGGGCTCATTGCGGATGACGCCCGCCTCGCGCAGCACCTTCATGAAGTGCGACTTGGTCGACTTGGGGAGGTTCGGGTCTGTGGCGTGGCAGGCGGCCATGTCGAGCGGGCCGTCGGCGAGCTGGCGCGTGATGGCGAGGCGCTCGGGGTCGCTGAGCGCGAAGAGCACATCGGTCAGCTGGATCTCGGAGCGCTCCGGGTGCGGAAGATCGCCAGGCATGGTTCGATAATAGTTGAACAATTGACGGATGGCGAGTACGCTCCGATAGTTCGATGATTCTCGAACCATATGAGGAGTCGCCATGACCAGTACCGCGCCGATCGTCGTGCCGACGGCATCCGCTGCCCTTCGACAGGCGCATGCGCCGACCCGCCCGCGTGCACGATTCGGGTTCGCGCTGGCGATCGTGGCGCAGATCCTGATGATGGTCGGGGCCAGTGCGCCGTCGCCGTTCTATCCGGTGCTGGCGCAGGACATCGGTTTCGACGCGATCGTCATCAGCGCCGTGTTCGCGGTCTACGCCGTGGCCCTGCTGCTCACCCTCCTCACCGCCGGGTCGCTCTCGGACCACATCGGCCGCCGACCGGTCGCCATCGCCGGGTTCCTGCTGCTGGCGGGGAGCATGTTCCTGTTCTGGCACGCAGATGCCGTCGCCGTGCTGTTCCTCGCCCGCATCCTGCAGGGCATCGCGAGCGGTCTGCTGATCTCCGCGCTCTCGGCGACGGTGCTCGACTTCGCGCCGGGCGGACGTCCGGGCGTCGCGGCGCTGTGGAACGCGCTGAGCCCCGGCATCGGACTCGCCCTCGGGGCGCTCACCTCGGCCGTGATGCTCGACGTCAGCGGCGAGGCGCTGCTCGACGTGTTCGCGCCGCTGACTTCCGCGTACATCGTGCTCGCGGCACTCTTCTTCCTCATCCCCGAGACCGCACCGCGCAAGCCGGGAGTGTGGGCGTCGCTGAGCTTCCGCCTGTCAATCCCGCAGGAGATCCGCGCGGACTTCTGGCGTGGAGCCCCCGCCGTGATCGCGGGCTGGGCGACCGGCGGGCTGTTCCTGTCGCTCGGTGCCAACATCGTGCGCGGCGAGCTCGGCGGCACAGACCACATCTGGCAGGGGCTCGGCGTCGTGCTGCTCGCCGGAGTCGGCGCGGTCACCGCGTTCGTGCTGCGCAAGATCCCCGCGCGCTCGATGGTGCTGTTCGGCACCTCGGCCCTGGCAGTCGGCACGCTTCTGTCGCTGATCGCGCTCGGCGTGGAGTCGCTGCCCTTCTACCTCGCCGCCGCCGCCGTCACCGGCATGGGCTTCGGCACCGCGTTCTCGGGAGTGGTCGGCTCGCTCGCCCCGCGGATCCCGGCGACCCAGCGCGCCGACACCTTCGCCGTCATCTACCTGCTCGCGTACCTGGCCTTCGGCGTGCCGGCCGTCATCGCCGGGGCACTCGTGGGGGTCGTCGGGCTGGAGGCCGTGTGCGTCGGGTACGGCGTCGTGGTCATCGCGCTGGCGGGGGTCGCGTTCGGACTGCGGGTGCGGGCCGGGCGGGCCTGAGGCACCGTTCGCCCGCGCGCTCGCCCGTGCGCCCGCCGGCTCCGAAGGAGAACTCCCCTTCGGGAGGATCCCTCGGCGCGATTGCTCCGCACGAAAGCGAGTTCTCCTCCCGAATGCCGCCGTCACGAACCGACCGAAAGGACGTCGCTAGGCTTCGAGGCATGACAGACGACGTTCGCAACGTGCAGGATGCTCTCGCCACGATCACCGAGCACTGGCAGCCGCACCGACTGACCAGCATCAACGACTACGACGTCAAGGTGGTCAAGCTGCAGGGCGAGTTCGTCTGGCACACGCACCCCGACACCGATGAGCTGTTCATGGTCGTGAGCGGGCAGCTGACGATCCAGCTCCGCGACCGCGATGTGGTGCTGAACCCGAGCGATGTCTTCGTGGTGCCGCGCGGGGTCGAGCACTGCCCGAAGGCAGAGGAAGAGGTGCACGCGATCCTGTTCGAGCCGAAGGGCACGGTCAACACCGGGGATGCCGGCGGCGACATGACCGCAACACTGCAAGAACTCGGCTGACAGGCCGCGCCGCAGCATCCGTCTCCGGCTCGATTCAGGACTCGGTCATGGGCGTGACATCGACGCTGATGACTCCGAAGGGGAACGGACTGAACACCGACCAGGAGCCCGACGAGAACTGATCGAGCGGGATCATCCGGAACCACACCACCGAGACGACGAGCATCGGTGAGTTGGCGCAGCGGACAGGCGCGCCCCCGTCGGATGCTCCGCCGTCGGGAAGCCTCAGGTGAAGGTGAGAGTGAGGGTCGGCACGGATGACCCGCTGGGCGTCAGCGAACCGACGAGCACCTCGGTCGTGGGCGGCGTGCGGGTGAAGTAGCCGAGGAACGGGGTGGTCAAGGATCCCTGCGCGGGAACGGTAGCCGTGCACACGACGGCGGTCGACGTGAGGGTGATCGCCCAGGAGCCGAACCCGTAGCCGTAGAGCTCGACCGCGCCCTGCAACCGGGGAGCGACGAAGACGACGTCGATGGGATCGTCAGTGGAGTTCGTCGCGGTGAAATTGGTCTGCGCCTGTCGGGACGTGATCATCTGGGCCGTCCATGTCCACGACAGGGCCTGCGCGCTCGCTGCGGCCAGCGGGGTCGCGGCGGTGACGGCGATGACGGGCGCGGACCAGACGGCCGCTCGCAACACGGCGCGTCGATCCGGTGCGTTCGTCCCTTCCACAGTTCTCCCCTTGTCGCGTTGCCGAGCCCCTCGTCCGATCGCTTCTGAGAATCGTGGAGGGGACCCGCCCGGACCGACCCCTGGCCTATCGACCGGTACAGCCATCTCGCTTGCGATGCGAAACCGGCGTTCAACTCGAGTAGATTCTCTCTTGCAGGCGTGAATCTACTCGAGTAGCATCGCCATATCAGCACCACTTCCCAGGCGAAGCCTCGGGACCCGTCGCGTAAGGAACACATGAGCCAGTCACTGCTGACGGCAGACCGAAGCTCCGGTCGTCCGTCGAGAGAGTTCGTCCTCGACACCGACATCGGCACGGATGTCGATGACCTTCTCGCCTTGTCGATGATCTTCGGCTCCCCCGAGCTCCACGTCACAGGAGTCACTACTGTTTACGGTGATGTCGAGCTTCGCGCACGGATCGTCGCGGCAACCTACCGCGCCGCCGGCCTGACTCCTCCCCCGATCGCCGCCGGCCACGCGGAGACGCAGTCGGGACGACCCGTCTGGTGGCCAGGGCACGAAGGATCGACCATCGCCGACCTCGACGACCATGAGTTCGAGTCCGCGGTCTCTGCCATCGACCTGCTCGCCGCGAGCGCCACCCTCGTCGCGATCGGCCCTCTCACCGACGCGGCCGCCGCTACGATGCAGGCAGGGCACCGCGTGAACCAGGTCGTCATCATGGGTGGCGACTTCCGCCGCGACATCGTCGAGCACAACATCAAGTGCGACATCGATGCCGCCCGCTCGCTCTTCGCGTCAGACGTCCCTGTGCTCGCCGTCGGACTCGAGCAGACCGAGCGTGTACGCCTCGGCAGCGACGAGCTCGCCCGCATCGGCGCGGCGGGCCCGCTGGGCGCCATGGTCGCCGCCGAGATGACCCGATTCTGGGCCTTCGCCGAGCAGGACTACAACGTGCCCCACGACCCGATCGCCGTGCTCACGCTCGCCCGTCCCGACCTCTTCGAGATCGCGGCCGGGACCGTGACGGTGACACCGGAGGGCCGGACCCTCTTCCAGCACGACTCCGACGGCATCCATTCGATCGTGACGGACATGGATGTCGATGCCGTCGCTGCCGAGATCACCGATCGCATCCTCACCGCCGCGGATACCTCCACTTCCGCTTCCACCCCCATCTGACACCCTGCATCACACTCAACGAGGAGACCAGCACATGCACACGAACCCGATGCGTGCGACCGCCGTCGCCGGGCTGACCATCGCCGGCCTGGTCCTGGCCGGCTGCGCCGGCGGCCAGAGCCAGGCCGGAGACGAAGGCGGGGCGGTCACGCTCACCTTCGCGAACGCCGACCCCGCGGAGACCTGGGCACCGGTGGTCGAGGCGTTCCAGAAGGAGCACCCGGGCATCACCATCAAGCAGCTCAACATCCCGTACGCGCAGTACACGAGCACGATCAACCAGCGCCTCGGCGGCGGAGGCGGCGGTATCGACGTCATGGTCGTGGATGCCGGCGGCGGCCTACTCGACTGGACCAACCGCGGCTTCCTCGCCGACCTCAGCGCCCTCAAGGAGGACGCCGTCGAGGCATCCGTCTCGGAGAGCATGGTCACGGCGCGCGAGGTCGACGGCACGTTGCGCGCGATCGAGCCGTGGACGACGTCGCAGTTCCTCTACTACAACGCCGATCTGCTCGCCGCGGCCGGCGTCGAGCCGCCGTCGACCGATCCGACCGACCCATGGACGTATGAGCAGCTCACAGAAGCGGCCCGAAAGGTGCAGGAAGCCGGCGTCGCCGAGTATCCGTTCCTGTTCGACCAGTGGGACTCGTACTACCAGCTGCAGATGCTGGGCCGATCTGCGGGCGGCGGCGACGGGATCGATGACGAGGGTGTCGTCGACTTCTCGAACGACGGATGGCAGCGGGCGCTGTCGTGGTACCACGACCTCTTCGAAGAGGGTCTCTCTCCTCGGGGAATCACGAACGACAAGAACGGCGCGCTCTTCCAGACCGGCAAGGCGGCGTTCATGATCTCGGGCCCCTGGGGCGTGGCCGTGAACGAAGACGGAGACATCGCCTGGGGCATGGCCCCCGCTCCCTACTTCGAGGGCGGTGAGCGCGCGACGTCGACCGATTCGTGGGGCGTCGCGATCGCCGAGAAGTCCGAGAACCAGGAGGCCGCCGAAGCGTTCCTCCGCTACATCACGATCGACGCGACCGGCAACGCCCAGTCCGCCGAGGTGGCAGGAATCGCGCCGACGACGAAGGAGGCTTACGCCCAGTACGCCGAGCGGGTCAGCGGCACCGCGGGCGAATCGTCCGCCCCCTTCGGCGACATCATGGAGTACCAATTGCAGGACAACGCGGTGCACCGACCGGTCGTCGTCGGATACAGCGTGTTCGAGCCCGGCGCCAACCAGATGTTCTCCGACATCCGCAACGGGTCCGACCCGGCGGAACGCGCGGCGCAGGCCGACAAGGAGATCACCGAGCAGATCGACCGACTGAAGTAGGACAGATGAGCACCACGACGCGAGAGCGTCGGGCGGGAGCGGCGGGACCCACGGGTTCCGCCGCTCTCCGAGCCCCCGACCGCCGCACACCCACCCGACGCAGCCGCGCCGCTCGCACCACGGCCATGGCGCTGCTCATGCTCGCCCCCGCCCTCCTCGCGCTGTTCTTCCTCCGCGTGCTGCCGATGATCACGGCCGTCGGCCAGAGCTTCCAGAGCACGTCTCTCGCCACCGGCACCACGTCGTTCGCGGGCATCGAGAACTACGCGTACCTGTTTACAGACCCCGGTTTCCACGCCGTGCTGGCTGTGACCCTGCTGTTCAACCTCGTACTGAACCCCGCGATCGTGATCCTGTCGGCCGCGCTCGCGCTGCTGACCGTGCAGAACGTCCCCTTCGTGGGGCTGTGGCGCTCGCTCATCTTCGTGCCCGCCGCCGTGCCCGGCGCTGTCGTCGCCCTCATCTGGTCGACCGCGCTCCAGCCGGACGGACTCGTCAACAGCATCCTCGAGACGATCGGCCTCCCCCCGCAGCCGTTCCTCACATCGGCGAACCAGGCCGCATTCTCCATCGGCATCATGGTCACCTGGGGTGCGATCGGCTACTGGATGATCTTCATCATCGCCGGACTCAAGGACATCCCGGAGAGCCTGTACGAGGCCGCCGCACTCGACGGTGCCGGGTGGTGGCGCCGACTGTTCGCCATCACGCTGCCGCTGCTCAAGCGGCCGATGTCGTTCGTGCTCATCGCCTGCACGGTCGGTTCGTTCCTCGTGTTCGCCCCGGTCCAGGTGCTGACCAAGGGCGGTCCGAACGGCGCCACCAACTTCATCATGTACGACATCTACAACCGCGCATATCTGCTGAACGACCTGGGCGTGGGACAGGCCGAGGTCGTCGTCCTCATGCTCCTGCTGTCGATCATCGTCGCCATCCAGTTCCGTCTGCTTCGCGAGGAGAAATCATGAGGCGATCCCGGGGCACCACGATCACGCTGTCCATCGCCGGCGGCCTGATCGCCGTCGCGATCTTCCTGCCGCTCTGGTGGGTGTTCGTCTCGTCGACCCGACCGGGCAACACCTACGTCGACAACATGACGCCGCTGTCGTGGCTGGCTTTCATCCCCTGGGGTGGCGAGCTCACCAACTACACCGGACTGCTGAGCGGTCCGTTCGTGCTCGGGCTCTTCAACAGCTTCTTCGTCGCCGGGGCCACGATCCTGTTCGGGCTGCTCATCGCGATCCCCGCCGCGTACGCCCTCGCCACCATGCGATTCCGAGGCAGAGGCATCGTGTTCAGCTTCATCGTGATCGTCGCGATGATCCCGTTCGACGCGATCGCCATCCCCCTCTCCTCGCTGTTCCAAGGCTGGAATCTGTCGGATTCCTATCCCGGCCTCATCCTTCCCGCCCTCGCCAACGGCTTCGCGATCTTCGTCCTGCGGCAGTTCTTCCTCGGCATCCCGTCGGAGCTCATGGAAGCCGCGGAGATCGACGGCCTCGGCACCTTCGGCACGCTGTGGCGGATCGTGCTGCCCCTGTCGAAGCCGGCATTGATCGGCGCCGGCATGATGCTGTTCCTGTCGCAATGGCAGGCTTACCTGTGGCCGCTGCTGATCGGCACCTCGCCGGAGCGCCAGCTCGCTCCGATCGCGCTCGCCAACCTGAGCACGATGTTCACGGTCGACCTGGGGCAGATCATGGCCGGATCCTTCGTGCTCAGCATCATCCCCATGATCCTGCTGCTCTTCTTCCAGAAGCAGTACACCGAATCGCTCTCCACGACAGGACTCAAGGGATGAATGCACGGATCGTCGTCGTCGGATCTCTCAACCTCGACCGCACCTACTCCCTGGGTCGCCTCCCCCGCGAAGGAGAATCGCTGCACGCCACCGGCCACGAGGTGGCATCGGGCGGAAAGGGCGCCAACCAGGCGGTCGCGGCGTCCCTGCTCGGGGCAGACGTGCGTCTGGTCGGAGCGGTCGGAGCGGATGCCGCGGGCACGCTGCTGCTCGACGCGGTCGCCGCGTCCGGCGTCGACGTGACCGGCGTGCGTCGTCGACCCGACGGCTCGACCGGCGAGGCGGTGATCTTCGTCGATGACGACGGTCAGAACCTCATCGTCATCTCTCCCGGGGCGAACGCCACGGTCGCCGCCGACGATGTGGCGACCGTGGACGCGGACTGGGTGCTCAGCGGCTTCGAGATCCCCGACGAGGCCGTGATCGCCGCCGCGCGTCACGCGCATGCAACGGATGCCCGTTTCGTGCTCAACCCGTCGCCTTTCCGCCTGATCCCCGACGCGCTGAGGCACGCGGTCGATGTGATGGTGGTCAACGAGCACGAGCTCGTCGAGGCGCTGGGGGCGGCCGTCGACAGTTCCTCTGACGCGGAGCTGCAGCAGGCGCGCGCGAGCCTCTCCGTGCCGCAGCTCGTGGTGACGCTCGGAGCCGCGGGTGCCGCTGCCGTCTCCGAATCCGGCGTCTTCCGCGCACCCGGCCGCGTCGTGACCGCGGTCGACACGAGCGGCGCGGGCGACGCGTTCACCGGTGCCCTGGTCGCCCGACTCGCCGCAGGAGACGCACTGGAGGCGGCAACCGTCTTCGCCACGCAGGTGGGCGCCCATGCCGCCACGCGTCCGGGAACGCAGTCGTCGTATCCGACATCCGCCGAGCTCGATCGCTGGCTGCAGGGCTAGCGCCGGGCGGCGCCCTCCTGCTGATCCTGATCGCATCCGCACGACGAGCGGATGACGAGCGACACCGGCACGATCGATGACTCGACCGGCTGCGTACCGACCACCGCATCGAGCGCGGCCGCAGCGAGCGCGGCGATCGGCTGCTCCACCGCGGTGAGGGGCGGATCGCTGAACACGGCGTCGTCCGTACCGTCGAACGAGATCACAGCCAGGTCCTCTGGCACGCGGATGCCGCGCTCGCGTGCAGCGGCCAACAGCCCGAGGGCCTGAACATCGGAGGCGACGAACACGGCATCCGGGTGCGGGGCACCCGCCAGGAGCGTCCGTCCTGCGTCGAGACCTCCGGCGCGGCTGAACTCCGAGCGGACGAGGAGCTCGTCGTCGATGTCGAGGCCGAGCTCCTCGCACTGGGCGCTCCAGCCCCGCACGCGCTCCTCGGCGCCCGGCAGCCCTTCGAGACCGCCCAGATGCGCGATGCGGCGACGCCCGTGCTTCGCGAGGTGCTCCACCGCCATGCGCGCCCCTCCCTCGTTGTCGACGACGATCGACGTCTGACCCGAGAGCGTGCGCTGGCCCAGGAACACGGTGCGCGTGCCGCGGGCATCGACCACGGAGCCGGGCTCGAGGCTCGTGATGATGAGCCCGTCGATCTGATGGCTGACGAGCGACTCGATCTGCGCGCGCTCCCGCTCGATGTCGTTGTCGGCGTCGCCGAGCAGCAGTGCGTAGCCGGTCTCGAAAGCCTGGTTCGACAGCTCGCGCGCCAGAGCTCCGAAGAACGTGTTGCTCACGTCTGGCACGACCACTCCCACCGCCTGCGCGCGGCGGAGCTTGAGCGCCCGCGCAAGCGCGTTCGGCCGGTAGTCGAGCTGCTCCATGGCCGCCTCCACCCGTTTGCGGGTGGCGGTCGCGACCGGCCGAGGGCCGTTGTTCACGACATAGCTCACGACGGCAGCGCTCACACCGGCCAGCTTGGCCACATCGGTGCGGGTGGCGGCGCGGGGGGCCGCGTTTTCGTGAGGGAGTGTCATGGGGTGCTTTCTGCTGGGGAAAAGGATAACCGTTGCGCCGGGCACGAGCGGAGGCGGGGCCGACTCTGGGATGAGCCGACCCCGCCACGCTCATCGTCGTCTGTTCAGGGCACCGTCGATCGACCACAGGTCGTAGGAGTAGAGCGAGTCACAGGTGGCGAGACTCCAGTCCTGATCGTCGATCGTCGGCAGGCTGGAACAGCTCGTCGTGAAGACGACGGACACCGCGTTCTTCTCCGCGAGATGTCCTTGCCAGTCCCGCGCGAAACCGGCGTTGTGGTTGCGGTCGAAACCGGTCAGGGCCTCGTTCACGTCACCGACGGGCTTCCACGTTCCCCGCCCGCGCAGCAGATCGCGCTGCGGGATGGTCGCCACCTGCACGGCGGGACCGATCCACCAGGGGTTGTCGAAGGCGTACGGATGCTGTTCCCGCACGGTGAGGAACTGACCGCCCTTCTTGTCGAAGACCAGGTCGAAGCCGTTGAGATAGTCCGGAGCACCGTCGGTACCGGTCAGGCCCGAGGTCGGCAGCTGCACAGGAGTAGTCGTGGTGAAGGCCTCGGCCTTCTTCAGATTCACCTCGGTCACGTAGGCGCGTGTCGAGGTGTCGCCCTGGGTGTACCCGAGCAGAACCGTGCCGGGCTTGCCGGGCATCATCACTGCCGTGGGCTGACCGGCACCCCACTGGTCGGTGCGGTCGAAAGTCACGATCGGCTCGGGCAGCTTGACCCACGGCCCCTCCGGACTGTTCGCGAACGCGACGCCGATCTGATTGTGCGCGCTCGCATCGAGGTCGTTGCCCAGATAGAACATCGCGAGCGAGTACTTCACACCCAGGTAGCGGAACTTCCCGGCGACGACGCTCGGGTCGCACACGTGAAAGCTGTCCCACGCCGGGGCGGGCGATGCCTCCAGCACCGACCGGGAGTCGACCACGACGCCGTCGACGATCTTCGTCAGGTAGATGTGGTCCTTGATCACGCGGAACTCGTCGTTGTGACAGGTCCAGATCCATTCGGTGTCGCCGTCGCGCACGACCGATGGGGCATAGGAGTAGAAGCCGTCGGCCGGTGCGTAGACCTCCCGCTGCGAGGCCGGGTCCCATGTCACCGGGGCATGCGTGCGGGACGCCTCGTCGCCGGTCGGCGAGGTGTCGGCGGTGGCGGGGGCGACTCCGATGAGGAGAGCTGCTCCGAGAGCTGCGGTGGTCGCGGCTGCGAGCAGCCGTCGGGTCAGGCGCCTGCGCGGTGCCAGGTGGTCATGCGTCATCGCATTCCTTTCTGTCGCGCCACTCGAGCGAGTTTACTCGAGTAGACGATGTGTGCACGAGTGCGTGGCGGAAATGCACTCGCGACGCTGTCAGAGGCTCGCCGTCGTGCGCACGATGGCGTACGACCAGAGCGAGTTCAGGTCGAGAGAAGCGGTCGTGACGAACACGGTCAGTTGCGATTCGTCGGGCAGGGTGCCGAACTGCGTGCGCAGGAAGCCCGGGTTGTGGCTGCGCGCCGCCCCGGTGACCGAGCTGTCGATCACGCCCTCAGCGGACCAGGTTCCGGTGCCGGACCACATGCCCGCGCCGGAGATGCTCAGCACCTGCACCGCGGTGGAGATGTAGTTGGGGCTCGTCGACGGATACGGATGCATCTCGCGCACCAGGTAGAAGCGGTCGCGCTGCGGCGAGTAGGCGATGTCGAAGTTGTTGAGGAAGTCCGCAGCACCCGAGCTGTCGAGCAGGCCGGCCGTGGGCACGGCACCGACACCCGAGAGCGTCGGCGTGCCCGACAGCAGACTCACCTGCCCGAGCTTCGCGACCGTTCCCGTCGAGTACCCCTCGGTCCAGGTGAGCAGCACCGTTCCCGCCGCGGCATCGATGGTCGTGGCGCTCGGCTGGCCCACTCCCCACTCGGAGGAGCTTGCGCCAGCCTTGAAACCGACGACCGGGTTCGGAGCCTTGACCCACGGGCCATCGAGGCTGTTGGCGTACGCGACGCCGATCTGGTTGTGGCAGGAGCAGTTCTGGTCGTTGCCGAGGTAGAACATCGCGTAGTCGTAGCTCTGCCCACCGAGCGTCGCGTCGACTCTCACCACGCTCGGGTCGCAGATGTGGAACGAGTCCCAGCCCGAGGCCGATGCCGTCAGCACCGAGGCGCTCGACGTCACCGTCGAGCCGGCGCGCTTCACGAGGAAGATGTCGTCGCGCACATCACCGGCCGCGCGGCTGTGGCAGACGAACGATCGCTCCGTCGTGCCGGCGATGGCGGAGGGCGCGTAGGCATACCCGGGAGTCTGGATCGAGGATGCCGCATACACGGGCGTCGGAGTCGACCAGGGCCCCGCCGCGACAGCAGCTGGAGCCACAGAGGCCACCAGCGCGACGGCGAGCAACGCCGCCGGTATGAGCCTCAGCACAGTTGTCTTCAGGGACTTCTTCAACATCGCCGTTCCTCCTCGAACGCGTCATCCGCCGGTGCGGTTGCTCGAACGCTACACGAGTAGAACTCGGTAGACCAGAGGGTGATCGCAGGAGATCTACGGCCATCCGGTCTCGGGACTGGCGCTTCGCGCGGCCAAATGCGCCTCCCTCGGCCGTTCATACGACAGCTGGCCGACGCACGTGCATTCGGCCGAGCGGAGCGCTCCGGCTCTTCGGCGCGGATCAGGTCGCGTTGACCCTTCGCACAAACGACTCCGGTACCCACACGAGACAGGCACCGACGAAACCCGCCCGGCATCCGCTCTACGCTGGAACGTCTGCCTCATTCTCGAGGCGCCTTCCCCTGGAGCATCCATGTCTGTGACGACGGTCGATGATCGTGCCCGCTATCGGGCGAATCCCTCTGTGCTCACGGCGCTGAAGAACCCGCGGATGCTGACGCGCGAGGTACTGGCCGGACTCGTCGTCGGGCTCGCACTGATCCCCGAGGCGATCGCGTTCTCGGTGATCGCGGGCGTCGACCCGAAGGTGGGGCTGTTCTCGTCGTTCATCATGGCGGTGTCGATCGCGTTCCTCGGCGGACGTCCGGCGATGGTGACAGCGGCGACCGGAGCCGTCGCGCTCGTCATCGCCCCGGTCGCGCCGACGTACGGGCTCGACTACTTCATCGCGACCGTCATCCTCGCCGGCATCTTCCAGGTGATCCTCGGAGTGGTCGGCGTCGCGAAGCTGATGCGGTTCATCCCCCGCAGCGTCATGGTCGGTTTCGTGAACGCGCTGGCGATCTTCGTGTTGAGCTCGCAGTTCCCGCAGCTGATCGATGTGCCGTGGCTGGTGTATCCGCTGGTGGCGCTCGGGATTCTCGTGATGATCGTGATGCCGAAGATCACCAAGATCGTGCCGGCGCCGCTGGTGTCGGTCGTGATCGTGACGGGCGTCGTGCTGACGTTCGCGATCACCGTGCCGACCGTCGGCGATCAGGGCGAGCTGCCGCGGAGCCTGCCCTCTCTCTTCTTGCCGGATGTGCCGTTCACGTGGGAGACGTTCACGATCATCGCTCCGTTCGCGCTCGGAGTCGCGGTCGTCGGACTGCTGGAGTCGCTCCTCACCGCGAAGCTCGTCGACGAGATCACCGACACCCACTCGCGCAAGAGCCGCGAGGCGTGGGCGCAGGGAGTGTCGAACGTGCTGTCGGGGATCTTCGGCGGCATGGGTGGATGCGCCGTGATCGGTCAGACCATGATCAACGTGAAGGCCTCGGGCGCGCGGACCCGTATCTCGACGTTCTGCGCTGGGATCTTCCTTTTCCTGCTAGTGGTCGTGTTCGGCGACTTCGTCGGGACGATCCCCATGGCCGCACTCGTGGCCGTAATCATCATGGTCGCGATCGGGGCGTTCGACTGGCACAGCATCCGTCCGTCGACGTTGAAGCGGATGCCGAAGAGCGAGACCTTCGTGATGGTCGCGACTGTGGTGCTGGTGCTGATCACGCACAACCTGGCGGTCGGGGTTGTCGGCGGGGTGCTGGTCGCGTCGGTGCTGTTCGTGCGGCGGGTGGCGCACTTCGTGACGGTGTCGCGGACTGCGTCCGGTTCCGTTGCCCGCTATGTGGTCGACGGGGAGCTGTTCTTCGCATCGAGCAATGATCTGACTACGTTGTTCTCGTACTCATCGGATCCCGATCACGTTGTGATCGATCTGTCGGGGTCGCATGTGTGGGATGCCTCGACCGTCGCCGCGTTGGATGCGATCGAGACGAAGTATGCCGCGCTCGGGAAGACGGTGGAGATCGTCGGGATGAATGACGCGAGTGAGCGGATGCGGGGGCGGTTGACGGGTGGGTTCGAGTAGGGGCAGCGATTCAAGCGCCGGCGCGCCGTGCGACCAAAGTTCCGCCTCGTCGTTTCGCCAAGCCGACCTTGCAGCAAGACAAGTGATGCACAAGCTCTCGGCGCCCAGCTGACGCAAAATAGGGAGATGATTGATGTCTTCATGGACAGCGGCTCCTCCGAGATGTACCGCCTTGAGGCTGTTGGTGTCCGGCTGGTCGAAACGATAATCGCACGGGCTAGCCTCGTCGGAGCGACGACTGGGGATCGTCGAATACACGTCGTGGGTCCTGACTTTGAGTACCGCACGAGTCCGAGACTTTTTGCGGGCCGTGTAGGCCGCGGCGCCTTGAGAATCGCCATGGACACCAACCTCCTTATCGACTATTTCGAGCATGGGCACTCCATGTGGATGGGTGAATCAGTGACTAAACTGCACACCGGCGAGTACGGAGAACATCTTGAGGCGCTACAGCTGATCCTCGCCGTGTGGGTCTTGCGCGACATTGAATTCGTCATGCTCAAGGAGTCCCTTCGCGACTCGAAACGCAGGAAGCTCGCGCCGCACCTGGATCAGAGGAATCGAAAAGCCTGGACGGAGTTCTACAGCGCGCTCACCCACAGTCCTTATCACTCAGAAGACAGGACTGACGCAGCGCAACGTCTGCCGTCCAGATTGATCGATCGGGTCATCGATGCAGTCCCGGCTGGCGGAGACCAACGCATGGTTCGCGCCGCCCTCAACGACGGGGCGCATGTGTATCTCACCCGGGACAAGAGGGTACTCCGCGCATCGGATCAGCTACGACCATTCGGGCTCTCGGCGATGACCCCGGGGGACCTCCTCGACGCTCTATCGCGGTACGGCGCGCTCAATTTCCTCTGGGATCCCACAAGCCTTTACTGGCCGCTTCCCGACCAGGAGAAGGTCGCACACATGATCTGGGCATTGCCGAAGCGTGGAGAAAATGGCTAGGACCCACGGTGCGTCGGGGCGAGCTAGCCTGACCATTGTCAAGGGTCGTCGACCGGAGCCGGCGACCGAACAGAATGCACTTCGCGTGATCGCAGCGATCAGCTTCGATGGTCATGAGATTCTGGCTTGCCGCCAGAAGACGGACAGGCCGCTAGCGGCCTCTAGGAGTTCCCGGGCGGAAAGACTGAGCCGGGCGAGACGCCTACATCGGCGCTCCTCCGAGAGATCGAGGAAGAATTCGATGTCTCTGTCAGTATCGACGACGAGTTGAGCACAGTTGTGACATCCGTACCCGTCGGATCGATCGAGCTCGTCTGCCTGCGCGACCGCCTCCAAGGTGCCCGACCGATCGATAGTTCCGATCATGACCGGCTTCTTTGGCTTCGTGCGGCCGATCTCGATCAGCCCGAATTGGCTGCGCCCGATCTGGCTGCGGTACGACGTCTGATCGCAGCGGACCACAGTCGGCTGTCCGAGGACCCTCAGGCGGTGCGATCGGAGCTCGCCGCGACGGTTGGAACTATTGCCCCTCCGAAGGTCTCCGGGTCGTGAGCGACCTCGCCCAGCGTGCGGCGTTCGGATGCTCGGGAATCGCGTTCGCGACAAACGACCCGAGCTCGCGGTGCGCCGGCTCCTCCATGCAATGGGCCTGCGGTGTCGGGTCGATCACCGTCCGACTACTCAGCTGCGGGCACGAGGGGCCCTGGTGTTTTCTCGTCGATGTATGGTGGTGTTCATCGATGGGTGCTACTGGAATGGTTGCCCCCAGCACTACACATCACCCAAGTCGAACGCGGCTTGATCGTCAGCGAAGATTGCCGCGAATCGCAAGCAGGACGCTCGGACGACTGACGTGTTGACGGAGCTCGGCTGGACGGTGGCGGTTCTGGTCACATCAGGATCCTGTCGAGATCAGGGAAGCTGTCCGACCCGGTCATCCGCCCGCGGAGTGATCAATGAGACGAGAAGCTCATTGAACCCCATGAGTCGGCGATGTGCTCGCGCGTAAGCGACTTCGAGTTGATGGTCCGGGTGCACATTCAGCGACCCCAGCTGGTGTCCGTCGCGGTCCAGAACTGTCCAGTCATCTGCGAAGCAGATCGCGCCGTGGTCGAGCATCACATGGTGGTTGGGGCACAGCGACAGCACATTGGCATCGATGTCGGGACCGTCAGCGCCGCCCCCGAGCGGCACGAGGTGTGCGCCCTCGCTATAGGGGCCGGCAAGTGTGTCGATTCGAATATCGCACACCTGACACCGGTAGTCATAGAGCTCCTTCACTCGCGCGGGGACTCCGGCGTCGCGCACGAGTCGGTAGTGGGTCGTGAGGACTCTTTTCGCCTCTGCTTGCTTGATGTCACCGTTGTCGGACTCTCCAGCCAATTGCAGCGCTCTCAGACGGTACTGACAGATCTGGAAACCACTGGCTCCCGGCCGCAGGAAGGCGTCCTCGACTACGTATAGGCCGGAGTATTCGAACTCGCCTGCCACGGCTCTGATCAATCTGATGGGCTGCGCAGTCTGGGCGTTCATCGCCAGGGAGCGGTTAAGGCCACTGAATTCTTGATCGGCTATCAAACGCCCATTATCGTTACGCTTGCCGATGCCGGTGTAGTAGACGATCTGGCAGAGGTCGAGATCGTCTTCATACCCTCCGGAAACCACGACGCTCTCGGCGCCTCGCTTCTTGTCGGGTCCGCCGCAGATGCCACGGCCTATGTCGCGGTGTATCTTTGCATCGTAGAGCGATCTGCGGTTCCGGAAGCGCGCTCCGATCGGGATCCCGTGGACGGCTCCGTAAGTCACGATAGTTCCTTTCGCAGATATCCGTGACTCCCGAAGAGCGTCTTGCGGTCGAGGAACTTGTTGTAGTGCGAGCAGGATGGTTCACCGATGTGTAGGCAGGCCAGGCACGCGCCGGTCGAGCGGTCGCATCCGGGATCGAGGGGACACCGTGTCTCTGCGTCGACTTGCAAGTCGAGGAGACGATCGAGGTCGGTTTCGAAGACGGACTGGAGGCCGCCGAGAACGAACTGTCCGCGTGGTGTGGCGTAAATGAAGACTCCGAGGTGATGGGGCACCAGGTATTCGGCGAGAGATTCGCGGTCGACACCGGCAAGCACGGCCAGCTGGCGGATGAATCGGTGTGCGTAGGTGTGCAGCAACGAGAGGACCGTGCTCCCGGCGGTCTGGACGGGGACATCGTCGCCGCGGTCTGGGAACTCGGCAGCGTTGATGATCGCGATTCTCGCTTTGGTGGGATCGGTCGGCGCCTCTTTGAGGAGCCCGCGCCGGTGCAGCCATGCTGCGACTCGTACCGGGTCAAGTCGCAGGTACAAAGCCTCGGTCTCATTCGTGTCGGCGTAGACCCGAACAGACTGCTGTCGTCCTTGATAGGCGACCAGTCTGCTCTCTCCTACGGGCTTTCCTCCGCGCGTGTACCCGAAGACGCCTCTCAGGATCGGGAACCGGTCGACATGGTCGACGTCGACGAGTCCGGCGCGATGGATCGCCGGCACGTACTTGTCTTCGTAAATCGCTCGAAGGTTGGCTCCAACAGAATCACCGGGGAGCTGACTCGCGGTGCGTCGTCCTTCATATGTGGCTAGGGCGACCTCAAGTGCCGTGGCTTCGGCTTCTTCTCGGCGAAGGGGTGAGATGTCGAGGACATCGACAGGCTTGTCGAGGTGGCCGGCGCCGGCGTCGATCGCGGCCTGCACGGCGGCTTCTGCCGCCGCGAGTGGAAGACCTTGCTGTACGAAGCTGTCGATCATCGACTGTCTGGTCGGTGCCAGCTTCTCCGGACGTGCGGTCTGCATACCACTCAGTAGCCATCGCAGGCTCTTCTCCCGTCCCCCGTCGGCGAGTAGCGCTTGCAGGTGTTCGGGGCGTGCGGGGTTGACCATCGTGAAGGTGTGCGGAGTGTAGACCGACGCTGCGCGGTGCACGTTGAATGTGAGTCCTGGCTGCTTGCATCCGGGGCAGGGCCGTCCGGCTCCGAGTCCTTGTTGAAGGGCGCGGTGGCAGATAGGGCATACGAATTCGAGGTCGCGCACGCTGCTACTGCTGGAGTGCTTCACGAGGGCCTGGTTGTGCTCGGGACACTTCGGGATGAAGGGCTCGCCCAGGTAGCCGCATTCATGGAATCCGACGAAATGCAGCTGGGCCCAGGTCTTGTTGCCGCACACACATTGCCCCTTGAAGTTGGTCACCCGCCGGCAGCTCTGGCAGCGCCAGACGTTTGGCCAGGCGTCGACTTTGACGCCCTGCTCGGGGTTCACACCGACGACTTCGACGATCTTTCCTTGGTGGAGTTGTTTGGCGAGGCCGTTGTCGTTTCCTTGCGCACGCCAGGGATCGATCGCCGACAGGAGGCGCTGCCTGACTCCGTCGGTGTCGACTCGGAGGGTGAGGGGGTTTAGCCAGGACTGCACCTTCCAGATCCGGCTCTTGATGTCGGTGGTCTGCGCAGGCAGGTGTGAGAAGAGGACTTGGCTGGGACTGCGGGTTTCTCTCATCGTCATTCTTCTCCGGTGATCGGGACGCCCTCTTCGACGTCACGTAGGGATCTCATGGGCTGCCCGCTGGGCGATAGGTCGCTCGGCCACTTTGCTTGGGTGGCGGGGTCTGTGAGGTTGTCGAAGTAGCTGATGGCCCATTCGTTGATGTCTCTGCGCAGCAGTTCATCGAGTGGGCCGTCCAGGCCCAGCGCGTCGGTGAGCGCCGCGGTTTCGGTCTCCACAGTGATGCCTGCGTCACGATAGTAATTCCGGAGCTTGTTGATGGTGGTCAAGGCGGTTCCTGCTGCGTATTCGTGGACCGAGAGGCGGCGGGCTTCTTCGGCTCCGATGGCTGTGAGCGCGAGAACGCGACGGCTGGCGCGGGTGATCGGGATCGGCTCGACGAATCGGTCTCCCTGCGTGATGAACTTGTCGAATTGCGCATAGGTCGCGACTTCGCGCTCCCGTGTGATGCGGTGCAGGACGTAGACGATGCCCGGCCATCGGCGTCCGACGCGTGCCGAGGTTTGGATGAACTCCGCGGTGGTCAGCGGTAGCCCTTTCATGACCATGATGTTGAATCGGTCGACGTCGACTCCGTGGGAGATCATGCTGGATGCCGCGATGAGGTGGATGCGGGCCGCAAAGTCGGACTCTGGGGTGTCGAGTCGTTCGAGGATCCGACGGACATCGTCGAAGGGTGTGGCGCCGGTGAGGGATTCGGCGTTGACAGAGTACGGGAACTCAGTCTCGGCGGAACGGCGAGCTGCCTCGACGTCGCGGACGGTGTTTCCGTAGACGAGGTCCACTCCGTACTGGCTGATCAAGTGTGCAGCGTGTTCAACGGGGATTCCGAGCAATCCGCAGACGCGAGTCGGGTCGTTGACGAGTTCACGGACGCAGGATTGGAGCGTGTTCAGAGCGCGGTCCGCGACGAATTCGAGCGTGACACCCCGGGGCGCGACTGCCACGTATCGCCGCGCAGGGACGCTGTTCGATTCGGACCAGAATGACTCGTCGAGCGCTGGCCCCGGTTGTGGGAAGACACGCACGTCGCGCCGGTAGAGGACGTCGACCTGCCGTTCCACCCCGCTGAGGGTCGCTGACGAGGCGACGATCTTCGCGCGAGTGCCGGTAAGCGCGTGCTGCAGGTGGTCCATCAGTGACTCGTAATGGGAGTCGACGGCGCCCAACGAGTCGCGCAGCAGGTGGAGCTCGTCCTGGAGGCGGAAGCTCGGTGCCCACCTCGACGAGTCCATACCGAGTGGTCCACGAGTTCCCTTGCAGCCTGGAACAAGACAGCCGGAGGGGGACTTGCTGCGGCTGGCGTAGCTGTAGCCGTGCCCAGGTTTGCTGCATACTCCGGCGGGTGGTCCGAAGAATCCCCGGATGGCGGTCTGCATCGCGACGAGGGCAGCCTTGTCCAATGTGCCGACCACCACGGTCGGCAGGAATCGGTAGATCTCCTGATCGACAACGTAGAACGGCAGCGGATTGTCGCCCCATGCGCAGCCCGCTCTCCCGCAGACATGCTCGAGAGTCCATCTCGCTCGGTCGAAGCGCATCGTGATCTGCTCGTTTCGACAGAACGGGCAGCGCAGCAGCACCTGGTACCGCGCGGGCATGGAGCGGTCGACCGCGTTGGGTTCCCCCTCGAGGGGGATGCTGTTGGGAGTGCCTCCCTGTCCGACATAGAAACCGAGTGAGATCGGGGCGCCGCCGATTCCGTGCTTGCGGCGTTCCAGTTCGGCGCCAGCGAGAGCGTCCGCGAATCGTTGGGTCTGCTGGAGCGAGAGCATGCGGAGCGGGAACCGGGTCCATGCAGTGATGCCGTCCGACTTGCCGGTGAGGCGGTCGTAGATGATTGCGGTGACGAGTAGGCCGAGGTAGGTTTCGGTCTTTCCCCCGCCGGTGGCGAACCACACGGTATCGACTGTCTGAGCATCGTTCGGATCTATGATGCCGGGCAGCGCCGAGATGAGGAATCCGATCTGGAATGGCCTCCAGGCATCGTACTTCCCCGCCGCAGCATGGCGGATGGCCGCTGAGGCCATCTTGAATGCCTGCAGTAGCTGCGGGCCGGTGAGGAGAGCGTCGTATCCACGCTCAAGCCTGTCGACCTCGGCCCTGTACGCCGCGGCGGCTTTCTCTGCTTCGGTGTGCATGGCCGCCGTCCAACCTACGGATCGGGCGGCGAGCGCCCCGCGCCCCCAGTGTTCTTCGCCCCATTCCCGTGCGGAATCGATGAGTTGCCGTAGCTGCGGGAGCGGGTCCGTGGACAGTGTGTCGAAGGTGAAGTCGGGCTCGGGTGCGGAGTGATTCCAGTAGCGTGGACGGTTCTTGTCGACCGTGACGGTGTCGCTGGTCCTGAATCCGCTGTCCGTATTTTCGACGCCGCAGTTAATCCCGATTGCGGCGACACTGCGGTCGTAGCGGAACGAGTCCGGCAACGATTCGAGCTGGAAGCCAGTGGTGGCCAGGCCTGCGACCTCAAGCACTGCTTCGTAGAGATGCGTATCGGGTGTGCTCTTGTCTGGTTCGTCGCTTGTGTTGACGAGGGACACGACGAGCTCGTCGTGTTCGCGCCATGTTTCGAGGTCGACGCGGACCTCGGCGCTTCTGCCTCCGAGTCCGAGTGCGCTCAGTTGAGTTGCGATTGAGTTGGCGCCGTTGTCCGAGAGTGTCCCGTCTTGAGCCACGGTGGCGTTGATCGTGGCAGTCACAAGGGGCGACTTGGTGAAGGTGCCGGACGGTTGTGGCTCCCAGCAGCGGAATCGGATGGCGATCTCAAGCGTCCAGGGTCCTGCAGTAGCCGGGCGCAGGCGGATACCGATTGCGCAGGGGTCGAGCTTCTCCGCGCGCTGACCGAGCGGGCTGTTGATGACGGACGTTTCGGATGCAAGGCGTCCCAGCCAGAAGCGGTTTCGCGGTGCGGTGTCGCTGGTGTCGATAAGGTCGCCGCGTGCTTCCTCGACGACGCGTCGGTGCATCCACTCGAGAAACCGCCAGGACGATTCGTATAGCCCGTCGGGGTCGTTATCGTAAGTCATGTAGTCGGGTCCTCGTCAGTCGATGTCGGTGAGGTGGGCGAGTGGCCGCCGCAATTGCGGTGACGCGAGGATCTTGTTGAGGATCTGGCGTGCGCGTTCTCGTGTAATCCCATATGCGGCGCCAATCTCGTCGAGGGTGCGTTCGTGGTCGTCGTCGAGTCCGTATCGGAGCCTCAGCATGGCGACCGCATGTGCGGTCGCGCCTTTTGCGGTCTTGGCCTGATGTTCGGCGACGTCGTCGAGGACGACACGGATACGAGCGTTCGTTAGCGCATCGAGGACTTCGTCCGCGACGTCTGCTGCATAGAGGTCGAGAATCGCGCCGAGGTCGGTGTCAGTGTCCTCGCCAACGGGCGCGTCGATGCTGATTGGATCGCGGGCGAGGTCGAGGGTGGCGCGGACGTCTGCGGGATCGACGTCGAGCTCGACGGCGAGCTCCTGCAGAGTCGGTTCGCGGTCCAGTGAGGCGCGGAGCCTGCTTTGGGTACCGGTGATCCGTTGCAGCTTCTCAGTGACGTGGACGGGTATTCGGATGAGGCGGCCCTTATCCGCGATTCCGCGTTGGATTGCTTGACGTATCCACCAGGTGGCGTACGTGGAGAATTTGTAGCCGAGAGTGTGGTCGAACTTGTCGGCAGCTCGCATCAGTCCGATCGTGCCCTCTTGGATGAGGTCGGCGAGGTCCATTCCTGCCGGCCGATAGCGCCGAGCAATCGATACGACCAACCGTAGATTCGCGAGGACTAGCTGATCGTGAGCGATCCTGCCGTCGGCAATCTGCTTCGCCTCATCACTTTCGCGCGGTGGGGCCGGGTTGTGGGCCGCGATGTTCTGACCTATGCGGATGCGACGGCCCAAGAGGACTTCTTCGTCCGCTGTGAGCAGCTTGGCTCGCCCAGCGGCGCGAAACATAAGGCCTAGCGTATCGAGAGCAGCCATATTCACCTCCGGGGACTCCGCCAACACCGTCAACTCTTCAGTCTCGGCCTCCTTGAGATGGACACCGCTCTTTCGCAGGCTCGCGAACACCGCGGTCGTCTCAGCACCATCAAGTCGATGGGCATCGACGAGGCGTTGGACATCAGTCAGAAAAAGCTGCCCTTGCCGTTCAAGGTCAGCGAGCGCATCATCGACGCATTCGGCAACCTTGACGGACAACATATCTGAACTCTAGAGCGTCCCGGCGGCAGCGCCGAAGTCTCATAAGCGTACGATCGCCGCAGAGGACGCGCGACAATGCGCCGAGGGGTCAGCAACAGGACGAAATTAGCGCCAGCCTACGCAGCGTCAGACTCCGAGCTCTCACGCTCGAGTTACGCCGACGGCTCACTGTCGAGAAGCGCCCTGGATTCTCTGTTGAGACTCCAGATCCCGCGCCGGCTGCAAGATTTCGAGGAGTAACCGCCGCGCGAGTTGGGGTGGCACAGCGTTGCCGATCATCGTCGCGAGCGCAGTGCGGGTGGTTGCCTTGCTGAAAACGAAGTAGTCAGGGAAACCTTGGATCCGTGCTGCCTCGTGCGGCGTCAACGCCCGGGGCAGGTCGGGATGCATATAGCGACCCTGTCCGATGCTCCCGAAGCCACTTGTGATCGTTTGCGCGGGTTGACTCCACTTGAGCCGACCATACATCGACTTGTACGAGTGCTCCCCCTGATGGCACTTCGGCCGAAGGCGATTTGGGAGGTCATACTCGCCTTCCGCCAGGAGGTACTGCATGCGTTTGATGTTGTCGGCCGATGGAGTTGGGGCGCGATCAAACAAACCCTCGCTTACGGTCTTCGCCAGATCGCCGATCGCCCAAGCGAGATCCACAGTTGGCATGATGCCTGTTGCGAGCTGTTCGAAGATCTCGCCCGGCTTTTTCATGCCAGCGCGAGTCGCGAGGAGAATGTGTCGTTTCCGAGTTTGCGGCACTCCTAGCTCATGAAGCGGGACTATCCGATCGTCCACTTCGTACCCGAGGGCCTTGAGACGGCCCCGGACGACGGCCACGGCGTTCATTCCCTTGTACTTGTCGTTCAGGACAGCCGGCACGTTCTCCACCACAATCACGTCTGGAGAGAAAACGAACGCGGCCCTAGCCATGGTGACGTAAAGACCATTCTTTGGGTCTTCCCGTCGAGTGTGATTGTTCAGATTGCTGTGGCCCTGGCAGGGGGGGCCACCGACTAGCACGTCTAGCTTACCGACGCTGCTGCGCAACTCCTTCTCTATCTCGCTTAGCGGCTTGTCGAGCTCTGCAGAGAAGAGAGTTGTGATGTCCGCCACAGTGACAGCGCGAGCCTTGGGGAAGTTCGACCGGTAAACGTCGGCAGGGGACTGATCGAATTCCACCGCTAGGCGCACGTCTAGTCCACGCTCTAGATCATGAGCCGCCTGCGCGACTCCCAGCGACAACCCTCCGCAACCCGAGAACAGATCGACAACTGTCACTGGATTCACGAGAGTTTCGAAGGCTGGTCGCTCCGAGACGGTCAGCGGGTGCGGCTGGGCGATGCCGTCACTAATCATAGGTCTTAATCATACCGCTGGCGCCGCTTGTCGAAGCCGTCCAACCACGGCACAGCATCCGCGTTTCCCGATGACACCAGCGTTTAGACAGCGCTCGGGGAGTTGTTCGACGGCGCTGGATTCCCATGTGGCTACGCTTAGCGGCATTTAGCGAGATTGCCCCTGATATGGCCCGGGGGCAAGAGGGGTTTTCGGCGGGCTTGACGTTCCAAGGTCTGAGTTCCCACCACCCGGCTCATTTATGCGCGCCCACCAAACCTCTCCCCCGAGCTCACCTGCTGCGCCACCCGCCGCAACGCCAACAACAACGGCTCCACCAGCACCGACCCCAGCACCACGTACCGCACCGCAGCCTCCGCAGACTCATCTGGCACTCCGGCTAGCTCGGCATCCGCGATCCGCCGTGCGCTCGCGAGGTACTCCGCCATCGCCGCATCCGGCACGGTGAACCCGGCTCGCTCCAACCCCTGCAGCGCCCGAGCGACCGCGTGCAGCACAGCTTCGTCGCACATCCCCGGCTTCCACCCGAGCCCTGCGACGAGACGCTCGGCCTCGGCCAGATCCAGGGCCTCATCCACCGGGGGAGTGATCGCCGCATGCGCGGTCCCGAGTAGCTCGTGCGGGTTCGCCGGTGGATCATCCAGCGCCCCCAGCACCCGTCGAGTCTCGGCGATGCTCACGCCGGCATCGAGCAGCGCCCGGATCACCCGCAGCCGCTCCACGTGCTTCTCACCGTATGCGGCCTGAGTCGCAGATGACCGCTCCCCCTCGGGCAGCAGACCCTCGCGTAGGTAGTACTTGATCGTCGGCACGGTCACGCCCGTCTGCGCGGACAGTTCGGAAATTCTCATCGCCACCTCTTGACTTCGATAGTAGCGCTATCCAGTATGGATAGTGACGCTATCCAACCAAGAGGAGTCATCATGTCGAAGATCATGCCGGGCCGCATGACCCACCGCCACGAGGGCGAGCTCGTCGTGTTCCACATCGGGATGCAGATCAACCGCTGGTGGCGCCCCGACCTCTGGTTGCCGCCCTTCCTCGCCATGCCGCGGATGCTGCGAGAACTCTCCATCGACACCGACTCGGGCTTGCTCGGCTACCACCTGCTCCTCGGCGCCGGCGGACCGTACGTGGTGCAGTACTGGTCGTCGATCGACAGGCTCTACGCCTATGCATCCAGTCCCTCGCAGGAACATCGTCCGGCCTGGACCCGCTTCAACAAGATGGCGCGCAAGGCTCCGGGAGCAGTCGGCATCTGGCACGAGACCTTCCTCATCGACACCGCCGAGAGCGTGTACGTCTCGACGAAGCCGATGGGGTTGCCGAAGGCCACGGAGCTCGTCGAGGTCCCTCGACGTCATGACCGGGCGCAGGCACGGTTTGCGGATGGGCGGACAGCCGCCCATAACGGGGAAGTGGTGGAGCGTTAGCCGATCGAAAAGGTAGCGCGGCGATACGCTCGACGTGAACCGCGCATCGCCGCATCGAGGCGTCGCTGGACTCGCAACCTGGAGGGCGCTTTGAAGGCTGTCGATGCCAATCTGCTGGAGCTGCTGAAGAAAAGCGAGCGCTTCGTCGTGCCGATCTATCAGCGCGTCTACTCCTGGGGAATCACGGAATGCGAACAGCTGTGGACAGACATCGTCCGCGCCGGCGCACGCAACAGCCTGAGTAACCACTTCACCGGTTCGATCGTCTACATCGAGAAGGACCAGGGGACCACGACGTCGCGAGAACCCGACCTGATCATCGATGGTCAGCAGCGCGTGACCACCGTGACGCTGCTCCTCGCTGCCCTCGCGGCACACCTCGACGACCTACCTGACGACGAGCGCGAGCCTGTCACCGGTTTCGCTCCGCAGAAGATCCGAGGCCTCTACCTAACAAACCCCTATGAGTCGGGCGATGACTTCTTCAAGCTGATGCTCTCGAAGCGAGACAAGGAAGCGCTGAAGGCTGTCATCAGCAATGCACCGCTGCCGGCGTCGGACTCGAGGATCATAGAGAACCACGCGTTCTTCATCGACCAGCTAAGCCGCGCAGACGCGGAGACGGTCATCGATGTCTGCCGCGGGCTCTCCAAGCTCGTCGTCGTGGATGTGAAGCTCACCCGCGGCACTGACGACCCGCAGCTCGTCTTCGAGTCGATGAACGCGACCGGCAAACGACTCTCCGAGGCTGACTTGATCCGGAACTTCGTACTCATGGACCTTCCTCCAGCCCGGCAGGAACGCCTGTACGAGGACTACTGGTTCCCGATGGAGAAGGAGTTCCAGGGAACGAACGAGCCCCGATTCGACGAGTTCGTTCGCCACTTCCTGACGGTTAAGACGCTGAGCATCCCTCGGCTCGACGAGATCTATGACGCCTTCAAGGACTACGCCGCCGGACAGGCAGAGCACGGGATGACCCGCGACCAACTGGTCGTGGAGCTGAGCCGCAACGCGAGCTGGTTCGCTGCCATGGCGCTCGACAACGAACTCGACCCATCGCTGGCCAAACGCTTCCGCGAGCTCGACCACCTTGCAACGGTCACGTACCCGTTCCAACTGCGACTCTATGCCGACTACGCGAACGGCAACCTGTCGAGTGCTGAGTTCGCGGAGATCCTGGACACGATCATCGCCTATCTGTTCCGCCGAGCGGTGTGCCGGATTCCGACTAACAGCCTCAACAAGACTTTCGCAACCTTGGCCGCAGCAATCGACCAGCACGACTACGTCGGAAGCGTGCGCGGACGCCTGCTCACGCTTCCGGACTACCGCCGATTCCCCAGCGACGAGGAGTTCAAGGAGGCTCTCAAGTCGACTGACATGTACCACCTGAAGCGGCGCGGCTACTTCTTCCGCACACTGGAGAACCACGGCCGCAAGGAGCAAGTCTCGACGGCTGAGTACACGATCGAACACATCATGCCGCAGAACGCCACTCCGGCATGGCAGGGCGCACTTGGTTCTGACTGGGAAGGCGTTCACGACCGCTACCTTCACACCTTGGGTAACCTGACGCTCACGGGGTACAACCCGGAGTACTCCGATCGGCCCTTCCGCGAGAAGCGAGACATGGAAGGTGGTTTCCGCGAAAGTCCCCTTCGCCTGAACCACGGCCTTGGACAACTGGACACATGGGATGCCACAGCGATTGAACAGCGCGCGGAGCGGTTGGCCCAACAAGCCGTCGAGATTTGGACGCGTCCGTCACTCTCCGAGTCCGAGATCGACGAGTATCGGCGAAAGTTCGATGACTCGCGCCGGTTCGACTGGTCGATGACTCATTCGATCCTCGCCTCATTCCCCGCGGGGCGATGGACGAGTTACAACGCACTTGCCGAAGCAGTCGGCACGGGAGCGCAAGCATTGGCGCGTCATCTCATGACCTGTCGAGACTGTGAGAACCCGTATCGCGTTCTCACTTGGGACGGGAGAGTCGCGAACGACTTCAGGTGGAGTGACGGTGATGACCACCGCGACCCGGCTGACCTGCTCAACTCCGAGGGTGTGCAATTCTCCTATGGACACGCAGACGCCGAGCAGCAACTGACGACCGATGACCTCTTGGAACTTGCCGGAGAAGGCGACTCATGACATAGCGGCCTGAACTCTGGCCCGCTCATAGCGCTCTTACTCCCGCGCTCAGTGGGGTGGCGTCCAGGTAGAACTATCAGCGTCCCACGCGATCACTGTCTTCGAGCTCCCCTCGTGCACGCCTTCTGCCTGTCTTTCGTCAGCACCGAAAACAGCTGCAGTTGCGTGCTCAAGGGATTCGATCGCCTTCGAAGCAGTCGCCTCGTCGCTGGTCTTGATGACAGCGGTCACGGAGTGCTCACGCGTAGAGATCGTCCAGTTCACCGTCGTGGGCACCTCAGCTGACGACCCTTCGGGTGTCCGGCGGCGGCGCCAAAGCACTTTCACGCCGTCCCAGATAACATTCGCTCCGATGGATAGGAGAACCGCATAGGCCACGTCGACGTAGATCTGCGGGTCCGGGACGAGTCCAAACTGGTAGGCGCGATTGATCGAAATCGTCTCATCGCATCGCTCATCCACGGTCAAAGCAGATTCAGCTGCGACAAGAGAGTCATCATCAAACCAGGCGTGGTCGGCGCTGATAGTCACACCGCCCCGGGTACCGCGTCCCACCCTGGAATCACGCTCGATCGGGAGCGTCATCGTGACGGACATCCCGGGAAGCGTTTCGAACCAACGAACATCGTCCTGGTGAACTTCAAGGTTGCACCACAGTTGGTTCACGCCTTCGTCGGCGTGAACGTAAGCTCTCACGTTGCGCACACGGAGCGGCCGCGCGAGATCGTGCCCCAAGTGCATCGGCAGGCCCTGACGATTAATTTGCGCGGCCGCCTCCTCCAAGAACTCAACCGGGACGGAGAATCCACCGTAGGCACTGATTCGTTCGTCGGTCATCATGATCCCGCGCTTCGCTAGCCATTCGCTGTCGCTCATGCAGCCATGCTCCCAGAGGTCGGGCCGAACCTTCGCGATCGGCTACGTCGCAATCCCCCGCAACAAAACCTCAACCGTTCCCTCCACCCGCTCATCCCCCAACGGCCTCCCCAACAGCGCCGCATAACTCGCCATCGCGATGAGCTGATCCGCAATCGCGGCAGCATCCACATCCGCCCGCACATCCCCCGCGGTAACCGCGAGCGACAACCGCGACGTCACCCACTCCCGGATCGGCGCAGCCAGCTTCTCGTTCAGCTCCAGCCCCAACTCCGGGTCCGACGCGGTCACCACGATCAGCGCTCGCGCGACGGCGACGCCATCCGCATCCGCCAACCCGTACGACACCGCTGAGAACCAGGCCCGCAGGTCCGCACCCAGATCATCGGAGAAGGGCACGGCGGCATCGGCACCCGGCACCGACCCCTCGCGCAGCGCCTCCCCGAGGATCGCCGCCTTCGACCCCCACCAGCGGTAGATCGTCTGCTTCGACACCCCGGCGGATTCAGCGAGCCCCTCGATCGTCACGGCCTCGTAGCCGCCAGCTGACAGGGCAGCACGCATAGCGTCCAGAACGGACTGGCGCGCTTTTTCACTGCGAGGACGAGGCACCTTCCGAGCGTACTCAGGCGTACACTGGAAAATAAGTAGACGCACCGTTGCGAAACTCGAACAAGGAGAACAAATGGCCCTCACCGCTCACTCCACCATCGGCGACTGGCTGAACGACCCCACGGGCGGTCCGCTAATCCGCAGCCTCTTCGAGAAGACGGGTGCCGACCCCGAACTGCTCACCCCGGTGCTGGGCCTCCCGCTGCAGCAGCTGGTCGCGATGAGCCAGGGCGCGATGCCGCAGTCCATCGTCGACGACCTGGTGCGCGCGGCCAACGGCGGCGAGATCCCCGAAGACACCGGCGACGAGGGCTGGACCGAGAAGCCCACCGCCGGACGTTTCTCCGGCAAGACCGTGATCGTCACCGGAGCGGCGTCCGGCATCGGCAAGGCCACGGCATCCCGCATCGCCCGCGAAGGCGGACGCGTGATCGCCAGCGACATCGCTGCCGAGAAGCTCGACGCCCTCAAGGCGGAGCTGCCGGATGCCGACATCGTCACGGTCCCCGGCGACCTCACCCAGCAGCACGCGATCGACGCCGTGCTCGCCGCCGCGGGCGACCGCATCGACGGCCTCGCAAATGTCGCCGGCATCAACGACGACTTCTCCCCCGCCGGCGAGACGACGGATGCCGTCTGGGACCGCGTCATTGCGATCAACCTCACCGCTCCGTTCAAGCTCATGCGCGCCGTGCTCCCGATCATGGAGGCAGCGGGCCGCGGCTCGATCCTCAACGTCTCGAGCGAAGCGGGTCTGCGCGGCAACTCCTCGGGCAACGCCTACACCGCCAGCAAGCACGGCATCATCGGCGTCACGAAGTCCGCGGCGTTCATGTACGGGCCGAAGGGCATCCGCGTGAACTCCGTCGCCCCCGGCGGCGTGGCCACCGGCATCCCGATGCCCCCGCACATGTCGGAGTACGGCTCGGGACGACTGGCTCCGTTCCAGCAGGCGATCCCCACCGTCGCGACCGCGGAGCACCTGGCTGCGTCGATCACGTTCCTGCTGTCGGACGATGCCGTGAACATCAACGGCGCCATCCTCGCCTCGGACGGCGGATGGTCGGTGCAGTAAGCCGCACCCTGTCGCACCCGCGAAGCCGACGCCCCCGCCGACCCGAACGGGGGGGGCGTTTCGCGTCTACGGGCGGACGCTCAGCGGTCGGTCGTGACCACTGCTGTGGCGATGGCCGCCGCGACCACGCCGAGCACCCCGACGCCGAGAAGTACGAGCCCCGCGGGCCAGACCACGAGATACGTGGCCTCGAATGTGTCATCGCCCAGGTCGTTGAGCTGTTCGATCGTCCCGGCGCCCGTCAGCCAGATGCCGACGATGAGCGCGACCATCGGCACGATCCAGGCGACGCTCCACGAGAACCTTCGCGCCAGCATCCGTTGCTTCTCCCGCAGTTCCGCCTCCTCGACGATGACCTCGTCGAATCGAGCATCCGCGGCGCGCTCCTGCGCAGCATCCTGAGTCGCATCCATGCCTGCACAGTATCGCTCCCATCACGCCGCGGGATAGGTTCAGGGCTGGGGATACCGACGACGCTGGCTGCGAATGCGCACCACTGGAGTCCGCTCAGATCCCCCAGGACTGCGCCCTCGTATGCGTGCTTTAGTTGCTCACAAGAGGTTGGGTCACCTCCCGCCCACCTCAACGACAAGAGGACGACGACGCATGCTGATCGAGACCGTTGCGGCGCTTGTCGGGGTGAGCGCGGGCTTGATGTTCGGATCGCGGGCCACCGGGCCGCATCGCTGGATGCTGACACTCGCTCCACTCCTGATCGTCGCGGCGGGCTTCATCGGAGCCTTCGCGGTGCTCCCTACCTCCCCGTGGGCGGCTTCCATCTTCGGGATGAGCTCCTTGATCACCAACGTGCTCGCATCCGCCGCAGTCCGGCGGCAGGAGCCGGCCTTTGTCGCGGAGCCGTACTGGCGCCGCGCATTGATGTTCCTGTCGGGGCGCTACCCGACCACCAGCGCCCTTCCAGAGGGAGACGAGCTCGCAGGTCGATAACACCCGTCACCCCCAGAACTCCCGCGCCTCCTCCGCCACAACCCGCCCCTGCGCAGCCTGGGGCACCCACTGGTCGCGAATCGCCTCCTCCCGAGGGTCGAGGCGACAACCTGCGACCACTCGCCGCACGGACTGGTCGCGAATCGCCTCCTCGCGACAGTCGAGGCGACAATTTGCGACCACTGCGCTGAGGAGAGGGCGCGAATCGTCGGCTGCAAGAGCAGGCGCGACCTCACTGCGCTGAGGAGAGAAATGCGCCCGCCGCACACGACCCCGCACGCGGCGTCTCTCGCCTCCTCACGAGGCCGGACCCGCCCCCCATCCTGGACAGAGTCGAACAATTCCCCCGGTCCGCGGGCAGAAAGTCTCGCCGCAACCGAACCGTGAGCAACACGATATATTGCCGAAACATACGTTCCATACGTTTCATACGTATCCCTCAGGGCCACAAGCCCACCCCGCACCACGACGACGTGATCGGTCGCCCTCGCCATGCCAACCCGAAAGCACCCATGCTCCGACTGACCTCCCCTGCCCGTCGGCGAATGCTCGCGACCCTCCCGGTCACCGCGCTGCTCGCCGGTTCCCTCCTCGTCACCTCCGTTCCCGCAGCCGCGGCCGACGACCCGATCGACGGCCCCCGCACTTCCGGCGACGCGATGTTCCCGAACGTCGGCAACGGCGGCTACGACGCTCTGAACTACGACGTGTCCCTCGCCTGGAGCCCGACCGGCGTCGCCGACGGCCTCATCACCGGCGACATCACCACGGCCACGACCACCATGACCGCCAAGGCGCTCTCGCCGCTGCGCAGCTTCTCGCTCGACTTCGAGGGCATGACCATCTCGGCCGTCACCGTCAACGGCGCACCCGCCACGTGGGAGCGCGACATCGACGCGGATGCCGTGAAGTACAAGCTCATCGTCACCCCGGCCACTCCGGTCGACGGCGAGTTCACGGTCGCGGTCACCTACAGCGGCACCCCCGAGCGCCACGTCGACACCGACGGCAGCTACGAGGGATGGAACGGCACGAACGACGGAGCCATCCTGCTCGGACAGCCGATCGGCATGATGACCGGCTTCCCCCACAACAACACCCCGAGCGACAAGGCGACCTACACGATCTCGGTCGACGCACCCTCGGTGCTCGCGAACGCCTCGGGCGTCACGGGTGACGCGGCCGTCGCCAGCAACGGCGAGCTGAAGTCCAAGACCGTCTCCGGCGACCGTACGACCTGGGTGTGGCGTCAGGAAAAGCAGATGGCCTCCGAGCTCGCGGTCATCGCGATCGGGCGCTTCGAGGTGATCGAGGGTTCGATCACGCTGACGGATGGTCGCAACATCCCGTCCTGGTCGTTCATGGACTCGGGTCTCAGCGACGGCAACAAGACCACGATCCGCAACCGGGTCGCCCAGCTCGAGACCATCACGCAGAACCTGGAGTCGATGTACGGCCCCTACCCGGGCAACAGCACGGGCGTGATCGTCGACAGCGTGCCGGGCGGCGTGAACTACGCGCTCGAGACGCAGGACCGCTCGTTCTTCCCCAGCGCGAGCTCGGTGAACGGCAACACGCTCATCCACGAGCTCGTGCACCAGTGGTACGGCGACAACGTCGCACCCACCACCTGGACCGACATCTGGATCGGCGAGGGCATGGCCACGTGGGGTCCAACGCACTACAACAGCGCAGCCGGCTTCGGCAGCGGCACGAGCACCGAGCAGAGCTACTACTCGTCGTGGAACCGCACGGCATCGAGCAGCGCGAACTGGAACACTCCTCCCGGCGCGCAGACCGCCTCGGAAGACCTCTACGGTTACCAGACCTACACGCGCAGCGCGCAGTTCTGGGCGGCGCTGAAGATCTCCATCGGCGACGACGCGTTCTTCTCGCTGATCAAGGAGTGGCAGACCCGCTTCGCCGGCCAGAGCCGCACCGCCGCCGACCTCAAGGCCCTCGCCGAGGAGATCTCCGGTCGCGACATCACCGCGCTGTGGAACGACTGGATCCTCGAGCCCGGCAAGCCCGCCTGGCCCGACAAGCTCTCGCTCTCGCTGACGGATGCCGGCGCTGACCCGCTCGCGGTCGGCGACACCGTGACCTACACGGTCGCAGCCACCAACACGGGCCTCGTGCCCCTGGCGTCTTCGGTCATCACGGTCGACCTGAGCGAGCTGCTGACCCGCGCTACGCTCGACGCCGTCCCGGCCGGAGCCACGCTCGACGGCACGACGCTCACCTGGAACGTCCCGGTCGACACGGCTCCGGCGGCCACGGCCGAGCTCACCTTCAGCGCGACCGTGATCGACACCGCTCCCGGTGGTGCGTTCTCGGTCACCGGACGCGTCGCCACGCTCGGCGGCACGTGCGACGGCTGCGTCGCCGAGGCCGACGTCATGCAGGTGCTCGCACCCACCACGGCCCCGACCATCGCGGGCAAGGCTATCGTCGGACAGACCCTGACCGCGAGCTCCGACGGATGGCCCGAGGGCACGCAGCTCAGCTACGAGTGGGCGATCGACGGCGAGCCCGTCGTGAGCACGGCTCGCGCGGCGGACCCCGCCACGACGTTCACGATCCCCGCGAGCGCGCTCGGTGCGCGCATCTCGGTCACGGTGACCGGGTCGCTGGAGGGGTTCCGCACGGGCTCCGCAACGAGCGCGGCCACAGCCGTGGTCACCGCGGCGGCCGTGCCGGGCGACGGTGGCGATCCCGACACCGGCGGCGATCCCGACACGGGCGGCGTGACGAGTCCGGGCGACGACGAGCTCAGTTCGACGGGTGGTGACCTGCCGATCGGCGGCATCCTCATCGGCATGGTGCTCCTGTCGCTCGGCGGGGCGATCGTCGCGATGCGTCGACGCCGCGGCATCGACGCCTGAGACCCGACGGATGCCGTGACCCGAACACGGCATCCGTCGTCATCCCCCTCTGGGGATGGGAAGCGCACGTCATCCCCCCGGGCGTGCGCTTCTCTCATGCGTGGGGGCGTGTGGTGCCGGCGGTGTGGCGCGAGAAGCGGAGTGGTCCCACTCGGCCGCATCCTGCGCGTTGTTGCGGCCGTTTGCGACGCCTGCCACGAGCGAGAGGACGCGTTTCGCCTGATCGGCGCACGTGAGGCGACCATTCGCGACCACTGCAGCTGTGGGGTCGGCGCGAAGGCTGGGCCGCACACGAAGACTGGCGCGGGAGGGGATCGCTCCAGCGGATGCTCCGGACGAGCCTACGCCCGCCTCCGCACGGCATCACCCATGGCGACGAAGGCTTCTTCCAGGATCGGTCGCGGGGTCGCGAAGACCACCCGCACGTAGTCCTCGTATCCGCGCCCGAGCAGGCGACCCTCGGTGAGCACGACATCAGCCCGCTCGCGGAAGAACTGCGCGGGAGGGCCGTCGATGTCGAGCGCTGCGACGTCGATCCAGCCGATGTATGTCGCTTCGGGAATGCGGTACACGGCGCCGGGCAGCTGCTGCTCCACGAGCGATGCCAGCTGCCGTCGCGAACCGTCGAGGTACCCGATCACCTCGTCGATCCAGGGCCTGCCGTGCCGGTACGCGGCGGTCGAGGCCACGACTCCGAGCGTCGACGCACCGTGGTGCACCGCGAAGCCGAACTTTCGGTACAGCTCCTGGTCGGCGTCGTTCGAGGTGATCAGCTGGGCGGTCTTGAGTCCCGCGATGTTCCACGCCTTCGAGGCGCTGGTGCCGGTGACGGTGTGGCCGGCCGCGGCATCCGAGGTGGACGCATAGGGGATGAAAGGCGCCTGGTCGAAACGCAGCGGCGCATGGATCTCATCGGCGAACACCCGCCCGCCGTGCCGCTCCACGATCTCGGCGATCGCCTCGAGCTCAGCACGCCCGGCGATGGTGCCGGTGGGGTTGTGCGGGTTGCAGAGCACGAGCGTGCGCGCACCGGCAGCGAAGGCCTCGTCGATGCGTTCCAGGTCGTGCTGCCAGCGCCCGTCGACCTCGACGCCCGGCACCTCGATCACCGGATGTCCGATCGAGGGCAGATATGTCAGAAACGGCATGTATGCCGGGGTGGGCACGATCACGGCCGAGCCGGCGGGTGAGTACTCCCGCACGGCCACGCCGAGCGCCGCCATCACATCCGCGACGTGGTGCACGCGCTCGGGGTCGACCACCCATCCGTACTCATCACGCATCCAGTCGGCCGTGGCCTCGCTGAGCTCCGCCGCGACCGGAGGCGACAGATACCCGAGGTTCTCGTCGGCGACCGCGCGGCCGAGGGCCTCGGCGATCGGGGGCGCGACCCCGAAGTCCATCTCCGCGACCCAGGCGCCGATCGTGCCCGGATGCAGGCTCCATTTGCGGCTGTGCGGCCGATCGAGCTGCACCCGCGAACGGGCGTCGAACGGATGGGACGGGAGCGACTCGACCATGACAGGACTCAGGCAGCGCCCGGACAGGACCGACGGGTCGTGGTCTGGATCTCGGACATGGGAAGGCTCCTTCACAGCGGGACTCGACCAATCTACGGATGCCCTCCGCACGACGCACGTCTCGTGTCGTCGGATAACGCGAGGGGCGTTTCTTCACGTGTGGGGTGGTGGTGGCGCGAGGTGGAGTGGTTGCGGGAGTGGTCGCGAATGGCCGCATCCGCGCGGGGATTGCGACCCTTCGCGACCGGCCCCGCGCGGCGCAGGTCGCAGGTCATCGCATCCCTGCGTGGGAGACGACCATTCGCGACCACTCAATGCCCCGAGACGCCGCGCCTCTCACGACTGCGTATCGGAGTCAAGGGAGCAGACGGGTTCGTGCGGGCGACCTAGTTTCGGAGCATGCTTCACGAGAATGCCGCCGCGAGGGTGCCGCGATGACGCTCGACGTCGTCTCACCGGCGACCGCTCTGCTCGACGACCGCTACCTGCTCCAGGAGCGCGTCGGACGCGGCGGGATGTCGACTGTCTATCGCGCGATGGACACCCGCATGGAGCGCCCGGTCGCGATCAAGATGATCCACGAGGATGACCGCGCCGCCGCATCCGCCGACCGCGCCCACACCGAGAAGGCGCTGCTGGCCGCCGTCGACCACCGCTCGCTGGTGACGCTGTACGACGCGCAGCTGATCCCCGGACGCCCTCGCTACCTGGTGATGGAGTTCGTCGACGGCCCCACGCTCGCCCGACGGCTCACCAGCGGTCCGATGCGCCCTCGCCAGGTCGCCCGTTTCACCAGAGACCTCGCCGAGGGGCTGGCCGTCGTGCATGCGGCGGGGATCATCCACCGAGACGTGAAGCCGTCGAACATCATGCTCGCCCGCGACGCGCTCGGCGGTCCGTGGACGGCGAAGCTCGCGGACTTCGGCATCGCCTGCGAAGTCGGCAGCCCCCGCATGACGGCACCCGGCGTCGTGCTCGGCACCTTCGCCTACATGGCGCCAGAGCTGCTGCGTGACGCCGAGCCCGGAACTCCCGGTGACGTGTTCAGCCTCGGCCTGGTCGCGCTCGAGGCGCTGACCGGGAGCCTGGCGTACCCCGCGAACGGATCCGGCCGCGGCGCCGCGACCGCCCGCGTCATGAATCCTCCCGTGATCCCGGATCGCATCCGCGACGACTGGCGCCACCTGCTCGAGCGGATGACGCGTCTGGACCCGGCCGAGCGCCCGACGGCCGCGCAGGTCGCCCTCTCGGCGGAGTCGCTCATGCGCGTGCGGCGCGCGACCACCGTCGTGGCCCCCGCCACTGCGTGAGCCGCGGCGCCGGCGCGCGCGGTGCGGAGTCTGCGTGCGCTCCGCGCGGCCAGATGTACGTTTATCGGCCATGCGGTGCGGAGTCTGCGTGCGCTTCGCGCGGCCAGATGCACGTTTATCGGCCAGACTGAGCGAAATTGGCCGAAGAACGTGCATCTGGCCGCCGGGAACATCGGCCGACGGAAGCGCCGGCCGCGGATGCCCCGCGCACGGGCTCAGCCGGCCTGCACGTCGAGCACCCAGGTCACGCCGAAGCGGTCGGTGAGCATCCCGAAGCCCGCCGACCAGGCCGACGCCGCGAGCGGCTCGACGATCACGGCACCCTCGGAGAGCGCGTCCCAGTAGCCGGTGATCTGTTCGAGCGAGTCACCGCGCAGGGACTGGAAGAACGTGCGATCCGTGATCGTGGTGCCGTTCTCGCGGTGGGTCGATCCGGCGGTGGCCGTGGTATCCGGATCGTCCTGCCCCGGGATGTCGTAGGCCATCAGGCGGATGCCGTCGGCGGTCTGCAGCTGTCCGAACACGATCTTGTCGGCGCCGGGAACCCCCGCGGGCATACCGAAGTCGCCGTAGGTCGCGGCTGTGACCTCTCCGCCGAACACGGACTGGTAGAAGTCGAGCGCCTGCCGGGCGACGCCGCGGAAGTTCAAGTGCGTGGTGGTCGTGAGAGTCATGAGATGTTCCTTTCTGCCGGCGTTCCGTCGGTCGGAGTCGCCGTGAGATCAACGATCGCAACAGAAGAGGTCAGTTTCGGTCCTCTTCTCGGCGCACAATGGAGGACATGACCGGAAGCTCCTCGCGCATGCTCGCGCTGCTCTCGCTGCTGCAGACGCCGCGGGACTGGCCGGGGCATGTGCTGGCCGAGCGGCTGGAGGTGAGTCCGCGCACCGTGCGCCGCGACGTGGATCGACTGCGGGAACTGGGATACCGGATCGGTGCGGTCAAGGGACCGGACGGCGGGTACCGTCTCGCGGCGGGGTCGGAGCTGCCGCCCCTGCTGTTCGACGACGACCAGGCCGTCGCGATCGCGGTCGCGCTGCAGAGCGTGCCGTCGAGCGGCATCGACATCGACGAGGCCGCGTCGCGCGCGCTCGCGACCGTGCGGCAGGTGATGCCCTCGCGGCTGCGGCACCGCGTCGACGGCATCCGCTTCACCGACGTCGAGAACACGACCAGGGTCGATCCGGCCGTGCTGGAAGCGGCGAGCGCGGCCGTACGCGACCGGGTCGTGCTGCGGTTCGACTACGACTCGGTGTCGCGCCCGGCATCGGGCGATCGGCCCGCCCGGCGCACCGAGCCGCATGCCGTGGTGGCACGCGAGAGCCGCTGGTACCTGCTCGCCTGGGACCTGGATGCCGGTGATTGGCGCACCTTCCGGCTCGACCGCGTGCATCCGCGCATCCCGACCGGCCCGTCGTTCACGCCCCGACCGCTGCCGGCGGCGGATGCGCAGACCTACCTGGCCGCCCGCGCGAAGGGTTCGACGACCGAGGACCGCTGGCCGTGCACGGGCGTGGTCGAGATCGCCCTGCCCCCTCGCGAGGTCGCCCCGTGGATCGGCGACGGCACCCTTGAGGCGATCGACGACGGATCGTGTCGGATCACGATGGGCTCGTGGTCATGGACCGGCGTACTCGCCACGGTCGCGCGCTTCGACGCGCCCTTCACGATCGTGGGACCGGCCGCGCTGCACGAAGCTGCCGGGGCGCTGGCGGAACGGTTCGAGGCCGCACGCGACGCGGAACTGCGGGTGGACACACGCCGGTAGACTGGAGCTGCCCCGCCGGCCCCTTCCTTTGGAGTGCGCGTGACCACCGCCCCTGCACCTTCCCACAAGCACGTCCCCGACTCTGTCGAGAACGCGATCGCGACGCCCGAGAAGGAGCAGCCGTACGCGGCCCTCGGACTCAAGCCCGACGAGTACGAGCGCATCAAGGAGATCCTCGGCCGCCGCCCCACCTCGGGCGAGCTGGCGATGTACTCCGTCATGTGGAGCGAGCACTGCTCATACAAGAGCAGCAAGAACTACCTGCGTCGCTTCGGCCAGAAGGTCAGCGACGAGATGAAGGAACGCCTCATGGTGGGCATGGGCCAGAACGCGGGCGTCATCGACGTCGGCGAGGGCTGGGCCGTCACCTTCAAGGCCGAGTCGCACAACCACCCCTCGTTCATCGAGCCCTTCCAGGGTGCGGCGACCGGCGTCGGCGGCATCGTGCGCGACATCATCTCGATGGGCGCCCGCCCGGTCGCGGTCATGGACGCGCTGCGCTTCGGAGCGATCGACCACCCCGACACTGCCCGCGTCGTGCACGGCGTGACCAGCGGCATCAGCTTCTACGGCAACTGCCTGGGACTTCCGAACATCGGCGGCGAGACTGTGTTCGACGCGGTCTACCAGGCGAACCCGCTCGTGAACGCGCTCGCGGTCGGCGTGCTCCGCCACGAGGACCTCAAGCTCGCCAACGCGACCGGCGTGGGCAACAAGGTCGTGCTCTTCGGCGCTCGCACCGGTGGCGACGGCATCGGCGGCGCCAGCATCCTGGCCTCCGACACGTTCGCCGACGGCGGGCCCACCAAGCGTCCGGCCGTGCAGGTCGGCGACCCGTTCGCCGAGAAGGTGCTCATCGAGTGCTGCCTCGAGCTCTACCGCGACGAGCTGGTCGAGGCGATCCAGGACCTCGGTGCCGCCGGCATCTCCTGCGCCACGAGCGAGCTCGCCGCCAACGGCAACAGCGGAATGAAGGTCTCGCTCGACAACGTGCTGCTGCGCGACCCCACGCTCACGGCCGAGGAGATCCTCATGTCGGAGTCGCAGGAGCGCATGATGGCGATCGTCGCCCCCGAGAAGCTCGACGCGTTCCTCGCGGTCGTCAAGAAGTGGGACGTGGAGACCTCGGTGCTCGGTGAGGTCACCGGAGACGGACGCCTCGTCATCGACTGGCAGGGCGAGCGCATCGTCGACGTCGACCCCTCGACCGTCGCGGTCGACGGCCCGGTCTACGACCGTCCGGTCGCGTACCCGACGTGGATCGACGCGCTGCAGGCGGATGCCGCCGAGAACCTCCCGCGCTCCAACGACCCCGAGACGCTGCGCGAGCAGTTCCTGAACCTGGTCGGCTCGCCGAACCTGGCCGACACCAGCTGGATCACGAACCAGTACGACTATTTCGTGCTCGGCAACACGGCACTGAGCTTCCCCGACGACGCCGGCATGATCCGCGTCGACGAGGAGTCCGGGCTGGGCTTCGCGATCTCGACCGACGCGAACGGCCGCTACTGCCAGCTCGACCCCTACGCGGGTGCGCAGCTCGCGCTGGCCGAGGCATACCGCAACGTCGCCGTCACCGGAGCGACCCCGACCGCGATCACCGACTGCCTGAACTTCGGTTCCCCCGAGAACCCCGAGGTCATGTGGCAGTTCGGGCAGACGGTCGACGGCCTCGCCGACGGATGCTACGAGCTGGGCACCCCGGTCACCGGCGGCAACGTCTCGTTCTACAACCAGACCGGCGATGTGCCGATCCACCCGACCCCGCTGGTGGGCGTGCTCGGCATCATCGACGACGTCTCGCGCCGCATCCCCTCCGGATGGCAGGACATCGGTCAGAACATCTACCTGCTCGGCACCACTTCGACCGAGCTGTCGGGTTCGGCCTGGGCAGACGTCGTGCACGACCACCTCGGCGGACTGCCCCCGAAGGTCGACCTCGCCGGAGAGAAGCGCCTCGCCGGCCTGCTCGCGGCAGCCCGCGACGAGTGGCTCATCTCCTCGGCGCACGACGTGTCGGAGGGCGGCCTCGGCCAGGCCCTCGCCGAGGGTGTCACGCGCTTCGGCGTCGGCGCCCGCGTGTGGCTGAACGAGATCATCGAGCGCGACGGGGTCGATGTGGCATCCGCTCTGTTCTCCGAGTCGACCGGTCGCGTCATCGTGACGGTTCCCCGCGAGGATGACGTGAAGTTCCGCGGACTCTGCGAAGGCCGCGGCTACCCCGTGGCACGCATCGGCGTGACCGACAGCGAACCGCAGCTCGAGGTGCAGGGCGTCTTCACGGTCTCGGCCGCTGAACTTCGCGAGCGGTCGGCCGCCACGCTTCCGTCGTACTTCGGTCCGACCGTCACCGAGCCGGTGAGCGCATGAGCGACGTCAGCCGTCAGAACCCGAACGACGAGGACTACGGCGACCTCGGCGAGCGCCGCAACCGTCGCATCCGCATCGTCGCCTGGACCGTCATCGTCGCGCTGATCCTCGGCGGCGGCGGGGCGACGGTGATCACCCTGCTGCTCGGCTGAGCTCTTCGGTCCGGGCTGGTTTCGGAGGAGATTCCACCTTCGGGCGGACGGTTTCGCGCGGATGCTCCGCCCGAGGCCGAGAACTCCTCCCGGAGCGGTGTGCCCGGGAACTCGACGCCGACGTCGCAGGTCGTGCCTGGAGTGGGCGGATGACCACCGACCTTCGCGCCCTCCTCACGGACCTCCGTGCGCAGGCCGCGGCGCGTGTGGCCTCCACCTCCGCGATGCTGGCCGAGCTGACGCATGACCGCGCGGGCTCGAACGACGACGACGAGCACGACCCCGAAGGCGTCACCCTCTCGTCGGAGTGGTCGCGCCTGACCGGGCTCGCCGAGGCCGCAGCATCCGAGCTCCAGCAGGTCGACGACGCGCTCGCCCGGATGGATGCCGGCACTTACGGCATCTGCGCGAACTGCGGGCGGCCGATCCCGGCAGCACGGCTGGCTGTGCGGCCGTTCGCCGAGTACTGCGTGGCGTGCGCGGAGAAGCTCGGACGCTGACACAGCAGGAGTCGCACTCGACCGGCTACCTGCGCGCCCGCTCCCGCCGCATGAGCTCGCGCAGGAAACCGGCATCGCGTTCGTACTCGTGCGCCTCCGCGAGGAGGTGCGGCTTGTCGAGCTCTTCGGCCTTCTCGATCGACATCTGCGCCAGGTCATCGAGCCGGATGATCGCCACTCGCAGCACGTCGATCCAGGTCGCCTCAGAGCCATACGCACGCAGGATGCGCTCGACACGGCTCTGCGCCTCACTCATTCCCGGAGCATTCTCCGGTGTCACCGCCGTCAGCGGCACTGCTCGGGTCGCGAAGTAGGCGATGTCCCAGAGCCGCGGCCCGGGAGAGCACATGTCGACGTCGATGACTCCGACGATCTTCCCGTCGCGGAACACGAGGTTGTGAGGGGAGAAGTCGTTGTGGCAGACGACCTCCATCGGCACCTTCGCCGGCGCCTGCCACGTCGCGCCGTCGAGAGGGAAGCCGATGCTCGCGTCGTGAAGCTCCCGAAGGAGTCGCGCGCCTTCTTCGAGCACGGAATCCTTGAAGACCCACGTCGGCAGAGGGTAGAGCGGCACTTCTCCTTCCACGAAGGTCAGCCGTTCGCGTCCGTCTTCCACGCCGAGCGCGCGCGGGGTGGCGTCGACTCCGGCCATAGCGAGATAGTCGAGATAGCGATGCACCGTCGGTGTCCAGGGGCCCGCGTTGCGGAGAACCGTGTCGCCCTGTCGCTCGACGTCGTTCATGTTGCCGCCGAGAAGTGGTCCATCCATGCCTCGAGTGTAGGTTGCGTCGCACACCCGGAATGGTGCGGGGCCGTCGTTCTGCGATGTCGCATCCGAACGCGGTACACGTGTGTGGCGTGCACGATTTCGGAGGTCGGGCCGGACACGCCGGGGGCGGGCGGCATGCGCCGGGGTGTCGGGGAGCGGGTCCGAAGCTGTGCACACGACGTGCTCACGAGTGGCGTGCACAGCTTCGGAGATCGGGCCGGACACGCCGGGGGCGGGCGGCATCCGTCGGGGTGTCGGCGCGCGGATCCGAAGCTGTGCACAGGAGGTGCTCGCGAGTGCGGGCGAGTAGCATCCGTCCCATGCCCATCAGACTCGAGAACGTCGGCATCGCGGTGCGCGACCTGGAAGCGACCATCGCCTTCTTCACGGACCTCGGGCTCACAGTGCTCGGGCGCGACGAGGTCAGCGGGGAGTGGGCCTCGACCGCGGTCGGACTCGACGGCAATCACGCCAAGATCGCGGTGCTGCAAACGCCGGACGGGCACGGGCAGATCGAACTGTTCGAGTACATCCACCCCGACGCGATCGAGACCGAGCCGACGCTGCCGAACGAGATCGGGATGCACCGCGTCGCCTTCTCGGTGGATGACATCGACGAGTCCCTGGCGATCGCCGCGAGACACGGATGCCACCCGCTCCGCGGCGTCGCGAACTACCAGGACGTGTACAAGCTCACGTACCTGCGCGGCCCCAGCGGCATCCTGGTGATGCTCGCGCAGGACCTGACCAAGGGCTGATCCCGCGCCCGGCGGGCCGTGCACACCTTCGGAGATCCGGCACGACACGCCGGCGGGCGACAGCATCCGACGGCGCGGCGCCTCCGATCTCCGAAACCGTGCTCGCGCACGACCTCCGAAGTCGTGCGCGCCCTGGCGTCACTTTGTGCGCCGGGGCCACTCCTTGCCCATGCAACGTCGTATCGGCCGCCGCGCGCGGCCCTCGAAGTCAGATCGGAAAGAAGAACATGCAGGAGAACCCCAGAGCCGATGGCTTCTCGCGCCGCACCGTCGTGAAGGGCGCCGCGTGGTCCGTGCCTGTCATCGCCGCGGCGGTCGCCACGCCCCTCGCCGCAGCCTCCACCCCGACGCCCGCCGCCGCGACCTTCTGGGCCACCGGGGCGACAGTGAGCGTCGTGAGCGGCAACGTGACCAACTTCACCGTGGAGGGAAGCGACGCCGACGGCAACCTCGCACTCCTCCCCTCCGGCACGAGCGTCCTGATCGTTCCGGACCCCGGTGTGACGCTGCAGCTCGTCAACGCCACCGGAATCGTGACCACCACCAACCCCGACGGCTCGATCACGGCCATCATCACAGGGAGCGACGTCACGAACATCCGCATCCAGTTCCGCCCGACGGGTCCGTCGGGATCGGGGTACTCGATCACGACCAACATCGACATCGACCCCTTCACGGAGACGATCGACGTCAAGCTGCGCTGACACGCAGGGATGAGCACCGCGCTCTCTCCGGCACCGACGTCGCCGGAGAGAGCGATCCATCCGACTCCGAGAACTCGTGGCGTCACTTTTCGTCGACCCCGCACTCCTTCAGAGAGGATCGCGGAACACTCCCCCTGTTCTCCGATATCCGCCAACCGAGAATGCGTCTGAGCCGACCCGTCCGGGCTGGACTCAGAGGCACCGACACAGGGAGTGCAGTGTGAATCAGCAGAAGAGATATCGGAACCGATTGGGCAGCTGGATCGGTGCGGGCGCGCTCGCACTCGGCGCGCTGATCGCGCCTGCCGCCGCAGCATCGGCCGCAGTGGACGACGGGGATGCTGTCTACATCGGCAGCAAGCAGGGCTACGGCGGCACGGGGGTGTTCCCGATCTGGTCGGAGACGCCCGCCGTCGGCGACGCGGACTTCTGGGCGTACTGCATCGAGCACGACGTCTCCGCGCGGACGCAGCTCGAGGGCTATGTCGGCAGCGCCGAGGACTACCTCGGCGCCAACTACTTCACCGATCCCGCAGTTCAGGGCAAGGTGCTCTGGGTGCTCGCCCACAGCTACCCCGCGCTGACTCTCGAGGAGTTCGGTGCCGCGGCCGGCGTTCCGACCATCTCGCGCAATGACGCGATCGAGGCCACCCAGTACGCGCTCTGGCGCTATACCGACCTCGACTTCGACGCGGCGTGGGCGTGGGAGACCCCGGACTCGGAAGCCGCGTACTGGTACCTGGTGAACGGCGCGAACGCGAGCACGGGGATGACGCCGGCCGACTTCGAGGTCACCGCGACCATCGACGCCCCGAGCGCGCCACAGACCGCCGATTCCCTGGTCGGCCCCTTCCTGGTCGACACCAACCGGCCCACCGTCAGCGTGAGCGTGGACCCCACCGTGTCGTTGGTGGATGCCGATGGTGACGCGATCGACGCGAATGCCGTCGTCGACGGCCAGGCGCTGTACCTCGATCTGCGCGGCTCGACCGCGGCCGGCTCTGCCACCGTGTCCGTGACAGCGACGGGATCGGGCGGCACCGGGAAGATCATATCGGTGCCGACCACCGCAGCTCCGACCCCCACGGCGGAGAACCACGCCCAGACGATCATCCTGGTCGCGCCGAGCACGGCGACCACGACCGCCGCGGCCACCGTCGAGTGGACAACGACGGCCGTCGAAGCACCTTCGATCGGGACGTCGCTGGTCGACTCCGCTGATGGCGACCGCATCCTGCCCTGGAACGGCGGCACCGTCATCGACACCGTCGCCTACCAGAACCTGGTTCCCGGCACCGAGTACACGCTCACCGGCGAACTCCAGAACAAGGCCGACGGCACCGCCACCGGCATCACCGGGACGACCACCTTCACCCCCGAGACTGCGAACGGCTCGATCGACGTGTCGTTCACGATCCCGACCGGATACGCCGGCGCCACGCTCGTCGCCTTCGAACGTCTCCACGAAGGAACCGACACCACCTCTGAGCCCGTCGCCGTCCACGAGGACATCGACGACGCCGCCCAGACCGTCACCATCGAGAACGCCCCCGTGACGCCGACGACCCCGACCCCGACGACCCCGACGCCGGTCGCGACGCCGACGGTCCCGGCCGGACAGCTGGCCACGACCGGCGGGGACGTTCCCGGCATCGCCGTCGGCGCGGCCGGCGCGCTGCTCGCCCTGGGTGCGATGATCCTGTTCGCTGGACGTGCACGACGGAAGACCGTCGACGCCGACTGATGAACCACGCCGGGCCTCGCTTCTCCGTGGAGCGGCGAGGCCCGACTGTCGGCCTGGCGCCACCCCGGGGCGCCGCGTCCCTCGAGAACGAAGGAAACCATGACCGAATCGCTGCCACCACTGCTGTCCGACTTCATCACCTCCGTGAACGCGCACGATGCGGACGCGTTCATCGCGGCGTTCGCACCGGACGGCGTCGTCGACGACTGGGGACGCGAGTTCGTGGGCACCGAAGCCATCGTCCGCTGGAGCGACCGCGAGTTCATCGGCTCCGCCGGCACGCTCCGCATCATCAGCATCACCCGGCAGGGCCAGCGGACCACGGTCGTCGGCGACTGGCGTAGCACCCACGCGAACGGCGTGAGCGCCTTCACCTTCGACGTGGCCGGAGACAAGATCACGCGGATGACCATCCGCGAGGGCTGAGCCCCCTGCCTCGCCCGGCGACGACGAGTCAGTCGTCGCCGGGAACGAAGAACAGCCCGGATGCCTCGGTGCGGGTATGGGCGATCAGCGCATCCATCTCGTCGAGTCGGCGCTGCATCAGCACGTTGCTCCCCGTCGCAATAGTGGCGAAGCCCGATCAGGCAGCGCCAACCCACGGCGATTTTGACCCCTGCTAGGGGTCACGAGGCGTCGTGACGAGCGCACGGCAGCAGAACGACCCGGGCGACGATGGGCGGCTGGGGAATGCCGTGACCCGTCGCCCGGGTCTCTGGGGCCCGTTCTCAGCTGAAGAGAACGGGGAGGGGCACGAGCGTCGCGGGGTCGGGCGCAGTGACGCTGTCCCACACCTGAGAGGGAAGGATTCTCAGCCCCGGAGCGGCGCCGGCTCGTTGCCGCACGCGCACGCCGATCCTCGAGGAGTGAGGGAGCTCGCCGCTGAAGCCGGGTTCCAGCGTGAGCATCGAGGTGAACATCGCGATGTCTCCGTTGATGGAGAGTGTCCAGGCGGTGTTGTCGACCGTCTGCGTGTACGGGCCGCTGTTCCAGACGGCGTCGAAGCTCGTCGCCGTCTGGTCGTAGTCGAACTCGAGATCCGTCACACCGGTGAGCCGCAGGAACACCGTGCCGACGGTGACCGGCGCCTCCCAGTTCGCGACCGTGTAGATCAGATCGCGCCACTCGGTCGTCGACAGGGGCACCGGAGAGTCCGAGTTGACCATGTTCATGAGGCGGCTGAGGGGCAGCGCTCCCGTCGAGGCGGCAGCGAGCGGCGTCGCGATCGCGGCGGCGACCACCGGGACCGACCAGGCCCCCGCCCTGAGGATCTCTCTCCGGGCGATCCCGGAGGAGTCCGAGCTCTTCGTTTCGTTGCGCATGAGTACCGTTCCTGTGGGGCTGGCGCAGAGACTGACAGCTCAAAGTAGCGATCTCGCAGAGAGTGGACTAGTCCCCGAACGGAGGTCATTTTCCGGAGGATTCCGGGGCGGCGCCCGTGCGTCTGCTCCCACGGAACTCCGCACGACCCGGTCCGCGGCTGAACTCCGCGCGAGCGGGCGCGTCACTATTCGTCGCAGACGCACACCTTCTCTGTGTGATGGACATTGCTCACCGCACGGCGACGGCCGACCCCACCCCCGTACCCCCGTCCGCCGGGGCTGTGTCGTGCTGAGCGAGCCGGTGGACGCCCGCCGAAGGAGGCGCGCGTTCATCGTCGATGAGCTCGTGATGCAGCGCTCCCGCATCGACCAGCTGCTGACGGGCGTGGCCGGCCTCGACGTCGTGGGGGTCCGCGACACCTTCCTGGACTTCCTGGCGTGGCTGCGCCGCACGGACAAGACGCAGTGGCCGCATCTCCTCGTCCTCGGCCTCACGGCGCACCCCTGGTCGGCACGCGAGCTGTCCGCGCTCGCGGCGCTGCGAGAGGCCGGCATCCGGGTTCTGGCGCTCACCACATCGACCTCGCGCACGGTCGGTCGCCGGCTCGCCGCCGACGGCGTGGAGGGGTTCGTCTCGGCAACCGACTCCGAAGACGACTTCGTCGCCGCGGCTGCGATCGTCCTGAGCGGTGGAGTGATCGTGACCGCCCGCGCGCACGACCTGCTCCATGCCTCGTCTTCGGGAACCCGCCTGAGCACGCAGGAGGCGCGGGTGCTGTCGCTCTACGCGACCGGCCTCACCATCGCCCAGGTGGCCGACACGATGGGTATCCGCCACGACACCGCCAGGAAGTACCTGAATCGCGTCCGTAACAAGTTCACGTCGGCCGGTCGCCCGGCGCGGTCGAAGCTGGATCTCGCGCAGATCGCCTGGGCGGACGGGTATGCAGAGCCCGCTCCGCGGGATCGCCCCGTCGTGGGCTCGCGGTGACGATGGTGGAGGGACCGTGGAGCCGGGGAGGACCCCACGATCCCTCGTTGAGAAGGAGTGCGGAACGTCGGAATCGTGACGCGCGGCGTCAGGGGTCGACGAGCTCGAAGGTCATCGTGTCGGGCCCGCCGCCCCACGGATCGAAGATGATGTCGGGGTCGTACACGTCCACGGCCTTCTCATATGCCGGTCCCCAGTATCCGTCGCTGTCGAGCGCCCGCATGCTGAAGTAGTACCAGCCGGCCGCATCCATCAGGAGGCGTTTGCGCGTGTAGCCGTTCTGGTCCAGGGCGATGGTCGCGGAATGACCCTCCATCGACGCGATGTACACCCGGCCGTTCGGCGGCCCCGTGACCGCGATGACCACGCCGGTGGTCTGTGCCTCGTCGACCAGCATGTCCTCGAACCCGGTGAGCTGCTCCAACCCCTGCACCTGGATCGGGAGCACCGTGAAGGTGCCGGAGGTGACGGTCGACTGCGACGTCTCGTCGTACGCCCATACCTCGTAGGCGTAGGTACCTTCGTTCGGCTGCAGGTCGCGGGTGTCGAAGCTCCAACTACCGTCTTCCGCGACCGTGGGGGCGTATCGCGTGGAGTCGATCGCGACGACCACGCTCTGACCCGGCGCTGTACGACCCGCGATGACAGGCGAGAGGTACCCGGACGAGGTCGTGGGACTGGTGACCCCTGGCGACATCGGAGACTCCGGATCCGTGCCCGGTCCCGGCGTACCGGGATCAGCCGGCTGCGGCCGTGTCGGCGCCGTGGGGAACTCCTGATCGGGATCATCGGAAAGGCCGGCCGAGGGGATGCTCGGATCCAGCACCCATCGCCCGAGGACCGGTTCCTCCGGAGGCGACACCGGAGGGAGGGACGGAATCGAGACGACCAGCTCGGGGCCGGGAGTGCGCTCGGGATCGGGTTCAGGCGCCGGAGCGCTGAGGGCGTCCGTGCTCACCGGAAGGGCGTCCGCCTGAGAGGGCGCGGGTCCCGGCCCGGCGATCAGCGCGGCGACGAGGATCCCCCCGACAGTGGCGGCCCCCAGGGTGCCGGCGAGGAGCCATCCGGAGAATCCGGCGAACGCGGCGGCGGCGACCGTGCCCGACGACAGCGAGGCGACAGCGGGCGTTCCGGCCCCGGCAGCGCCCAGCAGCACGGCCAGCGTCCGGCCCTGCAGGCGTGCTGCCCCGCCGCGCGTGGAGTGCAACAGGTCGCTGCACTCGACACACGACTCGATGTGCGTGGTGACCTCGAGGCTCACGGTGTCGTTGTTCGGTTCGGTCAGGTACTGCGGGATCAGGCGCGCGATATGCGTCGTGTCATCGCGCAGCGCGACGGGAATCTGTCGGGTCAACCACTGGAACTTCAGTCCCGTTCGCGCGCGACGCTGCAGCGCCGACACGGCATTCGGCTTGATTCCCAGCTCGTCGGCGATCTCCGGCCGGTCGACTTCATCGACTTCGGCCAACCACAGCACACGCTGCCACCGTTCGGGCAGGGCCTGGAAGGCGGCGAGCACATCCGCCGAATTGGCCTGCTGCTCCAGGGCGCTCAGCCCGTCATACAGCTCGACCTGGTCGATGTCGTCGCTGGTCAGCACCCGCTCCGCGTCCTTGCGCCACGAGATCGCCGTGTTGCGGATCACGGTCTTCAAGTAGGAGCGGAAGGCGAACTGCGGGCCCTTGTCGGTCGTGGTGACCTGCTGATAGATCGCCAGGAACGACTCCGAGACGAGGTCGTCGGCACGAGCGGGGAACAGTCGATAGGCGTAGCGCCGCGCCGCCTCGGCATGGCGGCGCCACAGTGCCTCGTAGCTGCCACGATCGCCGGCGCGCAGCGCACTCAACAGCTCCGCATCGCTGCGCGGATCGCTCACGTTCCCTCCCCGGAACAACCACCCTCTGATATATCGCAAATATAGGGCACGGTGGCGCGAGAAGACGCGGTGTCCCGTTTTCGGGGCCCGATGACCCCCGTTAGGGGTCGGCGGGCGAGCACAGCTTCGGAGATGCCGCGCGGCACGCCGACGGATCGGTCGCAGGGGCGGCGTGGCGGATGCGAGCTCCGCAGCTGTACCCGCGAGAGCAGGCGCAGCCCCCTCAGAACCGCCGACCTCCGCAGTAGGCTGAGCACATCATGGAACCGTTCTGGACGTGGCTCGGCACTGTGCCCTGGTGGATCATCTTCCCCATCATGGGCGTGGCCGGCGGCGCAGCGAAGGCGTGGGAGCGCAACTCGCGCCGCCGGCATGAGCGCCGCCTGGAGACTCTGCGAGTGAAGGCGCAGCTCAAGGCCGCCGAGATCGAGGCCCGCGCGCTGACCCAGCAGGGCAAGCGCCGCGTCGCGTCGTTCGTCGACACCACCGCCTCCGTCCCCTCGAACGATCTGCTCGTTCGTCTCTTCGCCGAGCACGACGAGATCACCGCGCACTGGCTCGACTACGAGCTCGACGTGGCCAAGCTGATCGCGTTTCCCGCGATGAGCGACGGTCGCCAGCCGCTGACCGCCGCCTTCCTGCGCGCGAAGAAGAAGGCGGATGCGCTGCGACCGGCATCCGCGGATGCCAAGGTCAGCGAGCAGCAGGTCGGCGAGTACCTGCAGGCGGTCGGCGACTACGCCGTGGCGTTCGAGATCGCCGAGAAGGATGCCCGCCGCCTGCGCGACTCGACCTTCACCGAGCCGGAGCGCAAACGCCTCGAACGTGCGCAGCAGCTGCTGAAGGTCGCGATCGACGAGTCCGCCACCCAGGCCGAGCGCAACGTCGCCTACAAGCGCGTGCGCGAAGAGCTCGACGGCCTGATCCTGCTGAGCGACGACGCCGTCACGGTGCTCGAGAAGCAGGTCGCGCGCGAGATCACGGCTCCGGCCGCGACAGCGCCCCCGGCATCCGCCGACCCCGCAACGACCGAACCCGAGCGGGTGCCGCTCCCTCTCCGCGACCAACAGCCGCTCCGCACCGAGCAGGGCTTCCGCGACGAACGGGCCTGAGTCCCAGGCCGATGACAGACGCGGGATCTTCTCGCGCCCGCCCGAGAGGGCGAACGATGGAGGCATGCCGCAGTGATCACTCGGTTCGAAGAACTGGACTGGCAGACGACACCGATCGGCGACCTCACCCTGCGCCGACGCACGGAGCCGGCCGTGGGGCAGGAGATCTACGAGGTGAAGCTCGGCGACGAGTACCTGATGTCGAGCCTGTTCACGGTGGCCGAGGAAGAACTGTCGAACCTCGGACTCGCCGCCGTCTCGGGCGAAGGTCTGTCCGTGCTGGTCGGCGGACTCGGGCTCGGCTACACCGCGGTCGCCGCCCTGCGCGATGACCGGGTGGCATCGCTCACGGTCGTCGACCGGCTCGGCGCGGTGATCGGCTGGCACGAGCGCAAACTGCTGCCCGTCTCGGCGGAGCTCGTCGACGACCCGCGCACGAGCCTGGTCGAGGACGACTTCTTCGCCCTGGTGCGCTCCGCACCCGCAGAGGGGCACCCGGGGTACTCGGCCATCCTGCTCGACGTGGACCACTCTCCGCGCCATCAGCTCGACCCCACGCACGCCGACCTGTACGACGCCGCGGGGTTGCGCGCCCTCGACCGTCATCTCGCCACGGGCGGGGTCTTCGCGCTGTGGTCGGACGATCCGCCCGACCCGGAGTTCATGGTCGAGATGAACGCCGTGTTCGATGACGCCACCGCCCACGTCGTCGACTTCGAGAACGCGGTCACAGGCGGGATGTCGTCGAACACCGTCTACGTCGCACGGAGTCGCGCATGACTCCCGAGAACGTCACCGGCCCGGTCGCGCACCACGCCGAGGCCCCCGTGTGGTCGACCGGCTGGGGCGGCCTGCGCTGGGTCGACGGAGATGCCGGGGATCTGCTGACGCTGCGCGCCGACGGAGTGACCAGACAGCACGTCGACGACGAGTACCTGGCGTTCGCCCGTCCCCGCGCGAACGGCGGCCTGGTGGCCGTCGGCGCCCGGACGCTCTACCTGGCCGATGCGGATGGCGACGAGTTCCGTGCGGCAGCGAGCCTGCTGGACGACCCGGGGGTGCGCATGAACGACGGATGCTGCGATCCGCGCGGCCGTCTGCTCGCCGGCTCCATGGCGTATGACGCGGCAGCGGATGCCGGCATCATGCTGCGCATCGACGCCGACCTCGCCGTGACGACCGTGCTGCCGCGCACGACCATCTCGAACGGTGTCGGCTTCTCGCCCGATGGACGGCGCGCCTACTACGTCGACACCCTCTCGCACCGCATCGATGTGTTCGACGTGGCCGAGGGCGAGCTGCGGGGCCGGCGGGTGTTCGTGAGGATCCCCGAGGAGCAGGGCCTGCCGGACGGCCTCACCGTCGCCGCCGACGGGAGCGTGTGGGTCGCGCTGTGGGGCGGCAGCGCCGTGCACGGCTATGACTCCGGCGGCGTGCACGTCGCGACCGTCGAGCTGCCCGTGCCGCAGGTGAGCGCGTGCACATTCGGCGACGACGACCTGGGCACGCTCTACATCACGACATCCGCACAGGGGATGCCGGCAGGCCACGGCACCCCGGCCGGCTCGCTGTTCTCGGTGCGACCGGGAGTGCGCGGCATCCCGGTCACGCCGTTCGCCGGCTGACGCGCACCAACGGAGACGGCGACGGCCTCTGCCCGAGCCACGGCACACCCAGCGAAGGAGCCGTGACACGGGCACAGGCCGCCGCCCGTCCCAGTACGGATCAGCCCAGCCGCACCCGCTCGGTGCGCTGGTGCTGACGCCCGAGCCCCTCGATCTCGATCGTCATCTCGTCGCCGTCCTGCAGATAGGGGAAGCGTCCGGACAGCGCGACGCCCTGCGGCGTTCCGGTGTTGATCACGTCGCCCGGCTCCAGCACCAGGTACTGGCTGAGCTCGTAGACGATCTGCCGCACCGGGAAGATCATGTCGGCGGTCGAGGAGTCCTGCCGCGGCTCGCCGTTCACGAACGAGCGCAGCCGGAGCGCCTGCGGGTCGACCTGGTCCGCCGGCACCAGCACGGGACCGAGCGGGTTGAACGTCTCGGAGCATTTGCCCTTCGACCACTGTCCGCCCGAGACGTCGAGCTGATACGCACGCTCCGACACGTCGTTCGAGATCGTGTATCCGGCGATCACCTCATCAGCCGCATCCGGCGACGACAGATACCGGGCGGTCTTCCCGATCACGATCGCGAGTTCGACCTCCCAGTCCACCTTCTCGGCGCCGGGCGGCAGCAGCACCACGTCATCCGGTCCGACGACCGTGTTGGGGTGCTTGAAGAAGATCACGGGATGCTCCGGCGGCGCCGACCCCGATTCAGCGGCGTGGGCGGCGTAGTTCTGACCGATGCAGACGACGGCGGTCGGACGCGCGATCGGTGGCCCGACGCGCAGTCCGTCGACCTCGGCGGGCAGCAGCGTCCCTCGCGACAGCGCGTCGCGCACCCGGGCGATGCCGTCTGCCGCCAGGAACGCCCCGTCGATGTCGCGGGTCAGCGGCGCGAGGTCGTAGACGATGCCCGCCTCATCGCGGACGAACGGATGCTCGTCGCCCGCAGCGCCGAGTCGCATGAGTTGCATAAGGAGTCCTTGGGTCAGCGCGCGGCGGCGTAGGTCGGGTTGACGATCGGCACGGATTCGCCGTCGCGGAAGCGGATGAGGTTCTCGGCGGCGTGCACCGGAAGATCCTCCAGTGCTTCCGGCGAGTACCAAGCCGCGTGAGGCGAGAGCAGCACGTTCGGCGCATCGCGCAGTGCCGCGCCCGCGGCGAGGGGCTCGGACTCGTAGACATCGAGGGCGGCCGCGCCGATCTGTCCGCTGCGCAGCCCGGCGACCAACGCATCCTCATCGACCAGCGGCCCTCGGCAGGTGTTCACGATCACGGCTCCTGGCCTCATCGTCGCGATGGCAGCCTCGTCGATCAGGTGCCGTGTCGCGTCGGTGAGAGGAACGTGCAGCGTCAGCAGGTCAGCGGTCGCGATGGCCTGCTCGATCGTCACGTACTCGCAGTCCGCCGCGCGCACGGCGTCAGCCGAGGCATACGGATCGGCGACGAGCACGCGGAAACCGAGCGCGCGGCATCCACGGGCCACCAGCGAGCCGATACGCCCGAATCCGAGCACCGAGACCGTGGTGCGCGAGGGACGCACGGCCAGCGGGCGGGCCGCGACCGGCTTCCATTCCCCCGCGCGCACCGCCCCGTCGTAGGCGGGAAGCCCCCGCGCCTGCGCCATGATCATCGCGATCGTGTGGGCGGCGACCTCTTCGGTGCAGTAACTGGGCGTGTTCGCGACGGGGATGCCGCGTTCGCTCGCCGCCGCGACGTCGACCATGTCGTAGCCGATGCCGAGACGGCTGATCATCTTCAGCTTCGGCATCCGATCCATCAGCTCGCCGTCGATCCGGCGCCACTGCACGATCAGGCCCTCGGCCTCGGCGCCGAGCGCCGCGAGGGTCTCGAACGAGGTGTCCGGTGCGCGTTCGGCGCGGAATCCCGCCGCGCGAAGCGTCTGCTCTGCCGCGTCGCCGGGGAGGTCGCAGTCCGTGATGAGGATGAGTGGGGTGGCCATGAGGCAAAATGCTATAGCATCTAGCACTTCACGGCCACCCCGACTTTCAGCGGCGGATGCGCCCACCCGCTTCACGCACCGAGGGCAGCCCCCACACCGCCGCGAGCAGAGCGACACCCGTGAGGGCCACAGCGACGACGAGCACGCCCGGCACCCCGACCGCCCCGTGGGCAGCGCCCGCGAGCAGAGGACCGACGAAGGCACCGAGGTTGAGCGCGACCGTCGCAGAGGCGCCACCCAGCACCGGCGCACCTGCCGCTTCGCGCACGATGCGACCGATCAACGCCGAGCCGACGGCGAACGAGAGCGCCCCGCACGCCACGGCGAGGGCGAACACGGCCGTCGCGGATTCGACCAGCATCCACAGCGCGGCCCAGGCGAGGAGCAGCGCGATCAATCCGCTCGCGACCCACACACCCTCCCGCCCCGCAGCCCAGCGCCCCGTCGCGGCGACCCCGACAAAGGCGCCGACGCCGAATCCCGCCAGGAGCAGCGGCACGAACGCCGTCGCGATACCCGCGGATTCTCCGATCACCCCGAGGAACGTGAAGACCCCGAACGTACCGGCATTGACCAGCACCGCGACCACGATCGTCGCGAGCACCGGCCCGCGGACGAGCGCCCCGAGTTCGGTGCGCAGCTCGACGGCCGCCGCCGCTCCGCCCCGCAGAGGCGACCGGTTGAGCAGCAGCGCGCCGAGCGCGGGGCCGCAGAGCAGCACCACACCCCAGAACGTCGCGCGCCATCCCAGCGCATCTGCGAGAGCAGCTCCGGCCGGTACGCCCACGATCGTGGCGAGAGTCGTGCCTGCCAGCAGGGTGGCGACGGCGCGCGTCGTGGCCTGCGGCGGCACGAGCATGCGCACGGCCGAGAGCGACACGGCGAGGAAGCCGGCATTGGCGATGGCCGCGACGACGCGGGTGACGAGCAGCACCGCGAACGACGGGGCGAGCGCTCCGGCGATGTGCGCGAGCACGAACACCAGCAGAAAGGCGATGAGCGTGCGCCGCGGATGCCAGCGGGAACCGAGCAGCGCCATCGCCGGGGCGCCGATCACCATCCCGATGGCGAAGGCGCTGGTTACGGCGGCCGCGCTCCCCGGCGGGACTCCGAACTCCTCGGAGATCGGAAGGAGCAGGCCGGCGAGCATGAACTCGCTGGTGCCCTGGGCGAAGATCGCCAGGGCGAGGACAGAGATGAGGACAGGCATGAAGGCATCCAGACAGACGACATCGACGCACCCGGAAGGATGCGCGACGAGCGAGAAGGGTCGGCGAGATGCGGGGAGCGCACGGCGTGCGGCTCGAACCCGCGATCTAGCGTCTGTCTGACTCAGGACTCACGTCATCCACCCTAACCGGCGTGCGTTCCTCTCGCGCGGGAATTTGCTATAGCATCTACCCATGACTGCTCGTCGCGTACTGCTCACGGGAGCCAGCTCCGGTATCGGAACGGCCGCCGCCCTCGAACTCGCCCGCGAGGGCGCCTCCCTCTGGATCACCTACGCCGGGCGCGAGGCCAAAGCCGCCCGCGTCGCCGAGGAGTGCCTGGCGGCCGGGGCCGCAGATGTGCACGTCTCCCGCCTCGACCTGCGCGACCCGGAGTCCACCGCCGCCCTGATCAACGAGATCACCGCGACCTGGGGCTCGCTGCACGTGCTCATCAACAACGGCGGTGTGTGCCCGTACACCCCCTACGAGGACATCGACCTCGAGGAGTGGGACTTCGTGCTCGAGACGAACGCGCGCGGCACGTTCTTCCTCACCCGCGCGGCGCTCCCCCTGCTGCGCGCGGCGGAGGGCGACCGCTCGGTCGTGAACATCGCCTCGATCGCCGGTCAGGTCGGAGCGCTGCAGACCGGCATCCACTACGCGGCGAGCAAGGGCGCCCTGCTCGCGATCACGCGCAGCTTCGCCCGGCACCTCGCCGCGGAGGGCATCCGTGTCAACGCCGTGACCCCTGGCCCCGTCGCGAGCGCGATCACCGACCAGTTGCAGGGCGAGAAGCGCGAGAAGCTGGCCGCGTCGATCCCGCTCGGCGCGTTCGGACAGCCGGAAGACGTCGCCTGGATCATCGCCTCTCTCGCCTCCCCACGGGCGAGCTTCATCACCGGCGCGACCTACGACGTCAACGGGGGTGTGCGCATTGACTGATCACAACGCTCCCGGCCGCTCCGCCCTGGATACCGTGCAGGCGCAGCTCGATGCGTTCAACGCGCACGACCTCGACGCCTTCGTCGCGACCTACGCGGCGGATGCCGTGATCACCGGGGTCGCTCCCGAGCCCGTGGTCGGGGCGGCGGCGATCCGGGAGTTCTACGAACCACGGCTGCAGAACCCGGAACTCTCGTGCGTGATCGAGACGAGCGTGCTGTTCGGCAGCCGGTGGGTCGTGGCGCAGGAGCAGGTCATCAATGCGGGCGTCGCGACCGAGACCATCGCGACCTTCGACGTGGTCGACGGCCTCATCGCGCGCGCCTCGATGCTCAAGGCCTGACGCACGCGTCACCGGTTCCGGTGAGACCCCGGTTCCGGTGAGACCCCGGTTCCGACGAGACCCCGGTTCCGACGAGGTGCTCCCGATATGAAGGAGATCTCTCGGAATGAAGGAGCCCCTGGGGAGAAACCACCTTCATATCGCGTCTTCTCCTTCAGAACGCGCGAGCCTGAGGCGAGTCAGTCATTCGTGCTCGGGCAGGAGCGGCGACGACCACCCCTCGTCGCGGCCCAGCTGAGCCGCCCGCGAGACGGATGCCGCACCGTAGCGGTCGCGGAGGGTATCGAGCACGGTGTCGAGGCGCGCGTCGTCGCCCCAGTCGATCGGCAGCTCGGGCTGCACGCTCTCGACACGGTCGAGGTGCGACAGCGAGAGGCCGACCAGGGTGATGCCGCGTGCCGTGATCTCGGGCTGTGCGGCAGCGAGCAGGGCGCGAGCCACGGTGAGCAGCACGGCGGTGCGGTCGGTCGGCGCGCGGAGCGAGCGGGAACGGGTGACCTTGGCATAGTCGCCGAAGCGCAGCCGCAGCACGACGGTGCGGCAGACCCGGTCGCCGTCGCGGAGGCGTCGAGCGAGCCGGTCGACGATCTGCGTGAGGATGAGGTCGAGCTCCTCGGCGGAGCGGGGACGGATGCCGAGGGCGCGCTGCGACCCGATCGATCCGCGGCGCCGGGTGGTGTCGACCGGCCGCGGATCCCGCAGTCGCGCGAGCGCGTGCACGTGGGCCCCCGTCGCCTTGCCCAGCATCCGCTCGGCGGTCGCGGCCTCCAGCTCGGACAGCTCGCCAACCGTGTGGATTCCGTAGCGGTGCAGCTTCTCGGCCGTCACCGCGCCCACACCCCACAGCCGTTCCACCGGAAGCGGGAGCAGGAACTCCTCTTCGCGCGCCGGATCCACGACCAGCAGGCCATCGGGTTTGCTCACGGCGCTGGCGACCTTGGCGAGGAACTTGGTGCGCGCGACCCCGACCGAGATGGCGAGCCCCACCTCCGTCCGCACGCGCTCGCGCAACCGCGTCGCGATCTGCTCCGGCGACCCGGCGATCCGGCGGAGACCCCCGACCTCGAGGAACGCCTCGTCGATCGACAGCCCCTCGACGAGCGGGGTGGTGTCGCGGAAGATCGCGAACACGTCTTTGCTGGCGGCGGAGTACGCGTCCATGCGCGGCGGCACGACCACGACATCGGGGCAGAGCTCGCGCGCCTGCCGTCCCCCCATGGCGGTGCGCACCCCGCGGGCCTTCGCCTCGTAGCTCGCCGCCAGCACGACCCCACCACCCACGATCACGGGGCGACCACGCAGCTCCGGCGCATCGCGCTGCTCGACCGAGGCGTAGAACGCATCGAGGTCGGCGTGCAGCACCGTCGCTTCCCCGCGCATCCCGTTCTCCCGTCGACACGCGGATCGTCGCACGAACCAGGGACACAGGGCCCGGCGTCGGCGGTCGGGAGTCGGTGTCCGTGACGGCGGGTATGGTCGGCGCGTGCCGGAACCGGTGGAGCAATGGTGGGCGCGACGGCAGTTCTCCCGCGGTCGCGCGGTTCCGTATGACGTGGGCACCTACCGCGCCGGGTGGGCGGCGTATCCGGAGTTGATCCGGCAGTACCATCCGGAGCTGAACCACGGCATCACACTGTCGCAGATCCCTCTCGCCGCCGATGTGCTGCTCTGCTGGGAGTGCACGGTCGGTCATCGGTTCGCCGCGACCCCGACCGAGCAGCGCGAGCGCCCAGGACAGGTGCGGCGCCGCTCCGCGTGGTGCCCCGAATGCTCCGCGCTCGCCCGCCCGCAGCCGGTCGTGCTCGGCGAAGCGCGCTCCCTTCCCCGCGCGCCCCGTCGCCCCGCGCCGGCGCTGTGCACGAAGACGCCCGACCTGCCGACCGGCACCGCGTTCGTGAGCGAGTGCGCCCCGCGCCCCGCCTCGGCGGCAGAGGGTCGCCTGCGCGCGGGGCTCCGGGCGGCGATCGAGTTCGACGCGACCGTGAACGCCGTGAAGGTGTCGAGACCGTTCTTCCGGCACACCGAGGTCTGGCCCGACATCGTGTTCCCGGAGCTGCGGGTCGCACTCGAGTACGACACGGTCGGCCGGCACGGCCTGGAACACGTCGGCAAGCGTCAGGACACCGATCTGCGCAAGGACCGCGCCCTGCGCGCCGCGGGGTGGGAGGTCATCCGGATCCGCACCGGGAAGCTCGAACCGCTCGGGCCGCATGACCTGGCGCTGACGTCGGTGGGCGCGAAGGGCATCGCCCGCATCATCGACGAGCTGCGGGTCATCCGTGGTGCGCTGCTCGTGGACGCGTACCTGCGGTGAGTCGCGCGCCGCCTTCCCACCCAGAGAAGACCTCACGGAATGAAGGAGACCGCGCGGAATGAAGGAGCGCACAGGGCAGAGCCCCCTTCATCCGGAGTTTTCTCCTTCAGAACGCGCGAGCCCGATCAACTTCAGAACGCGCGAGCCCGATCAACTTCAGAACGCGCGACTCCGATCAACTTCAGAACGCGCGACTCCGATCCCGATCAGCCCCGCTCGAACCGCGCCCGCAGAGCCGGGTCGACCGCGACGTCGCCGAAGGATGCCGTCCACGCGCCGTCGACCGCGATGGACTGGCCGGTCAGATACGGCGCCTGGTCGGAGAGCAGGAACGCGGTGACCGCGGCGACCTCTTCGGCGCGGGCGATGCGTCCCATCGGCGGTCCTTCGGCGAGCGCGCGCTCCGCGGCAACCGGATCGGCGGAGGCGGCGATCTGCGCCTCCAGGTGCGGCGTGCGCACCCCACCCGGTGCGACCGTGTTGGCGCGGATGCCGAGCCCGCCGTACGTCACGGCGAGGCTGCGGGTGAGCGCGTCGATGCCGCCCTTGGTGAACTCGTAGGCGGCGTGGTCGATCGAGCTGGAGCGGCCGTGGATCGAGCCGATGTTCACGATCGCCCCGGCGATGCCCTGGTCGATGAACGCGGTCACGGCGGCCGAGCATCCCCAGAGGTAGCCGAAGCCGTTGATGTCGATGATCTCGCGCACCACGGTCTCGTCGAGCTCGTGCAACGGCGTGCGCTTGGTGATGCCGGCATTGTTGACCCAGCCGGCGAGCGGCGCATGAGCCCGCGCCGCCGCAGCCGCGCGCTCATGCGCGGCCCGGTCGGACGAATCCCCGAGCACGACCTCGGCCACGATGCCCTCGTCGACCGTTCCCGATCCGGGCGAGCGCTCGAGTCCGACGACGATCCAGCCGTCGGCCGTCAGGCGCTCGGCGACCGCGCGGCCGATGCCCTTGCCGCTGCCGGTCACCACGACGCTGTGTGCGGAGTCTGTCATCTCAGTCCCTCCCGAAGTGGAAGACGGCGGGGTCGAGCGTGAAGCCGAGCCCCACGGCATCCGTCGGGCGCACGCGACCGTCGAACGACGGGCCCCCGACGATGAACGACGGGGCCGGATCGTAGGGGTTGACTCCCCGCGCGAAGGTCTCGACACCGATGCCCAGGTGCGCGGTGACCTCAGGATAGACGTGGCCCGACACCGGCACTCCACGCTCGTCCGCCCACGCGATCAGTTCACGCGCCGGTGTCACCCCACCGATCGCGACGACGTCGAGGCGCAGCACGTCCACGGCCTCGTGCTCGACGAGGGCGCGGAGCACGGCGGGGTCGGTGACCTCGTCGCCCACCGAGACGGCGAGCCCGGACTCCCGACGGATGCGCGCGCAGCCGGCCGCGTCTTCGGGAAGCAGCGGGTCTTCGAGCCAGGCGAGCCGGGGGTCGCCCCACTGAGCGATCTCGGCGAGGGCGGCGTCGGCATCCGGCCATCCGAAACCGACGTCGACCACGAGCCCCGTGCTCGCCGGAAGCTCGGCGTTCAGCAGGCCGATCAGCTCCCGCATGTACGCGGGGTCGGCCGCACGGGAGATCTTCACCTGCGACCAGCCGTCCGCCTGCGTGAGCACCTCGTCCGCGACCTCGCGCGGAGTGCGGCTCGGCGACGGATACGCGGCGACCAGCATCGCGTCCCGCGGCGCATCTCCCGTGCCGAGCATCTGCCACAGCGGCACACGCGCACGCCGGGCCGCGATGTCCCACAGGGCGATGTCGACCAGGCCGATCGCACGACGCACCAGGCCGACCCGTCCGACGATCGCGCTGCCGCGCAGCATCCGCTCCCAGGTGGTGGCCGGGTCGTCGGCATCCGGCCCGAGCGCATGCGTCGCGACGAGCCGCTCGACGATCTCGGCCATCGGCGCCTCCCGCGAGAGGCAGTACGCGACCCCGGTCGTGCCGTCGGCGTCGGCTGCCTGCACGGCGCTGTACTCGCGGCGGGTGACCGTCATGGCCCCCAGCTGCAGGGGTGCGGGCAGCGGCAGCACGGCGGCGGCCGTGCGGATACGCGCGATCTCGGTCATTCGGGCTTCTTCGCCAGCGGAACGCCGTAGTCGACCAGGAAGCCGCCGTCGACGGTGAGCGTCTGGCCGTTCATGTAACGGGACTGGTCGGACACGAGGAAGCTGACGGCCGCGGCGATCTCACTCGCGTCGCCCAGACGTTTCGCCGGGATGCGCGACAGGATCGTGTCGAGGCTCAGCGTGCCCTGCTCTACGCCCTGGCGGAACACGCCGGTGTCGATGTAACCGGGGGCGACGGCGTTGACCCTGACTCCCCGCGACGCCCACTCGGCGCCGGCGGTCGAGGTCAGACCGATCACGGCGGCCTTGGTCGTGGAGTACGGGGCCCGCCCGGCGGAACCTCGCGCCGAGATCGACGAGATGTTCACGATGCGGCCTTCGCCGCGCTCCAGCATCCGCTTGCCCGCGGCCTGCAGCGCCGAGAAGACTCCGTGGAGGTTCACGTCGACCACGGCCGACCATTCGTCCCAGGTCAGGTCCTCGATGCCGCGGTGCCGTTGGATGCCGGCGTTGTTGACGAGCACCTCGATCGGTCCGAGTTCCGCCTCGATCTCGCCGAACACCCGGTCGACGCCGGCGTGGTCGGTCACGTCGAGCTCTCGCCACAGGATGCCGGCCGGGTTGTCACCCGCCGTGAGCCCGGGCACACGGTCGGCGGCGACCACGAGGTAGCCGTCGGCGGCGAGGCGCTGCCCGATCTCCCAGCCGATGCCGGCGGAGCCTCCGGTGATGATGGCGACGGGGGCGGTCATGGCTCTCCTCAGGATGGTCGAGATTTGCTATAGCAAGACTAGTAGGTCAGGCGCGGATCTGTCGTCGCGGTTCGGGAGGAGATATCGCCCTCGGGAGGAGGAATTCCCGGAGAAGCTCCTCCCGAGCGAAGGTTCTCCTCCCGAGCGCGCATGACCGTCAGGCGAGCAGATCAGCGACCGCCGCAGTGGCGTGCTCCACGAGCAGCTCCAGCGCGCCGGGGGCGAGGGGCGTCTGCCAGGCCTGATACGCCCCTCGGTCGTAGGCGTCGCGCGTCGGCAGATACACGAAGCCCGGCCCGTTCGTGAGGTTCATCACGACGATCGGGGTCTCGGGGAAGCGTGCCCGCAGCATCGTCTGCAGCGGCGAGTACGCCTCGCCGGGGTGCCCGACGATGATCGCGTCGCCGAGCCGCCAGGCCCAGACCGGATGCGGCACCGTCGGCCCGTCGATGTACCCGTCGCGCAGGTTGCGCGCTCGCCCCAGTCGCTCCTCGCGCGAGCGCGGGTCGATGTCCTTCCACTCCTCGGCGAGCTCGTCGATCGTGGGCAGGGCGCGCAGGGGCAGCTCCACGCTCGTGAGCGACGCTGCGGCATCCGTGCCACCATCGACCGCACGCCCGGCCCAGATCGCCAACGGCGCACCCGACTCGACGACGCCCTCGAGCGTCAGCTCCTCGCCGGGCGTCGGCAGCGCGTCGAGGGCCGCGAGCACCGCATGCCCGAGCGAGCGTCCGTGGCGATCCGCCACCCCGACGTCCCCGGTGTACTGCTCGCGCGGCGCGAGCTCGCCCGAGGCTCCCTGCACGAACAGGCACGGTGCCCCGGTCGCCGACTCGACGATCTCGCGCATCGCGCCGACGTAGTCCGGCGAGACCTCGCGGTTCTGCCAGGCGAGGGTCGTGGGGTGGCAGGCGTAGTTCACGAGCGTCGCGCACACGACACCGTCGAGGCTGATCCGGCCGATCGTCACGGTGTCATCCGCCGTGCCCGCAGGGTTGTAGCCGACGAGTGCGCGCCCGTCGACGTCGAGCTCGCGGTCGGCCGCCAGCGTGCAGCGACCGTGGGTCCACTCGATGAGACCGGGAACGGCACCATCGAGCGCTTCCCGCCCGGCAGCGACACCGGCGGCGGCGAGCGCGTCGAGGTAGCCGGGGATCAGCTCTCCGCCGGGCAGGTGCGCATCGGCCGCGCACAGCACGGCCCCGGCGTGGGTGTGCGAGAGCGAGAGCATCAGCTGATCGGGATCCAGCCCGAGACCGGAGAGGATCGCCCCGCGCACCGCCTGCTCGTCGGCCACACGCCGCCACCAGGTGCCGTCGACCGCGAGCAGCACCCGCGGTCGCTCATCCGACGAGATCAGCGCGAGCGCGGTCAGCTCGAACGGGCGATGCGCGCCCTCCGAGCGCTCCCAGTCCGCCGGACCCCAGTTCTTGGCGCGGATGCCGAAGGGCGGCGTGATGTCGCGGCGCGCGACGCCGATGCGTGCCGCGGTGCGCGGGATGCGGATGCGGTCGCCGACGTGCGTCGCGGTTGCCGTGTCGTTCACACCAGGTCCTCCATGGTCTCCATGATGCCGCCGCTCACGCGATCGTGAGCACGTCGGCGATCAGCACGCGGTCTCCGGCCTCGGGGAGGCCCGCCTCGACACCGCGCACGACGTCGTCGCTGAACAACAGCGTGGATGGCTCCGAGAAGCCGTCAGCCAACCGCAATCGTCCGCCGACGAACTGGCCGCCGGTGACGCGCGCGTGGTTGACGCCCGTGCCGATGTCGACGTGCGTCGCGCCCTTCTCCGCTGTCGAGGTCAGACCGCTCAGACGCCAGGTGACGACCCCGGCGCCGGCGGCTCGGGACAGCATGGCTCCCTCGCCGCGCTCGGTGCTGAGCTCGACCCCTTCCATCACGATGACCTGGTCGCGCACCGCGGTCGCGGTGAGCAGGACATCGCGCACCGTGCCGCCGCGGATGGTCACCCGCGACGCACCGAACTCGGCGGTCGCGCCGTCCGCGGGACCGCTCAGGCGGCAGTCGACGAACTCGACCGGCCCGGCACCTCGCGCCTTCGTCCCGTCCACCCCGGTGATGGTGCAGCGCACGAAGCTCACCGGCACCGTGACCGGGGTCTGGATGAGCACCTGGTCCTTCGGCAGCGCGAACGTGCAGTCCTCGATCGTCGTCGGCCGTGAGGATCGAGACGACCGCTGCCCGATGGCCAACAGCCCGGCGGTGCATCCGCGCAGCTGGGCGCCGTCGGCATTGATCGTCATGGTCGCCTGCGGGTCGAACGTCGACCGTCCGATCACCCGGACGTTCTCGAGCGTCAGATCGCTGATCCTGGTGCCGGCCACGAACCACGAGCAGACGTGATCGCGCACCGTGATCCGTTTGGCGGAGGTGCCCCACTGCGCGCCGGAGTTGGCGATGTCCATCAGCCCCGAGCATCCGATGAAGGTGAGGTCGTGCTCGTACTGACCGTGGGTGGTGAAGGGGTTCCCGCCCTGATCGTCGCCGTCACCGTGGCAGTTCTCGACGATGCAGTATGCGCTGGCGGTCAGATCGTTGAGGTGCCGCGCGTTCGACGACGTGCAGTCGCTCACCCGCCCGTAGAGGCAGGAGATCTGCTGCGTGAGGTACCCCGCGCCCCCGTAGAACACCGTGGGCGGGTTCTCGACGGAGCAGCGCTCGGTCGTGAAGTGGGTGTTCCACCGCCGCATCACGACCGGCCACCAGGTGCGGCTCGCGTGCACATCGGCGACATCGCAGTGGATGGCGTACTCGAAAGCGATCGGATGCGATCCGGTCAGCTCACGGGGGTCGGGGAACGAGCCGTCAGTGGGTCCGTCGAAGGGACCGGCGCCGAGGAACCGCATGTTCGAGATGCGCACTCCGGAGACGGGGTCCATCTGTCGCCAGGTGAGTGTGCGCCCCTTGTCCAGCGGCCAGCCGTTGAGGTAGTCGATCCGGATGTGCTTTCCGTCGATCTGCTGCGTCACCTGCACGAATCGCTGGATCTCGCGCTCATCGGCTCCACCTCCGGCGACCGCATCGCACTGCACCGCCCACCAGGAGTCCACCGGGAACTTCGCTGCATCGGGCACGGCGACGGCATCCGTGAGCTCGGGCCAGGCCTCCGCCAGCTGATGCTCGACGACGACGTCTCGCGACACCCCGGTGAAGAACATCACCGCACCGAACGGATTGTCGTGGGTGTTCGCCTCGATGCCCTCCGTCGAGATCAGATGACCGCCGAAGTCGATCTCGAGGTGGGACCGCGTGAAGCGATGCCGCCGCTGGAACAGCAGATCCGTGTGGGCTTCGATCCGGGCGATGCGGGGGTCGTCCACCATCGCGGCGAGCGCGTCGTCGGCCGCCGTCTTGGGCCCCGTGATGCCGAAGACCCGGAAGTCGACGGTACCGTCGTGCTGCAGCAGCCAGGTGGTGCCGCGCTTGCCGGCGATCACCGTGCCGCCGTTGGGCGTGCTCTTCGGGTTCTCGCTGCCCACGTACACGAGCAGCCCCGCGTCGCCCGGCGTCCGATACCCGGCGACGATCGCCATCTCACCATCCCGCGCGCGCAGCCGCGACAGCTCGGCGACGGATTCCGCCCGCGTGATGTCTTTCGCCCCCATCGCGGCGGGCGCAGCCTGCGCGGGTGTCGTGGCGGCGAGGGAGCCAGCAGCGCCGAGCGCGACCGCACCGAGCCCGGCCAGGAGGGTGCGGCGACCGGTGGAGCGCGCGCTCCCCTCCGGCGACATCGTCTCCGCGTGCGGATCCGTCACGGCGGGTGATCCGTCGGTCATGACAACTCCTTCCTCATCGGATGGTTCCCACCGGGACCGCGCTCGTCACGGCACCCTGCGACTGCCACAGCGCTGCGGCCTCGGCACGCCGACGGCGCTCCCGCACCGGGTCGGCCACCGGGATCGCGGCCATCAACCCGCGCGTGTACTCGTGCTGCGGGTTCGCGAACAGGGCATCGCGGGCACCGATCTCGACGATGCGCCCCTGCTGCATGACCGCGACCGTCGACGACATGTACCGGATGACCGCCAGGTCGTGGCTGATGAACAGGTACGTCAACCCCAGCTCCGCCTGCAGCTCGCGCAGCAGATTGAGCACCTGCGCCTGGATCGACACGTCGAGAGCCGAGACCGACTCGTCGAGCACCAGGAACTCCGGCTCGAGCACGAGCGAGCGCGCGATCGACACGCGCTGACACTGCCCACCCGACATCGAGCGGGGCAGGCGGTGCGTGAACTCCTCGTCCAGCCGCACGCGGTGCATCGCCTCACGCACCTTCTCGGCGCGCGTGGCGCGGGTGCCGATGCCGTGCGCGAGCAGCGGCGCCTCGATGATCTGGGCCACCGTCTGCCGGCGGTTCAGCGCCGAGAACGGGTCCTGGAACACCATCTGCATCCGCCGACGCAGCGTGCGCAGGTCTTCGCCGCGCATCTCGTGCGGGCGGTGGCCGTCGAAGACCACGGCACCCGCATCGATCCCGCCGAGCGCGAGCACCGCCTTCGAGACGGTCGACTTGCCCGACCCCGACTCGCCCACCAGGCCCACGGTCTCACCACGGCGGATCTGGAACGACACGTCGTCGACCGCTGTGACGCGTCGCCCAGAGCCCAGCGTGAACACCTTCGAGAGCCCCTGCACATCGACGAGCACGTCGCCGCTCTCGCGGGCGCGGTCGATCGCGCTGATCGACCCCGCTTCCGTCACCGCCTCCGTGCCGCGTTCGAGCACTTCGGCCGCGGTACGGATCGGCTGGTGCACGTCGATCGTGAGGTCGACCACCGCTCCCAGCAGCGCCTTCGTGTACGGATGCTCCGGCTCGGCATAGAGCGTGTCGACGGGTGCCTCCTCGATCACACGTCCGTGGCGCATCACGTGGATGCGCTCGCAGAAGCCGGCCGCCACACCCAGGTCGTGCGTGATCAGGATCACGGCGGTACCGTGCTCGTCCGCCAGTTTGTCGAGCAGGTCGATGATGCGCGACTGGGTCGTGACGTCCAGCGCCGTGGTCGGTTCATCCGCGATCAAGACCGCCGGGCGTGACGACATGGCCATCGCGATCATCACGCGCTGCCGCATGCCGCCGGAGAACTCGTGGGGGTACTGCGCGAGGCGCTCCTCAGGCAGCGGCACGCCGACCTCCGTCAGCAGCTCGACCGCCCTGGCGCGCGCCGCTTCCTTCGAGACCCGGTCGTGCAGCCGGATCGCCTCGACCAGCTGATGACCGATCGTGCGCACCGGGTTGAGAGACGACATCGGGTCCTGAAAGACCATCGCGATCTCGCCGCCGCGCACGCGGGTCATCTCCCGCTTGCTGAGCGTGAGCAGCTCCCGGTCGCGCAGACGGATGCTGCCGCCGAGCGTCGCGCCGTCGTTGAGCCGCATGATCGACAGCGCCGTGAGCGACTTGCCCGAGCCGGACTCGCCGACCAGGCCGATCCGCTCGCCGGGGCGCACCGAGAAGCTGATGCCCTTGACCGGCATCGCATCGCCGTAGGAGACGGTGAGGTCCTGCACCTGCAGGACGGGCGTGACCTCGGTCATCGTCCCTTCCCCTTCCGATCGCCGCCGAACTGGTCGGCGAGCACGTTGAGCAGCCAGATGGTGACGAAGATGAACAGCGCGGGGAACAGCACGTACCCGATCGACTGGTACATCTTCTGGTAGCCCTGCTGCACGAGGGTCCCCCAGGTCGCCTCGGGGGGCGCGATGCCCAGACCGACGAAGCTCATCGAGGCCTCCAGCAGGATGGCGTTGGCGGCGTTGATGGCGGCCTGCACCACGATCGGCCCTCGCGCGTTCGGGAGCACCTCGGCGAACAGCAGCCGGCTGCGCTTCGATCCGAAGGCGATCGCCGCCGTGAAGTAGTCCTCCTGCAGTTCGCTGAGCACCGAGGAGCGCACCAGTCGCGCGGTCGTCGGAGTGAGCAGGATGCCGATGATCACGGCCAGCTTGACCGGATCGGCACCGAACGCCGAGATGAAGACGAGCGCGAACAGGATCTGCGGGATCGCCATGACCGTGTCGGCGAGCCGCATCAGGATCTCGTCCCAGAGGCCGCGGGCGAAGGCGGCGGCCATTCCCCAGGCGATGCCGAGCACCATCGCGACCAGCGTCGCACCGCCGGCGATGAAGATCGTCAGCTGCCCGCCGTAGAGCACGCGGCTGAACAGGTCGCGCCCGAGCTCATCCGTGCCGAACAGATGCACGGCCGAGGGGCCGGCGAACCGGTCGGACGACTGGGCGGACGGATCGAACGGCGCGATGATCGGCGCCAGCACGCACGCCAGCACGATGAGTGCCAGCAGAGCCAGCGGGATCCAGGAGGCGAGCGCGAGCCGGCGACGGGGTCGGGGTCGGGTCGACCGCAGCGCGAGAGTGAGGGTGTCAGCCACGGCTGCTCCTTGCACGAAGACGCGGGTCGAGCACTCCGTAGAGGAGGTCGACGATGAGCGTGGTGAGGATGAACATCGCCGAGATCAGCAGCACCACGGATTGCAGCACCGCGTAGTCGCGCTTGAACACGGCATCGATCGCGAGCGAGCCCAGTCCCGGAACCCCGAACACGTACTCGACGATCACGACGCCGCCGAGCGTGTAGCCGACGATCAGTCCGAGCATCGTGAGTCCGGGGATCAGCGCGTTACGCAGTGCGTGACCGAGCACGACGCCGCTCGCGGACTGGCCCTTGCCCTTCGCGGTGCGGATGTAGGAGGCATCGAGCACCTCGACCATGGATGCCCGCAGGAAGCGCATGAGGAGCGGCGCCGCAGCGAAGGCGAGGGTGAGGGCCGGCAGGATCATGCGCACGAGGTTGTCGCCCGGGTCCTCGCTGAACGGCGTATAGCCGCGCGCGGGCAGCACCTTGAGCTGCACCGCGAACACCACGATCAGCACGATGCCGATCAGGAACTGCGGCAGCGCCATGCCCGCGGTCGAGATCGCGGTGAGGATGCGGTCGACGGCGCCGAGCGGACGCAGCGACGCGATCACGGCGGCCGGCGTCGCGATCAGCACCGCGAGCAGGATGCCGATGACGGTGAGCTCGATCGTGGCGGGGAAGCGCTGTGCGATGAGCTCGGAGACCGAGTACTGGTTGAAGTACGACTGACCGAAATCACCCGTGAAGACCCCGCCGATCCAGCGCAGGTACTGCTCGATGATCGGCGCGTCGAGACCGGCCTCCTCCCGGAGGCGCTGCAGCATCTCGGCGTCGACGCCGGGGGTCGAGCCGAGCCGGGTGATGACGGGGTCGCCCGGCAGCAGCCGGAGCACCACGAAGACGAGGAGCGAGGTGGCGATCAGCATCGCGATGCTGATCGCCACCCGCCGAAGGATGGACAGAGCCACGTCAGCCCTTCAGGTGCGCGTTCTCGAGGTGCAGCTGTCCGCCACCCTCGACCCACACGCCGTCGACCGTGGTGCTGGTCGCCGTGACCACGGTGGACTGCAGCGGCACGATCAGCGGGACCTGCTGGTTGATGATCGTCTGCACGGTGCCCCACTTCTCGGCGCGGGCGGTCTCATCGGGCTCGGCGACGGCATCCGCGAACGCCTGCTGGAAGTCCGGATCGACCCAGTTGCACTCGCAGCGACCCTCGAGGTAGAAGTTCAGCGAGTACGCGGGCTCCGGCGGAGTGGACTGGAAGTTCGGCACGATGTAGCCGGGGAAGCTCTTACCCGCGGGGTAGAACGAGTCGACCCAGGTGCCGATGTCGTTGTTGTCGATCTTGAGCGTGATGCCGATCTCCTTCAGGCTCGCTTGCAGGATCTCACCACTCGTGTTCCACTCCGGGTACTGGCCCGCGATGCCCCACCAGGTGAGGGTGCTTCCCTCGGTCACGCCCGCCTCGGCGAACAGCTGCTTGGCCTTGTCGAGGTCGTAGGAGTAGTCGGTCAGATCGCCGCCGAACCAGGGGTTGACCTCGCCGAGCGCGTTGTTGGTGGGCGAGACGGTGCCCTGCCCGTAGTACGCGGCCTCGAGGATGGCCTCCCGGTCGGTCGCGTAGGCGAGAGCCTGGCGCGCACGGACGTCGTCGAACGGCGCCGACTGCGTGTCGACCTCCCACGAGGGCCACTGGCTGGGGTTGTCGGGGGTGACGAGCGCGATGTCGCCACCGCCTTCCAGCCCGGCGACGTCGCCCTGCGGCACCGACCACAGCACGTCGATGTCGCCGGAGCGCAATCCGGTGACCGCTGCCGTGGATTCGGCGGCCTTCACGAGAGTGATCTCGTCGAGGGCCGGCGCCTCGCCGAAGTACTCGGGGTTCGGGACGAGCGTCAGGCTGTCATCCGGTGTGAAGGCGTCGACGATGTACGGACCGGTGCCGATCGGCTCCTTGTCGATCGTGTCGAGGGCGTCGACGTCGAGCATCTTGACCCAGACGATGCCGGCGGCGAAGGTGGCGATCGGCTCGGAGAGGGTGATCACGACGGTCTTGTCGTCGGATGCCGCGACATCCGTGACCATCGAGATCTTGTTCTTCTCCTGGGTCGCGGTCTCGGGGTCGAGGTAGTACTCGAACGACGCCACCGCGTCGTCCGCCGTGAACGGGTCGCCGTTCGAGAACGTGACGCCGTCGCGCAGCGTGAAGGTCCAGGTCATCTGGTCGTCCGACACCTCCCACTTCTCAGCGAGGTCGCCGACGATCTCGCCGGACTCGTCGGTCTTGGTCAGACCGTTCCACAGCAGCGGGAACAGCACCTCCTCCCAGGCGAAGGTGCGGATCGCGGGATTGAGCTGCGGGATGCCCTGCGCGGCGGCGACGGTCAGGGTCCCGCCCTCCTGCGCCTGGCCATCGGGAGTCGAGGGCGTGCTGCTGCAGCCGGCAGTCATGAGGGCGACGGTGAGCAACGCTGCTCCGCCCAGCCGAACACGGCGACGAGACATGGTGCCTCCAAGGGGTAGATGGTGCTTCGGGTAGTGAAGGGTTTCGCTATAGCATGTAGCAAAACAGCATCTTCGTCTAGTGCGAATCGGGCGGATGCGGTTACGTTCTCGTTACGCTCGCCGGACGGGTCATCCCGCCACCGCCCCAAATCTGCCATAGCATCGGTCGATGCAGGAACTTGCCCGGGGGCCCCTCGGTTCGCGGCACAGACAGGAGAGCCACCGTGCGGAGCGTGTCGGACCAGAACATCGCCGAACAGGTCGCTGACGAGCTGCGCTCGGCCATCCACTCCGGCGAACTCGCCCCCGGTGAGCGCCTGGTGGAGCGCAAGCTCGCCGACCGGCTCGGCGTCAGCCACATCCCGGTGCGCGAAGCCCTGACGCGCCTCGCCGAGGAGCGCCTGATCACGCGCGAGCCACGCCGCGGCGCCCGCGTCGCCCAGCTCAGCGCGCAGGATCTCGAGGAGATCTCCAGCTTGCGGATCGTACTGGAGCAGTTCATGGCGATCCGCGTGCAGGAGCGATGGAACGCCGAGTCTGCCGCCCGTCTCGGCGCGATCATCCAGGACATGTCGGCCGCCGCTCCCGGCGACATCGCCGAGGTGCTGCGCCAGGACCGCCTGTTCCACGAGACGCTCGCCGACCTCGCGGAACACCGTTTCCTCGACGAGCTGAGCACCCAGCTCCGCGGACGCATCGCCGGGTTCCTCCACGCCGCGAACGCCGCGCTGGACCCCGCCGAACAGGAGGAGCACGTGCGCAGCCATCAGCAGATCGTGGATGCCATCGCGAGCGGCGATCCCGACCACGCTCGTGACGTGATCGCGGAACACGTGACCAGGGCCGTCGAGCGCATCACCCCGTCTGCCGAGTGAGCGCCCCCGTGCGCCCGAGGACCATCGTCATCACCGGCGCCTCCGACGGCATCGGCGCCGCGGCCGCCCGACAGCTGGCCGATGCGGACCACCGGCTGATCCTGGTGGGCCGGTCCCCCGAGAAGACCAGGGCCGTCGCCGCCGAGACCGGGGCCACGCCCTTCGTCGCCGACTTCGCACGGCTCGATGAGGTGCGCGAGCTCGCGGCGCAGATCGCGGCCGAGGTGGGCGAGGACGGCATCGACGTGCTGGCGAACAACGCCGGCGGCATCTTCGGCGATCAGACCCCGACGATCGACGGGTTCGAGAAGACGCTGCAGGTCAACCACCTGGCGCCCTTCCTGCTCACGAACCTGTTGCTCCCGGTACTGCTGCGTTCTGGCGCGGCGGTCATCAACACCTCGAGCGTCGCCCACCGGCTGTTCGGGCACATCGACATCGACGACCTCGACAACCGCCGCAGGTACAGCGCCAACAAGGCCTACGGCGACGCGAAGCTCGCGAACGTGCTCTTCACGAAGAGCCTGCACACGAGGTTCCACGCCGAAGGGCTGCGCGCGGTCGCCTTCCACCCCGGCACGGTGAGCACGAACTTCGCCTCCGAGTCATCCAGCATCATGCGGCTCGTGTACCGCACTCCGCTCAAGCGACTCCTGCTCATCAGTGCGGAGCGGGGCGGGGCGAACCTGCGCTGGTTCATCGACGGCATCCCCGACGAGACCTGGTTCTCGGGCGCCTATTACGACGAGCGCGTGCTGAGCAACCGCGTGAACCCGCAGACCGACGCCCCCGCCCTGGCCGAGTCGCTCTGGCAGCGCAGCGCGGAGCTCGTGGGGCTGTAGCCCGCCACGTCCCCGAGTGCACGGCTTCCCGCCGAGTGCACGACTTCTTCGCGTTGAGAAGTCGTGCACTCGCGAACAACCCGTGCACTCGCGGATGCCGCCAGCGCGAGTGCGGCTCAGACCACGAGGTTCGCGGTGTCGACCACGCGGTCGCCCTCGACGGGGAACGCGGTGCGGGCGACGCCGGACTCGACGTTGCCGGTGTGCAGCAGTGTGGACTCCGCGCCGAACGCGCCGTCGGCGAGCTCGACCGCACCACCCTCGAAGCGGTTGCCCACGGCGCGGTAGTGCGTGACGCCGGTCTTGATCGCGACGTGGGCGGCAGCGCCCTCCGCGCGGAACGTGCTGTCGGACAGCGTCAGGTGCAGGGCTCCGCTCCCGGTGCGCGAGATCCCGGTGCCGCCCTTGTTCACGACATCCGAGCCCGCGATCTCGACCGTCTGGGCCTCGCCGCGCGCCGCCGCGATCCGGGTGTTCCGCAGTGTGGAGCCCTCGAACCGCAGCCGCTCCGACGACGAGACGACCGGTCCGGCATCCTCCGCCGCGGTGAGGGTCGAGCCGCGGAAGGTCACCGCTCCCGCCCCCGCGATCTTCATGCCGCCGACCCCGCTCAGCACCGTGTCGACGAAGGTCACCGGCGTCTTCACGGTCGCGTTCGTGAGCTCCCCCGGCGCGACGAAGGTGAAGTGCGAGTCGGCGATCACGGTCGGCCGCGCGGAGTTGTCGGATGCCTGCGTGATGATGAGCGTGTCCGATGCCGTGCATCCGCGCAGCTGGGCGCCGTCGGCGTTGATCCACAGCATCCCGGACCCTGCGAGCGACGGCTTGCCGATCACCTGCACGTCCTCGAGCGTGAGGTCGGTGATGCGCACGCGGGCCACGAACCACGAGCACACGTGCTTGCGCACCGTGATGCGCTTCGCCGCCGAGCCCCAGGCGGCGCCGGAGTTCGCGAACGTCATGAGCCCCGAGTTGCCGGTGTAGGTGAGGTCGTGCTCGTACTGTCCGTGAGTGACGAACGGCCCCTGGTCGTCGCCGTCGCCATGGCAGTTCTCGACCAGGCAGTAGGCACTCGCGGTGAAGTCGTTCAGGTGGCGCGCGTTCGACGTGTGGCAGTTCGCGACGTAGCCGTAGAGGCAGTAGATCTGCTGCGTCAGGTAGCCGGCGCCGCCCCAGGTGACCGAGGTCGGGTTCGTGAGGGTGCAGCTCTCGGTCGAGAAGTAGGTGTTCCACCGACGCTGGATGAGCGGCCAGAAGGTGCCGGTGCCGTCGATGTGGTCGACGTCACAGCGCACCGCGTACTCGAAGGCCAACGGGTGAGACCCGGTGTACTCGTCGGTCCCGGTGCCGAGGAACTTCAGGTTCGACACTGTGACGTCGTGCACTGGCACGACCCGACGCCACGTGATGGTGCGGTCCTTGCCGAGCGGCCAGCCGTTCTTGTAGTTGATGCGGATGTGCGTGCCGTCGACGATCTGCGTCACCTGCACCAGGCGCTGCAGCTCGCGCTCCCACCGCCCCGACAGAGCGTTGACCTCGGCGGCATACCAGGTGCCCACCGAGAAGAACGAGGAGTCCGCGACCGGGAAGACGTCAGCCAGGTCGGGCACGTCCTCCCCGAGGCGCGCCTCCTGCACAGCATCGGTCACCTCGCCGCGGAAGAACATGACCGCAGCGAACGGGTCGTCCTTCGGGGCGTTCTCGATGCCGTCGGTCGTCATGAGGTGGTTGCCGAAATCGAAGGCGAGGTTCGAGCGCGTGAAACGGTGGCGGCGCACGAAGTTCAGGTCGGTGTGCGCCTCGATCCGGTGGATCGCGGCGTCGGCCACCATCGCGTCGAGGGCGTCGTCGGCGGGTGTCGACGCGTCGGCGATGCCGAACTGCCGGAAGTCCACGACCCCCGCGTGCACCAGCACCCAGACGCCCTCCTTGCGGGCGGCGAGCACGGTGCCGCCGTTGACGTCCGGCGCATCCTTCTTCACGAAGCGGTACAGCCCGTCGCCGCCGTCGCCGGCGGTCGCATAGCCGGCCGTGCGCACGAGCTCTCCGGCCTTGCCCTTGCGCTTCGCGAGATCGGATGCGGTGCCGACGCCCGCGACCGACGCCGAGCCCGCAGAGCTCTGCGGCACGAGGGGTCCGGCCGCTTGGGCGGGCCCGGTCGTGGCGACGGCGGCGACTCCGCCCAGCGCCGCGGCGCCGAATCCGGCGAGCAGCATCCTCCGGCTCCGAAGAGCCGCGGTCTCGGTGTTCTCCTGATACGTCATGGTGATCCTCCTTGCGGCGTCGTCGCCGCGGTCGTGCGCCCGCCGTGTCCGGCCGGGGCGCGTTCTCCGGTCAGTCCCCAGATCCCCAGTTCCGTGTCCGAGCGGATGCCCGGAAGCTCGTTGCTTGCGGTCGCGACGAAGTCAGGGCGGCCCTTCGACAGGCTCAGGGACCCAGGGACAGGGCGGCCCTTCGACAGGCTCAGGAGCCCAGGGGCGGGGCGGCCCTTCGACAGGCTCAGGGACCCAGGGGGCCTGAGTGCGCGCCGCCTCCGCCGCGCGGATCGTGTTCGCCACGACCGTCCGCGCCCGCGTCCACGGCGCCACGACCTCGCCCCGAGCGGCGGCGCGGAGCAGCGCTCCGACGAGGCCGTGGAATCCGAGCGACTCGTTCGGATCATCCATCGGAAGCACGACCGAGCGGATGCCGGATGCCGTGACGAGCTCGACCGCGTACGCGTCAGGGCCGGGCACCCCGCTCACCAGCACCTCCACCGGCACCTCGTCCACCCGCCCTGCGACACGCAGCAGCCCGCTCACGCCGGCCGCATCCTCCGAACGCGTGGTCGATCCGGTGCTCCGGCGGGTCCATCCGCGCCCGGCGCGCAGCTCCGCTCCGGGAAGCACGACGTCGAGCATCTCCCAGGCGTGCACGCCGACCGTCACCAGGGTCCCTCCGCCGAGATGCGGGTCGTCCTGCCAGGCGCGACCCGGCAGCTGGAACGCGGCGCTGTCGTGCTGGGCGCGCACGCGGATGCTCAGCACCTCGGCCGCGGCGACCTGCGCGGCGAAGGCGGTGAGCGCCGGGGCGAACCGCAGCGGCGAGCTCGTGCCGACCGCGCTCCGGCCGGCGGCGATCGCGCGGTCGCGGGCGGCGAGCTGCCCGGTGGTCGCGGCGATGACCTTGTTGAGGAACACCGGGGCATCTGCGGCATCGACCGCGAGCGCGCGCAGGAGCGGCACGACCTCCTGCGGCCGCGGCGTCGCGATCACGAGGTCGGGGCGCAGCGCGCGCAGCTCCTGCACCGAACCGACAGCGGCCCCGCCGAAGCGCAGGGCGAACTCGGCGCTCGCGTGCGCATCCGTGTCATGCACGGCCACGACCTCGGCCCCGAGCGCGCGCACGTTGGCTGCGTCCGTCGAGGGATGCGAATGCGCGAGCCCCGCGAACGCGACGCGCAGCGCTGAGCCGGTCATGCCATGGAGGACAGCTGGTCGCGATCGATCGCGTGCACGAGCGGGCGACCCTCGAGAAAGGCGGCGACCTCGTCGGTCACGATGTGCCCCTGTCGACGCCGGCCCTCTGCCGTTCCGGCCGCGCGATGCGGGGTGAGCAGCACACCGGGAAGGGAGCGGAAGGGGTGGTCGGCGGAGAACGGCTCCTCGTCGAACACGTCGATCGCGGCGCTCAGGCGGCCCGTGCGGAGTTCCTCGATCAGCGCCTGCTCGTCGACCAGCCACGACCGGGCGGTGTTGACCAGGCCGGTGCCGTCGCGCATCAGCGCCAGCTCGCGGCGACCGATCAGGTGGTGCGTCTCGGGCAGCGTCGGCGCATGCACCGCGACGATCTGGGCGCGGCGCAGCGCCTCATCGAGCGAGACGGGTTCCGCTCCGAGCTCGGCGGCGGCGGCCGGGTCGAGGGTGGGGTCGACCAGCAGCGGTTCGGCGCCGAGCGCACGGATCAGCGCGAGGTACGAACGTCCCGTGCGGGAGGCTCCGATCACGGCGATCGGCGCGCCCAGGATCTCGTGCTGCACGCCGGCGGTCTCGGCGTCGTACCAACCTCCGCCCTCGCGCAGAGCGTTGTGCATCTCGGGCACCCGGTGCAGCAGCGCGAGCGTGAACGCGAGCGACACCTCGGCCACCGGGCGCGCCATCCCCGCACCCGCCTGGGTCACGGCGACGCCCCGGTCGAACAGCTCCTCGGTCACGAAGGCCTTGAGCGAGGCACCGGTGTGGGCCACGAGCTCCAGTCGCGGCAGGGCCGACAGCGTGGCCGCATCGAGCGGTCCGACGCCCCAGCTGGTGATGACGATGCGGACCTCGTCGAGCACGGCGTCGGCCAGGCGGTCGACACGCACGAACGATCCGCCCGCCTGCGCGGCGAGGGCGTGGAGCCGCGCGGTGTCGGCATCCGAGAAGAACTCCGCGAACAGCTCGGCGGAGACCACGGCGACGATGCTCGGTGCACTCATGTCATCCCTCTCGGCTCATCTCAGCGCAGCCATGCGTCGAGGTTCTCGGCGATGAAGGCGTCGTCGTTCAACGCCGGGTAGGCCTCACGCACGCGCGCGATCTCCTCAGCCTGCCCCGGCGACAGCCCCTCGTCCGGGTCGAGGCACCAGACGCCGTCGAGCAGCCCCTGCTGCCGGAGCATCTCGTGCACTCCCGCGATCACGCCGTGGAAGTCATGACCGGGATCGAACACCGCCTGGTTCACGTCGACCATGTCGGAGGCGAGGAGTCCGAGCTCGCGGTACGCGTCGGCGTCGCCCTCCATCGACCGACGTGCGCGTTCCAGCAGCGCGACGGCGGCGCGGGTGCCGACCGCCCACTGCCCGAGGAGTCCGCCGACGAAGCGCAGCGTGCGCGGTCCGGACGGGGAGTCCACGTGGAACTCCGAGAGCAGGTCGGCGACGATCGCGTCGTCGTTGCCCGTGTAGAGGGCGATCTCGTCGGCACGGCCGGAGGCGGCGACACCGCGCACCAGCTCGAGTGTGCGGTACCGGTCGAACGGCGCAGCCTTCACCGCGACAACCGCCGGGATCGACGCGAACTCGCGCCAGAACTCGCGGTCGAGCACGGGGCCGCCGATCGCGGTCTGCAGGTAGAAGCCGATGAGCGGGCTGACCTCGCCGACCGCGCGAGCCCGATCGAGGAGCGCCGCGTCATCGGCTCCGTCGACACGCGGGCTCAGCAGCACGGCGTCGTAACCGAGGTCGCGAGCGAGCTCGGCCTCGGCCACCGCCTGCGCTGTGCCTCCGGTGACCCCGGCGATGCGCACAACATCGGCGCTCGCGCGGGCATCCATCTCCTCCGCGGCGAGCGCGAGGACCGGCTCGAACAGCGCATGCTCCGGGTCGCGGATCTCGAACTGCGTCGTGTGCACCCCGACCGCGATGCCGCCGGCACCCGCGTCGAGGTAGTAGCGCGTGAGCGCGCGCTGCCGACGCTCGTCGAGGCGACGGTCGGGGGTGAGTGCGAGCGGATGCGCGGGGACGACGGTGCCGCGGGCGAGGGTGGCCGCGGCCTCGGGGCGCAGGGTCGGTACCGCCATCAGAACTTCCCGTCCCGCACGGCCCACTTGGTGGGCTTGGCCGTCATCGGCAGCCCGCCCGCGATCCAGTCGGCCTGCATGCGGATGAGCGACTCGGCGGGCACAGACGGATAGCCGAACAGCGCCATGCACCGGCGCGCGTCACTGAGCAGCGCCGTCGGCAGCGGCTCGTCGACCAGCGTGACCTCTCGGTCGAACAGTGCGCCGAAGCGGCGAGCGATCGACTCGACGCTCAGCAGCTCGGGCCCGGTGAGGTTGATCCTGAACGGCTCGGTCGACGCGTACACCAGGCTGCGCAGCACGACCTCGTTCGCATATCCCTGCCAGATGACGTTGACGTTGGCGGTCGCGACCGAGACGGGCTCCCCCGCGTACACGGCGCTGCCGATGTCGGCGAGCACCCCGTAGCGCAGATCGACCGCGTAGTTCAGGCGGATGATCGCGACCTTCGTGCCGCGCTCCTGCGCGCCGAACTCGAACACGCGCTCGCGTCCGAGGCACGACTGCGCGTACTCCCCGATGGGCGCGGGGGCGACCTCTTCGGATGCTCCGCCCGAGGAGGCGGGCACGAACGGGTAGATGTTGCCGGTGGAGAGCACCGAGATCGCGCTGTCACGGTAGCGGCGGGCCACGCGGTCGGGCAGCGCGGCGTTGACCTCCCATGCCCACGAGGCATTGGTGGCGGCCCCGAACTTCGCGCCGACCATGAACACCACGTTCGGGGCATCCGGCAGCGACGAGAAGTCGTCGTTCTCGATCAGGTCGAACGAGACGACCTTCACCCCTGCGGCGTCCAGGCGCGCACGGATCGCGGCGTCTCCGAAGCGGGAGACGGCGTAGACGGTGTCGTGCTGACGGCCTGCGGCGTCCAGTCCGCGGCGGGCGAGCATCGCCAGCGTCGGGCCCATCTTGCCGCCGGCGCCGAGGATCACGAGGTCCCCCGCTCCGCGCGCGAGGTCGGCGACGAGCCCGGGGCTCGGGGTGGCGAGAACCTCTTCGAGCTCCGCCTCTGAGGTGAATTCGTGCTGAGTCATGTCGTGCTTTCCCTTCTTCTCAGCCCTTGATCCCGGTACCGGCGACGCCTTCCTGCACGTACCGCTGAGCGATGAGGTACGCGAGGAAGATCGGCAGCAGTGCGACCACGGACCCGGCGAGCATGGTGCTCAGCGGGACGTTCTGCTGCTGCAGTGACGAGATGCCGACGGTGAGTGTGAACATCGAGTTGGACTTCGCGATGATGAGCGGCCACAGGAAGTCGTTCCAGTGCCACAGGAACACGAAGATCCCGAGAGTCGCGAGGATCGGCTTGCACAGCGGCAGCACGATCCGCAGGAAGATGCGGAACTCCCCGGCGCCGTCGATGCGGGCCGCCTCGAACAGCTCGTCGGGGAGGCCCTGGATGAACTGTCGCATCAGGAACACGGCCTGCGCGTTCGCGAGCGAGGGCAGGATCAGCCCCCAGTAGGTGTCGACGCCGCCGAGGTTGGCCATCAGGATGAACGTCGGGATGAGGGTGACGTGGAACGGCACCATGACCATCGCCAGGAACGACCAGAACATCACCTCCTTGCCGCGGAAGCGCTTCTTGGCGAAGGCGTAGCCGGCGAGCGCCGACAGGAACAGCACGGCGACGACCGAGACCAGCGAGTAGATGAGGGTGTTGCCGAGCCATCCGAGGATGTTCTGCCCCGCCAGCACCTGCTCGTAGGCGTCGAACGAGATGTCGGTCCAGGGCAGCAGCGATCCGGGGAGTTCGACGACCTTGCCGGGCTTCAGGCTCAGCACGACCATGGCGTAGAACGGGAAGAAGCTGAGGATGCCGGCCAGGCTCAGCCAGACCCAGCGCACCGCGACGCCCCAGCCGGTGGGCTCGAGTGCGCGGAACGAACGGCGCTTCCTCGACGACGGCGAGGGGACCGGCGGGGTCTTCGTCGCGGACGGCGGCTGCAGGAGAGCGGTCATTTCTGCTTTCCGATCACGAGGCGCTGGATGAGGGCGACGACCAGGGTCATGATGAACAGCGCGACACCGACGGCGGCCGCGTAGCCGTAGTCGAAGTAGCGGAAGCCCTGGTCGTACAGCAGGTAGACGAGCGAGTAGCTGGCGTTGGCAGGTCCCCCCTGGGTCATCACGTAGATCACGTCGAAGACCTGGAAGGCCGCGGTGGTCTCGATGACCGCGAGGAAGAAGATAGTCGGACGCAGATAGGGGAGCACGATCCAGCGGAAGCGCTGCCAGGCGTTCGCGCCGTCGACCAGCGCGGCCTCCTCGAGCTCGCGCGGCACGTCCTGCAGGGCCGCGATCATGATCATCATGCCGTAGCCGAATCGCGACCAGACGCCCACGACGATGATGGCCGGGATGACGAGGACCGTGCTGCCCAGCCACGATCCGCCCAGCCCGAGCGGGGTCATCAGCGCCGACCAGGGGCCGTTCGCCGAGAAGATCCACACGAAGATCGAGCCGGCGAGCACCAGCGAGGTGATGACGGGCAGGAAGAAGATCGAGCGGAAGAACCGGGCTCCGCGGAACGCCCGGCGCACACCCAGGGCCATCACGGTGGAGAGCACCAGCGAGATCGGCACGGCGAAGAGCGTGTAGATCACCGTGGTGCCCAGGGCCCGCCAGAACAGCGGATCGGCGACCAGGCGCTGGAAGTGGTCGAGACCGCGCCAGGCGATCTCGCCGGTGATGTCGTAGTCGAACAGGCTCAGCGCGACGCCGACGATGCTCGGCCCGAAGCGGAAGGCGATGAACAGGAGGAAGGCGGGGAGCACGAACAGGAACGCCACGCGGGCTTCCCGCCGGGCGAGCACCCTGGTCACGCGGCCTGCGGGCCTCTTCACCGTGGTTGCGGTCGTCATCAGTCGATGCCTCTCAGGAGAGAAGGAGGGAGGGGGCGCGCGGCGGATTCCCGCACGCCCCCGGTCATGCTTACTTCTTCAGCAGCGGTGCCGCGGCGGCCGCCGCATCCTTCAGGGCGTCCGCCGGCGCCTTCTGGCCGAGCAGAGCCGCCTGGATCTCCGGAGCGAGCACGCCCATGAGAGCGCGCGAGCTGGCGTTGAGCTCGCCCACCGTCGTGTCGGGCACGTACTTCTCGACCTCGCCGAGCAGCGGGTCATCCGCGTACAGCGGCTCGGTGGTGCTGAGTGCCGAGAAGTAGCCGGCCGCCGTGAGGTAGGGCTCGATCACGTCGGCGCTGGTCGCGTACTCGGCGAAGGCCGCCGCAGCCTCGGGGGCCTTCGAGCCCTTGAGCACCGAGAGCGAGCCGACCGTGCCGTAGGCGACGGTCTCCTTGTCGGTGAGCGGCGCGAGGACCTTGACGTTCTCCTCGCCCCAGAACGGAGCGACCTCGGTGACGCCGTTGTTCCAGGTGCAGGCGACCTTGCCCTGGGCGATCGCGGTCTGCTCGAGCGGGACGTTCGTGGTCAGCGCCTCGGGGTCGAGGGCGCCGGACTCTGCCAGGTCAGTGAGGAAGGTCAGCGCCTGCTCACCGGCCGTGCTGTCGAAGCCGACGTCGCCGTCCTTCGTGAAGACCTCGCCACCGGCCTGCCACAGCAGCGGGTAGTAGGTGAGGTTGAGGGTGTTCTCGGCCGAGGCGGGGTAGTTCAGGGCGTACATCCCCTTCTCGGTGAACTTCGGCGCCATCTCGATGATGTCATCCCAGGTCTCCGGGTACTCGGTGACACCGGCCGCCTCGAACGCCGCGGCGTTGCAGATGAGGGGCTGAGCGCTGGTGAGCACGGGAGCGCCGAGGAGGTCGCCGTCGATCGTGACCGAGCTCTTGACGTTCGGCAGCAGGTCACCCTGACGCTCTTCGCTCAGCAGATCGTTGAGCGGGAGGATCGACTTCTGGTACGCCGCGAGCTGGTCGGGCACGAGGTAGACGAGGTCCGGGCCCTTGCCGGCGGCGATCGCCGTCTGCAGGGATTCGTCGCGATTCGCCCACGGGAAGATCTCGTACTTCACGGTGACGTTCTCGTTGTCCTTCTCGAACGCGGCGATGGTCGTGTCCCAGAAGTCCTTGTGCACCGCCTCATCGGCGATCACGGGGTACAGCCAGACGGTGATGTCCTGCTCCCCCGACGGGGCGCTGCCGCCGCCGGCCGAACATCCGGCCAACAACGTGGCGGCCGCGATGCCTGCGGCGACGCCGGTGAATCTGCTGACGCGCATGGTGCTCCTTTGCTAATGCCGTGCTGGGTCGTCTTATTATGACACCAGCGTGGGATAATTGGTCAAGTGCAGATTCGCATGACGTTGTTACGGTTGTGTTTCCGCGTTGCGAACAACATCTGTTGATTCAAAAATGCGGTGTGCTATTTTGATCGCACCCGGAGACGGCGAAGAAGGAAGGACCGCACATGGTCGTGCTGAACCCGCTGTCGATCGTGACCCGATCGGCGCTGCACCTCCGCGACGTCGGGCCCGCCACCGTGAACGAGCTGTCCCGATCCCTCGAGGTCTCCCGCACCTCGGTCGAGACCGCCGTCACCGCTCTGAGCGACTCGAGCACGATCATCGACAGCCCCGTCCGGGCGGGCGTCGGCGCCGGTCGACCCGCGCGTCGCTACTCCTTCCACTCCGCCGCCGGCACGGTCGTCGGCCTCGATATCGGCGTGGCCAGCGTGCGGGTCGTGCTCGCCGACCTCGCAGGACTCGTGGTCGCCCAGCACAGCTACCCCGGCGTCGCCGCGCACGACGACGGTGCCGCGAAGCTCGCCGCCGTGATCGACGACGTGCGTCGCTCACTCGCCTCCTCGTCGATCCCGGCCTCGCACGTGCGGGCGATCGGCGTCTCGCTGCCCGGCATCGTCGACGACTCCGGGCGCGTGACCACCTCGGTCGTGATCCCCGAGTGGTCGGGCGTCGACATCGGCGCCCAGCTGCGTCAGGCGTTCGGATGCCCCGTGGCGGTCGACAACGGCGTGCGTCTGGCCGCCGTCGCCGAGCACCACCTGGGCGTCGCCCAGCTCGTGGACGACGTGATCTACCTGTCGGTCGGCAACCGCATCGCGATGGGCCTGATCCTCGGCGGGCTCCCCCGCCGCGGCATCCACAATGCCGCAGGAGACATCGGCCGCCTGGCCTTCCGTGGACTCGACACCGAGACCGGTCAGATCACGTGGCGCACGGCGCCGACCGCCGCCGAGGTGTTCGGGGCGGCGCGGGCGGGCGACCCGGAGGCGCAGCGCGAGCTCGACGCCTTCATCGACGAGCTCGCCCACGGCATCGCGACCCTGATCATGACGGTCGACCCGGCGATGATCGTGATCGGCGGCGGCCTCTCCGCCGCGCACGAACAGCTCCTCGATCCGCTCCGCACCGCGCTGCCGCGTCACCTCGGCCTCCCGTTCCAGGTGCCGCTGGCCGAGGCACGCCTCGGTGCGGATGCGGCGGCGCATGGCGCGCTCGTGCATGCGTTCCAGCGGCACTCCGGCCAGATCTACCGGATCGACGACATGCCCGTGCCGCCGATCACTCCGCTGCCCCACGACTCCGCAGCATCCGCGGCGTCCCCCGATTCCCCCGAGGAGAGCAAGTGAGCACGTTGACGGTCGGACTCATCGGCGCCGGCGGGATCTCGCGCGTGCACGCCGACGCCTGGCGCGCACTCGGCGCGGCCTGTTATGTGACCTCCCTGGTCGGCGCCGAGGAGATCGGCGAGGAGTACGGCTTCACGGTCGTCGACGACGTCGATGCGCTGATCGAGCTGGTCGACATCGTCGACATCGTGACTCCCAGCAGCACCCACGCCGACTTCGCCCTGCGCGCGATCGCCCGCGGCCGCGACGTGATCTGCGAGAAGCCGCTCGCCGCCACCGCCGAGATCGCGGCGACGGTCGCGCGGGCCGCCGCCGACGCCGGTGTGCGCCTCTTCCCCGCCCACGTGGTGCGCTACATGGGCGAGTACCGGCGCATCAAGCAGGGCATCGAGGCGGGACGCATCGGCACGGTCGCGGTGCAGCGCTTCAGCCGCTCAGGCTCCGCGCCGCAGACCCCCTGGTTCTTCTCCGAGAGCGCCGGCGGCGGACTCATCCGCGACCTGATGATCCACGACATCGATCAGGCGATCTGGTTCGCCGGACCCGTCACGTCGGTCTACGCGGTGCAGAACCCGCCGACCGTCGACGATCGGGTGCCCGCCCCCGTGACCTCGCACGTCGTGCTCACGCACCGCAGCGGCGTGATCAGCCACATCCACGGCAGCTGGGTCGCACCCGGCATGCCGTTCCGCACCAGCGTGGAAGTCGCGGGATCCGAGGGCCGTCTGCGCTACGACAGCGCCGAGGACCACACGCTGCGTACGGATGCCGTGCTCGACAGCACCGCCGCCGACTACCTGCCGCCGATGTCGCCGCAGGAGAGCCCGTACTACGCCGAGATCGCCGACTTCGTGGCGGCGATCCGCGGGGGACGCGATGCCCTGGTCACCCCGGCCGACGGGATCGAGGCCGTCGCCGTCGCTGAAGCCGCCTATGCGTCGATCGCCGCGGGCGCCGCGATCTCCCTACCCGTCTCCGAGGCCGAGGAGGCCACCCGATGACCGCCGCCACCCCGCTGCGCATCGCCGTCCTGTCGTTCGCGCACACGCATGCGCTCAGTTACGTGCACGCACTGAAGACCATGCCGGGCGTGGAGCTCATCGCCGCCGACCCCGACGGTGCCGGTGCGCCGGACGATGCACCCCGCGGCGCCGAACTCGCGGCCCAGCTCGGCGTCGATTACGTCGACACCTACGACGAGGCCTTCGCCTGGCAGCCCGACGCGGTCGTGATCGCCGCCGAGAACTCGCGCCACCGCGCCCTCGTCGAACGCGCGGCCGCCGCCGGCGTGCACGTGCTGTGCGAGAAGCCGCTGGCCACCACCGTCGAAGACGCCGAGGCCATGCGTGCCGCGTGCGAGCGGGCGGGCGTGATCCTCATGGTCGCGTATCCGGTGCGCTTCGCCCCGGCCGTGCGCGATGCCATCGGCGAGCTGCGCAGCGGACGCCTCGGCCGCATCCTCGGTGTCACCGGCATCAACAACGGCACGCTCCCCCAGGACCGCGCCTGGTTCACCGATCCGGAGCTGGCAGGCGGCGGAGCGCTCGTCGATCATGTCGTGCATTGCGCCGATCTGCTCGATGAGCTGCTGGGCGAGCGGGCGCAGTCCGTGCGAGCCGTGTCGAACAGCATCCTGCACGCGCAGCGCGACCTCGCCGTCGAGACCGGAGGGCTCGTCACGATCCAGTACCCGAGCGGCGTGATCGCGACGATCGACTGCTCGTGGAGCTGGCCGCTCAGCTCGCCGACCTGGGGCGGACTCACGCTGCAGATCGTCGCGGAGCGCGGCACCGTCACCGTCAGCCCCTTCGCCAAGGGCGTCGCCGGCCACGATGCCCACGGCGAGACCTGGGACCCGGTCGGCGCCGACCTCGACGCGCTGCTGCTCGAGGAGTTCGTCGCCGCGGTGCGCGAGGGCCGTCAGCCGCAGCCCGACGCCGGCGTCGGCATCCGCACCGTCGAGATCGTGAAGGCCGCGCAGGCATCCGCTGCGCGCGGCGGCGAGGTCGTCCGGCTCTGACCCCCGCGGAACCCTCGAGCCTGCCACCTCTGGGTCAGCAACCCAGAAGCGACGCAGATCAACTCAGAGGCGACGCAGATCAAGAAGAGGGCTTCTTGCGTGCGCGCTTCTTGATCTCAGGGACCACGAGCGTCGGCACTGCTCGGAGCATGAACTTGTCGAAGTCGGGCACCGTGAAGGCGGCGTAGCCGTGCTCCGGTGTGAACAGCAACCCCATGTCGATGAGTTCTGCACGGGTGGGGCCGACCTGAGTTGACTCTCGACCCATCAGACGGGCAACAGCATCTGCCTTCTGAGGTTCAGGACCCAGTTCAGCCATCGCCCGCATGTACGCGGTCTGGAGGGGTGTGGCCCTATCCAGACGGACTCGGAAGAACGAGCTGTCGAGCTTGTCCTCATACGCTTCCCGTGCCAATTCGACGTCGCTACGAGTGATCGGATTCTGTTCGGCGATCTCCCAGACCTGGAACCCGAGTTCCTGGATGAAGTACGGGTACCCCTGCGTTATCTGGAAGGCGAGATCGACGGCATCCGATTCATAGCGAACCCCCTCGGCCTCCGCCGGCTCAGTGATCGCCTTCTGCGCATCCGCGGCAGCCAAGGAGTCGATGCGCGGGAACTGGAAGAGTCTCTCGGCATACGACTTCGCATCACCGGCGAGTTCAGCGATCTGGGGAAGTCCGGCTCCCACGAACGTGATCGGCAGCTTCCGCTGAACGGTCTTGTGGATCGCCTGGATGAGAGCCTCGAGTTGCCGTTGTGTGAGGAACTGGACCTCGTCGATCAAGATCGCGACTCCGCGGCCCTTCTCCTTCGCCGCTTCCCCGACAGCCACGAGTGCATCGCTGAGGTCCATCGCCAGCTCACCGTGATCGGCCAGCCCCTCGGCCGCGTCGACATCCCAGCCGATCGACCAACTGCCCTGCTGATCGACAGCCACCGAGAAGGCGGTGATGACCTCGGCCGCTCGCCGTCCCACATCGCTCCATCGAGCTCGTGGCGAGATCCGCAACAGAGAAGCCTTCAACAGTGTCGCAATCGTCTGACGGAACCGCGCGTCGTCGTGTTTACTGGCTTCCAGCTCGATGACCTCCCACCTTGCCGCGTAGGCGATCTCTCGGAACTCGTTGAGAAGGACGGTCTTCCCCACTCCCCGCAATCCGACGATCACCATGGATTGGTGCGTCCGCCCTGCCGAGAGACGGGCGAGCAAGGTACGAAAACCGCGGGTCTGCTCCTCCCTCCCCACGATGATCTCCGGAGAAGCTCCAGCGTTCGGCGTGTAGGGGTTCAGGATGCTGTCCACGAATCCTCCTTAGGAGGTTTAGATGGCTTTATTTGCTTCTAATAAAGCGTACTAAGACGAGCAAACGTCGCGCACTCCCAGGAGTGAGGGATCCCCCGGCCCGCGCCTACCGCGAGTTCTGCGGCCACACGCAACTTCTGCGGCCACTTCCTGCGCGAGAGGCCGCAGAAGTGCGAATCGGCCGCAGATCTGAGGGGCCTCCGGGCCCGGAGTGCGGATGCTCAGGAACCAGGCGTATGCTGAAGCGTTGGGTCGAGCGACCCGAGGAGAGTCCGAAAGGCGGTGATGGCGATGTCCGATGATAGTTACGACGCCGCCACCGCTGCGTCGCGACTCCCTGTGATCGCCCGTTGAGCTTCCGCTCCGCGATCGCACGTCCTTCTCCGCAGCCGTCGGCGGCGTCATCCGCCCCCTGACGAATTCTGCGCACGACCCTCAGCGGCCGTGTGCGCGCGAGAACGGAGCCTGATCATGGCCCTCATCGACAACGGCGTGTACGTCCACGGACGTCGCGTGGAGACCCCGAAGAACCTCGACGACACCTACCGCATCATGGATTCGGTCGGCGGCACCGCGTGGATCGGCCTCTACCGGCCCAGCCCGCAGGAAGTCGAATCGGTCGCGCGCGAGTTCGATCTGCATCCGCTCGCCGTCGAGGATGCACTCTCGGGACACCAGCGCTCGAAGGTGGAGCGCTACGGCGACACCCTGTTCGCGGTGCTGCGGCCCGCCCGCTACCGCGACGAGCAGGAGTCGGTGGAGTTCGGCGAGCTGCACCTGTTCATCGGCCCCGACTTCGTGGTGACGATCCGGCACGCGGAGTCGCCGAACCTGGTCGCGGTGCGCCAGCGCATGGAAGCCAACCCCGAGCTGCTCGCGATGGGGCCGGAGGCGGTGCTCTACGCGATCCTCGACGAGGTGGTCGACGGCTACGAGCCGATCGTGGCCGGGCTCCTCAACGACATCGACGAGATCGAGGACGAGCTGTTCGGCGACAGCGATGACGACGCGCTCTCGCGCCGCATCTACGAGCTGTCGCGCGAGGTGATCAACTTCCAGCGCGCGGTGCATCCGCTCACCGGGATGCTGGAGTGGCTGCGTCGCGGCTCCGACAAGTACCGCATCGACGAGGAGCTGCAGCGCTCACTGCGCGACGTGCTCGACCACACCATCCGGGTGAACGAGCGCGTGGACTCATTCCGCGCGATCCTCGACAACGCCCTCACCGTGCAGTCCGCGCTGGTGGCACGGCGCCAGTCCGAGGTGAGCCTCGCCCAGAACGACGAGATCAAGAAGATCTCCTCCTGGGCGGCGATCATCTTCGCCCCGACGCTGGTCGGCACCGTCTACGGCATGAACTTCGACGTCATGCCGGAGCTGCACTGGGCCGCCGGCTACCCGCTCGCGCTCGGAGCGATGGCGGCCTTCGCCGTCGCCCTCTACGGGGTCTTCAAGTACAAGAAGTGGTTGTGACGGGTCAGTCCTCGTCGGGGCCGCTGATGTGGTCGAGGAGATCGTCGAGGTTGTCGAACTCGACGGTCTCCACGCCATCGCGGTCCCTGACCTCGATGCCGGAGACCTCGAGGTCCTCATCCAGCTGCACCAGGATCCGCGAGTCGGGGAACTGACGCGGGGCGTCGAAGGCCAGCAGCACGGCATCCGCGAAGACGACGACGGAGGTCGCCTCCAGATCGTCGCGCAGCTCGACCTGCTCGATCACCGGCTCGTCGTCGACCGCTTCCTCGATGTCGGCGACGACCTCATCGATCACGGCGCGCCAGGTCGTCTCGTTCACCGAGAGGATGCGCGACATCGCCTCGAGCAGTGCGTCGATGTCGACGTCATCCCCGTGATCCTCCAGCTCGGGGTCGACGTTCACCGTCACCACGGTTCCCGCGGCATCGATGCTCGCCTTGCCGTAGACCAGATCGTTCTCGGCCACGGGTTCGTCGAGCAGGCCGCTCTCGACGATGCGGGCGAGAAGGGCGTCGAGCACAGGCGAGGTCATGACACCAGTCTTTCGCATCCGGGCCCGGAGTGGGGCGGCCGATAGGCTCGACACCGTGCCGAACGCCGATTCCCCCGCCTCCGCCGCATCCGATCTCCGCCGTCTCGCCGACGCCCTCGCCGGCGCCGAACCGCTGAACTGGGTCATCACCGGCGACTCGATCACGCACGGCCTCGTGCACACGCAGGGCGGACGCAGCTACCCGGAGCACCTGCACGAGCTGATCCGCGGGGAGCTCGAGCGCGTGCGCGACATCGTCATCAACTCGGCCATCAGCGGCCACCGCATCGTCGACATCCTGGGCGACTGGGAGCGCCGGGTCTCGTCGTGGCGGCCCGATGTGGTGACCCTCATGATCGGTACCAACGACATGTCGACCGGTGGCGTGTGGCCGATCATCTCGGCCGAGGACTACGCGGCGTCGCTGCACGAGTTCGTCTCCCGGGTGCGGGCGCTCGGTGCCGTCCCTGTGCTGCAGACCCCGCCGTCGATCGACTCCGCGAACGCTCCTGAGCGCGCCCGACTCGCGGAGTTCGCCGCTGCGGTGCGCGCGGTGGCCGCGAGCGACGACGTGATCCTGGTCGACCAGCTCGCCCGCTTCACCGAGCTCGGCGGCGGCGGGGTGCCGTGGGGTCTGATGAACGACCCCTTCCACACCAACGCCACCGGCCACGCCGCCCTCGCCGTCGAGCTCGCGAGGGCTCTCGGCATCCGCCCCGATCCGACGCGCTCGCGCACCCTCGGGGCGCTCGCGGCGCAGGTCGAGGCCGCGCGAGTCTGACGCGGCGTTCCGCCCGGCGCACACGCCCCGAGGCGGAGGTCTCCGCTTCGGGAGGAGGATCCTCGGCTCAGGCTCCTCCCGAGACCGAGGACTCCTCCCGAAGGGGAGTCAGAGCGTCGCGAGGATCCCGGTCATCTCGGCGATCTCGGCTCCCTGCGCCTCCACGATGGCCCGCGCCAGGGCGATCGCATCCGCGTCACGCCCCTCGGCGATCTGCTCCTGCGCCATCTCGATCGCCCCCTCGTGGTGCGCGATCATCTGCTCCAGGAACAGGCGAGATGCCTCGGGGCCTGGAGCAGCGTCGAGGGCAGCCAGGTCGTCGTCCGTCATCATCCCGTCGCCGTGGTCCATGCCCGCCCCGTCGTCGGCGGCGACACCCCAGTCATCGAGCCAGCGCTGCAGCTGCTCGATCTCGGGTTGCTGTGCCGCCTGGATGCGCTCGGCCAGATCCGTCACGCGCGGGTCGACCCCGTCCTTGTCGAGGATCAGGGCCGACATCTCGACCGCCTGTCGGTGGTGGACGATCATCATCGAGGCGAACATCACGTCGGCATCACCCGCGGCGGGGGATGCCGAGTGATCCATCCCCGGCATGGAGGAGTGATCGCCGGGCGTGGTGGTGCAGCCGGAGAGCACGAGCACACCGGTGAGGAGGAGAGCGGCCGCAGCCGCAGGTCGAATGGTCATGTCAGTTCTCTTTTCGTCGGAGGTGGCGGCCGCGGGCGCGGCGCGCGGGGATGCGATGCCCGAAGGCGGCGCATCTCACCTGCGACTGATGCAGAGGACGACGAGGGAGGGCGCGCGGGCGCGCACCGCGACGACGGACTCGACGAGGTGGGCGACGCGGGCGCGCATCGGCGGCGCCGAGGTCCAGCCGACAGGGCGCATCAACAGCACGACCGCGGCAATCAACGCGAGCACGCAGACCATCCACATCGAGGAGTGGCCACCACCGCAGTCGGCGCAGTCGGGCTGACCGACCGCGTCGCCTGCGGGAACGGACGGCGCACTCGCGTGCTCCGCATGAGCGACCGCGGCCTGCCCCGTTCCGCTGGAGTGCGTGCCGTGCCGGTCGAGCGCGTGCATCCCGACGATGCCGAGCACGACCCCGGCGACGAGCACGACGAGGAGCAGTGTGCCCTGCATCCATCGCCGTCCCCTCATGCGCACAGCATACCCTCCTGGGGTATTCGAGCGCAGGATGCGGCAGCCGCAGCATCCTGCGTCCGGCGGAGATCTCGGTGTCGGGAGGAGGATCCTCGGCTCAGGCTCCTCCCGAGGCCGAGATCTCCTCCCGAGGCGCGGGCGCAGCGACCCCGCTCGCGATCTCCTCGATCACGCACGCGGCGGCGCCCCGCGCCCAATCCTCGAATGCATGCGGGCGCAGCACGATCGCACAGTCACCCGCGGCCCCGAAGGCGTACTCGGCGAAGGCCGCGCGCAGGTGCTCCTCGTACAGCCCGTACTCGGTGACGTTCTCACCCGCGAACACGACGAGCTCGGGCCCTGTGAGGTTCACCACCGCAGCGAGCGCTGTGCCGATCACCCTGCCGGCCTGCGCGAACACCCCGCGCGCGACCGGGTCTCCGGCGTGCGCGAGCGCGAACGCATCGCCGATCGCCAGATCGGGCTGACCGCGCCCCTCTCGCACCAGGGAGAGGATCGCGGCGGTCGAGGCCGCCGCTTCCACGCACCCCTGACGTCCGCAGCGGCAGCGCAGGTGCGCCGGAGCGAAGGGCAGGTGCCCGATCTCGCCCGCCACGCCGAAGGCCCCCTGCACGACCCGGCCGTTCAGATAGAGCCCGCATCCGGTGCCGGTGCCGATGGTCACGACCGCGAACGACTCCGCATCCCGCCCTGCTCCGAACAGCAGCTCCGTGGTGGTGAGCGCGCGCACGTCGTTGTCGAGCAGCGTCGGGATGCCGGTCGCCTCCTGCACCATCCGCGCGAAGGACACGCCCCGCCAGCCGAGCAGCGCGGAGTCCCGCACCTGCCCACCCGCGCGATCGACGTCTCCGGACACCGCGATCCCGATGCCGCCGATCGGGCCCTCCGCCCCCACCGTGAGGCGATCGACCACCCGCACGACCGCGGCGCGCACCGCTGCCACCGACGACCCGGCGTTCTCCTCGTCGGCCCGTGCACGCACTGTCGCGCCGAGGTCCGTCCGCACCCCATAGGTCCGATCCGCGGTGACCTTGATCCCGATGACATGCGCGCGATCGGCAACGATCGCGAGCGGACTGATCGGCCTGCCCACGGTCGCCGTCGCGCGCGGATCCGCGGACTCGATCACGAACCCGGCGGCGATCAACGGGGCCACGGCCTTCGTCACCGCGGCGGCGGAGAGTCCGGTGTCGCGCGAGATGTCGACCCTGGCGACGGGGCCGTGCGTCAGGATGCGACGGAACACCGCGACCGCGGCGGGCGAGGTGACCGGGATCCGATTCACAGGCGAGTCCTTCCGACCGCACACCTGACGCGCCGGACGCGCTCGGGTTGCAGTCATCCCCGACAGTACGCATGATTAATTCATGACGTCAAGTAACTCGGACGCACAGCGCCAGGCCGCCGCGCCGACCCACCTCCGCAACGGCGGGGTCAGCGTGGTGTTCTCCCCGGACGTCTTCGGCATCCCCGCGGTCGCGCACTGGGGTGCCGCGCTGGATGACGCCGACATCCCCGGGCTGCTGGCGACCGCCACCCCCGCCGTGATGAACAGCTCCCTCGACATCCCCCGGTCGTTCTCGATCGCCGCCGGACGCGCGCACGGATGGTCGGGCACCCCGGCGATCGAGGCGCACGCGGCGGATGCCGTGATCGACGGCTTCTCACTGGTCGAGGCCGCCCACGACGGCGCCGAGGTGCGATTCGTGCTGCGGGATGCCGCCGCCGCGGTCGAGGCGACGTTCCACTACATCCTGGACGCCGCGGGCCTGCTGCACGCGACCATCGCGCTCGCGAACACCACCACCGACCGTCGCGTCGACATCACGGCGGCACGCTCCCTGCTCCCCCTGCCCGCACGCGCGGCCGAGATCGTCGACTTCACCGGACGCTGGACGCACGAGCGCCAGCCGCAGCGGGCGCGGATCCTCGACGGCACGTGGCTGCGCTCCTCACGACGCGGCCGACCCGGACACGACGCCTCCTTCCTCACGCTCGCCGGCACCTGCGACTTCCGCTTCCGCACCGGCGAGGTCTGGGCTGCTCACCTCGCCTGGAGCGGCAACCAGGAGATGCGGGTCGAGCGGCTCCCCGAGGGCGCCGGTGTGCACAGCGCGGTGCTGGGCGGCGGCGAGATCGCGGATGCGGGCGAGCTGCGGCTGCAGCCCGGCGAGGCGTATCTCTCGCCGGAGTCGCTCTTCGCCTGGAGCGACCAGGGCATCGATGGCGTCACGGCACGGCTGCATGCTTCGATCCGCTCCCGTCCGGATCACCCGCGCACCCCTCGACCGCTGCTGCTGAACACCTGGGAGGCCGTGTACTTCGACCACGACCTCGCCACCCTCACGACCCTCGCCACGACGGCGGCCGAGCTGGGCGTCGAGCGGTTCGTGCTCGACGACGGGTGGTTCCGAGGGCGACGGGATGACCGTGCCGGTCTGGGCGACTGGTTCGTCGACGCGACGGTCTGGCCCGACGGCCTCGTGCCCCTGTCCGAGCGCGTGCACGGGCTCGGGATGCAGTTCGGCCTCTGGTTCGAGCCCGAGATGGTGAACCCGGACTCCGACCTCGCCCGACAGCATCCGGAGTGGATCCTGGGTGAGAACCCCCGCCTCACCTCGCGCCACCAGTTCGTGCTGGACTTCTCACTCCCCGAGGTCGAGGCGTACATCCTCGAGCGCCTCGACGACGTGATCACCGCCGCCGGCGTCGACTTCGTGAAGTGGGACCACAACCGCGATCTGCATGCGTCGCTCGGCGCGCACGGCGACCGTCACGTGCGGGCGCACACGCTCGGCGTGTATCGCGTGCTGGACGAGCTCCGCCGACGGCATCCGCTGCTCGAGATCGAGTCGTGTGCGAGCGGCGGCGGTCGTGCGGATCTCGGGATGCTCGCCCGCACCGACCGCGTCTGGACCTCGGACTGCAACGACCCGATCGAGCGTCAGCAGATCCAGCGCTGGACCCAGACGGTGCTCCCTCCCGAGCTCCTCGGCGCGCACGTGGGTCCGACCGTGTCGCACACCACCGGTCGGCACGCCTCCTTCTCGTTCCGCGCCGCGACCGCTCTGTTCGGGCACGCCGGCCTGGAGTGGGATCTGACCGCGGCGACGCCCGACGAGCGCATGGCGATCGCCGCCTGGACCGCGCTGTACCGCGAGCTGCGGGGCCTGCTGCACTCGGGCGTCACGGTGCGCGGCGACGACGTCGACCACGGCGCGCTGCTGCACGGCGTCGTGAGCGCGGACCGCCGCGAAGCCGTGTTCGCCTGGGGGCGCACCGAGACCAGCGGCACCGCGAACACCCCCCGCGTCCCGATCCCCGGACTCGACCCCGCGGTGAGCTACCGTGTGCGGGTGCGCGACGAGGTCGGCGCCGCCGGCCGTCATCAGGTGGCGGATCCGGCCTGGATGTCGGGCGACCTCACCGTCACGGGCGCGGTGCTCGCGCAGGGGCTCCCGCTGCCCGTGCTGAACCCCGGCAACGCCCTGCTGTTGCATCTGACGGCCGCCACCACCACCGCCACCACCACCACCTGACATTCGCCGCACCGTCACGGCGCGGTGCTCCCGTGCACAACTTCGGATTCCGCGCCCGACACGCCGCGGCCGAGGGCCGGCGGGCGGGGTGTCCCCGGCGATCTCCGAAGTTGTGCCCGGCGACCGCCGACTCGAAGATGGCCTAGACGCCCCACCAACACACCGATATGTTGGCCGCATCTGCAGTCGAGAGCGGGGTGGCTCATGTCTCATGTGGTGGCAACCGGAGCGGGCAAGGCGATGATGGAGCGTCGGAACGATCCGACGCACGACTACATCCTCGGACTCACGAGGAAGAAGAGACCTCGAGTCCTCTTCGTCGGAACCGCGACCGGAGACGACGCCGCGTACATCGTGAGCTTCTACTCCACGTACGACTCCGACCGGTGCGCACCGCACCATCTGCCGCTGTTCCACCGCGCGATCGACGACCTCGCCGGGTTCGTGAAGGGCTTCGACGTGATCCACGTGGGCGGCGGGAACACCGCCAACATGCTCGATGTGTGGAAGCGACAGGGTCTCGACGAGATCATGCGCGAGATGTGGGAGGACCCCGCCTCGAACGTCGTCTTCACGGGCGGCAGCGCCGGCGGCATCTGCTGGTTCGAGGGCGGCACCACCGACAGCTACGGTCCGACCCTTCAGGTGCTCCCCGAAGGACTGGGGTTCCTGCACGGCAGCTTCTGCCCGCACTACGACGCCGAGGACCAGCGGCGCCCGCTGTTCCACGACTCGCTCCTGAGCGGCGAGCTCGCCACGGGCTACGCGGTCGGCAATCTGCAGTCGCTGCACTTCGAGAACTCGGAGTTCGTGACCGCGATCAGTCCGGTCGAGAACCCCTTGGCTCTGCGGGTCGAGGCCATCGGCGGTCGTATCGTCGAGACCGAGCTCGCCACCGAGATCCTCGTCGGGGCGGCCCCGGTCACGAAGGGGCCGTCGTCATGAACGACAACGTGTGGATCCTGATCGCCCAGCTGATCGTCGTCATCCTCGCGATCTACATGGGCACCCGCACCAGCGGGATCGGCCTGGGCGTCTGGGGACTCGTCGGTGTCGCCGTGCTCGTCTTCGTGTTCGGCGAGGCGCCGGGCAACGCGCCGGTGGATGCGGTCTTCATCGTCATCACCGTCATCACCGCGGCATCGACCATGCAGGCCGCCGGCGGCATCGACTGGATGGTCTCGGTCGCGGCCAAGGTCATCAGACGCAAGCCGAAGTCGGTCGTCTTCCTCGCCCCCGCGATGTCGTTCCTCTTCACGGTCGGCGCCGGCACGGGCAACATCTTCTACCCACTGCTGCCGGTCATCTACGACGTCTCGTACCAGCAGAAGATCCGTCCGGAGCGGGCGCTGTCGGTCTCGGCGGTCGCCTCGCAGGTCGGCATCCTGTGCTCTCCGGTGTCGGCGGCGACGGCCTCGATGGTCGTGCTGCTCGCACCGCAGGGCGTCGACCTCGGCGGGCTGCTGCTGATCATGTGGCCGGCATCCATCGCGGGTCTCTTCGTCGCTGCGCTCGTCATGATGCGGCACGGCAAGGACCTCGAGGACGACCCGGAGTTCCAGCGTCGCCTGGCCGACAAGCAGATCAAGCCGCCGGCAGTGGATGCGCACGAGACCACGCTCCCTCGCACCGCAGTGCTCTCCGCAGCCCTGTTCCTGATCGGCGTCGGGGTCATCGTGCTGTTCGGACTCTTCCAGGGCCTGCGCCCGGTCATCGGGACGGATGACGCCGGCGACCCCGTGCGCCTCAGCGTCACCGTGATCATCGAGGTGGTCATGGGCGTCATCGCGGCTCTGATCTTCGTGTTCTGCAAGGTCAAGGCCGCCGACGTGCCGAAGCAGCCGACGTTCCCCGCCGGACTCGTCGGTGCCATCGCCCTGTTCGGTATCGCCTGGCTCGCGAACACCTTCGTCGCCGCGAACCAGACCCTGATCGTCGACGGCCTCGGCTCGGTCGTCTCGGGGTCTTCGGCGTTCCTCGGCGCACTGCTGTTCGCACTCGCCCTGTTCGCCGTCGCGATGCTCACGACCAGCCAATCGAGCGCGACCAACGCGATCGTGCCGATCGGCATCACGATCGGTCTGCCCGCACCGCTCCTGGTGGGTCTGTGGCCGTCGACCATGGGCATCTACACGCTGCCAGCCAACGGCAGTCAGGTCGCGACCGTCGCCTTCGACCAGACCGGGACGACGAAGATGGGCAGGTTCGTCTTCGACCACTCGTTCCAGCTGCCGAACCTCGTCTACGTGGGTGTCGCGATCATCGTCGGAGTGACGCTCTCGTTCCTGTTCTCCTGACATGACCGACCCCGACGGGACGGCCCGCTGACATGCCGGATGCCGTCGCCCGCGCGGCCCTGCGCCAGTTCCTGCTCGGACTGGCGCAGGGGATGAACGCGTCGGCCGAATCCGTCGACCGCATCCGCGACACCATGACCGAGGTGGCCGCAGCCTACGGCGGCGACGACACCGACTTCGTGGTGCTGCCGACCATCATCCTGGTCGAGACCGGCGGTGACGAGGAGTCGCGCGTCGCCATCCGCTCCGCGACCAACGCGTCCTTCCGCTTCGACCAGATCGCGGTGCTGTACGAGCTCATCGCGCGGGCGCGCACCGGGTCGGTCCCGCCGCTCGACGGCATCGCCCGGCTGAACGAGATCGGGGCGATGCGGCCGCGGCTCGGATGGGTGACCCGCACGCTCGGGCACGCCGTGCTCACGACCGGCCTCGCGCTGCTGCTCGCCCCCACCTGGCAGGGAGCGATCGTCGCTTTCGTGCTCGGCGCCGGCATCGGACTGCTCAAGCTCGTGCGTTCGCCCACCCTGCAGCTCGTGATGCCGATCGCCGCGGCCTTCGTGTGCGCGACCGCGGTGTTCCTTCTCGCCGAAGTGGTCGAGATCGGCGACCCCATCCGGCTGCTCATCGCCCCGCTGGTGACCTTCCTCCCCGGTGGCGTGCTGACGACCGCGACCGTCGAACTCGCGGCCGGGCAGATGATCTCAGGAGCCTCGCGCCTGATCTACGGCTTCGTGCAGCTCGCGCTGCTGGCGTTCGGCATCCTCGCCGCCGGCAGCGTGGTGGGCGTGGAGTCGCGCTCGTACGAGCCGCTGGCCACCGCATCCTTCCTCCCGTGGTGGGTGGCGCTCATCGGCATCCTGGTGTTCGCACTGGGGAACTATCTGCATTTCTCCGCGCCCGCGTCGACGTTCGGGTGGGTGCTGCTCGCGCTGATCGTCGCGTACGCGGGTCAGTGGGCCGGCGCGGTGCTGCTGGGTGCGACGATGGGCGGCTTCATCGGCGCGGTCGCGATGACCTTGGCCGTCTTCTGGATCGCCTCGCTGCGACACGGCGTGCCCGCGCAGATCACGTTCCTGCCCGCGTTCTGGCTGCTCGTCCCCGGCGCTGCGGGCCTGGTCGGACTCACCGAGGCGGTGGCCACCGACAGCGGCCTCGCCGATTTCATGACCGCGCTCGTGTCGGTCATGTCGATCGCGTTGGGTGTGCTCATCGGCACGGCCCTGTATCGCGTGGTGCACCACGGCGCCGAGGAGATCGTGCAGTTCGCGGTGGCTGCACCGACCGTGGTCGCCCGGGCTCCCCGCGTGTGGGAGCGTCTACTGCCCTGGCGTCGGCGTTAGGCCCGTCCGTCACCCCCGCCCCCACCCACCGCCCTGTCCCGGCCCCCGGCCACAGTTCCGCCCCCCACCCCGGGCACAACTTCGGAGACCGGGGCCGACACCCCGGGAAGGATGCCGTGGCGCCGGCGCGTCCAGCCTGATCTCCGAAGCTGTGCCCGCCAGCCGCCCGCCAGCCGCCCGCCCGCCCCCTACGACCGTCCCGGCGACAGCAGGGGCCGGGCGACCCTCGGCACGACCGCCGCGGCAGCGAGCGCGAGGGCGACTCCGAGCAGCGTCATCCCGACGCGCTCGATGAACCAGTGCGCGGGCGTCGCGGTGTCCTCGAGAAGCAGCATCGAGAGCACGACGAAGGTCGAGAAGAACGGGAAGACGTACCAGCGACTGCCCGCGGTGCCGGTGCCGACGGCCAGGACGACGATCAGCAGCAGCGCGAGCACGGCGGTTCCCGGAGCGATCGCGGCGACACCGCACGCGACCAGCGCTCCCCCGATGACCGAGAGCGCGCGCCCCCACCCGCGGCTGACGAGCGCGAGATGCTGCGGACGACAGACCAGGAGCGCGGCGGCGCACGCCCAGCCGGGGTGATCCACGCCGAGCGCGAAGCCGACGGCGGCCGCGACCGCACCGGCCAGCCCGATCTGGATGCCGTAGACGAGCATCGCCGAGCGTGTGGTGTCGGGGCGGGCCGGACGCGCGACCGCGACCCCGTCGGGCCAGAGCAACGAGACCACGAAGCCGTAGAACGAACCGGCCAGGAGCAGTGCTGCGGCGGCGAGCGCCGCCGACACCGAGGGGAACGAGAGGCCCACTCCGATGAGCGGGAGCCCGAGCAGCATGACCGGCGCCGCGAGACGTCGGGAATGATCGGCGGCGATCACGGCGACCCCGACGCACAGCACGAAGATCACCGCCACGGCGAGCGCGGGGATGCCGGAGACCACGGCACCGAGCAGCACCGCCACCGCAGCGATGGCACCGACCACCAGCGCCATCGCCCGCTGACGACGGCTGCTGGCCAGACCGAGCGCGGCGGCGGGGAGCACGCCGACGGCGAGAGCCAGTCCGGCCGACGGGTCGCTGAGCGTGGCGATGCCAGCGGGGGCGGCGAGGGCCACCCCATGCACGGCACTCCTCCACGACCACGCGACTGCAGACGCCATGACATCACTCTGGACGGTCCGGCGGCCGTGCGCCACCACTCCCGTCATCCGGCATCCAACATCCGCCCCGACACTCGCCCACCCCCGCCCACCCCCGGGCACAACTTCGGAGACGGCAGCCGACACCCCGACCTCGACGCCCTCTCCCCGGCGCGTCCGCCCGCATCTCCGAAGTTGTGCCCGCCACGCGCGTCAAACCGGCCGCGAGAAACTTCAGTATTCGGTGTTGCTAAGTACCGGTACCTAGTGTTACTTTGTACCGGTACCCAGCATCACTGAGTACCGAACAACGAATGAGAGGAGCATCCATGGGCAAGCAGATGACCGAGATGCTCAAAGGCACTCTGGAGGGCATCGTCCTCGCCCTCCTCGCCGAGCAGCCGGCCTACGGGTACGACATCACCGCACGCCTGCGCGACCACGGCTTCACCGACACCGCCGAGGGCACGGTCTACGCCCTCCTGGTGCGGATCGAGCAGCGCGGTCTCGTCGACGTCGAGAAGGTTCCGAGCGAGAAGGGACCGCCCCGCAAGGTGTACACCCTCAACGCGCAGGGCACCCACGAGCTGGCGGAGTTCTGGAAGACCTGGAACGTCCTCGCGCAGCGCATCGAAGAACTGAACACGACACACACCGACACCACCCAGAAGGAGAACTGATCATGGCTGCGAAATGGATCGAAGCCCTCACCGGATCGCTCGAGCAGAAGAAGCAGTACCGCCAGGCGAAGGCGCGCCTCGACGCCCTGCCCGAGCCCTACCGCGCGACGGCCGACGCCTTCCACCGGTACTTCATGTACTACGGAGGCATCACCGAGGGAGACACCCTCGTGCAGATGATCGTCGACTACGCCGACCTGTGGGAGCGCGCCGCGATCGACGGCACCCCGATCAGCGCGATCGTCGGCGACGACCCTGTCGAGTTCGCCGAGAACTTCGCCAGGGCGTACAGCGGAAAGCAGTGGATCGACAAGGAGCGCGCGCGCCTCATCAAGGCCGTCGACGAGGCCACGCAGACGGAGAAGGAATCATGACCGCAGCGATCAGCGTGCGGGGCATCGAGAAGTCCTACAAGGACCTGCACGTGCTCCGCGGCGTCGACTTCGAGGTGGCGCGGGGCAGCATCTTCGCGCTGCTCGGCTCGAACGGCGCCGGAAAGACCACCGTCGTGCGCATCCTGTCGACGCTCCTGAAAGCGGATGCCGGCACGGCGACCGTGCAGGGCGTCGATGTGGCCGCCGACCCCCTCGGGGTGCGGGAGCGGATCAGCCTCACCGGGCAGTTCGCCGCGGTCGACGAGATCCTCACCGGGCGCGAGAATCTGGTGCTGGTCGCCCAGCTCCGCCACCTCGCCGACCCCGGCGCGATCGCCGACGATCTGCTGGCGACGTTCCGCCTCACGGATGCCGGATCACGCAAGGTCGGCACCTACTCCGGCGGCATGCGGCGTCGACTCGACATCGCGATGAGCCTGGTCGGACACCCCGAGGTCATCTACCTCGACGAGCCGACCACCGGCCTCGACCCCGAGGCACGCCTCGAGGTGTGGCAGGTCGTGAAGGAGCTCGCGAACACCGGCACCACGGTGCTCCTCACCACCCAGTACCTCGACGAGGCCGAGCATCTGGCCGACCGCATCGCGATCCTGCACGAGGGGCGCATCATCGCAGGCGGCACGCTCGCCGAGCTCAAGAAGCTGCTGCCCGCCGCGAAGGTCGAGTACGTCGAGAAGCAGCCGACGCTGGAGGAGACCTTCCTCACCCTCGTCGGCGCCCCGTCTACGAAGGAGGCATCCGCATGAGCACGCACTTCGTCGCCGATACCGCGACGCTCACCGGCCGCTCCATGCGGCACATCTTCCGCAGCCCCGACACCATCATCACCACCGCGGTCACCCCGATCGCACTGATGCTGCTGTTCGTGTACGTCTTCGGCGGCGCCCTCCAGCAGAGCGCGGGCACCGAGAACTACGTGAACTACCTGCTGCCCGGCATCCTGCTCATCGCCGTGGCATCCGGCATCGCCTACACGGCGTTCCGCCTGTTCAACGATCTGCAGAGCGGCCTGTTCGAGCGGTTCCACTCCATGCCGATCGCCCGTTCGAGCGTGCTGTGGGCTCACGTGCTCACGTCATTGACGGCGAACGGCATCACCCTCGCGATCATCTTCGCCGTCGGGTTCCTGATGGGATTCCGCACCGGTGCCAGCCCGCTCGCCTGGCTCGGAGTCATCGGCATCCTGCTGCTGTTCACCCTCGCCCTCACCTGGCTGGCGATCATCGCCGGACTCAGCGCGAAGACGATCGACGGCGCGACCGCGTTCTCGTACCCGCTGATCTTCCTGCCGTTCATCAGCTCGGCGTTCGTTCCCACCGACACGATGCCCGGCCCGGTGCGCTGGTTCGCGGAGAACCAGCCGGTCACCTCGATCGTCGACACGATCCAGGCGCTCTTCGCCGAGAAGCCGGTCGGCACCGAGATCTGGGTCGCCTTGGCCTGGTGCGTCGGCATCCTCGTGGTCGCCTCCGTGCTCGCGGTCATCGCCTATCGGAAGAAGGTCGGATGACCGCGCTGCCTGAAACGCAGCGTAGGAGAAAACCCCGAGGTAGGAGCGGATGACAGCATCCGTCCTACCTCGGGGTTTTCTCCTACGCCTGTGCGGGAGGGATCAGATCAGCTGGTGACGACCCAGTCGAACTGGTCGCCGTACTGCTTCAGCCACTCATCCACGGCATCCGCTTCCTTGCCCTCGCCGTACTCGTTGACGACCAGGTCCTCCAGCGAACCGTACTGCTCGTCGTCGAGCTTGATCTTCTCGATCAGCTCAGCCGCCTCGGGGAACTCGTCCGCGAAGCCCTTGGTGCCCAGGAAGTGCAGGCCCTCGGCCTCGCCCATGGCGCCCTGGGGGTCTTCGAGGTCCTTCATGCCGAAGGAGTCGTTGGCCCAGAACGGACGCCACAGCGTGACGACGAGGTCCTCCTGCTTGTCGGTCGCGGCCTTGAGCTCAGTGAGCATCGCGGCGGTCGACGAGGTGACCAGCTGGTACTCGTCCTCGAGGCCGTATGCCGGGATCATCTTCTCGGTCTGGGCGGTCAGGCCCGCACCCGGCTCGATGCCGATGATCTTGCCGTCGAAGTCGGCACCCTTGCCCTTGAGGTCCTCGATCGAGGTGAGCTCGGAGTACTCCGGCACCGCGATGGTGAGCTTGGCGTTGTCGTAGTACGTGCCGAGGTCCTCGATGTCGTCACCGTACTGCTCCATGTAGGCCGCATGCGTCAGTTCGGGCCACGCCGAGGGGTACATGTCGACATCGCCCTGCGCGAGGCCGGTGTACAGCGGGCCGGCCTCGGTGAGCGTCTTCATCTCGACCGTGTAGCCGATCTTCTCGAGCTGGTTCTGCAGCAGGTATGCCGTGCTCAGGCCGTCGGTCCACGAGGGCAGGAAGCCCAGCGTGATCGTGCCCTTGTCGCCGGAGGCGCTGTCGTCGCCGCCGGAGCCGCCGCCGGTGCCGCCCATGCCGTCGCCGCTGCACCCGGCGAGGGTGAGGGATGCCGCGACGCCGAGCGCCGCGATGCTGAGGATCTTCTTCTTCATGCTGATCTGTCTCCTGGTTCCGTATGGATATTCGTACGTCTGTGTGTGCTGTGTTGCGGTGGTGCACCGCGGGGTCGGTCCGCCGCTCGCCGGCAGACGAGAGGCGATGCCGACCCCGCGGGGGTCAGCGCGTGAGCGCGGGGATGCGCTCTGCGGCGGGCTGCTCGTCCGTCGACGCAGCGGATGCCGCATCCGCGCGCTGCGTCGTCTTGCGGCGTGCGAGCAGGCCGAGAAGCGACGAGGGGTTCTGGCCGGCGGATCCCAGGGCGGCCGTGACGCGGTCGAGGAAGACCGCGATCAGCACGACACCGAGCCCGGCTTCCACACCCTTGGGGATGTTGATGGTCGAGATCGCCTCGACGACCATCTTCCCCAGACCGTCGGCGCCCGCCATTCCGGCGATGACCGCCATCGACAGGGCGAGCATGATGACCTGGTTGACGCCGGCCATGATGGTCGGCATCGCGAGCGGAAGCTGGATGCCGCGCAGGATCTGCCCCGGCTTCGCGCCAAAGGCCTGTCCGGCCTCGACGGTCTCGGAGTCGACACCGCGGATGCCGAGCTCGGTCAGTCGCACGCCGGGGGGCAGCGCGAAGATGACCGTCGCGACGAGCCCGGGGACCACGCCGATGCCGAAGAACACGATCGCCGGGATCAGGTACACGAAGGCCGGCATGGTCTGCATGAAGTCGAGCACGGGCTTGAGCACCGCGCGCACCGAGGAGTTGCGCGCCGACCAGATGCCCAGGGGCACGGCGATCAGCACGGCGACGATCGCGGCGACGAGTACCAGGGCGAGGGTCTGCATCGCCGGGACCCAGAGGTTCATGGCGACGATCAGTCCGAACGACACGACCGTGCCGATCGCGAGCTGCCACGAGCGCACGACCCACGCGATGAGGGCGGCGATCACGATGATGACCACGAAGTGCGGGCTCAGCAGCGCGCGGGTGAGCGAATCGACGAGGAAGCTCACGACGAACGAGACGACGTCGAGCAGACCGTCGAGGTTGGCCTTGATCCAGTCGACGCCGGTCGCGACCCAGGTTCCGATGGGAATGCGGAAACCGTCCATCAGCGCACCTCCCCGATCATGTTGTCGGTACTGCCCTGGGCCCCTGAGCCGCCCTGGGTCCCTGAGCTTGTCGAAGGGGGCGGATCCGCCGTCCAGCCGTCATCCAGCACGGCATCGATCTCGGCCTGCGGCATCGGCAGCAGCGGGAGCGTCAGCTCGCCGGTCGCACCGGGGCCGGGGCCCAGGGCGGCGAGCAGGGTGACGCGCGGGATGACCCCGACCAGGCGGCCTTCGGCATCCGTCACCGCGAGCGGCAGAGGAGACTCGACCGAGGGCACGAACAGGTTCATCAGCACCTCGTCCTCGCTCACGCTCTGCGGCACGGGCTTGATGACGTCGCGCAGGGTCGACGTGCCGTTGCGCACGAGCTTCACGGCGTCACGGTCGGTCACGATGCCCAGCAGCTTGCGATCGCGGCCCGTCACGTAGGTCGCAGACATGTAGGCGTCGCGCATCTGGCGCAGGGCCGTGCGCGGACCGGCGGTGTCGGGGACGACGGGGCGCGCCCGCTCCATGACGTTCGCCGCCGTGAGCACGCGGGCGCGGTCGACGTCCTGCACGAACTGCTCGACGTAGTCGTTTGCGGGGTCGGTGAGGATGTCCTCCGGCGTGCCGATCTGCACGATGCGACCGTCGCGCATCACGGCGATCCGGTCGCCGAGGAACATCGCCTCGTTGAGGTCGTGCGTGATGAAGACGATGGTCTTCTGCAGCTTCTCCTGCAGTTCGAGCAGCTGCTCCTGCATCTCACGGCGGATGAGCGGGTCGAGGGCGCTGAACGCCTCGTCCATCAGCAGGATGTCGCTGTCGGCCGCGAGCGCGCGGGCGATGCCGACGCGCTGCTGCATGCCGCCGGACAACTCGGATGGGAGCTTCTCGGCCTGGCCCTCGAGCCCGACGAGCCCGAGGATCTCCTCGGCCTTCGCGAGGCGCTCGGCCTTGCCGACACCCTTGAGCTCGAGCGGGTAGGCGACGTTCGCGGCCACCGTGCGGTGCGGCAGCAGCGCGAAGTGCTGGAACACCATCGAGATGCGGTCACGGCGGATCTCGCGCAGGCGCGAGCTCGGGATGCCGGTGATGGCGTCGCCGTTCACGATGACCGAGCCGTCGGTGGTCTCGTGCAGACCGTTGAGCATGCGGATGATGGTCGACTTGCCGGAGCCGGAGAGCCCCATGATCACGAAGATCTCGCCCCGGTTCACGGTGAAGCTGGCGTCGATGACGGCGGCGGTTCCGGAATCGGTGACGTCTGCTCTGCTCTCACCGGCCTTCAGTCGACGGACGGCGGCGCTCGGATTCTTCCCGAACACCTTGTACAGATTGCGCGCTTCAAGAGCGATTTCGGACACGTTTCCCCTGCGGCTCGCCTTCGGGTGGCTGAGCCTGCTTCGGTTACGCCCGGGTGACGCTCCCGGCCGTTTCGAGAAAGGTGCTGTGGCGGCGCGGACGGCGGATTTCGGATCCACCGCGATAGAGCATCGACCGTACGCCCACGCCTCTTCGCAGCACAGCTCATCGAAAGAAGGACGTGGCCGCGGACTGGTCTTCGGACCGTCAGGCCCGCATTCCAACGTAACGAAATGGCCGGTCAGGGGCAAATCCCGCCGCCGTGGGATGCGCCGCTTTCACCGTCTGACCGGGGATTGCATAGGGTTCTGTCAGTTTCCCGTGCAGCGGGTTCGCGCACCCGACGAGGGGTCGGCACACGCCGCGACGCGGGGTCCGGACGCGGCGCGTCTCGACCCCTCGCGGAGGGCATCAGCCGCGTCGGATGCCGCGTCGGATGCTGCGCGTGACCGTGAACTTCGCCGTGCGCTGCAGCTGCTCGGTCGGACCGATCAGACGGGTCAACTCGGGCCGGTACGAGAGCGAGGAGTTGTACACCGTGAGCAGCTCTCCGCCCGGCCTCAACAGACGCGCCGCGGCCTCGAACAGACGGGTGGCCGCGCCGACATGGATGCTGTTGCCGAGGTGGAACGGCGGGTTCAGCAGCACGACATCGGCCCCACCGTCGGGGAGGTCGGACGCGGCATCGTCGTGCATCACGGTGATGCGGTCGGCGAGGCCGTTCGCCGCGACGCTCGCGCGGGCCGAGGCGACGGCCGCGGCCGAGCGATCGGTGGCGATGACGCGCACGTCGGGGTGCGCGAGGGCGTAGGCGATCGCGAGGGCACCGGTGCCGCAGCCGAGGTCGACCACGGTCGGCACGGCGTCCCTGTCGTTCACAACTCCGGAAGAACGGGCGGTTTCGGGCCGAATCGACCCCGAATCGGCGTAGTCGGCCCCGGTTCTGAGGAGTTGTGAACGACCAGACCCGAGCACATCGAGCAGCACCCGCGTGCCGATGTCGATCCGGGCGCCCGCGAACGCGCCCCCGAAGGCCACGAGGCGGAACCCGTCGTGCGCCGCGGTCACAGGGAACGGCGGGGTCGCCGGCACCTCACGCGGCTCCTTCGCGACCAGCAGCCGCGATTTGCGCGCTGCCCGCTCGGCCTGCACCAGGGCGAAGCTGCGCCCCAGCACCTCGTTCTGGGTGAGGGTCATGTGCTTGACGCGGCCTCCGGCGATGAGCACCACGTCGGGCGCGGCCCAGCGGGCGACGGCATCGGCGATCTGCTCGAGCTCGGCCAGCGCCTTCGGCAGCTGCAGCAGCACGAGCCGCGCACCGTCGAGCAGGTCCGCGTCGAGCTCATGCGCGCCGAAGCCGTCGAGTCCGAGCTCCTGCGCGTTGCGAGCGAGCGCGCGACGACCGGTCGCGAGGTCCTGGTGCACGCGGATGCCGCCCACTCCGGCATCCGTCAGGGCCAGCGTGATCGCGCCGTACTCGTCGCCGATCACGGCCACGTCCGAGCCGTCGAGCTCGCGCGCGGCGATGGTCTCGAGTGCCCTCTCGACGAGCAGCAGATCGGTGGCGTCATGCGCCTGGAGGTTGTCCGCCTCGACGTCGGGCCACCGGCGCAGGCGACTGTAGGGGAACTCCGGCACCAGCCCACTGTACGCGGCGTCCGTAAGGATTTCGCATGCGTTGTTTCACCGTATTCACAACATTGTGAATCAGGCGTACGCTCCCGCGCATGACCACCGTCATCGCCACCCGGAACCTCACCAAGCACTACGGACACGTGCACGCTCTCGACGGGCTCGACCTGACCGTCGAGCAGGGACAGGTGCACGGGTTCCTCGGCCCGAACGGCGCGGGCAAGTCGACCACGATCCGCGTCCTCCTCGGCCTCGCCCGCCGCACCGGCGGCACCGCCACCGTGTTCGACGACGACCCGTGGCAGCGCGCCGTCGAACTCCACCGGCGCATCGCGTACGTCCCCGGCGACGTCAGCGTGTGGCCGAACCTGTCGGGTGGCGAAGCCGTCGACCTCCTCGCCCGGCTCCGCGGCGCCCGCACGAAGGACGACCCCTATCAGCACGAGAAGAAGCGCCTCACCGAGGCGTTCCAGTTCGACCCGCGCAAGAAGGGCCGCGCGTACTCCAAGGGCAACCGGCAGAAGGTCGCACTGATCGCCGCGTTCGCCGTGCCCGCCGACCTGTACATCCTCGACGAGCCCACAAGCGGGCTGGATCCGCTGATGGCGGTCATCTTCCAGCATGAGGTCGCCCGCGCGCAGGCGAACGGCGCGACAGTGCTGCTGTCGAGCCACATCATGAGCGAAGTGGAACAGCTGTGCGACCGGGTGTCGATCATCCGCGCCGGCCGCATCGTCGAGACCGGCACCCTCGGCGAGCTGCGGCACCTCACCCGCAGCGACGTGTCGTTCACCCCGTCCGGAGCCACTCTCGACCAGGTCGCCCGCATCCCCGACGTGCACGATCCGGCGATGCAGGGCGACCGCATCCGTCTCGCCGTCGACAGCGACCGCACCTCCGTCGTGCTGCCCGCCCTCGCCGCGCTCGGCATCAGCGATCTGCGGGTGGCTCCCCCCTCGCTCGAGGAGCTGTTCCTGCGCCACTACGGCGACGACCTCGCCAGCCTCGAGGCGGCAGAGGAGGGCGGAGCGGATGACTCCACGCCCCGCACCCGTCGCGCCCGGCGCGAGCAGAGCGGTCGTGCGTGATGTCCCGCTTCGGCGTGCTGCTGCGGCAGCGGCTGCGGAGGGACTGGCTGCAGCTGACACTGTGGATCGTCGGCACCGCGCTGATGGCGTTCGCCGGATATGCGGGGGTCACGCAGTCCTACGCGACTCTCGCCGACCGGCAGAACATCCTCACTGCGGCGCTCGCGAACCCGGTGATCCTGATGTTCCGCGGACTACCGTCCGGCACCTCGGAGGGAGCCTTCCTCGCCTTCGAGGTCCTGCCCTGGCTCGCCCTGCTCGCGGCCCTCATGAGCAGCTTCCTCGCCGTGCGGCACACCCGCGGCGACGAAGAGGCCGGACGATCCGAGCTCGTCTGGGCGACGCCGGCCGGGCGCCGACTGCCGACGGTCGCGACCGCCGTGCACGGCATCATCGCGAATCTCCTCCTCGCCGCGCTGACCGCGCTGGCGCTGATCGCCACCGGGTTGCCGGCGGCCGGCTCGGTGCTCGCGGGGGCAGCAGCGGGCGCGTGCGGCGTCGCGTTCCTCGGCATCGCGCTGCTGGCCGCGCAGCTCATGCGCACGTCGCGGGGAGCGAACTCCCTCACGATCTGGGTGCTGGTGGCGACCTTCCTGATCCGCGGCATCGGCAACGCAGCCGGCACGCCGAGCGACGATCTGTCCCGCATGACGAGCGCGTGGCCCGCCTGGCTCTCGCCGTTCGGATGGGCGGAGCAGACCCGCCCGTTCGACGCCGACCTGGTGGCACCGATGTTCCTCGCCCTGGGCTTCGGGCTCGTGCTCTCCGCGGCAGCCGTGGGCCTGCAGTCGGTGCGCGACATCGATGCCAGCTTCGTGGCGGAGCGGCGCGGGCGGGCATCGGCACCCGCAGCTCTCGCATCTCCGCATGCGCTGGTGTGGCGGTTGACCGCAGGATCGATCGTCGGCTGGGCGGTCGGCGGCGCCATCACCGGCATCCTCGCGACGACGCTGAGCGGTCTGGTCGACCGGATCTCGGGCGAGAACCCCGCGGTCGCCGACATCCTGAAGAAGATCGGCGGCGCGACCGGTGGTCTCGACGAGGTCGTGGTGACGGTGTTCTTCACGCTGCTCGGCATCCTCGCCGCGTGCTGCGCCGTGCAGACCGTGGTGCGGGCCAGGCAGGAGGAGGCCAGAGGCACGGCGGAGGCGGTGTGGGCGACGCCGGTCGGCCGCGTGCGCTGGCTCGCGGACTTCGTCATCGTCGGCGTGGTCGCAGCGCTGATCGTGATCGCCGCCGCCGTGGTGGCCGGATGGATCGGCGTCTGGTCGAACGGCGGCGATGACACCCTCTACCGGATCGTCGCGGTGGCGGGTCTCGGCCAGGCTGTCGCCGCGTCGATCTTCGCCGTGCTCACGGCCGTGGTGTTCGCGCTGCTGCCCCGGGCGACGGCGGCCGTGGCGTGGAGCCTCGTGCTGCTCGCGGCCCTGTTCGGGATGTTCGGGCCGCTGTTCGGCCTGCCCGAGTGGAGCGCGAACCTGTCGCCGTTCGCCGTGACGCCCGTGGTCGACGGAAGCGGGGTGGATGTGCGCGGGCTGTGGTGGCTGGTGCTCGTCCTGGCTGCCGGCGGCGCGTCCGCCTTGACCCTGATGCGGCGGCGCGAACTCGCCCCCGGCGCCTAGGAGGACCGATGCCCGACGACACCACCGACGGCATCGACGCCGCTGCAGCACACCGCGCCGTCGAACCCGCGGAGCAGGCGGCGGCGATGATGACCGCCGCCGGAATGGCCCGCATGCCGGCGCGGGTGATGATGGCGCTGGTCGCCGCTCCCGAGGGCGGATACACGGCGGCCGAGCTCTCGGAGCGACTCGGCGTCTCCGCCGCCGCGGTGTCGGGTGCGGTGCGCTACCTGCAGCAGCTGCACTTCATCCAGCGCCGGTCGCGGCCGGGCGATCGCCGCGACCGCTACGAGTTCGTGCACGATCCGTTCGTCAGCTCGATCGTCGGGAACCTGCCCGTCTACTCCCGACTCTCGGAGTACATCGACGACATCGCCGCCGAGCACGCCGACGACCAGGGTGCGCATGACCGCGCCCGGGAGCTCGCCGAGTTCTTCCGCTTCCTCTCGACGCGGATGCTGCAGATCGTCGACGACTGGCGCGCGCAGCGCCGTGACACCCCGTCCTGACGGCATCCGCCCGCGCGTGGCGACCGCCCCGTGCACGACTTCGGAGATCGTCGACGACACGCCGCACCCGGACAGCGGATGCCGGCGCGCCGCCGCTCGACTCCGAAGCTGTGCCCGCCCTCTTGACAGAACCCCGGTTGCATGGTTACTTAGTCGAGTAACTAACCCACTAACCGACCGGAGGACTCGTGATCGAAGAAGGCAAGCCGCTCTTCCTCCAGATCGCCGAGCAGATCGAGGACTCGATCCTCGACGGCTCTCTCGCCGAGGAAGCACAGGCTCCTTCCACGAACGAGCTCGCCGCGTTCTATCGCATCAACCCGGCCACCGCAGCGAAGGGAGTCGCCATGCTCACCGACAAGGGAGTGCTGTACAAGCGCCGCGGCATCGGCATGTTCGTCGCCGACGGCGCCAAGGAGCTGCTTCTGGGCGAACGGCGTGCCGCCTTCGCCGACCGTTTCATCGACCCGCTCCTCGCCGAGGCCCGAACGCTCGGGCTCGGCGCCGACGACCTCGCGGACCTGCTCCGGCAGCGCGCCGCGCACACCACCACCGCAGAAGGGAAGAACCCCGCATGACCGCCGTCATCGAGGTGCAGAACCTCACCAAGACCTATAAGGACACGCGCGCGCTCGACAACATCTCGCTCTCACTCGAAGGCGGCGCGATCTACGGCCTGCTCGGCCGCAACGGCGCCGGCAAGACGACGCTGATGTCGATCCTCACGGCGCAGAACTTCGAAACCTCCGGCACGGTCCGGGTCTTCGGCGAGCACCCCTACGAGAACACCCGCGTCCTCGGCCGGATCTGTTTCGTCCGCGAGAGCCAGAAGTACCCGGACGATGCCTACCCGAAGCACGCGTTCAAGGCCGCGAGCCTGTTCTTCCCGAACTGGGACCAGGGCTTCGCCGACGAGCTCATCGCCCAGTTCCAGCTGCCGATGAAGCAGACGATCAAGAAGCTGTCACGCGGTCAGCTGTCGGCGGTCGGCGTGATCATCGGACTCGCCTCCCGCGCCGATCTCACCTTCTTCGACGAGCCCTACCTCGGTCTCGACGCCGTCGCACGGCAGATCTTCTACGACCGGCTGCTCGAGGACTACGCCGAGCATCCGCGCACCGTCATCCTGTCGTCGCACTTGATCGACGAGGTCTCCAACCTCATCGAGAAGGTCATCGTGATCGACAACGGCACGATCCTCCTCAACGAGGACACGGATGCCGTGCGCGACCGTGCCGTCACGGTCGTCGGCGATGCCGCCACGGTCGACGGATGGGTCGGCTCTCGTGAGGTGCTCCACCGCGAATCGCTCGGACGCGTCGCCTCGGTGACCGTGCTGGGCGCGCTGTCGGCCGCCGAACGCACAGAGGTCAGCGCGCTCGGCCTCGACCTGGCCCCGGTCTCGCTGCAGCAGCTCGTCGTCCGTCTCACCCAGAAGGCGGAAGCACAGTCCGCCGCGAAAGAGGAGGTCCGCTGATGCGACGCACACTCAACGTCATCCGCCTGCAGTTGATCAACCGCCAGACCTTCATCTGGGTGCCGCTGATCATCCTCGGCAGCGTCACCGTCCTCGGGGTGCTGATCTACGCGATGATCCCGGGCGACGGGCCGAAGTACATCGGGGCAGGCCAGGCACCGCTCTGGTACTTCTTCGCAATCGGCATCTCGGCGATGACCCTCACCTTCCCGTTCTCGCAGGCCATGAGCATCACCCGCCGGGAGTTCTTCACCGGCACGCTGCTCACCGCGATCCTGGGCAGCGCGTTCCTCGGGGTGATCTTCCTGATCGGCGCCGGCATCGAGATGGCTACGAACGGCTTCGGCCTGAACGGCTACATGTTCTACCTGCCGTGGCTGTGGGAGGCCGGTCCCTTCGGCGCCTTCGTCGCCTACTTCACGCTCGCCCTGCTGCTGTTCGTGCTCGGTTTCACCGGGGCCACGATCTACAAGAGCTGGGGCCCGACGGTGCTCACGATCACGGGCATCGGGCTCGCACTGGTGCTGGTCGGGCTCCTGTTCCTCGCGACGCGGCTCGAACTGTGGCTCGACGTGTGGCGCACGCTCGGCACCCTCGGCGCGTTCGGCCTCGCTCTGTGGGGACTGGTCGTGGTCGCCGTGCTCAGTGGAGTCTCCTTCCTCGCCTTCCGGAGGGCGATCCCCTGAACTCAACCCACCCGCCTCGGATATCGGATGCCGCGCCCGCACTCCCTCGTGCGGCGCGGCATCCGTCGTTCCGGGCGTGCTGAGGTCAGATCCGGTCGTCGGCCGCGAGCAGATCGATCTGCCACGGACGGCTGTCCGGATCGGCGGGGTCATGCGCCTCGACGGCCGCCGACACCACGTCGTCGATGCGCTCCATCAGCGCCTCGAACTCGGCGCCGGTGAGCCGCACCGAGCGCTGCGAGAACGTCGCGTGCACCTCGGTGGCGCGTCCGCTGATGTAGTCGGGGGACCAGGCGAGCACCCGGCGCAGCATGTCGTGATGCTCCTCGGCGATCGCGTTCAGCATCACACCGCCGAGCACCTCGTCGGCGACCGGATTCTCAGGGCCACCGAGGTTCAACGCCTGCTTGCGCGCCACCCACACACGATCGCGGCGATCACGAGCATGCTCCGGAGCCTCCTCGATCAACTCCGCGTCGGCGAGGACGCGCAGATGGAAGCTCGCACTGTTGGCCGCGACCCCCAGCTCCTCGGCGATGTCGGCCGCCCGCAGGTGTCCGCGCTGTCGGAACAGCTGCAGCATCTGCCGGCGAAGCGGATGCGTGTACGCCTTGAGCATGGCCGATGTCATCCACACCGGATCGGGCCGCTTCTGCTCCTCGCTCATGTCGTGAGTCTATCCGCACCCGAAATTGCGCAATAAGACTTGCGCAATAGTTCTTGCGCATCTACTCTCGACCCATGACCACCGTGACCGCCCCGCATCGCCTGTGGCGCAACACCCGCTACCTGACCTGGCTCGTCAGCGATACGAGCAAGGGACTCGCGGCCGCGCTGTTCGCGTTCGCGATCCCGCTGCTCGCCCTGATCATCACGAACGACCCCGCTCAGGCCGGCATCATCGGCGCCGCGGCAATGGCGGCTCGCCTGCTCACGACGCTCGCCGGCGGCATCCTCGCCGATCGTCATCCGCGCATCAGGCTGATGCTGTGGGGGTCGCTGATCGGCATCCTGCTGGCGGGGGCGTTCACGGCCCTCGCCCTCTCCGGCTCGCTGACCTTCACCACGCTGCTCGTGATCGACGTGCTGCTCGCCGCCCGCAGCGGACTGTTCGACGTCGCAGGCGAGAGCGCGATCAAGGAGATCGTGCCCGACGACGGCATGGGACGCGCGCAGGCCGCGAACCAGGGGCGGGATGCGGCGCTGCAGCTCGCCGGCGGACCGCTCGGCGGCCTGCTGCTGGGCGTGGGCGGATGGCTCGTCGGCGCCGTGATGACCGTCTGCCACGTGATCGCCGCGCTGACGGCATGGATGCTGGGGCGCGGCCGCTCGGGCGAAAACCGAGACGATGCCGACGAGCCGCGGAGCGCCGGGCCACGACCCGCCGGCGCCGCGACGGATGATCCCGGTTTCGACACTGCCCCCGCCGCGAGACCGAACGCCTGGCGGGAGATGCGGGAGGGCTTCACCTGGCTGCTCTCCCGACCCGATCTCGGCGGCGTGCTGCTGATCACCACGATCATCAACCTGGGCTTCAACGCCGCGATCACCACGGTGATCTACGCACTGCAGCAGGACGGCTATCCGGAGCTGCTGATCGGCACACTCTCGGCGGGGATCGGGATCGCGATGCTCGCCGGGGCGATCGTGGCACCGCTGCTCGTGCCGCGCATCGGGGCCGGCATGCTGACGATCGTCGGGCTCGCGGTCGCCGCCGCCGCCGTGATCGTGCTCTCGATGGTGACCACACCGTGGGCGATCATCGCGGTACTCGGCACCGCCGTGCTGCTGCTGCCGTCGCTCAACGCCAGCATGATGGGCTACTTCATGGTCGCCACCCCGACGCAGCTGCTCGGGCGCGCCAACAGCGCCGCCGGCGTGCTGGGCATGGGCGCGATGCCGCTCGCGCCGCTGATCGCGGGCTTCGGTCTGACGATGCTCGGTCGGCAGTGGACCATCCTCGTGTGCGCGGCCCTGTGCCTGATCGCGGTCGCGCTGGCCATCGGCAACCGGGCGCTGCGCGCACTGCCGGTCGAGTCGCAGTGGGCCGAGCACGCGAAGCAGTTCGAGGTACGGTGAGGCGCCGCATCAGGCTCCCCTAGGGTGGCGTGTGGGCGGCAGCGCCCTGAGGAGGCGTGATGCAGGAACGACGATGGCCGGCGATCGCCGTGCAGACAGCCGGACTCCTCGCCGCCGCCCTCGCCGTCACCTGGACGATCGCGCACCTGATCTCCGTGACGGTGCACTCGCCCTCGCAGTTGCGCGACGTGGCCTTCGGATGGCCGATCCCCTGGTACCACCAGGACCTCACCCGCTACCAGCCCGTCGACTATCCCGCCACGGTCGAGATCGTGGGCGATCGGGTCGATCCGGTTCCGACGACCGTGGACTGGCTCGCGCTCGTCGGCGATGTCGTGCTGACGACGCTCGTGCTCTGGGCCGTCGTGGCTGCACTCATCCAGCTGTTCGGGCCCGCCCTGCGCCGCACGCTGGCAGAGCGCGAGCGCTGACCGGCCCCGCCCTCGTGTGGGAGAGCTCCGAGCATCCGCCGCCCCGGACACAACTTCGGAGACCGTCAGCGACACGCCGGCGATCGACACCGGATGCCGGCGCGTCGCCTGTGAACTCCGAAGCTGTGACCGGGCTACGCGGCCGAGAACAGGGGACCAAGGGTCACAGTGCGCCGGTGAGCGCAGCGATGCCGACGAGCACCGAGACCAGCGCGAGAACCAGGGCGATCGAGATCAGCACCACGTGCACGGTGAGGAACGGGGTCGCCTTGCCGTTCGCGTCACGGGCCCGCGGATCCTTCGCGACCCGCTTGTAGAACTGCGGCCAGACGACGGCGTTGAAGGCGGCGTTGAGGAAGAGCACGATGGCGAGGGGGATCACCTCTCCACGCTATCGGCATCGGCATCCGCGTGAGCTGCGCCGTCATCCGCCGGGCCCGCCCCGTCATCCGCGCGGGACTCGCGCCGTCATCCGCGCGGCCTGCAGGAGGATGTTCCACCTGCAGGATGACTCGCCGCGAAACGGTCCTGCATTCCGGGCTTTCTCCTGCAAGCGGCACGGCACGCCCCGGGAACGGATGCCGACAGCGGATGCCATGACACCCGATGTATCAGGAAACCCTTGCCGTGCTCCTGGTAGATGTGATCACAATGGGCTTCATGATCGACGGTGCACCCGGCGCCGCACTCGATCCTGCATCGGAGAACGGGCCGGCGCGCTGGCAGCGGGCAGCCGATCTCTTCGACGCATGGCGCGAGGGCGATGGCCGCGCGATGGACGAGCTGGTGCGTCTGATGACGCCTGTGCTCTGGCACGTCGTGCGCGCCTACGGGCTCGAACGCACCCTCGCGGAAGACGTCGTGCAGACGACCTGGTTGCAGCTGGTGCGCGGTCAGGTATCCATCGCCGATGCCCGCGCGGTCTCGGCGTGGCTGACGACCACCGCCCGCCGTGAGGCCTGGCGGGTGGGCAAGGCGCAGGGCCGCGTGGACACCACCGACACGGACGACCTCGACGTCCTGCTTCCCGAGCAGCAGTCTGCCGAGGAGCACGCGACGCTCAGCGACGAGAAGCGGCGGCTCTGGGCGGCCGTGACGCGCCTGGCCGAGCGCTGCCAGCGACTGCTGCGCGTCATCGCCTTCGACGACCGTCCCGACTACACCCGCCTCGCCGCCGACCTCGCCATGCCGATCGGGAGCATCGGCCCGACCCGCCAGCGTTGCCTCGCCAAGCTCCGCGCCATACTCGATGCGCCGACCGCGCCGAGCACAGGAGGTCTCGCATGAGCGATCACGACGACGCCGAGGTCTTCACGCAGCTGCGTGCGCTCTGGCGTGAGATCGACCCCGTACCTGCGACGCTGATCGATCGCATGATCGCCGCGGTCGCCTCCGACGGGCTGAGCCAGGAGTACGCCCTGCTGACCCTGGTCGAGAACGAGCTGGGTCCGGTGCGGGGAGACGCCGATGCGCTGACCCTGCAGTTCAGCGACGGGGTCACCAGCATCCTGCTGCACGTGACGACCACGGCATCCCAGCGCCGACGCGTCGATGGATGGGTCGACACCGCCGCCGCCGAGATCACGCTCGTCCAGGGCGAGAAGTCGCGCACGACAGAGCCGGCAGAGACCGGACGCTTCTCCTTCGACGACGTACCGCCCGGACTCACACGGGTGCATCTGACGACGACCGGCTCCGAGGGGGAACCCCGCACGCTGTCGACGCCGCAGTTCGAGTTGTAGACCGCCTTCGGGCGCAGGGGCGGGGTCACCCGCACGGAGAGGATGACCGATGGAGCAGCCCAGAGGGTGGACCTGGCAGGACCGCGCGGAAGGATCGATCCGGCGGGGCACCGCGCTCGATCCGAGCCTGGAACCCGTGGACGGCATCCGCGCCTTCCCCACCGCCTATCTGCCCGAACGGCTGCTGATCACCCAGGACCTCGAGGACAACGAGGCGTACGACCGGGAGATCCGCACGCTGCGAGACGCCGCGGACAGCTTCGGATGGCTGCTCGAGATCGAGCAGGTCGAGGGCGGCGAGCGCGAGCTCGTGCCCGGAGTGCCGGGGTTCCTGCGTGCGCACCTGACCACGCCCGACGAGCCGGGGCGTGGGGAGTCCCCGGTCGCACCGGACGCCTGGCGCGTGCTGCAACGGGCTCGCCGGATGTCGCGGTCGGTGATGCCGCGCACCGGCCTGGAGCACGTGCTGTCGATCGACCCGGTCGGACTCAACCCGTTCAGCCGTACGAACCCGTTCAGCCGTACGAACCCGTTCAGTCGCACGAACCCGGTGGAAGGACGAGGCGCCGGCAGCGACGACTACCTCGAACCGGGCAGAGGAGCGCGGCAGCCGGTGACCTGGCTCGGCCCCGCACCGCGCCGCGGGCCCGCCCCGAAGCGCGGTCGTCGGCCCGTGGTCGCGGTGCTCGACACCGGCTGCGGGGTGCACGACTGGCTGCCGGATGACATCGTGACCCGGCACCTGGAGCTCGACGGCGTGCCCATCGGCCTCACGGATGACGCCGACCCCGAGCGCTATCCCGATCTGTACGGGCAGCTCGATGGCGAGATCGACGCCGTCGCCGGACACGGCACGTTCATCGCCGGCATCATCCGACAGGCTGCGCCGGATGCCGACATCGTCTCGGTCCGCGTGGCCGGAGCGCTCGGGGTCGTGGACGAGAGCGCCCTGCTCGAGAGCCTGGCGCAGGTCATCGAGCTGCTGCGTCGATACCGGGAGGACCCGAAGACCGGGCATCCGATCGACGTGCTCAACCTGTCGCTCGGGTATTACCACGAGACCCCCGTCGACGGTCAGTTCAGCCGCACCCTCTACGCCCTGCTCGCCAAGGCGCGCGAACTGGGGTGCGTGGTCGTGTGCTCGGCGGGAAACGACGCGATCGACCGCCCCTCGTTCCCGGCGTCGCTGTGGCCCTGGCCCGGCGCCGACAACGGCATCGGACCCGACCGCGGCGCCCCGCACGTGTCGGTCGGCGCGCTGAACCCGTCCGGCCGCTCGGTCGCCCTGTTCTCGAATGTCGGACCGTGGGTGCGGGTGTACGCACCGGGCGCAGCCGTGGTCAGCACCTCACCGGCCTTCGTCGGTGGAGCCCAGGCGACGACCAGGGCCGACGTCGACGGACTGCACCGCGAGACGATCGACCCGGACGACTACCGCGGCGGCTTCGCCGTGTGGAGCGGCACCTCGTTCGCAGCGCCATACGTCGCCGGCCTCATCGCCGCACGCCTCGGCGTCGTCGGTGCCGGGCGCACGGATGCCGCATCCGCCGTCAAGGCCGTCGTGACGACGCTCCCTTCGCCGACGGACTGAGCCCGGCGCGCCTCCCGCCCGAGCCCGCGACCGCCGGCGCGACCCGCGACCGCCGGCGCGACCTGCGACCGCCCGCGCGATGTGCGACCGCCCGCGCGTCCTGCAGGAGATGCCGCGGACTGCAGGAGGAATACACGGCGATTCCTCCTGCATCCCGCCATTCCTCCTGCAGGTGGGCAGGAGACAGGATGCCGACCCGCGCCGCCGAGACGGGATGCCGACACGGGCCGACGAAACCGGGATGCCGCGGCCCGGACAAGTCCCCGGCTCTTCCGCCCGGGCGCGGGGCACGGCATTCTGGGACGATGCCCCTGTCCGCACAAGAGCTGCACCGGCGCGGGGTCGAAGCGGCCAACTCCCGACGGTTCGCGGCGGCCCGGCGTGCGCTGGCGACGGCATCCGCTCGGACGGATGACCCCGACCTGCGCGCCCGCATCGATGGCACCCGGGCGTATGTGCTCGCGCAGACCGGAGAGCCTGCCGAGGCCGAGCGCCTCTGCCGCGAGGCCCTCGACCGTGACGGACTGACCGACGAGACGGTCGCGGTGCTCAGCGGACAGCTCGGCACGCTGCTGATGCACTCCGGGCGGCTGGAAGAGGCCGAGACGATGCTCACGCGTTCCATCGAGGCGATGAGCGCCGAGACGACCGAGCTCGCGAACTGCCTCATGAACCGCTCGATGCTGCGGATGCAGCAGCATCGGCTCGAGGCGTGCGTCGCCGATCTGCAGCGCGCGGTCGCCGTGTACGAGGCGAACGGCGACGATGAACCTCTCGCGGAGGCACGTCACAACCTCGGCTACGCGGCGCTGCTCGGCGGCGACCTGGTCACGGCGCTGGCTCTCATGACCCGTTCCCGTCCGACCCTCGCGGAGATGAGCGACCTGTCGGCGGCGATCAGCGACCTCGACCGTGCCGAGGTGCTGCGCGATGCGGGTCTCACCACCGAAGCAGAAGCCCTGCTCGGCCAGGTCGCGGTGCAGTTCGGGGCGCAGCGGATGCGGCAGGCCCGGGGAGAGGCCGAGCTGCATCTCGCCCGTTCGCTGCTGCGCCACGACGTGACCGCCGCCGAGCGCGCAGCACGCACCGCGGCGCGCCGGTTCGCTGCGCTGGGCAGCGCCGGGTGGGAGGCACGGGCCGACGCCGTGCGGCTGGAGGCCCGGCTGAGCGGCACCTCGCGGCGGCGCCCGAGCGAGGACGAGGTGAGGCGCACGGCCTCGGCACTCGATCGCGCCGGGCTGCGCACCGAGGCGACGGCCTTGCGCCTCAGCGCACGACGAGACGGCGGGGGACGGCTCCCGACCGTCGCCGACGACGCCCCCGCGCCGCTGCGTTTGCGCGTGCACGAGGTACGGGCCGCGCGCGCCGCCTCGGCCGGACGCCCCCGCGACGCCCTTCACGCCGCAGCCGAAGGGCTCGATCTGCTCGCAGGGTGGCAGCAGTCGTTCGGCGCGCTCGACCTGCAGGCCTCCGTGGCGATGCAGGGGAGCGAGCTCGTCTTCGCCGGGCTGACGGCGGCCGCGCGCACCCGCGATCCGGAGACGCTGTTCGCCTGGTCCGAGCGGGCACGGCATCTGAGCCAGCAGGTCGCGCCGCTGCGCCCTCCGCACGACGACGCGCTCGCGACGGATCTCGCCGAACTGCGGATGCTGCGCGCCGACCTCGCAGGTCACGACTGGACGACCGACGCCCGCGTGCGGGTACTGCGGGATCGGGTGCGGGAACGGCAGTGGTCCTCGACCGGCTCCAGGGGCACGAACGAACGCGTCGACCTCGCCGAGACCACGGCCCTGCTCGACGCGGACACCGCCGTGCTCGCCTACGTGTTCACCGGCGCTGCGCTGCACTGCGTCGTGGTGACGCCATCCGCTGCCCGCATCGTCGACCTGTCGCTGTCGCGCGTGCAGTCGGCGCTGGACGGACTGCGCGCCGACCTCGACGTGGCCGCCCTCACGCGCGGCGGACCGATGGCCGAGGTGATCGCCCGCTCGCTCGACGCGCGCCTGGCCGTGCTCGATGCCGAACTCCTCGCACCAGTGCGGGGATCGGCGCGGCAGCTGGTGGTGACCTCGCCCGGCATCCTCGCCGGAGTGCCCTGGGCGATGCTCCCCGGCATGCACGGCACCCCGTTCACGCTCGCGACCTCGGTCTCACGGTGGAGCGCCGATCGTCGTCGTCCCGGCGAGAAGGGCGCCCGCATCGGATTCGCCGCCGGCCCTCGCGTGCCGCGCGCCGCTGAGGAGATCCGCCAGGCTGCCGCAGCGTGGGGCGCTTCCCCGGTGCAGCTGTACGGACCGGAGGCGACCGTCTCGGCCGTCACGACCCTCGCCGGCACGAGCGACCTGCTGCACATCGCCGCCCACGGCCGCCACGCGGTCGACAACCCACTGTTCTCCGGCTTCGAGCTGGCCGACGGCACCCTGTTCGGCTACGACGTCGACCTGATCCCGACCGTGCCGGACACGGTGATCCTCTCGGCATGCGAGCTCGGCCGCTCCTCGGTGCGGTGGGGTGAAGAGGCCCTCGGCATGACGCGGGTGTGGCTGCATGCGGGAACGCGCTGCGTGATCGCGGCGCCGGTGGTGGTGCCGGATGACGTGGCGTGCGAGCTGCTCAGCGCGGTGCACGGCGAACTCGCGGGCGGTGCGACCCCCGCTGCGGCTCTGGCCGCGGCATCCGTCTCGACCGGCCATCGCGCGCCGTTCCAGTGCCACGGCAGCGGATTCTGAACTTTTTCTCCATTCGGTGTATCACCGCGGAGGGTCGGCGCTCCTGTTCTTCGGAAGGTGTCATGCGGAGGGCCTCGGAGAGTCGGGGCGCAAGGGAGGCGCAGTCAACGCGGAGTCTCGCGCACTGGGGAGTGCGAGACGACGTGGACACCAACTGCTCAGAGTGTGCAGCGGTATGCAGCCGTGACGCGCTCGCGAGGCCTCGGCGTTGTGGGGACGCCGAGGCCTTCGTTGCGTGTGGCGATGGCGCCGGCATCCCCCGCCGCGCTGACGAGGTCCGTGCTCAGCGGGCCTCCGCGAATCGTCGCAGTTGGTGCGCCGACAACGTGACCTCCCGCGCTCCCATCGCCTCGTCGATCTGCTCCACCCTGCTCGCCCCGACCAGGGGAGAGATCCCCTGACTCATCAGCCAGGCGAGCACGACCTGGTTCGGTGTCGCGCCGACCTCGCGCGCGACCTCGTCGAGCACACGCAGCACCCGCTCCGTTCCCGGGTGGGCGTAGCCGTCGGAGAACGGGCGATCCGCGCGGGTGTATCCGCCCATCAGCAAGGGTGTGTAGCACCAGAGCGCGAGGCCCTCCGACCGGGCGAAGTCGAGGTCGTCCGGCTGGAGGAGCTTGTGGCCCGCTTCGGGGACCGTGGTACCCGGGCGGGGCTGCACGAGGGAGTGTCGCAGCTGCAGCGCCGACCACTCGGCCACTCCCTGCCGGCGAGCGAGTTCACGCGCCTGCTGCACCCGCCAGGACGCGTGGTTGGCCGCGCCGATGCGGATGGCACGCCCCTGAGCCACCGCCTCACCGAAGCCGGCGACGGTCTCGGCGAGATCGACCGACCGGTCCTCCGCGTGGGCCCACAACAGGTCCACGTGATCGACCCCGAGACGCTCGAGGCTGCCGTCGAGTCCTGCCCTGATGGCGTCAGCCGAGAGGCCCTCCGCGCTCTCCGGCCACGAGTGGGCGACCAACGGGTCCTGTCGGACCTTGGTGGCGAGGCCGATGGTCGAGCGCGCGCCGGGGTTCGCCCGCATCCAGGCTCCGAGCGTGCGTTCGCTGGCACCGCCCAGACCGGTCGGGTCGCTCCAGAACGAGTAGCAGTTAGCGGTGTCGAGCCAGTGGCCGCCGGCTTCGACGAAGCGGTCGAGAAGTCGGAATGCGGTGGATTCGTCGACACGGGTGCCGTGATCCATGGTCCCGAGAATGATCTGAGGAGTGTGCAGCTGTGCGGTCATGCTTCGATGCTGGATGCTGGAGCGCGCTCCAGGTCAAGCCGATCTCAACCGCGGTGCACGTCGGTCGACTGCTCGCTGTAGTGGGCGATCTTGTCATCCAGCACGCCGAGCGCGAGGTCGATGCGCGTCTTCCGCTCCTGAAGCTCCCGCCGATGCCCCTGGAGGAACGCGACGCGGTCCGAGGCACTGCCCTCACTGCGGAGGAGGGAGGTGAACTCCCGCAACTCGGAGATCCCCAGCCCGGCGTCCCGCAGGCACGTCACCAGTCCGATCCAGAACAGATCGTCGTCGCCGTACGCGCGATGCCCGCCGGCCGTGCGCGCGATCGGCCCGATCAGTCCCTCTCTCTCGTAGTAGCGGAGCGTGTCGAGCGAGACGCCCGCCCGTTCAGCGGTCGCCTGCGGAGTGAGTGTGTCTGACATGAGGAGCCCCCTTCTCGTGCACGATCGGTTCCCCTTCCGATTCTGAGCCCTGGCGCGCGCTCCAGGGCAACTCAGCATCGCTCTCGCTCACCCGAGCTGCGCGACGATCTCCGCCTTGAATCCGTCGGAGTTCTCCAGCCACCCGGCGTAGTGATCGGGCCCACCCGCGTGGGGGTAGCGATGCTGATAGAGCGGATGCCACCCATGCTCCGGGGCGGCATCCATGATCGCGTCCACTCGCTCGGCCGCGCCGCCTGTGAATGCCAGATGATTCACCCCCGGACTTCGCCGCTCATGGATCGAACCGCTGAGGTTCGGCGACGTCGTGACGGTGAGATAGGCGCCTCCCGCCTCCCACGACTGCCCCTCGGCCCACTGGCTTTCGCGCGTGAAGCCCACCTGCTCCAGGAGCCACCCCCACTCGGCCAGCGCCCGCTCGAGGTCAGCGACCCATATCTCGACATGATGGAACCCGGCCATTCTTCGAGTCTCTCAGGTGTGCGCTCTGCTGCGCATGTGGTCTCACAGGAGAAGCTCTTCGACGTAACACGAGCACGCCGGCTGTGAGACTGGACGCATGGCAGCCATCGGATCCGCCAGCACCCGCCTGATCATCCTCCGCGGCGACTCCGGGTCAGGGAAGACGACGACTGCGGCGGCGCTTCGCCCACTGCTCCGCCCCAAGACTGCAGTGATTCATCAGGACTACTTCCGACGCGAACTCTTGGCCGGGGGCGAGAAGGAGTCGCGATCCGCCGATGCCGCAGCACTCGTCGATGCGGCCGCGCGCCAGTCACTCGACCTCGGGTATGACGTCATCCTCGATGGCGTATTCAACCTCCGCGACTATGCCAGTCGATTGGAACAGCTGTGGAGAGACCATCGAGGGGTCACACGGATCTACCAGTTCGATGTCGGATATGAAGAGACGGTCCGACGCCACGAAGGCCGGGAACTGCGCCACGCCTTCACCGCCGAACAGATGCGCGAATGGTTCGACGGATGGCAGCCGCTCACGTTCGTCGACGAAGGCCGGATAGGCCCGGACGAATCCCTCGCTGACGTGACCAGACGCATCATCGCTGACGTCGGCTTGGCAGCTCTCGAAACGAGGGAGGACAGCGCGGACGCACCACACCTGCCAGACCGACTGGAGGACACGCGCGATCAATGAAGGAGATCTCGCATCGTGAAGGGCCGCGCCGCCGCATCCGCTCCTTCATAATGCGAGATCTCCTGCATGCCGTGCGAGCGACCACGCGGCAGTACCTCGCCGGCTCGCACGATCCGCCGTCGAGTGGATCGCGCAGCTCTCCGACGTCTCGCGCTCGGCGAGCTGACCGCAGACCTCAGACGCGCGTTGCGCCGCCGATAGCGATCGTCGCGACGACGGTCGTAATCACCACCACGGCGATCCCCACGGTGGGAACCCACCAGGTGACTTTGCCGCGCGCGGAGAAGACCAAGATGAGCACACAGGACAGCACGACGCTTCCCAGACTTACCCACAGTTGGGCCCGCCACGCTCCAGACACGACGTCGTACACACACGCATCTCCGCATCCCGCGACGAGGAAAGTCTGCATCAGCACCCAGTAGCCCGCCGCTCCCGCCACCAGCACCTGCACGACCAGAAGTCCGAGGGCCAAAGCGCGGGAGGTGGGGCTCTTGTGCACCGGCGCCGTCATGACGGTCACCCTACCTGCTGGGCGACGGTCGTCGAGGCGCACGTCGCACCGCAGTTGCTCTACGAACGGGCCGTCGAGCCCGCCGCCCGCTTCTCCTGAACTCCCGACGGATGAGAAGCTGGACCGTGATCGAATTCCGGCCTGCCGAACCGACCGACGCCGAGGACATGGCCGAGGTGCAGAACGCCATCCATCGCGCGGGGCTCCGGCAGAGTCCGGTCGACGTCGCACTGATCACAGAGCGCTACCTTGGTGTCGAGCACACGGTCGCGTGCACTGTCGCCGAGCAGGACGGCCGTGTCGTCGGATTCCAGTCGCTCAAGCGCGCGTGGCCCGACAATCCCTACGACGTGCTCGTCGGGTGGGGGATCATCGGCACTCATATCCATCCCGACGCCGGACGCAGCGGCATCGGGCGCCGCCTCTTCGCCATCTCGCTGTCAGCGGCGAAAGCGGCCGGGTTGCGGCACATCGACGCGACGATCGGTGCGGACAGCGCGCCCGCTCTGGCGTACTACTCGGCCATGGGGTTCGTCCCCTACCGCGAGGGTGACGGCGTCATCCCTCATCGCTTCGATCTGTAGGCGCAGACCCACCCTCACCCCGCGAGCAGCACCTCGTGCCCGGCGTCCCGCAGCGCGGCGACCGCACCGGCATCCGCTCCGGCATCCGTGAGCACGGTCGGGAACAGGTCCACGCCGCCGACTGCGGCGAAGGCCACGACGCCGAGCTTGCTGCTGTCGGTGACCACCACCGCGCGGCGGGCGCGCTCGGCCATCATGCGGTTCACGGCCGCCTCGCGCTCGTCATGCGTGGTCGCGCCGGACTCGGCATCCATGCCGTTCACGCCGATGAAGGCGATGTCGAGGCGCACCCCGCGCAGCAGCTGTTCGACGAACGGTCCGACGAGCTCGTAACTGCGGGAGTGGATGACGCCGCCGGTGACGACGACCTTGATGTCGGGGCGCGTCGCCAGCTGGGCGGCGATGTTCACGGCGTTCGTGACCACCGTGATGCCGGCGCCGGAGGCGAGGTCGTCGCGCGCGGCGAGCGCCGCGGCGATCGCGGTGGTCGTGGTGCCGCCGGAGAGTCCGACGACCATGCCGGGTGCGACGAGGCCGGCCGCGGCCTGGGCGATGCCCGCCTTCTCGTGCGTGCGCAGGTGGCTCTTGTACCGGATGGGCAGCTCGTAGGCGACGGCCTGTGCGACCGCGCCGCCGTGCGTGCGGGTGAGCAGCCGCTGCTCCGCGAGCGAGTCGAGATCACGACGCGTCGTCGCGGCGGAGGCGCCGAACTGCTCGACCAGATCATCGACCGTCACCTCTCCGGCTTCGGCCAGCAGGTCGAGGATCGCGTTCAGCCGGGCGGCGCGCTTCAACGCCGCCCCCGGACGGATGCCGTGTGCGCGAAGGGTGTCATCCCGCCACCGTATCGTCCCCGGCACCGGCGAACAGACGCAGCAGCCGCGCGGCTTCCTCGGCCAGCGCCTCGCGCGCCGGAGCAAGGTACTTGCGGGAGTCGACCAGACGCTCGTCGTCGGCGAGCACCGCACGCACAGCACGGGTGAAGTGCCCGTTCAGATGCGTCGACACGTTGATCTTCGCCATCCCGGCGCGCACGGCCTGAACGATCACGTCGTCGGCCACACCGGAGGATCCGTGCAGCACCAGCGGCACCGGCAGCGCGGCATGGAGCCGGGCGATCAGGTCGAGGTCGAGTGCGGCGGTGCGGTCGATCATGGCGTGCGACGACCCGACGGCCACGGCGAGCGCATCGACACCGGTCGCCGCGACGAAGGCCCGCGCCTCGTCCGGATCCGTGCGCACACCGGGCGCGTGCGCACCGTCCTTGCCGCCGACCTCGCCGAGCTCGCCCTCGATGTAGACCCCGGCCGCGTGCGCACGGGCCGCGACCGCAGCGGTCAGCGCGACGTTGTCGTCGTAGGGCAGCGCGCCACCGTCGAACATCACAGAGCCGAACCCGAGGGCGATCGCCTCATCGACCAGCTCCGGCCGCTCGGCGTGGTCGAGGTGCACCGCCACCGGCATCGCCGCGCGGCGGGCCACGGCGAGGGTCGCGAGCGCGATCGGCTCCAGCCCTCCGTGGTAGTCGGCGCAGTTCTGGGAGATCTGCAGGATCACCGGCAGCTGTGCACGCTCTGCCGCGCGCACGAGCCCCTCGGCGGTCTCGAGATGGATCACGTTGAAGGCCCCGATCCCCCGACCGGCAGCGGATGCCGCGGCGACGAGTTCACGGGCGGAGACGAGGGTCACGAGAGGTCCTTCCGGACGGATTCGGGGTCGGGATGCGAGACGCGCAGCTGTTCGGCGAACGCCGGCCACTGCGGGGAGATGTCGCCGGCGAGGGGCATCAGCACGGCTGCCGCCGACCAGGCGGTCGCGCGGCGCAGGATCACCTCGGGGTCGCGCTCTCCCTCGGCGTACAGCACGGCGCACGCGGCCACCGCCGCATCACCGGCGCCGGTCGGATTGCCGGAGAGGGGGTCATCGAGGCGGGCGTGCACGAGTGCGGATGCCGTGACGGCCAGCATCCCCGCCGCACCGAGCGAGAGCAGCACGAGCTCGGCGCCCCGCTCGATCAGCGCACGGGCACCGTCGAGAGGGTCGAGGATGCCGGTGGCCTCCGCGAGCTCGGCGCGATTCGGCTTGAGCACCGAGGCGCCGGCATCGGCCGCCCGCAGCAGCGCGGGCCCGGAGGTGTCGACGATCACCGGCACACCGGCATCCTTCGCCACCGCGATCAGCAGCGGGACGAAGCCGTCCGGAGCGCCGGGCGGGAGGCTGCCCGAGATCACGAGCACGCGCGCGCTCGGCAGGGCGTCGACCAGGGCGGCGAGCAGGTCCGCCCACTCCTGGTCGCTCGGGGTGAGGCCGCGCTCGTTGATGATCGTGGTGTCGCCGAGGGCTTCATCGACGATCGCGATGCTGCGACGCGTGTCCTGCGCGACCCGCACCAGCGCGTGCGGCACCCCGCTGCGGCCGAGTTCCTCCGCGAACTCCTCTCCGGTGCGCCCACCCGCGGTCGTGATCGCCCGCACCGCTGCCCCCTCCGCGTGCGCGACCCTGGCCACGTTGAGGCCCTTGCCTCCGGCCCGCACGGCACCGGCGTCGGCGCGATGCGTGTCGCCGACGCGGAGCCGGTCGACGTGCCAGGTGAGGTCGAGAGCGGGGTTCGGTGTGACCGTGAGGATCATGCGACCTCCCGCGCCCGCAGCGCTGCCCCGAGCAGTCCGGCGTTGCCGGAGAGCTCAGCCGGAACGAGCACGGGCAGGCGGTGGAAGCTCAGCCGGGCGGCGAGGCGGGCGCGGAGCTCGTCGAACAAGGCACCGCCGGCGCGCGACAGTCCGCCCCCGATCACCACGGCCTCGGGGGCGATCACGGCGGTCAGCTGCGCGAGCGAGAGGGCCAGCGCATCGAGTGCGGAGTTCCAGATGTCCCTCGCCGCGGGGTCGCCGGCTGCCGCGCGGGCGATCACGTCCTTCGCCCCGTCCGGAGCGACCCCGGTGGCCTCGTGGTAGCGGCGCGCGATGGCTCCTGCCGAGGCGACGGCCTCCAGGCATCCTCGCGCGCCGCACGCGCAGATCGGCCCTTCGGCGACGGGCGAGTGCCCGATCTCCCCGGCATACCCGCCGGCGGTGTACGGCACGCCGCCCACGAGCAGGGCGCCGGCGATCCCGGTGCCGATTACGAGCACCACGGCGTTCTCGTAGTCGCGCGCACCTCCGAGCAGCCGTTCGGCCCAGCTCGCCGCACGCACGTCGTGGTCGAACGCGACCGGCAGCCCGAGACGGGCGCTGGCGAGATCGCGCAGCGGGGAGTCGTGCCAGCCGAGGTTGCTGGCGAACACTCCGAGCCCGGCATCCGCGTCCACGATCCCGGGCACGACGAGGCCGACGGCCTGCGGCTCGATGCCGGGATGCGCCGCGCGCAGTTCCTCCGCCAGCACGCCGAGACGTGCGATGAGCGCCTCGGTGCGATCTCCCTCGACGATCGGCGTCGGAGTGCGGCGCAGGCCGTGCGCGGTGCCGTGCGCGTCGAACAGCGCCGACTTGATGTCGGTGCCCCCCACGTCGAAGGCCAGCACCGGCACGCCGGCGCCCAACCCGCGAACGGCCGTGAGCGCCTCTCCCGATGCGTCGCGCAGGACGTCGGGAACATCGGCGGCGGGGTCAGACCTGGTCATCATCGGCTCCGGTCGCGGGCCTGTGTCATGCGTCCAGGACGACGGATCGCGTGAGGTTGCGGGGCTGATCCGGGTCCAGGCCCCGCGCCAGCGCGCGGTCGAGGGCGACCCGGTGCACGCGGACGAGCTCGGCGAGAGGATCGATCGGATGCTGCACGAAGCGCGCGCCTGTCGCCTCGACCTGGGCCTCGAGCCCTTCAGGAGCCGCGCCGAACTGCCACGTCACACGGCCGGGAGCCGCGATCGCGATGGGACCGTGACGGTACTCCATCGACGAGTAGGACTCGGTCCACGACTGCGAGGACTCGCGCATCTTCAGCGCCGCCTCGTGGGCGAGGCCGATCGTCCACCCGCGCCCCAGGAACGTGTACTGGTCGGCGTCGCGCAGCTCGTCGTCGGCCGGAGCGGCGAGCACGGCGGAGGCATCGGCGATCGCGGCGGTGAGGTCCTCTCCGAGCGAGGCGCGGAACAACGCGAGCGCGGTGGTGGCGAAGCGCGTCTGCACGACCGACTTCTCGTCGGCGAACGGCAGGAGCACCGCCTCGTCCACGAGCGAGACGAGGGGCGACTCCGGGTCGCCGATGACGCCGATGGTGGGGATGCGTCCCTTGATGCGTTCGACCAGTTCGAGCACCTCGGTGGTGGTGCCCGAGCGCGTGAGCGCGACGACGGCGTCGTAGCCGCGGTCGACGAAGGCTTCGGATGCCGTGAACGCGTCGGTCTCCCCCAGACCGGCCGTCTCCCGCAGCACGGCGTAGGACTGCGCCATGAACCAGGAGGTGCCGCATCCGACGACCGCGATGCGCGCTCCGGCAGCCGGGAGGAGGGCCTGTGCATCGCGCAGCTCAGCGGCTGCCGCCCACGTCTCGGGCTGGGAGGTGAGCTCTTCGCGCATGTGTGCGCCGGGCGACGATTCCGTCATCGGAGTGCCTTTCTCAAGAATCTTTGCGTGATTGTGATTGTTTAAGCCGTAAGTCGATCATAGTATGGCGCTCATGGATATCCACTAGAGGATTTTCTTGATTTGTTTATTCGCCTGACAAATAATCGAACAAGTTCCACCGCCTCGGTGCCACGCCCCATCGACATCGAGGACTCGAGTCGAACCGACTCGAACGATCACGACCGCCACCGGCGGGACCGATCACCACGCACCGTCGCGTGAAGTGCTCTGCGACTGTGCCCCGCGCCCCCTCCACCGAACGGCGGAGTCACTCCTCATCCGAGTGGCACCCGTCCGACGGAGCGGCAACCCACACACACAGTGAGGAATGCAACACACATGAAGAAGTCACTGCGATTCGGCGCTGTCGCTCTTGCGGCAACCGCCACACTCACGCTCGCTTCGTGCGGCTTCGGCGGATCCACCGGCGACAGCGGCGGCGATGCCGGAGGGTCGACCACGCTCGACCTGCTTGTCCCCAGCTACTCCGACGGCACCAAGGCGAACTGGGAGACCGTCATCGAGGGGTTCGAGAAGGCCAACCCCGACATCAAGGTCAAGCTCGAGGTGCAGTCGTGGGACAACCTCGAGAAGGTCGTCTCCACCAAGATCCAGGCCGGCGAGGCACCGGACATCTACAACGGCGGCCCGTTCGCCGGCTTCGTGGGCGACGAGCTGCTGTACCCGGTCAAGGACGTCGTCTCGGATGACGTCTACTCCGACTTCCAGGAGTCGTTCCTCGCGAACGCCGAGGTCGACGGCACGGCCTACGCGCTGCCGCTGATCGCGTCGGCACGCGCCCTGTTCGTCAACAACGCACTGCTCGACCAGGCGGGTGTCGAGGCTCCGACCGACTGGGACTCCCTGCTGGACGCCGCCACCAAGGTGTCCGCGCTCGGCGGCGGGGTGGCCGGCTACGGCATGCCGCTCGGCTCCGAAGAGGCGCAGGCCGAGGCGGCCGTGTGGCTGTGGGGCGGCGGCGGCTCGTTCGGCGACGCGTCCGAGATCACGATCGACACCCCCGAGAACCTCGTCGGCGCCGAGCAGATCAAGAAGATGATCGACGCCGGTGCGACCCAGGCCGACCCCGGCTCGACGCAGCGGTCGCCGCTGATGGACATCTTCATCCAGGGCAAGATCGGCATGCAGGTCGGCCTGCCGCCGACGGTCGGACAGATCGCCGAGGGCAACCCCGACCTGGACTACTCCATCGTCCCGATCCCGACCAAGGACGGCTCGCCGTTCACGCTCGGCGTCATGGACCAGCTGATGGCGTTCCAGAACGACGACGACAAGAAGGACGCGATCACCAAGTTCTTCGACTACTACTACTCGGCCGACGTGTACGTGCCGTGGGTGCAGGCCGAAGGCTTCCTCCCCGTCACCAAGTCCGGCGCAGAGCAGCTCTCCGGCGAGGAAGCCCTGAAGCCGTTCCTCGACGTGCTGCCCGACGCGCAGTTCTACCCGTCGACGAACGCCAAGTGGTCCGCCGCAGACGGTGCGTTCAAGTCCCTGTTCGGCCAGCTGCAGGACCAGCCTGCCGCTGACGTGCTGAAGCAGATCCAGGCGCAGGTCGACGCAGGCTGAGGCCTGCCGATCGGGAAGGTTCGGGTACACGAATGAGCCAGACGACACAGTCCTCGAACCTCGCGGGGGCGGCCACCGGCCGCCCCCGCACCCCCGACACCCCCCGGGGACGGTCGCGGGCGAAGGACCTCCTCCAGGCGCTGCCCTGGATCGCACCGGCGCTGGTGCTCATCATCGGCGTCGTGCTGTTCCCCGCGGGTGTGATGTTCTACAACTCCACGCGCGACATCTCGCTCTCGGGCCTCGACAAGGGTTCGGTGGGCTTCGACAACTTCGCCACCGTGTTCGCCTTCACGGAGTTCTGGCCGATCTTCTTCCGCACCATCGTGTGGGTCGTCTCGGTCGTGCTGTTCACGGTCGTGATCTCGCTCGGACTGGCGCAGATCCTGAACAAGGCCTTCCCCGGCCGACAGATCGTGCGCATGGCCGTGATCGTGCCGTGGGCGGCATCCGTCGTGATGACGACCATGGTGTTCTACTACAGCCTCGAGCCGTACTTCGGGGTCTTCAACAAGTTCCTCTACGACATCGGACTCTCGTCCGACTCGGTCGGCTACGGCTGGACCAAGAACCCGACGACCGCGTTCATCTGGTCGATCGTGATCGCGATCTTCGTGTCGCTGCCCTTCACGACCTACACGATCCTGGCCGGACTCCAGGCGGTGCCTGCCGATGCGCTGGAGGCCGCGAAGATGGACGGCGCCGGAGCCACCCGCACCTACTGGTCGATCGTGCTGCCCCAGCTGCGCAGTGCGCTGGCGGTCGCGATCCTCATCAACATCATCAACGTCTTCAACTCGCTGCCGATCCTCAAGGTCATGACGGGGTCGATCCCCGGATACGGCGCCGACACGATCATGACGATGATCTTCAAGTACATCGAGCTGCAGAAGAAGGTCGATGTCGCGAGCGCCCTGTCGGTGGTCGCCTTCCTGATCGTGATCCTGATCGTCGCGGCGTACGTGAAGGTCGTCAAGCCCATGAAGGAGGTCTGATCGTGACCGTCACCGAGACCGAACTCGTCACGACCGCAGGCCGCGGCGGACGCAGCATCCCGCCCCTGCCCGGTCGCAAGCGTCGCTACACCGCCGATCAGGTCTCGCTGCCGCGGGTCATCCTGCGGATGGCGGCCGGATTCCTCGTGCTCGCGATCTTCGTGCTGCCGTACCTGATCATGTTCTTCGGCTCGGTGAAGACCAAGCCGCAGATCCGCTCGGTCGACCCGACCTACCTGCCGACCGAGTGGCATTGGGAGAACTACATCACGATGTGGTCGACCCCCGAGACGCCGCTGCCGTACAACCTGATCTCGACCATCATCATCGCGGTCTTTGCGACACTGCTCGTGCTCGCGGTCTCGCTCCCCGCGGCGTACTACACGGCCCGCTTCAGGTTCCCCGGACGGATGGTGTTCCTGTTCCTGGTGATCGTGACGCAGATGCTGCAGCCAGCGGTGCTCACCTCCGGCCTGTTCCGTCAGTTCACGACCCTCGGGCTCGGCGACACCTGGGCGGCGATGATCTTCATCAACGCGGCGTTCAACCTGTCGTTCGCGGTGTGGATCATGCACTCCTTCTTCGCCGGCATCCCCAAGGAGATCGACGAGGCGGCGCAGATCGACGGCGCCGGTCGCTTCACCGTGCTGTTCAAGATCAACCTGCCCCTGGTGTGGCCCGGCATCGTCACCGCGATCGTGTTCACGTTCGTGGCGTGCTGGAACGAGTTCGCGGCCTCGCTCGTCATCCTCTCTACCGACAAGAACCAGCCGCTCTCGGTCGCCCTGACCAAATTCGTGGGTCAGTACGAGACCAGCTGGCAGTACGTGTTCGGCGTCTCGATCGTGGCGATCCTGCCCGTCGTCATCCTGTTCATGCTCATCGAGAAGCGCCTGGTCGGCGGGCTGACCGCGGGCAGCGTGAAGTAGTCCGGGTTCGGGTCGCGCTCCCGACATGAAGGAGATCTCGCGAGATGACGGAGCGGATGCCGAATCGGCTCCTTCATCTCGCGAGATCTCCTTCATTCCTGGATCGCGGCCAGGCCGGGCGCCCCGGGTTCGGGAGGAGATCTCGGCGTGGGGAGGAGCGGATGCCGCCGCAGATCCTCCCGGGGACGAGCTCTCCTCCCGAACCCGAGACGGATGTCAGCGCGAAGGGCGCGCGGCGGCGATCAGCTGCGCCGGGCTCCAGCGCACGCCGAGCACCGCGGTCAGCGCAGCCTGAGCGGCTCCGGCCGACTCCGTCGCGCGGGTGTCGGCATAGCGCACCGGCACCGCGGCCGTGCCGCTGGCGTGATAGTCGGTCTCCTGCTGCAGCAGCGCGAGGAACCGATCTCCGAGCAGGGTCGCCGGTCCGCCGATCACGACCTCGGTCGGATCGAGCAGCGCGCTGATGAGCTTGATCGCCCTGGCGAGCGCTCGCGCCCCGGCACCGAGGTCGGCATCGTCTGCCGTGACGGCGAGCGCGGCGACGGCATCCGCATCCATCGCGTCCGTGAACTCCGCACCGAGCAGGGCGGAGAGCGATGCCGACGACTCGAGGCAGCCGTGGCGACCGCACCGGCACTCGCGTGCCGCGTCGCCGAACTCGACCTGCACGTGACCGATCTCGCCCGCGCGGTCACGAGGGCCGGGAGCGAGGTCTCCGTCCAGGGTGATCGCCGCGCCGACGCCGCCGCCGAGGTGGATGAAGAGACGGTACCCCGCCGGGGACTCCTCCATGCCTGCTTCGGCGATCGCCTCGGCGTCGACATCGTTCACCAGGAGCACGGGCGCCCCGAGCAGCGCCTCGAAGCGGTCGGCGAGCGGCACATCCTGCCAGCCGAGCTGCACGCTCTCGAGCACGGAGCGGCCGTCGGTCGTGCCGGGCAGCTGCACGCCCGCGGCGATCACGCGCGAACCGTACTCTGCAGCGACGTCGACGATCGCAGCGTCGAGCGCCGCATCGCGCGTCTCGGGGGTGTATGCGAGGCGGCGGATGTCGATCTCGGCGCCGTCGAGCGCGACCAGGGCGATGCGGGCGCTGGTGGGCTGGATGACGAGCACGAGGATCAGGTGGTGGCTGGCATCGACGCTCAGGGTGGTCGCGCGTTTGCCGCCCGTGCTCGCTGCCTGCTCGCCGTCGACGATGAGCCTGCTCTCGATGAGCTCGGCGACCAGGGAGGATGCGGTGGCCGCGGTCAGTCCGGTCGCCCTCGCGATGCCCGCGCGCGTCTGCGTGCCCGAGCTGCGGAACACCAGCTGCAGTGCGCGCCGGAGGTTCGCACGCCGCACGGATGCCTGCGTGTCGAGGCCGTCGTCGCTGTTCAACATGGGTTTCCGTTCGTCCGCGCGCCGGGGAGCGCGATTGACAGATCAGGCGGCGCTCCGTACGCTCGGCACAGTTAGTTTATTTACTAAACTTAGTAGCAGAGTCCGCCGCTGCCACAGTGTCCGCCGCCTGCGAAGGAGCATCGTGCACTACTCCCAGATCATAGGACGCCCCGCCGTCTCGGTCCTGGTCGCCTCCTCTCGCCGTCATGTCGGAACGGCCCTCGGCGCATGAGCGTGCTCCTGCCCCCGACCGCCCCGCCGTCGACGCCGCGCACCCCGACGGTGAACACGCATGCCCAGGGCATCCGCCATCGCAACCGTGGCCTCGTGCTGCGCACCCTCATGCAGCATGCGCTCGTCAGCCGCGCCGATCTCGCCCGGCTGACGGGGCTCGCACGGCCCACGATCTCCGAGGTCGTGAAAGACCTGCTCGACGACGGCGTGCTGCGCGAGAGCGGTCAGAGCCAGGATGCCCGCCCGGGCAAGCCGGCGGTGATGCTCGAATTCGACCAGCGCGCCGTGCAGGTGATCGCCCTCGACCTGAGCGCGCCCGATCACGTCGTCGGCGCCCTCGCCACTCCGGACGGCGGCCTCGCACACCGGCTCGTGCGCTCGAACGACGGCGACCCGGTCACGGCGGCATCGGCACTCGTCTCCGATCTCGCATCGCTCGCCTCGCACCCTCCGCTCGGAATCGGCATCGGCGTGCCGAACGGCTCATCCGCACTCCTCGGCCTCGGCCCGCTTCTCGCTCAGACGGCCGGCGCGCCCGTGCACCTGTTCGACGACGCCGATCTCGCCGCAGATGCCGAGCTGCGGTTCGGCGCGGTCGACTCCGACTTCCTCCTGGTGCGCATGGGCACGCGCATCGGCACGGCCATCCGCGCGTTCGACGACGACGGAGCCCCGGTCGAGCGGTCGACCGGCGCCCGCGAGCTCGCGCACGTGATCGCCGGCGGTGACCCTGGAGACGCCTGCCCGTGCGGGCGCATCGGCTGCGTGCACGCCTGGGCATCGGTGCCCGCGCTCTCCCGGCGACTCGACGCGGCGACGACGGCCGACGATCGGGGCGCGGTGCTCACGGCGGCCGGCTCCCGCCTGGGTACCTCACTGTCTGTCATCGCCGCGGCCGTCGACCTGCCGAGCATCGTGGTGAGCGGGCCCGCATCGGTCCTGGGGGACGAGCTCATCTCCGCGACCGCCGCAGCTGTGCAGGCGGCTTCGCACCCCTCACTCGGTCCGGCCGTGCACCGGAGCACCCTGGACGATGCCGTGCTGCGGGGCGCAGCGGCTCGCGTCGTGGCGCAGGAGTTCAGCGCACGCTGAGACGCTCGGGCTGCGGCCCGCACTGCTGCCAGGGGTGGAAGACTCGAAGGGGCGTCCGAGCGGATGCCGCGGCAGACGGAGAGGACACCCCATGAAGGCACTCGTCATCGGAGCAACCGGCAGCATCGGCAACGTCGTGGCGACCACGCTCGAATCCCGCGGCCACGAAGTCGTGCGGGCGTCACGCAGCGGAGAGACCTCGGTCGACGTCACCGATCCGGCGTCGATCGCCGCGCTGTTCGCCCGGGTGACGGATGTCGATGCCGTCGTGGTGGCCGTGGGCTCCGCGCCGTTCAAGCCGCTCGGCGATCTCACCCGCGACGACTACCTCGCGGGGTTCACCGGCAAGGCCCTCGCGCAGATCGAGGTCGCGCGTCAGGCCCTCGCGCAGGTGAAGGACGGCGGGTCGATCACGGTGACCAGCGGCGTGCTGGCCCGCGAGCCGATCGCCACCGGCGCAGCCGCCGCGATGGCGAACGGGGCGTTGGAGTCGTTCGTGATCACGGCGGCCGCCGAGGCGCCGCGCGGCATCCGCATCAACGCGGTCTCGCCCGACGTGCTCGAGAACTCCCCCGGTTACCACGCCTCGTTCCCTGGGCACCGACCGGTCACCGACGAGGAAGTCGGCACGGCCTACGTGCGGGCTGTCGAGGGCGTCATCACCGGACGTATCCTGCCGGTCTGACATTCCGTCATCCGTCCGGTGATCCGGGCCGACGGATCACGGAGACGATGACGAATCACGGACGATGCTCGGCGCAGTCCTCCGGGATCCGTCATGACCTCCGGGATCCGTCGGCGCCGAGGCACGCTGTCGGATGCCGCGGGCGCGAGAGGATGGGGAGATGTACTCCGAGACGCCGCTTCCCGACGGGGCCGCCCTGTGGCGGTCGCTGGGCAGTGACGGCGCGGTGATCCCCGCCGACGGGTGCGTCGACCTGATCCTCCGTGAGGACCGGGTGTTCGTGGCGGGGCCGTCGACCCGGTGGATCGCCACCGAGAGCGACGGTGAGACCGGCAGTGTGGGGCTGCGGCTCGCCCCGGGGCGGGCCGGACGGATGCTGCGCACTGAGCTCTCGGAGCTCGCCGATCAGCTGCTTCCGCTCGACGCGATCGTGCAGGGCGAACCCCGGAGGCATCTGCGCCAGGCGATGATGCGATACCGGGAAGGAACGACGGGGATCGGCCAGATCTCGTCGACCGTGCCGCTGGCATCGGGCTCGAGCCGCTGGGTGACCTCGGTGCACTCCCAGGCCATCGCTGCCGTGCCGGCGATGCAGGTGGCGTCGGAGCTCGGCGAGTCCGAGCGCACGTTCCGTCGAAGGATGCTCGCGACTTTCGGCTACGGCTACGCCACGCTCGTGCGCGCACGCCGAGCACAGCACCTGATCCGACGCGGCGTGTCTCTCAGCGAGGTGGCAGCCCACGCGGGCTTCGCCGACCAACCGCATCTCTCGCGAGAGTTCCGTCGGCTGGTCGGCGCGACCCCGGGTCAGTTCGCGTCCAGCTCCGCATAGAGTTCGATGGAGTTGCCATCGGGGTCGAGCAGCGTCGCGTAGCGCTGGCCCCAGTGCGCATCCCACGGCTCGACGTGCGCCGGGTAGCCCGCCGCGACCAGCGCGGCGACAGCGGAGTCCACCTCGGCCGGGGTGCCCTTGTCGAACGCCAGCGCGATGCGGTGCCCGCCACTCGCCGGCACGTAGCCCGGGTCGAAGCCCCTGATCGTCTCGATGGTGTCCCATGCGAGCGTCACGCCGTCGTCGAGCGTCGCGTCGACGTGAGGTGCGTCATCCTGCCCCGCGGCGATGGGCACGCCCAGTGCACGATAGAACGCCAGCGATGCCGCCATGTCGCCGGTGACGATGCCGATGAAGCCCAATCTCAGTGTCATGGTCTCACCGTACGGCGGCCGTGGCGGCGGGGTCGTGAACAGAACGGCCACCCCTGCGCGTCATCCGTTCCGTCGTCCTCTCGTCATCCCGCCCGACGGATCACGGAGAGGATAACGGATCACGGAAGAACCTGCACGAATCTCTCCGCGATCCGTCACGACCTCCGGGATCCGTTGCGGTGACCGACGCCGCGGCGTCATCCGTTCCGACGTCGTCGTGTCATCACGAACGACGGATCACAGAGCGGATGACAGATCGCGGAAGAACCTGCACGAATCTCTCCGCGATCCGTCACGACCTCCGGGATCCGTCTGCGGCAGCGCGGGACTCAGCGCCCTTCCGCGGCCTCGGTGTGGTGGCGGATGACCTCGGCGACCACGAAGTTGAACCACTTCTCGGCGAACTCGGGGTCGAGGTGCGCCTCCTCGGCGAGCGCGCGCAGCCGTGCGACCTGCTGCTCCTCGCGGCCGGGATCGGATGCCGGCATCTCGTACTCGGCCTTGAGATGCCCCACCTGCTGCGTGGCGCGGAACCGCTCGGCGAGCATGAAGATGAGCGCGGCGTCGATGTTGTCGATGCTGGCGCGAAGTCGGAGCAGTTCGGCCTTCGGGTCCGGGGCAGCAGTCATGCCCCTACTCTAGGGCCGCGCGCAGCCGGGATCCGGCCGTGGGCACCGCTATCGTGAGCACATGAGCAACGACGAGTCGCCGGCATCCGTCCCCGCTGAGCAGTCAGCGGACACCGCCTCCACGCAGACCGCTCCGCCCCTGGCCGTTCCGTCCGACACCACGTCATCCGACGGAACGGAGCCTCGTCGCGTGGTGGTCGAGCCGATGACGCCGAGCCGGTCCTTCTGGACGCGGATCGACCGACCCTTCGTGTTCGGGTTCCTGGTGACGCTCGGCGCACTCGGTGCGCTCCTGCTCGGCCTCGCGCTGAGCAACCTGGCGACCGTTCTGATCTACATCGCCCTCGCGCTGTTCGCGGCTCTCGGACTCGATCCGTCCGTGCGCTTCCTCGAACGCCGCGGACTCTCCCGCGCCATCTCGGTGCTCGTCGTCATCCTGAGCCTGATCGTCGTGATCGCACTCATCCTCTGGATGATCCTGCCGATCGTGATCGAGCAGATCGCCAGTTTCGTGCGTTCGGTCCCCGGCATGATCGCGGACTTCCAGCGCAGCGACATCTACGCGACCCTCGAGCGGCAGTTCGGCGATCAGTTCCAGGACCTCGTCGCCGACATCCAGAAGTTCCTCACCGACCCGGGCAACATCGCCACCATCGGCGGAGGCGCTCTGCAGGTCGGGGCATCGATCGCCACGGCGATCTCCGGCGTGATCGTCGTGCTGGTGCTCACGCTCTACTTCGTCGCCACACTGCCCGGCATGAAGCAGAGCCTGCTGCGCCTGGTTCCGGCCCGCGACCGCGCCCGCACCAGCGACATCACCGACCAGATCACCGACTCGGTGGGCGGCTACGTGATGGGGATGGTGGTGCTGGCGTTCTTCAACGCGATCCTCGCGTTCCTGCTGTACTTCTTCCTCGGACTGCCGTTCCCCCCGCTGATGGCGACGGTCGCGTTCTGCATCACCCTGATCCCGCTCGTCGGCTCGGTGATGTTCTGGATCATCGGCACGACGCTCGCCCTGTTCACCAACCCGATCGGGGCGCTGATCTTCGCGATCGTGTACCTCGTCTACATGCAGATCGAGGCGTACGTCATCACGCCGCGAGTCATGAACAAGGCCATCGCGATCCCCGGCTCGCTCGTCGTGATCGGTGCCCTCGCCGGCGGTACGCTGCTCGGTCTGCTCGGTGCTCTCGTGGCGGTGCCGGTAGCGGCATCCATCCTCATCATCATCAAGCAGGTCTGGGTGCCGCGGCAGGACGCCCGGGTCTAGCCGGCTCGCCCGCACGCAGAAGTGCCCGGACCCACGGGCCCGGGCACTTCAGTGACGACGAGTCAGAGCAGGCCGTTGTCGGTCAGCCACTTCTTCGCGATGTCCTCCGGCGACTTCTGGTCGACCGTGCTCAGGACGTTGAGCGACACGAGCTCCTCGGCGGTCAGCTTGGCGCTGATCGCGTTGAGCACGCCGGACACGTCATCCGCGATGTCGCTCGAGACGATCGGCACGACGTTCGACGAGATGATCAGGTTCTCCGGGTCCTCCAGAGCGACGATGTCCTCCGTCTCGAACGCCGGGTCGGCGGTGTAGATGTCTGCCACCTGGATCTGGCCGGCGAGCAGCGACTCGAGCGTGGTCGGGCCGGTGGCCGAGAACGCCAGGTCGACGCCGTAGACCTCCTTGGCCCTGGCCGGGCTGTACGGACGCTGCTCGAACTCGGGCGCCGCACCGATGGTGAGCGGCGTCGTCACGTTCTTGAGGTCGCCGATCGTCTTCAGGTCGTTCTCCTCGGCGAAGCTCTTGAGCACCGTGTAGGAGTCCTGGTCGGAGGCCTCGGCGAAGTCGAGAGCCGTGAGGCTGTCGGGCAGGGCATCCTGCAGCGCCTTGTAGACGTCGTCGGGGCTGGTGACGGTGACGTCGTCGTCCGAGATGTACTCGAGCAGGCTGCCCGTGTACTCCGGGAAGACGTTGATCGCGCCGGACTCGACATCGGGCATGTACGCGTCGCGCTGACCGATGCTGAATTCACGCTTGACCGTGTGGCCGTCGGCCTCGAGAGCCTGCGCGTAGATCTCCGCGATGATCTCGTTGGAGTAATACGCCTGCGAACCGATGACGATGGTGTCGCCACTTCCCGCGCTCTCTCCGGCGTCGGACGGCTCGGAGAGCGGGTTGCTCGAACCGCAGGCGGACAGGGCGATGGTCGCGGCGGCGATCAGGCCGACGACGGCTGCGGAGCGCGTGCCTCGTGCTGTGAACATGGACTTCCTCTTTTCTGGGACTGCTGTGGGACGACGGTGATGGACGTTGCCGGCATGGACGATCAGGCGGTGGCGGGAGCTGCGGTCGGAGCCGGCGCGGCCGCACGGCGTCGAGGCACACGGCTCGGGCGCAGCCCAGCGGGGACGGCCGCGTGCTGCGCCACCGCGAGCAGCAGGTCGACGATCAGCGCGAGGACGGCGACCAGGAGTGCCCCTGCGAGCACCTGATCGAACCTCTGCAGCGGAATGCCCTGGATGATCGGATAGCCGAGACCGCCGAGACCGATGTAGGCCGCGATCGTCACGGTCGCGATGACCTGCAGCAGAGCTGAGCGGATGCCGCCGACCAGAAGCGGCAGTCCGAGCCGCACCTCGACCTTCCAGAAGATCTGCCATCCGGTCATGCCCATGGCCTTCGCGGCGTCGATCACGCGGCGATCGATGGCCTCGAGCCCGGTGTAGGCGCCGGCCAGCAGCGAGGGGATCGCGAGGAGCACGAACGTGGTGATCGCGGCCTGCGGAACCCGGAGCACTCCGAGCAGCAAGACGAGAAGGATCATGAGCCCGAAGGCGGGGATCGCGCGTGCCGCTCCCGACACGGCGACAGCGATCTCACGCCCCTTGCCGGTGTGGCCGATGAGCCAGCCGATCGGCACCGCGATCGCCATGGCGATCAGCACGGAGACAGCCGTCAGCGTGAGGTGCTCGGCGAGGAGCTTGGGCAGCGCGTAGTTCCCGGTCCACTGCGCGGGAGCGAGCATCCAGGCGAAGGCCTCGGCGAAGAGGTTCATGCGGCGGTCCTCACGGGAACGGCGCGGCTCGCGGTGAGCCGACTGGCAGCGGTGGTCCAGGGCATCAGTGCGCGCCCGATCAGCAGCAGGATCAGATCGAGGATCAGGGCGATCACGACGACGGCGATGACGCCGGCGAACACCTCGGCGATGATGCGACGGTCGAGTCCGTTGGTGAAGAGATAGCCGAGGTTCGAGACGCCGATCAGGATGCCGACGGTCGCGAGCGAGATGGTGCTCACCGCGGTGACTCGGAGTCCGGCGAGGATCACCGGTCCGGCGAGCGGGAACTCGACCGCCCAGAAGCGTCGGAAGGAGGCGAAGCCCGTGGCGGTGGCCGCCTGACGCACGTCGTCATCGACCGAGTCGAGGCCGTCGGACACCGCCCGCACCAGGATCGCGATCGCGTAGATGGTCAGTGCGACCATCAGGTTCGCCTCGCTGCGCGCCGAGTAACCGGCGACGGAGGGCAGCAGGATCAGCAGCGCGAGCGAGGGGATCGTGTAGAGCAGCCCGGTGAGCACGATGATCGGGCCGCGCACGAGCCGGTACCGCCAGGCCACCCAGCCCAGCGGGAGCGAGAGCACGAATCCGAGCACGATCGGGATGATGCTCTGACGCAGATGCACCAGAGTCAGCTCGAAGATCAGACCGAGGTTGTCGGTGACCCAGTTCACGGATGCCCGTCCTGCCCTGCGGCCGCAGCCACGGCACCCGGATCGGCGAGCGGACCGCCATCCGTCTCCGGCGCCGCGACGATGGCGCCCTGCGTGCGGCCCTCGGAGTCGACCACGACCGTGCCGTGCGGGGTCTGCTTCAGGTGCAGCGCCCGGCGTCCTCGGTCGGCGCCGATGAACGCGGCGACGAAGTCGTCTGCGGGGTTCTCGATGATCTCGCTCGGGCTGCCCACCTGCACGATGCGCGCACCCTTGTCGAGGATGACCACCTGGTCGCCGAGCAGGAACGCCTCGTCGATGTCATGCGTGACGAACACGACCGTCTTGTCGAGCTCATGCTGCAGCCGCAGCGTCTCCTGCTGCAGGTCGGCTCGTACGATCGGATCGACCGCGCCGAACGGCTCATCCATGAGGAGGATGTTGGGATCGGCGGCGAGACCACGGGCCACACCGACACGCTGCTGCTGGCCGCCCGAGAGCTGGCTGGGGTAGCGGTCGGCGAGGGCCTGGTCGAGCCCCACCGTGTCGAGCAGTGTGCGGGCCCGCTTGTGCGCATCCGCCTTCTTCACCCCGGTGAGCCGCAGCACGGTGGCCACGTTGTCGATCACGGTGAAGTGCGGCATGAGGCCGGAGTTCTGCATGACGTAGCCGATGCGCCGACGCAGCTGCACCGGATCGCCCACCAGCACGTTCTCGCCGTCGATCTCGATGTCGCCGGAGGTCGGCTCGACCATGCGGTTGATCATGCGCAGCAGAGTGGTCTTGCCGCAGCCGGACGAGCCGACGAACACCGTGGTCTTACGCGACGGCAGCACCAGGCTGAAGTCGTTCACGGCGACGGTGCCGTCGGGGAACTGCTTGGTGACGTTGCGGAACTCGATCATGGCTGGTCTCCAGTCGGTCGATCGACGAGGCGTGCGTCGGCGCCGCGGCGCCGCCAGAGGGAGGTCACTACGGTCCGACCTCGACGCCGGGGGCGAAGGCCACGTAGCCGGAGAAGTCCGTGCCGACGCGCTCGAACGCGGACGGATACGGGTCGGGGTACGACCACGCGAGGTCGGTGTGGAGGCTGCCGCCCGCCTGCACCGAGTAGTACTGGCACACGCCCTTCCAGGGACACGTGTAGGGCGTGGGGCTCTCGACGAGCACTCCGGGCGTGACGGAAGCCGGCGGGAAGTACCAGTTTCCTTCGATGCGGACGAGGTCTCCCTCATCTGCTTCGGCGATGACGGTTCCTGCGAGTACAGCCTTCATGGTCCTGCCTCCTCGGATTCGGGTTCGAGCGTATAAGAGGTCTGCGACATCCGCGCCAGGGTTGCGCGCGGAGCCGTCAATATGAGACACAATCCGCTTCGGCACGCGGGCGCGCAAGAGCATCGAGCTGACTCGTGGATTGTTCGGAGCGCACGTCGGAACGGATGGCGCAGCGCGGCATCCGTCCTCCCGCGGCGTCCGCGAGGATCACGCCGACTGCCGCCCGTAGCCCTCGAGGAGCCTCAGCCAGACCTCGCTCACGGTCGGGTACGAGGGCACCGCGTGCCAGAGGCGGGCGATCGGCACCTCGCCCACGATCGCGACCGTCGCGGTCTGCACGAGCTCGGCCACCTCGGGTCCGACGAACGTCGCACCGATCACGACGTCGCGGTCCGTGTCGATCACGAGGCGCGCCTGCCCGTCGAAGCCGTCCTCGTAGAGGCTCGCGCCGGCGACCCCGCCCAGGTCGTAGTCGACGACCTGCACCTCGCGTCCGGCGTCACGCGCCGCCTTCTCGGTGAGACCCACCGACGCCACCTCGGGGAATGAGAAGGTCACCTGCGGCACGGCACTGTGGTCGGCCGTCGCGACGTGGCGCCCCCATGCTCCGTCGTCCACGGTCTCGTCCTTCGCCCTGGCGACGATCACATCGCCGGCCGCACGCGCCTGGTACTTGCCCTGGTGCGTGAGGAGCACGCGGCCGTTGACGTCGCCGACCGCGTAGAGCCAGTCGGACCCGGGAACGCGCAGTGTGTCATCCGTCTCGATCCAGCGTCCGGGCTCGAGACCTGCGACCTCGAGGCCGATGTCTCCGCTGCGCGGCGAGCGTCCCGTCGCGGCGAGCACCTCGGTCGCGACCACCGTGGAGCCGTCGTCGAGGGTCACGGTCACGCCGTCGTCGCCGCGGTGCACCGATGTGGTGCCCGTGCCGGTTCGCACATCGACCCCGAGCTCGCGCAGCCCCGCGGCCACCCGCTCTCCGGCGAACGGCTCCATCGAGGACAGCAGCTCCCCCCGCGCGATGAGCGTCACGGTCGACCCGAGCGCCGCATAGGCGGTCGCCATCTCGACCGCGACGACGCCGCCGCCGATCACGGCGAGAGAATCCGGAAGCTCCTCGGCACTGGTCGCCTCCCGACTGGTCCACGGCGACGCCTCGCGCAGCCCGTCGATCGGCGGGATGACGGCATCCGATCCCGTGCTGATCGCCACCGCATGACGGGCATGCAGCACGCGGGTGCCGCCGTCGGCATCCGTCACGGTCACCTCGCGCTCGCCCGTGAGGCGCCCGTGCCCGCGGGCCAGGTCGATGCCGGCCGAGTCGAGCCACTTCACCTGTCCGTCATCCGACCAGTTGCTGGTGAACGAGTCGCGGCGGTCGAACACGGCGCGCACGTCGAGCTTTCCGGTGACGGCCTCGGCTGCGCCCTTCACGTGCTGCGCGGCCCGCAGCGCCTGCGCCGAGCGCAGCAGCGCCTTCGACGGCATGCATGCCCAGTACGAGCATTCCCCGCCGACGAGCTCGCTCTCGACGATGATCGCCGTGAGCCCTCCCTGCACGGCGCGGTCGGCCACGTTCTCGCCGACGGGCCCCCCGCCCAGCACGATCAGGTCGTATTCGTCGGTCCGTGTGTTGTCAGCGCTCATGACCCAAGCCTCTCGTCGCCGGTCGTCATGTTCAAGACCAACGTCGGATCAGGGGGCGGATGTTCCCCGACGCGCCGATCGCGTAGTCCTCGGGGTCACGCCTCGACGGGCTGAGGCTGCCGCGACGCGAGCCGGGGCGCGAGCACGACCGCGGCGCCGCCGATGGCCGCGGCGAGGGCGAACACGGCGGTGAACGGGTCGGCGACCGAGGCCAGGCTCGCGAACAGCACGCCCGTGATGGCGAGAGCCAGTGCGCTGCCGAAGGAGTCCGCGACCGTCATGGCCGAACTGTTGAAGCCCTGCGTCTCGGGTGTCGACAGCGCGAGGGTGAGCGCGCTGGTGCGCGGGCTCATGAGGCCCATGCCCGTTCCCGCGACGATCCAGGCGGCGATGATCAGAGCGGCATCCGCGCGGAGGGCTGCCGTGGCCAGGGCCATGCCGATGCCGACGAGCACCAGGACCGTGCCGATCCGCACGGCGACGACACTCGACAACCGCGCGCCCATGCGGCCCTGCACCGTCGCGGCGACCGACCATGCCAGCGCGCCGCCCGTGAGCGAGAGCCCCGCGAGAGTCGGCGAGACCTCGTAGCGCTCGGTGAGCAGGTAAGGGATGTACACCTGGGCCCCGAAGAACGCCGCCGCCGCCAGACCGCGCACCAGGATGACCGAGGGCAGCCCCCGACGCGCACGCAGGGTCCCGCGCGGCAGCAGCGGACGCACCGCCACCAGGGCCACGATCACCGCGACGACCGCCAGCACCGGGCCGACACCCGGAACATCGCCGAGCAGGTTGAGCCCCAGCACCGCGAGCGCCGCCAGCACCGACCAGCCGAGGCGGCCGAACGCCCACGGGGTCGACGCATCGCCGTCGTTGTGCGCCAGTCCGCGCAGTGCGGGCACGACCATGAGCAGCGCCGCCAGCACGAGCACGACGACGCCGAGGAACACCCAGTGCCAGCTCCAGAGCTCGGTCACGGCTCCGGCGACGGTGGGGCCGATCAGCGAGGGAACCACCCAGGCGGCCGCGAATCCGGCGAAGATCGCGGGGTGGAGTTCGCGGGGGTACACCCGGGCGACCACGACGTAGAGGGCGACCGTGAGCGCACCGCTGCCGAGGCCCTGGGCGAACCGGCCGGCGACCAGCACCTCCATGGTGGGGGCGAAGCCGGCGACGAGCAGACCGATCACGAAGATGCCGACCGAGGTGTACAGCGGCTCGACGGGTCCGCGGCGGTCGGCCCAGTTGCCCGCCGCGACCATGCCGATCACGCCGGTGGCGAGCGGACCGGCGAATGCGAGCGCGTACAGCCGCTCTCCGTCGAGGTCGGCGCTCACGGCCGGCATCACCGTGGTCACGGCCAGCGACTCGAAGGCCCCGAGGAAGACCAGGGCGCACGCGCCGATCGTGATCCAGAGGTACGCGCCGCTCAGGATGCCCGGTTCTGTCACCGTCGTGGCGCGCATCTCGCCCGTTTCTGTCGTCATAGGTTCGAACGTAGAACCTCAACAAAGGTTGAGGTCAAGCCGCGGTGTTCACAACTCCTCAAGAACTGCGCCGCACCTCGGCGGCACCCCCGCGTTCCCGCCGATTCAGGCCGGGTGGTCAACCGCTGCCGCGGTACTTTGAGGAGTTGTGAACGCGAGCCGGGCGAGCCCTGGCCCGAGTCCGACGCGCCTCAGTCCACCGGCAGGAAGCAGGTCGGCGAGGGAGCTGCAGCCTCGTGCCGGATGCCGAGTGGTGCGCCCGTACGCTCGTCGAGGTCGAGCAGTGTGATCGTGTCGGACAGCTGCCCGGCGACGAGGAGCTTGCCCTCGTACACGAGGTGATGACGCGGCCAGTTCACCCCGGAGTCGGCGAGCGCGATCGACTCCAGCGACTCTCCGCCTCCGCGCACCCGGAGTGCCGCGATCGTGTTGCTGCCGCGCAGCGCGGTGTACAGGAACGCCCCGTCGCGGGTGCGGGCGAGCTCGGCGGGGAAGTCGGTGCCGATCTGGGCGATCGGGCTCGAGAGCACCGACGAGACGACGCTCCAGGTGCCGTCGGGGCCGGCGGCGAGCGTGAACACCTCGCACGAGTACTCGGTCACGACGTGCAGGTGTCCGCTCGGGTGCACGACCATGTGACGAGGGCCGGTGCCCAGGGGCAGCGTGACCTCATGGTCGAGCGCGAGCCCTGTGGCGGTGAGACGCCAGATGCGCACCAGGTCGAAGCCGAGATCGGTGGTCGCGATGCGGCCGTCCGGCAGGAAGGCGGCGGCGTGCGCGCGCGAGACGCGGTCTCCACCGGCGGCGTGCGGGTCGGATGCTGCGGCACCGACACCGGCCGGCACCGCCTCCGGCTGCTCCTCGCCGAGCAGTGCGGCACGGAGCGCGGCGGCGGCGTTGTCGCGGTCGGCCACGGGGCGGCCCGCGGCGTCGAGGCCGATGCGCACGACCCGACCATCGCCGTAGCAGCTGGCGATCAGCGCGGAGCCGTTGGGAGCGACCGCGACATGGCACACCGATGCGCCCGCCTCGACCGGATCGCCGAGCGGGGCGAGCGTCGACTCCCCCGTGCGGACGAACGCCTGCACGACGGCGGCATCCTCCAACGCGGCGTAGACGACGTCGAGAGAGGGATGCCGGGCGAGCCACGTGGGCGACGAGGGGGTGTCGGTCACCGCCCCGCGGTACGCGAGGGTCGTGGCCTCCCGCCCCGCGTCACCGGCGAGCAGCCCGATGCCGTCTGCCGAACCATCCATGCCGGCGCCGTAGCCGCCGAGCCAGAACCGCGTCATGCTCTCCCTCTCACCGGCCCCGTGCCGGTCGGCCTATGCGCCCGTCGCGCCGTGATCAGTCGAGCAGGTCGTGACGGACGATGACCTGGTCCCGCTCGGGGCCGACGCCGATCACCGAGATGCGCGTGTTGCTCATCTTCTCGAGCGCCAGCACGTAGTCCTGCGCGTTCTTCGGCAGGTCCTCGAAGGTGCGCGCGACAGAGATGTCCTCGTTCCACCCGGGGAAGTACTCCAGGACCGGCTTCGCGTGGTGGAAGTCGGTCTGGTTCACCGGCACCTCGTCGAAGCGCTCTCCGTCGACGTCGTAGGCCACGCACACCGGGATCTGCTCGAGACCGGTGAGGATGTCGAGCTTGGTGAGCACCAGGTCGGTGATGCCGTTGATGCGCGTCGCGTAGCGGGTGATGGGCGCGTCGTACCAGCCGACGCGGCGCGGACGGCCGGTCGTGGTGCCGAACTCGAAGCCCTGCTTGCGCAGCCACTCGCCCTGTTCGTCGAAGAGCTCGGTCGGGAAGGGGCCGGAGCCCACGCGCGTCGTGTACGCCTTGACGATGCCCACGATGCGGTCGAGCGCCCCGGGGCCGACACCGGCACCGGTCGCCGCGCCTCCGGCCGTCGCCGACGACGAGGTCACGAACGGGTAGGTGCCGTGGTCGATGTCGAGCATCGTCGCCTGGCCGCCTTCGAACACGACGACCTCGCCGCGGTCCAGAGCCTGGGCGATCAGGTAGCCGGTGTCGGCGACCATCGGCCGCAGCCGGTCGGCGTATGACAACAGGTCCTCGACGATCTCGTCGGCCGTGATGGCGCGGCGGTTGAAGATCTTCACCAGGAGGTGGTTCTTCTGGTCGAGCGCGCCTTCGACCTTCTGGCGCAGGATGTTCTCGTCGAAGATGTCCTGCACGCGGATGCCGACGCGGTTGATCTTGTCGGCGTAGGCCGGGCCGATGCCGCGACCGGTGGTGCCGATCATGCGCTTGCCGAGGAAGCGCTCGGTGACCTTGTCGAGCGTGCGGTGGTACTGCGTGATGATGTGCGCGTTGGCGCTGACCTTCAGGCGCGACACGTCGATGCCGCGGGCGGCGAGCGCCTCGAGCTCGAAGAACAGCACCTCGAGGTCGACGACCACGCCGTTGCCGATGACCGGGGTCACCCCGGGAGACAGGATGCCGGAGGGCAGCAGGTGCAGGGCGTACTTCTCGTCGCCGACGACCACGGTGTGCCCGGCGTTGTTGCCGCCGTTGAACTTCACCACCCAGTCGGTGCGCTCACCGAGCAGATCGGTGGCCTTGCCTTTTCCTTCGTCTCCCCATTGCACGCCGACGATTACGATTCCTGGCATGGGTGTCCCCCCTGCTTTCGCCGGGTTTGCACCGGCCGATGAGCTGGCCCTCTTCGGGCGACTCCATCCTAGCGAAGGGGGCTCCGGGCCCTTCCGGCGGGTGCCTCTGCGGGTGTGGTGGTCACGGGCAAGGCCTCACGGATCGAAGGGGATCTCACCGGATGCAGGAGCGGATGCGGCATCCGCTCCTGCATTTCGTGAGATCTCCTTCGTTTCGTGTTCGACGAGTCGCGGGAGGGTTCGTCGCGCGCTCGAGGCACGGTCGGAAGAGGGCGGAAATCCGTTGACGGCTGTCCGTCCCGCATATCGCCGATGTCGGTGGCCTCTGCGACGATCGGACCATGTCGAAGACCGCTCCCGTCTCCGGCGGCCTCCCGGTCACGAAGACGCAGGGACCGCTCGTGCTCATCGCCGCTCTGGTGACGGTCGTGCTGTGGGCCTCGGCGTTCATCGGCATCCGCGGGGCGGGCCCGCACTACGACCCGGGCGCGCTGGCACTGCTGCGCATGGCGGTCGGCAGCGTGGCGCTCGCGATCATCGCACTTCGTCACGGCATCCGCCTTCCGGCGAAGCGGCACTGGTGGCTCATCGTCGTCTGGGGTGTCGGCTGGTTCTGCGTCTACAACCTGGCCCTCAACGCGGCAGAGCGCACGCTCGATGCGGGCACGGCCGCGATGGTCGTGAACCTCGCACCGCTCATGGTCGTGATCTTCAGCGGGCTGTTCCTGCGCGAGGGATTCCCGAAGCCCCTGGTCATCGGGGCGCCGATCGCCTTCCTCGGCGTGGTGCTGATCGGCATGAACTCGTCCACCAGCGCCGGCCCCGACATCACGGGCCTGCTGCTCGCACTTCTCGCCGCGGTCATGTACGCCGGCTGCACGCTCGTGCAGAAGCATCTGCTCAGCGCGGGAACCGACGCCACGACCCTCACCTGGTTCGGCGCACTGGCCGGAACCGTCGCCCTGCTGCCGTGGACGGGGAGCCTCATCGGGGCGCTGCAGACCGCTCCGCCGGACGCGACGCTCTGGGTCGTCTACCTCGGCATATTCCCGACGGCCATCGCCTTCACGACCTGGGCCTATGTGCTGCAGCGCAGTACCGCGGGACAGACATCCGCCACGACCTATGTGGTCCCGGCCGTGGCGATCCTGATGTCGTGGGCGATCCTCGGCGAGGTGCCGACGCCGCTGATGTTCCTCGGCGGCGCACTCTGCCTGCTCGGAGTGCTCGTGACACGACTGCGGTGGGGCCGCCGCGCCTGACCTGGTGCCTGACCCCGGTGTCTGTGACGGATCCCGGACACTGCGACGGATCACGGAAGGACGGGAGGGGGTCACGGCGTCCGCCCGACGGATCCCGGACACTGTGACGGATCACGGACGGTTCCATGGAGGTTCGTCCGTGATCCGTCACCCACTCCGTGATCCGTCACCCGCTCCGTGACGTCACACGGGGAGCGAGCCGACCCCGACGCCGTGCTGTCGGCGGAACCAGAGCTCAGCCGCATCCGCATCGCCCGCCAGCATCGCGGCGCGCATCTGCCGGTAGCACTCGCCACGGAACTCCGCCGTGCCGATCAGCGTCCCCGCCTGTCGCAGGTTGCGCGACACCAGCAGGCTCGCCTCGTGCATGACCGTCGCGAAGAGCCGGTTGCCGGACTCGCGGGTCAGGTAGCCGACGAACATCCGCGAGGCGAGCATGAGGTCGTCGGCATCACCGGCATCGGATGCCGCGATCATGCGGTCCAGCATCGCGACGGCCTCGTGCAGCGCACTGTCATCCATCCGCCGCATGGCCAGCTGCAGCGCCATTCCCGCCTGCATCCCGGTGTATTCGAGCGTGCTGGCGAACATCTCCTCCGTGACCTCGGTGACGCGCGTGTAGCGGTTCGGCGCGACCTCGACCAGCCCGAGCCAGGCGAGTCGCTGCAGCGCCTCACGCACCGGCGTGCGCGAGATGCCGAGGGCCTCCGCGATGCTCTTGTCGCTCACGTGCTGACCTCCGGCGATCCGACCGGAGACGATCGCATCGCTGACGGTCTCGAACACGCGATCACTGAGCGCGACCCCGGCAGCCAGCGGGCCGAGGCTCTCCTGCAACGATGTGTCGACCATGATCCCCACCTTCTCCGGCGCCCCCCAGAGCGCCGAACCTCCGATGATATCGACCCTCGCCATGACCACCCTGGCAGGCACGTCGCACCGGTTCCGGTGTCAGATATACCGATGTATTGCGGGTCGCGATAGCGCGTGCTCCCCGGCCACTACAGTGGCGCACGGAGGCGAAATGACAACCTGGTGGCCCTACGCCCGCATCGCAGCAGCCCTGCTCGCCCTGGCGGCGATCATCGCCCAGCTGATGCGCTCCCTGCAGAACGCCCTCGAGGCGACCACGGAGTGGGGCGCGCACCTGCCGACCGTCGCCGCGAACTTCCTGAGCTTCTTCACGATCGAGGCGAACTTCCTCGCCGCGGTCGTGCTGCTGATCGGCGCGGTCTGGGCGCTGCGCCACCGTTCGACGAGGGATGCCGAGCCGCGCTGGCTCGCGGTGCTGCTGGTGTGCGTGAGCACCTACATGATCGTCACCGGCATCGTCTACAACATCCTGTTGCGCGGCGTGGAGCTGCCGCAGGGCGCCACGGTCCCCTGGTCCAACGAAGTGCTGCACGTCGTCATCCCGCTGTTCCTCCTCGCCGACGTGCTGTTCGCACCGCGACGCCGCGCGCTCGGATGGAACGCGATCTTCCTCACCGCGATCTTCCCGATCGTGTGGGCGGTCTACACACTCGTCCGCGCGAACCTCATCATCGCGCCGTCGAGCGGCAAGCCCTGGTGGTACCCGTATCCGTTCCTCGATCCGCACCTGGTGCCCGGCGGGTATCTGGGTGTCTCGGGGTACATCCTCGGCATCGCGATCGCGGTGATCGGGGTGGCCGCCGGGGTCGTCTGGATCGGCCGCCGCCGGGGTACCCCCGCCGTCTGACCGCACCCGCACCCGCATCCGCGACGTGCAGGAGCATCCGCGACCTGCAGGACCGGATGCCGGCGATTCGTCCTGCATCCCGCCATCGGTCCTGCACGTGGCGCGGACTCCGCCCTCGCACCCGGGACGGCCGGACGGGCGAAAGGGCGGAGTCGGGAGCGGCCGCTCAGGCGGTGGCAAGCACCTCACGGTCGTCGTCCCGCGGCACGTCGCCGATGCTGCGCGCCGGCTCGACGGCATCCGGATCCAGGTCGAGGTAGCGCTCGAGCGAGTCGTCGAGCTCCTCGAGCCACGGCGTGTGGTGCACGATCGCCAGGGTCCCGGTCATGACCGATGCGTAGATGCGGTCGCGGTAGCCCATGATGTCGTGCTTCTTGTCGCGCTTCCACATGAGGAAGATCTCGACGACCCGGTCGATGTCGAACTCCGGGTAGTCGGTGAGCCGGAGCAGATCGCGGATGTAGTCGGCCTGGAAGCGGATCTCTGCCTCGACGGAATCGATCTGCCCGAAGCGGGTGCGCCAGTCGGCGATGGATGCCGCTCGCTCCTGCGCGTCCGGCAGCGCCAGGTGCCCCAGGATGAGGTCGCGCACGTACCAGGCCTGCGCATCGAACATGTTGAACGTGAACCACTGGTCCTGCGCGCCGAGGTACATCAGGCGCGGGTTGCCCTGCCACACGACCCCGCGATACAGCCCGTCGGGGTAGACGTTGTTCGGCGATGAGAGGGCGAGGTCCTGGGGGAGGAACGGGTACTTGTGCAGGTATCCGGTGCAGAGGATGACCGCGTCGAACTTCTTCGACGAACCGTCCGCGAAGTGGGCGATGCTGCCCTCGAAGCTGTCGACGGCCGGGCGCTCCTCGATGCCGTCGGGCCAGTCGTAGCCCATCGGCGCCGAGCGGAAGCTCGCCGTCACCGAACGGGCGCCCATCTTGAACGCCTGGCTGCCGATGTCCTCCGCCGAGTAGCTCGCACCGATCACGAGCACGTCCTTGTCTGCGAAGGCCTCGGCGCCGCGGAAGTCGTGGGCGTGGCTGATGTAGCCGGGGAAGGTCTCGATGCCGGGGAAGTCCGGCACGTTCGGGAAGGAGAAATGTCCGCTGGCGACGATCACGCGGTCGAACTCCTCCACGGTCGACCGACCGGTGGGGAGGTGCTCGCTGGTGAGGGTGAAGACCTCGCGTTCGCTGTCGAACACGATCCAGCGCACCACGGTCTGGAAGCGGATCAGCTCGCGCACGTCGCTCTTCTCCAGGCGTCCGGCGATGTAGTCCCACAGCACCGGGCGCGGCGGGTAGGACGAGATGGGACGCCCGAAGTGCTCGTCGAAGCTGTAGTCCGCGAACTCCAGCGCCTCCTTCGGTCCGTTCGACCACAGGTTGCGGTACATGCTGGAGTGCACCGGCTCACCGAACTCATCCAGCCCGGTGCGCCAGGTGAAGTTCCACTGTCCGCCCCAGTCGTCCTGCTTCTCGAAGCAGACCAGTTCGGGGATCTCCGCCCCCGCACGGGCCGCGGATTCGAAGGCCCGCAGCTGCGCCATGCCCGAGGGGCCGGCGCCGATGATCGCTACTCGTTCTCGCTTAGTCACGTATCGTCCTCATACTCTTCAGTCATGTATCGGGCGCGGCCGCATCCGAGCGAGGGACAGTTCTGTCCCGGGGGGAGCGATCGTGCTCGACCTGCCCGGAAAGCGGCTGCTCTTCGACGTTAGCAGGGTCGATCCGGGGCACCCTCGGCACCGGATCCGGCCCCGGCGACGCCATCCGCAGGAGCATCCGCCACCTGCAGGATCGGATGCCGGCGATTCGTCCTGCATCCGGCCATCGGTCCTGCACGTCGCGCGACGACGGCGAGCGGGATGCCGGCGAGTGGCGAGCGGATGCCCGAGGCCGTCGCCCCGAACGATGCGGTTACGCTGTTTCCGGGGGCTGAACGCGACGTGCACCTCCGGAAGATCGAGGGAGCCATCAGATGACCGAGCCGTACGCGTCGGACCCGCAGTCCTCGCAGGCCCCGCCGCCTCCGCCCGCGCCGACCGCAGCGCCGCACCCGACCGTCACGGCCCCGGCAGCGGCCACTCCGAACAACGGCGCACCGACCGATGCCGAGATGGCCCGTGCCGCCGAGGTGCTGTCGATCGTCTCCACCTCGTACTCGGCGAAGATGGTCGGTCAGGAGCGGCTACGCACGAGCCTGCTCGTGTCGCTGATCGCCGGCGGCCACATCCTGCTCGAGAGCGTGCCCGGCCTCGCGAAGACGACGGCGGCGAGCACCCTCGCCGACACCGTGAAGGCGCAGTTCAAGCGCATCCAGTGCACGCCCGACCTGCTGCCCAGCGACATCACCGGCAACCAGATCTACGACGCCGCCACCGGAACCTTCCGCACCGTGCTCGGTCCTGTGCACGCGAACTTCGTGTTGCTCGACGAGATCAACCGCTCGAGCGCCAAGACTCAGAGCGCGATGCTCGAGGCGATGCAGGAGCACCAGACCACGATCGGCGGCGAGGTGCACCACCTGCCCAAGCCGTTCCTGGTGATCGCGACGCAGAACCCGATCGAGCAGGAGGGCACGTACGAGCTGCCCGAGGCGCAGATGGACCGCTTCCTGCTCAAGGAGATCGTCGAGTACCCGAGCCCGGCCGAGGAGTTCGAGATCCTCAGCCGCATCGACTCGGGCGTGCTCGACCCCGACCGGCACGTGAGCAGCTCCATCTCGCTCGACGACGTCCGTCTGCTGCAGGATGTGGCGAGCCGCATCTACGTCGACCCCGCGATCCGCAACTACATCGTCTCGATCGCCTACGTCACGCGGAACCCGGCGCCGTACATCGGCGAGGACCGCGCGCGCTTCATCAAGTACGGCGCGAGCCCCCGTGCGAGCATCGCGTTCCTGCAGGCCTCGCGTGCGCTCGCGCTGCTGAGCGGCCGCTCGCACGTTCTCCCCGAGGACATCCGCGCGCTGCGCCACCTGGTGCTCCGCCACCGGGTGCTGCTGACGTTCGAGGCCGACGCCGAGGGCATCCGCAGCGAGGAGATCATCGACCAGATCTTCGCCTCCGTGCCCACTCCCTGACCCTTCGACACGCTCAGGTCCCCCACTCAGGGGCCCAGGAATCTCCCCATGGCCAGTCTGATCGCCCAGGTGAAGAGCAAGCTCTTCATCCACTCGTCGCGCAAGTCGATGCACGCCCTCGACGGCGCGTACGCCTCGCTGCTGCACGGGCGCAGCCTGGACTTCGAGGATCTGCGCAAGTACGAGTACGGCGATCAGGTGCGCGACATCGACTGGCGGGCGACGGCACGGCTGGGCACGCCGTTGGTCAAGCGCTCGCGGGCCACGCGCATGCACACAGTGCTGTTCGTGGTCGACACCGGCCGCTCGATGGCGGCCCTCGCCGCGGACGAGCAGCCCAAGCGCGACCTGGCGATCCTCGCGACCGGAGCGCTCGGGGTGCTCACGCTCCGCCACGGCGACGACTTCACGGCCGTCTACGGCGATGCCGCGAAGGTGCGCCGCGTCGCTCCCGGCCGCAGCGAGGGGGCGCTCGAGCACACCCTGCGCACGATCGATCGCGCGATCAGCACCAGCTCCGCGCCCAGCGACCGCGACGCCCTGCTGTCGTACGTCACCCGCACAATCTCCCGTCGCATGATCGTCGTGATCGTCACGGACGAGGCGCCCCTCACCGACGAGACAGAGCGGATGCTGCGCCGACTGCGCGTGCAGCACGATGTGCTGTGGCTCACGGTGCGCGATGCGGAGCCCGTGCTCGATCACGCGACCGGCCGCATCCGCAGCGACGTCGACAGCCTCTGGGAGGTGCCCGACTTCGTGCAGGGCGACCTCGGCATCGTGCAGGAGCTGACCGCGCAGACACAGGCGGACGCCGCCCGGCTGGCCGAGACGCTCACGCGCATGGAGATCAGTCACGCCGTGCTCGACGGTCAGGACGACGCCGTCTCGCAACTGCTGCAGCTGCTGAACCGGAGGTCGAATGCCCGGTTCTGATGAGCTCTATCCCCCGGCCCAGTACGGATGGGGATGGATGCTGCTCGCCATCGGCATCCTGCTGCTGCTGGTCGCCGCCACCTGGCTCGTGATCGTGCTGACGCGTCCGCGCCGCGCCCCTGCCGTGGCCTCGCAGCAGGGCCCGCTGCCGGCGACCGCCGACGTGCTCTCGCAGCTGCGCACCGAGTACCTCGACCGCATCCAGCAGATCGAGACCGACTACCGCGAGCGCCGGCTGACCCCACGCAACGCGAACCTCGAGCTCAGCCGTGTCGTGCGCACGTTCGTCAACGAGTACAGCGGGCTGGAGGCCCCGGTGCTCGCTCTCGACGACCTGCGGGCCCGCGGCGTGCATCCCGCGCTGCTCGACGCGATGGGGCGGCACTACTACCCGAGCATCTTCCGTCAGGGTCCGTCGATCGATCCGGTCGCCGGCGCCGAGGCGGCGCGGACGGTGGTGCGCACATGGCACTAGCGAACTTCTGGATGATCATCGTGGCCGTCGCCGTGGTGCTCGTCGCCCTCGGTGTCGGTCTCGCCCTCGGGTTGCGACGCCCCGGCCGCTCGCACGCCGCCGACACCGCACGCATCGCACGCGCCGAGCGCCTGCGCCGGCTGCCGAGCTTCCGTGAGGCGCTGCTGCGCCGGGTGCTCGCGCTCACCGGCATCCTCGCCCTCGGCGCCGTCGCGGTGATCACCGCCGGCGTCGTGGCTGCGCGCCCGATGTCGTCGCAGACCATCCAGCCGGTCAACACGAGCCGCGACATCATGCTGTGTCTCGACGTCTCGGGGTCGATGACCGAGGTCGACGTCGAAGTGCTCAGCGTGTTCGAGGAGCTACTCGACGACTTCGAGGGCGAGCGCATCGGGCTGACGATCTTCAACAGCTCCCCGGTGCAGATCTTCCCGCTGACCGACGACTACGAGTTCATCCGCAGCCACCTGGAGAGCATCAAGAGCAGCTTCGACTACGTCGACGAGATTCCGGAGCACTGGGTCGGAACCCTCAACGGCAACGGCGCCTCTCTCATCGGCGACGGACTCGCCGCGTGCACGATGGGCTTCGACCGCCCGGATGACGAGCGCTCCCGTTCGGTGATCTTCGCCACCGACAATGAGATCAACGGCGCCTCGATCGTGACCCTGGAGGAGGCCGCCGCCTATGCCGCCTCGAAGGATGTGCGGGTGTTCGCGCTCAACCCGGTGCAGGGCAAGGACGCCGACGTGAGCGCCGAGCTGGCGGCCGCGGCCGAATCGACCGGTGGAGCCGCATTCGGCCTGCGCGACACGACCACCGTCTCCGACATCGTCACGCAGGTGCAGGAGCAGGAGGCCACCGCCCTGCGCGGCGAGGCGCAGGTCGTGTGGACAGACACCCCCAATCTCTGGATCGCGGTGCTGATGGTCGCGGTGCTGTCGTTCATCATCGTGGTGTGGAGGGTGCGACTGTGATCTTCCAGCCCGTCCTGCATCCGCTGCTGCTGGTGCTGCTGTTCCTCCCCCTCACCGCCCTCGTGGTGTGGGTGCTGATCCGTGTGCCTCGCCCTTCGACAGGCTCAGGGACCCAGGGGACGGCAGCGGGGACCCCGGGGATGGCGGCCAGGACCCAGGGGACGGCAGCGGGGACCCCGGGGATGGCGGCCGGGGCGAAGGCGGCGAGCGCCGGCTCCATCGCCTCGCATCGCACCCTGTGGGCGCTGCGCCTCGTGCTGGTGCTGGCGTGCTTCTTCCTGGTGCTGCGCCCCGGCATCCCCGGCGGCGCGACCCAGACTCTCGCGACGGACACCGACATCGTGCTGGTCGTCGACACCACCGCGAGCATCGTCGCCGAGGACTGGGACGGCGACCAGCCGCGCCTCGACGGTGTGCGCGAAGACGTCAGAGCGATCATCCAGGAGTACCCCGGCGCGCGCTTCGCCCTGCTGACCTTCGACGCTGCGGCGCAGCTGCGGATGCCGCTGACCACCGACACCACCGCACTCATCGGCTCCCTCGACGTGCTGCGCCCCGAGGTCACGAGCCGGTCGCGCGGCAGTTCGATCGGGATCGCCGCCCCGCTGCTCGCCGAGACCCTGAAAGGCGCGGCCGAGTCGTCGCCCGACCGTTCGCGCATGGTGTTCTACTTCGGCGACGGCGAGCAGACAGTGGACACGCCACCGGAGTCGTTCAGCGCGAGCGCGAAGTACACCGATGCCGGTGCCGTGCTCGGCTACGGCACCGCCGAGGGCGGGCCCATGCGCATCACCAGCGGCGGGCTCTCCGGCGAGGACTCCGGGTACATCGAGTATCAGGGCGCCGACGCCCTGTCGACGATCGACGAGGCGAATCTGACGGCGGTCGCGGACCAGCTCGGCGTGGAGTATCAGCACCGCACGGCGGACGCCGCCCCTACCCTGCCCGCCGCCCCCTCCACGACGACCAGCTACGCGGAGTCGGGCTCGACCGGCAACGTCACCGAGCTGTACTGGATCGCCGCCCTCGTGGTGCTCGCGCTGCTCGGGTTCGAACTGACCAGGGCCACGATGCTCATCGCGCGACTGCGGCGGCTGCGGGCCCCGCGGGCGCGCCCTTCGACAGGCTCAGGGACCCAGGTCGCCGACACCCAGAGCTGGGTCGCTGAGCCTGTCGAAGCGTCCCCGCCCTCGCCCTCCCGCCCCGAGGGAGATGTCCGATGACCGTCGACGCCCCGAACCTCGCGGCCGCTCTGCTGGCGGCGAATCGCCGGCGCCGCCGCATCCGCCGGTGGATCGCGATCGGCACGCTCCCGCTCACGCTCGCCGCGCTGCTCTTCGTGGGCAAGCTGCTGAGCATGTACGCCTTCGCGCATCAGGCGATCACGGCCTACGTGGTCGACGACTACGCGGGGTCGGAGGCGTCAGCCCGCGGCCAGGAGTTCCTCAACTGGTTCGAGCCGTACAAGGCGCCCTTCAACGTCGGCACCGCCCTGGGCGCGGCCGAACAGCTCCCCGAGGCGCGCGCGAAGCTCGAAGAGGCTCTCGAACTCGCCCACGGTCTCGAGGTCTGCGGCGTGCGGATCAACCTGGCCCTCGTGATCGAGCGACAGGGCGATGCCGCCCGCACCGACGGCGACGGGGCCAGCGCGGCGGCGTTCTACGGCGAGGCGCTGACGGTCACGCTGGAGACCCCGGACGAGTGCAACAGCGAAGAGGCGCAGCAACAGTCCTCCGACCCGCAGCGCGACATGGAGAAGTCGCTCGACGACACCGAGGACCGCCTGAAGCAGAAGCAGCAGGAGCAGGAGCAGCCCCCGCCGCCGCAGGAGGAGCAGCCGCAGGAGGAGAAGCCGCAGCCGTCGGACGACAAGCTCCAGGATCTGCAGGACAAGCTCGAGCAGGGCACACAGGAGCGCGACCAGCAGCAGAACGGTGACGACCCGGGCGGCTCGGGAACGGACAAGCCATGGTGATGGACAACGAGAAGCAGCGGGCACGCTACGTCGCCGGCACCGAGGGTGCCCCACCGGTCCCGCCGCCCGGCGGCTACAGGAACGCCCGCCGCCAGCAGGCGCCGGCATCCTGGGTCCCGCCGGTTCCCGTGGTCGACCAGGCGGCCGTCGAGCCGAAGCAGCCCGCGAACGCGATCGGCTGGATCGCGCTGCTGGCCGCCATCCTGTTCGCACTCATCCTGTTCGGCACGCTGTTCGCCGGAGGGACCGACATCCTCTACGGCGTCACGTTGCTCACGCTGCAGCTGGTCGTGGTCGCGGTGATCGTGGCGGCACTGGTCTCTCGTCGAGGGCGGACGCTGGGCGCCATCGCTCTGGTCATCACGATCATCTTCAACGTCGCGACCGTGGGCGGCATGAGCGCTCTGCAGACATCCGCGTCCGGCAACTACGAAGGTGTGAAGTCCGAGGAGCAGAAGCACGCGGAGGCGTACCCGGGGATCAAGGGCACCGATTCGCAGAACGTGCTCGCCCAGCAGTCGCTGGAAGAGGTGCGCGCCGACGCGGACAGCCTGTTCGCCGACATCCGCACCCGCCTGAGCGACCGGTTCGGCTACACCTGGACCGAGGTGGGGGACGAGGACCTGCGCCCTGAGCGCAACGGGTACGGCGGGGAGTCGATGCTGATCGAGTACACCTCGGTCGGATGGGCGACCAACGAGCCGATCCAGGATCCGGACCGCAAGGTCGAGGTCATGCGGATCATCGACCAGGTCGTGGTCGAGCACGGCCTGTGGAACCTGTACAGCTTCAACGACCCGACGAACTCGGGGATCGACCCGACCATGATCACGAAGCTCTACGGCAGCGACGACCCGCGCACGCAGCACACCTGGGAGTACTACACCGAGAACTACCCCGACCCGCTGCGGTTCTACGCGAACATCTACGATCTGTCGAACGACCCCACCGGGGACTTCCGCATCGCCAGGGAGGCGCAGAACGCGCGCACGGGCGAGCCGCTCGAAGGACTGCAGCTGATGGTGATCGCGAGCGCCGTGCTCAGCGAGGCCGACCGCGCAGAGTTCGAGCAGAAGCTGCAGGAGTACCCCGGGTTCGAGTGAGATCAGGGCGCCATCCGCCCGGCCATCATGCCGGCAGCCGGCGCCGTCAGTCGGCGAGCTGCAGCAGCATGCGGGCGGTGACGAACCGCATCTGCCCCCGCGGAGTGCGCGGGTCGTAGCCGAGCTGCTCGATCAGCGCGGTCAGGCGGTCCTGCACGCTGGAATGATGCCGCCCCAGGCGCACGGCGGCGGCCCGCACGCTCTGCTCGTCGACGACCGCATCGAGCAGTTCGCGGCTGCGTGCGTCCAGGCGCCCGAGCGCCGCGGCATCCGGATGCAGCACGCCGGAGTCCGCTGCGCCCGCGATGAGCAGGAAGGCGCCGAGATCGTCGGCGGCCACCACCGGCTCCGACGCCGTCGTCAGGCGCACGGCGATCAGGGCCTCCGCCCAGGAGCTCGGCAGGCTCTCCCCTGGGCCCGCGGTGCCGATGCCGAGGCGCAGATCGCTCGACGCGGCCCACACGTCCTCCGCGGCGGTTCCTGCGGGGACGATCGTGGCCCTGGTCAGCCCATGACGCGTCGCGACGACCGCGGACGGATGCCGGGGCAGTGGTGCGGGGTCGGGCGGAGAGGCGATCACCCGCATGGGCTCAGCGATGAGGCGCAGCCGCGACAGGGCGGATGCCCGCTCGCCCTCGCCCGCGAAAGAGCTGATCACCAGCTCCACCGCGCTCTCCGCGTCTCCGGCTCGGCGGGCGCGGAGGATGCCGAGGGCGAGGGTGAGCCGCTCCAGGATCATGGCGTCGTTGGTGTGAGGGGCGCCCTCGCGTTCGATCCAGGCGACGGCATCAGGGCCGCTCTCGCGCCGCATCCACCTGTCGCCGGGATCGACCGGTTCGATGCGCACGCCGTCGGCCCGCACCCGGATGATCTGACGCGCATCGCGCTGCCCCACGGTCGCGCCGCTGAGCACGGCCGCACCCCGCAGCATGCTCTCGACCCCGACCGCGCGCGCGACGAGGGTGTCGAAGTAGGAGACGACCTTGAGGGTCTCGCTCGCATCCGGGTCGAGGGCGGTGAGCCGCCCCAGCAGATCTTGCATGTCGGGCTCCATCGCGCGGGGGATTCCACCCTACGGGGTCGACGGGCGACCCCGGAGGGCGCAGGAGTCAGCCGAGCAGGCGGTGCACCCAATCGTTGCGGGCGGCGAGCATGGCCTGTGCGACCGCGGCGTGCGGGGCGAACATGTCGAAGCCGTGGAAGCCGCCGGCCCACACGTGCAGCTCGGCCTGAACCCCGGCCTCCCAGAGCTTGGTGGCGTAGGCGACATCCTCGTCGCGGAAGACCTCCGCGCTGCCGCAGTCGATGAACGCGGGCGGCAGTCCCGTGAGATCGGTCGCGCGGGCAGGGGCCGCATAGATCGACACGTCGTCCGTGCCCTTGCGGTCGCCGAGGAGCGCGGTCCATCCGGTGATGTTGGAGCCGCGGTCCCACACGCCGATGCCGTCGATCTGCTGCGTCGACACGCTCTCGTCGCGATCGTCGAGCATGGGGTAGATCAGCAGCTGGCCGATCAGCGCGGGGCCGCGGCGGTCGCGGGCGAGCAGGGTGGTGCCGGCTGCGAGGCCTCCTCCGGCGCTGCCACCGCCGATCAGGATGCGGTTCGGGTCGATGCCGAGGTCGGCGGCGTTGTCGGCGGTCCACACCAGGCCGGCGTAGCAGTCCTCGACCGGGTACGGGTCGGGGAACTCCGGCGCCAACCGGTACTCCACCGTGACGATGACGCCGTTGAAACGCTCGGCCCAGTCCAGGAATCCGACGACACCGAGCCAGCGGTTGCCGATGATCATGCCGCCGCCGTGCGTGTGGAAGAAGCCGGGTCCGGTGCCGGTGCGGCCCGCCTTCTCGATCACCGTGACGACGATCTCGTCGCCCTCGTGACCGGCGATGGACACGTCGCGGTGGGTGAAGCCGCGCTCGTCGAGCACGGCGAAGATCTCGTCCTCGCCGCTCACCGGGTTCTGCCGGAGCAGCGGGATCATCTCGGCCGTCAGCGTCGGGGGCAGCTGGTCGCCGACCAGGGCCAGCGCCGCTTCCAACTCCGGGTCGAACGGAGGGCGGAGGGTCGTCTCAGTCATCAGAACTCCTTTGTTCTCGGTCGCCACTGCGGCGGCGTCCCGCCAGAATCCCCGACGTCGCCCCTGAGCGTAACCCGCCAGGCGAGGCCGTTCCGTGCGTCGGAGGCCGACAGGTGGCGGGGTGCTGCGCTCCGACGGCGAGGAGACCCCTCGAAGTCCCGTCGCACGCTGGCTACACTGGCGCCAGAAGGGAAGGTGCACGCCATGATCCGAGTGCTCGACGAGCAGCAGTCCTACGACCTGCTGACCACGACCACCATCGGCCGAGTCGGTTTCGTCCATGAAGGACGGGTGCAGATCTTCCCCGTGAACTTCGTCGTGTCCGGCCACGACCTCCTGCTCCGCACCGCTCCCGACGGCGTGCTGGGCGAGCTGACGCGCGAGCCGGCGGATGTGTCGTTCGAGGTGGACTATCACGACCCGCTCGGCAGCACCGCCTGGAGCGTGCTGATGCACGGCTCGCTCTCCAGGGTGCCCGAAGAGAAGGTCCCCGGAGCCAGGGCGCGCGTGGACCCGTGGGCCGACAGCGACCGCGACCTTCCGCTGACCTTCCGCGTCGAGAAGATCACCGGTCGCAGCGTGCGCCGCGACCAGACGCACGGGAAGATCTGACCCTCCCCCGCGCGACGCCCGATCTCTAACCGGCGCAGCGCGTTATGCGGTCGTCAGGACGCGAGGGCGAGACCGGCGGCGAGCGCGAAGCCCAGCACGGTCGCGAGCCCCGTCGACTCCTTCGCCTTGGACTGCGCCTCGGGGATCATGGAGTCGACCAGCATCACGAGCAGCGCGCCGGCTGCGAAACCGCTCGCCGCCGCGCGGAAGTCGTCGCCGGTGACGCTCGCCAGTCCGAAGCCGGCGACGGTCGCGAGGGCACAGAGCACGGCGACACCGGCCCACAGCAGCAGCACTCGCGACTTCGCCATCCCTCCCTCCAGGAGGTCCGATGCCGATCCGATCGACTCGGGCAGGTTCGAGACCAGGATCGCGACCACGAGCGCGATGCTGACCGGCTCTCCTGAGGCGAGACCGATGCCGAGCACGAGCTGCTCGGGGATGCCGTCGAGCAGGGCGCCGACCGCGAGCTGGCCGCCCCCCGCCTTCTCCTTGGTCTTCGCGGCCCGTGCATCGAGGATGCGATCTGCGATGTAGTAACTGATCGCTCCGGCCGCGACACCGGTCACGAGAGGGATGGGGCCGGCGAGGGCGAGTCCCTCTTCCCAGAGCTCGAACGCGATGGAGGCCATCAGGGCGCCGGCGCCGAAACCGAGGACGATGCCGAGCCACCGTGGCGGCCACTTCCGGAGCAGCGCGAGCACGGCACCGATGAACAGCGGCGCCGCCGCGACCACACCCCAGAGAATCGCTCCACCCATGTGCCGCCTCCTTCACGGCCACTCTGCCACCGCTCCGGCGGAAACGGCAGATGCGGCCGGCTCGCCCCTGCGCGTCGCCCCCCGCCGGGCTCCGCTCTGCTCAGTCGCTGCGCACTCGATGGATGCCGAGGTCGGTGCGGCCGGGAAGCAGATCCGTTCGGAGCGCCCGGGTGCCGTGGTAGTCGCCGTCTCGAAGTCGGCGATACGGGCTGCTCGGAGATTCGTCGCCGATCCCCGAGAGGCGTTCGACCAGACGTGCGCTTTCGTGGTCGATCTCGGTGCGCCCCAGACGGTCCGCGTCGTGGACGACATGCAGGTCGAGCGGCTCGATCCCCGTGTACCAGAGGGTTCCATGGGTGAGGGGGAACAGCAGCGAGTCGAGATCTCCGCTGACGCCCCGGCTGCCGATGGAGCGCTCGTCCTCACCGGCCGTCACGATCACGAGGGCGCGGCGGCCGGCCAGAAGACCATCGCCGTAGCGGAGGGGGAGACCGGTGCTCGGGTCGACAGGGCCGTAGGCGAACCCGTTGGTGAGCACGCGATCGAACCATCCCTTGAGGATCGCCGGGGGTCCGTACCACCACAGCGGGAACTGGATCACGACGAGGTCGGCGGCCTGGAGCTTGCGCTGCTCCTCGCCCACGTCGGCCGGCACCTGCCCGCCCGCGTAGACCTCCCCCATCAGCTCGACCACATTCCCATCCCGCCCCTGCGGGTTACCCAGATCAGGGGCGGCGAGCACGGGGTCGAACCGCTGTCGGTAGAGATCGGTGGTCACGACGTCGTGGTCGCGCGACAGCGCCTCGACACCGTCGCGGAACAGCCGCGCGTTGAGGGAGCTCTCCTGCGGGTGGGCGTAGATCCAGTGGACGGTGGCACGTGGGTGCGACAAAGGTGGGCCTTTCATCGGTGTGGCGGCGTCGGTGGGGGGCGGCGTCAGGCGGGGCGGCCTCGGCAGGGCCGCATCAGCGTGGGGCGGGGACGACGTCCGTCGATGTGCGTCTCCACAGCGGCAGGAGAGCCGCGGCTACGACCGCCGCCGCTGCGACGAGGAGAGCGACGGTGAACCCTCCCGACCCGACGATCGAGGCGATCGTCCCGAGCACCGCGATGCCGAGGCCGCCGCCGAGCGCGAATCCGACCTCCTGGATCGCCCCGACCTGACCGGCATCATCCTCGGTCGTGACGTCGAAGAGAGTCGTCGCTGCGAGCGTCGCCGTGATGCCGAATCCGATGCCGACGAGCACCAGCGGCATCACGACGAGGTCGACTCCGGTGGAGAGCCAGACGAGTCCCGCGCCCTGGACGATGAGGGCGAGCACCGTCAGCGTGGGCGAGCTCAGCCACCTCAGGAACAGCGGAGCGAGCACACCGCCTAGCGCGATCGCGACCGCCTGCGGGAGGATCGCCAGCCCCGCCTCCGCCGCGCTGTGCCCCCTGGCATCCTGCAGATGCAGACTCACCAGGAGCACGGTCGCCGACGAGACGCCGCCGCTCGCGACGATGCGCACGATGGCGGGGCTGAACCCCGGCACCCGGAAGAGCCGCATGTCGATGAGGGGCTCGCGCAGGATGCGCTGGCGGCGGATGAAGAAGACGAGGGTCGCGACCGCGACGGCTCCGGCGACGGCGGCGGGGAGGGGAGCGGCGAGCACCTCGTGCAGCGCGAAGACCAGGGCACCGAGCGCCACGATCGACGACCCGATGCTCAGCACGTCCCACGACGGCGGACGAGAGCTGCGGGAGTCGGGCACGAGCCAGATCGCGAGCGCGCCGGCGAGCACCGCGAGCGGCACGCTCCCGAGGAGCAGCCACCGCCATCCGGGGCCTTCGGTGACGACCCCGCCGAGCACGGGGCCCAGAGCGCTGCCCGCACCGAATGTCGCGGTCCACAGGCCGTAGGCCAGAACCCGCTGCCGGGCCTGATAGTGGGCGCCGATCGTGGCGACCACCCCCGCCACGACGAAGGCCTCGGCGACACCGAGGAGCGCGCGCACGACGATCAGCACCATCCCGTCCTGCGCGAATCCCCCCACGACGTTCAGCACGGCGAAGCCGGCCAGCCCGAGGATCACGATCCGCTTGCGCCCGAACGCGTCGCCGATCCGCGCGGCGAGGATGAGGGTCGCCGCGAGCGACAGCGCGTAGACGTCGACGAGCCAGAGGGCGCCGCTGTCGCTGAGGACGAGGTCTGCGCGGATGGCCGGCAGCGCGGTGGACACGCTACTGATCGCGAGCGCGCCGATCAGGATGCCCAGGAGCAGCGGAATCATGGCGAGCCACGGGTGGCGGGTCGTGCGTGGTCGAGCGGTTGCCGGGGAGGTCGAGAAGGTCACCACCTCAGTCTCGGGTGGAGGTACGCTTCTGACAAGTACGGTCATTCGAGGTACATACTTACACTTCGGATACCATGGAGGGCGACGGAAGGCGGAGCCGATGAGGGAGAAGACGGAGCGCATCGTCCGGGGCTGGGGCGACGCGTGCGATGCGGAGATCTCGGTGGCCGTGCTCGGCGGGGCCTGGAAGCCCAGCATCCTGAGCCTTCTCGACGAGCATGAGGTGCTCCGATTCGGCGAGCTCGGCAGACTGCTCGGCGAGCCGACCGCCCGCGTGCTCACCCGGCAGCTGCGTGAGCTGGAAGACGACGGGCTCATCGTCCGGATGGTCTACCGCCAGGTTCCCCCCAAGGTCGAGTACCGCCTGAGCGACCTCGGCCGAGGATCCATTCCGCTGGTCGAGGCGCTGACGAACTGGGGCGGTCGATATGCCGCGCACCAGCGGCGCGAGCTCGCACGACCGGCTGCCGAAGTCGAGCACCTCGACGCCGCGGTCGCGCGCTGACCGCGCCCGGTCGTCCGAAACACCCGACACGCCGCGGATAGACTGGGAAGCATGTCCAAGGTCCTCCAGTCCCTTCCCGTCGGCGAGCGCGTCGGCATCGCCTTCTCCGGAGGACTCGACACCTCCGTCGCCGTCGCATGGATGCGCGAGAAGGGCGCAGTCCCCTTCACCTACACCGGCGACCTCGGCCAGTACGACGAGGATGACATCGAGTCGATCCCCGGTCGCGCGCTGGAGTACGGCGCCGAGGCCTCGCGCCTGGTCGACTGCAAGACGGCCCTGGTCGAAGAGGGCCTCGTCGCCCTCTCCTGCGGCGCCTTCCACATCCGCTCCGGCGGCAAGACCTACTTCAACACCACGCCGCTCGGCCGCGCGGTGACCGGCACCCTGCTGGTGCGCGCCATGAAGGAGGACGGCGTCGACATCTGGGGCGACGGCTCCACCTACAAGGGCAACGACATCGAGCGGTTCTACCGCTACGGTCTGCTCGCCAACCCGCGCCTGCGCATCTACAAGCCGTGGCTCGACGCCGACTTCGTCACCGAGCTCGGCGGTCGCAAGGAGATGAGCGACTGGCTCGTCGAACGCGACTTCCCCTACCGCGACTCCGCCGAGAAGGCCTACTCCACCGACGCCAACATCTGGGGTGCGACGCACGAGGCCAAGACCCTCGAGCACCTGAACGTCTCGCTCGAGACGGTCGACCCGATCATGGGCGTGAAGTTCTGGGACCCGTCCGTCGCGATCGAGACCGAAGACGTCACGGTCACCTTCGAGGCCGGCCGCCCCGTCGCGATCAACGGCGTGGAGTACACCGACCCCGTGGCGCTGGTGCAGGAGGCCAACACGATCGGCGGACGCCACGGCCTCGGCATGAGCGACCAGATCGAGAACCGCATCATCGAGGCGAAGTCGCGCGGCATCTACGAGGCACCGGCCATGGCGCTGCTGTTCATCGCCTACGAGCGCCTCGTCAACGGCATCCTGAACGAGGACACCCTCGCGACCTACCACGAGCAGGGTCGCCGCCTCGGCCGCCTCATGTACGAGGGCCGCTGGCTGGAGCCGCAGTCGCTCATGCTGCGCGAGTCGATCCAGCGCTGGGTCGGCCTCACGATCTCGGGCTCTGTCACCATCCGCCTGCGCCGCGGTGACGACTGGACGATCCTCGACACCGTCTCGCCGAACCTCTCGTACGGCCCGGACAAGCTCTCGATGGAGCGCGTCGGCGACGCCGCCTTCGGCCCGGTCGACCGCATCGGCCAGCTCACCATGCGCAACCTCGACATCGCGGACTCCCGTGCCCGCCTCGAGCAGTACGCGGGCCTCGGCCTCGTGGGCGGCGCGACCGGCGAGCTCGTGGGACGTGTGACCGCCGGCGAGTCCGGCGAGATCACCGGCTCGGTCGAGGAGATCGACGAGACCCTGGCGGATGCCGTCGACACGGCCTCCGAGGGCGCGGCCTTCGACTCCGGCACCGACTGACCCTTCGTCGGGCTCAGGGACCACCGCTCAGAGGGGGCGGATGCTGCGGCATCCGCCCCCTCTGTCGTGCCCGGTCCGCCTCTGGATACGAGGATGCTGTGAGTCCGGCACTTATCTTGCACACTACTGTGCACAATAAGTACGATGGACGCATGACCACCCGCGCACCCCGCCGCGATGCCGTCGAGAACCGCGCCGGCATCCTCTCCGCCGCCCGCACCGCACTCGCCGTCGACCCCCACGCATCGATCGACGTGATCGCCCGCAGCGCCGGCCTCTCGCGCCGCACGCTCTACGGCCACTTCGACGACCGCGATGCCCTGATCCGCGAGCTCATCGCGCACGGAGCGCAGCGCTTCAACGCGATCGCCGCGAGCGTGACCGATGCCGATGCCCGTCTGGCGCTCGCCCGGCTCGCCGCCCTGCTGTGGCACGAGGCCGCACACGTGCAGGTCGCCGCCGCCCTCGCCCTCGACGAGACGCATGTCGAGCACACCGCCGAGGCGCTCGCCCCGCTGCGTCGCACGGTCGCCGCGCTCGTGCGCCGCGGTCAGGACGACGGCAGCTTCCGCACCGATCTCACCGCTCCCACGCTGGCCCGCCTGATCGAGGAGATGGCGCGCACCGTCGTCTCCCGCACGGATGCCGCCAGCACAGAAGCGGCGAGCATCGCCGTGCGCACGGTCCTGAGCATCGCCGGGCTGTCGTGGCGCGAAGCAGACGAACTGCTCGCCACGCACCCCGAGATCGGTGCACCATCGAACACGGAGGCTGACGCATGAGGATCACACTGCATGAGGTGAGCAAGGGGCGCGCAGGCCAGGCGCTCCCTTCGATGAGCCTGGAGTTCCACAGCGGCGCCGTGCGCTTCGCACTCGCCGAGACCGAACAGCGCCCCACGGTGCTCGGTCTCATCGCGAGCGGACGGATGAAGCCGGATACCGGCCGGGTCACCATCGACGACACCGCGAACCCGAAGGAGCTCCGCCGCCGCATCGCGCTCGTCGACGCCCCTGACGTGAGCGATCCGCACCCCGACATCACCCTCGCCGGTGTGGTCGGCGAGGAGCTCATGTTCGCCGGCGTCGGCGCGACGCCGCTGCACGCCCGGCGGTGGCTCACGCAGCTCGGCTACAACGAGCTGGCCTCGACCCCGATCGGCAACATCGACCCCGCCGCGCGCGTACGCATCCTGTGCGAGCTCGCCGTGCTGCGCGACGGCGTCGACGGCGTCGTGCTGGTCGCCCCCGACCGCCACGGCGGGAGTCCGGACGGCTGGTGGCGCATCGCCGGCGAGTTCGCCGACCGCGGCTACGCCATGCTTGTGATCATCGGAGGCTCAGCCGCCGTCGCCCTCGAGCGGATGCAGGAGTTCGAGGCCATCAACGCCTCGGGCCCCGTGCAGCCCCTGGTCCTCGAGGCGCCGGCGGATGCGGATGCCGATGCGGATGCCGAGCCCGCCGACGAGGATGCAGAGCCCGAACTCTCGGCGGCTGAGCCCGCCGAAGCAGCCGCCAGCGGCCCCTGGGTCGCCGAGGCTGTCGAAGCACCCGAACCCGACCCTCTCGAGGAGGAGGCCGAGGCCCTTCGAGAAGCTCAAGGACCCGCCTCCAGCATCGAAGCATCCGACACAGACACAGACACAGACACGACCGAGAACGGAGCCGCACGATGAAGGTTCCCTCCATGATCGCCGCCGAGCTGCGGCGTCTCACCGCGAGCAAGATGGGCATCATCGCGCTCATCGCGCTCGTGTGCGTGCCGATCCTCTACGGCGGCCTGTACCTCTGGGCGAACCAGGACCCCTACGCGAAGTTCCCCGATGTGCCGGTCGCGCTCGTGGTCGCCGACGAGGGCGCACCCGCGCCCACCACCGGCAACGACGCACCCACCGGTGACACCGTGAACTACGGCGAGGACGTCGCCGAGAACCTGATCGAGGGCAACGCGTTCGACTGGCAGCGGATGTCGGCCGACGAGGCCGCGACCGCCCTGCGCGACGGCACCGTCGACTTCACGGTGACGATCCCCGCGGACTTCTCCACCGCACTCACCTCTGCGGCAGGCGACGACCCGCACCGGGCGCGCATCGACCTCGAGACGAACGACGCGAACAACTACCTGGCCTCCTCCATGGGCACCCAGGCCGTCGAGAAGATCCGCAGCTCGGTCGCCGAGATGGTCGGCAGCGAAGCGGCCGAACGCCTGTTGACCGGCCTCAGTGACGTGCGCGACAGCCTGATCACCGCGACCGACGGCGCCACGAAGCTCACGGACGGCGCGAACAGCGCCGCATCCGGAAGCTCCACGCTCGCCGACGGCACGGCGCAGCTCGCCTCAGGTACCGCCCAGCTCGCCTCCGGGGCGCAGACGCTCGCCTCCGGCGCGCAGCAGGTGAGCGCGGGCAACCGGCAGCTCGCCGACGTCGCCGATCGTGCGGGATCGGCCGTGCAGCAGGCCGCCGATGCGCTCCCCCAAGTGCGCACCGACATCGCCACCGTCCTTTCCGAGCAGGGACTCAGTCAGGACGAGATCGACCAGGTGCTCGCCCGGCTCGACCCGCTGGCCACGCGGCTGCAGGACGGCAACAGCAAGGTGCAGGCCGCGGTCGGCAAGGTCGACCAGCTCGCCGCGGGTGCGGCATCCCTCGCCTCAGGCGCCTCCGACCTCGCCACCGGAGCCGGCACCGTCGCGACCGGAGCAGCCGCGGCGAACGACGGCGCGGCGCAGCTGCGCGACGGTCTGAGCACACTCGCGTCCGGCACGGCCGAACTGCGCGACGGACTCTCGAACGGAGTCGACGCGATCCCGGCATCCACTCCCGAGCTGCGCACCCTGCAGGCCGACACGATCGCCGACCCGGTCACGGTGTCGAGCGACAAGGTCGCCTCCGCCGAGGACTACGGCGCAGGGCTCGCTCCGTTCTTCGCCGCGCTGTCGGCCTGGATCGGCATCTACGCGCTGTTCCTGATCGTCAAGCCGATCTCGCGCCGCGCGGTCACAGCGCTGCATTCACCGATCCGGATCACACTGGCCGGATGGCTGACGCCGGCCATGCTCGGGGCGGTACAGATGGTCGGTCTGATGGGCATCCTCGCGATCACGCTCGGGTTCACCTTCAACCATCCGCTGGGCACCCTCGGGGTGATGATCTTCGCCTCGGCGACGTTCGCGGCGATCATCCTCGCGTTGAACGTGTGGCTCGGATCGGTCGGACAGTTCCTCGGACTCGTGCTGATGGTGCTGCAGCTCGTGACGGCGGGCGGGACGTTCCCGTGGCAGACCCTGCCGGCACCTCTGGCTGCGCTGCACCACGTGCTGCCGCTGGGCTACGTGGTCGACGCGATGCGCCAGCTGATGTACGGCGGCAACCTCGGCCGTGCCGGCTGGGACCTCGCGGTGCTGGGGATGTGGCTCGTCGGAGCACTGCTGTTCGCGATGCTCGGAGTCACCCGTATGACCCACCGCCGCACGTTGCGCGATCTGCAGCCGAGCCTGATCGGCTGAGTGCCCGCGTGCGGGGGCGCGACCCCCGCACGCGCACGGGTGTGTATAAGATGCGAGAGCGCGTCCCCGAAACGCGAACCCGGACTCGGTGGAACCGAGTTCCCCGCACTACCCGAAAGAGTTCTCGACGATGACGACAGACTCGCAGCCCATCGACGTACCCGCGCGCCGCCCCTGGGGTCCGCGCATCGGGCGGATCGCGTTCCTGGTGCTGGCCGCCATCATCGTGATCGCCGTGGCTGCGGCCTTCTTCGTGACCTGGACCATCCAGCGCTCGTTCCCGCAGACCGCGGGCACCGTGACCCTCGACGGGCTCGCCTCCGAGGTCACCGTGCAGCGCGATGATCGCGGCATCCCGACCATCACCGCCGACTCCACGGACGACCTGTTCTTCGCCGAAGGGTTCGTGCACGCTCAGGACCGCTTCTTCGAGATGGACTTCCGTCGCCATGTCACCTCCGGCCGCGTCGCCGAGATGTTCGGGGAATCACAGGTGGGGACGGATGCGTTCCTGCGCACGCTCGGGTGGCGCAAGGTCGCCGAGGCGGAGGTCGCCGCGATGGACGAGAAGACCCTCGGCTACTACGAGGCCTACGCGGATGGCGTCAACGCCTACCTCGCGTCACGCTCCGGCGCCGAGCTCTCGCTCGAGTATGCCGTGATCGGCATGCAGAACCCCGACTACACCCCCGAGCCCTGGGAGCCCGCGGACTCCGTCGCCTGGCTGAAGGCGATGGCGTGGGACCTCCGGGGGAACGTCGAGGACGAGTCCGAGCGGGCGCTCCTGGCCGCCGAGCTCGATGGCGGAGCGACCGCCGATCCGGATGCCGCCGCCGAGACCTCCGAGATGCTCGAGAGGCTGTACCCCGCCTACCCGTTCGACGAGAACCCGGTCATCGTCCCCAAGATCTCGACGGTCCCCGCGCTCGGCACCGATGCCGAGGCGGCGTTCACGACCCTTCCGGAGCAGGACGGCGACATCCAGCTGGCGACGACGACGCTGGACTGGGAAGAGACCTCGAGCGTGGTCGAGGCGGCGAGCATCCTGGTCGGCGACGTCGGCGAGGGCATCGGGTCGAATTCGTGGGTCGTGTCGGGGTCGCTCACCGAGACCGGACTGCCGCTGCTCGCCAACGATCCGCACCTCGGGGCCTCCCTCCCCTCGGTCTGGTACCAGGTGCAGCTGAAGTGCTCGACCGTGAACGAGGCGTGCCCGTTCGATGTGGGCGGCTTCTCGTTCTCTGGACTTCCCGGCATCGTGATCGGCCACAACCAGACCGTGGCCTGGGGATTCACGAACCTCACCACTGACGTGACGGACCTCTACGTCGAACGGATCGAGGGGGACCAGTACTGGCGCGACGGCGAGCTCGTGCCGCTCGAGGAGAGCACCGAGACCATCGCGGTGGCCGGAGGCGATGACATCGAGCTGACCATCCGCTCGACCGTGCACGGGCCGATCATCTCGGGCCTGACGGACGACTTCACCGCGATCGCCGAGGACCCGTCCGCCGGGCTCTCGGCCGGTGGGGCATCGGAGCCGGCACCCGATGCGGAGTCGTCAGACGCGGAGTACGCCGTGAGCCTGCGCTGGACCGCACTCGACCCGGGGACTGCGGCGACGGCGATCTTCGCGCTGTCGACCGCGCAGGACTTCGAGGACTTCCGCTACGCCGCGTCGCTCTTCGATGTGCCGGCACAGAACCTCATCTATGCCGACACCGAGGGCAACATCGGCTACCAGACGCCCGGCCGTCTGCCGATCCGTGGCGCCGGCGACGGATGGCTGCCGCAGCCCGGATGGGACAGCAGCTACGACTGGACCGGCTTCATCCCGTTCGAGGATCTTCCCGTGTCGTACAACCCGACCTCGGGATACATCGTCACCGCGAACAACGCGATCGTGACAGACGATTACGACTACTTCCTCTCGAAGGACTGGGACTACGGCTACCGCGCGGCACGCATCGCGCACCTGATCGAACGGCGGGCCGCCGTGGCTCCGCTGACGGCGCAGGACATGCGGGAGATCCAGATGGACAGCGAGATGTGGATCGGCAAGCAGCTGGCATCCGCGCTCGGCGATGTGGAGGTCTCGGGCAAGGGGCCCAAGGAGGCTGTCGAGCTGCTGCGCACCTGGGATGCTCAGAACACGGCATCCTCCGCCGGCGCCGCATACGCGAACGTGCTGTGGTCGAACCTCGTGCAGAACATCTTCGCGACGCGCGACCAGCCGCTGCCGATCAGTCACCAGAGCCGCCTGTTCACCGTCGTCTCGGAGATGCTCTCGAACCCGTCCGATCCGCTGTGGAGCAACGAGGCGATCGACGTCGCCGGGATGGAGGAGATGCTGGCGCTCTCGGCAGAACAGGCCTACGACGAGCTCGCCGCACTGCAGGGCGATGTGGTGTCGCGCTGGAACTGGGGGTCACTGCACGCGATCACGCTCACCAGCGACACCCTGGGGTCGTCCGGCATCGCGCCGATCGAGGCCCTCTTCAACCGGGGCCCGTTCCCCGTCAGCGGCGGCGCCTCGGTGGTCAACGCGACCGGGTGGAACCTCGGCGAGAGCTACGCCACCACGACCGTCCCCTCGATGCGCATGGTCGTCGACCTCGCCGACTTCGACGCCTCGACGTGGAATCACCTCACCGGCGCCTCCGGCCACGCGTTCCACGAGCACTACATCGACCAGACGGCCGACTGGGCCGTCGGAGCGCAGAAGCCGTGGGCGTTCTCCGCGAAGGCGGTCGATGCGGCCGCGGTCGACACACTGGTGCTGACGCCGAAGGGCTGACGCAGGCCCCCGAGTCCCTGAGCCCGCTCGGGTCCCAGCCTCGCACCACGCTGGGTCCCTGAGCCCGTCGAAGGGTCCTCCCTGCCTCGTGCCGCCCTGGGTCCTGAGCCCGTCGAAGGGGCCTCCCTGCCTCGCACCACCTTCGGTCCCTGAGCCCGTCGAAGGGGCCTCCCTGCCGCGTCGACTACCGTGGATGGGTGCCGAAAAGTCTGCTCGCCCCGAAGGGCGTCCCCGTGACCCTCGTCGAGTTCGAACGCAGCGGCGCCAGCCTGATCGCCGAGACCTTCGGCGAGGGTGCACACACGTTCATCCTGCTGCACGGCATCGGCATGGGTCGCAGCGTCTACCTCGATGTCGTGCAGAGGCTGAAGGGTCGTGTGATCGCTTTCGACCTTCCCGGTTTCGGCGAGGCTCCCGAACCCTCTCGCACGTTCACGATGGAGCGGCATGCCGACCTCGTCGCGGCGTACCTGCGCGAGTTCGACGCCGGCAAGGTCGTGGTGATCGGTCACTCCATGGGCAGTCAGATCGCGGCAGAGCTTGCGGCCCGTCATCCCTCGCTCGTGGAGGGCGTCATCCTCGCCGGCCCCACCGTGAACAAGGCGGCCCGCAACATCCGCGCGCAGGCGACCTACCTGCTGCGCGACCTGATGGGCGAGCGACCGGAGGTGCTGTGGCGCGGGGCCAGGGAGTACCTGCGCGGCGGCCCGCATCTGATCCGCAAGATGAAGGCGACCATCGTGCACGAGCCGGAGAAGGCGTTCGCGCGCATCGAGGTGCCGGTGCTCGTGCTGCGCGGCGAGAGCGACCCGCTCGCGCCGATGAGCTGGTGCCAGGAGATCATCGACGAGATCCCGGGCGCCGACCTCCAGGTCATCCCCGACCACGGTCACGGCACGCTGATCAGCGACTCTGAGCCCGCCGCGCGCCTGATCCAGCGCTTCACCGACGCCCTCTGACCCGCCCGGCGTTCGTAACTCCTCAATATCAGCGGACCGCGCTTCCGCGTTCGGCGGTGTTCCGGGCCTGCCGCGGTCACGGCTGTCGGAGGGCGCAGATTGTTGAGGAGTTGTGAACAGGATCATGAGGTGAACTTCGGCCCCAGAGTCCGAATCACCGCCTCCAGCATCTGCCGCACCCCGTTCTCGTCTCCCATGATGTCCGCCGCGATCGGGCGCACCGTGACGTAGCCCTGCTGCGCGGCGGCACAGTCTCGACGGCGATCCTGTACCTGTGACTCCCATCCGCTGTGGAACTCCCGGCTATCGCACTCGATGATCAGCCAGCCCTCCACCACGAAGTCGACGCGTCCGACCCCCGGCACCAGGACTTGGGTCTCGTAGTCGACGCCGATGGCTCGCAGGATCAGTCTCATGTACGTCTCGGGGCCCGACTCGGCCGCGCCGTCCACAAGCCTGAGCAGTGCCCCGTGCCGGACGGGCAGCGAGCGGAAGACCTCCTCGAGTTGCGCTCTCGTGACGAGGCCATGGTGAAGCAGACTGTCCAGAGTCGCGACTGCGGCACGCGGCCGCTGGCATCGCACGGACTGGCGCACGGCATCGAGCAGCGGAGCGGCGTGAAGCGGAGACTCCCGCCCGGAAGGCGCGACCCAGTGCACGATCGCACGCTCCTGGTCGACGGGGCGAAGGCGGGACGTTCCTTGGTCGACGGCCACATGAACCCTCTCGCACCGATGCACGAAAACTCCCAGACTCCTGAGGAGGGAGAGGCATGAGAGACGGCCCCCGATCCGAACAGCTTCGATGATGTCGCGATCCGTGTCGGCCAGGACGTACCGATCCCGCCGCACCCGCAGCAGATGCCCGGCGCGGACGCTCGCGGTGATGTCTCTGCCGCGCATCCCCGCCGCGATCAGATCGGCCCTGGTGTAGACCGTGCGCCTGCCGACATCTGTGGCGCGTGCGGTGACGGCGTGCTGCGGAACCATCCCAGCAGTCTTAGGACAATGCGGTGCCCCCGACGACGATGGACGCCGATCCGGACGAACACACCTGTGCGCGGCGTCTGTGCAGGAGGACTGTGCGGGAGGCTGTGGCGGCTGACCTACCGTTCACAACTCCTCAAGAAGTTGCCCTGGGCAGGTCCGTCCGGGGCAGATCGGCGTTCACCCGCCAGTTGTTGAGGAGTTGCGAACGCGAAGAGCGCCCGCCCGGCCGGACCGGACTATCCGGCGCCGGGAGGGGTCTGCTTCGAGTCCGCGAGCTCGTCGACGACCAGGGTGCGCTGCTCCATGGTGCCGTTGCGGTACGCCTGGCGTCCGACCATGTGGGCCGAGAGCGGAGCGGTGGCGAACTGCATCAGCACGATCGGAGCGACCAGCACGATGCCGAGCAGGATGCCGCCGACGCTGCGCTGCGACAGCGCCACCGCGAGGCAGATGAGCACCAGACCGAGCACCTGCGGCTTGGTGGCCGCATGCAGGCGCGAGGGCACATCGCGGAAGTGGAGCAGTCCGACCGCGGCCGACAGGCACAGCACCGCTCCGAGCAGGATGAGCACGAGCACCGCGACGTCGATGACGGCGTCGGGGATCACCAGACCGAACACGTTCATGGCGTCGTGTTGTCCCTTCTCGCGACGAAACGGGCGACGGCGATCGAGCCGAACACCCCGATCGCGGCGATGATCAGCAGCACCGGGATGCTGCGGGTGTGCCCGTTGATGGCCATCTCCGCGCCGATCACGCACATGACCTCGGTGAGGAGCACATCGGAGGCCACGGCGCGATCCAGGATCGACGGCCCCCGCACGATGCGGATGAGGGTGAGGATCGCGGCGACACCGAACACGATCATGATCAGGAGCAGCAGGACGTTCATCGGACACCGCCCTTCTTCGCTCCGGCACGCTCGTCGGCTCTGAGGGCTCGGTACTGCGCGGGGCTGCCGAGCGCACGCACGATGCGGCGCTCCCAGACCAGCACTCCCTCACGCTGCTTCTCGACGTCGGCGGCGTTGCGCACGCCGATCACGTGCAGGTACAGGATACGGCGGTCGCGATCGGCCTCGACCACGAGCGAGCCGGGGATCAGCGACGAGGTGACGGCCACGTGCGTCATGACGAGGTCATCGGCGTAACGCAAGGGCACGGCGATGATCGCGGCTCCGGGCTGACGGCGGAAGTCGAACACCTGCACGGTCACGTACAGCGCGCCCTGCAGCACCGCGAACAGGAACTGCACGACGAAGAGCACCGCGTACCAGATGTTGATCCGGCCGGAGAGGGCGACCGTCGGCAGACGGAACACGCGGGTCACGAAGATCGCGACCACGAGGCCGGTGAGGAACGACAGCACCGTGAACTGCGCCCACAGCAGCATCCAGAGCACGACGAGCCAGGCGAGGAACGGCAGCTGCGAGCCGATGTCGCGCCAGAGGTGCCGGCGGGTGCGTTCCATCATCCGTCCACCTCATCCTGCAGCTGCACCAGATTGACCGGATCGAGCAGCGTGGCCCCGATGCGATCGCACAGTGCGTAGAGGGGACCGGCGAACACCGTCAGCGCGACGGTGACCGCCACCATGCCCGCGGTGGCATACGTCATGATCTTCGGGATGCGGCGACGCTCCTGCTGCTCGTCGGCGGCGGGGGCGTTGCCCAGGTACGAGATGCGTCCCTCGGTCTCGCTGGAGTCCTCCTCCTCGCGCCAGAAAGCGAGGTTCCACGCGCGCATCAGGGCGTACAGCGTGAGCAGCGACGTCACGATGCCACCGACGATCAGCACGATCATGAGCGGGGTTCCGACGGATGCCGCCGCCTCGAACAGCGCGAACTTGCCGATGAAGCCGGAGAACGGGGGCAGCCCGCCGAGGTTGATGGCCGGCACGAAGTAGAGCACGGCGATCACCGGAGCCACCTTCAGCAAGCCCTTCACGCGCAGGATCGAGGTACTGCCCGCTCTACGTTCCACGAGCCCGACCGCGAGGAACAGGGTCGTCTGCACGACGATGTGGTGGACGATGTAGTACACCGTCGCGCCGATCGCCGCCGGCGTCGCGATCGCCAGGCCGAAGATCATGTAGCCGACGTGGCTGACCAGGGTGAACGACAGGATCCGCTTGAGCTCCGCCTGCGCGACCGCGCCGAGCACCCCCACGATCATGGTCGCCAGCGCGACGATGAGCAGCAGGGTGTCGATGTCGTTGTCGGCGAACAGCTGCGTCTCGGTGCGGATCAGCGCGTACACGCCGACCTTCGTCAGCAAGCCGGCGAACACGGCCGTGACCGGAGCCGGCGCCGTCGGGTAGGAGTCGGGCAGCCAGAACGAGACGGGGAAGATCGCGGCCTTGATCCCGAACGCGACCACCAGCATCAGGTGCAGCACCAGCTGCGTCTCCTGCGGCAGCTCGGTCATCCGCTCTGCGATCTGCGCCATGTTCACGGTGCCGAGCGCGCCGTAGATCATGGCGATCGCGGCGAGGAACAGGATCGACGAGACGAGCGAGACGACGATGTAGACCGCGCCGGTGCGGATGCGCGACTCGGTGCTGCCGAGCGTGATCAGCACGTACGAGGCGACGAGCAGGATCTCGAAGCCGACGTAGAGGTTGAACAGGTCGCCCGCGATGAAGGCGTTGAAGATGCCGGCCGCGAGGATCAGGTACGACGGGTTGAAGATCGAGATGGGGGTCTCGTCCGTGCCGTCTGCAACTCCCTGACCGATCGAGAAGAGGAGCACCGCGAGCAGCACAATGCTCGAGATGAGCACCAGCAGCGCGGCGAGCCGGTCGACGTAGAGCACGATGCCGAAGGGCACCGGCCAGCCGCCGACCGAGACGGCGAGCGGCTCACCGGCGTCCACCACCACGAGCAGCACGGCCGCGATGACCGACACCGCGGCGAGGGTGAGGACCGTGACGAGCACCTGCAGCCGGGCGTTGCGACCGAAGATCAGCGTGATGGCGGCGCCGAGCAGCGGCAGTCCGACGAGAAGGGGGACCAGCGCGGTCATGTGCGGTCCTTCCCTTCGTCTTGCTGCGTGGATCCTGAGTCCGCCGATGGGCGTTCAGGCCGGGCGTCGTCCGAATCCGTCCCCGTGTAGGGCCGGGACGGCAGATCCGTCGGGGCGTCGTCCTGGATGGCCGCGTGGTCGCGCATGTGGAGCACCGTGATGGGCGCGGTCTGCACGCCCACGAAGTCGGTGGTGGCCTCGTCGTCCTCGGTGTCGCCCTCGTCGTCCATGACGTCTTCGTCGGCGTCGGTGCGCTCGCGCAGAGCGATGTCGGCTTCGTCGTCCTCGACCGTGTCGGCCTGTCCGAGCTGCCAGGAGCGGTAGATCAGCGCGAGCAGGAATGCCGAGACCGCGAAGGTGATCACGATCGCGGTGAGCGTCAACGCCTGCGGGAGCGGGTCGCTGACGCTGCCGTCGGCGTCGTAGAACGGGGCGTTGCCCGGCACGCCCATCACGATCAGCAGCAGTAGGTTGGTGGCGTTGCCGAGCAGCAGGAAGCCGATCAGCACGCGGGTGAGGCTGCGCTCGAGCATCGCGTAGACGCCGCACGCGAAGAGCACGGCCATGATCACGATCAGGGTCAGCGAGACATCCATCAGACGCTCACCCCCCGCTCGCGCATGTCCTGCGCCTGCCGGTCGACTTCAGCACCGAGGCTGCGGAGCACGTCGAGCACGAGTCCGATCACGACGAGGTACACGCCGATGTCGAAGATGGTCGACGTGACGAACTCCATGTGCCCGATTCCGGGGATCTCCCACTCCCAGAACGAGCTGGTGAGGGGCGCGAGGCCGAAGAAGAGCGGGATGACGGCGGTGCCGACGGCCAGGATCAGACCCGCGCCCAGGAGGCGTCCGGCATCCGTGGGAGCGGCGGCGCCGAGCTCCCAGCGTCCCCCCGCGATGTAGCGCATGACCAGCGCCATGCCCGCGACGAGTCCGCCGGCGAAGCCGCCGCCGGGGAGGTTGTGCCCGGCGAAGAGCAGGAAGATCGACACCACGATGATCGTGTGGAACAGGATGCGGACGATCACCTCGAGCAGGATCGACCTGTTCTCGGGCTTCATCTTCTGGCCGCCCACGAGCCAGGCGCGAGGGCTGGCCTGGTTCTCGATGGTCTGGAAGCGGATGCCCTCGGTGGTCTCGACCAGCGGCCGGCTGCGTGCGGCCTTCCGGGTCGCGCGGGGCAGGGTGCGGGTGGCGGCGAGCAGGTCGGCGCGGTGGGTCACGAACACGAGCGAGGCGACACCGGTCGCGGCGAGCACGAGCACCGACAGCTCGCCCATGGTGTCCCAGCCACGCAGGTCGACCAGCGCCACGTTGACGACGTTCTTGCCGTGGCCGATCTCATAGGCGAGCCTCGGGAACGCGGCCGAGATCGGGTCGGCGACGCGCGACTGGGTGGCGACGACAGCGATCAGCGCCATCGTCAGGCCGACGCCGATGCCGAGCAGCGCACGAGGGATGCGACCGACGGAGGCGTTGTGCTCGCCCATCCGAGCAGGCAACCGACGCAGCACCAGGGCGAAGGTGACCATCGTGACGGTCTCGACGAGGATCTGCGTGAGGGCGAGGTCGGGGGCGCCGCTGGTCGCGAACAGGGCGACCATGCCGAGGCCGGTCACCGAGACCAGCACGACGCCGGTGTACCGCTTCTGCGCGCGGACGGCGAAGATGCCGGCCGCGGCCATGATCGGCGCCACCACGATCTGGGCAGGGGTGTGCCAGGCCGACAGCTGGAAGCGGTCGACGTCGGTCGCGACGAGCGCCGTGACCTCAGCCGCGACGAACACGACGAAGATCGTGCCGACGTACACGGGCAGCGAACCGCGCTGGGTCAGCGTGGTGCTCAAGACCGAGAGACGGTCGACGCCGCGGACGACGAGGTAGTAGACGTCTGCCGCCGTGAAGCGCAGCAGCCGGGGCTTGCGATCCCAGCCGGTGCGACGGGTGAGGAGGAACAGCCCGAATCCGAACAGGATCGACAGGATGGAGATGCCGAGCGCCGGCTCGAAGCCATGCCAGAGAGCGAGGTGACCTGGCCCCTCGGTCGCCTCTCCCGCCGGGTCGAGCCCGGGCGTCGCGGTGACCGCGTAGCCGTGCAGGGCGACGTCGAGTGCCGGGGCGCCGATGCCCGCGGCGAGCGTCACACCCGCGAGGATGATCGGAGCGGAGAGGAAGCCGACGGGAGGGTCCGGCCACGCCGTCGTCGGCATCCGTCCGCCCTGCGCATCGCGCTTGGTCCAGAAGGCTCCCCACAGGAAGCGGACGCCATATGCCGCAGTGAGCATGGACCCGAGCACGACGCCGATGATCGCGACCAAGCCCCAGGGGGAGCCGGCCAGTGCATCGTCGAGAAGAGCGGTGAGGGTGGATTCCTTGGCCACGAATCCGATGGTCGGGGCCACGCCCGCCATGGATGCCACCGAGATGAACGCGGCCGTCGCCATCACGGGTGCCTGACGTCCTACCCCGGAGAGCTCGTTGATGTCACGGGTCGACAGTTGCCGGTCGATCACGCCGACGATCAGGAACAGTGCCGACTTGAACAGCGCGTGGCCGATGACGAGCGCGAGCCCGGCGAGGGCGGCAGCCTGCGTGCCGTACCCGACGACCACCGCGAAGAACCCGAGCTGACTGACTGTTCCGAAGGCGAGGATGCGCTTGAGATCCGTCTCGCGCAACGCCTGGATTCCGCCGAGCAGCATCGTCACGATGCCGAGCGTGATCACGATCGGTCGCCACGGGGCACTGAAGGCGAAGATCGGCGCGAACCGGGCGATCAGGTAGATGCCCGCCTTCACCATGGCAGCCGCGTGCAGGTAGGCGCTCACCGGAGTGGGCGCGGCCATGGCGCCGGGGAGCCAGAAGTGGAAGGGGAACAGCGCGGACTTGCTGATCGCGCCGATCAGCAGCATCACGATCGCGGCATCCACGAGCGGGCCCGTCGGGGCGAGGGCGAGGATCTCGCGGATGCTGGAGGTGCCGGCATCCACGACCAGCAGCACCACGCCGACGAACATGACCAGACCACCGAGAGTGGTCACCAGGAGAGCCTGGAGCGCGGCACGACGGCTGGCGGCGCGGCGGCGGTAGTGACCGATCAGGAGGTACGAGAGGATGCTCGTCACCTCCCAGAACATCACGAGCATCACGAGGTCGTCGGTGAGCACGAGGCCGTACATCGCGCCCGCGAAGCCGAGCAGCACAGCCGAGAACTGACCGATCCCGGCGGAATCGTCGTGGAAGTACCAGCGGCAGTAGAGCAGCACGAGGGCGCCGACACCGGTGACGATGAGAGTGAGCACCCAGCCGAGCACGTCCATGTGCATCGAGAGGTTGAGGCCGAGCTGCGGGATCCACGCGACGGAGACGAACGGCGATGAATCCGGATCGAGCACCTGCGGCGTCATCACGAGCGCGTGGATGAATGCGGCCGCGGGAACGAGGGCGGCGATCGCGAAGGCCTGAGCTCCGAGCCAGCGCACCAGAACGGGCATCAACAGCGACCCGAGGAGGAACACGGCGAGGAGCGTCAGCATATACGCGGCTCCTCGGGGCTCGTCGGCCAGATGGCACAGGCGGGCAGGTCACCCCTAGTTTACCGGGCGATCGAGGCACTCAGGTGCGCAGTATCCGATCCCGAGTCGGCCAAATGGCCGGTTTCGCCGTCCTGACGCAGCATTCTGCCTATCGAAATCGACGAAAAGAGATCATTCAGACGAGGATGCAGGTCGTGGCAGAGTATCGAACATGACACGGGTCCGGGTGCGCGAGCTGGCGGGCTGGCTCACCGCCCTCGCCATCGCCCTGATCGTGACCGGCCAGGTCGCGGCATCCGCTCGCTCCGAGCTGCTGTTCCGCGACGGGGATTCGCTCGTCGTCGCGCTGTTCGCGCAGTCCTGGCTCGCCGGAGATCCGTCGAACTGGGCGATGTCGAGTGTGCTCTTCCTCCCCGAGACCGCCGTCTTCGCCGGCCTCGATGCCGTCCTCCCCTTCGACGTGAACGGCGTGCTGGCCGCGAACGCGGTCGTCAATCTGCTCTCCCTGTACGGCGCGCTGCGGTTCGCCGCCGGTCGCCGACGCGATGATCGTGCCCCGGTGGCCTGGGCGCTGATCGCGATGGCCGTGTTCGGGGCGCTCGCGATGACCGAGACCTCCTCGTCGCGCGATGCGCTCGAACTCGCCTCCCTCCTGCTCACCACCACGTACTACTCCGCGACCGTGATCGGCGTGGTGCTCACGATCGGCGTGATCCGCCGCTTCGTCGTGCACGAGCACCATGGAGCGGGTCAGCTGATCGCACTGGCGCTCATCGCGGCGGTCTCCACGCTGTCGAACCCGCTCTTCGCGGTCTGGGCGACAGTCCCTCTCACGGCCGTCCTGGGCGCTCTGGCGCTGCGGTCGACCGCGCGATCGCGGATGCTGCTCCCGCTCGTCGTGCTCATCGGCGGCACCGCTCTCGGCTTCATCGGACGCATTCCGTTCGCGGCATGGATCGCGAACACCGGAGCCGGCTACGCACAACCCGAGCGCTGGGCGGAGTCGATCGGCTACTACGCGGGGCTCCTCGCCGACCGGCTGTCCACGCCACTGGGCCTTGCCGGCACGCTGCTCACCGCGGCGCTGCTCGTCGTTGCGATCGTCCGCTCAGCCCGCAGCCGCGACCCCTCGGAGCGACTGGTCGCCCTGGCCGCCTGGGTGATCCCGGTGCTCGTCGTCCTCGGTGCGGTCGCTCTGGGCACCCATGCCGCGCGCTATCTGCAGCCGCTCAGCTTCGCTCCGGTGCTCGCTCTCGTCGCGGCGCCGCGCGCGTTCGCGATACCGCGTCCCCGTCCGCTCATCGCGATCGGAATGGTCGTGCTGCTGGCGGCATCCGCGCTCAGCATCCCGCGCCTGGCCTCGGCCGTGCACACCCCGGACGCCGCCCTCACCTGCGTCACCGACTGGGTGGACGCCTCCGGCCGCACCGGCGCCGGCCAGTTCTGGACCGTACGGCTCCCGAAGCTGCACCTCGCCGACCCCTCGCAGCTCGTGCAGGTCGATCATCGAGTGAACGGCTACGCCTGGCTGGTGAACCGCACCGATTTCGACGTCGGCGCGGTGTCGTTCCTCATCGAGGATGCGCAGACCGTGGCGTGGCAGCTTCCGCTCGACGCCATGCCCGACGACATCATCGAGTGCGGTCGGTACCGGATCGTCGACTTCGGGAGCGCACCGCTCCCGCTCGGCCAGCCGCACAGCTGACATCCGCGCGAGCCTCCGGCTCCGCCGCTCAACGGCTCTCGCGACTCAGCGCGCCGGAGGAGCCGTCGTCGTGCCCTGGCGGAACCGGCATGTCAGGTGCTGCGTGATGCCCGGCTCTCCGCGCAGCATCCGCGCGACCTGCTCACCGGCCGCGCGCCCCTTCTCGACCGCGGGCTGCACGCTGGTGGTGAGCAGCTGTGGCCCGAGTCCGTCGACCGCGATGCCGTCGAACCCGGCGACCGAGACGTCCTGCGGCACCCGCAACCCCAGCTCCTCCGCCGCGCGGATGACGCCGACCGCCAGCAGGTCGCTCTGCGCGAGGACGGCCGTGGGCCGCGTCTCGGGGTCGGCGAGCAGCATCCGTCCGACGATCGCCCCCTCGTCGATGAGGCTTCCGGAGGCCGAGATCGCCGGCGCATCGGGGAAGATCTCCCGCATCCCGGCCAGTCGGTCGATGGTCACGTCGACCGTCGCCGTGGCGATGCGCTCCTGGGTCACCAGGCCGCGCTCGCGCTCGGCGTCGAGGGCGAGCGTCACGAGTGCGACGTCGCGGTGACCCAGGTCACGCACATGCCGCGCCACATCGGCAGCGGCAGCCGCGTTGTCGAGCGTGATGCGCGGGATGTCGCCACCGGCATCCCCTTCGATCACGACGACCGGGAGGCCGCGCCCGCGCACGATCTCGAGTGAGGCGCGCGTGCGCCCGGAGCATCCGATGAGCACGAAGGCGTCGACCGGAGCACTCGCCAGAGCAGACCCGTCCTCACCCGGTTCGTCGCGCATCAGCAGGATGCCGGCGCTGAGCTCGGCGAGACCGTCGGTGAGGCCGTCCATCATCGCGGTCGTGACCGGATCGAGGAACGCCGCGCGCAGATGACCCTCGAGCACCACGGCGACGATGCCGCTGCGGCCGCGCCGCAGGGAAGCCGCCCGGGGATCGGGGCCGGCGTAGCCGAGCTCCGCCGCTGCCGCGAGAACGCGCTCGCGCGTCGCTGCGGCGACCTTGGCCTTGCCGCTGAACACCACGGAAGCGGTCGACGTCGCCACGCCCGCCTCTCTCGCGACGTCCGCGATCGTCGCTCGACGCGGCGTCTCGTGACTGCTCATGTATCGAGGATAGCTCCCTTTGGCGTGGCGGAGTCGAATCGATTCGATATGCTGTGCCACATGGAATCCGCTCTCACCCGCTCCCAGTTCGTCCGGTGGCGTGCCGCCATCTTCGCGATCTTCTTCGCGAGCGGCCTCTCGATCGCCACCTGGGCCTCTCGGGTTCCGAGCATCAAAGCGGACCTCGCGCTCGACAACGCACAGGTGGGACTCATCCTCCTCGGCATGGGAACCGCGTCGATCATCGGCATCTCGACCAGTCCTGCCGTGATGGCGCGCACCGGCGCTCGTCGGGGGATGCTGCTGACGATCCTGCTGTTCGCGGCCGGCATCACGCTGGTGGGACTCGGATCGACCGTCTTCGCCTCTGTGCCGGTCGTACTCATCGGCATGGCGCTGTTCGGTTTCGGCAACGGCAGTCTCGACGTGATGATGAATGTCGAGGCGACGGCGATCGAGCAGCAGATGGGCAAGACGATCCTGCCCGTATTCCATGCGTTCTTCAGCTTCGGCACCGTCATCGGCGCGGGCCTCGGAGCCCTCGCCGCACTGCTCTCGCTCACCGTCGCGGTGCACGCCTCGATCATGGGCGCGCTGATCGCCGTGCTCGCGTTCGTCTGCTTCTCCCAGGTGCCGTCGCGGGAGGCCGCTCTCGACCCGGAGCCGTCCGAGAAGCCGCACTGGCGGGAGCGGATGCACGTCGCCCTGGAGGCCTGGCGCGAACCCCGCACCTACCTGCTCGGCGTGGTCATGCTCGGCATGGCCTTCGCCGAGGGAGGGGCGAACGACTGGATCGCGCTGGGCACCGAGCAGGGCCACGGCTTCACGACCGGAACCGGCGCGATCGCCCTCGCGGTCTTCTCCGTGGGCATGACCGTGGTGCGGCTGTTCGGCGGGCCGCTCGTCGACCGCTTCGGGCGCGTGGCCGTGCTGCGCACCCTCGCGGTGGCCGCCGCATCCGGCATCCTGCTCTTCATCCTGGCCCCGAACCTCCCGCTCGTGCTGGTGGGGGCCGCGCTCTGGGGCATCGGGGCATCGCTCGGGTTCCCCCTCGGAATGTCGGCCGCGGCCGACGACCCCGCGAAGGCGGCTGCCCGCGTGAGCGCCGCAGCCACCATCGGCTACGTGGCGTTCCTCGGCGGACCTCCCGTGCTCGGCTTCATCAGCGAGCACATCGGCCTGCTGAACACGCTCTTCATCCTGGTCGCGCTGGTCGTGGCGTCCGGACTGTTCTCCGGCGCCGCCCGCCCGCTGCGCGACGACGAGAAGACTCCGGTGACGACCAGCTGACCGTCAGGGCTGCGGATGCCGCGTCAGCGCGGCGGCGTGCGCGCGACTGCGTGCGCCGAGCTTGGCCAGCACGCTCGACACGTGGGTCTTCACGGTCGGCACCGAGATGCTCAGCCTCTCGGCGAGCTGGGCGTTCGACCATCCTTGCGCGATGCCGTCGAGCACCTCGCGCTCGCGTGAGGTGAGTTCGGGATGCTCTCGGCGTCGCGCGGGCGCAGCCGGTGCGCTGTGCGCCACCGCGGCGAGCGCCCGTCGTGTCACCCTCGGGTCGAGGACACCGTCGCCCGCGGCCACCGACCGCACCGCCTGGGTCAGGGTGGCCGCATCAGCCGTCTTGAGGAGGAAGCCGGCGGCGCCCGCACGGATCGCGCCGAACACGAGCTCGTCCTCGTCGAAACTCGTCAGCACGAGCACCTCGCTGAGCCCTCGCTCGACGATCTCGCGCGTCGCCGAGACACCGTCCCGACCGGGCATGCGCAGGTCCATCAGCACCACGTCCGGACGCATCGCCGCCGCATTGCGCACGGCGACGTCACCGTCGGCGGCCTCGCCCACCACGACGATCCCCTGACCCTCCAGGATGATGCGCAGCCCCGCGCGGATGGCCGCATGATCATCCGCGAGCAGCACGGTCGGCCCGCTCATGCGCGCACCGTCATCGGAATCCTCGCCTGCACCGTCCATCCGCCGGGCGACGGGCCTGCCGAGAACTCGCCACCCAGCGCATCGACCCGTTCCCTGAGCATCGCCAGCCCCCATCCGCCGCCGGCATAGTCAGCCACGACGAGAGAGGCACCGCCCCGCGACCGCACCGCGACACCGATCCCCCGTTCGTCTTCGGCGATCACGACGTCGACCTCGGCTCCGCTCGCATGGCGGATGCAGTTCGCCAGAGCCTCCCGCACGATGCGCACGACCGCCTGCTCGACGGGATCGCTCAGCGGAGACAGGTCGGGCATCGAGAAGCGGATGCCGAGTCCGGCCCGCTCCGCATCCTCCACCACGCCCTGCAGATCGGCGAGGCGCGGCGTGGGCGACAGCTCGCCGTCACCGCGCCGCAGCACGCTGATGAGGGACCGCAGCGCGGCGTGCGCGTCGAGTCCGGCGCCGCGGACAGCCTGCAGTGCCTCACGGTCGCTGGCCTCGTCCGGCGTGGTCGAGAGAGCCGCCTCGGCACGGATCGCCATGGCCAGCACGTGGCCCGCGACCACGTCGTGCAACTCCTTCGCCATGGTCTCGCGTTCGCGACGTACGGCCTCGGCGCGGTCGCGGGCCGCTACCGCCGCAGCGTCGTCGGCGCGCTGACGGTGCAGTTCCGCGAGCTCGTTCGCCTGCGAGACCGCCACCGCCCACCAGTAATCCGTGCCGACGAAGGCACCGAACTGCACGGCGACCAGGAACGCGGCCGGCAGCGAAGCACGCGAGACCACAACGGCTGCCACGAACAGTGCGACCACCGAGACGGCGATCGCACCCAGCAGACGAACGCGCGCTCGAGGCGACGCGAGGAAGGCCGCGGTCCACAGCACATCGAGCAGGACGACCAGCGGTCCGAGCCCGCCGAACGTCAGCAGGTCGATCGCGAAGATCACCGCGGCCGCCACCAGCGAGGCCATCGGGAAGCGCCTCTTCGCCAGCACCAGCGCACAGGCAGGCAGCGCCGTCGCGAGCGTCCACCACGCCGAGGTGCCGGTCGGGACCAGCGAGAACATGCCCCAGATCCCGCCGAAGCCGAGCGTGGCGCCGAGCACGGTGAACAGGGCGATGAGCAGCGCATCCGCCGCCGGACGGTGCGTGCGGTACCAGCTGCGGATCCGCTCCCCCGTGGCCTGCTCCATGTCGTTCATGCAATCACGACATCTCCCTGCATCGCATCCGCCGAAAGGATGAGCGCGCCGTCCGAGAACCGGACTTTCGCCCGATCCGCTCCGCCGCGCGCTCGCACACCCTGGAGGCATGGAACTCTTCGGTGGGCTGCCGCTGCCCCTCTCACTGGCCGTGCTGGCGCTGCTCGACGGCCTCAGCGTCGGCACCCTTCTCATCCCGGTCTTCCTCCTGTTGAACCCCGGGCGGGTGCGGGCTGGTCGCGTTCTGCTCTACCTGGCCACGATCGCGACGTTCTACCTCCTGATCGGTCTCCTCTTCCTGTGGGGGCTCGTGAACGTCGTCGACGTGGCCGCCGACTTCCTCTCCTCGCCGGTCGGTCTCGTCATCCGACTCGTCGTGGGCGCGGCGCTGCTGATCACGGCATTCGTGATGCCCACCGGTTCGAGCGCCGGCGCCGGGAAGCAGGCGGCCGCGCCGTCCGCGTCGGCACGGATCTCCCCCTGGACCGGGATGCCGATGCAGGACCCGGCACCGGTCGTCGGTGCCACCGGCACCACTGACCCGCGTTCTTCGTCGCCCGGACGCATCACCCGGTGGCGTGAACGTCTGCTCGACCCGCGCACGCGCGGCACCGCCGTGATGGGGGTGGCGATCGCGGCGGGACTCGTCGAGGTGGCCACGATGCTGCCCTACATCGTGGCGATGACGATGCTCGCCGATGCGGGCGTCGGCACGCCGCTGCGGGTGCTGTCGCTCGTCGGATACTGCGCGCTCATGATCCTCCCGGCCCTGGTGCTGCTGGCGCTGCGCCTGGTCGCGGCCCGCCTCGTGCAACGGCCGCTCGAGCGCTTCGCGGCATGGATGGAGCGCACCGGCGCCGAGAACACCGCGTGGATCATCGGCATCATCGGCTTCCTGATCGCCCGATCCGCAGCGACGGAGCTCGGGATCTTCGACGCACTCGGACAGCTCGGCGGCTGACCCGCCGTGCAGCGTCGAACCGGGTGCGCGGATGCCGTTAGGCTCGACGGGTGCGTCTCGTCATCGCCCGCTGCTCGGTCGACTACACCGGTCGGCTCAATGCCCATCTCCCGCTTGCCACGCGTCTGCTCGTGCACAAGGGGGACGGGAGTCTGCTCGTGCACTCGGACGGCGGCAGCTACAAGCCGTTGAACTGGATGAGCCCTCCGTGCTCGCTGTCCACCGAGGACCCTGGCGAGGAGGAGGCGAGCGCCGGCGTGGTCGAGGTGTGGCGCGTGACCCACAAGAAGACCGGCGACGCGCTGCGCGTGCAGATCTACGAGATCATCCACGACTCCTCCCACGAGCTGGGAATCGACCCCGGCCTGCAGAAGGACGGCGTCGAGGCCGACCTGCAGCGCCTGCTCGCGGAGCAGGTCGACCGCATCTCGGAGGGTGCCACGCTGGTGCGCCGCGAGTACCCGACCGCGATCGGACCTGTCGATCTGCTGGTGCGGGATGCGGACGGCGCCGCGATCGCGGTCGAGATCAAGCGCCGGGGCGACATCGACGGCGTCGAGCAGCTCACTCGCTACCTCGAACTGCTCGGTCGCGACCCGCGCCTCTCCCCGGTGCAGGGCGTGTTCGCCGCGCAGGAGATCAAGCCGCAGGCCCGTGTGCTCGCCGAGGACCGGGGCATCCGCTGTCTCGTGCTCGACTACGACGACATGAAGGGCATCGAGTCGGGCATCCCCCGGCTGTTCTGATCCCCGAGCCCTCCCAGACGCCTCGGTGGCGTCAGCGAAGGCCGATCAATCGTCGCGGCGGTCCTTCCAGTCGCGCGATCGCGATCCTTATCTCACCCAGCTCGTGCCCCACGCCGAGGAACCTCTCGTCAATCCGCTCGAACCTCTCGTCAATCCGCTCGAACCTCTCGTCGATGCGTGCGAACCTCTCGTCGATGCGTGCATCCTGCGCCGCGAACTTCTCGTCGATGCGGGCGTCCTGTATCGCGAATCTTTCGTCGATTCGCGCATCCATCCGGTCGAATCGCACGTCCATCCGATTGATCAGCCAGCCGCATCCGCTCACGAACGCGACGATGATCGACACGGCGCACGCCAGCATCGTGATGACTTCCACCGACACGAACATCCCCCCAGTCTCGCTCTGTGGGTCCGAGCCTGTCATGCCCCGGATACGGGGGTTCCCCACGATCGCCCGACGGGCGGAGAACGTCTGAGGATGCACACCTGTGCAGGAGGAGTCGGCGGTACGCGTCGAGCCCATAGGCTGGAAGGCATGGCCACTTCCCCCTACTCCTGCGTGCTGTGGGACGTCGACGGCACCATCGTCGACGCCTCGATCGGCATCCTCCGTCGCTTGAATGTCGCGCTCACGCACTTCGGCAAGCCGGCCCCCACCCGCGAGGAGCTGATCCACTGGATCGGCCCGCCGATGTTCCAGTCCTTCCAGGACCAGGCCGGCATGACCCCGGAGGAATCGGCTGAGGCGGTCGCCTTCTACCGCACGCTCGGCAAGGCCGACGGCTACACGACCGATGTGACCACCTACCCGGGCGTGACCGATCTCATCCACGACCTTCATGCGGCTGGTGTACCTCAGGCGACGGCGAGCTCGAAGCCCGAGAACCAGGTCGACGCGTTGATCGACTACTTCCAGCTGCGTCCGTCGTTCCTGACCACGGTCGGTGCGACGCCCGATGAGTCGACCCTGGCGTCGAAGACCGACATCGTCGCCGAGGCGTTGCGCCGGCTGACCGCGCTCGGCGCCGACGTGTCGCGTCCGGTGCTGATCGGCGACCGCCACCACGATGTCGAAGGCGGCAATGCCAACGGCGTGCCCGTGATCTTCGTGGAGTGGGGCTTCAGCGAGACGCACGAGGGCGACGAGGCAGCATTCCGCGCAGCATCCGTCGACGAACTCCGCGCCCTGCTCCTGAGCTGACCGCCGCGCGTGGTCGTCGCCACGTGCAGGACCGTCGGCGACGTGCAGGAACACGCGCCGCGCGAAGCTCCTGCATCCGGCGGTTCCTCCTGCGCATCGCGCGCGCTCGGACCTCGGATCAGCCCCACGAAGCACAGAACTCCCCGCCGGATGCCGCGAACGAGCGGATTCCGGTCGGGGAGTTCAGTGTTGTGCCCGCCTCAAAGGGGGCGGATGTTCTCAGCCTGCAGGCCCTTGGGGCCCTGCGCCACGTCGAACTCGACTCGCTGGTTCTCTTCGAGAGACCGGTAGCCGGAGGAATCGATGGCGGAGTAGTGCGCGAAGACGTCAGCGCCGCCGTCGTCGGGGGAGATGAAGCCGAAGCCCTTCTCCGAGTTGAACCACTTGACCGTGCCCTGGGTGCTCATGTACTGCCTGTTCTGCTGGTGAAGAAGCCGACGCAGGTATGCCCCGACATCGCTAACGCTAGTGGAGGAGGCCCTCAAGGGAATAGCCGCGGCCAGAAGGTAACCCAAATGTTGCACGAGCGGAATCTGGGCGACATGCGCGGATCCAGATCGTCGGAGGCGGGTCGGCGTCGACACGGGCCCCAGAAAATGGTGTGGCCCTCACCGCGGGGGGAGCGATGAGGGCCGAAGACGACCGGAGGGTGCGTCAGGAACAACCCTAACCCCTTTTCCGGACTCTTGTCCCCCTTTTGGGGGACAAATCGAAAAAAAAGTGAGAAGATGTTCGAGAGCGGCCCCCTCGAATAGTCCATTGGGGACTGAACTACTCGAGAGGGCCCAATCGCATGCACGGATCGTCCTGCCTCTGGGGAAGGCTGCCCGTCATCTGGGGGTGACGGAGACGATCTAATCCCCTTGTGCATGCACCTTCACCATAGGGGAGGAATGCACGATCCCGCCACGGACTTTTCGTCCAGGCGACGGGATCTGCGAAGGTCGGGGAGAGGATCCGCGAGGATCGCAGGTTTCGGGAGGAGACAGGGCGTCACAGCACGGAGGCACCTCCGTTCGCCCGTCTCCCCCGAATCCGCGGGTTCCGGCGCGCCGCGCGGGTGCTCCACCGCGCCACCGCGCGATGCACGAAAGGCCCACCCGCGAGGCTCCGGGGAGGGGAGAGTGCCTCGCGGGTGGGGGTCGGGGTGCTACTCCGACGCCGGGCGCGGGCGGGCGATGGCGAAGGCGATCGCGAATCCGCCGATCAGCATGAAGGCGGCATCCCAAGGGAACGCGGGCGACGTCGTCGTCGCGGGCAGCGTGATCTGCGCGCCGTCTGCGGACGGTGCTTCCGCCCGCTCAGCCCGCACCAGCAGGCGATGCGTGTTCACACCGATGGGCGTGCAGGTGAGGAGCGTGAGGTAGTCGTGGCCCGCCACCTGCCGCAGATCGTCACCGACGTCCGGCAGCACGGTCTTGATCTGATCCACGACGTAGGTCAGCTTCTCGCCGGCGACCTCGACCACGATCGCGTCGCCGATCTCCACCTCTCCGAGTCGGGTGAACAGACTCTCACCGGGAATCCCGGAGTGTCCGGTGAGCACGGCGTGCGTACCCGCACCCCCGACCGGAAGTCCCGAGCCGTAGAGGTGGCCGATGCCCTTCGAAAGGGTCTCCGCGTCCGTGCCGTGGTAGACCGGCAGATCGACATCGATCTCCGGGACGCGGATGCGCGCCATCGGCGCGCCGGGACGCAGGGAGAGCTGGGCGAGGTAGTCCGAATGCTGATCGCGGGTGTCATCGGCGCCGCCCTCGGCGTTGAGCACGTACGGATCGCGGAGCGGGCCGTCCGGAAGGTCGGCGTTGTACCGCCGCGCGGCGGCGAGGAGATCGTCGAGGTCGTCGGCATCCGTTGCAGCGACCTCCTGCGCGTATCCCGACACGGTGGAGGCGTGGGTCAGGTCGGTGACCCACGTTCCCGCCGAGGGGTAGGCGACCAGGCAGGTGCCGGCGACGACGACGAGGCCGACCGCGACGTTGGCCGGCGACCAGCGCCGTCCCGCACGCCGTGCCGGGGTGGCGACACGCGCGTCTGTGGTCGTCATGGTCTCCTCCTGAGGCGACGGTGGTGGTGAGGGGAGGACGGCCGGCGACGACCGCCCTCCCCTCACGATGCAGGTCAGGCGTTCCGACGTCGCTTGATGACGAGGAACACGATGCCACCGGCGACGAGGCCGAGGCCGACCAGGTAGAGCAGACCGGTGCCGGTGCCACCGGTGAACGGCAGCTGGAAGCCGCCGTTGTGCGGCACGTTGGTGACGGTGAGGTCGATGCCGACGGCGGTGGTGGCGGCGGTGACGGTGAACTCGATCGGCTGGGCGAGGAGCTCGTAACCGGTGGGTGCCTTCACCTCGACGAGGTAGTACTGCAGGTACCCGGCGTCACCCGGTGCGACCGTGGCCCCGTTGGCGAAGTCGCTGTAGCGCAGGCCGGTGATGGTGAGCGTGCCATCGGCGTCAGTCACCTCGAACTCCGTCTCTCCGTTCAGGGTGACCGGGTTCGTCTGCGCTGCCGCATCGGCGGCCGAGGTGAACACCTGGAACACGGCACCGGTGAGTGCCTGGCCGCCCGGTCCGACCTTCTCCACGGTCAGGCCGCCCCAGCGGGTCTCGACCTCGGGGGTCGTGGTGGGTCCGCCGGGCTCACCGGGCTCGATGTCGAAGCTGGGCAGGTTCGGGTACACGAGCGCCTGGTTGACGATCTCGCCGATGGTGTTCACCGTGGTGATGATGTCCACGACCACGCGTGTCGTGTTGTGGGCGGCGAGCACTGCGCGTCCGGCAGCGGTGAACTGGACGGTGACGGCGTTCGTCGCGGCGTCGTGCGTGATCGTGTAATCGGTGCCCTCGGCGATCGTCGTGCCGTCGGCCAGGGTGACGGTGGAGGCGACGTAGTCGAGCTTGCTGTCGAGTACGTCGACGATCTTGTAGCCGTCGATCGGGTCGACGTTGGGGATATCGGACGTGATCGTGAACGTCACCTCATCGCCCAGTTGCACGGCATCCGCATCCTCCACGGTCTTGGTCGCCGACGTGACCGCGTTCTTCGGGTAGACGTGCACGTCGTACAGCCACGCGTCATGGTTGTCGGGATCGGTCAGCGGCACCGACACGAGGAACGGCGCCGATGGCGTCACCCCCGCCGGGAAGCTGGTCTCCTCGACGAGATACAGACCGACGGGCAGGCCCGTGAACGACGCCTGACCGGCCGCATCCGTCACCAGAGACGAACCCGCCGCGAGCGCGTACCCCGCGCCGGTGATCGAGCCTTCGGGATCTGCGGCGTCGAACACGCCCGACAGCGTCGAGGCGTTGGTCCACCCGCTGTTCGTCGACAGATCGATGCCGGTGACCTGCCGCACCTGGAACTCGACGCCGGCGAGCGGTGCGAGACCGGTGGTGTCGACCGAGGTGCCGTTGTTCGGGAGGCCCGTGGGAGTGTCGGGAGCTTCGAGCTTGTGCACCGTGATCGAGCCGGTCGCGTTCGGATCGACCAGCGGCGCCGCTGCTGCCGGTGCCGCGAGGCCGAGCCCCAGCAGCACCGCGGCGGCGCTCGCTGCGAGGCCGACGCGGAGTCCGCGTCGTGCCGGATTCATGGTCTTCATGTTTCTTCCCCCTTGGGTCTGGTCTTGCGTTTCTCGGGTATTCGGGTGGGCGCGCATGTCACGCCCGGGGACCGCGTGAGGTGACGGCGAGTGCTCGTCGTCGTCGCGCGAGGTTGAGGGTGCCGGCGGTGGTGCCGGCGAGGAGGAGGGTGAGGCCGATCAGGGAGATCCCGGCCGTGCCGGGTCCTCCGGCGTCCGGGAGATCGAGAGCGGGAACGTCTTCGACACGGATCGTGCGGATGCCGTCGACATCCACCAGCTGTACGTTCGAGGAGGAACCCGGCCCGAGCGTGATCGTGCCGTCGGCGGCGACCGTGAACGGCACCCGCCCGGCGAGCAGCGCGAACCCGTCCAGAGCCCGCGTCTCCTCCAACCAATACGTCCCCGCCGCGAGGGTGACGTCACGGAACAGGCCCGTCACCGGAGTTCCGCCCGACACCGCCGCCGGCACCGGGTCAACGAGCGCCGTTCCCCCGGTCTCCGCCGAGAAGATCGCCCACGACGACCCGTCCATCGGCACCACAGCCCCGGTCGACGCCTCACCGACCTTCTGGATCTGCACCGGCGTCGGCGTCACCTGCGACGTCGTGCAGTGCTCGTCACACGGTTCCGGATCGATCGGCGCGGCCGGAGTTCCTGCCGCTCCCGTGACCACGTTCGTGAGCGTCGACGACCACGCGTCCGCCCCCACGGTCACCCGGTAGGTCAGAGTCGCCGTCGCACCCTTCGGGAGCGTGAACGGTCCTGCCGTCAGGACCGTCCCGGCAGGATCGGCGACCGCGACCGGAGTGCCCGCACCGATGACGAGCTGCCCCGACCCCGGAACGAACGTCGCGTCATCCAATACCTCGGCAAGGTCGTCCGACAGCGTCACGCCGGTGATGTCGACGGTGGCCGCGCTGACCGCGGTGACCGTGTAGGAGATCTCGTCCCCGGGCTCGACGACGGCGCCCTGGGCAAGAGGGACTCCGGCGACTGACGCTGATTTCGACAACGACCAGGTCAGAACCGGCTGGATCGGCACCGTCGCCGTCGCCTGGTTCGAGATGACTCCGCGGCCCTCCTGCGTCGCGCCGGCCGCGGTGGCCGTGTCGTCGATGCGACCGTGAGCGACATCCGCGTTCGTGGCGATATAGGTGCCCGTGCACACAGTGCTCTGCCCCGGGTTCAGCGCCGTGACCGGGCAGGTTGGACCAGACGTCAACGCCCCCGCAGGCGCCTGCTGCACATCGGTCACCACGATGTTCTGGATTCGCACATCGGAGATGTTCTTCACGGTGAAGCTGTAGGTCACGGTCTGCCCCGGTCCGGTGATGACTGCCGGGCTCGGCGCCTTCGTGATCGTCAGACCGACACACTGACCGGCATCCTGAACGGCGCTCGCCCCGTAGAACTGCGGTCCTCCCGACAGCACCGTCGTGTAGGAGAGCATCGCCGTGCTCGCCGCCGTGGGCAGAGACGCGAGCGAGATCCGATTGAGCTGACCGCTCGGGGCGGCCATGAAGAAGTTGCCTCCGGACTGCGCACCGCCCCACATCGCCGGTACGGTGCCGATCTGCGTCATCGACCCGTCAGGATGAATGCGGTAGACCCGCGAGTTCGACAGATTTCCATCGAGAGGGCGCACACCGAAGGCGAGGATGTCGCCGTCCGGCAGCACCGTGAAGTCGCCCGCAGAACTGATCTGGCTCGGGAACTGCGTCCACAGCGTCGTGACCCCTGTGTTCACATCCAGCCGGTAGATCGCCCTCGACGAGTACGACCCCACCAGCAACGTGTTCGCATCCAGCGCCGCCAGCGCGTTCAGGCTGTACAGAGTCGCACTCGGACCCGGAACCGTCGCCTGGGTCAGAATCGGCCCCGTGATCGCAACCGATGCGAGCTCAGCACCGGTCACAGGATCGATCCGCCTCAACACCGGCGCCCGACCCGTGCCACCGTCATAGTCCACCCCGTACAGCGCACTTCCGTTGCTGCTCCACGCGATGTCCCCGTACTCACGCGCCAGCGGGGTCGAGGAGACGAGCTGGAAGGTCGTGGGGTTGTACTGCTGCAGCGCATTCGCGGTGTTCGTCCACACCGGCACCGCCACACAGGGGTCGGATGGGAAGAACCTCACCGAGGCGCAGGCGGGAAGGTCGATGCCCACGTGCGCGGTGATGTTCGCGGCGCAGTTGTCGTATGTCCCCGCGGTGTTCGAGGTGACGTCCAGGGTGATGGTGCATGACGCCTGCCCAGCGTTGAGCCTTCCGTTCGATACGACCACGGATGTCGCCCCTGCGGCGGCAGCGACCGTCGCGGTGCACGTGCCCCCCACGTTCGCGGGGGAACGCACGGCGAGGCCGGCGGGGAGGGAATCCGTGAACGACCAGCCGACCTTCTCGGCGAGCTCGCTGGTGTTGGTGACCGTGAGCGTCAGCGTGGACGTGCCGCCCGTCGGTACGGAAGCCGGGCTGAACGATTTGTCCAGCTGCGGGGTCACATCCAGGACGCGGATGTTGTCGAACGCACCGTCGTTGCCGATCCCGTTGCCCTGGACATTGCGCATGGTGATGCCGAGGGTGGCGCTCGTGTAGAGCATCGAGCCGTTCGCCGGGAAGCGGCCGTAACTGACGGAGCCCCCGAATGCGGTCGTGGTCAGCCGTCGCGAGTCGGTGCAGGGGTTGATGGCCGAGCTGGACACCGGCGTCTCCGTGCCGGCCGCGTTCGTGAGGTAGAACCGGAGCGACGGCTGGTTGCCGGTGGCGCAGTTCGTCGCGGCTGCATCCACGGAGAAAGTGATGAAACGTCCGTTCGACGGCACCGAGAGCTGCGAGCTGATGAACTGGCGGGCATTGGCCGGGCCGTTCGAGGACGTGTTGCTCGAGACAGCGCGGTTGGTCGTCGAGTTCTGCGGACTGTTGAGGAGTCCGAGGGCTGCGGCCTTGCGCTGCACCTCGGTCCACTCGGTCGCCCGTCCCCCGCAGACGGTTCCGCCGGGGAACGGGGCGGGCTGGCTCAGGATGAAGCCGTTGCACGCGGTGGCGTCGAGCCAGAACGGATCGGCCGAGTAGGTCGCCCCGGATGCGGAGACGTAGTTCTCGAGCTCGGTGATGCCGGTGCCCTGTTGGAAGTCCTCCTGGAAGAGAACGGCGGGGGCGCCCGGCACCCCCGGCGAACCGGGGGCTGCCGAAGCGCTCTGTGTTCCACCGGTCGCGCCGACCACGCCGAAGAAGGCGATGAGCATGGCCGTGCACGCCATCGCCCCCAGACGGGTCATTCGACGGCGGCGAAGGCGACGACGGTTGCCGTCGACACGGAACGGCGCTTCCGATGAATCCATGACGTTCTCCCCGATGGTCACGTGGCGCTGATCGCGACGCTCGGGGGAGATGTCCACCCGAGGTGCGGAGCCGGGGTCGACGGTACGCGCGGCAGACAGCGGATGGAACGGCGCCGCGGTTCCGCCTTCATTGCGCCCCCGCAACCCGCGGAACGGCGCGTTTTCACGTCGCACTACGCCGAAATCGACGTCGCATTCGCGGCGTTTCGCCGCGGTCGACGGGGGGGGACACCGGACCCCCTCGATCGCTCCGCCGATCCGGCGCGTGATCGCTCCCGCCGCCCCGGCGACAGCGCCGAATCGTCGCCGCGCGCACGAAGCTGCTCGCGCACGAGGTCGCGCAAGTAGCCTGGAGCCGTGACGATGCTCAACAAGGACATGACGCTCTGCATCTCGTTGTCGGCGCGGCCCAGCAACAATGGGACCCGCTTCCACAACCATCTGTACGAGGCGCTCGAGCTGAACTGGATCTACAAGGCGTTCGCGCCGACCGACCTCGCGCAGGCGATCGCCGGGGTGCGCGGCCTGGGCATCCGCGGGTGTGCGATCTCGATGCCGTACAAGGAGGATGTGATCGCCCTGGTCGATCGGATGGATGCCTCCGCGACCGCGATCGACTCCGTCAACACGATCGTCAACGATGACGGTGTTCTCGTGGCGTACAACACCGACTACTCCGCGATCGCACAGCTGATCGAGCGGAACGGCCTCGATCCGGCATCCTCCGTGCTGCTGCGCGGCTCCGGGGGCATGGCGAAGGCGACGGCCGCCGCGTTCCGTGACGCCGGCTTCTCCGCGGTCACGATCATCGCCAGGAACGAAGGCCTCGGCCGCGCACTCGCCGCGCAATACGGCTTCGGATGGCAGGCGGATGCCGCGGACCTCGAGGCGGACATCCTGGTGAACGTCACGCCCATCGGCATGGCCGGCGGCCCCGATGAGCACGCTCTCTCCTTCGACGACGCTGCGATCGCCGCGGCGTCCGTCGTGTTCGACGTCGTGGCGCTGCCGGCGGAGACGCCCCTGGTCATGGCCGGCCGCGCGGCCGGCAAGACCGTGATCACCGGCGCCGAGGTCGCGACCCTGCAGGCGCTCGAGCAGTTCGTGCTCTACACCGGCATCCGTCCGTCCGCTGATCAGGTGCGCGCGGCCGAGGACTACATGCGCGCGCAGTAGCGCGCCGTGACGAGGCGCGGTTCGGCCGCTGAACCGGGCCGGGTGGGGTCCGGTGCGGCCATCGTGCTGAACGTCACGCCGTGACGGTGACGAGGGTCGCCGTGTCGGCGCGGGGACGGGTGCGCGCGGCGAGGGACACGGCGACGAGCATCACACCAAGTGCGGATGTCGTGAGCACGGCGCCGATCCAGATGGGAGAGGTGTAGCCGAGGCCCGCCGAGATCCCGACGCCTCCGGCCCAGGCGCCGAGCGCGTTGCCGACGTTGAAGGCGCCGATGTTCGCACCCGAGGCGAGGGTCGGGGCCCCTCCGGCGTAGTGCATGATGCGGCTCTGCAGCGCGGGCACGGTGCCGAAGCCGAAGCCGCCCATGAGCACGAGGATGACCATGGTCGCCGGCTGCGACCAGGCGAGCAGGCCGAAGGCGACGAGCACGACGGCGAGCGCGGCGATGAACCAGAGCAGCGTGCGGTCGACCGAGCGGTCCGCGAGGCGTCCGCCGATCGCGTTGCCCGCCACCAGACCGAGCCCGAACAGCACGAGCAGCCACGGCACGGCCGCGGGGGCGAAGCCGGTCACGCTCGTGAGCGTGTAGGCGATGTAGGTGAATGCGCCGAACATGCCGCCGTACGCGAGGATCGTGACCAGCAGCGAGAGCCAGACCTGACCGGAGCGGAACGCCGAGAGTTCCTGGCGCAGACTCACGGCGGAGCCGGCGCTCCGCGGTGCACGCACGAGCACGGCGATGCCGACGAGAGCCACGACGCCGATGACGGCGATCACCCAGAACGTCGACCGCCAGCCGAACTGCTGCCCGAGGAAGGTGCCGAAGGGCACGCCGAAGACGTTGGCGGCGGTCAGTCCGGTGAACATGATGGCGATCGCCCTGGCCTTCTTCTCGGGCGCCACCAGATCGGCCGCCACGACGGACCCGATGCCGAAGAAGGCGCCGTGCGACAGTGCCGCCACGATGCGGCCGGCCATCGCAACGCCGTAGTCGGGTGAGAGAGCGGTGAGCACGTTGCCGGCGATGAACAGCACGAGCAGCCCGAGGAGCACCGGCGTGCGCGGGAGTCGTGTGGTCGCGGCGGTGAGCAGCAGCGCACCGACCACGACGCTCAGCGCGTAGCCCGAGATCAGCCACCCGGCGGTCGCTTCGGTGACCCCGAAGTCGGCGGCCACCTCGGGCAGCAGCCCCATGATGACGAACTCGGTGAGTCCGATGCCGAATGCGCCGATGGCGAGTGCGATGAGTCCGAGTGGCATGGGTGCGCTCCGAGATCCTCTGCTAAAGTAGTTGCAGACGCGGTATTTTGCGTCCGAGACATAATGATTGCACGCGCAAGTAGTTTGCGCAAGCAACTACCTCTGGAGGTCACTCATGGGCATCTCCGACGACGCCGTCGAGATCCGCGCGCGCGGCTGGCGCACGCTCGCCGCACTCCACGGCATCATCGAGGCCGAGCTCGAACGGGCGCTCGGCTCCTCGGCCGACCTCTCCGTGGTCGAGTACACGGTGCTCGACGCCCTGAGCCGCCAGGATGGCTGGCACATGCGGATGCAGCAGCTCGCCCGGGCCACGGCGCTGAGCCCGAGCGCCACCACGCGACTGGTCACCCGACTGGAAGACCGCGGTCTGCTCACCCGCATCCTGTGCCTCGACGACCGCCGCGGCATCTACACGGAGCTGACGCCGGCCGGACGCGAACTCTACGAGACGGCGCATCCTATCCACGACGAGGCGCTGGAACGCACTCTCGGCGAAGCGATCACGCAGCCCGAGCTCGCCCCGGTCGTGCACGCGCTGCAGGGCAGCACCGCGCTCGCCTGACGTGCGTCACGCGGGAAGGGTCGACACCTTCTCTGCCGCCGGCAGCACGCGCCCGCGGATCAGGAACAGCGCCACGATGCCGAACAGGATCACGCTGTAGTTGCCGGTGCTGGCGATCGTGAGCCAGATGTTCTGCGCTGCCCCCTCGACGGCCGTGTCGATCCCGCCCGTCGAGAGGAAGAGGGTGGGATCGGTGAGCCCGTGCATCACGATCGCCCAGACGATGCTGCCCGTCACACGCATCACGAGGTACATGCAGATGCCGAAGAAGAACGTGTAGATCAGCAGAATGGCGATCGTGAGGTCGAAGCCGGTGCCGATCGCGTTGACGAGGTGCATCAGCGCGAACAGCGTGGAGGAGAGCACGGCGACGACGAGCTCCTTGTGACCGGCCTTACGCAGCAGCGCCACGCCCGCGCCGCGGGTGACCAGCTCTTCGGCGATGCCGATGAAGAGACCGGTGACGAGCATCAGCACGACCACGCTGGCGGGGAACGATCCGTAGTCGATTCCGATGAAGCGGAAGACGATCGGATACGCGACGACCACGACCGCGATCCACATCCACGGGCGTCCCGCGATCGGTTGACGCCCGAAGACGGGCTTGATCCAACCGATGGCGGCGAGGAAGGCCAGGATGACGACAGCGCCGAGGCCGATCGGCAGCAGCAGCTCGATCGCGACGTTCGTGGCGCTCGCGAAGGGTCCGCCGTCGACGATCAGGTGCCCGAGGGTCAGTCCGACCAGCTGACTGACTCCGAGATAGATGACCAGATACCCGGCCGTGACGAGCAGCGCGCGCCACCATCCACCCCGATGCCAGAAGCCGTCCCGCGTCTGCCAGAAGTCCGCCATGCTGTCCGCCCCTCAGCCCGGTCGCCGGTGTCGACGCTCCTGTTTCATCCTGGCGGTTCGGAAAAGGCGCGTCCAGAAGCGATATACCGGCGCGACGCGGTGCACCGGTTCTGGGGGATCTGGCAGTCCGAACATCGGGGCGAGCTCGTCCGGTCGTTAGCCTCCCGGCATGCCCTCGCATCCGATCTCCGTGGTCGCGCTCATCCTGAGCGCTCATCCCTCACAGTCGCTCTCGCCGTTCGATTCTGGTCGCCGTGGTGACGCGTGTCGCGGGGCCGGGGACGCACCGAACCGGATCGGCGCGCCCCCGACCCCGCGAGAGGTGCGGATCAGGCGTTCGCCCGCTTGCGTGGCTTGATGAAAGCCTCGGGCTCCTGCTTCGACCGCTTCGCGAGGCGCTTCTCCTTCAGCGAGAGCTGCGGGACCTTCTTGCCGTCGCGTGCCTGCGGTGACTTCTTGGACATCTGAAACTCGCTTCCCCTTGATGGCTGGCGGCTGACACTCCCGACCATAGCCACTTCCCAGGGGAAGTCAAATTACCGCTGAACAGGAAAAAACTCCCGATCATCAGCGCTCACTCGTCTTCGCGAGCCGCGGCGATCTCCTCTTCGACCTCTTCCGGAACCTCCGGCTCCTCCGGGACCTCCGGAAGGCCGGAGAAGTCCTCGAAGCTGTTGATCAGGGCGTCTGGATTCGACATCGTGCACTCCCTCGTCGATGGATCTCTCCCCTCCAGAGTCGTACGGATGCGAGGGAAAGGGAAGGCCCTCACAGAGCTCTCGCGGTCTCAGACCTCCGGCTGCAGCCCTCGCCAGAAGATCTCGCTCGCGGTCTCGACCAGGTCTTCCGCCGCGACGCCGTCGAGCAGCCCGCCGGAGCTCAGCGTCGCCACACCGTGGAACGTGGCGAAGGCGGTGAGCGCGATGCGCTGCGGGTCGCCGGGGCCGATGGCGCCGAGCCGCTGCGCCGCGTCGACGACGCGCATCGTGATCGCCATCGACGCGTGCCCGGCCTCGATGAGCTCGGCGCGGGCGTCCGGCGCGTGCTTCAACCCGAACATGAGCGACAGCAGCGTGGGCTGCGCGAGCGCGAAGGCGACATACCCACGAGCGAGCTCATCGAATCGCTGCCGCACGTCCGCCACGGTCGTCGCCTCCGCACCCGCAACCTCCTCGAGCGCCGCACTCAGGCGGAGGAAACCGTCTTCGGCGAGCGCGTCGAGCAGCGCCTGCTTGTCGCGGAAATGTCGACTGGGGGCCGCGTGGCTGACTCCGGCATCACGGGCCAGTTGGCGCAGTGACAGCGCTTCGACACCCTCGACCTCGATGCTCGCGCGGGCTGCTTCGAGGAGCGTGCGGCGGAGATCGCCGTGGTGATAGCGCTGTTCGGGCACCCACCCATCCTAGGAGCAGATGTAGACATTGACAACACCCGGCGACGCGTGCACAATGATGACACTGACAACATCGAGGAAGGCACCATCATGACGCGCGACCTGCACGGAGGCACCGCACTCATCACCGGCGCGAGCTCGGGACTGGGCGTGGAGTTCGCGCGACGATTCGCGGCGCGCGGATCGAACCTGGTGCTCGTGGCCCGACGCGCCGACCGGCTCGAAGCCCTCGCCGCCGAGCTGCGAGCGAGCGCCCGCGTCGACGTCGAGGTCGTGCCCGCGGATCTGGGCGTCGCCAGCGCCGCAGCCGCACTCCGCGACGAGATCGACAGGCGCGGCATCCGCATCACCTCGCTGGTCAACAACGCAGGCTTCGGCTCGCACGGCGCCTTCGATCAGGCCGACCCCGCCCGCACGCGCAGCGAGATCCAGCTCAACGTGGTCACGCTGGTCGAGCTGACCCGCGCCTTCCTCCCGCAGCTGCTGCAGGGACACGGCGCTCTGGTAACGGTCGCGAGCACCGCGGCGTACCAGCCCACACCCGGCATGGCCGTCTACGGCGCCACCAAGGCGTTCGTGCTGAGCTTCACCGAGGCACTCTGGGCGGAGGCGCGCGGCACCGACCTGCGCGTGCTCGCCGTGAGCCCCGGTTCGACGAAGACCGAGTTCTTCGACGTCGTCGGCAGCGACGCGGCATCCGTCGGCCGACAGCAGACCTCCGCGCAGGTGATCGACACGGCCTTCCGCCAGCTGGACCGCACGAACGGCGCACCCAGCGTCATCTCCGGCACCAGGAACCATCTGTTCGCGCTCGGCACCCGTCTGCTCTCGCGGAGAGCGCTGGCACGCACAAGCGCACGCCTGCTCGGCGAGGTGCGACTCGGTCAGCGCTGACGTGCGGACCCGCTCGCGTGAACTCGGCGCGTGAGCGAGAGACGCTTCAGGCGCGCGGAGCTGCCGTCGATGCGCGCACGATCAGCTGCGATCCGAGCGTCACGATGTCGCTGATCACGCCTCCGGCCATGGCCTGCAGCAGCAGATCGACCGCTAGTGCGCCACTGCGCTCGATCGGCATCCGCACCGTGGTGAGCGCCGGGGTCACCGCGCCGGCGAGGTCGATATCGTCGATCCCGACGATGCTGATGTCGGTGGGGCAGCGGCGACCGAGCTCGATGAGTCCGGCCTCGAGGCCGAGCGCGACGAGGTCGTTGTAGGCGACGACCGCGGTGGCTCCGCTCGCCGCAGCGGGCGCGGCAGCCGCGCGGCCGCCCTGGATCGATGCCGCGTGATGACTCAGCGGAGTCAGCCGGATGCCGTGGCGCTCGCACGCCCGTGCGATGGTGTCGGCGCGGCGCACGTCCGCCCAGGAGCCACGCGGTCCGGCGGCATAGGCGATGTGCGTGTGCCCCAGCGCAGCGAGGTGCTCGATCGCCTGGCTGGGCCCGTGCTCGGTGTCCATCAGCACACAGGCCGCACCGTCGATCTCACGGTTGACCACCACGTAGGGCGTGTCCCCGACGATCGCGAGCACATCGGCGTCGGGAAGTCGTGGCGAGCACAGCAGCATGCCGTCGAGCTTGCGGGCCTGCTCGATCTGCTCGCGCTCGCGCCGCAGGTCCTCATCGGCGTCGAACAGCACGATGCGGTGGCGCCCATGCCACGCCTGCCCCTGGATGGCCTTGAGCAGAGTCGCATAGACAGGGTTGGCGACGTCCGGCACCACGACGCCGAACGTGCGGGTGGCGACGGCCGACTGCGGCGTGGAGTAGCCGAGATCGGTCGCGGCCTGCAGCACGCGCTCGAGCGTGCCGTCGGCCAGACGCTCCGGCTCCCCGAAGGCGCGGGATGCCGTGGCGATGGACACGCCTGCGCGCCTCGCCACGTCCGTCAATGTCGCTGCCACTGTCGCCTTCCGGTTATCCCGCAATCCTACGATCACGGACCGGGATGTAAAACAGGTTGACAATTTTGTACAACTCATACACACTGCTTTACATGACGATCATCGCCGATCACCCCCAGTGGTGCGCCGAAGCCCGTGAGGGGATCACCCCGTGAGCATCCAGGCCCCCACCCTCGGCCGTGCATCCTCCGGCTCGGCTTCCCTCTCCGCCGCTCCGTCCGGCGCCGGCATCCTGCACCTCGGACTCGGCAGCTTCCATCGGGCGCACCAGGCGGTCTACACCGCGTCCGCCCTGCAGAGCACCGGTGGCGACTGGGGCATCATCGGCGTCGCCTCCCGCTCTCGCACAGTGGTCGACGCGATGCACGCGCAGGACATGCTCTACTCGGTCGCGACGATCTCGCCCGCGGGCACCTCGCTCACCATTCCCGGCGTGCACACGGATGCCTTCGTCGGCGCGGCCCAGCCCGAGCGCATCGTCGCGCACCTCGCGGATCCGAACATCCGCATCGTGACGCTCACCGTCACCGAGAACGGCTACAGCTACTCGGCGGCCACGCAGCGCCTCGACCTCGACGACCCCGCCGTGCAGGCCGACCTGGGCGGCGGGGCACCACGCTCCACGATCGGCCAGCTGGCCCGCGGCCTCCAGGCGCGCGCCACGGCCGGCGGCGGCCCGCTCTCGGTGCTCAGCTGCGACAACCTCGCCGCCAACGGCAAGCACACCGAGAAGCTGGTGCGCGAGTTCCTCGATGCGCTGCCCCAGGGCGAGGGAGCCGACACGCTCGCCTTCCTCGACCAGTCGGTGACGTTCCCCTCCAGCATGGTCGACCGCATCGTTCCGTCCACCACCGCGCAGATGCGCGAGCAGGTCAGCGCGCTCCTCGGCGTCCGCGACGAGGTTCCGGTGCCCGCCGAGCCGTTCACGATGTGGGCGATCGAAGACCGGTTCGCCGGTGGACGCCCCGCCTGGGAGGCCGGCGGTGCCGTGTTCACGAACGAGGTGGGACGCTACGAGCAGATGAAGGTGCGGCTGCTCAACGGCACCCACTCCCTCATCGCCTACCTCGGCGCGCTCCGCGGCGTCGCGACGATCCCGGAAGCCATCCGTCTCGACGAGATCGAGGAAGCGGCCCGGTCCATCCTGCGCAGCGAATACGAGCCGTCCGTCGATGTGCCATCCGGCGTCGACATCCGCGAGTACGAGAGCCAGCTCTTCGAACGCTGGGGCAACACCGCGCTCGGCCACCGCACGAGCCAGGTCGGCACCGACGGCTCGGTCAAGCTGCGCCAGCGCATCCCGGAGCCGGCGATGCTCGCGCTGGGCCAGGGTGAGATGCCGCACCTGATCGCGCTGACGGTCGCCGGCTATCTGTCGTGCATCGCGCCGCTGCCCGGCTTCGACCCCGGTCTGCATGCCGCCGCCATGACGGATGCCGCACGCGAGCGCCTGGCCGCCCTGGCTGCGAGCGCGCGCCACGGACGCGACCTCGCCGAGCGTGTGATCGCCGGGCTGCAGCTGTTCGGTGATGAACTCGCGGGGCAGGACGCGTTCATCACCCGCGTCGGCGAACTGATCGACATCATCCGCGGTCCCGGAATCGACGCGGCCATCTCCGACGCCGTCTCGGCATCGCACACGATCATGAAGGAGGGGCGACGATGAAGGCTCTCGCCATCCACGGCAAGGAAGACATCCGCTGGGAGGACCGCGAGGTCCCGACGCCCGGTGACGGCGAGGTGCGCCTGCGGGTGAACTACGTCGGCATCTGCGGATCCGACCTGCATTACTACTTCCACGGCGCGAACGGCGAGTACACGATCCGTGAGCCGCTGACCCCCGGACACGAGCTGTCGGGCGTCGTCGACCTCGACCCGTCCGGCCGCCTCGCTCCCGGCACACCGGTGACCGTGCACCCCGCGCGCTACGGCCCCAGCATCCCCGGTCTCGAGAACCGCCCGCACCTGCGCCCCGGTGGCGACTACTTCGGCAGCGCGGCGGCGAGCCCGCACCGCCAGGGTGGGGCATCCGAGTACCTGTTGGTGGAAGACCACATGGTGCGCGTGCTCCCCGAGAGCCTCCCGCTCGAGCGCGCCGCCCTCGCCGAGCCGCTCGCCGTCGCGATCCACGCCGTGAGCCTCGCGGGCGACCTCAGCGGCAAGCGGGTGCTGGTCATCGGCGCAGGTCCCATCGGTCTGCTCGTGGTCGCGGCCGCCGTGCACGCCGGCGCGGGCGTCGTCGGCGCGAGTGACGTGCGCACCGAACCCCTCGACCGCGCACAAGCCCTCGGCGCGACCGAGCTCTCGCTCGTCGGCCGCGACACGATCGAGAACGAGTCGTACGACGTGGTGTTCGAGTGCTCCGGCGTCGGAGTCGCCCTGACGCAGGCCGTCCGCGCCGCACGCCGCGCCGGCACCATCGTGCAGGTCGGCATGCTCCCGAACGCGGAGATCGGGGTCAACCTCGCTCCTCTGCTCGCGAAGGAGCTCACGATCCGCGGCGCTTTCCGCTTCTCGACCGAGATCGACGACGCGGTGACGATGCTCGCCGAGTCCGACGCCCTCGACCCGGTCATCTCCCACGTCATCCCCGCATCCGACGCCGTGCGCGCGTTCGAACTCGCTCGCGACTCGTCCGCCTCGGCCAAGGTTCTGCTCTCCCTCTAGCGATACCCCCCCCCGTTCCCGGTCCAAAGGAGTACCTCCCATGTCAGAACCGCAGACGACGGCACCCGCCGTCGACGATCCCACCGCGAAGAGATCGGTCAAGGACCTCGTCCGCGCCGCGATCTCCGGGTGGCTCGGCACCGCCCTCGAGTTCATGGACTACCAGCTCTACTCGCTGGCCGCCGCACTCGTCTTCGCCGATCTCTTCTTCTCCTCCGAGAACCCCGCCGTGGCCGTCGTCGCGGCGATGGCGACCTACGGCGTCGGCTACGTCGCCCGCCCGGTCGGCGCGTTCTTCTTCGCCCGTCTCGGTGACAAGACCGGCCGCACGAAGGTGCTGTTCTACACGATCCTCCTGATGGGACTCGCGACCACCCTCATCGGCTTCCTGCCGACGTACAACCAGGTGGGCGTCCTCGCGCCGATCCTGCTCGTCCTCCTTCGCATCGCCCAGGGCTTCGGCGCGGGCGCCGAGATCTCGGGCGCCGGCGTCATGCTTGCCGAGTACGCACCGGCGAAGCGCCGCGGCATCATCGCCTCTCTCGTCGCCCTCGGCACCAACTGCGGAACCCTGCTCGCCTCCGGCATCTGGGCGATCCTCCTCGTCGCGTACAGCGAGCAGGAGGTCATCGACTGGGCATGGCGCATCCCCTTCATCGGCAGCGCGATCATCATGCTCTTCGCGATCTGGGTGCGCTTCAACCTCAAGGAGACCCCGGTCTTCGAGGAGCGCGACGACGTCGTCGACGGCAAGGCTCTCTCCCGCGAAGAGACGATCCAGCTCGCCACCGAGACCGGCGACGTGCGCACGCTCGAGGCGATGGAGCGCAAGCCCTGGAAGGCGTTCTCGATCGCCCTCCTGCTGCGCTTCGGCCAGGCCGGCAACTCCGGCATGATCCAGACGTACCTGATCAGCTACATCACCGTCGTGCTGCTGCTCGACCGCTCGATCGGCGTCAACGCCGTGATCGTCTCGTCGCTCGTCGCGTTCATCACCGTGCCGCTGTCGGGCTGGCTCGGCGACAGGTTCGGCCGCAAGCGCATGTACATGGTCTGGGCGGTCGTCGCGCTGATCATCATCATCCCGACGATGCTCATGATCAGCAGCGGTGTCACCCTGCAGGTCTTCATCGGCTACGTCGTGCTGCACAACCTCGCGGTGATGAGCTTCGCGTCGCTCGAGAACCTCACGCTGCCCGAGCTGTTCGGTGCCCGCAACCGTTACACCTTCACGGCCATGGCCCGCGAGATCGCCGCCATCATCGCGACCGGCGCTGGGCCTGTCATCGCCGCCGCGTGGGTCTCGGCCGTGACCGGCTCGTTCATCCCGATCATCATCATGCTCTTCATCTTCACGCTGAGCGCACTGATCGCGTCGATCTGGATGCCCGAGGTCGCCGGTCGCGATCTCACCGACCCGCGCGACGCGATCTGACCGAACCGACACCCACTCGGGGTGCGGCCGCCCGAACGGCCGCACCCCACCTCCACCCCCACTCCTGAGGAACCCCTGCCATGACCATCGAGCTCGTCGACGTCAACATCACCAGCCCCGGACGCAACTTCGTCACGCTCAAGATCACGACCTCCGACGGCATCGTCGGGTGGGGTGACGCCACACTGAACGGTCGCGAGCTCGCGGTCGCCTCCTATCTCTCCGACCACGTCGCCTCGATGCTCATCGGCCGCGACGAGGACCGGATCGAAGACACCTGGCAGTACCTCTACCGCGGACCGTACTGGCGTCGCGGTCCCGTCACGATGGCCGCGATCGCCGCAGTCGACATGGCGCTGTGGGACATCAAGGCCAAGAAGGCCGGGATGCCGCTGTACCAGCTGCTCGGCGGTGCGAGCCGCGAGGGCGTGCGGGTCTACGCGCACGCCTCCGGCACCGACTATGCGGCGCTCAAGAACGCGATCACCGGCTACGAGGAGCTCGGCTACACCGCCGTGCGCGTGCAGACCGGTGTGCCCGGCCTCGGCCAGATCTACGGCGTCTCGTCCACCGGCCCCGGCGTGCGCTACGACTACGAGCCCGCCAAGCGCGTCGAGAACGGCCGCCCCAGCGAGGAGCGGTGGGACACCCGCAACTACCTGAACCACATGCCCGGGATCTTCTCGCAGATCCGCGAGGACTTCGGCACCGACCTGCGCATCCTGCACGACGGCCACCACCGGATGACCCCGATCGAGGCCGCCCGCTTCGCCAAGGACATCGAGCCCTACGACCTGTTCTGGCTCGAGGACTGCACGCCCGGCGAGGACCAGTCGGCCCTCCGCCTGGTGCGCCAGCACTCCACGACTCCGCTCGCGATCGGCGAGGTCTTCAACTCGGTGTACGACTACCAGACGCTCATCACCGAGCGGCTGATCGACTACGTGCGCTCCGCCGTCACCCACACCGGTGGCATCACCGCGATGAAGAAGCTGCTCGACTTCGCCGCGATCTACGGCATCCGCTCCGGCATCCACGGCCCGACCGACATCTCGCCCGTCGGCATGGCCGCCGCGCTGCACCTGGACCTCGCGATCCACAACTTCGGCATCCAGGAGTACATGCCGCACAACGAGAAGACGCTCGAGGTGTTCCAGACGTCGTTCACGTTCGACAAGGGCTTCCTGCACCCCGGCGAGCAGCCCGGTCTCGGTGTCGAGCTCGACGAGGAAGCCGCAGCCGGGTACGAGTACACCAAGGCGTACCTGCCCGTGAACCGCCTGCTCGACGGGACCGTCCATGACTGGTGAGACGTCCCGTATCGCGCTGCCCGAGCGCACGGTCGAGTCCCGGCTCATCGTCGTCGCCCGCGCACAGCGCGCCGAGGACTACGACGCCGTGCTCGACGTGCTGGTGGACGCCGGCATCCGCAGTGTCGAGCTGACGCTCACCACACCGGGCACGTTCGCGCACTTCCCGCAGTTGCGCGAACGCTTCGGTGACGTGGTGGACCTCGGCATCGGCACTGTGACGAGCAGCGACGACCTCACCCGCGCGATCGATGCGGGAGCGACGTACATCGTCACCCCGATCACCTCGACCGCGTTCGTGCAGCAGGCGACGGACGCCGGCGTGCCGATCGTTCCCGGAGGGCTCACCCCGACCGAGCTGTTCGCGTCGTGGTCGGCGGGCGCATCGGCCGTGAAGGTGTTCCCCGCCGGCCAGGTGGGGCCCGGATATCTGAAAGATCTGCGCGGCCCGTTCCCCGACATCGTCGCTGTGCCGTCGGGCGGCGTCGACCTGGCGGGAGCAGAGGCCTGGCTGGCCGCGGGTGCGGTCGCGGTGAGCGTCGGCGGCCCGCTGCTCGGCGATGCGTTCGGCCGCGGCGACCTCGGCGCGCTGCGCGACCGGGCCGCGGCCTTCGTCGCGGTCTGCGCGCGATGACTCGACCCTCGGTGGTCACGCTCGGCGAGACCATGGCGCTCGTACGCACGACCGAGATCGGATCGCTGCGCCACGCGTCCGAGCTGCGGTTCGGCATCGGCGGAGCGGAGAGCAACGTCGCGATCGGACTGGCTCGGCTCGGCGTGCCCGTGTCCTGGCTGGGCCGCGTCGGCGACGACTCTCTCGGTGAGCGCGTGGCGCGGGAGCTCCGTGGCGAAGGCGTGGACGCGCGCGCCGTGGTCGACGCGGATGCCCCCACCGGCCTCATGGTCAAGGAGAAGCCGTCGGTCTCATCGACGGCCGTCCACTACTACCGGGCGGGGTCGGCGGGGTCGCGGCTGGCCGCCTCCGATCTCCCGGACGGCTGGGTCGAAGGCGCCGCGCTGCTGCACCTCACCGGCATCACACCGCTGCTGTCGGAGTCGGCCAGGGGCGCCGTGCACGCGGCCCTGGATCAGGCGAAAGCCGCGGGCGTGACCGTGAGCTTCGACATCAACTACCGGTCCGCGCTGGATTCGGCCGCGGTCGCAGGGCCTGTGCTCCGCGAGATCGCCGAGCGGGCCGACATCGTCTTCGGCGGGGCCGAGGAGTTCGCGATCCTCTACCCGGATACATCGGCCGACGATTCTCCTGCACTGCTCCACGCGGCCGGGTGTGCCGCCGTCGTCATCAAGCTCGGGCCGAAGGGCGCAGCCGTGCACATCGGCGACCGGGTCGTCGCCTCGCCCGGGTTCGTGATCGACGTGGTCGACACGGTCGGTGCCGGTGATGCGTTCGTCGCGGGGTACCTCAGCGCCCTGCTCGACGGTGCCGATCTGGATGCCGTGCTGAGGCGCGCGAACGCCTGCGGCGCGATGGCCTGCCTGGTGCCGGGCGACTGGGAGGCCGCGCCCACGCTGCGCGAACTCGACCGGTTCCTCACCGGCGATGCCGACCCGGTGCGGCGCTGACGCGTCGATAAGCCGATGGACTGCAGGGAGGGCGCCCACTTAGGGTCGTAACTGGAAGTCGTCGCCCGCCCGGAAGGTCCTGATCGTGTTCTCATCGGTTGTGCTCTCCCAATGGGTGCCGGACGAAGTCCGCAGTCTGCCGGCGGGCGAGGTCGCGGTGTCGGTCGATCCCGCGCTGTCGGCGAATAGATCGGTGTCGTTGCTGCGGCGAGAAGATGGGAGCGCCGTGCTCTCGGTCTCGCTCGAGCGGGCGAGCGAGCTCGAGCTCGTTGGCGAGGAGCGCGTTGACCCGGCTGATCTCTCCGCACGGATGGAGCGCGTGGGAATCTCTTTCAACGATCCGGATCATCTCTTCTACCTGGCACTCGAAGACCAGGCAGTTCTTCTCAGCGAGAGTTTCGGTGCCGGAACGCGCCAGCTCACTGCCGCGGATGCGTCGGTTTTCGAGGATTTCGCAAGCGATACGCCCGAGGAGGACCTCGACGAAGCGTTCGTCGAACTCGACCATTGGCTCGTGTTCGGAACCTTCATCGACGACAGGTTGGTGAGTGCGGCGAGCATGTACCCGTGGAGCGGAACGCGCCTCGCTGATCTCGGAGTGATCACGCTCCCCGCGTTCCGTGGTCGTGGGCTGGGCCGCGTGACTGTCCGAGCGATGAGCGCAGAGGCACTGCGGCGAGGATACGAACCGCAGTATCGCTGTCAGCTCGACAACGCCGCCTCGGTCGCGCTCGCGCTCGCATCGGGATTCACTCGTCTAGGCGCGTGGGAAGTCATCGACACGGGTGAATAATGCTCAGTCTCCCCGCCCGTGCCCGGGGGTGAGGATCAACGCGAGGGCTCTGCCCTCAGAGCATGGTCGTGAGAACCCCACCGTCGGCGCGCAGTGCCGCACCGTTGGTGGCTGACGACAAGGGACTGGCGAGATAGGCCACCAAGTGCGCGATCTCCGCCGGTTCGATGAACCGCTGAAGAAGCGAGGTGTCGCGGATCAGCGAACTCTTCAGGTCGTGGACGGAGACCGAGTTCGCTGCGGCGATCTGTTCCACCTGATTCGAGACGCCGTCGGAATAGGTGGGACCGCCGAGCACGGTGTTGACCGTGACCCCGGTGCCCCGCGTCAGCTTGGCGAGGCCGTTCGCGACCGCGAGCGCCGCGGCCTTCGATGCCCCGTAGTGGATCATGCCGGCCGGAACATCGACCGCCGACTCGGTGCCGATGAAGATGATCCGACCCCACCCCTCGGCGAGCATGGCCGGCAGGAGCTGACGCGACAGTCGAACCGCGCCCATGACATTGACCTCGAACGACCGCGTCCACGCCGCGTCATCGAGCTCCGCGAAGGGGACGACATCGAAGATGCCCGCGTTGTTGACCAGCACATCTACGCGGCCGAGCTCCTCGATCAGCGCGTGCGCTTCCGCGGCATTCGAGAGGTCGGAGGCGATGCCGGACACATCCGCCTCCGGCACCTCTGAACGCAGCCTCGCGACGGCGTCTGCGACCCGCTCCGGCGAGCGTCCGTTGAGCACGACCGCTGCCCCCTCGGACGCACAGGCGACGGCCACCGCGAAGCCGATGCCCTGAGTTGAGCCGCTGACGAAGACCTTCTTGTCGCTGAGTTCGAGATTCACTGCTGCATCCATCCGTCGTAATTACTTTCTTAGGAAAGTTAACCCTAGGCGCGATCAATTTCCTGAGCAAGTCATGATCTAGGGTGGGGGCATGACCGATCTCGGACCGTCTGACGCCCTCCGCGACGAGGAGCTCGAGACGTGGTCAGCTCTCGCAACCCTGCTCGAGTGGCTCCCGGCTGCGCTCGACAGCCAGTTGCAGCGAGATTCCGGCATCAGTCATTTCGACTACGGCATCCTCTTCGCCCTCTCCCAGGCAGCCGAGCGCACGTTGCGGATGACGGAGCTGGCGAGCTATGCCAACAGCACCCTGTCCCGCCTCTCCCGCGCGGTGGCACGGCTCGAAGCCCGCGGCTGGGCGCGCCGCGCGCCCGATCCCGGTGACGGCCGCGTCACGCTCGCAACACTCACCGACGAAGGAGAAGCTGCCGCGCGCGCCGCCGCGCCGGGCCATGCCGCACTCGTGCGCCGTCTCGTCTTCGACACGCTCACCCCCGCCCAGGCGAAGCAACTACGCATCGTGAGCCGACGCATCACCGGCGCGATCCGCGACGAGGGCACGTGGGTGCCGCCGGCGTGACGTCGTGCAGGACATCTCGCGACATGCAGGAGAAAGCTCCGGTGAACGATCCTGCATCCGGCAATTTCTCCTGCAGACGGCAACCGACCGCAGCCTCCCCTGGGTGCTCCGGGCGTGGCGCCGACCTCGACCGCCCTCAGCTCTCGAGCGGCTCCGGACGCGCGAGGCCGACGTACGGCGCCAGCCGGCGCTCGAACTCCGCCCGGTCCGCACCCGGCAGCAGTCCGTTCGCGCCGTACATGACCGAGATGGAGTTCGGGAGGGAGCCGTACTCGGCCGAGGCCTCCGCCTGCTCCGAGAAGCGCCCGTCGGCGTCGAGCGAGAGATCCTGCATGGTGAACATCAGCCACTGGCCCTTCGGCCCCTCCAGCATCCCCGAGACGATCACCGACTCTTCCGGCGTCACTCCGCCGAAGGACTCCTTCAGGTCGGCGGCAGTCATGTGCTCGGAGTCGTGATCGAGCGTGAACTCCGTGAAGCCGCGTCGTGCCGCGACACTGGCGATGATCTCCAGCGCCCGCTCCTTCTCGGCCCAGGTCGCGGGCACGTGGGTGGACTGGCGCCCCTGCACGTTGAGCGTGCGGAGCATCGACGGCCCGCCGTAGAAGTTCTGCGCCGGAAAGGCGACCTGGTCTCCGTTGCCTGTGGACGGCGGCGCCCACTCGAGACCGAACTCCGCGGTCAGCGCCGTCTCGATCTCTTCGAGCAGCGCACGTCCTGCTGCCTCTCCCTCTTCCAGGCTGGGGCCGGAGAGGACATCCTCGGGGTCGAGGTCGGGGATCCCCGGGTAGTCCCGCCAGAACACCTCGCGCTGTCCGTCTTCCGTGGCCTCGACCGTCACGACACCGCGCGCATCGGAGACGAGCATCACCGCGATGGCCGCCGCCGGGGCGCCCACCACGACCGCACCGACGACGATCGCGCTGATCGCGAAGACCCGGCGGCGCGTGAAGGTTCCACGCCGTGCGCTCACCCCCTCGGACAACGCGGCCTGCAGCGCGCCGAGCGCCACCTGCACGCGAGGGATGCCGAGTTCCTCCGCTCCGGCGAGATCGGCGAGCCACTCCTCACGGCGCACCTCGCGCCGCGACCGGGGAAGGAGTGCCGCAGCGATGCGGACGAGCGTCTCGGAACCGTTCATCCCGGGATCCCGAAGGCGAGTCGCGGTGTGGGCGCGGCCACGACGCGGCGAGCGCGCGCAGCGACGAGCGCGGCGGCCTCTACGCGTCCCTCATCCGTGAGGCGGTAGTAGCGGCGACGCGGCCCCGCGTGGTCGGACTCCCCCTCCCAGTCGCCGACGATCCATCCGAGCTCTTCGAGCCGGGAGAGGATCGGGTACACCGTGCCCGGCGCGCGCTCCACGGCCTTCGCCAACGCGAGTCCCCAGATCGGGTCCGCGGATCCGAGCAGTACCTGCACCACGTCGAGAGTGGGTGCCGTGACCCGGGTCAGCTTCGTCATGCGGCTTATTCTACATATAAAGAACAAGCCTCACAGAGCGGATGCCGCCTCGGAACGTCAGCAGAGATGCTCTTCATCGAGTTGACGCGAGCGCGAGTCGACAGCTATCGTCGGATCACTGAGAGAGCGCTCTCTCCTAGTGTTCACAGACTTGGAGCCATCACAGATGCTGACTTCCGACGCCCAGCCGCAGGCGTTGCCCTCGACGGTCAACGGTGACGACGCGATCCCTCGCGATCTTGCTCGTCACGAACTGCGGCACGCATCCGACAGCGGTCACGACGTGACGACTCACGGAGAGCGGTTCCGGTTCCTCGAGCGGAGCGGAGCATCCGACGCCGACTTCCTCGCCCTCACCGCGGAACTCGAGACACTCGGGAACGCGAACTATTCGGCGAGCGAACCCTCCGACCTCGACGCGATCCGCGCGCTGCTGCCCGCACCGCACACCACGCCGATCAGCGACGACATCGCCAGAGCGGGAATCCACGCGGCCTGGACGGGGCGCATCGTGGGCAACATGCTCGGCAAGCCGATCGAGGACGGCACCCACTGGAGCTACGAGAAGATCAACGCCTACCTGGCGTCCGTCGACGCCGTGCCTCTCGTCGACTACATCCCCGTGTCGAGCTCAGCTGCCCTCGAATGGGGCTTCCTGCCCAACTGGACCGAGAGCACGCGCGGGCGCGTGGACGGGTCGAGCAGAGACGACGACATCGACTACACGATTCTGAATCTGCACATTCTCGAGCAGCATGGTGCAGCATTCGCTCCCGCTGACATCGCTGCCGCCTGGCTCGAGCGACTCCCCTATCGGCAGACGTTCACAGCGGAGCGCGCGGCCTACCGGAACATCGTTCGCGGGGTGCCGCCGACGCTCGCCGGCGGTACCGAGAATCCCTACCGGGAGTGGATCGGTGCACTCATCCGCGCCGACGTCTTCGGCATGGTGTGCCCCGGAGATCCGCGGAGGGCGGCCGAGCTGGCCTGGAAAGATGCCGTCGTCTCCCACCGAGGAAACGGCATCTATGCGGAGATGTGGGCTGCCTCACTGGTTGCAGGGGCTTTCGGGATCGACGATGTCTCCGAACTCATCCACGAGTCATTGCGTCATATTCCCCCGCACAGCAGGCTCGCGAACGAAGTTCGCACCGTGCTGGACGCCTTCACGGGCGGGGAGACCTGGGAGACGACGCTCGTCGCGTTGCACACGAGGCACAGCGAGAAGAACTGGGTGCACAGCATCAACAATGCCGGGGTGATCACCTCCGCGCTGCTGTGGGGCGATGGCGACTTCAGCCAGTCGATCGAACTGGCCGTTCGCGGGGCGTTCGACACGGACTCCAACGCCGCGACTGTCGGAGCCGTCGCCGGTGTGCTCGCGGGGCCTGAGGGAATCGATCAGCGATGGACGAGTCCCCTGCATGACCTCGTACGGTCCGCGATCTTCGGCTACGACCGTGTCTCGATATCGGATCTGGCCGAGAGAACCGACATCGTCCGCACGCGCATCTCGGGAGAGGGTGCCTGATGCCCTCGACCATCGAGAGTGCCGAGGTCATCGTGTGCTCGCCCGGCCGCAACTACGTCACCCTCAAGATCGTCACGAGTGACGGCGTCATCGGCTGGGGAGACGCCACCGTGAACGGGCGCGAACTGGCCGTCGCCTCCTACCTGCGCGATCATGTGTGCCCGCTGCTCGTCGGGCGCGATGCTCAGCGGATCGAGCAGACCTGGCAGTGGCTCTACAAAGGCGGGTACTGGCGACGCGGGCCCATCACGATGGCCGCCATCGGAGCCGTCGATCTCGCGCTCTGGGACATCAAGGGCAAGGAGCTGGGCGTGCCCGTGTACCAGCTGCTCGGCGGCGCGGTGCGGGATGGAGTGCTGACCTACGCCCACGCATCAGGCTGGGAGGTGCCGCAGCTTCTCGACGCCGTCGACGAGAAGCTCGAAGCGGGCTACCTCGCCGTGCGCGCGCAGTCCGGGATTCCCGGAAGACGCAGCGTGTACGCGGTCGCGTCTCCCGAACCGGATGAACCGACGAACGGCTTCCCCCCGGTCGAGGTCTGGGACACCGACGCCTACCTCCGCCACATCCCCGGCGTTCTCGAAGCGGTGCGCTCACACGTGGGGGACTCCATACGACTGCTCCACGATGCCCACCATCGACTCACACCGATCGAAGCGGCCCGGCTCGGCAAGGATCTGGAGCCGGTCCGGCTGTTCTGGCTCGAAGACGTCACGCCGGGCGAGAACCAGGAAGCACTCCGCCTGGTGCGCCAGCACACCACGACCCCGTTGGCGATCGGAGAGGTGTTCAACACCATCTGGGACTGCATGGGCTTCATCTCCGGGCAGTACATCGATTTCGTCCGCACCAGCGTCATGCACGCCGGTGGGATCTCACCGTCTCGCCGGATCAACGACTTCGCGTCGCTCTACCAGGTCAAGGTCGCCCCTCACGGCCCCTCGGATGTCTCGCCGATCACGATGGCGGCTTCGCTGCATCTCGATATCGCCACACCGAACCTCGGCATCCAGGAGTACATGGGGTACGCCCCCGAAACGCTCTCCGTATTCCGGGCCGACTACTCATTCGACAAGGGATACCTCCACCCGGGTGATGCGCCGGGGTTGGGCGTGGAGTTCGACGAGGTCGCCGCACGCGCCTTCCCCTATGAACGCTCGTACCTGCCTGTCGCGGAACGTGAAGACGGTACTCCGATCGATTGGTGACCCCTCGTAAGCCCGCCATGCGATGAACAGTCCATGGCTACCAGCCGACGACTGGTGCGATCAGTCGCTGGCGCTCCTGACGGCATCCGCCGCCAGGAACACGCACGCAGATCCACACGCAAAGGAGTGTCAAGTGGTGACCAGGAAACACAACATCATCCGATTCGGGGCAGGGGCGGCCGCGGTCGGTCTGCTGCTGACGGGATGCGCGCCGGCCGCAGAAGACGACGCCGCATCGGGCGACGTGACCCTCACGGTGGGGACGTTCAACGATTCGGGCTTCGCCGACGAGATGTTCGCCGAGTACGAAGAGCTCAACCCCGGGGTGAAGATCGTTCACAACAAGGCCGCCACGACCGACGACGCCCGCACCAACTTCTTCCAGAAGCTCGGCAAGACCGGCCTCTCCGACATCGAGTATGTGGAGGGCGACTGGTTGCCCGAGGTGATGGAGTACGCCGACCTGCTCGCACCCGTGCCGACCGACCTGAAGGATCGCTGGCTGGACTGGAAGGTCGAAGAGGCGACCGATCCCGAAGGCAACCTCATCGGATACGGCACGGACATCGGCCCGCTGGCGATCTGCTACCGCTCGGATCTGTTCGAGGGCGCCGGCCTTCCCACGGACCGTGACGCCGTGGCCGAGCTTCTCGGTGGAGACTGGGCGCGCTACTTCGAGATCGGAGACCAGTACGTCGAAGCGACCGGGCTTCCCTTCTTCGACTCGGCGCGAGGAGTCTGGCAGGGGATGATCAACCAGATCGCCGTTCCCTACGAAGACCCGAAGACCGGCGAGATCATCGCGACCGAGAACGATGAGGTCCGCAAGTCCTACGACCAGTTGCTGGCCGCGAGCTCGACGCAGTCGGCTCATCTGAGCCAGTGGAGCACCGACTGGTACGCGGCGATGGCCAACGGCGGCTTCGCGACCATGCTCTGCCCGGGCTGGATGCTGGGCGTCATCGAGGGCAACGCGAAGGACGTCACCACCTGGGACGTCGCCAATGTCTTCCCGAACGGCGGCGGCAACTGGGGTGGCTCGTATCTCACCGTCCCGGCTTCCGGAGCCAACGTCGAAGAGGCGCAGAAGCTCGCCGACTGGCTGACGGCGCCGGAACAGCAGCTCAAGTACTTCGAGAACGCGGGCCTCTTCCCCAGCCAGGTCGAGGCGATGAGCTCGCCGATCCTTCTCGAGGCGACCAACCCGTTCTTCAACGACGCCCCCATCGGGCAGATCTTCTCCGACAGGGCGCAGGCGGTCGAGGTCGCTCCGTTCAAGGGTGAGCTGTACTTCCAGGTCGCGACAGCGATGGGCGACGCGATCGCCCGCGTCGAAGACGGCACGCAGGACGCGGGAGCCTCCTGGGACCAGTGGGTCGAAAAGGTGAACTCGATCGAGTAATCCGCAGCCCCCGCCCGGGTCACGGGCGGGGGCTTCTCAACGAAATGAGACTTCGTTCATGCCTTCACATCGTTCGATCCTGCCGCAGCGGAACGGTGCCTCCGCTCTCCGGGAGAAGCTGACCCGGTGGGACGTGAAGTCCGCGCCGTATCTGTACATCGCGCCGTTCTTCCTGATCTTCGTCGCCACCGGCCTCTTCCCGATCGGCTACACGGCCGTCATCTCGCTCATGGAGTGGGACATGGTTCGCGGCACGGGTGAGTTCGTGGGATTCGACCAGTATTGGCGCGTGCTCTCCGCACCCGATTTCTGGATCGCGCTGCGCAACACGGTGAGCATCTTCCTGCTCTCCACGATTCCGCAGCTCGTCGCAGCGATCATCATCGCCGCCGCCCTCGATCGCAACATCAGAGCACGCACCTTCTGGCGCATGAGCGTTCTCGTCCCGTACGTCATGGCTCCCGTCGCCGTCGCCCTGATCTTCAGCAACATGTTCGGTGACAAGTTCGGGCTCGTTAACTCGCTGCTCACGCAACTGGGAATGACGTCCATCCCCTGGCACACCGATCCGTTCGCCAGCCACGTCGCGATCGCCACGATGGTCAACTTCCGTTGGACCGGGTACAACACGCTGATCCTGCTCGCCGCCATGCAGGCGATTCCTCGGGAGTACTACGAAGCGGCGACGGTCGATGGTGCCGGGGCGATCCGTCAGTTCCTGTCGATCACGATCCCCGGCTTGCGCGGAACCCTGATCTTCGTCGTCGTCACCTCCACGATCGGTGGACTCCAGGTCTTCGACGAGCCTCGGATGTACGACCACACGGGCACAGGCGGCCCCGACAACCAGTGGCTCACGATCGCGCTCTACCTCTACAACGTCGGATGGGGCGAGTGGGACTTCGGTCGAGCAGCCGCGATGGCGTGGATCCTCTTCGCGCTCATCCTGCTCGTCGGCCTCATCAACCTGATCGTCACGCGAGGGCTGGTCCGTGACGATGCTGCGGCGGTCGCGGAGACCCCCGGGCGGCGCTCCCGCCGCGCGCGCCGTGCCGCTCACGACAACGCACGACCGGTCGAGGAGGCCAACCGATGAGCCGTCACCTGCCGATGCCGAGCGCATCGAAGAACGTCCGTCGCGCGCGACGGTTCTCGCGACCGAGCCCGTGGGTCTACCTCTTCCTGGGTGTCGTGCTGCTGGCCAGCGTGTTCCCCTTCTACTGGTCGTTCCTGATCGGATCCGGCGACTCGTACACGGTTCGAGACCCGCACATGTCATGGCTGCCCGGCGGCAACTTCTGGGTGAATGTCGACAAGGTCGTCAACGACCCGTCAGTCAACTTCTGGCGTGCGCTGTGGAACTCGATCTACAGCTCGACTCTGATCGCCGTCTCGGTCGTCTTCTTCTCGACCCTGGCCGGGTGGGCCTTCTCGAAGCTCCATTTCCGCGGGCGGGGACGACTGCTGGTGATGGTCGTGGCGACCATGGCCGTGCCGATGCAGCTGGGCGTGGTGCCGCTGTACATCATGTTCAGCGAGCTCGGTTGGACCGGCAACATCGGCGCGATCATCATCCCGTCGCTCACCAGCGCCTTCGGCGTGTTCTGGATGACGCAGTACCTCAGACAGGCCGTCCCCGACGAACTCATCGAAGCGGCCAGGGTCGATGGCGCATCCTCGTTCCGATCGTTCCTCACGGTCGGAGTCCCCGCGGCGCGACCGGCAGCGGCGATGCTCGGGCTCTTCACCTTCGTATCCGCGTGGAACAACTTCTTCTGGCCGTTCATCGTGCTCGACCGGCAGGACCCGACGCTACCGGTCGCCCTGTCCCTGCTGCAGTCGGGCTACTTCGTCGACTACTCGGTCGTTCTGACCGGAGTGCTCCTCGCTACCGCGCCGCTTCTGCTCCTATTCGTCTTCGCAGGCAAGCAGTTGGTCAGCGGAATCATGGCGGGCGCCGTCAAGGGCTGACCACGCACCGGGATTCAGGTGGACTCGCGGACGATGAGCTCGGTCGCGAGCACCTGTCCCTGTTCGACGGGCTCTCCTGCGACCAGCGCGAGAGCCGTCGCCGCGAGGGCTGCACCTTGCTCACGTGAGGGCTGACGCACGGTCGTCAGCGGCGGAACCGTATCCGCCGCTGACGGCACGTCGTCGAAGCCGGCGATCGCGATGTCGTCTGGGATCCGAAGCCCCCGCTTTCTGAGGACACCCATCGCTCCGATGGCCATCAGATCGTTCGCAGCGAAGACAGCCGTGCACGAAGCGCTCTCGTCGAGCAGTCGTTCAGCGCCGGCGACGCCGCCGGCACTCGTGAAGTCCCCCGCCACGATCGGCCCGGCCTCGATGCCCGCCGCCTCGTGCGCGTCGAGATACCCCTGCAGGCGATCGACCGCGGCCGGCGAATCCTCTGGCCCTCGGATCATCGCGATCCGGCGGTGGCCCCTCTCCAGGAGATGACGGGTGACGAGCTCCGCGCCTCCCCGGTTGTCGACATCGACGTAATGGCACGTCGGTTCGGTGGCATCGGTGGGTCGTCCCGCGAGAACGACGGGAAGCGAGGCCGACATCATCGACATGAACGATTGCTCGATCCTGTGCGAGAAGAGGATGGCCGCATCGACCTTGCCCCCGAGCAACAGGTCCGACGTCTGTCGAGGGTCGTCCGCCGCGATCAGCACATCGAGAAGAAATCCGGAGCCTCGCATCTTTCCCTGGATTCCGGCCACCAGCGCCCCGAAGAAGGGATCGCCGAAGAAGCGCTCCACGTCCTCCGGTACGACGAGGGCCACAGCTCCCGCCCGACGACTCGCGAGCGAACGGGCGGACAGATTGGGCACATACCCCAGTTGCTTCACCACCACGTTGACGCGCTCGGCGAGCGCAGGGTCGACCGTGGACACCCCGTTCACGATGCGCGACACCGTGGCGCGCGAAACCCCCGCCTGACGGGCGACCTGTTCCAGTGTGACTGCGCTGTGCCGAGGGAGCATGTTCTCTCAATGTGTTCGTTCTGTCGCTGCGAGACAAGCGTGAGGAGCTGTCGGCGACCCGTCTCCACAATGCCCGAGATGGTGAGGCATGACAAACAGTCGATCGTCGCCTCGATCCGTCAGCGGAACGCGCGACTGATGCCCCCGGCGATCTGCGTCAGCTGCACGAAGCACAGGAAACGGAAGACCGGCCTGAGCAGCGCCCCCATGACCCTCCGGCGGCGGCGACCCGCGTGCAGCTCCCACCCGAACGAGAGACGCAGCTGCGCTCCTCCTGCGGCCGGCTCGATGTCGACTGAGACGACGCGCGCATTCGATCGCGGCTCATCGGGGTAAGTGAAGTGCCAGGTGACGTGCGACGGCCGCTCGCTCCGCACGGACTCGGCGTACTGCCGACGGATGCCGTCGCGGATCTTCAGCGGCTTGCCACCGGAACCCACCGTGCGCGTCCGCGCCTCCCAATGACCGGTCGCAGCATCCCTCCTCACGACCTCCCCGATGGTCGGCTCCCACTCCGCGAGGCGTTCGCCGTCGGCCAGCAGGGTCCACACGTCGAGCGGATCCGCCGGCACGAATGCCGTGTGCGTGCCGTGGATGGTGGGCTGCTCACCCGCCGTCCTCCGGTGTTCGGCGATCATCGCTGCGGCGTCGTCGAGCGCGTCGATGATGCGCTCGGGCTCCACGTCCATCCGCTCGAGAAGATCCGTCATGAGGCCACTGGGCTCGTCGAGCAGCGCGCGCAGCACGGCGGCCGAATCACCATCACGGTCTCCGGAGACGGCCTCCCTCATCACCGCGACCACCCGCTCCGTCCAGTCGTATCCGCCGGTCTCCGGATAGACGATGCGGCCGCCGGCACTGTCGGCCTGCACGCCCAGCGACCCCAGCTGGTCGACCTGCTGCTTCTCGATCGCCGAACGGGCCACGTCGAGAGTGATGCCGAGGCTGCGCAGCACCTGCCCCCCGATTCCCGCGTCGATCGTCAGTGCGAGGAAGAGGTGCTCGATGTCGGCATCCCGCAGTCCGAACCGGGACGCCTCCTCCATGGCCGCCAGCGAGAGGGTCTGACTCGTCGCGGCGGCGCGGATGAGCTTGCTCATGCGTTCCTCCTCGGGATCTCGATCGAGGGGTCGATCCGCTTCGCGTGCTTCTTGTGGACGGCCTGCCTCGTCACGCCGAGCGCATCGGCGATGCCCTGCCAGCTGATTCCCGCGCGCAACGCCGCTTCGACCTGCCGTAGTTCGAGGGTGTCGGCGAGACGTCGCAACGAGGCGACGGCGCGAAGACCCGCGCGCGGGTCGGAGGTGTCGGCCGCGATGTCGGCGATCTGAACGGATTCCATGTTGTCAACCTACGTTGCTAATCCCCCGCTTGTCAACCTTGGTTGCTCACTCGGCCTCCGCCGCTACGCCCGCCTCCGCCCGCCAGACCGCGCGCAGCACGTCGATCACGTCGTCCTGTCCGGCGCCGGTCGCGGCCGCTTCTGTCACCAGCTCCCTGATGTGCTTCAGCACGGATGCCGGCAGCAGCCCCGCCGACTCCGCGACGCGCGTGCCGGCGGCGGTGCGAGTGACCACCAGTCCGTCGTGCTCGAGCATCTTGTACGCCTTGGCGACCGTCCCTGCGGCGACGCCGAGGTCGGCCGCGGTCTGGCGCACGGTGGGCAGGCGCTCGTTCGCGCCGAGCTGGCCCGACACGATGAGCCCGCGCAGCTGCCGATAGATGTCCTGCGTAGGACTCCCCTCGTCGGCCGCCGACAGGATCGGAGACGCGGTCATCGCACGGCCTCCACATCGGCCGTGTCGGACTCCGCTCCTACCGGGACCTTGGGCGCACGGAGCCGCACTGCGACCAGCAGCAGCAAGGAGAAGGCGAGGACTTCGAGCACCGGTGCAGCCCAACCCGCCACGGCCGCGAGCTCCGCGTGGCGCCAGATCACCTCGTAGGGAGCGCCGTCGTTCTTCCCCTCGACCACGAGACCCGAGGCGGTGCCGGCGCCGGCGATCAGCCTCCAGGCACCCGCCAGCCCCAGCAGCATCGCGGCGGTCGCGATGCGTACGGCATCCCGCGCCACGGCACGACGCGCGTCCCGCTCGGCAGCGACCGTCTCCGGACGGATGTACGGCCGCGCCGCGTTGGCGTGCAGCACACCCCAGGCGGCCGCCGCCAGCAGTGCGGCGCAGATCAGGACGGGCACCCCGTAGGTCCATCCGTAGAAGTGCAGGCGCAGGGGGTCGACCGTCTCCTCATTGGGGATCGGGATCTCGAGCCATGCGGAATCACCCCGGCTGTCGGCATAGGCAGCCAGCCCCGCCGCGATCGATGTCGCCACGATGGCGACGAGCGCGACTACTCCCCCGATGAGCCCGACGCGCGGCCCGAAGCTCGTCCAGGTACGCCGAGCGCCGGACACGACGGGAACCTCCGAGGGTTTCGCGCCGCGCACCTCGATCGCCGCCACGACTCCGAGGCCGAGTGCGGCGACGAAGAGCGCCGTCGCGAAGCGCCACCACGGCAGCAGCTCCCCCAGCTCCAGCACGTAACCGCGCAGCACGTTCTCGACGGCGAAGGCGAGGACCACCAGGACTCCGGTGATCGCGAGCACCACGCGCTCGCGGCGGTGGCGCGCCTGGACGGATCGGATCACCTCCGCGGCACCGCCCTGCCCGCGCCGGACGCCGAGCTGCGGCCGGGACGCGAAGATCAGGATCACGGCGACGACCACCGCGGCGAGGAACAGCGACAACAGCGGCAGCGAGAACGCCGCTCTCACCAGGTCCATCAGCCCGAACAGGGGTGCATCACTCTGTGACATCTCGTCTCCGATCTCCAAGTTGTGTCATATGTCTATCACAACTTGTACTCTGAGCGCGATACAAGCAGGGGAGACAGAATGGAGCCATGGAGTACGTGACGATCGAGATCCCGGTCCACCTCTGGTGGCGGGTCGACGGCTGCGTCGACAACAGCATGGCGATCGATGTGGTCGACGGCGTCGTGATGACGACGATGGCCGGCTCCTGCGTCCGTGATGCAGGATGGCGCGCGTCCGCCGCATTCGACGGCGAGCGGGATCAGTACGGATGGCCCCCGCAGCACCATCCGCTGCCCGTCGTGCTGCGCACCGTGCACTGGGAGTGGACCCTCGAGCAGCTCGACCGCTGGGAACCGTATGCGACGGACTCGAGCTCAGCCGAGGTGCGCACGCTCATCGCTGACGCTCTGCGCGATCGGTGAGCGGTGAGTGCGGGGCAGACTAGTCCTGACCGCGTCGAAAGGACACTCCGCATGACCACCTCCGCCACCCTCCGCTCCCTCAGCGGCGTCGTCGACAGCCCCGCTGCGCTGGCGACGTCGACCGTCGTGCTCGTCGACTTCCAGAACACCTACACGCGCGGCGAGATGGAGCTCGAAGGGTGGGATGCCGCGCTCGATGCTGCGGCAGAACTGCTCGCGAAGGCCAGGGAGGCGGGAGCGACAGTCATCCACGTGCAGCACGACGGCGGCGCGGGATCCGCGTACGACATCCGCGAGGACATCGGTGCCATCCACGATCGCGTCGCTCCGATCGAGGGCGAGGCCGTCGTGATCAAGCACGCCCCGAACTCGTTCGTCGGCACCGACCTCGGCGACCGTGTGGATGCCGCAGGTCACGACGACATCGTCATCGCCGGCTTCATGACCCACATGTGCGTGACGTACACGACCGAGGGCGCGTTCCTCCGCGGAAACCGCCCCACCGTGGTCGCTGCGGCGACGGCGACGCGCAGCCTGCCGTCCGTCGCGGGCGACGTGCCGGCGGAACAGCTGCACCGCTCGGCGCTGGCCGGCATCGCCGACCTCTACGCCACCGTCGTCGCGAACGTGTCCGACCTGCGCTGACGGGTCGGCGGCACCGGCTACTCGATCTGCCCGATCGGCTCGCGCTTCTCGGCCTGGAACTGATCCTCCGCACGTCCACGCGCCCAGTAGGCCGAGATCGACAGCGACTCCCGCGGCACCTCGCGCTGCTTCAGCAGAGCGCGCACTTCTTTGATCGTGCCGCGCTCACCGTGCGCGAAGACCCCCGGAGTGCCCTCGGCCCAGGGCAGGTCGGCAAGGGCGGCGAGAAGTTCGTCGTCGTCCTGCGTCCAGCGGATGCTCACACCCGAGGGCAACGCGGGAAGGATGCGGTCCGCCGGATCGGCCACGCTGAGCAGCACATGGCCCTGCGCCGCCACATCCAAGGCCTCGACGGCGGAGGAGATCGCCGGGAGAGCGGTGTGGTCTCCGATGAGCAGATGCCAGGGCGCGGCGGCATCCGGACGGTAGCCGCCACCGGCGCCGCTGACGACGATCGTGTCACCCGGCTGAGCGGCCCGCGCCCAGGGGCCGGCGACGCCCTCGTCACCGTGCACGACGAAGTCGATGACGATCTGCCGCGCCTCGGCGTCGGCCGAACGGATCGTGTAGGTCCGTCGCGTGGGGAGCTTCTCGGGCTCCTCGGCGCGCAGCTGCGCCAGATCGTAGGGAGGGGTCAACCCGTGACGCGGATCGGAGAAGAGGATCTTGGCGTACTTGTCGGTGAAGAGGTTGTCGTTGTAGTCGGCGAACCCGTCGCCTCCCGCCGTGATCCGGATCAGATCCGGGCTCACCTGCTCCACCTGCTGCACGGTGAGGACGGCCTGGCTGGGCGCTTTGCGGGGCTGCTCTTGATTCATCACGTCTCCGGAGGTCTGCGGATGGTCCTCCCCCAGTCTGCCGGTGACGGAGCGGTTGGGGGCCGCGCCGTGCCACCGCGATGGCACGGCGGGAAAATCGTCGGTAAGGAAGTGGTTCGTCGTCCGAAAGGGCGCGCGTCTTCCGTCGCGACAGGGGCCTGCGCAGCGGTGTGATGAGAAGCGGATCATCAGCATCTCTCGACACCCGGACGGACGAGCATGAACAAGGGGCCTTTCGATCTTGCCGTGGGCAGCGACCTCGTGATGGGGAGCGCGGCGACGCCTGCGCCGGCAAGTGAAGTGTCTGTCGTCCATCCGGATGTCCAGTACGCCATCGATGCGGTGCCGGGGGGCACCGTCATCGATGCGCACACCGTGGTCTGGCCGGAGCTCGGCTTGGAACTCTCTGTTCCGTCGCCCGACTCCCGCGCCGTCGGCTCCTGCGCCACCGGATCGTACTGTGCATACGCCGGAGCGAACAGGAGCGGCACGAAGCTCAGCTGGGTGACGTGTTCGACGGTGAGTACCGCGGCATTGAGCACCGTTGGTTCGATCGCCAACGCGCGCTCATCCGGCACGGTGCAGGCGCGGAAGGGCGCCAGCACCGTGCTCGGATCCGCCGGACCCGGTGCGACCGTGAATCTGCCCGGTGGCACCACGAACCTGCGCTGCCTCCTGTAGCCCTGCGCGTGGGCCGCTAGTCTGGTGAGCAATCCCACCATCGTGAGCGAGGTCCCCATGTTCGCGTTCGGGGCCATCGGTTCGCTGCGGATCGTCTTCTCCAGCGTCTCGTCATCCTCCAGCACGTCCACCGGTGCCCGACAGCTCCTGCGACGCCGCCATAAGGGCGCGACGACCCGAGCCGCGAGCCCGCACGGGCCGGAGCGCAAAGAAGTCGTGTTCCGGCGACTCTTCGACGACTACTGGCCACGGGTGCATCGACACCTCGACTGCTACATCGATGACAGCGACGAGGTCGACGAGATCACCGCCGAGATCTTCACGGTCGCATGGCGCAAGCTCGACGCTGCCCGGCCGATGCCCCTCACCTGGTTCCTGCGCGCAGCGAACAACAAGCTGCGCGATCGCTCCCGTCGCGTGCATTCCCGCGATCGTGCCCTGGAGGCACTCGTCCGTGGGCTCGAGAACCCGTCGGAGGAGCTCGATCCGCTGGAGGTGCTCGCGCTGCGCACAGCACTCACCGCGCTCAGCGCCCGCGAGCGGCAGATCGTCGTACTCACCTACTGGGATGAGCTGAGCGCCGGCGAGGTCGCCGAAGTGCTCCGAACGAGCCAGAACGCCGTGTGGACGACGCTCACGCGGGCGCGCGCGAAGCTCCGCGCCCAGCTGGAAGGCGGTGGGCAGGGATCATGAATGTCTCCGTCGATGAGCTCGACCGCCTCTTCCGGGCCGCCCACCCTGCACCGCCGCAGGATCACGAGGCGCTCTCCGCCGCGCACATCGCGCTCCGCGAGGACATCATCCGTGGCGCCGTGCGCCCCCGCCGGCACCGGCAGCGCCCGCGGAGGACTCTTCTCTGGGCCGGACTCACGACCGCCGTCGCGACCGTCGTGGCGGCCGCGGTGATCGCCGTGAACGTGCTGTCCCCCACCGGTCAGGCGGTGGCGCTCACCCCGCCCCCGCTCGAATACCGACCCTCCGGCTCACTCTCCGACGTGGTGGATGACGCCGAGCAGGCGCTGCTCGCGCCGCCTGACATCCAGCAGGAGTCGCGAGTCCACTCCGTCAGCTGGGGCTGGAGCGTCGACGTCGCGCAGGACCACGTCGAGGTCGTTCCTCAGGACATCACGTTCGTGTGGGCGCCCGGCGAGACCGCGACGAGCACCATCGTCGCCGGGGACCCGTACTGGTCGGATGCCGAGCGCCCGGCAGACGTGGAACCGAGCGAGTACCAGCCCGGCGATCTGATCGACGAGGTCGTCATCCCCCCTGAGGACTTCACGCTCCCCGCAGCGGCGGCGACTCTCTCCGGCAGTTCGCGAGAGGATCTCGAGCCGGCGCTGGCGGCTTTCGGCGCCACCCCCGCATCGTCATCCGGTGAGCTGCTCTCGGCCATCGCCGGCCTGATGCAGTACTGGACGTTGAGCGATGCCCAGCACGCGACGCTGCTGCGCCTGCTGATCGACACCGGCGACGTGCACGTGCTCGGCGAGACGACCGACCGCCTCGGCCGCGACGTCATCGGTCTCCGGGTCGCATCGGCCACCCCCGAGCGTGTCGACACCGTGTTCGTCTCCATCGAGTCGGGGCGGATCGTGGGTACGGAGAGCGAGCTGATCGAGCCGCTCGACACGCTTCCCGTCGGCGTGATCTCGTACACGATGTGGGATGCCGGTCGCTGAGGTCAGCCGACGAGCGGGCCGCCGATCTTCCAGTATCCGAGGAAGGACACGCGCTCCTTCGGGATGCCGACGGCCGACGTGATGTGTCGGCGAACGCGCGCGGTGGTGCCGGATTCACCCGCGATCCAGGCGTAGAACGTGGGGTCGTCGCGCACCGCCGCGCCGTGCTCGGCGCTCCACTCCGATACGGCGCGTTCGGCTCCGGGGACATCGTCATCGCCACGCGCGACGACCCGGATGCGCGCCAGTGCCGGCGCATCCGCGGACACGATGTCGTTCACGGGGTCCTGGCACTCCAGGATCACGTCGACCACGTCCGTCGCGTCCAGCGTCTGGAGGATCGACCTCACGGCGGGGAAGGCGGTCTCGTCGGCGACCAGCAGGAACCTGCGTGCGTCCCCCGGTGCCCAATGCAGCCCGTAGCCCGTCCATCCCATCCGCCGGTCGGGACCGGTGATCACCACCTCGTCGCCGGGTGCCGCGGACGCCGCCCAGGCGGATGCCGGACCCGCAGGCTCGTGCAGGTAGAAGTCCACGTCGAGCTCCCGCTGCTCCGGACGGATCGCCGCCGGAGTGTAGGTGCGCAGGACGTTGCGCTCACCCTCCGGCAGCGCCTTCCACCGGGTGTACCAGTCCGAGGGGTGGGGCGTCGGTTCCTCGAGCAGACCGAAGTCGGCGAGCGATCCGTCGGGCAGAGGCAGGACGAGCTTGATCCGCTGGTCGGTCCCCCAGGTGGCGAAGTTCTCCAGGGCGTCGCCGGCGAACGTCAGCCGCACGAAGCCGGGACTCAGCACCTTCCGCGAGACGACCCGCACCGGGAAGGCGCTGTAGGCCCAGGGACGTTCGGTGCTCATGAACCCTTCTCCTTCTTCGAGGTGCCGCGCAGGGGCACGACCAACGGCCCGCCCGTGACCGGATCGGCGATCACCACGTTCGCCAGCCCGAAGACCTCGAGCACGCGTTCACTCGTGATCACCTGCTCCGGCGTGCCCTCCGCGACGATCCGGCCCTGGCGCATCGCGATGACGTGCGAGGCGTAGCGCGCGGCGTGGTTCAGGTCGTGGAGCACAGCGACGATCGTCCTGCCGCGCGCGTTCAGCTCCGCGAAGAGCTCCATGAGCTCGACCTGATGCGCGACGTCGAGGTACGTCGTGGGTTCGTCGAGCAGCAGCAGATCCGTCTGCTGGGCCAGCACCATCGCCACCCAGACCCGCTGGCGTTGGCCCCCGGACAGCTCGTCGACCGTACGCCCGGCCAGATCGCTGGTGCCCGTCGCCTCCAGCGCCTCGCGCACGGCGGCCTCGTCGTCATCGGACCATTGCCGCAGCAGGCTCTGATGCGGATAGCGGCCGCGGGCGACGAGGTCGTTCACGGTGATCCCGTCCGGTGCGACGGCGCTCTGCGGGAGCAGACCGAGTCTGCGAGCGACTTCCTTCGCGGGGTAGGTCGCAATGGACCTGCCATCGAGCACCACCTCGCCGCGCGAGGGGGAGAGCAGGCGGGAGAATCCGCGCAGCAGCGTCGACTTGCCACAGGCGTTGGCGCCGATGATCACCGTGAACGAACCAGGAGGGATGTCGGTGGTCAGCTCGTGCACGATCTCGGTGCGGTCGTACGACAGGCTGATCCGCTCGGCTCTCAGGCGGGCGGATGCGGCGGTGGGGGAATCGAGGTCAGGCACGGCGGCGGATCTCCAGGATGATCATCAGGACGAGGTAGGCGCCACCCACCGACACCGTGACGACGCCGACGGGGAGCGTGACCGGCAGCAGGTGCTGCGCCACCAGGTCGGAGGCGAGCAGCAGCATCCCTCCGACCAGTGCGGAGAGCGGCATCGACAGCGAGGGGGTGCGTGCGAGCAGGCGGGCGATCTGCGGGGCCGCGAGCGCCACGAATGCGACGGGTCCGGCGACGGTCGTCGCGGCCGCCACCAGCACCACTCCGATGAGGAGCGCGATCGTGCGCACCACGGACGGCCGGGAGCCCGTGGCCGCCGCGACGTCGTCACCGAGGTCGAGCTGACGCAGCCGCGGACCGAGCAGGCCGGCGGCGACCACGAACGGCGCCGCACACAGCAATGCGACTCCCAGGCCTTCGGCGGTCACACCGTTCAGCGACCCGGCGCCCCACGCCGACGCGAACATCGCCGTCTCGAGCTCGATCTGCAGCAGCATCCAGGTGTTGAGCGAGGCCAGGATCGCTGAGACGCCGATGCCGACGATGATGAGGCGGAACCCCTGGATTCCCCCGCGTGCGGCGAGGAACCAGATCACGGCGGCGGTCGCGAGACCCCCGGCCAGCGCGCCGATCGTGCGGGCGGAGACCCCGGCCGACACGAACACGAGCGCGAGGAGCATCCCGGTGAACGCGCCGTTCGAGAGGCCGAGGATGTCGGGACTGGCGAGCGGGTTGCGGGTGACCGTCTGGAACAGTGCTCCGGCGATCGCGAGGAGAGCGCCCAGCGTGATAGCCGCGAGCGCTCGGGGCAGCCGCCACTCCATCACGACCGTGCGTTCGATGCCGTCGCCGCCCCCGAAGAGCACGGTGAGGACCTCGCCGGGAGAGAGCGGGAAGGAGCCGAGTCCGAGCGACAGGATCAACAGGATCAGTGTCGCAGCGATGCCGGCGGCGGCGACCAGCAGGCTGCGAACGCGGAGGGGCACCTGAACGGGTCCGAGCCGCAGGAGCACACGCCGCGGGCCGACCGCGAGCGAGGGGAAGCGGGGGGAGGTCATAGGCTGCTCGCCTTGCGTCGTCGGGCCAGGGCGATGAGCACGGGCGCTCCGACCAGAGCGGTCACGATGCCCACCGGCACCTCGGCTGGGGCGATGATGACGCGGCCGAGCACGTCGGAGAGGAGGACGACGACGGGGGCCAGCACGGCGGAGAGCGGGATGATGAGACGCTGATCGACCCCGAAGGTCCAGCGGATCACGTGCGGCACCATGAGTCCGACGAAGGAGATCGGCCCGGCCAGGGCGGTCGCGCCGCCCGCCAGGAGTGTGACGGCGACGATCACGCCGATCCGGATGCCCAGGACGTTCGCGCCCTGCGCACGGGCGATGTCGTCGCCCAGACCGACGGCGTTGAGCCCCGCTGTCAGCCCCAGGGCGATCACCAGCCCGACCAGCAGGAACGGCAGGATCGGCAGCAGCACGTCGAAGCCGCGGCCGAGCAAGGACCCGGCGTTCCAGCTGCGCATGGAGTCGAACGCCTCAGGGTCGCTCAGCGTGAGACCCGTGGTGATGCCCGACAGCACGGCCCCCAGGGCGACACCGGCGAGAGTGAGCCGGAGCGGATCCGCCGCGCCACGGCCCGAGGAGCCGACGAGGTAGACGGTCACCGTGACCACCAGCGCGCCCAGGAACGCGAGCCAGATGAACTCCGACGCATCACGCAGACCGAGGAAGGCCACGCCGAGCGCGACCGCCAGCGCGGCTCCGGCGTTGACGCCGAGGATGCCGGGGTCGGCGAGGGGATTCCGCGTGAAGGCTTGGATCAGTGCGCCCGCGACGCCCAGAGCGGCACCGGCGACGAGGCCGACCGCCGTCCGCGGAATCCGCAGCTCGAACAGCACGTAGTTCGTCTCCGCGTCGCCGCGCCCGTTCAGCGCATCCCACAGCACCGACGGAGGGATCGGATTCGCGCCGATCATCAGAGACAGCACGACGGCGAGCGCGAGGGCGACGAGGAGCACGGCGGCCCCGGTCGCTGCTCGCCTCGCGCGTCGCCGGCGCGGAACGGTCTCCGCGCCGGCTCGGGCGGAAGGTGTCAACGGTTCGCTTCGAGGTACTTCTCGATGTCGTCGAGCACGGCGTGCGCGCCCTTCGGTCCGACGCCGGAGACCCAGTAGCTGGTGTCGACGAGCGTCACCGACGGGAATGCCGCGGCGTTCTCGGTGATGGCGGCGGGAACGGCGGATTCGTCATCCACGTCGGCCGCCGTGACGAACACGTGGTCGGCCTGCGCGTCGAGGATGTTCTCCGGCGAGATGTCGGCCTGCAGGCCGTCTGCCCAGTCCTGTTCGGGGATCGTGTAGCCGACGCATTCGAGCAGGCTGCCGGCGAACGACACCGGGCCGTAGAGGCTCAGCGTGGTCTCGTCGCGCGGGCGGAGCAGCTGGGCGGTCTCGCCGTCGACCCCGTACTCGTCCTCGAGGCTCGTGCACCGCTCGTCGACCGAGTCGAGAAGGTCGGCGACCTCATCCTGACGGTTGAGCGCCTCGCCGATGAGCAGCGCGTTGTCGCGCCAGGGGTCGGCCTGCGTCGCGATGAAGACCGTGGGAGCGATCGCCGACAGCTGCTCGTACAGCGCGGAGTGACGCGCCTCGGTACCGAGGATCAGATCGGGCTTGAGAGCCGCGATCGCTTCGAGGTCGGGCTCGGGGACGGTGCCGACGCCCGTGACACCCGTGACGTCGAGGTAGGCAGGGGTGCCGGCGACGTTCGACGCGACGGCCGCGCCGACCGGAGTGATGCCCACTGCGACCGCGGTGTCGAGCTCGAGAGGCTCGAGGGTCACCACGCGCTGCACGTCCTCGGGCACCTCGGTCGTGCCGCGCGCATGCTCCACCTCGCGGATGCCGGACGGGGCGGTCGTGGTCTCTGCATCGGCGGGCTGAGCGGAGGCACAGCCGGTGAGCAGGAGCGCGGCGGAAGCGGCGAGGGCGAAGAGGGTGGTCGCGGGGCGTCGGAGGCGTGCGGGCAAGTCGGGAGCCTTTCTCGGGGCGGAGGATGCGCAGAGCGAGTGTCTACTTAGGTAAGGCTAACAAACTTCGACTTCCCGCCGAGCGACCCCTCGACGGAGTCGGTAAGGATTCCGCCGGACGGACGAAAGGGCCGCCACCGGTCAGCCCGTCGCGGCCTCGCCCTCGCGAAGACTGGATATCGTCCGCGACAAGCGCGGCGATGCGACGGGGGGCCGTGATGGCGATCGAGATCACGCATGTTCGGTTCGGTGGCACAGGCCGCACGGCAGACGAGATCATCCGGTACCGCTGGGTGAACCCGGAATCGGGCAAGGTCGGCGAGATCGACAAGCCCTCACTCGTCGCCTGGGTCGAGGTCAAGGGCGGCGAAGCCTCCGTGGGCTCAGGCGCAGATCGCGTGCGGGTCGCGGTGGTCAGGCCGGGTCGCGGAAACCCCTACCTCCGCACCCATGCGGATGGTCAAGGCGCGAACAACCTCGTGAGTCTCGACACGTTCTAGGCGTCATCGGGAAAGGCCCACTCGCACGGCGGACGCCTCGAGTCGACGCGTGTCGCTGGGAGCTCTCGTCGTCAGGCAGCGGGCTCCGCCGCAATCACAGACACTGTCGCCGGCCCGTTGGGCGCCGTGTAGGTGACATGGTCGCCCACGTATCTGCCGTTGACGGCAGCGCCCAGCGGCGAGCGCGGCGAGAGCGCGCGGTCGTCGGCCAGCACGGTGCGGTCGCCGAGCAGGAATGTCTCCGTGCTCCCATCGGCGAACTCGACGGTGACGAGCATTCCCGGCTCCACGAGACCGTCGTTGGGCTTCACCGCGACGTCCGCGTTTCGCACGAGCGCGCGAAGCTCGATCACACGCGCCTTCTCGGAGAGAGTCGCCTCGCTCCCCTTCGATTCCAGCGTCGCGATCTCGGCCTGCAGGGCGGCGAGGGTGGCAGGCGGCATCCACACGGCAGGTGAAGTCATGGCAGTTCCTTCGGTAGGCAGCGACGCAGGCATGATTCACGTGGCCGAGTCAGGCCCCGGTCGCTGACTGGCGTGCGTCGGTTTCCCTGCTGGAGGCCAGCAGGCGTAACCACCGACCATATCGAGTCGCCGCGGGAAGTCAACCTCCTCGGGGAGCGATCCGGCAAGCGCAGCCTGCATCCAGGTGATATCGAAAGGGTCCGTCGGAGGTCGGAATGTCTGCGCCGCCTCGCGTCCGTCACAGGAGGTCTCGCACAGAGCTCTGCCGATGAGGACGTGGATGCAGCGTCATCCCGCCCGTCACGTCGAGCGTCGCGCCCGTCGTGCGCGACGCCCTGTCGGAGACGAGGAATGCCACCGCCTCCGCGACCGCAGACGGATCCGCCACGCCTCCCAGCATCGACAAGCTGCCCATGTAGGCCACCGCGGTCTCACTGCTGAACGCGGGGTGGCCATTGTCGGTGAATCCTGGGATGACCGCATTGACGCGTATTCCGCGTGGAGCAAGCGCCTCGGCCATGTTCCGCGTCAGTGATTCCAGCGCGGCCTTCGTCATCGCGTAGATGATGTCGCCGGCGCTGGCGATGTGCACGCTCGCGGAGGAGATGTTCACGATGCTCGCACCCTCTCCCATGTCCTCCGACAGCATCTGAGTCAGGAAGAGGGGCGCTTTCACGTTGATGCCGACGTACTCGTCGAAGGTCTCCGGCGTCGCCTCGAAGAACGAGGGACCGAGCATCTTCGCCGCATTGTTGACGAGCGCTGCCACCTGGAGATCCGACTGGGACGCCCGCCGGCGAACGGCATGGACCAGTGCCGCCCTCCCCTCGACGGTGGAGAGGTCAGCCTTCACCAGCTCGCACGCCGAGACGTCCCTCCTCAGCTCCGCCGCCGTGTCCTCATTGCTCCGGTACTGCGCGATGACGTGGTAGCCATCCGCAGCCAAGGTCCGGACTATCTCCGCGCCTATGCCGCCGGACGCGCCCGTGACGATCGCCAACTCACCTGCCATCGACCGGCCTCCTCTCGACCACAGCGCCGGCCAGCTTGGCGCGACGCACTCCGTGCTGCACGATCTCCGCGGCGAGCCTTCCCGCGGGCGAGACCTTGAGGCGCAGCGTGGGCGCGGGACTCGCGTCGGCGTACCGCTGGAACGTCAACTGCAGCTTTCGAAGACTCGACCGCGGCGCCACCCGTTGCGCGACTCTCTCGACGTCCGCGATGGCTTGGATCGCTGTCAGGTGGTCGGATGGGTGATCCGAGAGCAGAGGATCCTGCATGTCGACCTGGAGAAGCCCTTCATAGGTGAAGGCCGATCCCTTCGACGGGGGATTCGACCTGTCCGACTCCGGTGCGTGTTGACGGACCCGCTGGTACACGGCAGCAGGTATCAGAGAGGACTTCGCCCGGCCGATGGCGATGAGCCCCTCGGATGTCTCCAGCGCGAAGTGCTGCACGAGCGATCGTGCACGGCCCCGCACACCCGTCGCCACGATCTGCGAGCGAATGCGACCCCTCCGGTGTGATTCAGCCCACTCCCGCACGGAGATCACCCTCGTCATCGCCATCTGGTCCAGAACGAACACCTCGTTCCGAGGCACACCGAACTGCTGGTGGGCCTGGAGGATGCCGGCCTGTCGCTGCACCTCGATGAGCTCCACCAGCCGGAGCGCTCTCGCTCCGACGGGAACCTCGAAGAGCGCGGACAGGGAATGAGGCGACTCACGAATCGGATCCTGGATCCACACGTTCTCCGGTCTCACCTTGTGCACGTCCACCGGACGAATCCGCGCCGCAGGATCTCGCTCCTGGCCGGCCAGGTCGACGCTCACACCGACCCTCGAAGACTGTGATCGTTCAGCATTCATGCCGGCCCCCTCCGGTCATCGAGCGAGCGAGCGCGCTCTTCGCTCACATCCTAATCCGGGCGCGCGCAACGATTCTCGGATGAGTGGCGCCCCCGCTCTCAGACAGGAGGAGGCGCGACGTGTCGACGGGAGGGACCGTTGATCCGGTCGACGACTCGGTCGCCAGACGTCGAGAGCGGCGAGGGCGGAACCGCGCACCTCGCGGCAGGCGCTACTCGGCGAGCAGCGCCTCCAGAGTCGGCATGAGGCGCTGCATGCGCTGGGGCAACGACTTCCAGCCGTCCTCCAGACCGGACAACACCTGAGACCCGACGAAGACGGTGTTGAACAGCTCGGCGAACAGATCGATGTCCACGTCTGAGCGGACGGACCCGTCTTCGAGGCCTCGCTCGAGGAACGTCCGCGTGACACGGACCCATTCCAGGTACGGCTCACTCGCCTCTGTCGTGACCTCCGAGGACGGCTGGCCGGCGAGTCTGATACCGGCCTGGACCACCTCATCCCGCGCGATGAGCTCTCCGAGATCCCTCATCAACCGGAGAAGCTGCGCGCGTCCGGTGCCTCGCTCCTCCTCGACACGCACCAGCACGGATGTCATCCGCTCCTGCTGCTCATCGAGGACCGCCCGTGCGAGGTCCGCCTTGCTGCGGAAGTGGAAGTACAGTGCGCCTTCGCTCACGCCGGACTCCACGGCGACATCGCGGTAGCGCGCCTCGGCGTACGTCGCGCGGGCGAACACGCGTGCGGCACCGGAGAGGAGAGCATCCCGAGTGTCGATCGAGCGCTGCTGCTTGAGCTGCGGCATCTTGCGTTCAGTCATGGAGATCTTCCTCTGGCCGACGTGTGTAGCTGAGCCCCACGGTCACATCCGGGTACCCAGCATATGTTGCCTCACTCACCGGCCCTTACCAAGCTCGACCGGCGACACCGTCGCCATCTGGATCGACAGCGGGAGCGCCGATGCAACCCACACCGCCCCGAGGGCCAGGACAGCCAACGCGCCGGCGGCCGGCGCTGCGGTGAACGCACTGAGCGTCAGCATCGTCACGACTCCGCTGGTCACCGCGATGCCGCCGATGAACGCGCACTCCAGCGTCACCAGCGTGGCGACCGCCCGGGGCGATGCGCCCCCGAAGAGGTAGGCAGCGAGCTCGCCACGTCGCGAACGGACGGCCAAGGATGTCGCCAGACCGCCGAGCAGCCCCACAAGGATCGGCAGCCACCGCTCGGTCCGATCGAGGAACGCACCTATCACCGAGGACGACTCGCGGTACGCAGGGACGGCAGTGATGTTGCCGCCATCCGCACGCAACGCGGCGACGGCGACGGACACGTCCTGCGGTGTCGCTCGCCAGTCCATCTCGACGATGCACTGGGTGCCGACAACCGTCGTCGCGGACAGCGGGACGGTGACGGCCGAGTTGGTGTCGATGCCCGCGGGCTGCATCGTCCCCGTGCTCGCGGGAAGCACGTCGTCGCCGGCATCCAGGAACCCCACGAACCGTTCCGGGCTGATCGCGCTCCCCACCAGAGCGTGCCCGTCTCGGAGTTCGGGGAGGAGGGTGGCGCTCGCTCCCAGGATCGGGATGCTCCCACCCAGTGGCGCCACCGGACCCCGTCCGAGGTTCACGATGATGCCGGCGCGCTCCACGGTCGGAAGCTCTCCGAGACGCTCACAGGATGACCGCTCGATGGACACCGGATGCTCGTCTGAGGACGCCTCGATGAGATACACGCTTCGCCCCTTCTGCTGAAGCCGGGCTATCGACTCCTCGAAGTGCACCCACTGCGCAGTGAAGGCGATGGCAGTCAGACAGCCCGCGAGCAACGCGAAGATCGCGTACGGGAACATGCGCGAGCGTCTCCCCGTGACATTCTTGACCGCCTCCCGCGCGAGGAGCCGAAGGCGCCATCCCTTCGTGCCGGTCATCGTGCTCCCAGATCCAGCAGGGTGTCGCATTGCTCCATCAGGAGGGGATCATGGGTGGCGACGATGATCAGACGCTCGTCCTGCAGGCGGCCGAGCACATCGGCGACATTCTGTGCCGCTTCGCGGTCCAGGCTCGCCGTAGGCTCGTCCGCGATGATGATGGGGCGCGACATGCAGATCGCTCGCGCGAGCGCGACTCGTTGGGTCTCCCCACCCGAAAGCACAGACGCCGTCGCGGCGACTCTGTCTCGCATCCCCACCTGCTCCAGCGCTGCCTCGGCGCGCTCCATGGCCGCCGCAAGCTCCACTCCCTCCGCCAAGGCCCCGATGGCGACGTTGTCGGCGACGCTGCGCTCCGGAAGGAGGTAGGCGCCCTGCGGCACCCAGGCGACGTCGTCTCGCGACGGTTTGCGCCGCTGGCCATCCTGAGAGAACACGACGGTGCCCGTGTCCGGTGCTCTGAGGCCGGCGATGACGGACAGCAGCGACGACTTCCCGCTGCCCGAGGGGCCCACGATGCCGCAGATCCCGCCATCGACGAACAGCGCGCTCGCGACGTTGAGCACCTCGCGTCCGGAGAATGCGACGCTGACACCCGCGATCTCTACTCGCACGCGTCGAGACTTCCCGGCGGGGCCTGAGCGACGTCCGACAGCAGACGGACTCCGACGAGGTCGGCGTGAACGAGCATGATCCCCGGCTGCCCCGTCGATTCACGCGAATCCACGAGCGGGATGACCGTCCCCTCGGCGTCGACCGCACAGCGAGCCCCGGTATCGGAGATGTACACGGCGCTGGAGGGGACGGTTCCCCACGCTCCCGGTTCCGACAAGGAGACGCGTGCGTTGGCATACCGCATCACCGCCCCCTCCTCCAGCGCAGTGGCGTTGACCCCCGCCCCGGACAGGGCGGTCGCGACGTCCGTCGCGGCCGCTCCGTCGAGAGATGTCCCTTCCACGGACACCGAGGTGTCGGCCAACTGGAGCGTGAGAGGCGCGCCCGAGAACGGAGGCAAGGGGTTCAGGTCGGGGTCTTTGATCTCGACCTTGATCGCCGGTGCCATGCCCGACATGATCCGGTCATCGAGCGCGACTCTGTCCCCCGGCACGACATCGATGGCGGCGACAGTGAACGAACTTCCGACATAGGCCACGTAGCCCGGATCGAAGACGCCATCGACCGCGTGACCGTTGTCCTTCTGGAACGCTCTCACCGCCCTGTCGACCTGTGCGCCGAACACATCGTCGATGGTCGTGACGTCGAGGAACCCGCTGTCGCGCAAGAAGACCTCGAGCGCTTCCACATCGGGACCGCGGTCCCCCCTCGTGAGCGGCCGGTACAGCGGGAAGTCCTGGGCGTACGCGCGGATCACGGAATCGTCGATGGCCAGGACGGGCACGCCGTTCGTCAGCACCGATCCCGCGGCCGTGAGCACTTGCGTGACGGTGCCGGCCGATCCGCTGGTGACGAGGTGCGCGTCACCGAGGTGGACATCGACGACCGCATCCCGCGCCTCCGCGTCCACGCGCTCCCCCACCTGGATGAGATCTGGTCCGTCGGCGGTCACCGCCGCGTGCTCGACGAGGCCTGATGCCGACCACATGGCCACGGCGATGCCCGTCGGGACGAGCCACACGGCAACGCACACGATGACGAAGAGGGCGACAGATCGTCGACCCGAAGGCGACGCGGTCACGAGTAGTCAGAGCAGACGGCGGGGTCCTCTCCGGCATCGAGCAGCTGCTTGTTCATCTCCTCATACGTATCGGCCGGCACCAGCCCGAGTCCTTCCAGGCACGCGCGGAGGATACGCGCCGAGTTCGAGGTGTCGATCCGTGCCAGCTGCCAGGCCGAGTCGATGGAGGCGAAGTGCTCTTCGTAGCACGTCTTGTCGACACCTGAATCGACAGCACCGGACGGAACCGAGAACTGGACTGTCTGATTGTCCTCGCCGTCGATGCGCAGCGAATAACCCGCGTCTTCCAGACACGAGCTGTAGGCGCTGAAGGCTGCCTGATACTCGTCGTAGGTGACGTCCTCCACGGGTTGCCCCGCGTCGTCGGGAACCTCCGGTGTGCCGCTCGTGCATCCCGCGAGAAGGAGCACAGCCGCGCACGCAGCGAGGGCTTTGGTGGCGCCTCGCATCAGGACGAGAAGTTGATGTCCGAGCTCGAGCCGCGCTTGGCGAGGTGGTTCGCTCCATGGACGATGTTGCCGGGGTTCGTCCCGTACACGGACGTGTAACCGTAGCTCCATGACGTGTAGTAGGTCGGGGAACCCGAGTACAGGGTGTAGAAGATCCGCACGCCGAGCTCGCCGCACGTCGAGGAGTACTGCGTCCATGTCTGTGCGCTGCCCTTGGCCGAACTGTTGCCGTAGACGGCTGCGACGGATGAGCATGCACCCGAAGAGCTGCCCAGCGCGGAGGCCGGGCTGGCGCTGCCCAGAGCCAGACCCAATGCCGCCACGACAGCGAATCCCACACCCAGCTTGTTGATCTTCATCGACTTCCCCCTCATGAAAATGGCCCTCATCAGGACCGTAGCCGCACAAGTCGGGTGCCCGCAATGTTTTGTTCCCCGAGTCGCTGGCGATCAGATCGAAGACGAGACGCCAGAGGGCCACCCTTCGACGCGTGTCCGGTGCATGCGCTAGCATCACGAATCAAGGTGGGTGCATTACTTAGAAAACCTCGGAGGGTGATCATGAAGAAGAAGAAGCGTTCCATCGGCGGTGCCATCGCTGTCGCCGCTCTCGTGGGTGCGACGCTGCTCGCGACGACGCCGGCTTTCGCCGCCGACAGCCGGAACGGCTACACGGAGTGCAATCCCAACCGCACGCTGCGGATCACGAGTACGACCTCGGGTTCGGGAAGCACCTTCGCGGTGGGGCATGCGGTGGGTGGCGGCTCCCCCGTCAGCGTCGGCTGGTCGACGGCCGGTTACCACCAGTCGTCGCACGGCGTTGCGGGAGGCAGCTGGGCGATCTCCACGAATGGCTCGATCAAGAGCGGCGGAGCGAGCTGCGCTTCGTGAGTCTCGCCGCGACGCGGAAGGGCGGCATCCTCGGGGGTGCCGCCCTTTGCCTCGTCCTGCTCGCGGGTTGCTCCACACCAGGCGAGCAGCCTGGCTCCGACGCGACGACGGAACCCGGGTCGCCTGACTACCTCCGCGGTCAGGCTGAACAGTGGGCCGAGTACTACGGGGTCGAGGATCCGCCAGCTGTCGAGGTCGTGCGCTACGTCGATACCCCCGAACGCGATGCCGCGCTCCGGGACTGCCTCACCGAGGCCGGATACCCGACGGAGTCCAACGGCGGAGTGAACGTCCCGTCCGGCAACGAAGAGGCTTTCGCGCTGGCGCAATACACCTGCGCCGTGCAGTACCCCGTGCCGGAGAGGTACACGAGGACCTGGTCTGACAAGGAGATCCGTCTGCAGTACGCCTGGACCGTCGACTTCGTCATCCCCTGCCTCGAGGACCGCGGGCATTCCATCTCGGATCCGCCCAGTGAGTCCGTGTTCGTCGACTCGTGGCTCTCCGACCCGTATTTCCCGTTCGCGCAGGTCTCCCTGGCCGTGGCGGAGGACAACTTCAATCAGGCGTGGGCGGAGTTGGAGGATGCCTGCCCGCAACAAGCGCCCGGCGAAGTGCTCTGGGACGGGGTCAGCATCGACGACTGGAAGCTCACGAACGGACGTTGACCACGCATGGAGAATGCCCCCCGCACGACCTCCGGTGACGACCACCCCGGAGCGCGGATCCCCACCAATCGTCGAGGACCACTCCTCATCGTCACGACGATTCTGGCTGTCCTCGCCGCCGGCGCCATCGGCTGGGCGGCTTCATCCGTCCTCACTCCCGCCGACGATCCACTCGAGGCGGCGGATTTCACTTACGTGGAGGTGCAGTCGGGCGCTGTGGGATCGACGACGAAGCTCAACACGGTCGCGAAATGGACTCCGGTTCCTGTCGGTTCCAACCGAGCAGTCGGGGTCGTGACGGCGGTGCCCATCGAACCGGGCACCGAGGTGGGCCCCGGTGATGTGTTGTACCGCGTAGATCAACGCCCGGTCGTCATCGGCCAAGGGGACGTCCCTGCGTTCCGCATGATCGGCCTCGATGCCGAGGGCGCTGACGTCGCGCAGCTGCAGAGCATGCTCGCCGCCCTCGGGCACTACGGCGGAGCCGTCGACGGCATCGTCGGCGTGCGCACCGTCGAGGCGATCCGCGCCTGGCAGAAGGCGCTCGACGTCGAGCAGACCGGTGTCGTCGATGTCTCCGACGTCATCTACGTACCGGACCTTCCCACGCGCGTATCCCTGGACGACGCGGTGATCGCTCGCGGAAACCTCGTGGCTGGCGGCGAATCTGTGGTCCGCGCCCTCTCGACCGCACCGGAGTTCCGGGTACCGGTGACCGAGGCCCAGGCGGCCATGATGCCGACGGGCACTCGGGTGGAGATCACCTCCCCCGGAGGAGACCTCTGGACGGCTGCGGCGGGGAAGCAGGTCGTCGACTCCCAGTCCGGCTCGATCGACATCTCCCTCGATCCTCTCGACGGCGGATCCATCTGCGGCGACGGGTGCTCCCAGATCCCCGTCAACGGCGAGGCGCTCCTGGGATCCGTCATCGTGACAGCCGAGGAGGTCTCGGGCCTGGTCGTGCCATCAGCCGCGCTGGTGACAGGTGCCGATGGCCAGGTCGCCGTCATCGACAGATCCGGAGACAGGTTCGCGGTCAAGGTCATCGCTTCGGCGCGGGGCATGAGCGTCATCGAAGGGGTGGATGAAGGGATGGATGTTCGCGTTCCCGGCACGGAGCCGACTCAGTGACTGTGCACCCTCTCGTCGCTCACGAGATCACCTTCGAGTACGGACGAAGCGATCGGACAGTGCTCGACAGGTGGTCGGCAGAGTTCCCGGCTGGCTCCATGACGGGCATCACCGGGCCTTCCGGCACGGGGAAGTCCACACTGCTGTATCTCCTCGGCCTGATGCTGAAGCCCACCACCGGTCAGGTCTCTGTCGACGGCGTGCCCGTGACACACCTCCATGACGCAGGTCGAGCACGGCTGCGCGCGGACACGTTCGGCTTCGTGTTCCAGGACGCCGCGTTGGATGCGACGCGCACCGTGCTCGACAACGTGACCGAGGTCGCGCTGTACCGCGGACAGAAGCGTGCCGACCTGGCCGGTCGAGCTCGCGAACTGCTCGACCGCTTCGGCGTCGACGTGCCGGCGCATCGCAAGCCCGGCCAGGTGTCTGGTGGGCAGGCGCAACGCATCGCACTCTGCAGAGCACTCCTCAGCGAGCCGTCGATCATCCTCGCCGACGAGCCGACGGGCAACCTCGACCCGGCCACGAGCCGGATGGTCGTCCACGCGCTGCGCGACCGCGCCGCAGCGGGCGCGACCGTCATCGTCGTGACTCACGATCCCGCCGTGGCAGAGGCGTGCGATATCGAGATGAGACTGGGATGAAGACGGCATCCCGTGGCATCGCTATCGCGCGAGAAGCGATGTCGACAGCGGCCTCCCAGCCGGTTGCGTCCATCGTCACGATTCTGATGGTCGCCGGCATGGTGCTCACCGTCATGCTGACGACGGGACGGACCGTGGGAGCAGAACAGCGCGTGATCGCCTCCATCGACTCCGCCGGCACCCGGTCCATCGTGGTTCGCGCCGAGCCGGGAGCAGGCGTCACCTCCGACGTCCTCGATCGAATCTCGGGCATCTCGGGAATCGAGTGGGCCGGCGCGTTCTCCTCCGCGATCGACGCCACGAACGCTGCGATTCCCGATGGCACGCGCGTACCCGTCAGGTACGCGTACGGGAGCCAACTCGACTACCTGGGAGTTCCTGCCGCCGACGCGCCGACGGCGTACGGCTCACCACTCGCGTTGGAGCAGCTCGGACTCGTCGATGGAGCCGGCGGCATCAGTCTCACGACAGGAGCGTCGTACCCTGTCGCAGGGCGGATCGCGACGCCCGATTTCCTCGCCGGTTTCGAACCGCTCGTCCTGGTCTCGCAGCCAGGGGCAGCAGGAGACGAACCGGTGAGTGCACTCGTCGTCATCGCTGAGGAACCCGACCTCGTGGCGCCCGTGTCCACCGCTGTTCTCTCCGTTCTCGCCGCGGACGATACGACGAAGGTGAGCGTGCAGACGTCCGAAGAGCTCGCGGAGCTCAGAAGCCTGATCCAAGGCCAGCTGGGCTCCTTCTCCCGAGGACTCGTCATCGTGATGGTGGCAGTCACAGGGACTCTTGTGGCGATACTCCTCTACGCGCTCGTGATGATGCGACGGAAGGACTTCGGTCGCCGTCGCGCACTGGGCGCCACCCGTGGGCTCATCATGTCCCTGCTGCTCACACAGACCGCGGGGCTCGCCTTTATCGGCGTGGTGATCGGAGCGACGACGGCGAGCGCTGTGCTCGCCGTCGGCGGCGACCCGCTGCCAGGGGCCGAGTTCACCATCGCCGTGTGCGTGCTCGCGATGGGAACGGCCACGTCCGCTGCGTTGCTCCCCGCGATCGTCGCGGCGAGACGAGAACCCATCCGCGAGCTTCGCGTGCCGTGAGTGATCGCTCGAGAGGTCGAGGGAACGCTCGTCTGCGCACCCATGACGCCGGGCCGGGCGCCGACGGCCTCGTCACTCCTCGACACGATCTAGGCGTCCAGGAGGCCGTCCTCCAGACGCGCTGCCTCCAGGACGTGCGCACGAAACCACTGGTGTGCCGGGTCGAGCTCGAACAAGGGGCTCCAGGCGGCCGATATCCCGAACGGCGGCGCAAGGTCGCGGGGAGCCGGGATCGTGCGGATACCGTGCGAAGGGCCCTTGATCTCCCCCAGTCGCGCGGGAACCAGCGCCGTGAGCCCGGCAGCGGTGACGATGGAGAACAGTTCGAGGAACCCCTCCGTGCGTACGACCAGCCGATCGCTGAAGCCCGCCTTCTCCAAGAGCCGGCCAGGCGTCCAGGGCGCATCGATCAGATCCCAGCACACGGCCCAATCGCGGTCTCGAAGCTGCTCGACCGTCTCGCCCGCCTCCAGATCGTCGTCCGCGGCCACGATGCACGCCCATTCGTCCGTATCGAGGAGAGAAGAGGGCAGATGTTCGGGGATGGCGGCGCTGGGGAGGACGATCAGATCGTGTCGGCGCAGTTCGTCGTGCAGGCCGTGATGCATCACATTGGTCGGCGCGTCGACGCGCAGTCGCGCGGACGGTGAGGCGGCTCTCAGACGACGGAGCAGAGGGGGCACGATGACTTCGGCCTCGGCATCCGAGATGAGGACGGAGAACTCCCGCGTCGTCGTCGCGGGATCGAAGGGCCCCGTAGCGAGGACCACTTTCCCGATGTCGCCGATCGTGTCGGTCACGACGGCAGCGGGCGCGATCCTGTATCCCGTCTTCGCCCGGAAGGTCTCCGGCTCCCTGCTGCGCACAGCGGCGTTCTGCATCGCGGGTGCAGGCTTGATCGGAACATCGCTCACCACGACCGAATCGCCCGGTCACGAGCATCCCCTGCTCCACCAGGCCGTCGTCGGGCTTCACCGCGACGTCGGCATTGCGCACGAGCGCACGCAGTTCGATCACGCTGGCCCTCTCGGCGAGAGTCGTCTCACTCCCCTTTCCCTCCAGAGTCGCGGTCTCCGCCTCCAGCGCGGCAAGCGTGGCAGGCGGCATCCATACGGCGGGGGAAGTCATGCCAGATCCTTCGATAGGCAGCGAAGCGGGCAATGACGCACGGGCGGTTCGCGGCTGCAGTTGCCGACAGACGTGCGTCGGATTGCCTGCTGGCGGCCAGCAGGCGTAACCACCGACCATGTCGAGTCGCCGCAGCAAGTCGACATCGGCGCGCGTCACCGTCGTCGGGCTCTGGGCGAGGGAACCCTACCTGCGATAGATCATCTCGCCGTGGAGAACGGAGAACCATCCGTCCTCGTCTGCGGCCCATTCCATCCATGCGTCGCTGATCTCTTGCAGATCAGCAGATGTCGCCTGGCCGGAGGCGGTGAGCTGCCGTGCGATCGCGGAGTTCACGATGCGATCGGCCCACATCCCTCCCCACCAGGCACGCTCGGCGGCTGTCGAATAGCACCAGGTACTGGAGGTGGCGGTGACCTCTTCGAAGCCGGCGGCGTGGGCCCACGACAGCAGGCGGCGTCCGGCATCCGGCTCCCCGCCGTTGGCGCGCGCGGCCGTGCGATACAGGTCGAGCCAGGTGTTCAAGGCGGGGAGCTGAGGCCACCAGCAGAAGCCGGCGTAGTCGCTGTCACGCACGGCGACGATGCCACCGGGCTTCGTTACGCGTGCCATCTCGCTCAACGCCCGAACCGGGTCGGTGACGTGCTGCAGCACCTGATGCGCGTGGGTGACATCGAAGGTGGCGTCGTCGAACGGGAGCGCATGGACGTCGGCGACCCGGAAGTCGATATTCGTGCTGGTTCGTTCCGCGGCGGTGGCGCGCGTGAGTGCCAGCTCGTCCGGCCCGATCTCGGTCGCGGTGACTTCGGCGACGAGTCCGGCGAGATCGACTGTGATCGTGCCCGGTCCGGCGCCGATATCCAGCAGCCGGTCCGTGGGCTTCAATAGCGGAAGCAGGTAGGCCGCCGAGTTGTGCGCAGTGCGCGAACGGTGCGATCGCAGGACCGATTCGTCATGTCCGTGGGTGTAGGCCGCCATGGGGTTCCTTACTGATGTGGGGCGTCTTCAGTACGAGCCTCCGGCTCCGGGCGGCTGGGCGGAAGGCCGTAATCTTCATAGGAGTCCCGCACCCACTGGCGCGACCGACGCAGAAGGAGGCCGCCATATGCCCAATGAACTCGGCGACTTCCTCCGCGCCCGTCGCACAGACGCGGCGCTCCAGCCTCCTGTTCCCGGCGGGGCCGGTCGACGTCGTATCTCAGGCCTTCGCCGAGAAGAGGTGGCATCGGCAGCGGGGATCAGCGTGGACTACTTCATCCGTCTCGAGCAGGGCCGCGAGAAGCACCCCAGCGACACCGTCATCGACGCGCTTGCACGCGCGCTATCTCTCACGAGCGACGCGAAGGAGCATCTTTACAGGCTCCGCGGGGCGGCTCCCTCGGCTGAGCGAGGCACCCACACCGATGACGGCGCCCTCTCTGCGCGGATGACAGCTCTGGTCGAGGCGGTCAGCCCCAATGCGGCGTATGTCTTGGACCGGCTGAGCAACATGATCGCCGCGAACGCGGAAGGCCTGGCACTCTACGAGGGTTTCGCCGAGCTCACGCCCCAGCAACGGAACACATGTCGGTATCTCATGACCGATTCGCGTGCGCCGCAGAACTTCATCGAATGGGAAGAGCTCGCGCGCGGCGCCGTGGCTCACCTGCGCGCCGCCAACGCCGACGACCTCCAAGACCCTGAGTTGCAGGCGCTTGTCACCGACCTCAGCCGGCAGAGCTCGCTCTTCACAGACTGGTGGAGCGAGCACATCGTCCAGCGGCGACGGGCATCAATCACACATATTCGGACCAGCACCGGCGACGTGGTCGCCCGGCGCTACGAAGTCCTCCACCTGCCCGATGAAGCGCTGCGCATGACCATCTGGCTTCCCGGAGGGTAGCGAGAGGGCGGTCACGGATTCGGCACGCAGCATCACGGCGTCATCCGCACGCCACCACCACCGTGGCGACGGCGGCGAGCAGTATCGCAGCGCCGCCGACAGCGCACCCTAGCCTGAGGGGATGAACGTGCTCTTCGTGTGCAGCCGGAATCGGTTGCGCAGCCCCACAGCCGAGAACGTGTTCCGTGACTGGCCGGGAGTCCAGGTCGCCTCCGCCGGCCTCGCACCTGACGCCGACGAGATCCTCACCGCCGAGGACATCGACTGGGCCGACGTGGTCATCGCGATGGAGAAGAAGCACAAGGCGGAGATCAGCCGACGGTTCATGCCACAGCTGCGGGATACCCGGATCGTCGCTCTCGGCATCCCCGATGACTACGGGTACATGGACCCGGAACTCATCGAGATCCTCCGCGCGAAGGTTCCCCCGCACCTTCGGCGCCGCTGATGCCCTCCGGTGGAGCCGGGTCTACCGCAAGATGACGCGTGCGGCCCCGTGATGACCGCGAGGACTCCGAGAGCCAACGCCCATCCATGTCGAACGGAACAGAAGCGCGGTAAGGCTAGGCGGCTGGCGTATCGCGAGCGAAGTCGCTCCTGTTTCCATTGTGGAAACTTGCTGGTACTGTTTCCATTATGGAAACAGGCAACGGGCGATCACCGGAGCGAGATGAAGCGCACGCGATGCTTGAAGAGGCACGCCGAGCTGAAGCGGAGACGCGGAACCCGCCGTTGCCATGGTGGTTCTTCGTCACGCAAGCGGCGCTTCTCACCGCGATCTGCAGTGCACAGATGCTCCCCCTCGGGCCGTCGCGAGTGGTGACGATCCTCGGGCTTGTGGCTGTGGTGGGTGTCGGAATGCGGATGGTGTTCACGAGGCCGGGGTACGGCGTCGTCTGGCCTGATGGTCGGGCGGTCTTTCCGTACATGATCGCGATGATGATCCTGGTCGGCGTTCCGGCCGTGCTCGCGGTGAGTCTCGAGGTCTCGTGGCTGTGGCTCGTCGCTGGCGCACTGGCAGGGGTGACGACTCTGGAGATGGGGCGTCGGTACCGCAAGGTATACGGGCGTGACTGAGGCGGGATTCGATCCCTTGATCCACGCCCCGCATCGGCTGCGAATCTGCGCGATCGCGCATGCGGCGACGCATGTCGAATTCGGTGAGCTTCAGGAACGACTGGGTATATCGAAGTCCGCCCTCAGCAAGCACGTCGCCCAGCTCGTCGAGCACGGGTACCTGAGGGAAGAACACCTGACAAGAGAAGGACACTCACGCCTGCGCCTGTCACTCACCGAGCCTGGACGTCGCGCGTATCGCGGGCATACAGCCGCGTTGAAAGAGATCATCGAGGCGGCCGAGTGACCATCAGGCACTCGAAGCGACTGAGCGATCCGGAACTCATCGAGAGCCTTCGCGCGATGATTCCCCCACCTCCAGCGCAGCGGATGCCTGGCGCCCTCGCGTCCGTGCGCGGGGATGATCAGGAGCTTGTCTTCCACCAGGGTTCTTGAAGCTCACGCCACCACGCCCGTTCCGTGAACGGATAGCCGAGCGCTCGGAGTTCAGCCGCGAGCAGCCGAAGCTCCCGGTCGAGTTCGTCACGATCCTGCTTGTGTCGGAGCAGTGCGATCTCGTAGCCCCAAGCCTGACTGAACGACTCTTCCCACAGAGTCAGCCTCCTTCACTGCCCGCCACGCGGTTCTCGGAGATCGACTCGGTAAGGATTCCGCAGGAGTGACGAAAAGGCGGCACCCCGGCCCGCGCGGCGATGTCTCTCCCCCACCAAGACTGGAGATCGTCCGCGGCAAGCGCGGCGATGCGACGGGGTGGCAGGGATGGCGATCGCGCCCCGTCAGACCACGAAAGGAAGAACTGAATGCGTTCAGCAGTAAGAGCGGCCATCGCGACAGGCATGGCGGCGCTACTGGCCTTCAGCGGCGCGATGACGGCGCACGCCTCGACAGTGGCGGAACCCGGCCCTGCACCGACTCTTGCAGGCACGGAAACCCTCCAAGAGGGTGACGTGATCGCATGGTCCCCGGTACTCGGGGCGGACGACTGGGTCGAGTTGGGTCAAGCCGAGACGCCGGCCGCCGGGTCGACCGCTGAAACGGAAGCGCAGCCATTGGCTACGATGACCCGCGCCGCAGTCAGTTGCGGCAGTAGTACGAGCGTGCTCGAGAAGTACTCGAGCAAGTACGACGGCACGATCAAGCTGGAATGCGGGTCCGCTGGCGGCTTCGGACTCAAGCACATCCTGAGCAGCCATCCCGAGCAGCAGTGGCGGAACCAAATGGGCGGTCCGGGCAACGTCCAGGACTTCATCAAGTACCTGATTCGAGGAGGTCTGAGCGCTCCGTCTAAGAAGGGCAACGTCTCGGCAAGCAACAAGCGTTGCTACTCGACGCCGACGATGATTTACGAGATGGTGAACGGCAAGCCGAAGTACAAGAAGACGATCAACGCATCGATCTTCGTCTCGGTCAACAACAAGCGCGTGGTCACCGCGATCCCCAGCACGACAAGCCGGTGTTAGGTTCAGGGCATGTTCGAGACGATGGTCTTCAGTTGGGATCACGCGTTCCCGCTTGAGCAGTACGGTGATGACGATGAGCCCGACATCCGCGACGTGCTACCGGCCGGGCTGGTCGCGCGTCTGACCGAATGGGGCGAGCGCTTCGACGCTGCATGGGACTACGAGGTCGCGCTGTTCCGACACAGACAAGACCGCGAGGAACTCGATCGGGAGTTCCGGCAGTTGGCAGCTGAACTCCGCGCTCTCGGTTACCCGTTCACGGAACGAGCATGGTGGCGTGATCTTCCGGAACCCTGGTGGAAGACAAGCCCCTGACATGATCAGCGGACCGAGGCATCGCGCTCTGGCATCAGCCGCCAGGGCGCGATGTGCTGCCTGGCGCCTGCCGCGACGATGTCGACTTCCGGCCGCGACTCGATATGGTCGGTGGTTACGTCTGCCGGCTCCCCGTACCGCAAGATCGATCTGCCATGACCACGCCCGCCGTATGGACGCCGCCCGCCACGCTCGCTGCCTTGGAGGCGGAGAAATTGCGTCACTGCGCTTGGACGAATCGCTGAACGACCCAATCGATACCGGAGAGCAGCCGGCCGAGCACCGATATCGCTCGGATCCGGTCCGATGGACGCCGTCGACGGCTCTCGAAATCGGCAGTCGCTCCCCAGCAGCTCGGACGAGGCGTTTCGGTGCATGGGTGAGAGCGAGGAGGAACGTCGCAATGACCGCGGTTCCGTTTAGTCGGTAGCGACATGGGCGGTGATGTAGCTGTCGAGATAGAGCTTGAGCTCGTCGAGCAGCGAAAGCGCAGCCGTCACCTCGAGGTTGTCGGAAGAGTCACCGTGTGCAAATGCGGTTGCGCACCCCCAGGATGTCTCCCAGGCTGTCCTCCAATTGAGGATTTGATTACTCCCCCGAGCGCGACAGTTGCCCCAGAAGAGGACCGATGGGATAGTCCGCGGTCACATCCTCAAGCATGCCAAGAGCAACGTGCGTCAGTTGGCGCGTGAGCCACAGTCAGCCGAGGCGGGCCACCCCTCCCCGGCTGACTGTGGCTAGCCTCAGCCTGCGAGGTCTTCTCGCACGAACGTGAACTCGATGCTCTCAGCTGGGCCATCATCTTGGAAGAGTGCGCCAGAGCGTGCGACACCGCATGCCACCGAAACCGTGCTGCCGTACTTCTTTTAGTACGGCGAACCGGACAGCACGTATCCGGGAGGCGGGGTCAGCGTCGCATGCCCCCATCCCTGGAACCTGCCGGGACCCTCTGAACACGAGACAGCCCGGTTGTTCTGGATTCGCGCCTTGTTATGGCCGTTTACGTACGTTTGTGTAAGAATAGAGACGTGAACGAGCTCTTGAGCGTGGACGATGTTGCAGAACGGTTGCAGCTACGGCCGAGGACGATCCGTGAATACATCCGGAGCGGTCGGCTGCGAGCGACGCGCATCGGCAAGCAGTATCGGATCCGGGTCGAAGATCTGGATCTCATCCAGCAGGTGCGCTCCATCAGGGTTGATGGCGAACCGGTGGTCAGCGCGACTATCGCTGTGCGCATTGAAGCGGCGGACCACCGTCAGGAGGAGAGAGTGTTCTCGCTTCTCAACGTCGTCGGCGGTTCGCCCGGAGTGGCGCTACAGGTCGCGCGCGATCCGGAAGGCGGCGTTGTCCAGGTCGTCGCGACGGGCTCCCTCGCCGCGGCTCTGGACGTCCTCACGAGAATCAGCAATGCGATGGAGGCTACCGATGACTGATGACCGACGATTCCGGACAGACGCCGGCGCGAGCGAGATCCGCGACTCCTACAACGACCTCATCGAGAAGTACCTGCCGAACGTCGTCCGGCGCACCGCTCCCACCTCGATTGGTCCGGTTGCAACCTTCAGCGCCGGGCCTGAAGATGGAACGCCCGTCATCCTCTTGCATGGCTCAGGATCGACGGCCGTCTCGTGGGCTCCGACCATCATGCGACTGTCGAACGAGTACCGGATCCATGCAATTGACCTGCCTGGGGAGGCGGGACTCAGCACAGCGACGCGTGTTCCCTTCAAAGCGGACGCGCAAGCGCGGTGGCTCGCCGAGGTGCATCGTGAGCTGGTAGACCGACCATCTATCTTCGTGGGAGTCTCTATCGGCGGCTGGATCGCCACCGCGCTGGCCGCATACGAGCCGGAGCGTGTCTCCCACCTCGTTGTGCAATCGGCGAGCGGTTTCGGTCCACGCAAGACTCTGCCGCTCGTCCTTGCCGGGGTGCTCTCGATGCTCGGGGATGGCGGGCGACGTCAGGCGCTGGCGTACCTGACCGGACCACGGTCCCACGCCAAGAACCGGTCGACGATGCAGCGCGATCTCGATGCGTTCGCTCTGCGCACGTTCGCACACTTCGCCCCCCGCACCGACCCGCTCCCCGAACTTGCGGATGAGGAGCTCGCCCGCGTCCGCGCTCAGGTGACGGCGTCCTTCGGCGCGCGCGACCGGATGCTCGATGCGGGAGCGGCAGCTCGCAGGATCCGAACTGTTCTCCCAACAGCGTCCATCGACCTCAGAGACGGAGTGGGGCACCTCGTCGACGACCAAGAGACCCTCACCAGCCAGCAACTCAGCGCGCTGCTTCGATAAGAGAATGCTGGCGCCACCGACCTGGGCCTGTCTTCCGACGAACTCGCTGGAGTACGCGATGCTCTGCCCGCTCGGGAGGTTGTCGGCTCTCGTGACGGTATCGACGCACCCGCAACAACGTTCGAAGCAGGATGTCGGGAAGGTCTTCACTGTCCTGAATCCGCGCCCAGATTGGCGCGTCGACGAGCACCCGTAGATCCCGCTCCGCACGACCGTCGGTGAGCAACGGATGCTTGTCGGGATGGTGCGCTCGAAGCTGGAACGGCGTTTTCACGGTCTTCGTATGCCTCTCGCTCGAGGCAAGCATCCCATGACCAACTTCACCGGGAACAGAAGAGGCCGGTCAGTTTTTTAGCCTGACCGGCCTCTTCAATTTACGAACAATTGGCCCTGAATTTACGAACAGGGCCCGCTGTGCGCGAGGGGGGACTTGAACCCCCACGTCCATAAGGACACTGGCACCTGAAGCCAGCGCGTCTACCATTCCGCCACTCGCGCGAGCGTCTCGTTCCGAAGAACTCAACTTTGCGAGGATATCACGCGTCTGGAGCACGGAGAAATCAGCGCAGCATCCCGCAGTTCTGGGCCCTGGACGCGCCCGGATTTCGCCCCACAGCGCCGCTGCGGGGCGCACTTCCAGGTCACCTGGCTACGATGTCCCTACCAGTTGGCATGCCAGAGGAGCCCAGTGGGACTACTTGACAGCTTTGAGAAGGGTCTCGAGCGCGCCGTGAACGGCGCCTTCGCGAAGACCTTCCGCAGCGGCATCCAGCCGGTGGAGATCGCTTCGGCACTCCGGCGTGAAGCCGATACGAAGGCCGCGGTCGTGAGCCGCGATCGCATCATCGCGCCCAACAGCTATGTCGTGCGTCTCAGCCCCGACGACGCGGACCGCATGCGCGGCCTCGGCGGCGCGCTGACCGACGAGCTGCACGCTCTGCTCACCAAGCACTCGAAGTCGCAGGGGTATAGCTTCGCCGGCCCACTCGCCATCTCGCTCGAACCGGATGACAAGGTCGCCACCGGCACCGTGCGCGTCAGCTCCGGCACCGTCGAAGGCCGCGTCAGCTGGCAGGCCGTGGTCGATGTGGACGGTCGCCGTCACTCGATCACCCGCGCCCGCACGGTCATCGGCCGGGGAACGGATGCCGACATCACCATCGCGGATGCCGGATCCAGCCGCAAGCACGCCGAGATCCTGTGGGACGGCGAGCGAGCCATGATGCGCGACCTCGGCTCCACCAACGGCACCAAGGTCAACGGTCAGAAGCTGCGCGAAGCAGCCCTCCCCAGCGACACCACGATCACGATCGGCCGCACCGACCTGGTGTTCAAGATCGTCCCTGTCGCATCCCCTTCCCGTCCGACGGATGACTCCACCCGGGCGTTCGGAGCCCTGTCATGAGTGAACTCGTCCTGCTCCTGCTGCGCATCGGCTTCCTGATCGTGCTGTGGTTCTTCGTCTTCGGCGTCATCTACTCCCTGCGCGCCGACCTGTTCGGCGTGAAGGTGCGCAAGCTCCCCGTCGAGGCCACGGCGGGTGGAGCTCCTGCGGCGGGCGCCAGCCCGACCCCCGCACCGACCCCGAGGCCGGCATCCGCGAAGCCCTCGACCGGTCCGGCGACGATCGCGACGGCGAAGCGCCTGGTCATCACGTCCGGCCCCAAGGCGGGGCTGGAGCTTCCTCTCGGCACCGACTCCCTCACGATCGGTCGGTCCAGCGAATCGGCTCTCGTCATCCGCGACGACTACACGTCCAGCCACCACGCGCGCCTCATGCTGCGCGGCGACAGCTGGGCGATCCAGGACCTCGACTCCACCAACGGCACCTTCGTCGCCGGCCAGCGGGTCTCGGGGTCCCCCGTCGCCCTCTCGCTCGGCACGCCCGTCAAGGTGGGCGCCACGACCTTCGAGCTGCGAGCCTGACCCCGGCATGGTCTTCGAAGGCTCGAGCTCTGCGATCTCCCATACCGGGAAGGTCCGCTCCAACAACCAGGATTCCGGATACTCCGGAGCGAACCTGTTCGCCGTCGCCGACGGCATGGGCGGCCACGCCGGCGGTGACGTCGCCTCGAGCATCGCGATCCAGCACCTCGAGCCGCTCGACCAGGGCTACGCCTCGACCGAGGATGCGCAGGCATCACTGCAGGCCGCCGTCACCACGGCCGCCGGCGACCTGATCCGCGCCGCCAAGGAGCGCCCGGAGCTCGCCGGCCTCGGCACCACGGTCAGCGCGATCATCATGGTCGACGATTACGCCGTCATCGGCCACATCGGCGACTCGCGCATCTACCTCTACCGCGACGATGCGCTGACGCAGATCACGACCGATCACACGTTCGTGCAGCGTCTGGTCGACTCCGGTCGCATCACCCCCGAGGAGGCGCGCTACCACCCGCGCCGTTCGGTGCTCATGCGCGTGCTCAGCGACATGGACTCCGACCCCGAGCTCGACCTGTTCGTGATGCACACGCAACCCGGCGACCGCTGGCTGCTGTGCTCCGACGGGCTCTCCGGCGTGGTCGACGAGACCCGGGTGCTCAAGGCGATGCGCCTGGGCATGGCTCCCGGGCGCACGGCGGACAATCTGCTCAAGCAGGCCCTCGACGGCGGAGCGCCCGACAACGTCACGATCGTGCTGGTGGACGTGGGCGGACACCACCCGCTCTCCTCCGGCACCCCGACGATCGTCGGTGCCGCGTCGAACCCGCCCGGCGTGCTGGTGCCCTCCGCCCGCCCTGCCCGCTCGAACTGGCTGCACCCGGTGCGCCAGGCGGCGAACGAGCCGAGCCACTTCGAGCCCGCGGCCGAGTACCTCGAGGAGCTCATCGAAGAGGACCGTCGCCGTGCGAAGCGCCGCCGCCTCGGCTGGATCGCCGGTGTGCTCGTCGTCATCGCGATGCTCGGCTTCGCGGCCTTCGCCGCCTACAGCTGGACGCAGACGCGCTACTTCATCGGCGCCGACGACGACAGCGTCGTGATCTTCCAGGGTGTGCAGCAGAACATCGGGCCGATCACCCTGTCGACTCCCGTGCAGGACACCGACATCCTGCTCGCGAACCTGCCCGAGTACCAGCGCGCCTCCGTGGAGCGCACGATCTCGGCGCGCTCGTTGTCGGATGCGATGGCCATCGTCGATCGGCTGCGCGCGGGGGCCGACGCGAATGCGCTGCCGACGCCCACCCCCACACCGACTCCCCTGCCGATGCCGACCGAGACACCGGCCGGAGGTGACGGATGAGCACCGACGTCTCCGCCGACACCAGCGTCATCAAGGCCCTCAAGCGCATCCGCCTGCCCCAGACGCAGCGCAACCGCGAGTTCTGGTTGCTGCTGTTCGCCTGCGCCATCGCCGGTGCATCGCTGACCCTGGTGCAGCTCGGCGCCCTGGGCGTCATCGACCCTGTCGTGCTCGGCATCGGCGGCGGCCTGGCCGTGCTGGCGTTCGCGCTGCATTTCGTGCTGCGGGCCGTGGCCTCCGACGCCGACCCGTTCGTGCTGCCGATCGCGACGCTGCTCTCCGGGCTCGGCATCGCGATGATCTACCGCATCGACATCGCGTTCAAGAACACCGGATGGGATGCGTACTCCACGAAGCAGCTGGCGTGGACGGCGATCTCGCTCGCGGGCGCCATCGCGGTCGTGATCGCGCTCCGCAACTACCGCATCCTCTTCCGCTACACCTACATCTTCGGCCTCGCCGGCATCCTGCTCCTGCTGCTGCCCTTCGTGCCGGGACTGCGCATCCCCGACGCGAACGCCGCGGTGTGGGTGTCGCTCGGCGGCGTCTTCGCGTTCCAGCCCGGCGAGCTCGCCAAGATCTGCCTCGCGATCTTCTTCGCCGGCTACCTCGTGCGCACCCGCGAGAGTCTGACCTCGGTCGGCACGCGCTTCCTCGGCATGACCTGGCCGCGCATGCGCGAACTCGGACCGGTGCTCGTCGTCTGGGTCATCTCGCTCGGCATCATCGTGCTGCAGCGCGACCTCGGCACCGGAACCCTCATCTTCGGCATGTTCGTCGCGATGCTCTACGTCGCCACGGGCAAGACCAGCTGGGTCGTGATCGGCCTGACCCTGGTGGTCGCCGGCGTCGCGGTGGCCACGCAGATCCTCAGCTATGTGCGCGGACGCTTCATCAACTGGCTGTTCCTGTTCGACCCGAACCAGGTCGACCCGGATGGCGCGGGCTATCAGCCGATGCAGGGACTGTTCGGCCTGGCTCGCGGCGGACTCATCGGCACCGGATGGGGCCAGGGCCGCCCGGAGGTCACCCCGCTCGCCCACAGCGACTACATCATCACGAGTCTCGGCGAGGAACTGGGCCTGATCGGGCTCTTCGCGATCCTCTGCCTCTACATGGTGTTCGTCAGCCGGGGCGTGCGCATCGGCCTCGCTGGTCAGGACGACTTCGGCAAGCTGCTCGCGACGGGGCTCTCGTTCACGATCGCACTGCAGGTGTTCATCATGGTCGGCGGCGTGACACGGGTCATCCCGCTGACCGGCCTGACCACGCCGTTCCTCGCCGCAGGAGGTTCCTCGCTCGTGGCCAACTGGCTCATCGTGGCGCTGCTCCTGCGCATCTCCGACGGCGTGCGCCGCCAGCCCCGGGTGGTGATCGGATGACCCGTCTCCACCCGCGTCGGTCTCTGAACCTCACAGGCGGTGATGCCTCATGACCCGCGAACTCCGCCGCCTCAGCATCGTGATGCTGTTCATGTTCATCGCCCTGTTCGCCGCGACCAGCTGGATCCAGGTCGTCGAGGCCGATGCGCTGGCGCAGGACCCGAACAACAAGCGCACACGACTGGACAGCTACGAGATCCAGCGCGGTTCGATCATCGTCGACGGCACCGCGATCGCGACCTCGGTGCCGAGCGACGACCAGTATCAGTTCCAGCGCGTCTACACGGATGCCGCGATGTGGGAACCCGTCACCGGCTACTTCAACGCGGCGCTCGGCTCGAGCACCGGCATCGAGCAGGCCATGAACACCGACCTGTCCGGCACCGGATCCAACGCGTTCTTCGCCGAGATCGAGCGCATCATCTCGGGCCAGCCGCAGCGCGGGTTCAGTGTCGAGCTCACGCTCGACACGGCGGCGCAGCGCGCGGCCTACGAGGCACTCGACGGCCTCACCGGAGCCGTGGTCGCGATCGAGCCGAAGACCGGGCGCATTCTCGCCATGGTCTCGACGCCTGGCTTCGACACGAACCTGCTCGCGACCCACGATGCGGATGCCGCGAACTCCGCTTATGCGCAGCTCGCCGCCGACCCGTCGAAGCCCCTGTCGAACCGCGCGATCGCCGGAGACCTGAACCCACCGGGGTCGACGTTCAAGATCGTCGTGGCCGCCGCCGCGTTCGCGAGCGGTGACTGGACACCCGAGTCCACGCTGCCGAACCCGGCCTCCTACACGCTCCCCGGTTCGTCGAACAAGGTGTCCAACGCCTGGGGCAGCGCCTGCGGCCCCGGCGAAACGGTCACGATCGCCGAGGCCATCCGCCTGAGCTGCAACATCCCCATGGCGGAACTGGCTGTGGAGCTCGGCGACGACGCGATCCGGGAGATGGCCGAGAAGTTCGGCTTCAACAAGAGCTTCGACACGCCGCTCACCTCGACGCCGTCCAGCTACCCGCGCGCGCTCGACGACGCGCAGACCGCCCTGACGGGGTTCGGCCAGGGCCAGGTCACCGCCACTCCCCTGCAGATCGCGATGGTCGCCGCGGGAATCGCCAACGACGGGATCGTCATGAACCCGCACATGGTCGACGCCGTGATCGGAGATGACCTCTCGGTCATCCGTGCGTTCGACAACAGCGAGTTCGGCCGCGCGATGGAGGCGGACACGGCCGACGAGGTCGCTGACGCCATGGTCGCGAGCGTCTCTACGGGCGCGGCGCAGGGTGCAAGAATAGACGGGGTCAACGTGGCGGGTAAAACCGGTACAGCCGAGAACGGAAACAAGCCGCACACGTTGTGGTTCACGGGGTTCGCCCCGGCGGACGACCCGGCGGTCGCAGTAGCAGTCGTCGTCGAAGACGGCGGCGGTCAGGGACAATCAGGATCCGGCGACACGATCGCCGCTCCGATTGCGAAGAAGGTCATAGAGGCGGTGCTGGGCAGATGAGGCCGACGCAGGGTGTGTCGTTCGGTGGTCGCTACGAGTTGCTGTCGCGAATCGCGATCGGCGGCATGGGCGAGGTGTGGGAGGCGACGGATCACGTCATCGGACGTACCGTCGCGATCAAGATCCTCAAGGACGAGTACATGGGGGACCCCGGGTTCCTCGAGCGTTTCCGTGCGGAGGCACGTCACGCCGCTCTCGTGAACCATGAGGGCATCGCCAGCGTCTTCGACTACGGCGAGGAGAACGGCAGCGCCTACCTCGTCATGGAGCTCGTGCCCGGTGAAGCCCTGTCGACCGTGCTCGAGCGCGACGGTGCGCTCAGCGCCGACAAGACGCTCGACATCGTGGCCCAGACGGCATCCGCACTGCAGGCGGCGCACGCCGCCGGCCTCGTGCACCGCGACATCAAGCCGGGAAACCTGCTGATCACGCCAGACGGCCGCGTCAAGATCACCGACTTCGGCATCGCACGCATCGCCGACCAGGTGCCGCTGACGGCGACCGGTCAGGTGATGGGAACCGTGCAGTACCTGTCACCGGAGCAGGCATCGGGTCACCCTGCCTCCCCCGCGACCGACACCTACTCGCTCGGCATCGTGGCCTACGAATGCCTGGCGGGCAAGCGTCCGTTCACGGGCGAGTCGCAAGTCGCGATCGCGATGGCGCAGATCAACGAGCAGCCGCCGCCGCTCCCGCCCACCGTGCCGATCCCGGTGCAGAACCTGGTGATGGCGATGATCGCCAAGAAGCCGAGCGACCGTCCGTCCTCCTCTGCGACCGTGGCGCGCGCGGCGCAGGCCCTGCGACGCGGCGACCTCAACTCCGCGGCCATCGCCGTGCCGGCGATCGCCACCGGTGGCGTCGCCGCGAATGACGACGCCACGCGCCTGCTCACCGCCAGCGGCGACGACGGCGCCACTCGCATCCTTCCGACGACCGCGCAGCTGCCGACCGGCGCCGGCACCGACGAAGAGACCGAGAAGAAGAAGAAGCGCAGCCCGTGGACCTGGCCGCTGGTCGCCCTGATCACGCTGCTGGTGCTCGTGCTCGGCGGAACGGTCTTCGCCCTCATGAACCAGGGCGATGGCGACGAGAAGCCGTCCGGCGCACCGACGACCACGCAGACCACGCCGCCGCCGACTCCCTCCGACGATCCGGAGCCCGAGCCGACCCGCGTCGACGTCAGCGCACTCAACCTGCGAGGCATGGACTGCGCCACCGCGACGAGCACGCTCAAGGACAACGGCTTCACCAGCGAGATCACCTGCGTGGACGGCGATCCTGCACCCACCGATGCCGAGGTCGGTCGCGTCTACAACGTGGAGCCCTCGGGCAACGTCGACGTCACGCGCGCGATCGCACTGACCGTGTACGGCGCACGGACGGCCCTCCCGGTGCCGACCGACACCCCCGTCATGACCGGCGACCCGGTCGCGGGCAGCACGGTGACGATCTCCTGGGGAACCGGATTCACCTGCCCGAGCGGAACGACGCTCTCGGGGTATGTGGTCTCGCTCACCAACGGCACCTTCGTCGGCGATGGCCCGAACTTCCCGGCCACCCAGCGCAACGCGCAGATCGTGGTCGGCGACGCCGAGGGCAAGCAGCTGATCGCCAGCTACCAGGGGCTCTGCTCCGGCGGTGACCAGCGCACGTCTGACGCCTCGCCGCCGCTGTCGGTCACGATCACCGCTCCGGTGGTCGACCCCGGCGAAGGTGATGGCGGCAACGGCAACGGCAACGGCAACGGGTAGCCTTATTCCAGCTCAGTATCAGTTTCGCCAGGGGGTAGTTCGTGTCGACAGAGCCACGCGTTCTCGCGGGTAGGTACCGCGTCGGCGAGCTCATCGGACGCGGGGGGATGGCCAAGGTCTATCGCGGCCAGGATCTGACGCTCGGCCGCGAGGTCGCGATCAAGATCCTCGATCAGGAGCTCGCCAAGGACACCGCGTTCCGCACGAGGTTCCGTCTCGAGGCGCAGGCCGCGTCGCGGATGTCGCACCCGTCGATCGTGCGCGTGTACGACGCCGGCGACCCCTCGAACACCGACAGCTCCTCCGACGAGCCTCCGTACATCGTGATGGAGCTCATCAGCGGCACGCTGCTGAAGGACATCATCGCCTCCGGCCCCGTGCCGGTGGAGGATGCTGTCCGCTACACCGACGGCATCCTCGAGGCTCTCGACTACTCGCACCGTGCCGGTGTCGTGCACCGCGACATCAAGCCGGGCAATGTCATGGTCACCGAGAAGGGCCAGGTCAAGGTCATGGACTTCGGCATCGCTCGTGCGGTGTCCGACTCATCGTCGACCGTGGCAGAGACCACCCAGATCATCGGCACGGCCGCCTACTTCTCGCCGGAACAGGCGAAGGGCGAGCCGGTCGATGCGCGAGCCGACCTGTACTCGACCGGCGTGGTGCTCTACGAGCTGCTCACCGGACGCCAGCCGTTCCGCGGCGAGTCGCCGGTTGCCGTCGCCTATCAGCACGTGAGCGAGACGCCGCTCCCTCCGACCGAGGTCAATGAAGATGCCCCCGGCGCCCTCGACCCCGTGGTGCTGCGCGCTCTCGCGAAGGACCCCTACCAGCGCTACCCGGATGCCGCGCACTTCCGCGCGGCGCTCGACGGCGCGGTCAGCGGCCACGCACCGAGCCGCAAGGAACTCGGCGCCCTCACCAGTGAGCTGTACGGTCCGAGCCCGCGCCAGGCGCAGGAGACTGCGCGGTCTCTGCGCCAGCTGAGCACCGACACGACCATGGCCCGCACGCAGTCTGGTCCCCCCGTCGCCTGGATCTGGGCAGGCGTCGCTCTTCTCGCCGTGCTCCTCGCGTCCGTGCTGTTCTGGGTGTGGACCATCAGCATGCGCCCACCCGAGGTGCCCACCACGTCCCGCGTGGTGCCGAATCTGGTGAACGTCTCCTCGGAACGGGCACAGTCCGACCTCTCTGATCTGGACCTCACCACGAAGCTCGTGGTCGAGACGAGTACGGACATCACCGAAGGCAACGTGATCCGCACCGATCCCGAGGCCGGAGAGACGGTCAGTGAGGGAGACACCGTCACCCTCTACGTGTCGTCCGGCGTCGAGACGTCGACCGTTCCCCAGCTGGAGGGGATGTCGCTCGCGGATGCGGAGCGGGCGCTGACCAGCGCCGGACTCGAACTGGGCACCGTGATCCAACGCAACGACAAGTCGATCGCAGCCGACACCGTGATCTCCGCCAGCGAGAAGGAAGCCGCGGAGGTCGCGCCGGGTACCGTGGTCAATCTGGTCGTCGCGAGCGGCAAGGTCACGCTCACGGATCTCGCGGGATGGACGCTGGCCGCAGCGACGACGAACCTCGAATCGCTCGGGCTCACCGCGACGCCCGTCGAATCGCCGGACTGCCCGGCGACCGACCCGCCCACCGTCGTCTCGATGTCGGTGGCCCCTGGTGACGTGCCGATCGGGTCGGCCGTCGAACTGCGGTACTGCACCGGCGAGTAGGACTCAGCGCGCCAGCGGGTGCAGTTCCTCGGCCCGCTCGACGGCGGAGGCATCGCCGATGGACACGAGCCAGTTCGCCAGCAGCCGGTAACCGCCCTCGGTCAGGACGCTCTCGGGGTGGAACTGCACGCCGTGGATCGGCAGCTCCACATGGGAGATGCCCATGACCGTTCCGCTCTCGGTGCGCGCGGTCACTCTCAGCTCCGCCGGCAGTTCCGCCTCGGCGAGGGCGAGCGAGTGATAGCGACCGACGTCGAAGGGAGACGGGAGCCCGGCGAACAGCAGCGAGCCGTCGTGATGAACCGGTGAGACCATCCCGTGCATGAGCTCGGGCGCCTCGGTCACGGGTGCTCCGAAGGCGGCGCCGACCACCTGATGCCCCAGGCACACGCCGAGCAGCGGCAGACGCGTGCGTGCGGCGATCCGTACAGCCTCGAGCGAGACACCGGCATCAGCCGGAGAACCGGGGCCGGGCGAGAGCATCAGGGCGTCGAAGTCGGGCAGCAGCTGCGCGAGCCCGGCGGCATCGACATCATCCGACTCGATCATCGTGGTCTGGGCGCCGAGCTCCTGCAGGTAGCCGACCAGGGTGTGCACGAAGCTGTCGTGGTTGTCGACCACGAGCACCCGGATCATTCGAGGTCGATCTCACCAGGGGAGATGATCGGGCTCACCCAGGGGAACACGTAGTAGAAGAGGGCGTAGAGCACGGCGGACACCACGATCAGCACGATCAGCAGTCGCACCCACCACGGGCCGGGCAACAGGCGCCAGAGTCCGGCGTACATCAGTCTTCTCCCTCGTCGCTTTCCACAACCTACACCGACGGTGCGGCCGGAGGCGGCGGCGGATCGGTCAGCGCCTTCGGCGGACCTTCAGCCCGGGGCTGGAAGCTCTCGTAGACCCCGTAGGCGACGATGCGCTCGGCGAGCGAGTACAGCGGCGAGCAGGCGGTGAGGGTGATGTAGCGCTCCCCCGTCTGCACCTCGGGCATCTGCGGCACGTCGGCGAGCACGTCGGTCTGCGTGGGCTTCACGTACTCCAGCGTGCGGAAACGGTACGTGAACCAGCCGTCCGGCGTCTCGACCACGATCGCATCGTTGAGCTGCAGCTTGTCGAGCTGGTTGAAGGGCTTGCCCCACGTGGTGCGGTGCCCTGCCATCGCGAAGTTGCCGACCTCGCCGGGCATCTTCGAGTTCGTGTAGACGCCGATGCCGAGGTCGTCGAGGGTGCGTGCGCGGCTGGTGCCGCCGTAGATGCCGAAGTTGTAGTCGGCGCCGAACCGCGGCACGTGCATGCGCCCCAGCTCTTCGGTGTCGGCGGGGGCGGCGGGGATGACCGGCTCGTACTCGGTCGTGCCGTCGTCCTTCTCGATCAGGGGCGGAAGGTCGGGGGCCGGGGCTGCGGCCCACTCCGCGGAGATGGCGGCGCCTTCCTCGTTCTTCTGGGCGCTGATGATGATGTCGCCGATCCACATCTGCCAGGCGACGAACAACAGCACGAGAACACCGGCGGTGAGCAGGAGCTCCCCGAGGACGCTCGCGAAGGTCGCCCTGGATCGTGGCCGGGAGCGATGCGAGCGTCGCCCCCCAGGCGCGACGGATGCAGTCATGGCCGTGATCCTATCGCCCGGTGCTGAACAGAAGCCGAGCAGGGGCGAGATCCCACATCGATTCGAGACAGCACTCTTGGGTACAATGACGGAATGGCACGAGAGCGCAAGAGTGAAGAGCCCGTCGTCGAGCGCGCCGAGGGCGAGGCGGCTCCGAACGCCGTCTGGTTCAAGCCGGTGATGATCGGTTTCATGCTGCTGGGTCTGGCGTGGATCCTCGTGTTCTACATCTCGGGGATGCAGTTCCCGATCCCGGGACTCGACAACTGGAACCTGGCGATCGGCCTGGGCATCGCCCTGATCGGCTTCCTGATGACCACCCGCTGGCGCTGACCCGCACCCCCCACTTCCCGAAGGGCCCCTCGCAGAGAGCGAGGGGCCCTTCGTTTTCCCCCTCCCCACGGCGAGGCTGGACGGCCGTCCTGGGGGTCGGTGCTCCCGGGAGTGAGCATCGGGAGGGGACCCGCGCAGCGGGGAGGGTGCCCGTTCTGCGAACGAAGGGAGCACCGATCCCCAGGACCCCACAAGCCCTCAACAAGTTATCCACAGTTCTCTCCACAACCTGGGGAGAATTACACCGGTGTTATTCACAGGGGTTAACAACCCTGTTAACAACTCGGGATCAGGCCAGGATCAGCAGTGGCGGCACGACGAACACGATGACGAGCAGCGCGACGGCGGTCGCGGAGAGCAGCACGATCTGCCAGGTCCGCTGTTCGCGGCGCTTCGTCCTGGTGAGGATGAAGGCGACCAGCGCACCGACGATCGCGCCACCGAGGTGCGCCTGCCAGGAAATGCCGCCGGCGAAGAACCCGAAGGCGAAGTTGATGCCGAGGATCACGAGGATCCCTGTCACGTTCGCACCGATGTGGCGTCCGATGATCAGCAGCGCGGCCATGAGGCCGAAGATCGCGCCGGAGGCGCCCACGGTCGGCGACTCGGGGGCGATGAGCGCGACCATGACGGAGCCGCCGAGGCCGCTGATCAGATACAGCGCGAGGTAGCGGGCACGGCCGAGCATCGGCTCGAGGCTCTGGCCCAGCATCCACAGCGCCAGCATGTTCAGCGCCAGGTGCACGAACCCTCCGTGCACGAACAGAGCCGTGAGCAGACGCCAGGGCTCGAACGGGAAGAGGGAGAGCGAGGGATACAGATAGGGCGCGTAGAAGGCGAGCGCCTGGGTGATCGGGTCGTTGAGCCCCGGGATCAGCTGGACCAGCCCGATGAACGAGGTGATCGCGAGCAGGGCATAGGTGACGACCGGCTTGCCGCTGCGCACCGCGGTGACGGATCCGCGACCTCCCCAGCGACGCTCAGCGCGCTTCTGCGCGGGGGTGCGGTTCTTGCGCTGCTCCTTCATGCACTCGGGGCAGATGACCCCGACCGGTGCCGGCGTCTGGCACTCCGGGCAGATGGTGCGCAGGCAGCGCTGGCAGAGCACGAAGCTCTGCCGATCCGGATGCCGGTAGCAGAAGTTGTCGCGATTGCTCGTGAACTCAGGCGTCGACATCCGGATCGGCCGAAGCTGTCGTCAGGCCGCGACGATGTCGATCGAGTGCAGCACGACCGGCTCGATGGGGCGGTCGCCCGTGCCGGTGGCGACGGAGCCGATCGCGTCGACGACGGCCTTGGAGGCGTCATCGGCGACCTCGCCGAAGATCGTGTGCTTGCCCTGGAGCCACGGGGTCGGGTCGGTGGTGATGAAGAACTGCGAACCGTTGGTGCCCTCCGGCTTGCCGGTGATGGCGTTGCGGCGGAGGCCGGCGTTGGCCATCGCGAGGATGTAGGGAGCGTTGAAGTTCAGCTCGTTGTTGATCTCGTCGTCGAAGTTGTAGCCGGGACCGCCGACGCCCTGTCCGAGCGGGTCGCCGCCCTGGATCATGAAGTTCGGGATGATGCGGTGGAAGACCACGTCCTTGTAGAGGGGACCCTCGCCGGGCTTGCCGGTGGCGGGGTGCGTCCACTCCTGGGTGCCGTCGGCGAGGCCGACGAAGTTCTTGACCGTCTTAGGGGCGTGGTCACCGAAGAGGTTGATGACGATGTCACCGTGGTTGGTGTGCAGGGTTGCGACATGAGAGGCGTGAGGCATGCCCTCATTCTCGCAGAGCTTCCCATGCATTGGCTTTGTTGCCGCACCCGAACGGGGACGAGAAGGTACCGCGTACCCTGCGACTTGGCAAGGGGGAGGTGTTTTCCCGCCTCGCATCCAGCCTCTTCTGGCAAGATGGGGAACCCGCACCTCCAATCGACAGGAGAACATCGTGAGCCTCAGCCGCAAGCGGAAGAAGGAACTGCGCCGACTGCAGAACGACGCGACCCAGCTCTGGGAGTCGCAGCAGGTTCTGGTCGGACACGCCGCCGATGTTGCCCGCGAGGCGAGCCGCCAGCTCGGCAGCCTCGGTCGCGAGCAGGTGCTGCCCGTGGTCCAGGACACCTACAACCGCCGGGTCGCCCCGGTGGTGGACCGTGGTGTCAAGATCGGCAAGCACGTCGTCGACGACAAGGTCGTCCCGATCGTCGGCGGAGTCGTCGGCAGCGCACTGACCGCGTGGGACGTCGCGAACGCCAAGCGCCTCGGCATCGAGAAGCAGGTGCGCAAGGCAACCAAGCCCCAGAAGAGCGGACCCGGCCTCGGCTCGGTCGTCGCGATCATCCTGGGTGTCGCAGCCGCCGCCGGCGTGCTGTACGCGGCATGGCAGGCGCTTCGTGCCGACGACGAGCTCTGGGTCGCCGATGACCCGCTGTCCGCTCCCGAGGCGTGACCTCCTCTGATCCCGCCTCCGCACCTTCGGGTGACGGGGGCGATCAGCACGCCCGGGTCCGTGACGCCGCGGCGGCTCGCGGCCTGACGATCGACATCCGGGAGCGCCCCGCGGCGAACAGCCTGTTCGAGGCCGCCGAACTGCTCGGCATCCCCGCATCCGGCATCGTGAAGACGTTGGTCGTCAAGCGCCCTTCGACAGGCTCAGGGACCCAGAGGACGGATTCAGGGACCCAGGGGGAGTACCTGTTCGCTCTCATCCCCGGCGGGCGCTCGATCTCGTGGCCGAAGCTGCGCGCCCTCGTCGGCGTGAACAAGCTGCGGCTGCCCGAACCTGAGCTCGCCCTGGCCGCGACCGGGTACGAACGCGGCACGATCGTACCCATCGGCAGCACCACGGACTGGCCGATCTACGCCGACGAGTCGATCGTCGGTCAGCGCATCGCCATGGGCGCGGGAGCTCACGGCTTCAGCCTGTTCGTCGACGCGGACGATCTGATCGCCGCCTACGGCGCCACCGTCGCCGACATCTCCGTTCCGGAGGAGCGTCGGGACTGACCGATCAGTAGATCCCGGCCATCCGCATGGCGATGTCGACCAGCTTGACCCGCTGCAGATCGGCGACGGCGCGGCGTGAGAACCACTCGGCCATGTCGGTCGAGCCGTCGGTCTCGAACCGCAGCTTGCCGCCCGTCACCTGTGCGCGATAGACGATACGCAGGGTATGCAACGGCTCCGCCGCCTTCTGCACGCGCTGTGTGGCCGGGATCACCCGGGAGTGCACGCCCAGCAGCTCGCCGACCTTGACGCTGTAGCCCGTCTCCTCGCGGAGTTCGCGACGCACCGCGTCCTCCGGCGGCTCGCCCGGTTCGAGCCCGCCGCCGGGCATCGTCCAGGCCACCCGGCGTCCTTCGGTCCAGCGCGCGAGCAGCAGCCGGCCGTCGTCGTCCGTGACGACCGCGTATGCCGCGACACGCAGGTCCATGCTTTTCACCCTAGCCCCGGATACCGGCCCTCGACGTCTGTGAGTCAGACCACAGCCGGTTCCGATCGATCACGAATCGAGAAGCACAGCCCGCGGCGGCATCCGTACTCTGAAGGCATCACAGATCGCATCGCGAAAGGAACGGCCGTGGCCGACAACGAGAAGAACTTCAGTGCCGAAGAGCGCGAGGCCATGCAGGCAGCGGCCAAGGAGGCCAAGGCCCGGCGGTCCCGCGCGAAGAAGACTCCCGAGGAGCAGCGTGCCGAAGGTGAAGCCGACCTCAAGGCCGCCGTCGACAAGCTCTCCGACGACAACGACAAGAAGCTCGCCACCGCGCTGCACGAGCTGGTGACAGAGGTCGCCCCCGACCTCATGCCGCGCACCTATTACGGGATGCCTGCCTGGGGCAAGGACGGCAAGGTGCTCTGCTTCTTCCAGCCGGCCAGCAAGTTCAAAGTGCGCTACGGAACCTTCGGCTTCGAGCCCATCTCGAACCTCGACGACGGCACGATGTGGCCGACGGCGTACGCCCTGCTCGAGTTGACATCTGCGAACCGAAGGCTGCTCGCAGAGCGCATTCGTCTCGCGATCAGCTGACGATACCGGTCGGCACGAGAAGGGCGGAGACACCGGCGAGAGCGCGCAGTAGCGTGGACGCCGTGAGCACTCTGCCCTTCTCCTCAGCCGTGTACGCCGCCCGCCTCGACCGCGCCTCCGCCCTCGCTGCCGACGCCGGATTCGACGCGATCATCGTCGGTCCCGGCCCGGACCTGCAGTACCTGGTGGGTGTCGAAGGCGACACGATCGAGCGACTGACCGCGCTCGTGCTCGGACCAGGCCTCGCTCCGACTGTCGTGGTGCCGCGCATGGAGCTGGCGAAGGTGCGCTCGACCGCGGTCGGCGAACTCGGCCTGCGCCTCGCGGACTGGGTCGACGGCGAGAACCCCTACGACCTGGTCGCCGAGGCACTGGGCGCCGTGACGCGCGTCGGGGTCTCGGATGCGCTTCCGGCGCTGCATGTGATCCCGATCGGGCAGCGGCTGGGCGTCACGCTCGAACTCGCGACCCCCGTGCTGCGCGAGAGCCGCATGGTCAAGGATGCCGCCGAGATCGCGGAGCTGCGCCGTGCCGGTGACGCCATCGACGCCGTGCACCGGCGCGTTCCGGAGTGGTTGCGGGCGGGCAGGACCGAGCGCGAGGTGGCTGCGGACATCGCCGAGGCGATCGTGGCCGAAGGACACCGCACGGTCGAGTTCGTGATCGTGGGCTCGGGTCCGAACGGCGCGGATCCGCATCACGAGGTCTCGGACCGGGTGATCCAGGACGGCGACGTCGTCGTGGTGGACATCGGGGGCGCGGTGCCCAGCGGCTACAACTCCGACAGCACGCGCACGTACGCCGTGGGGGAGCCCTCGACGGAGGCCGCCGAACGCATCGCGGTGCTCGTGCGCGCACAGCAGGCCGCGGTCGATGCCGCGCGCCCCGGGGCCACAGCCGCACAGGTCGATGCCGCCGCCCGTGACGTGCTCTCCGCCGCGGGACTGGGGGAGGCGTTCCTGCACCGCACCGGTCACGGCATCGGCGTCTCGGTGCACGAGGAGCCGTACATCGCCCCCGGCAACGATCTGGTGCTGCGCGAGGGCATGGCGTTCAGCATCGAGCCCGGCATCTATTTCGCCGGCGACTGGGGTGCACGCATCGAGGACATCGTCGTCGTGACCGCCGACGGGTGCGAGCGTCTGAACGTCGCGCCGCACACGCTCACCGTCGTCTGATCGAGCGCAGCCGTACCCGCATCCGCTGCGAAGACGAAGCCGCCCACCCCGGGGAACGGGATGGGCGGCTTCGTCTTGCGGAGCCCCTGGGGGTCAGGACTCCACGCGGCGCCGTCGGAGGACGAGCACGCCACCGGCGGCCAGCAGGACCAGCAGCAGGCTGATGAGCGTCAGGGGGATCGCTCCGCCCGTCCCGGCCAGTCCGTCGCCGCCACCGGATGCCGCCGCGGTCACCCGCAGCGCGCCCTCGGCGCTCAGACCGGAGTCAGCGCCTTGCGCGATGAGCGTGTGATCGCCCACCGGAGCGGATGCCGGCACGGTCACCTGCACCCGGAACGCTCCGGTGCCGTCCGCCGTGACCTCTCCGAGGCTGATCGGGTCGGAGTGCAGCGTCAAGGAGACGCTCTCGCCCGAGGCGAAGCCACGACCGATGACCTCGACGCTACCGCCCTGCACCACGCTCTTCGCCCCGATCACGATCTCGGCCTCCAGCACCGGAGTGCCGCGGACCTCGAGCGTGAGCGGCGCCGACTCGGAGCCGCGGTAGGCCTCCGGGTCGGACGGCACGAACCGTGCCACGAAGGTGTGCGTTCCCGAGGTCGCGATCAGCACGTCGGCCGTCGCGGTACCCGCGGTGACGGTGGCGGAGCCGACCACGGTGTCACCCTCGAAGAAGTCGACCTTGCCCGCCGCGTCGGCCGGGGTGACCGTCGCGGTGAGTGCGACCGATTCTCCGGCGACGGGATCGTCTGAGCCCGCGGCCAGGGTCACCGAGGTGCTCTTCGGGGCCGAGGTCTCGGCGGCGACCCGGAGTGACGTCCGGGCTTCGACGTTCGAGACGTCGCCCAGCGCCACCACGGGGTGATCGCCGTCCACCGCATCCTCCGGCACGATGATGTCGCCGCGGATCGCTCCGTCGCCATCGGCCTTCACGACCACCGGCTCTTCGTCGTCGATGCGGATCGACACGTTCTCGCCGGGGGCGAAGCCGGTGCCGGTGATCTCGACCGAGTCGCCGGGGTGGGCTTCTTCGGGTGCCGCGATCTCCGGGGCGTACTCGGGTTCCGGCTCCTCGACCGCGATCTCGAGCGTCGCATCCGCCGACTGCACACCGTCGTCCGCCGTGACGGTCACCGTGAAGGTACCCGCCGTGGCGTAGGTGTGGTCTGCGGCGACGGCGCCGTCTTCGACCTCGACCGCGGTGACGGGAGAACCGTCACCCCAGTTGACGATCGCGGTGCTGTCTCCGGCACCTCCGGTGACCGTGGCGAGCGTCGCGTCGAACGCCTCGCCGGCGATCTGGCCCGACACGGTGCCGGCCTCGACCTGCAGCGGTGCTGCGGCCGAGCGGTCGCCGTCGGAGCCGACGGCGAAGATGTGCACGCGTCCGTCGTTCAATGAACCCGACTCCTTCGGCATCGTCAGCGACTCGACGATCTTGGGCGCGCCCTCGTCATCGACATCGAGCGTGATCGGCGCGGTCGCGAAGATCGCCGTGTTCTTGGCTCCTCCCGATTCCGCCCCCGTTCCGGAGAGACGGCCCTCCGAGATCGTCAGCACGGTGTTCTGCTTGTACGGGTTGCCGGATGCTCCGACCCAGTCGCCCAGGCTGATCGTCACCGTCTGCGTGCTGCCGTCGGTGAAGTGCAGCACGGCCTGCGAATCGCGGTTGCTCTCGGTCGCCGTTCCGACGAAGGAGAGCTGAGTGGCACCGACGCCGAGCGACAGACGCACGATCTGACCCTCGCCGGTGATGTTGTCGGGCGCACCCGCAGCCACCGCCGGAAGGTCGTACGTCAACTCGGTGCCGGGGATCGTCAGGGTCTCGCCCTGCACGAAACCGTCGGCAGCGAGCTTGTCGCGGTAGTACCCGTGACCCTGCGAGTCGCAGTTGGCCGCGGTGACGCCCAGGTCGCCGATGCAGACGTTGTTGAAGGCGCCGACCAGCGTCTCATCACGGTAGACCGTGACGGTCGCGGTGGTCTGGGCCACCGCGCCGCTCGAGTCGCGCACCGTGATGCCGGCCGAGTAGGTGCCGGGAGCCGTGAAGGTGTGCGGTGCGCTCACCTTCCAGCCGCCCAGGTCGTCGCGCACCAGCTTCACGTCGGTCACCTCGGTGTCGTCGCCGTAGTCGACCGTGACGGTGTAGCCGGAGGCCTCCGTCTCGGTGCCGACGATCGTCGCGAGCGAACCGGTGAACTCGGTGTCGACCTTCACCCGCTGCGGGGCGCCGGCCGAGATCTGGAGTCCGTCGGCATCCGACGCCGAAGCGAACAGCTCGACCTCCGACAGCGCCAGCGCCTCGCTCTTCGACGTCAGCGTGAGCTTCACGCTCGTGAAGCCATCCGCGTTCTGAGCCGTGAACGGCCGGGTCTGGGTGTCCCAGGTGAACGTCTCGCCCTCGCGGCTGTCGATCTCGGTCCACGTCGTGCCGTCGACCGATCCCTCCAGCGTCCAGCTCGACGGGGCATCCGCCTTCGCGGCACTGGTCAGCGTGTACTGCCCGATCGAGACCGGTCCGGACTGCGAGGTCCACACCAGCTCGGTCGAGTCGCCCGCGAACGTGACCTTGGAGTTCATGTTGTCGTCGACCAGCGAGCCGACGGGCGTGCCGTCGGTGGCCGTGAGCGTGCCGCGGCCGACCTTCGTGGCGTCGACCAGCGTGGTGGGAACCTCCAGCTTCTCGCCGAGGTCCTTGGCACCCCAGGCGGACGGCTCAGCGCTCATCGTGAAGTCGAGAGTTCCTCCCTCGCGCACCAGGTCTCCGTCGAACGTGGTGGAGTCGATGGCCGTGCCGTTGACGCTGACCCCGGCGACGTAGTCCTTGCCCGTCGACGCTCCTGGAGCGTTGATGACCAGGTCCGTGTCACCGATCGAGAGCGTCGCGCTGTCGAACAGCGGCGTGCCGATCGTGTAGTTCCCCGATCCCACCTCGAGCGGGTAGAAGCCGAGGGCCGAGAACACGTACCAGGCCGAGAACTCGCCGTTGTCCTCATCGCCCGGGTAGCCCTGGCCGATGTCGGAACCCACGAAGAGGCGGTCCTGGATGTCGCGGATCAGCTCCTGCGCCCCCGAGGGGTTACCCGCCTCGGCGAGCACGTAGGGGATGTGGTGCGCGATCTGGTTGGACATGCCGAGCATGCCCAGGCGCACGTCGCGCGCCTCCCGAGCCTCGTGGATGCCGGAGTAGTCCGCCTTCTCGCGAGTGGTGAGGAAGTCGTGCATCACGTCAAGGAGCCCCTGGCGTCCGCCGTACAGCGCGGCGAGACCGTCGACGTCGTGCGGCGCGTGGAACCCGAAGGTCCAGGCACTCGCCTCGGTGAAGGCACCGCCCCAGGCCTTCTTGTCGAAGTCGGCACCGGAGGTCCAGCTGCCGTCCGCGTTGCGCGAGGTGAACGTACCGGCTTCCGGGTTGTACATCTCGACGTAGTGCTCGGCACGTGCCTCGAAGTAGGTCGCCTCCTCCTTCAGCTGCGCGACGCGGTCGGACGGCGTCTTCGGGTCCTCCGAGAGGGCCTTCGCCATCTCGGCGATGCCGAAGTCATTGATGTATCCCTCGAGGCCCCACGAAGCGCTCTCATGGGTGCTCGCCTCGGTGTAGCCGAGGAAGATCGACTGACCGAGCCCCTTGCGACCGACGGCGTTGGATTCCGGCAGCACGGTGGCGTTCTTGACCGCGGCGTCATACGCCTCGAGTGCGGTGTCGGTGCTGAGCGCACCGGCGAGGTAGGCGTCGGCGAACGCGACGTCGGAGCTCGTACCGGTCATGAGATCGGCGTAGCCGGGGGAGGACCAGCGTGCGACCCATCCGCCGTCGCGGTACTGCTGCACGAAACCGTCGACCAGTTCCTCGGTCACGTCGGGGTAGAGCAGCGAGTACAGCGGCCAGGCCGTTCGATACGTGTCCCAGAAGCCGTTGTTGACATAGATCTTGCCGTCGACGATCTTCGCGTTCGTCTGCGTGTCGCTCGCCGATCCACTGGTCGCGGAGACCGGGCTGGCGTACTTGTAGACCGGCTTGGTGGCCGTGCCCGTGTTCTCGAACTGCGAGTTGGGGTACAGATTCAGGCGGTACAGGCTCGAGTACAGCGTCACCAGCTGGGTGTCGCTCGCGCCCTTGACGTCATGCACGACGCCGAGCCGCTCGTTCCATGCATCGCGGACCGCCTTGTGAGCCCGGTCGAACGAGACGCCCTCGAGCTCGAAGCCGTGGTTGGCCTTCGCCTGGTCCTGCGAGATGAACGACGACGACAGACGCAGCTCGACCGTGCGGTCGGTGGTGGTGTCGAACGCCGCGTAGCGTGCGGTGCCGTTGCGGTCGCCCCGGGTGGTCGCACCGGATGCCGTGGGCTCGCGGTCGAACGTGCCGTAGACGAACATGCGCGTGCGCCCAGGCCAGCCGGATCCGCCGTCGACCCATCCGCTCACGGTGTCACCCGAGATGGTGAGCTTCGAGCTGTTCACGAGCTGGTCGATCAGCACGGAGCTGGCGTCGCCGGTGAACTCGAAGCGGTAGATCGCTCCGTGGTCGGTCGCGGTGACCTCGGTGTTGATGCCGTTGTCGAACTCGACGCCGTAGATGTCGGGTCGCGCGGTCTCGTTCTCGTGGTGGAACGTGAGCTTGCGGTCGTTCAGCGACGACGTGGGGTTCGCGTTCGCGGCGGGCAGCACGGCGATCTGGTTGCGGTCGCCCATCCAGATGCTGGGCTGGTGCGAGAAGCCGATGCCGTTCAGCGCAGGCAGGTTCTGCGCGTTGTTGGCGCGCTGGTACTGGTAGATCGTTCCGACGTTGTCGGCGTTGGTCATCGGGGTGATGAAGTTGAAGCCGTTCGGCCACGCGGTCGCCGGCAGGTTGTTGCCGCGCGAGAATCCGCCGGTCGAGTTCGTGCCACGGCGCGTGTCGACGTAGGAGACGAGTCCGTCGGTGGTGTCGAGCTCCTCCGCCGCGCCGATCGCGACGTCATCCAGCCATCCGCTGAAGGCGGTGTCGCCGGTGGGAACCTCGACGCCCGTGACGTCGGTGCCGGGGTGGTCGTAGGTGAAGAGGATGTCGTCGACCGTGCGTCCGGCGAACTGGCCGAGGTCGACCGTCACCTTGTTCCACTGGTTCGGCCACAGCACGTTGGCCTGACCCTGCTGCCGCGCGTTCGCGCCGTAGCCGTAGGAGTCGACCGCTCCGCTGGTGGAGAGTGAGGTGCCGTCATCGAAGGTCAGGTCGACCGCGACGAACGTGGCGGCGTAGGTCTGCTCGCCGTCGAGCACCGGGAAGACGAGGTACGACAGCTCGCTGTCATCCACGACCGCGAGGTCGACGTCGTCGTAGAGCACGCTGGTCGACGAGGCGGGGCCGGCGGCGAGGTGGCGTCCGGTGTACTGCAGCGCCTTCGTGCCGGTGAAGCCGACGCCGGTCTTGGCCGTGTCGGAGCTGGTGGGGCCGTTGCCGATCTGCAGCTTGAGGTCGGCGGGCTCTGGCGTCGCGCCGTCGACGGCGATGGGCTCCCACCCGGCCAACTGCACGATGTTCTTGCTGGGAGTCTTGGTGGCGAGCACGTCGAGGCGGTAGTACGTGTACGCCTCGCTCGGTGTCGTGAGGGTGAAGGTGCGGGTCTCGCCGCGGCCGCTGAACAGCTCGCCGCTGCGCTCGTCGACGGTCACCCAGTCGGTGCCGTTGTTCGAGCCCTGCACCCGGAAGTCCTTCGGGTCGCGGTCGGGCTCGTCGTTGCCGGAGGTGAGCGTGTAGCGCACCATGGGCTGCGGCTGCGCGAGCTGGTACTGCACCCACGCCTTGTTGGTGAAGGCGAGCCACTTCGAGGAGGCATTGCCGTCGGCGACGAAGGCTGCACCTTCGTTCGGGGTGTTCTGGGCGGATGCCGTGACGGCGGTGACGCCGCCGAGCACGCTGCCGGGGGCGAACTGGCTGCCGGTGACGTTGATCGCCTCGCCGGTGCCCCTCAGGGCGGGCGCGGCGTCAGTCGACTCGAACGATGACGCGAACGTCGAACCGGTCGCGGCGGACGCCTGGACCGGCGTCAGCATGGCCAGGCTCACGGTCACCGCGACGCCGGCCGCCGCCCATGACCGGCGGGCGCGTCGTGCATTCCTCGGGCTGGGGACCCTCATGGTTGCTCCTCAAACTCCACTGCTGTGTGTCGTCCGTCTGCCGCGGGTCCTCCGATGAGACCGCGTGACGATATGACATCGCTGTCATATGATGAGGACGCTACCACAGCACTCGCGGCGCAGGGAAGGTGCATCTCCCGATGCACGACCGCGATAATGAGCTATCCGCCCCCGGCGGGCGAGGGGGACGCATGACACGGACAGACGACGAGGCGAAGCCGCGGCCGACGCTCGCGCAGGTCGCCGCCCGCGCGGGAGTCAGTCTGAAGACGGCATCCCGAGCCCTCGGCGGCGAGTCGTACGTGAGCGCGAAGACGCTCGCCAGCGTGCTGGCCGCGGCCGCCGAGCTCGACTATCAGCGCAACGCCGCCGCGAGCCTGCTGGCCAGCGGACGCCTCGCCGAGTCGATCGGACTGATCACGGGAGACTTCACGAACCCGTTCTACTCCGCGCTCGCACAGGCCATCGAAGACGAGATCCGTCCCCGCGGCATGCACCTCTCGGTCGCGAACTCCCGCGAGTCCGCCGAGCAGGAGCAGCGCGTCGCCCACGACCTCGCCGACCGCCAGACCAAGGCCGTGATCACGGTCTCCGCCATGACCGACCACTCCGACTACGCGCAGCTGCAGGCCCGCGGCATCCCCGTGGTCTTCGTCGACCGTCCGGCCGAGAACCTCGACGCGGACTCGGTCGTCTTCGACAACCGCGAAGGGGGACGCCTGGCCGCCCGGCACCTGATCGACGCCGGCCACCACCGCATCGCCTTCATCGGCGACTACGCCTGGCTGCCCACGTATCGCCAGCGCCTCGCCGGCATGGGCGACGTGCTCGACGGTCACAGCTCGGATTGGCGAGAGCTGCTGCGCACCGACGCGCACGACGTGCCATCGTCGCGGGAGTGCATGCGTGACCTGCTCGCGCTGGAGACCCCGCCGACCGCGGTGGTCGCGGGGAACAACCGCATCCTCCTCGGCGTGATGGAGGAGATCGCCGATCACCCGGAGGCGTCGCCGGCGGTGATCGGGTTCGACGAGCCGGAGTGGGCACAGGTGCTCGGCATCAGCGTCGTCACCGGCGACGTCGAGGCACTGGGCCGTCAGGCCGCCCGCCTCGCCGTCGCCCGTCTGAGCGATCGCACCCGCGCCTACGAGAGCGTGGTCATCCCGATGCAGCTCATCGCCCGACGATCGACGGCCGCGCCGATGAGCTGAGCAGGGATGTCACCTCGTCGGCCGAGACCAGGTCGGCCATGGTCACGGCACCATGGGTCGAGCCCGCGATGCGGACGGCCGCGAGGGCGGTGAGCCGGCCGGTCGCCTCGGACTGTCCGGAGCCAGCAGCCTCTCGGCGCTCGCCCGTGCGACGGTTGCGGGTGACCACATGCCAGTCGTCGCTGCCGACGTGCGGGGCGATCGAGAGCACTCCCCGCAGCACGGGCAGGCGCCCCACCAGGTCGAGGGAGGCCGTCATCACCGCCGAGCCCAGCGTGAGGTAGGAGCGGATGACGGGTGCCCCGGTCGGCGCCAGCAGAATGTGGTCGGGGAAGTCGGCGCGCAGGTAGCGGCGGGTGCGACCGTCCGGGCCCTCGGCCCGAACGCTCGTGCGGAAGTTGCGCACCTTCCCGGTGTCGGGCGGCAGGTGGATGTCGGCGCCGACGAGTCCGGCCGTCCAGGCGACAGCGGCGGGTCCGTGCTTCTCTCCGCTGCCGAGCATCACGAGCACGTCGATCTCATCGTGCGGACGTGTGTCGAGTGCGGCGGCGAGCACGGTCGTCAGTCCCGGAGCGAGTCCGGCGCCGAGCACGACGGGTCCGCGGGCGGCATCCCGGAGCGCGGCGAGGTAGCTCCCCGTGGCCGAGATGTCGACCAGGGGTGTGCGCGCCGCCGCGGTCGCGAGCTCAGGACGCTCGATGCCGGAGGCGTTGATGACGACGTCGTGGTCCGCGGCGAGTGCGGTGAACGGGGCGAGCTCGCCGCGGAGGTCGAGGCGGACCCCGCCCGCCTCGGCGCGACTGGCTGCGGTCACGGTGTGTCCGGCGAGTTCGAGTTCGCGCCGGATCACGGTGCCCACAGCACCGCGGGCACCCAGCAGCAGCGCCTTCATCGGATGCTCGCGGGGGAGGGACGTCGTTCGATCATGGTGCTGCTCCTTCTCGCCCGGAGTGGTTCGCGAGCGGCCTCCATCGTCGAACCGCGGAGCCACCGACATCCATCCGGTTTGCAGATTCTGCAAAGATTGCGGATATGGATGCCGATACCGTCGCCGTGCTGGACGCGATCGGTCCTCGGCTGCGGCGGCTGCGCTCGTCGCGACAGCTGACCCTGGCCGAGGTCGCCGCTCTCTCCGGCCTGTCGGTGAGCGCGCTGTCGCGCATCGAGACCGGCCGCCGGCAGCCGACCCTGGATGCACTGATCCCGCTCGCGCGTGCCTTCGGCGTCTCGCTGGACCGGATCATCGCCGCCCCCGAGACCGGGGATCCGCGGGTGCACCTCGAGCCGCAGCGGCTCAGCACGGGCGGAGTCGCCGTGCCTCTCACGCGGTATCCGGGACGGGTGCAGGCGTTCAAGCACGTGCTGGGGCCACGGGAGCCCGTCTTGGCGAGTCACCCCGGCCACGCGTGGATCCACGTGCTCGCCGGACACCTGCGGCTGATCCTCCCCGGCGAGGAGCACCTGCTCGAACCGGGGGAGCAGGTCGAGTTCGACTCGTCACTCCCGCACTGGTTCGGGCCGGCCGATCAGCGGGCGGTGGAGATCCTGCATCTCTTCGTCCCCGACGGCGAGCGGCCGGTCACCCGGGTGCTTCCGGACGATCGACCGCGCTGAGGTCGCACCCGGTCGGGAGGAGAATCCGACTTCGGGAGGAGGGATCCTGCAGAATCCTCCTCCCGAACAGCGGGGCTCCTCCCGAATCGGTCACACGAGGGCGGCGGCGCTCTGCAGCTCCTGCGCCCGCAGGGCGCGCTCGACCTTCTCGACATCGCGCACGGCGCCGCGGTCGGCGGAGGTCGCCATGGCCGCGTACGCCCGCAGCGCCAGCGACACCGGCCGGGCACGGTCGACCGGCTGGTAGCCGGTGCCCTCGAGCAGGCGGGCGCGGCGCTCCTCGAGCTCGGCCTCGCTCACCTGCAGCACCATCGACCGGGAGGGGATGTCGATGTCGATGATGTCGCCGTCCTGCACCAGGGCGATGACGCCACCGGCGGCCGCCTCGGGGGAGACATGGCCGATCGACAGCCCCGACGTGCCACCGGAGAAGCGGCCGTCCGTGATGAGCGCGCACACCTTGCCGAGGCCGCGACCCTTGAGGAACGAGGTCGGGTGCAGCATCTCCTGCATGCCGGGTCCGCCCTTGGGGCCCTCGTAACGGATGACGACCACGTCGCCCGGCTGCACCTTCTTGCCGAGGATCTTCGCGACCGCCTCCTCCTGCGACTCGCACACCACGGCGGGACCGGAGAACACCAGGATCGAGGGATCGACGCCGGCCGTCTTCACCACGGCACCGTCGACTGCCAGGTTGCCGCGGAGCACGGCGAGACCGCCATCGACCGAGTAGGCGTGCTCGACATCGCGGATGCAGCCGGTCGCCGCATCCTCATCCAGGGCCGCCCAGCGCTCGGACTGCGAGAACGCGCTCGAGGAGCGCACGCCGCCCGGGGCCGCGTACCAGAGGTCCTTCGCGGCATCCGTCGCCTTGCCGCCGCGGATGTCCCAGTCGTCCAGCCAGGCCTCGAACGACGGGGAGTGGATGGTGCTGACGTTCTCGTCGAGCAGGTTGCCGCGGCGCAGCTCGCCCAGGACCGCCGGGATGCCGCCGGCGCGGTGCACATCTTCCATGTAGTACATGCGCCCGGAGGCGGGGTTCGGTGCGATCTTCGCGAGGCACGGCACCCGGCGCGAGACCGCGTCGATCTCGTCGAGGCCGAAGCTGATGCCGGCCTCGTGCGCGGCGGCGAGCAGGTGCAGGATCGTGTTGGTCGATCCGCCCATCGCGATGTCGAGCGCCATCGCGTTCTCGAACGCCGCGAAGCTCGCGACCTCGCGCGGCAGCACCGAGGTGTCGTCGTCCTCGTAGAAGCGGCGCGTGATCTGGACCGCGACCTCACCGGCCTTCTCGTACAGCGCGCGGCGCGCGGTGTGGGTGGCGAGCACCGAGCCGTTGCCCGGCAGGGCGAGGCCGAGCGCCTCCACGAGGCAGTTCATCGAGTTCGCCGTGAACATGCCGGAGCAGGAGCCGCAGGTCGGGCAGGCGTTCTCCTCGATGCGCTTCATGTCGGCATCCGACACCGTGTCGTTCGCCGCCTCGGAGATCGCGTCGACGAGGTCGAGCGTGCGCACGGTTCCATCGACCAGAGTCGCCCGACCGGCCTCCATCGGGCCGCCGGAGACGAAGACGGTCGGGATGTTCAGGCGCAGCGCGGCCATGAGCATGCCGGGGGTGATCTTGTCGCAGTTCGAGATGCAGACCAGGGCGTCGGCCTGGTGCGCATTGACCATGTACTCGACGGAGTCGGCGATCAGGTCGCGCGAGGGGAGCGAGTACAGCATCCCGCCGTGGCCCATCGCGATGCCGTCGTCGACTGCGATCGTGTTGAACTCGCGGGGGATGCCGCCGGCGGCAGAGATCGCGTCGGAGACGATGCGCCCGACGGGCTGCAGGTGGGTGTGGCCGGGGACGAACTCGGTGAAGCTGTTCGCGACGGCGATCATCGGCTTGCCGAAGTCGGCGGGGTTGACGCCGGCAGCGCGGAACAGGGCACGGGCTCCTGCGGCGTTGCGGCCGTGCGTGACGGTACGGGAGCGAAGAGGGGTGGGCATTCTTCCACCCTGTCCGCTGCGGGCGGTCGAAGGAAGACGGCGCTGACACTAGTAGTGAGAGCACTAGGTTTGTATCCATGGCGAGCGACGAACAGCAGCGGAGAGAACTCGGTGCCTTCCTGCGTGCGCGCCGCGAGCACCTCGACCGCGCCGCGTTCGGACTGCCGCCCGCCGGACGCGGCCGCACCGTCGGCCTCCGCCGCGAGGAGATCTCCTACCTCTCCGGGGTCAGCGTCACCTGGTACACCTGGCTCGAGCAGGGGCGCGACATCAACCCCTCCCGCCAGGTGCTGGATGCCGTCGCCACCACGCTGCACCTCACCGTGACCGAGCACGACTACGTGCTCACCCTCGCCGGTTTCGCTCCAGCCCGACCGGGGGGAGGAGCAGCCGTCGAGACCGCTCCTGCGCACGTGCAACGGTTCCTCGATGCGCTCGAGGAGCATCCGGCCTATGCACTCGCGCCCGACTGGGGCGTCGCCGGATGGAACGCGGCCTACGAAGCCCTGTACCCCAACGTGGCGCAGACCCCGCCCGAACAGCGCAACCTGCTGTGGCTGATCTTCACCGATCCGTATGTGCGCTCACTGCTCGACGACTGGGATGTCACGAGTCGACGCTTCCTGGCCGAGTTCCGCGCCGAAGCCGGCCCGCGCCTGGGCGACCCCCGCTACCGCGACCTCGTCTCCCGGCTGGTGGAGGCGAGCCCGGAGTTCCGCGAACGCTGGGAGAGTCACGACATCCGGGGATTCCAGTCCCGCGAGCGGGTGTTCCAGCATCCGGAGCTCGGACGACTGGTCTTCGAGCACCACCAGTTGCGCCCCTCGGATCAGACCGAGATCCAGCTCGTCGTCTACACGCCCGACGAGGCGACGCGCGAGCGGTTCGGGCGACGGGTGCGCTGAAGATCGAGCGGGTCAGCGCACTGACAGACGCCCCGGCCGCCTCCGGTCAGGCGCCGTTCTTCCGCCACGGCATCGGCATCGGCGTGCGCACCTCCTGGATGCGCAGATCGCCGTCCTCCCGAGGGATGAGCTTGACCCACTCGTTGCGCTCGAAGGGTTCGAATCCGTCGTCACGGGCGCGATCATCCTTCGTCACGGCCATGACCCGCCCGTGATTGCTGTTGGAGATGCTCACCTCGATGCCGCGATACGTCCCGCGATGACTGATGCGGAAGCACTCCATCACCTCGTCCTCCGCGATCTTGCGGAAGAACTTGCCGCTGCGCACCTTCGTGAAGCCGGGCACGGGCCTCGTGGCCAGCAGCGTCCAACTGTCACCTCGGGTTCCCAGCCGATACTCCACCCCATCGAACACGGCGAACTGGCCGTGTCGCAGCACGTCCGTCGTCGTCTCGGATGCCGCCGCGGCGCGAGCCTGCGCGGCTCGACGCTTCTTCGCGGTCATCGCCGCCTCCCCTCCACGTTCACACCCAGTACGGTCTCGCGCGCTCGGTGAGCTCGCGCATCGCGGTGCCGTCGAGCACGACACGGGTCTCGTCGACGCCGAGCGCCGGCCACTGCACCACGAGCTCGATCGGACCCTCCGGGGGTGCGGGCCAGAGCCAGAGCTGGTCGCCACCGGAGTAGCTGCTGCCTCCGCCACCACCACCCTGAGCCTGGTTGTTGAGAACGTATCCCTGCGGCTCTGTCATCGGATCACCGACGCCGGAGTACGGCGAGTCGGCCAGCACCTTCTCCCCGTTGCCGAGCACCATGCCGTAGCGAAGTCGGCCGGCCTGGCCCGAGGGTCCGACGAACGGCATGTACTCCATGAAGGTCGAGCACAGCTCATTCCATTCCGTCAGCGGCAGCCCGTTGCGGCGCAGGCGCCGGTCCACCCGGAACTCCACCCCGTCGCTGTAGACCGCCACCGCGACCAGCGCGATCGCGAGATGGTCCGTGACCGCCAGCGTCTCCGAGACCGGCAGCAGCGCGGGAAGCTCATCCTGCGGACTGCTCCACCACCGCGGTTGCCAGCTCTCACTCTCCTCGGGTTCGCTGATCTCGGGGTCCGGCGGGAAGAACGTCATGCTGCCAGCAGATCATGCGCCCTTCGCGGCACGCAAGCGTGGCGGTTGATACCGTCGAACGCATGAACGTCTTCGGCATCGCGACCGCTCTCGCCGGGGTGGTCCTGTTCCTTGCGGCTCTTCTGGCCACCGTGCGCGCGAACCGGGATGTGCGGATTCCGTACTGGATGCAGCCCGTGACCCAACCCCGCGGTTCGGTGGCGATGCGCGCGCTCGGTGCCGGTCTGACCGTCCTGGGCGCCGTACTGGTCGGCCAGACCTCCGTGTGGTGGGCACTCGCGATCGTGGTGGCGGGTCCGGGTGTCGCACTCGTCGTCATCGGGCTCCACAACGCCAGAGTCCGACAGTCGTCGCGCTGAACATCGGCGACATCGGGCGCGGATTCCCGCCGTCTCTGCACAGCACCGAGTTGTTAACAGAGTTGTTAACAACTGTGGACGACCGCCCGGAAACACGAAAGCCCCGCCGAGGCGGGGCTTTCGTGGACTGTCTCAACACAGTGTGGAGCCTAGGAGATTCGAACTCCTGACATCCTGCTTGCAAAGCAGGCGCTCTACCAACTGAGCTAAGGCCCCGTGAGGGTTATTTTGAATTGAAAGTGTGGGGCTACCAGGACTTGAACCTGGGACCTCTTCATTATCAGTGAAGCGCTCTAACCACCTGAGCTATAGCCCCGTCAACCTCCGAAACTTTACCGGAGTTTCACGGAAAATCCGAATCGAGGGCGAGGGCCCGTACGGAGCCCTCGCCCTCGACGGTGATCAGCGCCCCGGACGAATGGTCACCCTGCCCGCTTCGAGCGAGACATCGACCGCGCGTCGAGCACTCGATGACTGCTCGACCTGCGCGTCGAGCGACCCCGCACTCACGTCCTTCGTGATGTCGTACGCGACGTCAGGCACGGTCAGATCCAACGATCCGGCACTCACATCGATCGAGGTCCGGCTAGGCGCTGAACCCGTGAGCTCCACAGTGAGGTCGCCCGCGGAGACACCCAGATCGGCCTCATCCACGCCGTCGAGCAGCACATCGGCTCGCCCTGCGCTCATGTGAACGTCGAATCCGGTCGCAGCGCCCCGCACGTCGAGGGCTCCTGCGTTCACATCGATGTCGAGCGCTCCGAACTCCCCGACCACGTCGAGGCTTCCGGCGTTGAGGGTGAGGTCCGCATCGAGCTCCTCCCCCTGCAGGCTCTCCGGCAGCGTCAGGACGGCCACCTCCTCGTCTCCGAACCAGCTCCCGAACCACCAGCCCCACACGCCCTGCGGACTGCGCACGACCAGCTCGTCTCCGTCGCGCTCGAAGGTCCACGCCGAGCCGCGTCCGTTCGTGATCGCGAGCCGCGCCTCGTCGACCTTGCCGTACTCGACGCGCATGCTGCTGGCATCCGCACTGACGTCGACACCGGTGATGCCGTCGGTCTGCACGGTCTGCACGGATTCGGGAGCGCTCGACGTCAGGATGCTCCCGGCCGCAGCGGCTGCAGCGGCACCACCGGAGCCCAGGATCGCGATACCGCCCACGACGGCCGTGACGATCATGACCGCTTTCGAACCGGCAGAGCGCCCCGCTGCGGGTGGCGCCGGCACCTCCGACGCGGTGGCCGGCGGAGCGGGCTGCGAGTCGGAGGCCGGCGGGGGAGTGAGCGGGGTGTGCCCGCCCGAGAAGTCGTTCTGATCAGTGGTCATCGTGCCACTCCTGTCTGGCCGGTCGGAGGCGTCGGGCCTCCGGTGTTCTCGATGTGTGCAAGGGCGGCGAGCACGCGGCGGTTTCCCGACTCGTCCTGCTCGAAGCCCAGCTTCTGGAAGATGGCGGTGATGTTCTTCTCGACACTCGCCTCCGAGAGGAACAGCAGTGCGGCGATCGCCTGATTCGACTTGCCCTCGGCGATCAGCGCGAGCACGGTGCGCTCCCGCTCCGTGAGCCGGAGCATCCGATCGTCGCGGTTGCGGCGGGTCAGCAGCTGCGCGACGACCTCGGGGTCGAGCACGGTGGCTCCCTCCGCGATGCGCTGCACCGAGGCGAGGAACTCCGAGACGTCAGCGACCCTGTCCTTGAGCAGGTAGCCGAGCGGCCCGCCCTGCGCGGCGATCAGATCCGACGCGTAGCGCTCCTCGACGTACTGCGAGAGCACCAGGATCGCCAGCGATGGGTGGGTGGACCGCAATCCGAGTGCTGCGCGGATGCCCTCGTCCGTGAAGGTCGGGGGAAGCCGCACATCCAGGATGCAGAGCTCCGGGTCGCTGCCGGCGACTGCTTCGGCCAGACCGGTGGTGTCGGGGAGAGCGGCGACGACCACATGACCGGCGTCTTCGAGGAGCCGGACCAGACCTTCGCGCAGCAGGACGGAGTCCTCGCAGATCAGGATGCGCATGGCACGTTCACCTCGAGGCTGGTCGGACCGCCCTGGGGGCTGTCGAGACGGAAGGTGCCGCCTGCCGCGAGCACCCGGTTCGCGATGCCATCGAGTCCGCCGCCGGGCTGCAGTTGCGCGCCGCCCATGCCGTTGTCTTCGACGCGCGCCCAGAGGGTGTTCCCTTCGCGGATGCGCACGGTGACACGAGCCTCACTCGCTCGCGAGTGCTTCGCCGCATTGGTGAGGGACTCCGCGATGGAGAAGTACACGGCGGCCTCGGCCTCGCGACTGCACCGCCCTTCCATCCGCACATCGAGATGGACGGGGATATGTGAGCGCCCGGCGAGCGCCGACAGCGCCGCGTCCAGTCCGCGATCGTCGAGAACCGAGGCATGGATACCGCGGGCGAGCTGCCGCAGCTCGGTGATCGCAGCCTTGGTGGAGGTGTGCGCCTCGGCGATCAGCTCCTTGGCGGTGTCGGGGTCATTGTCGATCTTCTGCTGTGCCAGTCCGAGCGTCATGCCGACCGACACCAGACGCGGCTGGACGCCGTCGTGCAGATCCCTCTCGATGCGGGTGCGCTCGAGGTCGGCCGCGCGGACCGCCCCCTCCCGCTGCGCGGTCGACGTGCGCACCTTCTCGGTGAGTTCGGTCTCGCGGCTGCGGATCACGATCGAGAGCGACAGCGTGCGGTGCAGCAGCGCGAGTCCGACCATGCCGACCACCGAGGCAGCGACCCCCAGGATGCCGACCAGCGGCGCCCAGGCGACGGGGATGCCGCCTCCACCGAACGGACCCATCACGGAATCGGCGGAGGTCAACGGGGCGAAGGAGATGATGACCGACCACACCAGGGTCCACGCGAGGCGCAGCACGATGAGGCCGAGGATCGCGGTGATGGCGAGGTTGGCGACCGCACGCCACATGCGTCCGTCGATGGCCTGTCGTCCGAGCGAGCGCAGCCAGCCGCCGAAGCCGGGGCGATCGCGGCGGCGCAGAGCGAGCGGTGCGATCGGGGTGCGGTAGAGCTCACCGACGCGGGCCACCTCGAACCAGCCGACGCCGAACAGCGCGTAGACCAGACCCACCAGGAGGATGGCACCGACGCCGGCGACGAAGAGCAGTCCGAGTCCGGTGCCGAGCAGCCCGCCGAGAGTGCTGAAGATCATGCCGCCGATCACGCCGACACCTGCCAGATGCAGGATGGTCGTGAAGATGCGCAGCGGCGGTTTCGCGGCCGTCACCGGCGGCGTGTTCGCAGTCTGAGTGGTCATGCTTCCAAGGTACGGGCGCCCCGTGCACGCCGACACCGAGTCAACCGGACTCCTGCGTTCGGGTTTTCCCTACTCCGCCGAGAACGACGAAGGGCGGATGCCGCAGCATCCGCCCTTCCGAAAGAACGGGGTCCCTGAGCCTGTCGAAGGGTCAGTTCGACATGAAGCCGACGAGCAGGCCGCCCGTCACCTTCACGGCGAGGTTGTAGATTCCGGCGATCACGGCGCCGAGCACCGTGAACACGATCAGGTTCAGGATCGCGACGACGGCAGCGAAGGCCATGACCTGCGGCAGCCCCACCAGCGTCGACAGCACGATCGCACCGTCGGAGAACTTGTTGATGAACTCATCGGCGGTCGCCATGATGCCGGTCGCCTGAAGCACGAGGAAGATCAGGAAGAACGACACCATCGTGACGACGGCGAGCGCGACCGCTCCGAGGAACGAGAGCTTCACTGCCGACCAGAAGTCGACGTAGACGAGACGCAGGCGGACCTGCTTGCCACTGGTTTTGCGCGTGGACTTCTTCGCCAGCTTGTCGGCTACTGTGCTCATGCGTCGGTACTTTCCTCAGGGTTCTGGGTCGTCTCGGGGGCTTCGGATTCCCCCTCCGCCTCCGTGGCGTCCTCGTCGTTCGCGAGGCCCCGCTCACTGTTGCGGGCGATGGCGAGGATACGGTCGGCTTCCGTCGTCCGTGCGAACACCACTCCCATGGTGTCTCGGCCCTTGGCGGGCACCTCGGCCACGGCAGAGCGTACCACCTTGCCGCTGGACAGAACCACCAAGACCTCGTCGTCCTCGGCGACGATCAGACCACCCGCGAGAGTGCCCCGATCGTCGTTGAGCTTGGCGACCTTGATGCCCGTTCCGCCGCGTCCCTGCACGCGGTACTCCTCCACCGCGGTGCGCTTGGCGAAGCCTCCATCGGTGACGACGAACACGAATTTCCCGAGTGCGGCGACCGACGCCGACAGCAGGCAGTCCCCGTCGATCTTGAACTTCATGCCCCGCACACCCGCGGTCGCACGACCCATCGGACGCAGTGCTTCATCGGTGGCCTCGAAGCGCACCGACATGCCTCGACGGCTGATGAGGAGGATGTCGTCCTCCTTGTTCACCATGAGCGCGCTGACCAGCTCGTCCTCGTCATTCAGGCGGATCGCGATGACACCGCCCTGACGGTTGGTGTCGTAGGCGTCGAGACGGGTCTTCTTGACGAGACCCTCTCGCGTCGCCAGCACCAGATACTCGGCGACCTGGTAGTCGCGGATGTCGAGCACCTGCGCGATGCTCTCGTCCGGCTGCAGCGCGAGCAGGTTCGCAACGTGCGTGCCCTTCGCGTCACGGCCGGCCTCTGGCACCTCGTAGGTCTTCGCCCGGTAGACGCGGCCCTTGTCGGTGAAGAACAGCAGCCAGTGATGCGTCGTCGTCACGAAGAAGTGCTCGACGATGTCATCCGCACGCAGCTGCGCACCCTTGACACCCTTGCCGCCGCGGTGCTGGGAACGGTAGTTGTCGCTGCGCGTGCGCTTGATGTAGCCCTCGCGCGTGACGGTGACGACCATCTCCTCTTCGGCGATGAGGTCTTCCATCGAGACGTCGCCGTCGAAGCCGTGCAGGATGTGGGTGCGGCGGTCGTCGCCGAAGCGATCCACGATCGCCGTGAGCTCTTCGCGGATGATGGTGCGCTGACGCGACTCGTCGGCGAGGATCGCCTTGAACTCCGCGATCTGGCTCTCCAGCTCGCTCGCCTCGTCGAGGATCTTCTGACGCTCGAGAGCGGCGAGGCGACGCAGCTGCATTCCGAGGATCGCATCCGCCTGATCGTCATCGATGTCGAGCAGGGCCTTCAGGCCCGAGCGGGCGTCGTCGACCGTGGGAGAGCGGCGGATGAGCGCGATGACCTCGTCGAGCGCGTCGAGCGCCTTCAGGTACGCACGCAGGATGTGCATGCGGGCCTCGGCCTTGCGCAGTCGGAAGCCCGTGCGGCGCACGATCACTTCGATCTGGTGCGAGATCCAGTGCGAGATGAAACCGTCGATCGCGAGCGTGCGCGGAACGCCGTCGACGATCGCGAGCATGTTCGCGCCGAAGTTCTCCTGCAGCTGCGTGTGCTTGTACAGGTTGTTGAGCACGACCTTCGCGACCGCGTCGCGCTTGAGCACGACGACCAGACGCTGACCCGTGCGGTCGGAGGACTCGTCACGGATGTCGGCGATGCCGGTGATCTTGCCGTCACGGGCCAGATCACCGATCTTCACGGCCACGTTGTCGGGGTTCACCTGGTACGGCAGCTCGGTGATCACGAGGCACGTGCGGCCCTGGATCTCCTCGACGTTGACGACCGCGCGCATGGTGATCGACCCGCGACCGGTGCGATATGCCTCGTGGATGCCCTTGGTTCCGAGGATCTGCGCGCCGGTCGGGAAGTCCGGGCCCGGTACGCGCTGGATCAGACCATCGAGCAGCTCTTCTCGTGTGATGCCGGGGTTGTCGAGCGCCCACAGCGCCGCATCCGCGACCTCGCGCAGGTTGTGCGGCGGGATGTTGGTGGCCATGCCGACCGCGATACCCACCGAGCCGTTCACCAGCAGGTTCGGGAAGCGTGCCGGCAGGACCGTCGGCTCCTGGGTCTGACCGTCGTAGTTGTCCTGGAAGTCGACGGTCTCCTCTTCGATGTCGCGCACCATCTCGAGCGCGAGCGGAGCCATCTTGGTCTCGGTGTAACGCGGGGCAGCGGCACCCATGTTGCCGGGGGAGCCGAAGTTGCCCTGTCCGAGAGCCAGCGGATACCGCAACGACCACGGCTGCACCAGACGCACGAGAGCGTCGTAGATCGCCGAGTCACCGTGCGGGTGGTACTGACCCATGACCTCGCCGACGACGCGGGCGCACTTCGAGAACGACTTGTCTGGGCGGAAGCCGCCGTCGTACATGCCGTAGATCACGCGGCGGTGCACGGGCTTGAGACCGTCGCGCACGTCGGGAAGCGCACGGCCGACGATCACGGCCATCGCGTAGTCGAGGTAGCTGCGCTGCATCTCCGACTGCAGGTCGACCTGGTCGATCTTGCCGTGATCGTGTTCCGGCTCAGTGCGTTCTTCGTCAGTCATGTGTCTGTTTCGATTCTGTCTTGGCTACCGGACTCCGGGATGCCGCTTCGCTCGCAGAGCGGGGACCCTCCCGCTTCGCGGGCCCCTCCCGATGCTCGCTCCGCGGCATCCCTGCGTCCTCACGTCATGCGTGGCGGTAGCCTCCGATTCGCGTGTGTGTATGTAAGTAGGGTCAGATGTCGAGGAAGCGGACGTCCTTGGCGTTGCGCTGGATGAAGCTGCGTCGGGACTCGACGTCCTCACCCATCAGCACGCTGAAGATCTCGTCGGCCGCCGCGGCATCCTCGATGGTGATCTGCTGGAGAGTGCGCGTGGAGTGATCCATCGTGGTCTCCCACAGCTCCTTCGGGTTCATCTCACCGAGACCCTTGTAGCGCTGGATGCCGGCATCCTTCGGGATGCGCTTGCCGTTGTCGAGCCCGTGCTTGAGCAGGGCGTCGCGCTCGGCGTCGCTGAAGACATACTCGTGCGCGGAGTTCGACCACTTCAGGCGGTACAGCGGCGGCATGGCGAGGTAGACGAAGCCCGCCTCGATGAGCCCGCGCATGTAGCGGAACAGCAGCGTGAGCAGCAGGGTCGTGATGTGCTGGCCATCGACATCGGCATCGGCCATCAGCACGATCTTGTGATAGCGCGCCTTCTCGATGTCGAACTCTTCACCGATGCCCGTGCCGAAGGCCTGGATCATCGCCTGGACTTCCTTGTTGCCCAGGGCCTTGTCGAGACGCGCGCGCTCGACGTTGAGGATCTTGCCGCGCAGCGCCAGGATCGCCTGGGTGTGCGGATCGCGTCCCTGCACGGCCGAGCCGCCTGCGGAGTCACCCTCGACGAGGAAGATCTCGCTGATCGAGGGGTCCTTGCTCGTGCAGTCCTTGAGCTTGTCGGGCATCGCCGCCGACTCGAACACGCTCTTACGGCGAGCGGTCTCGCGTGCCTTGCGGGCGGCGAGTCGAGCGGTCGCGGCGTCGAGCGCCTTGCGGATGATGTTCTTGGCCTGGGCGGGGTTGCGGTCGAACCAGTCGCCGAGCTGATCGCCCACGACCTTCTGCACGAACGCCTTGGCCTCGGTGTTGCCGAGCTTGGTCTTCGTCTGACCTTCGAACTGCGGCTCGCCCAGCTTGATGGAGATCACCGCGGTGAGTCCCTCGCGCACATCGTCGCCGGAGAGGTTGTCGTCCTTCTCCTTGAGGATGTTGTTCGCACGTGCGTACTTGTTCACGAGCGTGGTGAGCGCCGCGCGGAAGCCCTCCTCGTGCGTTCCCCCCTCGTGCGTGTTGATGGTGTTCGCGTAGGTGAAGACGTTCTCGGTGTACGAGGTGGTCCACTGCATCGCGACCTCGAGCGAGATCTTGCGGGCGGTGTCCTCGGACTCGAACGCGATGATCTCCTCGTTCACGACCTCGGCGTGACGGACCTTGTTCAGATACTCGACGTAGTCGACCAGACCGCGCTCGTAGAAGAAGACGTCGCCCGGCTGCTTCGTGACGGTCTGTCCGTCGACCTCGATCTCGTAGGCCGACTGCGGACGCTCGTCGCGCAGATCGATGCGCAATCCCTTGTTCAGGAACGCCATCTGCTGGAAACGGGTACGCAGGGTGTCGTAGTCGAACTCGATCGTCTCGGTGAAGATCTCGGCGTCCGGCCAGAACGTGATCGTCGTTCCGGTCTCGTCGGTCGCCTCGCCCTTCTCGAGCTTCTGCTGCGGGGCGCCGCCGTTGGCGAAGCTGTGCCGCCAGACGAAGCCCTTCTGCTTGACCTCGACGTCGAAGCGCGTCGAGAGCGCGTTCACGACGGACGAGCCCACACCGTGCAGACCGCCGGAGACGGCATAGGCGCCACCGCCGAACTTTCCACCCGCGTGCAGGATCGTGAGCACGACCTCGACCGTCGACTTCGTCGGGTCGGAGGAGTGCGGGTCGACCGGGATGCCGCGACCGTTGTCGACGACGCGCACGCCACCGTCGGCGAGCATCGTGACCAGGATGGTGTCGGCGTAGCCGGCCAGCGCCTCGTCGACGGAGTTGTCGACGATCTCGTAGACCAGGTGGTGAAGACCTCGCGGACCCGTGGATCCGATGTACATGCCGGGGCGCTTGCGGACGGCCTCGAGGCCCTCCAGGATCTGGATCGAGTCCGCACCGTACTCGCCGGGCTGCTTGATCTTGGGGGAGATCGACGTGGACTGAGTCCCCTCGTCCGCCGGTGTCTGGGTCTCTGAGCCCGTCGAAGGGTCAGGCGTTCCCTCGGTGTTGGATTCCGTCTCGTCAGCAGGGGATTCAGGCGTCATCAGAGGGCATTCTCCACATCGATATCACGAACTCCCATTCTAGCCGGGTTTTGTCGTGAAATCCCGCTCAACGGCCGCGTGTGGCCCTCTGAGCCGTCCGGACCCTGCCGATGGTGTCCTACCCGTAGGTATCGCGTGGGCCCCGCCCTGGGACGGCTCTGGGACCCCATTTCCAGGAGGGAACGTCCGGTCCGATGAAGCGGAGGTTCTCCACACCGGCATCCGGATAGCGTCGTCCGATCTCCGTCACGATGGTCGCCCGCATGTACTGGAGGTTCTTCGCCCACGCCGTCGAATCGCACTTCACCGTGAGCAGACCGCGCTCCAGTGAGACCGGCTCCGAGTGCTTCGCCGTGTCGGCACCCGCGAGATCCGCCCACTGGCGCACCAGATCCTCGCGGGCGAGCGTGGTCTGCCACCCGGAATCGCGGCTCAGCTTGTCGAGCACATCGCCCAGGGTTCCCGGGTCGCGCCCCGGTGTGAACGGAGCGTTGTCGTCATCGTCGCGGATGCGACGCTTGCGCTTCCACGAGTTCGGGCTCGGCTTGAGACCCCTCAAACGCAGGTAGGTGGAGACCGTCTCCGGTGGGTCGGATGCTCCCGCGGCGTCCGTGGTGATGTCACTCATCCGTCGCCTCCTGCTCCGCGTGCTTCCCGGTCGCCGTTCCGGTCGACACACTGCGGTCGTCGCTGATGGTCCCTGCACTGATACGCACCACGTGAGCGTGCAGCACCTCGGGAATATCCTCCTCCACGGCCGCCGTGACCACCACCTGCTCGTAACCGGCGGTGAGGTCGGCCAGTCGCTGACGACGATTGGCGTCGAGCTCGGCGAACACGTCATCGAGGATCAGCACCGGATCTCCGGCCGGCGACTCGCTGCGCAGCAGCTCCGCCGATGCGAGGCGCAGTGCGAGCGCGACCGACCATGATTCACCGTGTGAGGCGTACCCCTTCACCGGAAGCGAGCGCACTCGCAGGATCAGATCGTCACGATGGGGTCCGGTGAGCGTCAGACCGCGGTCGAGCTCGCTCGACCGCTTGGCCAGGAGCGACGCGCGGAACATCTCGGCGATGTCGCCGGAGGTCTCGAGCACGGCATCGCCCTGCGCATCGAGGCGCCCTGCATCTTCTTCAGGGTCGGCACCGCGCACCGACAGCGCCCACTCGAGCTGCGGCTGATGATCTGCCCCGGCGATCGCCGCGTAGGCATCGGCCACCGGTTTCTGCAGATCTGCCGCCAGCCGCTGACGAGCCACGATGATCTCCGAGCCGAGCGCGACCAGCTTGTCGTCCCAGACGTCGAGGGTGCTCAGAGCCTCGCCCTTGATGCCGCGAGCCCTCGCGGACTTCAGCAGCGCGTTCCTCTGTTTGAGCACACGGTCGTAGTCGGCCAGAACCGCGGAAAGACGCGGCGTGCGTTGGATGAGGAGCTGATCGACGAAACGTCGGCGCGAGGACGGATCCCCCCGCACGATCTGCAGATCCTCCGGCGCGAAGAGCACCACGTGGGCATAGCGAGGGAGCTCGTTCGTCTTCGACGGCGACCCGTTGATGCGCGCTTTGTTCGAGCCCTGACGGTTCAGCTGCACCTCGACCAGCACCCGACGCTCGCCGTGCGACAGACGAGCGCGGATGATCGCGTAGTCCTGGCCATCACGCACCATCGGCGCGTCGGACGACACCCGGTGCGAGCCGAGCGTCGCAAGGAACACGACCGCCTCAGCCAGATTGGTCTTGCCCTGCCCGTTGAGGCCGACGAGGACGTTGGGCCCCGGGTGCAGGGTGAGTTCGGCGGTCGCGTAATTGCGGAAATCGACCAGACTCAGGTGCTCCACAATCACGGGTTCACACTACCTTCGGCGTCTGACACTGGACACACGACGAGACGGGAGCGCCTCCGGCGGCAAGCCGGGGTCAGCGGAGGAGGAGGTTGGGCTGCAGCAGGTACTTGAAGGAGTCCAGTCCGGCCTGGTCGACCGAGGTCTGGCTGGTGACGAGAACCGGGCTCAGCTTGTTGGCGTTGTCGCTCGAGGTGAACGTCACGCGGACGAACTCGCTCTTCACCGCGCCGAGGGCTTCGATCAGGTACTGCGGGTTCAGACCGAGCGTGACCTCGTCACCACCGTGGAGGATCGCGTCGACCGACTCCGATGCCCGCGCATGCTCGCTGCCGGATGCATCCATGGTCACGCCGTCGCTCGAGAACGTGAAGCGCAGTGGAGCGGCGCGATCGAGCACCAGGGCGACACGGCGAACGGCCTCGACGAGGTCTGCCGTGTTGATGACCGCATAGTGGTCCGTCTGCTCGGGGAACAGTCGGCGCACGGGCGGGAAGTTGCCCTTGATCAGGAGAGATGTGACGGTCTTGTTGCCCGAGGTGAACGCGATGATCTCACGGTCGCCGGCACCGGAGAAGGCGATCTGGATCGTCCCCGCGTGGCCGAAGGTCTTTCCGACCTCGAGCAGCGTGCGCGCCGGAACGAGTGCCGTCGTCTCGACGGTCTCGCCATCCCAGGGCACATCACGCAGCGAGACGCGGTAGCGGTCGGTCGCCACGAGGCTGAGGGTGTGGCCCGAGACCTCGAGCTGCACACCGGTGAGGACCGGCGTCACGTCATCCCGGGAGGCGGCGAAGCCGACCTGGGAGATCGCGGTGGCGAAGTCATCGGCCGGGACGACACCCGACGAGCCGGAGACCTCGGGGATCGAGGGATATTCCTCGACCGGCATGGCCGCGAGGGTGAATCGGGCGGATCCGCAGGTGACCGTGATCCCGCCGTCCTCCTCGACGGCGATCTCGATCGGCGCGTTCGGAAGCCGGCTCGCGATGTCCGACAGCAGTCGACCGTGGACGAGGATCGTGCCGGGGGTCTCGACAGTCGCCTCGATCGTGGTGCGAGCCGAGGCCTCGTAGTCGAAGGCCGAGAGCGTGAGACCGGCACCGTCCGCCTCGATCAGAACTCCGGCGAGGATCGGCTGCGGGTTGCGCTGCGGAAGAAGCTTGACGACGAACGAGACTGCCTCGCTGAAGACATCGCGGTTGACCTGAAACCTCACGGGTGCTCCCTTGTCGTCGTTCTGCGACGCGTGTCGTCGTCTATCCCTGTGCAGGGCTTCCCATGCTAGCCCCAGAGTCACACGTATCCCTACGCCCGAGGGATTTGTGATTCGGATCGCGGTCTTCACACTCTCTGGTGATCGGATCGCGCCTTAACTGGGTTAACTCCTTAACAGTGTTAACAGCTGTGGATTCTGTGGATAACTCGGTGGATAGCTGTCGGGAGTAGGGAACTACACAGTTGTCACTTGTGGAATCCCTGAGGAAACCGGGGGTGGAGGACGATCCGGCCCCTTCCCACTTCCCCGGAGTTATCCACAGGTTGCGTGGATCGACCCACATTCCGTCCTGGCTGTTCAACAGTCATCCACAAGTTATCCACATGTGCATAGACGCATTTACCGGGGGCCCGGTCGGCGTGTCAAGTCGGCAAAAAGGGGGACACCCCACCCGAACGGATGCGGTGTCCCCCTCTGTGGGAGTGTGACGATCGCTCAGCGGCGACCGAGCTGAGTGGTGATCTCCGTGACCTGGTTGTAGATCGAGCGCCGTTCCTTCATGAGCTCGCTGATCTTCTTATAGGCGTACATCACCGTGGTGTGGTCGCGGTTGCCGAAGAGCTGGCCGATCTTCGGCAGAGACAGACTCGTCCGCTCGCGGCACAGGTACATCGCGATCTGTCGTGAGGTCGCGATCTGCTGCGATCTGCTCGACCCGTAGAGGTCGTCGACCGTCAGCTTGAAGTACTGGGCCGTCGCGGTGATGATGTCGGTCGGCGAGATGATGTTGTCTTCCGCCGTGTCGATGATGTCGCGCAGCACCGTCTGGGCGAGGGAGATGTCGAGTGCCGACCGGTTGAGGCTCGCGAACGCGGAGACGCGGATCAGGGCGCCTTCGAGCTCGCGGATGTTGGAGGAGACGACGGTCGCGATGTACTCCAGCACCTCGTCGGGGATGTGGAGCGCCTCGCTCTGCGCCTTCTTGCGGAGGATCGCGATACGCGTCTCGAGGTCGGGCGCCTGCACATCGGTGATGAGGCCCCACTCGAAGCGGCTGCGCATCCGATCCTCGAAACCGGTGAGGTGCTTCGGTGCGACATCGCTGGTGATGACCACCTGCTTATTGTGGTCGTGCAGCGTGTTGAAGGTGTGGAAGAACGCCTCCTGGGTCTCCGCACGTCCCTGGAGGAACTGGATGTCGTCGATCAGGAGGATGTCGACCTCGCGGTAGCGCGCCTGGAATGCGGCACCGCGGTTGTTCGCGATCGAGTTGATGAAGTCGTTCGTGAACTCCTCACTCGACACGTACCGCACCTTGACTCCCGGATAGAGGGACTGCGCGTAGTCGCCGATGGCGTGAAGGAGGTGCGTCTTGCCCAGACCGGAGTCTCCATAGATGAAGAGAGGGTTGTACGCCTTGGCCGGTGCTTCGGCCACGGCGACGGCGGCGGCATGCGCGAACCGGTTGGACTGACCGATCACGAAGTTGTCGAAGGTGTACTTCGGGTTCAGCCGGGACTCGTGGCGCATCGGCGTGGGCTGTTCCATGGGCGACTCGACCCGCACGTGGTCCTGGCGGGCGAAGTCGCCGTCCTGTCGGCCGAACTCGGACACGGGGATGGGAGCGGTGGGCTGCTCGGCGAGCTCGTGATTGACGACGACGCGGAAGGCCGTGACCTCATCGCCCAGGTGTGTGAGTGCCTCCATGATCGGAAGACGGAGCCTCTTGTTGATCTGCGCCGCGGTGAGATCGTTCGGAACCTCGAGGTACAGGGTCGCGGCCATCACGCCGGCCGGGACGGCGAGGCTGAGGAAGCCCTGGAGCTGCGGAGTGACGCGATCATCCGACTCGAGCAGCTCCTGCACCGTGGTCCAGATCGGAACGTCGGGCTGGGCTGGTGTGGACATGACGCTCCGCGCGGGGGATCGGTGAGGGGTCCTGGATGCTGCGGTCCCCTGTGGATAACTTGCTCTGCCACGGTAGTCATCCGGGCCTCGAACGGCAACCTGCCCTTGAAAACACGCGAGCGTGTTGTGCACGCGCTGGGCCCGAGGGTTGTGGATAATGGCTGTGCGGTTCACTCTGGACGCCGTATGCCTCAGCGCGCAGATTTGCTCTGTGCGCCGCCAAGACGTACCCTTACTTGGTTGACTTATGCCATTTTTGGCAGTACCCCATGTCTCCGGTCGCAGTGAACCCGGTGGCAGCATTCCCGGAGTGATTCCATGACTAAGCGCACCTTCCAGCCCAACAACCGTCGTCGTGCCAAGAAGCACGGCTTCCGTGCTCGCATGCGCACCCGCGCCGGCCGCGGCATCCTCGCCGCTCGTCGCGCGAAGGGCCGCACCGAGCTCTCCGCGTAGTCCGCTGTGCTCGCCCGCCCGTATCGGCTGACCCGCGGGAGCGACTATCGATTGGTCGTTCGACGGGGATCCCGTTGTGGCGGGGCGCGCGTCGTGACCTCGATGTTGTCGACGGGCGAGAGCACCGCTGCACGGTTCGGTTTCATCATCAGCAAGCAGGTGGGGAACGCCGTGGTGCGCAACTCCGTACGCCGGCGGCTCAAAGCCGTCTGCGCGGAGGCGCTGCCGCGCGTCCCCGAGGGCACGGATGTCGTCATCCGTGCCCTTCCTGCGTCTGCCACCGCGACCTATGCCGAACTGAGTGCGGATGTGAACCGCTGCCTCGGTCGACTGAGTCCGGCGCCTGCCGAGGTACGGACATGACGGCTCTTCCGGCTTCGTCGATCGGCGACGCGCATCTTCAGGGGCGCGATCTCCTGCGGAGCATCCCGCTGATCCCCCGCAACCTGGTGCTGGGATTCCTCTCGGGATATCGCACCGTGATCTCTCCTCTGTATGGAGATGTCTGTGCGTACTACCCCTCGTGTTCCGCCTACGCTGTAGGTGCAGTGCAACAGCACGGCGCTGTGCGGGGATCCCTGGTCTCGGCCTGGCGCATCCTCCGTTGCAACCCTTGGTCTCGCGGTGGCGTCGATGACGTTCAGCCGCACAAGCACTTCCGCTACGACCTGACTGCTCGCGGTTTCGTCGTCCCTGCCCGAAAGGACTGATCAGTGGGTCTTGATCTCCTACTAGCCAGCACCACCCCCAGCGACGCGCCCGCAGCGGGAGGCTTCGATCTGCTCGGCACCATTCTGTGGCCGCTGAAGTGGGTCGTCGAGCTGATTCTCGTCGCTTGGCACTGGCTGCTCACCGCGGTCGGTCTGCCGGCAGCATCCGGGCTTACGTGGGTGCTGTCGATCGTCGGTCTCGTCATCGTGGTGCGCGCGGCACTGATCCCGCTCTTCGTGAAGCAGATCAAGAGCCAGCGAAAGATGATGGAAATTGCTCCTGAGCTGCGAAAAGTTCAGGAGAAGTACCGCGGTAAGAAGGATCAGCTCTCTCGCGAGGCCATGAGCCGCGAGACGATGGCGCTGTACAAGAAGCACGGCACGACGCCGATGTCGAGCTGCCTGCCTCTGCTGGTGCAGATGCCGATCTTCTTCTCCCTTTTCAGCGTGCTGAGCGACGTCAGCAAACACGCGAAGGACGGCATCGGTGGTGTGGGCCTGCTGAGCCCGGAGCTCACCAAGGAGTTCTACGACGCCAAGCTCTTCGGTGTCGCCTCACTGCACGAGAACCTGGGGAATGCGATCGACGTGGGCAACACCACGGCGATCATCATCCTCGTCACGCTCGTCGTGCTCATGATCGGTTCGCAGTTCTTCACCCAACTGCAGATCATCTCGAAGAACCTGTCGCCCGAGGCCAAGACCGGCCAGGCGTACCAGATGCAGAAGATCATGCTCTACGTGCTGCCCCTGGGCTTCATCTTCTCGGGAATCTTCTTCCCGCTCGGCGTCGTCGTGTACTGGTTCATCTCGAACCTCTGGACCATGGGACAGCAGTTCCTCGTCATCCGTGAGATGCCGACCCCCGGCTCTGAAGCTGCGAAGGCTCGTGAGGAGCGCTTGGCTCGCAAGGGCAAGGCGATCGATTCGTCGGGCAAGGTCGTTCCGATGTCGGTGTACGAGGCTGAGCAGCAGCGCAAGCTCGAGGAAGTCGAGAAGGCGAAGGCCGAGGCCCCGAAGCGTCAGCAGCCGGTCGGCAAGAAGCGTGCGAAGAAGAAGGGGAGCGCCTCATGACCGAGAGCGTGACGGAGAGCGTCGAGCCCACGGTGGCTCAGCTCGAGAACGAAGGCGATATCGCCGCGGACTACCTCGAGGAACTCCTCGACATCGCCGACATCGACGGTGATCTGAACCTCGACGTTCGTCAGGGCCGTGCCTACGTGTCGGTCGAAGCGGAGGATGACGGATTGGCTCTGCTCTCTGCGCCCGATACGGTGCAGGCTCTGCAGGAGCTGACGCGCCTCGCGGTCCAGAACAAGACCGGTGCGTTCTCTCGTCTGATCCTGGATATCGGCGGATCTCGCGACATCCGTCGTCGCCAGCTGGAGACCCTGGTCGATGCCGCCGCAGCGAAGCTCGACGAGGGCTCGTCGCAGGCGTCGCTGCCGGCCATGTCGAGCTACGAGCGCAAGCTGGTGCATGACATCGCCTCGGACCGTGGTCTGGTGTCGGAGTCTTACGGCGAGGGTGCAGACCGGCATACGGTCCTCCGCCGTCGTTGATGTTTCACGTGAAACACTCGTCGGGAGTGGGAGCATGACCGGTCTCGAGGTGGAGCCGGTGATCGCTGCCGAGCTCTTCGGTGATCGGATCGACGAGGCACGGGCGTTCACGGATGCTCTCGCGCGCGAAGGGGTGGAACGCGGCCTGATCGGTCCGCTCGAGCTCCCTCGGCTGTGGACGCGCCACATCCTGAACAGTGTGATCGCGGCTCCGCTTTTCCATGGATCTGTGGCGGACATCGGTTCCGGTGCCGGCCTTCCCGGGTTGGTGCTCGCCATCGCCCGGCCGGATGTGCAGTGGACCCTCATCGAGCCGATGGAGCGGCGTGTCACCTGGCTCAACGAGCAGGTGACGGCGCTGGCGCTGGAGAACGTAGAGGTGCACCGCGCTCGCGCTGAGGATGTGCGCCGTCCTGAGGGATTCGACGTCGTGACGGCGCGAGCTGTGAGCGCGTTGCGTACCCTCATCCCTCTGACTGCGCCCCTGGTGAAAGACGGGGGAGAGCTCGCGCTGCTCAAGGGGATGAACGTCGAGAACGAGATCGAGGCGGCGCAGAAGCCGATCAAGAAGTTCCGGCTGTCGAACGTGCGCGTTGAAGTTCTCGGCGAAGGAGTGCTCGCTGAGACGACCCGGGTACTGCGGGCCGTGGTCCGGTAGATCACGCACGCTGTGTTTCACGTGAAACATGCGCTGCGCGACGGTCACGTCAGCGTCATATCGTCGGGGCATGACGCGTGCGCTTTTGTGCGTGAGCCCCGGGCCCGGGGGTCCTCGCGCAACTGAGCGGGGCTGCCATTGGGATCGGCGGCGACGATCTCGTCTGTGCCTGGTGTCGTTTGTGCCTGGTGTCGTTTGTGCCTGCGGACTGTCGCAGCGGAAGGTCTTCGGGTGCTGGTAGACGTGGAGGCTTGGCGTCCGCGGCGTGGGCGAGTGCCGTCGCGGAGATCGCACCATGTTCGGCGTCGGTAGCCCGCGTGATGCCCGCTCGCTGTCGGTGGATGTTTCACGTGAAACGCGAACGCATGGCTGTCACCAGGTATCGTCGGCAGGCTGAGAGGGCGGGATGGTCATTGTCTCAAGGAGCTACTCAGGGATGGCACGTTCGCGTGATGGCTCCCCGACAGCGGTCTGACGGAGGGTGCCTGAGGATGCGTGTTCGCGGTGTGTGGGAAGACATGCCCACGTGAGACAGTGGCAACGAATCGCGTCGCGGGGCGGGATCTCTGCCGCAGCCTATGGATCAGATGAGGATGTTATCCACAGGCCGCATGAAAGCGGCCGGGAAGGGCGAGGGGTCCGAGATCCCAGTCGTTCACAAGGAACACGGCGAGTGTGGAGGAGAGGCCGCGGGTGTCCCGGTCATCGATCCGGGCTCGCTCCACAGATCCATCCACAGGGCTCGCGACGGTGATGTGCGCGATCTACGAGTACTTCCACCGTCGATGTTTCACGTGAAACATCGCACCCGACCGGTGGGTTCCCTGCAGGGAGCGTCCGGTAGACCGTTCGTCACTGGTCCTGTCGCGTTTCGTGAGTGATGCGCTGGTGGTTGAGAGACACGCACCGTGACCACCGAGCGGGACCTGCGGGTACTTCATCCCTCCGATTCAGAGGCTCCCACACGTGTTGCCGCACGGCCTCATCTAGAGGGTCGATCCAGGGCGATCGATCTCGACCTGCGCGACTAGCTGCGCGCGGAGGTATCGCGTTTCACGTGAAACATCGCGTTCGCACACCCTCATCATGGCCTGCGCCCCTGCACCCTGTGACCCGGCGGGTGTCGTCGTGTCAGGACTGGGGGAGTGGAGGCTCGACGCGTACGTCCGCTGCACGCCACGTGGCTGTCCGAGGCCCGTGCACGGGGCTGCCTCTCATCCACGTCGAATCCTGTGGACCACACTCGGACCCCCACGGCGAGGCGCCATCACCCGCGGCTCACAGCTCGGACGGTGCTCTGCGATGGGGTGCTGCGTGGCGGTGTTCAGCGCGCTTGGGGGCGGGGTGAGGTGTTTCACGGGAAGCATCGGAAGCCCTGGCCGGGGTGACGACGCAGATTCTGCGCACCAGGTCGTCTCGGCGAGGCGACGCTCTCGCTTCTCGCCTGCGGTACCAGCCCGGGGGCAGACGCGCCAACCACTGCCGCGCACCGAGGACCGACTCCCGCTCCCGGGGCTCTTCTCGTCAGGGATCCCCGGAGCCGAGCACCCGGAGTCCGTTCCCTGGGGTCACCATCACGCCGCGCTCCGATCACAGAACCCCACCATGCATGACTGTTCTTCACATCGATGAGGAGCGTGTTTCATGTGAAACATCGTCCTCGCTCCCGGCGCTTCGCGGTCTGAGTCAGGATGGCCGATCCACCTGTTGCGCGTCGAGCGCTCGAGGTGGGCCACTGCCGGGGTGCCGTACGCACCGGGCCGGCCCGGGAGATCCGTGCCACGCGGACGGTCGGACTCCCTCCTGCTCCCGTCATTCACGGCCACTGCGCTGACGTACGGGAGCCTCATCTCACGATCACCCCCGCCGAGGAACCGCACGTGAAGGCCCCCGGTTGCGCAGCGTCTTGCAGTGGGGGAGTGGATGGCGTGGTTTCACGTGAAACACGCGCTACGGGGCCAGCAGTCCGCTCGATGCGGAAGGTCTCGTGCTCACCGACGACGTGGGATCGAGGTGGGATTCGGCTATCGACGCTGCGCCGCGGCTCGGGCATCATGGAAGGCACTGCGTCCGGTGAGAGAAGGCCTCCTTCTGCGAACACGACGCGACCCCTGTGGCTGGATGGCGATGAGAGCGGCATGCCGGTCTCGACGTCACATCGGGGGAGGGGGACGACGATCCCGTGCTGCGGACCGCTGACGACGGCTGCAGGGGTGCTTCCTGGCCGCCGAGGAGCACGCCCGACGGCCGAACGACCGACGATCACCGTCCGTCGCAGCGATTAGAGTAGAACGCGGCCCCGAAAGGAGTGGATGTTTCACGTGAAACAGTCCGAAAAGGCATCCTCGAACGATCCGTTCGGTATGGATACACCGCTCGCGCGGGAACTCGCAGACCTCTCCGCTCGGCGGCGTGCCCTTGAATCCGCGAAAGTGGAGTTCACGGGGAACACACGCGTCCTGACGGTGTCCAACCAGAAGGGCGGCGTCGGTAAGACGACCACGGCCGTCAACGTCGCTTCGGCCCTCGCGGGACTGGGCGCCAAGGTCCTCGTGATCGATCTCGACCCCCAGGGCAATGCCTCGACGGCGCTCGGAGTTCCTCACAGTGCGGACATCCCCAGCGTCTACGACGTGCTGATCGATGAGTTCCCCCTCGCTGACATCATTCAGCAGAGTCCGGAGAACTCGAACCTGTTCTGCGCGCCGAGCACGATCCATCTGGCCGGTGCTGAGATCGAGCTCGTCGCTCAGGTCGCCCGAGAGCACCGCCTGCGTCGCGCGCTGGAAGACTACCTCGCGGACAGTCCGATGGATTTCGTGATCATCGACTGCCCGCCGTCTCTGGGCCTTCTCACCATCAACGCGTTCACCGCGGCATCCGAGGTGTTCATCCCGATCCAGTGCGAGTACTACGCGCTGGAAGGTCTCAGTCAGCTGCTCGGCAGCATCCAGATGATCCAGAAGCACCTGAACCCGGCGCTTCACCTCTCGACCATCCTGCTGACGATGTTCGATGGGCGTACACGCCTGGCGCAACAGGTCGCAGACGAGGTCCGTACCCACTTCCCGACTCAGGTGCTCGAAACCGTCATCCCGCGTTCCGTGCGGGTGTCGGAAGCCCCGAGTTTCGGCCAGACCGTGATCGCCTACGATGGGCAATCCGCCGGAGCGATCGCGTATCGCGAGGCCGCTGTCGAGATCGCGTCGCGCACAGCGTCGCAGAGCAAGGAGAAATGATGGCGAAGCGCACTGGATTGGGCCGTGGAATCGGCGCCCTCATCCCGACCGCCGATCAGTCCGAGCGTCCCGTGGACGTGTTCTTCCCCGGCGCGAGCCTGCGCCCGTCGCCGGAGAGCACAGCCCCGACCGCGGAGCCCGATCTGACGGCGGTCCCCGGCATCCACCTGGTACAGGTCGACCCGCAGAAGATCGTCCCGAACCCGCGGCAGCCGCGCACGCACTTCAATGCCGAAGATCTCGCCGAGCTAGTGCACAGCGTGCGCGAGTTCGGTGTGCTGCAGCCTGTGGTGGTGCGCAAGAACTCCGAGGGTGACTACGAGCTCATCATGGGGGAGCGGCGTACCCGAGCGGCGCGAGAGGCGGGCCTGGAGACCATCCCCGCGATCGTGCGCGAGACCGCCGATGAAGACCTGCTGCGAGATGCCCTGCTCGAGAACCTGCATCGTTCGGAGCTCAACCCGCTGGAAGAGGCGTCGGCCTACCAGCAGCTGCTCGAGGACTTCGGCATCACGCAGGAGGAGCTCGCGACGCGCATCGGACGCTCGCGCCCGCAGATCAGCAACACCATCCGCCTGCTCAAGCTCCCGGTCCCCGTGCAGCAGCGGGTCGCGGCCGGCGTGCTCACCGCCGGGCACGCACGTGCGATCCTGAGTCTCGACGACGCCGAAGCCATGCAGCGTCTCGCCGACAAGGTCGTGAACGAGGATCTGTCCGTCCGTGCGACGGAAGAGGTCGCCAAGCGCCAGCCGGCCGCGGCGGGCTCGACGCCGAAGCCGACGCCTGGGGCGCGACGCGCCTACCTCGACGAGGTGGCCGGCAAGCTCGGTGATCGCCTGAACACGCGCGTCAAGATCGCATTGGGCGCTCGAAAAGGCCAGGTCACGATTGATTTCGCGTCGATCCAGGATCTGAATCGCATCCTCGAGGAACTCGGCGAAGAAGGTTACGGCAAGAGCTGACGTCGCCCTGGGTGCATCGAGGCGGGCCTAGACTCCCCTCAACAGACGTCGGGGAGGACATCATGTCAGCGACACCATCGGGTTCAGCTCTGAAGGGTCGCGTGATCGCGATCAGCATCGCGGCGGCATTGGGCGGCTTCCTGTTCGGATTCGACACCGCGGTGATCAACGGTGCGGTGGACGCCCTTGCGGGATCCGGTTCCGGGTTCGACCTCGGGGTCGGACTCAAGGGTTTCGCCGTCTCATCCGCGCTGATCGGCTGTGCGGTGGGTGCGTGGTTCGCCGGTCCGCTCGCGAACCGCTACGGCCGCATCCCGATCATGGTGGCCGCTGCCATCCTGTTCCTCGTCTCATCGATCGGCTCCGGCCTCGCCTTCAGCGTCGTGGACCTCATCATCTGGCGCGTCGTCGGCGGACTCGGTGTCGGCGCGGCATCGGTGATCGCGCCGGCCTACATCGCAGAGGTCTCCCCGGCACGGATGCGAGGACGTCTGGGATCGCTCCAGCAGCTCGCTATCGTCACCGGCATCTTCGTCGCCCTGCTGTCCGATGCGATGCTTGCAGATGTCGCCGGCGGAGCCGCAGAGCCGCTCTGGGGTCTGTACGCATGGCGCTGGATGTTCATCGCCGAGGCGATCCCCGCGATCGTCTACGGTGTCATGGCGCTGCGCCTGCCGGAGTCTCCGCGCTACCTGGTCGCCAAGGGGCAGCTGGAGAAGGCATCCGAGGTGCTGACCGCCGTGACCGGGACGGTCGACGTCGACGCGAAGATCAAGGAGATCACCGGAACGATCAACACCGAGCGGTCGGAGTCGTTGCGCGACCTCCGGGGCAACCGTTTCGGGCTGAAACCGATCGTGTGGGTCGGCATCCTGCTCTCCGTCTTCCAGCAGTTCGTCGGCATCAACGTCATCTTCTACTACTCGACGACGCTGTGGCAGTCGGTGGGCTTCGGTGAAGCGCAAGCGCTCACGATCACCGTGATCACCTCTGTGACCAACATCGCCGTGACGATCGTGGCGATCCTGCTGGTCGACAAGGTGGGGCGGCGCATCATGCTGCTCGTCGGCTCAGTGGGCATGACCATCTCGCTCGGGCTGATGGCACTCGCCTTCTCGTTCGGCACCCTGGATTCCGCCGGCTCGGTCACGCTCCCCGACCCGTGGTCGACCGTGGCGCTGATCTGCGCCAATGCGTTCGTGGTGTTCTTCGGGGCGACCTGGGGCCCGCTGGTGTGGGTGCTCCTGGGAGAGATGTTCCCGAACTCGATCCGTGCTGGTGCTCTCGCGGTCGCCGCAGCGGCGCAGTGGGCGGCGAACTTCTTCATCTCCACGACGTTCCCCGCCTTCGCGCAGATCGGCCTTCCGTTCGCCTACGGCTTCTATGCCTTCTTCGCGCTGCTGTCGTTCTTCTTCGTGTACTTCCAGGTGGCGGAGACCAAGGGCAAAGAGCTGGAGGAGATGAGCGACGAGGTGAAGATCGAGCGCCGACCACGGCGCACGCGCGCGTAGGCTGGAGGTATGACCGAGTCCGTCCCCCGCCGCGCCAGCCTCGAAGTGCTGCGTGCGGAGGCGACCGACGAGCTCGCCGTGCTCATCCAGGAGCGACTCCTCGGCGGAGAGGACCCCTGGGAGTTCATGGAGGAGTTGCCGAGCGTCGACGAGCTCGTGGTGTACCTCCTGCGGGCCGACAACATCACCGCGAACGATGGAGTGCGCCCCAACGCCGCTCGGCACTACCGTGTGCTGCGTCAGATCGCGCTGGAGTACCCGGAGCTCACCCCGGCCGTCTGGGGCCTCCTGGACGAGAAGCAGCGCCACCGGCGCTGGGACCCGTCGGTCGCCGACGCCTCCTGACGATGCCGCGGCAGCTGGTCGCCTACGACCCGGACTGGCCGGCGCAGTTCGAGCGCATCGCTGCCGAGCTGCGTGCGCACGGCGACCCGGCCTGGGTCGTCGAGCACATCGGTTCGACCGCGGTGCCGGGCATGCGGGCGAAGCCCATCATCGACCTCGCGGTGCGGGTCGCGGACATGGCGGACTTTGCGCGGCATCGGGAAGCGCTGGAACGCTTCGGGTGGCGCCTCGGCAGCGGGGTGCGCACACACCCGGTGATGGTGTTCGAGTCAGACGGCATCCGCACCCGCATCGCGCACTTCTTCCCGGCTGTCGACTGGGACGACGTGAACCAGCGGATCCTGCGCGACTGGCTGCTGACGCATCCGATGGACGCCGACCGGTACACGCACGCCAAGTGCGACGCCGTCGCGGCGGCTGCGCGTGGACAGTCGTCGTACAACGAGGCGAAGACACCCGTCATTCAGGAGATCGTCGACCGCGCGCGCGAGGCGCGGGGCCTGCCTTCTGTCCCCGTCTCCGACAAGTAGGCGGATCCCCAGGCAGTCGCGCACGGCGACACATCCCGGAAAGGATGACACTTCGCTGAACGAGTCACGGTGGAAGCTCCGGGATTCGTCCGAGACTCCGCGATTCGTCGGGGCAACCGCGTCGGGGGTAGCCGCGTGGGCGATAACCGCGCCGGGGATAACCGCGCCGGGGATGACGAAAGGCCGCCGCCTCCCGGGGGAGACGGCGGCCTGGACGTGTGAGGGGATCAGCCGATGAAAGCGGCGAGGTCCTTCTCGAGAGCGAACTTCGGCTTCGCGCCGATGATGGTCGTCTTGACCTCACCACCGCTGAAGACCTTCATCGCCGGGATCGACGTGATCTGGTACTTCATCGCCAGCTCAGGATTCTCATCCACGTTGAGCTTGAGGATGGTGATCTTGTCGGGGTTGTCGGCCTGGATCTCGTCCAGCACCGGGGCGACCATGCGACACGGGCCGCACCATTCCGCCCAGAAGTCCACCAGCACGGGACCGTCGGCCTGCAGAACGTCCTGCTCCCAGGTCGCCTGGCTCGTAGCCTTTGCACTCATCAGAGTTCTCCTTGATTCGAGGTTCGTCTGCTACAACAGCCGACGAGGTGAAACTGTTCCCGCCGCGTCAGGCGGTGAGGATCTCGGCGGCTTCGGCAGCCGGGAACTCGACCGAGGCATCGTCAAAATCCGCGAGGAAGTGCTCCGCGTCGAGGGCGGCGACCGTTCCGGACCCGGCAGCCGTGATGGCCTGGCGGTAGGTCGGGTCGATGACGTCTCCGGCAGCGAAGACGCCGGGGATCGAGGTCACAGAGGAGCGTCCGTCGACCCAGATGGTGCCTTCATCCGTGAGCTTCAGCTTGTCGTGCACGAGGTGCGTGCGCGGGTCGTTGCCGATCGCGATGAAGAGTCCGTCGAGCGGCAGGTCGCGCAGGGTGCCGTCGACCGTGGAACGCAGCTGGACGCCGGTCACGGAGTCTCCACCGAGCACCTCTGCGACCTCGCTGTTCCACACGAACTCGATCTTCTCGTTCGCGAACGCGCGCTCCTGCATGATCTTCGAGGCGCGGAGGGAGTCCTTGCGGTGGATGACGTAGACCTTCTCCGCGAAGCGCGTGAGGAAGGTCGCCTCCTCCATCGCCGAGTCACCGCCGCCGACGACGGCGATCGTCTTCTCGCGGAAGAAGAAGCCGTCGCAGGTGGCGCACCACGAGACACCGTAGCCGGAGAGACGCTCCTCGCCCTCGATGTCGAGCTTGCGGTAGGCCGAGCCGGTCGCGTAGATCAGCGCCCTGGTCTCGTGCTCTGCACCGCTGCCGAGGATGACCTTCTTGACGGGGCCGTCGAGCTGCAGCTCGGTGACGTCGTCGTAGACGACCTCGGTGCCGAACTTCTCGGCCTGCTCCTGGAACTTCGCCATCAGCTCTGGGCCCTGGATGCCCTCGGGGAAGCCCGGGTAGTTCTCGACCTCGGTGGTGTTCATCAGCTCGCCGCCGACCTCGACCGAGCTCGCGATGAGCAGCGGCTTGAGGTTCGCTCGGGCTGCGTAGATGGCAGCCGTGAATCCGGCGGGGCCGGAGCCGATGATGATGACCTGACGCATGTGCTCTCCGTCTTAGAAACTGCAGTCGAATGACCTTCGAGTGCTTCAACCCATGGTAGCCGCGAGGCATTCCCTGACCAGGGTCGCGCGCCGGGCTGGGAGACGGCTCGACGGCAGGCTCAGCGGCCGGGCAGGAACCGTCGCACCAGGGAACCGGCGACGCTGAGTTCAGGGGCGCGCATCAGGGCGAGGATCCCGATGTAGACCACGACCACGACAAGGCCGATGACGGCGGTTCCGACGGCGCCGAGGAACTGGCCGGCGACCATCCATCCGTCGGCGCCTCCGGAGAGCAGGTAGACCCCCCAGCCGGCGAGACCCGCGGGGATGCCGGCGACGGCGAAGCGGCCGATCGTGAGCATCCAGCTCCCGACCTGCAGGCCGCCGATCTTGCGGTGCAGCAACCAGGTCGCCACGACGGTCTGCAGGATGCTCGCGATCGACTGCCCGAGAGCCACCGCAGCGGCGAGAGAGGTGATCGGGATGACATCGGCCTCGAGCAGACCCCAGGCGGCGAGAGTGGTCGCCACGATGAGCACGCACTGGAAGATCGTGAACCAGAACGGCGTGCGGGTGTCGTCGTAGGCGTAGAACGTGCGCTGCACGATGAAGAGGATCGTGAGCGGGATCAGGCTCACGAGGTAGCAGAGCAGGACGAGGGCGGCTCCTTCGGCGGCGCTCGCTGCCGAGACCGTCTCTGTGGGCTTGGTGAAGACGCGGGATGCGGGCACGGCCGCCGCGGCGACTGCGGCGACCGCGGCGATGATGAAGAACAGGAGAGTTCGGATGCTGCGGGCGATGTCCGCCCGCACCTCCGTCGTCCGTCCTGCTGCGGCATGCTCGCTGATCTGCGTGAAGTAGGGCGTCCCGATCGACAGCACGATGACCGAGTACGGCAGCATGAAGATCAGCCACGCGTTGGCGGTCACCGCGAGCGAGGCACCGGATTCGGACGCCGCACTCACGATCCGCCCCTGCAGCACCCCGGCTGCGAGAGAGGCGAAGGCCATCAGGAAGGTCCATCCGGCAAGCTTGCCGACGTTGCCGAGCCCGACGCCGCGCCAGTGGAAGTCGGGGCGCAGCGCGAGGCCGGTCCGACGCCAGAAGAACAGGAGGATGAGGGCCTGGATGGCGATGCCCAGGGTCGCCGTGCCGCCGAGGGCGGCAATCATCTCCGGTGTCCAGGCGGAGGCGTTCGTCGACACCGGTGCGAAGACCGCACCGAGCACCAGGAACCCGATGATGGACACGATGTTGTTCACGACCGGAGCCCAGGTGAACGGCCCGTAGATCTTGCGGGCGTTCAGGGCTTCGCCGAGCAGCGCGTAGAGGCCGTAGAAGAGGATCTGCGGAAGACACCAGTACGCCAGAGCGGTGGCGAGGGCCTGTGTGGTCGGCGACAACCCACCCGCCACGATCTCGACCAGCCACGGAGCAGCGATCGTGGCGAGGGCTGTGATCGCGACGAGGACCACGGTGCCGAGGGTGAACAGCTTCGAGATGAAGGCGTTGCCGCCATCGGCATCGGCTGCGGCCTTCACGATCTGGGGCACGATGACCGCGGTGAGGATGCCGACCGAGATCAGCGAGAACACGCTGTTCGGGAGCTGATTGGCTGCGGCGAAGGCGTCGGCAGGGCCGGACTTGTACGACCCGATGACCGCCACCAGCACGATGCTGCGCAGCAACCCCGTCACGCGCGACACCATGGTCCCAGCGCCGATGATGGCGCTCGCGCGGCCGAGGCTACTCATTCGGCTTCTCGGCAGAGGCGGCATCCGGGGCAGTGTTCACAGCGTCCTCTTCCACGGCATCCGGATCGGCGGTTGCGTCTGCATCCGCCGCCTCCTCGTTCGCCTCGTTCCGGCGGCGTCGCACGGTGCGCCACACACCCAGACCGATCAGCACCACGATCAGCCCGCCGAAGACCGCCAGGCCGATGGTCTCCCATTCGGCACGCACGGCGACGCGGACGCTCTCGGTTCCACCGATCGGAACGCCGGTCGGAGTCGACAGGCTCAACCGGAGTGTGAGCTCACCGCTGCCGACACGAGCCGACACCGGGACCTTGACGCGGGTGCTGGAGTTCGCCGGGACCTGGGCGATGGTCACCGGCTCAACATCGAGGCGCAGGTCGGTGGGGATGACCGTCAGCCGCACGGTGACCGGCCAGGGCAGGTCGTTGCGCACCCGGAAGGGGAGATCGGCGGCTGCTGTGAGCAGCTGGATCGTGCTCGACGGAGGGATGCTGACCGCGCTCAGGGTCTCCCGCGTCGCCTCGCGGTGCGCACCGACCTCGGCGCCGAAGGAGTCAGCCGGGATGCCGACGGCGAGAGTGCGCAGGATCCGGATGCGCTCCGGACTCAGCATCAGCTGGGGGTCCGCGAGGATCGACGAGAAGTCCGTGAGGGTGTTCTCGTCGGCGAGCAGCTCGTGGACGGCGGCGGCGCGGCCGGCGTCGGGTTCCGTGGTCAGGGTCGCGGCCGTGGCCGGCGTGGCGCGGAGGTCGGTGAGGCCGAAGCCCGCGGTGTCAGCGGTCGAGATCGCATCCCGCAGCGCACCGGCACTGCGGGTCTCGTCTCGCTCGAGTCCGATGAGCAGGGGGGCACTGCGGTCGCTCTGTGCGGCGAGGAAGAGATGCGCGGTGGCTGCTGCCAGAGAACGTTGGCGCGCAGCGGCGTGGTTCTCTGCCGCGGCCTGCGAGAGCACCGCCGATGCCGCATCGTCGGTGACCAGGACCGCGGACGACCCCACGGTGGCGTGCGCCGATGTCGCACCGCCGACGCTGCTCGACGGGAGGACGGTGAGGGCCGCGCGTTCCAGATACGACGTGAAGGTCGCCAGGTCGTCTTGCGTGACGTCTCCGCGCGGCCAGAGGATGCCGGGTGTGGCGCCCTCGACCTTCGAGAGCGCGTCGTCATCGGGGAGCGCGGGGTCCTCCGTCGCCGCGGGGGAGGGCGTGGGGCTCATCGTCGGTGCGTCGGTGAGCGGAGCATCCGGCGTCTTCGGGAAGTTGCGTTCGTCGAGGAACGGTGCGAGCGTGGTCGGCTGCAGCAGCGACGGGAGCTCGGCATGTGCCTGCGCGGTGGCATCCGCGTCACCGAACTGGAGGGCGAACCGCTCGTTCGGCAGCTCGTCGAGCCGGGCGAGCCACTCGGTCGCCGATGCGGGTGCCGCTGTGCCGAGCACGCGGATCGAGGCCATGATCGCCGGGTCGATGGCGAGGATCGCCGCGGTACCCGTGACGCCGTCGAGCTGCGCGGTGAGTGCGCCGTCGTCGGCGGTGAGTGTGCCGAGCTCCTCTGACGTGAGCAGCGCTCCTCCGGCCGGAGTCGCCGTGATCGGCACGAGCACGCCGACCTTCGCGGTCGTGCCGGCCGTGACGACCAGCACGCTCGTCGCGTCGGCATCACGGTCGACCTCGTCATCGGATCCCGCGGCTCCCGTGCTCGCTCCGGTGAGAACCGCGCGCAGCGGGTAGACACCCGGAGCGATGTCGCCGAGCACCTCGTCCGGTACGACGACTGTCGTCGTCTCCTCATCGCCGGCTTCCACGGCGCTCGTGGTCTCGGTGCCCAGGGTGGTGAAGTCACCGGAGGCTTCGCCATCGTCGAGCCAGGTCGTGATCGCGTCGTCGTCGGCGAGAGGTGTGCGGTTGAGTTCGACGAGCACCCGTCCGCCGCTCAGCTGCGACTCGGTCTCGTTCTGCACAGTGACGATCGCCGACGTCGAACCGCCGACGGCGACGGCCCCCCGCGCGCCTGCCGAGACATAGAGCTCGACCGTCTCGTCATCCTTCGCCGGAGCGTCGTCTGTCGCGCCGACCGCTGCACTCGGAGCCACGAATCCACAGATCCCGAGTGCGATCGCGAAGACCGCGGTCCTGCGCGTGAGTCGCAGAAGGCGCGCACGGGGGCCGGTTTCGGGGGTGGTCACGGTCATGAAGGTCTTCCTCGAACGCCCGGGACAGGGCTGATCGTGAGTACTGACCTAGTGATTCTAGGAGGCCCGAGGAAGGAGAACCCTGAAGGCGCGTAGAGTGACGGCCGTGTCCGACACCCCTGCACCCGTCCCCGAGCCCCTGCTGTGCGCGGCGTTCGCCGCCGATCTCGACGCCGCCGACCTGCGTTCGGAGCCTCTGCGGAGCCTCTGGGGGGAAGAAGCGGATGACGCACTCGCCCGCGGCATGCGCGAGCCGATCCTGCGGCAGATCCGCGGTGACGGCGGGGTGCTGGCGACCCTCGGGCGACTTCTGGTGCTCGGGATGCCGCAGCCGCGGGAAGCCGTGGAGGCGGCGCTGCCACGACTGAGGGTGGCAGGACTCGTCGGTCTCGGCCTCGCGAGAGCGGATGCCGAGACCGTGACCCCGACCGCGCTGCTGCGCCCGCAGTCCTTCGTCGACACGGAAGGCGTCGGTGAGTGGTGGATCGCGAGCGACCTCGACGAGGTGGCGCTCGACGGTGCGCTGCCGCCCGACCACGTCCTGGGAGTCGGCGGCGCCTCGCGCACCCTGGCGGAGATCGTGGTGCCGATCGAGGTGGAACGCGCGCTCGACCTCGGCACCGGATGCGGCATCCAGGCACTGCTGGTGGCTCGCCGCGCCGGCACGGTGATCGCCACCGACATCTCGGCCCGTGCGCTCGCGTATGCGGAGATGAACGCTCTGCTGAACGGTGTGAGCAACATCGAGTTCCGCTTGGGCAGCATGTTCGAGCCGGTCGCCGGTGAGGCCTTCGATCTGATCGTCTCGAACCCTCCGTTCGTGATCACGCCCCGCGGCGATGATGTGCCCGAGTACGAGTACCGCGACGGCGGACTGGTCGGCGACGCCCTGGTGGAGCTGTTCGTGCGCACCGCACCGTCGTACCTCACCGAGGGCGGCATCGCGCAGCTGCTGGGCAACTGGGAATCACGCGGAGGGGTGGCCGGTCTGGCCCGACTGGAGGCGTGGGTGCCCTCCGAACTCGACCTCTGGGTGATCGAGCGCGAGCAGCTCTCGCCCCTCGGCTATGCGGAACTGTGGATCCGTGACGGCGGCACGAGACCGCGCGATCGGGCGTTCACGCCTCTGCTGACCGCCTGGCTCGACGACTTCGCGGCCCGGGGGGTGACCTCGATCGGATTCGGGTACGTGCTGATGCGCCGGGGTGGCGGCACCCCTCTGCGTCGGACGGAGCGCCTCATGCAGCACGTGTCAGGCGTCGGTCAGGCCCTCGGTACCGGGCTGCACGGTCACGATCTTCTCGCCGAGGGGGTTCCCGCCACGCTCGTCACCGCGGCGGATGTCACCGAGGCCCGGCACCTGCTGCCCGGAAACGACGACCCGAGCGTGATCGAGCTGCGCCAGGGCGGCGGTTTCGCGCGCACGGTGAACGTCGACCCCGCGCTCGCCGCGTTCGTGGGCGCCTGCGACGGCGACCTCACCGTCGGCCAGATCGCCCAGGCCCTCGCCGACCTGTTCGACGTGGCACTTCCCGAGCTGTGGACGGAGCTGGAGCCGCGCATCCGCTCGCTCGTGCTCGACGGTTTCCTGGTGCCGGCGGAATAGCCCACGGCATCCTGTCTTCCTCTCCCTCGCGTGGTGGTGGGGGCGTGGTGCGCGGGGTGCAGTGGTCCGCGGGGTGGAGTGGTCGCAGATGGTCGCTTCCTCGGTCATGATCCGGCGTTCTGCGACGGCTCGCCACGGGGAGTGGTCGCGAATGGTCGCCTCGGATGCCTGGATGCGACCATTCGCGTCCACTCCCGGGGGAATAGCCCATGGCATCCATGCGTTCGAATACATCATGAAGGCTTTCGGATTCCTCTCTTTCGGGCACTACGCCGACGTGCCAGGTTCGGCGACCCGCACCGCGGGCGACATGCTGAAGCAGACGATCGCGATCGCCGAGGGTGCTGACGAGATCGGCGTCAACGGCGCTGCGGTCCGGGTGCACCACTGGGCGCGCCAGGCCGCGTCTCCGATGCCGTTGCTCGCGGCGATGGCCGCGCGCACGAAGCGCATCGAGGTCGGCACCGGCGTGATCGACATGCGCTACGAGAACCCCCTGCAGTTCGCCGAGGAGGCCGCGGCACTCGACCTGATCGCCGATGGGCGGATCGCACTCGGGGTGAGTCGTGGGTCACCCGAGACCGCGCTTCGCGGCTATGAGGCCTTCGGCTTCCGCGACGAGGAGGACCCCGAGCGCGGCAGCGTGCTCGCCCGCGAGAAGTTCGACATCTTCTTGCGTGCGATCGACGGCGAACGCCTGGCTCAGGGCGACCCTCGGATGGTCGGCGCCGGGCACTATCTCGCGATCGAGCCGCAGTCTCCGACCCTCCGCGACCACATCTGGTGGGGATCGGGTTCCCGTGCCACCGCCGAGGAGACCGGTCGCAAGGGCCTCAACATGATGAGCTCCACGCTGGTCACCGAGGCGACGGGGCAGCCGTTCCACGAGCTGCAGCGCGAGCAGATCGAGCTGTTCCGTTCCGCATACAAGGAGGCCGGTCACACCGGCACCCCGCGCGTCTCGGTCAGCCGGAGCGTCTTCCCGCTGATCTCCGACATGGACCGGGCGTACTTCGGTCTGCGCAGCGAGGAGAACGGCGACCAGATCGGTGTCATCGACGGCTTCCGTTCCACGTTCGGCAAGACCTATGCGGCAGAGCCCGACGTGCTGATCGAGCAGTTGAAGAACGACGAGGCCGTGATGGCCGCGGACACCCTGATGCTCACGATCCCGAACCAGCTCGGCGTCGACTACAACCTGCACGTGCTGCAGGCTTTCGCCGAGCATGTGGCTCCGGCGCTGGGGTGGAAGCCGAACACGGAAGGTCCTGTCGAGGGGTACGCGATCTGAGCGAGCTGGTCGAAGAGCTCGGTTGATAGGCTCGCGTTCATGAAGACCAACTGGACGCTGCTGCTGACCTCAGTACTTCTTCTGGGGGGCTTCTTCCTCGTGCGCAGCCCCGAGGAGTTCTCGCAGGGTCTCGGGTATGCCTTCATCTTGGGAGCATGCGCAGTCCAGCTTCGCTACCTCCTCACGTCGATCAGTTCCTACCGGAGGCGTCAGCTCGACCAGAGCTGATGAGGCCGCAGCGCGCGGGCACTGGCATCCTGATGCGATGACATTCGCTGTTCGCCCCCCGTGCATCGCTGACGCCCCGGAGATCGCCGAGTTGCACGTGTCGACGTGGCGCGAGGCATATTCACACCTCTTGCCGGACACCTTCTTCTCCGAGGAGTACGTTGCGGGTCGTCACAAGATGTGGGAACACGTGCTCAGTCACCCCACGGATGGCGTCGTCGTCAGAGTTGCTGAGAGCGAGGGGAAGATCATCGGCTTCGCATGGGTCGGACCGGGGACGAGGCGTGAAGGGGAAGAGCCGCCGCGCGTGCGTCAGCTGTACGCGATCTATGTGGCCGCAACGCACTACGGCTCCGGCGCGGCCCAAGCGCTTTTGGATCAGGCGCTGGGTGACAGTGGGGCGATGCTCTGGGTCGCCAAGGAGAATCCCCGAGCAACAGCGTTCTACCTACGCAACGGATTCCATTTCGACGGCACCGAGCAGATAGATTCGTCCGCACCCGCCATGACTGCAGCTCGAATGGTCAGGTAGCGAACACCGATCACGCCGGCGTGTGGCGACGTCAGGAATCGACCCTGCGGCATTCCGATATACCGGGGTAGCCTGTCCGCATGCGTGTGCGCGGGAGAGGCCTTGTCATCGGAGTCGCGGCGTTGTTCACGGCCGTCGTCCTTGCAGTGCCCGCATCGGCGGCCACCACGTCGACGTGGGCAGCCTGGCAACCACTGACCGGAGTCGGTGGCGCGTTCACGACCTCGGTCGCGGTCGCCGCGAACCCCGCCGTCACGGCCACCGTCACGAGCGACTCGCGCGGCGGACAGGTCGGCATCATCTCCGGGGCATCCGTCTGGCTGTCTCAGGGGACGCCGGTGGGCGCGAAGTACGGCTCGAGCATCAACCAGCCGTACCTGAACCTGCGTCCGAAGGCCGACAACGCGACGAGTCCGTCGACGACCACGTACTCCTTCGACGCACCGACCCCCGCGTCGGGATGGGCCTTCGTGCTCGGCGACATCGATGCCGACGCCGTGCGCATCAGCGCGGTCGGAACGGACGGGCAGGCGCTGACGGCCGCCCAGCTGGGTTTCCGGGGCGGCTTCAACTACTGCGCGCCGGGCGTCGCCGGCAAGCCCTCGTGCACCGGCGCCGCGGATGACGTCCCCACGTGGAACCCCGTGACCCTCACACTCATCGGAAACGCGGCCGCGGCCGACACGAGCGGCGCCGCCGCGTGGTTCGAGCCGAACGTCCCGATCACCTCGCTGAGCCTCATCTTCACCCGACGCGCCGGATTCCCGGTGTACCAGACGTGGTTCGCCTCCCTCGCCCGCGACATCACCGGCACCGTCGCCGACCTCGTCGAGGGGCCGCTGACCGGCGTGACGCTGAGCCTCACCGACGCGAACGGAACCGTCGTCGGCACGACCACGACGGCGGCAGACGGTACCTATTCGTTCGCCGGATTCGTGGCGACCGACGGCTACACGGTGCGCGTGACGCCGCCCGACGGAAAGATCTCGACGGGAGCGACGACTCAGTCCGCCGATCTGACCGATGCGGATGCCATCGCCGACTTCACCGTGCGCGACATCATTCCGGTCGCCGTGTCCGGCCAGGTGACGGATGACAGAGGCGACCCGGTCCCCGGAGTGACCGTCACCATCGACGGCCAGACGACCACGACGGATGCCGACGGACGCTACCTGTTCGACTCGGTGCCCGTGGGAGAGCACACTGCCGAGATCGTCGCACCGCCCGGATTCACGATCACGGACTCGCCGCCCGCCTTCACGGTGCCGGAGGACAGCGAGGATCCGATCACGGGCGTGGACTTCGCGCTGGCCGAGAACCCGACGCTGAGCGGCACCGTCGCCTCGAACGGCGCCGGTGTCGCGGGAGTGACGGTCACGGCGAGCGGCCCCGGGGGCACCCTGAGCACCGTGACGAACGCGAACGGCGACTACAGCTTCCCGCGGTTGCCGGCCGACGACTACGACATCACGATCACGCCCCCCGGTGGATACGTCGCCGCCGGCCCTGTGACGCGGGCGGAGCAGGTCGCAGCGGATGACGTGGAGGACGTCGACTTCGCGCTCGCCCGCCTCGGATCCTTCGACGGTGTCGTGCGCGATGCCGGCGGAGGCCCCATCAGCGGTGTCGTGGTGGAGGTCTCCGGCCCGGGCGGCACGCAGCGGCTGACCACGGATGCCGACGGCTCCTACGGACTCGGGGCACTGCCGCCCGGCACCTACACGCTCACCGTGGTCGCTCCCACCGGCACGACTGTCGTCGGAGCGGCTACGCGCACCGTCCTCATCACGGCTGCGGGCGAGGCGATCACGGATCAGGACTTCACGCTCTCCGCCGTCGTGGTCACCCCGACCCCGACGCCGACCCCGACCGATACGGTCTCCCCGACGCCGGGCACGGGTGGCGGGCAGGGTCCGCTGGCGGGAACAGGCCTCGGGCCGGAGACGTTCGCCTGGGCCGCGGGTGGCGCGGTCGTGCTGATCCTCGGCGCGACGCTGCTGATCGCCTCCCGTCGCCGGTCGAAGCGCGACTGACCAGAACGGACGTCAGCCCTTGGGCGGGCCGAACAGCTCCTCGCCGTGCTCGTGCAGCAGCCGGTAGGCGTCTGCGAAGGTCTCCGGCTCCGGCTCGTCGGGACGTCCGTAGCGGGCGATCAGCAGTCCGAGCAGTCCGCGGGCGGGGGGAGTGAGCGGCTTCTCCTGATCCTTCTCGCCGGGATGCGGCGGATTCTGCTCGGGGTTCGGCGGGGTGTAGGCGGGGGTCGTGATCGGCCAGTCGGCGGGATGCCGCGGCTGGTCGAGGTTCACGACGCCGAGGATGTTGTTCGCGGACTCGTCTCGGTCGTTCAAGGGCTTCAGGCCGTGCAGGCGCGAGAGGGTCGCGGTCACCGAGCCGTGATGCATCTCGTCGTGGATGATCGTCCCGCGCCGCGTGTACGCCGACACCGCGATCGCCGGCACCCGGCATCCGAGGCGGTCGAAGGTGAAGCCCATCTCGCCGGGGCCGGTGTCGGGCGTCGGCTTCGTGGCAGAGGGCGGCGGCACGTGGTCGTAGCATCCGCCGTGCTCGTCGAACGTGATGAGCAGCAGGGTGTTGACCGCGTTCGACCCCTTCGCCGACGCGCTGGTGCGCACGGCCTCGTAGATGTCGTGGATGAGCCGGTCTCCGGCGCGCACGTCGGAGATCGCGCTGTCGAAGATCTCGGAGCCGTCGACGTCGCTCGCCCGCACCTCGCCGAACGGCGGGTGGAAGTCGTTGTGGTCATAGACCATGCGCGGCTCGATGAACGCGTAGGCCGGGAGCGTGCCGTTCCTGGTGTCGGCGTAGAAGTCCTCCATCGTGCCGAAGTGCTCGGTGCGCCAGTACTTCTCGAGCACGGCGGCGTGCAGCATCCCGGTGAACGAGACGAGCTGCAGCTTGTCGATGTAGACCTTCCACGAGATGCCGGCATCCTCGAGGCGGTTGAAGACGGTGGGCGCAGCGGGCGCATCGAGCCACTTGGAGTAGCCGCCGCCCGCCTGGTTGGTGACGAAACCGTGCGAGGTGGAGGCGTGGAAGAACGAGCGGTTGCAGAAGGTCTGCGACGGCACTCCGGCGTACCAGTGGTCGAACACCGCGAACTCGGAGGCGAGGGTCGACAGCGTCGGCAGCATCTCGGGGGAGAAGGAGCCCATGATGTGCCGGGCCTCGTCGAGCGACGGCTCGACCCCCTTGCGCAGCCGGCGCAGATTGACGAAGTAGTCGGTGAGGAACCCGGACATGGTCGCCTTCGTGCCGTGCGGCGGAGCGTTGAACGGGGCGTGCATGCCGTCGACGTAGAGGTCTGCGTTGGAGGCCGGGTCGATCGTGTCGAACAGCTGGGTGTTGACGTGCGGATACTCCTCGCCCGGATCCGGGTCGGGGAGGCTCATGATGCGATCGGTGTCACCGGTGTGCACATGGGCGGGGACGACGGTGCCGTCGGGAGCGGTGTTGCTGTGGTCGCCGAAAGCGAGTCCGTCGAAGGTCTCGCCGTCGGGCAGCGTGTCCTTCGAGTACAGGTAGCCGAGCAGGTTGTCGAAGGAGCGGTTCTCGCCCATCACCACGACGATGTGGTCGAAACCCGGCTCCTTGCGCGGAGTCAGGGCGGCGAAGGGGTCGGGCTCAGCGGCGAAACCGCTGCGACTGTTCGCCGCCATGCCTGCGCCGATCGCGGCTCCGCCCGCCCCGCCGACGACGGCACCGGCCAGTGCGGCACCACCCATCTTGAGGAAGCCTCGGCGGGAGGTGTCGGGTACGGGAGAACGTTCGTCGTCAGCGGCCACGAGCCGATCCTATGACCGCGGTTCGCGCTTCGCAGGGTTCTGCGTCGTGCAGGGTCTCGACCGGGTGCGCACAGTTTCGGAGATCGGAGCGGACACGCCGGTGTCGGGCGGCCTCGCACGGCGCGCCGCCCGGTGACCTCCGAAGTTGTGCACGGGTGCCTGGCGGGGCCGGCCTGGGCCGGGCACCTGGACCCGGGGGTCAGGCGGCCGCGATCCAGAGCACGGCACCGTCGCGCCAGCCGAGGCCGGCGGTGCCCTCGGGGATGGGCTCTTCGTGCCGCGGGCGCACGACGCGCAGCCGCCGACCGGCGAGCTCGACGATGTACACGATGTCGGCGCCGCGGTACACGTGCGTGACGACCTCGACGCCCACGGGAGCATCCGCGCCCACGGCCGGCGACAGTCGCAGGTCCTCCTGGCGAAGCACGACCTCTCCGGCGCCGTCCGGCCCGGCTCCCGTCAGCGGCACCTGGATCCTGGTGCCGTCGAGTGTCGCCACGGCACCGGAGCGCGTCGCCGGGAGCAGGTTGGCCGCACCGATGAAGTCGGCGGCGAACGGTGTGCGCGGTGCGCCGTAGAGGTCGGCGGGTGCACCCTCCTGCTCGATCACGCCCGCGTTCATGAGCACGATCCGGTCGGACAGGCTCATGGCCTCCTCCTGGTCGTGCGTGACGAACACGGTGGTGAGGCCGAGCGTGCGGTGCAGTTCCTTCAGCTCGACCTGCATGTCTTCGCGCAGGCGGGCGTCGAGGTTCGACAGCGGCTCGTCGAGCAGCAGCACGCGGGGCTCGAAGGCGATGGCGCGGGCGAGCGCGACGCGCTGCTGCTGGCCGCCGGACAGCTGTGCCGGCATCCGGTCGGCCAGGTGGCCCATCTGCACGCGCTCGAGTGCGCGCACGGCCAGCTCCTTCTGCTCCGACTTGGACTTCTCGCCCGACATCCGCAGCCCGAAGCGCACGTTCTCGACCACGCTCATGTGCGGGAAGAGCGCGTAGCTCTGGAACATCATGCCCAGGTGGCGCTTCTCGGGCGGGAGCTTCGTGACATCCTCTCCCGCGATCTCGATGGTGCCGCCGCTGGGCGATTCCAACCCCGCGATGCAGCGGAGGAGTGTCGTCTTCCCGCACCCTGACGGGCCGAGCAGGGAGACGAACTCCCCCGACTGCATCGTGAGGTCGATGCCCTTGAGCACCGACGTCCCTTTGAAGTCCTTGGTGAGTGAGGTGATGGTGAGTGTTGTCATCAGACGAACAACCTTCCCAGGCCGATGATGCGTTCGAGCACGATCATGAGGACGACGGTGAGCAGGACCATGAGGGTCGAGACGGCCGCCACGGTGGGCGACGTGCTGAACTCCAGCTGGCCGTATATGGCGATGGGGAGCGTCTCGAGCTGCGGGGTGCGCAGGAAGAGGGCGATGACCGCATCGTCGAAGGAGATGTTGAAGGCGAAGAACGCTCCGGCGGCGATGCCGGGGCGGGCGATGGGGAGCACCACGAGGCGGTAGCGGTTCCAGGCGCTGGCGCCCAGCGTGCGGGCCGCCTCCTCGGTGAAGTGGTCTGCCCTGGTCATGACACCCGTGACGGTGCGCATGACATAGGGGATCGCGATGACCACGTGGATGGCGATCAGCACACCGACGTTCGGGGCGCCGATCGTGAGGGACGAGATCGAGAGGGCGCCGATCGCGAGGATGATCGTGGGGATCGTCAGCGGCGACATCAGCAGCCCCTGGATCGCGGCGCCGCCGGGGACCTTGAAGCGGGTCAGGGCGAGCGCGGCGGCGGTGCCGATGGATGCGGCGACGATCGCGACCGTGATGCCGACCAGCAGGCTCAGTCGGAACGGCTCCAGGTAGGTGTCGGAGGTGAGCGCGTCGACGTACCAGTCGAGCGTGAAGCCCTGACCCGGGAACGTGAGGAAGCGGTTCTCACCCACCGATGCGCCGGCGACGACCATGAGGGGGACGAGCATGTACAGCGTCACGACGACGCCGAGGACGATGGCGAGGACCCTGCCGAGGATCGGAACGGAACGGACCATGGTCACACCTTCTGCTTCCCGAGTCGGGACGTCGCTGCGAGCACGAGCATGACGCCGGCGAACAGCAGCACGGCCTGCGCGGCCGCGAACGACCAGTCCAGGTTGGTGGTCGCGTCGACGTAGATCGTCTGGGCGAATACGGGGATCTGCGCCCCGCCGATGAAGCGGGGGGTGATGAACGAGCTCACCGAGAGCACGAAGACGAGCGAGGCGCCGGCGACGATGCCGGGGATCGCCAGGGGGAGGACGACGTGTCGGAGCGTGCGCCAGAAGCCGGCGCCGAGCGTGCGCGACGCCTCCTCCAGCTGCGGGGTGATGCCGGAGATCACGCCGAGGATGCTCAGCACGGCGAACGGCAGGAGCACCTGCACCATCGCGATCACGACACCGGTCTCGGTGCCGAGGAAGCCCTGCGTGCCGCCGACCAGGAACTCGGCGCCGGGGATCTTCATCAACAGGCCCGACGGCCCCATGAGCACGACCCATCCGAACGTGCGGACGACGACGCTGGTCATGAGCGGCAGGATGACGACGATGAGGAGGAAGGAGCGCACCTTCGAGCCGGCGCGCGCCATCACGTACGACAGCGGGATGGCCAGCACCAGGGTGATCACCGTCTGGATCACCCCCAGGCGGAGCGAACGCAGCGCCGCCTGGAGGTGATATTCACTCGTGAACAACCGGGTGAAGTTGTCGAGGGTGAACCCGCCTGCCGACGATTGCACGCTCATGAGGAGCATGCCAGCCACCGGGGTGATGAAGGCGAGCGCGAGCAGCACGATCGCCGGCAGGAGCAGGAGCCAGGGCTCCCTACGGGTTCGGACGCTCATTTGGTGATCAGCGCATTCCACTCGTCGGTCCAGGACTGCCGGTCGGCGGCGATGTCGCCGGGCGCGTAGACCACGACGTTGTCGAGCTCGTCACCGGTCAGCACCGCATCCGCGGCGTCGCCCGAGAGCTCGGCCTTGGTGTTCACCGGCGAGTACCGCATGTTCTCCGCGAAGACGGTCTGCGCTTCGGGGCGCAGCTCGAAGTCGATGAAGAGCTTGGCGAGGTCGGGGTTGTCCCGTCCTTCGACCACGTTGGCCGTGATGAGGGATGCCGTGGCACCCTCCTCCGGGACGATGAACTCGACCGGGAGCCCTGCATCCTGCAGCGTTCCGGCGTAGTCCATCGCGTAGGGGGCGATCCACGTCGCGCGCTGGGCGAACGCGGTCTGCAGGTCGGGCGAGGTGGGTACGACGATCGCGTCGCCCGACGACGCCAGGGCACCGAGGTCCGCGATCGCCTGCGACGGGTCATCGATGCCGCCGCCGAGGGCATCTGCGACACGGAGCATCGAGAGCACGCCGTACGTGTTCGAGAAGTCCGTGAGCGCGACGTGCCCTGCGTAGGCCTCGTCGAACAGGTCGAGCCACGAGGTCGGCGCGGGGGCGTCGGCCTCGGTGTTGTAGACCAGCCCGATCGGGGCGAGCTGGATGACGGGTCCTTCGCCGCGCTCGAGACCGGCGGTCGCGAGGTCGATGAGGTCACCGGACTCCGAGAGCTCGTCGGCCGCGATCGGGGCGATGAGGCCGTCCTGGGCCGCGGTGAACTCCTGGCCGCCGGAGAAGTGCACGACGTCGATCTGCGGGCTCGCCTTCTGGGCGGTGACCTGCGCGAGGGCATCGGCGCTGTACAGCGTGATCAGCTCGACCTTGGCGCCGGTCTCCTCCTCGAAGGGATCGACGACGGCCTCGATGAAGGCCTTCTCCCAGTCGCCGCCGAACGAGGTGACGACGATGGTCTCGCCGGCGAACTCCTTGTCGCCGCCTGCGGTGGTGTCGTCACCGGCTGCACAGCTGGCGAGGACGAGGGCACCGGCTGCGACGAGCGCTCCGGTCGTGAGAATTCTTCGGGTATTCATGCACTGCTCCTTCGGGATGGGTCCAGCACGGAATGGACGCCTAGACCAGGCGTCCGATGGTGAGCTGCTTCGCTCCGTCGATGCGGATCGCCGCGCTCTCCTTGGCGAACTCCGCCAATCCTTCGGTGATGCCGCCCCAGATGTTGACGGGTGTCCATCCGAGCGGGCCGAGAGTACGTGCACCACGATCGTAGAAGACTCCGATCTCGTACCACTCGAACGGCAGGCCGCCCATCTGCATCGGACGCTGCCAGTACCACTGCAGATCTCCCGGTGCGGGGACGACCTGCTGGTTCTCGAACGGCACCTTCTCGGGGTCGAAGTTCTGTGCCTCTTCGGGGAGGCCGACCATGACCTCGGGTCCGGCGTACATCGCGTGCATCGCCTGCATGGTGACCGGCTTCTCCAGTGCACCCCACATGGCCTCGCACGTGCGAGGGGCGAGGTCCTCGAACAGGGTGGCGACGGCGCGGACGCCGTTCTCGTACTCGAGGAAGACCTGCTTGGTCATCGTGTTCCTTTCTCCACAGCGGCGTGTTCCGCTGCTCGTTCACGGGCGGCCGAGACGAACGCCGCGAACAGCGGGAGCTCCTCTGCGGCCTCGGCGGGGTCGATCATCTTCTCGGGGTGCCACTGCACCGCCCAGAAGGGCCAGTCGCTGTCGGCTTCGACGGCCTCGACGATCCCGTCCGGCGCCCATGCGACGGGGCGCAGACCGGGGGCGGGGATGTCGACGGACTGGTGGTGGATGGTGTTCACGACGCGCTCGCGCACGCCGTAGAGTGCCGCGAGCCGGCTGTCGGCCGCGAACGAGACGGGATGCCGGGCCGAGAGCTGCTCATCGGCGCCGCGCACGGGGTGGTGGTCTTCGGTCGAGGGGATGTCGACGATGAGCGAGCCGCCGAATGCGATGTTGCTCACCTGCAGGCCGCGGCAGATCGCCAGCACGGGAAGGCCGCGCTCGCGGGCGCCGAGGGCGAGCGCGATCTCGAACTCGTCGCGGGCCGGATCGTACGTCTTCTCGGGCTGCGGCTGGGCGCCGTAGCGGGCGGGGTGCACGTCTTCGCCGCCCGAGAGCACGAGTCCGTCCAGGTGGTCGAGCACCTCGTCGACGCCCCCGGTCGGCGGCAGCAGCACGACGGCTGCGCCTGCGGCCTCGATGGGCGCGGAGTACTCGGTGCCGAGGCTGTGCGCAGGGCGCCCTGCACCCAGGTCGGTGTCGATGAAGCGGCGCCACGTGGTGATGCCGATGAACGGGCGGGTCATGAGAGCGCGATCCAGGTGGTCTTCAGATCGGTGAACTTCTCCATGGCGTGCAGGCTCTTGTCGCGACCGAAGCCGGAGCCCTTGACCCCGCCGAAGGGGATCGTCATGTCGCCCTCTTCGAAGCAGTTGACCCAGACGATCCCGGCCCGCAGTCGGCGCGAGAGGGTGTGCACGGCGTTCAGGTCGTTGCTCCACAGCGCCGCGGCCAGCCCGAACTCGGTGCCGTTGGCGATCGCGAGGGCGTCTTCCACGTCGTCGTAGGCGATGACCGACAGCACGGGGCCGAAGACCTCGCGCTGGGCCACCTCGTGCTCCGGGGTGACGCCGAGCACGACCGGGGCGAAGTAGCTGCCGCCGTCGACGGCGTGGAACCGCTCTGCGCTGCCGGCGGCGAGCACGCCGCCTTCGGCCTGGGCGCGCTCCACGAATCCGGCGATCCCCGCGAGCTGCTTCTCGCTGACGATCGCCCCCATCGATGTGGTGACGTCGAAGGGGTCGGCGGGAAGGCTGTTCCTCGCCACGTCGGCGGCGATCTCCAGCGCGCGCTCATGCTGCGATCGCGGCACGAGGAGGCGAGAGGATGCCGTGCACATCTGCCCCTGGTTGTAGAAGCAGCCGTCGGCGGTGGCGCGCACCGCGTTCTCGAGGTCGGCATCCGGCAGCACCAGGCTCGCGGTCTTGCCGCCGAGCTCGGGCCAGACGCGCTTGCCGTTGGATGCCGCGGAGTAGCCGAGGAAGCGTCGGCCGACCTCGGGCGAACCCGTGAAGGTCACGACGTCGACGTCGAGGTGCTCGCCGAGCGCACGGCCGGCGATGTGTCCGGCACCGGGGGTGACGTTGAGCACACCGGCGGGGATACCGGCCTCGTGGGCGAGCTCCGCGAGGCGGAGTGCCGAGAACGTGGTGTGCTCGGCGGGCTTGAGCACCACGCTGTTGCCGACCGCGAGGGCGGGGGCGAGCTTCCAGGCGGTCATCGTGAGCGGGAAGTTCCAGGGCACCACGGCGGCGACGACACCGGCCGGCTCGCGGGTGACGAGCGCCAGGCTGTCCGGCGCGGTGACGGGCATCTCGTCGAGGACCTTGTCGGCGGCCTCGCCGTACCAGCGGAAGCAGTTCACGACCGCGCGGAGCTCGGTCTGCAGCGCCTCGCGTACGGGCTTGCCCATCTCGAGCGAGATGGTGAGGGCGAGCTCTTCGGCGTTGTCGTGGATCTTCTGGGCGAACGCGATGAGCAACTGTCCGCGCTCACGGGGTGCGATGCGCGACCACACGCCGGAGTCGAAGGTGCGGCGAGCGGAGCGCACGGCCCGGTCGACGTCGGCGGCCGATGCCGCGGTGATCTCCGGGAGGACCCGCCCGTCGCGAGGGCTCGTCGGGGTGAGGGGCTCTGCCGAGCCGGCCTCCCAGCCGCCGTCGATGAACATGCGGGTGCGCAGGTGCAGGGTCGCAGCGCGATCCGCCCAGTCGTCTCCAGTTGCCGTGAACACGGTCGTCCTCTCCAGGGGTGAAGGCCCTGGAGAGATAGTCGCCCTATTTCGCCACTGGGTCAAGCCATGACGAACGATCTCGCCATTTCTTTACACGCTCGTAACAGAATCGGCCTACAGGCGGATCGCTCCCGTCGGCATGTCGATGGCCATCGCCTCGGGCGCCTCGTCGACGATGAGCGACCCGCGCAGCACCGGCGTGATGACCACGAGTGACTCGACGACCTCCAGGCCGTCGTGACCCGCCACTGCCGGACCGGTGAGGAACCGGTAGAACTCGTCGGCGTCCTTCACGAGCACGTTCGCGAGCAGCTGCGAGGTGCCGGTGGTCGCCGCGATGAACTTCACCTCGGGCGCGGCCGCGAGTGCGGTGCCCACCTTCTCGAGCCGATCCATCGGCACACGCAGCCATACCAGGGCCTCCAGCCCCAGGCCGAACAGGCTCGGCACGACCTCGGTGCGCGGGTGCATCAGGCCGCGGCGGTTCAGCGACTCCATGCGGCGGCGGGTGGTCGTGACGTTCAGGCCGAGCGCCCGGGCGAGCTGGGCCACCGGCATCCGCCCATCCTTCAGGAGCAGCGTGATGAGCGCTTCCTCCTCGTCGGTGAGCGCATCGGCGGGGTCGACCTCCGACCCCGAGGACTCGTCGAGCATGCGGGCCTGCTCGTCGGTGAGCACTCCGGCGCGCCAGTCGTGGCCGGAGCGGAAGAACTTCAGCACCGTCGTCACGTTGATCGACGCGATGCCCTCCAGCTCGGGGAAGTCGGTGAACAGCAGTTCGCGGATCGAGGCGTCATCGCGCGGCAGCAGCATCCCGGCGATGTCGCTGCTGCCCTCCAGGACCGACACCGAGGAGGCATCCGACCGGCGGGCGAGCGTGCGGGCCACGTGCCAGAGGGCATGAGGCTCGGTCGTGATGCGGAAGAGCACGGCGCGCGCATGCAGCACCCGGGCGGGATCCACGTAGGTGGAGACGCGGACCAGTCCTCGGTCGAGCAGACGCTGGCCGCGGCGGGCGACGGTGCGCTCGGGCAGATCGACCACGCGGCCGATCTCGCCCCACGAGGCTCGACCGTTCACCTGCAGGGCCGCAGCGACGATCCGATCGGTCTCGTCGGCCATCACATCGTTCGCGGGCACGGGTTTCTCCTTCGGCGGGACGGACTCGGTGGAAGGTTATCCCAGTCCGGCGTCGACTCCGGGTGCACGACTTCGGAGATGGCGGACGACACGCCGCGCAGGATGCCGAAACCACGGTGTGTCGTCCGCGGCATCCGAAGTTGTGCGCGGGGGAGCGGCGGAGGCTGTCACGCGACCCTGTCGCGATCCGTCCCCGGCGCGGATCAGATGTCGCTGAAGTCGTTGCCGCCGCTGCTGAGCCGGGTCACGACGTCATCGGTGATCTGGAGGTCGATGTACTCCACGCCGACTTCTCCCGGATGCACGAGTGACGTCGTGCCGGGAACCTCGCGCACGCCGATGCTCAGGTAGTCGGCGACGCCGTCGCCGTCCTCGTCCCACCCGTCCACCGCGCCGGCGGCCATCGCCTCGGCGCGTGTCGACCCGAGGCCGATGCCCTCCGGTGTGCGGAAGAGCACGCCGGACGCATCCGCCGACACGACCAGGTCGATCCGGGTGTCTCGCACCAGCGCCTTGGTCCCTTCCCAGTCGAATCCGTCGTACACGCTGCCGTAAGGTCCTTCGACGGGCCCTTCCGTCGGCGCCGACCCGAACGCGTCGGTGAGAGCGGCGACAGCCTCGTCCGCGGCGTCGTACCCGATCACGGGACCCCCGTCGATCGAGAGACCGTCGACCGAGATCTCGACGATGCGATCAGCGGGTGTGGGGGTGGCCGACGGCGTGGGAAGCGGCGAGGACGATGTGGACGGCGTTGCCGCTCCATCCGGCTCGTTCGCAGGCGTGCAGGCGGCCAGCGAGAGGCCGACGGCTACGGCCGTGGCGGACAGGAGGACGAGGCGAACGCGGCGGTGCATGGCCTCAGCATAGGAGGAGCGCGAGATGCGACTCGGCCTCGCCGGCAGCACGATCACGGATCGTTATCGACGGGAACGCGGAGGGCGCCGCCGAGGCCGAGACCCCGACGGCGCCCTCCTGGACGGATGCCGCGTGCTACTCGGCGTCGACCTCCGCGTGCGGGCGGCGGCGGCGCATCGCGAACAGGCCGAGGCCCAGCGCGAGGAGCACCACGGCGCCGATCACGTACGGCGTACTGTCTGCTCCGGTCGTGGCGAGGTCGCCGTCGGCCGAGCCTCCCGTGTTCCCGCCCGGGGTCTCGTCGCCCCCGGAGGATGCCGCGGTCACGGTGAGCGGGGTGGTGACCTCGGTGCCGTCGGCGCGGATCACGGCGAGCGTGTGCACGCCGGCCGGGGTGTTCGCGGGGATCGTCAGCGTGCGGCTGAAGGCGCCGTCCGCATCGGCCGTGACCGTGCCGAGGTCGACGGGGTCGGACCGGAGCTCGAACCGGAGCTCGGCGTCGGCCGCGAAGCCGCTTCCGGACACCGTGACCGTGCCGCCGGCCGCGACGGATGCCGCGCCCAGCTCGATCTCGGCAGGAACCTCGGGCTCCGGGGTGACGGGCGGCGTGACGCCCTTCTCGGTGACCCACTTCTCACCGGCATCCGACTTGGTCACCGTGAAGGTGTCGTAGACGGCACCGACGGGGAGGTCGGTCGTGGAGTTCTCGGTCTTCTCGGCGAGGTACGAGCGGTAGACCAGCTGGTTCTTCGACACGTCGATCACCTGGTAGGTCGTGACTCCCTGACCGCGCAGCACCTGGGTGGCGCCGTTGTTGGTCCAGACGTTCTTCTCGGGGGTCTCGAGGTCGTAGTGCTTCGCGCCCGAGTTCGACACGACGTAGACCGGCCCGGTCGTGAGGCCGGGAGTCTCGGTGGCGTCGGTGTTCACGTAGCCGCGGGCGTAGGTGTGGTCATGGCCCATGAGCACCAGGTCGATGTCGTTGCGCTGGAAGATCGGCAGCCAGTCGGCGCGCAGCACCGGCTCGTCGCGACCCTCGGATGCCGAGAACACCGGCTGGTGGAACGTGACGACATTCCACTTCGACGGGCTGTTCTGCAGCAGCAGGTCGAGCCAGGCGCCCTGGAAGCGGGTCCACAGCACGTCGATCCGGTTCGCAGGGCAGTCCGTTCCGGTGCAGGACGGGAGCCCGGCCGGGGTGAGGAACGTCTTGTCGCGGGTCGCGTTCAGCGTGATGAAGCGCACGTCCTGGTAGTCGGTGTAGTACGCGGTCTCCGCGGCGAACGAGCTCCAGTGGTCGAAGAACGCGCGGTACTGCTGCGCGACCTCGGAGTCGCCCTTCGCGAGCTCGGCCAGTTCGCCGACCGAGCTGGTGGACGGGTTGTTGTGCGGGTACTCGAACGCGGCCTTCCACGCCGTGAGCAGCTTGTCACCGGAGTACTCGTGGTTGCCCGGCGCCGCCATCACGTTGGTGCGGACCGCGGAGTCCTTCATGCCCTTGAACCAGTTCAGCCACTCGTTCTCGTTGCTGGACGTGTTGATCAGGTCGCCCGCGTGCACGGATCCGATCGAGCGCGGAGCGTTCGCCTCGGCCTGCTTCACGACGCTCGGCCAGGTGGTGTCGAGACCGATCTGCGCGTCGCCGTAGTAGATGAACTGGAAGTCGGTGGCCTTCGGGTCGGCCGTGCGGAACTGGTACCAGTCGCTCCAGCTGCCCGGCAGCCCGACGCGGTAGCGGTACTCGGTGGCAGGGGTGAGGTTCGTGACCGTCGCCGAGAAGTGCTTGTTCGGGTTGCCGTTCACGACGCCCGCGTCGTAGGCGTCGACCGTGCGAGTGTCGCCGCCGGCCGCCGGTGCGATCTCGACCTGCCCGATCGTGTGCGAGGCGTCACCGGCGAGCCAGGTGAACGACTGCGAGATCTCGGGGTTCTCGGTCGGGGTGAGGATGACGCGGGTGGGAGCGGCGACGACCGGGGTGCCGGGGTCGGCCGCTTCGATCAGCGTCAGCGACGACATGTCGAAGTAGATGTCGGAGCTGGACTCGCGGTCCTGGAAGAGCGAGACGGCGATCGTGTTCGTGCCGTCGTGCAGCAGTTCGCCCTCGGCGCTGAAGGAGCTCGTGAGCGGGTCGCCGTTCGAGTCGCCGGCGTACTCGACGTTCGTGGTGTCGGTGATGCGGCCGTCGACGTAGCGTGCGACCTCGGTGCCGTTGATCCAGACGATGATCGCGTCGTCGTACGTGATGGTGCTCTGCAGCGCGGCGACCTGCTCGGCCACGCCCGCCTCGAGCTCGAACGTCGTGCGGAAGAAGTACGTCGGCACGGTGGGGGCCTTGGTGCCGTCGAGGTAGTGGGTGAGCAGCGTCTTCGGCGTCTGCGGGCCGACCGCGCCGAGCTTGCCGTTCTTGGCGCCGAACGAGCCGGGCGCCGTCTTCCAGTTGCTGTCGTCGTAGGCCGGGAGGGTCCAGTCGCGCAGGGCCGCCGGCGCAGGCGACGGGTCGGAGCCGTCATCCAGGTAGTGCCAGGCGGTGTCACCGGAGATCAGTGAACCCGTGGGCACCTCGGGTTCGGGTGCGGCGAGGGCCGCGGGGGCGACGACGGCGCCGCCGAGCAGGGCGAGGAGCGCGACGGATGTGAGTCCGTGACGCCGCCACCGCACCGCAGGGGTGGGGGAGGTCATGTCAGTCCTTCGTGGGGTGGGGTTCCGTGCTCAGCCGCACGGGGCCCCTTCAGCCCATCGGTGCGGGATGACCGCGGGCTGACCTCCGGGCAACCGGCAGATGAACGGATGCTGCGGCAGCCGCCGTCCGTGAGTCGCCCGAGCGGTCCTGATCCTCGCGGTCGCGATCTTCGCCTTCGAGGTGATCGACCCCGATGTCGGCGTCTGGCTGCTCGTCGCGGTCGCCCTGGTCGGCGGGTTCCTGATGAGCGCGCTCCTGGTGCGTCAGATGCAGGCGCGCACGCAGGCCGTCGCCCAGGCCAAGGGGGAGAACCCGCTGTTCTGACGCGTCTGGCGGCGGGATCGTATACCGGTGAGCCGCCCGGATCTCGGTATGGTCGGTCGAAACGATCCCCGGGGGGCGATCATGGGGAAGAAGAGCGTCGTCGACTGCCTTCGCGAAGTGCTGCAGCGCCGGAGAGCAGCCGACCCGCCGGCCGATTCGGAAGAGCCGGTGTCGCGCACCGGCGGCGTGGACGCGGATGCCGTGGTCATCGCCGAGACGAGGTATGCCCGGTCACTCCGGCGCTCGGCCGGTCGCGCGTCGCTGGTCGGGATGCTGCTCGTGGCGGTGCAGCTGCTGTTCGTCTGGTTGACCGGCCTCGTTCCCGACCGCGGGACGTCGCCGTTGACGCTCTCTCCGGCCACGCTCGGCCTCGACCAGGGCGGTGCTGCCCTGGTGCTGCTCCTTCCGGCATCGATCGCCTTGCAGGTGCTGCTGCGGATGCCGCGGGACCACGAGAACATCGAGCCGGAGGATGCGATCGCTCACCGGCAGTTCTGGGGGCATGTCGCCGGGGTCGTGGCCATGTCCTCGGCGTTCGTGGCGCTGTCGACGTTCCTCGGCGCAGCGGCGTCGCGCTTCCCCGAGACCTTCGATGTGGTTCAGGTGTTCGGGGTGCCCGTTGGAGCGGTGATGACACTGCTCATCGCGGCGGATGCCGCGACCCTCGCCGATCTGGAAGCGGAGAAGCTGAGTCTGGCATCGTCGCGCACCGGAGCGGTGATCGCGCGCATTCGAACGGCCATCGACCGCATTCCGGGTGAGCGCGACCCGCATCCGCGACGCTCGCTCACCCTGCGCGGGGGGATCGTGACCGTGCTGACGATCGGGGCGGGTGCCTTGCTCGTGCAGGCGATGCTCGATCGGGTCGGCTTGACCGCGGCCTACGTCGTGTTCGCTGCGGTGCTCACCCTCTTCGCGGTGGGGGCGGCTCTCCAGGCAATACCGTCGGCGCTGCAGGCCAGGGTGCTCGACACGATGATGCTGCTCATACCGCCGGCGCTCGTGTCGGTCGTCGTCGCCATGGAGGGAGGTGTCACGGCGATGAACCTCGGTTCCGGTGACGAGCTTCCCCGATATCTCGTTGGTCTGGCGTACGGGTTTCTGATCCTGGTGCCTCCGGGGGCGGTCATCGCTGCACTGATCCTCCTGCCGGGCACGAGGAAGAGGTCGCCTGCGCTGCTGGCTACCGCTCGATCTGCACTCGAGGCACAGGTCGAGCGCCTGCAGCAGGTGCGCACCAAGAGCGAGCCGGAACCGTGGCGGGTGTTCGCCGTGGTCGCCATCCTCCTCAGCCCGCTGCCGCCGGCATCGTTCGTGCTGGTCGTGATCGCCAGCTGGCTGCGGCGCTCGAGTGACGATACCCCTCGTGGTCTGCTCGTCGCGGCGTGGGTGGTCACCGCACTGGTCGCGGCGCTGGAAATCGCCGCACTGCTGCTGCTGCCGATCTACGGCGAGTTCCTGGGATGGTTCGCCGTCTCGTAGTGCCGGAGTCGCCGCCGTCTCGTAGTGCCGGAGTCGCCGCCGCGCGTCAGAACGTCCGCTCGAGCGGATGGTTCGCGAGCTTGCCGACGACGCCGCCGGTGACCAGCCGGTGCGCGGCGGTGTGCGGTTTGCGCGCCGCCTGATCGACGACGCCGTCGCCGAACTCGCGTGCGAGCTGAAGGCGCGGGTACGCGGCGAGCACCTCGCGGACGAAGGCCGCGGGAAGCGCATCGGGCCGCGCTCCGGAGATGTCGAGAGCGGTGCCGATCTCCAGCAGGTACCCCTCGACGTCCATCGCGGGGTCGACCGAGGGCCAGTTGTGACGGATGATGACCTCGAGTGCACGCCTGCTGCGATCCGCATCCCATCCGGCGCCGGTCGCGAGGGCCACGGCGACGTGGCCACCCGCTTCTTCGTAGGACAGGTGCACGTTGTCGAATTCGGGCACGATTCCGATGTCGTGCAGCATCGCAGAGACGTACAGCAGCTCGTGATCGATGTCGCCGCGGTCCTCGGCGAGGGCGAAGGCCTCGGCCCACAGCCATGACCTCACCACGTGGTTCAGCATCGACGCGGAGTGGTACTGCGTCGCCAGGGCGCGAGCCCCGCGCGCTGCGGGCGTGGGCGGAGGCGCGAATGTGCTCAGCTGCATGATGGGCCTCACACTACCTGCGCGACCCCGCCCGGTACGCTGGAACCCATGCTCAACATGGCTGACGGCCTCGCCCGTCTCGGTGCGCTCGCCGAGAATCCGGTCGTCCGCACCCTCGCGACGGCCTTCGCGGATGCCGGATTCGACTTCGCCGTCGTCGGCGGTCCGGTGCGCGACGCGCTGCTCGGTCGCGAGACGCACGACCTCGACTTCACGACGAACGCGTCGCCCGACGAGATCCTCACGATCGTCAAGCCGATCGCCACCGCGCACTGGGACATCGGTCGCGCGTTCGGCACCATCGGCGCCCGCGTGCAGGGCGAACAGGTCGAGATCACCACGTACCGCGCCGACAGCTACGACGGCGTCACGCGCAAGCCGACCGTCGAGTTCGGCGACTCGATCGAGGGCGACCTCGTGCGGCGCGACTTCACGGTCAACTCGATGGCGCTGCGGGTGCCTTCGGTGAAGCTGGTGGATCCGACCGGGGGAGTGGAAGACCTCGTCGCCGGCATCCTGCGCACGCCCGCCGACCCGCGCATCTCGTTCGGCGACGATCCGCTGCGGATGCTGCGTGCCGCCCGTTTCAGTGCGCAGCTCGGGTTCCGCGTCGAGGATGCCACGGCCGACGCGATCGCCGAACTGCGCGAGACGCTGAAGATCGTGAGTCCCGAGCGCATCCAATCGGAGCTCGTTCGCCTCATGCAGAGCGACGACCCGGTGCGCGGCATCCGCGTGCTGGTCCGTAGCGGACTGATCGACGAGTTCCTTCCCGAGGTCAGCGCGCTGCGTCTGGAAGTCGATGAACACCACCATCACAAGGACGTCTACGAGCATTCGCTCACGGTGCTGAGTCAGGCCATCGAGCTGGAGCAGTCGCGCAACCCGGGCGCCGAGCCCGATGTGGCCCTGCGTATCGCCGCGTTGCTGCACGACATCGGCAAGCCGCGCACCCGCAAGCTCGAAGACGGCGGCATCGTCACCTTCCATCACCATGACGTGGTGGGATCGAGGATGGCCCGCAAGAGGATGCAGGCCCTGCGTTTCGACACCGCCACCACGGATGCCGTCGCCACCCTCATCGAACTGCACCTGCGGTTCTTCGGCTACGCGGAGGGCGCCTGGACCGATGCGGCCGTTCGCCGCTATGTGCGCGACGCCGGTGACCAGCTCGATCGGCTGCACATCCTCACCCGCGCCGACGTGACCACGCGCAACAAGCGCAAGGCCGCACGCCTCGCAGGCGCCTACGACGACATCGAGTCGCGGATCGCCGCACTGCGCGAGCAGGAGGAGCTCGACTCCATCCGCCCCGAGCTCGACGGCAACCGCATCCAGCAGGTACTGGGCATCACGCCCGGACGCGCGGTGGGCGAGGCGTACAAGTTCCTCCTCGAGCTGCGTCTCGACGAGGGCGTGCTCGGCCCCGAGGTCGCCGAGGAGCGCCTGCGCGCCTGGTGGGACGCGCGCGCCTGAGGCGGCTCCCCGTGGTCCCCGTGAGGGGCCTGCGCCCCAGCCGAGGCCCCTCACGGCGAGGAGGCTCCATCGTCTCCTCGGGCACCCTCCGCAGATCCGTGCCCTCGACCGCTCCCCTGGGCGGTCCGAGGGATGCACGGCGCGGTGGCGACTCCCAGCCCATCGCGCTGTGGCATCCCTCTCCCGAATCCTCCCCGACGCCGGCATCCTGCTGCGCCGCAAACCTGTCATTCCTCGTGTCCTGGACGCGTTCTGTCCGTTTCTCGTCGCGATTTCGGCTCCTTCTCCCCGCGCGTCTGCATCGCACGCCAACGCGCGGGGGGAACTCCGTGGACCTCCTGGAACGCGCGCCGCATGGTGCGGACGCAGCTGAAGCCGCTGCGGCGCGCCACCTCGGTCATCGTGAGCCGCTCCGCGCCGAGGATGAGCATCGCGGCGACGCCGACCCTGTGATCGCGGATCGCATCCTGCACCGCACGATCGACGCGTGCGTATGCGCGCTGCAACTGGCGGGCCGACACATGGAGCGCGTCGGCGAGCGTGTGCAGGGTGACGTCGACGGAGTGCCCGTGATCGGCGATGCGAAGATCGGCGAGTTCGCGCAGGGCGTCGAGCGGATGCCCGGCGAGGATGTCCTGTTCGGTCGGATCGTCCGGTCGCGTGACCGCGGTGCCGAGCTCGACGAAGCCATTGTGGATCACCCCGTCGATGTCCGCCTGTCCGTCGAAGCTCTGACGAGAAGCCAGCGTCGTGCGCACACGGGCCACGGAGCGGAGCCGCGTGCGGAGCTCGCGCACCGAGAACGGCTTCGCGAGGTAGTGGGCGACGCCCAGCATCCGCATCTGGTCGACACTGCGGGCGCGACGGTCCGCGGTCACGGCGATCACATCGACGTCGTCGCCCAGGTGGGTGCGCAGCAGCCGGAGCACGTCGATCCCCGACATCCCGGGGAGCTGCAGATCGAGAAGCACCACGTCGGGAGGCTCCCTCGTCATCATCTCCACCGCCTCCTCACCCGAGTAGGCGAGGCCCGTCACGACGAACCCGGGAGTGCCTTCCACGAACATCCGATGCAGTTGCGCCGCCATCGGCTCGTCGTCGACGATCAGCACTCCGAGCTCATGCATCGGGAAACCTCCACTCGTCGGACCGCGGCACCGGGAGTCGCGCCTCGAACTGTGCGCCACCGAGTTCGGACGGGCGGCACACGCATGACCCGCCCACCCGGGTGACGGCTCCTCGCACGATGGCGAGACCGTATCCCCGCGCGTCGCGGCCGGTCTTCGTCGTCATGCCGAGCGCGAAGATCTGATCCCTCAGATGCTCCGGGACCCCAGGCCCGCTGTCGTCGACCTGCAGCGTCACCTCGAGGCCTCGCCCAGCGGCCGCAGGCCGAGAACGGATGCTCAGGCGCACCCGGTCATCCATCTCGCAGCTCTCGACGGCATTGGAGAGGAAATTGCCCACGACCAGCAGGCCGGCCTCTGTGAAGAGCGGTTCGGCGCCCGCGAGGTCGGGTAGAGCGGCACCGGGCGCGACGACGAGCTCGATGCCGCGTTCGCGTGCGCGAGCCCGGTGCGCGTAGACGAGTGCGCGCACACTCGGGTCCTCGATCCCGTCAGCCGGCATGCCGAACTCCCCGGACACTCCACCGGCTCGGACGAACTCCAGCGCGCGATCAGGCTCCTTCATCTCCAGCAGTCCCTCGATGATGTGCAAGGTGTTGGCGAACTCGTGTCCGCGTGAGCGCAGAGCATCGATATGACTCTGCGCTCCGTCCAGCTCGCGCAGCAGCGAGGCATCGCGCGAGTAATCCCTGAGCATCACGAGCCGGCTCTCGCCCGCGGCGTGCGAGAGCGTGAGATCGGATGACAGCATCAGCACGCGGTCGCCGATCTGGATCAGATGAGCGTCCAGAGCGTGACCGCTGCCGCCGCCGCCCGCGGTCGACAGCACCTCCTCCGCGCTGCGGCCGATGTCGGTATCCGCCACGCCGAGGAGGTCCTCGGCTGCGCGATTGAACCACAGCAGCCCGCCGTCCTTGTCGATCCCGATCGCCGCATCCGCGATGCTCTCCAGCAGCGTCGCCCGCTCGCGCACGATCTGGTCGACCTGCTCCGGCTCCATGCGGTACGCCGCGCGGGTCATGCGCACCGACAGCACGCGCAGCAGGATGAAGGACGGCGCGGCCGCCCCGATGATCAAGAGCGAGACGGGCAGGGCGATGCCCATCACCCGATTGCCGAGCCAGCGCTGATCGATCTCGACGAACAACCAGCCTCCGCGTGCGAGCGGAAAGGAGAATCCCGGTCCGGTCGATGCCCCCGGTTCGCTGCCGAGCCCGTTCACGTGTCGTCCGATCGCCCGATCACCGTCGGGCCCCTCCGCCGCGACGATGTCGCCCGCGGCATCGACCACGGCGTACAGAGACAGGGGCCGTCCCAGAGGGCGGGAGTCGCCGCTGAGCACGCGGTCGGCGATCTCATCGGCGACCGGATGCTTCAGCATGCTGAGGACGCCGCGTTCATTCTCGGCGCCCGCGAAGGTCAGAGCGCCGACCAGCGTGACGGCGAGAAGGATCGCGAACACGAACGTCTGCGCGAGGAGCACGGCTCTGCGCGACATCCTCCTCGCGCCACGGTGTCTACGATCGGCGCGGATCGCCGATAACCCCGTCTGCACATCCCCTCCGCCCCTGCTCCTGCTGGTCTAGTGCTGCGACCGTTTCGGACGCAACGCAGCATCGCGGTTTCCCTCACTTCCGGGGGGTTGCGGATTCGGCGTCGATCGGGTGATCCGCACTCTGTGCCTCGCCGCGTCCGCGTCGTACACTGGCATGACGCTCCACCGCCGATGATCGGAGACCGCCGTGTCTGCCTCATGGCACGACTCCCGGGACGTCCAGCCCGCGACCTCCCGCCTCCTGATCGAGCGTGCCCACGAGGAGCTGTTGGCGGGCAACCTCGACGACCAGCGGCTCGCTCAGGTGCGACCGCTCGTGCGCGAGTCGTGGGAGCGGTCGTGGCGGCGACGCGTCGGGCCCGAGACGGCCCCGGTGCTCGAGCTCGCGACCGAGGAGCTCGAGGCGTATCGGCGGACGCATCCGCTCGCGTCCGCCATGGACATGATCCGCGCTCTGCTGCTCCCCGGCGATGCCGAGGACACCGGCGTGGTCATCGCCGTCGGCGATCAGGCCGGGCGCCTGCTGTGGATCGAGGGCGACCGGCAACTGCAGTCCCTCACCGACGGGATGGGCTTCGTCGCGGGGGCGAACTGGGCGGAGGATGCCGTCGGCACGACCGCCCCCGGTACCGCGCTCGCCCTCGGCCAATCGGTGCAGATCCGCGGCGCCGAGCACTACAACCGGCTCGTGCATCCGTGGTCGTGCTCGGCGGCACCGGTGCGCGACCCCGAGACGAAGCGCGTGCTCGGCGTGATCGACATCACGGGTGGCCCTGAGGTGGTGAGCCCGCAGGCGCGGCTCCTGGTCGATGCCACGGCCCGCGCCGTTGAATCCGAGCTCCTGGTGGCACGGCTGCGCTCGCGCGCCGAGACGTCGGCTCGTGCGCATGCGGTGGTCTCTCGCACCCGTGCCACCGCCCGGGCGACCCTGCACGTGCTGGGCCGGGATCGGGCGCGGCTCGAGACCGAGTCGGCGCATGAGGAGTCGATGATCGAGCTCAGCGCCCGCCACGCCGCCATCCTGCTGATGCTCGCGGTGCACCGGCAGGGACTCTCGGCCGAGCGCCTGTGCGAGCTGGTCTACGGACCGGAGGTGTCACCCGACACGCTGCGCCCCGAGATGGTGCGGCTGCGCAAGGTGCTCGAACGCGCGGCCCCCGACCTGGTGCCCGAATCGCGCCCCTACCGGCTGCCGCTGCCACTCGACACGGACGCGCATGACGTGCTGTCGCTGCTCGACCGCGGCGCGCACCGTGTGGCGCTGACCGCCTACCGTGGGCCGGTGCTGCCCGAGTCGACATCGCCCGGCGTCGAGGAGTTCCGTGAGTCGGTGCGTGCCGGTCTGCGTGAGGCGATGCTGTCGGAGGCGAGCCTCGACGTGCTCCTGGCCTACGCCGACATCCCGGAGGGGCAGGCGGACGTCGAGATCCTGCGCCTGGCGCTCGAGATGCTGCCCGCCCGGTCGCCCAAGCGCGCCGGTCTGGTCGCCCGTATCGAGCGCGCCGAGTAGCGCCGGCATCCGCCTGCAACCACTCGCAACGTTGCGCACGCGGGTGCAACCTCCCGCGACCTACCTTCAGAGGACACGCCGCAGCACCGACGCGCGGCCGGTCGAAGGAGTCACGATGACCATCGTCGAAGAAGACGTGTCCACCGCCTACACGGCCCCGGGTCAGCCGGGCGCCCTTGCGAACTACCGCGCTCGCCACGGCCACTACATCGGCGGCGAGTTCGTCGATCCGGTCAAGGGCCAGTACTTCGAGAACGTCAGTCCCGTCAACGGCAAGCCGTTCACCGAGGTCGGCCGCGGAACCGTGGAAGACATCGACCGCGCGGTCGAGGTCGCGTGGCAGGCGTTCGCGTCCTGGGGAAAGACGAGCCCCGCCGAGCGCTCCGTGATCCTCAACAGGATCGCCGACCGCATCGAGCAGCACCTCGAGGAGATCGCGGTCGCCGAGACCTGGGAGAACGGCAAGCCGGTGCGCGAGACGCTCGCCGCCGACATCCCTCTCGCGGTCGACCACTTCCGCTACTTCGCCGGCGTGCTGCGTGCCCAGGAGGGCGGCATCAGCCAGCTCGACGAGAACACCGTGGCGTATCACTTCCACGAGCCGCTGGGTGTGGTCGGGCAGATCATCCCCTGGAACTTCCCGATCCTGATGGCGGTGTGGAAGCTGGCCCCGGCGCTCGCCGCGGGCAACTGCGTCGTCATCAAGCCGGCCGAGCAGACGCCGGCATCCCTGCTGTTCCTGTTCGACATCATCGGCGACCTGCTCCCGGCCGGCGTCGTGAACATCGTCAACGGCTTCGGCATCGAGGCGGGCGCTCCGCTGGCTCAGCACAAGCGCATCCGCAAGGTCGCCTTCACGGGCGAGACCACGACCGGCCGCCTGATCATGCAGTACGCCTCGCAGAACCTGATCCCGGTGACGCTGGAGCTCGGAGGCAAGAGCCCGAACGTCTTCTTCGAGGATGTGGCTCGCTCCACCTCCGACCCGTTCTACGACAAGGCGCTCGAAGGCTTCACGATGTTCGCGCTCAACCAGGGTGAGGTGTGCACCTGCCCCTCGCGCGCACTGATCCAGCGCTCGATCTACGACGGCTTCCTCGCCGACGGACTCGAGCGGGTCAAGAAGGTCGTGCAGGGCAACCCGCTCGACCCGGCGACCATGATCGGCGCGCAGGCCTCGAACGACCAGCTGGAGAAGATCCTCAGCTACATCGACATCGGCAAGCAGGGCGGAGCCCGTCTGCTCACCGGCGGCGACCGGGTCGATCTCGGCGGCGACCTCAGCGAGGGGTACTACGTCGCCCCGACCGTGTTCGAGGGCACGAACGACATGCGCATCTTCCAGGAGGAGATCTTCGGACCGGTGCTCTCCGTGACCTCGTTCGACGGGTTCGACGATGCGATCTCGATCGCCAACGACACGCTCTACGGCCTCGGCGCCGGTGTCTGGAGCCGCAGCGGCGACACCGCCTACCGCGCGGGCCGCGCGATCGAGGCGGGCCGCGTGTGGACGAACACGTACCACCAGTACCCGGCGCACGCCGCGTTCGGCGGATACAAGCAGTCGGGCGTCGGCCGGGAGAACCACAAGATGATGCTCGACCACTATCAGCAGACCAAGAACCTCCTGGTCTCGTATGCAGAAGGCCCGATGGGCTTCTTCTGAGTTCGATCAGCTAGGACACCCAGCCTGATCCGATGGGTCGTTGAGCCTGTCGAAGCGTCGCCGATCACGCGGCCCTTCGACAGGCTCAGCCCTTCGACAGGCTCAGGGGGCCAGGAGATGTGCGAGACGAGGGATGAATCATGGTGAGCATCGGCACCTACCAACGGGTCGACGTGACGGATGCCGCGGCATCCCTCGTGCGCGATCTGACCACGCAGCACGGGCCGCTCATGTTCCATCAGTCGGGCGGATGCTGTGACGGCTCGTCGCCCATGTGCTATCCCGTGGGCATGTTCATCACGGGGCCAGGCGATGTGCTGCTCGGCGCGCTCGACGTCGGGCTGGAGGCACCCGTCGAGGTGTTCATGTCGGAGTCGCAGTTCGAGTACTGGAAGTACACGCACCTCACGATCGACGTGGTGCCGGGGCGGGGGGCCGGCTTCTCGGTCGAGGGGCCGACGGGGATGAGGTTCCTGATCCGGTCCCGGATGCTGAACGACGCGGAGCTCGCGTACTTCGGGTTGGCCGCGCCCTCGGCGTGAACGACGGTTCAATGGTGGCCAGAATCCCGGCTATCCGATGGCCAGAAAACAGGCTAAAATATGGTCCATGCAGAGCGTACCGCTGAGTGAGGCCAAGGACCGCCTGTCGCGTCTCGTCGATCAGGTGGAGCGAGAGCACGAGACGATCGAGATCACCCGCCATGGGCGTGGGGCCGCGGTGCTGGTGAGCAAGGATGCGTTGGATTCTCTGTACGAGACCCTGTTCTGGCTCTCCCAGTCGGGAACGCGCGAGGACGTCGATGCTGCGCGTCTGCAGACCGCGGCCGGTGGTTTGCGCAGCGCAGAGGACACGATTTCACGGTACGGAGTTCGACCTCGGTGACCTGGAAGGTGCTGTTCGCGGACTCGGCGTGGCGGGATCTTGATCGATTACCGCCGAAGATCGCGACGGCGATCGTTGAGTTCGCCGTCTACACGTTGCCGGACAACCCGCTTCGTATGAGCAAACCCCTGCAGGGCGACTTCGAAGGGCTCCGGTCGGCGCGTCGGGGCGACTACCGGGTGCTGTTCTTCCTTGAGGATTCTGATCGTCTGATCGTCGTTCGTGCTCGGCACCGGCGTGATTCATATCGGCCGCCAGCACCCGATATGGGGTGACTTGGTCGCTTCGGCGGGGGATGTGTCGCGGTCTCAGCGCGGCAGCCGCGGCACCGGGCTGAGGATCTCGCGGAGGGGGCGGGTGCCGATCTCGAGCACGGCACTGCGTCATCGTGCAGGGAAGGGCGGACGCCGCTTCCCGCCGCGAGAGGTGGGTCTCGCGGCGGGACGCGATGCTCAGGAGGCGCGGCGTCGACGGGCGACCATGACAGCGCCACCCGCGGCGAGCAGGAGTCCTGCACCCGCGAGGAGTGCCACCGGCGCCGACGATCCCGTTTCGGCGAGCGACGCGGCCTGCGTGGACGGCGACCGGTTCTCAGCGGAGCCGGTGACGACGGGTGCGGGCTGCCCAGGCGCGACGACCGGCTCAGCGGGGGTGGCGGGCTCGGCGGGCTCCGCAGGCTCTGCGGGCTCTGCGGGTTCGGCGGGTTCGGCGGGTTCGGCGGGCTCTGCAGGCTCGGCGGGCTCCGCGGGCTCGGCAGGGTCGACCGGGGTGGCCGGCTCCTCAGGTTCGGCCACGACGCATGTCCCGGGAAGGTCATCGGTCGACACGGAGGCGATGTGGTCCTCTGCGTCGCTAAGGAGCGCGACGACCGCGACGGCCGTTCCGGGTATTCCGGTGACCGTGATCGTCGGGTCGTCGTAGCGGTAGCCCACCGTGTCGAGGATCGACACGTACTCCGCCCCCTCAGCTGCACCGGCGGCCTCGCGGATGGAGTAGCCCTCACCGAGCGGCAGCTCAGCTCCACCCTGCACGACAGGGCCCCAGGTCGCCCACTGGGTGCCGGTCGCGGTGTCGCAGCCGGAGGCGATCACGGTCGCGTAGGCGGGTCCGGCCGCCGATGCGGGCGCTGCGGCGACCAGGCCGCCGAGGGTCAGCAGGACGGTCGTCGTGGCGATGCCGCCGATGATGCGTGGTCTCATGGTGTGGGGTCTCCTCAGGGGTGCGTACAGGACCGGCATTCTCTTCCGGCCGGTCGCATTCTCTCCTTCGAGAGACCCGCCGGTGGCCGATCAGTGACGCGCGAGCGCCAGAATCCCCTAGATCCGGGGGGACGGGCCCGAGCCCTGCAGTGACGCCCGCTCGTCCCGCTGCACGCCTACCTTCTGCCGTGACTCAGGGCAGCCGCGGCACGGCGTCGACGAGCGCCCGCGTGTAGGGGTCCTGTGGGGAGTGCAGCACCGAGGCGGTCGACCCCTGCTCGACGACACGGCCGTTCTTCAGCACGAGCGTGCGGTCGCAGGCCGACGCGATCGCCGTGAGGTCGTGCGACACCATCACGAGCGACAGGCCGTTCTCGCGGCGCAGCCGGTCGAGCAGTTCGAGAACCTGCACCCGCGTGGTGACGTCGAGGGCGCTGACCGGTTCGTCGGCGAGCAGCACGCGCGGGCGGGAGACGACGGCCCGCGCGATGGCGATGCGCTGACGCTGCCCTCCGGAGAACTCGTGCGGATACCGGCGTGCGGTGTCGGCGGGGAGGCCGACCGACTCGAGCGCTTCGGCGATGCGGCGCTGGGCGTCGGCACCGGATGCGAGTCGCAGTGAGCGGAGCGGCTCGCCGATGATGCGGTCGATGCGCTGGCGGGGGTCGAGAGACGAATACGGATCCTGGAACACCGGCTGCACGCTCGCGCGGAACCGACGCAGCTGCGCACGATCGCGCACAGAGAGTGGTTCCCCCTCGAACAGCACCTGTCCATCGCTCGGGGCGGCGAGGCCGAGCATGAGCCGGAGGATCGTCGACTTTCCCGCCCCCGACTCGCCGACGAGGCCCAGCGAGTCTCCCTCGTCGATGCGCAGCGAGATGTCGTCGAGCACGCGGCGAGATCCGTAGGCGAAGCCGGCCGCGCGCAGCTCGAGCAGCGTCATGGTCCGACCTCCCCGGCGTCGAGGAACGCATCGAGAGTGCGTGCGCTGTCGACCAGCATCCGGGTGTACGGCTCGGCCGGTTCCTGCAGAACCTGGGACACTGCGCCTTCTTCGACCACGAGCCCGTCACGCAGCACGACGATGCGGTCCACCATGCGCGAGACGATGGCCAGGTCGTGGCTGATGAACAGCAGCGCCATGCCGCGCTCTGCGACCAGGCGCTCGAGAAGGGTGAGCACGCCGTCCTGCACGGTCACGTCGAGCGCGGTCGTCGGCTCGTCCGCGATGAGCAGCTGCGGGCGGGCCGCGAGGGCGATCGCGATCGCCACCCTCTGGCGCTGGCCACCCGAGAGCTCGTGCGGGTACGCGCGCGAGATGCGCGGATCGGAGAGCGCGACCTCGTCGAGCGCCGCGGCGACGGCGCTTTTCAGCTCCGCCCCGCGCAGCCCGAGGTGGCGGCGTAGCGGCTCCGCGACTTGACGCCCCACCCGCATCAGCGGATCGAGCGCGGTGAGCGGCTCCTGGAACACGATCTGCGCGACGGGTCCGCGGAGCGGGCGCAGATCGGCATCCCGCGCGCCGATCACCTGGTGGCCGTCGAGCAGCACCGAGCCCGATGCCGAGAGCGAATCCGGCAGCAGACCGGTCACTGCGAGCGAGGTGAGCGACTTGCCGGAACCGGATTCGCCGATCAGGCCGAGACGCTCTCCGGCTGCGAGCGAGAACGAGACCTCGCGCACGAGGGCGTGGGATGCCGAACGCACCGAGAGGCCTGCGACGTCGAGAATGCTCATCGGCTCCTCCTGCGGGTCGGGTCGGCCAGGTCGCGCAGTCCGTCGGCCAGGAAGTTCACGCCGAGCACGAGCGCGATGATCGCGAGACCGGGAGCGATCGCACCGACCGGCGCGGTGAGCACGGTGCCCTGTGCCTCCTGCAGCATCCGCCCCCACGACGCGTTGGGCGGCGGAGCGCCCAGGCCCAGGTACGACAGGCTCGCCTCCGCGAGCACGGCGGCACCGAACTGCAGCGCGAGGCTCACGGCGAGGGTCGGCGCGATGTTCGGCAGCACGTGCTGGAAGATGATGCCGAGCACGCTCGTGCCGCTCGTGCGGGCGGCGGTGACGAACTGCTCCTGCAGCACGCGCCGGGCGAGGATGCGCGTGAGGCGCGCGACCACCGCCGACATCGCGAGGCCGATCGCGAGCACGGCCGACCACAGCGATGCGCCCTGGATCGCGACCACCAGCATCGCGAGCAGCAGAACGGGGAACGCGATCACGACGTCGAGTCCGGCCGAGAGCGTATCGTCGACCCAGGGCCGGGAGAACGCGGCGATCAGGCCCACGATCGTGCCCAGCACCGCGGCGATCGCGACCGCGCAGATGCCGACGATCAGAGCGATCCGGGCGCCCCACATGAGCTGAGAGAGCAGGTCACGGCCGAGTCGATCCGTGCCGAGCAGGTGCAGCGCGCTCGGCCCCTCGAGCCGGCTGCCGCTGGTGTCGGCGAGCGGATACGGCAGCCAGAACAGCGAGACCAGGGCGACGAGCACGATCGCACCCGTGAGGACGAGCCCGATCAGCAGGGTCGCCTTCGGGCGCCGTCGTACGGGTACGGATCCGGTGATCAGTTGTTCGGCGACGCGGCTCATCGATTCCCCGAGACGCTCGTGCGCAGACGCGGATCGATCAGGCGCTGCACGATGTCGGCGGCGAACCCGACCGTCAGCACGAACAGCGTGCTGATGACCAGGACGCCCTGGATGACTTGGAAGTCGTGCTGCTCGATGGCCGACAGCAGCAGACTCCCGAGTCCGGGAAGAGTGAAGACGCTCTCGACGACGACCGCGCCGAGCAGCGTCGTGGACAGCTCGATGCCGAGGACCGCCACCACGGGGACCGCGCCGTTGCGTACGCCGTGACGCAGGAGCGCCTCGGCGGTGCCGGACCCGCCGGCGCGGGCGGTGCGGAGGTAGTCGCTGCCGATCACGTCGAGAGTGGCCGAGCGGACGTAACGGCTGAGGGAGGCGCTCATGACGATCACGATCGTGATCACCGGGAGCGCGAGCGAGCGCAGTGCGTCGGCCGGATCCTCCCAGTCGTCGCGAGGGAATCCCCCAGAGGGCAGGAGGCCGAGTCCGAGTGCGAACACCCAGACGAGCACCACGCCGACCCAGAACACGGGGACGGCGACGCCGAGTTGCGCGAAACCCGAGAGCGCGATGCCGTACCAGCGGTCGGACTTCACTGCGGCGGTGATGCCGATCACGAGCGACACGAGCAGCGCGACGGTGAAGGCGATGAGAGTGAGCGGCAGGGTCACGGCCAGACGGTCCGCGATGTCGGGTCCGACCGGACGACCGCTCAGGAACGACTCGCCGAGGTCGAAGCGCAGCAGCTGTCCCGCCCAGGTCGTGAACTGCTGCAGGAGGGGCTGATCGGAGCCGACCTGTTCGCGGGCGGCCGCGATCTGCTCGGGAGTGGCGTTCACGGAGAGCAGGGCGTTCGCCGGGTCGCCGGGGAGCAGGCGCAGCAGCACGAAGATCGCGATCATCGCGACGATCAGCGACACCACGAGGAAGGCGAGGCGGCGCAACAGGTAGGCGAGCATGGCTTCTCAGGATGACGAGGGGGATGCCGACGCGCGGCATCCCCCTCGCACGTCAGGACTTGACGATGTCGTAGGCGAAGAACTGCGAGTTCAGGCCGTTGACCGGGTACCCGCTGAGATCGCTCGAGGCGACCACGATCTGCGGGTACAGGTACAACCATACGCTCGCGGCATCCGCGGCGATCTTCTCGTTGACCTGCTTCAGAAGAGCCGTCTGCTTGTCCGTCGTCGCTGCCTGCTCGGCCTCGGCGACCCACTTCTGCACGTCGGCGTCGTCGTAACCCCAGTAGAAGTCGGGGTTGCCGTACCAGACGACGTCACGGTCGTTCACGTGCTCCTGAAGAGTGGCCTCGAAGTCCTGCTCCTTGAACACCTTGGTGTACCACTCGTCGGCGCTGATCGTGTTGATCTCGACCGTGATGCCGACCTCGGCGAGCTGCGACTGCAGGAACTCCGCCACGGCGGGGTGCGGGTCGTAGCTCGGGGTGTCAAGCGTGAACGTGAAGCCTTCGGCGTACCCGGCCTGCGCGAGCAGGTCCTTCGCCAGGTCGACGTCGTACGGGTTCACGCTCGAGAGGTCCTCGTACCAGGGATCGGTCGGCGGGACCATGGAGCCGATCAGTGTGCCGTAGTCGCCCCAGATCGATTCGAGGAGCTTCTTCGTGTCGATGGCCGAGTAGATCGCCTTGCGCACCAGGGTGTTGTCGAAGGGGGCGACCCGGTCGTTGAACGCGAGCAGCTCCTTGGTGGTCGACGTGCCTTCGCTGATCACGTAGTCGTCGTTGTCGAACTGCGAGAGCGAGTCGGGGCTCTGCACGCTGGTGATCACATCGATCTCACCCGTGAGCAGGGCGTTGTTCTCGGCCGTCGCGTCGGTGAAGTACGTGTAGACGACCTCGCCGTTTTTGGCCGGCTCGCCCCAATAGTCGTCCCAGCGCTCGAGGGTGAGGGTCGAGCCCTTCTTCCACTCGTCGAGCGTGTAGGGGCCGGTGCCGTCCTCCGAGCCGGTGATGTCACCCGCCTCGTCGTTGACGATCCACACGTAGCTGAGGTTGTAGAGGAACGAGATCGACCGCTGAGACAGCGTGAACACGACCGTCTGGTCGTCGGGAGTCGCGATGTCGGCGATCGTCGAGAAGCTCGACTTGCGGGCCGATACCGAGTCCTCGGCGGTGACGGCCTCGACGCTCGACTTCACGTCGGCGGAGGTGAGCGGGTCACCCGAGTGGAAGGTCACATCGTCGCGCAGCGTGATCGTGTAGGTCAGGCCGTCGTCGGAGACCTGGGCGTCTTCGGCGAGCAGCGGCTCGACCTCGCCGTCGTCCGTGAGTCGGTACAGGCCTTCGTAGACGTTCCCGGTGAGCGCCTCCGTCACGCCCTGGCCGCCACCCTGGGTGTTGCTCAGGTTGGTGGGCTCGTACAACGACCCGATGAAGATCGTGGCGTCTGCGCTCGCGGTGGTGTCGTCGCCCGTGCCGGACGCGCAGCCGGCCACGAGGGCGAGCGTGGCGACGGCGCCGAGCGCGCCGAGGATGCGAGTTCTTCTCATGAATGCTCCAGGGTGAGAGTGTGCGGCGTCACGCCGCGTAGATGTCGAAGCCGTCGCGGAAGACGACGTTCTTCTCACCTGCTCGGATCGGCAGGGGGAAGCGGTTGGATGCCGGCGGCAGCGGGCAGTTGTACTGCGCGCTGAATCCGCATGGCGGCACGAAGGCCCTGTTGAAGTCGAGGACGACGGTGCCCTCGTCATCGCGCAGCTGCACGAACAGGAAGCGCCCGGAACCGTAGGTCTCCGATCCGTTGGTCTCGTCGCCGAAGACGAGCAGCAGCGTGCCGCCGTCGTCGAACGCCGCCAGGTCGTACTCGCGTCCGTCGAGCGTGAGGCGGATGTCGCCCGGCACCACGAGGTCGCGCGTTCCACCGTTGTCGCGGATGTGCTCGAACGACACTCTGCGGTCGCCGGCTACCGGGGTGAAGTGACCCTCCAGCACCCACGCCGGATCGTACTCGTAGGTGTCGATGCGGTCGAAGGCGCGGATCGCGGGTGCGTCGGCATCCCAGACGCGCAGTCCGTGCTGGTCGTCGCCGGTGTCGATGTCGGTGCGCTGGATCGGCGTCACGGTGACACCGGCCCGCGCCGCATTCTGCTCGGCTTCCAGATCGGGGCGTTCGCCGGTCCAGCGGGTCTCGATCAGCGCCAGGTTGCCGGTGGCCGCGGTGACGGAGGCGCGGCGTTCTGCTCGCCAGAGGGTGTGGGTTTCGCGTTCGGACATCACCTTCCATTCTCTTGCATGCAGAGGGGGGTGGGGCCGTGCTCGTCACTTGCGGTAACGCGGTACATCGCCCCCAGACGTGGGGGATCTCCGCGAAAACGAGTGCTTGCGGTGCGCTTTCTGTCGTCTCATGGAGGTGATGGAGCCGGGCCGAGAGCCCGGCGAGCGTCTCGTGATCACCGACGGGATGCTCGCCTGGAGGGCGGTGGCGCTGGGCGCGCTGCCGCTGATCGTGGGCGAAGGCGCATTCGGGTTGCGCCTGCGCACCATCTCGTTCGATGGGAGAGCGAACTGATCGAGGGCCTGGGTGCGCGTCGGCGCATCCAGGCCCTTCCTCGTGCAACCGGAGGGCGTCGAGAGGCAGAGTCGTCCGATTCCAGCCGCGACCTGGGAATATGCGGCTGAATGAACGCAAGGCATTGCAACCTCATCCGGTATACCATTCCGACAAGCGCCGAGCAGCGTCAGTCCCCAGCTGACCGCGGGCGCGACGGCTATGCCGTCATGCAGGAGGAGATCCCCAGTCTTCCTCCTGATCCCGAGGGGGGATGGGGTGGGCAGTCGTTCCCCAAACGGCACCCACCCCCACATACGGGCGTTCGCCGCTAGTTCAGTCGGCTCAAGAACCAGAACACGCCGAACGCGATCAGGACGACGATCGGCAGCCACGTTCCGCTGCGCTTGAGTCGACGTCCCTGCTGTGCAACCCCGGGTGGGGGAGTGAGCAGACCGGCCGGCGGGTCGAACGGCAGCGCGGGATCGGTCGCGGCAGACGGCCGCGACGCTGCGGCATCCGCGTTCTCCGCGAGCAGTCGATCGTCGCGCCACCGCGCCCACTGGTCGAACTTCGTCAGCAGCGCCCCCACGGCGCCGAACAGCCACGCCCAGGTCGCCGGATCGAGCGTCGACACCTTGCGCTGGGTGTACAGGAAGAGCCAGTCGTCGACGATCTCCACGTCGAGCTGTGCGGCGTTGTCGATGAAGCGGGCCATGATGTCGGGCGTGAACAGGTACAGCGCGTCGCGCTCGTACCCGGCCGGGCAGTACAGCGTGAAGTGCTGGTCGAAGTCGCCCTCGAGGGACAGGCGCTGCTCCTTCTGGAACGAGGCGGGCAGGTTCGATCCGAAGCCGTTGTTCCCCTTGGCGTCGAGCACGATGTTCGGCAGCGGAACATCGAGCTTCACCGCCACGTAGCCCCACCGGTACGTGGTGGAGTTCTTTCCCCTCTGCACCGTGTACTGGTAGTTGCCGAATTCGACGTAGCGGGGAGTCGACCCGCGCACCAGGTCGGTGGCGAGACGCGAGCGTCCCAGGCTGAAGATCATGCCCGGCAGGGGCGGGTCCGCGACCCGAGCCTCGTACGACATGCCGTTCGCCTGCGCGAAGCGGCTGAGGCGGTAGCGGGTGTCGCGCCCGTTGCGCCATCCGAGCCAGACCATGATCCCGATGGCGGCCAGCACCAGGCCGATCAGCAGCAGCGGGATCGCCGCAGTGCCGGGGGAGCCGCTGGCCGAGGCGAGGCTGAGGATGACGGTGACCACAGTCGGCACCAGCACGAGTGTCACGACGACCGCTACGACGATGCCGATGATGGTCGAGATCGCCGGCCCCTGCGCTCCGCGCGCACGCACCTCGGCGGCGAATGCGCGGACGGCCGCCGGATCGACGGGGTCGGTGAGGGGCGCGGCGTCGAAGGTGAGCGGAGACTGCGGTGTGCTCACGGGTTCACCTCGTCGCCGTTCCATCCCAGATCGGCGCCCTCGGTGATCGGCAGCGCCTCGAGGCGCTCGTCTGCGCAGAGCGCCCGGATGAGCTCGGCGGAGCCGGCCACGACGGTCGAATCGAAGTCGACCTCGCTCACCACGACCCAGGCCCGGTCCTCCGGCCAGATGATGCTGGGTCCCTGCGCGGACGCCTGGAAGCCGTGGTCCTCGGCGAGGCGGTCGCGCCACGGCACGTCGAGCACCCACGCCGGATCGGCGAAGAGGCGCGGGGGCGTAGAGAAGAGCACATGGTCACGGCCGGGCAACCGGAGTCGCGGGCCCTCGGAGATCTCGCGCGACAGGATGCCCTCCTGCCACGACGGCTTGCGGAACACGTTGTTGAACGGGTCGTGGGTGCTGCGGTTGAGCATCGCCTCATGGTTCGGATCGCCGTCCATGGTGAGGAAGACGCGCGAGGGTGACTCGCCCAGGTAGCCGACCAGGCCACCGGTGCCCTCCCACAGTGCGGCGTAGCCGGCATCCGGGGTTCGCGTGTGGGTGATCAGGTGCGCGGCGACGGCGGCCAGCGCGTCGACGTCGAGCTCACCGTCGATCGGAGCCGTGAACTCCCGGCCGTCAGGGGCGACGCGCGCCCGCCAATCCTCTTCGGGAGGCGTCCGCACGATCCGCTGCCATTGCGCCAGCGGATGCAGCGTCGTGCCGAACGCGGCAGCGGTCTCCGCCCACGTGGTGGGCTCGTCGACGAAGAGATCGACGAGCCGAGCCTGCTCGCCCGGAGCCAGCCGCTCCCACTCCTGGTGGGTGGGGACCGCGCGGCCGGGCAGGGACCGCACCACGGCGGGGTGGAACACCCGGGCGTACGCCGGGTATCCGCGAGGGACGACACCGTGCATCGTTCGGTAGTCCTCATCGAGCTGCTCGCGCAGCCACTCGCCGACGCTCGGGTTCGCGATCCACTCCATGCGACCCACGGTACCTGTCGTGCGACGGCCGTGCCCTAGGATCCGAACGTCGAGAAGTGGCCTTCTGAGAGGATCGCGCGTGGTGGATCAGACGCCGTTGCACAGTGGCGGGCTCGCCCCGGACTACCCGATCCCGACCCCACGGCTGCTGCTGAGACCGATCGCGGCCGACGACGCCGTCGCGATGCACGCGTACAAGTCGGATCCGGATGCGGTGCGCTACGTGCCCTATGCCCCGCTGACCCTCGGCGAGGTCGAGCAGCGCATCGCGACGACGTGGTCGCGCACGGTCTTCACGGGGGAGGGCGACGGGATCTGCCTCGCCGTGGAGGAGCGCGAGAGCGGTGCGCTCGTCGGAGATGTCGTGCTGTTCTGGCGCAGCGAGACCGACCGCGCGGGCGAGGTCGGCTACATCTTCGACCCCCGGTTCTCGGGGCGCGGATACGCCACGGAGGCGGTCGACGCGCTGCTCGCGCTCGGCTTCGACGGGCTGGGACTGCATCGGATCGCGGCGCGGATCGACGAGCGCAACTCCGCGTCAGCGCGCGTCGTGGAGCGGTTGGGCTTCCGCCGCGAGGCGTGTCTCGTCGAGAGCGAATGGTTCAAGGACGAGTGGACGACGCTCCTCATCTACGGCCTCCTGGAGACCGAGTGGCGAGAGCGGTCCGCATCCGCGCGGTGATCGCATCCCCCATAATCGAGGGGTGACTGCCACTGCAACGATCCCTTCCCTCGACGGCCGCCGATTCCGGATGGTGTCGTCCACGACCTCTGCGGTCGACCCCGCTGCACCGAGCATCTTCGAGTACTTCGAACGCGACGGGGCGATCTGGGGTGGGTACGAGGGTGACACGGTCACGTTCGGCAAGTTCGTCGGGACCCGCACCGGGGATTCGATCTGGGTCTCGTTCGTGCACGTGCTCGTCGCAGACGGCACCGTCGTGACCGGGGACGGCGAGAGCGAGCTGGAGTTCACCGAGGACGGAGCGATCCGCCTGGTCGAACACTACGAGATGCACGGACTGCCGCAGCTCAGCGTGTGCGAGGAGATCGCCGCCTGATCCTCTGTCAGCGCGGGGGGAGCGTATCGCGACCGGGAGAGGCCGGCGTCCAGCGGGTCATCCCCAACGGGGCGGCGTCGCTGTCGCGCTCGGGTAGATCGCCCGGCAGCAGGTAGGGCCGACGGATGACCTCGTCGAGCACCACCACGCTCACGACCGTGCGCACCTCGGGCAGCTGCGCGATGACGCCGGTCGAGAACTCGTGCACACCGCTCACGTCGACGGCGCGGATCAGCAGCATGGCGTCGTGCTCGCCCGTGGTGATCGCGCACCACTCGACGTCCGGCATCTCGAGCACGCGATCGCGGAACGACGCCCAGGCCTGCGGCAGCACCGTGACGAACACGAGCGCCCCGATCGAGAGGCCGGCCTTGGCCTGATCGACCCGCGCGCTGAAGCCCGTGATGACCCCGTCGTGCACGAGCGACTCGACCCGTGTGTAGGCGTTCGCCCGCGAGATCCCCACCTTGTCCGCGAGCGCGGCGATCGAGACGCGACCGTTATCACGGAGCACTTCGAGGATTCTGTACGCGGTCTCGTCCAAAGGGGTGGCATTCCGTCCAGAATGCTTTGACTGTTCGGCACCCTTGCTGGACATATTGCTCCTCACATCCGAGGTTCTAGACAGACCATGATGATGATCCGCATCCTTGCTGGACACATCGTCGCATATGATGCGAATCTGATCACCGGTCGTCCACATCTGGGGCGGCCACACCCGAATGTACTCCTCGCCTCTGGAGGCTCTCATGTCGTCACGTCGCAGCACGTCGGTCATCGCGATCGGAGCCGTTGCGCTCCTCGCGCTCGCAGGATGCTCAGGAGGGAACTCGGCCAACAACGGCGACCAGTCCTCCGGCACGGATTCGCTGGTCATCGACACGGCGTTCTCGATCGAGACGGCCGACCCCGGCCACACCTACGACCCCACCGGCAACATGATCGCCAAGGCGCTCTACGAGACGCTGGTCGACTTCAAGGGCTCTGACGTATCGACCCCGGTTCCCGGACTCGCGTCCTGGGAGCAGAACGACGAGGCGACCGAGTTCACGTTCACGCTCGAGGGTGATCGCGTCTTCTCCGACGGCTCGCCCATCGAGGCGAAGGACGTCGTCTTCTCGCTGCAGCGCATCCAGGGAATGGCCGACGCCAAGCCGAACTTCCTGCTCGGCGGCCTCACCATCACCGAGGTCGACGACAAGACGATCGAGTTCACGTCAGAGACCCCGCTGCTGCAGCTGCCCGCGATCCTCGCGAACCCGGCCCTCGGCATCGTCAACTCCGACGTCGTGATCGAGAACGGCGGCACGACCGACGGCACCGACACGGCGCAGAAGTTCCTCGACGGGGAGTCGGCCGGTTCCGGCCCGTTCGTGCTCGACACGCTCGACCTCAGCTCGCAGGTCGTGCTCACCCGCAACGACGAGTACAACGGCGACGAGGAGTCGGCGTACAAGCGCGTCGTCGTGCGCAACGTCTCGGAGAGCGCCACGCAGCTCGCCAACCTCAAGGGCGGCGACTCGATGGTCGCGATGGACCTCAACGGCGACCAGGTCGCCGGTCTGGGCGACGACATCACGGTGGACTCGGTCCCGTCCGGACAGACCATCTTCCTGCTGCTGAACCAGTCCGAGGCCGTCGCCGGCGACCTGGCGAATGTCAAGATCGCCGAGGCCATCCGCTACTCGCTCGACTACGACTCGCTGCTGGAGCTGGCAGGCGCCGGCTCCGTGCAGGCGACCGGTGTCATCCCGCCCGGATTCGAGGGCGCGCTCGACAGCGGAGTGACGCAGGACCTCGACAAGGCCAAGGCCGCGCTCGCCGAGGCCGGCTACACGGGTCAGACCCTGAAGCTGCAGTTCCCGAACGACTACCCGGTCGGTGGCGTGGAGTTCACCCCGCTCGCCGAGCGCATCCAGGCCCAGCTCGAAGACGCCGGCATCACGGTCGAACTGGCACCGGCTCCCTTCGCGACCGAGCTCGACGCCTACGTCAACGGCACCGAGGGCTTCGGCCTCTGGTTCTGGGGTCCGGACTACGCGGACTCCGCGAACTTCCTGCCGTTCGGTCCCGGTCTGAAGGTCGGTCTCCGTGCCGGCTGGGCCGCTGAGGCCAATCCGGCCATCGCCGCGATCGCCGCCGATGCCGCGGCTGCCACCGACGCCGCTGCACGCACCGATGCCTTCACGGCATTCGCCGAGGCCATGCAGACCGAGGGTCCGTTCGTGCCGCTGATCGTCCCCGGTCGCAACATCTCCTCGGCCGACAGCGTCACCGGCGCCGTGTACAACTCCGTCTGGGAGATGGACATCGCCGAGATCACCCCGGCCGGCTGAGCGGATATCCCATGACGACAGTGGCGGTGCAGAGGCAGGCGCAGCGGCGCCGGTCGCCTCTGCTCGGATACCTGCTGCGGCGGGCCGGCACCTCCCTGCTCCTGTTGGTGGGCGTGACGATCGTCACGTTCGCGCTCACCAACCTGGTGCCGGGAGACCCGGTCTCGGCCGCACTCGGTGAGGGCGCGTCCCAGAACCCGGCGACGCGCGAGGCGTTCATCCGGGAGCACGGACTCGACCAGCCACTGTTCGTGCAGTACTTCATCTATATGGGGAACCTGCTGCGCGGGGACCTCGGCACGTCGCTGGTGACCGGACGCCCGGTCACCAGCGACCTCGCCACCGCGGTGCCGGCCACGATCGAGATCGCGATCGGCGCGATCATCCTCAGCCTCGTGGTCAGCATCGTGCTCGGCACGCTCGCCGCCTACCGGCGCGGACTGGTCACCGACCAGGTCATCCGGGTGGTGACGCTCGTGGGACTCAGCGTGCCGACCTTCTGGCTGGCGCTCGTCAGCTTCTACGTCTTCTTCCTGGAGCTGCGCATCGCCCCCGGCTCCGGACGCATCTCCCCGTCGATCACCCCGCCCCCGCGTGTGACCGGGCTCTACACGGTCGACTACCTCCTGAACGGCGACGCGGTCGGCTTCTTCGACGCCCTCGCGCACCTCGCCCTGCCGGTCATGGTGCTGTCGCTCGTCACGATCGGTCTGCTCACCCGGTTCATCCGCACATCCGTGCTCGAAGTGCTCGGCAGCGACTACGTGCGGGCCGCGCGGGCCAAGGGGCTCCCGGCCATGCGCGTGATCCTCGACTACGTGCTCCGTGGCGCCTCGCTGCCGATCCTGACCGTCGTCGGTGTGGCCTTCGGGGCGCTGCTCTCGGGGACGGTGCTCGTCGAGTCGGTCTTCGCCTGGCCGGGATTGGGCACCTACGCCTACAACTCGGCCGCGAACCTCGACCTGCCCGGCATCATGGGCGTCGGTCTCGTGGTCGGATTCATCTACCTCCTCATCAACTTCGTCGTCGACCTGCTCTACGGCGTCCTCGACCCGAGAGTGAGGATCGCATGAGCCGCATCGCCGCCGCGACCCCGGCCGGACGCTTCCGCTTCCGGTGGCCCCGAGCCTGGCGCACCCCGCTGGGCATCATCGGCACCGTGATCGCGGGCGCCTGGGTCATCGTCGCCTTCACGGCGCAGTGGTGGGTGCCGTTCGGCCCCAACGCCCAGGTGCTCCCGCGCCTGCAGCCGCCGGGAATCGACACGCTGCTCGGCACCGACGGCAACGGGCGCGACATCTTCTCGCGTCTGATGACCGGTGCCACCGTGAGCCTGCCGCTCGCGCTCACCCTGGTGATCGCGGCCATGATCATCGGCACCGTGATCGGTGCGCTCGCCGGATACTTCGGCGGATGGCTCGATGAGACCCTGATGCGCATCACGGACCTGTTCATGGCGTTCCCGACCGTCATCCTCGCGATGGTGGTGGCGGCATCGCTCGGCCCCTCGCTGTTCAACGCCGTGATCGCCGCGATCGTGGTGTCGTGGCCGCAGTACTCCCGTGTCACCCGCAGCATCGTGCTCGGTCTGCGCAGTCAGAACTACGTGATCGCCGGCCGGCTGCTCGGCCATTCGCCCCTGCGGACGCTGTTCGTCGACATCCTCCCGAACATCGCCGGGCCCGTGCTGGTGCTGGCGACGCTCGACATCGGCGCGGCCATCCTGCTCCTCTCCGGACTCTCCTTCCTCGGTCTCGGCGCACAGCCGCCGACGGCCGAGTGGGGATCGATGATCTCCGGCGCGATGCAGAACTTCGACGCCTGGTGGCTCGGAGTGTTCCCCGGACTCGCGATCCTGACCGTGGTGCTCGCGTTCAACTTCCTGGGCGACGCGATGCGCGATGTGCTCGACCCGACGGCCGAGATCACGCACGAGAAGCAGGCCGAGCACAAGGCCTCCGCGACGGGAGTCGCCGCATGAGCGCCCAGAGCACGCCGGTTCAGGGGGCTGCGACCACCGTCGCCCCGACGCTGAGCATCCGCGACCTCACGATCGACATCGGCCGCCCGCTCGTCAAGGGCGTGTCGATCGACCTCGCGCCCGGGCGCATCCACGGTCTCGCCGGCGAGTCCGGCTCCGGCAAGACGCTGACCTCGCTGGCGGTCCTCGGACTGCTGCCGCGCCAGGCGCGCACCGGTGGGTCGATCCGCCTCGGCGACGATGAGCTCGTCGGTCTCGGACGTCGCGCGCTCAACCGCATCCGCGGGAAGCGCATCGCGATGATCTTCCAGGACCCCTCGGCGTCGCTGCATCCGCAGCTGCCGGTCGGCCGCCAACTCACCGACCACATGCGCGTGCACCTCGGCCTCAAGGGGGCGGCGGCGCGTGCCAGGGCGGTCGAACTGCTCGAGACCGTGCAGGTGCCCAACCCCGAAGAGGCCCTGAAGCGCTACCCGCACCAGTTCTCCGGCGGACAGCGTCAGCGCATCGCGATCGCCTGCGCCCTCGCGTGCGACCCCGACGTGCTGCTGGCGGACGAGCCGACCACCGCGCTCGACGTCACGGTGCAGGCCGGCATCCTGCGGCTGCTGCGCGACCTCGCGACCGAACGACGCCTGGCTGTGCTGCTCGTCACGCACGACCTGGGCGTCATGAGCGCGATCGCCGACGAGGTGGCCGTCATGAAGGACGGACGCATCGTCGAGCGGGCCGAACGCGAGACCCTGTTCCTCTCGCCGCAGCACGAGTACACGCGCACGCTGCTCGCGGCGCTGCCCGGTTCGAAGATCGAGGAAGCACCCGAGGGAGAGGCCGCTGATGAGTGAGGTCGCCGTTCTCGACGCGCAGAACATCGTGGTGCGCTACCCGGGCAACCCACCCGTCATCGCCGTGAACGGGGTCTCGCTCAGCGTCGCCCCGGGTGAGACCGTCGCCCTGGTCGGCGAGTCCGGCAGCGGCAAGTCCAGCCTGGCGCGTGCCGTGGTGGGCATCGAGAAGACCGCGGGCGGGACGGTGCTCTTCCGGGATGCTCCCGTGTCGCCGCTCGGCATCCGCCGCCGCTCGATCGCGCTCACCGGCATCCAGATGGTGTTCCAGGATCCGTCGACCTCGCTGAATCCGCGGCGCCGGATCGGCGAGCAGATCGCCGACGGCATCGCCACCGCTCGCGCACGGGGTGCGGAGGGGTCGACCGTCGAGGAGTGGCTGGAGCGCGTCGGGCTGCCGACGACCGTGAGCACGCGGTTCCCGCACCAGTTCTCGGGCGGGCAGAAGCAGCGCATCGCGATCGCCCGCGCGCTGGCCGCCCGGCCCTCGCTGCTCGTCGCGGATGAGCCGATCTCGGCACTCGACGCCTCGACGCAGACGAGCGTGGCCGGACTCATGCGCGATCTCGTGGCAGAGGCCGGAGCCGGGATGCTGTTCATCTCGCACGACCTCGCCGTGGTGCGCCGCATCGCCGACCGCACGTTCGTGATGTTCGGCGGACGCGTGCTGGAGTCGGGTCCGACCGACCGGGTGTGGGCCGATCCGCAGCATCCGTACACGCGGGCACTGCTCGCCGCGATCCCGGAGCCGGACGGCGCCGGTCGCATTCCCGTCGCTCCGACGACCGAGGAGCGCATCATCTGGTCGGAGATCCCCCCGGTCCTGAACTGAGGTCGCTCGCGCGCCTCATCCGTCGGCCCTCGTCGGGTTCGTCGGCCCTCTCGCTCCCCTCGCCCGGCGGTCCCGTCGGGCGAGGGGCCACCATGCCCTCAGGTGAGTGCAGTAGTTGATGACGATTGCTCCGGGACTGCACCCCCGACCGCCTCGCGCGGCGTGCTCGAACCGACGCGTCGAGACGGGTAGAGCAGAATCAGCCCGGTCGCCGCAAGGCAGCAAGCCGTCCAGAGCCCCTGTCCGGGGATGCCGTCTGCGCTGGCCCACTCGACCCAGAAGAATCCGGAATCTGCGAGGGGGAAGGCGAGAACAACGGTCACTATCGCCACTGCGCCGATAGGGCGTCTCGGCACGATGCGTGCGACCACGAGTGCGATGACGATCGTGGCCATGATCCCCCACAGGGTGAGGAGAGGCGTGAGGTCGAACGACGAAATGGCCTCAGCGCAGGCCGGATTCATCTCGATCCAGGTCGCGCCGGCGCAGGGAGCCCAGTACGACGATGTGACCCACACCATCCAGAGCGAGGCTCCGATGAGGACAGTCGCGCTCGCGAACCGGGTCCATCTTCGGAGGCGTTGATCGAGACTCATGATGCGCATGCTACCGGGTCGGTCAAGGGGCTGGCGAGCCTCCTGACCGACCCGGGCGTGCCCGTTAGCAGGCACGGAGCCCGGTGACGTTCCCGCCGAGATTGTTCACCTTGAACCAGACTCCTGCCGTACCGGTGTTCCGGTAGGACGTGGAACTGCCCAGGCCGGGGCCAACTTTGATGAAGAGGCAGGACTTGGGGCCGACATAGACCGCATCCCAGTCGTAGAAGCGTCCAGACGAATCCTTGAAGACGTTCGAGTTTCTGTAAGCGTTGAGCGTGGCGGTCACGCCGGTCACCGTGCCCACGCCACTGCTGATGGTGGGGGAGAAGTTCGTGCCGATTCTGATGTTCACGGACGAGGTGTTGTAGATGATGCCGCAGTTGATGCCGACTTGGTTGGCAGTGCATCGGGTGTCAGAAGCGTTCGCTGGGGCCGCACCCAAGCCGACTGCCGCGAACGACAACAGGACGGCGAGTGTTGCTGCGACCATCTTCTTTCTCGGCGTGCGTCGAACCTGCTTCGTTGTTGTTGCATGCGTCATTTCAGTTCCTCCTTTGGCGCGCCGCGGTGACGCTTAGGAAGAGGGAACTGCATAGCGGCGAACAGCACCACAGCGCAGATTGCCTTGACGACACGCACGAGGGGGTATATCAGACCAATGTTGTGGCGGGTGGTGCCCTGCCGCGCTAGATTCTCGTGTACTGCGTCCGCGGGTCAGATGTAGTTTCGACAATCCATCGCCGGGGGGTGTATGGCGAAAACAGACTGGGCTGTTCTCAACATCGCGAGGCAAGTTCGTTGCGCTCGTCGAATGCGCGGAATCTCGCAGGAGAACGTCGCGTATCAGGCTGAGATCGCTGTGCACACGTACCGTCGTCTCGAAACCGGGCTGGGTGGTTCGTCTCTCGATTCACTGCTGCGCACGATGATCGCACTCGATATGGAGTCCCTCTCTATTGAGCAGAAGGATGTTTGTGCGGGTGCTGTCGGCAGCACGTCTGCCGACGAGGTCGCAACCTGTGAACGGTGCTTGTCAGCGCCACCCAGGACGGATCGACCCCGCTGAAGCTGCCGGAGCTCGCACGACCTCGCCGTGGTGCGCCGCATCGCCGACCGTACGTTCGTGATGTTCGGAGGACGCGTGCTGGAGTCGGGTCCGACCGACCGGGTGTGGGCTGATCCGCAGCATCCGTAAACGCGGGCACTGCTCGCCGCGATCCCGGAGCCGGACGGCGCCGGTCGCATCCCCGTCGCGCCGACGACCGAGGAGCGCATCATCTGGTCGGAGATCCCCCGGTCCTGAACTGAGGTCTAGATCGTGCCAGAGTCAGGTGGCACGCTCGAATAGCGGGATCCAAGGAGTGCCGGAGACGACGCCTGACTTCCAGAATATTGGCGCAACGTTGTTTGGGCAGTTGAACTCCAGCAGGGTGAGAAGAGCGCGGCCTCCGAATCCAAGTGGATTGTTGGGCATAAGCGCACCTCCAATCGAGCTGGTCATCTCTTCCGCGTCACGACGTTCCTTCTCAGTGTCGAAGACTCCAGATTTAGGACTGAATGGTCGGAAGCGGTCACCAAGATATGTCCCACCAACCGTCTCAACCCCGACAGGTCCATCGGACCGGGGAAGATCCGCTTCATCTCCAACGACGCTGGCGCCAACGACAACGTGGACCTTCTCTCGCCACTCCTCGCCCATGCTGACGATCATCTCAGTGAGAGAGTCGAGCTCTCTAGATAGATGGGTACCCGTGCCGCAGTAATCATCGAGCAGGAACACCACCGCGCCGGTTTCATGGCTTCGGATGCGGTCAGCTAGCGCGGTGACTTTGACGATGTTTGCCTTCTTGATCTTTAAGGCCTTCGCGAGAGCGGCTAGGGTTCCTTGTGTGGCGAACGACACATGGGCTTCGCTCACGACACGTGCGCACTAGGCCGGTCAGACGTCGAGTGCTTCGCTTGTCACGGTGTTTCGCGAAGAGCATGGTGACTATCGTCGATGCGGAGCCAACGCCGGAGAAGACTCGGGCTCGATGGGGACGAATGGGACGGCCGAGCAGATTGTGCTCGCAACAACGAACACAACGCCCTGATCGCACAGGAACCGGTTGCAACTATTCTCGAGCGCGGTCAGGCGGCATCGTCTAGCGCGGCCCGGCACTTCGAAAGCCTGCGCCATTGTCGTCAGCGCCGCCAGGAAGATCAGCCACCCCAGTAGATTCCCTACTTTGAGCGCGCCGCGTTCACTTCTGCCAGATAAGCTTAGGCAACCCTTATCTCACGGAACAGGTCCCCGCCATGCCTCTCTCCCGTTCGAAGGCGCTGACCGCCTTCTTCGCCGCTGCGCTCGCCGCGGCCGTCCTCACCTCCTGCTCGCCGTCGACATCGACCACGGATGGCTCGGCACCCGCCGCCGATCCCGGCGCGTTCCCGGTCACGGTCGACCACGCCTACGGCGAGACCACCATCGCCGAGCAACCCGAGCGCATCGTGACGGTCGGCTACACCGAGCAGGACACCCTCTGGGCGCTCGGCCTCACGCCGGTCGGGGTGACCGACTGGTACGGCGACCACGAGTTCGCGTCCTGGCCATGGGCCGACGCGGCGCGTGGGGACTCCGAGCCCGAGGTGCTCACCACCACCGACGGCCTGGACTTCGAGGCGATCGCCCTGCTCGACCCCGACCTCATCATCGGTACGAACGCCGGGATGACGGAGGAGGACTACGACCGCCTCTCCGACATCGCCCCGACCGTCGCCCACTCGGGCGACTATTCGATGTACTTCGAGCCGTGGGATGTGCAGACCCTGCAGATCGGCGAGGCCGTCGGACTGGGCGATGAGGCGCAGAAGCTGGTCGACGACATCGACGCGCAGTTCGCGGAAGCCGCCGCCGCCCACCCCGAGTTCGCCGACACCTCGATCGTGTTCCTGCAGAACGCGATCTACGACGGCGCCGCGATCGCCTACCAGGACGGCTTGAGCACCGACTTCCTCACCGACCTCGGGTTCACGATCCCCGCCGACATCGATGCCTACGCGCCGGATGACAGCTCGGGCGGCCAGGCGTACATCCCGGTCGAGAACCTCGATGTGCTGAACGCGGCCGATGTGCTGATCTGGGGCACCGAGTCCGACGACGACGTCACCGCGCTCGAGGCGCAGCCTTTCGTTACCGCGATCGACGCCATGAAGAACGACAAGGTCGTCTACACCGACGGCATCACGGCCGGTGCGATCTACTTCACGTCGCCGCTGAGCCTGCCCTACGTCCTGGACTCCCTGGTGCCGGCCCTTGCCGATGCCGTCGCCGGGAACGGGCCGGCCCGCACCGCGGAGTGACCACCGCCGCACGCACGAGACGCGATCCGCGCCGGCTCTCCACCGGTCGGGTCGCGCTCGTGGTCGTGCTCGCGGTCGCGGCGCTCGCCCTCACGACCGTGATCGGGCTGACCGTCGGCACGAAGCCGGTCGGGCTCGACACCGTCTTCGCCGCGATCGCGCACTTCGACGGCAGCGACCTGCAGCTCGTGGTGCGGGAATCGCGCATCCCGCGCACCGCGCTCGGCCTCGTCGTGGGGCTGGCGCTCGGTGCGGCGGGAGCCGTGATGCAGGGACTCACCCGCAACGCGCTGGCGGATCCGGGACTGCTCGGGGTCAACGCGGGCGCATCCGTGGCCGTGGCCATCGCCGTGGCGGCACTCGGACTCCACGACTTCCCGCACCTGATGGCCTTCGCCCTCGGCGGGGCGCTCCTCGCGACGGTCGCCGTCGTGCTGCTCGGAGCGGCCGGGGGAGGGAGCCCCGTCACGCTCGTGCTCTCGGGCGTCGCGCTCGCCGCGGTGCTGGGTGGCGTGACGACGGCCCTCGTGCTGCTGAACCCGACGGCCTTCCTGCAGATGCGCAGCTGGGAATCCGGCACGCTCGCCGGACGCGACCTGTCGATCCTCACGGTCGCCGGCCCCGCGATCGCGGCGGGATTGATTCTGGCGCTCCTGATGACCCGCAGCCTCGACGTGCTGGCCCTCGGCGACGACACCGCGGCGGCGCTGGGCGTGCGGATCGGACGCATGCGCACCGGCGCGGTGGCTGCGGTTACGCTGCTGGCGGGAACGGCGACGGCGGTGGCGGGTCCGATCGCATTCCTCGGCCTCGCGGCCCCGCACATCGCACGCGGGGTGGTCGGTTCTTCGCAGAAGGCGATCGTGCCGCTGGCCGCGGTGATCGGAGCGATCGTCGTGGTGCTCGGCGATGTGGTGGGACGCATCATCATCGCCCCGCAGGAGGTGCCGGTCGGCATCGTGATGGCGTTCATCGCCGCGCCGTTCCTGATCTGGATCGGCCGCCGCAGGAATCCGGTGCAGATGTGAACACCTCGACCCACGTGAACACCTCGACCCACGCCGACATCCGCCGCGCCCGCCGCCCCCTCGGCCGGCGCGGGTGGTGGGCGATGGGCACGCTCGCCGCGGTGATGCTGCTCTCGTTCCTCGCGAGTCTGTCGATCGGCGACACCGTGATCCCGCCGCTGCGGGTGATCGAGGCGCTGTTCGAGACGGACGGGGGCATCCGGATGGTGGTGGTCGACTGGCGGCTGCCGCGGGCGCTCGCCGCCGTGTTCTTCGGAGCCGCGCTCGCACTGTCGGGCACCGTGTTCCAGACCATCACCCGCAATCCGCTCGGCAGCCCCGACGTGATCGGGCTCACCACCGGTGCCTACACGGGCGCGCTGATCGTCATGACCACCGGGGGCGGATCGGGCTTCGCCGTCGCGATCGGTGCGGTGCTCGGCGGCTTCGCCACGGCGGCACTGGTCGCGCTGCTGATCGCGGGCCGCGGGGCACTGGGCTACCGCATCGTGATCGTCGGCATCGGGGTGAGTGCAGTGCTCGCCGCCCTGAATGCATGGATGCTGCTGCGGGCCAGGCGCGAGGTCGCGATCTCCGCCGCGATCTGGGATGCCGGATCGCTCAACGGTGTCGGCTGGGCGCAAGCCCTGCTGCCGATCGCGGTCGTGACAGTGCTCATGATCGTGCTGTGGCTCGCGCAGCGCGGACTGTGGCTGATCGAGCTCGGCGACGACATCGGCACCGGCCTGGGTGGACGGATGGGTCTCACCAAGGCCGGACTCGTGGCCATCGCGGTCGGCCTGATCGGTGTGGTGACAGCGGTGATCGGTCCCATCGCGTTCATCGCACTCGCCGCTCCGCACCTCGCGAAGCTGATCGCGAAGAACGGTCCGGCGCACCTGATCGCGACCGCGCTGATGGGAGCGACGCTGCTCTCGCTCGCCGACATCATCGGACAGAACGCCGTGCCGAAGCACGCGCTGCCGGTCGGCGTCGTCACCCTCGTGCTCGGCGGGGTCTACCTGATGTTCCTCGTGGTGCGCACGGCGCGGCGGCGGTTCTGAGCGGGCGGCCGGAGGGTCGATCCCTGGAGGGCGTGTGACTATCATGTCTCGGTGCCGGACCGGGAAGATTTGAGAACTGTTCCACAGGCACCCCTCGAGGGGGTGCGCGTGCTCGACGTGTCCACGCTGTTCGCCGGGCCTCTGGCGGCGACCTTCCTCGGGGATTTCGGTGCGGATGTCATCAAGGTGGAGCACCCGATACGTCCGGATGCCTCGCGGGGGCACGGACCCCAGAAGGACGGTGTGAACCTCTGGTGGAAGACACTCGGGCGCAACAAGCGCACCGTGACGATCGATCTGAGCGACCCCGCCGGCGCCGAGGTGCTGCTGCGGCTGGTGGCCGATGCCGACGTCATGATCGAGAACTTCCGCCCCGGCACACTCGAGCGCTGGGGGCTCTCGCCTGAACGTCTGCAGAAGGCGAATCCTCGGCTGGTGCTGGCCAGGGTGACCGCGTTCGGGCAGTTCGGTCCGTACTCCGCGCGGCCCGGCTTCGGCAGTCTCGCCGAGGCGATGAGCGGCTTCGCCGCCCTCACGGGTGACCCGGATGGCCCGCCCACGCTTCCCCCGTTCGGTCTCGCCGACGGGATCGCCGCTCTCGCCACCGCCTATGCCGTGATGGCCGCGCTGCGCAGCGCCGAGCGTGACGGCCACGGTCAGGTCGTCGACATGGCGATCATCGAACCGATCCTCATGCTGCTGGGCGGACAGATCACCGCGTGGGATCAGCTCGGCATGGTGCAGCCCCGCACCGGCAACCGCTCGGTCAACAACGCTCCGCGCAACGTCTACCGGTCCCGCGACGGCGTGTGGCTGGCGGTGTCGACGAGCTCGCAGTCGATCGCTGAGCGTGTGATGACCGTCGTCGGGCGTGCCGAGCTGATCGAAGAGCCCTGGTTCCGGTCAGGACATGAGCGGGCGCTGCACGCTGACGAGCTCGATGAGGCGGTGCAGTCCTGGATCGGGGCTCATGATGCCGACGAGGTCGTCGCGGTGTTCGAGGCGGCATCAGCGGCCATCGCCCCGGTCTACGACGTGCGCGGCGTCGTCGAGGACCCGCAGTATCAGGCGTTGGGCACGATCGTGCGCGTCGACGACGACGACCTCGGCGACGTCGCGATGCAGAACGTGCTGTTCCGCCTTTCGCGCACGCCCGGGTCGATCCGGTGGACGGGGCGGAGACACGGCGCCGACACCGACGAGGTGCTGCGCGATGCCGGTCTCTCCGATGCGGAGATCGCGCGCCTCAAGACACGGGGAGCGGTGTGATGGACGGCTACCGCAGTGGTCTCTATGTGCCGGGGGATCGTCCTGACCGCTTCCTCTCGGCTGAGGAGAGCGGTGCCGATCTGCTGGTGTTCGACCTCGAGGATGCCGTCGCGCCGGAGCGCAAGTCGGCGGCGCGCGACGCCGTGGTCGAGTGGCTCCGCGACGGGCGGCGGGGGAGTGCCGCGGTGCAGGTGCGCGTGAACGCGGGCGACGAGCGGGATCTGCAGGCCGTGTCGGCGCTGGCGCCCGAGATCGGCATCCGCCTGCCGAAGGTCGAGGGCGTCGCCGATCTCGACCATGCGCTCGCGCTCGCACCGGGACGGCCGCTCATCGCCCTGCTCGAGTCCGCTCGTGGGGTGGTGAACGCTGTCGCGATCTCTGAGCATCCGGCCGTGGTCGCCCTCGCGCTCGGGGAGAGCGATCTGCGCAGCGAGGTCGGGGGAGGGGAGGCGATGATCACGCACGCGCGGCTGTCGATGCTGTTCGCGGCGCGCGCCGCGGGATTGCCTGCACCTATGGCGTCGGTGTACCCCGCGATCCGCGACCTCGAAGGGCTGGCCGACGACACCCGCCGCGCAGCCGATCTCGGCCTGTTCGGACGGATGGCTGCGCATCCGCTGCAGCTCGCGGTGATCGCCTCGATCTTCGCCCCCACCGAGGCCGAGGTCGCCTGGGCGACAGATGTCCTCTCGGTGCTGCAGGGGGGAGGAGTCATGACCCTCGCCTCGGGCGAGATGGTCGACCCCGCGATGCGAGGGCGCGCAGAACGGATTCTGGGGATGACCGAACCGAGGTCTTGACACCCGGAGGGAGTCCGCCTAGATTCCCTGGAGCCCAACCAGCGCCGATTTGGAAACGTTTCCAAATCGCACCGTGGAAACGTTTCCGCTCGACGAGGAGAATCATGGGGACGAAGCCGACTCTGCACGAGGTCGCCGCCGCGGCCGGTGTCTCACTCGCTTCCGCATCACGCGCCCTCACCGGCCGTTCCGCGAGCCCGGAGATGGTGCGAAAGGTGCGCACGGCGGCGAAGCGCATCGGCTACCTGCCCGATGCCACTGCGCGCTCACTGCGTCTGGGCGGTCATCCCCAGGTCGTCTTCGCCGTCGACGACATCGGCAACCCGAACTACGTGCAGATGCTGCGCGCGATCGAGGAGGAGCTGGGAGAGACGACGCGGATCAGCGTCTCGGCGACCGGCCGCCGCCCCGACCAGACGGTCGAACTCGTGCGCATGCTCAGCATGGGGGCCGGCGACGGCCTGATCATCTCGCCCCTGCGCGTCACCCCCGCGCTTCGCCAGGCGCTCGCCGACACGGTCGTGCCGGTCGTGGTCATCGGCACCCTGCACTCCGAACTCAGCATCGACAGCGTCTTCGTCGACTCCGCGGTGGCCGTCGGGATGGTCGTCGACCACCTGGTCGAGATCGGGCGCACCCGGATCGGCGTGATCAACGGGCCGGGCAACACGAACCCCGGTGCGGCCCGCCGCGCCGGATTCGCCGCCGCCGTCCAGCGCCACGGACTGACGCGCACCGATGCCCTGCAGATCACCGCGGCCGACTTCACCGTCGGCGCAGGGGTGGATGCCGCCGAGCGGCTGCTCGCCGCGACGACGGAGAGCGGCGACAAGATCGACGCGATCGTCTGCGCGAACGATCTGATCGCGATCGGCGCCATCAACGCGATCCGCCGGCAGGGTCTGCGCGTACCGGAGGACATCGCCGTGACCGGCATCGACGACACCGATCTGGCCGCGCTCTACAGCCCGCCGTTGACCTCCGTCTCCCTCCAGTCCGAGCGACGGGGGCGGATCGCCGCACGCATGCTCAGCGAGCGTTTCGCCGATCCCTCGCGCCCCACACGGCGCGAGACGGTCGAGGCCACTCTCGTCATCCGAGCGTCAACGATCGGGGAATCCGCATGAGCTCGACAGCTGTGAAGACGGCCACGACGAAGGGGATCGCGCCCAAGCCGGGCGGCCTCGCCCGTTCGCGCCGCAACGAGGCGCTCGGTCTCGTCATCCCGACGCTGATCCCCATCCTCGCGCTCAGCGTGATCCCGCTGTTCATCGGCGTCGCCACGGCGTTCACCGATTCGCGCCTCGCCCGGAACCACGAGACGCAGTTCGTCGGATTCGAGAACTTCATCAAGCTCGGCTCCGACACCCAGTTCTGGCAGTCGTTCGGGATCGGCATGATCTGGGCCGTCACCGTGACCGCTTTGCAGCTGATCGGCGGACTCAGCCTCGCGCTGCTGCTCAACACCGATCTGCGCTTCCGTGGAATCACCCGCGTGCTGGCACTGATCCCGTGGGCGATGCCGCCCGTCGTGGTCGCTGTGATGTGGCAGATGATCTACTCGCCGACCAACGGGCCGCTGAACTGGCTGATCGAATCGCTGGGAGGGCCGGAGAACATCAACTGGCTGGGCGACTTCGGACTCGCCCTTCCCGCCGTCATCCTGGTCGGAGTGTGGGTCGGCATGCCGCAGAACACCGTCGTGCTGCTCGCCGGCCTGCAGCAGGTGCCGGGCGAGCTCCTCGAGGCGGCCGCCGTCGACGGCGCGAGCACCTGGCGCCGGTTCATCAGCGTCACCCTGCCGGCGCTGCGGCCGGTGATCTTCTCGATCGCCAGCCTCAGCTTCATCTGGAACTTCAACTCCTTCGGCATCGTCTACGTCATGACCGAGGGCGGTCCGGGAGGTCGCACGATGCTGCCGATGCTGTTCACGTACCTCGAGGCATTCAAGTCCCGCAACACCGGAGGGGCGGCGGCGATGGGTGACGTCATCGTGATCTTCCTCGTCGTGATCCTGGTGATCGCCCTGTGGCGTCAGCTGCGTCCGGAGAGGAGCCCGCGATGACTCAGAGCACCGTCACCCGCGCCATGGTCACCCAGAACACGACGAAGAAGCAGCGCAGAACGATGAATCGGCGCACCAAGAAGCCACTGGTCCGCATCCTGCAGTACGTGGCCCTCGCGGGGTTCCTGATCTTCCTCGGTTTCCCGCTGCTGTGGCTGATCTCCACCGCGTTCAAGTCGTCCGCCGAGATCAACTCCCTCGCCGTCAACCTGTTCCCCCTGCAGCCCACGATCGACAACTTCGTGGTGGCGCTGGAGCGGCAGGGGCTCGTGCGCGCGGCAGGCAACAGCCTCCTCGTCGCCATCGCCACGACGATCATCGTCACGCTGCTCTCGATCCCCGGCGCGTACGTCATGGCGAGGTACCAGGGCAAGCTCCGATCGATCGGGGTGGGCTACATCCTGGTGAGCCAGATCTTCCCGGTGATCCTCATCGTCATCCCGCTCTTCTTCATCCTGCGGTCGGCCGGCCTGGTCGACTCCCTGCTCGGGCTCGTGGCGGTCTACTCCGTCTACACCCTGCCGTTCTCGCTCTGGATGCTGCAGGGATACGTCGCGGCGATCCCGTACGACATCGAAGAGGCCGCGTCGATCGACGGTGCCAACAAGGCGCGCACGCTGCAGCGGGTCGTATTTCCGCTGCTGATGCCGGGGCTCGTGGCGACAGCGATGTTCAGCTTCGTCTCGGCGTACAACGAGTTCTTCTTCGCCCTGGTGCTGCTGCAGTCGCCGGAGAACTACACGCTCCCCATCGCCCTCAGCACGTTCGTCGGCGGCGAGGGCAAGGTCGCGGTCGGGCCGCTCGCCGCCGGGGCTCTGCTGTCGAGCATCCCGAGCATCGTCTTCTTCACACTGCTGCAGAAGCGTCTCGCCACCGGCCTGCTCTCCGGCGCCGTCAAGGGCTGAGCTGGACACATGGACTTCCTGCAATTCCCATCACATAAAGAAAGAGGTATGAAGTGAAGAAGCTTCATCGCGCGTCCATCGCGCTCGCCGCAGCCGCGGTGACGGCGCTGACCCTCGCGTCCTGCTCCGCGGGCGGCGACACGACCGACGACGCCGGCGACGGCGAGCCGGTATCGATCACCTTCCAGTCGTTCTCCGACCAGCCGGCCGCGATCGAGGCGACCAAGGAGATCGTGGATGCCTGGAACGACGACAACCCCGACATCCAGGTCGAGATCGTGCAGGCACCGACCGACAGTCTGGACGACAAGCTGACGACGCAGTTCGCGGGTGAGGTCGCGCCCGACATCATCCACTACGAGGTGCTCGGCATCGTGCCCTTCGCCCGTGACGGCTACCTCGCCGACCTGAGCGAACTGCTCAGCAAGGAGACCATCGACGACATCGACCCCGGCGTGCTCGCCTCGGTGACGGTGGACGACCAGATGATCGGCGCCCCGACCGAACTGCAGACCTACGTCGTGTTCGCGAACAAGAAGCTGCTCGAGGCGGCGGGCGTGGAGATCCCGACGGGCGACTCCATGACGTGGGATGAGCTCGACGAGATCGCCAAGGCCACGACGTCCGGCGATGTGCACGGCATCACGTGGGGGCTGAAGAGCCCCACCGCGGCGTTCATGAGCCTCGGCATGGGCTTCGGCTCCGAGTACTTCACCGGCGAGGGCGACGACATGAAGGTCGACGTGAAGGACGCCGACCTCGAGGTGCCGAACCGTGTGCGGTCGATGATCGAGGATGGCTCCGTGGACCCGATCGGCGTCACGCAGTCGGGCTCCGACGTGCTGGCGACGTTCTACGCGGGCAAGGCCGCCATGACCGTTCAGGGCTCGTACCAGGTGGCGAACATCGCCACCGATGCCCCGGCCGACATGGACTGGATCGTGCTGCCGCCGCTCGCCGGATCCGAGGGAGCGGTGCAGGCCGCGAACCCGCAGACGCTGTCGATCAACATCGACTCGCTGTACCAGAAGCAGGCCGCGAAGTTCCTCGACTACTTCATGCAGACCGACAACCTCGTGAAGATGAACATCGCCGATGGACTCATCCCCACGACGATCTCGGCACGTGAGGCGCTCGCCGAGCAGACGGCCGACCAGAACGGCTGGCCCGAGATCGTGCAGTCGGCAGAAGGCCTCGACGGACCGGCCTTCCTGCAGGCGAACGGCTTCGTGCGCTGGAAGGACACCGTCGCGACTCCCGCGTTCCAGAAGTTCCTGGGCGGAGAGATCGACGACAAGGGCCTGGCATCCGAGCTCGATGACGGCTGGGCACAGGTCAACGGTTGACGACGGTGGGGCGGATGTACGCATCCGCCCCACCTTTAAGAGAGGAATGGCATGAGCTGGATTCGGGAACGCACGGCGGCCGTGCTCGCGGGGTCGGCCATCGGCGACGCCCTGGGTGGGGCGGCCGAAGGCTTCAGTCCGGAGAAGATCAAAGAGCGGTACGGGGGTCCGATCACGGGCATCGTCCCGCCCTATCACCTGGACTGGCAGACCGCTCGACCGGTCAGCCCGTACCACAAGGGTGACGGGCACATCACGGATGACACCCTGATGACGCAGGCGCTGATCCGGGTGTACGCAGAACGTCGAGACCACATCGACGCGTTCGCCGTCGCCGAGCTGCTGGTGCCGCTGCTGCAGACCGAGATCCGCTGGATCCCGGAGCTGGAGCGCGAATCGATCCTGCTGCAGCGCATCTTCCTCGCCGAGAAGTGGCTGGTCACGCGTCTGCAGTACGGCCATGTCGATCCACGGGAGGCGGGCGTCGGGAACGTGGTCAACTGCGGTGCCGCGATGTACATGGCACCCGTCGGCATCGTCAACGCGGGCAATCCCGAGGCGGCGTACGCCGAAGCGATCGACGTCGCCGGGGCTCACCAGTCGAGCTATGGACGGGAAGCCGCCGGGGTGTTCGCCGCCGCGGTCGCCGCCTCCGTCGCTCTCGATGCCACGGTCGACTCGGTGATCGACGCCGCGCTGCGCGTCGCCCACGACGGCACGGCTGCAGCCATCCGCGCGGTGGTCGATGCGGCCCGCGGCCTGGGGCCCGATGCCGACGAGGAGCAGATCGGGCTCGCCCTGCGCGATGCCATCCGTCCTTTCGACACCGTGGGAGACGCGTATCGCGAGCCGCTCATGGATGCGCGAGTGCCGTCTCGGACCAAGTCGATCGAGGAGCTGCCCGTCGCGCTCGGCTTCCTCGTCGCGCACGAGGGAGCGTTCCTTCCCACCGTGCTCGGCGCCGTGAACTACGGTCGAGACTCCGACTCCATCGCATCGATGGCCGGAAGTCTGGCCGCCGGCATCGGCGGTCAGGCCGTGATCCCGTCCGACATGCTCGACACTATCGCCACGGCCAGTCGGGTCGACTTCGATGAGTACGCCGCACTGCTGTCGAGCGTCGCGGTGGATGTCATGCAGAAGGACGCGGCTCGCGCCGAGGCCGACCTGCGCCGCGTGGCCTCGCTCCGGGAGGCGTGATGCGCCTGACCTGGGCACAGCCGGAAGACCTGCTGCCGCACGAGCTGGTGCAGGCGCGTGCCGAAGGCAAGCACGTCGAGGCGATCGCTGCCCGCTGGACCGCGGCGGGCGGCACGCTCGACCCCGTGCGCGGCGGGGCGACAGCGGATGCGGCGTCCGACGACCTCCGGATGCTGGCCCGCGCGCTGCTGATCGAACTCGACGCGGTTGCCCCCGCGGAGCCGGAGGCGACGACATGGGACGAGGTACGTGCCGAGCTCACCGGCACGCCCGCACCGATCGCGACGCCGGATGACGCCGCTCTCCTCGGCCGTATCCACGGCGCCTGGGCCGGGCGGTCGGCGGGGTGTCTGTGGGGAAAGCCCGTCGAGAAGATCCCGCGCGCCGGGATCGAGGAGATCCTGCGGGCGACGGGTCGTTGGCCGCTCACGGAGTACTTCACCGCGCAGGGGCTGCCGGACGACGTCGCACGCCGTTGGCCATGGAACCGGCGCTCGGCGGTCAACTCCCTGGTCGAGAACATCGCGGGGATGCCCGAGGACGACGATCTCAACTACCCGCTCCTGAACCTCCGGGTGCTCGAATCCGCGGGTCGCGGGTTCACGACCGACGACATCGCACAGGCGTGGTTGGCAGACCTCCCGGCGGGACGCACCTTCACCGCTGAGCGCATCGCGTATCGCAACCTCCTCGACGGCTATCGCCCGGATGAGGCTGCTCGCGTGCGCAACCCGTTCCGCGAGTGGATCGGCGCCCTCATCCGCACCGACGTCTACGGCTGGATCAACCCCGGTGACATCACCGAAGCGGCCCGCATGGCCTGGACGGATGCTCGCCTCAGCCACATCCGCAACGGGCTGTGGGGAGCGATGTGGGCGGCGGCGCTGACCTCGGCCTCGCTCGTCGCGGCATCCGTCGACGAGGTGCTCGATCTCGCAGCGACCGCCGTTCCCGTAGGGAGCGACCTCGGGCGGGCGATCGCCTTCGGAGCCGCGCTCGGGCGCGGCGACCTCGACGACGCGGCAGCCATCGACGCGCTGCACGAGGCCTACGGCCACCTGCACTGGGTGCACACGATCAACAACGCGGCCCTCATCGCGTTCGCGCTGGCGCGCAGTGGCGGAGACTTCGCCCGCGGAGTGCCGCTGGCGGTGATCACGGGGTGGGACACCGACTCGGCGGGAGCCACCGTCGGTTCGGTGCTCGGCGGGCTCGCGGGCATCGACGGCCTGCCCGCTCGTTTCACCGATCCTCTGCAGAACTGCATCGCGACGAGCCTTCCCGGGCTCGACGGTGTCGAGATCGACGACCTCGCCCGCCGCACCTTCGCGCTGGTCCCCGCTCATTCCGCTCATTCCCAGAGACAAGGACGTTCATGACTTCTCCCACGCCGACCCTGCAGGACCGCGTCCGTGGTTCGCTGGCCGGACTCGCCATCGGCGATGCGATCGGTCGGCCGGTCGAAGGCTTCTCCGCCGCCGAGATCCAGGCCGCCCATGGCCGTGTGACCGGGTACCTCGATCCGGAACCGGCCGGCAGCGACGACACCGAATATGCCCTGCTGACCGCGAAGACCGTGCAGCGCGTCGGCGTGAATGCCACAGCTGATGACTTCGCGCAGACCTGGATCGAGGACGTGCTCCCGCAGGCTGACGACTTCAAGGGCGGGGGGTTCAGCGAGATGGCCGCGATCGACAACCTGCGTCGCGGCATCCGCCCGCCCCTGAGCGGCGACACCATGCACGGCTGGAGCGACGGGCTCGCGATGCGGGTCAGCCCGCTCGGCATCGTCGCGGACGGAGATGTCGACCTCGCCCGTCGCCTGGCCGAGGCCGACGGTGCGGTGAGCCACACGACCGAAGGCATCTGGGCCGGAGTGGTCGTCGCGGTCGCCGTGACCACCGCTCTCACCGGAGCGGATGCCGCCGCCTGCTACGACGCAGGGCTCGCCGCGATCCCCGCGGACAGCTGGACGGCCCGCAACCTGCGTGATGCGCGCGACCTGGTTCGTTCCGGACTCGATGACGACGCGCTCGCGCTCGCGCTCCACGACCGCCTCGCCGTGGCCGACTACTTCTGGGCCGACCTTGCGCCCGAAGCGGTCGGGCTCGCGATGGCCTCGGTGCTGCACGCCGAGGGGCGCGCGTCTGACAGCATCCTGTTCGCCGTCAACATGGGACGAGACGCCGACACGACTGCGGCGATCGCCGGCTGCATCGGGGGCGCGATCTCCGGCATCGGCGATCTGCCCGAGGAGTGGGTGGCAGGACTGCGTCCGGTCGTGGGCTCGTGCATCCGCTCGATGGCCGGGATCCACCCGCTGGATGCCGCCGACACCCTGACCCGCATCGTCGAGGAGGCGCGCGCATGACCACCCCCCTGATCGATCTGCTCACCCGGGGCATCGTCGCCGGCGAGTCCGCGTCGTCGATGAACGCCGACTTCCGCGTCTACGCGCTCCCGCCCAAGCGTGTGAACCGGGTGCGCATTCTCGCCAAGCTCGGCGACGATGACCGCACCACGACCGTTCCGCGTCCGTTCACGCATGCGGCCCCGCCCACCACGCTGCATCCCGGACCGGGCGAGAACATCGAGTGGTTCGCGTTCTCCGCACGCCAGCACGCACGCGGGCTGGGCCTGACCGAATGGCGCGAACTCGCCGAGCTCGAAGCCGACCCCGATGGAGGGCTGCGCGCCCGCATCGGCACGAAGCTGGCACTGCAGAACCTGCGCGCCGGCGCCGAGCCGCCGCAGTCCGGCCACGACAACGCCCACTACTTCGATGACATCGCCACGGTGCGGGCGCTCGCCGCCGTCGCGGTTCACGGTGCAAACGGAGCTCTGGACGCCGCAGAAGCGGATGCCGCCGTCACCCACTCGCTCGACGGCCTCTGGTGTGCCAGGGCCAGTGCGGCGCTGTTCGGTGCGCTGGTCGATGGCGCCGCGGCGGCCGACGCCGTGCGGGTCGCGGTCGATCAGCTCCCCGAGAACACCTGGAGCCGGCGGATGGCGGAGACTTCGCTGCGGGTCGCGGCCGAGGCGACGGGCCCACTGGACCGCGCGCGCCGCCTGAGCACCCAGGTGGGGGACTGGGTCTACAGCTACCCGATCGCAGCACCCGAGACGTTCGGCTTCCTGCTCGCGCACGTGGCGACGGCCCGGAGCGCGGACGACCTGCTGCTCGGGGCGCTCGCGCAGCCGCGGAACGCCGCATCGCTGCCTGCACTGGCCGGTGCAGCCGCCGCCGTGCTGTTCGGAGAGAGCTGGATTCCCGCGGGACTGGAGGTCGATGACATCCGTCTCACCGGACTCGGCATCCCGGCAGTGGCTGCACGCACGGTCGCCGAGGTGATCGCCGGCTGACGGACGACGCCCTGCGGAGTCCCGGGCGTCCGTGTTCGCGCCACGCCCGGGACTCCGCTAGACTGGGCAGGTTGTCTGCCTACCGGCATCCGATCTGGATGCTTCGGGCCGACACGTTCACACACCCTCCTGCTCCCGGGAAAGTCCCGAGAGCCGTTCTAGTCCGAAGGAGGTGGGTAAGTGACGCACCAGTACGAACTCATGGTCATTCTGACCCCCGAGATCGACGAGCGCACGGTAGCCCCGACGCTCGACAAGTTCCTGAAGGTCATCACCAACGATGGTGGCTCGATTGACAAGGTCGACATCTGGGGCAAGCGCCGTCTTGCATACGAGATCCAGAAGAAGAACGAGGGCATCTACGCCGTCGTCAACTTCACCGCGACCAGCGAGGCCACGCAGGAGCTCGACCGTCAGCTCAAGCTGAACGAGCAGATCATGCGCACCAAGGTTCTTCGTTCGGAAGAGGCTCAGGCGATGGTCGCCACCGAGGCCAAGCGCACCGAAGAGAAGGCAGCCCGCAAGGCCGCCAAGGCTGCGAAGGCCTAAGTCTCATGGCCGGCGAAACCGTCATCACCGTGGTGGGCAACCTCACGGCCGACCCCGAGCTGCGCTACACGCAGAACGGGCTGCCGGTGGCGAACTTCACCATCGCTTCCACGCCGCGCAACTTCGACCGTGCTGCGAATGAGTGGAAGGACGGCGACGCGCTGTTCCTCCGCGCATCCGTCTGGCGCGAGTTCGCGGAGCACGTGGCGGGTTCGCTGACCAAGGGCATGCGCGTCATCGCGCAGGGCCGCCTGCGTCAGCGCTCCTACCAGGACCGCGAGGGCAACCAGCGCACGGCGATCGAGCTGGAGGTCGACGAGATCGGCCCCTCGCTGCGGTACGCCACCGCGCAGGTCACCCGCGCTGCCTCGAACGGCGGTGCCGGTGGAGCCGGCGGTGCCGGGGGCGGGCAGTCTCGTCCCGCGCAGGTGTCGGAGGAGCCGTGGTCCACGCCCGGCTCGTCGACCAGTGCAGATGCCTGGAGCACTCCGGGCAGCTTCGGCGACGACACCCCGTTCTGATCAAACTCAGGCCCTGAGCTCGACCCGTCTGGGTCCCTGAGCTCGTCGAAGGGCCGCTCATCAAAAAGGAAGAACCATGGCTGGAAAGTCGAGCGGCGACCGCCGCAAGCCGCGGAAGGGCGCGAAGAACGCTGCTCCCGCGAAGTCCATCCGGGTCGGTGTCATCGATTACAAGGATGTCGCCACCCTTCGCAAGTTCGTCTCGGAGCGCGGCAAGATCCGCGCCCGTCGTATCACCGGTGTCTCGGTGCAGGAGCAGCGTCTGATCGCCACGGCGATCAAGAACGCGCGCGAAATGGCGCTCCTGCCCTACGCTGGCGCCGGCCGGTAAGGGGTATCGAGATGGCAAAGCTGATTCTCACGAACGAGGTCGCCGGGCTGGGTAGTGCCGGTGACGTGGTCGAGGTCAAGAACGGGTACGCCCGTAACTTCCTCATCCCCCAGGGTTTCGCTACGGCGTGGACCCGCGGTGGCGAAAAGCAGGTCGCCTCGATCCAGGCCGCGCGTCAGGCACGTGCGATCCACGACCGTGACGACGCTCTCGCGCTGAAGGCCGCCCTCGAGGGCACCAAGGTGCGTCTCGCCGTCAAGGCGGGCGCCGCTGGTCGCCTCTTCGGTTCGGTCAAGACCGAGCACGTCGCCGACGCTGTCGCGGCAGCCGGTCTCGGTTCGATCGACAAGCGCAAGGTGCAGATCACCTCGCCGATCAAGTCGACCGGTGACCACGAGGCCACCGTTCGTCTGCACGACGACGTGACCGCAGTCATCACGCTGCAGGTCGTCGCCGCCAAGTAAGGCACGACACCTTCCGAACGCCCTCTGTCCTCCGGGACAGGGGGCGTTCTGTGTTGCCGGGGTCGCTTCCGGCGCCGGTTGCAGGAGATTCGGCGGGTTGCAGGAGGATCCGGGCCGGATTCCTCCTGCAGGTCGCCGATCCTCCTGCAGGTGGCGGGATGCTGAGGCAGGTGGCGGGATGCTGAGGCGCAGCCCCCGGGCTACTCCCTCTCGGCCACGACCTCGAAGACGTTCGTCGACTCGTCGGCGGAGGCGGCACGGCGTTCCTCACGGCGGGCCCGGCGCTCGGCGCGCTTGGCGATCCGGCGATCCCGACTGCGCTCGACGAGCGTGTACAGGACCGGCACGAGCACCAGGGTGAGCAGCGTCGATGAGACCAGCCCGCCGATCACCACGATCGCCAACGGCTTCGAGATGAACACGCCGCCACCGGTCAGGCCGAGCGACATCGGCACCAGCGCGAACACCGTCGCGGCGGCCGTCATCAGGATCGGACGCAGACGCAGACGCGTTCCGTGCTCCACGGCCTCATCGAGGCTCGCTCCCGCCACCCGGAGCCGGTTCACGAGGTCCATCAGCACGATGGCGTTCGTCACGACGATGCCGATGAGCATCAGCAGTCCGATCAGGGCCGGGAGCCCCATCGGCGTACCGGTGAGGAGGAGCCCGAGGATCGCGCCGGTCGCCGCGAACGGGATCGAGATGAGCAGCACGAGCGGACCGCGGAAGTTGCGGAACGTCGCCACCATCACCAGCAGCACGAGAACGATCGCCCCCAGCATCGCCAGGCCGAGCTGACTGAACGCCTCGTCCTGCTGGGCGGACGCGCCGCCCTGTTCGAACGTGACCCCCGCCGGCAGATCGGTCTCGGCGATCGCCTCGTCGATCGCCCGGCTGGCCGCCGACAGACCGCCCTTCTCCGGCGTGACCGTGAGGGTGACCTGACGCTCGCCTTCCGCACGGGTGATGGTCGGAGCAGTGAGCTCCTCCTCGATCGTGGCGATCGCGGCGAGAGGGATCGCCGTGCCCGTGACCTCCATGGCCGCCTTCTGCTCCGCCTCGGCGGCCTCGGCTTCGACCTGCTGGGCGGCGGCGTCGGCGCGACTCTGCCGCAGGGCCTTGATCTGCTCGTCCGCCGCGTTGATGCCGGACTGCGCGCCTTCGATCGCACTCTGCAGCGCCGCGAGCTGCTCGGCGCGCTCCGTCTGCGCCTGGAGCACGGCCTCGTCCTCAGGGCTCAGCGGGTCTGCGGGGATGACCGGTGCCGCCGACAGTTCCGCGAGCTGCTGGTTCAGGGCGCCGATCTGACCCGCGAGCTCAGCCCGCTGTCTCGTGGCCGTGTCGATCTGCGAGTCGAGTTCGTTCTCGGCCTCGGCCCTGGCCTCGTCGGCCTTGGCCTTGGCCTTGGCCTCGAGCGCGTCGGCGGCCGCCTTCTGCGCCTCGGCAGTCTGCTGAGCCGTGACGGGCAGCATGATCTCGCCGAGCTTGTCGGCGGTTCGCGCCGAGCCCGGGGTGCGCACGACGATGTCGCGCTCTCGGCCCTCGTACATGAGGGTGCCGACCGTGGTGCCCGAGAGCGCCTCCTGCACGGCCTTCGCGATGGTGGCCCGGTCGAAGCCGAGGCGCGCGGCCAGCGGCTCGTCGACCTTCACGCGCAGCACCGGCTGCTCGCCCGCGAGCTCGCTCTTCACGGATCGCACCCCGTCGGCGTCGGCGAGCTGTGTCTCCAGCAGATCGCTGGCGGTCCGAAGCGCGGCCGGGTCGTTGCCCTGGATCGCCAGGGCGATGCCGTCACCGGCACCCGCGAGGGAGGCATCCTGCGAAGCGAGCTCGATCTTCCCTCTGTCGGCAAGGCCGTCCAACGCCTTCTGCACCGTCGACTCGACCGCGGCGACGTCGGCGCCCTCCTTCACCCGCAGGTCGTAGGTGATGGAGGTCGGGGTGCCGGGTGTGGGGACCGGGATCGAGGTGGTGATGTCGTCGATGTCCGCGATCTTCCCGAGCGTCTTCTCGACCGGCTCCGCGGCCGCGACCAGGTCGGCCGTCGCTTCTGCGGGGGGCGTCTGCACGACCTGCAGGCTCGCCTGACCCGATGAGCCGAGGAAGTCGGTCTGGATGAACGGCGTCATGCCCAGCGTCGCGACGAGCAGCAGCGCCGAGGCGACCAGGGTGATGACCGGGTGTCGACGGGTCGCGTTCAGGGCCGGCATGAACGTGCGTTGCAGGCGGTCAGGTGCGGTGTGGATCTCGTCGAGCTCGGACGTCACCTCGTGTTCGGGGGCGGGCCTCTGCGCGACCGCCACCGCAGGAGCCGCAGCAGGGGCCGTCGCCTCCGACGCCTCCGCGGCGAGCGCTGCCTCGTCCGCCGATCCCTCGGCCACAGGAGCCGCATCGGCGTCTGCGGCACGGTGCTTCGGGGCCCTGTTGAGGAACCAGGAAGCGAGCACGGGCACGATCGTCAGCGAGACGACGAGCGAGGCGAGCAGGGCGATCGAGACCGTCACCGCGAACGGCCGGAACAGCTGCCCGGCGATACCGGAGACGAAGGCGATGGGCAGGAAGACCGCGACGGTGGTGAGTGTCGAGGCGGTGATGGCACCGGCCACCTGGCGCACCGAGGCGACGATGCCATCGGTGGTGAGCGGGCCGTCGCCGCGGCGTCTCGAGATGTTCTCGATCACCACGATGGAGTCGTCGACGACACGTCCGATGGCGATCGTGAGCGCGCCGAGGGTCAGGATGTTGAGGGTGTTGCCGCTCCACCACAGGCCCACGAGGGTGATCAGCAGCGACAACGGGATCGACACGGCCGCGATCACCGTCGAACGCCACGAGCGCAGGAACGCGAGGATCACGAGCACCGCGAAGAGGAGGCCCAGCCCGCCCTCGACGGAGAGGTCGTGGATCGACTGCTCGATGTAGGGCGCCTGGTCGAAGATCGTCACGAACTCCGCCTTGAGGATCGGAGCGAGCCGGTCGAGCTCGGCGTTCACGCCGTGCGAGATGTCGACGACGTTGGCTCCCTGCGACGGGATGATCTGGAGGGTGAGCGACGGGTTGCCGTTGACCCGCGAGATGGTCTGTGCCGGCACGGTCTCGATCGAGACATCGGCGAAATCGGCGACAGTGACGGCGCCCTCGGGCGTGGGTACAGGGAGGGCCTGGATGTCTTCGAGAGTGGCGAGTCGCGACCCCACGGTGATCGACAGAGGGCCCTCGGCGGAATCCGCCTGCCCTGCCGGAAGGGCGGCGCCGTGCGCCTCGAGGATCGGCCCGAGCGTCGACGGCTCGACCTTCAGGCGCGTGACATCTGCCGGGCGGAGGTCGATCGTGATGCGCTGTGTCTCCTGGCCCGCGAGCTCGACGCCGCGCACACCGGGTACGCCCTTGAGCGCCGGGACCACGGTCTGCTGCAGAGCGTCGCCGAACGTCTCCTGGTCGCCGCTGGTGCCCGCGCTCAGCACCATCGCCGGCAGGTCACCGGCACCGCCCGACGCCACCTGGACCTCCGTGCCGGACGGGAAGCTCGGCTTCAACGACTCGGTGGCACTGCGGATCGTGCGCAACGTCTCCTCGTCGTTCTCACCGAACGACCACTCGACGAGGATCTGCGCACCCCCGCTGGACGTGGTGGAGGTGACGCTCGTCACGCCGGGGACGGCACGGACGGCCTGCTCGACGGGCTCGGTCACGCTGCTCGCCATCTCCTCGGGCGCGAGACCCTGCGACTGCGCCGAGATGAACGCCATGGGCGCCTGCAACGACGGCATCAGCTCCTGCTTGAGCGAGCCCATCGAGATCAGGCCGAGAGCGACGATCGCGAGTGTCGCAAGCGACAGGATGAGGCGATTCTTCAGGCTGCTGCGTGTGAGGAACGACATGGAGCGGTGAGGTCCTTTGTGCGGGGTCGCAGCGGCGGGCACAGTGGCACGCGCGCGACGCGGAAGCCGCCTGTGAGCACTCGACTCTCGTCGCCCCGTGCCGAATCCTGTGGTTCCGGCCTAGCGCGATGAGAGGCGACTGAGCTCCGGCGACACGATCGACGATTCGAGCCTGCCGGGTTGCGCGCGCCGAGACATCCTCCCGCGGTACGATCCTCGTCCCCCTGGGGGACTACTCTGAGGCGTCGTGACCCGACGATCGGCCTCCCCGCACGGGCGCCGGTTCTCCCGCAGTTCGCAGGATGTGCCTGCCGAGACCCCCTCGATGGCGCGGCGGATGCCCCGTGGAGAACAACCCCCACGAGGCACCCGCGATGTCGCGCGGGCTGAGACGGTATCGGATGCCGGGACGCGGTGCCCGGTCGCCGCGATCGTCGACGCGCCCGCGCACCGACGGTGCAAGGTCTCCTCCCCCGAGGACGCCCGCACCGCCGGGGCTGGGGCTACGCCGTCATCGTGCGACGACGCAGCAGGGCGAGGCCCCCGAGCAGCAGCAGCGCTCCGATCGCGAGCAGACCGGGTGCGGGGGCGCCGCCGGTCATGGCGAGACCTTCCGCCGCGCCGGTCGTGACGCCTCCGGATGCCGATGCCGCACCCGACCCGACGGGGTCAGCGCCGGGAGCGGTTCCCGGATCCGTCCCCGGGTCGGTTCCGGGGTCAGTACCGGGATCGGTGCCGGGATCCGTTCCGGGGTCGGTTCCCGGATCGGTGCCCGGATCCGTGCCGGGGTCCGTGCCGGGGTCCGTGCCCGGGTTCGTCCCCGGCGTCGTGACCGTGCTCTCGCCTCCCACGGCGATGGCGTTGCCGCCGATCGTGATCGGCAGGGTCAGCGGCACCGACAGCTGTGTGCCGCCGAGGATCGAGTCCAGGCCGGTCGTGAGGCCGCCTCCCGTGGTCGGAGCGGTAGGGGCCGGACCGGCGCTCGGGGCTCCGGTGACACTGCTGTCGCCGAGGATGCCGATCGCGTTGCCGACGACCGAGACCGGCGCCGTGACCGGCGCGATCACCTGCGTGCCACCGAGGATCGCATCGTCACCCGACGTCTCGGCGGGAGTGCCGGGCGTGGATGCCGGTGCGGGCGAGCCCGCGCCTCCGGCGACACTGCTGTCGCCGAGGATGCCGATCGCGTTGCCGCCCACCGTGACGGGAGCCGTGACCGGCGCGATCACCTGGGTGCCGCCTCCGATGCCGTCCTCGCCGGACGTGGCGGGTGCTGCCGGGGTGCTCTCCGACGGGCCTGCCGGGGCGGGAGCCGCCGGAGCCGGTGCGGACACCGCGCTGGTGTCGCCGACGGTGACCGCGTTGCCGACCACCGTGATCGGCGCGGCGATGGGGGCCGTCACCTGGGTGCCACCCAGGAGCGAGTCATCGCCCGAGGTGCCGCCAGACGGGGCGGGCGTCGAGGCGGGGGCGGATGCTCCCGAGCCTCCGGTGACACTGCTGTCACCGAGGATCGAGATCGCGTTGCCGCCGACCGTCACCGGCGCGCTGACCGGCGCGACGACCTGGGTTCCGCTGCCGACGCCATCCGATCCGTCTGTAGCCGCACCGGTGGGAGCAGAGGATGCCGGTGCTGCGGCTCGCTGCCCTGCCGGTGCGCTCGTGCCACTCGTGCCGAGCAGCGACACCGAGTTGCCGGTGACCGTCACCGGCGCATCGACCTGCAGCAGCGCCTGCGTGCCCGAGAGCACGCCGTCGATGCCGGTGGTCGTGACGGACGGCACCCCGGCCGCGGGAGTCTGGGCCTGGGGAGCCTCACTCTGGGAAACCGCGGTCGGGGTGCTGGCTGAAGACGTGCCGAGAAGGCTCACCGCATTGCCCGTCACGGTGACGGGAACGGTCACGGTGACCGCGGCCTGGGTGCCGGAGCCCGCGCCGGATTCGCCACTCGTCACCGGTGACGGGGCGGGTGCCGGAGCCGGGGCGGGTGCCGGTGCCGGGGCGGGTGCCGGGGCGGGGGTGGGAGCGGGTGCCGACGCGGTCGAGGTGCCGAGCACCGAGATCGCATTGCCGACGACCGTGATCGGCGCGGAGATCGGCGCCACTGCTTGGGTGCCGGAGAGAAGGCCATCCTCTCCCGATGTCTCGGCCGCGTTCGCGGCCGTTGCGCCGAACAGGGTGATCCCGCCGGCGATGAGCGTCCCCCAGAGGGCACGCTTCAGATAAGTACGCATGATGTTGCTCCTGACTGGGTGTGGGGTGTCTGGGAAGTGCGCGCGCATCTGGGGGCGCGCAGCACAGCATCTGCCGTTCACGAGGAACGACGAGACGACCCGTCAGTCAGGGGAGACGTCGGTGTCGGCGACCGGAGACGCCGGAAGGGCGTCGTCGGATGCGCCGGCAGCCCGCTCCCAGGCACGGAGCGGGGATACGCCGGAGTCGCTGAGGCGAGCATGGGCGTACGGGGATGCTCCGCCGGGGCCGGCGGAGGATGTCGGGGATACCGGGGCGCCAGGTGGGGCACCGGGTGCGCCGTCCGCGGGGAGGCCCGCCGGGACGACGTCATCGTTCACGAAGACCACGGGCGGCGGTGCAGTGGCATCGCCCGAGGAGGACGCCGCGGCCGTCGAGAGCGCACTCGCAGGCCCCGCGCTGGGGGCTGCGCCGGGAGCGGCGCTCACCGCGGGGGCCGGGATCGCGACAGTCGGGGTGGACGGAGTGCTGGGCACGGCGCCGGGGGTCGTCGGTTCGAGAGCCTCGAGCACCGGCGGAAGCGTCCCGGCACCGATGTCGCCGATGAGCCCGGTCGCTTCGTCGACGACGCCGACCACATCGCGGACGACGCCGGTCACGCCGAGATCGTCGACGAGGCCGCCGACGACGGGAAGGCCGGTGACGGCATCCAGGATCGGATCCGTGATCTGCGCGACCGGGGAGTCGGTGAGCAGGTCGGTGACGGGAGTGGTGACGGCCTGCGCCGTGTCAGCGACCACCGTCACCACGGGGGCAACGGCAGGGCCGACGACGGGCGTGTCCGACACGGTCTCGGTGACCGTCTTCACGACTTCCGGTGCGGCCTGCTGCACCGGCGCGACCACGGTCTGGACGACCGGGGCGACGACCTGCGTGACCACCGGAGTGACGACCTGCGTCACGACGGGTTCGGCGACCTGGGTGACGGTCTGGCCGACGAGAGATGTGAGTCCGTCGAGCGGGCCGTCGTCCCCCTCGTCTGCGTGGGCGACGCCGCCGGTGAGGATCGTGAATGCGGACCAGAGGAGCACGCCGAGGCCACCCCAGATGACGCCGGCTGGTACGCCGCGTCGGGTGGCCCGAGCATCCACGTCAACCTCCCCCTCCGAAGGCAACGCACGTCTACACGAAGTGCATCGATTGCGGCAGACCTTACTCGCACGGATTCCCCCTGTCTAGGGGGTTTTCCGCGCGATGCCGTTGATGTCGATCCGTGACGCGCCCGGGAGAATCTGAGCTTGACTTTCCCCAGGTTGTACACATTCCTCCCCAGCGGAGGCAACCTTCAATCGAATATTGAAGCTCTTTTCCATCCACAGGGTGGGGAAACAACAAAACCCAGGTCAGAGCGACAAAGAAAGTTCTCGTCGCACCCCCTCCACCGAGTTATCCACAGCGGTTCTGCACAGACACTCCGATCTTGTTCGCACACTTTGCACAGGGTTATCCACAGGCCGTGTTGCATGGGGAAAGCCGCCCTCGTAGCGTTAGCGAGCGACCGAATGTCGGGGGTGCCTGATTCGCTGTGCAGGTGCCCGTCGCACAGTCGAAGCGGATCCAGCCCCGCTTCCTGCAGCGGCGCAACCACGTCAACGAAAGTCGCATCGAAGGGAGCAGTGTGTCGATCGCGGACATCTCGCAGGACCGTCTCGGAGGGCAGCGCGCTCCCGAGCGCGTGCCGCCGCACGACCTCCTCGCTGAGCAGAGCGCCCTGGGTGGGATGCTGCTCTCGAAGGACGCCGTCGCCGATGTGATCGAGACCCTCAAGGGCGCGGACTTCTACATCCCCAAACACGAGCTGATCTTCGAAGCGGTCCTCTCGCTGTACTCGCACGGCGAGCCCACCGACGTGGTCGCGGTCACCGACGAGCTCATCAAGACGGGCGAGCTCGGCAGGGCCGGCGGTGCCGACTACCTGCACACGCTGACCTCGATCGTCCCCACCGCCGCCAACGCCGGCTACTACGCCGGCATCGTCTCCGAGCGTGCCGTCCTGCGCCGCCTCGTCGACGCCGGCACGCGCATCGTGCAGCTGGGCTACGCGGGCGAGGGCGACGCGACCGACATCGTCAACAACGCCCAGGCTGAGATCTACGCCGTCACCGGTGCCGAGACGGCCGAGGACTACGTTCCCCTGCAGATCGCCGTCGACGCCGCTCTTGAAGAGATCGAGGCGGCCAGCGGTCGCGATGGGTCCATGACCGGTGTCCCCACCGGCTTCAAGGAGCTCGACGAGCTCACCAACGGTCTGCACGGTGGCCAGATGATCGTCGTCGCCGCCCGACCCGCCATGGGTAAGTCGACGCTCGCGCTCGACTTCGCGCGCTCGGCATCCATCGGTCACAACCTCCCCTCCGTCTTCTTCTCGCTCGAGATGGGCAAGAGCGAGATCGCGATGCGTCTGCTCAGCGCCGAGGGTGCGATCCCCCTGCAGAACATGCGCAAGGGAAACCTCGACCCTCGCGACTGGACGACGGTCGCCGCGACGCGCGGGCGCATCAACGACGCCCCGCTCTACATCGACGACAGCCCCAACATGACGCTGGTCGAGATCCGTGCGAAGTGCCGTCGGCTCAAGCAGCGCGAAGGCCTGCGCATGGTCATCATCGACTACCTGCAGCTGATGACGTCGGGCAAGCGCGTCGAGTCACGTCAGCAGGAGGTCTCGGAGTTCTCGCGTAGCCTCAAGCTCATCGCCAAGGAGCTGCAGGTTCCGGTCATCGCCCTGTCGCAACTGAACCGTGGTCCCGAGCAGCGCACCGACAAGAAGCCCGCGATCAGCGACCTGCGTGAGTCCGGATCGATCGAGCAGGATGCCGACATGGTCATCCTGCTGCACCGCGACTCGGTCTACGACAAGGACGTGCGTCCCGGTGAGGCCGACCTGATCGTGGCCAAGCACCGTAACGGTCCGACCGCGACCATCACCGTCGCGTTCCAGGGCCACTACTCGCGCTTCGCGGACATGGCGCCGGGCGGCGACTTCCACTGACGCGGAGAGCGGAAGCCGTGCGGCCGGACAGGCCGTGCACTCATGCCCCGCTGAGCGGTCTCGCTGCAGCCAGCCACTGCTCGGGCGTCACCTCGGGGTGGTCGAGCCAGTAGTCGGCGTAGTAGTCCATGAGGGGCGCGTACTCGTCGACGATGCGCCGCAGCTCGTGGATCGAATCCGCCTCCTCGGGCGCGATGTCCACACGCAGGTCCAGCCGGGCACGGCGCGCTCCGCGCACGGTCGTGATGATCGACGACGACACATGGCGTCTGCCCTCGCCTCCGGCCGCGAGTCCGGCCTCGAGCGACTGCAGCAGCCGCTCCTCGAACGGCACGTCGGTCGCGGACTCGAAGCGCGCGCCCATGGCCTCGAGCACGCCCGCGCCCACCAGCCCGTTGCCCAGCGCAGCGAAGCCGTCGCCGACGAGGTGTCCCGCGTACAGCTCGCCCTCCACGTAGTCGCCGGTGTGGGCGGCGACGCGGCCATCGTCGAGCACGATTCCGAGCTGCCGGTACCGGAAGGACGGGTCGGTGGTCGACAGCGCCGCGATGATCGACCGCGGATCCAGCCCGGTCTGTCCGAGATCCCACGCCCGCTGGCCGAGACGCCAGTCGGAGTGCCACTGGCTGGTCACGGCCACGCCGCCCGCCACCTGCGGACAGCGCGACGCGAGCGCGATCGATCCGGTGCCCTGGCACACTCCCACGGCGCCCGTCGCCGGGTCTGTGGCGATGATGCTGAATGTCATGACTTCTCCTCTCGTCTGAGTGGGGGCGCACCGTCAGCGCGCCCCCACTCGCAAGGCGCTCAGCGCGCCGTGATCTCCCAGCGGATGACGATCTTCCGCAGCACCCGCACCGCGAGGTTGAGCAGGATGCCCAGGACAGACAGGATGATCAGCAGCGCGAACACGGCCGCCGTCTCCATCCGCCCCTGCGCCTGCAAGATCAGCACACCGAGACCCTTCTGGGCTCCGACGAACTCCGCCACGATCGCGCCGATCATCGAGTTGGCGACGGCCAGCTCGAGCCCGGAGAAGATCTGCGGGAGCGCGGCCGGCAGCATGAGCCTGGTCTGGATCTGCAGCGGCTTCGCTCCGTTCACGCGGAACAGGTCCAGCTGATCCCGATCGACCCCGCGGAACCCGTGCAGCGCGTTCACGAGCATCGGGAAGAACGCCAGCAGCACCACGACGACGACCTTCGACGGCATCCCGAATCCGAACCAGATGATGAACAGCGGCGCGACGGCCACCTTCGGGATCGACTCGATCGCGACGATGTACGGGAACACCACGGCATACGCGGTGGGGGATTGCGCGAGCAGGATGGCCAGCACCAGCCCCGCTACGACACCGATGACGAGACCCAGCAGCACGATCGACATGGTCGAGGCCGCGTTCTCCAGGTACCGCGGCAGCGCCGCCGGATCGAACAGCGCCGCCAGCACATCGCTGAGCGGAGGCACGACGTACTCGGGGGTGTTCGTCCACCCCGGCACGAACTGCCAGGCGAGGAGCAGCACCGCCAGCAGACCCAGCGAGGCGAGAGTGCGCTTCATGGGTGTGTTCACGAGAGCCCGGCGCTGTGTCGGGATCTGCACCGTGGCGGTCATGCTGCCACCTCGAAGTGACGACGGATGTGAGCGGTGAGTGCGGCGAACTCGGGGTCGCCGAGCAGCTCCGGGGTCCGCGTCTTCCCGAACGGGATGTCGATGATCTCGGCGATCCTCCCAGGGCGAGCGGTCATCACCACGACGCGCTCAGCGAGGAACACGGCCTCGCTGATGCTGTGGGTGATCAGCACCGCGGTGGTCGCGGTCTCCCGCCAGATGCGGTTCAACTCCACGTTCAACGCGTCGCGGGTCATCGCATCCAGTGCGCCGAACGGCTCATCCATCAGCAGCACCGCAGGATCGTGCACGAGCGCCCGGCAGATCGCGGCGCGCTGCTGCATGCCGCCGGACAGCTCATGCGGATGCTTGGACACGAACTCCCCGAGTCCGACCATCGTCAACAGGCTCGTCGCATGGCCGCGGTCGGCCGCCGTGACGCGTCGCTTCAGGCTCAGCGGCAGCAGCACGTTGTCGAGGATGTTCAACCACGGCAGCAGCGTCGCCTTCTGGAAGACCATCCCCGCCTCCCCGCGTGGGGCTCCGATCGGCACCCCGGAGATCGTCGCCGACCCGGCCGTGTGCTGCTCCAGTCCCGCGAGGATCCGCAGCAGCGTCGTCTTGCCGCACCCGCTGGGCCCGAGGATCGAGACGAACTCGCCCTCGCCGATTCCCAGGTCCACGTGCGAGAGCGCGGTCACATCCCCGGTGCGGGTCTGATAGACCTTCGACAGGTCTTCGATCTCGATCAGCGTGCTCATAATGCCTCCAATCCATAGACACGAGTCAGGTTCTCGTTCAGTACTCGACGGGCCAACCACTCCGCCTGCGTCGTCGTCCACAGCCGATCCGCCACCCCGGATGCGAGCGCCCGGTCCAGCAGCAGGCGGCCACGGGCCACCGACGCGACGTGGAACTCCGGCTGCCCGGTATCCGTCCCGAACATGACCTTGTCGGCCGGCAGCAGCTCCAACCACTCCTGCAGCATTCGCTCCAACGCGTGGTGATGCAGGTACGGCATCCAGGAGAAGTCGACGAACACGTTCCCGTGCGCCTGACTCAGTGCGGCGAGATGCGATGTGTAGGGATACCCGCCGTGGATGAGGATCACCCGCAGCCGGTTCAGCGCACGATCCGACAGCAGCGGCTCCAGGAGGCGCGGATCGGCGCCCGACAGCAGCAGACCCGGCTCGGCATGGCCCATGCCGGTGTGAATCTGCACGGGCAGCTCGCGCTCCACCGCCATCTCCGCGATCGCGAAGATCAGGTAGTCGGCGAGTGCGGCGTATGCCGGCGTCTCGACCGCCCCGGGATCCTGTCGCAACAGCGCATACGCCGCCTCGGCCTCCTCGCGGGAACGCCGGGTGAAATCGAGCGAGCGCACGTAGGCCGAGGCGATCTTCAGCCCGACGAATCCGCTCTCCTGTCGCCGGATGATCGATCCGCGCACGAAGTCGAGGTAGGCACCGAGGGTCGTCGGCGGTTCGTCGAGCCCCTCGGCATCCAGCAGATCCCGCAGGATCGAGCCGAACACCCTCCGGAACCTCGGGGTGTCGGAACCGCGACGGCGGAACACCGGGTGGCCGAACGGATACAGGTACGGGTCGATCCGCCCGATCGGCTTGTACCGTTCGGGAGACCAGGACTGCGCATCGATCGCGGGGATGTCGGTGAGCACGAGGGCCGTCTCCGACACCTCCAGCGCGCGGTCGTACAGGCCGGGGAAGTCGTCCTCGCGCTGCTGCGCACTCACCCGGACGGCCTCCGCGTGGTCGAGCTCGCCGTAGAGGGCACGGGTTCCCTCGGCCAGCGAGACCCCGTAGACCGACGTCGACTGGAAGATGCTGCTCTCGTCGAAGAGCGCCTGGATGCCGTGGTCGGCCTCCAGCCGGGCGAGCTCGCCCGCGTCTCCGGCGGCCCGAGCGGTGATGAACGCGTCGAACACCTCGACAGGAAGGTTCGCTTCCAGGTGCCCCATCGCGTTCTCACGCTGGAGGGCGTCGATCCCCTCCAGTCGCTCGCCCGGTCGCACATAGCCGGCGTGGGAATGGTGATCGATCGCCGGGACGCCGGCGGTGAAGGTCGGGATGCTCATTCGGCGCTCCACTTCTCCGCCTCGGCGACGACCGCGTCGGCATCGAAGTCGTTGTAGGCGGTGACGAAGGTGTTCGGTGCTGCGGCGACCGTGTCGACGGCGGAGTCGATGATGCCGGCATCCAGGGCGAAGGTTCCCCATGCCGTCAGCGCAGCCTCGTCATAGGCTCCCCACGACTGCGTGCCCTGGGGGTCGCCGGCGGTCAGCAGGGCGATCCGGGCGTTGAGTGCGACCAGGTCGACCTTCAGCTGGTCGTCGATCGAGTTGCCGGCGACCAGAGTGTCGGGGTACTCGTCGTACATGATGCGCAGCGCCGCCTCGGGGTTGGTCGCCGTGAACAGCGTCGCCTTGGCCATCGCGCGCCCGAACCCCTCGACCACCTCGGGGTTGTCCGCCACGAAGTCGGTACTGGAGAAGTACGTCGTGGAGAAGAGGGAGGCGACCTCGTCGGTCGTGAAGTAGCGCAGGGGAGTGCCCTGCGCCTCGAACGCCGCGTACTCGGTGTCCCACAGCGACAGCGCATCGACCTGGCCGGTCTTCAGGGCCTGCAGCGCAGCGGCGCCCGTGCCCACCGCCAGGTGCGTGTAGTCGACATCGGGCTCCAGCCCCGCTGAGGCGAGGATGCCCTCGGAGAGCAGCATGTTCGAGGTGCCGAGGCTGTACTGGCCGATCACCGCGCCCTCGAAGTCGTCGAGCGACGTGATCGGGCTGTCTTCGAGCACCGCGAGCGATCCGGTCTGCTTGCGGATGTAGTTGTAGACGAGCTGCAGATCGCTGCCCTTGGTCATGGCCTGCCAGATCGGCTCGGGCGGCGTGCTGCCGATGTCCAGCGAGCCGGAGTCGATGCCCTGCACGATCGAGGTCGAGTCGCCCGTCACGACGATGTCGACCTTGAGGCCCTCGTCCTGGAAGTAGCCGAGCGCCTCGGCGACGGCCATCGGCGAGTTGTTGGCGCCCATGTTCGTGGGCAGGCCGAACTCGACGGTGGTCAGGGCATCGGTCGAGCCGGAGCTGTCCGTGTCGGTCGAGCAGCCTGCGAGAGCGGCGATCAGCGCGGCAGCGGTGACCGCTGCGGCGGTGGTCCGGATGGTCTTCATGGTGTCTCCTTGCACATAGTCGAGGTGATGCTGTTCGGGTCGAGCAGGTAGTGAAGGTCGAGCAGGTAGTGAAGGTCGAGCAGGTAGTGAAGGTCGAGCATTTTCGGCATCGCCGAACACCGCTGTCGTCGGACGACGAAGCGGGCGTATGAGGGGGCCGGCGTCGGTGCGGGCCCTGCGGTCAGGTCGTGACGGGTGGGGCCGCGGAGGGTGGGGTCACCACCCACAGTGCTTCGCCGACGGAGTCGCCGACGTTCACGATGCTGTGCGGAGTCGACGTGCGGTAGTCGATGCTGTCGCCCGGTTCGAGGATGAACTCCTGGTCGCCCAGGTTGAAGCGGAACCTCCCTCGCAGGATCACGCAAATCTCCTGCGAGTCGCCGTGCGTGTAGTTCTCGCCTCCCTCGCCGTGGCCGGGCTCGTACTCCGAGGTCAACACCTCGACGTTGCCCAGCGGCGGTTGGGTGATGCTGAAGTGGCGGACGGAGTTGCCCGATGACAGCATGGGGCGCTCGCCGCGCCGCAGCACGGTGCCCACCGCGGGCTGAGCGCTGAACAGCTCGGTCCACGGAATCCCGACGGCCGCCGCGATGCGCCGGACGACATCCAGGCTGGTGTTGGCCTGACCGTTCTCGATCTGGCTGACGTACCCGGCGCTGATGGATGCTCGGCGCGCGAGTTCACGTGTGGACATCTGCCGCAGTGTGCGCAGCTCACGCACGCGAGCGCCGAGATTGCTGTCGTCCATCACGCCCTCCCCTCTCCCGGTAATCAGTTCGATTACCTCCAGTAAGCACACTGTAAACTGGCCCGGGTTCGGAGACAAGACATTCGTGTTACGGAAACGTAAACTGTGCCGGATGACACGGGGGCAGAGGATGGTCGACCGCCGCGTGCGCGACAGCTACTCCGCGCGTGCGGCCGAGTACACGGCCCTCCTCGGCGACATCGAGCAGATGGACGAGGTCGACCGGGAACGCATCCGGGTCTGGGCAGACGGCATCGATGGACGGGTTCTCGATGCGGGATGCGGCCCGGGGCACTGGACCGCATTCCTCGCCGAGCGCGGGCATGACGTCGAAGGCATCGATCTGGTGCCGGACTTCATCGCGCACGCCGCGTCGCGGTTTCCGCATGTGCCGTTCCGGGTGGCATCGCTGGCCGATCCCGGCATGGAGCCCGGGTCGCTGGGCGGCATCCTCGCCTGGTACTCCGTGATCCATGCGGATGCCGATGAGCTCCCGTCACTCCTCGCTGCCGCACGTCGCCTGTTGCGCACCGGTGGACACCTGCTTCTGGGGTTCTTCGACGGAGCGGACGGCGAACCGTTCGCGCATGCCGTGACGACCGCCCACTACTGGTCGATCGACGGCATGACGGCGCTGCTCGAGGGGGCGGGGTTCTCCGCCGTCGACAGCGAGGCGCGGGCACACGAGGGGCGTCGACCGCACGCATCGATCAGCGCGATCGCGGTCTGACCCGGCGCCTCCGTGACGGATGAGCCGACGCCGCTCAGACCGTCTTGGTCGCCTGCAGCGTGTAGGTGAGCGGAAGCCGTTCCGGGTGCTCGGTCAGCGTCCACTCGCCGTTGTCGTCGAGATACATACGCCCGGGCAGGGCCTCCCACGGCACGCTGGTGTGCTCGACGAACTGCGTGATGGTCAGGCCGGCATCCAGCACGGCCGTCAGGATCTCGCCGATGCCGTGGTTCCACTCGTGGGTGACGGAGGCCCGGATGCGCTCCTCTGTCTCGACGTAGGTGCTCGAGTCGTCCCAGACCAGCGGTTCGGACTGTTCGAAGTACGGGTAGCCCAGGATGAGCGCGTCCGTCTTGTCCTCGTCGATCGCCCAGAGCACCGGGTGGCCCTCGCGGATGAAGAGGCGACCCCCGGGGGTGAGCAGAGACGACACCGTGCGCGCCCACGCGGTGATGTCGGGGAGCCAGCACAGTGCTCCGATCCCGGTGTAGACCAGGTCGAAACGACCTTCTCCGAGTGCGGAGACGGCGCGGTCGACGTTCGACTCGACGAACACGGCCGAGCTGTTCGCACGTGCGGCGAGGTCGCGGGCGCCCTCGATCGCGGCGGGAGAGAAGTCCAGGCCGGTGACCTGGGCGCCCAGGCGCTCGAGCGAGATGGTGTCGGTGCCGATGTGGCACTGCAGGTGCACGGCCTTGACGCCGTGCAGGTCGCCGAGTCGCTCGCGGTCGAAGGCGACGACGTCGGAGAGCCGGGTCGGATCGTCGACATAGGACTGGACGGCGTACTCGCGCGAGGCCAGATGCAGCGGCGCGCGCTCGTCCCAGTTGGCGCGGTTGAGGTCGTAGGAGGAGGAGTCCGGCATGGGGTGGTCCTTGCGAGTGCGGTGGTGCGGCGGCGATGCTCGGTCAGGGGCGGACGCGGACCGTGCGCCCTTCGAAGCTCACCAGGTCGCCGTCGTGCAGTTGCCGCCCACGGCGGCGGTCGACCTCGCCGTTGACCGTCACGTAGCCATCGATCACGACCTCTTTGGCGTCGCCGCCCGAGTCGAGCAGGCCTGAGTACTTCAGGAACTGGCCGAGGCGGATCATGTCGCCGCCGATGGATACGTCGTCGATCGGAGCGGATTTCGTCATGTCTGCATGCTAATGCTCTGTCGGACGGCGCACCTCGATCGCTACACTGATCGTCGTGAAACGGGATTCATCCCAGCATCTGCGCGAACCCGAAGGCAATGCCGAACGCCGCAGACTGAACCTCCTCGTGCGGTCGGCGATCGGACGTGGGGACTATCCCCGCGGTCGGCTCCCTCGGGAATGGGAGCTGATGGACACGACCGGCTCCACGCGCGCCGTCGTGCGGGATGCGATGCGCGAGCTGGCCGAATCGGGGGTCGTGTCCCGAGAGCCGGGACTGGGCACGCGCACGGGGGTGCTCCCGTCGATCTTCGGCCTCCGGGCGTTCCACGGTGTCGACGGGGTCCCCGAGCAGTCCACCTATCCACGCGTGACCGACAGATCGGTGATCCCCACTCCGCCGGTGGTCGCCGCACGGATCCCGGAGTGCGGGCCCGAGGTGCTGCGCGTCGAGTACATCGCGGTGGCCCAGGAGTTCCCCGGCGCCGTGTCGACCAACTACTTCCTGCTGCCACGGGCCGACGCGCTGCGGGACGCGGATTTCGGCCACAACATCTACGCGTTCCTCGCGAACGGGGGCATCCACCTGTCGGCGAGCGAACTGCTCATCGGTGCGGCCGAGGCGGATCTGTACACGGCAGGGCGCTTGGCCATGCCGCCCGGAGCGCCGGTGCTGACCCTCGAACAGGTCATGTACGACGAGGCGGGGGCCGCGATCTGCTTCTCGACCGTCGCCCAACGCGGCGATCGGGTGCGCTACTTCGCCCACAACGTCACGGCAGGCGTGCGACCCGTCGACGGGGACGCGGTTCAGGGTGCCGCGGAAGAGGGCAGCCCGGCGGCGTAGCATCCGCTTCCACCCGGTGTTCTCGCGGCATCGAGCGGCGCAATCCAGGCGCAGTCCCGGCGGCGTTGTCGCCGCGATACGGAGCGTCGTAGCCTCGTGGCGAGCGATGATCCACCTTCGGAGATCCGAAGGGGAACAGCGCGACCCGACGGATCTCCGGCCCAGCGGAGATTCCTATGGCCGCCGTCGTCGATGGTGCACGCACCGGCGACGACCGCTCACCCGCCGGACCCCACCTCGCCGGCGGGTGAGCGCCGGCGTCAGCGGTGGGCGTGCGAGAACACGGCGAGTCTGTCGCCCCGCATCGCGACCACCGAGAAGCTCAGCGGATCACCCGCGTCGTCGTAGATGGTCTGTTCGAGGAAGAGCACCGCGCTCGATGCCCGGGTCCGCAGCCGCAGCGCGAGGGAGTCGCCGGCCGTGATCGCGCCGATCACGAAGTCGGTCGCCGAGACCGCGAGCCCTGCCGCTGCGAGGAAGCTGTAGACGTTGTCTCCGAAGTCGGCGGTGCGCAGCGGGTCGGCCTTGGGCAGCACGAAGAAGCCGGTGGACACGCCGTCGGCCTGTTCGTCCGGCACCGAGACGTACTCGACGCGCAGCACCTCGGCACCGGCGGTTGGCAGCCGCGCGGCGACCATCGTCGGCGTCGGCACCGTGGCGATGTCGATCACACGCGGATGCATGCTGTACTGCGGCACGCCGCCTTCGGCCGGCATCGTCAGCAGGTTGAACGGCACCGGCCGGTTGTCGGCCGGCAGCGTTCCCATGCCCCGGGTGCGGGTGAGGATGCCGACATCGGCCAGCGCGTTCAGGGCGTCGCGAACCACGGCGCGCGAGACGTCGTAGGTCGCCGCGAGTTCGTCGTCGGTCGGCAGTCGTTCGGGATAGTCGCCGCGGGTGATCGCGGCGCGCAGCAGAAGAGTCAGCCTGCGTCGTGCGGCATCGCCGGATTGCTCACTCAGATCGGTCATGCCCCAGCCTCCCAGCGACAGCATAGTGACGCGGGCAGCGGCGGCGGAAGAACGCCGCACGCTGCCCGCGTCGCCCTGGACGTCCGGGTACTCAGTCGTCGATGTCGGTGCCGACCACCGCGAATGCGGAGTCGAAGTCGATGTCGATCGAACGGTTGTCGGTCGTGAGCACCGAGGCGTCGTAGGGGCTGACGTCGTCGCTGTCCACGTCGAGGTCTGTGATCATCCCGTCGGCCTCGTCGAGCGCGGCGGCCACGAGCGAGCGGATGGTCGCCTCGTCGAGGATGAGTGCGGGGCCGGTGTCGTCGCCGTCGGCGGCATCCGTCGAGACGATGCTCGTGGCCAGGTCCGCGTCGACGCGCACGTCGGTCTCGTCGCCGTTCGCGGCGGTGAGCTGCACCTCCCAGGTGCCGTCGCGCTTGGCGTCGATCGAGGTGACATCGCCCTCGGCGGCACCGCGGGCGGCGGCGGCGATCGCCACGAGCTCGTCGGCCGAGGCGGTGCCGATGCCGGTCACCGGGGTGCCACCGCCGTTCGAGCCGCTCTCGTCGTCATCCCGGTCGCCGCGGTGGTCGTCGCGATCCGCGGGGGCGTCGTCGTGGCGTGCGTCGTCGGAGACCGAGGGGCGATCGTCGTCGTCGCCGAACTCGTCGCCGATCGCGGCGCCGACGGCGATGCCGCCGCCCGCGAGGATCACGGCGGCGGCGATGCCTCCGCCGATGAGCAGGGCGCGGGTGCGGCGCGGCTTCGGCGTGTCAGCGGCAGGCGCTGCGGGTGCGGGATGCTGACCGGCCGCCGGGTACTGTGCGGTGGCGTCGGATGCCGTGGCGTCGGATGCTGCTGCCGGGGCGACCGGCACGGTCGGGGCGTCGGGCGCGGGGGCTGCGGTGGGCTCGGGGGTCTGGTCGGGGGTGAGGTTCTTGTCGTCCATGCGTCGATGTTCCCGCGGAGGCCCTGAAGCCACCCTGAAGCGTCCTGAAGAGCTCTTCAGGAAAGCCTGCGTGCGCTGTCGTTCAGCGGGCGAGCGGCAGCGTGACGACGAATCGCGCGCCGCCCCAGCGCGAGTCGTCCACGGTCACGGTTCCCCCGGCAGCGCTGGCGATGCCGCGCACGATCGCCAGGCCGAGGCCGCTCCCGCCGGCGTCCCGGCTGCGGGCCTCGTCGAGCCGCACGAAGCGCTCGAAGATGCGCTCGCGCTCCTCGGGCGGCACCCCGGCGCCGTCATCCTCGATCGTCACGAACACGTGCGCACCGGAAGGCTCCACGCCGATCGCGATGCGCCCACGGCGGTGGCGGGCGGCGTTGTCGGCGAGGTTGCGCAGTAGCTGTCCGAGCAGGCGGGGATCACCGTCCACACGCGCGGCGCGGATACCGCTGCCGTCGACGTCGAGCCCGGAGGCGCGCAGTCGCCGCACCTCGCCGAGCGCGATGTCGTCGAGGTCGACGGGCTCCGTGTGGCCGTGCACCCCCTCGTCGAGCCGGGCGAGGAGCAGCAGCGACTCGACGATCCCCTGCAGCCGGAGTCCCTCTTCCGAGACGACCTCGGACAGCTCGCCGATGCTTGTGGTGGCCGGATGGGTCTGCGCGAGTTCCGCATGCTGACGGATGGTCGCGAGCGGGGACCGCAGCTCGTGCGAGGCGTCGGAGATGAAGCGCCGTTGCGCCGCCGCAGACGCATCGAGGCGATCCAGCATCCCGTTCATGGTCGTCGCGAGTGCGGCGATCTCATCCGCGGACTCCGGCACGGCGATGCGCTGATGCAGTCGCTCCGCGGTGATGCCGTCGACCTCCTGGCGGATCCGGGTCACCGGCCGCAGGGCGCGACCGACCACGAGCCAGGTCGTGACGGCGACCAGGAGCAGGAGCAGCGGAACCGCGACCGCGAGCAGGGTCGCGACCGTCGCCAGGGTCTCGGCGCCGTCTTCGATCGAGACCGCCAGCACGAGCGTCTGGTCGTCGTCGAGGTCATCCGACACGATCAGCATCGGCTCGCCGTCGATCGTCATGGTCTGCGGGTCGTCGGAGACGGGAAGGGATGTCGCCCCGAGTGCCTCGCGGGCGTCCTCGCTGGCCGCCCGCACTGAGCCATCGTCACCGATGAGCTGCACGATCTCGTCGTCCAGGGAGTCGAGCGAGCGTCCTCCCGGGCCGTCGCCACGCTCGGTGAGCTCTGAGATCCGCTGCTCGGCCGCACGCTCGGCGCTGCCGTGCACACTGGCGCTGAGCACGCCGTAGAACGAGAACGCGCCGACGAGCAGGGCGGCAGCCACGACGAGGGTCGCGCCGAGCGTCGTGCGCCCGCGGACCGAACGCCAGCCGCGCTCAGCCACCGTCGGCCGCCAGCCGGTATCCCGCACCGCGCACCGTCTCGATCGCCTCGCGGCCGAACGGCTTGTCGAGCTTGCGGCGCAGATGCCCGACATAGACCTCGACGATGTTCGGGTCGCCGTCGAAGTCGTCATCCCAGACGCCCTCGATCAGCGCACGCTTCGACAGCACCTGGCCGCGATGGCGGAGCAGGTACTCGAGCACGGCGAACTCGCGGGCGGTCAGCGGTACCGGCGTCTCACCACGCCAGACGCGGTGCGCGGCGGGATCGAGCCGCAGGTCGCCCGCCTCCAGGATCGTGGGTCGTGCGACGGCACCGCGTCGCACGAGCGCGCGGATGCGGGCGACGAGGATCGCGAACGAGAACGGCTTCGTGACGTAGTCGTCCGCGCCGGTCTCGAGTGCCTCGACCTGGTCCCACTCGCCGTCCTTCGCGGTGAGCATGAGCACCGGAGTCCAATTCTCCTCGGCGCGCAGGGCCTCGCACACCTTCCATCCGCTCATGCCCGGCATCATGAGGTCGAGCACGATCGCGTCGTAGCGGGTCTCGCGAGCGCGCCAGAGTCCGTCGACGCCGTTGTGCGCGACGTCGACCGCGAAGCCTTCGGCCTCGAGTCCACGCCGGACACCGTCCGCCAGACGCACCTCGTCGTCCACCACCAGGATCCGCATCCCTCCAGTGTGGCGGTCTGCGGCTGAATCGGGGCTGAAGCGGGGGCGGGTCAGCAGGTGATGACACTGCGGCCGTGTCCGCTAGTCCGCGATCTCTCCGTACATGCCCGAGGGATCAGTGACGTCATCCTTGTCGAATCGCGGTACATCGCCGGTTCGCTTGCGGGTGAGCATGCGTCGCACGCGGCTGCGGGGTTTCGGTGCCGGCGCCTGCACGGCCAGAGGACTGCCGATGATCACCTGCGTTACCGGTGACTCCCGTCCGTCGCGGCTGCGCGATGAGAGACCATGGATGCTCACCAATGGCAGTTTCGTGGTTACAAGGGCGGAGGGGTCGAGGATGTCAGAAACCCGGAACACGGCCTCGATCGACTCGGAGCGGTGATTGCTGTAGTCGTTGAACATCTCGGACACCGCCCAGGCGAGCATCTCCGGCCGAAACTGCCGCGGGAGCTCTTCTCCTCGCAGTTCGGCCCCATTGGCACGCGCATAGAGGAACTCGAAGAGGGCCTCCGTGCCTGAACCGGCCCGTTTTGCAGGCAATGTCGCGTCGAAGGTGTCGTACATGTTGCCGTCGGCTGAGCCGTGGATGACCAGCCAGGTCACGCTGTCGCGGTCGGCGTTCGGTACTTCCAGCAGCCACGCGGCGACTCGCGGTGCCGTATCCGCTCGATCGCGGAAGTCGTCGTGGAACGTCTGGATGAACCGAGACTGCCCCGCGATCTGATACCACTGTCCGATCTCGACAGGGGTGCCCGGGAGGATCACGGGCGCGTCCGCGAACGCCGAACTGATGAGTGTCACTGCTCGATCGCGCAGGTACGCCGGGTCGACAGCGAGTTCAGGTTTCATCGCGCTCTCCTGACGCCACCCCCCTTCGGGAGTGAGGTCCGAGAAGCCGGCGCTGAACGACCGTGTCGTCTCGACGGTGTCCGAGCTGGCCGTCATCGCCGACACCTTCTGCAAGCCGATGTACTTCGCGCGCGGCAGATCCAACTTCACGACGTGTCCCTTCGTCCTCGGCCCTGAACGGGATTCGTTCTGTCTCCGACGCTATCGCGAGGAGGCGGTGACGTGGGCGCGCGCGTGCTGTCGTGAAGAAAGGTCGAGCGCTTCGCCCGCCTGCCCGCGCAGTAGCCTGATCAGATGCCCGTCCCTCCGCCCTTCAGCCCCACGGTCGCGCTGCTGACCGTGGTGGGCGTGTGGCAGGAGGAGTTCGCCGAGGCTTTGAAGCCGCTCGGACTGACCTCGCGCAAGTATGCGCTGCTCGGCCACATCCGTGCCACGCCCGGGATCTCGTTCAGCGAGCTCGCGCGAAGGTCGCGGATCACGGCGCCCAGTGCCCACGTCGCGGTCGCCGCTTTCAAGGACGACGGGCTCGTCGAGGATGCCACGGCGCGCGCCGGGGCTGCATCGCAGCTGCAAGTGACCGCGGCGGGGGAGCAGCTGCTTGCAGACGCGGGGGTGCGGCTGGCCGAGCTCGACGCCCGGTTCGCCGCCGCCCATCCCGGACTCACGGAGGCGCTGAGAGCGCACGTCGCAGAACTGATGAGCGGACGCGAGAACCTTTAGTTAGACTAAAGGTGTGGAAAACACCCTTCTCGCCGTGCACGTGCTCGCCGGCATCCTCTTCGTCGGCCCCGTCGCCGTGACCACGAGCCTGTTCCCGCGCTTCGCTCCGCGGCCCCTCGGCGCAGCGGGGGAGCCCGCGGACGCGGGCATCGACGTCGCCCGACTGCTGCACCGGATCACCCGCACCTACGGGGTGCTCGCGCTCGTCGTGCCACTCGTCGGACTCGCGCTCGCCGCCGTGCAGGGACGGCTCGGCGAGATCTGGATCACCGCCGCGATGGTGCTCACGGCGGTGGCCGGCGGGCTGCTCGCGCTGCGCATCGTGCCCGCGCAGCGCGACGCGTTGCGCGAACCTCTCGATGCGCGCGGGCAGCGAGGGATGCGTATGCTGACCGGCATCTTCAACGTGCTCTGGGCGATCGTCGTCGTGCTCATGATCGTCCGGCCGGGTGCCGAGTGAGGCCGCTGCTGCGCGTGCTCGAGGTGCTGTCGGTGCTCGAGCTGCTGAGCATCGCGGTGCTGCTCGGCAACCTCGCGACCGTCCACATCGACGGGGTGGCCGCCGTGCTCGGACCCGTGCACGGCGGCCTCTACCTCGCCGTCGCCGTCACCGCCGTGCTCGGCCGCGACCTGCTGCTGCGCAGCAGACTGCTGGCGTTGATCCCGGTGCTGGGCGGTGTCTTCACCCTCATCAACGTGCGCAAGGAGGCCCGCCGATGAGTGTGCGGCACTTCTTCCGTCGTCCGCCCGCCGTCAGCGCGGCGGAGTCGATCGCGCTCATCGCCGGCGGGGCGGTCGTGGTCGATGTGCGCCGGGAGCAGGACTGGCGGCGCCACCACATCCCCGGTTCGATCCACATCCCCTTGGCGCAGCTCGAGGAACGTGCAGATGAACTTCCGGACGACCGTCTGCTGATCACCTTCTGCACCGGCGGCCTCCTCTCCAGCGGCGCGGCGTCACTGCTCACCGAACTCGGATTCGACGCGGCCACCATGGCGAGAGGCTTGATCGACTGGCGCGCTGTCGGGGGAGAGCTCGTCGGCGACTGAGCCTCGTCCGGATGAGTCGCGGTCACACGTCGGTGCGGAACCCGGCGGCCTTGTGCGTGCCGTCGCAGAACGGCTTGATGGTCGAGAGCCCGCACCGGCAGAGGGCGACCGTGCGGCGGCGCGGTTCTATCGGCTCTCCGTCGGCCGTGCGCAGCTCGACAGCGCCGCGCACCAGCAGGGGACCGTCGGGGTAGGGCGTGATGGTCGCCTCGCGGTCGGCGGCGGCGCTCATCGCGGGTCATCCGTCCGCAGCGAGGACTCTCCGCGCTCCCAGGCGTCGAGCATGTGCCCGGCCGCCCAGCCGTCGACCGTCAGGCAGGCGGATGCACCGAACATGATGTCGGACAGCAGTTCAGGATGATCCTCGGCCAGACCGCCGGCGAGGTCGCGCGCGGCGATCTGCTCGTGCACGGCATCCGCTTCGACGTGCTCGTCGAAGTAGTCGGTCACGTCGTCGCCGAACCCGAGCCGTCGCATCCCGTCTCCGTAGAGGCGGTTGGGGATCGACGAGGTGATCTCGAAGGCGGCCAGGTGCCCGACGATCGCGCCCACCAGGCGGCGGTTGATCCCGAACATCGACATCATGTTGTGCGAAGCGAGCGTGATGGCCGGCGCCTGTTCCAGGTAGGCGCCGTACGTGTCGTCGAGCCCCGCACCCCGCATCGCCTTCGCGAAGATCGTGGCGTGCACACGGTCGGGCCGGCCGCCGCCGTACTCGTCGGACTGGATCTCGACGAGCGCGGCCTTGGCGCGCCCGTGCAGGCGGGGGATCGCCCAGGAGTGTGGATCGGCCTCGTGCAGCGTGTAGATCGAGCGCTGAATGAAGAACTCCCGCGCCTGCTCCGGCGTCGCCTTCTTCGCGACGTACCGCGACAGGCTGGGGCCGGTGTCGGCCTCCGCGAGGGCGAACAGCGCGCGACCGACCGCGTCGACCGTCGCCTCGGGGAGGGGCGGCTGCGGCACGGATGCCCGGAGGGCGCGCTCGAAGGCGTCTTCCAGAAGCCGTCTCGTCGCGATCAGGTCCGGGTCCCATTCCCGCGCCGGGTCGAGCTGCGGGAGCGCGCCGTACGACGAGGCGAACAGCAGGAAGAGCGCGAGCTGGATGTCGTCATCGCGCACGATGTCGTCGGTCCGGGCGATCGCGGCCTCGGCCTCTGCGACGTGGTCGTCGGATGCGTCGCGGTCGGTGAGACCGCGGATGAGCGCGGCGCTCAGCGGACCTCGCTCGCGCAGGTCTGTGGTTGTCGTTGTGCGGACGGCGGTCGGGCTCACGGTTCTTCCCATCGATCGGATGAGAGGCAGTCTGACCCGGCCGAACGGCGGCGGATAGGGTCTTGACTCCCGCCGCTCGTTCGGGTCCGCGCGGCTCTCAGGGCGCGACGGGGTAGTGGCTGCTGACCGCGATGCGGTTCCAGCTGTTGATCACGACCGTGAGCCAGGTGACCGCGGCGATCTGCTTCTCGGTCAGCACGCCATCGACGTCGACACCGCGATCGGCGAGGCGTCCGTGGTCGCTCAGCAGGGTCACGTGCTCGGCGATCTGCAGTGCGGCCTGCTCCTCGGCGCTGAAGTACTGCGACTCCCACCAGCCGGCGAGCACGGCGAGGCGGTCGGACGTCTCCCCGGCCTTCACCGCGTCGGCGACGTGCATCTTCAGGCAGAACGCACAGCCGTTGAGCTGTGAGGCGCGGATCTTGACCAGCTCGACCAGCAGCGGCGACAGCCCGGCATCCACTCCTGCCGCGGTGGCCTGGGCGCTGAACTCGAGCATCGCCTTGTAGGGCTCTGCGTAGACCTTGCCGATGTTCACGTGCGACACGTTCTCTCCTTGGTTCCGGGCGCGGGCGCGCCTCCACCGGGTACGACGGCGCAGCCCGCGGATGTGTGACGTCGCACGCCGCGTCCTCGGGAGGAGAACTCGGCTTCGGGAGGAGAGTTCTGGCCGAAACCTCCGCCCGAGGGAGAGAACTCCTCCCGAACCGCGCGCAGCCCGGGCCCTGGCGTCTACGCTGATCGAGCGCAGGTCGCGCCGCCGCCCCGACATCCGAGGATCCCGATGACATCGCGTCCCGAGACCGCCGAACGGCTCGACCTCGCCGCCCACCCCGAGGGCGGGTGGTTCCGGCGCACCTGGACGAGCCCGGTCGCGGTCGAGACGCCGAACGGTGCACGACCGGCGGCGACCTGCATCCACTATCTGCTGCTGCCCTCCGAGCGGAGCGAATGGCATGTCGTCACGAGCGACGAGATGTGGCTGTGGCACGGACCCGGCCGGCTCGAACTCAGCCTGGGCGGAGACGGCGCCGAGCCAGGGGCCGCCTCCACGGTCGTGCTCGGACCGACGGATGCCGCCCAGGTGCTCGTGCCTGCGGGGGTCTGGCAGGCGGCCCGCCCGCTCGATGACGTCGAGGTGCTGGTCTCGTGCGTCGTGTCGCCGGGGTTCGACTTCGCCGATTGGCGGCTGGCTGCGTCAGCCGAGGAGTCCTCCTCGTTCGACGGACCGCTACCCCTCGGGCAGAACCCCGGCCCCGAAGATGCCTAGGCTGGAGTCATGACCAAGAACTCGCTCTGGACCGTCGTCGGTGTCATCCTCGCCGTGGTGATCGCGTGGTGGCTGGTCAGTGCGCTCTTCTCGGTGCTGTGGTTCATCGCGAAGCTGGCCATCGTGCTGGTGGTCGCCGTCGGCGTCTTCTTCTTCCTGCGTTCGGTGTTCGGCCGCAGCGACGACTGACCCGGCCGGTCACCGCGGGAAGGTGACCCCGACCAGCTCCTCCGAGATCCGCCAGATGCGCGACGCATCCTCGGCGCTCCTCAACGGGGCGTACAGGGGCTGCTCCGACGGCATCCCGCCCATGCGTCCTGGCCCACGGGGGCTGTACAGCGCGCGCGCACTCGACGTGCTCAGCGTCGCGGCCGCGAGGGCAGGGAGCGCCGCGCTCTCAGGAGTGCCGACGATCAGTCCACGCGCAGAAGCCCACCGGATCACCCGCACCTCGAGGGTGTCGGTGGTGCGCCCGAGCTCCGGTCGCGCCGCCAGCAGGCTCGTCGGAGCGACACCCGGATGCGACAGGTTGCTCGTGATGCCCCATCCGTGCGCCTCGCTCTGACGGTCGAGTTCGAGACCGAACAGCCCGAACGCGATCTTCGACTGGCGGTAGGCGCGCATGCCGTCGTATGACTGCTCCCACTGCAGATCCGACCAGTGGATGCGTCCGCTGCTCGCCGCCACGCTCACCTGCGACGTCACCCGGGCGCTGCCGGCACGCAGCACCGGCAGCAGATGTGCGACGAGTGCGACGTGACCGAGGTGGTTCGTGCCGAACTGCAGCTCGAACCCGTCGGCCGTCGTCTGCCGCGTGGGGGGAGTCATCACGCCCGCGTTGTTGATCAGCAGATGCACCGGCTGCGCGTCGGCGTTCATGGTCTCGCCGAAGGCGGCGATCGAGTCCAGCGACGAGAGGTCGAGCGGGGTGGTGCGCACCCGGGCGTGAGGGACGGCATCGCGGATGCCGGCGGCTGCCGTCGCGCCCTTCTGGGCGTTGCGCACGGGGAGCACGATCTCGGCTCCGGCCCTGGCGAGGCGGGTCGCGATGCGCAACCCGATCCCATCGCTGCCGCCGGTGACCACGGCCGTCTTTCCGGTGAGGGACGGGATGTCGATGTCGGGGATGCTGCGCGTCATGATGCTCCTTCGAGGGTCGCATCCAGCATGCGTGCCTGCCGCGACCGCATCCAGGACTCCTCATGCAGTGGATACGCGTACCGCGACGGTGCGAGGATCATGATCGGCACAGCGAGGAGATGAGATGGCGATCGACAGAGCAGCCCTGGCGGGGTTCCTGCGTCTGCGCCGCGACAGCCTGCAGCCCGAAGACGTCGGGCTGGGCCGAGGGCAGCGCCGGCGCACCGAAGGACTGCGTCGCGAGGAGGTCGCCGCGCTCAGCCACATGTCGGCGGACTACTACGCGCGCCTCGAGCGCGGGGACGGGCCGCTGCCGTCGGCGCAGATGCTCGCCTCCATCGCTCAGGGGCTGCATCTCACGATCGACGAGCGCGACCACCTGTTCCGGCTGGCCGGTCATCAGCCACCGGAGCGCGGCGGGGCGAGCGAGCACGTCAGCCCCGGCATGCTGCGGATCCTCGATCGGCTGCAGGACACTCCGGCCGAGATCGTGACCGAGCTCGGGGAGACTCTGCGGCAGACGCCGCTCGGAGTCGCGCTGACCGGCGACACGGCGAGCATCCGCGGACCGGAGCGGAGCCTCGGGTACCGCTGGTTCAGCGATCCGGGCTCGCGGGCGCTGTACGCCGAGGAAGAGCATGAGTTCCTCTCCCGGCTGTGGGTCTCCGGTCTGCGTGAGGTCAGTGCGCGGCGGGGGAGCGGGTCGCGGGCCGCGGGGTTCGTCGAGGCACTGCTCCCACGCAGCGCCGAGTTCCGCGAGCTCTGGGACCGGCACGAGGTCGGCCTGCGGCCCCGCGCGACGAAGCACTTCGTGCACGCGGAGCTGGGGCCGCTCGAGCTCACCTGCCAGAGCCTGCTCGACCCGGAGCAGTCCCACGCACTGCTCGTCTACACCGCGGTGCCAGGTTCGGAGAGTCAGGAGAAGCTGCGGCTGCTCTCGGCGCTCAGCCCGCGGACGCTTTCGTCCTGACGGGCGTGCGCGCCGCACGGCCTCGGGAGGAGAACTCGGCCTCGGCAGGAGCATCCGGGCCGAATCGTCCGCCCGACGGCGAGAACTCCTCCCGACCCGGATGCCGTCGCCTCACGTTCCTGAGCCCTGCGTCGTCATGCGGGTATGAGACGACTCCACCTCCTCGCCCTCGCCGCTTCGACTGCTCTCGGACTCTTCGTCGGAGGATGGGCGTACTTCGCCTCCGCCGCCTTCTACGATTCGTTCCCCGGCGTTCTCGGCTCCTGGGTGTCCGTCGACGGCCCCTATAACGAGCACCTGATCCGTGATGTGGGAGCCATGTACCTCGCGCTCGCCGCGGCCAGCATCGGCGGACTGATCTGGCGGAACGAGATCGCCTTCCGCATCCTCGGCATCGCCTGGTCCGTGTTCGGGCTGCTGCACTTCGCGTACCACGCACTGCACCTCGAGCACATGACGCCGGCGACCGCGATCGGTGAGATGGTCGCCCTGGGCATCAGCCTGCTGCTCGGCATCGTGCTGCTGATCCCCGAGCGGATGCCGTCGCACCGCGGCTGAACGTCAGCGGGCGTCGTCCTCGGCGCGCCGTGGGCTCGGATCGGGAGGCAGGATCTCGACCGGGGTCGCCGAGGCCTTCACCTGTGCGCGCCACCAGATCACGAACCCGGTCGCGGTGAACAGGCCGTAGAAGACGTACATCAACCCGGTCGCGTAGTAGCCCGAGCTGAACAGCAGCGGCACTCCCACCACGTCGACCGCGATCCAGATGAGCCAGAACTCGGTCCATCCTCTGGCCATGCCGTAGGTAGCCAGCAGTGAGCCGACGAAGGTCCAGGCGTCCGCCCACACCGGCTCCCACGAGCCGAGCGCACGGAACAGGGGGGTGAGGGCGACGGTGCCGACGATCATCACGAGCACCATGCCGATGCGGGCGCTCGTGGGTGCCCAGCGCGGGGTCACGCGTCCGCCCGAGGCGTTGCGCCAGCGGATCCACCCGTAGATCGCGACGGTGATGAACATGACCTGGCGCCCCGCCTGCCCGAGCAGGTGCGGCAGCGAGTGGTCGGGACTGAGGATCGAGCCGAGGAAGACGGTCAGCAGCAGCAGGTTGCCGACGATGCCCACCGGCCACGCCCACACCTTGCGTCGCATGCCGCCGATCGCGCTCGCGAGCCCGAACACGTTGCCGACGACTTCGCGCACCAGCAGCGTCTGCCCGCCCGGCAGCACCCACTGGGAGTTGAACGCGTCGACGAACCACTGCAGTGCATCCATCGGGTCTCCGTTCAGGACGCGGTGTCGGGAGCGGTGCGCTCGTCGAGGATGAGCTGCAGCAGCGTCAGATCGAGCCAGCGGCCGAACTTCACGCCGACCTGCGGCATGCGGCCCACTTCGAGGAAGCCGAGCCGCTCGTGCAGGCGGATCGATCCGACGTTGCCGCTCTCGACCGCCGCGACCATGACGTGCACGCCGCGGGACCGGGCGAGCTCGATGAGCTCCTGCATCAGCGTCCTGCCGACGCCGCGTCCCTGCTGGTCGCCCCGCACGTAGACCGAGTGCTCCACGGTCTGCCGGAATCCGCTGTGCGGACGGAAGCCGCCGAAGGAGGCGTAGCCGATCACGCCGGTGTCGTCGGCGGCGACGATCACGGGGAAGCCGTGCGCGCTGCGGTCGGCGAGCCACGCCGCCCGGTCATCGATGTCGACGGCGTCGTCGTTCCAGATCGCGGTGGTGTGCACTACGGCGTGGTTGTGAATCTCGGTGATCGTCTCGAGGTCGGCGACGACCGCATCCCTGATCTGCACTGGGCTCTCCTGCGTCTGCGCTTCGGGCGCGCAACGCTGACGTTAGCAGGATGCGGAGGATGTCGGATCGCCGAGGTTCCACCGGCGCACGGCCCGACGGATCACGGAGAGGATGACGGATCCCGGAGGTTCAGACGGGGATCTCTCCGTGATCCGTCAGGTCGTCCGTGATCCGTCGCCCCTGGGGTCGGCTGAGTCGGCCGAACCGCCGGTCTCGTCCGCGCCCGAACCGCCTCGCCAGGAGGTCAGCTTCGCCGGATTCAGCACGATCCACACCCGGCTGATCCTGCCGTCCTCGACCGCGAAGTTCATGACGGAGGCCACATCGCCCTCCGCGCGGAACACGAAGGCGAGGCCGTCGCCCGTCTGCAGTTCCGCGGCCTCGAGGTGGGGGTTCTTCTGAGCGATCCCGAGCAGGAACCGTGCCACCCGGTCGGCGCCGCTGACGACGTTGAGCGCGGCGCGCACGACTCCGCCACCGTCGCTGCGCAGCTCCACGTCGGGGGCGAGCACCCGGATCAGCTCGTCGACGCCGCCGGTCAGTGTTGCGGCGCGGAACGCACGCACCACCCGGTCGTGCTCCGCCCGCGGCACCGCAGTGGCACGGTTCTCGCGCACGTGACGCCGCGCCGAGGTCGCGAGTTGACGCACCGCGGCGGGCGAGCGCCCGAGGATCTCGGCGATCTCGGGGAACGGCACGTCGAAGATGTCGTGCAGCACGAAGGCCACGCGTTCGGACGGCGTCATCGACTCCAGCACGACCAGCAGCGCCGTCGACACCGAATCGTCGAACGACACGCGCTCCAGGGGGTCGGTGATCTCGCGCGAAGACGCGGTCACCCGGCCGCTGTCCGCGAACGCGTCGGAGGGCACCGGCTCCGGCAGCCACTGGCCCACGTACTGCTCGCGGCGCCGCCGGGCCGAGGTCAGCAGATCGAGCGAGATCCGGCTGGCCACGGTCGTCAGCCAGGCGCCGAGGTTGAGGATGGCGTCGCGCTCGGCATCCGTCTGCCGATACCAGCGCACGAACGTCTCCTGAACGACGTCCTCCGCGTCGGCGAGGGTGCCGGTCATGCGGTAGGCGACGGCCAGCAGCCGGCGGCGTTCGCGGAACACCTCGTCCAGGTCGTCGTGCACGTTCTCTCCTCGCAGCGGATGCACTGGAAGACTACCGACCTCACACTTATGCATCCGCCGTCGTCGGTGTTGTGACAGGGTGACGCGCAGAGCACCCGGAACGAAGGGAACCCCATGAGGATCGCCATCGCAGGAGGCACCGGAACCGTCGGGCGCCATGTCACGCAGTCCGCGCGTGACGCCGACCACGACGTCGTCGTGCTCAGCAGGGCGAACGGCGCGGATGTGCTCACCGGCGAGGGGCTCGCCGACGCGCTCGCCGGAGCGGATGCCGTCATCGATGTCACGAACCTCTCCACCACGCTCTCGGCGAAGAAGTCGAGGAGCTTCTTCGAGACCGCGGCGCACCATCTGCTCACGGCCGAGCAGAGGGCCGGCGTCGGCCATCACGTCGTGCTGTCGATCGTCGGGATCGATGACATCGACACCTCGTACTACGCGGGCAAGCTCGCCCAGGAGCGGGCGGTGGCCACGGGACCGGTGCCGTTCACGATCGCCCGCGCGGGCCAGTTCCATGAGTTCGCGGGGCAGATCCTCGGTCTGGTGCGCGGACCGTTCGCGCCGATGCCGCGCACGCTCATGCGACCGGTCGCGGCCCGCGAAGTCGCCGCGCACCTCGTGCGGGTGGCCGAGGCCGGTGCGGTCGGCCGGGCGCCGGACCTGGTCGGCCCGCGCGACGAGACCCTCGCCGACGCCGCGCGTCGGCAGCTCGCATTCGACGGCATCCGTCGCCGGGTGCTCGACATCCGGCTGCCCGGGGCCTACGGCAGGGGGCTCGCGTCGGGCGCGCTGCGCGGAGGACCGGATGCCCTCCGAGGCGAGATCACCTTCGACGAGTGGCTGCGCAGCGCGGATCACGCACGGGTGTGAGCCGCGCGTCGTCGCCGGTCAGACGTGCACGTCGGCGGGGGATTCCTCGCCCTCGTGGAAGTTCGCCTTCTTGCCCAGCATCCGCGCGACGGCGAGCACGATGCCCACGATGATCAGCCCGGCGATGAGTCCGGCGACAGCGGAGAACAGGGTGTCGCCGATCCAGACGATCACGGGTCCGAGCGGCTCGAGCAGGTGCTCGATGCCGTGCAGCACATCGGCGCCGAAGTGCAGGCCGACCTCGCCGAGGTTCACGAGCAGCAGGTGGCCGCCGACCCAGAGCATGGCGACGGTGCCGAGGATGCTGATGAAACGGAAGACCGCGGGCATCGAGCGCACGATCCGTGTGCCGGTGTGACGGATGCGCTGCACCGGGTTCTTCGCCATCTTGAGACCGATGTCGTCGATCTTCACCAGCAGCGCGACCGCGCCGTAGACGACGCCCGTCATGATGAGAGCGATGACGGCGAGGATCGCAAGGGTCGTCCAGATGTCGAGCCCCGCCTCGAGGTTCGCGAGCGAGATGAGCATGATCTCGGTGGAGAGGATCAGGTCGGTGCGCACGGCGCCCCACACCAGCTTGTTCTCGTTGCGGTCGCCCTCGTCGGCATGACCGTGCTGCACGCCGAACCACTCGAGCACCTTCTCTGCACCTTCGAAGCAGAGGTACGCGCCGCCCAGGATCAGCAGGTACGGCAGCACCCACGGTGCGAATGCGGTCAGGAGCAGGGCGATCGGGATGATGATGACGAACTTGTTCGCCAGCGATCCGACCGCGATCTTGGCGACCACGGGCAGTTCGCGCGCAGGAGTGATCCCCTGCACGTACTGCGGCGTGACGGCCGCGTCATCGATCACGACGCCGGCGGCTTTGGCCGAGGCCTTCATCGCGGCGCTCAGGATGTCGTCGACGACGGCGAGCAGACCAACCGACATGTGCGTCCCCCAGGTTCTTGTGCAGACGAGAAACTATATCCACATCGTGTGGTGGCGGAGGTTCCGTCGGCGTCGGCTACTCGCTGTCGAGGAAGACGCCGACCCGGTCGCCGTCGAGCACGAACTGCAGCGCGGTGCCGTCGGGGAAGGCCTCACGCGGCTCGGGCGGCGCATCGGCGGTGAGCGGAACCTCGATGGTGGCGGGGAAGACCCCGACTCGGCACCCCGAGTAGATGGGGCCCTCGACGCCCCAGGAGTCAGTGGTGAAGTCTTCGGCCGCCGGTATCTGATCCGAGGTGACGGCCATGAGGCACGCGGCGTCCAGAGGGTTGACACCTCTGAGGCCGCTCGAGCTGAGGAAGAGCGTGAGTCCGTGGAACTCGAAGGCGGGCGAATCCTCCACCGCTCCCATGAACCCCACCGGAACCTCGATCGCGTTCGTGGGGGCCAACGTGGAGATCTGCGGTGCTCCCGACGATGCCGAGACCGGGGCGAACGACACCGCAGCGTACGTGATGCCGGCTGCCACGGCGGCCGCGGTCGCGGCGGTGATCCACAGCGTGCGGCGTCGGTAGCGGCGCGGACCGGCGGGCTCCTGCGACGGGGTCGTCTCCGCCGCAGATACAGGGTGCTCCGGGCGCTCCGGGTCGGGCGTCAGCTCTGCGGATGCGGGGTGATCGGGGTGATCCGGCGTCGGCGGGAACAGCGCGTCGAGGGCGGCGAGGCCAGGGGTGTGCTCATCCGGCATCCGCTCTTCCACCGGTGCGACCTCGGCTCCCGCCGGCGCCGCGGCATCCGCGCTCATCGTCTCCGCGCGCCGCGCAGCGCGGAGGCCCTCCAGTTCATGAAGCCGCCGGACGGCCGCCGGGTCGTTCGCGATGTCGGCGTGCGGACCGTAGGCACGCGCACGCAGCGTACGGAGTTCTTCGTCAAAGGCATCCATCCCCGGCATCGTCTCATGCTCGCGGCGTCGGGATGGGCCGCCGAAACTCACAGCGCGCTCCCAGCCCTGCGGGACCAAAACGGCCGCCGCGCTGGTTGTGATCATCAGACGCTGCAGCCAGCCGCGTCAGACAAGGAGACAGATCGTGTCGAACGACTACCGCAAGACGTCCGAGGCCGTCAGCGACCTCACCCACCTGCAGTACGAGGTCACACAGGAGGACGGCACCGAGCCTCCCTTCCGCAACGCGTACTGGAACAACCACGAGGACGGCATCTACGTCGACGTCGTCTCCGGCCAGCCCCTGTTCAGCTCGACCGACAAGTTCGACAGCGGCACCGGATGGCCGAGCTTCACCAAGCCCATCGAGGCGGATGCCGTCACGACCCGCACCGACCGGAAGCTGTTCATGACGCGCACCGAGGCCCGCTCGACCGGGGCGGACAGCCATCTCGGGCACGTCTTCGACGACGGACCCCGTGACGCGGGAGGATTGCGGTACTGCATGAACTCCGCCGCTCTCCGGTTCGTGCCGGCTGACCGGCTCGAGGACGAGGGGTACGGTCGCTACAGCAGCCTCTTCACCCATCAGACCACCGACAACGCCGAGGAGCAGTCATGACCGACGACACCGGAACCATCACCCGCACCCCCGGAGCCGAGACCGCTGTGCTCGCCGGCGGGTGCTTCTGGGGCATGGAAGACCTGATCCGCCGCCAGCCCGGAGTGCTCAGCACCCGAGTCGGCTACACCGGCGGCTCGAACGCGCACGCCACGTACCGCAACCACCCGGGTCACGCCGAGGCGGTCGAGATCGTCTTCGATCCGACCAAGACCACGTACCGCGACATCCTGGCGTTCTTCTTCCAGATCCACGACCCCTCGACCAAGGACCGTCAGGGCAACGACATCGGATCGAGCTACCGCTCCGCGATCTTCCCGCTCAGCCCTGAGCAGGAGACCGTGGCTCGGGACACGATCGCCGACGTCGACGCCTCCGGACTCTGGCCGGGCAAGGCCGTCACCACGATCGAGCCCGAGGGGCCGTTCTGGGAGGCCGAGGAAGAGCACCAGGACTACCTGATCAAGTACCCCAACGGCTACACCTGCCACTTCCCGCGCGCGGGCTGGGTGCTGCCGAAGCGCGAGGAGAGCGCGGCGGTCTGACCCCGCGATCCCGGGCCCTTCGCCTCTCGAGGCGGAGGGCCTTCTTCGTGCCCGGTGGCGACGCCTGGAATGGCAGCGCGCGGAATGAAGGTGATCGCACGGAATGAAGGAGCGGATGCTGCATCCGCTCCTTCATTCCGCGAGATCTCCTTCGCGGCGGGAGGGCGCGTCAGCCCTCGCGGAGGAACTCCAGTGCCGCTTCCTTGAAGTCGCGCGAGCCGGGCGCGTTGAAGTGGTTCCGGTTCGGGATCTCGAAGAAGCGGGCGTCGGGGGCGGCGGATGCCAGGGCGCGGGAGCCTTCGATGATGGCGTCCTTCGATCCGGTCGCGAACAGGATCGGGCGGGTCGGCGCATCCGCCGGGTCAGGATCGATCGCCCCGGATGACCGCATCCCCTCGGCGAGAGCGACCAACGCGCTCAGGTCGTTGCCGGGCACACGCTCGGTGAGGGCGATGTAGTTCTGCGTCGTGGTGTCGCTGACCGGGGTGCCGTCGGCGATGTAGGTGCGCACCTGGTCGAGGTCGAGACGGGCGAGAGGGATGCCGTCGGGCACGCCGCCGAGCACGGCCCTGCCGATGCGCTGCGGAAGATCGCGCACGACCTCCCATCCCACGCGTGCGCCGAGCGAGTAGCCGACGTAGACGGCGTCGTCGACGAGGTACGCGTCCATGACCGTCTCGACGTCGGTGACCAGGGTGCGGATGCTGTAGTCCTCCGGCTGATGCGGCTTCTCGCTGCGCCCGTGGCCGCGCTGGTCGAGGGCGAGCACGCGGTAGCCGGCGTTCGTCAGCTCGCGCACCCACCCGGTGAGCACCCAGTTGTCGCGCGCGCTCGACGCGAAGCCGTGCACCGTGACGGCGACCGGGGCATCGAGTTCACCCCAGGTGTACGTGGCGAGCCGGGTGCCGTCGGCCGCGTACACCTGCTGCGGTTCGGGCATGCGGGTGAGGTCGGAGAGAGGAACTGCCACGGCATCCATTCTCCTCCTCCGCGCCGCTCCAGGATCTCCGAGTGCACGAGAAGCTGCCGAGTGCACGGCTTCGACGCGATGCGAAGTCGTGCACTCGGCAGCAGGCCGTGCACTCGGCGCCGGAGCGCGAGCGGGAGAGGGGTCAGACCTCGCGGCGCAGGGCCTCGCCGAGGGCGGCATCCACGTTCGTCCAGTACTGGAAGAAGCGCTCGCGGATGCCGTCGATCGTGATCGAGCGTCCCTGACCGGTGAGGGTCTCCAGGAACCGGGCCCGCTGCGCGTCGTCGAAGACCGTGCGGTAGAGCGTGCCCGCCTGACCGAAGTCGTCGTCGTCGATGTGCAGGGTCGCGGCCGCGCGCATCAGCTCGCCGTCGGACTCCCAGCTCGCCTCGACACCGGCGACCGGGTCGGCCACCGGGCCACCCGCCGGGCCGAAGGAGTGCGGCGTGTAGACGCGGTGTGCGGCATCGTTGTGCCGGTACTGCATCTGACCCTCGTGCATGTAGTTGCGCGTCTCGGCGGCGTGCGCCTGGTTCACGGGCAGCTGGTTGTAGTTCGCCCCGATGCGGTAGCGCTGGGCGTCGGAGTACGCGAACACGCGCGCCATGAGCATCTTGTCGGGCGAGATGCCGGTGCCGGGCACCTGGTTCCCGGGCGAGAACGCGGCCTGCTCGATCTCGGCGAAGAAGTTCTGCGGGTTGCGGTTCAGCGTGAACGTGCCGACCTTGATGCGCGGGTAGTCCTTCTTCGACCAGGTCTTGGTGAGGTCGAACGGGTTGAACCGGTAGTCCTTCGCCTCGTCGTACGGCATGACCTGCACGTACACGTCCCACGAGGGGTGCTCGCCGCGGTCGATCGCGTCGAACAGGTCGCGGCGGTAGTAGTCGGCATCCGATCCGGCGAGCTGCTGCGCCTCGTCGGCGCCCATCTCCTCCACGCCCTGCTTCGACAGGAAGTGGTACTGCACCCAGAAGCGCTCACCCTCGGCGTTGATCCACTGGTAGGTGTGCGAGCCGTATCCGTTCATGTGGCGCCAGCTGCGCGGCAGGCCGCGGTCGCCCATGAGGTACGTCACCTGGTGCGCGGTCTCGGGCGAGAGCGTCCAGAAATCCCACTGCATGTCGGCGTCGCGCAGGCCGGAGTCGCCGAGTCGCTTCTGCGAGTGGATGAAGTCGGGGAACTTCATGGCGTCGCGCAGGAAGAACGTCGGGGTGTTGTTGCCGACGATGTCGAGGTTTCCCTCCGACGTGTAGAAGCGCAGCGCGAAGCCGCGCACATCGCGCCAGGTGTCGGGGGAGCCCTGCTCGCCGGCGACCGACGAGAACCGCAGCAGCGTCTCGCTGGTGGCGCCGGGCTGGAACACCGCGGCTCGGGTGTACGCCGAGACGTCTTCGGTCACGACGAACTCTCCGAACGCGCCGCCGCCCTTGGCATGCGGGTTGCGCTCCGGCACCCGCTCGCGGTTGAACGAGGCGAGCTTCTCGACCAGATAGCGGTCGTGGAGCACGGTGGGGCCGTCGGCCCCGACGGTGAGCGAGTGGGCGTCGCTGGCGACCGGCGTGCCGGTCTGCGTCGTCGTGGCGGGCTGGTTGGTGGCAGGATTCGTCATGTTCTTCTCCTTCTGCGCGCAGGCGCGACGAGCATCCCTGTCTCACGGATGGCGAGAAGGGGCGGGCGCGTCGGACTACTGCGCGGCGTTCTGGCAGCTGGGGCACACGCCCCAGAAGGTGACTTCGGCTGTCTGGACGGTGAATCCCCCGGCTGAGGACGGGGTGAGGCACGGCGCCTCGCCGACCACGCAGTCCACATCGCCGACCGCACCGCAGGAGGTGCAGACGACGTGGTGGTGGTTGTCGCCGATGCGCCGCTCATAGAGGGCTGCGGAGCCTGCCGGTTCGATCCGGCGGATGAGTCCCGCCGTCGTCAGGTCCGCGAGGATGTTGTGCACCGACTGGATCGACGTGGTCGGCAGCACAGCGGACACGGCGCGGTAGAGCCGCTCCGCATCCGTATGGGCCATGGAGGTCAGTGCCTCGAGCACGGCGACGCGGCCCGCGGTCGCGCGCAGCCCGGCGCCGCGAAGCGCCGAGTCGAGTTCTGTCTCCATGCCTCGACCCTACCCCTTCTTTTTAGTGATTCAAAAGAACGGATGTCGTGGGCGTGTCATCCGTGTCATCCGTCGTCATCCGTCCCGGAAACCGGTGACGAATCACGGAGAGGATGACGGATCACGGAACAATCTGCGGCGTCTCTCCGTGATCCGTCACGAGCTCCGTGATCCGTCCGGGCCCAGCACCTTCCACGGGCGACATAATCGTGACTGTGTGCTCCCTCATGACGATCGGCGATTTCTCGAGAGCTGTGCGCCTGACAGCCAAGGCGCTGAGGTTCTATCACCGTCAGGGTGTGCTCGTGCCGGCCCATGTCGATGACCACAACGGCTACCGGCTGTACACCCCGGAGCAGATCCCGGATGCGCAGACGGTGCGCAGTCTGCGCACCCTGGAAGTGCCTGTCGAGGTGATCCGCGAGGTGGTCTCGACGCCCGACGTCGAGCTGCGCGCCGAGCTGATCTCACATCACCTCGCGCGGATGGAGGACAAGCTCGAAGAGACCAGGACGGCCGTCGAGAGTCTGAGAGCGATGCTGGAGCGGCCGCGTCCTCAGTCGGAGATCATCCACCGCAGCGTCGCGGAGACCCGGGTGGTGGCGATCAGCGAGAGCATCGACCTGCGCGACCTCGGCGCGTGGTTCCGCCGATCTGTTTCGACGTTGCAGGACATCGCCGAGAGTGCCGACCCCGACATGATCGGGTCGTTCGGCGGCGTGTGGCCGGATGACCTGATCGTCGACGGCCGGGGGACGGCGACCCTGTACTTCGCGATCCAGGACGGCTTCGATGAGAGCATCCTCCACTCCGGTGCAGAGGTGCTGGTGCTTCCCGCCGTCGAACTCGCGGTCGCGCGGCATGAAGGGCCCGACGCGCTGGTCCCCCAGGTGTACGCGGCGCTGGGTGAACACGTCGCGCGGCACGAACTCCGCATCGATGCTCCCGTGCGCGAGACCTACATCGAGGGATTCCCCGGCATCGATGAGCACTGCGTCATCGACATCGGATGGCCGATCTTCCGCGTGTTCCGATGAAGGTCGCCACCGCCGTTTGACCTTCCCCCGAGGGGAAGGCCCAGTGTGGGGGCATGCAGGAGAACACACCCCACTCACGACCGGACCTCGGCACCGACTACCCTCCCGCCCTCGCACTCGGGGGCTCCCGCGCCCTCCTGCTCGACGCCGCCGACTCGGCGACGCCGGCCCTGCTCGCCGAAGCCGTCGCGGAGGCCGGCGGACTGGACATCCTCGTGCATGTCGTCGGGGGCTCCAGCGCGCCCGCCGGAGGTCATGCCGCGCTGACGGATGCGGACTGGCAGCGGGAGCTCGAGATCAACCTCCTCACGGCGGTCCGTCTCGACCGTGCGCTGGTCCCCGCACTGACCTCAGCCGCAGAGCGGGCGGCGATCGTGCACGTGGGCTCGATCCAAGCGCGCATGCCGATCCATGACAGCACGCTCGCGTATGCCGCAGCCAAGGCGGCGCTTCGCACGTACAGCAAGGGGCTCGCGAACGAGCTCGCTCCGCGCGGAGTGCGCGTCAACATGGTCTCGCCGGGCGGGATCGAGAACGAGAGCAAGTCCGCCCTCGCGCTGCGGCTGGCTCAGGCGGAGGGTCTGTCTGCGCAGGAAGGAGAGCAGAAGATCTTCGACCTGCTGGGCGGAGTGCCGCTCGGTCGATTCGCCGCGCCCGAAGAGATCGCCGAGGCGGTCGGATTCCTGGTGTCGGATGCCGCGGCGTCGATCGTGGGGACCGAGCTCGTCGTGGACGGCGGGACCGTCAAGACCGTCTGAGCCCCCATCCGAACCGCCGAACCATCACCCATGAACCATCACCCATGAACCATCACCCAGCAGAGGAGAACACCATGACCGAATCCCACGACCTCACCCCGTTCCAGCCCGCCGAGCTCCCATCGGCCGTCGCCCGCTACCTGAGCGCCCAGGACTCCCGCCTCGGGAGGGAGTCCGCCCTCGAGGTCTTCGGCTCCGAGGCGCATGTCCGTGATGACGGCATCGACTATCGCGGACATGCCGCCATCCACGGTTGGCTCACCACCGTCGCATCGGAGTTCACATACACCACGACGCTCATCGGCCAGCGTCAGGTCGATGCCGAGCGGTGGGTCGTCGCCGCGCGGCTGGAGGGGGACTTCCCCGGAGGAGTCGCCGATCTCCGGTACCGCTTCACCCTGCGCGACGGGCTCATCGACGACCTCGTGATCGCGCCGTGAGCCCGTCGGCATCCACTTACGAACCACGGAGAGGATGACGGATCACGGAGGGATCTGCGGGGATCTCTCCGTGATCCGTCACGACTTCCGTGATCCGTCACCCGCCGAACCGGAGACTCGGCCGGGCGTCACCCCCGGGTGATCGTGAAGCCCGCGCCGCGCACGCGCACCTTCCCGCCCTGCACGGCCTGGCCACGAGCGGAGCCGTCGGCGTCGTAGGCCCGACCGTTGCCGCGCCCGAGCGCCGGCACCCGCTGCTCCGCGCGCGTGCCGTTGGCGTAGAGCACCGCGGTTCCGGCCGTGGTCGTGTACACCGCGTTCACGATGCGCGGCTGGATGACGAGTGCGTCGAGTCGCACGTCGCCCCGGCTCGTGCAGCGCACGGTCACGGCGGCATCCGGCAGGTCGCCGCCGAGCAGCTGGGGCACCAGCATCCCGTCCGCCTCGGTCAGTCCGCGATCGCCCGTGCCGCCGGCCGGGGTCTTCGTGCTCCACACCGTGCGACGGCCGCGGAACACCTCCCACACGGCGTCACCCGCGTCGGCGGCCTGACGCCAGACGAGTCCGTGCAGGATGCCGCCGGCTTCGGTGACGTCGAACTCGACCCACTCGCCCTTCGGCAGCCGCACGAACGCGCCACCGGAAAGGTTGCCCTCGCCGGTCCAGGCACCACCCGCCGGGGTCTCGACCACGGCGCCGGCCGATCGGCGCGCCGTCTCGGCGTCGATCACCCGCAGTCCCGAGAACGAGCGGAGGCCGGTGATCGAGGTCGCGATGTCGGCGACGTCGCGGTGGGCGTCGAGCAGCAGCATCGTGAGCAGCCCGTGGATCGTGGACTCCGCGCCGGAGTTCCGGTTCACGCGTCCGTCGGTTTCCACGCCGTCGAAGGTGACGCCGGTGGCGGGGTCGTACACGGGGACGCCCGCGGTGTTCGCGCCGAAGAACCAGCCGGCGGCGAGGCCGGCGAGAGCACGATGACCCTCTCCGCCCGCGGCGACCGCGCCCGCCACGCGACCGTGCGCACCGTAGGCGATCTGCGCCTCGGCCGGCAGCGGCGCCCACGCGTTGTGCGGACCGCCCGAGGCGAGCACCTGGGGCGTGAAGCGTCCGGCATCGGCGACCGCGGCGGCGGTCCAGTCGCGGCGACGCAACAGGGATCCCGCGCGGGCGAGCGCTTCGGGTGCAGCCGCACCCCAGACGTGCCAGAAGCCGAGCGAACCGGTCCAGGGCAGCACGGCGCCGAACGGCCAGCCTTTCGACGGGTCGCTGGACATCGCGGCGACGCCTTCGCCGTAGGTCTGCAGTGCACCGCGGCTGCGGGAGTCGCCGGCTTCGGCCGCTGCGGCCAGGCCGAGCATGGCTTCGGCCGTGGCATCCGCTCCTCCGGCGATCAGCCAGGCCGGGAGCTTGCGGCCGTCGCTGCGCACCCACTGCCCCGCGCGCGACAGCGACTCCTTGCCGAGGGCATCGAGGCACAGGTGCAGGCGGGAGCGCAGGAACTTCGCGAACTCGGCATCCTCCCGCCGGAACGCGGCATAGCCCTCGCCGAACGCCCACACGCTGCGGGCGAGCCAGTAGGACTCGGCGGAGTCGGACGGATCGGGGAGTTCGACGGGGATCGCGCTCGGGTTGAGGGTGCCGTCCTCCTGCTGCCACAGCACCACGCGTCCGGCGTTCGGGCCGGTCGTGGTCTGCAGGAACGCGAGCGAGCGCAGCAGGTCGCGCGCCTCGTCGCGGCTCTGCGCCTCGCCGGTGGCTTTCCAGTCCCGCAGGAACACGATGGCCGCACGGGCGATGTCGTCGGCGTTGTAGGCGCCCTGCGTCCAGTACCCGGTCACGGCATCACGCGTTCCGCCGCCGACCGGGCGGAAGCCGCCGGCCCCGTCGGTGTCGGCGTAGGTCCAGGGGGCGCGCACGATCGGCCGGGTGTCGATCCCGAACGTCGTGTGCGTGTCGCTCGGCACGACGGGAACCTCAGCCAGCAGGAAGCGCAGGTGCGCGAGGTTCGTCAGCCGAGGGCGCCGGGCTGCCTCGAGGGGCAGCGATCCGGGCGCGCCCTGGGCGGTGGTCGTCGCGCCGACGGCGGCGTCGACGGGGAGGAGGGCGAGGGCGGAGGCCGTCGCCGCGATGGTCAGGAACGAGCGTCGTGAGGTGTCCATGTCGTCACTTCTTCGTGCGGTCGGTGGATGGGGTGGGTGGATGGGTGAGGGGGCGACGGATCGCGGAACGGATGACGGATCACGGAGGAAAGTACGGTGATTCCTCCGTAATCCGTCCCGACCTCCGTGATTCGTCGGGCCGGACCAGGGCCGGACCAGGGCCGGCCGGTGGTCAGGGGGTGTCGGAACCGGACTCGCGCAGCGCGCGACCCCAGGACTCGGCCGGATCGTGGATGGCGACCGCGAGGGTCGTGTCGGACTGCCCGTAGTACGCGAACCACTTGTCCTGGAACTTCACCAGACCCTCCACGAAGGTCACGTTGGAGACCAGGCCGTGCATGTCCTCGAAGGTCTGCGGACGCAGCCACGGCTCCTGCATCCGCGCGATCACCCGGGTGGGGTCATCCGGATCGATCGCGATCTGGCCGCAGCGGTAGTCCACGTCGACCGTGCCGTCGTCATGCACCGTGCGGGTGGCGCCGTTGGTGAGGAACAGCAGCAGTCCGTTGTCGGTCACCACGGGGGAGGTGCCGATCTCGACCAGGGCCTCATCCCAGGTGCCCGGCGTCGGCGAGTACATCGGCTCGGTGTCGGGGGTGCCCGGCGTCCAGTGGATGAGGTCGTCGCTGGTGGCCCAGTAGATGGCTCCTTCGCCGAAGTACATCCACCACTTGCCGTGCATCCGCTGCGGCACGATGACCCCGGCCTTCGACCAGTTGAACCCGCGCGGATCCATGGTCTTGAACGTGTCGAAGTCGTCGAACAGCGGACCGTGCTTGGTCCAGGTGCGCAGGTCGGTCGAGGTCGCCAGGCACAGTTGGGCGCTGCGGCGGTCCCAGCCCGTGTAGGTGAGGTAGTAGGTGCCGTCGATCAGGGCGATGCGGGGGTCCTCGCAGCCGAACCGCTCGTAGTCCTCCGAGGGCGAGAGGATCGGCGCATCCTCCCTCGTGAAGGTGACGCCGTCGCGCGACCGGGCGATGCCGATGTGCGAGATGATGTCGTCCGCATGGGCCCGGTAGAGCAGCACGACCTCGTCGCCGTCGACGATCGCGGCGGGGTTGTAGAGGTTCGCGGACTCCCAGCTCGCGCCGCGGGGACGCAGGATCGGGTTGCCCTCGTGGGGCGTGAACGGTCCGAGGGGGAAGGATGCTCCGGTGAACATGGATGCCCTTTCTGGCTAGACAGCGGGGGATCAGCCTTTGACGGCCGCGCCGAGGTCGGTGGCGGTGAAGAAGCGCTGGAAGACGACGAACAGGATGACGACGGGGAACGCAAGCGCGGTGGCGCCGGCGAGGATCGCCCCGTTGGGGTTCGCGGTGGACTGCGCGACGTTGGAGATGTAGTTCGCGAGGGACACGGCGAGCGGCTGCAGCGTCGCATCCTTCGTGATCAGGAACGGCCACAGGAACTCGTTCCAGGGCCCGATGAAGGTGACCAGCACCACCGTCACCAGCACGGGCCGGATCAGCGGGATGGCCACCGAGGTGAGCAGACGGATCTCGCCCGCCCCGTCGATGCGGGCGGCCTCGAAGATCTCCACGGGCAGCGCCTTGAAGAACTGCACGAAGATGAACACCGCCGTCGTGTTGATCAGGAACGGCAGGATCATGCCCAGATACGAGTCGCCCAGGCCGTAGTTGCGGGTGATCTGCACGTAGAGCGGGATCATCAGCAGCTGGAACGGCACCATCTGCACGAGCAGCATCAGCACCCAGACCACTCCGCGTCCGCGGAAGTCGAGGCGGGCGATCGCGTAGCCGGCCAGCAATCCGAACACGACGGTTCCCAGCAGCACGCCCGCCGTGAAGATCAGCGAGTTGAGCAGCGAGCCCATCAGGTCGATGCGGGAGTCGATGGCGATGAAGTTGTCGAACGTCCAGCCGCCGGTGGGCAGCAGTTCGCTCGGCGAGTTCGTCGGGTTCTCCTGGAACGCTCCGACCAGCATGAAGTAGAACGGGAAGGCGAACCCGATCGCCGCGACCGTGAGCAGGATGATGCTCAGGATGCGGGGCAGTGAACGTCGGCTTCTCATCATCGCTCCCTGGTTGCGCGGTTGGCGGCCAGCGACAGCATCCCGACCAGGATCACGAGGATCATGCCGATCGCCGCCGCCGTGTCGGGGTTCTGCTGCTGGATGCCCAGCTGGTAGATGAGCAGCACCGGGGTGGAGGAGGCGCCGTCCGGGCCGCCGCCGTTGGTGAGCAGGTACGGCTCGGTGAAGAGGTTCGCCCCGGTGATGATCGAGAGGATCAGCACGAGCGTGGTCGCGCTGCGCACCCCGGGGATGGTCACGTGCAGGAAGCGCTTGAGGGCCCCCGCGCCGTCGGTCTCGGCCGACTCGTAGAGCTCCTTGGGCACGTTCTGCAGCGCGGCCAGGTACAGCAGGATGTAGAAGCCCAGCTGCTTCCAGGTGACGTAGAGCGCGATCATCGGCATCGCCAGTGCGCTGTTCACGAGCCACGAGGGGTCGGGCGCGAGCGGACCGAGCACGGTGTTGATCAGGCCGTTGCCCGAGAACAGCAGCATCCACACGCCGACGAGCGAGACGCTCGCGGTCAGGTACGGCACGTAGAACGCCACGCGATACGCGGCGACCCAGCGGATGCCGGTGTTCAGCGCGGACGCCAGCACCAGTGCCAGCACCGCGGTGAGCGGCACGTTGATCACCAGGAACACGAGGGTGTTGCGGAACGAGTCCAGCACCCGGGGATCCGTGAGCACCGTGACGAAGTTGTCGAAGCCCACGAACGGGCGGTCGACCTCGACGTTCGGCGCCGTGAAGAAGTAGTCGTGGAAGGCGATGTAGACCGCGAACGCGAGTGGGTAGGCGAAGATCGCGATCACGAACACGAAGTACGGCAGCGTGAAGAGGCCGCCGATCGGTTGCGCACCCAGCCATCGGGTGCGCAACCGCCGGTTGTCGGTCACGGTGTCACTCGGCGACGAGCTTGTCGATCTTCTCCGCCGCGTTCGCGAGGAAGTCGTCGATCGAGTTCTTGCCGAAGATCACCGCGGCGGAGTACTCGTCGCGGAAGGCCTGCCAGGCCTCGACCGAGTTGGGGATGCTGGGCACGTCGGCGGTCGCCTCGGCCTGCTCCGCGAACGCGACGTAGTTCGGGTTCGAGTCGAAGTAGTCCCCGTAGGTCTCGGTCAGGTCGGTGCGCATCGGCATCTGTCCGGTCTGCTCGAGCAGCTCGCCGTCGCTCTCGACGCTGGTCGAGAACTTCAGGAACTCCCACGCCGTGGCCTGGTTCTCGCAGGCCGTGAACATCGAGACGCTCTTGGAGTCCGCGAAGGTGATCGGGTTGTCGCGGCCGTCGCTCGTGGGCACCGGCATGAAGCCGACGTCGACCGTGTCGGCGTACGACGGGATGGCCCAGGGGCCGGCGAGCTGCATCGCGGTGGTCCCGGCCGACATCGCGTCGTCGGTGGAGGCTTCGTTCGGCGCGAGCTTCTCGTCGTAGAAGGTCTTCCAGAACTCGGCGACGGTCTTGCCCGCCTCGTCATCGAAGGTGGACTTGCCGTCCTCCACGAGCATCGTGCCGTCGGTCTCGGCGAGGTACAGCGGGTAGAAGTCGAACCACGGCTGATAGAACTCGCTGGTGGGAGCAGGCCAGATGGCGCTCTGCACGCCGGAGTCGACGATCGCGCGGGACCCCTCGAGGAACGCGTCGTAGGTGTTCATCTGCGGGTCTTCGGGATCGATGCCCGCCGCCTCGAACAGGGCCTTGTTGTACATGACCATGACGGGGTTCGACTTCCACGGCAGCTGGTAGAAGCTGCCGTCGGTCGAGTAGCTCTCGACGTCGCCGCTGCGTGCGGTGATGTAGTCGCTGCCACCGTCCATCTTGCTCAGGTCGACGAGTCCGCCCTGCTTGACCCAGCCGGAGACGGCTGCGGGGGCGACGTTATAGACCAGGCACGGAGCGGTGCCGGCGGTGATGGCCGCGGTGATGGCCTCCTCCGACGAGGATCCGGCCGGGATCTCCTGCGCGGTGACCTTCTCGTCGGGGTGGTCGGCATTCCACGCCTCGACGACGGCGGTGCCCCAGGCAACCTCCTGCTCGTTGTTGGAGAGCCAGACGTTGATGGGACCGGTGCCTTCGGCGGAGCCGGAGTCGTCTCCTCCGCCACCTCCGGCCGAGCATCCGGTGGCGACGAGTGCGACGGCGCCGATGAGCGCGACTGCGCGGATCTTCTTCATGGTGTCCTCCTCGACACAGTGGGTGGAGCGGCCGACGGTGCAGCCGTGCTCTCGCGGAAGTGCACGACGTTGCAGTCGACGATCTCGGTGCGCGGGTGCGCTCCGAGGATGTCTGCCCGCAGCAGGCGGGCGGCAGCGCGGCCTCGGGCCGCGGGGTCGGATGAGACGCTGGTGAGCGCCGGGGACAGATGCGCCGACAGGTGATCGTCGTCGAATCCGGAGATCGCGAGGTCGTCGGGGATGACGAGACCCTGCGAACGGGCGAACGAGAGGCCGGCGATCGCCATGGTGTCGTTCGAGTACACGATGGCGGTCGGACGCTGGGGGAGGGCGAGCAGCTCCTCGGTGAGGGCGCGACCGCTGGCGGCCGTGAAATCGCCCTCGCGCAGCAGGGTGTCGTCGCCCATCGTGGCGATGTAGGCGTCGGCGCGGGCACGGGAGTGCACGTAGTCGAGCGGGCCGGAGACGTGCGCGATGCGTTCGTGCCCCGCGTCACGCAGATGGGTGATGATCTCGCGGACCGGCGCGGCATCGTCGGTGCGGACGCAGGAGAATGCGGTGGGCTGTTCGTAAGCGCCGACCAGCACCGTCGGAAGACCGAGGTCGTCGAGGAACGGCACGCGCCAGTCGTCGTCGCGGAGGTCGAGCAGCAGGGCGCCGTCGGCGCGGCCGTGGGTGAGTGCACGGTAGGCCCGCTCCTCGGCCTCGCGGTCGGGCACGACCTGCAGGATCAGCGCGGTCTCGGTCTCGGTCAGCACCGACTCGACTCCGGCGATGAAGGCGGGGAAGAACGAGTCGTTGGCGATGACCTCGGGGTCTCGGGCGAGCACGACGGCGACGGCGTTGGCGCGGCGGGTGGCGAGGGCTCTGGCGCTCTGGCTCGGCACCCAGTTGAGCTTCTCGGCTGCGGCGAGCACCTTCGCCCTGGTCTCTTCCGAGATGGGGCGATTGCCGCTCAGGGCATGCGAGACCGTGGCCTTGGTCACGCCTGCCTCTCGGGCGACGTCGGCGATCGTCGTGCGGCTCATGCCACCTCCTCGTGGGAATCACCCACGCAGCGAGGTGGGTACGGCTGCGAGCGTAAACCGGTTTGATACCAGAAGTCAATGGGGTTGCCGAGGTCCCCCAGGTGTAGGGGAACGGTCACCGGGTGGATGCGGAACGGGCGGCCGGAACCCTCAGTGCGCGGCGTCCCACCAGTCGAGCACGCGGGTTCCGAACAACGTCAGCCACGGGGAGGGTGCCCCCTCGGGGACATCCACCGAGACCCAGGTGCGGCCGAGCAGCGGCGCTCCCTGGCGCCACGTCCCATCGGGGAGACGCGCGGCCCGCACCACCGCCACCGCATCGTCGAGCCGCGGGTCCGGAGGGACTTCTTCGTACAGCGAGACGGCACGGAAATGGTCGAGTGCCGTGAGCGCGCTGTAGCGGTGCCGGTGCGGATAGGTGAACTCGTGCACGAAGTCGCCCACCGGCTCTCCGGTCGACAACCGGTGGAGAAGTCGCCGCTGCAGCAGGTACTCCTCGCCGCCGTGTCGAGCGTCGCGGACGGTGTGATCGCCGGTGAGCTGTTCGTAGTACAGGAGCTCGCGCACCGCGTTGAGGGTGGAGTGGAACGATGATCTGGTCGACCTCCCCTCCTCGGCCTCGCAGTTCCAGCCGCCGTCCGCGAGGCGATGCTCCACGAACCACCGGGCCAGTGCGCTCATGTCGACGCCGAGCCACGCTCCGGTCGCGAGGGTGAACGCGTTGATGCACACGTCGACCTCGCCTCCCCAGTAGGGAAGATCGTCGTACTCCCAGCGGCTGTTCGCGGCCAGCTTCTCGGCTGTGCCCTGAAGGACGGAGGCGTCCAGCCCCGCGTCACGCAGGTCCTTCAGCGCCCAGGTCGTGGCGACCCAGGGTTGGCCGGGCGCGGCCTCCTCGGCGCTGCCGAAGAAGCCGGCCGGGAAGTACGCCCCTCCGGCCCACTGCCCGTCGGGGTCCTGATGTGCGAGCACCGCGGCGCCGAACCCCTCGGTCGCCACGCGGTCCCTCGTCGCCTGCCACACCTCGGGTGGGGCATCGAGCAGGTCGCGTTCGACCTGCCAGCGCAGGCTCGGATCGGAGTCGAGCAGCCAGTCGCGCACGTCTGTCGAGATCGCCATGCCGGGAACGCTACTCCTGGCGGGGGACGCTGTGGGGTCCTGACCGCGCTTCGGTATCTGAACAGGTGTGCGGCGGCGGCTCAATTCTCGCGGTAGTCGTCAGAGTGATCAGAGGTGTCCGGTTGGGAACTGTGTCGCAGCGAGCCAACGCTGAGCATGATGCCCGCCGCAGCCGCTCCGAGACCCACCGGGACATAGGTCCAGTCCGACGCATAGATGCGATCTGTTGCCATGACGATCGTGGTGGCGAAGGAACCGATCGTCAGCACGCTGAGCGCCGTCCACTGCGAGGCCTTCCTGCTCTCGACGGCGAAGAAGGTGCCAACCAGGTATGCGATCGAGGATAGCGCCGCCCAGAAGGGGAGTGGGAGGGGGATCAGCAGCCCGAAAGCAAAGGGCCACGACCAGCAGATGAACCACCCACTACTCCCTACGACGAGGAGTATCCACGTTCGTGGTCGTGAAAACCACCGGAAGGAGAGGCCCGATCCCACGAAGAGAAGAAAGAAGCCGCAGCCTTGGATCGCGAAAAACGCCCAGGGATTGACCATGTGATCGACGACAACCGTCGCAGCGATCGCCAAGCCGCCGAGTGAGATCAGTGCGGCACCCGAGATGGGCACGAGGCTGCGGGTGCTCGTCATGCGCTCTTTCCTAAAAGCTCTGATTTATTCTGGCGGTGCAGCCAGGTACGTTCGGGAACAGACAATGCAGGGAGTAGTAATTGGCGCTGGAGTATACCAGATGGCCATCCCCGTAGATAGGTGACCACCAGAACTGATGGACAGGCATTTTGTCGTGCTTTCCGACCAGTCTCCAGGATCGCGTGTCCAGAGTAGCTATCATTTGACCATCGATGTCCTGCGCGAAGGGCTCCATGGGATTGCCGGCATGCGCCTCAAAGGTCAGTCTTGTGAGAGCCGGAGCGATTACCGAGGATGCTGAAAGCTCGCTGAGGGGAGCTGTGGCGTGGCCAACGACGGTGCAGTTGAACCCAGATCGAGGAAAAGCGAGGGAGCAATGGGCTCGCGTGGTTTCGGCCATATGTTTCGTCCAAAAGACCTGTGAGTCGCCAACGTACCCGCGTATGTCGAACTTTGTACCGACACTATTGACGTCCCACCATGCGCGGTCGGACCCATTGAATACAATGAACGGTTTCGAAGGATCGCCACTGTAACCGGGGCCGAGAACATACTTCTCTGGGATATATGCCTGGTATGAGAAGACGAACTGGGATCCAATTGCAGTCGCCGCGGATAGTTCGTTGCTCCGTTGCTCGCTATTGCCCGCTTCATCAGAGGACCGCGCCTGAATCTGCGTATCGGGATGGGCGACGTTGTATTGCAACTGCTGACGGGCAGCGTCTGTCCACGTTTGTCCTGGTCGAGGGAGGATTGATTCTTGCTCAGACGTGCCTTGGCGGGGTTTCGTTACGTCTTCAGTCCTTCGCGCTCCGTTACCGGAAGTCGCCCACGGATCTTCGGTGAGGGGGAGCGCAAGGCCACCGACGGGCAGCCCGATCCCGGCGATAGGCGCCGCCGCGGTAAGTCCGCAGCCGGTCCCGGTCTTTAGTGTGAGGTTGACGACCTCGTAGCTGTATTCGTGTTGCGGATTCAGGCCCGAATCGGTGAAGGATGTACGGCACGTGATGGCGATGGCCCTGGGCTGGATTGGTTCGTCACCGAGCCCGGCGTAGGGGTTCGTCTCCGAACGAACTATCTTTCTTGGTACATTCGGGGCGCCGAGCACGCGAAGGTTCGCTGTACCGTTCTGTATGGTTCCTGTGATTGCCGTGGCACGGTCGGACGCGGAACCATAGAGGTTGCTTCTGTAATAAAGGCGTGCGATCTCCGTCCCCGATGCATTCAAAGCCACGAGAGTAAAATAGTCCGGAGTTCCAGTGATTGTGACCGAAGTCGTGGAACTTGTCGTTATGACTGAGCCATCCCAGTTCAAGGCACGGTATTTCGTCGCACCCGCGCGGGCGTTGAACGTCACGGTATAGGTGCCCGTGCCGAGCGTGGTGTTAGTAACTGTCCACGCGGGGTCAGCCGAACGGGTAATTGTTGTTGGAGCCGCCACGGAGGTGAGGTTTGCGGCGGTCGTCGCCGTGCCCACCAACGTCAGCGACGTGGTCTCTGAGGCCAATAAACCAATGTAGTAGTGCGCGGCACTGTTGGTAGTTAGACTCGCTTTTTTTCCTGCGGGCAAAGTGATGGCCGATTGTCTTTGTCCGACGATGGTTGCGAGGGCGAAGGAGGCCAGATCATCGGCGGGTGCAACTACCACCTTCGTTGCTGAACGACTCTTGCGGTCAACGTGAAGCTGCATAATGTTGTCGTAGCTGGAATTTATCGCCGCGGGGCTGTCGAGAAGAAGCTCCACGTAGTGGTCTGAATCGTCGGGGTCGAGCTGATCGAGAACGGCCGGGTCTCCCGAAAGCGCAACCTTCGGGTCCGCGATTGGAGTCAAGTACGAGCGGAGAGGCCCCGCGGCTTGGTTGCCGCTGAGGGCAAGCAACGCACTGTCAGTGGCGGCACTGTAGGACAGAGCAGCTTCCATCGCCGAGACGTTCGAACTTTGTGCGATTACGAATGCCGTGGTTCCTGGTGCAACGAGGAGCTTGGATCGCTCGAATGGATCAACGTTCAGTGCGATCTTCTTGCTCGTCACCTGTGGATCGATCGCGCTTCTATAGCTTGCGGGGAAATCGGTCGGGGTCCCGACAAAGGTGAGCGTCTTGATCTCTTTTTGAGTCACGACCGCATTGACCGCGGCCGGGTTTGTGGATGAGGTCGACACAATGACGGTTGCGCCATTGATGTTCGCTGCTGCGGATGCCAGCGCAATGGAAATCGCGTCGTTGGCTGGCGCAACAAACGCTGCGCTGACGGTCCCAGGATGGGTAACGGCGCGAACATTGTCTGCAACTATTGAAATGCTGGCGCCGGTGATGTTGCTTTTCGCGGTGGCTGCGGCGGCGGTCTGTGGGCTCGCGGCCCCGGCTCCGACAGCCAGTGCGAGTCCGACGGCCGCGGCGATCGTGATTGAACCTAGTTTGCGCATATTGAGCCCGTCTTTAGGGGGCACAACATGAAGTGGCGCCATTCGGAGCTTAGGGAACTGTCTACCTCGACGTCTGCCCCCCTTTAGGGGGTCTGATTGGCGAGAGGGCCAGCTGTGGGCATTGATGTCGACGGATCTGGGAGCGGTCATCGGTCCGATCCGGTTGTCGTCGAGACGCCGGCCGCGAAGATCACTTCACCTGACCTCCCAGTGACGCGGGCCGAGGCAGCCGACCACGCCTGGGCTCGTCAGGCCCTCGTGCTGCGCGGCGACCCCACTGTGCGCATCCCGGCGATCATCTAGCCGTTCAGGGCGCTCGGCGTCTCCAGGTCATGCGCGTCGACTACGGCATCCAGGAGTCCGACACGTCGGCGGGTAGCCTCGGCGCCAGAATTTTCTTGTTGACCGCGAGTCTCCTGTTGACAGGGCTCTTCGTGGAGTGTCCTTCAGGAGCATGGCGCTCGGCCTGTGGGGTCGCCGGCGCCATTCTGAGTGAGCGGTCGCCAAGAGCCACCTGTTCGTCTGGGAGCCGTGACGGTCGTGTGCCGCGCCTCAGACGAAGCGGACGGTCTGCTGCAGACGCGTGCGCACGTCGAAGAGCTCGTTGCCGCCGATGGCCCGCGCGCCGGGAACGCCCTGCCGCAGCACCATCGCGAGCGCGCTGCGGCGCACCACGACGACGGGAACACCGCGACTGGTGCCGAGAGGGGTCACCGCCTGGGCGAGGTCGTCATCGGGGAGCACGATGATCGCACCGCCGAAGCGCACGCGGGCGGCACGGGCGACGGTGCGCATGCGCGCGAGCGTGCCCGTGACCGGGGCGCGCGTGCCGAGGCTCGGCCCGGTGATCTCGCCGCGGCGGAAACCCACGACCCCGCCGAAGTCCTCGGACATGATTCCGTACAGGCCCGAAGGGCTCAGCACCACGTGGTCGAGCTTGTCGTCGGCATCCTTGCCCGCATCGACGTCGTGCCACACCGTGAACCCCATGCCGAGGTCCGAGACCGTGCGGGCAGTGGACTCCTCGGCCAGGGCATCCGCGAGCATGCGGCGCAGTTCGCGCGGCGCCGAGCGCACCAGCGCGGGGTCGTACGGATCGGGGACCTCGACGCCGCGGCCGGCCCACTCGCGGATGAGCACCAGGTAGCGTTCGCGCCTCCAGCCGCCGGGGTGGCCGTAGGAGCGGGCGCGGGGTCGGGTGTCGGCGCGGGCTGCGGGCGGACGCCATCCGCTCCACGTGGTGTCGGTGGCCACACCGGTGCGCCGGTCGTAGGCGGCGCGGTCGTCGGGGGTGCCGACCAGCTCCCAGGCGCGCTGCACCTGGATGAACACGGCGGCGTCACCACCGGTGTCGGGGTGCGTCTGCCGGAGGCGGAGTCGATACGCGCGCCGCAGCTCGGCGTCGTCGACCGTGGCTTCCACGCCGAGGATCTCGTACGCCGAGGCGGAGAGCGGGCTGTCGAACATCGCTCTCCTTCCAGGTTCGCGGCATCCAGGATATCCGCCCTGGCTTGTGGGTTCGCCGGAGGCGGGTGTTCATAACTCCGCAAGAACCGAGGCTTCGGCCGTGCGGGCCCGCGTCATTCCGGGGTTCTCGGTCGCGGGGGCGACAGTTCTTCCTGAGTTGTGAACAGCGACCACGACTGCCGCCGCGGCGACGGTGCTCAGTCGGGCACGTCGACGATGCGTTCGGCGCCGATGACGGGCGTGACCGCGCCGGCGGATGACGCGGCGAGCTCATCCGTCAGCCGCGCGATCTCAGGCTCCGGCACCCAGAGTTCCAGGGTGGCGAGGGCGGCGTACTGCGGCTCGCCGAGCGTCGCCCCGTGATGCGCAGCCCAGTCGCGCAGCAGGTTGTCGTAGCGGCCGGCGTCCGCATGCGCCACGTCGATGCTCACCTGCGTGAGCGCCGCCCGCCGCACGAGGGCGGCGAGGTCGAGCGTCTCGGACACCGCCGAGGAGTACGCCCGCACGAGCCCGCCGGCCCCGAGCTTGACCCCGCCGAAGTACCGCGTGACCACCGCGACCACATCCGTCAGCTCGCGTCGGCGCAGCACCTCGAGCATCGGTACACCCGCGGTGCCCGAGGGCTCGCCGTCATCCGAGGAGCGGGCCTGGTCGCCGAGGAGCCCGGTGACCATCGCGGTGCAGTTGTGGTTCGCATCCCAGGCGCGCTTGCGGATGCCGGCGATCACCGCCTCCGCCTCCTCGACCGAGCCGACCGGCTCGATGCGCGTGAGGAAGCGCGACTTGCGGATGCTGATCTCGTGCTCGACCGGGGCCGCGATCGTCGCGGGGTACGTACGGGCGGAGGTCATCCGCCTCAGGATATCCAGCCCGTCACCCCGGGGCGTCCGCTCAGCTGTCGACGAACGACATCTGCTGCGGGTTGTACCGGTCGCCGCTGACCCCGACACGTGTGGCGAGGCTCGAGAGATCGGCGACCTCGTCGGCCGACAGTGCGACGGCCGTGCTTCCCGCGTTCTCGGCGATGCGGGCCGTGCGGCGCGTGCCGGGGATCGGCACGATCCAGGGCTGACGGGCCAGCAGCCAGGCGAGCGCGATCTGCCCCGGCGTCGCTCCCTTGGCCGCCGCGAGCTGAGCGACGTGGTCGACCAGCGCCTGGTTGGCCGAGCGGTTCTCGGGGGTGAACCGCGGGATCGTGGCGCGGATGTCACCGGCAGCGAAGTCCGCAGCCGTGTCGACGGTTCCCGTCAGGAACCCCTTGCCGAGGGGGCTGAAGGGCACGAACCCGATGCCCAGCTCGGCGAGCACGGGCAGGACCTCGGCTTCGGGATCGCGCGTCCACAGGGAGTACTCACTCTGGAGCGCGGTGACCGGCTGCACGGCGTGAGCGCGGCGGATCGTGTCGGCCGACGCCTCCGACAATCCGAAGTGGCGCACCTTGCCTTCGCTGATCAGGTCGGCGACGGTGCCGGCGACGTCTTCGATCGGCACGGCGGGGTCGACGCGGTGCTGGTAGAAGAGGTCGATGGTGTCGGTGCGGAGGCTGCGGAGCGACGCCTCGGCCACGCGCCGGATCCGGGCGGGACTGCTGTCGAGGCCGACGCTCGCACCGTTCTCGATCCGCCACCCGAACTTCGTGGCGACGACGACCTCATCACGGATCGGCTCGAGCGCCTCGCCCACGAGCTCCTCGTTCACGTACGGGCCGTACACCTCAGCCGTGTCGAAGAACGTGACCCCGTGCTCCGGTGCCGAGCGCAGCACCGCGATCATGTCATCGCGGCTCCCGGGGTTCGGCCCGTAGCTCTGCGACATCCCCATCGCGCCGAGTCCGATGGCCGAGACCTCGAGCCCCTGTCCGAGAGTGCGTGTGTGCATGAGTGATCCCTTCCCGTGCGCCGCGGGTTCATCCGTCGGCTCTGCGATCGACGCTACGCATCCGTGCTCCGGCGAGGGAGGGCCTGGTGAAACCCCTCACCGCGACCGCAGTGCCGGCGCGGCGCCGGATCGGTCGAATGATGGAGGCGCGGACCGGCCGTCGGAGCAAGAATGTGAGGATGTCGTCCCTCGAACCGCCGCACGCTGACGCCGCCGCGATCCGGCCGGCGCGCACCTGGGCGGGACTGGTGGGGTCGCTGCGCATCGGCCAGGCCGTCATGACGGTCGTGCTGCTGGTCGTCGGCGTCGTCCGCGCCTCGGCCGACGGCATCCCGCTGCCCTGGCTGCTCGCCCTCTCGCTCGTGTTCCTCGGCTGGTACGGCGGGGGACTGCTGCTGGCCGAGCGCACCGACGACCGCCGCCTCGCGACCGGCTGGCTGCTCGGACTGAGCGCCATCTGGCTCGGGGCTGTGGCGCTCTCGCCCGAGTTCGTCTGGCTCGCCTTCCCGCTGTGGCTGCTGGCCGGATTCGTGATGCGGATGCGCGGGGCGGTCGTGCTCAGCGTCGCGATCCTCGCCGTGGTGATCACCGCGCCGCTGCTGCACACGGGCATCACGAGCTATGCGAACGTGATCGGCCCCCTCGTCGGCGGTGTCTTCGCGTTCGGCATCTCGCGCGGCTACCTCGAACTCGTGCGCGACGGTCGGGAGCGTCGCCGCCTGATCGCCTCGCTGGTCGCGACCCAGGAGGAGATGGCCGCGCTGCAGGACGAACTCGCCCGCACGCAGCGGGAGTCGGGCGCGAGCGCCGAACGCACCAGGGTCTCGCGCGACATCCACGACACGGTGGCGCAGAGCGTGTCGTCGATCGGGATGCTGGCGCGCTCGGCGCTGGAGTCGGATGACCCCTCCCGCAGCACCCGCGCGCTCGAGCAGATCTCCGCGCTGGCCGCTGATGGGCTCGCGGATGCCCGCCGGATCGTCGACGAGCTCATGCCGGCCGAGCTCGAGTCGACCGCGCTCGGTGAGGCGCTGGCCCGCATGCTCGACCGTCTCTCCGACGAGACAGGGATCGCTGCGAGCCTGCACGCGGATGCCGACCTTCCCGCGCCGGGGCTGGCGGCGGAGGTCGCTCTGCTGCGCACCGCGCAGTCGGCGCTCGCCAATGTCCGCACACACGCGCAGGCCTCACGTGTGGTGGTGACCCTCGCGGATGCCGGCGACTCCCTGCGCCTCGACATCGTCGACGACGGTGTCGGCTTCGACGCGACCCGCTGGGATCACCAGGGCGCTCAGGGTGGCGGCTACGGCCTCCGGTCGATGCGCGCCCGGCTGCGTGAGCTCGGCGGGGGACTCGACGTGGAGAGCGCTCCCGGCGACGGTACGGCGCTGTCGGCATCCGTGCCGCTCGGGCGAGCGGTCGCCCCGACCGTCGAGGGAGGAGCGGTATGACCGTGCTGACCGTGCTGCTCGTCGACGACCATCCGATCGTCCGCGCCGGTGTGCGCTCGCTCTTCGACCGCCGCGATGACATCGAGGTCGTCGGCGAGGCATCGTCGGGGGAGGAGGCGGTCGCCCTCGCGCGGCACCTGCACCCGGACGTGGTGCTGTGCGATCTGCGTCTGGGCGACGGCATGGACGGCGTGCAGACGACAGCGGCGCTGCGCGCGCTGGACCCGGCGCCGGCGGTCATCATCCTCACCACCTTCGACCGGGATGCCGAGATCCTCGGCGCGATCGAGGCGGGCGCTGCCGGCTATCTGCGCAAGGACATCGCCCCGGATGACATCGTGCGGGCGATCCGCCAGGCCGCCGGCGGCTCGCTCGTGCTGACCGCCGAGCTCAGCGAACGGGTGGAGCGGGTGCGCCGGGCGCCGCGGGTGCGGCTCACCGAGCGCGAGCTCGATGTGCTGCGTCTGCTCGACACCGGTTCGTCGAACCGCGAGATCGCGAAAACCCTCTTCGTCACCGAGGCCACGGTCAAGACGCACCTGGTGCACGTGTTCGAGAAGCTGGGCGCGGACAGTCGGGCGCGGGCGCTCGCGATCGCCCGCGAGTCCGGCCTGATCTGAGTGCAGCGGCCCGGCCGCATCCGCATCTCCACCGTTCGATGGATCCCCGATCCGGCCGCGACGCCGAGGCTGGAATCAGATCGAAAGGAATCTGATGCGCAGACTGTTCTACGCCGCGTTCGCCTGCATGGTGGCCGGGGTCGCCTCCGGACTCTTCTACCGGGAGTTCACCAAGCTCAACGACTTCCCCGAAGGGGCATCCACGCAGCTGGGCCTGGTGCACACGCACCTGCTCACGCTCGGATTCGTGGTGCTGCTGATCGTGCTGCTGCTCGAGAAGCAGTTCGCGCTGTCGCAGAGCCGCCTGTTCAGCTGGTTCTTCTGGACGTACATCGCCGGCCTCGTGCTGACCTCCGCGATGATGGTCTGGCACGGTTGCCTCACGGTGCTCGGGCTGGAGTCGTCGAAGATGATCGCCGGCATCGCCGGGCTCGGCCACATGCTCCTCACCGCAGGGATGGTCCTGCTGTTCCTCGCCCTGCGCAAGCGCCTGACGGCCCCGACCGTGGCGCCGGCCGTCGCCTGATCGGCTCCGGTCGCTCCGGTCGCTCCGGTCGCTCCGGTCGCTCCGGTCGTAGAGAGGCACCTTCCCTCCGCGGGAAACGGTGTTTCTCTGCGACCGGAGCGCTCCGCGCGAAACCAGTGGATGACAGGGACCGAATCGATTCGATAAGCTGGTGGCTCCCCCGATCCGCACTCCAGTCCTGCGAGCTCCTCCTCATGGCCACCTCCCTCACCACGGGCCGCCCGTGGCGTGTCATCCTTGCCTTCTCCATCCCGCTCCTGCTCGGCAACGTCGTGCAGCAGCTGTACCAGTTCGCCGACGCCATCGTCGTGGGGCGCCATCTCGGTGTGGGGTCGCTGGCCGCCGTCGGGGCGACCGGGCCGCTGCTCTTCCTGCTGCTCGGGTTCGCCTGGGGATTGACCAGCGGCTTCGCGATCCCGATCGCGCAGGCGTTCGGCGCGCGCGATGACGATGCGGTGCGCCGCTCGGTCGCGACCGGAGTGGTGCTCAGCGGCATCACGAGCATCGTGCTCATGGTCGGTGCGCCGTTGATCGCCGAACCCCTGCTGGCGGTGCTGCAGACGCCACCGGAGTTGATGGCCGAAGCGACGGTCTTCACCCAGATCAGCTTCCTCGGCGCCGGCGCCACGATGTTCTTCAACTACCTCTCGGCGATCATCCGCGCGATCGGTGATTCGCGTACCCCGCTGGTGTTCCTCACGGTGTCGTGCGCGCTGAACGTCGGACTCGTGGTGCTCATGGTCGGTCCCCTGGAGTGGGGTGTCGGCGGTGCTGCGCTCGCGACCGTGATCGCGCAGGCCGTGTCGGTGGTGCTGTGCCTGGAGTTCGTGCGCCGCCGGCTCCCGATGCTGCACCTGCGCCGTGCGGACTGGCGCATCACCCGTGCGGATCTCGCCGAGCACCTGCGCCTCGGACTGCCCATGGGCTTCCAGGCCTCGATCATCGCGATCGGCACGCTCACCGTGCAGGTGGCGCTGAACACCCTGGGCGCCGACGCGGTCGCCGCGTACACGACGGGAGCCCGCGTCGACAGCCTCGCCGTCGCACTGCTGTCCTCGCTCGGCCTCGCGGTCTCGATGTACGCGGCGCAGAATCACGGCGGACGCCGCCCCGACCGCATCCGTCGCGGCGTGGTCGAGGCCACCTGGATGGCGATCGTCGCCGGCCTCGTGCTCGGCGGTCTGCTCATCGCCTTCGGCGCCCCCATGGTGCGCCTGTTCATCGGCGAGGGCTCGGACGACGTCGTCGAGCTCGCGCACCTCATGCTCATCGTCAACGGATGCGGCTACTGGGCGCTCGGCATGCTCTTCGTGCTCCGCGGTGCACTGCAGGGTCTGGGGCACACACTGGTGCCCACGGTGACCGGTGTGATCGAGCTCGTGATGCGTGTGGCCGCGGCTGTGGTGCTCGGAGCGGCGATCGGCTTCACCGGCGTCGCCCTCAGCAACCCCTTGGCGTGGGTCGGGGCGATCGTGCTGCTGGTGCCCGCGTATGTGCGCGCGCACCGGGCGCTCGCGCGCATGCCCGTGGATCCGATCGATGCGACCGAGACGTCGGCGATCGCGATCGTGGGGCCGACCGACGGCTCGATGGTCGTGGATGCCGTTGTCACTCAGTCGGTGCCCGTCATCCGCACATCGCGTCTGCGGCGCCTGACGCTCACCCGGTCGAAGCGCCGCGCCCGCCGCTGACCCCTTTCGGCGGGTGCGCGCGAAGATCCTCCTGCAGGATGATGCGTGTCGCACCTGAGACGGATGGCTTATCCCCGACACTTTCATAGTGTGAAGAACGCGGATGTTCCGCAGACCGGGGGGTCATCATGACGACATTGAAAGTAGCCAACGATCTGGCTGCGCTGATGGTGCCGATCGGCATCATCGGGGCCGCGCTGGCGGCAGTGTGCGCGATCGTCGCGGGTATCGCGATCATGCGAGGGGCCGGGGGGCTCATCGGCGGTGCGGTGGGGCTGTGGATCCCGTTCGCGATGCTGAGTTCGACCGCATCGTTCGCGAATCAGTGGCTGCCTCTGATCGCTTCGGGGGCGGCACTCGCTGTGATGCTGGTGCTCGGCGGGGTGGTGCGCGCGATCGTGAACGTCGCGGACGGCGGAAGTCCGTCGCGTCGACCGGTCACCGCTCCGGTGGCCGTGGGGGCTCCGGTCGTGTCGGCGATGAAGTCGTCTCCGGTGACGTCGGCGATTCCGATCGTCTCGACGCGCTGAGCGCGGTCGTCACCGGTTCATAACTCCTCACAGGTGCGGGTACCTGCGGGGAGTTCCGGCGTGCTCGCGGGGGTCAGGCTGCCCGGCGTCGCCGCTCTTGAGGAGTTGTGAACCGGAAACGGGAGAGCCCCGCAGGAGGATGTCCTGCGGGGCTCTCCGTGCGTCACAGTGCGCAGGCCGGATTCAGTGCGGTGAAGCTCAGCGGCCCGATCCAGATGTTCTGGTTCGGCCGATCGCCGACGGCTCGCCCCGAGTTGTTGGCGACGAAGGTGAGATCGAACGCGCTCACCGGGGGCATGGTGACGTTGACGTTCCCGGCGGCGCTGCTGGGGATGACCTCGACGTTCGGCGTGCCGGTGAAGGGACGCCAGGGGTTGGCGCTGGTCCCCTGACCCCGGATCCAGGCGGTGTTGTACGTGCCGGTGCCCTCGGACAGGTAGACGCGCTCCGCACCCCCGAGACCGTCCACCGCCTGGAATCCGTCGATGTCCTTGATCTTGTACGTCAAGCCGTCGACCGGTGCGGGGACACCGTCGAGCGCGAAGCTGAACGTCACTCTCTCGCCCCCGCCGATGTTCCGCAGGTCGACCGTGTCGAGCGACAGCCGCACGCTGGGCTGCGCTTCGCCGCCCTGCGTGCCGGAATCCAGCACGAAGTTGTTCGTGGGGTTGATGGTCATGTTGGTGGCGCCGTTGGGAACGGCCGTGAGGGTCAGTGTGAGGTCTTTCCCGTCGCCGAACACGTTCGCCCAGGTGAACACCGCCGATGTGGCGCTGAGCCGCGAGTAAACGGCCGTCGTCGTGCTGATGGCGGCGGTGCACATCAACGATGCCGCGGCGATCGGTGTGGCCGCGGCCGCGGCGATCACGGGCAACGACCATGCGGCACCGTGAATGACGGTCCTGCGGGTCAGGCCACGGCTCTCCGGGACTGCTGCGTCGTTCTTCTTCATCGGATCAAACTCCCCTTCGACTCGAGACGAATGTCGTCTGCATAGAGAGATGAGTCCGTGTGGCTCCGAAAGTGACGCGAGGGCTCCGTCGTGTTCCGAGGAGAGGAGAGATCCTCAGCGGTAGTCGCGGTCGCGGTGCTGGCCGGCGTCGTCGCCGGACTCCACCCGTGCGGCCTCGCGGGCGCGCAGTTCGACCCGGCGGATCTTGCCCGAGATGGTCTTGGGCAGCTCGGGCACGAACTCGATGATGCGCACCCACAGGTGCGACGACAGCCGGTCGTGCGCGTAGGTGAAGATCGCGCGGGCGGCATCGGCTTCGTCGGCCGTGGCATCGGGATGCAGGCACACGTACGCCTTCGGCACCGAGAGCCGCGTGGGATCGGGGCTCGGGATGACGGCCGCCTCGATCACGAGCTCGTGCTCGAGCAGCACGGACTCCAGCTCGAACGGCGAGATCTTGTAGTCGGATGCCTTGAACACGTCGTCGGCGCGGCCGATGTACGTCAGGTAGCCGTCCGCGTCGCGCGCGGCGATGTCACCGGTGTGGTGGTAGCCGCCGACCCGGGATTCCGCCGTCTTCTCGGGGTCGTCGTAGTACCCCGCCATCAGGCCGAGCGGCGCATCGGCGAGGTCGAGCGCGATCTCGCCCTCCCCGTCGACGACCGCACCGGTGACCGGGTCGAGCAGCACCACGGGGTAGCCCGGCAGCGGGCGGCCCATCGAGCCGACCTTCACGGGCTGTCCAGGGGAGTTGCCGATGCACGCGGTCATCTCGGTCTGGCCGAAGCCGTCGCGGATGGTGCCGCCCCACGCCTCGCGCACGCGGTCGATGACCTCGGGGTTGAGCGGCTCTCCCGCGCCCACGAGCTCACGGGGCGGATGGGTGAGGCGGGCGAGGTCGGCCTGGATCAGCATCCGCCACACGGTGGGCGGGGCGCAGAACGTCGAGACGTGATGCGTGTCCATGACCTGCATGAGCGTGTTCGCGTCGAAGCGCTCGTAGTTGTAGACGAACACGGTCGCCTCGGCAAGGAACGGGGAGTAGAAGCTCGACCAGGCGTGCTTCGCCCACCCCGGGGAGGAGATGTTGAGGTGCACGTCGTCGGGGCGCACGCCGAGCCACCACATGGTCGACAGGTGGCCGACCGGGTAGGAGACGTGCGTGTGCTGCACGAGCTTCGGACGGTTGGTCGTGCCGGAGGTGAAGTAGAGCAGTGCGGTGTCGGTGGCGGGAGTCGGCCCGTCGGGCTCGAACGTCGTCGGAGCGCTCGCCGAGTCCGCGAACCGCACCCACCCGGAGGGGATGTCGGAGCCGACACCGATGCGCAGGATGCCGTCGTCGATGCCCGTCAGCCGGTCGCTCAGCGACCCCAGCGTCACCACGGCGCGGGCGCGGCCGTGCTCGATGCGGTAGGCGAGGTCGGATGCCGAGAGCAGCGTCGAGGTCGGGATCGACACCGCGCCGATCTTCGTGATCGCGAGCATCACCTCCCACAGCTCGATCGTGTTGCCCAGCATCACGATCACGTGGTCGCCGCGTCCGATGCCAAGACCGGTCAGCCAGGCGGCGACCTGGTCGGACCGGGCGGAGAGTTCGCCGTAGCTCCAGGCCTGCAGGCTCAGGTCGGCCGACACGATCTGCACGGCTGGGCGGTCGGGGTTCTCGGCAGCGACGACGTCGAACCACTCGAGCGCGAAGTTGAACTCACCGACCTGTGGCCACGCGAATCCGGCGCGCGCGGCGGCGTAGTCGGTCGCGTGCGTGAACAGGAAGTCGCGCATCTCGCGGATGGTGTGCGTGGCGGCGGTGGCACTGCGGCTCATGATGCTCCCTTGCTGGCGTGCAGTCCATCCTCCCGCACGGAGCGGGGGAGCAGGCCGACCCCGTCGCGCAGCTCGAACACCAGCTGCGTCTCGGTGCCGCGGACGACGGCGTGCACGGTGATGTGCTCGAGCACGATGTCGCGCAGGGCGGTGGCGTCCTGCACGGCGACGTGCACGAGGAAGTCGTCGACGCCGGCGACGTGGAACACCTGCAGCACCCGAGGGATGCTCGCGAGCGCGTCGAACAGCGCGGTGACCTTCTGCCCGGTGTGGTTGGCGAGGCGCACCTTGATGATCGCCTGCAGCGGGAACCCGACGGCGGCCTCATCGAGACGGATGCGGGTGTCGCGGATGATCCCGCGCTCGCGCAGCGATCTCACCCGATGCGCACAGGTGGACTCCGCGAGGTTAAGACGGTGGGCGAGCGCCTTGTTCGTGACGTCCGCGTCGTGGGTGAGGACGGCCAGGAGCTCGAGGTCGGTCTCGTCGAGCGGCGTGCCTTGCGCTTTCGCCAATGTCATCCCTCCTCGGATGCCGGATCTTGTTCAGAATAGCGAGATAGGGTTCATCTCTGGCAGATCCTGTCGATTCGCTGCATCGAAGCCGTGATTCCGGCAACGTGGAGGGATGACTGCACCGCTGCATCCTGACACCATCGCCGTGCACAGCGGCCGCTCCGACCTCGACGGGCTCGGGGTCCACGCCCTGCCGATCGACCTGTCGACCACGAATCCTCTGCCCGACATCGAGCGCGGAGGCGACTCGTACGAGGCGATGGCCACCGGCGGGCGACCGCCGGCCGACGGCAGCATGGTCTACGCGCGGCTGTGGAACCCGACCGTCGCCCGGTTCGAGGAGGCGCTCGCCGAGCTCGAGCACGCCGAGGCCGCCGTGGCCTTCGCCTCGGGGATGGCGGCGATGACCGCGGTGATCCTCGCGCACACCGGTGCGACCGGGCTGCGGCACGTGGTCGCCGTCCGTCCGCTTTACGGCGGCACCGACCACCTGCTCGGGTCCGGTCTGCTCGGCGTCGAGACGACCTACTGCCACCCGGATGAGGTCGCCGCCAGCATTCGCCCCGACACCGGAATGGTCGTGCTGGAGACGCCGGCCAACCCCACGCTCGAGCTCACCGACATCGCGGATGTGGTGCGGCAGGCCGGCGCAGTGCCCGTGGTCGTCGACAACACCTTCGCGACCCCGGTGCTGCAGAACCCGATCGACCTGGGGGCGGCGATGTCGCTGCACAGCGCCACCAAGTACCTGGGAGGACACGGCGATGTGATCGCGGGTGTGGTCGCGTGCAGCGAGCAGACCGCCGAAGCCCTGCGCCGCGTGCGTGCCGTGACCGGAGGGCTGCTGCATCCCCTCGGCGCCTACCTGCTGCACCGCGGGCTCACCACGCTGCCGGTGCGGATGCGCCAGCAGCAGGAGAACGCCCGGCGGGTGGTGCAGTGGCTGATCGACAGACCCGAGGTCGCCGAGGTGTTCTATCCGGGACTCGACGGCGATCCGCACGGGATCCTCGCGCGACAGATGCGGGGCACCGGAGCGATGATCGCGATGCGGATGCGGGGCGGGTTCGCCGCGGCATCCGCTGTCACGACGGCGACGACGCTGTTCACGCACGCGGTGTCGCTGGGAGGCGTGGACTCGCTGATCCAGCATCCGGCGGCGCTGACCCACCGGCCCGTGCCGCCGGAGGCGCGACCGGCCGCGGATGTGCTGCGCCTGTCGATCGGTCTCGAGAACGTCGACGACCTGATCGCCGACCTCGCGCAGGCGTTCGCGGCGCTGCCCGCCGCCGTCGGCACTTCGCCGCTGTCGGACGAGGTCGTGCGGGCCTGAGTGCCCGTTCGGCGGTCTTGTTGCTCCCTGCAGACCTCGCCTAGGGTCGGACCGTGCCCCACCAGCCTTTCGCCGACCTGCGGGTAGCCGGGCGGCCATCGCTCTCCCATGTCGACCTCGTGGAGCTCGACGGCCTCCGCTTCGCAGACGGACTCGGTTTCCCGCCGTCGTACCGGGGATACATCCGTCACGCGGGCTGGGCGCGTCTCGTCGGACTGTGGTTGATCTACCCGCCCGTGCTCGCCGGCTGGGCCGATGGTCTGTCCGGGCGCGGCGGCGTGCTGACGCGGCGGTTCCACGAGGCCTATGAGGACGGCCGCGTCGAGGAGTTCGATTGGATGATCGAGCCGGACGGTTCGTGGGGGCTCGTCGCCTCCCTCGAAGTGTTCGGGTGGAGCGAGAACGGCGACTACCTGCTGTGGGATACCTCCTCGCGCACACCAGACGGTGAGTTCCCCGTCTGGGTGTCGTGGGGCGGCAACGCGCTTCACCGCGCGGGTGCGGATCTCCGCGAGGCTCTCCTCATGATCTGCGGTCGCGTTGCGGGCCGGACGAGCGCATCCGGGGACGAACTGCACCCGCTGGAGCCGTCGCCTCTGTGACGGGCCGCTCGACGACACGCCGATTCCGCGTCAGCCGGGAAGGCGGATGGTGCCCGTCGCCAGACGCTCGGTGGGCATGCGGTCGCGGTTGTAGGTGATGTCGCTGTAGCCGTGCGGGGTCGGCACGCCATCCTCGTCGAGGCTCACGAACACGATCTTCTCGATCGTGAGGATGCGCTTGCGCGTGATCATGTTCCGCGCCACCGCCCGCATCGTGAGCGAGGTGTTCCCGAAGTGCGTGGCCTGCAGGCCGATCTCGATCAGGTCGCCCTGCACCGCCGACGCCTCGAAGTTGATCTCGGAGATGTGCTTGGTGACCGCGCGGTAGTTGCCCAGCTGCACGATCGCGTAGATCGCGGCTTCCTCGTCGATCCATTTCAGCAGGCTGCCGCCGAACAGCGACCCGTTCGCGTTGAGGTCCTCGGGGCGCACCCACTTGCGGGTGCGGAAGTTGAGTCCGTCTTCCGACCACGCCGGTGCCTTCTGCTTCGCCATGCGTCCGAGCGTAGGAGCGGCATGAGTCCACGGTGTTACGACGAGTTTTCGCGGAGGTGCGCGGGCGCGCGCGGGGTGCGCGGGGGTGAGGGGGCAGGGGTCGGCACCCGTCTGCTGGGGGCAGAACAGCCCAGGGCAGAATCGGGTGCGCTGTCGCTGATGGCGGCGGATGCTGAGGGCATGAGCGAAGACAACCCCATCCCGCAGTTCGGGCCCGAGGCCCGCCGCGCACTCTTCCACGAGCGGGTGCTCGTGCTCGACGGCGCCCTCGACGACGACAACGGCACGCTGCTCATGACGCAGCTGCTCACGCTCTCGGCCGAGGACCCCGCCACCGACATCGCACTCTGGATCCACTCGCCCGGCGGCTCCGTGCCGTCGATGCTGGCGATCCGCGACATCATGCGGCTGATCCCCAACGACGTCGCCACCCTCGCGCTCGGTCTCGCGTGCAGCGCCGGTCAGTTCCTGCTGTCGGCCGGCACGCACGGCAAGCGGCGGGCGCTGCCGCATGCGCGCATCCTGATGCACCAGGGCTCGGCGGGCATCGGCGGCTCGGCCGGCGAGATCGAGACCCAGGCCGATGACCTCCGCCACATGCGCGACACCGTGCTCGGACTCATCGCCGCCGATACCGGACAGCCGGTGGAGCGCATCTTCGAGGACTCGCTGCACGACCGCTGGTACACGGCGGGGCAGGCGCAGGACTACGGGTTCATCGACGGGATCGTCACATCGATCGACGAGGTCATGCCGCGACGGCGAGCCCGCGTCGGACTGGGGGTCGGCGCATGAGCGGCTACACGATCCCGAACGTGATCGCGCAGCATCCGCGTGGGGAACGCATCATGGACGTCTACTCGCACCTGCTCGCCGAGCGGGTCATCTACCTGGGCACCGGCATCGACGCGGGGGTCGCGAACGCCCTGATCGCCCAGCTGCTGCACCTCGACGCCGACAGCCCCGAGGTCGGCATCCAGTTCTACATCAACAGCGAGGGCGGCGATCCCGGTGCCGCGCTCGCGATCTACGACACGATGCAGCACATCCGTCCGGCCGTCGCGACGACCTGCGTCGGGCAGGCGATCGGGCCTGCGGCGCTGCTGGTCGCGGCGGGTGCGCCGGGGGAGCGGGCGGCGCTCGCCCATGCCCGGATCGTGCTGCACCAGCCGGCCGGTCAGTCGCGCGGCGCGATCCCCGACCTGATCCTCGCGGCCGACGAGGTGGTGCGGGTGCGCAGCGACATGGAGGAGATCCTCGCCAGGCACAGCGGGCGCACGGCGGCAGAGCTGCGGGCCGACACCGACCGCGACCGGGTGTTCACGGCGGCGGCGGCGCGGGAGTACGGGCTGATCGACACGGTGCTCGGCGTGCGGGGGGCCTGACGTCTCGCCGATCGACGCCGTGCCGTGCGCGACCTGCAGGACCGTTCGCGACGTGCAGGACGACTCGCCGGGGATCGGTCCTGCACGTGGCCGATGGTCCTGCAGGTCGCGCGCCGGTACCCCGCCGAGAAGCCCGCGAGAGGCGGAGAGCGGATGCCGTGGCTCAGGCCGCGAGTGCGAACGCCCCGCGCGACACCGACACCGACACCGCAGCGGACGCCGGGACCGCGGTGGATCGCAGCTCGTCCGCCACGGCGCTGGTCAGCTCGATCAGGCTGGTGTCGAGCGCTCCGGCGATGGCGGCGATCATCTCGCTCGATGGCTCCTTGCGGCCGCGCTCGACCTCCGAGAGGTACTGCGGCGAGACGCCGGCTTTCTCGGCGGTCTCGGTGAGCGTCTCGTCGCGGTCGTGTCGTCGACGGCGCAGCTGGTCGCCGAGCAGGTGGCGCCACAGCGGCTCGGGATCGCTGAGGCGGGGGCGAGCGGGGTGCGGTGCGCGGGAGAACGGGACGATGTCGGCCATGCCTCACGATAATCCGCGGTATCCGGCGGGTTCGAGGGTTTCTGCTCAGAGCAGAACGACCGCGGCGCCAGCGCAGAACGCTCAGACCTCGGAGCGATCCGGGGTGGACTCTGCCTGGCCGGCGGACGAGGCCGTCGCGGTATCCGTCGCCGCCCAGCTCGCGAGCATCTTCAGCTTGTCGGCTGAGGCGCTGCCGGGCTCTGCCGTGTAGGTCGACAACTGCAGACCGGGGTCGGCCGGCAGTTCGAACGCCTCGTAGGTCAGCTCCATTTCGCCCACCACCGGGTGGTTGATGCGCTTGACGCCGGAACGGTGATAGCGCACATTGTGCGCGGCCCACAGTGTGCGGAAGCGCTCGCTGCGGGTCGACAGCTCTCCGACCAGATCGCTGAGCTTGCGGTCGTAGGGGTTGCGTCCTGCCTCGCCCCGCATCGCCGCGACGAGCTCCTGGGTGTTGCGGTCCCACTCGGGATAGAAGTCCTTCGCGGCCGGGCTCAGGAATGCGAAGCGTGCGCTGTTGGGATGCGGCTCCGCGAGCAGCGGCGCATACAGGGCGCGGCCCAGCGCGTTGGCGGCGAGGTAGTCGAAGTAGTTGTTGCGCACGGCGGCCGGCGCTTCGGTGATGGCGTCGAGCAGGCGGAGGATGCTGGGCCGCAGCTCCTCCGACTTCTTCCGCGGTTTGCGGGCCATCGGCGAGGTGTTCGCGGCACGAGCCAGGTCGAACAGGTGCGCGGTCTCGGCGTCATCCAGCTGGAGTGCCCGCGCCAGCGCGTCGAGCACGCTCTCGGAGGCGCCGGACAGGTCGCCGCGCTCGAGGCGCGTGTAGTAGTCGACGCTCACGCCGGCGAGCAGCGACACCTCCTCACGGCGCAGGCCGGGGACCCGGCGGTTCCCGCCGAACGCGGGGAGTCCCGCCTGGTCAGGGGTGAGGCGTGCGCGCCGCGTCGAGAGGAACTCGCGCACTTCGCTCCGGGTGTCCATGGCTTCGACGGTACGCGGTTAGGCCGCGCGAAGGGAGGTACTGCCAGTACCGGGGATCACAGCGCCGCGGCCACGCCGGGCAGCAGCTTGCCGAGGATCGCGCCGAGCTGGTCGCGCTCGTCCTGGCTGAGGGGGTCGAGCACCAGCTCCCGCACCTGGTCCACATGCACGGGCGCGGCCGTGCGCAGCATCTCCCTGCCCTCCGGCGTCAGGGTCGCCGAGAGCGTGCGCTTGTCGGTGCTGCACGACGCGCGGCTGACCCAGCCGCGCTCCTCGAGCGAGTCCAGCGCGTGGCTCAGGCGCGACCTGCTCAGCCCGGCGATGCGGGCGAGCTCGGTCATGGTCACGACGCCGTCGTTCTGCCCGGCGAGGGTCACCATGATCGCGTAGCGGGCGTGGTTCAGGCCCACCTCGTCCTTGAGCGTGCGGTCGAGCACCTGCGGCAGCAGCTGGACGAAGCGGATGACGGGGAGCCAGGTCGCCATCTCGGTGTCGTCGAGGCGACGCGGGTGCCGCGGCTCCGCGATCATGGTCTCCTCCAGAAGTGTCACGCTGCTGACAGGTCGAGCGTGTGTGCCGTGTGGTCCCGCTTGGCCTGCAGGTAGCGGGAGTTCGACTCGGACAGGTGCACCTCGGTGCGCACCCGCTCGGTGACCTGGATGCCGAGCGCCTCGAGCTGCACGGCCTTGTCGGGGTTGTTACTCAGCAGGCGGATCGCGTCGGTGCCCACCGCACGCAGCATCTGCGCGGCGACCGTGTAGTCGCGCTCGTCCTCGCCGTGCCCGAGGGCGACGTTCGCCTCGTAGGTGTCGAGGCCCGCATCCTGCAGTGCGTACGCGTCGAGCTTCGCGTACAGGCCGATGCCGCGTCCCTCCTGACGGAGGTAGAGCAGGAAGCCGCCATCTGCCGCGATCCGCTCCACGGCTTCGCGGAGCTGGGGGCCGCAGTCGCAGCGCTCTGAGCCGAAGACGTCGCCGGTCAGGCACTCGCTGTGGGGGCGCACGAGGGGTGCGTCGCCGCCGTCGGCCGCGCGATCGAGCGCGGCGCGCCAGTCGCCGAGTCCGAGCAGCAGGTGCTCACGTCCGTCGACCAGTCCGTCGAAGGTCACGACGTCGGCCGTGGTGGAGAAGCCATCGCCGAAACGCAGCGGCACGCGGACGCGGGTGCGCTCCGTGGCGACCGGAGCGACGGTTGAAGTTTCAATCATGTGGGGTGAAACGCGGCATCCGCCGGAGTATTCCCGGACGCGCCGAGATTCGGAGGCTACTCCCGCGCGCGCCGACGCACGAGCTTCAGCTCGCTGGCGAGGATGCCGAGCACCACGAGCGCCCCGCCGATCAGCGCCGTGGCGGGCAGGCGCTCGCCCGCGATGCGGCCGATGATGCCCGCCCACACCGGTTCCCCGGCATAGATGATGGTGGCCCGCGTGGGCGAGACCGACTTCTGCGCCCAGTTCATCGTGAGCTGGATGATGCAGCTCGCCGCCCCCAGCCCCACCGCGCAGCCGACCCAGATCCACGAGAACTCCGGCACGCTCTCACCCGCCACCGGCATCGTGAGCAGACCCAGGACTCCCGCCGTGAGCAGCTGGATGATCGTGATGCGCCCGAGGTCGATCCTGCCGGCGAAGACGCTGATCAGGATGATCTCCGCGGCGATCGGCAGCGTGCTGAGCATGGTCGCGATCTCGCCGGCGCCCAGCGTCAGGGTGACGAGGGCGTCGGGCCCGGCGATGAGCACCAGCCCGACGAACGCGAGCGCGGCGCCGACGAAGGCCATGGCCGGTGGGCGCTTGCGGAACACCGCCCACTGCGCGAGCGGCACCAGCGGCACGTACATCGCGGTGATGAAGGCGGAGGTGCTGCTGTCGATCGTCTGCAGGCCGACGGTCTGCAACCCGTAGCCGAGATAGATCATCACGCCGATCGCGACGCCGGCGCCGATGTCGCGCCAGCGGATGCCGCGCAGCACCCGTCGGAAGACCACGACGCTGATGAGACCGGCGACGAGGAACCGGATGCCGACGAAGAACCAGGGGCCGGAATGCTGCATCGCCCAGTGCACGAGCAGGAAGGTGCTGCCCCAGATCGCGGTGATCGCGATGAGCGCGGTCTCCTGGGGGCGCAGACGCATCCAACGCAGAGTGGAGGGCATGGAAGGGGCCCTTTCTCGACGGTGCCGAATCGAGCCTACATCCGCGGAAAACACCGCATCGACGTCAGAAAGGGTCATGCAGGCCGGATGTCGGCGGCGACTGGGTAGCCTCGCAGCATGAGCAACTTCACGACCGTCGATGAGCTGAACGCACTGCTGACCGAGGGCGCATCCGTGCGCGTGCTCGACGTGCGCTGGCGACTGGATCGCCCAGATGGGCACGCGGAGTATCTCGAAGGACACATCCCCGGAGCCGTGTACGTCCCGCTGGACACCGAGCTGTCCACGCACGGCGAACCCTCCGAGGGACGCCATCCGCTGCCGTCGACCGAGACCCTGCAGACCGCAGCGCGGCGATGGGGCGTCCGGGCGGGCGACATCGTGGTCGCGTACGACGACGCGAAGGGGCTCGCGGCGGCACGTGCCTGGTGGCTCCTGCGGCAGGGCGGCGTCGACGTCCGCGTGCTCGCGGGCGGTATCCGCTCGTGGAAGGCGGCAGGCCTCGCGGTCGACACCGACGACGTGACCCCCGAACCCGGAGACGTCGTGCTCGACGAGATCGGCGGCGAGGCGCTGACGATCGACGAAGCCGCCGCTTTCCCGGCATCCGGTGTGCTGCTCGACGTCCGCGCTCCCGAGCGCTACAGCGGCGAGACCGAGCCGCTCGACCCGGTGGCGGGGCACATCCCCGGTGCGGTGAACCTGCCCACAGGGCTGCACCTCGACCCGGAGGGCAAGATCCTCGACCGCACCACGGTGCTGAAGACGTTCGCGAGCGTCGGCGTGACCCCGGGATCCTCGGTCGCGGCGTACTGCGGCTCGGGCATCACGGCCGCGCACACCGCGCTCGTGCTCGACGAGGTCGGCATCCGGGCGCAGGTCTTCCCCGGATCGTGGAGCCAATGGTCGAACACGCCCGGTCGCCCGGTCGCGACCGGCGACCAGCCCGGCTGAGCGGCATGCGCGGTCAGTCCCGCGGACCGTACCCCCACGCCAGCTCGATCGCGCCGGGACCGAAGGCCCGTCGTACCTGATGCACGGAGGTGCGGCCGTCGAGGGGCATCTCCGCGACCGTCGCACCGGCGGGAGTCTCGATGCGCTCCTCGCACCAGTCCGGCACGGCGTCGGGGTGGAAGCGGGTCCACACCAGCAGCTCGCGGCACTGACGCGCCACCGCGTGGCCCGTCTCGCGCATCGTCGGATAGCCGGGCGGGTACGAGATCGACCACTCCACCACGGTCGTGTTCGGCGCGGTCACCGGGGCGTCGAACTCGAACAGCACGCCGTGCACCTGGCCGTTCGGGTGCGAGTACCGCGCCGAGATCCGTCCGCCCGACACCGCGGAGATGAAGGGTGCGGGAGTGCTCACCCCCGGAGTGAGTTCCAGGAACGGCGTCGCGGTGATCGTGCCGCTCGTGGCCTGCACGATGCTGCGCGTGATGCAGAACGCCACGTTGCCGTCGGCGCCCACATCCGTCACCGAGTGCGTCGTCACCTCCCGGGACAGGTCGGGGTAGGGGGCGCCGAGCGCGGCATAGGCGTCGCGCACCGCCCGCTCGATCGCCTGCTCGTCGATCGGGAACCGGACGGGGCCGAGCGGGCCGGTGCGGTTCGTCGGTCCGAGGAACCTCGTCAGGGAGCCGGGATCCAGATCGAGCAGGTCCTCGAGGTCCGTCACGGCAGCGAGAGACTGCGCGCCTTCCGGACGACGCGCGCCCGAGCGCCAATAGCTCAGCGTCGCGAGTGAGACCCGGTTGCCGCGTTCGCGCAGCTTGTCCTGCAGCCGCGACAGCGTCATTCGCTTCGCGCTGATCGCGTCCCGGAGCGCGCCGGCGAAAGCGTCGGTGCCGGTCTCCTTCGAGTCGCTTCCGATACTCATCACAGACCCCCTCCGGTATGTGAAGACAACGTCGTTAGAGTGAGCTTACGACCGCACACATGCACCTCAAGGGACGGGGTGGAGGTGTGGGGTCGCTGGGCTGACTCGACGCAGGCAGGGTGCCCGACCTTGCGAACGATCAGTCTGACGCAGCGACGCCCCCCTTGCTGCGTATTTCGTGAGGCCTGGCGATCCTTCTGGGGAGTGATCGGCCGGGCCTCACGAACAGCCCCGCGCGGCGCCCCGCAGCCGGACCCGGCTCCGGGCGGATGCGCCCCGTGCCCCCGCGTAGACTGAGGGGAACACCCCGGAGGACTCCGCATCGTCATGTCTGCCCCTGCCAGCACGTTCACCGTGCGTCACATCCAGCTGTTGCGCGCGCTGATCGCCGCCGCCGCGGCGCTGATGATCACCTTTTCTTCCGACCACTCGGCTCCGGTCGGGCTGGCGGTGTTCAGCGGCTTCGTGTTCGTGACCTCGCTGGTGCAGATCCTGGCCGCCTGGCTCGTGTTGCCCGCAGGGGCCCGCTGGTCCTCGATCCTCCAGGCCGCGTTCGGTCTCATCGCGGGCATGGTCACCGGCATCCCGATGTGGCGCACGGATGACCTCTTCTTCATCGTCGTGGTCACGTGGGCGCTGCTCACCGGCGGCATCGAGCTGCTCGCCGGCATCCGCGCCCGTCGTACGTCCGACCCGCTCGCACGCGACGCCATCACCGTGGGCGCCTTCGGCATCCTGCTCGCGGGGGCGCTGCTGCTGATCCCCGCCGGGTTCCTCCAGGAGTACACGATCGACAAGGCCGGCACCTTCCTGCTGTCCGGCATCATCCTCGGTGTGGGACTGTTCGGCGGATACGCGGCGATCGTCGCGGTCTTCCTCGGGATCGCCGGCCTGACCCCGCGTCGCACCGACGCCGCGGCGGGACCCGCAGCGGACGACACCCCTGACACGGCACAGCGCGCGGCCTCGACGCCGGCTGAGCTCGGAGGAGACCGATGAGCGACGAGAAACCGACCCGGCGCGACATCCTGCGTCCGCTGCACCTGCTGGGCATCGCCCTGGCATGCGGCGTCTTCGCGATGATCGTGACGCTGGTCTCCACCGGCGCCTTCACGTCACGGGTCAACACCGCGATCGCGAACGGCACCTACGACGGATTGACCCCGGTCGTGCTCGGGCTCGTGGTCGGTGGCGGTGCGTTCATCGCCACGCTGCTGATCCTGGCCATGCTGATCCTCGCCGTCGACCCGGCCGACGTGACCAAGACTGTCGACCGACCGGTGCTCTACGACCCCGAGCCCGAGGGCGACGCGGGCACTTCGGCCTCCGGCGACGCCGGATCCGGTCGCACAGACTGACTCCGGATCCGCGGTCAGCCGCGGGCGGCGTTCACAACTCCTCAAGAATCGCGGTCGGCGCGGACAGGCTCCGCGTCATGTCTCGAGCGGGGTGCTCGACGTGCACGGCTTTTGAGGAGTAATGAACGGCCGACGCCGGTGCCGGCGCCTCAGATACACAGAAAACGCACCTGCGCGGTCGGCGCGAGGTGCGTTTTTCTGTTCTGCCGGGTTGGCGTCTAGCGGGCCAGCCGCTCGGCGATACCGGTGTAGGTCGCAGGCGTGAGGGCGAGCAGCCGCTGCTTGGCCGCGTCGCCGATCTCCAGACCCTGCACGAACTCGGCGAGCTCGGCCGCACCCACCCGGTGTCCGCGGGTGAGCTCCTTGAGGAGGGCGTAGGGGTCGGTGATCGTGGAGCGCCCGGCGACGACCTCGGCACGGATGACGGTCTGGATGGCCTCGGCGAGCACCTCCCAGTTCACGTCGAGGTCGGCGAGCAGTACGTGGCGCGAGAGCGAGATCTCGTTGAGGCCCCGGCGCAGGTTGTCGAGCGCGAGCAGCGAATGCCCGAACGCGACGCCGATGTTGCGCTGCGTCGTGGAGTCGGTGAGGTCGCGCTGCAGGCGGCTCGTGACGAGCGTCTGCGACAGCGAGCCGAGCAGGGCGCCTGCGAGCTCGAGGTTCGCCTCGGCGTTCTCGAACCGGATCGGGTTGATCTTGTGCGGCATGGTCGACGAGCCCGTCGCCCCGGCGACCGGGATCTGCGCGAAGTAGCCGAGCGAGATGTAGGTCCAGATGTCGGTGGCGAGGTTGTGCAGGATGCCGCCGGCGTGACGCACGCGGTCGTAGAGCTCGACCTGCCAGTCGTGCGACTCGATCTGCGTGGTCAGGATGTTGAAGCCCAGGCCCAGTCCCTCGACGTACTCGCGGGCGATGGTCGGCCAGTCGGCGTCGGGGTCTGCCGACAGGTGCGCCGACCAGGTGCCGGTCGCGCCGGAGAACTTGGCCAGGTACTCGGATGCCGCGATCTGGTCGCGCACGCGCTCCAGGCGCCATGCGAACACGGCGATCTCCTTGCCCATGGTCGACGGCGTCGCCGGCTGTCCGTGGGTGCGCGAGAGCATGGGGGCGTCCGCGTGCTCCACGGCGAGTTCGCGCAGCTTGGCGATCACGCCGTCGAGCGCGGGCAGCCAGACGCTCTCGACCGCGCGCTTCACGGTGAGGGCGTAGGAGACCGAGTTGATGTCCTCACTGGTGCAGGCGAAGTGGGTGAGCTCGGCGATCGCGTCGAGTCCGAGCGTCGAGAGGCGGTCGCGCACGAGGTACTCGATGGCCTTGACGTCGTGACGGGTGACGGCTTCCTTCTCGGCGAGCCAGTCGATCTCGTTCTGGCCGAAGTCGCGGTAGAGCGCACGCAGGCGCTCCTTGTCGGCATCCGACAGGGGGGACGTCTCGAACAGCGACCGGTCGGTGAGAGCGATCAGCCACTCCACCTCCACCTCGACCCGGGCCCGGTTGAGTCCGGCCTCCGAGAGGAAGTCGGCGAGTCCGGTGACGGCGGCGCGGTAGCGGCCGTCGAGGGGGCTCAGGGGCTGCGGCGGAAGCGAAGGCTGGAAAGTCAGGGGAGTCCTCCTGATCGGGCCCCTCAGATGCGGGGCGTGCGGGGGAGACGAAGAGCGGGTTCGAGCTGGCGGAACAGGCCCCGCGTCGCCGTCTCAATCATACCGAGCACCGAATCGAACATGTCGGTGCCGGCGTAGTACGGGTCGGGCACGTCGTGCGTCGACGCGTCGGGGTCGAAGGCCAGCAGGAGCGTGACCTTGCCCTCCTGATCCTCGTCCATCGCCCATTCGCGCAGGATGCGCTCGTGCGTGCGGTCGAGCGCGACGATCAGGTCGTTCTCGGCGAACGATGCCAGCGTGAACTGCTTGGCGCGGTGCTGGGAGCCGTCGTACCCGCGGCGTGACAGCGAATCGATCGTCCGGTGGTCGGCGCGTTCGCCGAGGTGCCAGTCGCCGGTGCCGGCGCTGCGCGAGATGATGCGCGAGCCGAGTCCCTGCCTTTCGGCGAGATCGCGGAACACCACCTCGGCCATGGGCGAGCGGCAGATGTTCCCCGTGCAGACGAAGATCACGCGGAAGGGATCCGGGGATGTCACTCACCCATTCTGCCCGTACCGGCCGATCCTGCACAGTTCCGGGAACTGTTCCTGCACGACTCGGAGTCCTGCGGGAAGCTCCACAGGGGCCGCGAACCCGTCGATCGCCGGGTGTGCCGAAGGCGGATGCTGGTCGCATGTACTCCTTCACGACTGCGGAATCCTGGTCCTCTCCGGGGCTCTGGTCCTGGCTCGTCGCGGGCCGGGAGACCCGTGCCGCGCTGGATGCCGTCGAGGAGGCTGCGGGTGGTCTCCAACGACTCGCGGTCGACGCCGACTGGCAGGCCCAGGGTGTGCGCGCGCTGCACGCGCTGCTCACGGAGTTCCAGCGCCGGGCGGAGGCAGTGATGGCCGAGCTCTACGTGCGCGACTGGGAGATCACGCGGGCGGGCGCGTCATGAGCGACGACCTCGACATCCGCCACGGCGGCGCGATCGCGGTCGACACGGCTGCTCTGCGCGACGTCGGCAGGCGCCTCGCGGCGGTGGGAGTGCGCTTCGATGATGCACACGCGGCGATCACGCGGGCGCATGCAGTGGTCATCGCGGACCCTGCCCTTGTGACGGTCGATGCCGCTGCCCTGTCGGCGGCCGGGGGTCGGGCCGCAGCGTTGGGAGTGGAATGCGCTGACGCAGCGGCCCGCACGGCGCTCATGGCCGACGCCTTCGAGCTGGTCGAGCTGCGCGCGCAGGCGCAGGCGATGGGGACCGCCGACACTGCGGAGGCCGCGGCTCTGCAGCGGCGGATCGAGCGTCTGATCGCATCCGATGACCGGGTCGCGAGGATCGCGGACCGGCTCGTCGCCGAGTGGAAGGACGGTCGGTTCGAGGGCCTGGGGGACCAGTACGACCTCGGCGGACTGGTGGCGCCGCTGTTCTGGGGCGGACCGCTCGCGGGCACCGTGCTCGGTCTCGGAAAGGTGCGGCCGGGGATGACGTTGCGGGGCGTCGCCGACCCGGTGACCGTCACGGCTGTGCGCACCTCGACCCCGACCGGTGCGCCAACGAGCCTGGCCGACGCGTTGCGCCGGTTCCCCACCACGGCGGGGGCCCAGGTGAAAGTCGAGCAGCTCGTGATGGCCGACGGGTCGAAGCGGTACATCGCCTATGTCAAGGGGTCGCAGTCCGTGGCACTCGGCGGGGCGGAGCCGTGGGACATGCGGTCGAACACGCAGCTGTACGCGGGGGAGAAGTCGGCGTCGTATCAGGCGACACTCGACGCGCTGCGGGCGGCAGGGGCGGAGCCGGGGGACCGGGTCGATGTCGTCGCGCACTCGCAGGGCGGGATGATCGCGGCGCACCTCGCGATGGAGAGCGAGTACGACGTGCGGGTGCAGCTGACCGCGGGCAGTCCGGTGGAGCCGACGCTCGACGACGATCAGCTGATCGTCCAACTGCGTCACACCGATGACGTCGTGTCGTCGCTGGCGGCAGGAGGCTCGCCGGAAGGAACGGGATCACCCGACAGCTTCACCGCGGAGCGGGAGGGAGATCCGGCACGGGGCCCCCAGGATCTGCTGCTTGCCCCGCACCAGCTCGATGCGTACATCGAGACCGCCGAGCAGGTCGATGCGTCGGACGATCCTCGGGCGGCGGCGCTCGGTGAGTACTGGTCGGAGCTCGACGGAGCGGTGGAGATCACGGCGACCGAGTATCACGCGGAGCGCGAAGGTGCAGAGTCCGGCGCTGAGCTCCGCGGCGTGCGGAGCCGATTCAGTCGCGCCGGGCCTTCTTACTCTGCGGACGGAGGATGAAGCCGAAGAAGCCGTTGATCACCGAGATGATGAGCGCCGCCACGACGCCCCACCAGAAGTCGCCGACCGTGAGCCCCCAGCCGAAGCCGCTCGTGATCCAGGCCGTGAGCCACAGCAGGAAGCCGTTGATCAGGAATCCGATGAGCCCGAACGTGATGATGTAGAGCGGGAACGCGACGATCTTCACCACGGTGCCGATGATCGTGTTCACGAGCGCGAAGATCGCGGCCACCGCGAGCAGCGTCAGCACGAGCTGCAGCGTCTCGGCGGGTGGGAACGCGGTGATCTGCACCTGCAGGGCGGGGATCAGTGTCACGACCCACAGGGCGAACGCATTGACGACGACTCGGATGATGAAGCGCATGGTCCGTCCAGTCTTCCACGATCGCCGCGCGATGTCAGCGGTTCGGTCCGGGCTCGACAGGGAAGGACGGTACTCCCTCGGGTCTCGGGGCACCGGCCCCGCGTCGGCTTCTAGACTCAAGACTGTGACCGAGCCGATCCTGCCCCGCATCCGTCCCGCCATCGCCGCCCTCGCGCCGTATCGCCAGGGCAAGCAGGCGGGGCCGGACGCGTTCAAGCTGTCGAGCAACGAGAATCCGTTCGATCCGCTGCCCTCCGTGGTCGCGGCGCTGCAGCACACGACGCCGATCAACCGCTATCCGGATGCCACCGCGACCCGTCTGCGCGAACGTCTGGGCGCGCGTTACGGCGTCCAGCCCGACGAGGTGCACGTCGCCGCGGGCAGCGTGTCGATCCTGCACCAGCTGATCCTCGCGACCGCATCGGTCGACGACGAGGTCATCTACGCGTGGCGCTCGTTCGAGGCGTACCCCAGCCTTCCGCTCGTCGCGGGTGCGACCGGAGTGCCGGTGCCCCTCACGTCGGAATCGCGCCACGACCTCGACGCGATGGCGGATGCGGTGACCGACCGCACGCGCGCGATCATCCTCTGCACGCCAAACAACCCCACCGGCCCCATCATCACGAGCGCCGAGTTCGCCGCCTTCGCCGAGCGCGTGCCGTCCGACATCCTGATCATTCTCGATGAGGCATATGCCGAGTTCGTGACGGCCGCCGACGCGGTCGACGGACTGGCGGAGCGTGTGTTCGAGCGCCACCCGAACGTGGTCGTGCTGCGCACCTTCTCCAAGGCGTACGGGCTGGCCGGCCTGCGCATCGGCTACGCGGTCGGAAACGAGAAGGTGCTCGACGCCGCTCGCACCACCGGCATCCCGCTGTCGGTCACGTCCGCCGCCGAGAATGCGGCGATCGCGAGCCTCGACGCCGAAGCCGAACTCCTCGAGCGGGTCGCCGTGATCGTCGAGCGCCGCACGCTCCTCGTCGACGGCCTCCGGGCGCAGGGCTGGGACGTGCCCGATGCCCAGGCGAACTTCGTCTGGCTGCCCACCGGGGCGGGCACGGACGACGCGGCTGCGGCCTTCGTCGCGGCGGACCTGATCGTGCGTCCGTTCTCGGGCGACGGCATCCGCATATCCGTCGGAGAGCATGAGTCGGTGGAGAAGGTCCTACAGGTTTCGGAATCCATTGTGCGGACCCTCCAGCCCTAGGACCCGTTCCTCGGATAGCGTGGAACGGTGACCTCGTCAGAGACTGAACTCGTCCGCGTCCTCGAGGCGGATGGCCGCTTCGCGCCCAGTCCGGCTGCCGAACAGTACCTGCCGTTGATCGACGCGATCAGCGACGCAGAGCTCGAGCAGTTCTACCGGGACATGGTCGTGATCCGTGCCATCGACACCCAGGCGACCAACCTGCAGCGTCAGGGGCAGCTCGCCCTGTGGCCGCCGAGCCGCGGGCAGGAGGCGGCTCAGGTCGGCTCCGGCCGTGCCGCCCGTGCCCAGGACACGATCTTCCCGTCGTACCGCGAGCACGCGGTCACGCGCATCCGCGGGGTCGACCCCGTCGACATCATCAAGCTGATGCGCGGCGTCTCGCACGGCGGGTGGGACCCCAGCGATCCCAAGAACGGCAACACGCGGCTGTACACACTGGTTCTCGGCTCGCAGGCTCTGCACGCCACCGGCTATGCCATGGGCCTCGCGTTCGACGGCAGGTCCGGTACCGGCGACCTCGATCGCGACGAGGCCGTCATCGTCTACTACGGCGACGGCGCGTCCAGCCAGGGCGATGTGCACGAGGCGATGGTCTTCGCCGCGAGCTATCAGGCGCCGACCGTCTTCTTCCTGCAGAACAACCAGTGGGCCATCTCGGTGCCGGTCGCGACCCAGTCGCGTGTCCCGCTCGTGCAGCGCAGCGCCGGCTACGGCATCCCGAGCGTCCGCGTCGACGGCAACGACGTGCTCGCCAGCTATGCCGTGTCGCGCGTCGCGCTCGACGAGGCCCGCAACGGCAAGGGACCGCGGGCGATCGAGGCGGTCACCTACCGGCTCGGCGCGCACACCACCAGTGACGACCCCACCAAGTACCGCGGCAGCGACGAGGAGGAGTCCTGGGCGCTGCGCGACCCGATCGTCCGCATGCGCGCGTTCCTCGAGGGCAAGGGCGCGGCGGCATCCTTCTTCACGGACGTCGAGACCGAGGCGGCCGATGCCGCGGAGGATCTGCGTGCCCGCTCCGTGGCGCTCGGCCCGCCTCCCGCCGGCAAGATCTTCGACCACGTCTACAGCGAACCGCATCCGCTGATCGACGAGCAGAAGGCATGGCGCGCGCAGTACGAGGCGTCGTTCGAAGGAGACCAGGCATGACCCTCGAGACGATGCCGTTCAGCCGCGCGCTGAACGCCGGTATGCGCAAGGCCATGGAGGACGACCCGAAGGTGCTCCTCATGGGCGAGGACATCGGCAAGCTCGGCGGGGTCTTCCGCGTGACCGAGCACCTGCAGCGCGACTTCGGCGACCGCCGTGTGCTCGACACCCCGCTGGCGGAATCCGGCATCGTCGGCACCGCGATCGGACTGGCCATGACGGGTTTCCGTCCGGTCATCGAGATCCAGTTCGACGGCTTCGTGTTCCCGGCGTTCGACCAGATCACCACGCAGCTGGCCAAGCTGACCAACCGGCACGAGGGCGCGCTGAGCCTGCCGATCGTGATCCGAATCCCCTACGGCGGGCACATCGGCGCGGTCGAGCACCACCAGGAGAGCCCGGAGGCGTACTTCGCGCACACCCCGGGTCTGCGCGTGGTGTCGCCGTCGACCCCGAACGACGCGTACTGGATGATCCAGGAGGCGATCGCGTCGAAGGACCCGGTCATCTTCATGGAGCCGAAGAGCCGCTACTGGCAGAAGGGCGAGGTCGAGCTCGACGCGTCCGCGGCTCCTCTGCATGCCTCCCGCGTCGTGCGCACAGGTACCGACGTCACGCTCGTCGGACACGGGGCCATGGTCACGGTGCTGCTGCAGGCGGCCGCGCTCGCCGAGGCCGAAGGCACCAGCTGCGAGGTCGTCGACGTGCGCTCGCTGTCGCCGATCGACTACGCGCCGATCCTCGACTCCGTGCGCAAGACCGGGCACATGGTCTACGCGCAGGAGGCTCCAGGCTTCACCAGCATCGGCAGCGAGGTCGCGGCGACCGTGATGGAGCGTGCGTTCTACGCGCTCGAGGCACCGGTGCTGCGCGTCTCCGGCTACGACACCCCGTTCCCGCCCGCGAAGCTCGAGGGCGCGTATCTGCCGGATGCCGACCGCATCCTCGAAGCCGTCGATCGCTCGCTGGCCTACTGACACCGCCGTTCCATGTCCATAACTCCTCAAACCCGGGCCGCAGAAGAGCTGAATCTGCGTCAGAGTGGGGTTCGCCCCGCATTTCTGAGGAGTTATGAACGAGGCACCTTCCGAAAGGACCGCTCATGAGCACGCAGAACTTCAACCTCCCCGACGTCGGCGAGGGTCTGACCGAGGCCGAGGTCGTGACCTGGAAGGTCGCGCCCGGCGACACCGTCGCCATCAACGACGTGATCTGCGAGATCGAGACCGCGAAGTCGCTCGTGGAGCTGCCGTCGCCGCACGCCGGTGTCGTGGGTGAGCTGCTGGTCGCGGAGGGGACGACGGTCGAGGTCGGCACCCCGATCATCACCTTCGTCACCGCCCCTTCGTCAGGCTCAGGAAGCGATTCGGCGGTGGCCGTGGCGCCAGCCCCGGAAGAGGGCGGTGGCTCGGTGCTCGTCGGCTACGGCACAGGCGGTGGGGCGACCTCGCGCCGCAAGCGTGCGGCCGCGCGCCCGGTGCGTTCCTCGGTCGGTGTGATCGCGAAGCCGCCGATCCGCAAGCTCGCGCGTGACCTCGGTGTCGACCTCACGACCGTCACGCCCACGGGCGCCGACGGCGAGGTCACCCGGGATGACGTCATGAAGCACGCCTCGCAGGCGAGCGTGTTCCGCAACATCGAGACGCCCGAGTGGGGTGCCGTCCGTGAGGAGACCGTGCCGGCGCCGCAGAGCGCCCCGGTCGGTCTTGCGCGCGGCATCGCCGCCCCGGCAGCCGCGGCCGGTGATGACAGCCGCACCGAGTCGATCCCGGTCAAGGGCGTGCGCAAGGCCACGTCTTCGGCCATGGTGCAGAGCGCGTACTCCGCGCCCCACGTGACGGTGTGGAAGGAGATCGACGCGAGCCGCACCATGGAGCTCGTGAAGCGCCTCAAGGCCTCGCCGGACTACGCCGACATCCGCGTCTCCCCGCTGCTGATCATGGCCCGCGCCGTGATCTGGGCTGCGCGCCGCACGCCGATGGTCAACGCCGCCTGGATCGAGACGGATGCCGGTGCCGAGATCGCCGTGCGCCACTACGTGAACCTCGGCATCGCGGCGGCCACACCCCGCGGTCTGCTCGTGCCGAACATCAAGGACGCGCAGGACCTCGGCATGAAGGAGCTCGCCCGCGCGCTGAACCGTCTCACGCTCACCGCGCGCGAGGGCAAGACCAGCCCGGCCGACCAGCAGGGCGGCACCATCACGATCACCAACATCGGTGTGTTCGGGATGGACGCAGGAACCCCGATCATCAACCCCGGCGAGGCGGGCATCGTGGCCATGGGCACGATCAGCCAGAAGCCGTGGGTCGTCGACGGCGAGGTGCGTCCGCGCTGGGTGACCACGGTCGCCGGCTCCTTCGACCACCGCGTGATCGACGGCGACGGCATGAGCCGCTTCATCGCCGACGTGGCATCGGTGCTGGAGGAGCCCGCGCTGCTCGTCGACTGAGTTCTGCAGGCGGAGGTGCTTCGCAGCGTAGGCGATTACTCCTGCGTAGGTCGTCAGGGGAGGCCTCGGCCTACGCCCGGGTGATCGCCTACGTCCGTGATAGCCGGATGGATGCCAGGGGCCCTTCGTCTCGCTCCGCTCGCTCAGGGGCTACGCCGTCGCCCGCAACCGCTGCTCGGCCAGCAGGGGCACAGCGTGCGCGCGGGCGGCCTGGCGTGCGGTGGCGACGGCTCCGCGGGAGACGACCTCCGCGCCGAGGCTCGAGGCGAGGATCTCCGGAGCGGGCAGGTGCAGCTCGTCCGGCAGGATGCGCCGCGCGGCGGCCAGCACCGGCTCGATGCTCTCGGCCACGGCCCCGCACACGATCACGCGGGCGGGGTCGTACATGCTGCCGAGCACGCCGACGATGCGGGCAACGGTCGCGCCGACGCGTGAGGTGACGAGCAGGGCGTCCGGATCGCCGGACGCGGCGAGCGTCAGCACGAGCCGAGGGTCGACGCGGTCGCCGTCGGCGAGCAGGCCGACCGCGCTGTCGGAGGCGATCTCGCCGGCATCCACGGCCAGCCGCACCTGATCCTGCACGGCGTAGCGGAGGCCGAACGCGGAACCGACGCCGACGATGTGGTCGAACACCACGCCCTCGCCCACGCCGCCGTGCGCGCCGTGCAACACGTGTCCGTCGACAACCACGCCTCCGCCGAAGCGCTCGCTCGCGAGCAGGGCGACATAGTCGCGGCATCCGATCGCGGCGCCCTCTGCCCCCTCCGCGATGGCGGCGAGCTGTGCGTCGTTCTTGATCTGCACGACCGGGGCCCACCCCTGCAGGGCCTCGGCGAGACCAGGGTTGGTGCGCTCCCAGAAGCCCTCGGGGTGCGGGGGAGAGACGCCGTTGCGGTTCACCGGCGCGGCCACGCCGACGCACAGCGCCAGCACGTCGTCCCGGGTGACGCCGGCTTCGGTCAGGGCGTCGGCCAAGCGGTCGAGGATGGTCGCACGGCGTGCGGACGCCGTCTGCTCGGGTTCGAGGTCCGTGCGGTGGTGCACGAGCGTGCGGTCGAGCGGATCGGCGACGGTCACGGCGAGGTGGGTGTCACCCGCGTCGACGCCGACGACCACCCCGAGATCCGACGACAGCACGAAGCGTCGGGAGGGGCGTCCGGAGCGGTAGCTGCCGGCCGCGCGCGCGTTCGGGAGCTCGCGCAGGATCGCGGCGCCGAGGAGCGTGTCGATCGCGTCGATCGCGGTGGAACGGGTCAGCGAGGTGCTCGCCATCGCCTCGGTCGCGGTGAACTCGCCGGCCGTCCAGGCGAAGTCGAGGACGGCACCGACGCTCGCACGTCCGGTGCCCAGGTCTGCGGAGACTTCTGTCACAGCACTTGACCTCCCTGTCATCCAATGAGAGAGTACCGTTCGACAGAGTAAATTCGCTCACTAGATTTAGTACGCGGATCTACATATCGAAAGGACGACGGTGTCTGTGAATCGAGTACGCGCGGTGCGACTGGTCGCCGGGGCTCTGGGGCTCACGCTGGTCGGGGCCGCCCTCACGAGCTGCGCAGCCGGCTCCGGAGCGGAGACCATCCGCTTCACCTTCAGCAAGCGCGAGGCGATCGCGTTCATGACCGAGCTGGTCGCCGAGTACAACGCCTCCCAGGACGACGTGGAGGTCGTGATCGACACCTCGGGTGTCGACGTCGTCTCGGCGAGCTTCGTGCGGGGGAACCCGCCCGACATCATGCTCGCCAACTACAACTACGAGATCGCCCGCTTCGTGCAGCGCTGCGCGCTCACCGACCTCTCCGAGACGGATGCGGCGGCCACCATCCGCGACGATCTGCAGCCGCTCATGGATCAGTACGGCTCCTGCGCTGGCCGCACGAGTGCGCTGCCGTACTCGGTGATGGCGGCATCCGTCATCTACAACAAGGAGATCTTCGATGCCCAGGGGCTCGAGGTCCCGCAGACCTGGGACGAGCTGATCGCGGTCTGCGACCAGCTGAAGGAAGCCGGCATCGACCCGTTCTACGGCACGTTCAAGGACGACTGGACCGTGGGTCAGGGCTGGTACGACTACACCGCCGGCGGCTCCGTCGACGTGATCGACTTCTTCGATGCGCTCGCCCAGGAGGGGGCAGAGGTCGGCCCCGACTCCGAGGTCTCGTTCCAGAAGGACTTCGCCGAGCCGATGGACCGGATGATGCTGCTCGCCGACGAGTACACGAATGCGGATGCCGCGAGCCGCGGCTACGGTGACGGCAACCTCGCCTTCGCGAAGGGCGAGGCGGCCATGTACCTGCAGGGCCCGTGGGCGTTCAGCGAGATCGCGAAGACCGCGCCCGACCTCGAACTCGGCACCTTCCCCCTGCCGATGACCGACGACCCCGCCGACCTCGGCGTGCGCGTCAACATGGACCTCGCCGCGATGATCCCCGAGGGGTCGCGCCACCAGGAGGCCGCCCGTGACTTCCTGGAGTTCCTGTACCAGCCGGAGCGGATCCAGGAGTACAACGCCTCCCAGCTCGGGTTCACCCCGACGAAGGATGCCCCCGCGCCCGACGACCCCCGCATCGAGGGGATGATCGAGTACTACGACAACGGGCAGATCTATCAGGGCCCGTCGGTGCTGGTGCCCAAGACCCTCCCGATCTTCAACTACGCGCAGGCCATGGTGCTCGGCGCGTCCACCACCTCCACGCTGCGCACCATGGATGCCGACTGGGCCAGGATCGCGTTCCGCGCCCCCCTCCCGTCGACCCAGGACACCGCATCAGCATCCGGCGAGACAGAGGAGTCCGCGCCATGACGAACACCGCACTGCCGAACCCGGCAGCCTCCCGCATCACCAAGCCGAGTGCCCCGACGACCGACACCACGGCGATCGTCACGGGCGGGAAGCGCACGCTCGGTCGGCGCACACGCCGGGTCGAGCCGATCTACTACCTGTTCCTGCTGCCCACGCTCGTGCTCTTCACGCTCGCCATCACGGTGCCCGGCGTCGTGGGCATCTTCTTCAGCTTCACCGATTCCATCGGCATCGGCGAGTGGAACTTCAACGGCCTCACGAACTACATCGCGATGTTCAGCGATCCGGCCATCCTGCAGAGCTACCTGTTCACCTTCGGCTTCTCGATCGCCACGGTGATCGTCGTGAACGTGGTCGCGTTCCTGCTCGCGGTCGGGCTGACGTCCCGCATCCGCTTCAAGACCGGGCTGCGCACCGTCTTCGTGATCCCGATGGTCATCTCGGGCATCATCATCGCCTACGTCTTCAACTTCCTGTTCTCGAACTCGATCCCCGCTGCGGGTGCGGCCACCGGCATCCCGTGGCTGTCGACGAGCCTGCTCGCGAACCCGGATCTGGCGTGGATCGCGATCGTGATCGTGACCGCGTGGCAGGCCGTGCCCGGCACGCTGCTGATCTACATCGCCGGTCTGCTCTCGGTGCCAGGGGAGGTCTACGAGGCTGCGAGCATCGACGGGGCGAGCAAGACGCAGCAGCTGACACGCATCACGCTCCCGCTCGTCGCCGGCTACGTGGTGATCAACGTCATCCTCGGGTTCAAGGGCTTCCTCAACGCCTACGACATCATCGTCGGACTCACGAACGGCGGCCCTGGAACCTCCACCCGCAGCGTCGCGATGACGATCATCGCGGGCTTCAACGGCGGCGACTACGCCTACCAGATGGCCAACGCGACGATCTTCTTCATCGTCGCCGTGCTCATCTCCCTGCTGCAGCTCTCGCTGACCCGCGGAAGGAACGCACTCTGATGTCGACGCAGACCATCACCACCGTCACCGCCTCCGGAAAGAAGCCGCGCATCCGCATGGAGCGCGTGAACTGGTCGGGCACCATCATCCTGATCCTGTGTGCCGTCACGGTGCTGCTGCCGCTGTACGTCACGATCTCGATGGCGTTCAAGACCACGGCGCAGGCCGTCGACGGCAACGCCTTCTCGCTCCCCGCCCCGTTCAGCCTGGACGGATTCGTCGAGGCCTGGAACCTCACCAAGTTCCCGGTCGGCGCGGGCATCTCGCTGCTCGTCACCGCCGGCACCGTGATCGCGACGATCGTGCTCGCGGCGTTCGCCTCCTACGCGATCGTGCGCAACTGGGACCGCAAGCTGTTCCGCTACTCCTTCTTCTACCTGCTGGCGGCGATGTTCATCCCGTTCCCGGTGGTGGCGCTGCCGCAGATCCAGCTCACCGGACGCGTCGGACTCGACAACCCCTTCGGCGTGATCATCCTCGCCACCATGTTCCAGCTCAGCTTCAGCGTGCTGCTGTTCACGGCGTTCCTGCGGTCGATCCCGCTGGAGCTCGAGGAGAGCGCGCGCATCGACGGCGCCACCACCTGGCAGACGTTCTGGCAGCTGATCTTCCCGCTGCTCGCGCCGATGAGCGCCACGGTCGGCATCTTCGCGTTCCTCTACGCCTGGAACGACTTCATGATGCCGTCGCTGATCATCTCGGATCCGGCGCTGCAGACGCTGCCCGTGCGGCAGAACCTGTTCCAGAACCAGTTCAGCAACAACTACAACGTGTCGTTCGCCTCGTACCTGATGGCGATGGCCCCGGCGATCCTGGCGTATCTGTTCACGCAGCGCTTCGTCATGGAGGGCGTCACGCAGGGCGCCGTCAAGGGTTGACCCCACACGCACAAGACCGCAACAAGAAAAGGAGCACCACCCCTCATGACCGATGCGCTTCTCACGGAGTCCCGCGAAGACGAGAAGACGGCGGCATGGTGGCGTCAGGCCGCCGTGTACCAGATCTACCCCCGCAGCTTTGCCGATGCGAACGGCGATGGACTGGGCGACATCCCCGGCATCCTCTCCCGCGTCGACTATCTCGCCGAGCTCGGGATCGATGCGGTCTGGCTCAGCCCGTTCTACCCCTCGGCGCTCGCAGACGGTGGATACGACGTCGCTGATTACCGCAACGTGGATCCGCGACTGGGAACCCTCGACGACTTCGACGCGATGGTGGCGGCGCTGCACGCGAAGGGCATCAACGTCGTCGTCGACATCGTGCCGAACCACACCTCGGACCTGCACGAGTGGTTCCAGGAGGCGCTCGCCGCCGGGCGCGGCTCGGCCGCACGCGAGCGGTACATCTTCCGCGAGGGCACGGGGCCCGATGGCGCGGAGCCGCCCACGGACTGGGTCTCGGTCTTCGGCGGCAGCGCCTGGGAGCGCGTCGACGACGGCCAGTGGTACTTCCACAACTTCGCGGTCGAGCAGCCGGACCTGAACTGGGACCACCCCGAGGTGCGCGCGGATTTCCTGAAGACGCTGCGCTTCTGGTCGGACCGCGGCGTCGACGGGTTCCGCATCGACGTGGCCCACATGCTCACCAAGGACCTCAGCGAGCCGCTGCCTTCGCGTGCGGAGCTCGACGCGATGGACCGCACCTCGGGCACGCATCCGCTGCTCGACCGCGACGATGTGCACGAGATCTATGCCGAGTGGCGTGAGGTGTTCAACTCCTACGACCCGCCGCGCACCGCCGTGGCGGAGGCGTGGGTCGAGACGCCGGAGCGCCGTGCCCGCTACGCCTCGGCCGAGGGCCTGGGGCAGGCGTTCAACTTCGATCTGCTGGTGGCCGACTTCGACGCCGGGCAGTTCCGGAGCATCATCGACGACAACCTGCAGCAGTCCGCGCGCACCGGCTCATCGACCACCTGGGTGCTGTCGAACCACGACGTCACCCGGCACGCGACGCGTTACGGACTCGCACCGCTGAACGGACGCCCGGTCAAGCAGGGGACGGAGTGGGTCATCGCGGGCGGTCCGGCGGACCAGCTCGATCGCGCGCAGGGGCTGCGTCGTGCGCGGGCGGCATCGCTGCTGCTGTTCGGCCTCCCCGGCAGCGCCTACCTGTATCAGGGCGAGGAGCTCGGCCTCCACGAGGTGGCCGAGATCACCCCGGAGCAGCGCCAGGACCCCGGGTTCTTCCGTCAGGCCGAGTTCGACGGGTTCGGTCGGGACGGATGCCGCGTGCCGCTGCCTTGGACGGCGGAGGGCGTCTCGTTCGGATTCGGTGACGCCGAGGCCCACCTGCCGCAGCCGGACTGGTTCGCATCGGCCGCAGTCGACGTCGAGGCTGCCGACCCCTCGTCGACGCTGTCGCTGTACCGCGAGGCGCTGCGCCTGCGTCACGTGCTGCAGGCGGACGAGAAGCTGGAGTGGATCGAGACCGGGCGGGCGGACGTGCTGCGGTTCGCGCGCCCGAACGGCTGGCAGATCGTGACGAACTTCGGCGCCGAGCCGTTCGACCTGGGCGCGGATGCGGCCGATGCGGTGCTCTCGAGCAGCGCGCTCGAAGGCTCCGCGCTGCCCGGCGACGCCACGGTCTGGCTCGCACGAGTGTAGGCGGTGGAGCGGAGGTAGGCCGATCTGGGTGAGATCGGCCTACCTCCGCGTCGTCTCCTACCTCCGATGAAGGAGAAGACGCCGATTTGATAATGGTTCTCATTAGCGTTTAGAGTGGGGGCATGAAGAAGCCCGTGATCGCCCTCGCCCTCGCATCCGTCGCCGCCCTGACGCTGGCCGGATGTTCCACCACTCCCGCGGCGGGAGAGGGCGGCGACGACACGATCACGGTCGTCGCGAGCACCAACGTCTACGGCGACATCGCGGCGCAGATCGGCGGCGACCGGGTCGACGTGACGTCGATCATCTCGTCGGCGACGCAGGACCCGCACTCCTACGAGGCCACCGCGCGTGACCGCCTCACCGTGCAGAAGGCCGACCTCGTGATCGAGAACGGCGGCGGATACGACGCGTTCATCGACACGCTGCTCCAGGACGCGAAGGACCCGCACGTGGTGACCGCGGTCGAGTACTCGCACGACTTCCCCGGCAACGAGGGGCACGAGGCGGAGGGCGACGAGGCCGAGCACGACCACGATCACGCCGAAGACGCCGAGGGGCACGAGGGCCACAACCACATCGAGGGCTTCAACGAGCACGTCTGGTTCGACCCGCACACGATGGTCCACGTCGTCGAGGCGATCGCCGACGAGCTGACCGAGCTCGAACCCGACGGCAAGGCCGATTTCGAAGCCAACGCCGCGAAGCTCACCGCCGACCTGGAAGGCTTCGAGGCCGACCTCGCCGGTCTGCAGGCGGATGCCGAGGGCGTCAACGTCTTCATCACCGAGCCCCTTCCCGGCTACCTCGCCGCCGCGGCCGGTCTCACGGACGTCACCCCTGAAGGATTCGCCGAGTCGGTCGAGGAGGGGACGGATGTCGCCCCCGCCGTGCTGCTCGAGGCGCTGAACGTGATCGACAGCGGGGAGGTCGGCGCGGTGCTCACCAATGCGCAGACCGGCGGCTCCGAGACCGAGCGCGTCGAGGCCGCCGCGAAGGACGCCGGCATCCCCGTGGTCGCCTTCACGGAGCTGCTGGAGGACGGATCGTCGTACTCTGAGTGGATGAGTGACGCGATCCAGAGCCTCGCCGCCGCGATCCAGTCGTGAGTCGGGCCCTTCGACAGGCTCAGGGACCCAGCGAAGGATCCGCGGCGAGCCCCGTCCTCGAGATCGCGAACGCGTCGCTGCATCGCGACGACCGTGAACTCTGGTCGGGGCTCGACCTCACGGTGCAGCCCGGCGAGTTCATCGCCGTGCTCGGGCCGTCCGGCTCCGGCAAGACCACGCTGCTGCGCAGCATCCTGGGGCTGCAGCCGCTGTCGTCCGGCACGATCCGCGTCGCCGGTGAGCCCGTGCACCGGGGCAACTCGCGCATCGGCTACATCCCGCAGCAGCGCTCCCTCGCCCCCGACACCAGCATGCGCGCGCGCGACCTCGTGGCTCTCGGCGTGCAGGGCAGCCGCTTCGGCTTCCCGATCCCGCACCGCGGCGACCGCGCCAAGGTCGATCGGCTGCTCGAGGCCGTCGGCGCCGCGCACTACGCCGAACGTCGGGTCGGGATGCTGTCGGGCGGCGAGCAGCAGCGGCTGCGGGTCGGACAGGCTCTTGCCGATGAACCATCGCTGCTGCTGTGCGACGAGCCCCTGTCGAACCTCGACCTCGCCAACCAGGTCGGAGTGACCGACATCATCGACCGCCAGCGCCGTGAGCGCGGGGCCGCGGTGCTGTTCGTGACGCACGACATCAACCCGATCCTCGGTCGCGTCGACCGCATCCTCTACATCGCGGGCGGCCGCTTCCTGCTGGGCACTCCCGACGAGGTGCTGCAGACGCGGGTGCTCACCGAGCTCTACGGCACCCCGGTCTTCGTGCTCCGCGCCGGCGACCGCCTGGTAGTCGTGGGCGTGCCGGATGCCGAGCCCCACCACTTCCACGACCACGACCACGACCACGGCGGTGCCGCATGAACGTCCTCACCGGCATCGTCCCGATGGTCGACTGGGGCGACGTCTTCTCCTTCCAGGACTACGGCGAGCTCGTCGCCCTGCTCGCGAACTCGATCGTCGCCGGTGCCGTGCTCGGCATCGTCGGCGGTCTGATCGGCGTCTTCGTGATGCAGCGCGACCTCGCGTTCGCGGTGCACGGGGTGAGCGAGCTGTCGTTCGCCGGCGCCGCGGCCGCGCTCCTGTTCGGGGGCAGCGTGGTGGTCGGATCGCTCGGCGGCGCCCTGGTCGCCGCGATCCTGATCGGGCTGCTCGGGGCCAAAGCCCGCGACCGCAACTCGATCGTCGGCGTGCTGATGCCGTTCGGCCTCGGCCTCGGCATCCTGTTCCTCTCGCTCTACGACGGACGCAGCGCGAACCGCTTCAGTCTGCTCACCGGCCAGATCGTCTCGGTCTCGAGCCCGGATCTCGGTTGGCTCATCGGCATCAGCGGCGTCGTGCTGGTCGGGCTGCTGGTGATGTGGAACCCGCTGCGGTTCGACTCGCTCGACCCGGAGTCCGCCGCCGCGCGCGGTGTGCCGACCCGCGCGGTGAGCCTGCTGTTCATGGTGCTGCTCGGACTCATCGTCGCGGTCAGCGTGCACATCATCGGCGCACTGCTGGTGATGGCGCTGCTGGTGACGCCGGCCGCCGCGGCCATGCGGGTCACCGCCGGTCCGGTGGCGGTGCCGCTGCTGGCCGCTCTCTTCGGGTTCGTCTCCGCCGTGGGCGGCATCCTGCTCGCTCTCGCCGGAACCCTCCCGGTCAGCCCCTACATCACGACCCTGTCGTTCACGATCTACGTGGTGTGCTGGCTCGTGCAGCGGTCGCGGGCGCGCGTGCGGCGCGTGGCGGCGTGACCTCGGCCCGACGGATCGCGGAGCTTCGGACGGATCACGGACCTTTCTGCGGCATCCGTTCCTCGATTCGTCATGAACTCCGTGATCCGTCGGACGGAACGGCCCGAGGGGCCGGCGTCGTCCGTTCCCAGCCCTCGGCAATGCCCGCCGTTTAGACTCTCGGTATGGCTCAGCGGAACACCTGGCAGCGCGAACGCGTGCGCGAAGCACTCGCCGACGCTCGCGGTTTCGTGAGCGCGCAGAGTCTGCACGCCTCGCTGCGCGACGACAACACCGGCATCGGACTGGCCACGGTCTACCGTGCCCTTGCCGGACTCGCCGCCTCCGGCGATGCCGACTCGCTGCAGAGCCCCGAGGGAGAAGCGCTGTATCGCGCCTGCACCACGCAGGGCCACCACCATCATCTGATCTGCCGCTCGTGTGGTCTGACGGTCGAGATCGAGGCGAAGGACGTCGAGCAGTGGGCGCACCGCACGGCGGCCCTCCACGGATTCACGGATGCCGCGCACGTCGTCGACATCTTCGGGCTGTGCACTCCCTGCGCCAACAAGCGTGACGCCGAGAGGGCTGCGACGGCGTGATCCTCCGGACGGACTCAGGAACCCGGCCTGGGGTGTCGCATTCAGGTCATTCGCATCGTCCCACCGCATCCCCGCGTTCGCCGTGGATCGGCGTCGGGCTCGGCGTCGTCGTCATCGCGGCGCTGTTCCTGATCGACCAGTTCCTCCCGACGCTCTTCCCCGCCTCCCTGCCCACGCGTGCGCAGGACGGGCTGACCCTCGCGCTCAGCGTGCTGATCGAGGCGCTGCCGTTCGTGATCCTGGGTGTGGTCCTGTCGATCGTGGTGCAGGTGTGGCTGCCGCCGGATGCGATCCAGCGCTGGCTGCCGAAGCGGGCCTGGGCACGGCGAGCCGTGCTGTCGCTGCTGGGCATGCTGATCCCGGTGTGCGAGTGCGGGAACGTGCCGTTCGCCCGCGGCCTCATGATGCGCGGACTCGCCCCGGCCGAGGCGCTCACCTTCCTGATCGCGGCGCCGATCGTGAACCCGATCGTGATCCTCACCACGCACGCGGCCTTCGGATGGGATGGCGGCATTCTGGTCGCGCGCCTGGTCGGCGGCTACCTCATCGCCAACCTCATCGGCTGGATCTACAGCCGTCACCCCTCGCCCGACGCCCTGCTCACCCAGCGCTTCGTCGAGACCTGCGACCGCGTCACGCACGAGCACGGCACCCCCGTGAAGCGCAGCCTGACGCAGTTCCTCGTCGAGCTGCGGGCCGTGATGCCGGCGCTGGTGATCGGCTCCGCGCTCGCCGGTGCCGTGCAGGTGCTCATTCCGCGCGACATGCTGCTGGCGATCGGCTCGAACCCCGTGCTCTCGATCGTCACCATGATGGTGCTCGCGATGACGGTCGCCATCTGCTCCAACGTCGACGCCTTCTTCGCGCTGTCGTTCGCCTCGACTTTCTCGTCGGGTGCGCTGGTCGCCTTCCTGCTGGTCGGGCCGCTGGTCGACATCAAGATGCTCGCGCTCATGCGCACCACATTCACGGCCAGGACTCTCGCCGGCATCGTGGGCATCGTGCTGACCGCGGCATTCGTGATCGGGATCGGGGTGAACGTCCTTGTCTGAGCAGGCTCCCTCGCGCGCCCGTGCGCTGGGCACCCGGTGGCTGGGCGTCGGTCTGGCCTCGGTCATCGCGGTCGTCACCCTCGGCCTCGCGTTCACCGGCCGGCTCACGCTCTACATCAGCCCCGAGTCGATCTGGTTCGCCTGCGCCGCCGCCGTCGTGACCCTTGCGGGCGCGATCTGGTCGTGCACGCTGCCCATCGGGGCGGAGGGTGATCACGGTCATGACCACGGGGTTGCCGCGGACGCCGAGAGCGACGAGACACCCGCGGTGCCGCGGCGACGCACGCTCGCGACGGTCGGCGCGGTGACCGGAGGGGTCGTCGCTACGGGCGTCGTCGCCGCGGCTCTCGTGCTGCCCCCTGCATCACTGTCGGTGGAGCTGGCGATGTCGCGCGCGGGGGAATCGACCGCGCTGTTCGCCGGTGCAGACACCGTCTCGCTCGGCATCGCCGACACCACGACCTTCGGCATCGGCGACTGGGCCAGTGTGTTCGCCACCGCGACCAACACCGCGGCCTACGACGGCGCCGATGTCACGCTCACCGGCTTCGTGACGCCCGGCTCGGGGTCGGATGGCGTGAATCTGACGCGCCTGGTCATCACGCACTGCGTGATCGACGCGCAGACCGCCACGCTCCCGGTCGAGGTCGACCCCGGGAAGTACAAGACCGGCCAGTGGGTCGAGATCACCGGAACCGTGCGCGCGGATGCCGACGGCGCCCTGCACATCGAGCCGACCGACGTCGTCGCGATCGACGAGCCGGGAGACCCGTATGAGTACTGACGACGAGCGCCCGGAGGTACCCGCGGTGCCGCGCACCCGCGCCGAGATGCGGGCCGCCCGTGAGGCTGCAGAGCAGGAGGAGGCCGAACGCATCAGTCGTGCGGTCGCTCCCGCGGACCAGTCCGAGCCGGATGCCGACCGAGCGGAAGATGCGGCTGCGCGTGAGGCGGCCGTGCGTGATGCGGCTGCGCGTGACGCGGCCGTGCGCCGGGCGGGCGAACGCGAGATCGCGGAGCAGGAGGCCGCCGCGCGCAAGATGGCCGCCTTCGAGGCGTCCGCACGAGCGGATGTCGAGGCGACCGCGCTGCCCGCGATCCCCCGCGCCCCCGAGCCTGTGATCCTCGGCGCTCGGCCGGGGAATCCGGAGACCGGGGTTGCCGAGCCGGAGACCCCGGGAGCGGCGCCGGAGACCTGGGTTGCTGAGCTTGTCGAAGCACCCCCGACCGTGGAGGGCGCCCTTCGACAAGCTCAGGGACCCAGTTCCGCTCAGGGCTCCGGTTCCGCGCAGGGGCCCGGTTCCGCTCAGGGGTCCAGTTCCGCTCAACGACCCGCGCCGGGCGCTCCCACGCGCACGCTGCCGTCGCGACGCTTCGTGCTCACGCTGGTCGCCGTGCTCGGCGTGCTGGTCCTCGTCGGCACCGGGCTCGGGATCGTCAGCCTGCTGCAGGGGCCACGTGTCACGAAGGTGCAGTCCGATGCCGCCCAGGCGATCGAGTCGTCCGGCAGCCGCGTCATCCTCACGGCGAATCAGTCGCTCGCCGCGATCGATCCCGCACAGGTCACGGTCGAGCCCGAGGCTCCGTTCACGGTCGACGCCTCCGGCCGCAGCATCGGCATCCGCTTCACGGTGCCGCTCGACGACGACACCGAGTACACGATCCGCGTGTCCGACGTCGTCGGCGCCGGCGGTGGGCCGAAGGCGGACCTGACCACCACCATCACGACTCCGCCGTCGAGCTTCTTCCTGCTGCGCCGCGATGTCGACGGCGAAGACAAGATCTTCCGCACCGACCTCACCGGTGAGGGAAGCGTCGTCTTCTCCGCCGACAAGATCAACGACTTCCGGGCGACGTCCGCGCAGCTCGTGGTCGCGGTCGAGGAGGACGAGGGCTCGAAGCTGTTGGTGATGAACCGCGACGGGTCCGAACCGCGGGAGCTCGAGCTGCCGGGAGTGGGCTACGTCGGGGCGGTCCAGGTCTCCGAACGGGGAGGGCTCGTCGGGTACAGCTATTCCGACCGCGAGCTCAGCGACACCGAAGGGCGTGCGAGCGTGCTGGTCACGCAATCGCTGAAGGGCGACGACGAGCCGCAGGTCATCGAGGTCGCCGACAAGGAGGCCAGCGTCTTCGCCTGGCAGTTCGTGCCCGACAGCGCGGCGGTGCTGTTCATCGACTTCGACGGCGCGCTGTCGCTCGTCGACCGCTCCAGCGACGCCGGAGTGCAATCCCTCGGTCTGGCGGCCAACATCCAGGGCGTCTCACGCGGCACGTACACCGCGATCGTCGAGCGACTCGACGGATCCGTCGTCGAGCTCAATCTCACCGACGGGTCGGAGGCGCCGCTCGCGGCATCCGATCCGGACTACGGTCCGGCGACCACCATCACGCCGTTCCCCGGCGGCACATTGCGGCATGTCGTCGCGCGCGATGACAACGGCATCCCGTCGGGCCAGGCGATCATCCGGGTCGATGACGACGGCGCGGCGGAACCCCTCGTCGAGGTCGCGTCCACCGACTCGATCCTGCAGGCGTGCGCGTCGCCGAGCGGTCAGTACGCCGCCGTCGTGATCGCGCCGGACATGTCGAACAACCCCTACGACGAGATGCTGCTGCCGCTCCCGCAGAACATGGAGGCGCATCTGATCGATCTGCGCACCGGCAAGGAGATCGTCGCGCTCACGGGCTTCGACGTGTCATGGTGCCAGACGGCTCCGCGGTTCTGAGATGGCCGGGTCGGACGGCGCTCTCCGCCGAGCGGTCCGCACCGCACTGAGCGGATCCGCGGTCGAGGTCGCCCCGCGGCTGCTGGGCGCCGAGCTGCGCACGGTCGTCGACGGGAAGGACGGCGGTGCAGTCGAGGTGCGGTTGCGGATCACCGAGGTCGAGGCGTACCACGGGCAGGGCACGGGCGAGCTCGCCGATCCCGGCTCGCACGCACGCATGGGGCGCACGAACCGCAACGCCACGATGTGGGGAGAGCCGGGGCACCTGTACGTGTACCTCAGCCACGGCATCCACTCCTGCGTCAACGTGGTGTGCGGGCCCGAGGGGCAGGGCGACGGCGTGCTGCTGCGGGCGGGCGAGGTGGTCTTCGGCGAGGAGGCCGCGGCGCGTCGGCGGGGGGCCGCGCTGCCTCTCGGCTCGACGGCACGGCGCGACCTCGCTCGCGGACCCGGTCGTCTGGGGCAGGCGGTGGGGCTGCGGCATCCGCTCCACGACGGCATCGATGCGGTCACGGGGGAGGAGTGTCGCGGCGCGCGCGCCGAGCTCTGGGTGGGCGATCCTCTCGCGGAGGTGGCGACCGGGCCACGGGTGGGTGTCGCGGGCATCGCCGGAACGGATGCCTTCCCCTGGCGCTTCTGGATTCCAGGCGACCGCACGGTCTCGCCGTTCCGCTGGGGGCGTGGTGCGGCCGATGCGGCATCCGCGCTCCTGGCCGGCGACACGCCCGGTGCGTCGTCCGTGCTAAACTGACTCCTTGTCTGCGCACACTCCTGTGCGCAGTTCGTGTGCTGTATGGTCCTCGCGCCTGTCGAGGGGGCTGTGGCACGCAGACAAGGGATCTTGGGTGAGGCCGTCCGGCCTCACGGTATAGAAGGAGTCACCACCATGGCAGCAGTGTGCCAGGTGACCGGAGCTGTTCCCGGTTTCGGTCACAACGTCTCGCACTCGCACCGCCGGACGAAGCGCCGCTTCGACCCGAACGTGCAGAAGAAGACCTATTTCGTTCCGTCGCTCGGTCGTAAGATCACGCTCAACGTGTCCGCCAAGGGCATCAAGGTGATCGACGTCCGCGGCATCGAGAACGTGGTCAAGGACCTCCAGGCGAAGGGTGTGAAGCTCTAATGGCCAAGAAGGCTCAGGACGTACGTCCGATCATCAAGCTGCGTTCCACGGCAGGTACGGGATACACGTACGTGACCAAGAAGAACCGCCGCAACACCCCCGACCGTCTCGTGCTCAAGAAGTACGACCCGGTCATCCGTCAGCACGTCGAATTCCGAGAGGAGCGTTGATCAATGGCTAAGAAGAGCAAGATCGCTCGCAACGAGCAGCGCAAGGTCATCGTCGAGCGTTACGCAGAGCGTCGCGCAGAGCTGAAGAAGACCCTGGTCGACCCGAACGCCACCGACGAGGCCCGCGAGGCCGCACGCGTCGGCCTGCAGAAGCTGCCGCGCAACGCGTCGCCGGCTCGGGTGCGTTCGCGCGACGTCATCGACGGCCGCCCCCGCGGTGTCCTCACGAAGTTCGGCATCTCGCGTGTCCGCTTCCGTGACATGGCACACCGCGGCGAGCTGCCCGGCGTGACCAAGTCCAGCTGGTAAGTCTCAGCAGACGAAAGGGGCGAGGATCTTCGGATCCTCGCCCCTTTCGCGTGCGTGGGGTGTTGGGTGACCTGGCGTACAGCGGAGTTCTCGCCCTCGGGAGGAGCTTCGGGCCGGCATCCTCCTCCCGAACGGGAGTACTCCTCCCGAAGCGGGGAGCCAGTGGGGCTTGGCTTCTCCTGCACAGGTGGATGCCATGGAGAGGCATCCCCTGATTGCGGGATGCGGAGACCGGGCAGACACGGGCATCTTCGATGATCGGTGGATGGATGCGGTCACGTCGCTCTCACGACGGCACGGAGTTGCGCGCGTCGCGGCTCTTCAGCGTGACGGGGTGACGGAACATGGATTGCGGGTAGCGATCCGGAGTGGTCGAGTGCTCGCGGTGCGACGGGGGTGGGTGGCGCTATCGGATGCTGATGCGTCGCTGGTGGCCGCCGCCCGCTCCGGAGTCGTCCTCAGCTGCATCACGCTCGCGGCCCGCAGAGGACTTTGGGTGCTCGACTCATCCGAACCGCACCTCGCCGCCCCCGCGAAATCCGGGCATGTGAAGACGGCGCGGGGTGTGATCCACTGGAGCCGGCCGATCTTCCCGCGCGACCCGGATGCCTGTGAGGACTCGCTCGAGAACGCTCTCGTGCTCATCGCGCGATGTCAACCGTATGAGAGCGCTCGTGCGACTTGGGAGTCTGCTCTGCGACAGAGGCTCATCGATCCGGGGATGCTCGCACGGGCGCCGCTCCCGCCGGCGGCGCGTCAGATGCTTGCGGATGCCCGTCCGTTCGCGGATTCCGGCACCGAGACGATCTTCCACACGCGGCTCGGCTGGCTGAAGGTGCCGATCACGCCGCAGGTGTGGCTGCTGGGGCACCGAGTGGACTTCCTGATCGGCGAGCGGCTCGTCGTGCAGATCGATGGTGGGCATCACATCGGCACGCAGCGTACGAGCGATATCGCGCATGATGCGCTCCTCAAGCTCCATGGCTATCACGTGATCCGGATCGGCTACGACCAGCTGATCAACCAGTGGCCCGGGGTGCAGCGGGTGATCCTGGCCGCCATCGGCCAGCGTCTCCACCTCGCCAGTTGATGCGGGAGGAGAACTCGGCTTCGGGAGGAGAGATCTGGCGAGATTCTCCTCCCGAAGGGGAGTTCTCCTCCCGAACCCACCGAACCCACCGACCCCCCGGGGCCCCCGGGCATCAGGCCGCGGGAGTGGCGGATGCGGCGTGGGAGAGGGCCCAGCCGAGGGCGTCGTCGGCGATCTGCTCCCAGCCGTCCTGACTGACGAGGCGGTGGGTGCGGCCGGCGTACTCCTTGCGCTCGACGACGGCGGGGCTGCCGGACGACCGGTACTTCTTCTCGATCGCGCGGACGATGGTCGGCGGCACGACGTGGTCGATCTCGCCGGCGATGAGCAGCAGCGGGGCGCGGTCCGTGCGGGCGTAGTCGACGTGTGTGACGCCGCCCTTCTCGTTGAGCACGGAGGTCACTCCTTCGAAGAAGACCCGGTTGTACGAGTTGACCGCGTACTCCTCCCAGAGGGCGTCGGATGCCGCACGGGGCAGGTCGTTGCCGAACGTGAAGTGGAAGTGGCGCTTCGACAGCGGTTTGGCGCCGTTGCGGCCGAACGGGTTCGAGAGGATCGGAGTGCCGGTCCACAGCGTCGAGAGGGGGAGGGTGGTGACGCCGGCGGTCTGTCCGGGGGCGACGCCGACGTAGGCGACACCGAGGCCGCGGTCGGCGAGCATCTGCGTGATGACGCCGCCGAAGGAGTGGCCCATGATGATCGGCTTCACGGGGAGCGCGCGGATGATGCGCTCGTAGTGGTCGGTGATCTGCTTCAGTCCGATGCCCTTGAGGGCGGACGGATCGCGGCGGATGTCGGCGACGGTGCGGTCGTCGATTCCGGGCCAGCCCGGGACGATGACCTCGTGGCCCTGTGCGCGGAAGCGCTCGGCCCAGGTGTCCCAGCTGGTGGGGGTCATCCAGAGTCCGTGGATGAGGACGATGGGAGTCTTGGCGGTGGTGCTCATGATCTTCTTCTCTCTATCAGGGCCGGGCGATATGCCCGGAAGGGGAGTGCGCTGCACTGATAGTAGACCGAACGTTCTATCTACCGCAACCTATTCCCGAGAAGAAGATCGGATGCCGGAAACCGGGGTACGCTTGAAGTAGACCAATCGTTCTGTCTATCCGTGCAGGGGGAGCCTCATGACCACCACCACGTCGAAGCGTCCGAGCCCCGCGCGCGCTCGCCTGATCGACACCGCCACTCGCCTGTTCTATGCCGAGGGCATCCACTCGGTGGGCGTCGACCGCGTGATCGCCGAGGCCGAGGTCACCAGGGCCACGCTGTACAAGCAGTTCGGCGGCAAGGAGAACCTCGTCCTCGCGTACCTGCACAACGAGGACGAGAACCTCCGCGCGATGTTCGCCGCGGCGGGAGCAGAGGTCGCGGATCCGGACGGACTCCTCGATGCCGTGATCGAGGGCATCGCGGCCGACATCCGCCTGCGTCACACCCGCGGATGTCCGTTCATCAACGCCGCGGCGGAATACCCGGATGCCGAAGGCCCGGTGCGCAGACTCATCGACGAGCACCGGGAGTGGTTCCGCGGCACGCTGCAGTCCGTGGCGGAGACGGCGGGATTGGAGCATCCCGCCGAGGTCGCGGCATCTCTCGTGCTACTGCGCGACGCCGCTCTCGTGGGCGGATATCTCGACGGAGAGGAGCGCGTGGCCCCCGCCTTCGAGCGCACGGCGCGTGCGGTGATCGACGCTCATCGGCCGCTTTGAGGGCCCGAAACCTGTGAACAGAGTGACAAAAGTGGTGCGACACGCCCTGGATATCGCCAAAACCCGCGAAATGACGCGGAAATGAGGGTGGTGGTTGATACATTCAAGGCGGTCACTCGACCAGGAGCATCCGCTCCGACACCCACAACGATGCGACGGGATCTCGTCGCTGGAGGATGACATGGCTGACAAGTCCATCACCAAGACCGAGCTCGTCGCGAGCATCGCAAGCGCCACGGGCCAGAGCCAGGCCACCGTCTCCGGTGTCCTCGACTCGCTGTTCGCCACGGTGTCCGACGCTGTTGCCAAGGGCAGCAAGGTCTCGATCCCGGGCTGGATCTCGTTCGAGCAGGTCGACACCGCTGCCCGCACCGGTCGCAACCCGCAGACCGGCGCCGAGATCAAGATCCCGGCCGGCAAGCGCGTCAAGGTCACCGCTGGCTCCAAGCTGAAGGCTGCCGTCAAGTAATCTGACCGCACCTCGTCGAAGGCCGCCGCCCCTGTGGGTGGCGGCCTTCGTGCATCCCCGACGGATGCCGCCGGGCAGGTCGGGCGCCGGGGATCCGCGGCTTAGGCTGGAGGGGTGAGTTCCCGCGCCGCTACGACCAGCCGGAGTTCGGCGTATCGTCTCGCCGGCGTGGCGATCCTGATCGTCGCCGCGCTCGTGGCCGTGGTCATCGCCCTCATCATCGGCGGCGGCGCCAAGACGCCGCTGCTGCAGGATCCGGGGCCCTTCGTGCTCTGGGGCACGCCGATCGCCAAGCTGCTCATGAACATGGCCGGCGCCGCAATGCTCGGCTCCCTGGTGCTCGCGCTGTTCGCACTGCGCAGCGGGGACAAGTCCTTCGACACCGCCCTCAACGTCGCATCGATCGGAGCAGCGGTCTTCACGGTCGCCGCAGGTCTCGCCGGGTTCCTCGCGTTCATGTCGGCGTTCAACCCCCAGCTCAGCCTCGAGCGGGAGTTCGGGGCGCAGCTCGGCCGCTTCCTGCTCACACTGCCGCTGGGCCAGTCCTGGCTCATCACGACCGTGTTCGGTGCAGTCATCACGGTGCTGGCCTTCGCGTGGCGCAGCTGGACCACGACGCTGCTCACCGCGATCCTCGCCGCCGCATCGTTCCTGCCCCTGGCCACCCAGGGTCACGCGGGTGATCTCGCGGGCCACAACGTCGCGGTCAACTCGATCCTGCTGCACACCATCGGTGCTGCGGTGTGGCTCGGCGGACTGCTGCTGCTGGTGGTGCTCCGCGGTCGGCCGGATGTCGACACCTCGCGCCTCGTGGCCCGGTACTCCACCCTCGCGATCGCCGCGTTCGTGGTGGTCGCGGTCTCGGGCGTCGCGCGCTCGGTCGTCGCGCTCGGCGACTGGGGTGCCCTGTGGACGCCGTACGGCGCCATCCTGATCGCCAAAGTCGTGCTGCTCGGTGGCATGGGCCTGCTCGGCGCCTGGTATCGCACGCGGCTGATCCCGAAGCTCGCGGGCGATCGCGCCGCGCGCTGGTTCTGGATGCTGGTGCTGTGCGAGGTCGCGCTCATGGGTCTGGCATCCGGCGCCGCTGCCGCTCTCGCGCGCACTCCTCCGCCGACCGGCGAGGTGGCGTTCGCCCAGACGCCGGCCGAGGTGCTGACCCGCACCGCTCTGCCGCCGGAGTTCACGATCGACCGCTGGTTCACGGCGTGGGACCTCGACATCCTGTGGCTGGTCGCTGCCGGGTTCGGGCTGTTCTTCTACCTCGCCGGTGTCGTCCGTCTGCACCGCCGCGGTGACCGCTGGCCGATCTACCGCACCGTCTTCTGGGTGCTGGGCTTGCTGCTGCTCGTCTGGGTCACGGGCGGTCCGATCAACGCCTATCAGGAGTACCTGTTCAGCGTGCACATGCTCGGGCACATGATGCTGTCGATGGCGATCCCGCTGCTGCTCGTCAGCGGAGCCCCCGTCACGCTCGCGCTGCGGGCGATCCACAAACGCGACGACGACACCCGCGGTGGCCGCGAGTGGATCATGTGGGCGGTGCACTCACCGTTCTCCCGCGTGGTCACGCATCCGTTCGTCGCGGCGGCGATCTTCATCCTGTCGCTGTGGGCGTTCTACTTCACCGACCTCGTGCGCTGGTCGATGTACGAGCACCTCGGCCACGAGTGGATGGTCACGCACTTCCTGATCTCCGGCTACCTCTTCGTGCTGAGCCTGATCGGCGCGGACCCGGTGCCCTACCGCCTGCCCTATGCCGGCCGCCTGATCACCCTGATCGCGGTGATGGCCATGCACGCCTTCTTCGGCATGGCGATCATGATGCAGGAGGGCCTGATGGTCGCCGACTGGTTCGGTTCCATGGGTCGCACCTGGGGTCCTGAGCCGATGGACGATCAATACATCGGCGGTGGCGTCGCCTGGTCGATCGGTGAGATCCCGACACTCATCCTCGCGATCACCGTCGCGATCCAGTGGAGCCGTGACGACACCAAGGTGCAGCGCCGCGGAGATCGGCACGCCGACCGCACGGGCGACGCCGAGCTCGAGGAGTACAACGCGAAGCTCGCTGCTCTCGCCGAGCGCGACCGCCGTGAGGCCGAGCGCGGCTGATCGGGTGACCGCGGCGTTCAGTCGCCTGCGGCTTCTCCGGGTGAGCCGACGCGGATCGACGCCGAGCCGTTGGGCAGGATCACGATGGATCCGTTGACCTGGAACGGCACGTCCTCCGAGACGGGCTCGACCGAACCGTCGAACAGGGATTTGATCTCGACCTCGACGTGCGCCACGGCGTCGGTGGGAGGGATCTGCCAGTGCCCGCCGTCGGGCACCACTGTCACCCGGGGCTGCTCGGCGATCGACCACTTCGGGAGCGATGCGATGCGGTTGCTGACCTGCAGTCCGAACGGACATGCCGTGGGTTGGAGGACCTCCTGCGACGTGCACTGCGTGAGGAACTCCTCCACGCGCTCCTGCACCACGCCGACGAACTCCTTCGTCGGCTTCGTCTGCACGTCGAGGGGAGTGATCGCGAGCGGGGTGTCGGCGAGCACGCCGATGCCGGATGCCTCGGCGATCGCGGTGTCGACGGTGACCGAGTAGATGCCCGGTGTGAACACGAGGAGGGAGAGGGGATCGAGCGCGCCGGCATCGACACCGTCCGCCGAGATCTGGCGGCGATCCACCTCGAACCCGTTGACGGCGAACTGATCCGCGCCGCGGAGCGTGAGGTCGACGACGGCGAGAGGGCTGGTCATGAACCGCCAGTTCGGAGTGACGCCGACCCAGCCGTCCTGGGCGACGAGGAAGGTCGTGGTCCCCTCGTGGCCGCCGGCCTGGTAGCTGACGGTCACGGCGGTTCCGCCGTCGACGGGCTTCTCGGCGTCGACGTGCACGTCGGTCAGCGGCGCCAGGGCGGCATGGCGGAGCATCGCCTCCGATGCCCCCGCGCCGACGCCCGCCTGAGCGAGGGTCTCGCGGTCGATGGCGACGCCGGGGATGCGCAGCGCATCGGCCGCCCGCCCGGCCGACAGCAGGTCGAGGTAGCGCGTGACGAACGCGGACGGACCGTAGAACTGCTGGTACAGCGTGGAGCCGCCCGCACCGATGGCGGCGACCAGGAGCAGTCCGACGACGGTCAGCATGGCAAGGTCGACGGCGAGACGAGCGCGCCGAGGCGCCTTCGTCTCCACCTGGTTCATGGCGCCAGTCTAGGAGTGCGTCCTGAGACGATGCCGAGCGCCACGAGGCGCTGGCCGATACCGGGCCGTAGCATGGGGGAGCGTCTGCATCCATCCGCTTCCCCGTGAGAGATCCGTGTCCATTCCCGCCCTGTCCGACGAACAGCACGAGCTGTTCCGTCTCATCGAGGACACCAGCGAGCACGTGTTCATCACCGGACGAGCCGGCACGGGAAAGTCGACACTGCTGCAGTACTTCGCCTGGAACACGAAGAAGCAGATCGCGATCTGCGCGCCCACCGGGGTCGCAGCGCTCAACGTCGAGGGGCAGACGATCCACTCGCTGTTCCGCCTGCCGATCGGCCTGATCGGTGACGGCGACATCGATCAGAACGACGCCACCCGTCGCATCCTGAACGCGATCGAGACCCTGGTCATCGACGAGATCTCGATGGTCAACGCCGACCTGATGGATGCGATCGACCGGTCGCTCCGCCAGGCGCGGGGGCGGCGCGGAGAACCGTTCGGCGGGGTGCAGGTCGTGATGTTCGGCGATCCGTATCAGCTGGCCCCTGTGCCTCCGCGCGGCGACGAGGCCCGCTACGTGCAGGACCACTACCGCTCGTTCTGGTTCTTCGATGCGAAGGTGTGGGCGGGTCCTTCGTCGGGCTCAGGAGCCGGATCGGGAAGAGGGTCCTCCGACCAGCAGGGCCTCTTCGAGGTCGACACCAGGGCGAAGCTCCACGTGCGCGAACTGGTGCAGATCCACCGGCAGTCCGACGACGGCTTCAAGGCCATGCTCAACGCCGTGCGCTACGGACGGGTCACGGCCGAGATCGCCGGAGTGCTCAACACCCAGGGTGCCCGCAAGCCCCCTGAGCCCGAGCCCGGAGAGGTGCCGATGATCACCTTGGCCACGCGCAACGACATCGTGAACAGCATCAACAGCCGCCACCTCGCCGCGCTCGCCGGCAAGGAGCAGACCGCGCGCGCCGAGGTCAGCGGCGACTTCGGACGCGGAGAGGCGTCGCTACCCGCCGAGGCGGAGCTGAAGCTCAAGGTCGGCGCGCAGGTGATGTTCCTCCGCAACGACACCGCCATGTCGGGCGAGCCTCCGCGCTGGGTGAACGGCACGATCGGCACGGTGCTGCGCATCCTCGGCAGCTCCGTGCGCGTCGACATCGACGGCGAGGAGGTCGACGTCGAACCGGCCGTCTGGGAGCGGTTCCGCTACGCGTACGACCAGAACACCAAGAAGCTCAGTCGTGACGTCGTCGCCGAGTTCACGCAGTTCCCGCTGCGGTTGGCGTGGGCCGTGACGATCCACAAGTCGCAGGGCAAGACGTACGAGCGCGCGATCATCGATCTCGGCTCCGGGGCGTTCGCGCCGGGGCAGACCTATGTCGCGCTGAGTCGGCTGACCTCGCTGGAGGGGCTGTATCTGTCGCGTGCGCTGCGTCCCCGCGACATCCGTGTCGACGAGGATGTGCGGCGGTTCATGCGCGATGCCTGGCTGGCGGCATCCACCCCGGAGATCCCGAAGAGCTGACGCTTCGACGGGCTCAGCGGCCCAGGTGGGGTGTCAGGCCGCGGCGCGCGCCCGGTCGAGGTCCTCGAACAGCTCCGTGTTGAAGCGGTAGGCCAGCAGAACCTCGTCGATCACGCGCTCCCGCTCGGCCTCATCCCACGGAGCGGAGTCGAGCTGCTCACGGTAGACGTCCTTGAACGCGGCGGGGTCGGCGATGTCGTCGAACAGGTAGAAGCCGATGCCGTTGGTCTCGAAGCCGAACCGGCGTGCCATCACCCGACCGATGAAGATGCCGCCGGACAGGTCGCCGAGGTAGCGGGTGTAGTGGTGCGCGACGAATCCGCCGGGCCAGGTCGCGCCGACCTGGCGGATGCGGTCCACGTAGCGCTGAGTCGTCGGCAGCGCGACGATCTGCTCGCGCCAGTCGGAGCCGAGCAGGAATTCCAGATCGGCCTCGAGCGCGGGAAGGCGCGTGAGCTTGTCGCTGAGGAACACGGAGGCGACCGGGTCCTGGCGCATGCGGTCGCCGACGCCCTCGAGTGCGTCGTAGATGAAGTAGTGCTGCGCGACGAGGGCGATGTAGTCCTCGCGAGACCCCTCGCCCTTGAGGAGGTCGGACATGAAGCCGGCGGTCTCGCTGCGCGAGTGGGATCCGGACGAGCGCTCCCGGAGGGCGGCGGAGAAGGAGAGGATCTCGGACATGACCTCAGTGTAAGGGTTACCTAACTCGTCATGAAACCCGAGGACACATGAATTCCCGGTGCGAATCCTGGGGATCAGTCGTGCGGACGCGGCTCGATGCCCAGACGCTCGCACGCGGCATCGTAGAGGGCGACGACTTCGCGGCGCACCGCCGGGCGATCGGCGATGGGGCCTCCCGGCCACGCCACGGTCAGCGGTGAGGTGACCCCGCCGCGTGTGACGTCCCACGTCCCGCCGTCACCGTCGAACCCGGTCATCACGGATGCGGTGATCGTGCCGCCGTCGGCCGGGGAGAAGGCGCGGGCGATCAGCAGATTGTCGTCGGTGTGGTCGCCGTTCATGTGACGCAGCACGGCGGCGATCACGTCGGCATCGAAGGAGTGAGGCACATTCACACCCTAGGGGGCTTCGCGCGGGGTGGTCTTTCAGCATCCGCGTTCTAGACTCGGGAGACATCTTCTCGGGGGTTCCTTCCATGCAGCTTCTCTCGTCGCGCCGGTGGCGCGCCGCCGCGGCCAGTGCGGTCGCGCTCGGTCTCGTCCTCACCGGTTGTACTGCGGAGGACACCTTCAGCTATGAGCCGCCCGCTCAGGTCGAGGGATCCCTCCCCGACGACACGGTCGCCGCGATGCAGGAAGCAGTCGAGCATGCGCTGGCCGCTTCCGGGACATCGGGCGCGATCGTGGGCGTATGGGCGCCCTGGGCCGGTTCCTGGGTCACCGGCGTCGGCACGCAGGTGCCGGACGGCGAGGCGGTCGACACCGACATGTCGTTCCGCATCGCGGATGTGACCAGGCTCATGACCTGCGACGTCCTCTACGCCCTCGTCGACGAGGGCACGCTCGAACTCGACGCCCCGGTGACCCAGTACGTGTCCGGCGTCGCCGATATGAAGGACATCACCCTCCTCGATCTCTGCAACGGGACCAGCGGTGCCGGCTCATCGGAGTCGACGGTGAAGGGCGCGTGGCTGAACACGCCGGGTCGCGTCTGGGCCCCCCTGGAACTGGCCGGCTACGGTCTGGGACGCGAGCGCGTGGCCCCGCACACCACCTACCGGGACTCCGACGCCGGCTATCTGCTGCTGGGACTCGCGCTCGAGCGCGCCTCCGGCATGACGGCATCCGAGCTCATCGCGGAGTACGTCACCGAGCCCCTGGGCCTGCCGAACACCTCGTTGCCCGCGGCGGCTGCAGCGCCGCCGTCCAGCGGTCCGGTCCTGGAGGGGAAGTACCTGCCGAAGGTGGAGGGCGGCTACGAGTGCGCCGCCCCCGTCGACATCACGACGCTGTCGTCGAGCTCCGGGTACACGGACTCGGGGGTCGTGTCGACGATCGACGACCTCGGGCGCTACGCCCGCGCCGAGGCTGCGCAGGTCCTGCGTACCAAGGAGACGCCTGATCGCTTCGGCTCCCCGCTGCCGTCCGGCTCGAAGGCGCCGTCCTGGTACCAGGCGACCGGCGGAGCCCTTCTGGTCGGGTCCATGGTCGGTCAGCACGGCTGGACTCCCGGCTACGCCACGGCGGCCTACGCGGACCCCGAATCCGGTTTCACGGTGGCTGTCGTGCTGAACAACTCGACCTCGGGCGCACGTTTTGCGCAGTACCTGGCCTGGGAGCTCGCGGCGATCGCCTCGAAGACGCCTGCGGCGGACGGTCAGACCGCCCCCGAGTTCGGGTTGCCCTTCACCGCGGAGCAGTACCACCAGGAGATCTCCGACGCCGCGATCACGTGCGTCGCGCCTCCGGCGGAGTGATCCCGGCCTGACCTGCGGCGACGCTCGGAAGGAGCGGTGATGACCATCATCGACAACGCGATCTACGTCGACGGCATCCGCACGGAGAATCCGCAGAGTCTCAGCGAGACGTTCGAGCGGATGCGCGAGCGGCAGGGCATGAGCTGGATCGGCCTGTACCGGCCCAGCGAGGAGGAGATCCGCGAGGTCGCGGACGAGTTCGGCATCCACGCGCTCGTCGTGGAGGATGCGCTCGCCGGACACCAGCGCTCCAAGCTCGAGCGCTACGGGGACGTGTTGTTCATGGTGCTGCGGCCGGCGCGCTATCTCGACGAAGCGGAGGAGGTCGAGTTCGGCGAGGTGCACGTCGTGGTCGGACCCGACTTCGTCGTGACGATCCGGCACGCGGAGTCACCGGATCTCGGACGCGTGCGTCGTCGCCTCGAGGGCGACCCGGCGCTGCTGGCGCGCGGGCCGGAGGCCGTGCTGTACGCGATCCTCGATGAGGTCGTCGACGAGTACGCTCCCGTGCTGGCGGGTCTCGAGAACGACATCGACGAGATCGAGAGCCAGCTGTTCGAGGACGACGTGGACGCGACGCAGCGCATCTACGAGCTCGGTCGCGAGGTCATCGACTTCCAGCGCGCGACGCAGCCGCTGTCGGGGATGCTGGAGGCGCTGCTGCGCGGCTCCGAGAAGTACCTGGTCGACGAGGAGCTGCAGCGCTACCTGCGCGACGTGCTCGATCACACACTGCGCGTCGCCGACCGGGCGAACACGTTCCGCACGGTGCTCGACAACGCCCTGACGGTGGAGTCGACGATCGTCGCCCGCCGCCAGAACGAGGAGATGCGGCGGATGACCGAGCTGAGCATCCGCCAGAACGACGAGGTCAAGAAGATCTCCGGATGGGCGGCGATCCTGTTCGCGCCCACCCTGGTCGGGACCGTCTACGGCATGAACTTCGACCACATGCCGGAACTGCACTGGGTGCTGGGGTACCCCATGGCGATCGCGATGATGCTCGCGATGGGTCTCGGGCTGTACGCCGTGTTCAAGCGCAAGGGCTGGCTCTGACGCCTCGACGGCAGAGATGAGCCGGAGCGCTCAGCCCTCGTCGGCGGCGGCCATGCCGGGACCGGGACCGGGGCGCACGGCGGCATCCGGGGCGACGTCGATGCGGGTGACGCCGTCGCGCTCGGTCACCTCGATGCGCGGGGCCGCGTCGGCCTCGGTCGCATCGGGCGCGGCGGTCAGCTGGTCGTGACGCTTCTCCTCGCTCGTCATCTCGGGCACGGGCGTCGTGTCTGCGGCGGTCTCATCGGGCTTCGTCATCGAGCCAGGCTAGGAGCGCTCCGCAGGTAGCGCGACGGGGTTGACACCGCCTCGCGGAACGGCAGCGCTTCCCTTCCGCCGCGCAGTCCGTTGATTTTCCGGGCTCCGTCACATTCAGCCTTCTCACAGAAATCCCGCGCGTCCCCCGCGTGGCGGCCTCTCGGAGTCGATAGATTGTGGTCGCGCGAGAGGCGGGGGAGCCGGCCGAGTGCGCGGGCGATCATGCGGATCGCTCCACAACCTCACGAGAAATGAGTTCACTCATGACCGGTACCGCACGCAAGGCGCTCGCCGAAGCGCTCGCGACCTTCCTGTTCGTCCTCGCGATCATCGCCGCGGTCAACAGCGGCAGCCCGCTGACTCCGCTGGCCATCGGTTTCACGCTCGCCGTCCTCGTCTACGCCACGGGCCACATCTCGGGCGCGCACCTGAACCCGGCCGTCTCGATCGGTGTCTTCCTGCGCGGCGGGCTCAGCGTCGCCGACCTCATCGCCTACCTCATCGCCCAGCTCGTCGGTGGCGTGCTCGCCGCGCTGGTCAGCCTGACCGTGTGGCCGGCCGGCGAGAAGGCCATGGTCATCGAGGTCGGCCCCGCCTTCCTCGTCGAGGCGCTGTTCACTCTGATCCTGGTCTACGTCGTGCTGAACGTCGCGACCTCGAAGGACACCGCGGGTAACTCCTTCTACGGCCTCGCGATCGGTGGTGTCGTGTTCGTCGGTGCGACCACGGTCGGCTCGATCTCGGGCGGCGGCTTCAACCCGGCCGTCGCTCTCGGCCTCTCCGTCAGCGGTCACTTCGCCTGGAGCTCGCTGTGGCTCTACTTCGTCGCCCCGATCGTCGGCGCCGTGATCGCCGCGATCCTGTTCCGCGTGCTCAACACGGAGGACGCGAAGAAGATCGCCGCCGGCGACTAACACCCTCTCTCCGAACGCCGCGCATCCCACCCGGGGTGCGCGGCGTTCTCGCGTGTGCGGGGCGCTGAGTGTCCGGCATCCGTCCTGCGGGGGATGCGGCGGGTGGAGCGGGCGTCGTACCGTGGCGTCATGCTGATCGTCGAAGAGCTCCACCTGCTGCTGCTGCGTCCGGACGGTCGCCTCGAGACCTCCGCCGCGTCGTACCGTCTGTTCGGCGAGGTCGCCGCTGTACTCGTCGACCTCACGCTGCACGGTCGGGTGACCGTGACCGAGGGCAAGAAGTCCGTGGTGCAGGTCGTCTCGGCCGATCCGACCGGACACCCCGTGCTCGACGCCGCGCTCGCCCGACTGGTCCCGCTGAGCGGCAAGCGTCTGCAATCGCTGGTCCACTCGACGAAGCTCGACCCGCTCGACGAGGTCGTCGCCTCACTGGTCGCGCAGGGCGTGCTCGCTCGCGGCGAGCGGGGGTTCTTCGGCTGGGGTGCGGAGCGCACTCCGGAGTCCGATCCCGGCCCTGAGGCGCTGCTGCGCTCCCGGCTCGCCGCGGTGATCGCCGGCACCGCCGCGCCCACTCCTGCCGACCTCACGCTGCTCGCCATCTTGCAGGGGCTCAATGCCGCCCATCCGCTTCTCCGCCACGACGTCGGAGAGCTCTCGTCCGGTCAGCTGCGCAGGCGCATCGAAGCGCTCACGACCGGATCGCCCGCGGGCGACGCCGTCTCGCTGGCCGTGACCTCGGCGATCGCCGCGACCATGATGGCGGTCATGACCCCGGTCATCGTCGCGACGACCATCACCTGAGCGGTCGACGCCGGGCGCCTGTCGTCGTCACCCCTGCGCCGTGGTGATCACGATCTTGCCCGTGGCATGACCGGCGATGGATCGTGCGTACGCCTCTCGCACGCTCCCGAGCTGATGCACCGAATCGATGGGCAGTTCGAGCGCCCGATCCGCGAGCAGCTGGGCGACGAGCGCGAGCTCACGGGGACCGGCGGACGCCCCGCCGACCCCGGCTATCGGATGCCGCTGCCGCGCCTCATAGTCGGCGACGGAGTTGATGCGCTCCGGGGAGACGCCGAGCGCGAGGGCGAGGTCGACCGTGCCGTGCCCGACCGTGTCGAACACGACGGTGACTCCCTCGGGCGCTGCGGCACGCAGGTGATCGCGCAGCGCGTCGTCGTAGGACAGCGGGTGGATGCCGAGCCGGCGCAGCAGTGCATGATGGCGGGGACTCGCCGTGCCGAAGACGCGGGCCCCGGTGCGGACGGCGAGCTGCGCGGTGAGGATGCCGACGCCGCCGGCCGCGCCGCTGACCAGCACCACGTCGTCTGCGGCGAGCTGTTGCGACTCGACACTCGCGTACGCCGTGCGTCCGACCACGTTCAACGATCCGGCCACGAGGAGCGACAGCCCCTGCGGTACGCGTACCAGCAGGCGGGGGTCGATCACCAGGTGGTCGGCCTGCGCCTGGTAGCGGAGTCCGCCGAACACCCGGTCGCCGACGCGCCAGCCCTCGACGTCCGCCCCGGTCGCGGCGATGGTGCCCGCGAAGTCGTAGCCGTTGCCGGAGGGGAGGCTGCGCTCGTAGGAGTCGTGCAGCGGCTGCCCGCTGAACAGCTTCCAGTCGACCGGGTTCACCCCGGCCGCGGCTACCCGCACGAGCACCTCGTCCGGTGCCGGCACGGGGATCGGGCGCAGCTCGACCTCGAGCACCTCCGGCCCGCCGAAGCGGCGGAACACCACGCGGCGGGACACAGCATCCGGATCATCCACGATCATGCGCTCAGCATAGGGCTACGGATCGGGCAGGACGGTCGCAGCCGCGGCGCACGATTTTCCTGCAGCGTCCGCGAAGGCGATGTGGTGGAATGGGCTCGACGAGCGAAAGAAGACGCCCATGAGTGTGATCTCCCGCGGTTTCGGCGCACGCAGAAGAGAGTCGAACGACCGGCTTCCTCCCGGCCAGTACCTCACCGAGGACTTCCCCGTGCTGTCGGCGGGGCCGACGCCGCACGTGTCGACGGACGACTGGGAGTTCGCGGTCGTCGGGCTCGACGGCCAGCGGTACACCTGGTCGTGGGACGAACTGCAGGCGCTCCCCGTCGACGCCATCACCACCGACATCCACTGCGTCACCCGCTGGTCCAAGCTGGGCACGCAGTGGCGTGGCGTCGCGGTGGACCACCTGCTGGAACGCGTCGGCGCGGATGGCGCCTTCACCCAGGTGCACTCGTACGGCGGCTACACGACCAACGTGCCCAGGGCCGACCTCACGGGAGGGAAGGCCTGGATCGCGTTCGAGTTCGACGGACAGCCGCTCGCCGCCGAACATGGTGGCCCTGCCCGGCTCCTGGTCCCTCACCTGTACTTCTGGAAATCCGCGAAGTGGGTGCGCGGGCTGACCCTGATGGCGGCGGACGAGCCGGGGTTCTGGGAGCAGAACGGCTACAACATGTACGGCGATCCGTGGAAAGAGCAGCGGTACTGGTGACCGACGGGTCATCGTGGCGGACCGCCACCGTGGTGGAGGCGCGACAGGCCGGCTCGCACGGCCGGATACTCCACCTGCGCGTCTCGGAGTGGCCGGGGAACCTCGCCGGCCAGCATGTCGACGTGCGTCTGACCGCCGAGGATGGCTATCAGGCTGTTCGCTCCTATTCGCTGGCATCCGCGGGGTCCGCGACCACGCTCGAGCTCGCCGTGGACGAGGTGCCAGACGGGGAGGTGTCTCCCTACCTCGTCGAAGATGTGCGCCCCGGCGACCAGCTGGAGGTGCGCGGACCGATCGGGGGCTACTTCGTGTGGACTCCGGAGCGCGAGGGGCCGGTGCAGCTGATCGCGGGCGGCTCCGGCATCGTCCCCCTCATCGCCATGGCCAGAGTCCACGCGCGCTCTGCGAGCGCTGTGCCGATGCGATTGCTCTATTCGGTGCGCGGCCCCGCGGATGCGTTCTACGCCGATGAGCTCGACGGTCTGGCCGGCGACGCGTTCACGCTGGACTGGGCCTACACGCGCACGGTGCCAGAAGGCTTCTCTCGTGCGGCGGGCAGGGTCGACGCTGCAACCATCGCGGCGTCGACGATCGCCCCTGTCGAGCGGCCGACGGTGTTCGTCTGCGGCCCGACGGGGTTCGTCGAGACCGTGGCGGATCTGCTCGTGGCGGCGGGGCATCCGCCGGAGCGGATCCGCACCGAGCGGTTCGGAGGAACCTGATGAGCGATATCCATCCTGGTCGACGCTCCCGTGTCGACGGCAACGCCGCGGGCGGTCGTCTGTGGGAGCTGTTCGGTCGTGACATGACGACCGCTCTGGCGCAGTGCGGGCAGTGCGACAGGGTGGCCGAGCTCGCCGATGCGATCGCCGAGGTGGACGACGCGGGCGTGATCCTGCTCTGCCGCGGATGCTCCCGCATGCTGCTGACCTGTCTGCGCTCAGGTGACGGAGAGCAGCTCGTGATCGGTGCCCTCGCCCGGCTCGAGCTCCGCTGAGAGCGGGAGGCGCTGCGCGCCTGCGTTTCTGGACACCTGTCTAGAAACGGGCGTAGGATCGAACCATGACCCGCGCTGACGCGAACCCCGACCTCGCTGCCGTGCGAGACGGGATCCGGTCCTCGTCCGACCGCCGTGTGACCGCTACGCGCAGCCGCCTGTTCGATGCGGTCCGCGATCTCGCTGCGGAGGGCGCGGAGATCACGGTCCGCAGCGTCACCGAGCGCGCAGGGGTCAGCCGCGCCACCTTCTACACGCATTTCTCCGGCGTCGACGACCTCGCCCTGCACCTGCAGGAGCAGGCGTTCCACGACATCGCGGAAGAGTCCAGGCCGAGGGATGGCGCCGCACTCGATGCGACCCTCATGGAGCGGTCCCAGCGTGCGCTGATCGCGCACTACGCCGCCTACCGCTCTCTCTACGCGGCGGCTTTCGCGGTTGCGGTGCCGCGCGGCGCCGAATCCCGCGTCGCCGAGCTGATGAAGATCGAGATCCTCGCGCACGTGCGCGGCTTCGCGCAGCCGCCCGTGGGGATCGACACCGACATCGCCGCGACCTACATCGCCCACGCAGCCACCGGGGTCATCGCCTCGTGGGTGCTGGGAGAGATCGAAGCGACGGAGGATGAGCTCGCGCGCCACCTGACGCAGCTCATGCCCCGCTGGATGCACACCGGCATCCCTGCGGTCACCGGAGATGCCGATGGCCGACGTCCTGAAGGAGAGAAGCAATGAAGGCAACGCTCGTCCGCGAGATCGGTGCAGGATTCGTCAGCGCAGACATCGACATCGCCGCGCCGATCGGCCGCGAGGTGCTCGTCGATGTCAAGGCCTCCGGCCTGTGCCACACCGACCTCACGATGTCGAAGTACGACCTGGGCAACGCCCTTCCCGGCGTCTTCGGGCATGAGCTCGCCGGCGTCGTCACGCAGGTGGGACCCGCCGTGACGGAGATCGCCGTGGGCGACCATGTCGTCGGCTGCCTGGTGCAGTACTGCGGCGCCTGTGAGAAGTGCCTGTCGGGCAAGGTGTTCCAGTGCCTGCACCCGGAGACGACGCTGCGTGCCGAGGGCGATGCTCCTCGTCTCAGCGAGAACGGTGCCCCTGTCGGTCAGGCCTTCGGGCTGGGCGGCTTCGCGCAGCAGGCCCTGGTGCACGAGAACCAGCTCGTGAAGGTGCCGGACGAGGTGCCCTTCGCGCAGGCCGCGCTGCTCGGCTGCGGTGTCGTCACCGGTGCGGGCTCGGTGCTCAACACCGCCGACGTGCAGGCCGGCGACTCGATCGTCGTGATCGGTGCGGGCGGTGTGGGACTCAACGCCATCAACGGCGCCCTCGTCGCGGGGGCCACCACGATCATCGCGGTCGACATCGCCGACGACAAGCTCGACAAGGCCCGCGAGTTCGGCGCCACTCACGTCGTGAACTCGAAGGAGGTCGACCCGGTCGCCGCGGTGCTCGAGATCACCGGACGTGGCGCCGATGCCGTGTTCGACTTCGTCGGCACCAAGGCCGTCGCCGAGCAGGGCCTCGAGATGGCGGCGCCCGGTGGCGGGCTGTACCTGATCGGCGTGATCGACCCGACATCGCACATCGACGTGCACCAGGTCGGCCTGATCGGATCTCAGAAGCGCATCCAGGGCGTCTACATGGGCTCGACCACGGCCAAGCGCGACATCCCGATGTACGCGAAGCTCTACCTCGAGGGCCGCTTCGAGCTCGACTCGCTGCTGTCGAAGGAGATCGCCCTCGACGAGGTCAACGAGGGCTACGAGTCGCTGCGCGACCCGAACATCACGCGCGTGGTCATCACCTCGTTCTGACGGATTCTGTCGCCGCCTCTCGGCGGGCGCGGGGGCGACAGCCCCTCGCCCGCCGAGACCGTCAAGGCTGTGTTCGCACCTCGACGGTCATGCGATTCCGTGGGTCAGCACCAGCCCGACAGCGCCGAGGGCGGCGGCGTCTCGTCCGAGCGAGCCGACCTGAACGGTGACGCCCGCGTTCGCCGGGAGGGTATGCCTCGCGAAGCTCTCCTCGACAGAGAGTGCGACTCCCTCACGGGCTCTGCTCAATGCTCCGCCGAGGATGATCGCTTCCGGATTGAAGATGTTCGCGAGGGAGCCGGCGGCTCGGCCGACGCTCCGGTACGCATCGTCGAACGCGCGGACCACGGCGGATTCGCCCCGGGCGAGCCGCGCTACCGTATCGCTCCAGGTGAGGCCCTCGGGGTACGGCGACGCCAGTGTGGCGAGAATGGCAGGAACCCCCACCACTGTCTCGAGGCACCCGCGGCTGCCGCATCGACAGATGTTCCCTGGCGATTCGACCACCATATGGCCGAGCTCGCCCGCTGCCCCGGTGGCCCCGGTGACGATCTTTCGATTGAGCACGAGACAACCGCCGATGCCGGAGTGGAGCTTCATGTAGATGAAGCTCGAGTACCCGCGACCGGCGCCCCACAGCATCTCCGAGTAGCAGGACAGGCGGGAGTCGTTGCCGAGGTAGACGGGGCAGGGGAAATGAGACGCTGCGATCTCGAGGAGGTTTCCCGGCCACGGCTGCAGCAGGCTCTCGAGAATCACCGAGTTGGAGGCCTCGTCCACCGGCCCGCCGATGGCGATGCCCAACCCGACGATCTGCTCCCATCCGATCGACCTCTGACGCAGCAGCTGATCGATCATCTCGCGGGCGGCATCGAACCCGTCATCCGATCCGTACGCCGGATAGAGGACGCGCTCCTCCGAATCGAGAACCGCATGGTCCACGGTGGCCAGGATGACGCGAAGCGAACGGAACCCGAAGTCGACGCCGATGACGATTCCTGCGGACGCGTCGAGGTGGAGTGAGGCCGTCGGTCGACCACGCGCACCGACCGCCTCGACCGCCTCGACGAGGATCCCGATGTCGATCAACGCGGAGACCGCACGGGAGGCGGTCGTCCTCGACCACCCGAGGGACTTCATCAAGTCGGCCCTCGTCTGGGCGCCGTTCACGGCGATGTGGTTGACGAGCGTCGTGGCCTGACGACGTGCGCCTTCCGGCAGGGTCGCGAGGGCGGCAATTCCTTTCTGTCGCGACTCATACATAAAGAATCACCATTCTCCGCTTTTCCTGGATGCTCATCGCGCAATTTTGATCCTTGTGGCGCATAAATAGCAACCCTAGGTTGTGATTTGTGTCAACGACGATGAGCAACGTGAACGTACTCGAATCCCGAGATGGGATCGGGGTGCGCGGTCATGTCGGTGCCGGCTTCGAACCCATGGCGACCGCGGTGCTCGCCAATCTCACCGCGGGGGAGGACATCGGGCTGCAGGTCGCGGCCTTCCGCGACGGCGAACTGCTGTTCGACCTGCGTGGTGGATACCTCGACGCGACGCGCACGCGGCTCTATCCGGGCGGGGCGCTCCACCTCACGTTCTCCGTGTCGAAGGCGATGCTCGCCCTGTGTGTGGCGCGCCTGGTCGAAGAATCGCGGCTCTCGCTCGACGTCACAGTCGCCAGCTACTGGCCGGAGTTCGCGCAGTCCGGAAAAGACGCCATCACGGTGCGACAGTTACTCAACCATCAGGCGGGCCTTCCGACCTTCACGCGTGCGATGTCGTTGGAGGACCTGTCGGATTGGCAGCTGTGCGTCGAATCCCTCGCGGCCCAGCCGCCGACGTGGAAGCCGGGCCACGCGCTCGGGTATCACGCGCTCACCATCGGTTTCCTTGCGGGGGAGCTCGTGAACCGCGTGAGTGGAAGCCGACCGCGAGAGTTCTTCGCACGGGAGATCGCTGGACCGCTCGACGCCGACGCATGGTTCGGTGCCCCCGAGGATCGCCTCGCAGATGTGCTCCCGCATATCCCCGGCGGAGCAGCGGAGGACATCGCACGGTGGCGACAGGATCGACTCGACGCCGCACAGACTTTCGTCAGCCAGAGCTACTCGAACCCGCTCATCAGCCTGGCGACGATGGATACTCCCGCCGTGTGGCAGGCCGAGATTCCGGCGGCATCCGTCGTCGCAGATGCGCGTTCGCTGGCTCTGTGCATGTCGGTGGCTCTGCCGGGGCCGACGCAGCTGATCTCGGAAGCGACCGTGTCCGCGCTCACCGGTGCGAGCGCCCAGGGGACGGACCTCGTTCTGGTCGAGCAGCCGTCGCGCTTCGCATCGCTCTTCATGCTGAGCTCGCCGCGCGAGCCGATGCTGAGCCCCTCGAGCTTCGGACACAACGGATTCACGGGATCGCTGGTTTTCGCCGATCGTGAATCCGGTATCTCCTTCGCCTATCTCGGCAACCGCGCCGAACCGGCGTCCACACCTCATTCCCGAGTGTCACGGCTCATGGCCGCGCTTCGTGAGTGTGCCTGAAAGCACCACCAATCCCTCGCAGAAACTCAAAGGAGAGCAATGAACATCACCAGGAAAGCAGCCGTCACCGCGGCAGTACTCAGCGCAGCGGCGCTGGTGCTGAGCGGTTGCGCGGCGGGAAGCAACAGCAGTGACGGCGCGGCATCGGAGACGGAGAAGCTCACGATCATCAACATCTCGGGGCCGGTATCCGATCCGTTCTTCGGCTCGTTCAAGCAGGGCAGCGATGCCGCCGCCGCGGATCTCGGCATCGACTACGAGTACAGCGCATCGAAGGACAACGCCGACCTCGTTCCGACGTACTCGAAGCTCACCGAAGCCGCCATCGCGAAGAAGCCTGACGCGATCGTGATCGGGAACTACTTCCCCGACACCCTCGAGCCGCTGATCGAGAAGGCGGTCGCGGCCGGCATCCCGGTCTTCGTCACCAACTCGGGCCGCGCATCCTGGCGCGAGATCGGCGCACTGGGATTCGTGGGTGAGAATCCTGAGGCGATGGGTCGTGAAGCAGGTAAGGCGGCGGTCGAGGCCGGCGCGACGAACGCGGTCTGCGTCAATCAGATCGCAGGAAACCCGGTGGCGGAGCAGCGGTGCCAGGGGTTCTCGGACGAGATCATCGCCGCCGGCGGCACCGTGCAGGATCTCGTGATCCCCAGCGAAGACGCCACCAACGATCAGAAGGTGCAGCAGGCCATCGCCGGAGTGCTCAACTCGGATCCGGATGTCGACATGATCTTCACGCTCGGCTCCTCGATCGCCACGGCCGCGATCGCAGCCACGAAGCAGGCAGGATCCGAGGCGCAGGTCGGCACGACTGACGTGTCGACGAACGTGCTGAAGTCGATCCAGTCGGGCGAGCTGCTCTTCTCCCTCGACCAGCAGCCGTATCTCCAGGGCTATTACGGGATGCTCATGGCCTACCAGTACCTGAACTACGGTGTGCTGCCCGCCAACGAAGTCGACTCCGGCCCTTTCCTGATCACGAAGGACAACGTCGATGCTGTCCTCGAGGTCAACACCACCTACCCGGGCATCCGCGGCGCTTCCTGAGCCCCGCCCCACTCCTAAGGACGAATCATGACCAACACTCCGGTCGCTCACGTGGATGTCGCGGAGCGGAACTCCTTCACTGGCGCACGCGCACCGTCCAGGATCTATCGCTCGCCGCAGTTCGGGGCTCTCATCGCCGCGATCGGGGTGTTGGTCTTCTTCGCGGCCGTCGCCGGACAGAACGGCTTCCTGACGCCTGCCGCCACCGCGGGCTGGATCAACGCGACCGCCGAACTGGCGCTCGTCGCGATTCCTGTCGGCCTGCTCATGATCGCGGGGGAGTTCGACCTCTCCGTCGGGTCGGTGGTCGGTGCCTCGAGCATCACGGTCGCGCTCGGATCGACGGTCTTCGGATTGCCGTTCCCCGTCGTCGTCGTCGCCGCGCTCGGCGTGGGCGCCCTCACCGGCCTTGTCAACGGTCTCATCGTGAACGCCACGCGGTTGCCCTCTTTCATCGTCACGCTGGCGTCGAACTACATCCTGCTCGGCGTCGCACTCGGCCTCTCCCGCACTCTCGCAGGCGTGAGCACGGTGTCCGTCACGTTCGAGGAACCGTGGGCGACCATGTTCGCCTGGACGTTCCTCGATCTGAACATCACCGTCGTGTGGTGCATCGCGGTGGGACTCGTCGCCTACTGGGTGCTCGCCCGCACCCGCACGGGCGGCTGGATCTACGCCACGGGTGGCAATCTCGACGGCGCGATCAAAGCAGGAGTGCCGACGAACAGGGTCAGACTGACGCTGTTCATCACCTCCGGACTCGGCGCGGCACTCGTCGGCGTGCTCCAAGCCGGCCTCTACCACTCGGGCAACGCGGTCCAGGGCCAGGGATTCGTCTTCCAGGCGCCCATCGTCGCGGTCATCGGTGGGGTGCTGCTCGTGGGAGGGTACGGATCCGTGCAGGGGATCCTCCTCGGCGCCGTGACCTACGGCGTGGTCAGCATCGGCCTGTTCTACACCGGATGGTCTTCCGACTGGCTCTCCGCCTTCATCGGAGGCCTGCTCATCGTCGCCGTGCTCGCGAACGACGCCATCCGCAAATCCGCACTCAAGAGCGGGGGCCGCCTTCGTGCACCCCGCGCAACCTCGAAGGAAGCGCTCTGATGACCACCGCGACGATTCCGGTCCTCGAACTCGAGAACGTCGGCAAGAGCTTCGGCGGCACGCATGCTCTCACCGATGCCACCATCCGCGTCTTCGCGGGCGAAGTGCACTGCCTTCTCGGCGACAACGGCGCGGGCAAATCCACGCTCATCAAGGTCATGTCCGGCATCCATCAGCCCACCTCGGGACGGGTGCTCCTCGACGGCGTCGAGACACCGCTCGTGTCGGCGCGGTTCACGCAGGACCGCGGAATCGCGACGGTGCACCAGGACGTAGGGATGATCCCGCTCATGAGCGTCGCCCGCAACTTCTTCCTCGGTCGGGAGCTGACCCGCGCGCGCGGCCTGTTCCGGCGGATCGATATGAAGCGCGCGCGGGAGATCTCGCTGGAGCAGGTGCAGTCGATGGGCATTCGTCGCGTTCAGGATGCGGATCAGATGGTCGGAACGCTCTCCGGTGGAGAACGACAGGCCCTCGCCATCGCACGAGCCATGTACTTCGGCGCCAAGGTGCTGATTCTCGATGAACCGACCTCGGCGCTGGGAGTGAAGGAAGCGAGCATCGTCCTGAACCAGATCGAAGTGGCGAGAGCGCGCGGTCTCGGGGTCGTCTTCATCACGCACAACGCCAGTCATGCGCTGGCGATCGGTGATCGTTTCACCGTGCTCATTCAGGGTCGCGTCGCCGCCGCGTGGACGCGAGGTCAACGCTCTCGAAACGAAGTCCTCGACCTGATGGCGGGCGGTGAAGTGCTGGATGACCTCTTCGAGAAGGTCACCGGAGAGACACCCGCCTGAGTCGGGCGAACTCCAGGCCAACGGATCTCAACGGTGAGATCCGTGAGAAAGGAAAGATCGATGACACTCACAACCAGGCGCCGGACCTCGTCCATCGCCGTCATACTCAGCGCCAGCCTGGCGGTGGGACTGGGGGCGGCCGCACCGGCGTTCGCGGTCGACAACCAGGTCGTTCCCATCGCGTCGAACATCATCACGACCTATCCGACGGATCCCCTCACGCAGCAGCTCAAGCAGATTCTGGCCAACTCCAACAAGTTCGCCGTGACGACCTGGTGGAACACGACGAAGAACTACGACAGTCAGGTCGCGAACCAGTACCTGAGTTTCGGCGGGACAGATGAGGCCAGCATCCGCCCCGCTGCGGCCGAGGCGATGGCGCTCGCCACCGCCTTGCGCTTCGGCGCCTACGACCCCGTCGCAACGGGGGTGTCGACGGCGGATGCGACGGCGATAACCGTGAAGCTGGCGACCTCGGTGGCCTATCGGCACTTCTCGAACAGTTCCGGTGGGTGGGGGACGAGTTCCGCGCCGACGAGTTGGGGCGGGAACGGATGGCAGTCCTCCCTGTGGGCCAACGCCGCAGGGACCGCCGCATGGTTGTCGTGGGATTCCCTCACGACGACCGACCGCGCCTATGTGCGCACGATGATCGAAGCGGAGGCCAACCGCTACCTCACCTTCTCCCCGCACTACTACCGCAACCTCGCCGGCACTGTGCTCATCCCCGGCGACACCAAGGCGGAGGAGATGGCGTGGGACGGCAACATCCTGCAGTTGGCCACGGCGATGATGCCCAACCATGCGAACTACTCGCAGTGGATGAACAAGAGGGTTCAGCTGTCTCTCGCCGCAGTCGCTCGCCCCGAAGACGTCGACGCGACCAACGGCCCGAAGGTCATCAACGGCAAGCGACTCGACGTCTGGCTCAACGGTTCGAACGCCTTCAACGACGGAACCGTCGTCAACCACGGCATCGTTCACCCGGAGTACCAGACGTTCCCGAGCATCATCCTGTACGGCGCGGTCGACCAGGCGCTCGCCGGACGCCCGGTTCCTTATGCCGACCTGCGGGGATTCCCGGCGTTCTACACCTCGATCGTGAACCAGACGTGGACGGCGGGACCCAAGCCCGCGCAGTACAACGTCGACTCGAGCATCACGCACGCGATCAATGCCCCGGGCGGCAAGGTGTATTCGAGTACGGCGACCGGAGCGACGGATATCACCGACATCTACTTCCCCATGGGCAATGACTGGGGCAACGGCAATCGCGTCAACTTCTTGCAGATGGATGTCTTCGCAGCGACCATTCCGTCGCTCTATGGGCCTCTCGATGCCGGGCTCACCCAGGGCGGGGACTATTGGGCTGCCGTGCACGCTCAGAAGATCCTCAATCAGCAGGCGCGATTCACCGACGGGCACACGTACCTGAACGCGAGTGAGAACAGCTACAGCGGCCGAGAGGAGATGGTGGGGCAGATCGCCGCCTACACCTACCTCGCGCGGCTCCTCGACGCGAACTCGCGATTCTCCGTCACGAACACCGGGTACTGAGCCCACGCACGGGGCCCGAGCGTCTTCACGAGCTCGGGCTTCGTGTGCCGTCATCCCGATCGCGGGCGTGAGAGATTGGGACGGATGACTTCCTCCCACGCGACCGCCCCCGCCCGCACGCTCCTCGTCGGATACGGCAAGCTCGGAGCGCTCCTCGCGCCCCGACTGCACGCTGACGGCGGGGAGGTCATCGCGCTGCGGCGGAGCGACGGGGCACTCCCCGATGGTGTCACCGGAGTCCGGGCCGATCTCTCGGCTCCGCTGTCCGACCCGCTGCCGTCGGTGGAGGCGATGGTGGTGACGCTGCCGCCGAGCGGCCCCTCCGGCTACCGCACGGCCCTGACGCACCTCGCCCGGGTCCTCCCCGCAGCGCCGGCTCGCACGGTCTTCGTGTCGTCCACCGGGGTGTTCGAAGGCTGGGGCGCCGAGCGCCCGATCACCGAACGCGACGATCCGGCGCCCACGTCCGACCGCGCCCTGGAGCTGCGCGACGGCGAGCTCGCGGCCGTCGAGCTCTTCGACGCCGTCATCGTGCGCCCCGCGGGCATCTACGGCCCGGGGCGCGAGTTCCTGATCCGGCAGGTGCGGGAGCACGCGACCGTGAACCACCGCCGCCGCACGAACCGCATCCACGACGCCGACCTCGTGCGCACGCTCGACCTGCTGCTGCGGATGCCGGAACCGCCGCGCGTGCTGCACGCGGTCGACGCCGCCCCGGCTCCTCTCGGAGATGTGGTCGGCTTCATCGCGCGGACCCTCGGGGTGGAGGTGCCGCCGGACGACCCCTCCGCTGCGGCGACCGGCACGGTGCTCGACGGTTCGCTGCTGCGTGCCGTGCTGGGTGAGCTGGAGCACCCGACCTACCGGGAGGGGTACGCCGCGATGCTCGGGCGCTGACACGCGCGATGTGCGCAGGTGCGGTGCGAGGGCACACGCACCCGCAGGACCGATGGGGGATCGCCCCATACCCTCGGGCCTGTCGGCCGCGCACACTGGTCGACATGCGCGTGCAGAAGCGGGGCGACGACAGCCATGACTGGGAGCTCTACCGGGGTCAGGGGCGTGTGGGCATCGAGTGGTACTTCCGGCAGACCACGGCGCTGCCGACCTCGGTGATGCTCTATCACCTCGAACCGGGAGCGGAGGAGGGGCAGCATCATCACTTGGCCGGTGACCCCGACAGCTGCTCGACGACCAGCTCCGATGAGATGTACATCGTGACGCAGGGGGAGGTCGTCGTCACCGCGGGCGCGGAGCGCAGAGCCCTCCGTTCCGGGGATGCGTTCTACGCGCCGGAGGGCATGCCGCACGGCGTGCGGAACGAATCGGATGCCGCGGCGGAGCTCGTGCTCGTGTTCGGTCCGCGCGGACCGCATCCGTTCCCTCAGTCCGGTGTGGAGTCGTTCGATGCCGAGGCGGATCGCTGAGACGCCTCGTCGGCGCGAGCCGCGGTGCGCAGCAGGGCGGTGGCGAGGTCGGGCCACAGCTCGTGAGGGATCAGATGCCCCATGTCGGGGTGCACCTGCAGTTCGGCGCCCGGGATGGCCTCGGCGATGTCGACCGCCGACGCCCAGTGCAGCACGCCGTCGTCTCGGCCGTGGAAGACGAGCGTCGGCACGGTCACGGACGTGAGTGCCTCCAGCCGCTCGGGTGCGCGGAGCAGGGCGGCCCACTGCCGTGCGTAGCCCTCGGGATAGTTGCCCCGGTCGTAGGCCTCACCCGCCTTCGCACGATGCCATTCGACCTGCGGGTCGTACCGACCGCGGGTATCGGCGCGCACGGCGGCTTCCGCGAGGTCCATCGACTGGGCGCGCGTGAGGCGCACCGGAGCCTCGCCGAGTTCGGGCCGTTCGCCGTGGAGCACGTACCGAGGGGACTGTCCGGGGATGGTCGACAGCAGTCCCAGACTGCGGATGCGCTCGGGATGCTCGATCGCCAGCATCTGCGCCATCATCCCGCCCATCGAGTGCCCGGCGACGTGGGCGGAGTCGACACCGAGGTCGTCGAGGATGCGCAGCACGTCTTCCGCCATGTCGGACAGCGTGTAGCCGCCGTCGACCTCGTCGGCGCTGCCGAACAGCGCCGAGTATCCGGTGTCCCGGTTGTCGAAGCGCACCACCCGCAGACCGCCGTCGGTGAGCATCGCGATGAAGCGCTCGTCCCAGCTGAGCAGCTGGGCTCCGCCCCCCGATACGAGCACGAGCACCGGCGCATCCTCGGCGCCGAAGACCTCGTAGTACAGGCGCACGTCGGCGGAATCGGTGTAGGGCATGCTCTCTCCTCGCGCGCCGGGGACTCGGGGTCCGCGCTTCGATCGGTGGTGCGAGCCTAGGTCGCAGCGGCGCATCCGGTCATGTGACATCGCCCTACTGCGTATCGTCCGCGGTGTGCGCTGGCTCCATTCTGGCGGTGCGGGGTCGAGGACTCAGCTGCTGCCGAGCAGGCGCACGCGGCAGGCGAGCTCCACGGCGAAGCGGGCGTCGGGGTCGCTGAGATCGATGCCCAGCAGCTCCCGGATGCGGCGCAGGCGATACGCCACCCCGTTCGGGTGCAGCATCAGCTCCCTGCCGGCGCCGACGAGCGAGCCCTCATGCGCGAGGTACACCAGCAGCGTGCGCACCGAGGTCAGGGCCCGTTCGGGGCCGAGCTCATCGAGCGGGCGGAGCACGTCGTGCAGCAGCTCTCGGCTGATCGGCGAGGCGTACACGTCGAGCAGCACACGACGCAGCCCGGTCACGTCGGTGAGCTCGACACCGCCGAAGCGTCCGGCAGCGATCGCCGACTCCGCGGCGATGCGGGCCTCGGCGGCTGAGTGCCGCACGCCGAGGGCGCCCAGCTGCGGGGTGCCCAGCCCGAGCGTGTAGGTCCAGTCGCCGCCCGCGAGCTCCTGCGCCTGTCGTTGGATGAGCATCGCGACCTCGCGCACACGGCGCTGGTGGTCCCCAGCGCCGTGTTCCTCCGTGCACACGAGCATCAGGTCGTCCTGCAGGAACGCGGCGTGCCACATCTCCTCGCGCGCCTCGACCAGCTGCAGCGTGAACAGCTCCAGCGCGGGTTGGACGCTGCGCGGCGCGCGCGCCTCCGGGTCGCTCGGGCGGGTCGGAGCGAGCCAGGCGACCACGTGCGACTGCGGCAGCGGCAGGCCGAGCCGGGCCGCGCGGCCGACGAAGCCCTCCGCCCTGGTCGAATCGGCGAGCACCAGCTCCACCAGCAGATCGGCGCGCGACTGCGTGGGTGCGTAGCGGTCTCTGCTCTGGCGCTGCGCCACACGGGAGAGCAGTGACGCGATCACGGGCAGCGAGACCTCGGTGGCGGCATCCGTGCTGCGGGCGACGAGGCGGCCGATCGGCACTTCGCCGATGAAGACCGCGTCGGTGTCCGTCCACGACACGGCGGGGTCGGATTCGAGGGAGAGCTCGGTTCCCAGCACGCCGCCGGCGGCCGCGAGGATGCTCTCGGTCGTGCTGTCGGTCTGCGATGCGGCGGCGGTGGCCGCCGTCACGGCCTGCGCTCCCCGCATCATCGCCTCGGACGCGCCTCCCGAGATCGCGCGGTCGATGATCTTCGCGAGATCGGCGGCGCCGAGACCGGAGGCGGAGAAGACGGGCACCCCGCCGCGGTCGGCGAGCACCGTCGCCGTCTCGGCCAGGGCGAGCGAGGCGATGAACACGATGCCGGCCAGCCCGCGCGCGCTGGCCTGACGCAGAGCGACGTCGATGCGGAAGGGCGGTGGCTGCTCCTCGCCGGGGATGATCGCCAGAGTGCCGGCGGCGACCGCGTCGAGTCGATCGACGGCGGCGAGGTCCACGCGGGCGATGGCGCGGTCGTCGACAGGGCCGGCGACGAGGCGGAGCCCCAACCGGTCCGCGTCATCATGAAGATCTCGCAGCGAGTACTGTGCCATCCGCACAGTATCGCTCGAATCACTGGATTCTGGGAACATTGTCTGGACGTCGAGGCCTCCGTACGGTGAACACATGGCCCAGATATCTCCCGCCGCACGCACGTCGGCGCCGATCACCCGGATCACCGCGGAGGACGTCGCCGCACTCGGGGTCGGCACCGCGATCTTCGGCACCGGTGGTGGCGGCGCCGTGTACACCTCGCAGATCATGGTCGAGAAGGCCCTGCGCGAGCACGGCCCCGTCCCGCTGGTGACGGTGGATGACCTCGGACCCGATGACGTCGTCATCCTGATGTCGGGGATCGGCGCTCCCACCGTGGGGATCGAGATGCTCTCGGCCACGGGGCAGATCCACGCGCTGCTCGCCGAGGCGGAGCAGCTGCTCGGGCGTCGGGTGACCACGCTGATGGCGGCGGAGATCGGCGGCGGCAACGGCGTGCAGCCGATCGGCTGGGCGGCACGACTGGGACTCCAGGTGCTCGACGCCGACGGCATGGGCCGGGCGTTCCCCGATGCCGCGATGGTCGCCATGAACGTCGCCGGCGTCCCCTGCGCCTGGGCGGTGCAGAGCGACGTCGTCGGCAACATCTCGGTCATGAAGACCGTCGACCTCCACTGGCTGGAGCGGCACGCCCGCGCCCTCACCGTCGCCAGCGGCTCCATCTGCATCGGCGCGCACTACCCGATGACCGCGGACACCGTGCGCGGGGCCGTCATCGAGGGAACCGTGAGCGCCTCGATCCGGGTCGGCCACGCGCTGATGTCGTCGTCCGATCCGGTCGCCGCTGTCGCGGAGGAGCTCGATGCGCGCGTGCTGATGACCGGCAAGATCACCGACCTCGACCGCCGCACCGCCGGAGGTTTCGTGCGCGGCTCGGTGACGATCACCGGCACGGGCGCCGACCGCGGCCGCCTGCAGAGGCTGGAGCTGCAGAACGAGAACCTCCTCGTGCTCGAAGACGGGGAGGTGCTGGTCAGCGTTCCCGACCTCATCACCATCATCGATGCCGAGACCGGGCACGCGATCACCACCGAGATGCTCCGCTTCGGCCAGCGCGTCTCGGTGCTCGCGTGGGCCTGCGATCCGATCTGGCGCACGCCGCGGGGGATCGAACTCGCCGGCCCCGCCGCCTTCGGCTACGACCTCCCCTACGTCCCGTTCGAAGGAGCCGTCCGATGACCGCGCGTGACCTCTCCATCGGCGTCGACGTCGGCGGCACCAACACCGACGCCGTCGTGCTCGACGGCGACGGCGCGGTGCTCGCCTGGACGAAGCGCGCCACCACGGATGACATCACCGGCGGCATCCGCGCCGGCATCCGCGATGTGCTCGCCACGCTCGGTGACGACCGTTCGCGCGTCTCCCGGGTCATGCTCGGCACCACGCACGCGACGAACGCGATCGTGCAGCGTCGCCACCTCGACCGGGTGGCGATGATCCGGCTCGGCGCACCGGCGGCCACCGAGTATCCGCCCCTGACCGGCTGGCCGGACGACCTCGTGCGCATGGTGCTCGCGGGCTCGGCGATGCTCGGCGGCGGCCACATGGTGGACGGTACCCCGATCTCGCCACTCGACCGCGACGGCATCCTGCGCTTCGTCGACGGTCTCGACGGCTTCGATGCCATCGCCGTCGCAGGGATCTTCAGCCCGTCGTCGCCCGAGCAGGAGCTGGAGGTCGCCGAGCTGCTCCGTGCGCACCTCGGGCAGGACACCCGCGTGTTCCTCAGCCAGGACATCGGGCCGATCGGCCTGCTCGAGCGGGAGAACGCCACGCTGCTGAACGCCGCGCTGTACAGCGTCGCCCGCTCGGTCACCGAGGCGCTGGTCACCGTCGTGGCCGAGGAGGGCCTGAACGCCACGACCTTCTTCGCCCAGAACGACGGCACGCTCATGTCGCTCGACTTCGCCGCCCAGTACCCGGTCCTGACCATCGGCTCGGGGCCGGCCAACTCCATCCGGGGCGCCGCCTACCTGTCGGGCCACGACGACGCGATCGTGATCGACGTCGGCGGCACGACCTCCGACCTCGGTGTCGTCGTCGGAGGATTTCCGCGCGAGTCGACCCTGCCGCGCGACATCGGCGGAGTGCGCACGAACTTCCGCATGCCGGACGTGCTCAGCGTCGGCATCGGCGGCGGCACCGTGATCGACGTCGCCTCCGGGCGGGTCGGACCCGACTCGGTGGGATACCGCATCGACCGGGAGGGGCTGCTGTTCGGCGGCTCGACCCCCACGCTCACCGATGCCGCGGCGCTCCTCGGCTCTCCGGTCGCCGGGCGCACCCTGCCCGCGCTCGACGGCACGATGACCGCCGCCCTGGAGAACGCGCTCGCCGTCGTCGCCGACCGTCTCGAGGAAGCGGTCGAGCGCCTGTCGCTCGGGCGGATGGACATCCCCCTGGTCGTGGTCGGCGGGGGCGGGTTCCTCGTGCCCGATCGCCTCGCGAGCGCCGGACGCATCCTGCGCCCCGACCACGGCGGCGTCGCCAACGCCGTCGGGGCCGCGATCTCGCTGGCGGGAGGACGCGCCGACCAGATGGCCCCGATGGGGGACCGCGAATCCGCGATCGAACAGGCATCCGAGGCGGCCATCGCGAAGGCGATCCAAGCCGGTGCCGATCCGCTGCAGGTGTCGATCGTCGACGTGCTCGAGACGCATGTGCCGTACACCGCCCGCCCGACCGTCAACGTGACCGTCAAGGCCGCCGGACCCCTGGCCCGGCTCTCCGCCGACGCCGTGGTCCGTTGACCGCTCTGCTTCATCCCCGCACCCGATAAGAGGAGATCGCTATGAAACGCAGTACCGCAGTACCCGTGGCCGCCGTTCTCTCTGCGCTCGCGCTGACACTGACGTCCTGCGCGGGTTCGACCGATCCGTCGACCCCGTCCGAGGGGGACTTCGTCTCCGGCGGCACCTTCGTGACCGCGGTCGGCGACGACCCCGGCGACCTGAACCCGTTCACGGCGGTGTCACCCGACACCCTCGCTGTCGTCAGCCTCGCCTACGAGTCGCTGATCGCCGTCACCTCGGACGGGGAGCTCGTGCCCTGGCTCGCCGAGAGCTGGGAGGAGACGGGCACCGAGGTCGTCTTCACCCTGAAGGACGGCATCACCTGCTCCGACGGCTCCGAGTTCACCGGGCAGACCGTCGCCGACAACCTGAACTACAACGCGGACCCCGCCAACGCGACGTTCTCGTACGGGTCGGTCATCGACGAGAAGATCTCCGCTACGGCCGACGGCGCCACCGTCACGGTCACGAGCACCGAGAACAACCCGTTCCTCGCCGTCAACGTCGGCACCATCATGCTGGTCTGCGACGCCGGGCTCGCCGATCCGACGACCCTCTCCGATGCGTCCGACGGCACCGGCCTGTTCAGCCTCGACGACGTCAAGCCCGGCGACACGTACACGTTCGCCAAGCGCGACGACTACACGTGGGGCCCCGGTGACGTCACCAGCGAGACGGCCGGGCTGCCCGACACGATCCAGGCGCGCGTCGTCACCGACGAGAGCACCGCGGCCAACCTGCTGGTCTCCGGCGAGATCAACGCCGCGACCATCTCGGGCGCGGACCGGTCGCGTCTCGACGGGGCCGGCCTCACCCACACGGGCGTGCGCAACCCGGTCGGCATGATCCTGTTCAACGAGAAGGAGGGGCGTCCGTTCGCCGACCCGCTCGTGCGTGAGGCGCTGTCCATCGCGATCGACCGCGACGAGGTCGGCACGGTCATCGCCGACGGCGAAGGTCTGGAGTCGATCTCGCTCGTGACCAAGAACCCGCTGCTGTGCGTCGCCGACAAGCCGGAATGGACCCTGCCTGACACCGACCTGGATCGTGCCGCTGAGCTGCTCGACGAGGCCGGCTGGGCGCTCGGGTCCGACGGCCTCCGCTACAAGGACGGTGCGCCGCTCACCATCAAGTTCGTCTACAACGCGCCGACCTCGACGCACGCCGCAGCGGCGGAACTCGTCAAGCAGACGTGGGACGGCCTGGGTGTGACGACGGAGCTCTCCGCCAACGACGCAGCGGCCTGGTCCGAGCAGCTCTGGTCGACCTTCGACTGGGACACCGGCTGGGTGCAGATCGCGCCCGGCGGGCCCGTGGTGCTGTCGACCTTCTTCGACGGAGCCACCCCCGACCAGGGCGGTCTGAACTTCATGTGGGTGGACAACCCGGAGTACTCGGCTCTCGCCGCCGAAGCCTCCAGCGCCACCCCGGATGACACCTGCGGGATCTGGCAGGATGCCGAGAAGGAACTCATCGAGCGCTTCGACGTGTTCCCGGTGATCGACAACATCCTGCCGACCTACCAGGCCGGTGCGATCTTCGATCAGCCGAACTTCATCCAGCCGACCTCGATCCGGATGCTGGGCTGACATCATGACGACGACTCCTCCTCTCGCGACCGCCGGAGTGGCCGACACCAGCACGGCCGCCCTGGCGGCGCGGGTGGAGGAGCGCCGCCTGCGGCGGGGACTCTCCCCGCGGACAGCCTTCCTGCTGCGCCGACTCGGCCGACTGGTCATCTCGCTCGCCGTCGTGATCGTCGCGTCCTTCCTGCTGATGTACCTCGTGCCGGGCGACCCCGTGCGCGCTGCGCTCGGGCAGAGCGCGACACCGCAGCTGGTCGAGGCCACGCGTGCGCAGCTCGGGCTGGACCGGCCGATGTGGGAGCAGTTCTTCCGCTTCATCGGCGGGCTCTTCACCGGTGACCTGGGCACCTCGGTGCGGCTGCAGCGCCCGGTGGCCGATGTCATCGCGCAGCGGTTCCCCACCACCCTGCTGCTCGCCGTGCTCGCATTCGTGATCGCGGTCGTCGGCGCGCTGCCCGCCGGGATCGGCGCCGCGGTGCTCGCCCGCTCCGGTCGGCGCCGCGGACTGTCGCTGGCCGTCTCCGCCGTGCTCGGCATCCTGATCGCCGTCCCCAGCTTCCTGGTGGCGGTCGGGCTGATCTCGCTGTTCGCGGTGCGGCTGGGGTGGCTCCCCGCGGCGGGCTGGGGGAGTCCGGCCGAGGCCGTGCTGCCGGTGATCGCGCTGGCGATCGGCCCCATGGCCTACCTGGTGCGCATCGTCCAGGTCGAGATGCTCGCGGTGCTCGACACCACCTACATGACCACGGCGCGGGCCAAGCGCCTGCCGCGGCGGGTGATCCACCTGCGCCACGCGCTGCCGAACATCGTCACCGCGACGCTGACGGTCGGCGGTCTGATCCTCGCCGGTCTCACCGCGGCGACCGTGCTGATCGAGACGGTGTTCTCGATACCGGGGCTCGGCACGATCATGGTCTCCTCGGTCGGCGCGAAGGACTATCCCATGGTGCAGGGCGTCGTCATCGTCTACGCACTCATCGTGCTCGGGGTGAACCTCGTCGTCGACGTGACCCTCGCCACCATCGACCCCCGTTCCTCGATCACGGAGGGCTGAGTCATGTCACCGCGCAAGAAGCTCCTGAACCCGACGGCGATCGCCGCCATCGCCGGCAGCGCGCTGCTGGTCTTCCTCGCCGTCGCCGGCCCCGCGATCTGGGGAGCGGCCGCCGAGACCACCGACGTCTCCTCCCGACTGCTCCCCGCCAGCGCGGCGCATCCGTTCGGCACCGACGAACTCGGCCGCGACGTGCTCGCCCGCGTGCTCACGGCCACTCGGCTCACGCTGCTGCTGACCCTCGGCGCCACCGCCATCGCACTGATCGGCGGCATCGTGTTCGGCCTGGTCGCCAGCATCCTGCCGAAGCATCCGCGGCGGTGGTTCACCGGTCTGCTCGACATCCTGCTCGCCTTCCCGTGGCTGCTGATGGTGCTGTTCTTCACCGTCATCTGGGGCGCGACGGCGACCGGTGCGATGCTCGCGATCGGCTTCGCCGGCATCCCCTCGTTCGCGAGGCTCGTCTACAACCTCGCCGCCTCCGTATCGGGGCGCGACTACGTGCGCGCCGCCCGTGTCGTCGGCGTCGGGCCGATCGGCATCCTCGTGCGTCACGTGCTGCCGAACATCGCGAACCCGTTCTTCGTCAACGCGGCGGCGACCGCGAGCGTCACGCTGCTGTCGTTCGCGGGGCTCTCGTTCCTCGGGCTGGGGGTGCAGGCCCCGGAGTACGACTGGGGACGGATGCTGCAGGAGGGCATCCTGCGCATCTACGTCAACCCGCTCGCCGCGATCGGCCCCGGCATCGCGGTCGTGCTCGCCGGGCTGGTGTTCACGATGCTCAGCGAGGCGGTCGCCGGCTCGCGCGGGCAGGGCTGGCGTGCCGTCGCCGCCAGGGCGACGGGTGCGGTGACCCTCACCCCGCGCCGCCGCCAGGGGACGGTGGCGCCGACGTCGTCCGCCACCGGGACGATCGCCGAGATCACCGACCTGCGGATCGCCTTCCCCACGGACGACGGCGTCGTCGAGCGGGTGCACGGGGTCGACCTGCGGATCGCTCCCGGCGAGGTCATCGGCATCGTCGGGGAGTCCGGGTCCGGGAAGTCGCTCACCGCGATGGCGCTCGCCGGGCTGCTCGGCGACGATGCCCGCATCACCTGCTCCTCCCACCGCTTCGACGACCTCGACATGACAGGCGCGCTCACCGCGTCCGATCGCGCGCGGCTGGGGGTCGAGCTGGGCATGATCTTCCAGGATCCGCTCACCTCGCTGAACCCGGCGCTCACGATCGGTCGGCAGCTCACCGAAGTGCCAGAGGTGCACATGGGCATGCGGCCGCGCGAGGCCAGGGCCCGGGCGGCCGCGGCGCTCGACGCGGTCGGGATCGCGGATGCCGCTGCGCGACTGACGCAGTATCCGCACGAGTTCTCCGGCGGCATGCGTCAGCGGGCGATGATCGGCATGGCGCTCACCGGTCGCCCGCGGCTGATCATCGCCGACGAACCCACCACCGCGCTCGACGTCACGGTGCAGCGGCAGGTCATGGGCGTGCTGCGGAGGGCGCAGGAGGAGACCGGCGCGGCCATCGTCTTCATCTCGCACGACATCGCCTTGGTCTCGGCCTTCTGCGACCGGGTGATCGTGATGAAGGACGGTCGGATCGTGGAGACCCTCTCCGCCGGTCGCATCCGCGACGAGGCACAGCATCCGTACACGAAGGCGTTGATCGCGTGCCTTCCCGACATGACCAGCGACCGCACGAAACCGCTCCCGGTGATCCCGGCGGAACTGCTCCCCGAGGCGCTCGAACAGGAGGTGTCCGCATGAACGCACTCGAGATCGAGGACCTCAGCGTCCGCTACGGCCGCACGCGGGTGGTCGAGCGGGTGAGTCTCGCGGTACCCCAGGGCCGCACCGTGGGGTTGGTCGGGGAGTCCGGGTCGGGCAAGAGCACGATCGCGGCGGCCGCCGTCGGTCTCGTGAAGCCCGAGTCGGGGTCGATCCGCGTCGACGGCGCCGAGGCGACCGGCGGGAGCGGGGCCGCGCGCGCCGCACGTCGCCGGATGCAGCTCGTGTTCCAGGATCCGTTCTCCGCGCTGGACCCGCTCATGCCGATCGGCGATTCGATCGCCGAAGCGCTGCGGGCCACCGGACGTCGTTGGACGCGTGCCGAGCGGGTGGCCCGGGTGCGGGAACTCCTCGCCATCGTGCATCTCGACCCCGACCGCGCTGACGAACCGCCCGCCGCGTTCTCGGGCGGGCAGCGGCAGCGGATCACGATCGCCAGGGCGCTGGCGGGCGAGCCCTCCGTGCTCATCGCCGACGAGGTGACCAGCGCGCTCGACGTCTCGGTGCAGGGGGCGATCCTCAACCTGCTGCGCGAACTGCAGGACCGACTCGGACTGTCGATCCTGTTCATCTCGCACAACCTCGCCGTCGTGCGGTACATCAGCGACGAGGTGTGCGTGATGCGTCACGGCCGGCTCGTCGAAGCCGGCCCGACCGAGACGCTGCTTGCGAATCCCGCCGACCCCTATACGAAGGAGCTGCTCGACGCGGTTCCGGTGCTGGGCGAGCGGATGCGCTTCGGATGACCGGGCGCTTCGGATGACCGGTCGCTTCGACGACGCGGCCGCCGCGCTCGGCGATGAGTTGATCGCCGTACGTCGCGAACTGCACCGCGCGGTGGAGGTCGGCCTCGACCTGCCCCGCACGCAGCGGATCCTGCTGCGGGAGCTCGAGGGCCTCGGGCTGGAGATCACGCGCGGAGAGTCGTCGACCGCGGTCACCGCCGTGCTGCGGGGCGGACGTCCCGGCCCGGTCGTCCTGCTCCGCGGCGACATGGACGGGCTGCCGCTGACGGAGGCGACCGGGCTGCCGTTCGCCGCCCCCTCCGGGGCGATGCACGCGTGCGGACACGATCTGCACATGGCAGGGCTCCTGGGCGCCGCGAAGGTGCTGGCGGCGCGGCGCGCACAGCTGCCGGGGACGATCGTGTTCATGTTCCAGCCCGGTGAAGAGGGGTATGCCGGGGCACAGCTCATGATCGAGGAGGGCGTGCTCGACGCGGCGGGGGAGCGGGCGGTCGCGGCCTACGCCGTGCACGTCGACAGCGCGACCCCGTTCGGACAGCTCGTCACGCGCGTGGGGGCGATGATGGCGAGCGCGAGTGCGCTGCGCCTCACCCTGCACGGCACCGGCGGTCACGCCGCCTTCCCGCAGCTCGCGATCGACCCGGTGCCCGTCGCGGCCCAGCTGATCCTCGCGGTGCAGGCCTTCACCGCCCGCCGTCTCCCGGCGACGGATCAGGCGGTCATCTCCGTCACCCGGCTGCGCAGCGACTCGGCCGCGAGCAACGTGCTCGCGGCGAGCGTCGACATCGAGGCGAACATCCGCACGCTGTCGATGGCCACGCTCGAGACCGTGCGCACGCAGCTCCCGCCCCTCCTCGCGGGGATCGCGGAGGCGAACGGATGCCGACTCGACACGGAGTTCCTCTCGTCGTACCCGGTGACCTACAACGATCCGGCCGAGACGGCGCAGGTGCTCGCGGTGCTCGACGAGCTCGTGGGCGCCGAGCGGGTCACGCGGCTGCCGGAGCCGTCGATGGCATCGGAGGACTTCTCCTACGTGCTGCAGGAGGTGCCGGGCACGCTGGTGTTCGTGGGGGCGGCGCCCGCGAGCGGTGCCGTGCCGATGCACGCCGAGATCACCGCCTTCGATGATGCGGTTCTGCCACTGCAGGTGTCGGTGCTCTCCGAACTCGCGTGGCGCCGCCTCGAACGGGGCTGAGTCCAGCGACCCCGGCTCAGCCCGCCGCGATCCACCCCCGCGTGAAGCCGAGCACGCGGCTGCCGTCGGTGTCGGCCAGCGAGGCGCTGACGAACGCGGTGGCGCCGTCGGAGGTCTGCCAGCGGAACCGGTACTCGTCCGAGAGCACGGCCGCGGCGATGGCCGCTCCCGCGGATTCCGCCGACTGCGCGTTCGCGAACGCCCCGGCGGTGCGGGCGATGTACGCGTCGAGCAGCGCGGCGTAGGGGCCGTCGGCGTCTGGGCGCTCGGCGTTGCTGACGAAGTCGCTCGCGACCGCGGCGGGCTCGATCACGCTGACGCGGATGCCGAAGCGCTCGGCGACCGGGGCGAGCGACTGCATGAATCCCTCCACCGCGAACTTCGCCCCGCAGTAGGTGTCGGCGAAGGGCTGGCCGACCGCGCCGCCCACGCTCGTGATCGTGAGGATCTGCCCGCTGCCGCGCTCGCGCATGCCGGGCAGTACGAGCTTGGCGAGGTTGACCGGCGCCAGGTAGTTCACCTCGAGCTGATCGCGCACCTGCTCCATGCTCGCCTGTTCGGCGGTCGCCACGCTGCCGCGGCCGGCGTTGTTCAGCAGCACGTCGATGCCGCCGAGTTCGGCCTCGATCTCGGCGACCAGGGTGGCGGCTGCCGCGTGGTCGACCACGTCGAGGGCGCGGACATCGATCGTCACCCCCGCGGCGGAGGCGGCCGCGTGCAGACGGTCGGCGCGGGCGACGTCGCGCATCGTGGCGACGACGTGCAGCCCATGACGGGCGAGTTCGACGGCGGCGTGCAGCCCCATGCCAGAGGAGGTTCCGGTGATCAGTGCGACATCAGTCATGAGAGCACAGTACGCCGGTTCCGTCCCGCCCCCTTGCGTACCGGACCGCGCCGGCGCAAGCCCCGAGACGGAACTCGGTCCGCGCCCTACGCTTCACACGTGAACGACTCCTCCGACCATCATCCTGATGTGCTGTGGGCCTGCGTCGAAGACGGCTTCCATGTCGGAAGCCGCGTCGGCGAGTTCCTCGGCTACGTCGATCGTCAGCCCGACGGCTCCTACGCGGCATTCGATGCCCGTGCGCAGAGCATCGGCCGTTTCGACACTCTGCACGACGCCACCTCGGCCGTCAGCTCGTCCGACTCCGCGCCCGCACAGCCGGATGACGCGGTCGACCAGAAGGACGGTGTCGTCCTGTGAGCGCCGTGTCCGAAGACGACCTGGTCTCCCTCGTCTACACGAGCACGGCGGTGCGTCCCCTCGGTGACGATGCGTTGTCCGGCCTGCTCGCCCAGTCGCGCGACGCCAACGGAGCCCGCGACGTGACGGGGATGCTGCTCTACCGTGACGGCCGCTTCATCCAGGTGCTCGAAGGAGCGCGGGCCGTCGTCACCGCGCTCGCCGCGGCCATCGCACGGGACGGCCGTCATCGCGGCATGAGGATCCTGCTGCTGGAGGGCATCTCGGCACGACAGTTCCCGGACTGGACCATGGGATACCAGGGCCTCTCGCAGCTGACGGATCCGCGACCTGACGGATACCGGGACTCGTTCGCCGACCTCGACGTCGATTCCGACCGCTCCACCACGCTGCGCGCGCTCTCCGAGTTGTCGCTCTGGTTCCGCGTGCGCGCCCGTCGCTGAACGACACGGGGGATCGGGAACCTCTTCGGGGAGGGAATAGCGCCCCCGATCCCACCGCGGATGCGCGCGCATCCCGACGAGCGACGGGGAGGGCGCTCGTCACATGCATGACCCTTTCGCGGCCGGAACGTGACGCGACCCCGCTGAGCCGGTGCGCATCAGCGGGGTCGACAGCGCCGCGAAAAGTTTTTCGGCAACCCGCGTCACGATCGCCCTCGGCATGAGTCCGGTATGGCGAAGAGGTCACTGTGGGCGAAAACCCCGGTGTGCCATAGGGGGCCACATGGCCATACAGGGAGGGAGACGTTCAGGTGGCTGAACGCAACAAGACACGGCGAGTGTTGTCGCTCATGGGGGTGACGGCACTCGGCCTGGGCGCAGTGATGGGCGCAGGCACGGCCGCATACGCGGCTCCGCAGGACTACGGCAACATCGACCCCGACCGCACGGGGTCGCTCACGGTGCACAAGTATCTGCACCAGGACGGGGATGTCGAGGGCGATATCAGTCAGGCCCCGGCCGCGGGCGACTTCACCGATCCGGTGGCTGGTGTGGTCTTCACCGCGTACCCGCTGCTCGAGAGCGGCACGCCGATCGACCTGAGCGTCCCGGAGAACTGGAACGACCTGAGCGACCTCGCCGCCGGTGCCTCGTGCACGGCGCCCGCGGGCTACACGCTGGGCGCGCCGATCGCGCTCCCTGCGACGGATGCCCAGGGTGCGGCGAGCATCGATCTCGCGGTCGGTGTCTACCAGGTGTGCGAGACGTCGGCTCCGGCGATCATCGTCGACCGGGCGACCCCGTTCATCCTCACCGTTCCGATGCCGCACGAGAGCGGCTGGGTGTACGACGTGCACGCCTACCCGAAGAACGGCGAGGGTGTCGTCGAGAAGACGGTCGAGCCGCAGCAGGACACCGGACTCGGAGCGGTGATCCGCTTCCCCGTGACGGTGCCCGTGCCCACGATGCAGCAGACGTGGACCGGCTTCGCGATCCGCGACACGCTGGACGACCGGCTCGAGCCGATCGCTGCCGCTGACGTGGAGGTCACGGCGGGCGGCACGGCGCTCGACCCGTCGTTCTACGAGGTCACGGTCGTCGGCCAGCAGGTGACGATGAACTTCACCGCGGCCGGCATCGCCTGGCTGAACGAGGGCCCGAACGCCCACGTCGGCACCGGCATCCAGGTCGTGTTCGCGGGAACCGTCGTCGCGGTCGGCGACGGTGCGATCACCAACCAGGCCGAGCTCTGGCCGAACAACCCGGGCTTCGACCCGGACGGTCAGCCGCCGCTGCCCTCCAACGAGGTGCAGACCTACTGGGGAAACCTCGAGGTGCAGAAGCGCAGCGCCGGGACCACCGGTTCTGAGGGCCGCCTGAACGGAGCGACGTTCGAGGTGTACAACGCCGCGGACCCGTACGCCGAGGACTGCACGGCCGCCGTGGCTGCCGGTGACCCCGTCGCCGTCAACGGCCAGACCGAGTTCACCTCGGCGGGCACCGGAGTCATCTCCATCGCCGGGCTCTTCGTGAGCGACAGCGTCAACCCGGCCATCGACGCCACGCAGCGCTGCTACGTGCTCAAGGAGATCGCCGCGCCGGCCGGGTACGTGCTGCCCGCTGACCCGTTCACCTCGGTGGCGGTGCTGGTCGGAGCGACCACCACCTCCGACAACGTCGAGATCGTGAACACCCAGCAGGAGGTGCCGCCGCTGCCTCTGACGGGTGCGAACGGTCAGCTCATCCTGATCACCGCTGGTGCGGGTGCGCTCATCGTGGCCGTCGGACTGCTGCTGATGAAGCACCGCCGTCGCGTGGTCGCCGGCGAGTAACACCGAGCTGTTCCGGGCTGAGGGGCGCTCAGGCACCTCAGCCCGGAACACCTTCGCCGACAGGAGGGGAGAGAGCGGCATGCAGACACGGGAAGCGCCGGAGATGGCGGAGTCGGCCATCGGCATCGCGCTGCGCGGCGACCGCCGCTCGGCGGCTGCACGGCGGTGGAGGCCCGGCGGGCTGACCATCGTCATCGCCGTGCTCGCCCTCGGCGGACTCGGCGCCGGACTCTACCCGATGACGGCGGCATGGATCACGTCCTACAACCAGTCGAGGGTGCTGGTCGGCTACGAGACGGCGATCGCCGATGTCGAGCCCAGCGCAGACGAGCAGCTGCGGCAGGCGCGGGAGTACAACGACGCCCTCAGTGCCGGAGTCGTGCTCGGCGAGAATGCGAACATCCCGGTCGGTGACGGCACGCTCTCGGACGACTCGCTGGACTACACCAAGATCCTCAGCGCGAACGCGGCCGGCCTGATGGCGCGGGTGAAGATCCCTCGTATCGATGTGGACCTGCCGGTCTACCACGGCACCAGCGACGCCGTCCTCGCCCGTGGTGCCGGCCACCTCGAAGGGTCGCACCTGCCCGTCGGCGGGATCGGGACGCGCTCGGTGATCACGGCGCACCGCGGTCTCGCCAACGCGGCGATGTTCACCGACCTCGACCGGGTCGAGGTCGGCGACACGATCACCGTGGAGACCTTCGGGCGGGTGCTGACCTATCGGGTCAGGGAGACCAAGGTGATCGAGCCCGACCAGACCGACACCTTGCGCGCAGAGCCGGGCGAAGACCTGGTGACGCTGATCACCTGCACGCCGCTGGGGATCAACACGCACCGCATCCTCGTCACCGGGGAGCGGATCACGCCGACACCGGAGGCCGACCTCTCGGCAGCCGGACAGGCCCCGGTGATTCCCGGCTTCCCGTGGTGGGCGGTGCTCGGCGGCGGAGGGACCCTTCTCGTCGCGGCATACGTGGTCCGGCAGGGCTTCGCCGACGCGCGGATGCGGATGCCACGACACACAGCAACACACGAGACCACGAAGGGGACTCACGGCGATGGTGCCTGAGTTCAGCGAAGACGACGCAATGACGACACACACCACAGGGGGAGAGATGCGGGAGAAGAGCATGTTCGGGCCGCGGCGTTCGCGCCGTGCGTTCGGAGGATGGGCGCGGAGAGCCGGAGCGGTCATGGCCACTCTGGCTGTCGTCGGAAGCCTCGGCATCGTGTACGGCGATGCCGCGCAGGCGGCGACCGTGTACGAGATCGAGGGGCAGTGGCAGGCTCCGGTGCCCGCACAGGTCTCTTCAGGAGACGCGCTCGTCTCCGAGTGGCGGTTCAACATCAACGATGACTCGGCCGCGCCCACGAACGATCCCGTGGACAACGTCACGGTCACCTTCACCGCGCAGAACGCGAAGTTCACCGCGCTGCCGTCCGTCTGTCTGACCGAGGGCGTGGATCCGATCTCGTCGATCTCGGCCGACGGTCACACGCTCGTCTGCAACCTGGGGACGCGCGAGCAGGGGACGGCGGAGCTCATGCTGGCCGGGCTGAAAGTCGATGGCTCCACCGGCTCTGGCGTGACGATCTCCGGATCGGTCGGTGGCGTGCAGGCGGCACTCCCGGCGATTCCCATCCTGAACGAGTTCGCGATGGACATGAAGTTCGATGCCGGCCGCCCCTCGAGCACGGGGGTAGGCGCTCGGCAGGAACTCTCCTTCCCCTGGTCGCTGCGCCACGCGCCTGGTTCGGCGGCAGGTCCGAACAGCGTGAGCTACGACCTCACCTTCTCGTCGACCGTCGGCAACACGATCACTGCGATGGCGCCGGGGTGCGTCGTCCAGAGCTCCACCCAGGCGGGGCACCCGCATTCGGGTACGGGACACCCGGCGGCCGAGACGGCGCCGTTCCCTGCGACGTGCACACTCACTGCGATCAGCGCGAACCGTGTGCGCCTCACCCTGACGGGCATCGACTACTCCAAGACCCTGCGCCCGAGTCTCGACTCGGGCGGCACTGCTCTCCCCGCTGAGTGGGATGTGGTCGCCGCCGGTCTCATCAAGCTCCAGTTCACCTACACGGACCCGACCTCGACCTCCTTCCAGGCGAGTGCACCCACGTACACGTCCCAGCTCGGGACCACATCGGTCGACGACGCGTCGAACAACGCCAACAGCGTCGCCTCGACGCGAGGAGTCTGGTCGGGCGGGTGGAGCCTGGGCAACCTCGACCCGCCCGCGAAGGGGTCGCAGTGGACGGACACCTTCCGCACACTCGCCGGTCAGCCCGCGCTGTCCAGCTCAGGAGTGCGCCCTCCGCTGGCCGGGGCGACGCAGAGCACACAGGTCTGCACGATCGTCGATTCGCGCTACATCGACGTCACCGACGCGGCGATGGGAACCATATCGGCGGGGCAGGTCACTGCCTACCCGGGTGTGCAGTACCAGTACTACACAGGCACCGGAACATCGAACAACATGAACCCGCTGCACGCCAACTACAACCCCAACACCTTCACGTGCAACGGTACGGGGTGGACGACCACACGTCCCGCCGACATGAGCACCGTGCGTGCGGTGAAGGCGATCATCACGCCGGCGGTGGGTCTGACCATTTCCGAGGCGGTCCCGCGTCTGTTCGTGAAGTCCGTGATCAAGCCCACCGTGGCCGTCGGCCAGGACATCTGGACGTGGACCTCCTACACGCTCGACGGTGGAACGACGTGGTTCAACCAGACCCGTTCCATGAACCCGGCGGACGTATCGGCAGTCGGCGTTCTGACTCCGAACTCGCGATATCCCTTCACCGCCGGTGGGCGCGACGTGCTCCGCATCATCGCCGCGACACCGCAGATCCATAAGACCGTCGATCAGCAGGAGACCATTCCGGGCGCCACGGTGAACTACACGCTCACCTATCGCGCAGAGGCGCCGGCGAACACGGTGATCGGCCAGATGACCGTGCGCGATCTGCTGCCGGCGGGCATGGAGTACGTGGCCGGTAGTGCCTCGACGGCGCCGACCTCGATCACCGGGCAGAACATCGAGTGGGCCCTGAGCAACGTGCCGACGAACACGGAGTTCGTCATCACGTTCAGTGCCCGCATCCCCGCCGACGCGAAGCCCGGAGACGTGTTCGCGAACACGGCGACGGCATCGGTCGGGGGTGTCACGGTCGATTCGAGCGCCTCGACGCAGATCCGCGACGGCGGATACACCATGCTCACCAAGACCGCCGCGCAGGCGAAGGTCCCCCATGACCACGGTGTGGCCCAGGACTCGTGGACCGTGCGCATCTCGTCGAAGGACACCCGCACGCAGGCGTTCACCGACACCGTCGACATCCTCCCGTACAACGGCGACGGACGCGGCACCGACTTCACCGGCGACTACGTCCTGAGCGCACCGGTGCAGGCTGCCGCCGGAGCCACGGTGTACTACACGACCGCTGACCCCGCGACCCTCGTCGACGATCCTGCGGACGCGTCGAACGGTGCGGCCGGCACCGTCACGGGGAACACCGTCGGATGGTCCACGACGTTCGCCGCGAACGCCACGGCCGTGCGCGTGATCGGGCCCGCCCTCGCCCCCTCCGGGACGCAGGAGTTCACGATCGCCGTCGTCACGAGCGGCGCGACGTTCGAGGACGTCTACGTCAACCGGGCCGAGGCGCGATCCGACCGCACGAAACTGGCCATGCGCACCTCGAGCCGCTTCGAGATCGGCGCGGTGAACTCCGTCGCGCTGAAGAAGTACGTGCAGGACGCGGAGGGGGAGTGGCATGACGCCAACGACGTCGACGACTACCCCCGCTTCCACACGGGCTCGACGCTCACGTACCGTCTGGTGGTCACCAACACCGGCGACCAGACGCTGCGCGACCTCGTGATCACGGATGACCGTGTCGATCTGGCCGCCCTCGATCCCCTTCCGGCCGGCCTCGCTGCGGGAGCGGTGCTCCCGGAGCTGCTGCCGGGTGAGGCGAACGCGGTGACCATCGAGTACCAGGTCGACCTCACCGACCGGCCCGATGGCGGGTACCTCGTCAACACCGCGTGCGTCGCCCCTGGGGATGCGCCGGCGCCGGCACCGGGCGAGCCCGCACCGGTCGAGGAGTCGTGCGATCCCGCCGGCATCGAGGTGCTGCCGTCGAGCCTCTCGTGGGAGAAGGTCAGCGTCGAGAACGGTACTCGGCTCGAAGGATCCGAGTGGGAGCTCACGCCCGTCGATGCGAATGACCAGCCCACCGGAGCATCCGTCGCGGTGGTCGACTGCGTGGCGGCAGATGCTGCGGAGTGCACCGGGCCGGACGTGGATCCCGAGGCGGGTCTGATCCGGGTGGAGCCGCTGGAGGACGGTCGCTACCGCCTGGTGGAGACGCGCGCCCCTGCGGGGTTCCAGCTCGATCCGACGCCGCGATTCGTCGACGTGCAGGGCGTGACCGCGCTGTCGGAGGCGATCGAGAACGAGCTCTCCGAGGTGCCGTCGATACCGTTCACCGGCGGAGTCGGAAGCTTCAGCTTCTGGGTCGGTTCCGGGGCGATGGTCGCGCTGATGAGCGCCGGTCTGCTGTGGCAGCGGCGGCGGCGGATGATCGCCTGAGTCCCGCCGTCAGAGGGGTGTCACTGCCGTAGCGGCGGGTGGCACCCCTCCGTCCGGCAGGCAGTATTCCAATATGCTGGACTAAATCGCGCTCTCCGGGGGGTGGAGCGTCCGTGCCGTCCGGGGAAGGGAAGGCTGACGATGAGCGCAGGGGAGACTCCCGACTCCCTCTCTGATCAGGAGCTCGTGGAGCGCGTCCGCGATCAGGACTCAGGGGCCTACGCAGAGCTGTGGCGGCGTCACGCCGGGCCCGCGTACTCCGTGGCTCGGACCTTCGACTACCTCGACGCCGACGACATCGTCTCGGAGGCGTTCGCTCGCGTTCTGCGCTCGATCAAGGCCGGCGGCGGCCCCACGACCGGATTCCGCCCGTACCTCATCATGGCGGTGCGCAACGTCGGACGACGGTGGTACGTGCGCGAGTCCTCCATCGCGGTGGGCGATTTCGAGTACGTCATCGACCCGGCCGCTCCTGAGGGGGAGCTCTCCGCGGTGGAGAACTTCGAGGGCGGGGCAGCCCTGGAGGCCTTCCGTGGCCTGCCGGCCCGCTGGCAGGAGGTGCTCTGGTACAGCGAGGTCGACGGCATGAAGCCGCGGGACATCAGCGTGCTCCTGGGGGTGGCCCCCAACGCCGTGTCGGCATTGATCGTGCGTGCGAAGCGGGGCCTGCGCGACGGATGGATCACTGCACAGCTCTCCGGGGCGAAGACGCCGGAGTGCCGAGACGCGCTGAAGGACATGGGAGCGCACACGCGCGACGGGCTGTCCGCGCGAGCGCGCGCCACGCTGGAGTCGCACCTGTCTTCGTGCCCCACCTGTCCTCAGGCGCTGGAGGAGGCGAAGAACCTCTCGAACCTGACCATGTCGGTGCTCCCCGCAGTGGCGGGAGTCTCGGGCGCGGCGGGTTACATCTCCACGCTGGGGCCGCCTCCGCTCTCGGTGGCCATGGCCTCCGGGGTCGAGGCCATGGTCTCGGAGACGCCTGCGGGTGCGAGCGCGACGTCGCGGCGGCGTAGGCTCGTCCTCCTCGCGCTGCTGCTTCTGCTCCTGCTCGCCCTCGCAGCGTTCGGCGCCTATGCCGCGCTCACCTCGCCGTCGCCGTCGGATGCCGGAGGGCAGCCGTCGACCGCGCAACCGGCGCCGTCGTCCGGGCCGCCGGGCTCCACCCCGCCGGCTTCCCCGCCTCCGGGTGAGACCCCGTCGCCGATCCCGTCGCCGCAGCTCTCCTCTCGTCCGCTCCTGCCGGGCGCTGAGCCCGTCTCCGATGATCCCGGGGGCGGCGGAGCGGGACGGCCCGCTCAGGATCCCCCGGAACAGGGCGAGACCCCGTCGACCCCGGCGGCGCCCGGAGCCACGATCGCCCAGTTCGACTCGCGGATGTATCCGAAGGTCTCGGGTGATGACGCGGCACCACGCGCCCTGGTCGAGATCCTCGACAGCGGGGGTGCGACGATCGCGCACGCGGTCGCCCGAGCGGACGGCACGTGGACCGCGCATCTGACCTCCGCTGACGCCGGCACGCGATCCGTCACCGCACGGCAGATCGTCTCGGGCACGACCTCGCCCGGGAGCGCACCGCTGACCTACACCGTGTCATCGCCGCCGTCGGCGGCGACGCCGGTGCCCGGCACGACGGTGGCCGCCAGCCGGTTCCGCTTCGCGTTCACCGCGGAGGCGGGCACGGTCCTCCAGCGGCAGATCGTCGGCGCGACTCCCATCCACACCATCCGAGTACCACGCAGCGGAGCATGGAATGAATACCTCTCAGTGGCACCAGGATCGCACTCGATGCGCCTCCGCTACGCGAACCCGGCGACGGGAGACTACGGGCCGTGGATGACATGGGACTTCACCGCGGAGTGAACTCCGGCCCGCGCTGCGATGCGCGGGCCGGAGGTGGGGAATCGGGGGAGGGCGGCGTTCGCGGCCCTTCCCCCCTCCCGGCCTGGGGAGACCGGGAGCATCCGACCTGGGTCGGTCAGGTGGTGGGGAACCTGTACACATCCGGACCCCGGCGTAGCGCTTTCATGACGCGGATCACCGAACTGTTTCCCTGGGGCTTCTTCCGTCCTCACAGTCAGCGCGGACAGCGCGGACAGCGCGGCAGGCGGCCGCGACCGGCCGCGACCTTCGGTGCAGTGCTGGCCGTCGCCGCCGGACTCCTCGCGGCCGTGGGCCCGGTGACAGGGTCGGTTCCCGCCTCGGCCGCTCCGGGCGACGCATTCGATCCGACCGCCCCTGTGGTCTTCATCGCGCAGAACAGCCCGTCGCAGCTCCAGCGTGCGCAGTCGCTCGAGGACGGCTCCTTCGTGTTCGGCGATGAAGGCGGCCCGGCTCCGGTCGGCTACAACGCGATCGGCTTCAACGAGGCGGACAACTTCATCTACGCGATGGTCACGGGGAATGCGACCCCGGGCATCCCGCTCGGATCGCTGGTCCGCGTCGGGGAGGGAGGCACCGTCACGCGCGTCGGCACCACGGTGTACACGCATCCGGCGACCGGCTCGATCCGCTTCTTCTCCGGGGCGTTCAACCCCGCAGACGGCTTGTTCTACATCTCCGATTCCGGTCCCAACACCACGGTGCACGCGCTGGATGTGGCCACAGGGGCCGTGATGAGCACCATCGACCTCGGTGTGCAGCCGGGCGTGCAGGACTTCGCATTCGCGGACGGGTTCGCATGGGGCGCGAACAACGCCGGCGACCTGCGCCGCATCGACGTGGTGACGGGCAGCATCACCGTCTTCCCCGGCGTGATGCCGACCACGACCGGCGGGTACGGCGGGGTGTGGAACTTCGGAAACGGCAACCTGGGCTTCTCGGCGAACGCGACGGGTGATGTCATCCAGCTCGAGATCACCGACGGCGCCACGGCGACGCCCGGCTTCCAGATCATCTCGACCGTGCCCGGCCCCGGATCCGACTTCAACGACGGCACGGCCATTCCGGGACTGCCCACCGATCTCGCGATCGCCAAGGCCGTCCCTGCGACGCATGAGTCGGGCGAGCGCATCAGCTACGAGATCACGATCACCAACAACGGTGCGGGGGAGTCGAGCGGCTGGACGGTCTCCGACACGCTCCCTGCCGAGCTCAGCAACCCCGCGGTGGTCGGGGACCTCACGGTCGACGTGAGCGGGAACACCGTGACCGTCAGCGGCGGTCGTCTCCTTCCGGGGGAGTCGACCACCTTCCAGATCGAGGCCGACTCCGCCGCGCCCGCCGGTTCCTGCCTGTCGAACACCGCGACGGTCCTCGGCAACGAACAGGATCCGGTGGCGGGCAACGACACGGCGACGGCCGTCACGTGCGTGGCTGCGCTGCCGGTCGCGTCGTTCGCCATCGAGAAGTCCGTCGAGCCCGAGGTGGCGCTCCCGGGCGACGTCGTCACCTACAACATCACGGTCGAGAACACCGGGGAGGTCGCCTACACCGACGATGATCCTGCGTCTTTCGCAGACGACCTCTCGAACGTGCTCGACGACGCGGTGTACAACGATGATGTCTCGGCCGGTGGAGCGATCGATGGCGACCTGCTCACGTGGGCAGGGCCGCTCGATGTGGGCGAGACGCTCCAGGTCACCTACTCCGTGACGGTGGACGACTCCGTCGGCGGCGACTTCTCGCTGCGCAACGTGGTCACTCCCGTGGCGCCCGGCGGGGTGTGCGTCGATGACGGATGCGGCACCGATACCGCGGTTGCGGCGTACTCGGTCGAGAAGACCGCGGACGTGCATGATGTGGTGGGCGGAGGAGAGGTCGGCTACGAGGTCACGGTGACCAATATCGGGCAGCTCCCGTACACCGCGGACGCCCCGGCGTCGTTCATCGACGACCTCTCCGGGGTGTTGGACGACGCGACCTACAACGGCGATGCCTCCGCCGGTGCTGTCGTGATCGGCGACGAGCTGTCGTGGAGCGGAGCGCTCGGCATCGGTGAATCCGTCACGGTGACGTACTCCGTGACCGTCGACCGGCCGGAGAGCGGCGATCGGATCCTGCGCAACACCGTGGTCACCGATGGGCCCGGTGGCACCTGCGCAGAGCCCGGTGCCTGCCTCACGGAGACGTCGGTCGCGACCTACGAGGTGCGTAAACACGCGTCGGCCGAGCGCGCCGCAGTCGGCGACTCCGTGCGTTTCACGATCACCGTGACGAACACCGGAGATGTTCCCTTCACGGCGGACACGCCCGCGTCGTTCACCGACGACCTGACCGACGCGCTCCGCCTCGGCAGGTACGACGGCTTCGCCAGCGGTGGTGCCGACTACGACGAGCCGATGCTGTCCTGGGAGGGAGCGTTGGACGTGGGAGAGACGGCGACCGTGACGTACTCGGTGACCGTGGAGCGAGCCGGAGAGCTCCGCAACGTCGTGACGACTCCGAAGGGAGCGGGGGCGAACTGCGCGGCGGGCTCGCTCGACGACGACTGCGCTGCCGTGACCACGGTGTTCCCCTCGGGCCTCGCCGCGACAGGGGGCGCCGCGTGGGTCGGAGGCGGGGTGCTCGGCGCGGTGCTTCTCGGAGCGGGGCTGTGGTTCACCGGCCGCCGCACCGTGCGGAAGGGCTAGAGCGGGCGGCGGTCACAGCGCCGGATCGAGGCGCGCGAGCGCGGCATCCATCTGCTCGGCCAGGTGCCGGTACCCGATGTCGGAGGGGTGGATGCCGTCGGCCGCCATCCAGCTCTCGTCGGCTCCGGCGTGGTGCCCGTCGAGCCAGCGGCTCGCGCCGGGGATCCAGTCCGCATCGATCGCGGAGGCGGCATCCTCGACCCAGTCGATGATCGTCGCGACGGAGTCGGGGCGCTCGTCGGTGTACCAGAACGGCTCGACCACGATGATCCGCGCGGCGGGTAGGGCGTCGCGGAGGCGGGTGAGATCCGCCGTGATGGTCTCGTGGATGAGGTCGGCGCGTCCGGGGAAGCTGAAGTTGTCGTTCAGCCCCATCGTCACGAAGACGATGTCGGGGCGCTGGGCGATGACGAGCGCGGGGAGGTCGTTCTCGCCGAAGTCGGAGCGGTGATTCACGAACCCGAGTCCGTTCACGCTCGGGTTGAACTCGTTCCAGCCCCGCTCGTCGCTGATGAGGGTGGACCAGCGCAGCGACGGGTCGCTGGCCCCGGTGCCGAGCGTGTAGGAGTCGCCGTAGAAGGCGACCAGCGGACCGGCTCCCGGCGTCGCCGCGGTGTCGGGAGCGGGCGCGGCGCTGCAGGCCGTGAGCCCCAGGGCGAGGGCGACCACGGACGCGAGGGAGCGGAGACGGCGCATGGTGCTTGTTCGATGCCGACGCCGTGATGGATGGGACCGCCCCGGGCAGGTGATCCCGGGTGATGATGGAGGGATGCCCCCGCAGTCCCCGATGACAGGAGCCCGGATGTCTCTCGCCGCCACCTTCGACGCGATCGAGGTCGACCATCTCCGCAGGCTCGGCGGCCTGAAGTGGTCGGCCTTCCCCGACACGCTGGGCGCGTTCGTTGCCGAGATGGACTTCGGAGTGGCGCCGGGCATCTCCCGCGCCCTGCACGAGGCCGTGGACCGCGGCGCCTTCGGCTATCTCCCCGCCGCCGTCTCCGCCGAGATGTCCGAGGCGGCATCCGGGTGGCTTCATGATGTGTACGGCTGGGGAGTGCCGGCATCCGATGTGCATCCGATCGCCGACGTCATCCACGCGCTCGAGCTGGCGATGACCCATTTCTCCCGTGCCGGGAGCCCCGTCATCGTTCCGACGCCCGCGTACATGCCCTTCCTCTCGGTGCCGCCGGCGGCCGGACGCGATGTCATCCAGGTGCCGATGACCGTGGCCGACGGCCGCTACTCGCTCGACCTCGACGGCATCGATGCGGCCTTCCGGGCTGGTGCGAACCTGCTCGTGCTCTGCAATCCGTACAACCCGGTCGGCCGGGTGTTCGATCGTGATGAGCTGCTCGCCGTCAGCGAGGTCGTGGAGCGGCACGGCGGACGTGTGTTCTCGGACGAGATCCACGCCCCGCTGGTCTATGCGCCGGCCGCCCACATCCCGTACGCCTCGATCTCGGATGCCGCCGCCTCCCACACCGTCACGGCGATGTCGGCCTCCAAGGCGTGGAACCTCCCCGGTCTGAAGACCGCGCAGATCATCATCACGAACGACGCGGACCGCGAGGTCTGGGAGCGCATCGGCATGATGGCGTCCCACGGGGCGAGCAACCTGGGCGTGATCGCGAACACCGCCGCCTATCGTGACGACCGGGAGTGGCTCGCCGAGGTGGTGCAGTACCTCGACGGCAATCGTCGGTTCCTCGGCGACGCCCTCGCCGCCCGGATTCCCGAGCTCGCCTATCGCGCACCCGAGGGCACGTACATCGGCTGGCTCGACGCGCGCGCCCTCGCCCTCGGCGAACAGCCCGCCGACTTCTTCCGTGAGCACGCGGGCGTCGCGATGACCGACGGGTCGGCGACCGGCCTCGCGGGCGTCGGATTCCTACGATTCGTGTTCGCGACCCCGCGGCCGGTCATCGAGCAGGCCGTCGATCGGATGGCGGACGCGCTCGCTCGCCGTCGGGTGTGAGGCGGCTCCGCAGATCATCCGCGGAGGATGAGAGCCGCGTTCCCCGGGCGCGGGATCGGTGAGCATGACGGGGAAGGATGCCGAACCTCGGCCCTTCGTCGCCGAGAGCTCGCGGCCAGCTGCCGTGCTGCGTCAGAGAGGAACGAGACCATTCTGGGTACGGTCATCGGGGAGACGCTTCCCCTCACGCTCGCCATCGCCATCAGTCCGCTGACGATCGTCGCGATCATCCTCATGCTGCTGTCCCCGAACGCGCGCCGTACCGGCCCGGGGTTCCTGATCGGATGGGTCGTCGGGATCAGCGTCCCGGTGGTCGTGTTCGTGTTGCTCGCCGGGGCTCTTCCGCCCGCTGGCGAGTCCGGTGGGCCCGACGTCGTGCGCGCGATCGTGCAGTTCGTCCTCGCGGTACTGCTGCTCCTGCTCGCCGTGAAGCAGTGGCGGGGGCGACCGGCCCCGGGGGAGGGCCCGACGCTTCCGAAGTGGATGGCCGCGATCGACTCGTTCACGTTCGGGCGCGCTCTCGGACTCGGGTTGCTGCTCTCGGCCCCTCGCCCGAAGAACCTCCTGGTCGCCGCCAGTGCGGGCATGCTGATCGGAGGGGCGGGACTGTCTCCGTCGTCGCAGGCCATCGCAGCCGCCGTCTTCATCGCGTGCGCAGTCTCGACGGTCGTGATCCCCGTCGTGGCGTTCCTGTTCGCCGCCGACCAGCTCCGCGCACCGATGGAGCGGTTCCACCGCTGGCTCGCCCGCGAGAACGTGGTGATCACGACCGTGCTGCTCGTCGTGATCGCCGTGATCATGGTCGGCAAGGGCATCGGCTCCCTCTGACGCGCCGCGGCGGGTCGCCGTCGGCCGGGGAGCATCGGTAGCCTTCGAGCGTGGGCTTCTCGCTGTTCGGACTGATCGTGAGCATCGTCGTGCTCGCTCCCAACCTGCTGCTGCTGTGGTTCCCCCCGCGCGGGCGGAACATCGTCGCGCAGGTGCCGCAGCCCCTCGGATGGGTCGAGCGGGCGGGGCAGGCGCTGTGCCTCGTGGTGCCGGCGATCACGCAGCCCGGTGCGATCGTGTGGTGGTGGGTGGCACCCGCGGCTGTTGCGCTGGCGACCTACTACGGACTGTGGGGGCGGTACCTCGTCGGTCGCGAGCAGGCTCTGCTCTACGCCTCGCTCTGGCGCGTTCCGGTGCCGATGGCGGTCACCCCGGTCGTCGTCTTCCTCAGCGCGGCAGCCTGGCTCGGCAATCCGTGGATCGCGCTCGCCGCCGTCATCCTCGCCGCCGGGCACATCCCGGTCGCGCTCCTCACCCGACGCGCGATCCGCTCGGCCCCGCCGGAGTGACGCGCGGCGGCCGCTTTCGCCGGCTCTCTACGCGGCGCGCTCCCGCACCGTCGCCCGCGTGAGCCGAGGGATCAGCGCCGGCGTGCTCTCGCGGTACGCGATGTAGTCGGCGCGATCGCCCCACTTCTTCTCGGCGCGGGCCTCCAGCAGCGGGATGCCGCTGACCCGCGTGAGCAGCAGGATGACGAACAGCGGCGAGAGCAGAGCGACCCACTGCCATCCGACGAGCACCGGGGCGGCGGTGAGGAACACACCCACCCAGATCACGATCTCGCCGAAGTAGTTGGGGTGGCGCGAGCGCGACCACAGTCCGCTGCGGATGAACTCGTCCTTGTTGCGCGGGTCTGCGCGGAACGCCGACTTCTGTGCGTCGGCGACGATCTCGATCACCATGCCGACCACCCACACGATGATGCCGAGAATGCTCAGCCATCCGATGGGGGTGCGGGCGCCGGCATCCGTGCTGATCGCGATCCAGGCTGCCGCAGCGGTGAGCGACACCCACGCGCCCTGGATCACCCACACCTGCAGGAACCGCAGCGGCGACCCCTTGATCTCGTCGAATCGTCCGTCGGATCCGGCCTTGTGCACGCGCAGCGCCAGGAAGGAACCGAGACGCACGGCCCACAGCATCACCATCGCCGCGAGGATCCAGCTGCGCGCGTCGGGCATCGGGGTCAGCAGCACGAGGCCCGCCGAGATCGCGAAGAAGGTGAGGCTGCCGGTGAGGTCGAAGAACCGCTCGGTGCGCAGGATCATCGCCGGGATGAACGCGATGACCTGGATCGCGAACGCCGCGGCCACGGCGAGGGCGAACAGCGGGATGCCGCCGAGCGTCGCGCTGTTCTGGCTGCCGGCGAGTGCGACGAGGGCTCCGATCACGAGGGCGGCGATGATCGCGATGAGGGAGGAGCGCGAGGACGTGGGGCTGGAGGGTGTCGGGGAGGACATGGTGTTCTTTCTGTTCTCAGAGGTAGAGGTCTTCGACGGTGACGGCTGCGCGATCCAGCACGACGCTCCGCTTCAGTTTCATGGTGGGGGTGACGAGCGCGCGGTCCTCGAGGTCGGCGAAGACGACGCTGAAGCGGCGCACCTGCTCGCTGCGCGCGACGAGCGCGTTGGCGGCGTCGACCGACTTCTGCAGGTGGGCGCGCAGCGTCGGATCGGTCACGGCGCGGATGTCGGGCTGCACCGACATGGGGATGATGATGCCTGCAGCTGTCGCCCACTCCCTGGTCTGCTCCGGGTCGAGCACCAGGAGCGCGGAGAGGTACGGCTTTCCCTCGCCGACCATGACGGCATGCGACACGAGCGGATCCGCTTCCACCGCGCTCTCCCAGCGGGTCGGCACGATCGTCTTGCCGTTCGAGGTGACGATCACGTCTTTCAGCCGGCCGTCGAGGATGAGCTTGCCCTGCTCGTCGAGTCGTCCGAGGTCGCCGGTGCGGAAGAAGCCGTCGATGAAGGCGCCGTCGTCGTGGGCGGGGTTGCGATAGCCGTCGAACACGCCGACGCCGCGGGCGAGCACCTCGCCGTCATCGCTGATGCGCACGGTGAGTCCCGGGAGCGGTGACCCGACGGTGCCCGATGTGATGCGGCCGGGCAGGTTGCCGGTGAGCGGTGCGGTCGTCTCGGTCAGCCCGTAGCCCTCGATGACGGGCACGCCGATGCCGCGGAAGAAGAGCGAGAGCTCCGGGTCGAGGGCGGCGCCACCCGACAGGATGTAGCCGACGCGCCCGCCCATCACGCTGCGCAGACGCCCGAAGAAGACCGCGTCGAAGAGACGGTGGCGCAGACGGAGCCCGAGGTCCCGGCGCGCGCGGCGGCGCCCGGCGTCGATCCGCTCGGCGCGACGGCCCCACGCGATGGCCGTCGACCGCGCGGCGGTCCACACGCGGGTCAGACCCTTGTCGGCGGCCTTGGTGGCGGCGGCCGCCTGGATCTTCTCGAGCACCCGCGGCACGACGACCAGGAAGGTCGGGCGCAGGGTGTCGAGGGTGGCGACGACCGTCGACGGGTCGGACAGGTGCGCGATGCGCATGCCGCTGGCCAGGCAGATCAGCTGCAGCCCGCGTGCCAGCACATGCGCGAGCGGCAGGAAGATGACGGTGTTGCCGTCTTCGTTCACGATCTCGCGATACGCGGCGGCGATGTTCAGCACCTGGCCGAGGAAGTTCCGGTGCGTGAGCACGACGCCCTTGGGCTCGCCGGTGGTGCCCGAGGTGTAGACGATGGTCGCGGGATCGTCCTGGGAAGCGGATGCTCGACGTGCCTCGAGCTCCTCGTCGGAGACGTCGGCGCCCCGTGTCACCAGGTCGAGGAGAGAGCCGGATGCCGCGGCGCCGGTGTCGGGGGAGTCTCCGGTATCCATCGTCCACGCGCCGAGCGTGACCCCCGGCGTCTGCGCGAGGGCTGCCTGCAGGAGGGACGCGTGCCTCCAGGTGCCGCCGATGCCGAGACGCACCTCGGCGTCGGCGACGATCGCGTCCACCTGCGAGGGCGAGGAGGTGTCGTAGATCGGCACGACGACCGCTCCGGCGTACCAGGCGGCCAGGTCGGCGACGGCCCATTCGTAGCGCGTCGGCGCCATGATCGCGATCGCATCGCCCGCCTCGATCCCCTGGGCGATGAACCCCTTCGCGAGGGCCCGCACCGAGTCCGCGAACACAGCCGTGGTGACCGGATGCCAGCTGCCGGAGGATCCGGCATCCGCTCCCTCGACCTCGAAGGCGACATGATCGGGAGCCGTGTGCACGCGTGCGACCAGCAGATCGGTGACGTTGCGGTAGCCGTCGAGGTCGGCGAGCGGCGGGGTCGATGACTCGATCATCGGGGCTCCTCTCGGGTCATGGTGCCAGGTCGCGGGCGCGCGAATACCGCCCTATCTGTTTTGTTCGGAGCCGATGTGGATTCGGATGGGATTCATTTCGACGAGAGGTGATGTCGGGATGTCTCGGCGGGAGAAGGGATTGTCCGGGCGCTCGGCAGCTGGAATCGTGGGGGAGATGATCCCACAGATACGCAGCACGACCTCCTACTGGTGGGCGCTCGGAATCGTCGGGACGTTCGCCGTCGTTCTGGTGATCCTGCTTCTGGCCGGCGTCCTCGGATCGACCGTATGGTGGACCGCCGTGGCGATGATCCTGCTCGCGATCTCGCAGGTCCTGAGCATCCTCCGCATCCGGCGCAATAACCGAAGGCTCGTGGCGAGTTCCACCTCGCTTCCGCCGGAGAATCTCTAGAAAGACAGGCAGGCTCGGGTGCGCAACACTGCACGGCCTGGCTGACGTCGAGAAGTACGGTGCGGGCGATATGGAACGGCACGCTCAAGGGCATGTTCACCAACCAGGAAACCATCGACGCCGTCCAAAAGGTGGTCGACTCCGGCGACCTCGACGCGCTTCGCCAGCTCTTCTCCTGACGCTGCTTCGGTCACACGCTCCCGCGTCGACCTGACGTTCAAAGAAGCGTCCGCTGCCTCTCGAAGCCGAGGCTAGGGTCGACGACGGAGCTCCCATGATCGCCGGCGGGTGTGTCCAACGCGTGCGATCAAGGGGCGGATGTCATTCGTTGAGCCATCCCTGCAGGTCTGTCCACACCGCCGTCAGGGCATCCTCGAGTGGGAGATCGGATGGCCCTTCCAGCCATCTGTCCATCGCAAGGTCGAAACAGGTCACGGCGAGGGCTGCCAAGGTGTGTGCGAGCACAGGGTCGATGCCGCGTTGGGTCAATGACTGTTCGATGGCGAGCGCGAGGTGATGACTGCGCAGAAGATCGCGCTCGTGCAGCGCGGGCTCGCTGCGGATGATGCCGCGTCGGCGTGCGATCTCTTCTCGCCAGCCCTGGATGCCTCGGCATGCGGCTGCGAGGCCTGCGCGCACGGTGGCCGTTCCGCCGCGTTCTTGTGGGATGGACGCCATGAAGTCGCTCACCGCTTGAGGGAACTCGCGATCGCGGAGGAACAGCACATCGCGTTTGTCGGAGAAGTGGCGAAAGAACGTCCGTGTGGTCAGCCCCGCCGCCTCGGCGATCTGGGGAACCGTGGTTCCCGCGTACCCCTGCTCCGCGAACAGGGTCATCGCGGCAGCTTCCAGCCGCAACGCGGCATCCGGTGACCAACGAGGCATAGATCCATGATGACACGAACTGTCGTAAGCTGAGCGTGATGACACGAGATGCCATCAGGAGCAGAGAGCGGATGATGATGAGCGACAACATGGCGGCGTGGATCGATTCTCCCTATGCGGAACTGACGATCCGAGAGGCTCCGATGCCGAAGCCGGGGTCGGGGCAGCTGGTGATCGAGGTGCGCGCGGTGGCGGTGAATCCGCTCGATGCGATCATCCAGTCCAACGGCACCGTCATGTACGGGTGGTTGCGTTACCCGGTGATCCTCGGGGAGGACGTCGCGGGCGTCGTCGTCGACACCGGTGCCGGCGTGAACGACTTCGCCATCGGCGACCGGGTCGTGGCGTACGCGATGGGTCTGGAGAAGGGCCGGGACGCCGTCTCGGAGAGCGGCTTCCAGTCCTACGTCGCGGTCGACGCGAGCCTGGCCGCCATTCTGCCGGCCACGACCGCGTTCGAGGATGCCGCCGTCCTGCCGCTGGCGGTGTCCACAGCGTCGGCCGGCTTGTTCGAGAAGGAGCAATTGGGACTGGACTACTCCCGTCTCGGAAGCGCGGCACCTCGCGACGAGGTCGTCGTGATCTGGGGAGGTGCGACGGCGGTCGGAGGCAATGCGATCCAACTCGCCCGCGCCGCCGGCTATCGCGTCATCACGACAGCATCTGCGAAGAACCACCAACGGATGAGGCAGCTGGGAGCGGAAGCCGTCTTCGACTACCACGACCCGCAGACTCCGAATCGGATCATCGAAGCGGTCGGCGGCTCCGTGGTGGCGGGGATCCTCGCGGTCGCGGTGGGATCGGCCGAGCCCTGTCTCAGGATCGCGCGCGCCACCGGTGCCACGCAGATCGCGATGGCGAGCCCTCCCGTCTCGTTCTACGAACAACCGCGCCGTCGCGGCCTCTCCCTCGCCCGCATCCGCCTCTTCCTGAAGCTCGGAACGCGCACCGCGCTCCTGCAGGGGCGCAGCCGCGCCCGCGGCATCAGAGCGACATTCATCTGGGGGAGCGCCATCGCCACTTCTCCCGTGGGCCCGGCCGTCTGGGCCGGGTATCTCCCTGCCGCCCTCGCCTCGGGCAGCCACCGTCTCTACCCGGAAGCCCACATCACAGGGCACGGACTTCCGGCGATCCAGGAGGCCATCGACGACCTTCGCCGCGGCGTATCGGCGCGGAAACTCGTCATCACGCTCGACCACGCAGCGGAGTAGCTCGCGGATGTCCGGAAGGGCTCCGGACGTCACATCTGGAGGGACTGACGGGAATCGAACCCGCGCTATCTGCTTGGGAAGCAGAAGTTCTGCCATTGAACTACAGTCCCGAACCTGCGCCGGGAGGAACAGGTGAACGCCAGCCTACCTGCCGACCGCCGTATGGCAAAAGCGCCGAGTCGGCCGGGGCAACTAGGCTGAACCCGTGCTTCTCAGCGACCGCGACATCAGGGCAGAACTCGCATCGGGCCGTATCGGCCTGGAACCGCACGCGCCGGAGATGATCCAACCTTCGAGCATCGACGTGCGTCTCGACCGGTACTTCCGGTTGTTCGACAACCACAAGTACCCGTTCATCGATCCCTCGGTCGACCAGCCCGAGCTCACGCGGCTGATCGAGGTCGACCCCGACGAGCCGTTCATCCTGCACCCCGGCGAGTTCGCGCTCGGTGCGACGTTCGAGCAGGTCACCCTGCCCGACGACGTCGCCGCACGACTGGAGGGCAAGTCCTCGCTCGGACGCCTCGGACTCATCACGCACTCGACGGCCGGCTTCATCGACCCGGGCTTCACGGGGCACGTGACCCTCGAGCTCGCGAACGTCGCGACCCTGCCGATCAAGCTGTGGCCGGGCATGAAGATCGGGCAGCTCTGCTTCTTCCGCCTGACCTCGCCGACCGAGAACCCCTACGGCTCCGGTCCCTACGGCAACCGCTACCAGGGGCAGCGGGGCCCGACGGCATCCCGCTCCTTCCAGAACTTCCACCGGACGGATGTCGGCACGACGGACGTCGGAGCCGTCGGAGGCTGACATGAGCGACGACAGCGCCACCCCGCACGACCCGGAGACCCCGCCGGCGCCGGCGGACGCGCCGTCGCCCGCCGACTCGCCTCTCGCGATCCCGGAGCCGGTGATCCCTCCGCCTCCGCCCGAGATCCCGATCCCGGACGGACTCATTCCGTCGGCCTCCTCCGATGCGCCGGACGCGGTGATCCCGCCGCCGCCGCTCGACATCCCGTCGGCCGATTCCGTGATCCCTCCGCCTCCGCCCGAGGCGATGGTCCCGTCGCGGCGCAGCACGCGGCCCGCCAGCCCCGCCGACGCACCGGCCGCCGTGTCCGAGGAATGGTCACAGCCGACGATGACGCCCGAGGCGTCGTCCGGCGGCTACCGCGGACTGACGGCGGCGATCTTCGTGTTCCTGCTCGTGCTCTTCGCGGGCGCGATCGCGCTGGTCATCTACCTCGCCACGAGCACACGTCTCGAGTTTCCGACGTTCGGTCAAGAGGCGCCGGTGAGCGCGCCATCCGGGGCGTCCACGACCGACGATGAAGCGTCGACCGTGGCGGTGGGAGCACTCACCGACGACGCGGTGCGGCAGTTCTACCTGTCGCTGCCGATCTGAGCGTGGCCATGGAATGGACGCTGCGCCCGAGCGCGCCCGCGGATGCGACCTGGATCGCCGAGCTGCGCGCCGTCGTGCTGCGTGATGACCTGACGCGTCTCGGACGTTACGACGAGGTGCGCGTGCGGCGGCGCTTCCTCGACTCGTTCGTCGCGGAGGCGACCCGGGTGATCGTGGTCGACGGGGCGGATGCGGGGTCGATCGCGGTGCGGTCCGACGACGACGTGCAGTGGATCGAGCACTTCTATCTCGACCCGGCGTTGCAAGGGAGAGGCATCGGCGGTGCCGTGCTGGAGCGGGTGCTGTCGGATGCCCGGGGCCAGACATTCCGGCTCAACGTGCTGCAGGGCAGCCCCGCGCTCCAGCTGTATCTCCGTGCCGGTTTCGTGCTCGACAGCGAGGACCCGGTCGACATGTTCTTGACGCGGCCCGCGCGCTGAGACGAGAAGAGGGACGGATGCCGAAGCATCCGTCCCTCTCGTCAAGTGCGCACCGGGGAGCGTCAGGCGTCGCGTCCGCGGGAGTATCCCGCGTCGAAACCGCGCTCGTACGCGTGCTGCGCGAAGCGGACCGCGCGCTGCGAGCCGTGGTGGCCGCGCTCGCCGTGGCTGTGGTCGCCGTATCCGTGGTGGCCGCGCTCGCCGTGCTCGTGTCCAGCGTCACCGCGCGGGCCGAAGCCGTGCCGGGGATCGAAACCGTGCCGACGGCCATGGCCGCGCTCGCGGCGGCATTCGCCATCATGTGCATCCGGACCGAACGGGCGACCGAAGCCGCGCGGGAAGCCGTGGCCGCGTGCGTGTCCGCGCTCGCCGAAGCCGTGCCGGCGTCCGCGGGGGAGAGGAGCCTCCTCGTCCCAGCCGAACGCCCGCGCGATCTTCTCGAGCGATGCGAGGGTGGTGGCCATCTCTTCTTCGGAGACGGCGTCGGTGACCTTCGAGCGGATGCCGTCGACGATCGCACCGAGGCGATCCTTCGCGGCATGTCCGTCGTCGGTGAGCGTCCAGCCCTCGCCTTCGCGGGCGATCCAGCCGCGCTCGACGAGGCGATGCAGCTTGTGGTCGTTCAGGGGGCGGCGGGCCGGGACGGTGCCGTCGACGATGTTGAGCAGTCGCCAGTCGCGGCGACTCGCGTGCTCGCTCTCGAAGGCGGTGGCGAACTCGGCCGCCATCAGGCGGTCGGCGGCCTTCAGCCAGTAGCCGAAGGGGCGGGATGTGTGGTCGGGGTTCTGTGATTCAGAGGTGTTCATGAGAAGTCCTTAGTTGTCAGTGTGCATGTGTATGTCACAGTGCATGTACATGTAGTGTGACATGCGATGTGAATGCATGTCAAGTCGCATGTAAAATCGAAGCGTGACCTCCGAAGAGATCGACCCGTCCGAAGCCATCGCCCAGGCGCTGTCCCGTCTGCGCGGTCGGCGACCCGGCGACCGCGGCGGCGGAGGGCGCGGGCACGGCGGCCCGCACGGCTGGCACGGCGGTCCGCACGGACACGAGCACGGACCCGGCGATCCCTTCGGGCACGGCCACCCCGGCATGCCGCCGTGGATGGCGGACCCCTCCGGACGCCTCGGAGGGCCAGCACGCATGCGGATGCTCGAGGCACTGGCCGCGGCATCCGCTCCGCTCAGCGTCAGCGCGCTCGGCGAAGCCATCGGCGTGGACCAGCCTCGCGCCTCACGGCTCGTGCAGCAGGGCGTCGATCGCGGCTACGTGCGCCGCGAGGCCGACCCCGACGACGCCCGGCGCACACGTATCGCCCTGACCGACGAGGGCCGCAAGGTCGCCAGGGGGATGCGCGGCGAGCGCCGCGAGATGCTCGGTCGTGCGCTGGCGGCCTTCACCCCTGAGGAGAGCGCCGAGCTGGCGCGCCTGCTCAACAAGCTCGCCGACAACTGGCAGCGCTGACTCTCAGTGGTTGGTGCGCGGAGCGCGTGCGCCCAGCGCCCGTGCACAACTTCGGAGATCGTGTTCGACACCCCGCGGCGGCGGATGCTCCGACGGCGTGTCGCGCGCGGCATCCGAAGTTGTGTCCGGCCCGAACCCCGGGCCGGGCCGGGTTTCAGCTCAGCGCGGAGCCTTGACCGGAAGCAGCAGCAGGAAGCCGGCGATCAGCACGATCATGATGCCCAGGATGCCGTAGGCGGTCTGGCTGGTCAGCACGATCAGCAGCGTCCAGGCTCCCGAGGCCATCCAGCTCGCCGCGCGCCCGGTGGTGGCGTAGAGGCCGAAGATCTCGCCTTCGCGCCCGGCCGGGGTGACTCTGGCCAGGAACGAGCGCGCCGCCGCCTGCGCCGGACCCACGAACGCGCACAGGATGAGTCCGCCGACCCAGAACACCATCGCCCCGCCGTCGCGCAGCAGGAACACCGCGAGGCCGGCGACGATCATCGACCCGATCGAGGCGAGGATGATGCGCTTCGGCCCGAGCCGGTCGTCGAGGCGCCCGGCGAGGATGGTCGAGACGCCGGCGATCAGGTTCGCCGCGATGCCGAAGATGATGATGTCCTGCGTGCCGAACTTGAACACCGCGGTGCCGATGATCGCACCGAAGGCGAACACGCCGCCGAGGCCGTCGCGGAACACGGCGCTCGAGAGCAGATACCAGAACGTGGGGCGCGTCTCGGGGTCGCGGTAGAGCCCGCGGATGTCGGTGACGAGCAGCGCGTAGGAGCGGAAGAACCCGACCTTGCGCTCGGGGCGGCCCAGCGACGGCTCCGGCACGTTGAGGAAGATCGGGATGCTGAAGATGATGGCCCAGACCGCGCAGCCGACGGCGATCAGGCGGTAGGCGAGACCGTTGTCTGTCGACATGCCGAACCAGTCGAAGGTGTCGAGCACCACCACGATCACGAGGGCGATGATGCCGCCGAGATACCCGAAGCCCCAGCCGAGGCCCGAGATGCGGCCGACGTTCTTCGGGGTGGCGATGCCGATCAGCATGGCGTTCGAGTTGACGGCGGCGATCTCCTGGAACACCGTGGCCGCGGAGATCAGGGCGACGCCCAGCCAGAACAGGCTCGGGGTCGGGGTCACGAACCAGAGTCCGAGCATGCAGAACACCAGTGCGCCGGTGCCGATGCCGAGCCAGAGCTTCTGGCGCCCCGCGGCATCCGCCCGCTGTCCGAGCACAGGGGCGAGCAGCAGGATGCCGAACGCGGCGATGGTCGAGCCGAGCCCGAGGCCGGAGGCGAGGTCGGCCTCGGCCGCGAGGCGCACCGGGTCGTCCTCGCCGAGCGCGGCGATCTCCGGCGGCAGGAACCCGGTGCCCACCAGGTAGAGCGCGGTGAAGACGAAGGTGAGGATGACGGTGTTGAAGGGCTGCGTCGCCCAGTCCCACAGTGCCCACGAGTAGACCTGCTTCTTCGGCGCCGGTGTCTCGCCGCGGAGGTCGAGGCCGACCACGCCGACGGCGCCGCTGTTCGCGATCGCCGGGGGCTCGGGAACGGCGGGGCGAGAATCGGGTTCGCTCATGCTCGCAGTCTGGCGGTGCCCGGTGAACGCGCGGTGACGGCGCGCCGCGCGCGCAGCCCGCTTCATGTTCTGCGGCCGACTTCACCTTCTGCGGCGCGGATGCGCGCGTGAGGCCGCAGAACGTGCGGTTGGCCGCAGGAGTTGCGGTTCAGTCCGTGCGCAGTGGCCGCAGAAGTTGGGGTTCAGTCCGTGCGCAGGGTGCGGGCGTAGTCCTCTTTCAGCACCGCGAGGTGCAACCAGGCCTCGATACGCGTGACGCCGGGGAGGGCCCGCAGTCGCTCGAGGCTCGCGTAGAGCGCGCCGGCCGAGGGCTCGACGAGGGTGGCGACCGCATCGAACCGCCCGAGCGTGCGGGCGGCGAAGTCGACACCGCGGCCGCTGCGCAGCGCCTCGATCACGCTCTCGTCGTCGTGGTCGAGGTTCAGTCCGACGCCCATCGACAGCTGCCGATGCGCGAGGCCGCGGGCCTCGACGGCGCTGATCTTGATGACGCCGCCGTCGATCAGACGCTGCACGCGGGTGGCGACCGCGGAGGGGGAGAGGCGCACGGCCTCGCCCAGCGCGCGGAAACTGGTGCGGCCGTCGGCCTGCAGCTGCTCGATCAGGGCTTCATCGATCCCGTCGAGCGTGACATCGCCGTGGTACTCCGAGACGAAGAAGCCCTTCACGACGGTGGAGTAGATGATCGTGTTGATGTCGAGCACACCGGTGATCGCCCGGATCTGGGCGAGCAGGTCGTGCAACTCCTCCATCGACCCCAGCCGCACCTCGGTGACCAGGTCGTGCGACCCGCCGACGGCCGACACCAGCACGGTCTCGTGCATGTCGCGCAGGTGCTCGGCGACGGCCTCGACCGTGCCGTCGGTGCGGATCGACACGTGCGCGAGCACGTGCTGACCGAGGAACACCGGATCGACGGCGGCGACCACGCGCACGGTGCGGTCATCGAGCATGGTGCGCAGCCTGGCGGCGACGGCGGCGCGCGACTGCCCCAGGCGGAGAGAGAGGGAGCGGATGCTGGCGCGCCCGTCCTCCTGGAGCGCGCGGATGAGTTCGGCGTCGAAATCCATGGCTTCCGTCCGTTTCGTCAGTTTCCCCGGAACGCACGCCCTCGGGAACACATCTTCAGCTTAAGAGTCGTGAGCGCCGATGGGAAGGTGAGCATTGCGCGAGCATGCACTCATAACTCCAGTGAATGAGCATTCTCGCTGGAGTTCTGTCCTTGCCTGAGGTGGCCGCGCAGCCGTAGCATCCATCGCTATCCGACATCTTCCGCAAAGGAGCGGGTCTCACATGACTTCCACCCACACCAAGGCGCGACGCGCAGGCTTCGCCGCCTTCGTCGGCACCACCATCGAGTGGTACGACTTCTACGTCTACGCGACAGCCGCCGCCCTCGTGTTCGGTCCGCTGTTCTTCCCGAGCGGCGATCGGCTCGCCGAGACGGCCGCGGCGTTCGCGACCTTCGCGGTCGCCTTCCTCGTCCGTCCCCTCGGTGGCATCATCTTCGGCCACATCGGTGACAAGCTCGGTCGGCGCACCTCGCTCGTCATCACGCTGCTGCTCATGGGCGCGGCGACCGTGCTGGTCGGCTGCCTGCCCACCTACGAGAACATCGGCATCCTGGCGCCGATCCTGCTGATCCTCCTGCGCGCGGTGCAGGGCCTCGCGGTCGGCGGCGAGTGGGGCGGGGCGGTGCTGATGAGCGTCGAGCACGCCCCCGAGAAGTCCAAGACCTTCTACGGCGGCTTCACGCAGCTGGGCAACCCGGCCGGTGCGCTGCTCGCCTCCGGCATCTTCGCGATCATGTCGCGCGTCGGCGACGACTTCATCATGAACGGCGGATGGCGCATCCCCTTCCTGCTGTCGATCGTGCTGGTCGGCGTCGGATTCTGGGTCCGCTACCGCGTCGAGGAGACCCCGGTCTTCGAGGCGAAGGTCGAGGGACGCAAGCAGTCGATGCCGCTCGCGTTCGCCCTCCGCACCAACTGGCGCCCGATCCTCCTCGGCATCGGCATCCTGCCGATCTCGACCGGCGGCTACTACCTCGCGACCACCTTCGCGACGGCCTATGCGACCGGCGACACGATCGCGATCAGCGAGCAGGTGATCCTCGACGCGATGACCATCGCCTCGTTCGTGGAGTTCGTGGTGACGCTCCCCGTCGCCTGGCTCGGCGACAAGTGGGGCCGCAAGAACGTGATGTACATCGGTCTGATCACCTCGGTGCTCACCTTCGTGCCGTTCCTGCTGATCATGCCCGGACGCGTCGAACCCCTGATCTTCCTGTTCGCCTCGCTGGTGCGCATCGCGATGAGCGCGACCTACGCACCGATCGCGGCGCTGCTGGCGCAGATGTTCCGTCCGCAGTCGCGCTACACCTCGATCGCGCTGTCCTATGGCGTGGGCGCAGCGATCTGGGCCGGATTCTCGCCGTGGTTCGCCACGCAGCTCATCGCCTGGACCGGCAGCATCTGGTCAGTCATCGCGATGTTCATCGGCATGGCCGTCATCGCCGGCGTCTGCACCCGAGTCGCGCCGCAGCATTCCGATGAGGCGCCCGTCACCGGCTCGTTCACCGCCCGCACCGACACGACCGCGAACAGGCTGCCATGAGAAAGCTCACTCCCTTCGACCGCTCCTCCCAGACGGAGCCGCGGCTCCTGACGGCCAGGGCGATCCACACGGCGGATGCCACGTCATCCACGGCGACCGCGCTGCTGACCGACCGCGGGCGAATCGTCGCGATCGGCACCGCCGCCGAGTGCGAGGCGGCCGCGGAGCGCGCGGGCCTCGACCCGGAGCGGATCGACCTCGGCGACGCGGTGATCGTCCCCGGCTTCATCGACGCCCACGCCCACCCGCTGATGTACGGGCAGCTGATGACCTGGGTCGACTGCGGTCCGGAGAAGGCCGGCAGCATCCCCGAGATCGTGGCGCTGCTGCGCGCTGCCGCAGCCGACCTTCCCGAGGGGCGTCCGGTGCGCGGCTACGGCTACGAGCAGCGCAACCTCGCCGAGAAGCGCCACCCCACCCGGTTCGAGCTCGATGAGGTCTCCTCGGAGCGCGAGGTCTATCTGATGAACGCCTCGGGTCACGGCGGCGTCGTGAACTCGTACACGTTGACGCTCAACGGCGTGGACCGCGACACCCCGAACCCCGACGGCGGCGAGTATTTCCACGACGCAGACGGGGAGCTGACGGGAGAGATCTCGGATGCCGCCTGCAACATGCTCACGGGTGTGCACGGCGTGAAGATCGGCCACCACGGCCCGAACTTCCACCTCGCCGACGAGCCGGAGGAGCACCTGCGCCAACTGGATGCCGCGACCAGACGCTTCCTCGCCGGCGGGGTCACCTCGATCGGCGACGCCCAGGTCACGCGGCGCGAGTTCGACATGTACCTGCGCCTCGCCGAAGCCGGTCGCCTGGAGCTGCGCGTCTCGATGTACCTGTTGTCGCACCTGCTCGACGAGGCGCTCGAGATGGGATTGGTCGGCCAGTTCGGCAACGCGCATCTGAGCTTCGCGGGCATCAAGCTCTACGCCGACGGCACGCTCGGCGGCTGGACGGCGTACTTCCCCGACGGCTACGTCGGCGACCCCTGCCGCACCGGGCAGCTGTACCACGAGCCCGCCGAGTACACGGAGCTGATCCGCAAGGCGCACGCCGCAGGTCTGCAGACCGCGACGCACGCGCAGTCGCCGACGGCGATCGAGATGGTCGTGTCGGCGATCGAGGCCGCGCTCGCCGAGCATCCTGACGCCGACGCCCGCCACCGCATCGAACACTGCGGGCTGCCCACTCCGGAGCAGATCGAGCGGATGGCCGCCTCCGGCATCCGTCCGGTCAACCAGACCCAGCACTACTACAACTGGGGTGAGGGGGTGGAGGAGGCCATCGGCACTCCGGGCGAGCGCTTCAACCCGCTCGGCGAGTTCGAGCGGGCGGGTGTGCCGTTCACGATCTCCTCGGATGCCCCGGTCGCCGAGCCCATCCCGCTCGAGGCCATCCAGACCGCCGTCACCCGCGTCACGCGCCGTGGGCACAAGCTCGGCCCCGACGATCTGCGGGTCTCGGCGCTCGCCGCCCTGCGTGCGCACACCATCGAGGGGGCGATCTCGATCGGCCGCGAAGACGATCTCGGCTCGCTGGAGGTCGGCAAGTACGCCGACTTCGCGGTGCTCTCGGACGATCCGCTCGCGGTGCCCGGCGAGGACATCGCCGCGATCACCGTGCGCGAGACCTGGGTCGACGGGGAGCGCCGCCACCATGTCTGACACCGCTGCATACATCGATACGGCGTCTGACATCGCTGGCGCCGAGCAGTATGCGGACACCGCGGGCCGTGCTGTGCTGGAGACGATTCGCGCCTATGGCGTGACAGCGGTCTTCGGCATCCCCGGCACGCACAACCTCGAGCTCTACCGTCCGCTCCCAGGTCTCGGCATCCGCGCCGTCACGAACCGGCACGAGCAGGGGTCGGGCTACGGTGCCGACGGGTGGGCGCAGCAGACCGGGCTGCCCGGGGTCGTCATCACCACCTCGGGGCCGGGGCTGCAGAACGCGATGAGCGCGATCGGCACGGCGTTCTGCGAGTCGCGTCCACTTCTCGTGCTCTCACCGGGTGTGCCGCTCGGGGCGGAGTTCGCGGATGTCGGCACCCTGCATGAGACGAAGGATGCCACGGCGATGGTCGGCGCGATCGCCGAGTGGTCGCGCCGGGTCGGCAGCGCGGCGGAGGCCGTCGAGGCCGTGCACGATGCGTTCGCGCTGTTCCGCACCGGGCGTCCGCGCCCCGTGCACATCGAGATCCCGCTCGACGTGCTGGAGGCCACGGCCGCGGTGCCGGCCGCAGACCGCCGTGCCCGCGCGCTGCCGCCCCGGGCATCCGGCGATGCCGCCGCGATCGCCGAGGCCGCACGGCTGCTGTCGGCCGCGCGCACGCCCGTGATCGTGGCGGGAGGCGGCGCGACCGCTGCCGCCGCCGAAGTCACCGCGCTCGCCGAGCGGCTCGGGGCCCCGGTGCTCACCACCCTCAACGGCAAGGGCATCGTCGACGAGCGGCATCCGCTCGCGCTCGGCTCGAACCTGCGCCTCGCCGCCGCGCGTGAGGTCGCCGAGGCGGCCGATGTGCTGCTGGTGATCGGGTCGAAGCTGGGGGAGGCCGAGCTCTGGGCTCCTCGGCTCGAGGCCCGCGGCGCCGTGGTGCGCGTGGACATCTCGCCCGCGCAGATCGACAAGAACCTCGCGGCCACGGTCGGGATCGTCGGCGATGCCGCGGTCGTCACCGGGGCCCTGCGGGCGGCGCTGCCCTCCGGCGACGCCGCCGAGCCCGCACTCGACGCCGCCCGCGCCGCGATCGATGCCGAGATGCGCGCGACCGCGCCCGACACCGTGGCCCTCGCCGAGCTCATCGCGTCGGGTCTGCCGGATGACGTGATCGTCGCCGGGGACTCCTCGCAGATCGTCTACCTTGCACTGGGCAGCGTGCTGCGCCCGCGGCATCCGCACTCCCTGCTCTACACGCCCACCTACGCCACCCTCGGCTACGGGCTGCCGGCTGCGATCGGTGCTCGCGTGGCGCAGACCGAGCGCCCGGTCGTGACCGTGATCGGCGACGGTGCGCTGATGTTCTGCGTGAACGAGCTCGTCACCGCGATCGAACAGCGCCTCGACATCACGATCGTGTGTGTCGACAACGGCGGCTACGCCGAGATCCGCCAGAACGAGGTCGACCGCGGCATGGCGCCGATCGGCGTCGACCTCGTGCAGCCCGACTGGGCGGCGCTCGCGCGGGCGTTCGGCGGCGTCGGCCGTCGGGTCGACCGGCGCGACGACATCGCCTCGAGCATCCGTGCCGCGATCGCCGAGGGCGGCGTGCAGCTCGTGCACATCCCCCAGGCCGCTCTCTGACCATCCCGCCCGACAGCAGAACCTCCCCGCCCCGACAGTAGAACAGGACCGATGATGACCGACAACGTGGGCCCGATCGACGCCTCCGCGAACCCCCGCTACTCGGGGATCGCGACCTTCGCGCGACTGCCGCGTATCGAAGACGTGCCGCGCGCCGACATCGCCGTCGTCGGCATCCCGTTCGACTCGGGGGTGAGCTACCGGCCGGGCACCCGGTTCGGCCCGTCGCACGTGCGCGAGTCCTCGCGGCTGCTGCGCCCGTACAACCCCGCGCAGGACGTCTCGCCGTTCGAGCTCGCGCAGGTGGTGGATGCCGGAGACATCCCGGTGAACCCGTTCGACCTCACTGCGGCGGTGGACGAGGTGGAGCGCGCGGCGCTGGCCCTCGGCGAGCAGGTCTCGCGCATCGTCACGATCGGCGGTGACCACACGGTCGCGCTGCCACTGCTGCGCGCCGTCGCCGCGAAGCACGGCCCCGTCGCGGTGCTGCACTTCGACGCGCACCTCGACACCTGGGACACCTACTTCGGCGCACCCATCACGCACGGGACGCCCTTCCGCCGTGCCAGCGAGGAGGGGCTGATCGACCTCACCGCCAGCTGCCACGTCGGCACGCGCGGACCGCTGTACTCGAAGCAGGACCTCGAGGACGACGAGCGCCTCGGCTTCTCGATCGTGTCGAGCGAGTACATCGAGGAGCACGGCGTCGAGGCCGCGATCGCGCGGATCCTGCAGCGCATCGGCGACAAGCCGCTGTACGTGTCGATCGACATCGACGTGCTCGACCCCGCGCATGCGCCGGGCACCGGGACCCCCGAGGCCGGAGGGCTCACCAGCCGCGAGCTGCTGCGCATCCTGCGGGCGCTGCGCACGCAGCACATCGTGGGTGCCGACGTGGTCGAGGTCTCCCCGGCCTACGACCACGCGCAGATGACCGGCATCGCGGCCAGCCACGCGGTGTACGAGTTGGTGTGCCTGCTCGCCGCGCAGGTCGCGCAGCCGTAGTCCACGCATCCGTAGTCCGGGCATCCGTAGGTCATTTTCTGCGGCCGACTCGAACTTCTGCGGCCGGATCAGCCCCAGCTGGCCGCAGAAGATGCTGTCGGCCGCAGAAGTTGAGGCCGGCCAGGGTGGCCGCGGACGAATGGTCGGATGCCGCGGACGCCTGGTCGGGCGACGACCGGCGGATGCCGCGAGGCTGGGAACATGACAACAACCGCGCCCATCCCGACGGCCGTCCCGCGTGCGGAGCGCATCCGCTACGGCGCTCTCATCGTGCTCATGCTCATGGGCTTCCTGCTCGTCACGGCCGAGTTCCTCCCCAACGGCGTGCTCACCGAGATGGCCGAGGCGCTCGGCGTCACCCCGGGCCAGGCGGGGCAGACCGTCACCGTGACCGCGCTGGTCGGCCTGATCGTCGCCCCGACCGTGGGGCTGATGTTCCCCCGGCTCGACCGCCGGTCGCTGCTGGTGTGGATGGCGCTGGCCGCCGCCGTGTCGAACCTGATCGTGGCGATCGCGCCGAACCTCATCATCGTCCTGCTCGCGCGCTTCCTGCTGGGCGCGGCGATCAGTGCCTTCTGGGCGATGTCGATCACGGTCGCCGCCCGGCTCGCCGGTCCGGAGCACCTGGGCAGGGGCGTCATGTTCACCTCCGCGGGTGTCTCGCTCGCAACCGTCGCCGGTGTTCCGCTCGGCGTGATGCTGAGCGAGCTCGTGGACTGGCGGATGGTCTTCGCGATCGCGGGTGTGCTGATGGTGCTGCTCGCCGCAGCCCTGCGGCTGTCGCTGCCCTCGGTTCCGGCGGCTCAGGCCTCGAGCCTGCGGCTGCTGGTCGACACGCTGCGTCGTCCGGGCATCGGCCTCGGCATGATCGGCCACATGCTCGTGGTGCTCGGACACTTCTCGGCCTACACGTACGTGCGTCTCGCGCTCGAGCGCATCCCGGATGTCGACGCGTCGACGATCGTGGTGCTGCTCGCCCTGTTCGGCCTCGGGGGTCTGGCCGGCAACATCACGATCGGCCTGGTCATCGACCGCTCCTTCGCGTTCTTCGCCGTCTTCGCCCCGCTCGTGATCGCGGCCGCCGTGATCTCGATGATCCTGCTGTCCGGCACCGTGATCGGCGTCGCGATCGTGGTGCTCGTCTGGGGCTTCTTCTTCTCGTCGTGGCTGATCGTCGCGAACACCTGGGTCGGGCACCGGATGCCGGATCGGCTCGAGGCCGGCGGCAGCCTGGTCGTCGTGGGGTTCCAGGGCGCGATCACGATCGCCGCCGGCGTGGGCGGCCTGCTCGTCGACACCCTCAGCATCGAGCTGGTCTACGTGATCGGCGCCGCATCACTGCTTGCGGGAGCGGCGTTCTTCGGGGCCTCGAACCGCGTCAAGAACTGAGCCCGCGAGGCGTCGCCTCCAGCGCTCCGTGCACAACTTCGGAGATCGGGTCGGACACGCCGACGGGACGGGCGTTCTGGCGGCGTGTCATCCGTCAGCTCCGAAGTTGTGCTCGCCAAGCGGGCGGATGCCGGCGAACGCTAGGCGGGGACGGTGGTGCGCTGACGCCACGCCGACGGGGTCATGCCCGTGCGGCGGCGGAAGGCGCGGCTGAAGCCCTCGTCCGAGGCGTAGCCCAGCTCACGCGAGGTCTCCGAGACCGATCGGCCCGCTTCGAGCATCCGCTTGGCCGTATCGATGCGCACCTCGGTGACGTAGTCGGCGGGGGAGCGGCCCAGGGCAGAGCGGAAGCGCGCCGCGAACGCCGAACGCGACATGGCGCCGACGCTCGCGAGCCGCTCGACGGTCCACTCCCGACCCGGGTCCTCGTGGATCGCATCGACCACGCGGTCGAGGAAGGGGTCGTTCGACATCGACGGCCATCCGGCCGGCGCGCAGCCGTTCGCCGCCCAGGCACGGATCACGGAGAGCAGCACGGTCGTGGCCATCATCCGGCAGATCAGCGGGTCGCCCTGGCGCACGGGGCAGGCGGCCGGGTCGACCAGCCCCATGTTCTCGGCCAGCGCGGCGGCGGCGGGCTCGAGCGCGTCGAACCCGGTCACGGTGATGACGTCGGGGAGCACGGCGCTGAGCCGGGAGGTGGTGTCCGACAGCACGAGGTCGACGACCATGACGCTCGCCCCGGCATCCGCCTGCAGCAGGAACGCGGTGTCTCCCAGGGTCAGGAACGCGTCGCCGGCGCGCAGGCGGTCGGATCCGGTCGTGACCGCGAGGCTCTGGGAAGTGCGGTCGACGCTGAGACTGCAGGCGGACGTGAGCGGCGGATGCCCCTGCACGCTGCCGCCGGCGACGTAGACGAGGGTCACGGCGCCGGCGGCCAGCGGAAGCAGCCCGCCGGCCGGGAGCGTGACTCGACGCGCGACGCCGACCTGGAGGTCGACGGAGCTGAGCACCTGCGACAGCGCATCCGCGTCCACGATCGTCATGCCTTCGGCAACGCCGCCTCGGGGCCCGGTATTCCGCCGTCGGCACAGGAACGGCATCGGCGGCCCCGATACGCTGGGAGGACGCCACCCGAGGAGTCCCGTGTTCCGTTCACCCGACCGCCTGTTCCGAGTTCTCGCGATCGCGGAGGCGATCACCTGGACGATCCTGATCTCCGCGATCATCGCCAGGGCGGTGGGAGCGTCGGGCGTCGTCGTCACGATCGGCGGCGGCATCCACGGCTTCGTGTTCCTCGCGTACGCCGCCACCGCCGTGCTGGTCGCGCTGAACCAGCGGTGGCATGTCGGTGTCGCCGCGCTCGCCGTGGTCAGCGCCGTGATCCCCTACGCCACGATCCCCACCGAGATCTGGTTGCACCGCACGGGCCGACTCGACGGAGCCTGGCGTCTCGACGCCACGGACGATCCCCGCGACGGACGCTGGTACGACCGACTGATGCGCTGGTTCCTGCGGCGTCCGTGGGTGCTGGCGGTGCTGCTCGCCGTCGGGATCGTGGCGCTCTACGTCATCCTGCTGCTCGTGGGACCGCCCGGCGGCAAGTGACCGCACCGGTCACGCGGTGAGATCCGTCAGGGTGTGACGACGACCGCGTTGCGTTCGACCACCTCGGCCAGGATGCTGTTCGCATCGCTCCCGGTGCAGTCGACGATCACGTACAGTCCGACCCCGGTGGCGGTGAAGGCGCGCGTCGCGATGATCCAGCTGCGGTCGCCGTCCCCTCCGGTGACCTGCCGGTTCTCGACACCTCCCGATCCGCCGACCTGGTAGCTGAACTCGCCCGTGGTGGCCAGCGGCGTGACCTCCTCGGTCGTCGACTGCAGCAGCACGCCCAGGATCGCGTCCGACGACGCGCTGTCGTCGCCGGGGACCACGGGGACGTCGGGAGTGAGCCCCTGCCAGAACTGCGCCGTGCACGTGCCGTCGGTCGTGCCGTAGGTCCAGCCGCCGGCGCCGTCGTCCGGCGTGACGGTCTCCCACCCGTCGGCGGTCATGAACCCGTCGCCCCATTCGATGTACGCGGTGGCGGGCAGGTCCTGCCCTGCCTCGAACGTCAGCTCGGCGGGGAGATCGCCGGCGGGCTCGTCGATCGGCGCATCGGATGCGGATGCCGTCGGCTTCGCGTCACCGTCGGCCGGGATCTGGGCGTACAGGCATCCGCTGAGCGGGATCACCGACACGGCCACGATCGCGGTCGCAGCGAGGCGGAACAGCGGAGCGGCCGAGCGGGAGCGGGTCATGCCGGTCAGCCTAGCCCGCGGGGTCGTCCGACTCGATGGGTACTTCTGCCCTGCGGATCAGTGGTCGTCGGTCAGTGAGCGGTCGCGACGCCGACCGCGTCGTGCACCATGACGGCGGCCACCCTGGCCCCTGCCCCTGCGGCGACGATCAGTTGCTGCGGCCCGGGGATCGCCGCATCGCCCGCGGCGTAGAGACCGGGCACATCGGTGCGCCCGGAGCGGTCGGTGACGAGGTTGCCGTCGTCGTCGAGCGCCGGAGCGATGCCGTCGAGGAACGACAGTTCGGTCTGCCACTCCGGCCGCACGAAGCCGCCGTCGAGCGCGACCTCGGTGCCGTCGGCCAGTCGGACGGCCTCCAGCGTGCCGCGCTCACCCACGAGTTCGGTGATCGGATGCCGCTGCACCCCGACCCCCGCGGCCTCGAGCTCGGCCTGCTGTGCGGCGGTCACGGCATCCGATCCGAGCGTGAACACCGTGAGGCTGTCGGTCCAGCGGGCGATGAGCCGCGCGCGGTCGGCGAGATCGGCGGACTCGCCGATGAGGGCGAGACGGCGGTCGCGCAGCTCCCACGCGTCGCACGCGGCGCAGCTGAACAGGCTGATGCCGTAGAAGCCGCGCAGGTTCGGCACGTCGGGCAGGGTCTCGCGCAGACCGGTGGCCAGCAGCACGGAGCGGGCGGTGACCGAAGCGGCGGGCTCGCGCCGCCCGACCTCGGCGGTGAATCCGGCATCCGTCGTGCGGAGGGCGAAGACGCGCTGACGCGAGCGGATCTCGATGTTCGGGTAGGCGGCGAGTTCCGCGCGGGCGAGCCGGCGCAGCTCGTGCGGCGGCAGGCCGTCGCGTGTCAGGAAGCCGTGGGACTGCAACGTCGCGGCGTTGCGGGGCCGGTCGGCGTCGACCACCAGCACACGCATCAGGGAGCGGCCGAGGTTGAGGGCGGCGGAGAGGCCGGCCGGGCCTCCGCCGATGATCAGCACGTCGTAGGGAGCCTCATCCGTCATGCGCATCCTCCTGCGGGCAAGGGCGGCGACGAGGGGGGAACGCGCGCGGGAGCGGCGATCATGGCGGCGCCGCCGGGCGGGCCGAATGCGGGAGTAAGGCTCGCCTTACTCCTATCCTGCCAGTTCTGCGAGGGGGGTGAGCGCGCTTTCCGGCCCGTCGTGCGCACAGAGTGTCACGACATCGCCGATCACGATCACAGCGGGGGAGCGCACCTGCCGGGTCGCGGCGACCCCGGCGATGGTTCCCAACGTCCCGATCGTGACGCGCTGGCGCTCGCCGTAGCCGTCCTCGATGATCGCCACCGGGCAGTCGACGCCCCGGGTCGCGGCGAGCACGTGCGCCGAGTGGCCGAGCGTGGTGACGCCCATGAGCAGCACGACGGTGTGATCGCGTCCGCCGGGGAGCTCCTCGATCTGGTCGTGCCCGGTGACGACGGTGAAGGCTGTGGCGATGCCGATGTGGGTGAGCGGGATGCCCGCCACCGCGGGCACCGCGATCGCGCTGGTGATGCCGGGGACGACGTCGACCGGTACCCCTGCCGCTTCGCAGAACAGCTGCTCCTCCCGGCCGCGCCCGAAGATGAAGGGGTCCCCGCCTTTCAGGCGCACCACGTCGCGTCCTTCGTTCGCGAGCTGCACGAGCAGCGCGTTGATGCCGTCCTGTGGCACGGGATGGTGACCGGGGAGCTTGCCGACATCGATCACCTCGGCCGCGAGCGCGACGCCGTCGGCGGCGAGCTGGGCGAGCACGGATCGGGCGCCCAGTCGATCGGCGACGATCACATCGGCCCGCTGCAGGGCGCGCAGGCCGTGGAGGGTGAGCAGGCCCGCATCACCGGGACCGGCGCCGACCAGGGTGACCCGTCCGGTCATCAGACGGCCCCGGCGCCGCACGGCTGCGCGGCGTGCACCGCGTGCCCTGCCTGCACGGCATCGCCCCCGAGCTCGGCCGCGGCCTCTTCATAGCGCGCGACCACGAGTGCGATGAGGGGCTCCGGCACGCTGATGCCGTTCAGGAGCGGGAGCGTCAGGCTGCGTCCGGCGGAGTGACGCACGGCGAGGTCGAAGAAGTAGCCCCGGGCGAGCAGGTAGGTCGACACGACCGCGTCGGGGTGCGCGGCCAGGGTGGTCGGCAGGTCGGGCTCGCGAGCGGCCAGGTAGGCGAGGTGCACGGGGCGGCCCAGCTGCGCGTGGAGCTGGGTGGCCATGCCCTCGGCGTCGGTCAGCGACCGGGGGTCGCGCGACCCCGCCACCGCCAGGATCACCGGATGGTCGGACGCCCCGGACAGCCGCTGCGCCAGCACCTGCGCGAGCCTCGGGTCGGGGCCGAGCGGGTCGGCGACGACTGCGTCGATCCGGTCGGCCACCATGCCGTGCAGGTCGTGGTGCACGTGGAACCCCGACGACAGCAGCAGCGGCACGACCACGACCGGCCCCTCGATCGCCGCGAGGGCGCCGGGGGCGTCGGGCTGCTGCACGTCGACGAAGGCGCTGCGCACCTCCACATCCGGCAGGCGAGCCGCGACCTGGACGACGAGGTCGGCGATCGCGCGGGCACCTTCGACGTCATCGGTACCGTGCGACACGGCGAGCAGCGTGGGGCGGGCCATGAAGGCGACTGTAGGCGTGGTCTGTGACCGGGATGTTTCGGGCGTGTGAGATGTCGGTTCACAACTCCTCAAGATCTGAGCCCGCCGTCGTGTGTGCGACGGATTGACGCGGCTGATCCGGGGCTGCGCCCGGGTGCTTGAGGAGTTGTGAACGAATGCGCGCCGGGATCGTGGTCGAAGTGGCGGATCACTCCGTCGAGGTCGACGAGCACGGCACGGATCATGGGGCCATTGTTCCGCGGGGCGAACGGCACGGCCGCATGCCTCGTCCGCCACGGTATCGATGTCGACCTCCGGCACCAGGACGCCGACCTCCGAACCGTATGCCAATATTTCAGATTTGCGACCTGATCAGGGATTCGAATGTCGGTGGACCCTGGTGTACTGAGGGCATGACGGCACTGATGGATGCGACACGCGAACAGATGGCCACGCTCGATGAGCTGGTCGACCTGCTGCAGTCCGTCGAGTGCACGATCAGCAGTCTGCAGGCGGCTCGAGATGGGATCCTCTCGCTGGGCTCGCGGTGGGCGGTCGAGGTCGCCGATCAGGCGCAGCATCCTGACGCAGCGGATATGACGGCGCGCTCCGTGGCGGCCGAGATGGCCACTGCTCTGCGCCTGAGCGACCGCACGATCCAGCGGCGCATGGCCGACGCCGACTGGCTGGTGACCCGATTTCCGCTGGTCTGGGCGGCCCAGGGCTCCGGTCGCATCAGTGCGGCGCACGCGCGAGTGATCGTCGACGCGGCCGAGCACCTCGATGTGGCGGAGGATCGCGACGCCTACTCGACTCAGATGATCGCCCTCGCCGAGGTGGAGTCACCGAACCGGCTGGGGCGGATGGCTCGTCGTACTGCCGAGCGCTTCCAGCCGCGGTCACTCGACGAGCGTCATCGCGATGCGCGCGAGCAACGCGGCGTCTGGGTGACGGACGCGGCCGACGGCATGGCGAAGCTGGGGCTGCTGGGCCCGGCCGCGCTGGTGCACGGGGTATTCGATCGGCTGACGGGCATGGCCGACGCGGTGAAGGCTGCGAACGCCGCAGATCGTGATGGCGGTCGTTCCGCTGAAGCCGAGGCGGCCGCCGAGCCCGCCGAGCCCGATGCGCCCGCCGAGCCCGCTGAACTCGATGCGCCCGCTGCGACGGTCGACGGGCGCACGGTGGATCAGCTCCGCGCCGACCTCGCGCTCGACCTGTTGCTCACCGGTGCTCCTGCCGGACATGACGGGCACGCGGGGGTGCTCGGCGCCATCGCGGCTCATGTCTCCGTGACCATCCCCGTGATGACGATGTTCGGGCGCGACGATGTCGCCGCCGAACTCGACGGATGCGTGCCGATCGACATCGACACGGCGCGGCGGCTGGTGGGTGCGGCATCCGGGTGGGATCGGGTGCTCACCGATCCTGTCGACGGATCGGTCCTCGCGGTGGATCGCTATCGACCGAGTGCGCACTTGCGGCGGCACCTCCGAGCCAGGGATCAGCGATGCCGATTCCCGGGGTGCGGGCGATCTCCGAGCGAGAGCGACATCGACCACACGCACGATGCGGCCCTCGGCGGGGCGACGCGCGAAGAGAACCTCGCGCACCTCTGTCGCCGACACCACATGCTGAAGCATCACACCCCGTGGCACGTGGAGCGCCTCGACGGCGGGGTTCTGTCGTGGACGAGTCCTGCCGGGCGAACCTATGTCGACAGGCCGCAGCCGCCGAACACCGTGAGGTTCCGGGACTCGATCGCACCGCCGTTCTAAAGTTGAGCCAATTCATATCAACTTTGTTTGACAGCATTCGAGGGTCGGAGTACAGTTGAGTCATCGCGACTCAGGTTTCCCTGGTCGCCGCAGGTTTCTGAACCGATCAACGTCCTCAACAAAGGAGAAAACACATGGCACGTGCTGTGGGAATCGACCTCGGAACGACGAACTCCGTCGTCAGTGTCCTCGAGGGTGGCGAGCCGAAGGTCATCGCCAACGCAGAAGGCTTCCGTACGACCCCGTCTGTGGTCGCATTCACGAAGGACGGCGAGGTGCTCGTCGGCGAGACCGCGAAGCGCCAGGCCGTCACCAACGTCGACCGCACGATCTCTTCCGTCAAGCGCCACATGGGCACCGACTGGAGCTTCGACATCGACGGCAAGAAGTGGACGCCGCAGGAGATCTCCGCGCGCATCCTCATGAAGCTGAAGCGCGACGCCGAGTCGTACCTGGGTGACACGGTGACCGACGCGGTCATCACCGTCCCGGCGTACTTCAACGACGCCGAGCGTCAGGCCACGAAGGAAGCCGGCGAGATCGCGGGCCTCAACGTGCTCCGCATCATCAACGAGCCCACCGCTGCCGCGCTCGCCTACGGTCTCGACCGCGGCAAGGAGGACGAGCTCATCCTCGTCTTCGACCTCGGTGGTGGAACGTTCGACGTCTCCCTCCTCGAAGTGGGCAAGGACGACGACTTCTCGACCATCCAGGTGCGCTCGACCGCCGGTGACAACCGCCTCGGTGGAGACGACTGGGACCAGCGTCTCGTCGACTACCTGATCAAGCAGTTCAAGGAGACCACGGGCGTCGACGTCTCGGGTGACAAGATCGCCCTGCAGCGTCTGAAGGAAGCGGCGGAGCAGGCGAAGAAGGAGCTCTCCAGCTCCACGAGCACCAGCATCAACCTGCCGTACCTGTCGCTCACCGACTCCGGCCCCGTCTCGCTCAGCGAGACCATCACCCGCGCGAAGTTCGAGGACCTGACCAAGGACCTGCTCGACCGCACCAAGAAGCCGTTCGAGGATGTCATCCGCGAAGCCGGCATCAAGGTCGCCGACATCGACCACATCGTGCTCGTGGGTGGATCGACCCGTATGCCCGCCGTCGCCGAGCTCGTCAAGCGCGAGACCGGCAAGGACGCGAACAAGGGTGTCAACCCCGATGAGGTCGTCGCCGTCGGCGCTGCGCTCCAGGCCGGTGTGCTGAAGGGCGAGCGCAAGGACGTCCTGCTCATCGACGTCACCCCGCTGAGCCTCGGCATCGAGACCAAGGGCGGCATGATGACCAAGCTCATCGAGCGCAACACCGCGATCCCGACCAAGCGCAGCGAGACCTTCACCACGGCAGACGACAACCAGCCGTCCGTCGCGATCCAGGTCTTCCAGGGCGAGCGCGAGTTCACGCGTGACAACAAGCCGCTGGGCACGTTCGAGCTCACCGGCATCGCGCCGGCTCCTCGGGGCATCCCGCAGGTCGAGGTCACCTTCGACATCGACGCGAACGGCATCGTGCACGTGTCCGCCAAGGACAAGGGCACCGGCAAGGAGCAGTCGATGACGATCACGGGCGGCTCCTCGCTGTCCAAGGACGACATCGAGCGCATGGTGCGCGAGGCCGAGGAGAACGCCGCTGAGGACAAGAAGCGCCGTGAGGCCGCCGAGGTCCGCAACCAGGCCGAGACCCTCGCCTACTCGATCGACAAGCTGATCAAGGAGAACGAGGACAAGCTCCCCTCCGACGTCAAGGAGTCGGTCCAGGCCGATGTCGACGCCCTCAAGACGGCTCTCGCCGGCGAGGACGACGACGCCGTGAAGAGCGCGTTCGACAAGCTCAACGAGTCGCAGACGAAGCTGGGCGAGGCGATCTACGCGCAGTCCCAGGCGGATGCCGCAGCCGGCGCTCCGGCTGACGGCGAGGCTCCCGCGGCCGACGGCGCATCCTCCGACGAGGATGTCGTCGACGCCGAGGTCGTCGACGACGAAGAAGACAAGAAGTAATCATGACGGACAAGAACTTCGACGAAGTGCCTGACAAGGATCAGCACGCGGCCGGGGTTCACGGTGAGGGGTCGGATGCTCAGGCATCCGGCCCCGCGCCGCAGAACCCCGACTCCACCGAGGCTGCCGCGGCCGAGGGCTCTGACGACGACCTCACGGTCGACGACATCCTCGGAGCGACGCAGACCGGTGAGGCCGCTGCGGAGGACGCCGTGCTCGCCGACCTCGAGTCGACGCTGCTGAACGACCTCAAGCGCCTCCAGGCCGAGTACGCCAACTACCGTCGCCGCACCGAGGATCAGCGTCAGCTGGAGGTCGAGCGCGCGAAGGGCGAGGCGGCCAAGGGCCTGGTGCCGGTGCTCGACGATCTCGATCGTGCTGCTCAGCACGGCGACCTCGTGGAGGGCACACCCTTCGCGGCGATCGCCGAGAAGGTGCGTGCGGTCGTGGAGCGCCTCGGTGTCGTCTCGTACGGCGAGATGGGTGAGGAGTTCGACCCTCAGCGCCACGAGGCGATCTTCCAGCAGCCCACGCCCGGTGCCGAGAAGACCACGATCCTCGAGGTCATCGAGGTGGGCTACCGCCTCGGAGACGTCGAGCTGCGTCCTGCGAAGGTCGTCGTCGCTGTCCCTGCAGAGTAGGTGATCAATGGCTAGCCAGGATTGGTTCGACAAGGACTTCTACAAGACCCTCGGGGTCTCGAAGGACGTCAGCGAGGCCGAGCTGAAGAAGGCGTATCGCAAGCTCGCCCGCAAGTACCACCCCGACTCCAATCAGGGTGATGCCAAGGCCGAGGCGACGTTCAAGGAGATCAGCGAGGCGTATTCGGTGCTCTCCGACGCCGACCAGCGCAAGGAGTATGACGAGATCCGCGCCATGGGCTCGGGCGCTCGCTTCACGGCGGGCGGCTCGGGTGCCGGCGGGTTCGAAGACGTCTTCAGCCGCTTCGGTCAGGGGCGTGCGGGTCAGGCCGCCGACTTCGAGGACATCTTCGCGATGTTCAACCAGGGTCAGGGTGGTTCGTTCGGCTCTGGTCGGTTCGGGCAGACGTCCGGCGGATTCCGCGGGTACGGCGGTCCGCAGCGCGGCGCCGACGTCACCGCGCGCACCACGCTCGACTTCGTCACCGCCGTGCAGGGGGAGACCATCTCCCTGCAGGGCGAGGACGGCAAGCCGTTCAAGGTGAAGATCCCCGCCGGCGTCGCCGACGGTCAGAAGATCCGTCTGCGCGGACGCGGCCGCCCCTCGCCGGACGGCGGGGACAACGGCGACATCGTCGTGCAGATCTCGGTGCGCCCGCATCCGGTGTTCACCCGCGACGGGCTGAACCTCCGGGTGACGGTCCCGGTGACCTTCACCGAGGCCACGCTCGGCGCGACGATCGAGGTGCCCACGCTCGGTGGCGACTCGGTCAAGCTCCGGGTCGCACCGGGCACCCCCTCGGGGCGCGTACTGCGCGTCAAGGGGCGCGGTGTCAAGACCTCGAAGGGCACCGGCGACCTGCTCGCCGAGCTTCAGGTCGCGGTACCTTCGCACCTCGACGACGCCGCCCGTGAAGCACTGGAGAAGTTCCAGGCGCTCGAGCCCACGGAGAACCCGCGGGCCGAGCTGATGGCGAAGGCGCGACGGTGATGAACGCGACACCGGGGCAGGAGGTGCAGGACCATGGCTGAACGGCGAATGGATGCCGACACCCCGGTGTTCGCGATCGCCGCCGCGGCCGAGCTCGCGGGCATGCATCCGCAGACCCTGCGCCAGTACGACCGCATGGGCCTGGTGGTACCCGGCCGCACATCGGGCGGTTCGCGTCGCTACTCCACCCACGACATCGAGCAGCTACGCCAGGTCGCCCAGCTCTCGGCCGAGGGAGTGAGCCTGCCCGCGATCGCGCGGCTGCTCGACCTCGAAGACGAGAACCGGATGCTGCGCCGCCGCGTCGCCGAACTCGAGACCGCCGTCCGTACCGAGCGCGAGAGCCGCCCCGGAGTGCGCGTGTTCGCCGCCGGTTCTGCCGGTGTCGTGCCGATGCCGAGCGGGCGACGTCTGCGCCGCTCGACCGAGATCGTGCTCTGGAACCCGCGCGACGGTCGCTGAACCGCATCCTGCCGCGCAGCGGCGACGTGTGTATCCTGTCAACAGTCAACAGGAGGTCGCCGTGACGCAGACTGTCAAGCGCGGAGAATCCCTCGGAGCCCAAGTGGCTCAGGTGCTCAGGCACCGTATCGTGCGCGGAGAGCTCGCGCCGGGGGCCCGTATCACCGAGGAGGCGCTCGCCGAGGAGTTCGCCGTGAGCCGCGGACCGATCCGCGACGCCCTCACGCAGCTCAGCTTCGAGAAGCTGATCGAGGTGCATCGCCCGCGCGGCGTGTACATCGTCGGCCTCACGCAGGACGACGTCGATCAGCTCTACAGCCTGCGCGGCGCGCTCGAGCAGCTCGCGCTCTCGCGGGCCATGCGCGTCGACGATGCCGCTCGCTGGGCGCCGATGGCCGCTGCGGTGGGGCGCATGGGGGCGGCGGCCGACGCGGGTGATCACGCGGCGTTCGTGGCTGCCGACCTCGAGTTCCACTCGCAGATCTATGCGCTCGCCGATCATCCGCGTCTGGAAGGCGCATGGGCGCAGTACCTCCCCACCTTCACCGCACTCCTCGAGGTGACCATCAACCACGACGAGGACCTGCACGAGTCCTCGGGCGATCACGTGAAGCTCATGGACGTGATGCGCAGCGGCACGCCGGAGCAGGCGGCGGCGGTGCTCACGGCGCACCTCGACGGTGCGCGCGATCGGATGCTGAGCGAGCTCGAAGACCGGCCGGCGTGATGCACCAGTGTTGACTGTTAACAGTAAACACTGCTAGCCTCGCGGTGTCGACAACACGGTCGACCCACGTAGAGGAGCAAAGATGCCCCGCAAGCGCATCACCAGGGCGGCCGCCGCGATCGCCGCCCTCGCAGCCACCGCTCTCATCGTCTCGGCCTGCACCAAGGTCGAAGAGGGCGAAACCGCAGAGTCGGCCTTCCCCGAGAGCGACATCCGCCTGATCATCCAGGCGAACCCCGGCGGAGGCTCCGACCTCTCGTCGCGTGCACTGGCCACCGAGCTCGAGAAGATCCTCGGCGTCAGCATCATCCCCGAGAACATGCCCGGCGCCGCCGGCGCGCTCGCGATGGAGTACGTCGGCGCACAGGACCCGGATGGCTACGTCATCGGTTTCGCACCCGTCGAGATCGCGATGCTGAACACCACGCAGGGCGCGAACGTGCTCCCGGAGGACTTCGACCTGCTCGGCCAGATCATGCTCGCGCCGGGTGTCATTACGGTCGGCGCGAACAGCGGCATCGAGTCGCTGGAAGACCTCGTCGCCCAGGCGAAGTCCGGCGCCGTCACGGTCGCGAACTCCGGCGCCGGCTCCATCTGGGAAGCCGCGACGGTCGGCCTCGGAACCGCCACCGACGCCACCTTCACCCCGGTCCCCTACGACGGCGGTGCGACCGCGGTCGCCGCGGCCGCCTCGGGCGAGACCGTCGCCGCCGTCTCCGGACTCGGCGAGGCGCTCGCGCAGGGTGAGGCCGTGCGCATCCTCGCGGTCATGAACGACGAGCGGCACCCCGACGCGGAAGACGTGCCCACGGTCGATGAGGCCATCGGCGAAGAGGTCGTGTTCGGCGGCTGGGGCGGCATCTACGCCCCGAAGGGTCTGCCGGACGACGTGAAGAGCGAGCTCGAGGCCGCCGTCAAGGAAGCCGTCGAGTCCGACACCTACCAGCAGTTCCAGAAGGACGCAGGGAACCTGGTCGTCTACCGCGACTCCGCCGAGTGGACCACCTTCGTCGACGAGCAGTTCACGCTGTTCAAGGACCTGTTGGGCTGAGAGCCGGGATCCTGACGCTGCGGGGCCGGACTCATCGCCGGCCCCGCAGCGCGACCCGCACTCAGCTCACGCAAGGAGCATCATGTCCCCCTCTGAGACCCCGGTGGAGACCGCGGACCAGGATGAGTACCAGGGCGCCCCCGCCTCGCGGAGCCTGGAGATCGCGTTCGCCGTCGTCGCCCTGGCGTTCACCGCCGGCTACCTGTTCCTCACCACGCAGATCTCGCTGCGTCGCGATGCCGCCCCCGGACAGATCGACGCCCGCTTCTGGCCGCTCGTGATCGGCGTCACCGGCGTCGTCGTCGCGATCGCCCTGCTCGCCATAGCCCTCACCCGCCCTGCGCCCACTCGGGAGGACCTCGAGCGCATCCAGCCGGGCGGCTACGTCCGCGTCATCGCCACGCTCGCCATCACCGGTGCCTTCATCGCCGTGTGGTCGCTCAGCACCGTCATCCTCTTCGGGTACCGCATCGAGGTCTTCCCCGTCGCCGCCGCCCTGCTGATGGCCGCCCTCATGCTCCTCTACGGCCACCGTCGCTGGCTGAGCCTGATCATCTACTCCGCCTCCGTCACGGCGTTCGTCTACGTCGTGTTCGGCATGCTCCTGAGGATTCCCCTGTGAACGCGCTCATGGAGGGGCTGAACTCGCTCCTCGACATCTCGATCCTGCTCTACATGCTCGTCGGCCTCGTGCTCGGCTTCATGGTGGGGGCCTTCCCCGGTATCACCGCGACCATGGCGGTCGCCCTCGCCGCCGGATTCACGATGACCCTCGAGCCCGTGCAGGGCCTCGCAGTGCTGCTGACCATCTACGTCGCCGCGAACTTCGGCGACCGGGTGCCCTCGATCCTCATCAACACGCCTGGAACCCCGGCCTCGATCGCGACCACCCTCGACGGCTACCCCATGGCCAAGCAGGGGCGGGCCGGCCTCGCGCTGACGATCTCCGCGATCGTCTCGGCCGTCGGCATCCTCGCCTCGCTCGTGCTGTTCTCGGTCGCGGCCGTGCCGATCGCCAGCTTCGCCCGCGACTACTTCAAATCGCCCGAGCTCTTCGCCCTGGTCGTCTTCGGCATCTCGATTATGATCGGCATCTCGTCGAAGTCGATGCTCAAGGGCATCCTGGCCGGACTCTTCGGCCTCATGCTCGGCACGGTCGGCACGTACGCCGCGACTGCGGATCAGCGCTTCACGTTCGGCGTGCTCGAACTGGTCGAGGGCGTGAACTTCATCGCCGTGATCATCGGTCTCTTCGGGATCGCCGAGCTGTTCGACCAGCTGCTCACGTACCGCAAGTCGCACGTGCGCCCCATCTCGAGCCTCGGCCGCTGGTGGCCGAACCGGTCCGAGCTGAAGCAGAGCGGTCGCGCCACCGCGGTCGGCGGCGCCGTCGGGCTCGGCGTCGGCCTCATCCCCGCAGCCGGCGGCGACATCGCCGGACTCATCGGGTGGGAGCGCGCCCGCAAGGTCTCGAAGCACCCCGAGATGTTCGGCAAGGGATCCATCGAGGGCGTCGCCGCCTCCGACACCGCCTCCAGTGCCACCCTCGGCGGATCGCTCACCACGACCATGGCGCTCGGCATCCCCGGCGACTCGGTCATGGCGGTCATGATCGGCTCGATGATCATCTGGGGCATCACCCCCGGTCCGACGCTGTTCACCAACCGTCCTGACCTCGTCGTCTCGATCGTCGGCATCATGCTGGTCGCCACGATCCTGTCGCTGGCGCTGAGCCTGGTGCGCATGAAGGGCATGGTGAAGCTGCTCGATGTACCGCAGCCGTACCTGTGGAGCGGCATCCTGATCTTCTGCATCATCGGCACCTACGCCACCTCGAACAGCCTCTCGACCGTGGTCACCATGCTGGTCTTCGGCGTCGTCGGCGTGCTGCTCAAGCGCATGCAGGTGCCGGCCGGTCCCGTGGTGCTCGGTCTTCTCCTCGGCCCGCTCGCCGAGGAGAACCTCGCCCGTACGCTCGCGATCCTGCCGACGCGTCCGTTCTTCGAGGTCGTCAGCCCGATCGCCCTCGTGCTGCTGGCGCTCGCGGTGCTGTCGATCGTGATGCCCGCGATCCGCGCTGCCCGCAAGCCCCGCGACCAGCGCGCCTCGCTCGAGGATTCGATCCTGCACGACGAGAGCATCGTGCAGATCGAGAAGGCGCACGACGAACTCGCCGCGAACCCCGACCTGCTGACCTCGACGGTCCGCAACGTCGACACATCTGCCCGCGCGACCCGCAAGGCGCGCAAGAACTCCAAGGAGAACGAGAAGTGACCCGCTACGACATCCTGACCGCCGTCCCCACCGCGTTCCACCGCGACGGGAGCCTCGACCTCGAGGGTTCGCGGGCGATCTTCCGCTTCGTCGGGCAGTCGGGCAACGAGGGTGCCTTCATCCTCGGCACGACGGGCGAGTTCCCGGCGGTCGACGCTGTGGAGTTCGCCGCGTTGGTCGAGGCGGCGCTCGAGGAGCTGGCCGACCGGATGCGCGTGATCGTGCACGTCGGCCAGCCCAGCACGTTCGAGGCCGTGCGGCTCACACGAATCGCCCGAGAGCTGGGGGCGACCGAGTTCGCCGCCCTCACCCCGTACTACCTCAAGGCCACGGACGACTCGATCTTCGAGTACTACCGCGCGCTGTCGGACGCCGTCGGCGACGGGCGGATGTACGTCTACATCTACCCCGCCCGCAGTGGCAACCCGGTGTCGCCGGAGCTGCTCGTGCGGCTGTCGGCCCTGCCCGGAATCATCGGCGCCAAGGTCAGCGAGCTCTCGCTCGACGAGATCGCCGCCTACCGCGCGGTGGTGCCGGAGGACTTCGAGCTCTACACCGGCGCCGACCGCGACCTGATCGCCGCCGTCGCCGCGGGCGCGCAGGGCGTCATCTCGGGTGTCTCCTCGGTCACGCCCAAGCCCTTCCGTGCCCTCGCGGATGCCGGACGCACGGGGGATGCCGACGCCATCGCCCGCGCGCAGGTCGCGGTCGACGCCGTGGTGTCGCTGATCGGCGGCGACATGGCGCGCATGAAGGAGGGGTACCGCGTGCTCGACGTGGTCGACACCTACTGCCGCATGGCGATCGCCGACCCGACGGATGCCGAGCGCACCGCCGTCGCCGAGGTCGTGGCCGCGCACCGCTGAGTGCCGGGCCGGCCCTGGTCCGGAGCGGCACAGGAGAGGGAAAGGTCGGCTCCTTAGCGTGGAATCAGGGAACGACCCTGCTCCGCGCCTGGCGCGCGGGTGTCCTGCCACGAAGGAAGAACTCCTCATGACGAACACCAAAGCCCCCTCTTCCGCCGCGTCGCTGGGACTCCTCGTCCTCCGCGTCGTCGTCGGTGCGATCTTCGCCGCGCACGGTGCGCAGAAGATCTTCGAGTACACGATCCCCGGCACCATCGGCAGCTTCGCCGACATGGGCGTGCCCCTGGCGGAGATCGCCGCGCCCGTCGTCGCATTCGTCGAGCTGATCGGCGGCATCCTGCTCGTCCTCGGACTGCTCACGCGTCCGGTCGGCATCATCCTGGCGATCGACATGGTCGTGGCGCTGATCCTGGTGCACCTGCCCGCCGGCCTCTGGGTCGGAGAGGGAGGGTACGAGTTCGTCGCCGTGCTCGGCGTCGCGGCCCTCGCGCTGGCTCTCACCGGTGCCGGGCGCTTCTCGATCGACGGGGCCGTGCTGCGCGGCCGTGCGCCCGCCTGGCTGAGCTGAACAGGGCAGCGCTGAGCTGCACGCACGACGACGGATGCCGTGGCCGACAGGGTCACGGCATCCGTCGTTCCCGGGGTGTTGCGGAAGGGAAACCGTGAGACCGCGACATTTCGGCCCGCCGAGGGCGGGGCACTTTCGTTTACGTAAGCCGAAGCATATGAAAACACAAAAGGAGAAAGACTTTCACCGAGGTGCCCTGTGATCCTGGCTCTCAATACGCAAATAAACCTAAACTGAGCGCAGCCGGCATCCGCCGCGGACTTTTACAGCGAAGTAAGGGGATTGCAGATGAAGCTCAAGAGGAGCCTGGCAGGAGTGGCGACAGTCATCACTGCACTCGGGGTCACCGCATGCGCCGGCGGCGCCGCGCCGGTGGAATCGGGAAACGCGTCCGGGGATGCGATCACGTTCCGTTCCTGGAGCCCGATCGAACAGACCACGCGTCAGATGATCGACGCATTCCAGGCCGAGAACGACGGCGCGAAGATCGACGCGACGATCTTCAACTACCCGGAGTACCTCGTCGACCTGCAGAGCCGCGCGAGCTCGAACACGATGCCCGACGTGCTCGGCCTGCAGCCGGGTGCGCTCACCCAGCAGTACCGCGAGAACCTGATGCCGCTGCAGGACTGCGCCGCCGAGACCTGGGGCGATGACTGGCAGAGCAAGTTCTACCCGATCGGCATCGAGCAGGCCCGGATGGGCAACCCCGAGGGCGACGACAACTTCTACTCCCTGCCGATCCTCACCCAGACGGTCAACCTGTGGGCCAACTCCGAGATCTTCGACGAGGCGGGCCTGAGCGTTCCGAAGACGTGGGATGACCTCGTCCAGACCACGAAGGACCTCAGCGGGGGCGACGCCGCGCCGTTCCTGCTCCCGGCCAAGGACTCCTGGCTGCGCAACGTGGTCTTCCTGCAGATCGCCAACAACGTCTCTCCCGGCACCGTGTACGAGGCGGAGGACGGCACCAAGGACTGGACCGATCCCGCGATCGTGAAGGCGTTCGAGTACTGGGGCAAGCTCTTCTCCGACGGCATCGCCCAGGACGGCGCGATCGGTCTCGACGCGTACCCCTCGGCCGTGAACCAGTTCGAGGCGGGCAACGCCGCCATGATCCCGCTCGGCGCCTGGTGGATCCAGCAGTCCGACCCCACCAAGTCCGACATCCCGCCGCTCTCGGAGGGCATGGCCGGCTATGAGCCGTTCCTGTTCCCGACCATCCCCGGAGGGGCAGCGGAGTCGCAGTTCGTCGGCGGCATCGACGTGAGCCTCGGCATCTCGAAGAACACCGCCAACCCCGACCTCGCCTGCAAGGTGCTCACGGACTTCATCGCCGGCTCTGCCGCACAGAAGCTCGTCAACACGATGAACGACGTGCCCGCCGTCACCGGCCTCGCCCCCGAGAAGTTCACGAGCGAGAAGCAGGAGCAGATCTGGAACCTCTTCGTCGACGAGTGGCTGCCCCAGGTGAAGTGGTCGCGTTACTTCGAGTCGCCCAAGCTCGACCAGGCCGTCGCCGACGCGCTGGCCGCGATCGCGACCGGCGACGCCACTCCGCAGGAGGCCGCGGAATCCGTACAGGCTGTCCAGGACACTCTGTAACAACCGGATTCGTGCGGGGTTCGGGGCCTCATCCCCGAACCCTGCCTGAGAGGAGCGCGCATGAAGATCCTGACGAGAGAGAGGCTGGTGGGACTGGCCTTCCTGGCCCCGACCCTCATCCTTTTCGGCGTATTCGTCGTCTACCCCATCTTCTACAACGTGCAGGCGAGCACGTTGCGGTGGGATGGCGTGAACGTCGGCACCGCAGTCGGGATCGACAACTACCTGGAGCTGTTCCAGGATCCGACGTTCCTCATCACACTCCGCAACTCGGCCTTCTGGATCGTGCTGACGATCATCCCGCAGGGGGTGATCGGCTTCCTCCTGGCGGTCGCCCTCAACCAGGGGCTGCGGGGCAGCACGATCTACCGGGCGATCTTCTTCATCCCCGCGATCCTCTCGCCGGTGGTCGTCGGCATCGTCTGGCAGCGGATCCTCGACCCGTTCAACGGCGTGCTCACGGAGATCGGCAAAGCCACCGGGCTCGAATTCCTCGGCGGCAACTACCTCGCCGACCCCCAGACCGCGATCTTCGCCGTGATCTTCGTGAACGTCTGGATGTGGACAGGGTTCTCGATGCTGTTCTACCTCGCGGGACTGCAGCTGATCGACCCCAGCCTCATGGAGGCGGCGCGGATCGACGGGGCGAACGGATTCCAGACCATGGTGCGGATCACCTTCCCGCTCCTGAAGACCACGACGCTCTCGCTCGTGCTGCTCGGGATCATCGGCTCGCTCAAGACCTTCGAACTCGTCTACGTGCTCACGCAGGGCGGGCCCAATCACGCATCCGAGATGCTGCCGACGTTCGCGTTCCTCGAGGCCTTCCAGTTGCAGAACGTGGGCTACGCGTCGGCGATCAGCGTGGTGCTGCTCGTGATCGCCGTCGTGAGCTCGCTCTCGATGGTGCGGGTGTTCGGCGCCGGATTCATCACAGGAGACGAGAAATGACCGCGATGAACGAGACCCGCAACCTCATCGTCCCGAAGGAGGCGGCGAAGACCCGCTCCCGGCATGGCGCCCCGGGGCGCCGCGTGGGCTGGCTCCACGTCGTGCTCGTGCCGCTCTCGGTGCTCTGGCTCGTGCCGATCATCATGGTCGTCGGGCTGTCGATGATGCCGCCGAACAACCCCGGCACCCAGTTCTTCGGGATCTTCCCGGAGGAGTTCAGCATCAAGAACTACCTCACGATCTGGGCGCAGAACCCGATCCTGCTGCATCTGCTCAACAGCCTCCTGATCACCGTGCCCTCCGTGCTCCTGGTGTGCCTGCTCGGGTCGATGACGGCGTTCGCGCTGGCCCGGCTGCGTGTGCCGTTGAAGGCGCTGATCTTCGGCATCCTGATCCTCGCGCTGATCCTGCCGATGTCGAGCATCGTGGTCGCGACCTTCCGCATCCTGCAGTCGATGCAGCTCTACAACAACCTCCTCGGGCTCGTGCTGGTCTACACCGCGCTCGGACTGCCGTTCGCCGTGATCATCATCCGCACCTCCTACCTCGCGATCCCGCTCGAGACCTACGAGGCTGCGCGGCTGGACGGTGCGAGCGCGTGGCAGATCTTCTGGCGCATCTACCTGCCGCTGGGCAAACCCGCCCTCGCGGTGGTCGCGGTCTGGCAGACGATGATGAGCTGGAACGACTTCCTGCTGCCGCTGGTGACGCTGGGCGACAACGCCCTCAAGCCGCTCACCCTCGTGCCGCTCGCGTACCGGGGCATGTACCTGTCGCAGCCGGGTGCGCTCTTCGCGATCCTGGTGCTGATCTCGATCCCGGTCGTGCTGCTGTTCCTCTTCATCCAGAAGTACCTGGTGAACGGCCTCTCGGGGGCGATCAAATGAGCGTCATCGGACTCGACCTCGGCACCAGCGGCGTCCGCGCCGTGGCCTTCTCCGCCGGCGGCGATGTGCGCGGTTCCGCCTCCGCGGCGCTCACGCTGCTGCGAGACGGCACCGGCCGCGTGGAGCTCGAAGCCGCGGAGATCATCACGGCGGCGGAGGACGTGGTTCGCCGCGCCGCCCGGCAGGCCGCCGCCGCCGGCGATCCGGTGCAGGCGATCGGCTTCAGCGTTCTCGGCGAAGCGGTCGTCCCGATAGACGAGACCGGCGCGCCCGTGGCGCGGGTCGCCGTGAGCATGGACACCCGGGGGACCGAGGCCGCCGCCGCGGTCGGCGAGATCCTGGGCGAGGGACGCTTCACGGCGATCACCGGTCAGCCGCTGCACGGCATGTTCTCGCTGTTCAAGATCATGGCCGGAGGCCCCGCCTGGGCGGGAGCCGCCGGCTACCGCTGCGTCGGCGACCTGCTGGCCGAACGATGGAGCGGTGTCGCCGCGATCGACCTGGGCCAGGCAGCGCGCACCGGCATCCTCGATGTCGACAGCGGCGAGTGGAGCGCGGAGATCCTTCGTGCCGCCGCAGTCTCGGCGCCGTGGGTGCGGGCCGAGAGCCTCCCGGTCCCGGTGGCGTCAGGCAGCATCATCGGGGCCGTGCGTGAAGAAGCCGCGGATGCTCTCGGCCTCGCACCGGGCACTCCGCTGGTAGCGGGCACGCACGACCAGGCCGCAGCCTTCCTCGGTGCCGGGGGAGAACCCGGGGTGCGCTCGGTGATCGCGCTCGGGTCGAGCGACTGTCTGACCGTCGGTTCCCGCGTGCGCCCCCAGGGGCTCGAGGCCACCGGGTTCGCGAGCTACCGCGTCGACGACGAGCTGTGGGTGACCCTCGCCGGCACTGCGGCGGGCGGGTGGGCGCTGGAATGGCTCGCCGGTCTGCTGAACCGCGAGGTCGCGGACGTGTTCGGAGCGCTCGCCGACACGCCCCCCGCGCTGCTCGTGCTGCCCTACCTCGCCGGTTCGGGCACGCTCGACAACGACCCCTCCGCACGCGGCACGATCCACGGACTGACCCTCGACACCACGGTGCCCGAGCTCGCCCGCGCGGTCGTCGAAGCGGCGGGGTTCGAGTTCCACAAGATCATCGCCGCGCTGAGTGCGCACGGAGTCGAGGTGTCCGACCTCCACGTCACCGGTGCAGGAGCGGAGAACACGGATGCCCTCGCCGCCCGCGCTGCGGCCGCCGGCGCGTCGCTGACCCCGGTCGGCAGGGATGCTTCGGCCCGGGGCGCCGCGATGCTCGCACTGCGCGGCATCGGCGGAGACCCGGCGCCGGTGCGGCTCGGGCCCTCTGGAGCTGCACCGGCCGGTGCGGGCGCCGACGACGCCTTCGCCGAATGGTACGCGGATCAACGTGCCGCCTACATCGCGCTGTACGAGGCGACCCGCTCCCTCAATCCCCACTTGACCTCACGACCCCAGCCACATCAGAAGGAGAACATGACATGACCGAGACCACGCTGCAGGTCGACTTCGACATCGCGGCCGCGAAGCAGGAGATCCTCGACTACTGCCTGCGCTCGATGGAGTACGGGCTCAACTTCAACACGCAGGGCAACATCAGCATCCGCGTGCCCGGAGTCGAGGACCGCTTCCTCATCACGCCCACCGATCTCGAGTACGACAAGATGACCCCCGAGGACATCGTCCTGGTCAACGGCGACAGCGAACTGATCGAGGGGCGCCTCGGCCCGTCGAGCGAGGTCACCGTGCACATGGCGGTCTACAAGCGCCGCCCCGACGTCAACGCGATCGTGCACTCCGAGCCCATCTACTCCAACGTCTGGGGCGTCGTCGGCTCCCCGATCCTGGGCACCCTGGTCAACATGGTGATCTACACCAAGGGCGACGTGCCGATCATGCCGTTCGAGCTCAGCAACAACACCGAGTTCGGCGAGCACATGTGCGACGCGATGGGCGACCTGAACGCGGTCGTCTGGGCCAACCACGGTCTGCTCACCGTCGGACCGAACCTGCGCGACGCCTTCAAGACGAGCGTGGCCGTGGAGTCCGCCGCGAAGGTGCAGGCCTACGCCCGCGCCCTCACCGACACCCCGATCGTGCTCGACTACGACACCCTCGGCATCACCGAGTCGCTCTGAGGCTCGGGATGACTCTTCAGACGCTGCGGGCCGCGCTCGCCGAGGCCGAAGCGGGCGAGTACGCCGTCGGCGCCTTCAACGTGTCGAGCATCGATCAGGCCATCGCGGTACTCGATGCCGCAGAAGCCGAACGCTCGCCCGTGATCGTGCAGTCGATCGCCGGCATGTCGGCCTATGACGACGAGTCGCGCTGGTGGACGCGGCTCCGCGGCCTGGTCGAGGAGTACTCCGAGGTGCCGGTCGTGCTGCACCTCGACCACGGCCGCACCTACGACGACTGCGTGCGCGCGATCGACCACGGATTCACGAGCGTCATGATCGATGCGTCCCGGTCGACCGACACGGACGAACCGGCCTCGTTCGACGAGAACGTGGGGGCGACCCGACGAGTCGTCGACACCGCAGCGCCGGCCGGGGTGAGCGTCGAAGGCGAGCTCGGCACGATCGGCGGCGCGGAGGCGGGGGTCAGCGGCATCGTCGAGGAGATCGTCTTCGCCGACCCGGATCAGGCCGTCGCATTCGTGGCGCAGACCGGGGTGGATGCGCTCGCCGTGGCCGTCGGCACCAGCCACGGCTCGGTCAAGTTCACGGATGCTGCGGGGGGACAGCGCCTGCGCCTCGAGCTCATCGCCGAGATCAAGAGCCGCCTCCCCGACACGTTCCTCGTGCTGCACGGCTCATCCTCGGTGCCGGCGGACGCCGTCTCGGTCATCAATGCGCACGGCGGCGAGGTGCGCCCGTCGTACGGGATCTCTCCGGCGCAGAAGTCGCAGGGCGTCGCCGCCGGCATCCGCAAGATCAATCAGGGCACCGACTCCCACCTCGCCTGGAGCGCGGAACTGCGACGCTTCCTGCAGGAGAACCCCGCCGTGGTCGAGCCGAGCGAGCAGCTGCGCCCGGCGATCGGCGGCTTCCAAGCGATGGTCGCGCAGCGCATGCGCGAGTTCGGATCATCCGGACGGGCCTGATCCCGATCGGGCCTGATCCGGGTCAGGCGAGCTCGATCGTCAACCCGGCCTCTCGAAGCGCCTCCAGCTCTGCCGGGGGCGCTTCGACGCCTGTCACGAGGGTGTCGATGCGGTCGAGCGGGGCGACCTGGATCATCTGGCTCTTGCCGATCTTGGAGCTGTCGGCGACCACGATGCGGCGGGCTGCCGAGTCGAGGTAGCGGCGCTTCATCGTGACCTCGGGAAGGCTCGAGTTCGTGAAGCCGGTGGTCGACACCCCGTTGCATCCGATGAAGCACAGATCGCTGTGCACCGAGCCGAGGAACATGTCGCCGAGCGGATCGATCAGCGAGCGCTGCTTGTAGCTCACGGTTCCGCCGGTGACGACGACCGTGATGTGGTGCGGCTCCGCGACGCCCAGCTCGAGGGCGATCGTGAGCGAGTTGGTGAAGACCACGACGCCGCGCAGGTCCTCCCGTGCCCGCAGCGCACGGGCGAGCGCGAGCGTCGTGGTGCCCGCGTCGAGGAGGATGGCCATCTCGCTCTCGACGAGCGCCGCCGCGGCGTTGCCGATCCGCCGCTTCTCGGTGACCGCCCTGGTCAGCGCGCGCTCGTAGTCGGGGGAGTGGGCCGTGGACTTGATGCCCGACATCGCCCCGCCGTGCACGCGCTGGATGATGTTCTCCTCGGCGAGCAGATCGAGGTCGCTGCGCACCGTGACCTCGGAGACGCTGAGCGCGCGGCTCAGCTCCTGCACGCGGGCGAAACCCTGGCGCTCGATGATCGACACGATCTGCTCGCGCCGCACTGCGGCGGGGACCGTCTGCGACCACTCTGGCATCCCCTCAGCGTACTCGGCGGGGGAAGGTCGTGATCAGTGCCGTGCGCCGTCGTGTAGGTTTCAGATATCAGAATAGTTACGTAACCATTTTTGCTTGACACCGCTCAAACAGGCGGGTTACGGTAGCGAAATCGATTTCAGATACCCGACCGGGAAATCGACTGCATCGTCGCAAAGAACTTGCTGCCCAAAGGAGTGAACAGTGAAGTTGAACCACGCACACCCGTCCCGCCGTGCTCGTGCACTGCGGATGACCGGTATCGCCGCCGTCGCCGCCCTCGCCCTCGCTGGATGCTCCGCATCCGGTGACGCGGGTGACGGCGCAGACGCCGGAGGAGAGCTCACGTTCTCCAACTGGCAGTTCCTGGAAGACGGCAAGGGCCCGATCATCTGGGATGCCGTCAAGGGCTACACCGGTCCGAACGAGAACATCGAGCTGACCAAGGTCGAGATCCCCTTCGCCAACTACGCCGACAAGCTCAGCACCGAGCTCGGCGCCGGCGGCGGACCCGACGTCATGGTCCTGCAGGACAGCCAGTTCGCGTCGCTCGTCGACGCGGGTGTGCTGGAGCCGCTCGACGACATCGCCGACGAGCTCGGCGACAGCCTCAACAACACCAACGAGGCCGGCTTCTTCCAGGACGGCCAGTACGGCTTCAACTGGGAGCGCCCGACCTACAACACGGTCATCTACAACAAGGACATCTTCGCCGAGCTCGACCTCCAGGTCCCGACCACGTTCGAGGAATTCCTGACCACGGCCGAGACGATCAAGAGCGAGCTCGGCATCGCCGGATTCGCTGGTCGCCACCAGACCGCCGAGATCGACGGCTGGACGCTCGAGATGGCCAACTGGATCTACGGATTCGGCGGCGAGCTCAGCGACGGCAAGAAGCTGACGATCGACAAGGCCGAGAACGTCGAGGCCGTCGAGGCGTTCCTCGAGACCTTCGAGTCGGGCGTCGCACCGATCGGCGACGACGCCTCGACCTTCCGCGCCAAGTTCGGCCAGGGCCAGGTCGGGATGCTGTTCGAGAACTCGGGCGTCGCGACCACCATCACCAGCAACCCCGACAACGTCGTCAACGGCGAGAACATGGGCGCCGCCCCGCTCCCGCTCGCGAATGCCGGATCGAACTCGCAGCTCATCATCGCCGTCAACGCGAACAGCGACAACGTCGAGGCCGCGAAGGACTTCGTGCGCTGGGTGCTGGGCGAAGAGGGCCAGACCGCGATCCGCGCCGGCCTCGGCGCCTCCGCCATGGCGACCGATGTCGAGCCCGACGCCGAGTTCCTCGCCAAGAACCCTTGGGCCACGCAGTTCCTCGAGGCGGCGAAGACCTCGAAGTCGACCCTGGTCGAGGGCTTCGAGACCGAGAGCAAGCCGATCTGGCGCGAGGTGCTGACCGCGGTCGAGGACCTGCGCGTCAACGGCGGTGACGTGAAGAGCACGCTCGCCGAGGTGCAGAAGTCCCTCGAAGCCGAACTCGGCTGAGCGGCGCAGACCCGACTGCGCATCCGAGGGGCGGGAACCCCCATCCCGCCCCTCGCCCCCTCTCCTGAAAGGACCTCAGCATGGCCACCCGCACACTCGAGGCGCCCCGGTCGACGCCTCGCGCTGCGCCTCCGAAGCGGCCGCGAGGCAGCGGAGCCGTCGGACGCTTCATCGAGCGCAACGGCGCCTACCTCTTCCTCTTCCCGGCGATCGTGTACCTCGCGATCTTCACGGTCTTCCCGCTGATCCGTGGGCTGTTGCTGTCGTTCACCGCGACCAAGCTCGTGAACCCGGCGGGCGGCAAGCCGGTCGGCGTCGAGAACTACGAGTACCTGCTCTCCAGCGACAAGTTCTGGACCTCGGTCATCACGACCCTGCTCTACACGCTGTTCACGGTCGTCTTCTCGGTGGGCATCGGCACCGCGGGCGCCCTGCTGCTGAACACCGCCTTCAAGGGCCGGGGCATCATCCGCGCGATCGCCACGATCCCGTGGGCGGTGCCGACCGTGGCCGCGGCACTGATCTTCGTCTGGATCTACAACAACGAGCAGGGCATCCTCAACCGCACCACCGCCGCGCTCGGCATGGGCCAGCACGGGTGGCTGGTCGATCCGCAGTACGGGCTGTTCGCCGTGACGCTCGCCACCGTGTGGAAGCTCACCCCGCTCGTGATGCTCGTCATGCTGAGCGCGCTGCAGAGCGTGCCGCAGGAGCTGCGCGAGGCGACCTGGGTCGACGGTGCCACGCGGTTCCAGTCGTTCCTCGCGGTCACGCTGCCGCACCTGATGCCCACACTGCGGGTGATCACCCTGCTCATGACGATCTGGTCGATCCGCCGCTTCGAGATCATCTTCCTCATCACCGGCGGCGGTCCGCTCGACGTGACGAACACGCTGGTCGTGAACGTCTACCGCACCGCCTTCCAGGATCAGAACCTGGGTCGTGCCGCGGCGATCGGCGCCCTCGGGCTCGTGCTCTCGCTGCTGGTCACGGTCGTCTACTTCATCGTCGAGCAGATCCAGGAACGTCAGGAGAGCCAGCGATGACCACCATGCGCATCCCCACCGATCTGCCGCGTCGTCGTGGCGTCGCCGCCAAGTTCGGCAGCCTCGGCAAAGCCGTGCTCATCACCCTGCTCGTGGTGTTCGCCGGCTTCCCGGTCTACTGGATGCTGGGCACCTCGCTCGGCACCGAGGCCTCGCTCTACGGGGGCAGCCAGCCGCTGATCCCCGAGTTCCAGAACATCGGCCAGTGGGGCGGCTTCCTCTCGGACATCCCGATCTTCCGCTGGCTCGGCAACTCGTTCGTAATCGCGGCGGGCACCACGGTCCTCAGCCTGGTGCTCGCGACCATGGCCGCCTACGCGCTCAGCCGCTACCGGTTCCACGGCCGCGGCGTCGCCGGGTTCATCTTCTTCAGCACGCAGATGCTGCCGGAGGCGCTCATCATCGTGCCGCTGTACGCGATCTTCGCGGGCGCAGGACTGCTCAACAGCCACTGGGGACTCGTCCTCGCCGACACCGCGTTCGTGATGCCGGTCGCCATGTTCATCATCAAGAGCGGCATCGACAAGATCCCCTACGAGATCGAGGAGTCGGCGCGCATCGACGGATGCTCGCGTCTGCGCATCCTGACCACCATCGTGCTGCCGCTGATCATGCCGAGCATCGCGGCCGCCGCCGTCATCGCGTTCTTCGACGGCTGGAACGAGTTCATGTTCGCGAACACCTTCATCTCGTCGTCCGACCTGTGGCCGGCATCCGTGGGGCTGTCGTCGTTCCTCGGCCAGTTCTACACGCCGATGAACGTGGTCATGTTCTGCGCGCTGCTGTTCGCACTCCCGGCCATCATCTTCTTCCTGTGGGCGCAGCGGGGCATCGTCTCCGGCCTCACCGCAGGATCCGTCAAGGGCTGAACGCCCTGCAATCTGGAGTTCTCCTCTATGTCTGAAGTACTCGATCCGCTGTTCTCCGTCCGGGACAAGGTGGTGATCGTCACCGGCGGCTTCGGCCAGATCGGTGCGGAGTTCGTGCGCTCGCTGCACGAACGCGGTGCCCGCGTCGCCGTCACCTCCCGCAGCGAGGTGGCCGACCCGGCTGCCCGGCTCGGACTCGACGACCCCGACGGCCGGCTGCTGGCGGTCGCGATGGACATCACCGATCAGGCGAGCGTGGATGCCGGCTTCGACCGGGTGCTCGCGACCTGGGGTGTGCCGACCGTGGTCGTGAACAACGCCGGACTCGACACGCAGCCCAGCGCCCCGCCCGAGGTGTCAGGACCGTTCGAGGAGTTCCCGGTGGAGGTGTTCCGCGAGGTCGTCGATACCAACCTCGTCGGCACCTTCCTCGTGACGCAGGCCGCAGGGCGGCGGATGCGGGATGCCGGCGTCGGAGGGTCGATCGTGAACGTGGGCTCGATCTACGGCATGGTCTCACCGGTGCAGGACATCTACGCGTACAAGGCCGAGGACACCGGCATCCCGTTCATCAAGCCGGTCGCGTACTCGGCCGCCAAGTCGGGGCTGTACAACCTCACGCGCTACTGCGCCACGTACTGGGGACGTGCCGGCATCCGCGTCAACACGCTCACCCCCTCCGGTGTGCGCCGTGACACGCAGGATGCGAAGTTCCAGGCGAACTACATCGAGCGCATGCCGATCGGCCGCATGGCCGAGGCCGACGACTACAACGGCGCCCTGGTGTTCCTCGCCTCCGACGCCTCGGCGTACATGACCGGGTCCAACGTGGTCGTCGACGGAGGGTGGACCGCATGGTGACCGACGTCCTCGGCGACCGCCTCTTCACGGCGGCCGTCACCCCGATGCGCGCCGATGAGAGCATCGATCACACGGCACTGTCGGCGATGCTCGACAGCGACATCCGCCGCGGGGTCGAGGGCCTGTACGTGTGCGGGTCGTCGGGGGAGGGCGTGCTGCTCTCCGAGGGCGAGCGCATCGCCGTCGCCGAGACCGCGGTGTCCGCGGCTGCGGGGCGGGTGCCCGTGGTGTCGCACGTCGGCGCCATGTCGACCGGTGAGGCGATCCGCATCGCCGCCGCCGCGAAGGATGCGGGAGTCGCGGCGATCTCGATGATCCCGCCGCTGTACTACGGCTACTCGACCCCCGACGTGGTGCGGCACTTCCGCTCCGTGATCGACGCGGTCGACCTGCCGTTCGTGCTCTACAACATCCCCCAGTTCACCGGTCGCGACATCTCCGAGGGCGGCTTCGACGAACTGCTCGCGCTGCCGCAGGTGGTCGGCGTCAAGCACACCTCGCGCAACCTCTACGGAGCCGAGCGCATCATCCGTCGCTACCCGCACCTGACGCTCGTGAACGGCTTCGACGAGTTCTACCTGCCGGCGCTCTCGATCGGCGCGCGCGGGGCGATCGGCACGACCGTGAGCCTGCAGATCGAGCTGTTCCTCTCGCTGCGCCGCCGCTTCGCCCAGGGCGACCTCGACGGGGCACGCGCGGTGCAGGTGCGCATCAACGACACGGTCGAGGGCATGGTCGAGGTCGGGGTCTTCGGTGCCGCGAAGTATCTCAGCGGCCGGTCGTCCGTGCCCCTGGGCGACTGCCGCGCTCCGCTGCCCGCGCTGGATGACGACGGGCGCGCGCGTCTGGATGCGGTGTTCTCCCGGCTGCAGGAGCACATCGCCGTCACGGCCGAGGAGGACGCCCGCGTCGCCTGACCTGACGTCGGTGCGCGTGCCGTCAGTCCGCGTCGAGGTGCGACTCCCACGTCCAGGCGTCATCCGGCTGCGTGGAGACGCGGGCGGTGGCGGCCTGGATCTCTCGGACGTACGCGCGCATCGAGATCGGCAGCGCCGCGGTGAACACGGTCTGCGCGGTCAGCCGGGTGTCGAGGGATTCGAGGGAGCCGGCGACCGTGCGGAGGACATCGGCGAGGAGCTCGACCGATTCGAGCGTGGTCGCTGTCGTGGTCGAGGTGGTGGTGGTGACTCCGCCGCCGTGCCCGGTGAGGATGCTTCGTCCCGCCGAATCGTGAGCCGTCGGGGGCGTCCATCGCGTATCGGTGAGCCGGTTGTGCAGGGTCACGAGAAGGCGGAGGGAGTCAGCGATGTCCTTCTGTGCGCCGGGGCTGATGACCTCGCCGAGATCCGCCCGCGCGAACACGTCGACGCGTCGCCACAGCGGCTGATTCGCCGGCGGCTGCGGGCTCGTCAGCGCGATGATGCCGCCCAGGGCCTGCGTGATCCGCACAGCCGAGGACGTCGCGGAGCTCTGCGCCTTCGCCAGTCGCGCACGGGAGTCTCCCGGTGCTGCGTGCGACTCCGGTTCCATGCCTCCAGCATGTCAGATCCGATGCCCGCTCCTGCGTGATCGGACCTCCGCAGTCATACTGAAATCGGTTACAGTGAGTGCCCATGACGACGATCTACGATGTCGCGGAACGTGCGGGCGTCTCGCCGGCGACGGTTTCACGGGTGTTCAACGGCACCAGCGTCTCGGCCGAGAAGGTCGCCGCGGTGCGCAAGGCTGCTGCCGAGCTGAACTTCACCCCGAACCGCACGGCGCGCTCCCTGCGCACGCAGAGCTCCGAGGTCATCGCCCTCGTCATCCCCGACATCGAGAACCCGTACTTCACCGAGATGGCGCGCGGGGTCGAGGATGTCGCCTCCGAGGCCGGATACTCGGTCGTGCTGTGCAACTCCGACTCGCAGACCGAGAAGGAGGCGACGTACCTGCAGATCGCGATCGCCGAGCACATGTCGGGCGTGATCATCGCGACGGCATCCGAGGCGACGAGTCTCGACAGCATCCTCGCCACGGGGCGTCCCGTCGTCGCCGTAGACCGGGCCACCCGGTATGACGTCGACGGCGTCGTGATCGCGAACAGGGCGGCCGGCATCGCGGCGACCGAGTCGCTGATCGAGGCAGGGTACCGGCGCATCGCGTACATCGGCGGCCCGGAGGACATCGACACCGCCGCCGACCGTGCGGCCGGGTGGCGGGCCGCACTCGCCGCCGCCGACACTCACACCGACATCGGCGCGCTGCAGCGCTTCGCGACCTTCCGCGTCGACGGTGCCCGTGCGGCGATGGAGGAGCTGCTGGACCTCCCCGAACCGCCGGATGCCGTCGTCGCCGGCAACAACCTCATCGGCGTCGGGGCGATCCAGGTGCTCACCGAGCGGGGGCTCACGCCACCGCAGATCGGCGTGGCCGTCGTGGGCTCGCTGCCGTTCACCACGCTGTCGCCGACCGCGGTCACCATGGTGCGGCTGCCTGCCCGGCACATGGGCGTCACGGCGGCGCGCATGCTGCTCGAGCGCATCGGCGGAGACGCCCAGCCCGCGCGCACGGTCGTGCTGCGCGGCGAGGTGCAGCACGCCAGCGCTGTGCGCGCCTGAGTAGTTCCTCCTGCGGTATCTCGGAGATCTGCGTCATCTCGGACCTCGCTGACTGAATCGCTCCGAGATTCCGCTGATCTCCGAGGCGCCGCATCCGTAGTTGCACTCTGAAATCGATTTCAGCTACGCTTTCGGAGAGCCAGCGCGATCGAGGAGGACGCCATGCGATGCACTCTCGGAGTGGATGTCGGCACGTCGAGCACCAAAGGCGTGCTGGTCGCCGCTGACGGCGCGATCATCGCCTCGGCCACCCGCGCGCATGACGTCGCCCGCCCCCGCACCGGCTGGGTCGAGATGGATGCCGCGATCTGGTGGGACGAGTTCGTCTCGATCACCCGTGAACTCCTGAGCGCCCACCCCGACGCCGATGTGACCGCGGTCGGCGTGAGCGGCATGGGGCCTTGCGTGCTGCTCGCGGATGAGGACGACGAGCCCGTGCGCCCCGCGATCCTCTACGGCGTCGACACCCGCGCCGGCGCGCAGATCGAGCGGATGATCGCCGAACTCGGCGTCGAGGAGATCACCCGCGTGGGTGGCTCGACACTGACCTCGCAGGCCGGCGGGCCGAAGATCGCCTGGGTCGCCGACGAGGAGCCGGACGCCTGGGCTCGCGCGCGCCGACTGTTCATGCCCGCATCCTGGCTTGCCCGCAAGCTCACCGGCGCCTACGTGCTCGACCACCAGTCGGCCAGCCAGGTCTCACCGCTCTACGACATCGAGAACGAGCAGTGGCATGCCCCGTTCTGGGAGCAGTACGCCGCGACCATCGCGCAGCCACGGCTCGCCTGGGCGGGCGACGTCGCCGGCTCCGTCACCGACGACGCGGCGGCCCTCACCGGCCTCGCAGCGGGAACCCCCGTGATCGCCGGCACGATCGACGCCTGGACCGAGGCCGTCAGCGTCGGCGCGCACGACGCGGGCGACCTCATGCTCATGTACGGCACCACGATGTTCATGGTCTTCACGAACAGCGTGGCGACCGGCGAGGAGACGCTGCGCACCCCCTCGATGTGGACCACGGCCGGTGCGTTCCCCGGCACCCGCAACCTCGCCGGTGGCCTCTCGACCTCCGGCGCCCTGACCGCCTGGCTCACGGACCTCACGGACGCCGACTATCCCCAGTTGCTCGCCGAGGCCGAGGCATCGGGCCCCGGCGCACGCGGTCTGCTGATGCTGCCCTACTTCGCCGGTGAACGCACACCGATCCAGGACCCGGACGCCCGCGGCGTGATCGCGGGTCTGACGCTCGAGCACGGTCGCGGCGACCTGTATCGCGCGGCGCTCGAGGCGACCGCGCTGGGTGTGCGTCACAACGTCGAGACCATGCGCGCGGCCGGTGCTGACATCCGCCGCATCGTCGCGGTCGGCGGGGGAACCCAGGGGCAGCTCTGGCTCCAGGTGGTCTCCGATGTGACCGGGCTGGTGCAGGAGGTGCCGGCCACGACCATCGGCGCGAGCTACGGCGCCGCGTTCCTCGCCGCCACTGCAGTCGCCGCCAGTGCGGTCGACGCCATCGCCGAGGTCCCGCTCATCACCGACTGGAACCCGATCGCGCAGACCATCACCCCGAACGCCGCCCTGCGCGCGACCTACGACACCCTGTTCGACCGGTACGTGCGTCTGTACGCGGCGACCGCGGATGTCGTCCACGAACTCGCCGCCGACCAGCGGGCGGCGACAGGCTCAGCAGCCCACACCCGCCCCACGACGTCATCAACGGAGGAATCATGACCTACACACTGCCGACCCTGGCATCCCGTCCGGCATCCGCACCCAAGACCGCGTACCTGATCGCTTCGGGCGACCTGCGCGAGGCCGCCAACACCGGCGGCTGGCCCGTGCAGGTCGAGCTCGAGGCGGGCGTCACCGGCGTCTTCAACGACCTCGGCTGGACCGTCATCCGCGCCAACGACGTCGACCCTGAGACCGGCCACGGCTTCATCTCGAGCCAGCGCATGGGGCTCGAGGTCTTCAAGAACATCCCCGTCGACGCGCCGCTCATCGTGGCCGAGGCCGTGTGGCAGTACTCGCACCACGTGCTCGCCGGTCTGCGCACGCACCAGGGTCCGATCCTCACGGTCGCGAACTTCGCGGGCGACTGGCCCGGACTCGTCGGACTGCTCGGTCTGAACGCCGGCCTCACCAAGATGGACAAGCCGTACGCGACGATCTGGTCGGTCGACTTCACCGACGAGTGGTTCCGTGCCGGCATCAAGGAGTGGACCGAGACCGGCGCCATCACGCATGACGCCTCGCACGTGCGCGCCCTGCCCGAGCTGCCCGACAGCCCCGAGAAGCAGCTGGGTGAGGCGCTCGCCGCCGAGCTCCTGGCGGAGAAGGCCATCATCGGCGTCTTCGACGAGGGCTGCATGGGCATGTACAACGCGATCTTCGACGACGAGCTGCTCAACAAGACCGGCATCTACAAGGAGCGTCTGTCGCAGTCCGCTCTGTACGCCGAGATGCTGAACGTCCGCGAGGACGAGGCGGATGCCGCCTACGACTGGCTCATCGACGCGGGCATGACCTTCGTCTACGGCGAGGACGCCGCCACCGAGCTCACGCGCGAGCAGGTGCAGTGGCAGTTGAAGATGTACATCGCCGCTCTCCGCATCGCCGACGACTTCGGCCTCGACGCGGTCGGCATCCAGTACCAGCAGGGTCTGAAGGACCTGGTGCCGGCATCCGACCTGGCCGAGGGCATCCTGAACTCCACCGAGCGTCCTCCCGTGACCTCGCGCGACGGCTCGCGCGTGCTGCACGAGGGCCGCGCGTTCCCGCACTTCAACGAGGCCGACGAGGGCGTCGCGGTCGACGCGCTCGTGACCGATCGCGTGTGGCGCGCCATGGGCCTGGTGCCCGACAACACCCTGCACGACGTGCGCTGGGGCGAGGACTACGACGGACAGTTCGTGTGGGTCTACGAGATCTCCGGCTCGGTTCCGGCATCGCACCTGGGCGGATGGCAGAACGCCGAAGGATGGCGTCAGGGCCACGTGTTCTTCCCGGCCGGCGGCGCCACGATCAACGGCGTCTCGAAGCCCGGCGAGCTCGTGCTGTCGCGCGTCTTCATCGCCGACGGCATCCTGCAGGCCGACATCTTCCGCGCCTCGGTGGTCGAGCTGCCGGCGGAGGAGACTCAGCGCCGCAAGGACGCGACCAACCCGGAGTGGCCGATCGCCCACGTGGTGCTGCACGGCATCTCGCGCGACCAGTTCATGGCCCGCCACAAGGCCAACCACGCCCAGACGGTCTACGCGCCCGACGCCGAGACCGCCGACAAGGCCCTGATCGCGAAGGCCGCGATGTTCGCCGGCATGGGCATCAAGGTCAACCTGGTGGGTGACGTCGCGGTCTGAGCCGTCGGCAGGGAAGGTGAATGCCCCGGTGTAGGAGGATCCTCAGCGGATCGGCCTACGCCGGGGTGAACGCCTACCTGGGCGAGCCCGACCCCTCGAATACAGTGAGGGGATGCCCCCGGTGAAGCGCGTCACGATCACGGATATCGCGCGCCTGGCCGGAGTCTCACCCGGGGCGGTGTCGTTCGCGTTGAACGGCCGCCCCGGGGTGAGCGAGCAGACGCGGCAGCGCATCCTCGCGATCGCCGAGGAGCATGACTGGCTGCCCAGCTCCACCGCCCGCGCGCTCACCGGAGCGCGGGCGGGGGTGATCGGTTTCGCGGTCAACCGCCCCGCCCGCACGCTCGGAGCCGAGGCGTTCTTCACCGACCTGATCGCCGGCATCCAGTCGGCGCTCGCGGCGCAGCGCATCGCGCTGCAGACCGTGCTGGTCTCCTCGGTCGATGACGAGGTGGCGACGTATCGCCGCTGGCGCAGCGCGCACCAGGTCGACGGCGTGATCGTGATCGACCCGCGCGACGACGATCCGCGGCTGCCGACGCTGCGCGAACTCGGACTTCCCGCGGTCGTGATCGGCAGCATCGCCTCGCGCGCGAGCGACCCGGCCACCCTCTGGATCGACGATCGCCAGGTCGCGCGCACCGTGTTCGGCCATCTCGCGGCACTCGGCCACCGCTCCATCGCCTACGTGGCGGGGCCGGAGGAGTTCCAGCACACCCGCCTGCGCGCCGAGGAGCTCGCGGCGCTCGCGGATCGCGGGGTTGCCGGCGAGGTCATCCCGACCGACTCGTCGCCGTCCGCGGCATCCGCGGTGCTCCGCCGGCTGCTCGACGCCTCAAAGCCGCCGACCGCGGTCGTGTTCGACAACGACGTGATGGCGATCGCCGGGCTGCGCACGGCGCAGGAGCGGGGAGTGCCGGTGCCGCAGGACCTGTCGCTGGCGTCGTTCGACGACTCGGTCGTGGCGGCGCTCGTGCATCCGTCGATCACCTGCGCCACGCGCGACACCTTCGGGCTCGGAGCGGATGCCGCCGCATTCCTACTCGCCCAGATCGAGTCGCCAGAGGTGCTGCCCGACCGCGCCGCCGCGGTGCCGCAGATCACGGTGCGCGACAGCACCGCCGCGCCCCCACCGCGCTAGACCGCGCGGTGCTCGACGACCGTGTTCTGCGAGGCGTAGTTCCACGGCTCGACGGCGGGGCGAACCAGCTCGGTGATGCCGCGCGCGGCGAGCACATCGGGGTTCGCGGCATCCCGTGAGGTCACGAAGGCCGGATCCGCTCCGGCGGCGCACGCGTCGACCCAGGCCTGGAAGATCGCCCCGCCGGGGCTCATCGCCCCGCGGCTGATCGGGGTATCGGCGTCATCGACCTCGACCACGATGCCGAGCGGGCGCGCCGGAGCGGGCCGGCGCTCGCGCAACTCGGGGATCAGCTCGGCGAAGCGGCGGCCGATCGGCTTCGCCTCGCCGTTCTGGTCGACCAGCCCGAGGGTGTACTCCAGCTCCGGGAAATCGGCGAGGCTGCGACTCACGTCGTGCGAGCACCACCACGTGACGCCCCACAGGTCGTCGGTGCGCACGACCGAGCGCAGTGTCGCCTCGAGGAAGTCCGGCGTCTGCTCTGGCGTCAGGCAGTTCGACGGGGCGCCGACCTCCTGCAGCCAGATGGGCTTGTGCGGATCGGTGGCGAATGCGCGTGCGAGCTCGATCATGTACTCGGCATGGCGGTCGGAGGCGACGGACCGGCCGCCGTAGCGCTGCGCGGTGCCGTTGAAGATCCAGGAGTGCACGGTCGTGATGTCGCCCAGGCGCGAGGCGAGTGCGGGGGTGAAGCCGTGGCCGTCCATGTACCAGGCGGCGTCGTACTCGCTGTGCACGTGCTGCTGCGCCGGGGCGGAGGCGTGCGCCGCGTCGAGCAGGGTCGCGATCCAGTTCGCCGCCTCGGCCTCGGTGACCGGCCAGGGGGAGGGATGGGTCTGCGCCGAGAACTGGTTCGTCTCGTTGCCCAGCGTGAAGCCGAGGAAGTTGGAGGCGTCGCCCAGGCGCTCGCCGAGGCGGGTGACCAGTTCGGCCTGACCGCTGAGAGCGTCCGGGTGCGTGAACATGTTCTTGTCGTGCCACGTGAACAGCCACGAGGGGATGAAGTCGAAGCTCGACAGGTGCCCCTGGATCACGTCGACGCTCGTATCGAGCCCGAACTCGGCGGCGACGTCGACCACGGCGCGCACGTCGTCGACGGCCTCGGCACGGATCAGTGTGCGGTTCGGCTGCAGCACCGTCCACAGCGGGAAGATGCGCAGATGGTCGAGGCCGAGCTCGGCGAGGGCCGCGAAGTCACGGCGCACCTCATCGAGGTCGAGCGACATCCAGGCGTGCATCCACTGCGAGCGCGGGGTGTAGTTGGCGCCGAAGCGCAGCGGAGCGTTCATGCGGCAACTATACCGATTTAGTTCGGGAAGATCACGACTCGGCGGATGCCGCCAGGAAGGCCCGATAGTCGGCGAGCGAGACCTCGGCGTACGCGCGAGCCCAGTCGAGCAGGGCCTGCCCGACCACGCGTCCGCTGCCGATGTAGCCGGCCACCTCGGATGCCGTCACGGACTGGCTGTGCGCACGGGCGATCGTCGCCGCACACGCCTGGGCATACGTGATGAACGGCCCGTCCTCGAGCTCCTCGACGTCGATGCTCCCCTTCATGTCGTGGAACTGCCGCACGTAGAAGTCGGCGTTCGGACCGCGCAGGTGACCGAGGAACGGATCCGAGAGGGCCTGCAGGATGCGCTGCATCGAGGTGACGCGGGCGCCTTCGCCGGAGGCCTCGATCACCTCCTGCAGGGCTGCGGGCTGCGCGATGCGGCCGTACTCCTCGAGCACGCTGCGAGAGGCCTGCTTCGGCTGCATCAACAGCGTGTGGCCCTCGCCGTCCTGGAACAGCACGAGGTAGCAGCGGGTGCCCACGCTGCCGACGCCGACCACGCGCCGGGCGATGTCGCTCACGGCGAAGTGCTCGAAGAGGAGGGCGACATCGGCGCTCGCTGTGCGGCGGTACTGCGCGACCAGGTCCTGGACCAGGTCGTGCACCTCCGCGCCGACCGGGGTCGTGGTGGGCGCCTGCGGCAGGAAGCGCCGTCGGCCGTCGGCATCCACCTCGGTGAGCCTTCGCACCGCGCGCTCGCCGGTGCGACGCTCGGCCTGCTTGACGGCGCCGCGGATCACCTTCTGCGATGCCTTGTCGAGCAGACCCTTGGCCGAGTCGACGCTGAAGTGCGTGAAGTAGCGCGCCGTGGGGCTCAGCTCGGTCGCTCGCGCGATTCCCCGCGCATAGGTCGCGACCGCTCCGCGAACGGCCTCGTCGATCACGTCATCCGGTCGACCGGACGCCTGCCCGCCGACGACGATGCTGGCGACCAGCCGCTTGACGTCCCACTCCCAGGGGGCCCACGCCGCCTCGTCGAAGTCGTTGAGGTCGAACATCAGGCTGCGTTCCGCCGAGGCGTAGAACCCGAAGTTCGACACGTGCGCGTCTCCGCAGGAGGCGACGAGGATGCCGCTGTGCGGGGCATCGGCCAGATCTGCGGCCATCAGCGCCGCGGTTCCCCGGTAGAACGTGAAGGGGCTGACCGCCATCCGCTCCGCCCGCAGCGGGACCAGGTCGGGGATGCGATCGCGGTTCTGCGCGGCGAGGATGCCGAGGGGGTTGCGGGCGCCGCCGGCCAGCTCGGCCAGGGCGCGGCGGGGCGTGCGCTTGCGGGCGGCGATGCCGCGGTCGAGGAGGTCGCGGTGCGAGGCCGGTGCGGCCCACTCGGAGTTCATGGGGTCATTGTGGCAGGTGGGCAGGTGGGCAGGTGGGCGGGTGCGCCGACGGAGTTCGCGGCGGTAGGTGAATGCACGGAGGCAGGACGATTCGGGGAGAATCTGCCTACGCTCGAGTGATCGCCTACCCTGGCGCCAGCTCAGGCGGGCGGAAGCCGCAGCACGTCGGGGGACTCGCCGCCCGTGAGGTCGTCGGCGATGCGGATGCTGCGCGCCAGGTCGTCGAGCGCTCCGATCACGGTGCCGAACCGCTCGCGGTCGCTGCACACCGCCGTCACGGTGATCAGGTGCGTGCCGGTGTCCCAGGTGTAGGTCGCGAACGGCGGCGCCGAAGGAGACGCGGGCACCGGTACGACGAGCTTCTCGCCCACGCCGAGACGTGAGGGGAACGAGACGGTGTCGTCGTAGTCCATCGGCATCGACGCGCGGGCGATGCGCACGTCGGGCGTGAGCTGCTGCGCGGTCGCCATGGCCACGATGAGCTCCGGTTCCGCCTTCCAGGTCCACACCAGCACGCGGCCGTCGGCCTGGCGCATCATGAAGGGCGCGGCCTGGCTCATCGCCCAGGCGCCGAAGCGCGAACCGGGGCGCTCTGTCGCGCCGAGGGCCGAGTTCGCCTGGCCCAGCAGCATCCGGATCGCCGCCTTGCGGTGGCGACGTCCTCGCCATCCGAGCGAGTCCGTCACGGGAATCCACAGGGCGGGATCGGCGTCGGCAGTCAGTCGCATGCCTCCACGGTACGGGGTGATCGTCGCGCGTCGCGAGCCTCCGGCCTCGGCGACTTGACGGGGTCCGCACTCGTGAGTGACACTCAGTTCACCGACAACTGTTAACTGTCAGATGAATTTGGGGGAACGCGGTGGATGTACGCCCGTTGGCCATGGGGGAGCAGATCGCTCATCGCCTGCGGGTCGAGATCATCACCGGGGTCGTCCCGCAGGGCACTCATCTCGCCGAGGATGCCCTGGCGACACGATTCGACGTGAGCCGCGGCCCCATCCGCGATGCGCTCCGCCAGCTCGAGAGCGAAGGCCTGCTGGAGAGCCGCCGCAAGCGCCTGTACGCGCGAGGCCTGGGTCTGGAGGGTGTCGAAGAGCTCTATGAGCTGCGCGAGGCGCTCGAGACCCTCGCCATCCGGTTGGCGGTCTCGCGCGCCAGCGCCAAGGAGTGGGACGGCGTGCAGGCGATCGTCGATCGGATGCGCGCGGCCGGCGAGCTCGGCGATGTCGAGATGTTCACGGACGCCGACATGGACTTCCATACGTCGTTCTACACGCTCTCGCGCAATCGTCGGCTGATCGAGGCGTGGAGACCGTATCAGCGCACCTTCGCGATCTTGTTCGAGATGAGTGACACTCCGGACATCCCCGCCGCGACCGTCGACCATCAGGGCTTCCTCGACATCGTCAGGACGGGAGACGCCGATGCGGCAGTCAAGCGCCTGCAACTGCACCTGACGCTCGCCAAGGCGCACGTGCGCGACGCGCTGCCCGTCCCGCCGGAGGACTGACGGCGCATCCGCTCGCTGCGCCGGTCAGGTGACCGGCTCGTTCACGGCGATGGCGACCTTCCCCACCACGGCGGGGTCCGTCACGGCCTCGAACGCGAGTGCGGCCTGAGCGAAGGGGATCACGGTCGTCACGATCCGGGCCGCGTTCGGCGTCGATGCCAAGAGCTGGACGGCCGCGTCGAGCTCGCCGAGGAATCGGTGCGAGCCGAAGAGCCGGAGCTCCTTCGTCACGAGAGCGGAGAGCGACAGGGGGCGCGGATCGCGGGGCAGCATGCCGAGCTGGACGATCCGACCGCCGGGCCGGGTCGCCGCGATCGCGTTCGCCAGCGCGGCGGGAACTCCGGTCGCCTCGATCGCGATGTCGACGGATGACTCCGGCACGGGCGTGTGCGACGCGTCGACGATCGCATCGGCACCGAGTCGACGGGCGAGCTGGAGTGCGGCGGGCCGGACGTCCGAGACGGTCACGCGTGCCGCGCCCGCGCGCTGCAGCGCCAGCACGGTCAGCAGGCCGATCGGTCCCGCGCCGCAGACGAACGCCTCCGCTCCGCTGACGTCGCCCGCCTTCCCGAGCGCGTGCAGCACCACCGCGGTCGGCTCTGCCAGGACCGCGGTGGTGGGAGGCAGGGCCTCGGGGAGGACGCGAAGTCGTTCCACGCGTACCGAGAGGTATTCCTGCAGCCCGCCATCGCTGTGCGGTCGAGTGGAGGCGGTGCCGAGGAAGGAGGGGCGTTCGAGTGCGAGATCCGCGGCGACACTGCTCTCGCCCTGGCGCGGCGACGGCCATGCCGGGTGCACCGCCACGCGGTCGCCGACCCGGGGCGCGCCGGAACTCCCTGTGCCGATCTCGGTGACAGCGCCGATCTCGGTGACGGCGCCGATCTCGGTCACGGTGCCGATCACCTCGTGACCGAGGACGAGCGGCTCTGACACCACGAAGTCTCCGTTCGCCCCTCGCGTGAAGTAGCTCGCATCCGATCCGCAGAGTCCCACCAGGTCGACGCGGACCAGGGCGTGGCCAGCGGGCACGGTGGGCACATCGCGCTCGATCGCGGTGAGGATGCCGGGTGCGGAGAGCTGTATCGCCTGCATGAGAGGTCCCTTCCTTGCGACGTCTTGACCCGATCTTCAGTCTGGCATATGTTGATTGTTAACAGTTTTACAGTTTCAGTTTTCGTCGACGGTGACAGACAGGACATCCTGCGCACCTCGAGAAGGGCAGCAGGATGAGCGACAGACCAGCACCCGTCGGTGCCGGACGCACCGTGATCGTCGGAGCGGTGCGCTACGCGGAACTCTGCGGGCGAGGGCGACAGCTCTTGATCGACAACGGCTTCACGCTGATCGAGAACCAGACCACCGTGCCGTGGACCGCGTCGGAGCTGCACGAGCTCATCCGCTCCGCAGACGCCGCGGTCGCCGGGGTCGAGGTCTTCGACCAGCCGGCGCTCGCCGAAGCCGCATCGCTGCGCATCGTGTCGCGTCTGGGCGTCGGGCTCGACAACGTCGATCTCGCGGAGGCCCGTGCGCGCGGGATCGACGTGGTCAATGTGCCCGGCGGCAACGCCGAGGCGGTCGCCGAGCTGGCCCTCGGATTCATCCTGTCGCTTCTGCGACGGCTGCCCGAGATGAATGAGGCGGCGCGCGCGGGGCGCTGGGATCGCTATGTCGGACGGGAGCTGGCCGGCACGCGCATCGGCCTTCTCGGATTCGGCGCGATCGCGCGCCTGCTCTCCGCCAGGCTCTCCGGGTTCGATGTCACGATCAAGGCATACGACCCCTACGCCGACCCCGCGCACGCAGCCGCGCTCGGCGTCGCCCTCGTTCCGCTCGAGGACGCGGTCGCCGACGTCGACATCGTCAGCGTGCACGTGCCTCATCTTCCGGCGACCCATCATCTCGTGAACGACGAGCTCATCACGAGGATGAGCGAAGGGACTCTGCTCATCAACACCAGCCGCGGGGGCCTGGTCGACGAGGCCGCGCTGGTGCGGGGCCTCGAGTCCGGGCGTATCGGCGGGGCCGGACTCGACGTCTTCGAGCACGAGCCGGTCGATCCGCGGAACCCCTTGTTCGCCCACTCGGGTGTCGTCACCGCTCCGCACGCCGGTGCCGACACCGTCGAGGCGTACGACCGGATCGGCTGGGCCACCGCCGAGGCGATCGTCGACGTCTTCTCGGGTCGCCGGCCGGCGAACCTCGCCAACTGACTCTCCTCCCGATCACCCTCCCGCATCAGAGATCACCCTCCCGCATCAGTAATCACCCTCCCGCATCAGAAAGGAACAAAGATGTTCAGCAGCAACCCAAAACGCATCGCCCTCGCCGTCCCGGTCGTCGGCGCGCTGGTTCTCGGCCTCGCGGCCTGCAACGGCGCCCCCTCTGCCGGAGGCGATGACGAGGTCACCGAACTCACGGTGATCGCGGCCAACAGCCCGTGGACAGAAGGGCTCAAGACCCTCGCAGGAAAGTACGAGGACGAGACCGGCATCAAGGTCAACATCGAGGCGTACGGCAACGAGCAGCTCAACGACACGCTCAAGGTCAAGCTCAACGCCCAGTCCTCGGACTTCGACATCTTCGGCTACCAGGTACAGGACGTCATGCGCGAGTTCTCGCGCAACGGCTGGCTCACCGACATGACCGAATACGTCGAGTCGGACGCCGAATGGAACTGGGAGGACTTCCAGCCCGCGGCCCGCGATGCCGTCGAGCTCGACGGCGTCGTCTACGGCGTGCCCGTGATGACCGAGCGTCACATCGTGTACTACCGTTCGGACCTGCTCGAGCAGGCGGGGATCACCCCTCCGACCACTCTCGATGAGCTCGAAGCAGCCGCCGCACAGCTCGACGACCCGGACAACGGCTTCTACGGCATCGCGATGCGCGGGGCGCGGGTGCCGCTGGTCACGCAGCTGTCCTCCTTCATCTACAGCTACGGCGGAGATTTCCAGGACGAGGACGGCAACGCGACGATCGACAGCCCCGAAGCGATCGAGGCGACCGAGTTCTATGGCGACCTCCTGAAGAACTACGGTCCTCCCGGTGCGGCGAACATGGGATGGGTCGAGGCCTCCGCGATCTTCGCCCAGGGCAACGCCGCCTTCTACCTGGATGCCGACAGCCAGGCCTACACGTTCCTCGACGAGTCGAACTCCGCGGTCGTGGACTCGGTGGCCTTCGCCCGCTTCCCGGCGGGGCCGGCCGGCTCGAAGTTCTACAACATCGTTCCGCAGACCGTGGGCATCAACGCCTTCTCTCAGAAGAAGGACGCCGCCTGGGAGTTCATCAAGTGGGTCTCCGATGAGGCCAACACCAAGTGGCTGCTCTCGGAGGGCACCGTCCCCGTCGCGCGTCAATCGGCGTGGGATGACGACGACGCGGCGGCGAGCTTCCCCGCCGGCCTGGTGGAGATCATCCGCAACGTCGGGGATGACGGTGTCGGACACGACCGTCCGCAGCTCGAGCAGGTCGCCGCGGCCCGAGAGATCATCGGCGGTCCTGCCATCGCCGCGATCGAGGGCGGCGATGTGGCCTCCGCGGCGAAATCCGCGAACGCCGAGTTCCAGGACCTCCTGGACTCGGAGAAGTAATCCGCAGAGGATGCCGGAGCGCGCATGTGCCTCTGCTCCGGCATCCTCCCGGTCTCCCACTGGTCGAGGAGGACCAAGATGTCGAGCACATCGCTCACGCCCCTGTCGCCGGCGAGAGGTTATCGCCGCAAGCCCATCGATTGGGTCGACGCCCACCTGAAGTGGATCCTGATCGCGCCGTCGATCGTGTTCATCACCCTGCTGATCGCGTTCCCCGTCGGCTACACGATCTTCCTGTCGCTGACGAACGCGCAGGGTGCGGTCACCCGCCCCTTCGACTTCGTCGGCTTCGAGAACTATGCGCACTGGCTCGGCGATACGTCGCGATTCTGGCCAGCGGCCGCGCGCACCGCCTACTTCACCGTCATGGCCCTCGCGATCGAGCTCGTGCTCGGTCTCGCGATCGCCCTGCTGCTGCGCAAGACGTTCCGCGGTCAGGGGATCGTGCGCGTCTTCATCCTCCTGCCGCTCGTCGCCACGCCGGTGGCGGTCGGCATGATGTGGCTGGTGATCTTCGAGCCCAGCATCGGATTCGCCAATGTCCTGATGAAGTTCTTGGGGCTGCCGGCGCAGGGGTGGCTCTCCGACAAGGACACGGCACTCAACACGCTGATCTTCATCGACGTCTGGCAGTGGACACCCATGGTGATCCTCATCCTGCTCGCCGGTCTGTCCACCCTTCCGGAGGAGCCGGACGAAGCCGCGCGCGTGGATGGGGCGAACGCCTGGCAGCGCTTCTGGCACATCACGCTGCCGCTGCTCTCGCCGGTCATCGGTGCGGCGGCGATCCTGCGCTCGATCGATGCGCTCAAGACGTTCGACATCATCTACGCCACCAAGGGGCGCGGCGGCGGATCCAGCCACGAGGCCGAGACGCTCAACATCCTGGCCTACAGCGATGCGTTCGAGTACTCGCGCTACGGAAGGGCCTCGGCACTGCTGATGCTGTTCTTCCTGCTCATCATCCTCGTCCTCCTCGTCCTCGCGATCCTGCGCAAGAGAGCGGAGAAGCTGTGAACCCCTCATCCGTCGTGGCCACCCGCCGCCGTCGTCGTCCCGCACAGATCATCGCGGGAGGTATACGCGCATTCGGCATCCTCGTGGTCGTCCTCGCCTTCATCGCGCCGCTGATCTGGATGCTGCTGGCCAGCCTCAAGACGAACCTCGAGATCATCGACCCGAGCAAGACCTTCTCGTTCACGCCCACTCTGAAGAACTTCGACACCGTGTTCGGTGCCCAGGCCTTCGGACCGATCATCCTGAACAGCATCGTCGTGGGTGTGGGAGCGACGCTGTTCGCGCTGATCATCGGGGTCCCCGCCGCGTACGGCATCGCACGGTACAAGACGAAGAACGCCACCGCCTATCTCCTCATGGCGCGCATCATCCCGGGAGTCAGCCTGCTGATCCCGTGGTACTTCCTGTTCTCGCAGGTGCAGCTGGTCGGCTCGTACACGGTGCTGATCCTGACCCACATCTTCGTGACCATGCCCCTCGTGGTCGCGATCATGTCGAGCTTCTTCGAGGGCATCCCCGAGGAGTTGGAGGAGGCGGCGCAGATCGACGGATCGAGCAAGCTCGGGGCCTTCGTGCGCGTCGTCCTGCCCCTGTCGGTGCCGGGGATCGCCACGGCGACGATCCTCTCGTTCATCTTCAGCTGGAACAACTTCCTGTTCGCGCTCGTGCTCTCCAACCAGTACACGCGCACCCTGCCGGTGGCGATCGTCAACTTCACCAGCTACGCCGCCGTGGACTGGGGCGGCCTGATGGCGGCTGCCGTGGTGATCACCGTGCCCGTCATGATCATCGCGTTGCTGGCACAGCGCTACGTGGTGAGCGGTCTGACGGCGGGGGCGACGAAGGGATGAGCGTGGCGCAGGTCGGAGTCGTCTGGGTTCTCGGGGGCGGATCCGGAATCGGTCGCGGTGCCGCCGTCGCCCTCGCGGCATCCGCATCGACCGTCGTCGTCTCCGGGCGCCGCCGCGCGGAGCTCGTGACGACGGTGGAGGAGATCACCGCCGCGGGAGGGAGAGGCGTGGTTCTGCCGCTGGACGTCTCCGATGCGGATGCCGTCCAGAGCGCCGCCGACCGGATCCGTGAGGAGCACGGCGGAGTCGGCGTGCTGATCTACAGCGCGGGGACCAACGTACGCAACCGCTTCTGGGCCGACACCACCCCGGAGGACTACGCGCGGGTGGTCGACATCAATCTCACCGGCGCGATGAGGGCCGTCCATGCCGTGCTCCCCGGTATGCGCGAGCGCGGCGGGGGCCTCGTGATGCTGGTGTCGTCGTGGGCGGGCTGGCGCTTCGCCCCTGGCGTGGGCGCCGGATACTCGACCAGCAAGACGGCTCTCGGCGCACTCGCCGAGACCATCAACGCGCAGGAACGGCTGCAGGGCATCCGCGCCACCCATTTCTGCCCCGGTGAGGTGGCCACCGAGATCCTCGACACCCGACCGAACCCTCCCAGCGCCACGGAGCGCGAGCTCATGCTCACCGCGGACGACGTGGGCGGTGCCATCCGCTGGATCGCCGAGCTGCCTGCGCGCGTCTGCGTCAACGAGATCGTGTTCACGCCGACCACCAACACCTCATACGCCTGAGTCGAACGCTCAGGATCCCTTCCACACACCAGGAGAGACATGTCCCGTCGTGACATCATCACCGCCGTCCCCGTTGCCTTCGCGGGCGACGGATCACTCGACCTGGAGGGTTCGCGCGAGATCCTCCGCTTCGTCGCCGCCTCGGGCAACGAAGGTGCCTTCGTGCTCGGCACCACGGGAGAATTCCCCGCGCTGTCCTTCGAGGAGCGCGTCGCGCTCACCCAGGCGAGCATGCAGGAGCTCGGCGGGCGCATGCGGGTCATCGTGCACGTGGGTGCGCCCAGCCTCTACGAGGTGCGGCGGCTGATCGACGCCGCGCGTGACGCGGGGGCCACCGAGATCGCTGTCATCACCCCGTATTACCTGCGGGCCAGCGACGAGGGGCTCTTCGACTTCTACCGGGCGGTCTCCGATGCGGCAGCCGGTCTCGACGTCTACGTCTACGTCTTCCGCGCGCGCACGGGGAACTTCGTCTCGGCCGAGCTCCTGGCGCGCATCGCGCAGCTGCCGCACATCGTGGGGGCGAAGATCAGCGATGAGCCGCTCGCGCAGATCGCGGCGTACCGCGCGGAGGTCCCGGACGACTTCATCCTGTACACCGGCAGCGATCGCGATCTGGCGGTCGCCGCGGATCACGGGGCACAGGGGGTGGTGTCCGGCATCTCGTCGGTGCTCCCCAAGCCGTTCAGGGCGCTCCGGTCCGCGGCCGAGAGCGGCGACGCCTCCGCACTCGCGCAGGCGCAGGCGGATGTCGACGAGGCGGTCGACGCGATCCGCGGAGACATGGGCCGCATGAAGTCCGCGTACGCCGAGCTCGGTGTGGCGGCCGGGGTCGTGCGCATGGCCATCGACGCCCCTGACGCCGAGGAGGCGGCTCTCGTCGCTCGCGCGGTGGCGCGCCTGGGCTGACCGCGGCGCTCGGGCGTACCGCTTCCGGAGGATGCCGGTACGCCTGGGCCGTGCGCGCAGACCCCTCGGGTAGAGTGGCCAGCGCCCCGACCAGGGCTTTCCTTGGCCGCCGTACCGTAAGGCAGCATGTCTTCTTCCTCCTCCGATCCGAGTGCTCCCGAGACCGGGAAGCGACCGTTGCGCATCCTGATCGGCTGCGACACCTTCGCGCCCGACATCAACGGCGCCGCCCGTTTCGCCGAGCGCCTCGCCGCCGGTCTCGTGCAGCGCGGCCACGACGTGCACGTCGTGGCGCCCAATCAGGCCTACCGCCGCGCCCAGCCGCACACCGAGGTGATCGAGGGTGAGCCGATGACGCTGCACCGCCTGCCGTCGGTGCGCTGGGCTCCGCACGACTGGCTGCGTTTCGTGTGGCCGTGGCGCAGCAAGCACTACGCGCGCGCGGTGCTCGACCGGGTCAAGCCCGATGTCGTGCACATCCAGTCGCACATCGTGATCGGCCGCGGCCTGGCGTACATCGCGCACGAGCGCGGTATCCCGGTGATCGCGACGAACCACGTGATGGCCGAGAACATCCTCGACCACAGCACGTTCCCGAAGTTCATCGACGACCAGATCCTGAAGTGGGCCTGGGGCGACGCCAAGCGCACCCTCGACCTCACGCGCGCGATCACCACCCCCACCCGGCGCGCGGCGGACTTCCTCGAGAGCTCGATCGACGTCTCGGGTGTGATCCCGGTCAGCTGCGGCATCGACGCCTCGCAGTACACGCCCGTGCTCGGGGCGCGCGAGCAGAACCGCATCATCTTCGTCGGCCGGCTCACGGCCGAGAAGCAGGTCGAGGTCATCCTGCAGGCGATGACCAAGCTCGACCCGGCACTCGGCACCACATTCGACATCGTCGGCGGCGGCGACCAGCGCAAGCAGCTCGAATCCCTTGCGGCGAAGCTCGGACTCGCCGACCGCGTGACCTTCCATGGACGCACCACCGACGAGGAACTGCGCGCGCTGCTGTCGCGGGCGAGCCTGTTCGTGATCGCCTCGATCGCCGAGCTGCAGTCGATCGCGACCATGGAGGCCATGGCCTCGGCGTTGCCGATCGTGGCGGCGGATGCGGTCGCCCTCCCGCACCTCGTGCACGACGGCGAGAACGGGTACCTCTTCCCGCCGGGTGACGTGGATGCACTCGCGGCCCGCATGACGGATGTGCTGACGGCCGAGCCTGCGGAGTTCGAGCGGATGCAGCAGGCCTCCCTCGACGGCGTGGCGATCCACGACATCAACCGCACGCTCGACACCTTCGAGGCGCTGTACCGCGACGAGCCCCTGCCCGAGTGACGATGCACATCGTCTTCTTCGGCGATCAGCACCTCGACTCGCTCGGCGGGGCGCAGGTGTCGATGCGGCTGCAGCGGGAGTTCCTCGAGCGCGCCGGCCACACCGTGACCGTCGTGGCGCCGAGGATGCACGGGCCGCGTGCGGCCGCGCCGTCGGAGCGGCCGGCGGGGAACATCGATCTGCCGTCGGTGCCGATCACGACCGACCGCGAGTACTCGATGAGCTGGCCCGGCCGTGCGACCGACCGCTTCCTCGACCGGGCGATGACGCACCGCCCTCCGGTCGACATCGTGCACGTGCAGGCGGACTTCTGGGGCGCCTACATCGGCCACCGCTACGCCGCGCGCCACGGCATCCCCGTCGTGCACACCATGCACAACCGCGTCGACGTCGGCATCGCCGCGGTCACTCCGCTGCACAAGCCGGTGCTCGCGGTGCTCAACACCTGGCGGCGTGCGGCCCTGCGCGGCATCGGCGCTCCGGTCCGGGGCGCCGACGGCTGGGCGTTCCTGCGCGGCCTCGCGGTCGGTGCGTCGGCGGTGACCGCCCCCTCCACCCACTTCGCGCGTCGGCTCGAGGAGCACGGCGTGTTCACGCCCGTCGACGTCATCTGGAACGGCATCGACGATGAGGTGCGCGATGCCACGCTCGCGGCGGCTCCGGCCGAGCGCGAGCCCGGTCGTCCGCGCTTCGTGTGGCTCGGGCGGATGAGTCCGGAGAAGCGGCTGCTCCCGTTCCTCGAGGCATTCGTGGCCTCGGGGGTGGATGCCGACCTGGAGATCATCGGCGGCGGAGCGCAGCGTGCCGCGGCGGAGAAGATCGTCGCCGACCATGCGCACGTGCGGTTCTCGGGACGGCTCACCTACCCGCAGACGCTGGCGCGCATCGCCGCCGCGGATGCGCTCGTGCAGACCTCGATCGGTTTCGAGACGCAGGGCATGACGCCGTTCGAGGCGGCGACCCTCGGCACCCCATCCGTCATCTGCGACCCCGACATCGCCGCCGAGCTCGGCGGCGGTCTGTGGGCGGTGGCGGAGTCGTCCGCCGCGCCGGGGTCGCGTGAGCAGGAGGCGCAGCGGATCGCAGCCCTCGCGCACACGCTGCGCGATGCCGTGGCCGACATCGCCGCAGGAACCGCGCCGACGCCGGTGCCCGCCGTGGTCGAGGGCTTCCGCCAGTCGTCACGCACCGCGGCGATGGTCGAGGTCTACGAGCGGGTGCTCGCGGCGGCGCACTGAGCGTCGTGCCGGGGCTTTACAGGAAGCGGTAGAGCATCGACGAGGCCCACTCGATCGCGAGCGTGATGAGGTACGCCGCGGAGAGTCCGATCGCGATGCCTGCCCAGAGGTGCGGCCCCGGGCGACGGGCGGCGATCACGCCGAGCACGAGTGCCGTGATGTACCCGAGGAGGGCGATTCCGGTGGACCCCGCGGTGAAGACACCGATCGTCCAGTCGGCGCCCGGATAGACGAGCGGGTAGAGCAGCGAGGTCAGCAGTCGCATCCCCGCCGAGAGCAGTGCGACGATCAGTGCGACGCGGCCGAGCGTGTTGCCGGTGCGCTGTGCGGGGGCGGAAGGGGCAGCCGGGTGCTGAGCCGGGGTCGGGTAATGCGGAGCTGGCGGGTAGGGGGCGGCAGCCGGCTGCTGCCCGGATGCCGGGTACTGGGGCTGAGCCGGGAGTGGCTGCACGGACGGCGGAACAGGGGGCTGCTGCGGCTCGCTCATGAGGTCGAGCGTAGTCTCGCCGCAGAACCGAGCAGCGTCAGCTCTTCGCGCCGGTGAACGCGAGTGTGCCGCCGAGTCCGATCATCATGACTCCGCCGGTGCCGGACAGGGTCGACATGCGTCGCGGCGACCGCGCGAACCAGGTGCGGGCCGTGCCGGCGGCGAGGGCCCACACGCTGTCGCATGCCAGTGCGAGGGTGGGGAAGATCAGGCCGAGCAGCAGGAGCTGTGCCCACACCGGCCCCGCGGACGGGGTGACGAACTGGGGGAGCACCGCGACGAAGAACGCGATGGTCTTGGGGTTCGTGACGCCCACGATGAAGCCCTGACGCAGGAGCTTCCCGGCGGAGGCGGGCATCTGCGCTGCGGCGGTGCGGTGGTCGTGTCGGTGACGAATCGCCTGGATGCCGAGCCACACGAGGTAGGCCGCACCCACGAGCTTGATGACGGTGAAGGCGGCGACGGAGGAGGCCACGATCGCGCCGACGCCGAAGGCCACGGCCAGGACCGCGGGTACCGTGCCCAGGGCGTTGCCGACGACGCTCAGCACTCCGGCGCGACGACCGAGTGCGAGGGAGCGGCCGATCACGAACAGCACGCTGGGACCGGGGATGACGATGATCACGACAGAGGCGATGACGAACGCGACCAGGGCGTCGGGAGGGATCATGAGCCGACGCTACACCCGCTGGTCGTCGCCGACGACTCTGCTCCAATCCGTGGGTGTGGGGCGGTATCCGTCACGGCGGACCACTATGGCGGTGGCGATGATGGCCCAGATCACCAGGGCGGCGAGTGCGATGAGGAGTATCATGGCAGAAACGCTACGATCGATGTCGATCGGCCACGAGTGGCAGAAATGACTGCTATCGTGTGAAAACTGCCAAGCTCGGGAGCGCGCATGAAGACGGTCGCCTGCATCATCCAGGACGGGTTCGCCCCGTTCGAGTTCGGAGTGGCATGCGAGGCCTTCGGTCTCGATCGCTCGGATGACGGGGTGCCGAACTTCGACTTCCGCATCGTGGCGCCCCGGGCCGGCGTCGTCGAGTCGAAGATGGGGTTCTCAGTGAACGTGGAGCACGACCTCTCGTTCGCCTACGAGGCCGACCTGGTGGTGTTCTGCCCGCTCCCGCGCGCGTACTGGGACCGGATCGACCCGCTGCTGCTCGATGTCGCCCGTGACGCCGTCGCCCGCGGCGCGTGGGTCATGAGCGTGTGCAGCGGGTCGTTCATCCTGGCCGCCGCGGGCGTGCTCGACGGGCGCAGGGCGACCACGCACTGGATGTACTCCGATGTCATGGCGCAGATGTACCCGCAGGTCGACATCGATGCGGACGTGCTCTTCGTGCAGGACGACAAGATCATCACCAGTGCCGGCACGGCCGCGGGCATCGACGCCTGCCTCCACCTGCTCCGGCAGGAGCTGGGTGCCGAGATCACCAACCGCATCGCCCGTCGTATGGTGGTGCCGCCGCAGCGCGACGGCGGTCAGGCGCAGTTCATCGATCGCCCCATCCCCGTGGTGCCGAGCGACTCGCTCGCGGCCGTGGCCGACTGGGCGGTGGCGCACCTGCGCGATGACCTCGGCGTCGATCAGCTCGCGGCCAAAGCGCTGATGTCGCCGCGCACCTTCGCGCGTCGGTTCAAGGCGGAGTACGGTGCGACCCCGGCCGCGTGGCTCGCACGTCAGCGCATCATCCACGCCCAGCGGCTGCTGGAGCGCACCGACATGGCGCTGGAGCAGATCGCGGACGAGTGCGGCTTCGGCTCGGCGGCCGTGCTGCGACAGAACTTCGGGCGTGTGCTCGGCCTCACGCCGACCGCCTACCGCGCGCGCTTCTCCTGTGCGGAGGAGTCAGCGGCCTGACTCAGAGCGCGCGGGTCGTCGAGCGCTCGACCAGGGTGCACGGCAGCACCAGGTGCTCCCGCTCCTGCTCCGGCTCGTCGAGCAGGGCCAACGTCATCTCGACCGCTCCCCGTGCCATCTCGAGGATGGGCTGGCGCACGGTCGTGAGGTCGAACGCCTCCCACGACGACATGGCCACGTCGTCGAAGCCCAGGATCGACACGTCCTCCGGCACCGCGACGCGCAGCGCCTTCGCGGCGTTCAGCGCGCCGAAGGCGACGAGGTCGTTGTGGCAGAAGAGTGCGGTGGGCGGGTCGGCACGCTGCAGCAGGCGGGTGGCCGCCTCGAAGGCGCGGGTGTAGTCGAGGTCCGCGACCTCGAGCAGATCGTCGTCGAAGGCGACATCGGCGGCGGCCAGCTCCTGCAGGAAGCCGTCGTGGCGGTCGCGCACCGAGGTCGCGCCCAGCGGGCCGGCGATCACCCCGATGCGTCGGTGCCCGAGCGAGACCAGATGGCGCCCGGCGATCCGGCCGCCTTCGAGGTTGTCCGGCGAGATCGTCGCGGTCTCCGGTGCGGTGCCCGGACCCATCGTGACCGAGGGGACGCCCAGCGAGACGATGCGCCCCTCGTCATCCGGCGGCAGCAGAGTGGTCGTCAGGATGACCGCGTCGACGTTCGTCTCCCACAGCGTCCTGGCCAGGTCCTCGGTGGTGTCGGCGCGTCCGCTGAGGATGAGCGCGCGGTAGCCGGCGCGGGTGAGCTCGTCGCTGATCGTGTGCAGCAGTTCCGCGTAGTAGCTGTTGCGCGGGTCGCCGAGCACGACGCCGATCGTGTGGGTGCGACTGGTGACCAGGCTGCGCGCGCTGAGGTTCGGGCGGTATCCCAGCTGCTGGATGGCGTTCTCGACCTTGGTGCGGACGCGCTCCGAGACCCCCTCGTGGCCGTTCACGATGCGCGATACGGTCGTCTGCGACACGCCGGCCGCCTTGGCGACGTCGATGCTCGTCACTCCGCGAGATCTGGGCGGCATGGTCTCCCTCTTCCGTCCGGAACTCCCATCGTAGACGGACGCGAACGCGCGGATGACTACGCAGTCGCGCCGGTGTCCGCACTCCAGTGCGCAGGAGAGGGCAGCGCGCGGTCGTGCACGTCGACGCCTGCACCGGTGACGGATGCCACGCAGTACAGCAGCGACTGGGTGGGGTAGCCGTGCGGACGGTTGTCGCGGATGATCGCCCTGTCGTCCTCGGGGGAGAGGGTCGTGGTCTCGGCTAGCAGCGCGATCCATTCATCCGCCCACGCGGCGCTCGCGGCAGCGGGGCCGAGCGCACGGAAGCGGGGCAGCCAGGCGTGGATGCGCGGCGTCGCATCGTCATCCAGATCATCGTGCGCGATCATGTGGGTGCCCGCGTCGACCGGCGTCTCGCGCAGCGTCGCACCATCCCACGAGAGCACCCTGGCACCCTCCGGTCGCACCTCGAGCAGGTTGAAGCCGTGCATCGGCAGCGGGCCCTGCGGTGAGCGTCCGGCGACGGACTCGAGGGCGAGCGACCCTCGTGAGACGGCGCGGTCCTCGGTCAGATCTCCCACGTCGGCGCGGTTGAGCAGCACGGCCAGCCGGCGCTCCGCGGCGTTCACGGCGAGCCAGGCGCCACCCGCGCGACGATCACGGACGCCGGTGACGCCGGGGTACTGCTCCGGCCACCACGGGCCGAGTCCGTCCCACTCGCGCTGCGGGTCCTCGTCGCGGACGGCGAGCAACCGAGCGGATCCGGCATCCTCGACATCGATCACGACTGTGCACACGCGTCTCAGTCTAGAAGCGCGCACGGATGCCGGCCCCGGCGCGGCCCCGCTGCGGCAGAATCGGAATGTGAACATCGTCGTCGGAGTCACCGGTGGTATCGCCGCCTACAAGTCCGTGCACCTGGTGCGCCTGCTCACGAAGGCCGGTCACGATGTGACCGTGGTGCCGACCGAAGACGCGCTGCGTTTCGTGGGACTCCCCACCTGGGAGGCGATCAGTCGGCATCCGGTCACCACGAGCGTGCATGACGACGTCGCGAAGGTGCGCCACGTCGCGCTCGGGCAGGCGGCGGAGCTCGTGATCGTCGCCCCGGCGACCGCGAACACGATCGCCTCGATGACGGCGGGCCTCGCGAGCGACCTGCTCGGCACGACGCTGCTCGCCACGCTCGCCCCGGTCGTGATCGCCCCCGCCATGCACACCGAGATGTGGCGGCACCCGGCCACCCAGGCGAACATCGCGACCCTGCGCGCGCGCGGCGTGCACATCGTCGGCCCCGCCGAGGGCGAGCTCGCGGGCGGAGACACCGGACCAGGACGGATGTCGGAACCGGAGGAGATCGTCTCGGCCGCACTGGCGGTCGTCGCCCCGCAGGATCTCGCCGGCCTCCGCGTCGCCGTCTCCGCGGGCGGCACCAGGGAGCCGATCGACCCGGTGCGCTTCCTCGGCAACCGCTCCAGCGGACGCCAGGGAGCCGCGCTCGCCGCGGAGGCCGCCGCGCGCGGGGCCGAGGTCGTGCTGGTCGCCGCTCATGTCGAGCAGGCCGTCCATGCTGCCGCGACGCACCCTGCGATCCGTGTGCACGACGTCGGGACCGCCGCCGAGCTCGCCTCCGCGATGAAGGATGCCGCCGCCACGGCCGACGTCGTGATCATGGCCGCCGCGGTCGCCGACTACCGCCCGGCCCAGGCGTCCGAGCACAAGCTCACGAAGGAGGAGGGGGTGCTCACCCGCATCGACCTCGTCGAGAACGAGGATGTGGTCGCGGCGCTCGCCGTCGCACGCGCCGAGGGGCGGGCGCCGTCCGGGCAGACCATCGTGGCGTTCGCGGCGGAGACCCTGCGTGACGCCGAGCAGCGCAGGGAGCGCGCGCGGCGCAAGCGCGAGCGCAAGGGCGTCGACCTGCTCGCGGTGAATCTCGCCGACGCCGAGCACGGTTTCGAGCGGGCGGAGAACGCCGTCGAGATCATCGGGGCGGACGGCGCGGTGGTGGCGACGTCGTCCGGAACAAAACGCCAGGTCGCGGCCGTGATCTGGGATGCGGTTCTCGCCGCGCGCTGATCCGAAGGGCATTGCCGAGGGAGGGGTCGCCTGGTAAACTTGAGTCAACAGAACTCAACTTTTACCGTTCGGCCTGAGAGGCGCGGACGGATCCGGCCAGAAGGAGTCTCCTCAGGAGGGACAGATGACGAACCCGCAGAACAGTTCGCAGAACCAAGATCAGCAGTCCGCCCTCGAGCAGTTCGGTATCAACCTCACCGACCGCGCACGCCAGGGCAAGCTCGACCCCGTGATCGGGCGCGACAGCGAGATCCGTCGCGTGAGTCAGGTGCTCACCCGCCGCACCAAGAACAACCCGGTGCTGATCGGCGAGCCCGGCGTCGGAAAGACCGCGGTCGTCGAGGGACTCGCCCAGCGCATCGTCGCGGGTGACGTCGCCGAGTCCCTCAAGGACAAGGAGCTGATCACGCTCGACATCTCCGCGCTCGTCGCCGGCGCGATGTACCGCGGGCAGTTCGAGGAGCGTCTGAAGCAGGTCCTCAAGGAGATCACCGAGTCCGACGGGCAGATCATCACCTTCATCGACGAGCTGCACGTGCTGATGGGTGCCGGCGGCGGAGAGGGCTCGGTCGCGGCATCCAACATGCTCAAGCCGATGCTGGCCCGTGGCGAGCTGCGCCTGATCGGCGCGACCACGCTCAACGAGTACCGCGAGTTCATCGAGAAGGATGCCGCCCTGGAGCGCCGCTTCCAGCAGGTGTACGTGGGCGAGCCGACGGTCGAGGACACGATCGCCATCCTGCGCGGGTTGAAGGGCCGCTACGAAGCGCATCACGGTGTCACGATCTCCGACAGCGCCCTCGTCGCCGCCGCTGCACTGTCGAGTCGCTACCTCCCGTCCCGTCAGCTGCCGGACAAGGCGATCGACCTGATCGACGAGTCGATGTCGCGGCTCAAGATGGAGATCGACTCCTCGCCCGTCGAGATCGACCAGCTCAAGCGGCAGGTCGATCGGATGAAGCTCGAAGAGCTCGCTCTGAAGCGCGAGAAGGACGCGGCCTCGAAGGAGCGCCTCGGCGCGCTGCGCGAACAGCTCGTCGGCCTGGAGACCCAGCTCGCCGAACTCGAAGCCCGCTGGGCGCGGGAGCGTCAGAGCCTGAACCGTGTCGGTGAGTTGAAGAAGCAGCTCGACGACGCGATCACGCAGCGCGACCAGGCGATGCGCAACGCCGACTACACGAAGGCGTCGAAGCTCGAGTACGAGACGATCAAGCGCCTGGAGCGCGACATCGCCGAGGCCGAGCAGGCGGAGGCGGCCACCCCCGCCGAACCGCGCATGGTCAACGAGCAGGTCACGGAAGAGGACATCGCCGCCGTCATCGCGGCGTGGACCGGCATCCCCGTCGGTCGGCTGCTGCAGGGAGAGTCCGAGAAGCTGCTGCACCTCGAAGCCGAGCTGGGAAAGCGACTGATCGGACAGAAGGATGCCGTCAAGGCGGTGTCCGATGCGGTGCGCCGCTCCCGTGCGGGCATCAGCGACCCCGGTCGGCCGACCGGTTCGTTCCTGTTCCTCGGCCCGACCGGTGTGGGCAAGACGGAGCTGGCCAAGGCGCTCGCGGAGTTCCTCTTCGACGACGAGCACGCCATGGTGCGCATCGACATGTCGGAGTACGGCGAGAAGCACTCGGTCTCGCGTCTCGTCGGCGCCCCTCCGGGGTACGTCGGCTACGAGCAGGGCGGTCAGCTGACCGAGGCCGTGCGGCGTCGTCCGTACAGCGTGATCCTGCTCGACGAGGTGGAGAAGGCGCACCCGGAGGTCTTCGACGCGCTGCTGCAGGTGCTCGATGACGGTCGGCTCACCGACGGTCAGGGCCGCACGGTCGACTTCTCGAACGTGATCCTGATCCTGACGTCGAACCTGGGATCGCCGATCCTGATCGACCCGGTGCTCGCGCCGGAGGAGAAGCGCGATCAGGTCATGGCGCTCGTGCGGCAGGCGTTCCGCCCGGAGTTCCTGAACCGCCTCGACGACATCGTGATGTTCCAGGCTCTCAGCGAGGACGACCTCGCGCAGATCGTGGAGCTGTCGGTCGATCAGCTGCACGCGCGACTGCACGACCGTCGACTCACGCTGGCGGTCACCCCCGACGCGCGGGCGTGGCTCGCCGAGCGCGGGTACGACCCGATGTTCGGTGCGCGTCCGCTGCGGCGACTGATCCAGTCCGAGGTGCAGAACAAGCTGGCGACGGCGCTGCTCTCCGGCGGTGTGCGCGACGGCGACACCGTGCGGGTCGACATGGCCGCAGACGGCTCCGGCCTGGTGCTCACCAGCGCCACCCCAGAGCCCGACCTCGATGACGACGTGATCGAGGCGGAACTGCTCGACGACTGAGAGTCGCACTCCGCAGCAACACAAGAGCGCCGCCCCGGAATCCCGGGGCGGCGCTCTTCGTGTGTGCGAGAAGCTCAGGCGCTGAGGATCACGGACTCGGCGATCGGGCGGCGCACGCGCGGGGCGACCTCGCGCTCCTGCAACACCTCGGGCAGGGCCTCGACGTCACCGAACTCGCCGACCGCGAAGACGGTGGCGGGAACGAAGCGCTCCTCCAGGTCGGCGAACTCGCGCACGACCTCGGGGTCGAAACCGCTCATCTGGTGCACGAGGAGACCGTCGTGGTGCGCCTGCACCGAGAAGTGCGCGACGGCCTGACCGAGGTCGTAGAAGGCGTGCGTGATCGGGGTGCCGTCCGCGGTCGCGGTCTCGGCGATCGCGACGACGAGCACGGCGGCGTTCGCGGCCCAGGCCTGGTTGAAGCCGACGAGCGCGTCGACGACCTGCGCGTGCAGGGCGGTTCCGCGACGGGCGACGATGAAGCGCCACGGCTGCGAGTTGTTCGCGGAGGGGCTCCAGCGGGCCGCTTCGAGAGCGGTGGCGAGCTTGCCCTCGTCGATCGAGTTCTGCGCGTCGTAGGCGCGGGGGCTCCAGCGTCCGGCGAGGACGTCGAGGACGGGGTGCTCGGTCGGTGCGGTGCGATCGATGACGGGAGTGCTCACGGTGATGCCCTTTCAGAAGGAGTGGATCGGACTCCTTCGTCCGGCTACACGGGACTCAACGGATGCATGTGCATGCATATTCCCGATGTGTCCCTGTCAGTCGAGCAGGTTGTGCGAGGCAGCGGATGCCAGGGCGCGACGCACTGCGCGGATCGACGGCGCTGCGGCCGACACCCGCCGCGCGGACGAGAAGATCTCGCGCCGCGGTTGCTCGGGCAGTGCGGTGAGCGCGACGGTCGGGTTCTCCCCGGCCCAGACCAGTTCCGGCAGGAGTCCGGTGGCGAGGCCGGCGCGGATCAGGCGCACGTGGGCGGTGAGGTCGGCGACCTCGAAGCGCACGTCCGGTTCGAACCCGGCCGTGCGGCACAGCTGCTCGGCCCAGGCCCGCGACGCGGTGCCGGCCGGCTCGAGTACCCACGGCTGCTCGCGCGTCGACCAGAGAGCGGCGACGGCATCCGCGGTGTCGGGGGTGCCGGGGCGTCGGGCCAGGGCGATCGCGTCGTGGGCGAGCGCGACGCGGTCCAGGTCGGCGTGGATCGGACGGGTGACGCCGGGATACTGCTCGGCGAGGATCAGGTCGAAGTCGCGGCTGGAGACGCCGACCAGCCCGGTCTCGGGGTCGCACTCGGTCACCTCGACGCGCAGTGCCGGATGGTCGGCCTTGAGCGACTCGAGCGCCCGGGGGAGCAGCGAGTGCGCGGCGGACTGGAACACCGCGATGCGCACGGTGCCGGTCACCTCGGTCAGCGATTCCGCCACGGCGACCTGGGCGTGCTCGAGCTGGTCCAGGATGCCGATCGCCTCGGCCACCAGCACGTTGCCCTGCGGGGTGAACTGCACACCGCGGCCCACCCGACGCAGCAGCGGCACGCCCACGTCGCGCTCCAGCGCGCTCAGCTGCTGCGAGACCGACGCCTTGCTGTACGAGAGGGCGTCGGCGACGGCCGACAGCGTGCCGCGGCGACTGAGCTCGACGAGCATCCGCAGGCGGTTGACGTCGAGCACGGTGGATCCTTTCGAGGTGGTGAAGTTCGTTCAGCTTGAGTGAACAGAATCCACTCGAATCGGTTGATAGACGGAGCCTACCGCCGCGGATGACAATGATCCAGCCGCACACGATCCCGAGGTGTGCGCTCCCGACCTGGAGGTTTCCCGCCGATGACTGCCGTCGACACCACTCCCCGCACCTCGGACGTCGCCGCCGTCGTGCAGCGCTGGCTCGCCGAGAGCGAGACGCACCCCGTCGAACCCGCCGCCCAGCGTCTCGCCGAGGTGCTGAAGGACCCGAACGGTCTCGACTTCACGGTCGGCTTCGTCGACGGTGTCATGCGCCCCGAGGACCTGAGCGTCGCGGGTCGCAAGCTCTCCGAGATCTCGGAGATCACCCCCACGCTGCTGCCCTGGTACCTGCGCGCCGCGATCAAGACCGGCGGCTTCATGGCCCCGAAGCTCCCCGGCGTCGTGGTGCCGATCTCCCGCCGCGTGCTGCGCGCGATGGTCGGCCACCTGGTGCTCGACGCCACGCCGGCCAAGCTCGGCCCGGCGATCGCGAAGCTGCGCAAGGGCGGCAACCGTCTGAACCTCAACCTGCTCGGCGAGGCCGTGCTCGGGGAGCGCGAGGCCGGACGCCGCCTGCAGGGCACCAGCGACTTCCTCGCCCGCGACGACGTCGACTACGTCTCGATCAAGGTGTCCAGCGTGGTCAGCCAGCTGTCGATGTGGTCGTTCGACGAGGCCGTCGCCGACGTCGTGACCCGCCTCACCCCGCTGTACGAGCTCGCGGCACGTTCCGAGGCCGCCGGCAAGGCGAAGTTCATCAACCTCGACATGGAGGAGTTCCGCGACCTCGACCTGACGATCGCGGCGTTCACCAGCATCCTCGACCAGCCGGGACTCGAGAACCTCGAAGCCGGCATCGTGCTGCAGGCCTACCTGCCCGACGCCCTCGGCGCGATGCAGCACCTGCAGGAGTGGGCGACCGCGCGGCGGGCGAAGGGCGGAGCGCCCATCAAGGTGCGCGTCGTGAAGGGCGCGAACCTCGCGATGGAGCACGTCGACGCCGCCGTGCACGGCTGGCCGCTCGCGACCTACTCGACCAAGCAGGACTCCGACACCAACTACAAGCGCGTGCTCGATTGGGCGCTGACCCCCGAGCGCCTGGACGCCGTGCGCATCGGCGTCGCCGGGCACAACCTCTTCGACATCGCCTACACGTGGCTGCTCTCGCAGGCGCGCGGTGTCGACGGCGGCGAGCTCGTCGAGTACGAGATGCTGCTGGGCATGGCGACAGGTCAGGCGGAGGCCGTGCGCAAGGACGTCGGCCGCCTGCTGCTGTACACGCCGGTCGTGAACCCGGCGGAGTTCGACGTGGCGATCGCCTACCTCGTGCGCCGCCTGGAGGAGAACGCCAGCCCGGAGAACTTCATGTCGGCCGTCTTCGAGCTGGCCTCGAACCCGACACTGCTCAGGCGGGAGCGGGAGCGCTTCGAGCGTTCGCTCGCCGGGCTCGAAGCCGACCGCTCGGTGCCCACGTCGAACCGCGTGCAGAACCGGCAGACGGAGGCGGATGCCGCCACCCCGACGACCGCGTTCCACAACCAGCCCGACACCGACCCCGCCCTCGGCGCCAACCGCGCCTGGGGCCGCGCGATCCTGCAGCGCTCGGTGCACACGACTCTCGGTGTCGACGCGATCGCCGCCGCCCGCGTCGAGACGGCCGAGCAGCTCGACGCCATCTTCTCCGCCGCCACCGCCGCGGCGGAGAAGTGGGCCGCTCTTCCCGCCGCCGAGCGCGCCGCCGTGCTCCACCGTGCGGGCGATGAGCTCTCCGCACGTCGCGGCCAGCTGCTCGAGATCATGGCGCACGAGGCGGGCAAGACCCTCGCCGAGGCCGACCCCGAGGTCAGTGAGGCGATCGACTTCGCGCACTACTACGCCGAGCGCGCGAAGGACCTCGAGACCGTCTCGGGCGCCGAGTTCCTCCCCTCGAAGGTCACGGTCGTGACCCCGCCGTGGAACTTCCCCGTCGCCATCCCCGCCGGCGGTGTGCTGGCCGGGCTCGCCTCCGGCTCCGGTGTGATCATCAAGCCCGCCAAGCTCACGCAGCGCTGCGGCGCCGTGATGATCGAGGCGCTGTGGGCCGCCGGCGTGCCGCGCGACCTGCTCGCCCTGGTCGACCTCGCCTCGCGCGACCTGGGCACCCGCCTGGTCGCGAGCCCGGAGGTGGACCGCGTGATCCTCACCGGCGCCTACGAGACCGCCCAGCTGTTCCGCTCGTTCCGGTCCGACCTGCCGCTGCTCGCCGAGACCAGCGGCAAGAACGCGATCATCGTGACGCCGTCGGCCGACCTCGACCTCGCCGCCGCCGACGTCGCCCGCAGCGCCTTCGGCCACGCAGGGCAGAAGTGCTCCGCGGCGTCGCTCGCGATCCTCGTCGGCTCTGTCGCGGACTCGAAGCGGTTCGAGCGTCAGCTCGTCGACGCGGTCGCCTCGATGCGCGTCGGCCTGCCCGACGACCCGAGCACCCAGATGGGGCCGATCATCGAGCCGGCCGACGGCAAGCTGCTCGCCGCGCTGACCGAGCTCGGCAAGGGCGAGAAGTGGCTCGTGAAGCCGCGCAAGCTCGACGCCGAGGGCACGCAGTGGACCCCCGGTGTGAAGACCGGCGTCGCCGAGGGCTCGTACTTCCACATGACGGAGTTCTTCGGCCCGGTGCTCGGCGTCATGCACGCCAAGGACCTGGATGAGGCCATCCGTCTGCAGAACGCGGTGGACTACGGCCTCACCGCCGGCCTGCACTCGCTCGACTCGGCCGAGGTCGCCACCTGGCTCGACCGCGTCGAAGCGGGCAACCTGTACGTGAACCGCGGCATCACCGGCGCGATCGTGCAGCGTCAGCCGTTCGGCGGCTGGAAGCGCTCGGCCGTCGGCGCCGGCGCGAAGGCCGGTGGCCCGAACTACCTGTTCGGCCTCGGCGAGTGGGCGGCCTCCGAGCTGCCGGCCGCGGTGCCGGGTGCAGCGATGGCGCCCGCGATCGAGGGGCTGCTGCGTGCGGCCGCCGGCGAGCTCGACGATGCGCAGGGCGACTGGCTGCGACGGGCCGCCGCATCCGACGAGCACGCCTGGACCTCCGAGTTCGGCGCCGTCTCCGATAAGTCGGGTCTGGGGGTCGAGCGCAACCTGTTCCGCTACCGTCCTGTCGCCGTCGACGTGCGCCTGTCGGAGGACGCGCCGCTGGTGGAGGGCGTGCGCGTGCTCGCTGCGGCCCTGCGCAGCGGCAGCCCGTTCACGGTCTCGGCCGCGAGCCTGCCGAGCGGCATCGAGAAGGCCCTGCGTGCGCAGGGCGTGACCGTGACGCACGAGAAGGATGCGGCCTGGGTGAAGCACTACGCCAAGGCGGTGTCGAAGGGCAAGAGCAGCTGGCAGCGGGTGCGTCTGGTCGGCGGCGACGCCTCGGCGCTGTTCGCCGCGCTGGGCGGAAGCCCCGACGTGGCCGTGTGGTCGCACGCCGTGACCGGTGCCGGACGCGTCGAGATGCTGCCGTTCCTGCACGAGCAGGCCGTGTCGATCACGAACCACCGCTTCGGCAACCCGACCGGGCTGACGGACGGCGTGATCTGAGTCTCGGTCAGTGACGACGAAACCCCCTGCCGCGGGTCGCGACAGGGGGTTTCGTGTCCGGCGTGCGCGTCAGCCGCGCAGCGCCTCCTTCAGCTTCACGCGCGTCCCCATGCGCAGGAGCGAGTTCTCGTAGATCTTCGCGCCGATCACGATCGCCGCCACACAGCTCGCCAAGAGGATCACGAGGCTCAGCAGCGGCTCCCACCACTGCGCCTCGCCGACGAACAGGCGCATCGGCATCCCGACCGGAGCCGAGAACGGCACGTACGACATGATCGTCAGCACCAGCGGGTTGTCGTTGAAGACGATGACCAGGATGTACGGGGCCATGATCAGCATCGTGATCGGGGTCGTGGTGGATCCGATGTCCTCCTGGCGGGAGACCATGGATGCCGCGGCGGCGAACATCGACGCCAGCAGGATGAACCCGAACAGGAAGAACACCGCGAACCAGATGATCGGGGACCCGAGGGTGGCGAGGATCTCGTTCTGGCCCGTGATGATCAGCCCGACCGTGGCGATCGCGGCGAGGGCCAGGATCTGTCCCATCGCGAGCACCGTGTTGCCGATCACCTTGCCGGCGAGCAGCGTGCGAGCCGGGATCGCCGACAGCAGCACCTCCACGACGCGGGTCTGCTTCTCCTCGACCACGCTCTGCGCGATCGTGCCGCCGAAGGTCGCCGCGGCCATCATGAACACGAGACCGAAGCCGATCGCGATGAAGTAGCGCAGCAGCGGGTTGGTGGTCGCGGGGTCGAGGATCACGACGTCCGGCGACTGCGACAGCGCCGAGACGAGCGAGCCGGGAGCGTCCTTCAGCGCGATGATCGTGTAACCGGAGGGGCCGTCACCGGGGATCACCGCGGCGTCGACCTTCTCGGAGCGCACGAGCTCCTCGGCCGCCGCTTCGTCCGCGACCGCGGTCACGGTGACGTTCGGCAGAGCCGAGACGGCTGCCTCGGTCTGCGATGTCGCCGCCACCGGCATCTTCTCGTCCGCCGCACCCTTGCTCGCGAATCCCGAGAGCAGGATGCCGACCAGGGCGATCAGCAGCAGGATGCCGGTCGAGATGAGGAACGCCTTGCTGCGCAGCTTCGAACCGATCTCGCGCTCGGCGACGAGCCAGATGCCGTTCGAGGTCTGCATGCTCCGCTGGTCCCCTGAGCCGCGCTGGGTCCCTGAGCCTGTCGAAGGGTTCACTGGATGACCTCCTTGAAGATCTGGGCGAGAGAGGGATGCTTGGGGGCGAAGCTCGCGACATCGCCGCGGTCGACGGCGGACCGCAGCACGCGCTGCGCGGTGTCCGGACCGTCGGCGTCGAAGAGCGCGTAGCCGCCCTCGAAGTCGACGACCGTGACGCCTGGTTCGGTGCGCAGCCAGCCGGCGTCGCCCGCCGAGACCAGTTCATAGCGGTTGCCCGCGTGCTCGGAGCGCAGTGCATCCCGCGAGCCCGCTGCGCGGATCGTGCCGCCGGCGAGGATCACGAGGTCATCGCACAGGCGCTCGACCACGTCGAGCTGGTGCGAGGAGAACAGGATGGCCGCGCCTTTCGCGGCGCTGGACTGCAGCACGCCGGCGACCACATCGACCGCGAGGGGGTCGAGGCCGGAGAACGGCTCGTCGAGGATGAGCACCTCGGGGTCGTGCACCAGGGAGGCCGCGATCTGCGCCCGCTGCTGGTTGCCCAGCGAGAGGGACTCGATCGTGTCGTTCAGGCGCTCGCCCAGGCCCAGCTCGGTGAGCAGCTCGGTCGCGCGCTCGGTGGCCTCGGGCTTGCCGAAGCCGTGCAGCCGCGCCAGGTACACGATCTGCTCGAGCACCTTCATCTTGGGGTAGAGGCCGCGCTCCTCCGGCATGTAGCCGAAGCGGCGCCGGTCGGCCGTGGTGAGCGGCCTGCCGTTCAGGTCGACGCTCCCCCCATCGGCGGACAGCAGCCCGAGCACGATCCGCATGGTCGTGGTCTTGCCGGCGCCGTTGCCGCCGACGAAGCCGGTGAGTCGTCCAGGGGTCACGGTGAAGGAGACGTCGTCGAGCACGCGCCGAGAGCCGTAGCTCTTGGTGATACCCGTCAGTTCCAGGGGTCCAGTGGTCATGCCCCCACGCTACGGACACGCCCCTGCCCCGGCATCCCCCCTGCGGCGGACTCTCCCGCTGTCATCCGCTCGGCGGATGCTGTTGCCGAGTGCACGGGATGCTGCCGAGTGCACGACGTATCCACGCGCGGATGTCGTGCAGTCGATGCTAAGCCGTGCACTCGACGAACCCGGAGGCGCCTCAGTGCCGCCGGGCGTGCAGCACCGTGCGTACCAGGAGTCCGGCGATGAGCGCCCAGAACGCGGCGCTGACGCCCAGCACCGCGACGCCGGATGCGGCGACCAGGAAGGTCACCACGGCGGGGAGCCGCTCGCCGGGGTCGTCGATCGCCTGCTGCACCGATGATCCGAACGCGGCGAACAGCGCGAGACCGGCCACCGCGGGGATCACGGCCTCCGGCGCGAGGAGCACGAGGGCGGCGAACGCGGCCGAGAACCCGCCGAGCACCAGGTAGGACGCGCCCGTGGAGACTCCGGCGACCCAGCGTCGTCGCGGGTCGGGGTCGGCATCCGGCCCTGCGGCGAGGGCCGCGCTGATCGCGGCGAGGTTGATCGCGTGCCCGCCGGCCGGTGCGCCGAGCGCGGTGCCGAGTCCGGTGACCAGCATCGCCGGGCGCCAGGGCACCTCGTACCCGAAGCTGCGCATGATCGCGACACCGGGGACGTTCTGCGAGGCCATCGTCACGATGAACAGCGGCAGCGCCAGGCCGACCAGCGCGCCCACCGTGAAGGTCGGAGCCGTGAGCTCGAATCGCGGCAGCAGCAGCGCGGGATCGACGGGCGCCCCCGCCTGCACGAGCGAGACGGCGACCACCACGGCGGCCGTGACGAAGGCGAGCGGAACCGCCCACCGCGGCGCGAACCGGGCGAAGATCAGCCAGGTCACCACGACAGGCACGACGCCCCAGGGGTTCGCCACGAGGCCGGTGATCGGTGCGAGGCACAGCGGCAGCAGAACTCCGGCGAGCATCGCCTGGGCGATCGACGGCGGGATGCGGGCGATCAGCGCGCCCAGTGCCGGCCAGAGCGCGGTCAGCAGGATGAGTGCTGACGCCACGAGGAAGGCGCCCACCGCGGCCGGCCATCCGCCCTCCACCGCACCGGTCGCGGCGAGCAGCGCGGCACCGGGGGTCGACCACGCCGCGGTGATCGGCATCCGATACCGCCAGGCCAGCACGACGCAGGCGAGGCCCATCGTGAGGCTCAGGGCGAGAAGCCCGCTGGCCGCCTGCGCGGGCGTCGCGCCCACGGCGTGGAGGCCGGTGAGCACCACGGCGAAGGAGCTCGTGAATCCCACCAGCGCCGTGACGACGCCGGCCAGGATCGGGCGGGACACCCCGTTCGGGCGAGTGAGGGGAGTGGTGCCGGGCATGCTCCGAGGCTAGCGCTCGGGCGGGGTCGTTCCGCGGATCGTTAGGCGAGCCCGAGGCGGTGCGCCAGCACGACGGCCTGCACGCGGTCGCGTGCGCCGAGCTTCTGCAGGATGCGCGACACATGCGTCTTGACCGTGGCCTCGCCGATGTACAGCGCTCCGGCGATCTCGGCGTTGCTGCGGGCGTCGGCGAGCAGCGTCAGCACCTCGGCCTCGCGCTCGGTCAGCGGGTCGGCGAGCACGGTCGCGGGGCGTGCGGGTGCCTCCGGGGCCGCAGCCGCGACCGGGGCGGCCGGCGTCGCGGCGAACCGGGCGAGCACGCGGCGCGTGACCTCGGGTGCGAGCATCCCGTCGCCGGCGGCGAGAGCGCGCACGGCGGCGATCAGGTCCTCGGCGTCGGCGTTCTTGAGCAGGAACCCGCTGGCTCCGGCCTCGAGCGCCCTGTGCAGGTAGTCGTCGCGGTCGAAGGTCGTGACGATCGCGATCGCGGCGGCGACCTCGGGGTCGGCCACGATGAGTCTGGTCGCCTCGATGCCGTCCATGTCGGGCATCTGCACATCCATCGTGATGACGTCGGGGTGCAGAGCGGATGCCTGCGCGACGGCATCCGCTCCGGTCGCCGCCTCGCCGACCACCGTGATGTCGGGCTGCGTCTCGAGGATCGTGCGGAAGCCCGCGCGGAGCATCGCGTGGTCGTCGACGAGCAGCACGCGGATGGGGGTGGCAGTCATGCGTGCTCCTGGGCGACGGGGCTGACAGGGGAGACGGAGACGGCGGGCAGCGGCACGCGGGCCCGCACCCGCACTCCGCCGTGCGGCCGCGGCGACACCTCGATGGTGCCGCCGGAGGCGATCGCACGCTCGCGCATGCCGAGCTGTCCGAGCCCAGGGCGCAGCTGACCGACCGTGCGGCCGGTGTTGACGATCTCGACCTCGACGCCGTCGTGGTCGTAGCGCACCCGCACATCCGCCGTCGCTCCGACACCCGCGTGCCGGCGGGCATTCGTGAGCGACTCCTGCGCGATCCGATACAGGTTCACGGCGACCACCGAGGGCACCCGCACGGGGTCGCCGATCACCGTGTACTCCGTGGGCAGCCCGGCCTCCGTGGAGGACGCGGTGAGCTCGGCGATGTCGTCGAGCGTCAGGGTGGATGCCGGCTCCGCCGTGTCGCCGCCGGGCGTGCGCAGCGTCTCCAGCAGCTGGCGCAGCTCGCCGATCGCGTCGCGCGCGGAGGACTCGATCCCGGTCAGGATCCGTGTCGACTCCGCCGGATCACGGTCGATCACCAGGCGGGCGGCTCCTGCCTGCACCCCCATGACCGACACGTGGTGGGCGACCACGTCGTGCAGCTCCCGCGCGATGCGCACCCGGTCCAGCGCCACGGCCTGCGCGGCCGTGACCTCGCGCTCGCGCTCCAGCTCGATCGTGCGCTGCTCCAGCACCGTCCGCTCCGCTGCCGAGGCCCACGCGCGCTCGCCGAAGTAATACGCCCCGCCGAAGTAGAGCGCGTTCAGCAGGATCTGGAGCATCATGAAGGCGATGTAGGGGGAGAAGGCGCCGGCGACCACGTCGGCCTCGTCCGCCTGCTTGATGGCTTCGTAGTACATGGTGATCAGCAGCCAGGCGAACATGCCGATGATGATCGCGGTGCGCACGATCATGGCGCGGCGGCGGTCGTTCATCCAGGCGCCGACCGAGTACAGGCCGATGAACATGGCGATGTTGCCGACGTAGAGCTCCGGCACCTTCACGGTCACCGCGACGAAGTAGGCCGTCGAGGTCACGACGGCGACGATGCCGGGCCAGCGGCGACGGTATACGAGGGGGGTGGTCACGACCACGGCGTAGATCAGCGCGGTCCACAGGGGTGCCTGCTCATCGCCGTAGATCTGCGCGATCGACGACAGGGCGGCGCTGATGACGGCTCCGACGAACAGCACGCCCGCCAGCAGCGCGTCATTGCGGCGGTCGCGGTCGGTCGGCGTGCGGGTGAACGGCATCCTCCCACCGTAGGGCGGAGGGGGATGCCGGGGCATCCCCCGTGAGACGGACGAACCCCGCAGAAGAGGGGTTGACCGGGGTTGCGCGAGAGACGAGCATCGACTTCGGAGGTCGACGGGGATCGGCTCCGCACCGACAGAGGAGTCACCATGACACAGGTCTTCGTCAATCTGCCCACCACCGATCTCGAGCGCAGCAAGGCGTTCTACACCGCGATCGGATGCGAGATCAATCCGCTGTTCACCGATGAGAACGCGGCCTGCGTGGTGTGGTCGGAGGACATCTTCTTCATGATCCTCAAGCGCGAGTTCTTCGCCACATTCACCGACAAGCCCATCGCCGACCCGAACGAGGTCGCCCAGGTGTCGGTCTCGTTCAGCCGAGCCTCGCGTGAGGATGTCGATGAGATCGTCGACAAGGCCCTCGCCGCCGGTGGCACCGAGCCGAAGCCCGCACAGGACTACGGCTTCATGTACTCGCGAGACATCGACGACCCCGACGGAAACTCGCTGGGCTTCCTCTACATGACCCCGGAGGCCGTCGAGAACGGCCCGGAGCACGTCGGCTGAGGGCGATCTCATGAGCGAGCAGCCCACAGGCGAGGCCTCCGGTCGCATCCTGATCGACCTGTTCATGAGCCTCGACGGCGTGGCTCAGGGGCCGGGCGGCACGGATGAAGACACCTCGGGTGGTTTCCGTTTCAGCGGATGGCAGGCCGGGTATCCGTCCGAGGGCGTGGGGCCCGAGATCGAGAAAGGCATGCGGCAGCTCGACGCTCTGCTGCTCGGCCGCCGCACGTACGACATCTTCGCCGGGTACTGGCCGCATCACACCGAGGGGCCGGAAGGTGGCATCGGACAACTCTTCAACCGGGTGCCCAAGTACGTCGCGACGCGGGACGCCGGCATTGTGCTCGACTGGGCGGGCAGCACTCGCGTGGGCGGCGATCTGGCCGCCGAGATCGCGCTCATGCGGGAGGCCCACCGCGAGGTGCACGTGATCGGCAGTATCGACTTCGTGCACACGCTCCTCGCCGATGGGCTCTTCGACGAGCTCAACCTCTGGGTCTACCCCCTGCTGCTCGGCGCGGGCAAGAAGGTCTTCGACGACGACGCGCTCCCCGCGGTGCTGCGGCTGCTCGCCCCGCCGATCACCGACGAGGGCGGAGTGACGCTTCTGCGCTACGGCCGCACAGACCGGGTGCCGGAGGTCGCCTCGTTCGGCTGATCCTCCCCTTCTGATCGCCCTATTGCGCGAGTCCGGAAATCCTGACACACGAGTTCGACACGTGATCTGCTGTTGCGCGTCCGTACAGCGGACCCATAGCTTCAGCGTGTGACTTTCTCTTCTTCATCGCGCCTTGCGCGCCGTCGGACCATTCGCAGCTGGATCAGCATGATCGGCGCAGCCGTCCTGGTGCTGGGCGGGGGTGCACTCACCGCGGCGGCGGATGCCGAGGCGACGACGGCGACCATCACCGGCAGCATCACCCGGGAGGCGGGCGGTGCGCCCGTCGAAGGCGTCGGCGTCTTCATCTCCCCCACCGCGGGCGGCTTCTCCTTCAACGGCTCCTCGGATGCGACCGGCGGCTACACCGTCACCGATCTGCCCGCAGGCGAATACATCGTGCGGTTCGCTCCGGATGGCGCCGCACCGGATCTCCTCACCGAGTACTGGGACGGCGCGTCCGACAGGGAGGCCGCCCAGCGCCTCACCGTCGTCGCCGGCGAGACCCTCACCGGCATCGACGCCTCGCTGCAGGCCGCCGGATCGATCACGGGATCCGTGACCCGCGACGGCGACGGAACGCCGGTGGCGGGCGCGACCGTCGCGGTCTCTGCCGTCGACGGATCGTGGACTGCCGAACTGGCGTGGACGCAGGAGGACGGCTCATTCCTCGTCGGCGGCCTGCCCTCCGGCCAGTACACGGTGCGCTTCGACGGTCCCGCAGACAGCGGCCTGACCGGAGAGTACTGGGATGACGCCGTCGACAGCGCGAGCGCCACTCCTGTGACCGTCGTCGCGGGCGAGAGTGCCTCGGGCATCGACGCGGGGCTCGCGCAGGCAGCTGTCATCAGCGGCCAGGTCACGCGAGAATCCGACGGATCTCCGGTCGCAGGCACGGTCGACATCTGGCCGCTCGGCCAGATGGGCGGCCCGAGCGTGACGATCGAGGAGGACGGCTCGTACCGGGCCGAGGTCGCACCCGGCTCCTACACGCTGCGCTTCCGCCCGACCGATGCGCGGCTCTTCACCGAGTTCTGGGATGACGCCTCCACTGTCCAGGAGGCGACGGCGATCACCGTCGCATCCGGGGAGCAGCGCCAGGGCGTCGATGCGGAGCTGGCGGCGGGGACGGCCATCACCGGCACCGTCCGGTCGGACGGCGAGGCTCTCGCCGGCATCAGCGTGATGGCGTTCATCGGCGACCTGCCCGTGGGGTCCGCCACGAGCGCCGACGACGGCTCCTACGCGCTCACCCTTCCGGCGGGAGATTACGTGCTGCGCGCGCAGGCATCCGTCGTCGAGCCCGTGTACGCGAGCGAGTACTACGAGAACGCCGTGACGGCAGACGACGCCACCGTGCTGACCCTCGGGGACGACGTCGACCTCAGCGGCATCGGCTTCGCGCTGGACCTGGGCGTGGACATCCGCGGCAACGTGACGCTCGAGGGTGCCGGTGCCCCCGGTGGTGAAGGGGCGACCGTCGTCGCCTATCGCTGGGATGGCGAGAAATGGGTCGAGGCGCTGCGAGTTCCCTCTTGGGGTGCCTTCGCCTTCAGCCCCGACTCCTCGCAGGACGGCGGCATCCTTCCGGCAGGGCGCTACACGATCGGGGTCGAGATGCCCGGGTACTGCTCGCAGTACTCCGGCGGCGCGCTGCGACTCGAGGATGCGGAGTCGTTCGAACTCGCTCCCGGCGATACCGCGATCGGGGCAGACGTGTCGCTGACCATGGAGTGCGACGCACCCGCGTCGAAGCCGCGGCTCACGCTCGCCGCGGACTCGGTGCGCGCCGGCGGACAGCTCGCACTCTCGGGCACCGGATTCGTCCCGGGCGAGGAGGTGTCGTTCGAGCTCCACTCCGACCCGCTGGCGCTGGGGACCCTCACCGCTGACGCCGGAGGGGCACTGAAGGGCACCCTCCGCATTCCGGCCGGCGCATCCGTCGGTGCGCACACGATCGTGGCGCTGAACGCGCAGTCCGAGGTCGTCGCGAGCGCGGCGATCCGCGTGACCGCGGCGACCGGTGCCGGAGGCGCGCTCGCGAGCACCGGTGCTGACGCGCCGGTCGCCGCGGTGGCGGCCGCCTTCGCCGCCGTCGTGCTCGGGCTGCTGCTGGTGCGTCGACGCCGCGTCGAGAGCTGACCGGAGGTGGCGCGGGTCAGCCGAGCAGTCGCTCGATGACCTGCGCCACTCCGTCGTCGGCGTTCGACGCGGTCGTCTCGTCGGCGGCATCCTGCACGAGGGGCTCCGCATCGGCCATCGCCACACCGCGTCCTGCCCACCGCAGCATCTCGACGTCGTTGAGGGCGTCGCCGAACGCCACGACCTCGGCGCGGTCGATACCGAGGTGCATGCACAGCCGGGCGAGGCCGGTGGCCTTCGTTACGCCCTCGGCCATCACCTCGACGAACGGGGCACCGGACAGCGTCGCCTCGAAGCCGGTGAGTCCCAGCGAGCGCAAAGCGTCGAACAGCGCGGCGGGAGCGAGCTCCGGATGCCGGATCACGAGCTTGAGGCTCGGAGCGGCCAGGACCTGCTCCAGCGGCACGCCGCCCATGGTCTGGGGGTCGCGCTTGTGGTCGCTGAGGTCGGCGATCTCGGCGTAGCCATGCTGTGCGACGAACGTCTCGCCGCCTTCCCGCACGCTCGCGAACAGCAGTCCGGGGATGCTGGCGCGCAGCGCCTCGGCGAGGGTGCGGATGGTCTCGGCCGGAAGCTCCTCGGCGAACAGCATCCGGCCGTCGGCGAGATGGATCGCATACGCGCCGTTGCTGCACAGCGCCCACCCGTCGAATGCGGCATCGGCGGCGATCGCGCGCAGGCCGATCGGTTGACGCGCAGTGACGGGAACGACGTGGATGCCGCGACTGCGAGCGGCATCCAGCGCCGCACGCGTGCGCGGGGTGACGGCTGACGATGGGTCGAGGAGTGTGCCGTCGAGGTCCGTCGCGATCAGCCGGATGGCCACAGCGCTGAAATCGATCGGGGCGTCACGAGAAGATCATCGGCAGATCGTCGTCGTCTTCGTCGGCACCGGCGAGATCGAACTCGACGACCACCGGCACGTGGTCGCTGGGCTGCTCGCCCTTGCGCTCGTCGCGGTGGATGGATGCGCCGCTGACCCCGTCGGCAAGCGCGCGGGAGCCGAGGATGAAGTCGATGCGGATGCCCTCGTTGCGCGGGAACTTGAGGCGCTGGTAGTCCCAGTAGGTGAAGCCCTCGGGCAGCAGGGGGCGGACGACGTCGGTGACCCCGGCGTCCTGGAACGCGAAGAACGCCTGCCGCTCCGCCGGGGAGACGTGCGTGGAGACGCCCTCGACGATGTCGGGGTCGTTGTTGTCGGAGTCGAACGGGATGATGTTGAAGTCGCCGACCAGGGCCAACGGCAGATCGGGGTTCGCGGCGAGCTCGGCCGCGGTGGAGTTCTTCAGCGCCTCGAGCCAGTGCAGCTTGTAGGCGTAGTGCGGGTCGTCGAGCGAACGGCCGTTCGGCACGTACAGGCTCCACACCCGCACGCCCTCGACCATCACCCCGAGCGCGCGGGCCTCGAGCGGAGCATCCGGACCCTCATGGCCCTTGGCGAAACCCGGCATCCCGTCGAACGCGGTGCGCACGTCGGTGATCGGCAGGCGGCTCGCGATCGCGACGCCGTTCCACTGGTTCAGCCCGTGCACCTCGACGTGGTACCCGGCCTCTTCGAACGGTCCGTAGGGGAACTGCTCGGGTTTGCACTTGATCTCCTGCATCGCCAGCACGTCGATGTCTTCGCGCACGGCGAATTCGACGGTGCGGGTGACGCGGGTGCGGATGGAGTTGACGTTCCAGGTGGCCAAGCGCATGCCTCCAGCCTAGTTGCGGCATCGGACACGCAGACTTCCCGCGGAACACGACGCCCGCGCCTTCTACACTGGATGCCGTGACCGCACTCGACGCAGACCGCCAGACACTTCTCGACCTCATCACGGACGAGGCGGTGTTCCACGGCGACTTCACTCTCTCCAGCGGCAAGAAGGCGACGTACTACGTCGACATGCGCAAGCTCACCCTCGACCACAGGGCCGCACCGGCGATCGGCCGGATCATGCTCGACCTGATCGGCGACCTGGATGTCGTGGCGGTCGGTGGCCTCACGCTCGGCGCCGACCCGATCGCGAACTCGGTGCTGCACGCCTCGGTCGCCACCGAGCGCCCGCTCGACGCGTTCGTCGTGCGCAAGGAGCCGAAGGATCACGGCCGCGGCCGCCAGATCGAGGGCGCTGACGTCAAGGGCAAGCGCGTCGTGGTGCTGGAGGACACCTCCACGACCGGCCAGTCCGCGCTCAAGGCCGTCGAGGTTCTGCGCCGGGAGGGGGCCGAGGTCGTCGCCGTCGCCGTGATCGTCGACCGCAAGACCGGGGCCCAGGCCGCGATCGAAGCCGAGGGTCTCGAATGGCGCGCCGCGTTCGACCTCGACGACCTCGGACTCGACCCGCAGTGAACCGCTACGCGCTGGCCGTCGATGTGGGCGGCACGAAGCTGGAGGCCGCGCTCGTGGCCGACGACGGCACCCTCGTGCCGGGAAGCCGCAGCCGCCGGGCGACGGGCCGGGACGCGACGCCCGCGTCGCTCGACGAGGCGATCGCGACAGTGATCGCCCACGCGCTCGCCCGTCTCCCCGCCGACGCCGAGCTCATCGGTGCCGGCATCGGCAGTGCCGGACCGATCGACCGGAACGTCGGGCAGATCCTCCCCGTGAACATGCCCGCAGCCCGTGGATACGGTCTCGCGGATGCGGTGCGCACGACCGCCTCCGGGCTTCTCGGTCGCGAGCTGCCGACCGTCTTCGGCCACGACGGCGGTGCCCTCGCGCTCGCCGAGTCCTGGCTCGGTGCGACGAAGGACGCCCGCTCTTCGCTCGCGATCGTCGTGTCGACGGGCGTCGGCGGCGGTTTCGTCGCGAACGGCGCCTACATCCCCGGTGCCACGGGCAATGCCGGACACCTCGGCCAGGTCCGTCGCGAAGGCGGGTTGACGCTCGAGGAGATCGCCTCCGGTCCGGCGAGTGCCGCCTGGGCACAGCAGCAGGGGTGGACCGGCGCGACCGGCGAGGACCTGGCGCGGGATGCTGCGGCCGGCGACGCGATCGCCCGCGCGGCCATCGAGCGCTCGGCGAAGGCCGTCGGCGAGGCGCTGGCGGACGCCGCCACGCTCGTCGACCTGGACATGGTCGCGATCGGCGGCGGATTCTCGCGCGTTTCCGAGGACTACATCGACCTGGTGCAGCAGGCTCTCACCGCGAGCGCGGCACACGAGTACTCGCGGCGCGCCCGCGTCGTACGCTCGGGTCTCGGCGACGAGGGGCCGCTGATCGGCGCCGCGGCGCTCGTCATCCGCTGAGTGCGGGCGCTGAGTCCAGGCGCTGAGTCCAGGCGCTGCGTCCGCCGTCCGCTGTCAGTGGCCGGGCAGGACGAGATGCCGTACCGGACCCTCCCACCGAGCGACGGCGATCTTGAGTGCGGTCGTGTCGTCGATGACGGTATCGATCCGTGCGGTCAGTCGGTGGTCCAGTTTGTCGATGCGTGCGGTCAGTCGGTGGTCGAGTTCGTCGATGCGTGCGCCGAGCCTCTGGTCGACGGCATCGATGCGCCGCACGCACCAGGCGAAGCCCGCGAGCATGGTCGTACCGAGGGTGAGCACGATGCCGACCGCACTCACCACGATCGCCAGGATCTCTGCGGACACGAACATGCCTCCATTCTGTTCTGGGTGTGGGGAGGGCACCAGCGAAACTACTCGAAGTGGGGGCTGGGGCAGAGCGCGCAGACCGCGCGCACCGGAGGCTGTGGAGACTCGCTCGATTCGCCGGGCGGTGCAGGGGAGATCCCCATTCCGTACACTCTCCTAACAAATACGTCGTAGGCTCGGGGGAGACGACGGAAGGACTGCGCATGCGCGTACTCGGCCTGCTCTCGGGCACCTCACACGACGGCATCGACGTCACGGTGGTCGACTTCGATGAGACCGACGGGGCGCTCCACGGCGCCGTGCTGCTCGAAGACAGCATCCCCTACGCCCCGGAACTGCGCGCACGACTGGTCGCCGCGCTCCCTCCTGCCCAGACGACCCTCGCGGAGGTATGTGAGCTCGACACCCTGATCGGACAGGCGTTCGCCGAGGTCGCCGCCACCGCCGCGGCATCCGTCGGGGGAGTCGAAGCCGTCTGCACGCATGGCCAGACCGTGTACCACTGGGTCGACGCCGGACACGCTCTCGGCACTCTGCAGATCGGGCAGCCCGCGTGGATCGCCGAGCGTGTGGGCGCTCCGGTGGTCTCGGATGTGCGCATCCGCGACATCACCGTCGGAGGCCACGGCGCCCCGCTGGTGTCGTTCCTCGATGAGCTGCTGCTGCGCGGACGCCCCGGCACCTCGGCCGCGCTGAACCTGGGCGGCATCGCGAACATCACGGTCGTCGGGGACGGCATATCGGCCTACGACGTCGGCCCGGCCAACGCCCTGGTCGACGCCGTGGTCGTGGACCAGGGGCTGAACGACCTCGGCTACGACGAGGACGCCGCGATCGCCCGCACCGGCGCTGTCGACGAGACGCTGCTCACCGCGCTGCTCGCCGACCCGTACTACGCGCTCCCCGCCCCGAAGAGCACCGGCAAGGAGCACTTCCACCTCGACTACGTGCGGGCGCTGCTGTTCGGACGCGAGATCTCGACGCCCGACCTCGTGCGCACGCTCACCGAGCTCACGGTGCAGACGGTCGCGCAGGATGTGCGGGCGGCGGGCATCGGCTACCTCGCGGTGTCAGGAGGCGGATGCCGCAACCCGCTCATCATGGAGGGATTGCGCACCGCGTTGCCCGAGGTCGAGGTGGTGCTGGCGGACGAGCTCGGCGCCTCGGCCGACAACAAGGAAGCCGTGCTGTTCGCGCTGATCGGCTGGTGCACGATGCACGGCGTGCCCGCGGTGATCCCGGGAGGAACCGGCGCGAGCGCTCCGCGCATCCTCGGCACCATCACGCCGGGAACCGGTCCGCTGCGGCTACCGGAGCCCGTCCCCGTCCTGCGCAGCCTGACCCTGCGCTGACGCTGCGCTGACGCCGGCGCGAATCGCCGAGTGCACGGCATCCGCTCGAGTGCACGGTCCAGCGACGCGATTTCCCCGTGCACTCGGCGACATCCCGTGCACTCGGCGCACTCGGCGCCCCCGGTCAGCGCGGAGGGCGCTGGTCGTCGTCCCAGGGGCCTTCCCACCAGCCGGCGCGGCCGTCGCCCTCGTCGGAACCGCGGCGGCGCGAGCGCACGAACTGCACGATGAAGATCGTGAGCGAACTCAGCAGGATCAGGAACACCACCAGGAACAGCACGTCGGACTGGTTCATGGGCGCTTCCCCTCTGCCGCATCCGAGACGATCTTGGCGATGCGGGCGCTGCGCGTCTCGGGACGCTTCGCCATCGCGATGTGGGTGAGGCCGAACTTCTTGACCGACTTGGGGAACGCATCCCAGTTCGCGCGCGCGGCAGGAGAGGCGTCGAGCGCTGCGGCGAACTCGTCCGGTTCGATCCCCGCCTCCGGGCCGTCGAGCATCTCCCACGCTCCGTTGGCCTTGGCCACGTCGAGCGCGCGGATGCCGGCCGGTGCCAGCAGGCCGGCCTGCTCGAGCTCGGCGATCCGCGCCTTGTTCGTCGCCGCCCAGCCGCTGGTCGCCCGGCGCGGCGAGAACCACTGCGCGTTGACGCCCTCGAACGTCCGCACCGGCCCGTCGATCCACCCGAAGCAGAGCGCCTGGCGTACGGCATCCTCGTAGCCGAGGCCGTCGACGGTGCCTCCGCGCACGTTCAGCAGCCAGACGCCGGCGGTACGCCCGTGGTGCTCCTCGAGCCAGGCGCGCCAGGCCGCGGCATCCGCTGCCGTCAGCCGCTCGCCCTCGTCGAGTGCGCCCATATCAGTCCTCGTCGAGCGTCGGGATCGTGCCGGTGACGGTGGGGAGCAGGTCGGCGACCGAGTCCACGATCTCGTCGGGGCGGAACGGGTACTTCTCGATCTCGGCTTGGTCGCTGATGCCGGTGAGCACCAGAATCGTGTGCAGACCGGCCTCGATGCCGGCGACGATGTCGGTGTCCATGCGGTCGCCGATCATGCCGGTCTTCTTCGAGTGCGCACCGATCTTGTTGAGCGCCGAACGGAACATCATCGGGTTCGGCTTGCCGACCACGTACGGCTCCTTGCCGGTGGCCTTGGTGATGAGCGCGGCGATCGCACCGGTGGCCGGCATCGGACCCTCGGCGCTGGGGCCGGTGGCATCGGGGTTCGTCACGATGAAGCGCGAGCCCGCGTTGATGTGGCGGATGGCCTTGGTGATCGCCTCGAACGAGTAGTTGCGCGTCTCGCCGACCACCACGAAGTCCGGGTTCGTCTCGGTCATGATGAACCCGGCCTCGTGCAGAGCGGTGAGGATGCCGGCCTCGCCGATCACGAACGCGGACCCGCCGGGCAGTTGCTGCGCGAGGAAGTCGGCGGTGGCGAGCGCCGAGGTCCAGATGCGCTCCTCGGGCACGACCAGCCCGCTCGATCGCAGGCGGGCCGAGAGGTCGCGCGCGGTGAAGATCGAGTTGTTGGTGAGAACCAGGTAGGGGATGCTGTTGCGCTCCCACCCGGCGAGCATCTCGGACGCGCCGGGGATGGCGTCGTTCTCATGGACGAGCACGCCGTCCATGTCGGTGAGCCAGCATTCGATGTCGTCGCGGTGTGCCATGTGCACAGCCTATTGCGCGGAGGTGTCCGGCACGGTGACAGGTGCTACGGGGAGGGCGTCTCGCGGACGAACTGCGGGTCGCCGGGCGTGATGCCGAAGAACAGCGGGTCGGTGGGGGACTCCACGTCGGTGGGAAGGTAGCCGCCGAGGAAGACCTCGTCACCGAACAGCATGTCGGAGAGTTCATGGGCGTTGCCGGGGCGGCAGGTGGTGGCAGCCGAGACGAGGGCGTTGCCGTTCTTGCCGAACTCGATCAGGAGCAGTTCGAACCCGCGTTCGTCGGCGACGGCGATCTGGACGAGGGAGTCGGGTGCGTCGCCGAGGGTGCGTCGGCTGGGAGTCAGACCTGCGTCGGTGAGGTACTGCTCGATGGCGTCGGCATGCTGCTCGCGATCTGCGAGGTCCATCTCGAGTCGCCGACCCAGGTTGAACTGGTACCCATTCCCGTCGTCACAACTGCCCGGTTGCATGCCGTAGTCACCGAGTTGCCCGACGATCCACGGGCCGGTGGAAAGGACCGACTGCACACCGTTCACGAACTCGCGATAGTCCATGTACGTCTGCTCTGCGTCCGCACGCAGTGCCTCTCCCGTCGGGGCGGGCTCCGCGGTGTCACATCCGGTCATGATCATCACTCCTGTCAATGCCAATGCGAGAACTCCCAGTACTCGACTGCGCGTGCGCGTGCGTCGGATCACCACAGCCACCAATCGTCACTTCCGTACCCGCCCGGAGTCGTCAGCGGTTCGCCGGTCTCGATGATGTTCACGATGTTCGCGAACGATTCGGACCCTTCTTGAAGGTACCCGCCTGAGTGACCGGTCGAGCCGATGGGGAAATCGCCTTCGTCGTGCGTTCCGTGCCCGGGAGTCTGCAGCAAGGGCTCGCCGTCGTGATGCTGCGCCGTGGGGGCGGTGCCGTCTTGGTTCGGTGCGTAGCCGCCGTTGCTGTCGAACGACACCGCGCCGTCGAGGGCGCCAGGATCGATGGGATGAGTTCCCCAGCTGAACGGGTTCTCCGGAGCCCAGCGGCCCTTTCGTGCCCAGGCGTCCTCGGGAGACGTCGATGCATAGATGTTCGTGCCGGTGTAGTCGACGCGCGCGTCTGGGTCGTCGCCGAGAGCATGATCGGTGAGTCCCGCCGAGCCGATGGCGATCAGGTTGTCGACGCCCAGGTTGTCGGCGGCGCTGCCGACGGCGAGAAAGGCGGTGGTACTGCCGTACGAGTGGCCGATCACTGTGGTGACGGCATCGCGAGGAGCGACCTGATCGAGCCCGCGCAGGAAGCCGGTCAGGGTCTCCGCCCCGACGACGGCTTGGTCTGTGCTGCTGACGGTCGCCAGATTCGGGGTGTCGTAGCCGAACCACACGATCGTGGCACCTGACCCGCCATCGTTCGTGATGCGCTTGTTGATGTCGATGGACGTCTCTCCCCAGTCGCCCATCTGGTTCAGTTCGGTCATCATGCCGCCGAGCAGGACTGTGACGTTGGTCACGCCGGTGAGCGGATCGACGATCCGGTCGGGGTCATAGGTGAAGCCGTCGACGTAGAGCATCGCTGCCGTTGCCTGGTTCTTGTCGAAGAGGTTGAGGGAGACGGGCACGCCACCTCGGCGTAGCTCCTCCCGCAGTACATCGATCTCCGTGTCGCGCGGATCGCCCCACTCCACGGCATCCGCATCCATGAGCGTCTTCACGTTCGCGGCGATCCGGTACTCATACGGCACTCCCTCGAGGTTCCCGACGAACCCCGGATACCTCTCGATGTAGTGCTCCTTCTGCGTATCCGTCAGCGTGTCCCAGATCGCCGCGACCTCGGCTGGCGAGTCCGCGTCGGCGAGGGATGCGAGGGTCGCGGCATCGGCGGCGGAGACGTAGGTCTCGTCTACGCTCGCGAGGGCCGCGACAGCCCTGGCGTATGCGTCATCCCAAGACTCGTATGCGCTCTCCCAGGCGCTCCACGCGTCTTCGAGGTCGGATGCGGCGGTGATGCTCCCGGTCTGAGCGGTCTCGACGGCATCGCGGAAGCGCTCGTCCTTGGCGTGAAGAGTCCGAGTCGGAGTCGTCGTGTCTTCCCCGGAGCTCCACGCTTCGTAGTCGTCGCTGCCCTCCCACGTGGTCAATGCGGTCTGGGCATCGGCCAGATCTGCGTTCGCAGTATCGACCGCGGCCTGCGCCTCGGTCACCGACGCCATGAGCCGGTTCGCGCGTCCGCCGTGCTCTTCCGCGCCCTGGCCGTACGTGAGGACGATCCCCTTGATGCGGCGGATGCGAGCGGCAGGCGCGGCGAACATGGTGGCGACGTCGCTCGCCATGCTCTTGGCCTGATCCAGCGCCTGTCCGCGCCCTTCGAGGTTGTCGGTCAGGTTGCGCAGCACGAGCTGCATCGTGCCGACCTCTTCCGCCGCATCCTCGAGATGCCCGTGCAGGCTGTTCATCTGGCCCACGTCGTAGTCGATGTGCTCGAACGGGTAGCCCTTCGGTGACGCCGTCACAGCGGGAGATCCTCCCAGCCCGAGCCGAGCTGCAGGTCGAGATCGGCCGTCTGCGTCTCCAGCGCCATGATGCGCCCTGTGACCTTCAGCACGTCGTCCTGCCCGATCTGCACGAGCGCATGCGTCTCGCCGATCGCGCCTTCGAGCATCTCGCGCAGGGATGACCGCCCCAGCGGCGCCTGCACCCCGGTCTCTGCGGAGTGGGCCGTGCTCATCTTCGCGTCGAGCTCGCGCGCGGAGACTTCGAGCTCCGTGCGCTGCGTGGAGAGCACCAACTGCGTGATGCTGAAGTCCTTTGACATGAATCTGTCCCCCCCGGGTCGACTCCACAGTACGAGATCCGAGACGATGCTCGGACGATGACCCCTATTAGTGGTGGTTCAGCGCGGTGGGTTCAGCGCGGAGGGTCAGGCCGTGAGCCAGATCACGTCCGCCGCGTGCGCGATCTCCGCCTGCGTGCCGTCGACCGAGAAGCCGCCGGGGGTCACCGACACGTCGACGCCCACGGCGATCCCCGCGGCCTCGACCGCGCGCAGGATCTCGGGGTCGCGGTCGTCGACGCGCAGCACGCGCCCGACGTGCCCCACCGCGGCATCAGCGAGCAGCACGAACGGCTCGCGTTCGACATGGCCGTCGGCATCGGGGATGGCGTCGCCGTGCGGGTCGAACCGCGGGCGCCCCAGGCGGGCGTCGATGCCTTCGAGCAGCCGGTCGCTGATGGTGTGCTCCAGCACCTCGGCCTCGTCGTGCACCTCGTGCCAGCCGTAGTCGAACTCGCGCACCAGCCAGGTCTCGATGAGCCGGTGGCGCCGCACCATCGCGAGGGCACGGCGCGTGCCAGCATCCGTCAAACGCACTGCGCCGTAGGGCACATGAGAGACGAGACCGGCGGCGGCGAGCTTCTTCACCATCTCGGTGACCGAGGACGGAGCGATGCCGAGCTTCGCGGCGAGCACCGACGGGGTGATCGGGGCATCCTGCCATTCGGTGTGCGCGTAGACGGTCTTGAGGTAGTCGTCTGCTGCCGGGGATGCCACGCGACCAGTCTAGGTCAGCGCCGTTCCGGGGCTCGCGTCACGGGTTGGCGACGGCGACCAGGATGCCGAACGCGGCCTGTCCGGCGAAGAACACCACCAGGAACCCGAGCAGGGCGGCGAGGAGCGACAGGCGTCCGTCGAAGCCCTCGATGTCGGCGATGCCGATCTTGCGCGCGCGGAACGCGAGCACCAGCGTCGCGATGCCGAGCGCGAGCTGCACCCAGGGGCTGGCGAGATCGATGGTCTTCGGGAACGCGACCAGGAGGCCGCCGATCACGCCGGTCGCGATGCCGATCCAGGTGAGGATGCGGACAGTGCGGCGGGCGTGATCGGCAGACATGACTCCGAGCCTATCCGCGGCTCAGGCGCCCGTGAGCACCAGCCAGAGCAGGGCGCCGTTGAGGGCGATCAGCAGCACCGAGGCGATGACACCGGCGGCGGTGGTCCAGACCCGGTTCGCCCACACACCCAGCGTGCGCCGCTGCGCCGTGAGCGCGACCAGCGGGATCAGCGCGAACGGGATGCCGAACGACAGCACGACCTGGCTGAGCACGAGCGCGAGCGTCGGGTCGACGCCGACGCCGAGGATCACGAGCGCGGGGATGAGGGTCACCAGGCGCCGGGCCAGCAGAGGCACGCGCACGTGCAGCAGCCCGTGCATGATCTCGGCCCCGGCGTACGCGCCCACCGAGGTCGAGGCGAGACCGGAGGCCAGCAGCCCGACCGCGAAGAACGTGGCGACGACGGGGCCGAGTCCGGCGGCCAGTGCGGCATGGGCGCCCTCGAGCGAGTCCGTCCCCTCGACGCCGGCGAGGTTCGCGGCGGCCAGCAGCAGGATGCCGAGGTTCACCGACCCGGCGATGATCATAGCGATCGACACGTCCCACCGGGTCGCGGTGAGCAGGCGGCGGATGCGCGGGACATCGGTGCGCACGGCCTCGGCGGCGGCATGCTCCTGCTGTCGGACTGCGGAGATCTGCGCATTCGCGGACCCGGCGGCGGCATCCGATCCTGAATTCGGCAGATCTCCGGAATGATGCAGAGGCGACGACGAGCCGAACCGGTCGCGGCTCAGCGCGGAGTGCGCGTAGATGGCGTGCGGCATGATCGTCGCGCCGAGGATGGATGCGGCGAGCAGCACGGATCCGGTGCCCTCGAAGCGCGGCACCAGGCCGCCCACCACGCCGGCGGGGTCCGGCGGCGCGACGAAGACGCCGGCGACGAAACCGATCGTGATGATCGCCATGAGGCCGATGATCACGAACTCGAAGTGCCGCGGTCCCCGGCGGCTCTGCACGGCGAGGAGGATCATCGACACGGCCCCGGTGATCAGGCCGCCGAGCAGCAGCGGAACGTCGAACAGCAGGTTCAGCGCGACCGCGCCGCCGATCACCTCGGCGAGGTCGGTGGCCATCGCGACCAGTTCGGCCTGCAGCCAGTAGGAGCGTCGCGCCCAGCGGCTGCGGATGCGCGAGCCCAGCACCTCGGGAAGGCTCTGCCCGGTGACCACTCCCAGCTTGGCCGACAGGTACTGGATCAGCCACGCCATCACGTTGCCGGCGACGACGATCCAGACCAGCAGGTAGCCGTATTGCGCGCCGGCCGTCATGTTGCTGGCGACGTTGCCGGGGTCGAGGTACGCGACGCCCGCCACGAGCGCGGGTCCGAGCAGCCACAGGCTGCGGGGTGGGGTGGTGCGTGTCACGGGCGCCTCGGCGAGCTCGGAATTTTTAGGCATGCCGAAATCGTAGCGGATATTTCGGTGTACCTAAATATCTGGCGTCAAGATGTCCGGATAGCCTGGCGGGATGGATGAGCAGACGCCCGAGAGCGGCACGCCCGAGCGCACCACCCATGGCGTCGGTCCCTGGCCGGGCGGCGCGGACGCCTGGCCGGAAGGCGACCAGTACGACCCCGAACTGCTCGAGCTCGGGGATACCCGCAACGTGATCGACCGCTACCGCTACTGGCGGATGGAGGCCATCGTCGCGGACCTCGACACGCAGCGGCATCCGTTCCACGTCGCGATCGAGAACTGGCAGCACGACATGAACATCGGTTCGATCGTGCGCAGCGCCAATGCGTTCCTCGCCGACACCGTGCACATCATCGGCCGCCGCCGCTGGAACAAGCGCGGCGCGATGGTCACCGACCGCTACCAGCACGTCGTGCACCACGACGACGTCGCCACCTTCGCGGCCTGGGCGGCAGGGGAGGGCATCCCGATCATCGCGGTCGACAACGTCGCAGGCTCGGTGCCCGTCGACAGGGCCGAGCTCCCCGAGCGCTGCGTGCTTCTGTTCGGTCAGGAGGGGCCGGGGCTGTCGGCCGAAGCGCTCGCCGCGGCATCCGGCCATGTCGAGATCACCCAGTACGGCTCGACGCGGTCGATCAACGCCAGCGCCGCCGCCGCCGTGATCATGTACGAATGGTGCCGCCGCTTCGCTCGCTGAGCCCTCTCGACCGTCGGCTCGTCAGGCAGCTCGTCAGGCGGCTCGTCAGGCGGCGGCGGACAGCCAGCGGCCGGAGCGCACCCGCCAGCCCAGCGTGGCCAGGCGGGCGAGCAGGTACACGCCGAAGAAGGCCAGCGAGAGCCAGACGAGCCCGGCGCTGCCGTCGACGCCCACGGCGGCGATGATCCACAGCGCGGGCAGGAACGGCACGAGGTTCAGTCCGCCGGCGATCGCGAGGTAGCGCACGTCGTTCGCTCCCATGAGCACGCCGTCGAGCACGAACACCACGCCGGCGATGGGCTGGGCGACCGCGAGCACGATCAGCGCCGGCTGCACGAGCGCCGCGACCTCGGCGTCCCCCGTGAACACGATGCCGAGCACACCGGAGAGCGCCGCGATGAGACCGCCGACGACGATGCCGAACCAGGCGCCCCAGGCCACGGTCCGCCCGAGCACGCGGTGCACGCGCTGCTCGTCGCCGGCGCCGAGCTCCTTGCCGATCAGGGCCTGCGCGGCGATCGCGAGTGCGTCGAGGGCGAACGCCGCCGCCGAGAAGATCGTGAAGACGATCTGCCAGCCCGCGAGCTCCTGGGTGCCGAGGCCGGTGGCGATGCCGACGGTGACGAGCAGCGCGATCCGCAGACTCACGGTGCGCAGGAACAGCCACCCACCGGAGCGGGCGGTGTTGCGCAGGCCGTCGCGCTGGGCTCGGAGCGAGGCGCTGTGCGTCGTGGCCAGACGGCGGATGACGAGCGCGTACGCGGCGACCATCCCCCATTGCGCCGTGATCGTGCCGGCTGCCGATCCGGCGATGCCCCAGCCGAAGCCGTAGATGAAGAGCAGGTTCAGCAGGGCGTTCGCCCCGAAGCCGAGTCCCGCGATCCACAGCGGCGTGACCGTGTCCTGCATGCCGCGCAGCAGGCCGGTCGCTGCGAACACGATGAGCATCGCGGGCAGGCCCCACATCGAGATCACCAGGTAGTCGTTCGCCTGGGCCGAGACCGCGTCACCCGCGCCGAACAGCGACACGAGCCAGGGGGAGGACACCGCGCCGATCACCGCGAGCACGGCTCCCAGCCCGAGCGCGAGCCACATGCCGTTGATGCCGACCGAGACCGCGTCTCCCGGCTGCCCTGCACCGAAGCGGCGAGCCACGGCTGGCGTCGTCGAGTAGGCGAGGAACACCATGAGCCCGACGATCGTCTGCAGGATCGCGCCGGCGATGCCGAGGCCGGCCAGTGGGGTGGTGCCGAGATGCCCGACCAGTGCGGCGTCGACGATCAGAAACGCCGGTTCCGCGATCAGCGCGCCGAGTGCGGGAACGGCGAGCCGCAGGATCTCTCGGTTGAGGGAGATGCGCGCGGTCATCCTCAGAGCCTATGGGCTGGCGCCGACGTCGCGCCTCCCTGCCGGCGCCGGCATTCCCGCGCGGTCGTAGGGTGGAGGGAATCGGATGCCACGGAGGTGCGTCATGACCGATCCCCGCGAAGCCGCAGCCCGGTACCGTGCGCAGCAGCGGCACGGCGAGGACGTCGATGATGAGGGCGCTGCGCCGCCGGGGAGCGCCGCTGCCGTCGACAAGGCCGCGTTCATCGAGACCGCGATCCAGGTGGCGATCCGCCGCGGGGACTTCGACGATCTGCCCGGCGCGGGCAAGCCGCTCGAGGGACTCGGCACGCATCACGACCCGGACTGGTGGATCCGCCGCAAGATCGAGACCGAGAACCTCACCGGTCTCGGACCGCCGGCGATCCTGCTGCGCTCGGAGGACAAGGGGCTGGACGCCGAGCTCGATCTGCTGGGCCGCGAAGCCGATGTGCGCACGGTGCTGGAGGACTTCAACAGCCGGGTGCGCGAGGCCAGACGTCAGCTGCAGGGCGGCCCGCCCGTCGTGACCTCGCCGCGCGACGTCGATGCCGAGGTCGCCGCCTGGGCGGCACGACGCGCTGCCCGATCGGCCGCCGCGTCTGCAGAGGAGCCCGCGCGACCGCGCCGCCGCTTCGGCATCCGTCGCCGGGTCTGACTCCCCGGGTCCGCGTTCCGCGCCAGCGGGGGAGGCGGGTCATAGGGTGGACGCATGACTGACGTTCTCCCCGCAGGCCTGGCCACCGACGAGTTCAGCTCCGACATCCGTCCGCAGGACGATCTGTACCGCCACGTCAACGGCGCGTGGCTCGCGCGCACCGAGATCCCGGGCGACAAGGCCCGTTGGGGCTCGTTCCATCTGCTCGCCGAGCAGGCGGAGGCCGACGTCCGCGCCATCATCGAGGAGTCGCAGGATGCCGAGGCCGACACCCTCGCCGGCAAGATCGGCGGGCTGTTCGCGAGCTTCATGGACACCGAGCGCATCGCCGCAGCCGGGGTGACCCCGCTCGCGGAGACCCTCGCCGAGATCGAGGCGATCGACGGCATCCCCGCCTTCCTCCGCACCGTGGGCGCCTATGACCGCGACGGTCGCGCACACCTGATCGGCTTCTACGTCGACGGCGACCCCGGCGACCCCGAGCGCTACGTGCCGGTGGTCGTGCAGTCCGGTCTGTCGCTCCCCGATGAGAGCTACTTCCGCCTCGAGACGTTCGCCGACACCCGCGCCGCCTACCGCGCGCACCTCGAGCGCCTGTTGACGCTGGCCGGGATCCCCGATGCGGCGTCGACGGCCGACCGTGCGATCGCGCTCGAGACCGAGCTCGCGGGGCACCACTGGGACAACGTGCGCAGCCGCGACGCGGTCGCCACCTACAACCTCAAGACCTGGGACGAGCTGCAGGCGCTCGCCGGCGTCGACCTCACGCCGTGGCGTGACGCGGTCGCGCCGTCGAACCCCGCCGCCTTCGCGGAGATCGTGGTGTCGCAGCCGAGCTTCCTCGAGGGACTCGGCTCGCTGCTGACCCCCGAGCGCCTCGACGACTGGAAGGCATGGCTGCGTGCGCAGGTGGTGCACGCTGCGGCTCCCTACCTGACCGACGACTTCGTGCAGGAGAACTTCTCGTTCTACGGTACCGAGCTCACCGGCGTCCCCTCGATCCGGGAACGCTGGAAGCGCGGCGTCTCGGTCACCGAGAGCGCCCTCGGTGAGGCGATCGGCAAGGTCTACGTCGAGCGGCACTACCCGCCGACGGCGAAGGCCGCGATGGACGAACTGGTCGCGAACCTGATCGAGGCCTACCGCCAGAGCATCACCGACCTCGAGTGGATGACCGCCGAGACGCGCGAGCGCGCGCTCGCCAAGCTCGACTCCTTCACGCCCAAGATCGGACACCCCGAGGTGTGGCGCGACTACTCCAGCCTCGTGATCGACCGCGACGATCTGTTCGGCAACGTGCGCCGCGCCGCGATCTTCGAGCACGACCGCCACGTCGACAAGGTCGGCAAGCCGATCGACCGCACCGAGTGGCACATGCCTCCGCAGATGGTGAACGCGTACTACAACCCGTCCATGAACGAGATCGTGTTCCCCGCGGCGATCCTGCAGTACCCGTTCTTCGACGCCGACCGCGATGCCGCAGCCAACTACGGCGGCATCGGCGCGGTCATCGGCCACGAGATCGGCCACGGCTTCGACGACCAGGGCAGCCGCTACGACGGCGACGGACGCCTGCAGGACTGGTGGACGGATGCCGACCGCGCCGCGTTCGAGGAGCGCACCAAGGCGCTGATCGCCCAGTACGACGAGCTGGTCCCCGAGGGACTCGACCCGGAGCATCACGTCAACGGTGCGCTCACGATCGGCGAGAACATCGGCGACCTGGGTGGCCTGGGCATCGCGCTCAAGGCGTACGAGCTCTCGCTCGGCGGCGCGGAGGCCCCGGTGATCGACGGGTACACCGGTGTGCAGCGTCTGCTGCTGTCCTGGGCGCAGGTCTGGCAGCAGAAGAGCCGCGACGCCGAGACGCTGCGTCTGCTCACCATCGACCCGCATTCGCCCAACGAGTTCCGCTGCAACCAGATCGTCCGCAACATCGACGCCTTCTACGAGGCCTTCGACGTGGCTGAGAACGATGCGCTGTGGCTGCCCGCGGAGTCGCGGGTGACGATCTGGTGATGAGATCGCCGGGGGTGTGAGGGAGCTGCGCTGTGGCTACCTGCGGAGTCGCGGGTGACGATCTGGTGATGAGATCGCCGGGGGTGTGAGGGAGCTGCGCTGTGGCTGCCCGCGGAGTCGCGGGTGACGATCTGGTGATGATCCTCGGGGCTCCGGTGACCATCTGGTGATGATCCTCGGGGCTCCGATGACCATCCGATGACCATTCTCCGGAGTCTGGGAGAGAACCTCATCGAGCGGGGTTACGATATCGGTGCCGCTGGGGAACGTGCCCCTCGGCGTCCCCTTCCACCTCCTCGGTAAGGATCCTGCGTGGGCGCGCCCAAACCCTCGGTCCCTGACCCCGCCAACGGGTCTGACGCCGCCCTGCGCCGCTCTCAGCGCACCGGTCGGCGCCTTCCGCGGCGGGCCGCCGTGGGGCGTCGATCGTTCACCTCGACCCTGCGTGCGCTGGAAGCTCTCGTGGACTCCGGGGCCCAGGTCTCGGTGCATGTCGTCGACCTCGACAGCCACGAGCACGTGCTGTCGGGCGACGATCACGTCACCATGCCGATCGCGGGGCTCGGGGTGGTGCCGCTGCTGATCGAGGTCGCGTCCGGCTTCGAGAGCGGCCAGCTCGATCCGCTCGAGATCGTTGAGCGCACCAGCATCGACGCGGTGTCGACCTCGGGACTGTGGCGGCATCTGCACGCACCCGCGTTGCCGCTCGAGGACCTCGCCGTGCTGGCCGCGACGGCCGGCGACCCGATCGCCGTGAACGCGCTGCTGCAGAAGGTCGGGCACGAGCGGGTGCGCGAGCGCATCGAGTCCCTCGGTCTGCGCCGCACGGCGCTGCTCGACCGGTTCCGCGACCAGCGCGGGCCGGATGACGCACCCCAGGTCGCCGTGGGCACCACGCGGGAGCTGGCCGGGCTGTTCTCGGCCCTCGTGAACTCCGCGGTAGTCGACGCCGCCGTGAGCGCCCAGGTGTCGGAGTGGCTCAGCCTCAACCAGGACCTGAGCCTGGTCGCGGCCTCGACGGGGCTCGACCCCTTCGCGCACGACCACGACGCGCACGGGCTGCTGTTCGTGAACAAGACAGGGCGCGACCGCGGAGTGCGTGCCGAGGCCGGCGTGCTGGCCGGGCCCCGCGCCGGCATCGCGTACTCGCTCATCGTCTGCTTCGACGACCTGTCGATCACGCACCGGCTGCGCGCGCACGACGCGTTCCGCGTGCTGGGTGTCGAGCTCATGGAGTACACGCACTGAGCCGCGGCTCCTGAGTGGGACGGCGATCTCAGGGCAGCATGCGTCGCAGCAGATCGGTCAACGCGCGGCGATCGGCGACGGGCAGCCGTGCGGTGAACGGGAGCAGCGCCTCCCGAAGGGCGAGGCCGAGCGCATCGGCGACGGCCCGCCCCTGATCGGTGAGCACGACGTCGACAGCGCGCGCATCCTGCTCGTTCGCGACGCGGGCGAGCAGCTCCTTGCGCTCGGCCCGTGCCACGAGTCCGGTCATCGTCGACTTCTCCAGCCCGAGGTACTCGGCGAGATCGCTCATGCGCAGTCGCCGGTCGCGCAGGATCGCCAGCACGCGCAGCTGGGTGAGGGAGAGTCCGGCATCGGCTGCGAGTCCGGTCAGCGCCCCCATCGTCGTGAACGCCGTCTGCCCGAGGGCATCGATGAGGTCGTCGTCGGAGGTCTCAGCGGGCATGGTCCCAGGATAGTTGACGATGTTCGTATTGCGAACTAGATTGCTTCGTAATACGAATTAAAAGGAGAGCATCATGCAGGCAGCAGTCGTCACCTCGTTCGGTGCCGCACCCGTCTGGCAGTCGTTTCCCGAGCCGGAGCCCCGCAACGGCGAAGTCGTCGTCGAGGTTCTCGCGGCCGGGGTGCATCCGCGGGTTCGTTCGCAGGCGGACGGTTCGCACTACACGAGCGAGGGCTCGCTCCCGCTCATTCCGGGCGTGGACGGAGTCGGCCGCTTCCCCGACGGGACGACGCGGTACTTCGCGGTGGCCAGCGACATCCGAGGTTCGATGGCCGAGCGTGTGGCGGTCGATCCGCGCGCCAGCGTGGTGATCCCTGACGGAGCGGATGCTGTCGCGGTGGCAGCTGCGGCGAACCCGGTGATGTCGTCGTGGGTGGCTCTGCGCCATCGCATCGCGCTCCCAGATGACGCGCGAGTGCTGATCCTCGGAGCGACGGGCGCTGCGGGAACGGCGGCAGTGCAGGTCGCGAAGCACTTCGGCGCTGCGCGCGTGATCGCCAGCGGTCGCAACGCCGCCCAGCTCGCGCGGTTGACCGAGCTCGGTGCCGACGAGATCGTGCGGCTCGGAGACGACGACGCCCTCGGGCAAGCCGCCGCCGACGTCGACGTCGTGCTCGACTACGTCTGGGGGAGCCCCGCCGCCGATGCCATGCGCGCCCTCGTGATCGCCAGGACGAGCCGAGACGCGCGGCTCGACTGGGTCACGATCGGATCGTCCGCCGGCCTCGACGCGGAGATCCCGTCGGCAGCGCTCCGGTCCTCCGGCCTCACGATCGTGGGCAGCGGCCAAGGATCGGTCGGCCGTGCCGCTTTCGTCGCCGAGCTCCCGGCGATCGTCGAGGCGATCGCAGACGGGGTGATCGTGAGCGCATCCCACGCCGTTCCTGCATCCCGGGTCGAGACGGCATGGAACGCCGAGGGCGCTCCGGGCGGAGGTCGGCTGGTGCTCACGTTCTGACTGGGTAGGCTCATCGCATGACCCGCTCCGACTGGACCCCGCACCGCCGTGACGACGGCGAGCTGCTCGGGTGGATCCACCCGGTGGGGGAGCTGTGGGCGGCCGTCGACGTGCTGGGGCGTCCGGCATCTCCCGCCACCGAGTGGCTCGACGCCGAGGCGGCGCTGGACGACCGTGGCATCGCCTGGCTCGCCGACCCGTGGATGCTGGAGGGCGAGGCCGAGCGCCCGCTGCGGGTGCGCATCCTCGAGGTGACACCGGACGACGACGGCGTGCCGGGGCGCATCGTGGTGAAGGTCGACGACTTCGGCGACATGACGCGGCCCGCGACCGCGCAGTTCGTGGTGGAGTGGCCGATCCCCGCGCGGCTCCGGCCGCCGCGGGCGGGCGATCCGGATCCGCGGACCTTCTCGCGCTGAGCCCTCAGCCTGCCGCGCTCACCCTGGCAAGGACGGGTGCAGTTCGCTCGCGCGCTGCCTCGGGATGAAGAGCGACAGCACGACAGCCACGATGCCGGCGGCGATCGCCAGCCAGAAGCACACCTCGAACGCGGCCCGCGTGGGGACCGAGACGCCGTCGACGTCGATGCTCATCGCGGCGAGCACGCCGCCCATCACGGCGGAGGCGCTCGACGTGCCGACCGAGCGGAACAGCGCGTTCAGCCCGTTGGACGCGCCGGTCTCGTTCGCGGGCACGGAGCGCATGATGATCATCGGCATCGCGGCGAAGGTGAAGCCGATGCCGACGCCGATCAGCAGGTTGGCGACCAGGATGTGCCAGACCTCGCTCGACCACAGCAGCACGAACACGTAGGCGAGCACGATGGCGGTGGCGCCGACCGTGAAGAGCGGCCGAGGGCCCACGGTGCGCTCGAGCCAGCCTGAGAGCGGCGAGATGACCATCATCACGAGTCCCGCCGGCATGATGATCAGCGACGCGGCGACCATGTCGAGCCCGAAGCCCGAGCCGGAGGAGACCGGCATCTCGAGGAGCTGAGGGAAGGTCACGTTCGACGCGAACAGGGCGAAGCCCATACCGATCGCCGCGATGTTCGTGAACAGCACGGCGGGGCGTGCGGCGACGCGGAGATCGAGCAGCGGGTCGTCGGTGCGCAGCTGGTACCAGCCCCACACCAGCAGCACCACGACGCCGCCGATGATGCAGGTGAGCGTGAGCGGTGCGGTCCAGCCCCACTCGGCGCCGCGCGAGACGAACAGCAGGATGCCGGTGAGGCCGATCGCGAGACCGATGGCCCCGAGCACATCGAGCCGTCCGGGGAAGCGGAGCACGTCTTCGGGGATGACGGCGAGCACGAGAGCGAGACCGATCACGCCGAGCCCGGCGGCCAGCCAGAACAGCCAGTGCCAGTCGGCGTTCTGGGCGAGCAGCGCGGCCACCGGCATCCCGATCGCGCCGCCCACGCCCATCGTGGCGCTCATCAGCGCGACGGCGGTGCCGAGGCGTTCGGTCGGCAGCACATCGCGCATGATCGCGATGCCGAGGGGCACGACACCGGTCACGGCACCCTGGAGCGCGCGACCGATGATGACGCCGACGATCGACCCCGACAGCGCGGCGATCAGCGAGCCGAGGATGAGCAGGGCCAGCAGCACGATCACGACGCGGCGCTTGCCGTACATGTCGCCCAGGCGGCCCGAGATCGGCGTCGCCACCGCCGCCACGAGCAGCGTGATGGTGACGACCCAGGTGGTGTCTTCGCGCGAGGCGTTCAGCAGCTGTGGAAGCTCGGCCTGCAGCGGCACGACGAGCGTGAACATGAACGAGGAGCAGAGACCCGCGAACGCGAGCACCGCCACGATCGCCCACTTCGGTGGGGTGCGCGAGAGCCGTCTCCTGGTCCTGTCCTCGTTCGCACCCACTGCCCAAGGCTATCGGCGTCCGCAGACACCGGGGCCGCCACGAGGGGGCTTCTGCGCGTTGCCGATTCTGCGATCGGGCGAAGGAGGGGCAAACTAGGCGCGTGCGAACCATCCGTGATCTCGACACCGTTGAACTCATCCTCGATGCCCAGGGCATCCTCGATTCCATCCGAGGCCCCGAGCGCGTCATCGATGCCGGCACCCTGCGCGCGCTGCAGCAATCGGGCAACTACGTCGTCGGATTGTTCGACGGAGAGGGCGACCAGGAGCGCATGGTCGGCGCCTCGATCGCGTTCTTCGGTGCGCCGGCGCAGCGGGCGATGCACTCGCACATCACCGCGCTGCTCCCCGAATACCGCGGGCGCGGCTGGGGGCGCGAGCTCAAGGAGCACCAGCGCCAGTGGGCGTTCTCCCGCGATGTCGGCCGCATCACCTGGACGTTCGACCCGCTCGTGGCGCGCAACGCCCACTTCTTCCTCACGGTGCTCGGTGCACGCGTGACGGGGTATGCGGTGAACGTGTACGGCATCTTCGGTGGCGGCGACGCGGGCGACGAGAGCGACCGCCTCGACGTCGAGTGGGCGCTCGCCGACATCGCCAAGCCTCCGGCCGCCGACCTCGTGGTCGAGACCCTGGAGATCCCCTCCGACATCGAGTCGTTGCGCGAATCCGACGCGGCCGCCGCCCACGAGTGGCGCACGCGTCTGCGCGCCGAGATGGAGGAGCGGCTCGGGCGCGGCCTCCGCATCGCCGGCTTCGACGTGGAGCGCGGCTACCTCTTCACCGCCTGAGGGCTCTCAGCGCGGGGGCAGCACGAAGTCCCCGGTCTCACCGGGGTTGACCGCGATCTCCCAACGGAAGCCGTCGGGGTCGGTGAAGTACCCGGAATAGCCGCCCCACACGCGCTGCCGGCCAGGGCTCACGCAGGAGCCTCGCCGAGTTGTCCCTCCGGGTCAGCGCACGCCCTTCATGAGTCGCAGCACGGGGTTGACCGAGAGCAGCAGTCCGACGCCGACGAGGATCGCGATCGCGCCCAGCGTCGAGAAGTACGGCACCTCGTTCTTCGGGTCGTAGAACTGCACCAGCCAGCCGGAGATCGCGGTGCCGAGGGCGATCGACAGGAAGAACAGCGCGACCATCTGTGTGCGGAATGCCGCGGGAGCGAGCTTGGTCGCGACGGAGAGGCCGACGGGCGAGAGCAGCAGCTCGGCGACCGTGAACACGAACAGGATGCCGACGATCGCGAGCAGCGGCGTGGAGTTCGCCGCCCCGTTCGCGAACGGCAGGAACAGCAGGAACGCGCAGCCCATCACGATCGCGCTGATGCCGAACTTCATCGGCGTCGACGGCTGCCGGCTGCCGAGCCGGGTCCAGATCGCCGCGAAGACACCCGAGAGGATGATGATGAAGACCGGGTTGATGGATTGCACCGTGGACACCGGGATCTCGATGCCGAACAGCATCCGGTCCAGCCGCTTGTCGGAGTAGACGGTGAGCACCGTGAACTGCTGCTGGTACAGCGACCAGAACGCGACGCTGGTCACGAACAGCGGCAGGAACCCCCACACGCGAGAGCGCTCGGTGCCGTCGATGCGACGGCTGCTCAGGATCACCGCGAAGTACGCGATGCTGGCGATCACGGTCAGTCCGATCACGATCACGGCGAGGTTGTCGTCGCGGATGACGCCGGTGAGCACCAGCACGGCGATGAGCACCACGGCGGCGACCGCGATGCCGATCACCAGCGGGTAGCGGGCGGAGGGGAGCGGGTTCGGCACCGCCCTCGCGGACTCTGGCAGCGCCCTGCGGCCGAACGAGTACTGCACCAGACCCAGCGTCATGCCGATCGCGGCGAGGCCGAAGCCGTAGTGGAAGCCGAGCGTGGACTGCAGGATGCCGGTGAGGATCGGTCCCAGGAACGCCCCGAGGTTGATGCCGAGGTAGAACAGCGAGAAGCCCGCATCGCGACGGGGGTCGTCGGCGGCATAGAGCGTGCCGACCACGGAGGTCGCATTGGCCTTGAGGCCCCCGGAGCCGAGCGCGACCAGCACCAGACCCACGCCCACGCCGAGGAGGCCGGGGAGCAGCGCGAGCGCGATGTGCCCGGCGACGATCACGATCGCGCTCACGAACAGCACGCGCTCCGAGCCGAAGAGCCGGTCGGCGAGCCAGGCGCCGAGGATCGTCGAGAGGTACACCGACCCGCCGTACGCGCCGACGATGCCGCCGGCGACCGCCTCGGGGATGCCCAGTCCGCCCTGCGTCGCGGAGTAGTACAGGTAGATCAGCAGGATGCCCTGCATGCCGTAGAAGCTGAACCGCTTCCCACATCTCCACGCCGAAGATATGCACCAGCGACCACGGTTGACCGAAGAAGCGGGTGTCCTCGTCGCGGGCGGGACGAGTGGGCTGCGCTGCGCTCATGCCTCGACGGTACTCCTCGACCGTGCTCCCGGTGGGCTCAGAGGTCCCGGTCGCCCGCGGATAGAATGGGGACGCCCGTGTTCACGGGTCCCTCCCGCATCCGACCATTGGAGCCACCATGGCCGAACAGTCCCGCCTCGACAAGGTCATCGCCCTCGCCCGCCACCGCGGGTTCGTGTTCCAAGCAGGTGAGATCTACGGCGGTTCCCGGTCGGCCTGGGACTACGGCCCCCTCGGCACGGAGCTCAAGGAGAACATCCGCCGGCAGTGGTGGCAGACGTTCGTGCGCGGTCGTGGCGACATGGTCGGGCTGGACTCCAGCATCATCCTGCCCAAGCGCGTGTGGGAGGCATCCGGTCACGTCGCGACCTTCACCGATCCGCTCGTCGAGTGTCTGCAGTGCCACAAGCGGTTCCGCGCCGACAATCTGATCGAGGACTTCGAGGCGCGCAAGGGTCGCACGGCCGAGAACGGTCTCGCCGACATCCCCTGCCCGAACTGCGGCACCAAGGGGCAGTACACCGAGCCCAAGGCGTTCTCCGGTCTGGTGAAGACCTACCTCGGCGTCGTCGACGACGAATCGTGTCTCTACTACCTGCGCCCCGAGACGGCGCAGGGCATCTTCGTGAACTTCTCGAACGTGCTCACCGCCAGCCGCAAGAAGCCGCCGTTCGGCATCGGCCAGGTCGGCAAGGCGTTCCGCAACGAGATCACCCCCGGCAACTTCATCTTCCGCACCCGCGAGTTCGAGCAGATGGAGATCGAGTTCTTCACGCCTCCCGCCGAGGCTCAGGAGTGGTTCGAGCACTGGGTCGAGGCCTGCTGGAGCTGGTTCATCGATCTGGGCATCGACCCCGAGAACATGCGCCAGTTCGACGTGCCGGAAGACGACCGCGCGCACTACTCGGCCGGCACGATCGACGTCGAGTACAAGTTCGGCTTCGCGGGCAAGGAGTGGGGCGAGCTCATGGGTGTCGCCAACCGCACCGACTACGACCTCTCCAGCCACAGCGAGGCATCCGGCCAGAGCCTGACCTACTTCGACCAGGCCACGGGCGAGCGCTACACGCCGTACGTGATCGAGCCGTCGTTCGGCCTCACGCGCGCCATGATGGCGTTCCTCGTCGACGCCTATGTCGAGGAGCAGGTGCCCAACGCCAAGGGCGGCACCGACGTGCGCACCGTGCTCAAGCTCGACCCGCGCCTCGCCCCGGTCAAGGCCGCCGTGCTGCCGCTGTCGCGCAACGAGAAGCTCTCGCCGCTCGCCCGCGAGGTCGCCGACACGCTGCGCGCCTCCTGGGCCGTCGACTTCGACGACGCGGGGGCGATCGGTCGCCGCTACCGTCGCCAGGACGAGATCGGCACCCCGTTCTGCGTCACGGTCGACTTCGACTCGCTCGAGGACCGCGCCGTCACGGTGCGCGACCGCGACACCATGGCGCAGGAGCGCGTCTCGATCGACGAGCTGCACGCCTACCTCGCGGAGCGCCTGCGCGGCGCCTGAGGCCGCCCGGGGAACTGGATCCGCGCAACTTCTGCGGCCCTCTGCACGTTCTGCGGCCACATCCTGATGGTGTGGCCGCAGAAGGTGCGTGTGGCCGCAGGAGTTGCAGGGGCAGCCGCTCAGTCGACGATCGTGAGGATGGCGGCGTCGGAGCCGCCCTCGAGCATCCAGTCATAGGAGCGCTGCAGGATCCCGCGCAGGATGTCGAGATCGACCTTCGACAGATCCTTGATGTACAGGCACGAGACACTCGTGGTGTGCGGGCCGAGCTGTGCGAGGGCCTCTCGATGCGTGTCGAAACCTTCGAAGACGTAGACCGTGAGCGACGTCTTGCGCGGCGCGAAAGCGAGGATGCCGGTGAGACCTTCGGTGCCGGTGGGGTAGCGGTAGTGGCAGGTGCCGAAGCCGACGATTCCGCTGGACCACATCTCCGGTTCGCGGCCGGTGATCTCGCGCATGATGTCGAGCACGACCAGCGCATCGTCGCGCCGCCGTGCGGGCGTCACCGCAGCGAGGTACTCCTGGACGTCCTGACCCGTCTTCTCCATAGTCAGCTCTTCTTGGCCGCGGCCTTCATCGCCTTCTTGTGCTCGCGCACCTGGGCGAGCGACTCGGGCGAGACGATGTCGGCGACGCTGCGGAACGAACCCTCCTCTCCGTAGGCGCCGGCGGCCTCGCGCCAGCCCTCGCCGGTGAACCCGTACTGCTTGCCGAGGAGCGCGAGGAAGATCTTCGCCTTCTGCTCTCCGAACCCGGGCAGAGCCTTCAGGCGCTTCAGCACCTCGGCGCCCGATGGGGTGTCTCCTGAGCCTGACGAAGGGCGCGTCCAGAGCGCGGCGGCATCCCCGCCCCAGTCGTCGACGAGCGTCTGGCACAGCGTCTGCACGCGGGTGGCCATCGACCCGGGGAACCGGTGCACGGCCGGAGTCTGCTTGAAGGCCTCGAGGAACTCGTCCGGAGCCATGCCGGCGATCGCGGTGGCGTCGGTCGCACCGGTGCGCTGCTCGATCTTCAGAGGCCCGGCGAAGGCGGTCTCCATGGGCACCTGCTGGTCCAGCAGCATCCCGATCAGCAGCGCCAGCGGGTTGTCGGTGAGCAGGGCGTCAGCGGCGGTGTCTCCGGTGATGTGAAGGGCCATGCCTCCAGTGTGCCACCCGCGTCACGCGCGTGTGGCGCCGGATGCCGAGCGTCAGGCCGAGGCGGGTGCGGCGTCGTCGGCCGCACTCTCGACTTCCGGCACGATGCCGTACAGCGCGCCGATCGCTGCGGTGAACTCGTCGGCGCGACCGGCGGCGGCGAGCTCGTGCGCGCGGGTCGTGGGGGTGTGCAGCAGCACCGCGGAGAGGTGGCGCAGCGCCTGCTCGACGCGTCCGTCCTCGTCACCGCGTGCGCGGGCGCGGTCGATCTCGGACTCGAGCAGCGAGAAGACGTGCGACCGCAGTGCGACGACGGCCGGGGTCACGCTCTGGCGCTCACCCACCACGTGGAAGGTGTCAGCGGCCTCGCGCACGACGCTGCGTGCGGCATCCGTGGCCTGCAGCTCCTCGAGCGGGGCGTGCAGGCGGATGGTCTCGAGGTCGAGCAGTGCGACGCCCTCCAGCGTGGCGACGGCGGGGTCGACGTTGCGCGGCATGCCGAGGTCGACGACGAGCTGGTTGTGCGCGCCGACCGGGCATCCGATCGCTGCGGGTCCGGTCGGGGCCTGGAGCTGCTCCGGCCCGAGCACCGGCTCCGTGGCGGTGGTGCAGGTGATCAGCAGGCTCGACCGCGCCGCCGTGCGGGCGTAGTCGTCTGCGGCGACGGGACGGATGCCGTGCTTCGCGGCGAAGGCCTCTGCGCGACCGGAGGGGGAGTACACCGAGATGTTCACGGCGCCGCGCTCGCGGAGCGTGGCGAGGGTGACGGCGGCGTAGGCGCCCGTGCCCACGAGCAGCACGCGCTCGGCGGACCAGTCGGCGATGCGGCTGTCGGCGAGTTCGAGCGCGAGGCGTACGAGCGAGCGTCCGGCGCGGCCGAGGGCGGTGACGTTCTTGACCTTGCGCTGCGCCTGGCTGGCGCGCTGGAACAGGCGCTCCAGCTCGGGGGAGGTCGTGCCCTCCTTGCGGGCGGACTTCAGTGCGCGACGCACCTGGCCGGCGATCTCGCCCTCGCCGGAGACGACGGACTCGAGCCCGGAGGCGACGGAGAACAGGTGCTCTGCCACGCGACGGCCGGAGTGCACGGCGTACGCGCCGTCGAGCTCGGCGGCAGGGACGCCGGTGACGGCCTCGACCGCTTCCAGCACGGCTTCGACGCCGATCGCGCCGGCCGCGGTGACGGGCTCGTCCATCTCCACGTACGCCTCGAACCGATTGCACGTCGCGAGAACGACCGCACCCTGCACGCACGGAGCCATCTCCACGAGAGTGGGGGCGACGCCGTCGGGGGTGCGGCTCAGGCGTTCGAGCAGATCGAATGTGGCGGTCTTGTGACTCGCCGTGACACACAGCAGCACCCGACAATCCTACCCGAGCCTGTGCCGGCCATCTCCGCACACTCATAGAAGCCGGATGGGAGGATGGAGGCATGGCCCTCTCCGATGCTCCTCTCTTGCGCGCCCTCGCCGGTGACCGCCCGGCCCAGACCCCGGTCTGGTTCATGCGTCAGGCGGGTCGGTCGCTGCCGGAGTACCGCGAGCTGCGCGTCGGAACGCGGATGCTGGATGCCTGCCTGACGCCCGACCTCGCGGCCGAGATCACCTTGCAGCCGGTGCGCCGGCACGGAGTGGACGCCGCGGTGTTCTTCAGCGACATCGTCATCCCGCTGCGGCTCGCGGGCGTCGATGTGGAGATCGAGCCGGGCCGTGGTCCGGTGTTCGCGAACCCGGTGCGCTCGGTCGCCGATGTGGACCGGATCACCGCGATCGACCCCGCCTCGCTGGACTCGACCGCGATCGCCGAGGCCGTGCGCCTGGTCACGGCCGAGCTCGGCGACGTCCCCCTCATCGGCTTCGCCGGAGCTCCCTTCACGCTCGCCGCCTATCTCGTCGAGGGCGGTCCTTCCAAGGAGCACCTGCGGGCCAGGGCCATGATGCACGCCGACCCCGATTCGTGGAACCGTCTGGCCGGCTGGCTGGCGCAGATCTCCCGCGCGTTCCTGATCGCTCAGCGCGACGCCGGAGCATCGGCCGTGCAGCTCTTCGACTCGTGGGCCGGTTCCCTCAACCCCGCCGACTACCGCGCCTTCGTCGCGCCCCACTCCCGCGCCGCGCTCGACGGCATCGACATCCCGAAGATCCACTTCGGCGTGGGCACCGGGCCCTTCCTCGCCGACATGCGACTCGACGGCGCGGTCGACGGCGTCGGCGTCGACTGGCGTCAGCCGCTCGACGAGGCAGCCGCCCTCCTCGGCCCCGACACCACGGTGCAGGGGAACATCGACCCGGCGCTGCTGTCGGCGCCGTGGCCCGTGCTCGAGGCTCATGTGCGCGATGTGCTGGCCCGTGGCCGTGCCGCGCGGGCCCACATCCTCAACCTCGGCCACGGCGTCCCGCCGGAGACCGACCCCGATCAGCTCACGCGCATCGTCGAGCTGGTGCACTCCCATGGCTGAGGCGCCGGCACCCGCTGTGCTCGCAGCCCGCGCCGCCGAGACGCGCATCGTCGTGATCGGCGGCGGCATCGGCGGGCTGCTGGCCGCGCGTGAATGCGCGAAGGTCGGCATGCGGGTGACGCTGCTGGAAGCCGCAGAAACCGTCGGCGGAGCGATCCGCCGCACCGAGCTCGACGGCATCGTGCTGGATGCCGGAGCGGAGAGCTTCGCGACCCGTGGCGGCCACGTGCGCGCCCTGCTGGAGGAGCTGGACCTCACCGACAGGATCGTCGCCCCGGCCGCGGGGCCGGCCTGGCTGTCCGGCATCCCCGGTGTCGGCGCGGCGCCGCTGCCCGTCGGAGGTCTGCTCGGCATCCCCGCGAATCCGTTCCAGGATGACGTGCGCCGCATCATCGGCTGGTCCGGAGCGTGGCGCGCCTATGTGGACCGCGTGCGACCGCCGCTGACGATCGGCCACCAGCTCAGCCTCGGGCGTCTGGTCGCGTCGCGCATGGGGGCCAAGGTGCGCGACCGCCTCGTGGCTCCCGTCACGACCGGGGTCTACTCGGCATCGCCGGATGACGTCGACGTGGATGTCGCCGCGCCGGGCCTCAACGCCGCGCTCACCCGGGTGGGGTCGCTGTCCGGCGCCGTCCAGGCGCTGCGCGACACGGCGGCCGCGGGGGCGGCGAAGGCTCCGGGCGCCGCGGTCGAGGGCCTGGTCGGCGGGATGACGGTGCTGATCGACGCCCTCGTCGCCGAGCTCGCCCGCCTCGAGGTCGAGGTGCGCGTCGGCACCCCGGTGGAGCGGGTGGCGCGAGACGGAGCCGGTTGGCGCGTGGTCGCGGTGGATGATTCCGACGAGCCGACTGACGACGAGCCGACTGAGGACGAGCCGGCCGAGGGTGAGCCGGCCGTGGACGCGCCGGCCGAGACCGACTCGCCTGAGAACGAGTTCCTCGCCGACGCGGTGATCGTCGCGACCGAGGAATCCGTCGCGCGCGCCCTGCTCGCCGAGACCGTACCCGCGCTCGCGGCGACGGACGCGGCAGAGGCCCCGCAGATCGAGCTCGTGACGCTTCTGCTCGACGCCCCCGCGCTCGACGCCGTGCCGCGCGGCACCGGAGTGCTCACGGTGCCCGGCAGCCACACGGCGAAGGCACTCACGCACTCGACCGCCAAGTGGGACTGGGTGCGTGAGGCCGCCGGAGGCCGCCACGTCGTGCGCGTCTCGTTCGGCGCGCAGGGGGAGCCGGCTGCGACCGCCGCGCTCGACGATGACGCCGCCGTGACCCTGGCCTTGAGCGAGGCCTCCGCCCTGCTGGGCGTGCCGCTGCCGGCCTCGTCGCTCGTCGCCGCCGAGCGTTCGCGCTACATCCAGTCGCAGCCCGCGTCGATCATCGGCTCGGGGGAGCGGCGGTCTGCGGCGCGCTCCGCGGTGCAGAGGACGCCGGGGTTGGCGGTCGTCGGCGCGTGGCTGGCTGGCACCGGGCTCGCGCAGGTCGTGCCGGACGCGGTGACCGAAGCAGATCGACTTCGCCGCGACCTGCTGTGGGATTGACGCGGTCCTGTCTGTCAACCCCCTGACGTTTAGATGCCGAAATCGGCATACGGGGTTACGCTGGGTACCTGGCCGACGGGGATCGAAGCCTGCGGCTCGACCGGAACAACGTGAGGAGACCCCATGAAGGGGAAGATCGGACTCGTCGTCGGACTCGGCGTGGGGTACGTCCTCGGCACACGTGCCGGACGCGAGCGTTATGAGCAGATCAAGACGCAATGGCTCAAGGTCTGGGAGCTCGACCCCGTGCAGGACCGCGTCGAGCAGGCGAAGAGCTTCCTCGGCGACAAGGCTGCTGCCGTACCGGGCGTGATCTGGAACGGCGCGGTGAAGATCGTCAAGTCGGTGCAGGGCAACGGAACGCCCGGCCAGAAGCTCGACTCCGCCATCGCGAAGAGCAAGGACGCCGCCGCCGAGGTGGCGGATGCGGCTGAGGACGCGGTGGACGCCGCCAAGGACGCGGCCAAGACCGCCGCAAAGAAGCCCGCGGCGAAGAAGCCGGCGGCCAAGACCGCGGCATCCAAGAGCACGGCCTCGAAGACCACTGCGACCAAGAGCGCGACCACCAAGAAGGCCGGCGCCTGAGATGCCTCGCGGATACCGGGATCGAGCCGACGACAGTCTGCTGACGCTCCTCGGCGACCTCCCCGAACTCGTCACGAACCTCGTCAAAGCCGAGATCGACGCGGCGAAGGCGTGGGTCTCGCGGACGGCCAAGGACGCCGGTATCGGTTCGGTCTGGTTCCTGGTCGCGCTGTTCTTCCTGTTCTGGGCGGTGCCGGTCGTGCTCGTGTTCGCGATCGCCGGGCTGTCGTCGTGGTGGCCCGTGTGGCTCTCGGCGATCGCCGTGTTCGGCATCCTGATCCTCGCCGTGCTGCTGTTCGCCCTGCTCGGCATCCTCAAGTTCCGCAAGGTCCTCGCCCGGCAGAACCCCGCGCAGGCGGTGGCCGAGGACATCCGACTCGTGAAGGACGCCGGCGATGACCGTATCTGACAACCTCCCCCGCACGGTCGTCCCCGCGGGGATCGTCGACCCCGTCGCCTCGGCGCGCGCGGAGCTGAAGGCCGCTCTCGCCGCGATCGAGGTCAAGGGGAACATTCCCCGACGCGTCGAGAAGGCATCGGCTAGGGCTGCGGCCAAGGCCCGCGTCTTCGCGGACCGCAACCCGATCGGCGCCGTCGCGGCGGCTGTCGGACTCGCCGCCGTGGTCGGCGGTGCGGTCTGGGCGATCGCCCGCGCGCTCTCGCGCTAGTCGACGTTTCGGGGTAAGCGCCCCTGGGGTCCCTGAGCCTGTCGAAGGGCCGCATTCGCGGGCGCTCCGCAAAGAGGGCAGACTGGGGTCATGTCCGAAGTGCGCGAAGAGAACCCGTCCGGCTTCACCCTCTGGGCCGTGTGGCGACGCAATCCCGATGTCGCTGTCACCGAGTCCGACTCGACCGAGCTGGAGACCATCGTCTCCTACGTCGAGGACTCCGGAGTGACCGTGCGCGGCTTCTACGACGTCTCCGGGCTCAAGGCCGACGCCGATCTCATGGTCTGGCTGCACGGCGACACTGCCGAGGAACTGCAGCGCGCGTTGCGCCGACTCCGCCGCACCGAGCTGCTGCGCTCGCTCCTGCCGGTGTGGAACGTCATGGGTGTGCACCGCGACGCCGAGTTCAACCGTTCCCACGTGCCCGGGTTCCTGCGCGGCATCGAGCCCAAGGACTGGCTCTGCCTGTACCCGTTCGTGCGCACGCCGGAGTGGTACCTGGCCCCCGAGGACGAGCGCCGCAAGATGCTCGCCGACCACGGACGCAAGGGTGCGGCGTTCACGGGCGTCATCGCGAACACCGTCGCGGCCTTCGCGCTCGGCGACTACGAGTGGGTCCTGCCCCTCGAAGCGGATGACGTGACCGAGCTCGTCGACCTCATGCGCGACCTGCGGTACACCGACGCGCGGATGTACGTGAAGGAGGAGCTGCCCTTCTACACCGGACGCAGGCTCCGGTTCGACGAGATCGCGGACGTGCTGCAGTAGGCCGCGCGATGACGACTCCGATCCGCTTGGGGACTCGGCGCAGCGCACTCGCGCAGGCGCAGTCCGGTCATGTCGCGACCGCACTCGAGAGAGTTGCAGGGCGTCCGGTCGAACTCGTGCCGATCACCTCGGAGGGCGACACGAACCGTGCGTCGCTGTCCGAGATCGGCGGCCAGGGCATCTTCGCGACTCGGCTGCGTGAGGCACTGCTGGCGGGCGAATGCGACTTCCTCGTCCATTCGCTCAAGGATCTGCCGACGGCGATCCCCGCAGGTCTCGTGATCGCAGCGACCCCGGAACGCGAAGACGCCCGGGATGTCGTGCTCACCCGCGACGGCATCCCGCTGCACGAGCTCCGCTCGGGCAGCACCGTGGGCACGGGTGCGCCGCGCCGGATCGCCCAGGTGCGCCGTCGCGCGCCGTATGCAGAGGTCGTCGACATCCGCGGCAACGTCGACTCGCGTCTGGCGCGCGTCGCATCCGGAGAGCTGGATGCCGTCATCCTCGCCGCCGCCGGGCTGTCGCGTCTCGACGCGAACTCGCCGCTGCGACGAGAGGAGCTGGGGCTCGCCGAGTGGCCGACCGCTCCGGGGCAGGGTTCCCTCGCGGTGGAGACGACGGAGGATGCCCCGGCCGAGCTGCTCGCAGCCCTCGCCGCTCTCGACCATGGACCGACTCGTCTGGCCATCACGGTCGAGCGCGCGATCCTGGAGGGTCTCGACGCCGGATGCCAGGCGCCGATGGCCGCTCACGCCGTGGTCGAAGGGTCGTCGGTACGGGTCAGAACCGTCGTCTACTCGGCCGAAGGAGACCGCCGGATCGGCCTCGACGTCACGGAAGACCTGAACGGGGAGTATATTCGTCGGAACGGCAGTGGCAATGGAGCGGATGCTGCCGATGGTGCAGGCCCGATGCACGCAGCGCGCGAGCTCGGGTTGACTGTTGCCCGTCGGTTGCTCGATCAAGGGGCGGCCGACCTCGTCTCCCGAGAGCATCTTTCCTCATGACATCCGATATGAAGCAGGACCGACCACTGGACGGCTGGCGCATCCTCGTGCCCCGCGGAGGGCCGTGGGGCGACGGCGTCGCCGCCAGTCTGCGCGCCCAGGGAGCGATCCCCGTCGTCGCGCCGCTGATCAACTTCGCCCCCACCACCGACCAGGCGGCGCTCGATGTCGCCCTGGAGCAGTTGGCGGCCGGCGAGTTCGACTGGCTCACCGTCACCAGCGCGACCACGGTCGACGTGCTGTTCGCACATCGCGCGGCCGTGCCGCCGACGACCCGCATCGCGGCCGTCGGCGAGACGACCGCCGCGGCACTGCAGGCCGTCGGCTACGAAGTGGCCCTGGTGCCGGCGCAGGACAACTCCGCCGAAGGCATGGCCGAGCAGCTCGTCGCCCTCGAGACCGAGCCCCGGCGCATCCTGGCGCTGCGCAGCGAGATCGCGAAGCCCGTGCTGAGCCGCCTACTGTCGGAGGCCGGGCACGACGTGCACAGCGTCGTGGCCTACCGCACGGTCGGCGTACCGGTGACGGACCGCATCAAGCGCGATGTCGAGAACGGACGCATCAACGCGATCCTCATCACGAGTGGTTCGGTCGCGGAGCAGGTGCGCGAGCAGTTCCCCGAGATCCCCGACGAGACGCTGCTCGCCGCGATCGGTCCTCGCACCGCACGTGACGCGCAGAAGGCCGGCCTTCCGGTCTCGGTCGTCGCCGATCGGCAGACGGTCGACGCCCTGATCGACGCGGTCTCGCACTTCACGCTTCCGCACGCGGCGGACGAGTTCGCGCCGTGAGCTTCCCCGAGGTCCGGTTGAGGCGTCTGCGCCAGTCGCCGGCGGTACGCGATCTCGTGCGCGAGACCTCGCTGCAGCCGCGGCAGCTCGTGCTGCCGATGTTCGTGCGCGAAGGTCTTAGCGAGCCGGTCGCGATCGGTTCCATGCCCGGAGTCGCCCAGCATTCGCTCGACTCCTTGCGCGCGGCGGCGGTCGAGGCCGCCGAAGCCGGTGTGGGCGGTGTGATGCTGTTCGGCGTTCCCGCGGTGCGCGATGCCCGCGGTTCGGGCGCGGATGACCCGCACGGGATCCTGAATGTGGCGACCGAGGCGCTGGCGGCAGAGGTCGGCGACGCCCTGGTCGTGCAGACCGACCTGTGCCTGGACGAGTTCACCGACCACGGGCACTGCGGCGTGCTTGCTGCCGACGGGTCCGTCGACAACGATGCGACGCTCGAGCGGTACACGTCGATGGCGCTCGCGCAAGCGCGCGCAGGGTCGCAGCTGCTCGGGCTGTCGGGGATGATGGACGGCCAGGTCGCCGTCATCCGCGCCGCACTCGACGCCGAGGGCTTCACGCAGACCCTGATCCTCGCCTACGCCGCGAAGTACGCCAGCGCCTTCTACGGACCGTTCCGTGAGGCTGTCGACTCGCAACTGACCGGCGACCGCCGCACGTATCAGCTCGACCCGGGCAACCGCCGCGAGGGCGTGCGCGAGGCCGTCGTCGACGAGGCCGAGGGCGCCGACATCGTGATGGTGAAACCCGCCATGGCCTTCCTCGATGTGCTGCGCGAGGTGCGCGACACCGTCAGCATTCCGGTCTGGGCATACCAGGTGTCCGGCGAGTACGCCATGATCGAGGCCGCCGCCGCGAACGGGTGGATCGATCGTCGTGCCGCCATCCTGGAGTCCCTGCTGTCGATCCGCCGCGCCGGAGCCGACGCGGTCCTGACCTACTGGGCGACCGAGGCCGCCCGCTGGCTGCGCGGCTGAGCCGCACCCCTCTCTTCTTCGGAGCATCATCATGACCGACCGCAACGACGACCTGTTCTCTGCTGCCCGGGCGGTGATCCCCGGCGGAGTCAACTCCCCGGTGCGCGCCTACGGCTCCGTCGGCGGAACGCCGCGCTTCCTCGCCTCTGCGAAGGGCGCCACCGTCACGGATGCCGCGGGCGTCGAGTACATCGACCTCGTCGCCTCGTGGGGTCCCGCGCTCCTCGGTCACGCCCACCCCGAGGTCGTCGCCGCCGTGCAGGAGGCAGCCACCCGCGGTCTCTCGTTCGGCGCACCGACTGAGGGCGAGGTCGAGCTCGCCGCCGTGATCGCGGAGCGGGTGCGCGTCGGCGAGACGCGGCCGATCGAGCGCGTGCGGCTGGTGTCCACCGGAACCGAGGCGACCATGACCGCGATCCGTCTGGCGCGCGGCGCCACGGGGCGCGACCTGCTGGTGAAGTTCGCCGGGCACTACCACGGCCACTCGGACGGGCTCCTCGCGGAGGCCGGTTCCGGTGTCGCGACGCTCGCGCTGCCCGGCTCGGCGGGAGTGCCCGCACCGATCGCCGCGCAGACGCTCGTGATCGGCTACAACGACCCTGATGCGCTCGCGGCGGTCTTCGCCGAGCACGGCCCCCGCATCGCGGCGGTCATCGTGGAGGCATCCGCGGCGAACATGGGCGTGGTCGCCCCGCTGCCCGGCTTCAACCGTCTGATCGCCGATACGGCGCACGCGCATGGCGCACTCATGATCCTCGACGAGGTGCTCACCGGCTTCCGCGTGCACCCCGCCGGGTTCTGGGGTCTGCAGGCCGCTGCGGGGGAGGAGTACCTTCCCGACATCGTCACCTTCGGCAAGGTCGTCGGCGGAGGGATGCCGTTGGCCGCGCTCGGAGGGCGTGCTGAGGTCATGGACCTGCTCGCGCCCCTGGGGCCGGTGTACCAGGCCGGAACCCTGTCGGGGAACCCGCTCTCGGTCGCGGCCGGCCTGGCCACGCTGCGACTGGCGACGCCCGAGGTCTACGCGACGGTGGACGCCGCCGCGGACCGGCTCTCCGCCGCGCTGGACGCGGCGCTTGCGGGTGCCGGTGTGACCCACGCGGTCGCGAAGGCCGGCAGCCTGTTCAACGCCTCGTTCCGTGCCTCCGCCCCGCGCGACTACGCCGAGGCTCAGGCTCAGGAGTCGTTCCGCTACGCGCCGTTCTTCCACTCGCTGCGGGAGCAGGGCATCGCGCTTCCGCCGAGCGTCTTCGAGGCCTGGTTCCTCACCGCCGCTCACGGTGAAGACGAGCTCCAGCGCATCGAGGCCGCGCTTCCGATCGCGGCAGAAGCTGCGGCCGCCGCCCGGCCCTGAGCGCACTCAGACGAACATGACCCGACGCGGCGGCGCATCGCTGTAGTGCCGACCGAGCGGACTGACCCAGTCCAGGCTCCGATCGGGAAGCTGTCGCGCCGTCCACCGATGACGCTCGTCGATATCTGGGTGCTTCAGCACGTGGTGTCCTGCGCAGAAGTGACTGAGGTTGGACAGACTCGTGCGCCCGCCCCGCGCGTGGTCGTGATTGTGATCGATCTGACAGCGGTGCACCGGCATCCGACAGCCGGGGAACCGGCAGTGCTGGTCGCGCGCCCGCAGGAATCGGCGCATGCCCTCGGTCGGACTGTACGTGTCGGTCTGGGTGACCATTCCGGTCGGGTCGAGGAAGAGCCGGGACCAGCCGCCATTGCGTCCGGCGAGGTCGCGGGCGATGTCAGGATCGATCGGCCCGAAGCCGTCGAGCTCGGCGGGGCGGTCATCGGCTCCGGCCAGCGTCGTCGCGGCGATCGTCACCTGGACGTGGGCCCGGACCCGGTCGAGGCCCGCCCCGGCCGCCTCACTGGGAGCGGACGCGAGCAGGAGATCGGTCAGCAGGTCCGTACGCACCTGGTCGATCGTCCGCGTATCGGCCGGGACCTCGACAGGGCACGGCTCGGGCAGCGGGTCGGTGGTGAACGTGTCCCGTTCGCCGAAGATGACCCACTCGTCGAGCCCGGGCGCGCTCCAGTCCAGGTCTTCCGGGAAGATCGGGTTCTCCCCGGAGTCGAGCTCTTCGGGGTCGAGCACCGGCTCGACGTCGTGGCGCGCCGCGATGACCCCGCGGGCGAGTTGCGTGAGCCGGTCCATGATCGCGACCCCCAGGTGCTCGGGCACCACCACGGTGATCAGCGCGAGCCCGTCGTCGACGGAGCGCATCGTGACGCGCCGCTCCGAGGCTGCGCGGCGGTGTCGACCGACCAGTGTCTCGCCCGCGAGGGCCGCGGCGATCTGGCGCACGAGGGTGCGAGTGCGCGCCGGAGTGTCGTGCTCGGCGACGACCACGGCTGCGGTGTCGTACAGCTCCAGAGCCGCGGCATCCGCCCTCCCCTCGCGGACGGCCTCGCGCACGACCGCACCGGCGCGGACGATCTCGCGCACATGCGCCGCCGTGATCCCGCCCTGACGGAACGACGCGCGGGCCACGGGGTGATCGGAGCCGAGGAACGCAGCGTCGGAGAACGCGTACTCGACGCTGCCCTGCGAGATGTGGCCGGCGGCGGAGTACTCGGCGATCATCGACCGGTGGACCGTGTCGCGGTGGTAGGGGCTCTCCTGTGTCTCCGCATCGCGCAGGAGCAGACGATCGACGAGCAGCTCCATGGATTCCGCCTCGAGCCGGGCGATCTGGCGCCGCTTCCCCACCCATGCATCGAGCAGCGCGGCGCGCTGCTCGATGTGGTCGGAGGGGGTCTGTGACATGCTGCTAGCCTAGAACATATGTACGACACTCGGACGAAGTTATCCACAGGCGCGGGTACCGCGCGCGTCGCCCGGATGGTGGGTTCCGACAACGGATCGTTGCGTTCCTGTGAGCAACTTCCAGACAACTGGCAGGACCGCGCTGGCAGACTGGAGTCATGGTGACGTTGCTGTTGGATCAGACGCAACTGGAGGTCGTGCTCTCGCCGATCGAACGTGCCGCGACCTTCCACCGCGAGAATCTGCGGATCGCGCGCGAGACCATCACCAAGGTGCAGTTGACCGACGACGCATGGACCTGGTTGAGGGGTGTGCCGAACCCCGGCACCCACATCCCCGGTGTCCTCGCTGCCGGCAGCTGGAAGGCCGCGGGCAGCCTCGATTTCGTGCTGATCCGTCGCCGCCGTCCGAGCGTCGTGATCGACCTCGACGGCGATGCGCAGTATCGGCGCCTGATCCTCACGACCCGACACGGACTCTCGCTCACCCAGGCCCTGCGCCTCGAGGTCTCCAGCGAGGCCGCCGACGTCGAGGAGATCGTAGCGACATCGCCGACGCCGGTGACGAAGGGCAGCCGTCGTCCGGTCATCCGCCCTCGGCCGGCCTGAAAGCCCGATGACATGTGAGAAGCCCTCCGCGACCGAAAGGTCGGGGAGGGCTTCTCGCCTGTAGGAGCGCCGCGCCCGTCAGTCCTGACGGTGCTCGTGGTCGCCGTGGTGCTCACCGTCGTGGTGGTCACCGTCGTGGTGCTCGTGGTGCTCGTGGTCGCCGTCGTCGTGGTGCTCGTCGGATGCCGGAGCGTCGCCCGCCTCCTGCTCGACGGAGTCCGCGACGGGCACGGTGTCGATGACGCCAGTGGAGGCGACGCTCCACGTGGAGCCCTCGGAGCCCTCGGGGCCCTCGGGGCCCTCGGGGCCGAGCGGGTAGTCCTTCGGTTCGTCCTCGTAGTAGGCGCGGGCGGCGGCAGCGAGCATCGAGCTCACGGCAGCGGAGCGAGGGTCCTCATCGGACTGCTCGCCCTCGGACTGCTCGCCATCGGACTGCTCGCCCTCGGACACCCGATCGCTCTCGCCATCGAGGTCGGCGAAGATCTCGAGTCCCGCGGAAGTGTCGTCTGCAGCATCCTCGTCGGACGCGTCACGGGCTTCGACCGGCTCGTCGACCGGCGCCGCCTCTTCCTCGGGGGTCCCGGTCGTGTCGCGGTCGTCCTCGGAGGATTCCGTCTCATCGCCGCGGTCCGCGAAGATCTGGCTGATGTCGTGCACGGGCTCGTCCTCCACGCCGGAGGAAGCCGGTGCGGCGGCGGGAGCCGCAGTGCCGAACAGGATCTCGTCGAACGAGGGGGCAGGCGTGTCGGTCTCGCCGTCGCCGGACGAGGCGAGCGCTGCGGCGGCCGCGGCGTCCTCGTCGACGGCGATCTGTGCGATCGCGTCCTCCTCGTCGGTGTCGGAGTCGGCGGGCGGGCGGGCGCTCTCCGACGCGCGGATGCTCTCCGCGACCTCCGCGACAGCTGCGGCGGCGACGGCGTCCTCGTCGGAGGGCGCCTGTACGTCGTGAGCGGATTCGACGCCGGCGGCGATCGCCGCGGCAGCCGCTGGATCCGACGGCGCCGATTCGGACACCGCAGCCGACACCGCCGAGGCCTCGGCGATCTCGGCGATCAGGGTCTCATCAGCGGCATCCGTCGCGACGGCATCCGGTGCCCCTGTGTCAGCGGCGGCATCCGCAGCGACGGCATCCGGTGTCCCCGTGTCAGCGGCGGCATCCGTCGCGACGGCATCCGTCGACGCGGCGGCGTCATCGGCTGCGACAGCGAAGGCGGGGGCGAGCGTGAGCTGCGAGGCGGCGGCCGACGCGCGGGGCTCCAGCTTGCCGCCGCGGACCAGCTCGATGAAGACGTCTTCCAGCGTCGGACCGCGCTGCACGAGAGTGCTCAGCGCGATGCCGGCCTGGGCGGCGACGGCGCCAACGGTGCCGGCATCCCCGCCGCGCACGGTGAGGCCGGAGCGCAGCACCTCGACGTCGAAACCGGCGGTCGAGAGTGCGGTCGTGAGTGCGGCGCGGTCCACCGCATCCACGACGACCGAGCCGGCGGCCGGGTCGGCGAGCTTCTCGATGCCGCTGGAGAGCACCAGCTGGCCCTTCGAGAGCACCAGGACGTTGTCGGCGACCTGCTCGACCTCGCTGAGCACGTGCGAGGAGACGAGCACGGTGCGGCCCTCATCCGCCAGGCGACGCATCAGCAGTCGCATCCACCGGATCCCCTCGGGATCGAGACCGTTCGCCGGCTCGTCGAAGACGAGCGCGCCGGGGTCTCCGAGCAGCGCGTGCGCGACGCTCAGCCGCTGGCGCATGCCGAGCGAGAAGCCGCCGATGCGCGAATCGCCCTCGCCGTCGAGCCCGACCAGCGCGAGCACCTCGTCGACACGGGAGAGCGGGATGCCGTTGGCCTTCGCGGCGATCGTCAGCTGTCGGCTGGCCGTGCGGCGAGGGCGGTAGGCCGTCTCCTCGAGCACGGAGCCGATGGTGCGCAGCGGCTGACGGAGCTCTGCGTACGCCGTCCCGCCGATCGTGGCGGTACCTGATGTGGCACGCACCTGACCGAGCAGGATGCGCAGCGTCGTGGTCTTGCCGGCCCCATTCGGGCCGAGGAAAGCAGTGACTGCACCCGGCTCGACACGGGCAGAGAGGTCCGAGACGGCGGTCACCTCATTGAAGCGCTTCGTCACATGTGTGAACTCGAGCACCTGTCCGTCGGGCATCCGCGACCTCTCCTTGCATTGGGCACTTCCCTCTATCCTGCCGGAAAAGCGGTCGGATCGCGTATTTCATGCGGATTCCGGCGTCGGGGGATCGGAGTAGCCTGGCTCCCGTGACCGATTCCACGCCTGCTCCCCGCGTCCTCGTCCGCACGGAAGGAGCCCTCGGTCGACTCACCCTCAACCGCCCAGAGGCGATCAACGCCCTCGATCTGGGCATGATCGAGATCCTCACGCAGACGCTCGACGCCTGGCGCGACGACACCGATGTGCAGATCGTGCTGATCGACGGGGCGGGCGAGCGCGGCATGTGCGCGGGCGGAGACGTGCGCGCACTGCACGCCCAGATCGTGGGCGGTCGCGCAGAGGAGACCGCGGAGTTCTTCCGCGCCGAGTACTCGCTCAACGCTCTGATCGCCGAGTACCCCAAGCCGGTCGTCGCCCTCGCCGACGGCATCACGATGGGCGGCGGCATCGGTCTCGCCGGTCACGCGGCGATCCGCATCGTCACCGAGCGCTCGAAGCTGGCGATGCCCGAGACGCGCATCGGCTTCACGCCCGACGTCGGCGGCACCTGGCTGCTCGGCCGTGCGCCCGGACGGTTCGGCGAGTACTTCGGACTCACCGGTCAGACGATGAACGGAGCGGATGCCGTGTACATGGGCTTCGCCGACCACTTCGTGCCGTCCGATCGACTCGACGCGCTGCGCGAGGCCCTCGCCTTCCGGGCCGACCCCACCGGTCCCAGTGAGATCGTGCTGCTGTTCGACGAGACCCCCGAGCCGACGACGCTGCCCGCGCTCCGCCCCGCGATCGACGAGGCCTTCTCGGCGCCGACCGTCGAGGAGATCGTCGACCGGCTCCACGCGCAGGGCACCACGGATGCGGCTGCCATCGCCGACCTGCTCGAAGGGCTCGCCCCGACCGGCCTCGTCGTGACGCTCGACGCGGTGCGCGAGGCCCGTGAGGCGTCCGGCCTCCGCGCCGCGCTGGAGGGCGAATACCGCCGAGTGCTGTGGTTCGTGAACGAGCATCCCGACCTCGTCGAGGGCATCCGCGCGCAGCTGGTCGACAAGGACCGCAATCCGCGCTGGCAGCCCGCCACGCTCGCCGAGCTGGGCCCGGATGCCGGTGCGGACGCGCGGGCGTACGTGCCCCGGCATCCGCTCTTCTGAGCCGTCCGCAGGCTCAGGACGGATTCTTCGGCAGGGTGCAGAAACCGCTGGCCGGGCCGCGGAACGGTTCGCTGTGAGCGAAGGTCCCCCGACAGGGGGATACGAATGTCGGCGCTTCGTGGCACTCTTTCTTGTGGCCGATTGTCGGTCGGCATCCGTCAGCCGAGAAATCCGCCGATTCATCCTTCCTAGAAAGTCCGCCTGTGCTGGGAAAAATCCTCCTCCGTTATCTGTCTCGATACCGATGGCTGCTGCTCGCCGTGCTGGTCTTCCAGCTCGCGAGCGTGGCAGCGACGCTCTACCTTCCGCGCCTCAACGCCGACATCATCGACAAGGGCGTCGCCCGCGGCGACACCGGCTACATCTGGAGCACCGGTCTGTTCATGCTGGCCGTGTCACTGGGCCAGATCATCGCCTCGGTCACCGCGACCTACTTCGCCGCGCGCGCCGCGATGGGCGCCGGCCGCGACATCCGTGCCGACGTCTTCGGCAAGGTCAGCGGCTTCTCCGAGCGTGAGGTGTCGCAGTTCGGCGCCGGCTCGCTCATCACCCGCAACACGAACGACGTGCAGCAGGTGCAGATGCTCGCCATGATGGGCGCGACCATGCTCGTCACGGCGCCGCTGCTGGCGATCGGCGGCATCATCTTCGCCATCCAGACCAATGTCGGCCTGAGCTGGCTCATCGCCGTCTCGGTGCCGCTGCTCCTGATCCTCGCCGCACTGGTGATCGGGCGCATGGTGCCCCTGTTCCGCAAGTACCAGGGCCGTCTCGACAACGTCAACCGCATCATGCGAGAGCAGCTCACCGGCGTCCGCGTCGTGCGCGCCTTCGTGCGCGAGCGCATCGAGGAGGAGCGCTTCCGCGGCGCGAACACCGACATCATGGACGTCGGGCGCAGGGTCGGCTCGCTGTTCGTGCTGCTGTTCCCGCTGTTCATGCTCATCCTCAACGTCACGGTCGTCTCCGTCATCTGGTTCGGCGGCATCGAGGTCAACAACGGCACGGTCCAGGTCGGCACGCTGTTCGCCTTCATGCAGTACATCGGCCAGATCATGGGCGGCGTGATCATGGCGAGCTTCATGGCGATGATGATCCCGCGCGCTGCGGTCTCGGCCGAGCGCATCGGCGAGGTCCTCGACTCCGAGTCGACCCTCGTGCGCCCGGAGAACGGCGTCACCGAGTTCCCCGTCCCCGGATCCGTGGCGCTCGACGACGTCGAGTTCACCTACCCCGGGGCCGATTCCCCGGTGCTCACCGGCATCAGCTTCGCGGCAGAGCCGGGTGAGACGGTCGCGATCGTCGGGTCCACCGGTTCCGGCAAGACGACGCTCGTCTCGCTCATCCCGCGTCTGTTCGATGTCTCGGGTGGCGCGGTGCACGTCGGCGGCACCGATGTGCGCGAGGCGGATGTCGAGGCGTTGTGGGACAGCATCGGCCTGGTGCCGCAGCGTCCGTTCCTGTTCACCGGCACCGTGGCGTCCAACCTGCGCTACGGCCGCGAGGAGGCGACGGACGAAGAACTCTGGCAGGCGCTCGAGATCGCCCAGGGGCGCGACTTCGTCGAGGAGATGCCCGATGGGCTCGACTCGCGCATCGCTCAGGGCGGCACGAACGTCTCCGGCGGGCAGCGTCAGCGTCTGGCGATCGCCCGCGCGATCGTGCACAAGCCGCAGATCCTCGTCTTCGACGACTCGTTCTCGGCGCTCGACCTCACCACGGATGCCCGGCTGCGCCAGGCGCTGTGGCGCGAGCTTCCGCACGTCACGAAGATCGTGGTCGCGCAGCGCATCTCCACCATCACCGACGCGGACCGCATCGTCGTGCTCGACGGCGGGACCATGGTCGGCGTCGGCACGCATGAGGAGCTGCTCGAGACGAGCGATACCTACCGAGAGATCGTCGAGTCGCAGCTGGGGGTGGACGCATGAGCGAGCAGAGCAACCCTTCGACAGGCTCAGGGCCCGATGCCCGAAAGCAGCGCGGCCGCGGCAAGACCGCGACGATCGAACGTGAACTGACCGCCGAGGAGAAGTACGAGGCGGAGCTCGCGGAGCAGGCACGTCAGAACTCCGGCGACTGGGACAGCGTCGCGCCGGGCAAGGCCGACAACTTCGGTCCGAGCTTCGCGCGGATGATCGGCCTCCTCAAGCCCTCGGCGCTCTGGTTCGTCTTCGTGTCGATTCTGGGAGCCATCGGCGTCGTGCTGACCGTCGCAGCACCCAAGGTGCTCGCCGAGGCGACCAACCTCGTCTACAAGGGGTTCATCTCCATCCAGCTCGGGCAGCCCAGCGACGGCTTCCCCGGCTTCCCGGCCGGTACCTCGCAGGATGCCGTCGTCGAGGCGCTGCGGGCAGGCGGTCAGGACGACTTCGCGAACCAGGTCGGAGCGCTGGGCGACTTCACGGTGGGCCAGGGGATCGACTTCGACGCCCTGCGGCTGGTCATCGCCGCGGTTCTGAGCATCTACGTGGCTGCCGCGTTCCTCACCTGGATCCAGGGCTACGTGATCAACGTGATCATGGTGCGCACCATGTGGCGGCTGCGCGAGTCGGTCGAGGCGAAGATCAACCGCCTGCCGCTGGCGTACTTCGACAAGGTGCAGCGCGGTGAGCTGATCTCGCGTGTCACCAACGACATCGACAACATCACACAGACGATGCAGCAGTCGCTGTCGGGTGCGCTCACCTCGGTGCTCACCGTGATCGGCGTGCTCGTGATGATGTTCTCGATCTCGTGGCAGCTCGCGCTCGTCGCGCTGATCACGCTGCCGCTCATGGGCGTGATCTTCGGCATCATCGGGCCCCGGTCGCAGAAGGCCTTCGGCAGCCAGTGGCGCAAGGTCGGCAGGCTCAACGCCCGCGTCGAGGAGGCGTTCTCCGGTCACGCGCTGGTGAAGGTCTTCGGTCGCGAGAAGGATGCGCTGGCGAAGTTCCAGGACGAGAACGAAGAGCTGTTCCAGGCGAGCTTCAAGGCCCAGTTCCTGTCCGGCATCATCATGCCGGCCATGATGTTCGTCGGGAACCTCAGCTACGTGGGCATCGCGGTGCTCGGCGGTCTGATGGTCGCGAACGGGCAGCTCCGACTGGGCGACGTGCAGGCGTTCATCCAGTACTCGCAGCAGTTCACGCAGCCGCTGTCTGAGCTGGGTGGCATGGCGGCCGTGGTCCAGTCCGGCACCGCGTCGGCCGAGCGGGTCTTCGAGCTGCTCGACGCCGACGAGCAGGAGGCCGATGACGCCGATGCCCCCGAGCTGGTGGAGGGCAAGGGCGTGATCGAGTTCGAGAACGTCGCGTTCTCGTACACGCCGGAGCGTCCGCTCATCCGCGACCTGTCGTTCCGGGTGGAGCCCGGTCAGACCGTCGCGATCGTGGGACCGACCGGTGCGGGCAAGACCACCCTGGTCAACCTGATCATGCGGTTCTACGAGCTCAGCGGCGGGCGGATCATGCTCGACGGGCAGGACATCGCCGAGGTGACCCGCGACGAGCTGCGCGCACGCACGGGCATGGTGCTCCAGGACCCGTGGCTGTTCGCCGGCAGCATCCGCGAGAACATCCGCTACGGCCGCTCGACCGCGACCGATGAGGAGGTCCAGGAAGCCGCCGCGGCGACCTACGTCGACCGTTTCGTGCACGCTCTCCCCGAGGGGTACGACACCGTGCTCGACGAGGACGCCGCGAACGTCTCGGCCGGTGAGCGCCAGCTGATCACGATCGCGCGGGCGTTCGTCGCGAAGCCGTCGATCCTCATCCTCGACGAGGCGACGTCGGCTGTCGACACCCGCACCGAGCTGCTGCTCCAGAAGGCGATGGCTGCTCTGCGTGAGGGTCGCACCTCGTTCGTGATCGCCCACCGTCTGTCGACCATCCGCGACGCCGACCTCATCCTGGTGATGGAGCACGGTGACATCGTTGAGAAGGGCACGCACGACGAGCTCATCGCGGCGCAGGGTGCCTACTGGCGGCTCTACCAGTCGCAGTTCGAGCAGGCGGCCACCGACATCGACGCGGAAGACGCCCTCACCGGGTCGACGCCCGTCGTCGTCAGCGGCGATGCGGACGATGCGGCGGCGGCCGTGGTCGGTGCTTCCGTGGGCGCGCAGGTGCCCGCCGCCGAAGTGGCGGCCGCGCAAGCCGTGGTCGAGAAGCCCTCCGCGGATGGCTCGGACCGCAGTGCCTGACCGCCGCGCGTGAGAGCGCGCCAGACCTAGAGGCCCCGTCCGGATCGTCCGGGCGGGGCCTCTCGCTGTCTGCTGCTGCTGGGTGGTGGGGGTGCGGGTGCTGGTGCTGGTGCTGGACCTGGGGGCAGGTGCGGACTCGTGGGCTCGAGGAGATTGTGAGGGCGAGACGTCGCATCGTGTCGCAATCAGGCGGGGGTAGCGGCCATCAGCGACCTCCGCGCGAACGGAGAGGTCGCATCTGGTCGCCTCGCCATGTCGGATGCGACCATTCGCGGCGTGTGGCGCACGGGGCGCGACGCGCGGAAGCAGGGGGCGCACGCGCGGAAGCACGGGGCGCGGGCGCCGGGGTGCGGCCCGCGGGGTCAGCTCCGGGCGGAGTCGATGCCCAGCAGCTCGATCGGGTGGGTCAGCCGCCACCATGGGCTCGGGCCTTCGATGTCGTCGGCGAGCACCAGGGGCGTCGTGGTCGTGTTGAGTGGTCCCGTGGTGGTGAGGGTGCCGATCCGGTCTCCGGCATCCCGCTCCGCGTCCAGCGTGAACTCGGGGGTTACCTGCGGCGCGGCGCCGTTCCAGAGGATGACGTCGGCGTCGGCATCCGCGATCACGTCGATCTTCTCGCCCCACACGGTGCGCACCTCGCCGACGACCGTGCCCTCGGTGACGGCAGGTTCCTGCGCCTGCAGGGCTGCCTCGGCCTCGGCGAACAGACTCCGCGTCGCGGCGAGGCGCTGCGCATCGTCGTCCTGCGTGAGCACCGCGGCGAAGAGGTGCACGGTGGTGTCGCCGACGGTGATGTCCTTGGCGGTCAGCAGGTTCCACCCGACCAGGGTGCCGGTCTTGATCCCGACCACGCCGGGATCGGCGAGCATCCCGTTCGTGTTCTCGACGGTGCCCGCTCCCGGCAGGTCCACCGACCTCGTGCCCACGATCTCGGCGAAGACCGGGTTCTTCATCGCGTACTCGCCCAGTGCGACGAGGGACTCGGGTGTGGAGACGTTGCGTTCGTCGAAACCGGACGGCGTGACCACCGTGATACCCGAAAGTCCGCGGTCGCGCAGCCACACCGTCGCCGCCTCGGCGAAGGCCTGATCGGACCCCCAGATCTCCGACGCGAGACGATCGATGTAGTTGTTGGCGGATCCCAGCAGCGTCCCCTGGAGGAGCTGATACTCGGTCAGCACTCCGCCGACGGGGACGTCGAGCGCGGACTGATCGGACCGTCGGTACGACCAGTACTCCAGGCTGTCGCCGTAGGTGAAGGAGAACTCGGGACCCTGCTCACCGGGGGCCAGCGGCAACCGGTCGAGCACCATGAGGCTGCTGACCACTTTGGTGATGCTGGCGATGCTCACCGCGTCGGGCGTCGAGGCCGAGGTCGTCATCCCGTCGATTCCCACGGCGGCGCTGCCCTGTGCCGGCCACGTCACAGCCGCGGCCGGGGCCGCCGTGGTGGTGAACTCCACCGACTCCACGGTCGGGGCGACCTCGTGCAACGGCCACAGCAGAGCGCCCCCGACGTACGTCGCGACCAGCCCGACCAGCACGCCGAGCGGCACCAGCACGCCGGGGCGGGCGATCGCCGGACGCAGTCTCGCTCCGCGCATCAGCGCGTCGCCGGGCTCGATGTCGGGGGCCTGGTCGAACGTCGGTGCCGGAGAGCTGCCGGCGACCGTCTCGGTATCGACCCACGTCAGTGCCGTGGCGTGCGCCTTCTCATCAGCCCACTGCGCGGCGGCGGGAGCGAGGACGTCGGTGGCATCTGCAGCGTCGTCGGAGACGGGAGCGTCGTCGGCGAGAGGCTCCGGTGCGACCACCGCTTCGTGCTCGTCCGCCGCCGATTCTGGCGCGGCCACCTCGGGCGCGCCCTCCTGCGGAGCATCGCCGATGGTGTCGGCGCCGGGGGCGTCTGCGGCGGTGGCCTCGGCAGGGTCAGAAGCGGTCACTTGCCTACGCTACCGAATTCATCGACCGATTCGCGGTCATGCGACGAGGAGCCACGGTGGCGCCGCGACTGGGTAAGATCGGAAACACAACCACGGGAGTCCGGCGAGCCGGGCTGAGAGGGAGCGAATCGCGCTTCGACCGTCGAACCTGATCTGGGTCATGCCAGCGCAGGGAGGAGTTCAGATGAGTACGTCCACGTCCACATCCGCACAGCAGGCATCCGCCGCGTCGAAGGATCTTCATCGCGCCCCGGTCTGGCGCTGGCGCGTCGTCGACATCGTCGTCGCCGCTGTCCTCGGTGTCGCGATCGGTCTGGTCTTCTGGGGCTGGAACACGATCGGCTACGCCTGGTTCGGCGCGGCGGATGCGCTGACCCCCGGCCTCGGCGGCATCGCCGTCGGCATCTGGCTGCTCGGCGGCGTGGTGGGCGGTCTCGTGATCCGCAAGCCCGGCGCCGCCCTGGTGGTCGAGCTCGTCGCCGCGATCGTGTCGATGCTGATCGGCAACGTGTGGGGCATCTCGACCGTCCTCTCCGGACTCGTGCAGGGACTGGGAGCGGAGATCATCTTCGCGCTGTTCTTCTACCGTCGCTTCGGCATCGCGGTGGCCGCTCTCGCGGGAGTCGGCGCTGCGGTCGCCGCCTGGGTGTTCGAGCTGTTCTACGGCAGCTCGCCGAACATCCTGAAGTCGATCGAGTTCAACACGATCTACCTGGTCAGCGTCGTGGTGTCGGGTGCGATCCTGGCCGGTGTCGTCGGCTGGCTGCTCGTGCGCGCCCTCGCGGTCACCGGCGCCCTCAGCCGCTTCGCCGCCGGGCGAGAGCACGTGCGCGAGGTCTGAGCGTGACATTCGCCGCCCCGGCCCGCGTGCAGGCTGCGGGCTGGGGGTGGCGGTACGCCGGGCGGAAGCGGCCGGCTGTCGCCGACGTGACCTTCACGATCGAGCCGGGCGAGAGGGTGCTGCTGCTCGGCGCTTCCGGTGCGGGCAAGTCGACACTGCTCGCGGGGCTCGCCGGGGTGCTCGGCGACGACGACGAAGGTGAGCGCACCGGCTCCCTCCGCGTGGATGGCGCCGCCCCCGAGTCCCGACGCGGACAGGTGGGTCTGGTGCTGCAGGACCCGGATGCCGGGATCGTGCTGTCCAAGGTCGGCGACGACGTGGCATTCGGCTGCGAGAACCTCGGAGTCCCCGCATCCGACATCCCCGGCCGAGTGGCCGAGGCGCTGGAGGCGGTCGGTCTCGACGTGCCGCTGCAGCGACCGACCAAGGCGCTGTCGGGAGGGCAGAAGCAGCGACTGGTGCTCGCCGGCGTGCTGGCGATGCGCCCCGGACTGCTGCTGCTCGACGAACCGACCGCGAACCTCGACCCCGAGGGTGTGCGCGAGGTGCGCTCGAGCGTGGAACGGGCCGTCACCGCGAGCGGAGCGACGCTGATCGTGGTGGAGCATCGCACTCCCGTGTGGGTCGACCTGATGACGCGGGTGATCGTGCTCGCCGCCGACGGCGGCCTGCTCGCGGATGGATCCCCCGAGCGGGTGTTCGCCGAGCACGGCGCCGCACTCGCCGACGCTGGGGTCTGGGTGCCCGACCGGGGCATCGACCTTCCCCTGCTCGAACAGGTGGCGGCATCCGATGTGCTCACGGCATCCGGTCTCGCGGTCGCCCGCGATCCGCACGTGGTCGTGCAGTCAGGACTCGACCTGCACGTGCCGCGTGCCAATGCGACGGTCATCACCGGCCCGAACGGTGCGGGCAAGTCCACGTTGGCCCTGACGCTGGCCGGTCTCATCCCCGAGCAGGCGGGGGAGGTGCGCGCCGCCCCCGAGCTCGCAGGGCGCCGCGGAGTGCGTCCGATCCGATGGACATCGCGCGAACTGCTCACCCGCATCGGCATGGTGTTCCAGGAGCCGGAGCATCAGTTCCTCGCCCAGACCCTGCGGGATGAGCTCGCGGTCGGTCCGCGCGCGCTCGGCTGGGACCAGGCGCGCACGGATGCCGTCGTCGACGGGCTGCTGGAGCGGTTGGGGCTCGCCCCGCTCGCCCTCGCCAACCCGTTCACGCTCTCGGGCGGACAGAAGCGGCGGCTGTCGGTGGCGACCGTGCTCGCGGGAGCGCCGGAGGTGATCGTGCTCGACGAGCCGACGTTCGGGCAGGACCGGCGCGGGTGGATCTCGCTCGTGGCGCTGCTGCAGGAGGAGATCGCGCGTGGTCGGTCGATCATCGCGGTCACGCACGACGACGCCGTGATCCGGCATCTGGGCGGGCATCGCATCGAGTTGGCGGCGGCCTCATGACCACCGCCGAGACCACGCGGACCGTCTGGCTCGACGGCGTGAACCCCGTGACCAAGCTGGTGCTCGCGGTGCTGCTGTCGGTGCCGCTGTTCGCATCGATCGACGTCACGAGTGCTCTGGCCGCGATCGCACTGCAGCTGCTCTGCCTCCCGCTGACCGGGCTGCGGTTGCGCACGGTGCTGAAACGGCTGTTGCCGATCGTGATCTTCGCGCCGATCGCCGGCGTCAGCATGCTGCTCTACGCCGAGCCGGCCGGGCACATCTACTTCACGTTCGGGTTCGCGACGATCAGCGACGATTCGATCACGCTGGCGATCGCGGTCAGCCTGCGCGTCATCGCGCTCGGGTTGCCCACGATCCTCTTGTTCGGTGGCACGGATCCCACCCAGCTCGCGGATGCCCTCGCTCAGGTCGCGAGGATGCCGAGCCGCTTCGTGCTCGGCATCCTCGCCGGCACGCGGATGCTGGGACTGTTCCTCGACGACTGGCGCACCATGAGCCTGGCTCGCCGGGCGCGCGGCGTGGGCGACCGCGGGGTGCTGCGCCGGTTCTTCTCGATGGCGTTCGTGCTGCTGGTGTTCGCGGTGCGCCGCGGCTCGAAGCTGGCGCTGGCGATGGAGGCGCGCGGCTTCGGCTCCGGCATCCCGCGCACCTGGTCGCGGCCGTCGCGACTGCATCCGCGCGACGCCGTCGCCCTGTTCGGAGGCATCGCGATCATGGCGCTCGCCCTCACGGCTGCGGTGGTGGCAGGCACGTTCCGCTTCGTCTGGAGCTAGCTCGGGTCCGGCTGGAAGTAGTACTCGCGGTGCAGTCTGCACCCCTCGTTGAAGAGTGCCGCACATCGGGGGCAGGCCGTGGCAGCGAAGTACTCGGCGATCGTGAGCTCGTGCCCGCATGCCCCGCAGAGAATCGCCTCCCTGTCATGCTGATCCGTCGCCCACTGCTGCGCGGGGTGCCCGGCAGATTCCTCGTGGCAGAGGTGGCACGGATAGTACTCGCCGCAGCAGGCGAAGCGGATCGCGATGATGTCGGTCGCGCCGCGGTAATGCACGCAGCGGGTCATCTCGTCGACGACAGGGCCGAGCACCCGCGGCCGTTCGGGAGAGGTCACGCTCAGCTCTCGTTCCAGAGTCGGCGGTAGTAGGCGAGACGTTCGCGGTCGGGCTCGACGCCATAGGCCTCGATCAGCGTGTCCTCCCAGCCCGGTCCGAAGTTCCAGGCGGTGCTCATCGAGGCGACGGCGATGTCCGCCCAGCGGTCCGCTGTGCCGAGGGCGGCGAGATCGACGAACCCGACAGGGCGGCCGGCGTCGTCGAGCAGGGTGTTCGGCATGCAGGCGTCGCCGTGGCAGACGACCAGCCGGTCGATCGGCGGAGCATCGTGCAGGTCGTCGGGGACGACGACGTCGCGCGTTGCCGCGTTGGCCAGCCTCTCCGCGACGCTCCACTCCCATGGGCACTCTTGCACCGGGAGGGCGTCGTGCAGGGCGCGCAGGCCTTCGCCGACGGCGCGCACGGAGAGCTCGGGGTCCTCGGCCCAGCGCGGGTCGACCGCGCTGCGGGCATCCAGGGCGACGGTCACGAGCCACTCGTGCGTATCGTCCTGTTCCTGTGCGATCACCTCGGGGGTGGCGATCCAGCGCCGTGCCCAGTTCATCCGCTCGGCTTCATCGCGCATGGACGCTTCGAGGTCGAGCAGGCCCCACTTGATGTAGCGTCCGTCGTCGGTGCGGAACGTCAGCCCACCGATGCCGTTCCGCCAGACCGGCGTCAGGGCGGCGCCGGCGGCGAGCTCGCGCACGCGGTGCGGCACGGCGATGTCGTCGGCGGGGATGCTCATGGCCCCATCCTGGCATCCCGGCCCGTGGCGGGGTGTCGTCCGCCGGTCTCTGAAGCTGTGCACACTCGGAAACCGGGACCCGCGCGGGCATCTGCCACTCAGGTTCACGTTGGCTGAGACTGCGTCGCGCGACTATCCTCGGACAGAGCAGCCGACGACGTTCAAGGGAGAACACGATGCAGATCAGCGGTCAGGGCGCGCTCATCACCGGAGGCGCCTCCGGGCTCGGGCTGGCCACCGCCAAGCGGATCGTCGCAGCCGGCGGACATGTGACGATCATCGACCTCGCCTCATCGCAGGGCGCGGCGATCGCCGAGGAGCTCGGCGGTGTGTTTGTCGCCGCCGACGTGACCAGCGTCGACGAGGTGCAGGCCGCCGTCGCCACCGCTCAGGCCGCCGCGCCGCTGCGCATCGTCGTGAACTGCGCCGGCATCGCCCCGCCGGCCAAGGTGCTCGACCGCGAGGGCAACCCCGCGGTGCTCGCCGACTTCGAGCGCATCGTGCGCATCAACCTGGTCGGCACCTTCAACGTGCTCTCGCAGGCGTCGGCCGTGATCGCCAAGAACGAGCTGATCGACGGCGACCGCGGCGTCATCGTGAACACCGCCAGTGTCGCCGCCTTCGACGGACAGATCGGCCAGCCCGCGTACTCGGCCTCCAAGGGCGGCGTGCACGCGATGACCCTCCCCGTGGCGCGCGAGCTCGCCCGCTACGGCATCCGGGTCTGCACGATCGCTCCCGGCATCATGGAGACGCCGATGCTGATGGGGCTGCCGCAGGCTGCGCAGGACTCGCTCGGACAGCAGGTGCCGCACCCCTCGCGCCTCGGCCGCCCCGACGAGTACGCCGCTCTCGTGCAGCACATCGTCGAGAACGGCTACCTCAACGGCGAGACGATCCGCCTCGACGGCGCCATCCGCATGGCGCCGCGCTGACCCCGCGGCCGTCTTTCCCTTCGCGATCGAGAACCAAGGAGAACCCATGTCCCTTGCAGGCAAGACCATCCTGATGTCGGGCGGCAGCCGCGGCATCGGCCTCGCGATCGCGCTGCGTGCCGCGGCAGACGGTGCGAACATCGCGATGCTCGCGAAGACCGACACCCCGCATCCGAAGCTCGAGGGCACGATCCACACCGCCGCCGAGCAGATCCGTGCCGCGGGAGGCCAGGCCCTGCCGATCGTGGGCGACGTGCGCGACGACGACGACATCACCGAAGCGGTGCTGAAGACGCAGGGCGAGTTCGGCGGCATCGACATCGTCATCAACAACGCCAGCGTGATCGACCTCTCGCGCTCGCTCGAACTCGGCGCGAAGAAGTACGACCTCATGCAGGACGTCAACGTGCGCGGGACGTTCATGCTCTCGCGCGCCGCGGTGCCGATCCTCAAGGATGCCGAGAACCCGCACATCCTGTCGCTCTCGCCGCCGCTCAACCCCACGCCGAAGTGGCTCGGCGCGCACACTGGCTACACGCTTGCGAAGTTCGGGATGACCATGGCCACGCTCGGTCTCGCGGCGGAGTTCGCGCGCGACGGCATCGCGGCGAACACGCTGTGGCCGCGCACCACGATCGCGACAGCGGCGGTGCAGAACCTGCTCGGCGGAGACAAGGTCATGGCCGCGAGCCGTACTCCCGACATCTACGCGGATGCCGCCTACGCGGTGCTGCTCAAGCCGGCGCGCGAGTACACCGGGCAGACGCTGATCGTGGAGGACGTGCTCGAAGCCGACGGTGTGACCGACTTCTCGGGCTACGCCGCGATCCCCGGCACACCGGATAGCGCGCTGTTCCCCGACATCTTCCTGGACTGAACGCGCGCCGATGTCATCTCGTCGCCGCGGCGCCGGGGAGACGTCGCGAATTGCCGCATCCGTTTTCTTGAAGCGCCCTTTTGCGACCTCTTGTCGTGGGGAAGCGTCGCGAATTGTCGCATCAGGCGCCGGGATGCGACCAGATGCGACCACCCGTTTCGATCCCTCGCGCGGCTGGCTGCTCAGAACAGCAGATACAGCGCGCCCGCGATGGTCAGGGCGATCACGATGCGGTCGAACAGGCGCTGATCCATGCGCCGGGCCAGGTGGATGCCGGCGAGCGCGCCGATGACCACGAGCGGGGCCAGCACGGCATCCATCAGCAGTACGTGTCCCTCGAAGAGACCGAGGCCCGCCAGGAACGGCACCTTGATCAGGTTGATGATCGCGAAGAACCAGGCCGAGGTGCCCAGGAACACCTGCACCGGAGTGCGAGTGGCGAGGAAGTACATCGACATCACGGGGCCGCCCGCGTTCGCGACCATCGTGGTGAAGCCGCCGAGCGTGCCGTAGACGCCGGAGAGCACCAGGCCACCGGGCGCGGGAGCGGGGGCCTCGACGCGATTCTGCCGCCACCGGCGCCACAGCGTGACCGCGATCATCAGCAGCAGGATCACGCCGATCGCACGGCGGACGATGCCGTCGCCGGCGAGGGCCAGGAACGCGAATCCCGCGATCAGTCCCGCGATGACGGCGGGCGCCAGGCGCAGCAGGGTCGGCCAGTGCGCATGGCGTCGGTAGGTGATGAGCGCGAACGCGTCGCCGACGATCAGCAGGAGCAGCATCGCGGCCGTGGAGGTGCGCGCGGGCAGCACGGTCGCGAACAGCGCGATCGCGAGGATGCTGCCGCCGGGCAGCGCGGTCTTGGAGATGCCGATCGTCACCGCGGCGAGGGCGAGCGCCGCCCAGGCCCAGGGCTCGAGCCCGATCACCGGTGCAGGGTCATGGGTCAGCCGCGCGCGGCGGCGAGCGCAGCGGTGAAGCGGGCCGCGCGCTGCTCGATGTCGGCCCAGTCGGCGGCGGCGATCGATGCGCCGTTCGCCAGGTCTCCGCCCGCCCCCACGGCGACAGCGCCCGCCGCGAACCAGGCGGCGAGGTTGTCGGGGCTCACGCCGCCGGTCGGCATGAGGGGAGCGTCGGGGAACGGACCGCGCAGCGCGCCGAGGTACGAAGGGCCGCCGAGGGACGCCGGGAAGATCTTCACGACGTCGACGCCGAGCTCGAGCGCGCCCATGACCTCGGTGGGGGTCATCGCCCCGGTCATCACGACACGACCGGTGTCGAGCATCGACCGGGTGAGGGCGGGGAGCGTGCCGGGGCTGACCAGGAACTCGGCTCCGGCGTCGGCGGCGAGGGCGGCCTGCTCCGGAGTCGTCACGGTACCCGCGCCGATGTAGGCCGCGTCGCCGTGGCGGGTGATGAGCTCGCGGATCACGGCGGGGGCGTCGGGGGTCGAGAAGGTGACCTCGATGCCGGTGACGCCGCCGCGGATGATCGCCTCGGATGCCTCGAGCGCGAGCTCGGGGGAGGGCGCGCGGAGCACCGCGAGAATGCCGGTGGTGCGGGCGCGGTCGAGACGATCAGACATGGAGCTCCTTCACGGGGTGGGCAAGGTCCATTCTCCCTGACCGCAACCTGTAGTTACAAGTTGCGCGATCTCGCGAGTCGTTCAGCGGATGCGGTGCGGGCCCCAGGCGTCGATCACGTTCTTGGACTCCTTCAGCCCCAGGCCCGTGTGCTCGCGCACCAGCTTGATCGCGACGATCGGCTGGCCTTCGGCGACCAGCCTGTCGATATCCGCCACCACGGATGCCGGGAGCGCTGCCCGCACCGACGACGGGGTCGCCGCCGCCGGGGTGATCGAGGAGTACGCGGCGCCGGCGTTCGAGACGGCGGCGAGGTGGGGCGCGGTGGTGCTGACCGACCAGTGCTCGATGCGGTCCTTCGCCTCCTTCAGGCCGAGGTCGGAGTGGTCGCGCAGCACCTTGATGGCGTTGATCTTCTGCCCGGCGGCCACCAGTCGATCGATCTCGGCGATCACGGGCGGGGTGAGGCCGGAGACGGTCGACATCGCAGAGGTCGCGGGAGCGGACCGTGATGTCGTCGGTGCAGCGATGAAGACCTGCGGCGCGGGGGGCTGAGGCCGGGTGTTACGCACGGCGATCACGATGATCCAGATCCCACCGACGATGATGCCGACGGTGAACAGGAGGAACCCCAGGAAAAGCCACGGGAGACTGTCCCATCCGTCCATCATGGGGGGAGTCTACGTGAGCAGCGTCCTGCACCACAGGGCCTTCCCACCCGCCACCCCGTACCCTGGAGGGTATGACTGAGCCCACTCGCATCCGATCCACGGGTCCCGCCACGCCGCAGGTGCGCCCGGCGACGGAGGGATGGACCCAGCAGAAGGATGCCGAAGGGCGTCCGCTCCTGCAGTTCGCCAGCCCCAAGCGCGGCAAGCCGCCGGTGCACCTGGCCGACCTCACGCCCGCCGAACGCGTCGAGAAGGTCAAGGAGCTCGGGCTGCCCGGCTTCCGCGCCAAGCAGCTGTCGACCCACTACTTCCGGCACTACACGTCCGACCCCGAGCAGATGACCGACCTCCCGGCCGACACCAGGGAGCAGCTCGTCGCCGGGATGCTGCCGCCGTTGCTCACCGAGGTGCGCCGCCTCGAGACCGACCGTGGCGACACCATCAAGTTCCTGTGGCGCCTGCACGACGGTGCGCTGGTCGAGTCCGTGCTCATGCGCTACCCCGGCCGCATCACGCTGTGCGTGTCGAGCCAGGCCGGTTGCGGCATGAACTGCCCGTTCTGCGCCACCGGCCAGGCCGGACTGACGCGCAACATGTCGACGGCCGAGATCGTCGAGCAGATCGTGCGCGCGAACCGGCTGATCGCCGAGGGCGGCCTCGGCGGCAAGACCCTTCGACAGGCTCAGGGACCGGGTCAGACGCCGGAACGCGTCTCCAACATCGTCTTCATGGGAATGGGCGAGCCGCTCGCCAACTACAAACGCGTCATGGACGCGGTGCGCAGCATGGTCGCCCCGCAGCCCGACGGCCTGGGAATGAGCGCGCGCGGCATCACGGTCTCGACCGTCGGTCTGGTGCCCGCGATCAAGAAGCTCGCAGACGAAGGCATCCCCGTCACCTTCGCACTGTCGCTGCACGCCCCGGACGACCACCTGCGCGACGAGCTCATCCCGGTGAACTCGCGCTGGAAGGTCGACGAGGCCCTCGACGCCGCCCGGGACTACTACGAGAAGACCGGTCGCCGCGTCTCGATCGAGTACGCGCTGATCAAGGACATGAACGATCACGCGTGGCGTGCCGACCTGCTCGCCGAGAAGCTCAACGAGCGCGGCCGCGGCTGGGTGCACGTGAACCCGATCCCGCTGAACCCGACGCCCGGATCGATCTGGACGGCATCCGAGAAGGATGTCACCAACGAGTTCGTGCGTCGGCTCAACGACGCCGGCATCCCGACGACCCTGCGCGACACCCGCGGCAAGGAGATCGACGGGGCCTGCGGTCAGCTCGTCGCGACCACCGAGGACGAGGCGGCTTCCGCCACGATGGCCTGAGTCCGGAACTCCCGACTCAGCGCTCGCCGAGGAGCTGGGGGCGAACCGCCTGCAGTCGGCGATCGAGCGCCTCCAGGAACGCGGCGACCGCGGGCTGACGCAGCGCCTCCGGGCGAGCGACCAGCCAGTACGGCAGACGCTGCGCGACGAGATCGGGCAGCAGCCGCACGAGGTCGTCGTGCGCATCGGCGAGGAACGCGGGCAGCAGTCCGAACCCGGCGCCACCGCGCGTTGCATCCACGTGCACGTACACGTTGGTGCTGGCGACGGCATCCGTCATCCCCGGCACGGCGCGACGCGCATCGTCGAGCGAGTCGACGTGCAGCATCGATTCGATGAAGTAGACGAGGGGCTTTCCGGCGAGGTCGTCGAGCGTCCGCGGCGTCGGATGCCGGCGCAGATAGTCGCGGCTCGCATACAGCCCCAGCGCGTAGTCGGCGAGATGCACGGCGCGGGCGCGGCGCACCTGCGGACGGCCCACCACGACCTCGAGGTCGGCTCCGGCACGCTGCTGCGAGGCCTGCCGCGTGCCGGTGATGATCTCGAGGCGCACATCGGGATGCCGCTCCTGCAGCGCCGCCATCGCCGGTGCGGCGACGAAGCCGCTGAAGCCGTCGGTCGCGGACAGGCGGATGAGCCCCTCCACGCGCTCGTCGTCGCGGGCGTCGAGGCCGCCGAGCGCGCGCTCCACGCTCTCCGCCGCGGCGAGGGCGCGGGTGCCGAGCGGGGTCAGCTCCCATCCGCCGTCTTCGCGCGAGAGCACCCGCCCACCCAGCTGCGCCTCGAGCGCGGCGATGCGTCGGGCGATCGTGGTGTGGTTGAGCCCCAGCTGCTGGCCGGCGGTCGTGTAGCGGCCGGTGCGCGCGACCGCGAGCAGCACTAGCAGGTCATCCGCGCTCAGCGGCGGTGCGGGGAAATGCGCCATCACATCTGCAGTTTTGCATATCCGCCCCCCTGGCGCCTGTGCTGGAAGCTGAACTACTCTCCCCTCATGGCGACGGCGCAGGGGCACAGACGATGACGCTGTCGGCGACCGCACGCGGCACGGATCTGAAGGGCAGGACCGCTCTCATCACGGGAGCGGCCAGTGGGATCGGTGCCGCGTGCGCCATGTCGTTCGCGGAGGCGGGCGCGCACGTGCTGGTCGCGGATCGCGACGCCGACGGCGCCGCACGCGTGGCCGCCGCGGTCGGCGGGGAAGCCCTCGTGATCGACCTCGGCGATCTCGATGCCCTCGCCGCCGGCACGTTCGACGCGGACATCCTGGTCAACAACGCCGGCATCCAGACGGTCGCGCCGATCGTCGACTTCGACCCGCTGATCTTCCGCCGGATGCTCGACATCATGGTCACCGCGCCGTTCCTGCTCACCAGGGCGGTGCTGCCGGGCATGTATGCCCGCGGCTGGGGGCGCATCGTGAACATCAGCTCGGTGCACGGCATCCGCGCGAGCGAGTTCAAGTCCGCCTACGTGACCGCCAAGCACGCGCTGGAGGGCCTCTCGAAGGTCACCGCCCTGGAGGGCGCGATGCACGGCGTCACCAGCAACTGCCTCAATCCCGGGTATGTGCGCACGCCCCTGGTCGAGAAGCAGATCGCCGACCAGGCGCGCGTGCACGGCATCCCCGAATCCGAGGTGATCGAGAAGGTCATGCTCGTCGAGTCCGCCATCAAGCGACTGCTGGAACCGGGCGAGGTCGCGGATCTCGCGCTCTGGCTCTGCGGCGACACCGCCGCCTCGGTGACCGGAGCCTCGTACGCGATGGACGGCGGATGGAGCGCGCGATGAGCGGGCTCGCGGTCTCGGCCTTCGGACCCGCGGATGCCGGGCCGGCGCTGCTGGCGATCCACGGCATCACGGCGAACGGCCTCTCGTGGCAGAGGGTCGCCGCGCACCTGCCGCAGGATCGTCTGCTCGCGCCGGACCTGCGTGGGCGTGGCCGCAGCAACGATCTTCCCGGACCCTACGGACTCCGGCAGCACGCGCTCGACCTCGCCGCGGTGCTCGACGCCGACGGTGGCGGCGCGCGTATCGTGCTCGGGCACTCCATGGGCGCGTTCGTCGCGGTCGCTCTGGCCGCCGCGCGCCCCGACCTCGTCGCCCGACTGGTGCTGGTCGACGGCGGGTTCCCCCTGGCGCTGCCGGCGGGCGCGACCAGTGCCGAAGACCTCGACATCGCCGCGCTGCTGGGACCGGCGGCGCAGCGGCTGTCGATGGAGTTCGCCGACGACGAGGCCTACCTCGGCTTCTGGCGACAGCATCCGGCGTTCGTGCGGGACTGGTCGCCCGCGGTCGAGGACTATGCGCGCTACGACCTCGACGGCGAGCCGCCGCACCGCAGGCCCTCCACCGTGGCCGACGCGATGCTCCAGGACGGGGCCGAGCTCTACGGACCCGGCTGGTACCTCGACGCGCTCCGCTCGCTGCGGATGCCGGTGACCGTGTTGCGCGCCCCGCGCGGCCTGACCGACGCCGAGCCGCTGTATCCCGCCGGTGCTCTCGAGGCCTTCCGCGCGCTGGTACCCCAGCTCGCGATCGTCGAGGTCGACGACGTGAACCACTACACGATCCTGTTCGCCGACCGGGGAGCTTCCCGGGTCGCGGCGGCGATCGCATCCGCACCTGAGATCTCGGCGAAGGAGTCGACATGACCACTGCCCTGTTCGACGGCATCGATGCCCACCGCATCGAGACCGCCCGCTACACCGCGAACGTGCTGGAGCGCGCGGCCGCCGACCCTGCGGCGCCGACCGCCACCGTGGTGTTCGTGCACGGCAATGTCTCGTCGTCGCACTTCTACCAGCCGACGATGCTCGCACTGCCGGATGACGTGCGCGCCCTCGCGATCGACCTGCGCGGATTCGGCGACAGCGAGACCAAGCCGGTCGATGCCACGCGCGGACTGCGCGACTTCGCCGACGACGTGCGGGCCGTGCTCGACGCGCTCGGCCTCGATGCGGTGCATCTCGTGGGGTGGAGCATGGGCGGCGGCGTCGTGCTGCAGGTCGCGCTCGACGCTCCCGAACGCGTGCAGTCGCTGACACTCGAGTCGCCGGTGTCTCCGTACGGCTTCGGTGGCACGCACGGCCCCGACGGCGTGCGCAACGATGCCGACGGCGCCGGCACGGGTGGCGGCGGCGCGAACCCCGACTTCGTGGCCCGGCTCGCGGGTGGGGACACCACGGCAGAGGAGCAGACCTCTCCGCGCACCGTGTATCGCACCGCCTATGTCGCCCAGCCGGAGCGGCAGGCCGAGAACGAAGACGCCTGGGTGGCGTCGATGCTCACCACCAAGACCGGTGTCGACAACTACCCGGGCGACGGCGTGGCCTCGGAGAACTGGCCGGGATTCGCCGCCGGCACCCGAGGGGTGCTCAACACGATGGCCCCGCAGCACCTCGATCTGTCCGGCATCGTCGACCTCGCGGTGAAGCCGCCGATCCTCTGGGTGCGCGGCGAGAAGGACGCGATCGTGTCGGATGCCTCGTTCTTCGACCTCAACCAGCTGGGGCTGCTCGGAGTGATCCCCGGATGGCCGGGTGCTGATGTCGCGCCCCCGCAGCCCATGGTCACCCAGACGCGCGCCGTGCTCGACCGCTATGCGGCTGCGGGTGGCACATACCGCGAAGTCACGCTCGCCGAGGCCGGGCACGCGCCGCACCTCGACGAGCCGCAGACCTTCGACCGCGAGCTGGCGGCGCACCTCGGGGTGTGAGGGCGCGGCCTCCAGAGTTCAGCGTGAGTCGGAGGCGCCGAGGCGTTCGGCACGGTCGAGCCACCGGGTGACGGTGGGTTCCGCGGCCGTCTTGACCCCGAGCATCCGATGCGTGCGCACGGAGCGGATGCCGCAGAGGCGCATGGTGTTGCGAGCGACCTGGGTCTGCGCGGGCAGGCCGGTGAAGGGCACGGCGAACCACGGGGTGTCGGCGAGCAGGAGCAGGCGTCCACGCCGTGCCGGCAGCAGTCCCTCCGGGAGGCCGAGCTTCGTGTAGCGGTACTCCTGCTGGGGGAGCAGAGCTCGATCGAAGAAGCCTTTCAGCACCGCGGGCACCGACCCCCACCACAGCGGCGTCGCGACCACGACCGTGTCGGCCTCGCTGAGCGCGCGCTTGGCGTCGACGAGGTCGGGCTCGAGGGTCATCCGCTCGCGGTAGCCGAAGCGCAGGTGGGGATCGAATTCGAGATCCCGCAGCGCGAGCACGCGGGCGTCGCCGTGCCCCTCGGCATAGCGCTGTGCGAGTGCGGCGGTCAGGGAGCGGGCGTCGGGATGGCCGTCGATCACGAGAGCGGACATGCGGGATTCCAATCTGGACACTGTCAAGTAGGTGGACACTGTCAAGATAGGAGAGGATGTTGCGCATGTCAAGTTCGAAGGACGGCTACCACCACGGCGACCTCGCCCGGGCGCTGGAGGATGCCGCGATGCAGCTGCTGGAGCGGATGCCGGCGGCCGACATCAGCCTGCGCGAAGTCGCCAGAGCTGCGAACGTGAGCCACAACGCGCCCTACCACCACTTCGCCGATCGACTCGGTCTGCTCAAGGCGATCGCCGAACGCAGCATGGCCGATCTCCTGGCGCAGGTGCGGGCCGCGGCATCCGAGTCGAAGACGCCCAGGGAGCTGCTGATCGACGGGGGCTCCGCGTACATCCGCTTCGCCGTGGAGCATCCGCACGCCTTCGACGCCGTCTACGACCCGACCGTGTGCGTGCCGGGTTCGCCGACCGCGACCATGGCGCCGCTGATCGAGGGGCTCGAATCCGTGCTCGCCGAGGCGGCCGTCGCGGCAGGGCTCGAGCGCCCTGGCGACGTCGTCGCGCTGTGGGGACTGATCCACGGGCTGGGCACGCTCGCCGCCGCCGGCCACTTCACGCTCGACGACGCTCTCGCAGCGCACGCCTCGACCGTGGACCGACTGCTGGGCTGAGCCACCCGCGCCGACGGGAGCGACTCATTCCTGTGAATGGTTCGCAGGACTCTTCCAACGGATGCACAGGGATGCTTCCCTACATTGGTCTGATGCCCTATTCCGCCCACCGACCGGGTCGCTTCGACTCGCAGGGTCGGATCATCCTCGACAGCGACCCGAACGCCGACACGGATGACCTCGACTTCCTGCGCGAGTTCGAGCCCACCGGCGCCGACGATCAGGCTGCGGAGACACCGGTCTCCGAGCCGTCCGACGTGACCCCGGCTGAGGAGTCCGCCCTTCGACAGGCTCAGGGACCCGATGCGGAAGCGCCCAGCGGACGCAAGCCGCGTCAGCCGCGCGCTCGCCGCGTGCGCACGCCCCGCACGCCCGGATCCCGCGCCAGGACCCTCGCGATCCTCGGCGGAGCGGAGGGCGAGATCCTCGACCGCGTGCCCGGCGAGACGCCGCGCTTCGTGCAGATGTTCTTCGTGTTGGCCGGCACCGCGCTGGTCTCGGCGATCTCGATGCTGTTCGCCCTGACGACCGGGGTGCAGGCCGCGATGTGGCTGGCCGTGCCGCTCGCGATCGTATGGGCGCTGATCATCTTCAACCTCGACCGCTTCCTGACCTCGACCATGAGCTCGACCAGGAACGTCTGGCGCCTCATCGGTCTCGCCATCCCGCGAGTGATCATGGCCGCGATCATCGGCTTCGTGGTCGCCGAACCCCTGGTGCTCCAGATCTTCCACAACGACATCGCGCGCGAGGTGGCCTCGACCAACATCACGCAAGCGCAGTCTGACCAGGAGGCGCTCGAGAGCGGTCCCGAGAAGATCGCGCTGGACGCCGCTACCGCCCGCGTCGCCGAGCTGGAGAACCAGGCGGCGACCGGCATCGTCGCCGGCACCGACTCGTCGTCGGCGACCGAAGCGGCCGCACAGGCCACGGTCGACGACGTCACCGCGAAGATGACTGCGCAGCAGGAGGTCATCGACCAGGCCCGCACGCTCTACCAGTGCGAGCTCACCGGAGAAGGTGCCGGCACCGTCCCGGGCTGCACAGGGGTGAACGGCGAGGGCGCGAGCTCGGACGCCGCGAAGGCCCAGCTGGCCGAAGCGCAGCAGACCTACGACGCCCTGGCCGCCCAGCTGCGCACCGCCAATGAGGAGCTCGCCGCTGCCGGGACCGCGGCCAAGGAGAACACCACCTCATCCGAGTCGCAGAACCGTGAGCAGGCGAAGGCGCAGCTGCCGGCCGCGCGCGACACCTACGATCAGGCGCTCGCCGCGTACAACGCCAGAGCCGATGCCGTCGCGCAGGGCAACGCCGGTGCGATCGGACTCCTCAGCCAGATCAGCGGACTGAACAGGCTGAGCGAGAAGGAGCCGACGATCCTGTGGGCGCACATCCTGATCGCGGCGCTGTTCTTCATGATCGAGCTGCTGCCCGTGCTGGTGAAGGTGCTCACGAGCTACGGCGACCCGAGCCTGTACGAGAAGGCCGCCGCCATCCGCAAGCAGGTCGCCCTCGACAAGGTCACCGCGGAGGGCTTCCGCGACCGCGCGGCGATCGTGACCTCGCAATCGCAGGAGATGCAGGCGGATGCCGGCTCGGGCGAGCCGCAGACGCGTGCGGAGCGCCGCGAGGCGGCAGAGGCGCAGGAGCGCGAGCGGGCGGAGAAGCGGGCACAGGCGCAGACGCTCGAGGAGCAGGAGCAGCTGGTCCAGCCGACCGCCGGCTGATCAGGGCAGCACTCGTCCCGGATCCGGTGGCGGCGCGTCACGCGAGCTGAGGAACCCGTTCCGCCGAGTCGTGCGGCTCGGCGACGTCGTACGGGTCGAGGTCGCGGATCCGCGTGCGCGGAAGCGCCGCGTCGGAACGCGCGGCCGCCGCGAGCGAACGGATCAGCGAGACGGTCGAGGGGGCGCCCCGCCAGCGCGTGCCGGTGATCAGGGCCTCGATGCGGGTGAGCGGCTGGTGCAGCGCCGCGTCGTGCTGACGGATGTCGTCGCTGAGCCACTGGAGGAGCTCGCTGATGGTCCAATCAGGGTCTATTGGTCCAAGATCGCGGGGTTCGCTGGCGAGGAAGGTGTCCATTGGTCCAGAATCAGGTCTCATGAGCGCGGATGGCAGGGCCAATGTGCGGCCAGTGGACCATCGATCGACCACGGATGGCTCGGTCGCACTGGTGCGGGCCGGCGAGGTCTCGTCGGAGGGGCTGTCGGTGCGCCTCGGGCGCTGGACGCACGGCGACGGCACGCTCGCGGCACGGCTGTCCCGCGGGATCGCCGACCTCATCGCCGGGGGCGAGCTGCGACCGGGAGACCGGCTGCCCGCCGAGCGGGCACTCGCCGCGGCGTGCTCGGTCTCACGCGGCACCGTGGTCGCCGCCTACGCCGATCTGGCCGAGAACGGTCTGGTCGAGCGGCGGCAGGGCAGCGGCACCCGTATCGCCGGAAACGCGGCGCCGGCATCGCCCGGACAGCGTCCCGGTCGCGGCGAGGCGCTGTTCTCGGCGCTCCCCAACGCGATCGACCTGCTGCGCACGGTGCCGCAGATCCCTGCGCTCGCGGTGCAGCTGATCCGCGACCATCAGCCCCGGCTCGACCTGGCGCTGCTGCCGGAGACCGACCCGGCGGGGCTCCCCGTGCTGCGCGAGCTGATCGCCGACATGTACCGCTCCGAGGGCACCCCCACCACGCCGGAGCAGATCCTGGTGACGCACGGCGCGCAGCAGGCGATCAGCCTCGTGGTCAACGCGCTGGTGGGACCTGGAGACGTCGTGCTCGCCGAAGAGGTCACCTGGCCCGGTGTCACGGACTCGGTCGGGCTGCGCGGGGGCACCGTGCACGGCATCCCGATGGGGGAGGACGGCATGGATGTCGAGGCGCTCGAGGTCGCCATCGCACGGCTGCGCCCCGTGCTCATCGCGGTCAACCCGCACCATCAGAACCCCACGGGCACGCGCCTGCCCGCCGCCGCTCGGCACCGCCTCGCCACGCTCGCCGCGCGGTACGGAGTGCCGGTGATCGAGGACCGGGTGGTCGCTGGCATCTCCTTCGACGGCGTCGTGCCGCCCACGCTCGCCGCCGAGCGGGCGGACGCCCCGGTGATCGTTGTCGAGTCCGTGTCGAAGTGGGCGTGGGCGGGGCTGCGGATCGGCTGGCTGCGGGCCGACCCCGTGCTCGTGCGGCGCCTGCGCGGCGCTCGGCAGCTCGCCGACCAGTCCACGAGCGTGCCGGGGCAGCTGATCGCGCTCGACCTCATCGCCCGCGCCGACGAACTGCGCAGGGAGAACAGCAGGGTTCACCAGGAACGGTTACGGCTGCTGGAGCAGCTGATGGCGGAGCACCTCCCCGACTGGCGCTACGACCCTCCTCGCGGTGGGCTGTCGCTGTGGGTGGCGCTGCCGGTCGGCTCGTCCGCCGCACTCGTGCGGGTCGCGGCGACCCACGGCGTCTCGATCGCGGGGAGTGCGGCGTTCGCGGCATCCGCGTCGCCCGACGACCACATCCGCATCCCGTTCACGGCTCCGGACGACGTGCTCGCCGAGGGCATCCGGCGCCTCGGCGCCGCCTGGCGGGAGTATCGGGATGCTCTCTCCTGAGGAGTCACGCCACGCCGCGCCGGAGGGGTGGGGCGCGGCGTTCCGTGACCTCTCAGCGAGCGTGTCTAAGGTGTGGGCATGAGTCGACGTCGACAGACCGTGTGGGTGGCACTCGCGGGGGTGGCGGCGGTGACGCTGTACGCCGCGTTCGCGGCCGTGCAGATCCTCGTGCTGAATCCCCTCGCCGCCGCTCCGGGACTCACGCTCGACGAGATCCACGCGCGGATGTCGGACGAGGGGGAGTCGCTCGGTCCGTCGATGGTCCTCGGCATCCTCGGTGCGGGCGTCGTGCTCGCGATCGGCGTCGCAGTGGTCGCGATCCTGCAGAAATCGCGTCCGCTCGTCACGGCGATGTGCTTCCTCGCGGTGCTGACCGGGGGAACGCCGGCGTACTTCGTCGCCTCCTTCGGGCCGGGGATGGCACTCGCCGACACCTTCATGATCAGCGGCGCCGACGCCTCGCACTGGGCCCTCGTGCTCCACCTGACCAGTGCGCTGTCGCTGCTGGTCGCGGTCATCGGCGCGGTCGTCATCACCCTCCGATCTCCTGCCGCGCCGGCACTCGCCTGAGACCGGTCACGGAATCCGCCCCGGAGGAGTTCACGAGCAAGTAGCGTTGGACCATGGTCAACTATCGCTATCTCGGAAACAGCGGCCTCAAGGTCTCGGAGATCACCTACGGCAACTGGGTCACGCACGCCTCTCAGGTCGGCGACGACGCCGCCGTCAAGACGGTCCACGCAGCACTCGACGCGGGCATCACCACGTTCGACACCGCCGACACCTACGCCAACACCGCCGCCGAGGTCGTGCTCGGCAAGGCCCTCGCCGGCCAGCGTCGCGAAGGCCTGGAGATCTTCACGAAGGTCTACTTCCCGACCGGTGCCAAGGGCCCCAACGACACCGGCCTGAGCCGCAAGCACATCCTCGAGTCGATCAACGGCTCGCTCTCCCGCCTCGGCACCGACTACGTCGACCTGTACCAGGCGCACCGCTTCGACTACGAGACCCCGCTCGAGGAGACGTTCCAGGCCTTCGCCGACATCGTCCGCCAGGGCAAGGCGCTCTACATCGGTGTCTCGGAGTGGACCGCGGAGCAGCTTCGCGAGGGGCACGCGCTGGCGAAGCAGCTCGGCATCCAGCTCATCTCGAACCAGCCCCAGTACTCGATGCTGTGGCGTGTGATCGAGGGCAAGGTCGTGCCGGCCTCCGAGGAGCTCGGCATCTCGCAGATCGTCTGGTCGCCGATGGCACAGGGCGTGCTCAGCGGCAAGTACCTCCCCGGCCAGCCGGTGCCGGAGGGCTCGCGCGCGACCGACCCGCACAGCGGCGCCGACTTCATCAAGAGCTTCCTGCAGGACGACATCCTCACCGCCGTGCAGCGCCTGAAGCCCATCGCCGACGAGGCGGGGCTGTCGATGCCGCAGCTCGCGATCGCGTGGGTGCTGCAGAACCCGAACGTCGCCGCCGCACTGGTCGGAGCATCCCGTCCGGAGCAGCTCGCCGAGACCGTCAAGGCCTCGGGCGTGAAGCTCGACGCCGACACCCTGGCCGCGATCGACGCGGCACTGGGCGACACGGTCAACCGCGACGCCGAGGCCACGTACTCGACCTCGCCGAAGTCGCGCCTGGTCTGAGGGCTCTCACGAAGAAGGCCGCCGTTCCTCGGAACGGCGGCCTTCTTGCTGCGCGGTGCGGCCGTATTACTCCTTCACGGCGCCCGCGGTCAGCCCCTGCACGATCCAGCGGCTCGCGAGCGCGAACATCACCATGGTCGGCAGGATCGTCAGCACGGCGGCGGCGCTCATGGAGCCCCAGTCGATGTTGAACGTCGAGATGAAGCCGTTCAGCGCCGAGGGCACGGTGCGGTTCGCATCGGTGTTCATCAGCACGACCGACAGGAACAGCTCGTTCCAGCAGTTGACGAAGTTGAAGATGAACGCCGCGATGATGCCGGGGGTCATGACCGGCACCAGCACCCGGAACAGGGCGCCCAGGCGGGAGCATCCGTCGATCATGGCGGCCTCCTCCAGCGCGTCGGGCACGTTCTCGAAGAAGCCCCGCAACATCACGGTCGAGAACGGGATGCAGACCGCGATGTAGACCAGGATCAATCCGGGCTTGGTGTCGACGAGCCCGAGGTCGGTCATCATCGAGTACAGCGGTCCGAGTGCGATGAACGCCGGGATCATCTGCGTCAGCAGGAACGCGATCAGCACCGCCCCCTTGCCGCGGAACTCGAAGCGGGCGATCACGTAGGCGCTCAGCAGGGCGATCAGCGTCGCCACGGCGCCGGCGATGATCGCGACCAGCGCCGAGTTGCCCAGGAACACCCCGAACGAGCTCTGCTGGAACAGGCTGACGTAGTTCTCGAGTGACGGCTCGCTCGGCCAGTACTCGAGAGGGAAGCTGTTGATCGTCCCCGGAGATTTGAACGAGGTCAGGGCGATCCAGTACAGCGGGAACAGCGTGATGACGAGCCAGAGGCCGAGGCCGACGACGCGCACCACACCGCCCGCGGTGAACCTCCGCTTCGGGCGAGGGGCCCTGGCCAGATCGGGGACGGTCAGACGTCGTGTCTCCGTGACGGTGGTTCCGGTGATCGTCATCGCTGAGCCCTCCGCATCGCCATCAGGTAGAACGCGCAGAACACGAACAGGAATGCGACCACGATGAGGCCGATCGCGCTCGCGATGCCGTAGTTGCCCTGCTGGGTGTAGTTGATCATCCACGTCGTGATGATGTGGGTCTGGTTGGCCGGTCCGCCGCCCGTCATCGCGTAGATGATGTCGGGGAAGTTGAAGATCCAGATCACGCGCAGCAGCACCGTGAGCAGGAGCGTCACGGAGATGTACGGGATGATGATCGAGAACAGCTGGCGTGCCTTGCCGGCGCCGTCGAGGCTCGCCGCCTCGAGCATCTCGTCCGGCACGGACTGGAGCGCCGCGAGGATCATGATCGCGAAGAACGTCACGCCGTACCAGATGTTCGCCACGATGACCGCGAACATCGCGAGCTTCGGATCCGCCAGCCAGGGCAGCGGTGCGTCGATCAGCCCGACCTTCATCAGCAGGTCGTTGACCACACCGAACTCGGCGTTGAACATCCAGCGGAACAGCATCCCGATCAGGAAGCCCGACACCGCCCACGGGAAGAACACGAGCGCCTGGTAGAGCCCGCGGAAGCGGAACCGCTTGCGCAAGGCCAGGGCGATCAGGAACCCGATCACGAGCTGCGGCACGAGCGAGCCGACCACCCAGAGGATCGAGTTCCACGCCACGACCGGGAAGGCGGGGTCCTGGAACACGGCAGCGAAGTTGTCGAAGCCCACGAACGGGGTCGACGTGAGGTCCCACAGGTTCCAGTCGTGGAACGCCATGCGGGCGCCCTGCAGCATCGGCCAGTACGTGAACCAGCACACGAACACGATCGCCGGGGCCATGAAGGCCAGCAGCGTCAGCGCGTGGCGTCCGCGGAACGGCCGGCGGCGCGGGCCGCGGGGGGCTCCGCCGGACGTGCCGACGGAGCCCCCTTCACGAAGTGCGGATGCCACGGATCACCCCTTCTCCGCGGCGTACTTCTCGGTCCAGAAGGTGTCCCAGGAGGCGAGCAGGTCGCTCGTCGACATGTTGCCGAGCAGCACGTTCTGCACATCCTGGTCGGACTTCTGGATCCACTCGGTCCACCAGCTGACCCCGCGCGGCTGACGTACGTTGACGTAGGTCTCGGGGTCTTCCGTCATGGTGACGTAGCTCGTCCAGGGGCCGGTCGAGTAGAAGTCGTCATCCGCGGCGGAGGCGATGATCGGCACCAGGCTGTTCGCCTGCGCGAACTCGGTCGCAGGATCGGCGGACGACAGGAACTCGACCAGCTTCACCGCCGCCTCCTTGTTCTCGCTCTTCTCGGCGACGCCCCAGCCGGCGACGGCCAGCGGCTGCGCGGCCTTGCCGGAGGGGCCGACGAGCAGAGGAGCGGTGTCCCACTGGTCCTCGGTCAGCGAGGAGTCCTGCACGGTCGCGATGACCTCGGGGTCCTGCAGCAGGAACGCGGTGGTGCCGTTCGTGAAGCCGGCGACCATCTCGGGGTATCCCCACGACACGGCCGAGGGCGGGGAGGCCTGGGTGAACAGGTCGAAGTAGTCGTCGACGGCATCCTGCGCCTCGGGGGCGGCGAAGATCGTCGAACCGTCCTCCATCAGGAACGCGTCGTCGACGTCGAGCCCGTCGATCGTGTACGCCTCGATCGCGGCGACCACGTTGCTGTTGGCGTTCGCGCCGCCACGGAAGGCGTAGCCGTAGATGTTGTTCGACGGATCCTGGATCGCGCTGGCCTGCTCGAGTAGATCCTTCCAGCTGTGCGGAGGGCCGTCGAAGCCCGCATCCTTCACGAGGTCGGTGCGGTAGAACAGCGACAGGCCGTAGAAGCCGTAGGGGACGAAGTAGCTCTTGCCGTCTGCGGCGACCGAGGCGGACTGCGCGTTGTCGGTCAGCGCATCCCAGCCGTCCCACTTCTCGAGGTCGGGACCGAGGTCGTAGAGCCAGCCGTTGTTCGCGAACGGGCCGACCGTGATGTCGCGGACCTCGAGGAGGTCGACACCCTTGCCGGACTGCAGCATCTGCTGGATCTTCTGGTCCGCCTGCTCGGTGGGAGGGGAGACCAGGTTGACCTTGATCTTCGGGTTCTCCTTCTCGAACTCGTCGAGCAGGCCGCGGATCAGCTCCGTGCGGGCGGGATTGGTCAGGCTCTCGACCATCTGCAGGGTGACGGTGCCGTCGGCGGACGGACCGCCTCCTGCCGAACAGCCGGTGAGCGCGAGGACGGCGACGGTGCCGAACCCCGCGGCGGTCGTCAAGATCTTGTGCTTCACGATGTGCCTCTCAGTTGGGTGGGTGGTGCGGGTCTGGGTGCGCGATGACGCGCGTCAGGGGATGACGAGGGAGGGGGCAGGGCGGATGCCGGCGCGCTGCAGGATCTGCGGGATGCAGCGCTCCACGAAGGCCTCGAAGTCGGAGGCCTCGGTGTACAGGTGCGCCGACAGGCGGAAGTAGCCGATGCCGCGGAAGCTGGTGAACGCCGTCTCGACCCCGGTCTCGTCGAGCAGCTGCATGCGCAGCTCGTCGGCCTCTTCGCGGGAGGCGCCGAGTCCGAGCGGGAGTCGCACGAGGCGCATCGACGGCACAGGGGAGGGCAGCGGCGTCAGCGGGTCCTCGTCGCCGTACGGGCGCAGGGCCTCGGCGATGATCTCGGCACCGGCGAACGCCCGTTCCGCCATCGCCGTGCGGGCGTTCGCCCAGCCGAACTCGCCCTCGATGTAGTCGATCGCCACCGGTGTGCTCAGATACGTCGTCGCGTCGATCGTGCCCTGGGTGTCGAAGCGCACGGGATAGGGCTCGTTCGCGGCCCAGGAGTCGATCAGCGGCCACAGTTCGTCGCGGTCGGGGGCGTTCGTGACGAGGAGCGCCGAGCCTCGCGGGGCGCAGGGCCACTTGTGCAGGTTGCCGAACCACCAGTCACCACCGGCGACCGCGGCCGCATCGGCGATGAGGCCGGGGGCGTGCGCGCCGTCGACGAGCGTGCGCACTCCGCGGGTGGCCGCGAGCTCGGCGATGCGGCGGGTGGGCAGCAGGCGGGCCGTGGGGGAGGTGATCTGGTCGACCACGATCAGCCGGGTGCGCGGGGTGAGGGCGTCGTCGAAGCGCTGCACCACCTCGTCGTCGGAGGCGAGCAGCGGAAGCTCGACCGTGCGGACGGTCGCACCGAAGCGGCGGGCGAGGCGCTGCGCGCCCATCGTGATCGCCCCGTAGCCCTGGTCGGTCACCAGGATCTCGTCGTCGCGCTCCAGCTGCAGCGCGTTGTACACCACGGTCGCGGCAGCAGAGGCGTTCGGCACGAACACGCTGTCATCGGCACGTGCGCCGACGAAGGGGGCGGTCCGCTCGCGGGCTTCGCGCACGCGCTCGCCGATACGGGGGAACCACTCGACGGGGCTCAGGTCGGCCTGACGACGCAGCGCGTCCTGGTGGGTGACGACGGCGGTGGGCACCGCGCCGAACGACCCGTGGTTGAGGTGGATCACACCGGGATCCAGCGGCCACGCATCCCGCGCCCTGACGCCGGAGTGCAGCGTGAGCGGAGCGGGGAAGGGGGAGACGGGCATAGGTCCTCATCGGGGAGAGTGGCGAGTTGTTGCACAACTTTGCCATAGAGGTTCCGAAATCGCCATGAAAAGGTCAAGATGAAACATAGTTGTCATACGAATTGGTCGCCGCGACGGCATCCGACAGACTCGCAGAGAGGTCGAGGGCATCGGGGAGGATGACGATGAGCGCACTGGACACAGCGCTGCACGGGTTGCGGGCGCTGATCGCCGACGGTGCGCTGCGCCCGGGCGACCGCCTGCCGAGCGAAGGTGAGCTCTGCGAACGGCTCGGAGTCTCGCGCGGATCACTGCGCGAGGCGATCCGGATGCTCGCGGCGCTCGGGGTGCTCGACACCCGCCACGGATCGGGAAGCTACGTCAGCGAACTCAGGGCCGCGGATCTGATCGGCAGCCTCTCGCTCACGGTCGGGCTGCTGCCCATGGCCGGGGTGTTGGAGCTCACCGAGCTGCGCCGGGTGCTCGAGCCGCATGCCGCCGCGCTCGCCGCGGCCCGCATCGACGCCGAGACTATCGAGCGCCTCGACGGCATCCTGACTGAGATCGAGGCGAGCGACGACTTCGAGGATCACTCACGGCTCGACCACGACTTCCACATGACGATCTCGCGCGTCGCCGGCAATGAGGCGCTCACGAGCCTGATCGATGTGCTGCGCTCCCGATCGCGGGCGTACCGCATCCCCGACGCGCACGATGCCGCCGAGCTCAAGCTGCATTCGGACGCGGGGCACCGCGCCATCCTGCGCGGACTCGCCGCCGCCGACCCTGTTGCCGCGAGTGCCGCGGCCTCCTCGCACGTGGCGTACACCGAGTACTGGGTGCGTCAGTACACCGACGTCGAGGACTGAGGAGCTTCTCGCCGGGGCGCGCGAAAACCCAGACGAGGTGCGATGAGGTCGGCGCGCCGACCGGATGCGGGATCGTCTGGGTTGCGGTGCGCTGAGCGCGGAGGCGGCTCAGCCGAGCGTGATGTCGACCTGGATCTCGGCCGCGAGGCGCTCGAGGTCGTCGCGCAGCGCGTCGAGGTCGACCGACGAGGGAACGCGCGCTGTGACGGATGCCTCGAACAGGCGCCCACCGGCCATCGCGGCATCCCGGGTCTCGGTGGCCAGCTCCTCGATGCTGAGGGCATGGGCGCTCAGCACGCCGGAGACCTCGCGCACGATGCCGGGGCGGTCGTTGCCGAGCACCTGGATCTCGAGCAGCTGGTCGTCGGCGCCCGCGGCGTCGGCGGTGCCGGTGAGAACGGCGAGGGTCAGCAGTCCCTGTCCCTGCAGCCCGCGCAGCGCCGACTGCAGCTCGGCGGAGCGCTCGGCCGGGACCGAGACCTCGATCACCCCGGCGAACGTGCCGGCGAGCTCGGCCAGCGAGCTGTTCTCCCAGTTTCCACCGTGCGCGTCGACGACATCGGCGACGGCTGCGACCAGGCCGGGGCGGTCGGCGCCGGCGACGGTGAGGATCAGAGTAGTCATGCGGCCAGCGTAGCCCGCGGGTCGCTGTTCATAACTCCTCAAGGACGGAGGTTCAGGGACCTCAGTTGCCCGCAAGCGGTTCGATCCGACGCGGTCTTGAGGAGTTGTGAACGGGCGGGACGCGAGCCCGTCGACAGGCTCAGGGAGCCAGGGGCGCGCGGCTACTCGGTCCAGACGCCGGACTCCAGGAACGCGTCCAGGCGCGCGCGGTGCGGGGCGAGGTCCCAGCCCTGACCGGCGACCCATTCGTCGTTGAAGTAGGTGCCGGCGTAGCGGATGCCGCTGTCGCAGATGAGCGTCACGACGCTGCCCGTCTCTCCGGCCGCCCGCATCCGCGCGATCAGCTGGAACGCACCGTACAGGTTGGTGCCGGTCGAGCCGCCCGCCCAGTGCAGCGTGCGCTCCCGCAGCAGGCGGATGGCGGCGATGGAGCCGGCGTCGGGCACCTGGATCATCTCGTCGATCACGCTCGGCACGAACGACGCCTCCACCCGCGGTCGGCCGATGCCCTCGATGCGGCTCGGCCGTCCCGCCGGAGCATCCGGCGTGCCCTTCCAGCCGTCGTAGAAGGCGGAGCCCTCCGGGTCGACCACGGCGATCTGCGTCTCGTGGCGGCGGTACCTCACGTACCGGCCGAAGGTCGCGCTCGTGCCGCCGGTGCCCGCGCCCACGACGATCCAGCGCGGGATCGGATGCCGCTCCTGCGCCAGCTGGCTGAACACGCTCTCGGCGATGTTGTTGTTGCCGCGCCAGTCGGTCGCGCGCTCGGCGAACGTGAACTGGTCGAGGTAGTGGCCGTGGCAGTCGGCGGCGAGCCGCTGGGCCTCGGGCGACATGTCCTCCGCGCGGTCGACGAAGTGGCAGCGGCCGCCGTAGAACTCGATGAGGTCGATCTTCTCCTGGCTGGTCGAGCGGGGGACGACCGTCACGAACGGCAGTCCCAGCATCCGTGCGAAGTACGCCTCGGACACGGCCGTGGAGCCGCTGGACGACTCGACCAGCGTGGTGTCCTCGCGGATGCGGCCGTTCACCAGGCCGTACAGCAGCAGCGAGCGGGCGAGCCGGTGCTTGAGCGAGCCGGTGGGATGCACCGACTCGTCCTTCAGATACAGGTCGATGCCCCACTCGGGTGGCAGCGGGAACAGATGCAGGTGCGTGTCGGCGCTGCGGTTGGCGTCGGCCTCCAGCAGGGCGATCGCGGTGCTGGTCCAGGAGGTCATGATCTCGAGGGTAACGCGCCCGCTCACTCCCGCGGGTGCTCGGGTCCCAGCACCGCGGCGCTCGGCTCGCCCGCCGCATCGCCCTTGAGCTCGATGAGGATCGTGTGGGTGGGCGTGGTGCCGGTGTTCTCTCCGGAATGGCGCTGCGCCGCGAGCCACACGGCCTGCCCGGCGGTGAGCGCGGTGTCGAAGGTGCGCTCGCCCGCACTGAGTCGGCGGGAGAAGTCGCTGAGGGTGACCATCACACTGTTCGGATGGTCGTGCGGCGTCGTCCTGTCGCCGGGCTGGTCGGTGTATTCGAGCACGCGGACGTGCTCGTTCTCCCAGAGAGTGCGGTAGTGATCGGGGTTGGTGAGGGTGGGATCGTCGGTGATCATGCGGCGACGGTACACCCGCGACGGCGCGATGGTCAGGGGTACTTGGAGCGCGTGCAGTCGACCGCTCAGCTCACCGTGCCGGCGCGCGAGGTGCCGCCGTCGCCGTCGATGTGCAGCAGCGAGGCCTGCGACTGCTCCTGCTGCAGCTGGAACTCGAAGCGCGAGCGATCGCCGCGGTGGTAGGCCACGAAGTACTCGATCGGCGCGCCGTCCTCGCCGCGGCTGACACTGCGCAGGCGGAGCAGGGCCGAGCCGGCGCTGACGCCGAGGTGCTGCGCCTGCTCGTGCGTGGCCACGGTGGCCTCTGCCGAGCGCACGCCGCTCGTCGCGACGATGCCGTTCTCGGCCAGCAGTCGGTACAGCGAGCGCTCGGCGAGGTCGACGCCGAGGGTGAGGGTGCCGACGGCTTCCGGCATCCAGGTCGTGGAGAGCGACCACGGCTCGCCGTCGACGTGCCGCAGGCGTTCGAGCACGACGACCGGAGATCCGACCGGCACGTCGAGGGCCAGGGCGATCTCCTCGTCGGCGGTCGTGCGCTCGTGGCGCAGCACGTCGCTGTGCACGTGGCCGCCGCGCCGCTCGACGTCGTCGTACAGGCCGACCAGCGTGTGCACCAGGCTCTCGCTCGTGCGCGGGCGCGACACGAAGGTGCCCTTGCCCTTCACGCGCTCGACCAGGCCCTCGTGCTCCAGCTGCGCGAGGGCCTGACGCACGACCGTGCGCGAGATGCCGTAGCGCTCGCAGAGCCGGTGCTCCCCGGGCAGCGGGTCGCCCGGCTGCAGACCGTCACGGGCGATGCCGTCGATGATGAGCTGGCGCAGCTGGTCGTACATCGGGGCCGCCGAGTGGCGGTCGATCGCGTCGACGCCGGTGGCGTCGGTCACGGTGTCGCTCCTGGTGATCGTCTCGCTCATGTCAGTACGCGACCCCCGCGTGGAGTATCACGTTCGCATAGGGGGTGAACTCCCCCGAGCGCACGAACGCGCGGGCCTGGTGGGTCAGCTTCTTGAACTCGACGTGCGGGATGAGCTCGATCTCGAACCCCATGCCGGCGAAGCGCTCGCGCAGCGCTTCGAGCACCTCTGGGCTCTTCTCCGCGACTTCGGCCGAGACCGTCGCGCCCTCGACCACGAGCTCGGCGAGCACAGTGTCGAGGACGTCGAGGAACGCCGGTGCGCCAGGGCGGTAGGCGAGGTCGATCCGCTCCGACGACGGGGGGATCGGCAGGCCGGCATCCGTCACGACCAGCAGGTCGGTGTGTCCGGTCTCACTGATCACGCGCGAGAGCGCCGGGTTGATCGTCGTGGCTGTCTTGCGCATCGGGTGTTCCTCCGTCGGCCGCGTATGCGGATCAGTTCGCCACGGGCGCGGATTCGCGCGCGGCGAGGAAGGCGTCGACCTCGGCCCGCAGCGGCAGGCTGGGCGAGGCTCCCTGCTTGGTCACCGTGAGCGCGCCGGCGGCGGTCGCGAGGCGCACGGCATCCGTGAGCGTGCTCCCGTTCGCAAGGGCGGCGCCGAGGTAGCCCGCGTAGGCGTCGCCGGCGGCGGTCGTGTCGACGGCCTCCACCGGGAACGGCGGCACCACGGTCGAGCCGTCGGCCGTCACGACGCACGAGCCCTGACCGGCGAGGGTGATGACCGCGGCGCCGACGCCCTGCTCCAGGAACCAGCGGCCCGCGCGCTCGGCGGAGTCCGCATCGGTGACCTCGATGCCGCTGATGAGCGTGGCCTCGGTCTCGTTCGGCGTGACGATGTCGATGCTGCTCCAGACCTCCACGGGGAGGGGAGCCGCCGGTGCGGGATCGAGGATCACGGTCATGCCGTGCTCGCGTCCGCGCGCGGTGATGTGGGCCGTCAGCGCCGAGGGGGTCTCGAGCTGGGTGAGCAGTACAGAGGTGGTCGAGGAGAGGGCGGCGAGCGCGGTGTCGATCTGCTCGGTGCTCAGCGCGGCGTTCGCGAGCGGCACCATGACGATGTCGTTCTGCGCGGAGGAGTCGACGCGGATGTGGGCGATGCCGGTCGGACCCGGCACGGTGCGCAGGTGGGCCAGGTCGACACCGGCGTCGCTGAGCCCGTTCACGACGAGGTCGTGGAACAGATCGTCTCCGACGCAGCCGACGAAGCTCGTGCGTGCCCCGGAGCGCCCGGCCGCGACGGCCTGGTTCGCGCCCTTGCCGCCCAGCATCAGGGTGAACTCATCGCCCAGGATGGTCTCTCCGCGAGCGGGGAGCCGCTGCGAGAAGGTGGTCACATCGGCGGTGACGCTTCCGATGATGACGACGCCTGAGCGGTCGGCGGGGTGTGCGAGAGACATGTCGCTCCTGATCTTCTTCGACAGCATGCGGGTACGCCATCTGTGTCTTTGACATCGTCGGCGGCTGTCATTACATTAGCCGAAGCTGAACCTGTAACGACAGGTTGCTCGCAAGGAGACCCGATGACCGCGATCGCGCCCCGCCTCTATGTCGACAGCGCAGACGTCGATCGCGTCTCCCGGCTCCTCAGGGCAGGGGTCGTTCACGGTGTGACGACCAACCCCACGATCCTCGAGCGCGGCGGACGCGCTGCCGCCGAGATCCCCGACCTCTATGCGCGTTGGGCGGAGGAGGGAGCGCGCGAGATCTTCTTCCAGACCTGGGGAGGGGACACCGCCTCCTTCCTGCGCAACGCCGAGGGAATCCGCGCGCTCGGCGACCGGGTGGCCGTGAAGGTGCCGGCGACCGCCGACGGTTTCGCCGCGGCATCCGCTCTGGTCGGTGACGGCGCCACGGTGCTCGTCACCGCCGTCTACTCGATCGCGCAGGCGCTGGCGTGCGCCTCGATCGGAGCGCACTACATCGCGCCCTACCTCGGTCGCATGCGGGATGCCGGCATCGACGGGGACTTCGTGATCGCCCGGATGCAGGAGGTGTGCGCGGGCAGCGGATCGAACGTGCTCGCGGCATCGCTGCGCTCGGCGGATGACATCACCGGACTGCGTCTGGCCGGAGTGCCCTATTTCACCGCGGCCCCCGACGTGATCGACCAGGTGATGTTCCACGGGGTCAGCGACAGCTCGGCCGCCGAGTTCGACGCGGCCATGGTGCGTCTCGGGGCCTGAGGAGCGCAGCTCGCGTTCATAACTCCGCAAAGATCGGGCGGTTCGCTCGGATCGGTGCCGGAACCGCGCGGCGCGGGGCAACCCGGTGCGGATTCTGGAGGAGTTGTGAACCGGCTATGCGGATGCCGCTTGCCTCAGCCAGCGCTCGACACCGGCGATGTGGGCCGTGGCGAGCGAGGTCGCGAGCGAGGGGTCGCGCAGTGCGATCGCGTCGGCGATGGCGCGATGCTCCGAGAGTGTGCGCTCCACCACGCCACCCTCGGTGAGCCCGCGCCACACCCGCGCGCGGACGGTCTGGCTGCTCAGGTGCTCGATCAGGCTCGCGAGGTAGGAGTTGCCCGCCATGCGCACGATCTCGCGGTGGAAGCGGATGTCGTGCTCGACCAGTGCCTCGATGCTGACCGAGGCATCGATGCTGGCCACCTCCTGCACCAGGGCCGCGATCTCGTCATCGCTGCCCAGCGTCGCGGCGAGGCCGGTGGCCTGCGACTCCAGCATGCGCCGCACGGCGAAGATCTCGAGCATCGAGTCGTCGTCGTGCATGTCGACCACGAACGAGATCGCCTCGAGCAGCAGGTGCGGCTCCAGGCTCGTCACATAAGTGCCGTCGCCGCGGCGCACGTCGAGGATGCGGATGACTTCGAGCGCCTTCACGGCCTCGCGCATCGAGTTGCGCGAGAGGCCGAGGCGTTCGGACAGCTCCTTCTCCGGCGGCAGCCGATCGCCGGGGGCCAGCTCGCCCGACACGATCATCGCCTTGATCTTCTCGATCGCATCGTCTGTGACAGCCATGGCGTCATCCTAGCGATTGATCGGATGTCTGGGGCAGGATGGTCGCATGCGCGTTCTCGATTCACACCTGCACCTCTGGGATCCGGAGCTTCTCGCGTATGACTGGTTGGAAGGTCCGCTCGCTTTCCGATTCGCCGACACCGAGCTCGCGCACGCCCGCGTGGAGCGCGCCGCGACCGAGAGGGCGGTGTTCGTGCAGGCGGAGACGGTCGAGGACCGCTTCCTCGACGAGGTGCGCTGGGTGGCGGACATGGCGGAGGCGGTGGGTGTCGTCGGGATCGTCGCCGGGGCGCGGCTCGATCGCGGTTCCGATACGGTCGCGCATCTCGACGGTCTGGCCGCCGAGCCGCTCGTGGTCGGCGTGCGGCACAACCTGCAGGGTGAGCCGGACGGGATGGCGGTGTCGGCCGCGTTCGTCACAGGTGCCCGTGAGGTGGCGAACCGCGGGTGGAGCTTCGACGCCTGCGTCCGCGCCGAGCAGCTGCCCGAGATCGCGCGCTTGGCCGGAGCGATCCCCGAGCTGCGGATGGTGCTCGACCACCTCGGCAAGCCCGCGGTGGGCACGGCCGCGGCTCCGCTCGCGCCGACGACCGAGTGGGTGCGCGACCTCGACGAGCTGTCGCGGCATGCGGAGGTGTTCTGCAAGCTCTCCGGCCTTCCCGGCGAGGCCGGCGGCGACTGGGATGCCCCGCAGCTGGAGCCGTTCCTCGATGCCGCAGCCGACGCCTTCGGTCCGGAGCGGCTGATGTGGGGGAGCGACTGGCCCGTCTCCGTCATCGGCCCCGCGGAAGACGGAGACCCGCACGCCCCGGCCGACGGCTCGCCGACCTACCAGTACACGGCGAGGTCGCGCTGGGCCGATGCCGTCGTCGCGTGGGCCGCAGAGCGGGGTCATGACGTCGACGCGATCATGTGGTCGAACGCCGAGAGCTTCTACCGCACGGACGCGCGTCCGACGATCCTCACCGATCCGGCACCGCGCCGCCGGGGCATCCTGAGGTGGCTCCGCGGCTGAGCGCATCCGCTCCGGGGCGTCTTACTCCGGTCGCGGTCGCAGCGACGCCATGCCGCCGTCGACCTCGAGGAAGGTGCCGGTCGTCGAACCCGATGCCGGCGACACCAGGTAGGCGACGGCTCCGGCGACCTCGTCCGGACTGACCAGACGGCCGTGCGGCTGACGGGCGGCGAGCGCGGCACGTTCGGCGGCGGGGTCGGTGGCCGAGTCCAGCAGGCGTCCGACCCACGGGGTGTCGGCGGTGCCGGGGTTCACGGCGTTGACGCGGATGCCCTCGCGCAGGTGGTCGGTGGCCATCGCGCGGGTGAGTGCCGACACGGCCCCCTTCGACGCGCTGTAGAGGGCACGCTGCGGGAGTCCGGTCGTCGACGCGATGGATGCGGTGTTGCAGATCGCCGCGGAGGGCGACTCGCGCAACCAGGGCAGTGCGGCCGCGGTGACCCGGGCGATGCCGGTGACGTTGATCGACAGCACGCGGGCCCACTCGTCGTCATCATTCGCGGCGATGTCGCCCTGCGCGCCGATGCCGGCGTTGTTGACGACGATGTCGATGCGGCCGAACTGCGCGGCGACCGCGGCGACCGCGGCCTCGACGCTGCTCCGGTCGGAGACGTCGGCGGTGAACGCGGCGAACTTCTCATCCGCGTGGGTGGTGTCCCGGTCGAGCACGGCGATCTGCGCGCCGTCGTCGTGCAGGCGCTGCGCGATCGCGGCTCCGAGCCCGGATGCCCCGCCCGTGACGATCGCCACGAGTCCGTCCAGCCCTTCGTCTCGCTTCGCTCGCTCAGGAACCGAACCGGTCATCTCTGTGCCTCCCATGCCACGAACTCCTGGCGCTGACGGCCGAGGCCGTCGATCTCGATCTCGACCACGTCGCCGGCGGCGAGGTAGGGGTACTTGCCCGACAGCGCGACGCCCTGCGGGGTGCCGGTGAGGATGAGGTCGCCCGGCTCCAGGGTCACGTACTGCGACAGATGGTGCACGATGTGCTCGACCGGGAAGATCATGTCGCTCGTGTTCGAGTCCTGCCGCGGCTCGCCGTTCACGAAGCTGCGCAGGCCGAGGGAGTGGTGGTCCACCTCGTCGGGGGTGACCAGCCAGGGGCCGGTCGGGTTGAACCCGGGAGCGATCTTGCCCTTGGACCACTGGCCGCCGGAGACCTCCATCTGGAAGGCGCGCTCGGAGACGTCGTTCGCGGCGACGAAGCCGGCGACATGGGCCAGAGACTCCTCGGGGGAGTCGAGGTAGGCGGCACGGGCGCCGATCACGATGCCGAGCTCGACCTCCCAGTCCGTCTTCTCGCTGCCGCGCGGGATCGTCACCGCGTCGTTGGGCCCTGTGACCGTGTTCGGGGTCTTCAGGAAGATGATCGGGATGGTCGGCGGCTCCGAGCCCGACTCGGCCGCGTGGGCCGCATAGTTCATGCCGATGCAGATCACGGCGCTCGGTCGCGCGATGGGGGCGCCGATGCGGAGGGATGCGGCTTCCTCGAGTTCGGGGAGCTCATCGGCGGCCAGCGCGGCAGCGACGCGAGCGCGGAAGTCGCCGGCGAGGAAATCGCCATCTACATCGGATGTCAGAGGGCGGAGGTCGAGGTGGCGATCGCCCTCGATGAGGACGGGAATCTCGCTCCCTGGGTCGCCAAGCCGCGCGAACTTCATGATTCTCCTGATTCGTCGGGGAGCCGCCGTGCGACGGCCTGTCTCGTTGACAGTATAGACATCGGATGTTTACACTCCAAGAGGTCTGCACGGGATTTCTCCGTGCATGGAGAGGAACCCCGTGAGCCGTATCGTCGCACTCGACACCACCGACATCCGCTTCCCCACGTCGCTCAGTCTCGACGGCTCGGATGCCATGAACCCCGACCCCGACTACTCCGCGGCCTACGTGATCGTGCGCACCGATGCCGCCGACGGCATCGAAGGACACGCGTTCGTGTTCACGATCGGCCGCGGCAACGATGTGCAGGTCGCCGCGATCGACGCGCTGGCCGGGCACCTGGTCGGGCGCGAGATCGAGCCGCTGCTGGATGACATGGGCGGCACCTTCCGCGACATCATCGGCGACTCGCAGCTTCGCTGGCTCGGACCGGAGAAGGGCGTCATGCACATGGCCATCGGCGCGGTCATCAACGCGCTGTGGGACATCAAGGCCAAGCGCGCCGGGCTGCCGCTGTGGCAGCTCCTCGCTCGGATGACGCCGGAGGAGCTCGTCGACCTGGTCGACTTCCGCTACCTCACCAACGCGCTGACCCGCGAGGACGCGCTCGAGATCCTGCGCGCGGCCGAACCCGGCCGCGCCGCGCGCGAGCAGGAGCTGCTCGCCACCGGCTACCCCGGCTACACCACCAGCCCCGGCTGGCTCGGCTACTCCGACGAGAAGCTCGAACGACTCGCCCGCGAGGCCATGGCCGACGGCTTCACGCAGATCAAGCTCAAGGTCGGCGCCGACCTCGACGACGACATCCGCCGTTTCCGCAAGGCGCGTGAGGTGTGCGGCCCCGACTTCCCCATCGCGATCGACGCGAACCAGCGCTGGGAGGTGTCCGAGGCGATCGAGTGGGTGAACGCGCTCGCCGAGTTCCACCCCGCCTGGATCGAGGAGCCCACCAGTCCAGACGACGTGCTCGGCCATGCCGAGATCGCCCGCGGCATCGCGCCGATCCGCGTCGCCACCGGCGAGCACGCGCAGAACCGCGTGATCTTCAAGCAGCTGCTGCAGGCCGACGCGATCTCGGTGATGCAGATCGACGCGGTGCGCGTCGCCGGCGTGAACGAGAACATCGCCAACCTGCTGCTCGCCGCGAAGTTCGGGGTGCCGGTGTGCCCGCACGCGGGCGGCGTCGGTCTGTGCGAAGCCGTGCAGCACCTGTCGATGTTCGACTTCGTCGCCGTCACCGGCACGCGCGAAGGCCGCATGATCGAGTTCGTCGACCACCTGCACGAGCACTTCGTCGTCCCCACCGACATCCAGGGCGGCTCCTACATGGCGCCGACCGCGCCCGGCGCGAGCATGCAGATGAAGGCCGAGAGCATCGCCGCCTACACGTGGACGGGTGCGCATGTCGTCGCCTGAGTCCGGTACGCCCCGCCTTCGCATCCCGACGCTCGGCTACGGCGCCGCGAACGTCGGCAACCTCTTCCGCCCGCTCAGCGACGAGGAATCCTGGGCCGTGCTGGACGCGGCGTGGGAGAGCGGCATCCGCTACTACGACACCGCCCCGCACTACGGACTCGGGCTGTCCGAGCGTCGGCTCGGCGCGTTCCTGCAGACCAAGCCCCGCGAGGAGTACGTGCTGTCGACCAAGGCCGGGCGTCTGCTGCGGCCGAACCCGGAGCACGCGGGCGGCCTCGACACCGCGAACGACTTCCACGTGCCGGACGACCTGCAGCGCGTCTGGGACTTCTCAGCCGACGGCATCCGCGCCAGCGTCGAGGAGTCGCGCGAGCGTCTGGGGATCGAGCGCATCGACCTGCTCTACCTGCACGACCCGGAGCGGCACGACCTCGACCTCGCGCTCGCCGAGGCGCTGCCCGCGATGCAGCAACTGCGCGACGAGGGCGGCGTGACCGCGATCGGCATCGGCTCGATGGTGTCGGAGGCGCTCGCCGCGGCCGTGCGCTCGGCCGACCTCGACCTGATCATGGTCGCCGGCCGGTACACGCTGCTCGAACAGCCCGCCGCGGTCGACGTGCTGCCGGCCTGCCGGGAGACCGGGACCGGGATCGTCGCGGCATCCGTCTTCAACTCCGGACTGCTCGCCTCGAGCGAGCCCCGCCGCGACGGGCGCTACGAGTACGGCCAGCTGCCCGACGAGCTGTGGGACCGGCTGGTGCGCATCGCCGCGATCTGCGCCGCACACGACGTGCCCCTGCCGGCGGCGGCGATCCAGTTCCCGCTGCAGGCCGCCGAGGTGCGCGCGGTGGTCGTCGGCGGCAGCCGTCCGGCGCAGCTGGTGCAGAATGCGGAGTACGCGGCACTCGATATCCCGACCGCGCTCTGGCAGGAGCTGGCGGCCGAGGGACTGATCCCCGCGCGCTGAGGCCGCATCCGACCAGACCGACCCGACCGAGAGGAGCCGTCGTGCTCGAAGGAATCAATCCGCTGCTCACCGGCGAGCTTCTGCTGCACCTGGACCGGATGGGGCACTCCGACTCCGTGGTGATCGCCGACGCGCACTTCCCGGCCTGGGCGCTCGGCGCGCGGGTGGTCGATCTGCCCGGCACGTCGACGCCGGAGGTCGTGGCCGCGATCCGCAGCGTGCTGCCGCTCGACGACGCGCCGGGCATCGACCTGATGACCTCGGCCGACGGCGCCGTGCTCGACGTGCAGCACGAGCTCATGGCGGCCGCGGGAACCACTCTCGACACGACCCGTTTCGTCGAGCGCTTCGCGTACTACGAGGTGGCGAAGAGCGCGTACCTCATGGTGCGCACGGGCGAGACCCGCAAATACGGCAACGCGCTGCTGCGCAAGGGCGTCGTGGGGCACGCCTCGGCCTGAGTGCTGGCGGGCGGTGTTCACAACTCCTCAATAGTCCCGGGGCGCTCGGCCCGTCGGCTCGGAGTCGTGCCCTGCGGCGGAGCCCTGACGGCTGGGTGGCAGAGTTCTTGAGGAGTTGTGAACGCGCGGCGCGGGCACCCCGGCGGGGTCAGCGCCCGACGGTCGACTCGCGCACCACGAGCTCGGCCGAGAACGGCGTCGGCGCGGGCGGCGGCGCGGTCGGATCGGCGAGCTGCTGCAGCAGGGCGGCGCCCGCCGCGCGGCCGATCGCGTAGCCGGGCTGACGCACGCTCGTCAGCGGCACCACGCCCTGGTGCGCCTGGTCCACGTCGTCGAACCCGACGAGGGCGATGTCCTCCGGCACGCGGATGCCGTGGCGCAGGAACTGCGTGAGCACGCCGACGGCCACCATGTCGTTCGCGGCGAACACGGCATCGGGGCGGTCTTCGGGCGCCATCGCGACGATCTGCTCGGCGACGCGCAGCCCGTCCTCGGTGATGAGGTGCGGCACGTCGAGCACGGTGATCGAGGCGTCGGAGCCCGCGACGGCCTCGCGCAGGCCCTGCAGCCGGTCGTTCGACTGGCTCACGGTCGGGCTGCCGAGGAACACGATCCGTCGGCGCCCGATCGACAGCAGGTGCTCGCCGGCGAGGCGTCCGCCGCCGACGTCGTCGAAGAGCACCGAGGCCACCTTCGACGAGGGCCGGATGGGACCGACGACCACCGAGCGGATGCCGCGGTCGGCGAGGCGCTCGAGCTGCGGCACCACGTCGTCGAGCGGGTAGATCACGATTCCCTGCACCCGGTGCGCCTCGAACATCTCGATGTTGCGCCGCTCCTGCGCGCTGTCGCGGTTGCTGTTGCTGAAGAACAGCGACCAGCCGCCCTCGCGGGTGACGTCCTCGACCCCGCGTGACAGGTCGTGGAAGTAGGGCAGCCAGGCGTCGAGCAGGATCAGCGCGAGCGCCTTGCTGGAACCGGCGCGCAGCTGGCGCGCCGACTCGTTGGGGACGTAGCCGAGCTGCGCGATCGCGGCACGCACGCGCTCCCTGCTGGCCTCGCCGAGCACGTGCGGGTGGTTGAGGTAGTTCGACACGGTCGAGGAGGAGACCCCGGCGAGCGCGGCGACGTCTTTGACGCTGGCGGGCATCGGAACTCCTTCGTCTCGGTGGCCGCACGTGCGCAGATGAGCGGTCCGCATCACACTATCGCGCAGACTTGGCACGTGCCAAGAAAGTTCTTGACACGTCGATACGGGTCGACGTAGCGTGTGACCCAGCTCAACTTGGCACGTGCCAATTGATCGAGGCGACGGTGCCGCACACCCGCCTCCGAGGGATCTCATGAACATCGGCTGCCACGGGCTCGTCTGGACGGGGAACTTCGACGCCGACGGCATCCGTCTCTCGGTGGAGAAGACCAGAGAGGCCGGTTTCGACCTCATCGAGTTCCCGCTCATGGACCCGTTCGCCTTCGACGTGCAGGCGGCGAAGGAGTCGCTCGAGGAGCACGACCTCGCCGTCAGCGCGTCGCTCGGACTCTCCGAGGCGACCGATGTCACCAGTTCCGATCCGGCCGTCGTCGCGGCGGGTGAGGCGCTGCTGCTGCGGGCTGTGGACGTGCTCGCCGACCTGGGCGGACAGCACTTCTGCGGAGTGATCTACAGCGCCATGAAGAAGTACATGGAGCCGGTCACGCCCGCGGGGCTCGAGAGCAGTCGCCGGGCGATCGCCAAGGTCGCCGATCATGCAGCCGAGCGAGGGGTGTCCGTCGCCCTGGAGGTCGTGAACCGCTACGAGACCAATGTGCTGAACACCGCGCGGCAGGCGATCGAGTACCTCGCCGAGGTCGATCGTCCGAACCTCGGCATCCACCTCGACACGTACCACATGAACATCGAGGAGTCGGATATGTTCGCGCCGGTCCTGGATGCCGAGCCGAGCCTGCATTACGTGCACATCGGCGAGAGCCACCGCGGCTACCTCGGTACGGGAACCGTCGACTTCGACACGTTCTTCAAGGCGCTCGGTCGGATCGGCTACGACGGTCCGATCGTGTTCGAGTCGTTCTCGTCGGCCGTGGTCGCCCCGGACCTGAGTCGGATGCTCGGCATCTGGCGCAACCTCTGGACGGACAACGCCGAACTGGGGGCGCACGCGAACGCGTTCATCCGCGACAAGCTCGTCGCGGTGGACTCGATCCGACTGCACTGAGTTCGCCGGAAGCGGCGGAAACCGGTCCGGATCGGAACCTGTGGCCAAGATGTTATTACAGGTCTTCCCATCCGACCCGACGTTAGATACATTTAGATACAACTTGCGCATGATGCGGCGTAGGCTACAGAATTGATCCGATGTTTACGGCAGCCCGAACTGCCGGCATCACAACAGAACCTCCAAGGAAGCAGGTGAGCACATGAGCGATCCCATTCTCAGAGTCGAGGGAATCAGCAAGGGCTTCCCCGGTGTGCAGGCGCTGAAGGATGTGCACCTCGAGGTGCGCGCCGGCGAGGTGCTCGTGCTCGTGGGCGAGAACGGCGCCGGCAAGTCGACGCTCATGAAGATCCTCTCCGGGATCTACACCAAGGACGAGGGCACGATCACGTTCGAGGGCCAGGAGGTCGAGCTCACCAGCCCGCTCCAGGCGCAGGAGCTGGGGGTCACGATCATCCATCAGGAGCTCAACCTGATGCCGGATCTGACCGTCGCGCAGAACATCTTCGTAGGCCGTGAGCCCAAGACGGGCCCGTTCCTGTCGGAGCGCAAGCTCAACGCGCAGACCACGGAGCTGCTCACGCGCCTCGACATCCGCCTGAACCCCCGTCAGCTCGTCGGGGAGCTCACGGTCGCCGAGCAGCAGATGGTCGAGATCGCCAAGGCGCTGTCGTTCAACGCCAAGGTCCTGATCATGGATGAGCCGACATCCGCGCTCACCGACTCCGAGGTCGAGACGCTGTTCGTACTGATCGAGCAGCTCAAGGCGCGCGGGACGGGCATCGTCTACATCTCGCACCGCATGGACGAGCTGCGTCGCCTCGCCGACCGGGTCACCGTGCTCCGCGATGGCACATACATCGGATCACTCGACAAGTCCGAGGTCAGCATCCCGAAGATCATCGAGATGATGGTCGGACGCCCGATCGACGAGGGAACGCGTCCGCAGGCGCGCGAACATGAAGGCGACCCCGTCGTGCTGAAGGTCGAAGGGCTCTCCACCAAGGCGCTGCTCAAGGACGTCTCCTTCGAGCTGCACAAGGGGGAGATCCTCGGCTTCGCCGGTCTCATGGGCGCCGGTCGCACCGAGACCGCTCGTGCGGTGATCGGCGCCGACCCCCGCGACGGAGGCACGGTCACGATCGGCGGGCGGGCGACCAAGATCAGCCAGCCCGCGGATGCCGTCAAGCACGGCGTCGGCTACCTCTCCGAGGACCGCAAGCTCCTCGGCCTCATGCTCGAGCAGGACGTCACCTTCAACACGGTGCTCGCCTCGCTCGGCTCCTACGCCAACGCCATCGGCTGGATGGGCGACGGCAAGGCGAAGAACCGCACCAAGGAGTACGTCCAGCAGCTGCGGGTAAAGACGCCCTCGGTCAACCAGGTCGTCAAGCTGCTCTCCGGCGGCAACCAGCAGAAGGTCGTCATCGCCCGCTGGCTGATGCGCGACTGCGACGTCCTGATCTTCGACGAGCCGACCCGAGGGATCGACGTCGGCGCGAAGGAAGAGATCTACCGCCTCATGCAGCTGCTCGCCGAGCAGGGCAAATCCATCATCGTCATCTCGTCGGAGCTGCCGGAGATCCTTCGCGTGGCGAACCGCATCGCGGTCTTCGCCAACGGCCGGATCACCGGAACCCTCCGCAACGAGGAAGCAAGCCAGGAGAAGATCATGCAACTCGCAGCACACGGGGAGGAAGACTGATGAGCGCTCCACAGCAGCCCGGATCGTCGACGACGACGATCATCCAGACGGCGGTCTCGGAGAACACCGACAAGCGCGACATCGTCGGGTTCCTCAAGAAGCAGGCCCAGCAGTCGCTCGCCTTCGGCACGCTCGTCGTGCTGGTGGTCTTCTTCGCGATCGCCAGCCCCAGCTTCTTCACGGTGAGCAACATCACCACCGTTCTGCTCTCGACAGCCGTGATCGCGATCCTCGCGCTCGGCACCACCTTCGTCATCATCACCGGCGGCATCGACCTGTCGCTGGGCACCGGCATGGCGCTGGCCGCCGTGATGACCGGTGTCTTCGTCACCAAGATGGGGTTGCCCGTGTGGGTCGGCGTGATCGGCGGCATCGCGACAGGTGTGCTGATGGGCCTGATCAACGGCGTCAACATCACCTTCCTCCGGCTGCCCCCGTTCATCGCGACGCTCGCGATGATGATGATCGCCGGTGGCCTTGCCCTCGTGATCTCGGGCGTCGCGCCGATCTACTTCGCGGCGGACAACGGATTCCAGCAGGCGTTCGCCATCGGCACGCTGATCCCCGGCCTCCCCAACGCGGTGCTCATCACCGGCATCCTCGCGGTCGTCGCCTGGCTCGTGCTGTCGAAGACGCTGCTGGGGCGCTACACGTTCGCGATCGGCTCCAACGAAGAGGCGACCCGCCTCTCCGGCGTGAACACGCGTCGCTGGACGATCCTCGTCTATATGTTCGCCGGCGCCTTCACCGGCATCGCGGGCGTCGTGATCGCCGCCCGACTCGGCTCAGCACAGCCGCAGATCGGCACCGGCTACGAGCTGCAGGCGATCGCGGCCGTCATCATCGGCGGCACATCGCTGCTCGGCGGCCGCGGATCCATCCTCGGCACCGTGATCGGCGCCCTCATCATGAGCGTGCTCGTCAACGGCCTGCGCATCCTGTCGATCCAGTCCGAGTGGCAGAACATCGTCGTCGGCATCGTCGTGCTGATCGCCGTCTTCTTCGACTCGCTGCGCAACCGCACCCGCACCTGACCCTCTGAACCACGGAGCGTGGCACCCGTGCCCGCCACCCTCCGATCGGCACCAGCCGAGACCGCGGAGCGATCCGCACGGCACACAGCACCAGGTATGTCCACACCGTCGACGCAGTCGGCACTCACAAACAACGGAGTTTCCATGAAGTTCGGCAAGAAGACCGCATTCGCGGCACTCGTCGCCTCGGCGGCACTCGTCATGGCCGGATGCGCGGGCGACACGGGCGGCGGCGACGCCGGCAGTGGCGACGGCGGCAGCGGCGACAAGATGTACATCGCACTCGTCTCGAAGGGCTTCCAGCACCAGTTCTGGCAGGCCGTCAAGAAGGGCGCGGAGGAGCGCGCCGCCGAGCTCGGCGTCGACATCACCTTCGAAGGCCCCGCCGCCGAGACCGAGATCGACGCGCAGCTGCAGATGTTGCAGACCGCGATCGACAAGGGACCGGATGCCATCGCGTACGCCGCCCTCGACCCCGAGGCCTGCGTCACCCCGCTCGAGCAGGCCAAGGCCAAGGACATCCCCGTGGTGTACTTCGACGCACCGTGCGACGGCGACGTGGGGCTGAGCCTCTCCGCCACCGACAGCAAGGTCGCCGGCGCGCTGGCGGCAGAGCACATGGCCGAGCTCATCGGCGGCAAGGGCGAGGTCGGCATCGTCGGTCACTCGCAGATCAACTCGACCGGTGTCGAGCGTCGTGACGGCTTCGTCGAGAAGATCGAGGCGGACTACCCCGACATCAAGATCGTCGACATCCAGTACGGCGACGGCGACCACCTGAAGTCGGCGGACATCGCGAAGGCCATGATCGCGGCGCACCCTGACCTCAAGGGCATCTACGGCACCAACGAGGGTTCCGCGATCGGCGTCGTGAACGCGGTCAACGAGCTCGGCCTCGAGAAGGGCAAGCTCACGATCGTCGGCTTCGACTCCGGCGCAGCGCAGATCAACGCGATCAAGGACGGCACGATGGCCGGCGCCATCACGCAGGACCCGATCGGCATCGGCGCACAGGTGGTGCAGGCAGCGTACGACGCCGCCAACGGCAAGGACGTCGAGGAGTTCTACGACACCGGTTCGTACTGGTACGACAAGACGAACATCGACGACCCGAAGATCGCCGCAGTTCTCTACGAGTGATCTGAGTGGATGAAGAAGCCCCTCACCTTCGGGTGGGGGGCTTCTTCTGTGTGGGGGGTGGTGTGTGTGGAGGCGTGGGCGGGGTTCGGGCGCGCGGTTTGCAGGAGGGGATGCCGGTTGCAGGAGCGGATGCGGGGGTTCGGTCCTGCACGTGGCGGATCGTCCTGCACGTGGGCAGAGGGCGGTGCAGGGGGCTGGGGCCGGGCCAGGCCGCGGGGCGCGGGCCGCGGGCCAGAGGGGCAGAGGGCCGGGCCGAGCCGGGCCGTTGGGCCGGAGGCCGAGCCCGCGCCGCGACTCAGATGCGGCGGAGGAAGGTGAGCTGCGACGAGGGCTCGACGATGAGCTCCTGCAGCGCGGCGTTGAAGGGCACGCCAGCGGGAGAGGCCAGGTGCGCCTGGAACGCCGCGTCGTCACGGTAGACCTCATAGACGAAGAAGCGGTCGGAGTCGTCGACCAGGCGGGTGGCGTCGAAGACGATGTTGCCCTCCTCCGCGCGCACGCCCTCGGCGAAGTCGCGCAGGAGTGCGGCGACCTGATCCCCGGCTCCGGGGCGTGCGGTGAACGTCGCGTGCAGGATGGTCGGCTCGGACATGAGGCTCCTCGTGGTGGCTCGAGCGGGCAGGGGAGGGAGGCAGGGGACGGATGCGGGGGTCAGGACAGCGTCAACAGGCGTGCCGGATTGGTGATGAGCATCCGTTCCACCGCCGCACCGCCGATCAGGTCGCGCAGGCGAGGCAGGTAGCGTTCGCCGAGGTAGGCGAGTCCGGGCATGCCGCCGTAGGCGCTGTACCGCGTGCGGCGCGCGACGTCGCCGCCGAGCACGATCCGCTCGCCGGCACCCCGGTCGACCGCCGCGGCGGTGAGCGCGAGCAGCTCGGCGTCGGAGCGGGTGCGCGGCCGCGCGAATCCGTCGTAGCCGAGGTAGGCGCCGCGCTCCGCGAGCGAGGCATGCAGCCCGGCGTCGGGGTCGCGGTCGGCGTGGGCGAGCACCACCCGCTCTGCGGCCACACCCTCGGCCGCGAGCAGGACGAGCACCTCGTGCGCGGCCGTGCAGAACTCCAGGTGCACCATGATCGCGGCGCCGGTCGCGCGGTGAGCCGTGGCCAGTGCCCGCAGGGTCGTGCGCTCGAAGTCGCTGATGCGCCAGTAGTCGATGCCGCCCTTGAGGATGCCGGCGCGCACGGTCGAGCCGTCCGGTGCCTGGGCGCGGGGGCCGTGCGCTGCGGCATCCGTCTGCGGCATCCCCGCCGTGATCTCGGTGATGAACTGCTGCGCGAGCTGATCGGCGTCCTGCGACCGGGTCGGATGGTGCGCGCCGTAGTGCGCCTCACGGTGGCGCCCGGTCGTCGCCACCACATGCAGGCCGGTCGTGGCACTGATGCGCGCGACCGCCTCTGGATCTCGGCCGAGCCCGAACGGGGTCGCGTCGACCAGGGCGGCGAATCCGCTGTCGCGCAGCAGTCCGGCCTCGGTCGTCGACCGCGTCTCGTCGTCGAGCTCGTCACCCGGTAGGAGCGGGCTGATCTGGAACAGGTGCTCGTGGTAGTTCGTCGGCCCGAGCAGCGTCGGGTCGATGTCTCCGAGGACCGTGCGGATCATCGGCGGGCGAACTCCGCGGCGTCGGCGAGCTGTTCGACGATCTCGGGGGTGAGCTCGAGCTCGAACACGTCGGCGACGACCTGCGACCAGCCGTGGATGAAGTAGCGCCATCCGTCGACCACGTGCAGCGCACGCGCGGCCTCCTGCGCGCGGGCCTGGTGCAGGAACTCCAGCGATCCGCGGTAGTTGAACTCCCACACGACCGCGTTCTCGGGGAACACCACGTCATCCGTCAGAGGAGAGCCGGGGCGGTCCTTTCCGAGGCCGGTGGCGTTGACGATCAGCGAGCCGGCCGGAGCCGCGGCGACGAGGGCGGCTGCGTGCTCCGCGGTGTCGGTGCGGACGTAGGTGATGAATCCATCGGGGGTGCCGTGCTGCGCGTGGACCTCGCGGAGGTGCGTGAGCTTCTCGTCGTCGCGGGCCGTGACGGTGACCTTCGAGGGGGCATCCGCCCGCTCGGCGAGGGCCCAGCTCAGCGCGGTGCCCGAGCCGCCGGCACCGAGGATGACGACCTCCGCTCCGGTGCGGGCGAAGTGGTCCGCCGGCAGGAAGTCGTTCAGGGCGAGATCGACCGTGAGGGGATCCTTGGCGCGTCCGATCAGCCGGTCGCCGCGCTTGGAGATGCTGGAGATCTCGCTGCACGACACGGCGAACGGGTCGAGCTCGTCGAACAGGCCGGATGCCGCGGCGAACACGTTCATCTTGTGCGTGGTGACCAGGGCGCCGCGGTGACGGGGGTCGTCGCGGATCTGCTCGACCATCGCGATGTATTGCGCCGGGGGCGCGTCCATCGGCAGATCGTGTCCGACGAGGTTGCGCGTGGGAAGGCCCAGCACCTCGGCCCAGCGCGGGAACACCTGCATGATCGACGAGGAGCCGGTGCTGACGCCGACGAAGCCCATGTAGTCGGCGGTCGCGGCATCCGGCGCCGGGGGCGCGTCGGTGGTGAGAGAAGAGGACATCGGGGACTCCTAGCGAGCGGTCACGGGGTGGGCGGGCTCGGCGCCCTTGAGCACGGCGATGACGTCGTCGAGCGAGAGGGAGCCCATGTTGTCGACGGCCTGGGTGGTCTGCGCACCGAGGTGCGGCGTGACGATCACGCGGTCGACGAGGTCGGCGGCCAGCAGCGGACTGTGGATCGCGGCGGTGTCTCCGTAGAGCGTGTCGGCGGCGAACCCGGCGAGGATGCCGTCGCGCAGAGCGTCGGCGATCGCCGCCTCCTCGACGAGGTCGCCGCGGGCCGTGTTCACCAGCACCGTGCCGCGGCGCATGCCGCTGAGGCGACCGGCGTCGACGAGCAGCTGACCGCCGGGGGCGTGCAGCGTGATGACGTCGGCGATGCGGAACAGCTCGTCGAGCTCGACCGGCTCGGCACCGTTCGCGCGTACGAGGTCGGCGGGGAGGTACGGGTCGGCCGCGACGATGCGCGATCCGAAACCGCTCAGCCGCTTCGCGACGCCCTGGCCGATGCGCCCGAACCCGACGATGCCGACCGTCGCCGCGCCCAGCTCGCGCCCTCGTCGTACGGACCAGTCGCCGTCGCGCACGCGGCGGTCGCCGTCGGGGATGAAGCGCAGCATCGAGAGCATGAGGCCGACCGCGTGGTCGGCGACGGCATCCGCATTCGCCCCGGGGGTGTTGGTGACCGGGATGCCGCGGCGACGCGCCGCGTCGAGGTCGACGGCCTCGGTGCCCACGCCGTAGCGGGCGATGACCTTGAGCCTGGGGGCGACGGCGAGATGCGCCTCTGCGACTTCGCCGGTGCCCGCGATCCACGCATCGGCGCCGTGGAGCAGGGAGCGGAGTTCGTCGAGGTCGTGGTGGGCCGGCCCGCGCAGGATCCGGTGCCCGGCGCGGCTGGCGCGCTCGACCAGATCGAGGTCGCCGTCGGAGAAGGAGCGGCTGGTGACCAGGATGACGCCCATCAGCGCGACCCGCCGGCGAACCAGGGCGCGAGTGCCGTGTAGGCGTCGGCGAACCGGGCGTGACGCTCGGCGTAGACCGCGTGGCGCCCGGCATCCGGGGTGAACTCATCGGTCACCTCGCTGAGAGCGCGCGCGGCCGCGAAGTCCGCCAGCCCGAGCCCGACCGCGCCCGTGACGGCGGCGCCGAGGCTGTTGGCCTCCTCCACGATCGTGCGTCGACGCACGGGAACGCCCCACACATCGGCGAGCACCGAGAGGTACACGTCACTCTGCGCGCCGCCGCCGACCGCATCGATGCGGTCGATCACGGCGCCGGACGCCCGGAAGGCCTGGATGCAGGTGAACAGATTGAACGCCGTGCCCTCCAGGACCGCGCGCAGGAGGTGCGCCCTGGTGTGGTGGCGCGCGAGGCCGACGAAGGCGCCGCGGGCGTCGGGGTCCCAGAGCGGAGAGCGCTCGCCCAGCAGATAGGGGAGGAAGTACAGGCCCTCGGTGTCGACGTCCGCCGAGGCCTCGGCGGTGAGGCGGCCAGTGTCGGGATGGGCGGGATCGGCCGAGAGGGCCTCGGCGATCCACTGCACGGATGCTCCGCCGGCCTGCATCGTGGCGGTCGGCACGAACGAGCCGGGCACCACGTTGTCGAACGTGAAGGTGCGCATCGCAGGGTCGTGGAGGGGCTGGTCGGCGGCGAACGAGATCCACGACGAGGTGCCCAGGCACACGTAGGCGCCGTCCTCGGGTGCGACCACGCCGGAGCCCACCGCCGCGATGGGGCCGTCGCCGCCGCCCATCACCACGCGCACGCCGGTGTGCAGTCCGAGGGCAGCGGCCGCGGCATCCGTCAGGGTCCCGGCGATCGCGGTGGACTCCCGCACCTCGGGGAACAGCGACGGGTCGAGACGGGCGGCCTGCAGCACCTCGTCCGACCAGGTGCCGGCCTGCTGGTCGTAGGCATTGGTACCCGAGGCATCGGAGCGGTCGGTCGCCAGCCGGCCGGTGAGCCGCAGCACGATGAAGTCCTTCGCCACGCAGACGCGACGCACGCGTGCCCAGACGTCGGGCTCGTTGTCGCGCACCCACATGATCTTCTCGACCGAGTACGTCGGGTTCAGCCGGTGGCCGAGGATGCCGTACGCGTGCTCGGCGCCGAGGGCGGCCTCGAGCTCGCGCTGCTGCGCGCCGGCGCGTGTGTCGGCCCAGATGATCGCCGGGCGCGCGGGCTCGCCGTCGGCGTCGAGCAGCACGGCGCCCATCATCTGCCCGCTCACCACGAGACCGGCGACCGCGCTCGGCGCCGTGTCCGTGCGGGCGAGCAGGTCGCGGGTGGCGGCGACGACGGCCTCCCACCAGTCGGTCGGGTTCTGCTCGGCGATGCCGCCGGCCGCGAAGTGCGCAGGGTAGGGGACCGTGACCGCAGCGATCAGACGGCCGTCGTCATGGTGGAGCGAGGCCTTGTTCCCGGTCGTGCCGAGGTCGTGCGCGATGAGCATGGCCGCAGGCTATGCCGTGGGGGCGGGGGCTGAGTCGGCCGGGGCCGAGTACGGACGCAGGTCGACGGCGCCCTCTGCGCCGCGGTAGGCGCGGGAACCCATGCCGTGATCGAGCACCCAGCCGTAGTCGTGGCCGGCGCCTCCGGGGTAGACCGCGAGGAACGCGTAGGGCTCGTCGCCCGTGTTGACCGAGCGGTGCGCCCAGCCCGGCGGGATGTAGCCGATCGTGCCGGGGAGCATGTCGAGCCATTCGGTGCGCTCGCCGTCGAACATCAGCAGTCCGCCGCGGCCCTTCAGCGCCAGATAGATCTCGCCCTGGTGGTTCGGGTGCTGGTGGCCCTTCGTCATCCACAGCTCGCCGGAGGTGTCGCCCGGCATGATCGTGGTGATCGACTGGGGGAGCTCGCGGTCGATCTCGGGCACCGGCGAGCTGACCACGGTGTACACGACCGGGTTGTCGCCTGCGGATGCCGCAGCCCACGCGTCGCCGTCGAGGAAGAGCCCTTCGAGGTCGGACATCCGCCGTGTGAGCGTGGGTCCTTCGGGGGAGAGCGTGAGCCTCTCGGCGTCGAAGGCGATCGCCATCGGGGAGATCGGCGGGGTGTGGAACTCGGGCATGCGGTGCTCCTCGTGGCGGATGCTGCGGCGCTGCGCAACCTGTAATAACAAGTGAGCATACCTGTTATGACAGGTGCCGTCCAGACAGAAGCGCACATCCGCGCAGACGGCGGTGCGCACCTGCGCGGTGCGCGGCATCCGCTCTGCGCGAGGGGCGTGCGGAGAAGGGGGTTTCGAGAGTCGGAGGGGCGGCGCATACTGACTGCGTCGGTTCGGCGAAAGGGAGCATCATGGCGCACGGAGACATCACCCACATCGACATCCCGGTGAGCGATCTGGGAGCGGCGACGGCGTTCTACAGTCAGCTGTTCGGCTGGAGCATCTCCGAGCCGCCCGGCTTCGAGGGGTATCCCATGTGGCGGGCGCCCAACGAGCTCTCGGGTGGCGGCCTCGCGCCCCGGAGTGAGGGCTTCACGCAGCCCCGCTCCTACGTCGAGGTCGATTCGATCGACGACACGATCGCCGCCGCGCTCGCTGCGGGGGGATCGGTCGCGATGCAGAAGCAGCCCATCACCGAGACGAGCGCCTGGGCCGTGATCGTCGACCCCGACGGCAATCACATCGGATTGTTCGACGGCGTCGTGTCGATGGACTGACCGCGGGTTCCGTCTGCGAGCGGGCTAGGCCTCGGCGCGACGGGCGCGGTAGGCGGCGACGGCGTTGCGGTTCGCGCACGCGGTCGAGCAGTAGCGCTTCGAGCGGTTGCGCGAGAGGTCGAGTGCGAGTGCCTCGCAGGTATCGTCGGCGCACACCGAGATGCGCGAGCCCTCGTCGGCACGGATGACGTCGATCAGTGCCATCGCGGTCTCGATCAGCACGCGCTCCGAGAGCGGACGCTCGTCGGCGACCGCGTGCAGGTGCCAGTCCATGTCGCCGTGGCGCACCAGGTGGGGGGAGAGATGTGCGGCGGCGAGGGCGCGGTTGACGTGCGCGGCCATCTCGTCGCGGGGTGCCAACAGCATGGCGCGCAGGTGTGGACGCAGGTCGCGCAGTGATGCGAGCTCCGCCTCATCGCGGTCGAGACGGCCGGTGTAGGGGAACTCCTCGAGGAACGCGCGCTCCTCGGCGAGGTCGGCGAGCGTGTCGGGATCCTCCGCGGAGTTCACGAGCCAGACGGCGGCCCGGAGTCCTTCCTCCGTGTCATCGGTGAAGATCATGTTGACATCTTACATCCGCCGCGAGTAGCGTCACATGCCATGAGCATGGTGAGCGATGACATCGCTGCGCGGCGGGGCGTGCGCCTCGGACTGCCGCTCGCGATCGGCGCCGCGTTCGCCTTCGGGATGTCGGGCGGGTGGGCACGGGGCCTGATCGACGCCGGCTGGACGCCCGGCGCCGCCGTCACGGCGCGCATCTGGGTGGCGGCCCTCGTGCTGCTGATCCCCGCGATCCTCTCGCTCCGCGGACGCTGGGGCGTGCTCCGGCACAACATCGGCATGATCGCCGCATACGGACTCCTCGCCGTCGCCGCCACGCAGCTCTGCTACTTCCAGGCGGTCGCCGTGATGGACGTGGGCATCGCCCTGCTCATCGAGTACACGGCCCCGATCGCGGTCGTGCTGTGGCTGTGGCTCCGCCGCGGCGAACGTCCCAGCCGCCGCAGCATCCTGGGCGCGGCGATCGCGTTCGTCGGGCTCGTGCTGATGCTCGACATCCTCACCGGCGCGACCGTGAACGGCGCCGGCATCCTCTGGGCGCTCGGCGCGATGGTCGGCGCCGCGACCTACTTCCTCCTCTCCGCCAGGGCCGACACCGGACTCCCACCCATCGCCCTCGCCGGCGGCGGATTGCTGCTCGGTGCGAGCGGGCTCACCGTCGCAGGGCTCGTGGGCGTGCTGCCGATCGCCTGGACCACGGATGACATCACCTATCGCTTCGGCAGCGTGCCGTGGTTCGTGCCGGTGCTGGCGATCGGCCTCATCGCCACCGCGCTCGCGTACATGCTGGGGATCGTCTCGACCCGGATGCTCGGCTCGCGCCTGGCCTCGTTCATCGCGCTGGCCGAGGTCGTCGCCGCGCTGCTGTTCGGATGGCTGCTGCTCGGTCAGCTCCCCGACCTGCTGCAGATGTTCGGCGGCGTGCTCGTGCTCGCCGGGGTCGTGGTCGTGAAGCTCGGGGAGCCTGCGCCGGCGGAGTTCGTGGAGCCGCTGCCGGAGGCGCGCCTGTCGGACGTGGAGCCGGAGGGCACCGCGGTCTGATCGAGGGGCCGCGATGGGTCCTTCTCTCCATCGCGGGCGTTCGGAGGCACCACTTATGCTGGCCTCGGCAGTACGGAGGGGGCGACATGGCAGATGGAGTGGATGGGGGGATCATCACCGTGATCCTGGGGACCTGGATACCCGAGGTGCTCCGAGGATCGGATGCCTGAGGAGCTCACCGAGCAGGTCGCGCGTACGCGCTCGAATCTGCCGACCAATCGCGCGCACATCGATGCGAAAGAGGTCGAGCGCGCGGTCTTCGGCGTCGTCGGGCACAGGGACCTCGCGCTCCGGATCTGGGCGGACGCGAATGAGGCGGCCGTCGAAGCCTGGCGCGAGTGCCGACGTCGGATGAGGCGGGAGTACGGCGCCCGGAGTCCGCATGGCGGCTGGACGGTCCCGGTGCTGTTCGTCGCACTCCTCGCGGGAGCTGTGTCCGCCGCGGTCGCCAGCGGGTTCCGCAGCGAACCAGCGCAGACGGAGGTGCTGCTCGCGGTGCTCGTGGGCTTCCCTGCGCTGGCGGATCTCGTCGTCCTCGTCGTCGCCGGGTGGCGCCCGTGGAACTGGGCCGCCGTGCGCATGCAGATCGGGCTCGCGATCACCCTCGGCGCGGCGGCGGTGTTCCAACTCGGGCGTCCGGAGATGTGGGTGATGCCGCTGGTGATCAGCGGGGGAGCCATCGGCGTGGGCGGAATGGTGCTGGTGCTGGTCGTGCGGGCTGTCCGGCCGGAGGAGAGGACCGAGATCGACGCGGTGATCAACGTCGCGGTCGAGCGCATGCAGCCAGAGCTCGATGCGCGGGCCGCTGAACTCCAGGCCGAGGCATCCGCCGCCCTGGGCGCCGACGACAGCGCGCGCATCGTTGCACTGCGGGCGGCGGTGCTCGCCGATCTCGCCGCTGACGGGATCGTCTTCGAGCCCGTGCCCGCGGCGACGCCGGCTGGCGGGGTGATGATCTCGGCGCTCATGGAGCACTGGCATCCGTACTCGCGGCAGAAAGCATGATCGCGTTCTGAATGTATACGGCATGGGGTAATTGTCAGACCGCAACCCCCTGATGGGCGCCATTGTGTATACACTGAGGGAATGGCCCTTCCCATCGAGCGCACCACGGCCGGTGATCGCGCATACGCGGCGCTGCTCGACGGCATCCAGTCCGGAGCGCTCGCCGCCGGTGTCGTGCTGGGTGAGGTCGAGCAGGCCGAACGACTCGGGATCAGCCGCACCCCGATGCGCGAGGCGCTGCGCCGGCTCGCCGCCGACGGGCTGGTCGTGCAGCAGTCGCCGCGGGTCACGGTGGTCGCGGATCTGGATGCCGACGACATCCGCGCCCTCTTCGAGATCCGCCGTGCGCTCGAGGAGACCTCTGCCCGCCTCGCCGCCGCACGCGGTGATGCCGCGCACTTCGCGGCGCTCGCCGCCGAGTTCGCGCACGTGGACCTCACAGCCGCCGAGGGGCGCGACGCCTACTACGCCCTGATCGCGCGCTTCGATGCGGCTCTCGATGCCGCGGTCGCGAACGACTACATCGCCTCGGCCCTGCGCACCGTGCGCACGCACCTCGTGCGGGTGCGACGCATGGCGCGAGACAAGCCCGACCGACTCGCGGCATCCGCCGCCGAGCATCGCACGATCGCCCAGGCACTCGCCGCCCGCGACGGCGACCTCGCCGCCCACGCCACGCACGTGCACCTGCACAACGCGCTCACAGGCATCCTCGACTCCCTGACAGCCAACCCAGAAGGTGTGAAATGACCGTCACGCATCACGTCCGCGTCCACCGCAGCGACGAGAACCTGTCCCGCGAAGACCAGCTCGCCTGGAAGATCGCCGAGGTCGCTGCCGACCAGGTCGAGGTCGAGCAGCCGGTGGTCGACATGATCATCAACCGCATCATCGACAACGCCGCGGTGGCGGCGGCGTCTCTCACCCGTGGCCCGATCAACGCGGCGCGTGCGCAGGCGTTCAGCCACCCGGTCTCGACGGGTGGCGTGGGAGCGAACCTGTTCGGTGCCGCGCTCGACCACCGCACCAGCCCCGAGTGGGCGGCCTGGGCGAACGGCGTGGCCGTGCGCGAGCTCGACTACCACGACACGTTCCTCGCGGCCGAATACTCGCACCCCGGCGACAACATCCCGCCGATCCTCGCGGTCGCGCAGCACGCAGGCAAGGACGGCCGGGCGCTCGTGCGCGGCATCGCCACCGGCTACGAGATCCAGATGGACCTGGTCCGCGCGATCTGCCTGCACAAGCACAAGATCGACCACGTCGCACACCTCGGCCCGTCGGCTGCAGCCGGCATCGGCACGCTGCTCGGGCTCGACGTCGAGACGATCTACCAGGCCGTCGGCCAGGGCCTGCACACCACGACCGCCACGCGCCAGAGCCGCAAGGGCGAGATCTCGACCTGGAAGGCGCACGCCCCCGCCTTCGCCGGCAAGATGGCCGTCGAAGCGGTCGACAGGGCGATGCGCGGACAGACCAGCCCCGCCCCGATCTACGAGGGCGAAGACGGCGTGATCGCCTGGATGCTCGACGGCAAGGATGCCACGTACGAGGTGCCGCTGCCCGCGGCCGGTGAGCCCAAGCGCGCGATCCTCGACTCGTACACGAAGGAGCACTCGGCCGAGTACCAGGCGCAGGCGTGGATCGACCTGGCCCGCAAGCTCGGCACCGAGAACCCGGCGCTGCGCGACCCCGCGAACATCGCACAGGTCGTGCTGCACACCAGCCACCACACGCACTACGTGATCGGCTCGGGCGCCAACGACCCGCAGAAGTACGACCCCACGGCGTCGCGCGAGACCCTCGACCACTCGATCCCGTACATCTTCGCGGTCGCGCTGCAGGACGGCGGCTGGCACCACGTCGACTCCTACGCCCCGTCTCGCGCGGCGCGGCCCGACACGGTCGCCCTCTGGCACAAGATCACCACGGCCGAGGATGCCGAGTGGACCCGCCGGTACCACTCGGAGGACCCCGACGTGAAGGCGTTCGGCGGCCGGGTGGAGTTCCGCCTCACCGACGGCTCGACCGTGGTCGACGAGATCGCGGTGGCGGACGCGCATCCGCTCGGCGCCCGTCCGTTCGCCCGCGAGAACTACATCGCGAAGTTCCGTCTGCTCGCCGAGCCGGTGCTGGAGCCCGCCGAGATCGAGCGGTTCCTCGCGCTCGTGCAGCGCCTGCCCGAGCTGACGGCCGCAGAGGTCGGCGAGCTGTCGATCGTCGCGAAGCCCGGCCTGCTCGAGGCCGCCCCGGCGCCGTCCGGACTGTTCTGATGTCGGCGCGGATCGGGGAGCTGTTCACAACTCCTCAAAGATCGGCGTGCAGCGCGCATGATCCGCGTGATCTCGTCGTCGCTCTCCTCGTAGGCAGTGATTCTTGCGGAGTTGTGAACCGAGCCGCACCGAGAGGAGAGAACTGATGCTGTACTCCACCACCACCCCGGCCGAGAAGCGACGGCTGTTCCGCGAACGGCTCGCGAGCGGGGAGCTGCTGCGATTCCCTGGTGCGTTCAATCCGCTGAGCGCCCGCCTCATCGAGCAGAAGGGCTTCGACGGCGTCTACATCTCCGGCGCCGTGCTCTCCGCCGACCTCGGGCTCCCCGACATCGGCCTCACGACCCTGACCGAGGTCGCCGGTCGCGCGAAGCAGATCGCCCGCATGACCGACCTGCCCGCGATCGTCGATGCCGACACCGGCTTCGGTGAACCGATGAACGTCGCGCGCACGATCCAGGAGCTCGAGGATGCGGGCCTCGCCGGCATGCACATCGAGGACCAGGTCAACCCCAAGCGCTGCGGGCACCTCGACGGCAAGAGCGTGGTCGACGAGGACACGGCGGTCAAGCGCATCCGTGCCGCCGCCGACGCGCGCCGCGACGAGAACTTCCTGCTGATGGCGCGCACCGACATCCGCGCGGTGGAGGGACTGGGCGCCGCGATCGACCGTGCCAAGGCGCTGGTGGAAGCCGGGGCGGATGCGATCTTCCCCGAGGCCATGCGCACGCTCGACGAGTTCGAGGCCATGGCGACCGCGCTGGACGTGCCGATCCTGGCCAACATGACCGAGTTCGGCAAGAGCGAGCTGTTCTCGAGCGCGCAGTTGCAGAGCGCCGGAGTGCGGATCGTGATCTGGCCGGTGTCGCTGCTGCGCATCGCGATGGGCGCGGCGGGCCGTGCTCTCGATACTCTGAACGACGAGGGGCATCTGACCTCGAAGCTCGGCGAGATGCAGCACCGCGCCGATCTCTACGACCTCATCGACTACGAGTCGTACAACCACTTCGACTCCGGGGTCTTCAACTTCACACTCGAGAACAACGGTCGCTGAGTGCCCTCTCGCTTCGCGGACCCTGTTCGAGGAGCGCAGCGACGAGACGAAGTACACGAAGGAGTGACATGACCGAGCCGGACATCAAGAAGGGCCTCGCGGGCGTCGTCGTCGACACGACGGCGATCTCGAAGGTCAACCCCGAGACGAACAGCCTGCTCTACCGCGGCTATCCCGTGCAGGAGCTGGCGGCGACGCAGTCCTTCGAGGCGGTGGCGTACCTGCTGTGGAACGGCGAACTGCCCACACCGGAAGAGCTGGCCGCGTTCCGGCTCACTGAGCGGCAGCACCGCGCCCTCTCGCCCGAGGTCAAGGACGCGATCGACCGGCTGCCCCTGGACTCGCACCCGATGGACGAGGTGCGCACCGCGGTGAGCGTGATCGGTGCGATCGAGACCGCGGGAATCGCCAATGTGCTCGATGCCGTCGGCACGCCGGAGGAGAACCAGGAACGCAGCCTGACGCTGTTCGCCGCGCTCCCGGCGATCGTGGCGTACGGTCAGCGCCGTCGCCGGGGACTCGACGCGCTCGAGCCGCGTGACGACCTCGACTACGCCGCGAACTTCCTCTGGCTCACGTTCGGCGAGGAGCCCGACCCGGTGGTGGTCGATGCGTTCAACCGCTCGATGATCCTCTACGCGGAGCACTCGTTCAACGCCTCCACGTTCACGGCCCGCGTGATCACGTCGACCCTCAGCGACCTGTACTCGGCGGTCGTCGGTGCGATCGGCGCGCTCAAGGGCCCGCTGCACGGAGGCGCGAATGAGGCCGTCATGCACATCTTCGACGAGATCGGCACGGCCGACCAGGTCGAGGGCTGGCTCGATGCAGCGCTCACCGAGAAGCGCAAGATCATGGGCTTCGGCCACCGCGTGTACAAGCGCGGTGACTCGCGGGTGCCGACCATGAAGGCCGCGCTGGACTCGCTCGTCGCGCATTACGACAAGCCGGCCGTCGGGGAGCTGTACGACAGGCTCGAGAGCGAGTTCGTCGGGCGTAAGGGCATCTACCCGAACCTCGACTACCCCTCGGGTCCGGCGTACAACCTCATCGGCTTCGACACGCTCACCTTCACTCCGCTGTTCGTGGCGGCGCGCATCACCGGATGGACCGCGCACATCATCGAACAGCAGGCGTCGAACGCGCTGATCCGCCCGCTGTCGCTGTACGACGGTCCGGACGAGCGGCACATCGACGAGTACGAGCCCGATACCGCGGCGGTCGAGGTGCTCGAGCGTCCGGAGGAAGCAGCCGGCTGAGCATCCGCTGACGCCGTGGCGAAAGGGCCCCGATATCGATGGATATCGGGGCCCTTTCGCCACCTGAGCGTCGACGCTGCTGGTTTACAACGTCGTAAATTTGCCTTGACACCGGAATATCGGCGCGACATGCTGTCAGGCAGCGGTGTTACGACGTTGTAAATCTGCTCTCCTCGCGGCGTCGTGATCTCGCGAAGGACTCGGCTCCTCGGAGCACGGTCCGCACCGTGCGCGGTTCTGCGCGCGGATGACACGAGAGGAATCAAAGGTGATGAGAACTCGAACGAGTGCCTCCCCCCGCGGCGGTCGAAGCCGCTGGGTCGCACTGCTGGCGGCGACGGCGGTGGGGGCCGGCTCGCTGCTGGCCGCGCAGCCTGCTGCTGCTGCCGACACCCCGGCGGATCCATGGATATCCCAACCTGCCGACGGTCTCTACCGGTTCACGGTGCCGGACTCGGTGGTGCGCAGCCAGGTCGGCAGTGCGCCGGCATCCCTGGCGGTGGAGGGGAACTTCGGCCCCGGCAACAGCTGGTCGCAGCTCAACCTCGGGCTCAGCGGCGGCTCCTGGACCGCCACGATCGGGCCGCTCGAGCCCGGACAGTACTCCTTCCAGTACAAGGCGACGATCGCGGGCACTGAACAGCTCGTCACGTTCCGCAACCCGGCCACCGAGCAGCCCGTCACCGCGAAGCCCTCATACAACACGTTCTTCGTGGGCGGAGCATCGGCGGCATGGCAGGCGGACGTCCCCGCGGGCGGCGAGCTGCACACGCTGACCTACGACAGCGCCACGGCCGGCGAGGAGCGCTCCGCCCAGGTGTGGACGCCTCCGAGCTACGACGCGAACCGCGCCGACGAGTACCCGGTGCTCTACCTGCTGCAGGATGCCGGCCAGGCGTACAGCGAGTGGACCGAGCTCGGGCGCGCCGCTCAGATCCTCGACAACCTCGCGGTCGAAGGCGCCATGGAGCCGATGGTCGTCGTGATGGGCGACGGGAACTCGACCGATGTGCGCTCCGAGGTGCTCGACAGCCTGCTGCCTGCGGCGCGCGAGGAGTTCCACATCTCGGATGACGCCGCGGACCAGGCCATCGCCGGAATCGGTCGTGGCGCTTCGCAGGCGCTGAACCTCATGGTCACCGACCCCGGGGAGTTCTCGAAGGTCGGATCGTTCTCGGGGAACCTGGTGAGCAGCATCAGCGCGGCCAAGGCCGCCCAGATCAACGACGGCACCGACCTGATCCGACTCTATGTCGGCAACACCACGGACCGGTCGTACAACCAGAACGTCGCGCTGACCTCGAAGCTCGACGCCGCCGGCGTGGAGTACGAGTTCGACGGAGTGAACCCGAGCTACGGCGGCATCTGGGAGACCTGGCAGGAGTCGCTGCACGACTTCGCCTCCCGGCTCTTCCGCGATGTCGACGATCACGGCATGAGCGAGGGGCACCGCGCCCTGAACGGAGTGCACACCCTCCCCGCCACCGGCACGACGCCCACTCCCTGGGTCGACGAGCACGGCGTCGTGACCTTCGAGACCGGCACGGAGTTCAGCGCCGCGAAGAACGTGACGATCTGGGCGAACTGGGCCCCGGCGGGCAACTGGCTGCGCATTCCGATGGAGAAGGTCGGCGACCGCTGGCGACTCACCCTCGGACCGCTCGACGGCGGCTCGTACTACTACAAGTTCGTCGTGGACCGCGTCGATCACAAGGACGCAGGCAACCCGACCGTGGTGACCTCCGAGTCCAAGTGGAGCACGTTCTTCGTGGCCGGAAGCGGCGTACGCGGCGAGTTCACCGGTGACGTGGCGCCCGAGCTGCGCGGCGCGGTCGAGACCATGAACTATCCGACTCTTGCCGGCGCGCAGGATCGCTCGGCCTACGTCTGGACGCCGCCGGGATATGACCCCGACCGTGAGGAGCCGTACCCGGTGTTCTTCCTCCAGCATGGCGGCGGGCAGACGTGGAGCGACTGGATCCAGGTCGGACGAGCTGCGCAGATCCTCGACAACCACTACGCCAAGGGCACCATCCGTCCGATGGTCGTCGTGATGGCGAACGGCAACGGCGTCGACTATCCGAAGGAGATCCTGCAGAACATCGTTCCGGCCACCGAGGCGGCGTACAACGTCAGCTCCGATCCGGCGCAGCGCGCGCTGGCCGGTCTCTCGATGGGCTCCGGTCACGCGCTGAGCACGCTCTACGCACACCCCGGAGAGTTCGCGTACATCGGCGCCTTCTCGGCATTCAGCGCCCCGCCGGCCAGCGCCGACGTCGACGCGATCAACGCCGGCACGAAGCTCCTGGCCGTGTACACCGGCGACATCCAGGACTTCACGTACCAGAACACGATGTCGCTCATCAGTGCGCTCGAGACCCGTGGCATCACGCATGAGTTCCATGCGCCGATTCCCGGGCCGCACAGCTGGGACGTCTGGCAGAAGGCGTTGATCGACTTCGTGCCGAAGCTGTTCGCCGCCGACACGGCATCCGGCATCCCCGTGACCGCGGCGATCGCCGAGGGTGAGAACGGCGTGCTCGCGATGACCGTCGCGGAGTTCGGCGCCGGGATCGCCCTGTCCGCTCCGCAGAACGTGGGTGACCGGCTCCGGTTCACCGGCGAACTGCCGGAGGTCGCGGTGACGGACTCCCGCACGGCGCAGCAGGCGGGCCTGGGCGGATGGACCGTCGCGGCGCAGGCGCAGCCGTTCACCTCGAGCGGCCAGACGATCCAGGCCGATCATCTGGGCTGGGTGCCGAAGGTGCTCACACCGCGTGCCGGTCTCGCGGCCGGCGCCGCGCTGGCGACCGCACTCGATGGCGGCTCGGGTCTCTCGACCGCCGGTGAGCTGGCCAGTGCCTCCACCGAGGGGCGCTTCGGTTCCGCGAAGCTCGGTGCGGGCCTGCAGCTGGAGGTTCCGGTTGACACACAGCCCGGGTCGTACTCCAGCGTTCTGTCCATCTCCCTGTTCCCGGTCGACTGACCCGGAACCTCACCCCGTGCGGCCGGTCGGTTCCTCGACCGGCCGCACGACGGCTTGGAGCACCATGAACCTGCATCCTCTATCTCTGCTCGGCGCGACCGCACTGGCGCTGTTGCTCGCTGTCGGACAGCCGACCGCTGCGGGCGCGCATCCCCTGCCCGTTCCCGCTGAGACCGACACCGCGCCCGATCCTGCGGCGGGAATCACCTGGGCGCTGCAACCGGCCGTCGACGGCGCACCGGACGGGCGGGTCTCCCTGCGGCACCGGGTCGATCCCGGTGCGTCGGTGGAGGAGAGCCTCGCGCTGTCGAACTTCAGCGCCCAGGCAGCGACCTTCGCGGTCTATGCGAGCGACGGAACGGTCGGCGGCGACGGCAGCTTCGACCTCATCCCCGCCGGCCAGGAGTCGACGGGCGGTGGCGCGTGGGTGGCGCTCGGCGCCGTCGATGGCGCGGCGCCGCGCGACGACGGCGGCTTCGCCGTGAGCGTTCCCGCGGGGGAGAGCGTCGTCTTCCCCGTGCACATCGAGGTCCCCGCGGATGCTGCGCCGGGCGACCATCCGGCGGGAATCGTCGCCGAGCTGCTGCCGGATGCCGCCTCGGAGGTGCAGCTCGCCTCGCGCGTCGGCGTGCGGGTGCATCTGCGGGTGTCCGGCGACATCGTGGCGGGAGTGCGTCCCGATGGGGTGCAGGCGACGTACGAGCCCTCGTGGAATCCCTTCGCCCCCGGAACGCTGGTGGTGCGCTACGACCTGGCCAACACGGGCAACGTGCGGCTGGGGGCCGAGACGGTGGTCGGGACGGCGGGGCCGTTCGGTCTGCTGCCAGACGAGTCGCCCGCGCTCGCGCAGCGGGAGCTGCTGCCGGGCCAGTCGAGCCCCGCAGAGGTCAGGGTCCCGGTGTGGCCGCTGTTCCTCGCGGACGGTCGGGTCATCGCGTCCCCTGCCGCGGTCGGAGACGATGAGATCGAGGGCGCGCTCGTTGCCTCGGAGGAGACGTTCACGGTGTGGACCGTGCCGTGGGCGCAGCTGGCGCTGATCGTGCTCGTCGTCGGGGGCGTGCTGCTGTTCCGGCGCCTTCGCATCCGCTCGGCTGCGCGCGTGCAGGCGCGCATCGACGAGGCCGTCGCGGCGGCACAGGGCGCTGATCGCGTCTGAACGGCGTCTGCACCGGGAGCAACGCGGAGGAAGGTTAGCGGCGGGTGCCGGGGAATCCGGTGGACTCGCGGCGCACGATGCGGAAGTCGGGCGTGATGGTGCGCGGCGGCCGCCGCGCACCCTTCTCCTCGATGCGCTCGATCAGCAGGTCGACCGCGGCGAGGGCGATCTGCTCGCGACCGACGTCGACGCTCGACAGCGACGGCACCGAGAAGCGCGCCTCGTCGGTGTTGTCGAAGCCGATCACGGCGATGTCCTGGGGAACGCGCAGGCCGGCTTCGCCGAGCGCGCGCAGCGCGCCGAGACCCATGGTGTCGTTGAGCGCGAAGACGGCGTCGAACGCGACGCCCTCCTCGATGAGCTGCCGAGTGGTGTCGGCGCCCGCCGCATGGTTCCAGTGGATGCTGGGGCGGATGAGGCGCGGATCGACCGGGATGCCCGCCTGATCGAGCGCTTCGAGGTACCCGTCCAGACGCAGGCTCGCCGAACTGACCTCGGCACCTCGCTGCTCCTCTGCCCCGATGATCGCGATGCGCCGCCGTCCGGTGTCGATGAGGTGCTCGACGGCTGCCCGCGCCGAGGTCGTGTTGTGCATGGCCACATGGTCGGTGGGACCGTTGAAGATCCGCTCACCGAGCAGCACCAGAGGGAAGTCGGTGCCGAGCGCGTCGGCGTCGCTCTGCCCGAGCGCCGACGGGCTGAACAGCAGTCCGTCGGTCAGGCGCAGCCGCCCTCCGCTGACGGCCTGGAGCTCGCGGGTGCGCTCGCCGCTGGTCTGCTCGACCACGACGCCGAGGCCTCGCACATCGGCGACGCGGATCACCGCATCCGCCAGCTCGGCGAAGTAGTTCTCCCGGAGCGCCGGCACCGCGAGGCCGATCACCCCCGTCTTCCCCGACCGCAGCCCACGGGCCGAGAGGTTCGGACGGTAGTCGAGCTCGTCGATCGCGGCCTGCACGCGCTCGCGTGTGTCCGGCCGCACGTGCGGGAAGTCGTTGATGACGTTCGACACGGTCTTGATCGACACGCCGGCGAGGCGCGCGACGTCGTGCATCGTCGAACCCATCACCCCGCCCATCCCGCGTCGCGTCGCTGCTGCGGCACGTTCTCCATACTCTAGCTTCCGCGCTGCTCGGCGCCGCGGAGCGTGATCCGGTCGATGCCGCAGCCCCCCTGGTGACCGTAGGATGGCGCAATGCCGACCGAGCCGCGCCGACCCGTCCGCCCCGAGCGGATCAGTCCCCGACTGGTCGTCGACGACGTTCACGATCAGCTGCTGCGTCTGATCATCGACGGGCACCTGCCTGCCGACTCTCCGCTGAGCATCGACGCGCTCGCCCGCGAGTTCGGGGTCTCGTCCAGCCCGGTGCGCGAGGCGCTCACCCGGCTGGAGTCGACGGGGCTGGTGCAGCGTCTGGCATTGCGGGGCTACCGCGTCGCCCCCGCCCTCACGGCGGATGAACTGGCCGACCTGATCGACGCGCGTCTGCTTCTGGAGCCGGCAGTGGCGGCGGCGGCCGCGCTCCGTCCGGCCAGGGAGGGGCTGGTCGACGAACTCGAGGCGAGCGTCGTCGCACTGGCGGCAGCGCCGCACGGTGAGCAGTTCGACTCGTTCCGCGCCTACTACGACGCCGATCGCGAGTTCCACAGGGCGATCGTCGCGGGCACCCACAACCGCTTCCTGGTGCACGCCTACGACGCGCTCGGCAGCCACGTGCAGCGATTCCGCCTCTTCTCCGGCACGGGCGTGACGGACGCCGAGACGACCGTGGCCGAGCACCGCGCCATCGCGCTCGCGATCTCGGCAGGGGATGCGGACGCGGCTTCACAGGCCATGCGTGCGCACCTCGTCGGCGTGCGGACCCGCGCTCTCGCCGAGATCCAGGACTGACGCGCCCCGACCATCGGTCGCGGCGACTCCTGCTGCGCGGTTCCGCGCCCGCCGGGTGGCGGCGACCCCCGGTAGCGGGGAGGCGCCTCCGCGGCCGGTCGATGGTGCGCGCCGCGGACGCGCTGTGCGTCTCCCGACACGATCGCCGTCCGGTGCGCCCGCTCACGAGAAAACACTCGTCGATTCTCTAAAACCGTGTATCGTGCATGATACCGGATTCAATGGAGTTGATGGATGATGGCGTTCACTGCCGAAGACTGGCCGATCGCGGCTGCCATGCTGCCTTTCGCGGCGCACCTGCCCTTCGGCGCAGGGGAAGACGCGCTGCGGCGCGAGTGGTCGACCACGTTGCAGGAGGTCGCCGACGCGGGGTTCGCGCACGTCGATCTCACCGATTCGTGGCTGCGTTACGGCGACCTGGATGCGCGAGGTCGCGAGGCGCTGCGCGCGGCTCTGGCAGACGCGGGTCTGGGCGCGAGCTCGGTCTCGGCGATCCGGCGCAGCGTGATCGAGCAGGGCGCCGGGGAGGAGAACCTCGCCTACAGCCACCGCACGCTCGAGTTCGCTGCCGAGTTCGGGATCGGCGTCGTCTCGGTCGGGCTGCATCAGGCGCTGACGCCCCGGCAGCGAGAGCAGCTGTGGTTCTGGACGGTCGAGGGTCACCGCGATCGTCCGGATGACGCCGAGGCGTGGGCGCTGGCCGTCCGTCGATTCCGCGAGCTCGGCGCACACGCCGCCGACCTCGGCATCCTGCTCTCTCTCGAGATGTACGAGCACACGTTCCTGGGCACGGCGGCATCGGCCGTGCGCATGGTCGAGGAGATCGGCATGCGCGAGGTCGGATTGAACCCCGACGTGGGAAACCTGATCCGGCTGCACGAGCCGATCGAGGATTGGCGGGAGGTCGTGGCATTGACCGCGCCGTTCACCAACTTCTGGCACGTCAAGAACTACACGCGCGATGAGGACCCGATCTCCGGGCTCGTCACCACGGCGCCCGCATACCTGGAGAGCGGGCTCATCGACTACCGCGCCGCGTTCCGCATCGCGATCGCGAGCGGCTTCCAGGGAGTCATCTGCACCGAGCACTACGGCGGTGACGGGCTGAGCATGAGCGCGGCGAATCGTGACTATCTGCGGGGCCGGATCCTGCCGCGCCGCCCGTACGAGCCCGGAACGAGCCGGGTCGCCCAGCACGCGGAGAGGGTCGCATCATGACGCGCATCGTCTCGGATCCGGACACCTTCGTCGCCGAGGCGCTGGACGGCCTCGTGCTCGCGCACTCGCAGGAGCTGCGGCGGGTGGAGGGCGGGGTCGCTCGCCGTTCATCGCTCGCGCCCGGCCAGGTCGCGGTCGTCGTCGGCGGCGGATCCGGTCACTACCCGGCATTCGCGGGAATCGTCGGAGTCGGGATGCCGGCGGCGGCCGTGTGCGGCAACATCTTCTCGTCGCCATCGGCGGGCCAAGCGGTGCGCGTCGCCCACGCGGTCGAGGCGGGCGGGGGAGTGCTCTTCAGCTACGGCAACTACGCCGGTGATGTCATCCACTTCGGCGAGGCCGAGCGTCGGCTGCGCGACGAGGGTCTCGACGTGCGCACCGTGCTGGTGACCGATGACATCGCCAGTGCACCCCCGACGGAGGCCGCGCAGCGCCGGGGCATCGCCGGTGACCTGTGCGTTTTCCGGATCGCCGGTGCGGCGGCGGAACGCGGTGATTCCCTCGACGCGGTCGAGCGGCTCGCGCGGCATGCGAACGACCGCACCCGCACGATCGGCGTCGCCGTCTCCGGATGCACGGTGCCGGGTGCGAGCGAGCCGTTGTTCGAGGTGCCGGAGGGGATGATGTCGATCGGGCTCGGCATCCACGGCGAACCCGGCATCCGCGACATCCCCGTGCAGAGCGCGCCGGAGCTGGCGCGCACGCTTCTGGAGCCTCTGCTAGCAGAGCGTCCGCAGGGCGCGGAGTCGCGTGTCGCGCTTCTGGTGAACGGGTTGGGAACCGTCAAGTACGAGGAGCTCTTCGTGCTCTTCGGGCACCTGCATCGCGAGCTCGAGCAGGCGGGCATCGCGGTGACGAGTCCGCTCTGCGGCGAGTTGGTCACGAGTCTCGACATGGGGGGCGTCTCGGTCACGCTGCTCTGGCTGGATGACGAGCTGGAGGAGCTGTGGGATGCTCCCGCGGCGTCGCCCGCCTTCCGGCGCGGCGCGGTCGTCGATGCGAAGAAGCCGGATGACGCGGAGCGCCCTGACCCCATCGCGGTCGACGCGGTCATCGAGCCCCGCGAGGCATCCGCGTCGTCCCGGCGAGCCGCCGAGACCGCGCGCGATCTGCTGTCCCTGGCCCGCGGCGCCGTCGTGGCCCAGGCGGACAGCCTGGGGGCGCTCGACGCCATCGCCGGAGACGGCGACCACGGCATCGGCATGAGCCGAGGCCTCGCGGCGGCGGTCGCCGCGGCATCCTCCCTTCCGGACGGCGCCGGGCTCTCGACACTGCTCGCCGCGGCGGGAGAAGCGTGGTCGGAGACCGCCGGCGGCACCTCGGGGGCGCTCTGGGGCGCCGCGCTGACGGAGTTCGGTCGGGTCGCCGACAGTGCGGGAGCGCAGAGCGGAGAGGCGGTCGCCGCGGCGGTGACGGCTGCTCGCGAACGGATCGCCCAGCTGGGCGGAGCCGAGGCGGGGGACAAGACCATGCTCGACGCGCTGCTGCCGTTCGACGTGGCGCTGCGGAGCGCAATCGCCGAGGGGGCACCCGTCGCGACCGCCCTTCGGCAGGCCGCGTCGGCGGCGAGCGGGGCGGCGCAGGAGACCGCGAGTCTGCGTCCGCGGAAGGGGCGTGCGCGTCCGCTGGCGGAGAAGAGCCTCGGCCACCCCGATCCGGGCGCCGTGTCGTTCGCGTTGATCGTGGAGACGCTCGCGGACTGGGCCGATGCGGATGAGCACACAGAGGAGCAGCGATGACCGGATGGAAGATCGTGATCGGCGCGGATGACGCGGGCTACGAGTACAAGGAGATCCTCCGCGGTCTGCTCGAGGCCGACCCGCGGGTGGACAGTGTGGTCGACGTCGGCGTCGGCGCAGACGGTCACACCCCGTATCCCCGTGTCGCGTCGGAAGCGGCGAGGATGGTCGCGGACGGTCGGACGGATCGGGCGCTGCTCGTGTGCGGCACGGGGCTGGGCATGGCGATCGCGGCGAACAAGGTCCGCGGAGTGCGGGCGGTGACGGCGCACGATGCCTACTCGGTCGCGCGGTCGGTGCTCAGCAACAACGCGCAGGTGCTCACGCTGGGAGCCAGGGTGATCGGACCGGAGCTGGCCAAGACGCTGGTCGACGAATGGCTGGGGCTGACATTCGATCCTCGGTCGGCATCGTCGGCCAAGGTGGAACTGATCGAGCAGATGGACGCGGAGGAGTCGGCATGACGGAGCAGGTCGCAGTGGTGGGATCCGGCTACATGGGCGGAGGGATCGCGCAGGTGATCGCCCTGTCCGGTCGCCGCGTCGTCCTCGCGGACGTGACGGCGGAACAGGCCGCCCTGAGTCGAGAGCGCATCATCCGCGAAGCGCAGGACTTCGAGGCGAAGGCCCTGTTCCCTGCGGGCGCTGCCGCGCGTATCGCGGAGGGCGTGCACGCCGCCGACTCGATCGAGGAGGCGGTGGCCGCAGCCGACATCGTCGAGGAGGCGGTGCCGGAGATCCTCGCCGTCAAGCACGAGACCCTGCGCCGGATCAGCGCGGCGGCTCCCTCGACCGCGGTCATCGGCAGCAACACCTCGACGATCTCGATCGCATCGCTCGCAGAGGCCGTCGAGCGGCCGGAGCGCTTCCTGGGCGTGCACTTCAGCAACCCGGCGACCTTCATCCCCGGTGTCGAGGTGATCCCGCACGCGGGCACCGACCCTGCCGTCGTCCCCCGCATGATCGCGTTGCTCGCCGAGTGCGGCAAGGCCGGGGTCGAGGTTCCGGATGTCACGGGCTTCGTGCTCAACCGGCTGCAGTACGCGCTGTTCACGGAGGCCGCGCGCCTCGTGGAGGAGGGAGTCGCGACAGCGGAGTCCATCGACACCATCGCGAGGACGACCTTCGGTTTCCGGCTGCCGTTCTTCGGGCCGTTCGCGATCGCCGACATCGCCGGTCTCGACGTCTACGAGTTCTGCTACGGCTCGCTGGGGGAGGCATATCCCGACCGGTTCGTGGAGCCGGACGTGCTGCGAGACCGGGTGCAGCGGGGAGAGCTCGGAGTGAAGAGCGGGCGGGGCTTCCTGGCGACTCCGCCCGAGCGCAGCGCCGAGCTGGTCGCCTACCGCGACAGGGCCTATGCGGCGATGGCGAAGCTGCTCGACGAGATCGGCCCGGCACCGATCGACTACTAGACGCGATGCCGGTATTCCGGTGGCGTCTTCCTTGACACCGCAGGCAACGTCTGCGGTAAAATTACAACGTTAGAAATACAACGTTGTAATCCTAACCATCTCGCGTCCCGACGACCGGATGGGGCATTGAACAATGAAGTCCAGTATCCGAAGGGAAACACAGTGAAGACGAAGCACGCTCTCGCTGCGGCACTCACTCTCGTCCTCGCCGGCGGCCTCGCTTCGTGCGCCGACAGCGGCGGCACGGAAGCGAACGGCGGCAACGCAGCCACCAACTGCACAAACACGATCGAGAAGAAGGATCTTCCGGTCGTCACGATGTGGGCCTGGTACCCGAACATGGAGCTCGTCGTCGACAACTTCAACAAGGAGAGCGACGACGTCCAGGTCTGCTGGACGAACGCGGGACAGGGTGGTGACGAGTACGACAAGTTCCAGACCGCGATCACCGCGGGCACCGGAGCCCCGGATGTGATCATGATCGAGGCCGACCGCATCCCCACCTTCCAGGTGCAGAACGCGATCGTCGACATCGCCGCGTTCGGCTATGACGATGTCAAGGACAACTACAGCGAAGGCGCCTGGAAGGACGTCTCGGTCGGCGAGGGCGTCTACGGCGTTCCGGTCGACGGCGGCCCGATGGGGATGATCTACCGCAAGGACATCTTCGACACCTACGGCATCACCCCTCCGACCACCTGGGCGGAGTACGAGGCCGCGGCGCAGAAGGTCAAGGACGCCGGCGGTCCGCTGTTCGGAGACCTCGGCGCGAACGTGCCGGCGGTCATGATGGCGCTGCAGTACCAGAACGGTGCGGAGCCGTTCACCTACGACTCCGCTGACCCGGAGAAGATCTCGATCAACCTCAACGACGACGCGTCCAAGGAGGTCCTGGACTACTGGGACGGCCTGGTCGAGAAGGGACTGGTCGGCACGCAGGATCAGTTCACTCCCGAGTACATCGCCGGTGTCATCGGCGGCGACTACGCGACCTACATCTCCGCGGCCTGGGCCCCGGGGTACCTGACGGGCGCAGGCGTCGGTGAAGGAGAGGACGCCGGTGTCTGGGCGACCGCTCCGCTGCCGCAGTGGGATGCCTCCGACCCGACCTATGTCAACTGGGGCGGTTCCGCCTTCTCCGTCACGAGCCAGGCGTCGAACCCCGAGCTCGCGGCCAAGGTCGCCTTCGGCGTCTACGCCGATGAGGCATCGCTGACCGACGGATGGCAGAACCAGGTGATCTTCCCACTCAACCTCACCGCTCTCAACTCGCCCGACTTCGAGAACTACGAAGTGCCGTTCTTCGGCGGGCAGCTGGCGAACAAGGAGGTGTACGTCCCCGCGGCGAACGGGTACACGGGTATGACCTACACGCCGTTCGGCGCGTACTACTTCGACGCGTTCAACGAACAGCTCGCGTCGATCAACGAGGGGTCGGTCTCCGGTTCGGAGGCGGCCGACGGCCTGCAGGAATCGGTCGTCAAGTATGCCGAGGAGCAGGGCTTCACCGTCGAGTGATCGCCCCGCGGTGGGTCGCCCCTCGTGCGGGCGGCCCACCGCGTCCCCCCTCCCTCTCAACCCAGGAGTCATCCATGACTGTCGATATCGCGGTTCGTCCGCAGGCGACGAAGACGAAGAAGCGCAGCGCGCGGCGCGGTGGCGCGTCCACGCACGGCCGCGTCGGGTGGGCGTTCGTCGCCCCCTTCGCGATCGTCTTCCTCGCACTGCTCGTCACCCCCCTGCTCTATGCGCTCTACCTGAGCCTGTTCCAGACACGCCTGATCGGCGGGACGACGTTCGTCCTGTTCGACAACTACATCAAGGCCTTCACCGACCCGAACTTCCTCGACGGCATCCGCTTCGTCATCGGCTTCTCCGCCATCCTGATCCCGCTGCAGATGGCGGTGTCGCTCGGGGTGGCTCTGATCCTCGACGCGGTGGTGACCCGATTCGCCCGCTTCTCGCGTCTGATGATCTTCCTGCCGTACGCGATCCCCGCCGTCATCGGCGCCCTCATGTGGGGATTCCTGTACAGCAAGAGCTTCGGCCCGATGGCCGAGATCTTCGGCCTGTTCGGCATGGCCGGTCCCGACATGCTCAGCCGCGACCTCGTCTTCTTCGGCCTGCTCAACATCGTGACCTGGCAGTGGGCCGGGTACTACATGATCATCATCTACGCGGCGCTGCAGGGCATCGATCCGACGCTGTACGAAGCGGCGCGCATCGACGGGGCGAGCGGATGGCAGATCACGCTGCGCATCAAGATCCCGCTGATCGCCCCCGCGCTCCTGCTGATCCTCGTGTTCGCCCTGATCGGCACTCTGCAGTTCTTCAACGAGCCGCAGATCCTGCGATATCTGGCATCCGGAGCGATCCCCGCCGACCTCACGCCGAACATGTACGCCTATCAACAGGCATTCGCACTGGCCAACTACAACTACGGATCGGCCATCTCCTTCGCGCTCGGCGCCGTGGTGTTCGTCTGCGTCTACCTCTTCATGTTCATCACCCGAAAGCGCGGGAGCTTCCTGTCATGACGACTCTCACCGACTCCACCCGTGCGGCGCGTCGCCGGCACCTGCCTCTTCAGGTGCTCCTCGGCTTCCTGGTCGTCTACTTCCTGATCCCCTTCTGGTGGGTCATCGTGAACAGCTCCAAAGATGCCGCCGGACTCTTCGGCGGCGGGAGCTCCCTGTGGTTCTCCTCGGACATCGACTACTGGGGAAACCTCGTCGACCTGTTCACGTACCAGAACGGCATCTACGCGCGGTGGATGCTGAACTCCGCCCTGTACGCCTTCGTCGGCGGCATCGGTGCGACAGTGCTCGCCGTGACCGCGGGCTACGGATTCGCCAAGTTCCGCTTCCGTGGCCGGAGCTTCAGCTTCGCGGTGCTGCTGGGGTCGGTCATGGTGCCCACGACGGCGCTCGTCATCCCGACGTTCATCCTGTTCTCGCAGGTGGGCCTGACGAACACGATCTGGGCGGTGATCCTGCCTACGCTGCTGAACCCGTTCGGGGTGTATCTCATGAACATCTACACCCGGGAAGCCGTGCCCGATGAGCTGCTCGACGCTGCCCGTGTCGATGGCGCGGGGGAGCTGCGCACGTTCCTCCAGGTGTCGATCCCGCTGATGCGCCCCGCGATCGTCACGGTCCTGCTGCTGTCGGTCGTGGCCTCGTGGAACAACTACTTCCTGCCGCTCGCGATGCTGTCCGACAACCGACTCTTCCCCGTCACGGTCGGCATCGGCATGTGGCAGGGCATCGCCTCGGCGAACAACGCCGGCGGCACCTCGCTCTGGAGCATCATCATCCTCGGCTCCCTCGTCTCGGTGATCCCGCTGATCATCGCGTTCCTCACCCTGCAGAAGTACTGGCAGGGCGGGCTCTCCATCGGAAGTCTCAAGTAGTCCCGACTGCTCGTGACCTCCTCTCTCCCCATGCAAAGGTGAAAATGATCAACGCACGACTCGCCATCGACCCGCACTTCACGGTCGGCGACATCAACCGACGACTCTTCGGGTCCTTCGTCGAGCACCTCGGACGGTCCGTCTACGGAGGAATCTACGAACCCGGCCACCCCACGGCCGATGCCGACGGATTCCGCGGCGACGTCATCGAGTTGGTCAAGGAGCTGGGGGTCTCCACGATCCGGTACCCCGGCGGGAACTTCATCTCCGGGTATCGCTGGGAAGACGGCATCGGCCCGCGCGAAGAGCGCCCTCGGCGGCTGGACCTGGCGTGGCACTCGATCGAGACCAACGAGATCGGCCTCGACGAGTTCGCCGCATGGGCGGATGGCATCGGCAGCGAGCTCATGTACGCGGTGAACCTCGGCACCAGGGGGATCGAGTCCGCGCTCGACGTGCTCGAATACACGAACGTCGCCTCGGGCACGTTCTGGTCGGAGAAGCGCATCGCCAACGGCAAGAAGGATCCGTACAACGTGCGGATGTGGTGCCTGGGCAACGAGATGGACGGCCCCTGGCAGGTCGGTCACTCCACCGCGCACGAGTACGGGCGTCTGGCGGTCAAGACGGCACGGGCGATGCGCATGGTCGATCCCGATCTCGAGCTCGTCGCGTGCGGCAGTTCGAGCGCGTCGATGCCGACCTTCGGCGAGTGGGAGCGGATCGTCCTCGAGGAGACCTACGACGAGGTCGACTTCATCTCCTGCCACGCGTACTACGAGCCCAAAGGCGGGGACTACGAGAGCTTCCTGGCTTCGGCCGTGGACATGGACCGCTTCATCGAGGCGGTCGTGGCGACGGCGGACCACGTGAAGGCGCTGCGACGGAGCGACAAGACGCTCAACATCTCGTTCGACGAATGGAACGTCTGGTACCAGTCGCGGTTCAACGACGTCGAGAAGATCACCGCGGCCGACGAATGGCCGATCGCTCCGCGCCTGCTGGAGGATTCGTACTCGGTCGTGGACGCCGTCGTGTTCGGCAACCTGCTCATCTCCCTGCTGCGTCACGCCGATCGCGTGACGGCCGCGAGTCTCGCCCAGCTGGTGAACGTGATCGCGCCGATCATGACCGAGCCGAACGGCACCTCCTGGCGTCAGACGACGTTCTTCCCCTTCGCCATCACCTCGCGTCTGGCACGCGGGCGCGCTCTGGAGGTGCGGCTGGAGGCGCCGACGTACGCGACGGAGGTCTACGGCGACGTGTCTCTCGTCGATGCGGTCGCCACTCACGACGAGGAGAGCGGTGACACGGCGGTGTTCCTCGTGAACCGCAGCCTGACCGAGGAGGTCACGGTGCAGATCGATGTCAGCCGTCTCGGCGACGTGTCGGTGACCTCGGCGCAGACCCTGCAGGACGACGACATCCACGCACGCAACACGATCGACGACCCGGAGCGGGTCGGCATGCAGGAGAACACCTCGGCCCGGGTGGCCGACGGCACGATCTCCATCACGCTGCCCGCCGTGTCGTGGACGGCGGTGACGGTGCGATGACCCTCGCGGATGCGGGTGGCCCGACGGCTGCGATCCTGCGGGTCGAGGGTCCCCGCATCCTCGACGGGGAGGCGCCGGTGTTGCTGCGCGGGTTCGGCCTCGGCGGCTGGATGAACATGGAGAACTTCATCACCGGCTACGCGGGAACCGAGACGCAGCACCGCAAGGCCCTGCGCCGGGTGCTCGGCGACGAAGCCTACGACAGCTACTTCGCGCGCTTCCTCTCGGTGTTCTTCACGGATGCCGATGCGGCGCATGTGCGCAGCCTCGGCATGAACTCGGTGCGCATCCCCTTCAACTACCGGCACTTCGAGGACGACGCCGAGCCGTTCGTGCTGAAAGAGGAGGGGTTCGCGCTGCTCGACCGGGCTGTGGACGCGTGTGCGCGGCACGGGATCTACGCGATCCTCGACCTGCACGCCGTGCCGGGCGCGCAGAATCAGCACTGGCACAGCGACAACCCGACCCAGTGGGCGCACTTCTGGTCGCAGCGGCAGTTCCAGGACCGTGTCGTGCACCTGTGGGAGCGCATCGCGGAGCGCTACCGGGGCAACCCCTGGGTCGCCGGCTACAACCCGATCAACGAGCCGGGGGATGCCGAGGGGACGACGATCGGGCCGTTCTATCGACGGCTGGAGGCGGCGATCCGTGCGGTCGACCCGGAGCACATCCTGTTCCTCGACGGCAACCGCTACTCGACGCAGTTCGACCAGCTCGGGGATCCGCTGCCGAACTGCGTCTACACCGCGCACGACTACGCGCTCCCCGGTTTCGTGGACGGCGGGCCGTACCCCGGTGTCAGTCGTGGACAGTACATCGACCGCGACCGGGTCGAGGAGACCTTCCTGCAGCGCACCGCCTACATGCGCGAGACCGGGACCCCGATCTGGGTCGGGGAGTTCGGACCGGTGTACACGGGCGACCCGGCGCGCGACGAGCAGCGCTATCAGCTGCTCGACGACCAGCTCGAGATCTACGCGCGCCATGACGCCAGCTGGGCGCTGTGGACGTACAAGGACATCGGACTGCAGGGAGCCGTCAGCACCGATCCGAACTCGGAGTACATGCGGCGCATCGCCCCCGTGCTGGAGAAGAAGAGCCGCCTCGGCGTCGACTCGTGGGGATCGACCGACGCCGGCGTGCGCGACGTGCTCGAGCCGCTCGAGAGACTGTTCGAGACGGAGTTCCCGGATTTCGCGCCGTTCCCGTGGGGAGCGCGACGGTGGATCCACGGCCACGTGCGTCACGTGATGCTCGCCGAGGCCATGGTGGGGGAGTACGCACGCGCATTCGCCGGGGTGAGCGCGCAGGAGGCGGAATCGCTCGCGGATGCCTTCGCGTTCGAGAACAGCGTGCGCCGCGAGCGGTTGGAACGGATCATCTCGACGCCGCGGTGAGCCCCGCGCATAGACTGCGACAGGACCACGGCGGGCGGCGAAGGAGTCTCGGCATGAACGAACGCAACTGGGCGGGCAACCTCACGTATCGTGCGGCGTCGCTCACGCATCCGACCTCGGTCGACGAGGTGCGCGCGCTGCTCGCACAGGGCGGACCGGTGCGGGTGCTCGGATCTCGGCACTGCTTCAACGACATCGCCGACACCGACGGCACGCTGATCGCGCTCGATCGCCTGCCCGTGGTGTTCGAGGTCAACGCCGAGCGGGATGCCGTGCGCGTCTCGGCCGGCCTGCGCTACGGCGACATCGCGCCGCTGCTGGAGGCGGAGGGGCTCGCGCTGGCGAACCTCGCCTCGCTGCCGCACATCTCGGTGGCCGGGGCCGTCGCCACCGGCACGCACGGTTCGGGCGACGCGATCGGCTCGCTGGCGAGTGCGGTCCGCTCCCTCACGATCCTCACCGCCGCGGGTGAGATCCGCCGCCTGCAGCGAGGAGACGACGGCTTCGACGGCGCGGTGGTGAGCCTCGGTGCGCTCGGCGTCGTGCTCGACGTCACGCTCGACGTGGAGCCGACCTACCAGGTGTCCCAGTACGTGTTCGAGCACCCGAGCTGGGATGCCGTGCTCGCCGACTTCGACGAGGTCACCTCGATCGGCACCAGCGTGAGCCTGTTCTCGACCTGGGAGCGCACCGACTTCGTGGACCAGATCTGGGTCAAGCAACGCCAGCCCGAAGCGCGGGAAGCCGCACGGGAGTCGCTGTTCGAGCGCTTGGGTGCGGAGCCGGCGGCGTCGAAGCGGCATCCGATCCTCGGCGTCGACCCCATCGCCTGCACCGAGCAGCTCGGGGCGCCGGGGCCGTGGTTCGAGCGCCTCACCCACTTCAAGCTCGAATACACCCCGTCGGCCGGCGCCGAGCTGCAGAGCGAATACCTCGTGCCCCGTGCGGATGCCGTCGCGGCGATCCAGTCGGTGCGGATGCTCGCCGGGCAGATCGCGCCACTGCTGCTCGTCAACGAGATCCGCACCGTGCGCGCCGATGACCTCTGGCTGAGCTCCTCGTCCGGCACGGATGCCGTCGGCATCCACTTCACCTGGAAGCCCGAAGAAGAGGCCGTCAGGGCGCTGCTCCCCACGATCGAGGCGGCCCTGCCCGAGACCGCGCGCCCGCACTGGGGCAAGGTGTTCACACTCGATGCGTCCGAGGTGCGCTCGCGCTACCCGCGCTGGCAGGACTTCGCCGCGCTCGCGGGCGCGTACGACCCCGAGCGCCGGTTCGTGAACCCGTACCTGGAGCGCCTGGGGCTGTAGGGGCAGCTGGCCTGTAGGGCGCCGTCACTGTGCGCCGCGGTGGCCGTAGGACGACGTCGCGCGCCCCGGGTGGTCGCTCATTGTCGTATCCCCGCGCCTGATGCGGCAGTTCGCGCCGACTCTTTCCGCGCAGGGGGCGCAGATGGTCGCTTTCGAAGCGCGGATGCGGCCATTCGTGACGCATCCGGCGGCGCGGCGCACGCGGCGAGTCGCACTTCGGCGAGCTGTGTGGGGAACAGGTCTTGTGTTCATGAATCTGTTACCGGTAACATGCGGGTAGCAGTGATGTGGTGCGGCTCGACAAGGTCCGCCGCGCTCGCGCTGCTCGACGTTCCGGTATCTCAAGGAGGAGAGTGCATGAGCAGCATCGCCGGTATCCGACTCTGTCGACACGGTCACCGTGCCGCACGCCGTCGTCCGGCGCGCGAACCCGGGCAAGGGCAGCCTCGGCAGCCGCGCTGAGAGCGGTTGCCGCCAGCAGCCCCGCCGCCGCTCGACGCGACATGACTGAGCGGTCGCGGCGTTCTGCGCCGAACCCCATCTACCCCACAAGGGGACCGAAGTCCGCCCTGCGGCGATCCGCCGCGGCGCGAGCCCTCGGTCGCATCCCCACCCTCGCCTGAGGTCAGCACCCTCGACGGCCTTCTCCTTGAGGAGGCCGTGATCGGTGCGCGCCCGCGCGCCCTCACGCGAATCGATCCGCAAATCGATCCACAAGGAGAACACCAGTGAAACCACAGCCCAGATCCACCGATCGGCACCGCAGCCGATCCGTATCGCGCCCCGCAGCGCTGCTGGGAGTCGCGGCTCTCATCGCGTCGTCGGTGACCGCCGTCGGCGCGCCGGTCGCGGCCTTCGCCGCTCCGTCCGACCTCATCCAGAACGGCACCTTCGAGAGCGGGCTGTCGGGCTGGACCGCACCGCTGGGCGGCACGCTCACCGAGAGCACGGATGCGCGCACCGGTGCCAAGGCGCTCGCGATCAGCGATCGTTCCAGCTTCCAGTCCGGCCCCGCCGCCACGGTGACCGGGCTGCTGAAGACCGATCAGTCCTACGACCTGTCGCTCTCGCTGAAGTTCGATGCCGGCCGCGCCACGCAGAACTTCAACGTGGTGCTGTGCACCTCGACGCGCAGCCGCTGCGACGTCGTGGCATCGACGACGGCGACGGCGGGCGCATGGTCCACGGTCGAGAAGACCTTCACGCCGCTGTCGGCCGACTACGACATCATGTTCGTCGAGACGCCCTGGAACACCGACATCCAGTCGTTCGTGATCGACGACGTCTCGCTGACCACGGACGACGGAGCCCCTGCGGTCACCGAGCCGCCGGCGGTACCGGGCAACCTCCTGCCGGACGGTCGCTTCGTCTCCGGATTCACGGGATGGACGAACACCCGCGGCGGCACGCTGGCGCTCAGCGATGACGCGGCGAGCGGCGCCCACTCCCTGAAGGTCACGGGCCGTGAGAACACGCAGTCCGGTCCGTTCGCGAATGTCGCGGACAAGATCGAGCTGGGTGCGTCCTACCGCCTCACCGGCAAGCTCAAGTACGACGAGGGCAACGCCACGCAGCAGTTCAACTTCACCTTCTGCCCCACGAACTTCAACGGGTGCGCCGACTACGGGCACACGTTCACGAAGGGCGAATGGGGGACGTTCTCGCAGGAGTTCACCGCCGAAGCCAAGCACGTCGCCGCAGGGTGGCTGTTCGTCGAGACCCCGTGGGGTTCCGACGCCCTGCAGGACTTCTCTGTCGATGAGCTGTCGCTCGTGAAGATCGCGGACGCTCCCGAGGGGCCGGAGTTCACCAGCCTCGAGAAGGTGCAGACCAAGCCGGTGGGCGATCACAACCCGCTCGTCGGCCACAAGTTCGGCGCCGACCCGCACCACCTCGTCTACAACGGTCGCCTCTACATCTACTCGACCGATGACACCCAGCAGTACGACCTGAACAGCAAGGACGAGAACGGCCTGCCGACGCAGTCGAACGGCTACGGCGGCATCACCCGCCTCAACGTGATGTCCACGACCGACATGGTCAACTGGGTCGACCACGGCTCGGTGCCGATCGCCCGCGAAGGCGGCGCCGCTCCCTGGGCGCGCAACTCCTGGGCTCCGGCCGCGATCGAGAAGGACGGCAAGGTCTACCTCTACTTCTGCGACAGCGGAACCGGCACGGCGGTCGTCGTCGGCGGCTCGCCGCTGGGCCCGTGGGAGGACCCGCTGGGCAAGAAGATCATCCCCGACACGGTGTCGCGCGACTACATCGCCGAAGGCGGCTTCCCCGCCGGCATGTGGCTCTTCGACCCCGAGGTCTTCATCGACGACGACGGCCAGGGCTACCTGTACTTCGGCGGCAACTCGCAGATCGGCACCTCGCCGAACGTGCAGGGACCGCAGAACCCGAAGTCCACGCGCGTCGTGAAGCTCAAGGACGACATGGTCACCCTCGACGGCGACCCGGTCGAGATCGACGCCCCCGGCATGTTCGAAGCCTCGAGCATGTTCAAGCGCGACGGCAAGTACTACTACTCGTACTCGTCGAACTTCCAGGTGAACGAGGCGCCGGGGCTGTACCCGTCGCGCGGTGCGATCGCGTACATGATGACCGATGACCCGATGAAGCTCGGCTCCTCGGAGTACGCGGGTGTGGCGTTCCAGAACCAGGGCACGTTCTTCGGAGCGGGCAACGGCGGCAACAACCACTCCGACATGTTCACCTACAAGGGCGAGACGTACTTCACGTACCACGCGCAGACGCGCGGGGCGGCGTGGGCGGCGGCGCTCGGAACCCCGGGCTCGACGCAGGGCTACCGCTCGGTGCACATCGACAAGCTCGAGTTCAACGAGGACGGCACCATCAAGCCGATCGTCGGGACCAAGGCCGGTGTCGCCCAGGTCGAGAGCTTCGACCCGTACCGCACCTTCGAGGCGGAGACCCTGGCCTGGCAGCTCGGCATCACCACGACCAAGACGGATGCCGCCTCGGTCGAGTTCCCGGAGCACAACGGTTCGGGCAACATGGTGCTCTCCGGCGTCGATGACGGGGACTTCTCCGGCATCTCCGGTGTCGACTTCGGTTCCGGCGCGCAGAAGGTGTCGGCGAAGGTGAAGCCGCTGGTCGAAGGAAGCAGCATCCAGGTGCGTCTGGATGACGTCGACGGCCCCGTCGTGGCGGAGATCCCCGTCGACGGCACGGTCGGAGAGTGGACCACGGTCGAGGCCGAGGTCACCGGCGCCACCGGAGAGCACGACGTGTTCTTCGTGTTCGCCGGTGCCGAGGGAACGGATGCCGAGACCGACCTGTTCGAGGTCGACAACTGGGCGTTCACCGCGATCGATGACGAGGGTCCCGGAGAGCAGCTCAGCGCTCAGCTCTCCGTCTCGACGGTCGCCGCGGGGGGCAAGGTCACCGTGACCGCCACCGGCGTGACGGCCGACGAGGTCGAGATCGGCATCGAGAGCACCTACCGTGCGCTCGCGACCGCGACCACCGCGGACGGCCGGATCGAGGCGACCGTCACGGTCCCCGCCGACACGACGGCGGGTGCACACCACATCGTGCTGCGTGACGGTGAGACGGAGCTCGCGCGGCTGCCGCTCACGGTGACCAGGACGAGCACCGATGGTGGCACCGATGGCGGTACCGACGGCGGTACCGACGGTCCCTCCACCGGGGGCGGAACGGGCGGAACCGACGGTTCCCTCGCCAACACCGGAGGCGATGCGAGTGCGTCGCTGACGGCGGCGTGGCTCGGTGCCCTGCTGTTGGCGCTCGGATCCGGGTTCTGGATCCTGCGTCGCCGAGGCCGCTCGGTCCTGGAGACCGAGACGGAGTGAGGTGAGGTCACCGCCCTCCCTGCGGTGACCGCCTCTCCCACAGCCCGCCCCTTCCTGCTGCCCCCACAGCAGGGAGGGGCGGGCTTTCGTGTGCGCCCCGGTCAGCGACGGCATACGATCGCAGGCTCCCCGTGGGGCGAGTGGGCACCCCAGGGTGGGCATTCCAGTGGGCATCCCTGCGTGGGCATCCCTGCGTGGGCAACCCTGCGTGGGAAACCCAGCGTGGGCACCCTCAGCGTGGCGCTGGATCCGCCGCCCCCTCGCCCCGGAGTGGTCGCATCTCGTCGCCTCGCGGCGCGTGAAGCGTCCATTCGCGACCGCTCGGCCCGGGAAGAGGGCGCAGATGGTCGCTGTCCTGGCGCGGATGCGTCAACATGCGACGACTCCCGCCGCGATACGAGAGTGGAGACGAGGTCTCACTGACGTATCGCGACGGGAGTCGTCGCGGGGTGGGGAGGGAATCAGCAGGTCTTGGCGGCGAACGCTCCCGTGACCGTCGAGCCCGAGACCGTCGCCTGTACCTCGCCCGCGGCCACCGCAGCGGCACGCGTGCTGAAGCTCACCGTCTTGGTCTGGCCCCCGGCGAGGTCGACCACCTGCGTGCCGTACGCGGACGACACCGTGACGCGTGCGGCATCCGTGCCGGCATTGGACACCTTCACCGTGAGCACGACCTTGCCCGCCACGCAGCGTGTCGACAGATCGAGTCCGATGCCGGGGGTGACGGTGACCGTCGCCGTGACCGGCATCCGCGAGGCGTCCTGGGCGACACCGCGCACGGTGAACGTGCCGGCGGTCGCGTAGTCGGCAGGGTCGACTCCCTCCCAGGCGACGTCGACCGTCGCGGTGTCACCGTTCGCCGTCGTCAGCGTCGCCTTCGGCAGCACGGGGGCGGTACCGGCGCGGGTGGATGCGGCGATCGGGGCGACGTCGGCCACCGCGATCTCGGGCGCGAAGCCCTCGAGCACCGTCTGGTACTCGGCGCGCGTCACCGGGATCACCGTGCCGTGCCGGGGCTTGCCGCCGTCGCTGTTCTGCGGCAGGTTCGCGCGCAGGGTCGAGCCGAGTGCCTGCCACGACGAGCCGTCCGTGATGTCGTCGGATCCGAACGGGATGTAGTGGTTCGGCCCTCCGTGATACGACGGCTGATCGATGAACAGGTACCACGAGAGGCCGTTCACGTCGCCGGGGTTCGCCGCGAAGATGTTCGGTCCCTCGCCGCTGGAGTATGTGCCTCCCGGTTCGCCGTTCGGGAGGCCGGTCGCGATCCGCTCCTTCACGAGGGTCCACTCGTCGGCGCTGCCGCTGGTGCCGGGCAGTGCACCGCTGATCGTGGCGAGCAGGTCGGTCGACTTCTCCTCGCGGATCGTCATCGACGCCTCGTCCTTGGTGAAGCGGTAGTACACGCCGTCTTCCTCGGCGACGGTCGAGTCGATCAGGCCGAGGCCCGTCCCCCGCCGCACGTCCGACCAGATCTGCGGCTCCGAGAACGTCACGAAGTCATCGGTGGTGGCGTACATCATGCGGTTGTAGGTGACGGCGGTGCGGGTGGAGGCATCCGTCGTCGGGTAGAGGTTCGACGCCCAGAAGACGACGTAGCGCTGGATCTCCTCGTCCCAGTACGCCTCCGGCGCCCAGGTGTTGCCCGCGTACGCCGACGACACCTTCACGTGGCGCTGCGCGGACCAGTTCACGAGGTCGGTGGATTCCCACACCTCGATGTACTGCGATCCCGAGATCTGCGCGGTCGTGAAGCCGCCGGCCAAGCCGTCGATCTTCAGGTCGGTCGCGAGCATGTAGAACTTGTCGCCCTCGTGCGAGCGGATGATGAACGGATCGCGCAGACCCTGCGTGCCCTGCGTCGAGGTGAAGATCGGCTCGCCGCCGTTCAGCGTGTTCCAGCGCAGCGCGTCGTCGCCCTTCGAGGCGGCCAGGCTCACGCGCTCTGCTCCTGCACCCTCGCCCGTGAAGAAGGCCCAGACGTAGGCCTCCGGGTCGGCGTCGCCCGCCGGCTGCGGGCGCACGGTCAGCGCGAACGTGCGCGTCGCCGTGGCGTCGCCGACGGATGCCGTGACCGAGAGCGTCGCGGATGCCGGCGCCGAGTCGGCGGAAGGGCGGGTGATCGACACGGTCGCCGACCCGTCGCGCACGCCGTCGCGGAGAGCGGCGGACGCGGCTCCGCTCGTGACGCTCCAGCTCATGGCCGATCCGTTGGCGCCGGTCGTCGGCACCGAGAACGATGCCCTGAGGTCATCGGCATCGGCCACCGTGACGGCAGCCAGATCGGCGTCGACCTTCGCCTGGTCGGAGAGCTCAGCGGGCACCGTGACCGCGAACGTCCGGGTGGTCAGCGCCCCGCCGACCGTGAAGGTCGCGGTGAGGGTGGCCACGGCATCCGCCGACCCCGGAGCGGGGCGCTGCACGGCGGCGGCGCCTCCGGTGATCTGCACGGCGGGGCTGTCGGAGGCCCACGAGATCGCGACGCCGCTGGTGGTGGTCGGCAGAGTGAACGCCGTCGTCGCGGTCGACGGCACGGTGACCGAGGCCACGGCCCGCTCGAGCGCCTGATCCGTGAAGAGCTGCTGCACCTGCGTGGAGCTGAGCGCGCTCTCGTAGACGGCGAAGTCGTCGACATCGCCCGCCCAGCCGGCGTCGTTGTAGGTCGAGCGGCCGAGGTAGCCGACCAGGGACGAGCCGAATGACGACACGTCGCGCCCGATCGCGACCGACGAGATCTGCGCACCGTTGACGTACGTCGTCAGGGTGCCGGCGGTGCCGTCGATCACGGTCGTGTACAACGACATCCCGGCGGGTGTGCGTGCCCCCGTCGTCGCGGCGTTCGTCGCGCCGGCACCGACCTCGGTGCCCCACGGGGCGCCCGCATTCGTGCCGTTCGTCACCACCGACTTCACGTAGCCGCTCGGGTTGGCCGGGTTGAGCAGCCAATAGCCGCTCGAATAGCTCGCACCCGACGCGACAGGAGCGCCGATGAACGCCGCCGCCGTGTTGGCCGGCCCCGTCCGTCCGCTCAACCAGGTCGAGACCGTCAGCGTCTTCTTGCCGATCAGACCCGCGGTCGGGACCTCGAGGTAGCCCGCGCTCGACGCGCTGCCTCCGGGCAGCGAGAGCTGCCCGTTCTCGACCTTCGCGCCGTTCTGCCGGATCGTGGCGTCGTAGCCGTTGCCGGTGGCGTCAGCGACCGTCGCGCCGGAGGCCGCGTCGAAGGTGTAGTGGATGAGGGGCGTCGGCCCCTCGGCGGCGACCGAGGCCGTGTGCGTCGACACGGCTCCGATCGCCACCACGGTCGCGGCGGCGGCGGCCACGGCCGTCGCCTTCCGGATGCTCCTGGTGAACAGATTCGTCATGGTGGCTTCTCCGATCAGTTGCAGGTGCCGGCGGCGATCGGGGCGGATCCCGTGAAGGTCTGCCCCTCTGGACCGGTCGCCTTCACCGTGATCGTCCCGGCCGGGACGGCCGCCAGACGGGTGGTGAACGATGTCGAGGCGGATGCCCCTGCGGCCAGAGACAGCGTCTTCGCGCCGTAGGGGGTCGTGACCGTCACGGATGCGGCCACCGCCGCCGTGTTGTGCACGGTGACCACGACCTGTGCCTTGCCGAGCACGCAGCGCAGGCTCGACGTGGTGGTGACGGTCAGCGTGCTGACGGGGACCTCGGCCGAGGCGGAGGTGGTGACCAGGCCGTCGCGGTACCCGTCGTAGGTCGCGGTGACGGCGGTGACCTCGGTGGGGATGTCGACCGCGGCCCTGCCGCCCGCGAGGGGGACCGTCGCGCTCCAGTCGCCACCGGTGAAGGTGACGGTACCGGCCACGTCGCCGTCGTCGGCCGCGGTGACGGTCGCCGTGGCGCGGCCGCCGTCGACCTGCAGCGCGGTGGTCGAGGAGACCGCCTCGATCGAGGTCCAGTCGTGCATCGCGGTGAGCACGGTCTGGGGGACGCTGACGAAGGCACCGTGACGCGGGCTCGCCGGGAGCCCGCCCGCCGGACGGACGTTCCAGGACGAGCGCTGCGAGAGGCGGTCGGACTGACGGCTCGACGCGATCTCCGCACCCGTGGTGAGGAAGGCCCGGTAGCCGCCCGCGCTGTAGTTGTCGACGAGGAAGACGTAGCCGTCGCCCGAGGTGTTGTTCGGGTCGCCCTCGTTGAGCTTGATGATCTCGGGGCCCTCGCCCGCCTGACCGGTCTCGAGCGTGGTCATCCGGGTGTCGGTGAGCTGCCAGGTCGACGTCGGATCGGCGTTCCAGTTCGACGAGGTCGTCGGTGCGGTCAGCACGGTCGAGCGCTCGAGGAAGATGTCCTTGCCGGCCTCGAGGGTGCCGGCGGCTCCGGACTCCTCGTTCTTGGTGAAGCGGTAGTAGTAGTCGCCGATCTTGGTGACGGTCGAGTCGATGCGCGCGTAGCCGGTGTCCTGCCAGCTGGTGGGCGGGTAGGTGAACGTCTTGAAGTCGCGGGTGGTGACGTAGAACATGCGGGCGTACAGGTTGTCGCTGTTGCTGTGGCTCGCGTCGGAGTACATCCGCGAGGCGAAGAACACCACGTACGACTCCAGGTCGTCGTCCCAGTACGCTTCGGGCGCCCAGGTCATGCCCGCCTCGGGCTGGTTGATCGTGATGCCGGTGTCCTCTCCGTTGGTGCGCGTCCAGGAGACCATGTCGGTCGACTCCCAGACCTCGACCTTCAGGCTGCCCTGGGACTGGGCGGGTCCCCAGCCGGTGCCGCAGCTGATGCAGAGGTCGGTGGCGATCATGTAGTACTTGTCGCCGTCGTGCGAGCGCAGGATGTACGGGTCGCGCAGACCGGTGGTGTCGGCGGTCGACGTGATCACCGCCTTGCCGTCGTTCACGGGGGAGAAGGTGAAGAAGTCGTTGCCGCTGGTCGCGGCCTGGTAGATCTTCTCGTCGCCGTCCGACTTGAAGTAGGCGCTGGCGTACCCGGCATCCGGGGCGGTGCGGGCGTGCTCGGCGACCGTCACCGTGAACTCGCGCGACAGGGTCGTGCCGTTCAGCGTGGCGCTGGCGGTGAGGGTGACGTCGCGGTCGCCCGTGCCGTACGCCGGGCGCTCCACGATGCCGCCACCGCGGTAGGGGTCGGCCGCGCCGACGGAGGGGGCGACGTAGGCGGCATCCGTGGCGGTGACCAGGTCTTCATCCGACGAGGACCAGGTGATGGTCGAGCCGTCGACAGCGCCCTTCGTCACCAGTGCGAGGTTCTCGGTGGTGCGCTCGGCGAGGTCGATCGCGTCGAGATCGGCCGATGCGGATGCCGCGGCCACGGTCACCGTGAAGGTGATCGGCGATCCGGATGCCGGCGTCGCCGTGATCGTGACCGTGGTGTCGGTGGAGATCGCCCGTGAGACCACCCCGGTGTTCGAGATCACCGAGGTGTCGGACGACGACCAGGTGAGGGCCACGCCGTTCGATGATGCGGGGAAGGTGAGGTTGCTGCGCACCGCGTCGAGGGTGGCGTTGGCTCCCGTGATCACGGGCAGCAGGTCACCGCGGAGCAGCGCCTGGGTGGTCGCGGACTTCTCCGACGAGGTCGGCATGCTCGCCGTCACCTGGTCGGCGGTCAGCGAGGTGTCCCAGAAGCGCACGTCGGTGACGTCGGCGGCGAGCAGCGCGTCTCCCGTGTAGAGCGAGCGCCCCAGGTAGCCGAGGGTGCCGGTCGTGGGAACGATCGAGCTGAGGGTGGAGGAGTGGGTGGTCGTCGAGATCACCTGGCCGTCGCGGTACAGCGTGAGGGTGTTTCCGCTGCCGACCATCGTGAGCGTCGTGAAGCCGGGGTTGAGACCGCCGCCGGCGGGCAGACGTGTCTCGCCGTTGCTGGTGGGGATCTTGACCCGGATGCCGGAGAGCACCTGGTTGCTGTAGCCACCCTCGCCGGAGCGCGGGTTCACGAAGATGTGGTTGCCGAGCGCGGTGGTGTTCCACGCGCCGACGCCGTTGCCGATCACCCAGCCGAACTGATTCGCCGCGGTCTGGGTCGCGACGGTGTACTCGACCGTGAAGTCGTTGTCGGCACTCGTGACGAGGCCCTGGGGGAGCGCGGCGTAGCCGTCCTTCTTGAAGCGCAGCACGTCGTCGCCGCCTGCATCGACGAAGGAGGCGTCCGTGAAGCCGGTGAGCGTCGCGTCGCGACCGTTGCCGGAGACGTCGAGCAGTGTGGTGCCCGAGTGCGACATGTCGTAGTGCGCGGTGGGCGTCGGCACCTCGGCGGCGAAGGCCGCCGAGGGAGCGAACGCGCACAGCGACGCGGCGAGGGTTCCGACGATACCTGCGGCCATCAGCCGCCTGCGTGGGGGTGGGGAGGGGCGGGACGCGCTCATGGCGGGATCTCCTGTCGTCGTTGACTGAATGCCCCGCTGACGCGGTCATCCGGGGGTGCCCTTCGGGTGGGCTCCCCGGAATGTTAGCGGACACATCCCCGGAAATACAGGGGTTCGCGGAAAACCGGGAGTGAAGGCCTCCCGGTCGCCCGTCGACACTTGACGCGCCGGGGGCGGAACCGTAGGGTATCGATGTTCCCGCTAACAATCTGGGGACGGCTGCACTCCACTGGGGGAGTGCGCCGGGCAAGGGCGCCCACGCAGTTCCTGCCCGATGCCTGAAGCGAACCCGACAGCCACAGGCTGATCATCGATTCGGCGCGGTACCCGCCGGCCGAGGAACTGGAGAGACCACATGAGCAAGAAGAGCATGGCCGCGCGCTGCGCAGCCGGAGTCGTCGGCGGGCTGATGCTTGCCGGCGTGGGCGTCGCGGCTTTCGCCGACCCCAGCGAGAACGGATCCGGTGACGTCGATGTCACGGTCGACATCGCCTCCACCGAGACCGGCGCGCTGAGCCTCACGGTCGCGGGAACCGAGACCTCGCTCACGGAGACCGGGTCGACCGCGTCGTTCCGTCAGTTCACCGGCGCCCTGCCGAACGTCACGGTGACGGACACCCGCGAGGATGTCGACGCCGGGGTGTTCTGGTACGTCACCGGACAGGCGAGCGACTTCGTCGGTGATGCCGGCCAGGCGAGCATCACCCCCGACCACCTCGGCTGGACGCCGAGCATCGTGACGGCCAACGACGGCGAGGTCGCCGAGGGCGACACGGTCGGCACCTCGATCGACGGCGGCGCGAACGGCGTCGGCCTGGTCGGGCAGGAGCTGCTCGCGCTCGCCCTCGATTCGGCTGAGGCGCAGGCGACCTCCGGACAGTGGACCGCGACCGCGAACCTCGTTCTGAAGACCCCGGTCACCGTCGCTCCCGGCTCGTACACCTCGACGCTCACGCTGTCGCTGTTCGAAGACTCGTACTGAGCTTCCTCTTCCGCCGGAGACATGATGATCACCCACCCCCGCACTCGGATCGCGTCGAGCGCCGCAGCTCTGCTCGCGGTGCTCGGAGGCCTTGCGCTCCCCTCGGCGGCGATCGCCGCTGAGGCGCAGGGCGACGCGGTCTCGTGGTCGGTGTCTCCGGCGGACGCCACGGGCGAAGACGGTCGTGTCGCGATCGAGCACGAGCTGGACCCCGGCGAGAGCGTCGAGGAGCGCGTCGTCGTGCGCAACCTCGGAGCCGGCGACGTCGTCTTCGCGCTGTCCGCTGCGGACGGCTTCTACACGGAGGCCGGCAGGTTCGACATGCTCGCCTCCGACCAGGAATCGACGGATGCCGGCACCTGGATCGCCATCCCGGACGCGGTCGAGATCCCGGCCGGCGGCTCGGCCGTCGTCCCGTTCACGATCACCGTGCCGGAGAACGCGGAGCCAGGAGACCACGCGGCCGGAGTCGCCGCATCCGTCATCTCGGTCAAGACCGACGCCTCGGGGGCGACCGGTGTCGGCGTCGAGAGTCGCGTCGGGGTCAAGGTCATCACCCGCGTGGCCGGTGAGATCGCACCGGCCTTCACAGTCGGCGACGTGCAGAGCGACTTCCGGGTCGATCCGAACCCGTTCGAGGCGGGAGAGCTCACGGTCACCTTCGACGTGGAGAACACCGGGAACGCGCGGATGGATGCCGCCGGCACCCTGGACATCGCCGGACAGCAGGTCGCCTTCCCCGCCGAGGGGCAGCGCCCGCAGGTGCTGCTCCCCGGCGAGACGCGCTCGTTCACGCTCACGCTGACGGGGGTCTGGCCGCTCTTCCTCCTCTCGGGCGATCTGGCGGTCGCCCCGGTCGCCGCATCGCTCGACGGAGAGGCGCTCACCGTGGCGCCCTCGACGATGCCGGTCACGGTGTGGGCGATGCCGTGGCCGCAGCTGCTCGTCGTCGGCGGGGTCGTGTTGCTCGTCTGCGCGCTGCTCTGGAACCGCATCCGCTCCCGCCGCCGCGTCGAGACCCTGATCTCGCAGGCCGTCGAGCGCGGCCGTGAAGAGGCACTGGCCCTTCCGGACAACGGACGAGAGAAGGTCGCCGGATGACGTTCCCTCTCGCGCTCGTCGACGACACGGATGCCGATGTCGCAGGCGTCAGCGGCGGCGTTCAGATCCACGTCGAGATCCTGCCGCTCAGCACTCCGCCGCCCATCGACGGCCTCGCCGGTACCGGTGCGGATCTGCCGATGCTGTTGATCGCGGCCGGTGTCGCACTGCTCGTCGTCGGCGCTGTCCTCCTCGCGCGACGGGTTCGGAGGCGATCCGCGGGCTGACCTCTTCTTCTCGGCCTGCGGGCCCGACCGGACACCTTCGCGAATGGCATCCGGCGAACGCGCCCCTCGCGCACTATCGTTGTACCGTTCGGTCATCGTGCGAGGGGGGTTCCATGACCACCGATTCCGCATCCGGCGGCGCGTCACGCAAGCCGAGCATCTACGACGTCGCCGATCGTGCGGGCGTCTCGCACATGACGGTGTCGCGCGTGCTCAACGGCCACCCGAACATCCGCGCCTCCACCAGGGACAGGGTGATGAGGGCGATAGACGAGATGCACTTCACGCGCAGCTCGATCGCCCGCGCCCTCGCGACCAACCGGGCGATGCGGATCGGCGTGATCGTCGACAATCCGGGCTTCTACGGACCGAGCAGCGTGCTGCGGGCGATCGAGGTCGCCGCCAGGCAGAACGGCTACGCCGTGAGCAGCTTCTCGGTGGGCGATGCCGACGGTCGCCGAGTCGACGCCGGCGTCGTCGAGCTGGTCACGCAGGGCGTCGACGCCCTGTGCGTGATCGCACCGCGCGCCTCTTCGCTCGACCTGCTGCGTCAGCAGGCGATCGCGGTGCCCACCCTGGTCGTCAAGGAGGAGTCCGACGGGCAGATGCATACGGCATCCGTCGACCAGAGGGCCGGGGCGACGGCGGCGGTGCGTCATCTGATCGACCTCGGACATCGCACGATCCTGCATATCGCTGGACCGCCCGACTGGTTCGATGCGAAGGCTCGCACCGAGGCCTGGCAGGCGGTGCTCGAGGCGGAGGGGCTGCCGGTCGTGCCGCCGCTCATCGGCGACTGGTCCTCGGACTCCGGCTACGCCTTCGGCCGCGAGCTCGAGCTCGGGGACGCGACGGCGGTCTTCGTCGCCAACGACCAGATGGCGCTCGGTCTCATGCACGGGCTCGCGGAGCGCGGCATCCGCGTGCCGGAGGACGTGAGCGTCGTCGGGTTCGACGATGTGCCGGACGCGCGGCATTACCAGCCCCCGCTCACGACGGTCCGGCAGCACTTCGCGCTGCTGGGCGAGGTCGTGATCGGCGAACTGCTGGCCGCGATCGAGGGCGAGCAGACCGAGACGCGCGAGCTGATCCAGCCCGAGCTCCGCGTCCGCGCCTCGACCGCCGCTCCTCGGGCCTGAGGGCTGGGCGCGCCCCTCGTATCGCGCCTCTCGCACGTCGCGCTCACACGTCGCGATGGTCGCTTCGGATGGGTGGATGCGGCGCTTTGCGACCTGTCCTGCGGCCTGTCCTGCGGCGCAGGCGTCGCAACTGGTCGCTTCGGGCGGGTGGATGCGGCGCTTTGCGACCTGTCCTGAGATGGAGGCGTCGCAACTGGTCGCTTCGGGCAGGCAGGCAGGTGGATGCGACGGTGGGTGCCATGTCCCGAGAGGCGAGGCGTCGCAACTGGTCGCTTCGGATGGGTGGATGCGGCGCTTTGCGACCTGACCTGCGGCGCAGAGGTCGCAGTTGGTCGCTTCGGGCGGGTGGATGCGGCACTTTGCGACCTGTCATGCGGGGCGGGGCGGGGCGGCGCGGGGGCCTGGCGTGCGACCGTGGGCGTGTCGGAACGGGACTGTTGACGTCGACACACGGCATCCCTATGCTCATTGTTACCGCTCACTGTTGACGTCAACACACTCTGAGGACAGACGATGAAGTCGAAGAGAACCATTTCCGCGCTCGGGATCGGCGTCATCGCCGCCGGCATGCTCGTCACAGGGAGTCCCGCGGCCGTCGCCGCCGCCGTCCCGCTGACGATCACGCCCAACCCGGCATACGCCTCCGAGCCGTTCGAAGGGTGGGGGACCAGCCTCGTCTGGTTCGCCAATGCCACGGGCGGCTATCCGGATGACGTCCGCCAGGACCTCCTCGACAAGGTGTTCGGCGAGGACGGACTCAACCTCAACATCGCCCGCTACAACATCGGCGGGGGCAACGCGACCGACGTGCCGGGGTACTTGCGTCCGGGCGGGGCGGTCGACGGCTGGTGGAACCCCGATCTGGCCAGCTCGACCTACGCCGACCGTGCGGACTACCGCGCGGCCTGGGATGGCGATGACCCGGCGAGCTACGACTTCGATGCGGATGCCACGCAGCGCTGGTGGATCGACGCGCTCAAGGACAAGATCACGCACTGGGAGGCGTTCAGCAACTCTCCGCCCTACTTCCTCACCCAGAGCGGCTATGTGTCTGGCGGCATCGGCAACGGGAACACCGAGCAACTGGCCCCGGCCGACATGGAGGCGTTCGCGGACTACCTCGTCACCGTGGTCGAACGCATCGAGCAGGAGCACGGGATCGACTTCGAGAGCCTCGACCCGTTCAACGAGCCCAACACGAACTACTGGTCCACGACACTGGGCGGCAACGGCTGGCCCACTTCGGCGAGCCGTCAGGAGGGCGCGCACATCGGACCCGCGGCACAGGACCAGATGATCAAGGTCCTCGCCGCGCGGCTGGCGGAGGAGGGCACCACCACCGACGTCCCCATCTCCGCGATGGATGAGACCAACCCGGGCATCTTCGCGACCAACTGGAACGCGTGGAGCGACGAGGCCAAGGACGAGGTCGCGCAGCTCAACGTGCACACCTACGGCACCTCGGGCCGACTCGTGGTGCGCGACATCGCGAAGAGCGCGGACAAGCCGCTCTGGATGAGCGAGGTCGAAGGTGACTGGGACGGCACCGGGTACAACCTCACCAATATCGAGAACGGTCTCGGCATGGCCGGCCGGATCGTCGACGACCTGCGCGAGCTCGAGCCGAGCGCCTGGGTCTTCTGGCAGCCGGTCGAGGACACATACAACATGGAGAAGGTCGAAGACAAGAACTGGGGTTCCGTGTTCGTGGACTTCGACTGCAACGCCGACGGCGACTCCGAGCGACGCATCGCCGACGGCGAGGCGGACCCGAGCTGCCAGGTGCAGACCAACGCGAAGTACAACACCGTGCGCAACTTCACGCACTACATCCACCCCGGTGACGCGCTGATCCCGACCGACAACACGCAGACCACCGCCGCAGTGGATGCCGACGGCGACGGTCTCACGCTCGTGCATGTGAACTCCGAGCCCACCGAGCGTCGGATCACGATCGACCTCTCGCGCTTCGGCACGATCGGCGCCGGTGCGACGGTGACCCCGATCGTGACCACGCAGTCGACGGCCGAGAACCCCGAGAGCAACGCACTCGTGCAGGGCGACGCGGTGGCTGTCGATGCCGCGAACCGCACCGCGACGATCACGGTGCCAGCGAAGTCGGTCACCACGCTTCTGGTCACGGACGTCTCGGGCGCCGCAGACTCCGCCACCGCGCTGCGCGACGGGCACAGCTACCAGCTGTTCGGCGTGCAGAGCGGCAAGGCTCTGGCTGCGAACGGCGCGGCTGCGGTCATCCGCACGTCCGCCACCACCTCGTCCGCCGCCTCCGCCCAGACCTGGACCGTGCAGAGCCTCGCCGGCGAGGGCACCGATCGCCATCGTTTCGCCCTGCGTGCGGGCGACGGGCGCTATCTCGCCGAGTCCGGTGGCGCGGTCACCGTGGTCAGCGCGAGCGCCGAGGATGCGGCATCCGACCCTGCGCTGCAGTGGATCTCGTCGACCACCGACGGCAAGACCTTCTCGATTCTCAGCGTCTCGAGCGAGCGGGTGCTCGACGTCAACGGCCAGAGCAGCGCCGATGGCGCGAGCGTAGGGCTGTGGACGTCGAACGACGGCTCGAATCAGCGGTGGACCCTGGCCGACACCGAGATGCTCTCGGTGAAGGATGTCGCGACGGGCACCGCGACCGGCATCGCCCCCACGCTGCCCGCCACCGTCACGCTGGTGTACCGCGGCGGCATCGAGCGCACCGCTGCGGTCTCGTGGGCGACCACGGGCGTCGACTGGTCCTCGCCGGGCACCCGCACCGTCGCCGGCTCCGGTACCGACCTGTTCGGCGCGTCCTTCCAGGCGACCGCGACGATCGAGGTCGGCAGCGTCGGCTTCACCGAGCCCGTGTCCGTCACGACCTACGCCGGCGCGCCGCTCGCCACCGTGCAGGCGTCCGCGCCGAGTGCGGTGCCCGCGGTGGTCGGCGCCACCGATCAGCGGATCGACCGGGCGGTCACCTGGAACTGGGGCGGAATCTCCGCCACGTCGTTCGCGAGCCCCGGGGTGGTCACGGTGCCAGGAACCGCGCAGGCGCCCGGCGGCACCGCTCTGACCGCGACGCTGTCGGTGATCGTCACCGAGCCGACCGCGGCGAACGTGGCACCGGCGAGCACGGCATCGGCGACGTTCACCGAGAGCTCCAGCTACAGCGTCGACCGCACCAAGAACGGTGTGACGACCGACAAGGGCTGGTCGAACTGGCGCTCCGGCACCAAGAACGCGCAGGACACGCTGACCTACGCGCTCGCCGCGAGCTCGACCATGCAGAACGCGAAGATCTTCTTCTACAAGGACGGCTCGTCGAACACGTGGCCTCAGTCGCTGTCGGTCGAGTACCGCCTGGGGACCGAGGCGTGGACGTCGCTCGGGTCGGTCGACGTGCCCGTGCCCGCTGACGGCTCGGCGCCGGTCGTCGAGGTGCCGATGAAGGGCGTGCAGGCGGATACGGTGCGCGTCGTGATGAATGCACGCTCCGCGACGCACCTGGTCGTGTCCGAGGTCGAGCTCGCCGCTTCGGCACCAGGGGTCTCGGCCGTCGCCGCGCTCGCCGCGGTGTCGCTCGACGGCACGCCGCTGGCCGGGTTCTCGTCCGAGACCACCGAGTACGAGGTGCCGTGGGCGGCGGGAGAGCGCCCCGTCGTGCGTGCCGTCGCCGTCGACCGTGCGGCGTCGGTGCAGGTCTCGCAGCCGGATGCCGACGGCGAGGCGGCGATCGTCGTCACGGCGCCGTCGGGGGCGACGCGCAGCTACACGCTCACCTTCGTGGAGGCGGCGGAGCCATCGCTCAGCGCCACCGTCGCGAGCACCGTGCGCTGCGTCGCCGGCAAGGCGCAGCTGGTGCTCTCGGTCACCAACACAGGTGACGTCGCCACCGACATCACCGTGACGACGCCGTACGGCACGAAGTCGCTCGTCGGGGTGGAGCCGGGTGCCCGCCCGGCCGCGATCGCGCAGGCCACCAGGCTCGTGTCGTTCCCCGCGGGCAGCGTGCAGGTGGACCTGGCCGCGGATGTCGCAGGCACCCGTCTCACCGAGCGCGTCCAGGTGGCGTACCTGCCCGGTTCCTGCGGCTGATCGTCGGAACGGGAAGGCCCTGCGGACGCTGTCCGTGGGGCCTTCCCGCGTCTCGAAGGTGGGCGGAGAAAAGCATCGACGCCGAGAAATGTTTCCGCTAACATTCTCGTGAAGTCGCGCTGAGGCGACTCGCACACACACCGAGGACTCATCGATGACGCTGTCTCCCGCCCCCCTCGCCCCCTCTCGCGTACGCCGCACCGGTGCGCGCAGTTCCCTCGTCGCTGGGCTCGCCCTGAGCGCCGCCGTCGCCTCCTCGCTCGCGGCGGTGGCCCCGGCATCCGCGGCGGAAGACGAGCATCTGCAGCTCCGGTACGCCTTCGACGAGACATCCGGCACGACGGCGCACGACAGCTCAGGACACGACCGCAACGGTGTCATCGCGGGTGGGGCGGCACTCACCGGCGGCGAGGGCATCTCCCTGGACGGCGTCGATGATCACGTGGCACTGCCGGCGAACGCACTCGCCGGGCTCACCTCGATCACGGTCAGCACCGAGGTGCTCGTCGCTCCTGCTCAGAAGACCGCGTACATGATCTGGGCGATGGGCAACACCGACGGCGCGGGTGTCGGCAACGGCTATCTCTTCGCGACCGGTGACGCCTACCGGGCCGCGATCGCCGCAGGGAACTGGTCGACCGAGCAGGGCGTGAACAGCACGGCGAACCTCGCCCGCGGTGTGTGGAAGACGCTCACCTACACGCTCGACGACGCCACCGACACGAGTCGGCTCTATCTCGACGGGGTGCAGGTCGCCCAGAACACCGGCGTCACGACCACACCCGCCCAGATCGGCTCCGGCGTCACCGCAGCCAACTACATCGGGCGCTCGGTGTACTCCGCCGACAAGTACCTGCTCGGCAACGTGCGCGACTTCCGCATCTACGACGTCGCGCTGTCGTCCGACGAGGTCGCCGCCCTGGTCGCCGACGACGCCGTGCGGGTGCAGCGCGACCGCGCCGCGCTGAGCATCGGCGACACCGATGCTGTCACCACCGACCTCGAGCTGCCCGCTGCCGGCGTGAACGGCGCGGCCGTCACCTGGTCGTCGAGCGACGCGGACGTCGTCTCGGATGCGGGTATCGTCACGCGCCCCGCTGCCGGCCAGGCTGATGCGGCGGTGACGCTCACGGCGACCCTGAGCCGCGGCGGATCCTCGACCACGAAGGAGTTCGTCGTCACGGTGCGGGCGCAGCCGGGAGCGGATGCCAGGGCGCAGGCCGACCTCGATGCGATCGTGATCCCCGGCGCCGCCGACATCCGCGGCAACATCACCCTGCCGACCGATGGCTCGCTGAACGGCTCGGCTGTCACCTGGAGCGCCTCGCCCGCAGGCATCATCACGACGGAGGTGCAGAACGGCAAGGCCGCAGGCGTGGTCACCCGCGGTGCCGCCGACCAGCAGGTCGTGCTGACCGCGACGGTCGCGGGAACCGCTGCGACCCGAAGCATCCCGGTGACGGTGACCGCCGCGCCGGAGGGTCTCGACACCGACTACACCGCCGGGTACCTCTGGACGCACTTCGCGACCGAGGGCGGATACGAGAAGATCTTCCTCGGGTACAGCCAGGACGGCCTCCAGTGGTCGAAGCTCAACGACGACGCCGCGGTTCTCGCGAACCTGGCCGGTGACCTGGGCGTGCGCGACCCGCACCTGGTCCGCGCCCCCGAGGGCGACAAGTACTGGATCATCGGCACCGACCTGCACGCGGAGGGCGGCGGCGCCGGCGGCTCCGGCTGGGACCAGCTCAACGCCAGCCAGAACATCGTGGTCTGGGAGTCGACCGACCTCGTGAACTGGAGCGACCAGCGCATCGTCTTCGCCGGGTTCGACCAGGCGGGATGCGTGTGGGCGCCGGAGGCGACCTACAACGAGGCGACCGGTGAGTACTACGTGTACTGGTCGGCGCGCGATCGCAGTGAGAACGGCACCGACGACTGGGCGCTGCGCGTCTACCTGACCAAGACGCGCGACTTCGTCACGTTCTCGGAGCCCGAGGTCTGGCTCTCGCTCAACGAGCAGGGCGACGCTGCCGGTGGCACGAACATCATCGACACCACCATCGCCGAGGAGGATGGCATCTTCTATCGGTTCTCGACCTCCGACTGGCAGACCGTGGTCGACACGGCCACGAGCCTCGACGGCCCGTGGACCCGCGTGATCGATCGCGGCGAGGCCGCGGAGCATGGGCTCAAGGCCTCGATGGAAGGGCTGACCGTCTACCAGCTGCCTGACGGGCGCTGGGCGGTGATGGGCGACGAGAACGGCTACTACGCACACGTCGCCGACTCGCTCGCGAGCCTCGAGTTCACCCAGCTCGCCGTCGGTACTGGTGCCGACCAGTACTCCTTCGACAAGGCGTTCCGGCACGGATCGGTGCTCCGGCTCTCGGAGCAGGAGCAGGAGCGGCTGCTGGCCGCCTACGGCGACGACCCGGTCGAGCCGGAGGAGCCGTCGGAGGAGGCGATCGCCGAGTACACGTTCGATGACGGCACGCTCCGGGACTCGGCGGGGGCGGCGGATCTGACCGCATCCGGCACCGCGGCCGTGGTCACGGATGCGGAGCGGGGCAAGGTGCTCCGTGTCGACGGATCGAGCAACGGCTTCGCGTCGTTCCCGCAGGGCTTCTTCGACGGCCGCAGCACCATGACGGTGTCGATGGATGTGAAGAGCGAGAAGTCGAGCGGCAACTTCTTCACCTTCACGTTCGGCAAGGACTCGAACGCGTACTACTTCCTCCGGGTGCGGGGCGCCGACGTGCGCAGCGCCATCACGAAGGCGTCGTACCAGAACGAGTCGGCGGTGACCGGTTCGGTCTCCTCTGGGCAATGGCACCACTACGACCTCGTCTTCGACGGAACGCGGATGACGGTGTACGTCGACGGCGTGCGGCTCGGCGAGAACGCCGCGCTGAACACCACGGTCGACGGTCTCGGCAGGAACCTCCTCGGCTACCTCGGCAAGTCGATGTACGGGGCCGACGGCTACTTCCAGGGATCCTTCGACGATGTGAAGATCTACAACCGGGCGCTCACCGCATCCGAGATCCTCACGCAGGCGGGGGCATTCGACCAGCTCACCGGCATCTCGCTCGCGGATGCGTCGGCGCTGAAGCTCGACCCGATCGCCGACGGCGCCGACCGCACCGCGGTGCTGCCGCTGGTCAAGGGCACGGATGTCATGGCTCTCGCTCCGACGTTCTCCGCGGCCGACGGTGTCACGGTCTCCCCGGCGTCCGGTACCGTCGTCGACCTGTCCTCGCCGGTCGAGTACACGCTCACGGCACCGGACGGCTCGGAGGCGATCTGGACGCTCACCGCCCAGATCGTGAACTCGCCCGTGCTCGACGGGCTGTACGCCGATCCCAACATCGCCGTCTTCGGCGACACCTACTACATCTACGCGACGACCGACGGATATGCGGGGTGGGGTGGCAAGGACTTCTATGTCTGGTCATCCAAGGACCTCGTGGACTGGACCCGTTCGGAGGAGCCCTTCCTGACCCTCGACGGAGCGAACGGCACCGTCCCGTGGGCGACGGGGAACGCCTGGGCGCCGACCATCATCGAGCGCGGAGGCAAGTACTACTTCTACTTCTCCGGACACAACCCCACCTACGACCGCAAGACCATCGGCGTGGCGGTCGCCGACAGTCCGGTCGGTCCCTTCGTCGCACAGCCGACGGCGATGATCGTCAACAACGAGTCCGTCACGTCGGGCCAGGCGATCGACCCGGCGGCGTTCCACGACCCGGTCACCGGCAAGTACTACCTCTCGTGGGGCAACGGCAGCCCGGTCATCGCCGAGCTGAACGACGACATGGTCTCGATCAAGGCGGGCAGCTACCAGCGGATCACCGGCCTGACCGACTTCCGCGAGGGCGTCTTCCTCAACTACCGCAAGGGTCTGTACCACCTGACGTACTCGATCGATGACACCGGATCGGAGAACTATCGCGTCGGCTACGCGACGGCTACGAGCATCAACGGGCCGTGGACGTATCGCGGTGTGATCCTGCAGAAGGACCCCTCTCTGGGGATCCTGGCCACCGGGCACAGCTCGATCATCAACGTGCCGGGCACCGATGACTGGTACATCGCCTATCACCGCTTCGCGATGCCGGGCGGAGACGGACAGCACCGCGAGACGACCATCGACCGGGTGACGATCGGCGCCGACGGTCTCTTCCAGACCGTACAGCCCACGCTCACGGGGGTCGCGGCGCAGACCGTCGGTGCGCGGCTCGACGTCACCGCCACGGCTGCCACCCGCTGCGTCGCGGGCAAGCTCACGCTCGTGGTCACGGTCGCGAACGGCTCGGATCGCGCGGTCACCGCGTCGATCAGTGGCGCGTACGGGAGCAAGGACGTCCCGATCGCGGCCGGCAAGTCGACGTCGGCGACGTTCGCCACGCGGCTCGCGGCGATTCCGGCGGGTGCGGTGACCATCGCCGCGACCGCGGAGGGAGCCGTGGATGCCTCCGTGACGGCGACGGTCGCTGCCGCGTCCTGCCGCTGAGCGACCGTACCCGACGACCGGGCCCCGCCGACCTGCGCGGCGGGGCCCGGCGCGTCTCGAGACCCGATTGCACGGTCGAGGCTGTTCTCGGTAACATCTCTGCAGGCGGGACCGACGGAGGTGCTCATGGCCAGCCTCGGCTCCGACAAGCCCGGCATCCGCCACGTGGCAGATCTCGCCGGCGTCTCGCACATGACCGTGTCGCGCGTGCTGAACGGTCATCCGAACATCAAGCCGGACACGCGTCGGCGCGTGCTCGAGGCGATCGAGGAGCTCGACTACCGCCCGAACATGGTGGCCAGAGCGCTCGCCACCCAGCGCACGCACCGCATCGGCGTCATCATCGAGAGCGCCGTCTCGTTCGGGCCGACCAGCATCCTCCGCGCCGTCGAGATGGCCGCGCGCACCTCGGGGTACTCGGTCAGCGCGGTCGCCCTGCATGAGGGCGACACCCTGACGCCGCAGGACGCGGTCGACAACCTCACCACCCAGGGCGTGGACGCGCTGTGCGTGATCGCTCCCCGGTCGTCATCCGTCGCCGCGCTCCGGCGGATCTCGCTGAACGTGCCCATGCTCGTGGTCAAGGCGGACGCCGACCCCACCTTCCTCACGGTCTCGATCGACCAGCACGCCGGCACCTCGCTCGTGGTCGATCATCTCGTCGCCCTCGGCCATCGAGACATCCTCCACATCGCCGGTCCGCTCGACTGGCTCGACGCCAGGGCTCGCGAACGGGCGTTCCACACCAGGGCGAAGTCGTGGGGCATCCGCGAACGCCCGATCGTGGTGGGCGACTGGACCGCCGACTTCGCCTACGACTTCGCGAAGGGGCTCACCCGGCTGCCCGACTACACCGCGGTGTTCGTCGCGAACGACGACATGGCGATCGGCCTCATCCACGGACTGCACGACCGAGGGTTCGAGGTGCCGAAGGACCTGAGCGTCGTCGGCTTCGACGACGTGCCGCTCGCCCGTCACTTCCTGCCGCCCCTGACCACCGTGAGACAGGACTTCGCCGCCCTCGGCGCCGCCGTGGTCGAGATGCTCCGCGCGGCTCTCGAGGAGCGCGAGCTGCCGAAGCTGACCCGTATCCCGACCGAACTCGTCGCACGCGGTTCCAGTGCCGCTCCCCGGCCGGTGCGATGATGGCACCGCGCACGCACACCCCGATCGTCGAACTCAGCGGCATCCGCGTGGAGTTCTCCGATGTCGTCGCGCTCGACGACATCGACTTCCGCCTGTTCCCCGGTGAGGTGCACGCGCTGATGGGCGAGAACGGCGCCGGCAAGTCGACGCTGATCGGCGTGCTCACCGGCACCCACACTCCGGTCGCCGGAACCGTCGTGGTCGCGGGGGAGGAGCGGCGGTTCTCCGGCGTCGCCGATGCGAGGGCCGCGGGCATCGCGACGGTGTTCCAGGAGACCCAGCTCGGGCCCACCCTGAGCGTGGCGGAGAACGTCATGCTCGGACGAGAGCGGCGCGGGCGCTTCGGCATCGACTGGAAGCGCACCAGGGCGGATGCCGCGGACGCGCTGGCCCGGCTCGGCCTGGACGACATGGATCCGCGGACGCCGATGGCGATGCTGTCGCCCGCTCAGAAGCAGCTGGTCGCGCTCGCCCGCTCGATCGTCGATGACCCGCGCATCCTCGTGCTCGACGAGCCGACGTCGAGCCTGGACCGGGCCGAGGTCGATCTGCTGATGCGGGTGATCAGGGGGCTCCGCGACCGCGGGGTCGCGATCCTGTTCGTCTCGCACTTCCTCGAGCAGGCCTTCGCGATCAGCGACCGGATGACGGTGCTGCGCGGTGGGCGTCGGATCGCCGAGACCCCGACCCGCGAGCTCGAGCGCGCCGATCTCATCTCGCAGATGCTGGGCAAGGATCTCGAGGCGCTGCGGGCGCTCGGTTCCGAGCGCAAGGCCCATCACTATGCGGCAGACGGAGAGCCGGCGCTGCGGGCGACGGGCGTCGGGCGCCGCGGTGAGCTCGATCCGACCGACATCGACGTGTACCGAGGAGAGATCGTCGGGCTCGCCGGTCTCCGCGGGTCCGGCCGCACGGAGCTCGCCTCCCTGCTGGGCGGGTCGATCCGTGCCGACAGCGGTCAGCTCAGGATCGACGGCGAACGGGTGCAGCTGCGGAGTCCGTCGGCCGCGCTGAAGAGCCGCATCGCGATGTCGGTCGAGAACAGGAGAGCGGACGGCATCATCGCCGACCTCAGCGCGCGCGAGAACATCGTGCTGTCGCTGCAGGCGCTGCGCGGATGGACGAGGCCGCTGTCGCCGTCGGAGATCGCCGCACTGGCCGACACCTACGTCGAGACTCTGCACCTGGACCCTGCGGATCTCGGGAGACCGGCCGGCCACCTCTCGGGCGGCACACAGCAGAAGCTACTGTTGGCGCGCGCCCTGGCGACCAGGCCGCACGTGCTGATCCTGGACGAGCCCACCCGTGGCATCGACATCGCCGCGAAGCTCGACATCCAGCGACGGGTCAGCCAGCTCGCCGGAGACGGCGTCGGCGTGGTGTTCATCTCCTCTGAGCTCGAAGAGGTCGTGCGACTGAGCGACCGGATCGTCGTGCTCAAGGACCGCGACAAGATCGGCGAGCTCAGCAACGGTCCCGCGGTGACGGTCGACAGTGTCGTGGAGCTGATCGCCGCGGAACTGGATCCGCTGGACGACTGAGGTGTGTCCGGTAACAACGAATTGATCACGAACCGCCCCCGAAACTTCAGAAGTGCTTGTGTTCCGAAAATTGTTCCCGGTAACATGATCCACGCGACGTCCCCCAGGCGTCCTGTCATCACACCCGGACCGGCACGGTCCACCCCCGGGAAACGACCCGGAATCTCGAGGAGGAGATCAAATGTCTGCAATGAAGCGCACTCGTACAGTTCTGGGACTTGCCGCCGTCGGCGCGCTCGCGCTCGGTCTGGCCGCATGCTCGACCGGAGATACCGGTGACGCCGGTGATTCGGGCGACTCGGGCGAGCTCACCACGGTCGGCTTCGTCGCCGTCGGCCCCGAGGGTGCATGGCGCCAGGCGAACGAGAGCAACATCCAGGACACGTTCACGGAGGAGGCCGGCTACAACCTGAAGTACGCGCCCGCCACCAACCTCGACCAGAAGTCGCAGATCGACGCGTTCACGTCGTTCGTCGACGAGGATGTCGACGTGATCCTCCTGTCCGCCACCGAGGCCAGCGGCTGGGAGGACTCCCTCAAGCTCGCCCAGGAGGCCGAGATCCCGGTGATCCTGCTCGACCGCGGCATCGAGCCCGACGACACGAGCCTGTACGTCACCCGCATCGCCCCCGACAACATCGAGGTCGCCAAGGAGGTCGGAACCTGGGCCGCTGCCGAGTTCCCCGACGGAGGCAACTACGTCGTCCTCGAGGGCCCTGCCGGTGTCGGCGTCGTGAACGAGCGCAACCAGGGCTTCGACGAGGGCCTCGGCGACTCGTCGCTGAACAAGGTCGACGCGCAGACGGCGAACTGGTCGGCGGAAGAGGGCAAGAGCGTCTTCGAGACCATGCTCAAGGCCAACAACAACGACATCCAGTTCGTCTTCGCCCAGAACGACGAGATGGGTCTCGGCGCCGCCCAGGCCGCAGAGGAAGCCGGTCTCGTCATCGGCACCGATGTGAAGATCGCCACGATCGACGGCACCAAGAACGCCATGCAGGCGCTCGCCGACGGTCAGCTCAGCTACGTGCACGAGTACAACCCGCTGTTCGGTGAGACCGCACTCGAGGTCGTCGAGAAGGCTCTCGCCGGCGACTCGGTCGAGTCCTACATCATCGTTCCGAGCGAGGCGTTCGACTCGGCGGAGGCGGCCAAGGCCGTACTGGCGGACCGCAAGTACTGAGCACCACCCCGTGATCCCGGGGGCGGCGCCGACCGCGTCGCCCCCGGGACCGGATAGACGGAGAGACAACGATGAACGAAGAACTGCCCATCGTCGAGATGCGCGGGATCACCATCGAATTCCCCGGAGTGAAGGCGCTCGACGGAGTCGACTTCCGCCTCTTCCAGGGTGAGGTGCACGCGCTCATGGGGGAGAACGGCGCCGGCAAGTCGACGCTGATCAAGGCCCTCACCGGTGTCTACCGCATCGACGCCGGATCGATCGTCGTCGCCGGTCAGGAGCGCAGCTTCGCCGGCACCGGTGACGCGCAGGCCGCCGGGATCTCGACCGTCTACCAGGAGGTGAACCTCGCCCCCAACCTCACCATCGGTGAGAACGTCATGCTCGGGCACGAGGTGCGCGGCGTCTTCGGCGTCAACTGGCGTGCCACCCACCGTGCCGCCACCGAGGCGCTCGCGCGACTCGGACTCGACCACCTCGACACCCGCCAGCCGCTCTCGACGCTCTCGATCGCGATGCAGCAGCTCGTCGCGATCAGCCGGGCCATGGCGATCAAGGCCAAGGTCCTCATCCTCGACGAGCCGACCTCCAGCCTCGATGCCGCGGAGGTCGAAGGTCTCTTCACCGTGATGCGCACGCTGCGCGATCAGGGCGTCGCGATCCTCTTCGTCTCGCACTTCCTCGACCAGATCTATGCGATCAGCGACCGTCTCACGGTCCTGCGCAACGGGCAGTACGAGGGCGAGTACCTCACCCGCGACCTCGACAGGCACGCCCTCATCTCCCGGATGATCGGCAAGGACCTCGACGCGCTCAAGTCCCTCGGCGGCAACCGCCGCACCACCCCGCGTGACCCCGACGAAGAGGCCTTCCTCTCGGCATCCGGCATCTCCCGCACCGGCGCCGTGCACGCGACCGACCTCGACATCCGTCCGGGAGAGGTCGTCGGGTTCGCCGGCCTCCTCGGTTCCGGGCGCACCGAGCTCGCGCGTCTGCTCTACGGCGCCGACCGCAGCGAGTCCGGCCAGATCACCATCAAGGGGCGCAAGGTCGACCTCTCCTCCCCGTCCGCCGCGCTCTCGCAGCGCATCGCGTTCTCGACCGAGAACCGTCGCGACGAGGGCATCATCGGTGACCTCACGATCCGCGAGAACATGATCCTCGCCGTCCAGGCCAAGCGCGGATGGGCGCGGCCGATGCCGCGCAAGGAGCAGGATGCGATCGTCGACAAGTACATCGCCGCGCTCAACGTGCGCCCGGCCGATCCCGAGCGGATGATCAAGAACCTCTCGGGCGGCAACCAGCAGAAGGTGCTCCTCGGGCGCTGGCTCGCCACCGAGCCGGAGCTGCTGATCCTGGACGAGCCCACCCGCGGCATCGACGTCGGTGCGAAGGCCGAGATCCAGGAGGCCGTCGCGGAGCTCGCCGACCAGGGAGTCGCCGTCGTCTTCGTCTCGTCGGAGCTCGAAGAGGTCGTGCGTCTCTCCGAGCGGATCGTCGTGCTCAAGGACCACAGCAAGATCGGTGAGATCCAGAACGGTCCCGACGTCACGGCGCAGGAGATCGTCGACGTGATCGCCGCCCATGGTGTGGAGGCCGCGGCGACGACCCTCGAGGAGGAGCTCGACGCGATCGAGGTCGTCCACGTCGCACCCGCCGCCGCTTCCGATGTGCAGCCCGAGACCCTCGAGGGGGAGACCCGATGAGCGCATCCGCTCGTGCGTCCGTGTGGCGCGACCTGATCCGCAAGCCGTTCTTCTGGGGGATCGTCGCGATCGTCGCGCTGCTGGCGCTCAACGTCCTCAAGGATCCGACCTACCTCGCGATCTCGATCAACCCGAACAACGGCAACCTCGTCGGCAACCTGGTCGACATCCTTCGCCAGGCGGCGCCCATCATGATGATCGCGATCGGCATGTCGCTCGTGATCGCGACCGGAGGCATCGACCTCTCGGTCGGCTCGCTGATGGCCGTCGCCGGAGCCGTGTCGATGGAGTTCCTCGCCGCGGCGAACGACTCCGGCTCGGTCGGCGTCGCGCTCGCGGCCGTCGGTCTGGCGCTGCTGGTCACCGCCATCCTCGGCGCGGTGAACGGCATCCTCGTCGCCTACGTCGGACTCCAACCCTTCATCGCGACGCTCGTGCTGATGCTCGCGGGGCGCGGCATCGCCAAGGTCATCACCGGTGGACAGAACACGGCCGCGTCGAGCGACCCGTTCCGCTGGATCGCGAACGGCTTCGTGATCGGCATCCCGGTGGTGTTCATCCTCGCCGTCGTCATCGTGCTGCTGGTCGCGTGGGTGGTGCGTCGCAGCGCCCTCGGCCTCATGATCGAAGCCATCGGCATCAACCCGAAGGCGAGCCGGATGGCCGGCATCAAGCCGAAGGGGCTCCTGCTGACGACCTACGTGCTCAGCGGCATCCTCGCGGGCATCGCCGGCGTGATGTCGGTCGGCAGCGTCATGACCGTCGACATCTCCCGCACCGGCTACCAGCTCGAACTCGACGCGATCCTCGCGGTGGTCATCGGCGGCGCCTCGCTCGCCGGCGGCAAGTTCTCGCTCAGCGGCGCCTTCGTCGGCGCTCTCCTGATCGCGACGCTCGACAAGACCGTGCTGTTCCTCGGTGTCTCGTCATCGGCCACCCCGGCCTTCAAGGCGATCGTGATCGTCGCCATCTGCCTGCTGCAGTCCGAGCGGGTTCGCAGCTGGTTCCAACGTCGCAAGAAGACGCAGACTCCGTCTCCGCGGGTCGAGATCGTGAAGGAGGCTGCAGCATGAGCGTCATCGCAGCGGCACCAGTCCAGGCTGCCGGGACGAGCTTCGTCGACCGGCTGCGTCGCCAGCTCACGGCGAACCCGTCGGTGGTCCCCACGATCGCGTCGGTGGTCATCTTCGTCGCCATGATCGTGTACGGCGAGATCGCGTACGGGCGGATCGTGCAGGCGAGCACCCTGTCGAACCTGCTCATCAACAACGCGCACCTCATCGTGCTCGCGGTCGCGCTCACCTTCGTGATCCTCACCGGCGGTATCGACCTGTCGGTCGGGTCCGTCATCGCGGTCTCGTCCGTCGCGGGCGTCATGCTCTCGAACGCCGGCTGGAATCCGCTTGTCGTGATCGTGCTCATGATCGCCATCGGCGGGCTCTTCGGACTCGTCTCCGGTGTGCTGATCAGGTACTTCAACGTGCAGCCGTTCATCGCGACGCTCGCCATGATGTTCCTCGGACGCGGTCTCGCGTCGCTGCTGAGCACCAAGCCGGAGCAGCTCCCTGCGGACTCGCCGATCCGCCTGATCGCCGAGAAGATCAAGATCATCGACGGACCGAAGGTGAACGATCTCGTCATCACCCCCGCGGTGATCATCGCGATCGTGGTCGTGCTCGTCGCCTTCTTCGTACTGCACCGCACCCGCACGGGGCGCACGGTCTACGCGATCGGCGGGTCCGAGAACTCCGCCCTGCTGATGGGGCTCCCCGTGCCGCGCACCAAGGTGCTCGTCTATGTGATCAGCGGCTCGCTCGCCGGCCTCGCCGCCGTGCTCTACACGGCCCGGCTCGGAACGGCGCAGAACATCACCGGAATCGGGTGGGAGCTCGACGCGATCGCGGCCGCGGTCATCGGCGGCACCGTGCTCACCGGGGCATACGGCTACGTGCTCGGCTCGGTCATCGGAGCTCTCGTGCTCGGCCTCATGACCGTGCTCATCACGCGAGACGGCGGCATCCCGCCGGAGATGACCACGATCATCACAGGCGGCATCCTGCTGGTCTTCGTGCTGCTGCAGCGCGTGGTGACCCGCAAGAAGGAGTAGCTACCGCCCGGTCAGTGCTCCGGTCGCCCGGTCACTCCGGCGGCAGAGAGGCGCTCCTGTCGACGAACAGGGGCGCCTTTCTGCCGGAACGGGGCGGTCGGGCGAGACGTCGCCGCTTCCTCAGAGCGTGCGCAGCCAGCGCCGGATGCGAGTGCGGGCGTTCCGATACGGCGACGAGGTGTTGAGCGAGATCATCCGCCCCATCGTCCAGGTGCGGTACCAGGGCGATCCGTAGAGTTCTGCGTCGGACCGAGCGTCGACGAGCGCGAGGATGCGATCCTTCGCAACGGTGAGCCGGGCGCGCAGGTGCTCCCACGATTCGTCCTCGTGCTCCCGGTAGAACTGCTGGGCGAGCGAGCCGAGATCGCCCCAGGAGTGCCCCGGGGCGGGGAACTCATCGGGCAGACCTGCCGCGCGGCGCTCCTGCCAGGTCAGCACCTGCTCGTTCCAGCCCACCAGGTACGCGACCAGGTCGGCCGGGCTCATGGTCGTGCCCTTCACGTGGCCGGGCAGCACCGACTCGCGGGCGGATGCCGGGGGTACGCGCTCGAGGTCTGCATCCAGCCGTGCGAACTCCGCGGCGATGGCATCGCGCAGCTCGGCCCGGGAGGTGGGAATCGTCATCGTCGTGGCCTCACGCCCCCGGCGGGTTCCTGGACAGGAACGGCCGGGGCCAGGCGCCGAGGGCGAGCACCGCGATGATCGTCTGGACCAGCCCGGCGACGAAGTAGATGCCGTGCAGAGGCGACCACACGAGCATGATCGCGATCTCCACGAAGATCCAGATCATCATCGTCAGACCCGCGGCGGCGTGCATGCCCCAGGCGACGCGGTAGCCGCGGGACTGGGCGATGAGTGCGAGCGCTTGCACCCCGCCGACCACGACCCCGAGGATCACGCCGGGCCAGAAGTACGAGCTGAAGATGCTCCCCTCGATCCACTCGGGCGGGAGTCCCATCCCGCCGCCGACCGTCAGGCCCACCATCCCGGCCAGCGCCGAGAGCAGGCTGAACCACGCGATGCCGATCAGGCCGAATCGGATGGTGCGCGGCGGGCGCGGAGTCGAGCGCATGGCTCCACGGTAGCGCTGCGGGTCGCGTGGCGGTGGGCTGTGGCCCGTGAGAAATCCCCGGTCCTGCTCGGGAAAGGCGTGTGGTCAGACGTGGTCGCGCCAGGAGTGCCGCGGGTCGTAGCCCAGTACGCGGCGCGCCTTGTCGATCGACAGCAGAGTCTCGTTCGGCCCGACCTCGCGCGTCAGCGGCACGTCGGGGAAGACCTCGGCGAGCAGTTCCGCGTTCGGACGCGACATCACGGTGTCGGCGGCCGCGATGATGAACCGGTCGAACCCCGGGGCGGCGACCTCGAGCGCACGCTGCACGGCCTGCGCGCCGTCGCGGGCGTCGATGTAGCCCCAGAGGTTCCACTTGCGGCGCAGGGCGTCGGCGTCGAACTCCGGGAACTCGGCGTAGTCCTCGGGGTTCATGACGTTCGAGAACCGCAGGGCCGTGATCGACACGTCGGGATGCCAGCGCACCAGCTCGCTCGCCAGTTGCTCCTCGAGCGTCTTCACGAGCGAGTACACCGACTCGGGGCGGGCGGGGTAGTCCTCGTCGACCGGGACGTAGGGCGGCGGCACGTCGAACGGCAGGCCGAGCACCGTCTCGCTGGAGGCGTAGACGATGCGGCGGATGCCGAGCCGCACCGCGGCCCAGAACACGTTGAACGTGGCGGGCATGTTGTTGTGGAAGGTCGCGACGTCGCTGCGGATGCCCGGCGCCGGGATCGCGCCGAGATGCACGACAGCGTCGATGCCGTCATGCCGGTCGCCCACGGCTGTGAAAGCGTCGATGACCTGGCCGTAGTCGGTGAGGTCGACCTGCACGAAGTCGGGGCCGCGGGTGCCGGCGACGTCCATGCCGATGACCTCGTACCCGTTCGCACGGAGCTCCCGTGCGACGACGCTGCCGAGCTTGCCGGATGAACCAGTGAGAGCGATGCGCATGTCACCAGAGTGGCACGGCTGCGAGGCTAGTCGCCCGGTTTGACGAAATAGGAGCGTGCATCATCAGGACGGATATCGGCCACGGCATCGTCGAAGATCCTCATCGGATGAGGCGTGTACGGATGCTCGGCTATCGCCTCCAGATTCAGTTCGATGCCGAACCCCACCCCGTCAGGGATCATGATGTCGCCCTCGTCGGTCAGCGTCACACGCTCATCGGAGATCTCTGTCCGCCAGGGGACGTCCGTCGCCATGATCTCGAGATAGCGGAAGTTCGGGAGCGTAGCGCCCAGCTGCAGGGTCGCTGCTGTGCTCAAGGGCCCGCTCGGGTTGTGGGGTGCGAACGGCACGTAGTACGTGGCGGCGAGCGCGGAGATGAAGCTCAGTTCGAGAAGGCCGCCCGCGTGCGTCACATCAGGCTGGATGAAGTCCACCGCCTGACGGGCGAGCACGGGGACGAACTCCCGGCGACCGAACCAGCGTTCCCCTGCCGCGATCGGCACGGGGGACTTCGAACGGATCTCCATCAACGCATCGATCCCGTCCGGTGGGCACGGCTCCTCGAAGAACACAGGGTTGAACTTCTCGATCCTGCGCGCCACCTTGATCGCCGAGGGTACGTCGAACCGCCCGTGTCCTTCGATGAAGAGTTCGATGTCATCGCCGACAGCTTCCCGCACCGCAGCCACCGGCTCGAGCATCCGGTCGAGGTCGCGATCCGAGACAGTCAGATCGGCGGCTTCGAACGGGTCCCACTTGAGACCGCGGAACCCCGTCGCCAGCGTTCGCAGCGCTGCCTCGGCGAAGTCCTCCGGGGTGACGGCGCCCGAATACCAACCGTTGGCGTATGCGCGCACCCGGTCACGGGTCTGCCCGCCGAGAAGGGCATACACCGGAACGCCCAACGACCTGGCAGTGACATCCCACATCGCCATCTCGAGAGCGCTGAGCGCAGTCATCGTCACAGGACCTCCGCGCCAATAGGCGTTGCGCTGAAGTTCGTAGATCGTCTGCGAGATACGTGTGGGATCTTTGCCCTTCACGGCTTCGCCGAGGATCGCGACCGCTCCTTGAACGGCGAGTTCCTGCCCTTCGAGGGTGGCTTCCGCGATCCCTACCAGTCCCTCGTCGGTATGCAGGCGCACGATGATGAGGTTCGTGCGGTAGAAGTCGACGGTGAGCGCATCGAGATGCGTGATCTTCATGGAAGTGTGATTCCTTATCCCTTGACAGCACCGGCGGTCATGCCGGCGACGACGTACTTCTGCGCGAACAGGTAGAACGCGACGGCAGGAAGCGTGAAGATCAGCGCGACCGCCATGATGGTCTGAATGGACGTGTCCTGTTCGCCGATGTAGCCGGCGACGCCGACGGATGCCGGCTGAAGCTCCTTGTCGTAGATGAACGTCACCGCGAAGACGTACTCGTTCCAGGCCGTGAAGAACGCGATGACCGCGCCCGCTGCGATCGCGGGAGTGATCAACGGGACGAGAATCCTGAACAGCACACCGGCAGGGCGAGCGCCGTCCACTCGAGCCGCCTCGTCCACCTCGCGGGGGATGCCGTTGAACGCCCCCATCAAGATGAGCGCGACGACCGGCAGCACGAACGCCGCATCGGCGAGGATCAACCCGAGCAGGGAGTTGAGAAGGCCGGTCTCGCGGAAGATCGCGAAGAGCGGAACGACGAGCAGCGCCTCCGGCAGCATCTGTGTGAAGAAGAGTGCCAGCGCGACGAGGAACTTCCCCGCGAAGCTGAAACGGGAGAGTGCGTAGGCCAGTGGGATGCCGAAGGCGATCGCGACGACCATGGTCCCGGTCGCGACGATGAAGCTGTTCAGCAGCCAGCGCAGCACGTCGCCCTGTGCGAGCGCGTCGGCGAACACGCCGATGCGCGAGAAGTCAGGGAGGAGCTGCGGCGTTCCGCTGAAAAGGGCTTCATCACCGGTCAGTGCCGTGACGAACATCCAGTAAAGCGGAAAGGCCACCACGCCGAGGACGACCAGGACGGCGAGCATCCTGAACGTGACGCCGAAACGGGCACGGGTTTTCATGAGTTCCTCTCCGCAGCGGTGGTGATCAGTCGCGCACCGACGACGATGATGAGCGAGATCACGATCCCGACCATCCCGATCGCGGCGGCCATACCGAGCTGTTTCGAATCGAAGGCTTGGGAGTACAGATCGATCACGAGAGTGCGCGTGGACCCGAGAGGGCCGCCCCTGGTCATCAACCAGATCAGTTCGAAACGACGGATCGACCAGATGGCCATGAGCACCGCGATGAGCCCGACCGTCGGCTTGATCACCGGCCAGGTCACCACTCGGAAGCTCCACCATCGATTCGCGCCGTCCATGTGTGCGGCCTCGACGAGTTCCTCCGGTACCGACTGCAGGGCGGAGAGCAGCACCACGGCGGTGAAGGGGAACAGCTGCCAGATCGTGGTGATCAGGATCGCCGGGAGCGCCAGGTCGGGGTTGTTCAGAACCCCGCTGTCACCGACGTCGATACCCCACGACGTCAAGAGCCGTGTCAGAACGCCGTACTGCGCGTTGAGCATCCACACCGCGATCAGGGCGATCGCAATACCCGGGGCCGCCCACGGGATCGTCACCAGTGCCCGGGCGATACCGCGCCCTGGGAAGCGGGAGTTCAGCAACAGGGCGACCAGCAGCCCGATGCCGACGCTCCCGAGCACGCACACCACAACATACACAAGGGTCACCAGGAGCGTCTGCTGGAAGGAGTCGCTCTGGAAGGCGGCGACGTAGTTGTCGAATCCCACCCACACGCTGTGGGACGGGTTGAGGAGGCTCGTCTTGGTGAAGCTCAGATAGATCTCCTGCACCAACGGAATCAGCTGGAACAGGATGATGTACGCCGCAGCCGGCGCAAGGAAGATGTACGGCGTCCACCGACTGCCGAGCGGGCTGCGCCGCCGACGGCGTCTGTGAGCGATCCCCTGGCTCATTTCGTTCTCACTCTCGAAGGGTTCGGGTGTGCGGATGATGGTGGCGCGCCGTGCGAGGCGCGCCACCATCGCGGTCAGCCACCGACGAGGGCTGTCGCCTGCTCCTGGGCTTTGTCCATCGCGGTCTTCATGTCCTGCTTGCCCTGGAGTGCGGCGAGCACCTCGGTCACCACGATCCGGCGGATGTCCGGCGTCTCCGCGCCGAACCCCAGCACGACCTGCGGGACTCCGGTCTCGGTGAGCTCATCGAGCACGGCAAGGTACGGGGCCTCCGCCAGGCTCTCAGCGCTGCGCTCGGTCACCGTTGCGACGCTGCTCGCGCCGAGGACGCTCTGCAGTTGCTGTTGCTGCTCCGGCTCGAGGAGCCAGTTGATGAATGTCATCGCCGCATCCTTGTGCGCGCTGTTGCCATTGATCACGATCGGGGCGAGGAGTGCTCCCTGCTTCTCCACGGGAAACGGGATGCGGACGACGTCGAAGTTGAGTTCCGGGTTCGCGTTGACGGTCGCGGTCGCGTACCCGCCGTTGTTGAGCTCCATACCGACCTTGCCCTGCGCGAACATCTTCCGGAACGTGGCGGCATCAGCGCCCTTGGGGATCACGTTGGCGTCGTAGAGCTGCTGGAACGCCTCCAGGCCGGCAACCACCTTCGGCGAGTTCAGCGTGAGCTTCTCGCCGTCGGACCACTCGCCTCCGAACCCGTAGACGTAGTTGAAGATGTCCTGCCAGACCCCGGCCTCCTCGGCCTGTGTCTGACGGAACGCCAGGCCATAGACGTCACCGGAGGTGGTCGAGGTGGCGACCTGCACGAACTCGTCGAATGTGGTCGGCGGGTTCGGGATGAGATCCGCGTTGTAGAACAGGCCGTAGTTGGCGGCCTCGAAGATGACGCCGTAGCGGTGGCCGTCGACCGTCATGTACTGATCGGGGCCGGAGAGCAGATCCAACGAGTCGACGTCGAGCCGCTCATCGAGGGGCTCGAGGAGCCCTGCGGATGCCGCGGCTTCGAACTCCGGCATGTCGAAGCGGATGAGGTCGGGGCCTTCTCCGCCCCCGAGCTGGGTGAGGACGGTCTGACCGAACGTGGGGTACGGCACCGATGCGGGCTCGACCTTGACCTCATCCTGGGCGGCGTTGAAATCATCGATCAGCGCCTGCAACCCGGGACCGCGGCCTGGGTCTCCCAGAGTCGAGGCGGCGAGTGTGATGGTGACCGGGCCATCGCCGCCGTCGGCGGTGGGGTCACCGGACGAGCATCCGGCGATGACGATCGTCGCGGTGACCAGCGCACCTGCGGTGGCGAGCAGTCGTCGGGCGGGACGAGAGGACATCATTTACTCCTTCGTAAATCAGTGCAGGGGAGGCGAGGAATCCGCGCCACCTAGAATAATAATGATTAATATGGAAAATACAAGTACGGATCCGCGGAAGCGACCCGCGACCGCTAGAGTCGATCTCCATGGCTGAATATCCAGGGCGGGGACTGCACGGAGAGGTCGTGGAGCAGCTCGGGCTGAGAATCGTGCGGGGAGACTATGCCCCGGGAACGCGCATCGACGTCGAGGCTCTGGAGCCGGAACTCGGCGTGAGCAAGTCTGTCGTCCGCGAGGCTCTGCGCGTGATCCGCGAGAAAGGGCTCATCGACTCCTGGCAGAAGCGCGGCACCTTCGTCACGAGCCGCGAGTCCTGGAAGCTGCTCGACACGGATGTGATGATGTGGCGCCGTGAGGCGCAGCGTGACGATGATCAGCTCCTGGTCGATCTCTCCCAACTGCGCGATGCGATCGAACCCGCCGCTGCGGGGCTCGCGGCCTCTCATCGCACCGCGGAGGACCTGGCCAGGTTGGATGCTGCCTTTGCCGCATTCCAGGCGGCCGGAGAGAACGTCGACCGTCTGGCGGAGGCGGACCTCGACTTCCATCTCCTGATCCTCGGTGCCACGCATAACGAGTTGTTCGTGCGCCTCGACACGGTCGTCATCCACGCGTTGAGCGCCCGCAATCGTATCCAGCACCACCCCGGAGCGCGGTGGCACGACCCCGTCCCCGACCATCGGGCCGTGCTCGAGGCGATCCGTCAAGGATCGGTTCCGATCGCCGAGGCTGCGATGCGCTACGCACTGCGGGAATCCGACCAGGATCTGACGAGCGGGGAACCGCCGTTTGACTTGGGTCACGCATAGGGCATACTGCTTTAATCAGAATTAATGCGTATGTGGCGTTGACGCTCCGTGGATGCCACATGGATGCGGAGGCCCGGAAAATGATCGACGTCGACGAAGCGGTCCTGGCCGCTGACAGAGCCCATCGAACACGCGGAGCCTCGTCGCCGAGGCTCCGCAGGCGGGGACTGCACGCGATCGCTGCCGGTCTCGAATCGGGTCGACGCGAGCTGGTCGAGCTCGCGCATGAAGAGACCCATCTCGCGGCGGCGCGCCTGGAGGGTGAGCTGACACGCACGATCTTTCAGCTGCGACTTCTCGGCGACGAAAGCGCACGTGGGGTGCGCCTCGGGGCAACGATCGACCATGCGGATGAAGCATGGGGGATGGGACCTCGTCCAGATCTTCGGTCCACGGCTCGGCCGGTCGGCGTCGTCGCCGTCTTCGGCGCCTCCAACTTCCCCTTCGCCTTCAGCGTCGCGGGGGGAGATACAGCGTCGGCCCTGGCAGCCGGATGCCCGGTTGTCCACAAGGCCCACCCTGCGCATCCACGTCTCGCACGCCGGACGGCGCAGATCGTCATCGAGGCGCTGGAATCCGCTGGGTTGCCCTCGGGCAGTTTCGCGCTCGTGGAGGGGCGCGAAGAAGGCATCGAGCTCGTGCGGCATCCGCTGGTCAAGGCGGTCGCTTTCACGGGCTCGACGGTCGCCGGTCGTGCCCTGTTCGACATCGCCGCCGCGCGTCCCGAACCGATCCCGTTCTTCGGCGAGCTGGGAAGCACGAACCCGGTGTTCGTCACGCAGGCCGCATGGGAGCATCGAGCGTCGACGATCGCGCAGGGGTATCTCGGGTCGGTGGCGCTCGGTCGCGGCCAGTTCTGCACGAAACCCGGCTTCCTGGTTGTCCCGACGGGCGCTGCTGAGGTCATCGTCGCTGCCGCGGAGGCGGAAGAGAGCGCGCCGTCGTTGCTGCTCACCTCCGGCATCCGTAGCAGCTTCGAGGAGTCGCTCGACGACTTCGCCGCACTTGCCGGCGTCGATGTTCTGTGCGGAGGTCCCTCGAAGGAGGAAGCGCCGCCGCTCACTCTCCTGCGTATGTCTGCGGATACGTTGCTCGAACGACCTGAACTCCTCGAACGTGAGGTCTTCGGGCCAGCGAGCGTGGTCGTCGAGTATCGCGATGCCGAGCAGCTCGACCAGATCGCCCCGCTGATCAGCGGACAGCTCACATCCACCGTGCACGCTGAGGACGACGACGACGTCGACGCGTTGCTCGGGGCGCTCGCCGACCGCAGCGGCCGGATCGTGTGGAACGGATGGCCGACGGGCGTCGCCGTCACCTTCGCACAGCATCATGGCGGGCCATATCCGGCAGCCACCAGCAGCACGACGTCGGTCGGAACCGCAGCGATCGACCGGTTCCAACGCACCGTCACATTCCAAGACGTCCCGGCGCGCTTGCTGCCGCCTGAGCTCCGAGACGAGAATCCGGACGGCGTGCCACAGAGGATCGACGGCGAACTGCGCCTTCGCGCGGATGGAGCAGGCGAATGACCGAGATGACCGTGCTTCCGCAAGATGATGCCGTTCTCGTGGGGCGAATCTTCGACCCTGCGACAGCTGGCCCTTGCGTCGTCGGGGTGCATCGAGGCCGGGTCGCGGACCTGAGCGCTCATGTGCATACCGTGTCGCAGCTCCTCGAACGACCGGACGCGGCGGAAATCGTGGTGTCAGCTTGCGCGGGATCCGACTGGGACGCGGACCTGCTGGTGCGCGCGTCGCGCTCGGACGATCAGGAGGGCGCGCGACTCCTCGCGCCGATCGATCTCCAGGTGATCAAGGCGTGCGGGGTGACCTTCGCCGGGAGTCTGGTCGAGCGCCTGATCGAGGAGCAGACCCGGGGTGACGCCGCACGCTCGGATGAGGTTCGTGAGGCGCTGCTGGCGGCGATCGGGCCCGATGCGCTCACGGTGCGACCGGGGAGCGCCGATGCGCAGCGCGTCAAATCCCTGCTCGTAGGGCGCGGCCTGTGGTCGCAGTATCTGGAGGTCGGCATCGGTCCCGATCCGGAGGTCTTCACGAAAGGCCCCGTGCTCTCTGCTGTCGGGTTCGGTCAACCGATCGGGGTGCCGCAGTTCTCTGACTGGAGCAACCCCGAACCGGAGCTGGTGCTCATCGTGGATTCTTCGGGAACTCCGCGGGGCGCCACGCTGGGGAACGACGTCAATCTGCGCGATGTCGAGGGGCGGAGCGCGTTGCTCCTGGGGGTCGCGAAAGACAACAACGGATCCACCGCGATAGGTCCATTCGTGCGACTGTTCGAAGGTGATTTCACGATCGATTCGCTGAGGGAGGAAGTCATCCATCTCGCGATTCACGGCGATGATGGATTCTCCCTCACGGACACCAGCAACATGGGGCAGATCAGTCGTTCCTTCGAGGAGCTCGTGCGCGCGGTGCACGGAGCGCACCACCAGTACCCCGATGGCTTCGCGCTGTTCACGGGAACGCTGTTCACGCCCACGGTTGATCGTGGACGCAAGGGGGAGGGGTTCACGCACAGGCTCGGTGACCTCGTCGAGATCAGCAGTCCTCACCTGGGGACTCTGTCCAACGTCGTCGGTCGGTCCGAGGAGATTCCCCGCTGGGAGTTCGGCATCGGCGCCCTGATGGAGCATCTGGGTTCCGTGCGGTGACGCGCCGGCTCCGTCCGTCCTCTCTGCGACGGGCGGAGCTGCGCCGTCGGCTCGTCTCGCACGCCGTACACTCATCGGCGTGAGTGACACGAGCAGCGAGCCCCGCCGAACCGTCGGCGTGCGTGACGTCGCCGCCCGTGCCGGGGTCTCCCGACAGACCGTGTCGCGGGTGCTGAACGACCACCCCGATGTCGCTCCCGAGACTCTGGAGCGCGTCCGCGCGGCCATGGCGGAGCTCGGCTACCGCATGAACAACGCGGCCCGTGCGCTGGGCACCCGCCGTTCCCGCACGCTCGGTGTGCTCGCCTCTGACGCGCTGCAGTACGGGCCTTCGCGCAGCATCGCCGCCCTCGAGGCCTCGGCGCGTGATGCGGGGTACTGGGTCAGCGCCGCGTTCGCTGATGCCGGGGATGCCGCGGCTGTCGTCGCCGCCGTCGACCACCTGGTCGCGCAGGGTGTCGAGGGCATCGTGGTGGTGGCTCCGCATGCCCGGACCCTGGCCGCGCTCGACGACCTGCGCATCGACGTGCCGGTGATCACGCTGCATTCCGCGGGGCGTGGTGCCCCTGGATTGTCGGTCGATCAGGCCGCCGGCGCCCGCCTGGCCGTCGCCGCTCTGGCCGACGCCGGCCACACGCGCATCGCGCACCTCGCCGGTCCTGCCGACTGGCTCGAGGCCGAGTCGCGGGCGGAGGGCTTCGCGGCCGAGCTCGCGGCTCGCGGCCTGGACGCCGGGCCCGTGATCGAGGGTGACTGGTCGGCGGGGTCGGGATATGCGGCCGTCGCCGCGGTGCGGGAGTCCGGCGCCACGGCGGTGTTCGCGGCGAACGACCAGATGGCGCTGGGGTTGCTCGGCGGACTCCACGAGGCCGGGCTCGCGGTACCCGGCGACGTCAGCGTGGTCGGGTTCGACGACATCCCGGATGCGGCGTACTACTGGCCGCAGCTCACCACGGTGCGGCAGGACTTCGACGAGCTCGCGCGCCGGGCCGTGGCCGCCGCGATCGGCGGTGCCGCGACCGAGACTCTGGCCCCGGTCGCGCCCGAGCTGATCACGCGCGCCTCGGTGGCTCCGCCCCGCTAGCGACGGCTGCCCCGGCTGTCGTCCATAACTCCTCAATTAATCGCGGAGGACCACACCGCGGCGGAGCGGCGGCCCGCAATGACGCGAGCGAGGCGGATTGTGTGTTGCGAATCTGCGGAGTTGTGAACACGCCGCCTCTGCCCGAGTGCGTGCTTGACGCACCCGAGGCCCCCGTGACACACTTCTGTGACCGGTCACAGTGACCGGGCGCGAACCCCCCCCAGAGGTACCTGTGAGCAACGACGCCCCCACGTTCGATCCCATCGTCGAGAGCGCGATCGCCACTGTCCGCGCCGACGTCGCCCGGCTGCACGGCGAACTCGTGCGCTACGGCCTCATCGTCTGGACCGGCGGCAACGTCTCGGGCCGCGTGCCCGGAGCCGACCTCTTCGTGATCAAGCCGTCCGGCGTCTCCTACGACGACCTCACGCCCGAGAACATGATCCTGTGCGACCTCGACGGCGCCGTGATCCCCGGCACTCCCGGCAGCGACCGCTCGCCCTCCAGCGACACCGCGGCGCACGCCTACGTCTACCGGAACATGCCGGAGGTCGGCGGGGTCGTGCACACGCACTCGACCTATGCGGTGGCCTGGGCGGCACGCGGCGAGGAGATCCCCTGCGTGATCACGGCCATGGCGGACGAGTTCGGCGGACCGGTGCCGATCGGCCCCTTCGCGATCATCGGCGACGACTCGATCGGACGCGGCATCGTCGAGACGCTCCGCGGTCACCGCTCGCGCGCCGTCCTGATGCAGAACCACGGCCCGTTCACGATCGGCGCGGATGCCAAGGATGCCGTGAAGGCCGCGGTCATGGTCGAGGACGTCGCCCGCACCGTGCACATCGCCCGCGAGGCCGGTCCGCTGATCCCGATCCCGCAGGAGGCGATCGACCGCCTGTACGACCGGTACCAGAACGTGTACGGCCAGAGCGCGGACGCCCGCCGATGACCCTTCGACAGGGCTCAGGGGCCCGCGACGACATCGCCGCCGGCCGCACGAGCCTCGGCATCGAGCTGGGCTCCACCCGCATCAAGGCCTGCCTGATCGGCCCCGACGCGACCGAGGTGCTCGCGACCGGCTCCTCGGCCTGGGAGAACCGCCTCGAGGACGGACTCTGGACCTACACCCTCGACGAGGTGTGGGCGGGACTGCAGGCGGCCTACGCTGCCCTCGTCGCCGACGCGGAGGCGCAGCACGGCATCCGCCCTGACACCTTCGGGGCCATCGGCATCTCGGCGATGATGCACGGCTACCTCGCGTTCGACGCGGAGGGCGAACTGCTCGTGCCCTTCCGCACGTGGCGCAACACGAACACCGGCGTCGCGGCGGCGGAGCTCAGCGAGACCCTCGGCGTGAACATCCCGCTGCGCTGGTCGATCGCGCACCTGCACCAGGCCGTGCTCGACGCCGAGCCGCACGTGCCCCAGCTCGACTTCGTCACCACCCTCGCCGGCTACGTGCACACGCAGCTCACCGGCGAACGGGTGCTCGGGGTCGGCGATGCGTCCGGTATGTTCCCGATCGACTCGGCGACCACCGACTACGACGCCGGGATGCTCGAGGCCTACGCCGCACTCGTGGGCGACCGCCTGCCCGCGCCGCTGACCGCGCTGTTCCCGACCGTGAAGCCGGCGGGAGCGGATGCCGGCACTCTCACGGCTGCCGGCGCCGCGCTGCTCGATCCCACCGGCGCGCTGCGCAGCGGCATCCCGCTCTGCCCGCCGGAGGGCGACGCAGGAACGGGCATGGTGGCGACCAACGCCGTCGCACCGCGCACCGGCAACGTGAGCGCGGGGACGAGCATCTTCGCGATGGTGGTGCTGGAACGACCGCTGTCCGAGGCGCATGAAGAGCTCGACCTCGTCACGACGCCGGCGGGCGATGCCGTCGCCATGGTGCACTGCAACAACGGGGCCAGCGAGCTCGCGGCGTGGGCGGGACTCTTCACGCGCTTCTCCGCGGCCGCCGGTCAGCCGCTCGACGACGACGCGGTGTTCGACGTGCTGTTCCGCGAAGCCCTCGCGGGCGAGACGGATGCGGGCGGACTGCTCGCGTACAACCATCTGGCGGGCGAGCCCATCGCCGGGCTCACGGCAGGGCGACCGCTGTTCGTGCGTACGCCGGACAGCGACTTCAGCCTGGCCAACTTCGTCCGCGCGCAGCTGTACGGCGTGTTCGGCACGCTCGCGCTCGGCATGCAGACCCTGACAGACGAGGGCGTCGGGCTGGACCGGATGTTCGCGCACGGAGGCATGTTCCGCACCGCGGGCGTCGCCCAGCGCTTCCTCGCCGGTGCGCTCGCCGCCCCGGTCGCGGTCGGCGAACTCGCCTCGGAGGGTGGGGCCTGGGGCATCGCGGTGCTCGCCTCCTACCTCTCGCACTCCGACGACCTCGACCTGGGTGCGTACCTCGACGAGCACGTCTTCGCCACGGCATCCGTCTCGGTCGCCGACCCCGATCCGGCCGACGTCGCCGGCTTCGCCTCCTACCTCGATCGCTACCGGGCGGGGCTGGCCGTCGAGGCCGCCGCCGTCGCATCGCTCTGACGCTTCCGCACCACCTGAAAGGCATCACCATGGCACTCACCACCTCCCTCGACGGCTACGAGGTCTGGTTCCTGACCGGCAGCCAGCACCTCTACGGCCCCGAGACGCTCGCCCAGGTGGCGGAGCAGTCCCAGCAGATCGCCCGCCTGCTCGACGAGTCGGCCGAGGTGCCGGTGAAGATCGTCTGGAAGCCCGTGCTGACGGATGCCGCCGCCATCAAGCGCACTGCGCTGGAGGCCAACGCCGACGACCGCGTGATCGGGCTCGTGGCGTGGATGCACACCTTCAGCCCCGCGAAGATGTGGATCGCCGGGCTCGACGCGCTGCAGAAGCCGCTCGCGCACCTGCACACGCAGGCGAACGTCGAGCTGCCCTGGGCCGACATCGACTTCGACTTCATGAACCTGAACCAGGCCGCGCACGGCGACCGCGAGTTCGGGTACATCCAGACCCGGCTCGGTGTGCCGCGCAAGACCATCGTCGGCCACGCGTCCGACCCGCGTCTGCGCCGCGAGCTCGGCACCTGGCAGCGTGCGGCGGCCGGCCTCGCGGCATCGCGTGACCTCAAGCTCGCCCGCTTCGGCGACAACATGCGCTTCGTCGCGGTCACCGAGGGCGACAAGACCGAGGCCGAGCTGCGATTCGGCGTGCAGGTCAACACCTGGGGGGTGAACGAGCTGGCGGAGGCCGTGGCCGCGGCATCCGACTCGGCGATCGACGCCCTGGTCGCCGAGTACGAGGAGCTGTACGAGGTCGCACCCGAACTGCGCCGCGGAGGCGAGCGGCACTCCTCGCTGCGTGACGGCGCCGCGATCGAGGTCGGACTGCGCTCCTTCTTGGAGGAGGGCGGCTTCGGCGCCTTCACGACGTCGTTCGAAGACCTGGGTGCGCTGAAGCAGCTGCCCGGTCTCGCGGTGCAGCGGCTCATGGCCGAGGGCTACGGCTTCGGCGCCGAAGGCGACTGGAAGACCGCCGTGCTCGTGCGCATCGCGAACGTCATGGGCGCAGGTCTCCCCGGTGGCGCGAGCCTCATGGAGGACTACACCTACGACATGACCCCGGGTGACGAGCTGATCCTGGGGGCGCACATGCTCGAGGTCTCGCCGTCGCTGACTACCGCGAAGCCCACGCTCGAGATCCACCCGCTCGGCATCGGCGGCAAGGACGACCCGGTGCGCCTGGTGTTCACGGCCGACCCCGGCCCCGCCGTCGTGGTCGCGCTCAGCGACATGCGCGACCGTTTCCGCCTCACCGCGAACGTGGTCGAGAACGTGCCGCCGCGGGCCTCCCTGCCCAAGCTCCCGGTCGGCCGCGCGGTGTGGAAGCCGCAGCCGGACTTCACCACCAGTGCCGCCGCCTGGCTCACCGCGGGTGCCGCCCACCACACCGTCATGTCGACCGCGGTCGGCATCGAGGCGTTCCGCGATTTCGCCGAGATGGCCGAGGTCGAGCTGCTGGTGATCGACGACAGCACCACCCTGCCGGAGTTCCAGAAGCAGGTCCGCTGGAACCAGGCGTACTACCGCCTGGCGCAGGGACTCTGATGGCGACGTCCCGACTGAGCGCTCGGTCCCTGAGCCTGTCGAAGGGCCTCTGATGGCTCCGCGCTCCGGACGCCAGCTGCGCATCACCGGCCACGGCTACGAGGCGGATATCGCGAGCGTCGGAGCAACACTGCGGGCGCTCACGTTCGACGGGCGCGACCTGGTCGTGCCGTTCGACGCGGATGAGGTGCGACCGGCCTACCGCGGCGTGACACTCGCGCCGTGGCCCAACCGCATCGTCGACGGCCGCTATCGCTTCGCCGGGGTCGAGCACCAGCTGGCCCTCACCGAGCCCGCACGCGCTCAGGCGCTGCACGGACTCCTCGCGTGGGCCGAGTTCGAGGACCGTCTCGTGCTCGACGACCGCGTCGCGCTCGCGGCCGTGATCGAGCCGCAGATCGGGTACCCGTTCCGCGTCGAGGTCGAGGTCGAGTACCGTCTGGAGGCCGACGGACTGCGACAGACCGTGACGGCCCGCAACATCGGTGCGGATGCCGCGCCCTGGGGCACCGGACCGCATCCGTACCTGGTCGCCGGTGCCGGACGCGTCGACGACTGGACGCTCACGCTCCCGGCATCCGAGGTGCTGACCGTGACTCCGGACCGGCTGAGCCCGGTGGCGGTGGAACCGGTGACGGAGCATCCGGAGTGGGACTTCCGCGAGGCGCGGCCGATCGGAGACGTGTTCATCGACCACGCCTTCACCGAGCTCGCGCGCACGGACGGCATCGCCGAGGTGCATCTGGTGACGGATGCCGGCACCGGGGTCGGACTGGCGTGGGACGAGGGATGCCCGTGGGTGCAGGTGCACACCGCCGACACCCCCGCGGTTCCGGCGACGCACCGCATCGGGCTCGCGGTCGAGCCGATGACGTGTCCGCCCGACGCCTTCAACTCCGGCGTCGACCTGGTGACCCTGGATCCCGGCGGGACGCACGCCGCGTCCTGGCGCATCTTCGCCGTCTAGCTGCGGAGGCCGGGGATCCTGGTCCCCGGCCTCCGCGCCATCTGCAGGACGTTTCGCGATCTGCAGGAGGACTCGCCGACGGATGCTCCTGCATCCGGCCGATCTTCCTGCAGGTCGCGCGCCCGCGCCCCCGCTACCGCAGCAGCCCGGCGGCCTGGCGGGCGGCGCCGAGCGCGACGTACTCGTCGGCCGGGGGGACCTCCACCGGGAGGCCGAACACCTCCGGTGCGAGCGCCCGCACCGCGGCGGACTGCGCACCGCCGCCGATCAGCAGCGCGCGCCGCAGTGGCACCCCGGCCTCGCGCAGCGCGTCGAGACCGGCACCGAGTCCGGACAGCATCCCCTCCACCGCGGCGCGCGCGAGGTTCTCGCGCGTCGTCGAGGCGAGGGTCATGCCGCTGAGCGTGGCGGTCGCATCCGGCAGATTCGGTGTCCGCTCACCCTCGAAGTAGGGGACGAGGGTGAGCCCGGTCGCACCCGCCGGGGCTGCCAGTGCGAGACGGCTCAGCTCGTCGTGGTCGACGCCGAGCAGCGCCGCGGTGACGTCGAGCACCCGTGCCGCGTTGAGCGTGCACACCAGCGGCAGGAAGTGACCGTCGGCCGAGGCGAAGCCGGCGATGATCCCGGACGGGTCGGCCGACGGATGCTCGCTCAGGGCGAAGACCGTGCCACTGGTGCCGATCGACACCACCACATCGCCGGGACCGGCGCCGAGCCCGAATGCGGCGGCGGCGTTGTCACCGGCGCCGGGGCCGACGCGCCGGCCGTCCGCATCCTGCACCTGCTCCTGCGCGCCGAGCACGCGCGGCAGCACCGCGTCGTGACCCAGTGCGGCGACCAGCAGCGCCCGGTCGTACTCGCCGGTGGCCGGGTTCCAGTACCCCGTGCCCGAGGCGTCCGAGCGGTCGGTGACGAGCTCCTCCAGCACCGGGCCGAGGGGCGCCGCCTCCGCACCGACGGGCCCGTATCCGCGCAGGCGCCAGGTGAGCCAGTCGTGCGGCAGGGCGACGGCCGCGACCCGCGCCGCGTTCTCGGGCTCGTTGTCGCGCAGCCAGCGCAGCTTCGAGATCGTGAAGGATGCCACCGGCACGACACCGGTGCGGGTGACCAGCTCCTGCGCGCCGAACTCGGCCACGAGGTCGGTCGCAGCGTCAGCGGAGCGGGTGTCGTTCCACAGCAGCGCGTCGCGGATGACGGCGCCTGCGGCATCGAGCGCCACCATCCCGTGCTGCTGTCCGCCGATGGCCCAGGCATCGACGCCGTCGAGTCCTCCGGCTTCGGCGATCGCGGACGAGAGCGCCGTCCACCACGCCTCGGGGTCGACCGCAGTGCCGTCCGGATGCGCCGCACGACCGGTGCGCACCACGGCGCCGGTCGCGGCATCCGTCACGACGACCTTGCAGGACTGGGTCGAGGAGTCGACCCCGAGTGCGAGTGCCATGGCCGGACTCAGCGGGCGCCGAGCAGGTGCTCGGTGGCGAGCTGCTGCAGCCGGACGAAGCCGAAGCCCTTGCCGCCGAGGTACGCGTCGGCGTCGAAGTCCTCGTAGGCGCTGCGGTCCGCGAGCAGATCGTCGTAGGACTCGCCCTCGTTCAGGGTCGAGGTCGCGAGCTCGGCGACCTTCGCCGCAGCCAGAGCCTCCTGCACCTCGGGGTCGGCGCGGAATGCCGCGGCCCGCTCCTTCAGCAGCAGGTAGGTGCGCATGTTGGCGGCGGCGGAGTCCCAGACCCCGGTCTCGTCCTCGGTGCGGCTCGGCTTGTAGTCGAAGTGACGGGGGCCGTCGTAGGCGGGGACGCCGTTCGGGCCGCCGTTCTCGAGCAGGTCGACGAGCGAGAACGCGTTGTGCAGGTCGCCGTGGCCGAACACCAGGTCCTGGTCGTACTTGATGCCGCGCTGGCCGTTGAGGTCGATGTGGAACAGCTTGCCGTGGAACAGCGCCTGCGCGATGCCGGCGGTGAAGTTGAGTCCAGCCATCTGCTCGTGCCCGACCTCGGGGTTCACGCCGACGAGCTCAGGGCGCTCGAGCGAGTCGATGAACGCGATCGCGTGGCCCAGCGTGGGCAGCAGGATGTCGCCGCGCGGCTCGTTCGGCTTCGGTTCGATGGCGAAGCGGATGTCGTAGCCCTTGTCGGTCACGTAGTCGCCGAGCAGGTTGACGGCCTCGCGGTAGCGCTCGAGAGCTGCGCGGACATCCTTCGCGGAGTCGTACTCCGCACCCTCGCGGCCGCCCCACATGACGAAGGTCTTGGCGCCGAGCTCGGCGGCGAGGTCGAGGTTGCGCAGCACCTTGCGCAGGGCGAAGCGGCGCACCTGGCGGTCGTTGGAGGTGAAGCCGCCGTCCTTGAAGACCGGAGCCGAGAAGAGGTTCGTCGTCACCATGGGCACGACCAGACCGGTGTCGGCGAGGGCGCCCTTCAGGCGATCGATCTGCGTCTGCCGTTCGGCGTCGGTGGATCCGAAGGCGAACAGGTCGTCGTCGTGGAACGTGAGTCCGTAGGCGCCCAGCTCCGACAGCTTCTCGACGGCGTGCACGACGTCGAGCGCCGGGCGGGTGGGTCCGCCGAACGGGTCGGTGCCGTTGTAGCCGATGGTCCACAGTCCGAACGAGAACTTGTCGGCGCGGGTGGGGGTGAGGCTCATGATGCTCCTTCGCATGGTGCCGCACGGCGGCTTCCCGTAAATTGTTGTGAGCAACAACATATAGCCTGAGGGTGCCGATGTCCAGCCTTCTAGACTGAGACGCCGAACCCCGACGGAGGACGATGTGACCACGGATGCTGCGCCGAAGGAGAACGGTGACGGCGTGCGCGCCCGCAACCTCGCCCGCATCCTGCGCCTGGTGCACCTGGGCGGCCCGCAGTCGCGTGCCCAGCTGACGACGGCGACCGGGCTGAACAGGTCGACGGTCGCTGATCTGGTCGGCGAGCTGGTCGGCGACGGCTGGGTGGTGGAGCGCGACCCCGACCCCGTCGGCCGGGTCGGTCGCCCCTCGCCCGTCGTGGAGGTGTCGTCGCAGACGGTCGTGATCGCGGTGAACCCCGAGGTCGACGCGGTCGAGATCGCCGCGGTGGACCTCGCGCGGGGGATCGCGGCGCGCGAACGGATCGAGTCCGCCGCGCTGCTGAGCGCGTCGGCGACCGCTGATCTCATCACGGAGGTGATCGCGCGCTGGCGTGGGGGAGCTCTGCGCGGCTTCCGCCTCGTCGGCATCGGCATCGCGGTGCCGGGTCTGGTGCGCGCAGCCGACGGCCTGGTACGCAACGCCCCGCACCTCGACTGGGTCGACGCGCCACTGCGCGATCTGGTCGCCGCACGCACCGGGCTGCCGGTCGCGGTGGGCAACGACGCGAGCCTCGGCGCCCTCGCCGAGCATCTGTTCGGCGCAGCGGAGGGCGCGGACGACGTCGTGTATCTGAACGGCGGGCCCTCGGGCATCGGCGGCGGGATCATCGTGCACGGGCTGCCGGTCGGGGGAGTCGGGGGTTACGCCGGCGAGTTCGGGCAGAACCGCGTGCGCGCCGCCGGAGCGGATGCAGGCACTCCCGTGGTCCTCGAGGATGCCGTCAGCCGCGCGCGGCTGCTCGCGGTGCTCGGGCTCCCGGCGGCGGATGACCCCACGCTCGCCGAGGCGCTGGCCGCGGCATCCGGATGCCCTGGCCACGCGCAGGACGAATGCCGCCGCCAGCGCGCGGTGCTCGCCCAGGCGATCGCGGATGCCGTGAACATCCTCAACCCCTCCGTGGTCGTGCTCGGCGGCTTCCTGGCGATGCTGGTCGAGAGCGACCCCGAGGGGTTCGCGGCCGCCGTCGCGACCGGCGCCATGGCCGAGAACGTCGAGGGACTGCGCATCCTCTCGGCATCCCTCGCCGCCGATCGGCTGCTGCTGGGCGCGGCCGAGCTCGCGTTCACCTCGGTCGGCGTGATCTGAACCCGGTCAGCGGGCGAGCCACGAGCGCAGGGTGCGGGTGACCCAGGGCAGCACCCAGTAGGTCATGATCGGGGTGAGCACCAGGGTGGTGCACAGCACGCGGAGCCAGATCGGCAGCGCGTCCCACCCCGGCACCGGGCTCATCGCGTAGGTGAAGGCGAGGTTCACCGGGAAGAACCCCAGCCAGATGGTGACGGCCTGCTTCCAGCGCGGCGGGGTGTTCACGACGGCGACGGTCGACGTCCCCTCCGCGGCGGGCAGCGTGATCGTGCCGGTAGCGGGCTCGTCGAACCACCCTTCGATGCCGCTGCGGCGCCGCGATCGCTCGCTGCGGATGAAGCCCTCGCCCATCGACAGCCACCACGCGCGCTCGTCCGACCGCTCCCAGGCGACGAGGGTGTCCTCGTTGGCGAAGCGGTACAGCATGTGCCACACCTGCGAGTCCTCGCCCGCGCGCACCCACCCGGAGCCGAGGAACCCCGGGTACTTGTGCGCCATGTTCACGCCGGTCTGCACCCACGCGGTCGCCTCGGCGATGCGTTCGGGATCGACCTCGCGGCGGATGGAGACGGTGATGGGTTCGCTGGACATGGCGGGTCCTCGCAGGAGTGAGGCGGGCCGGATCGCGGCGCCGAACGGAGCTGCGCCAGGGGTGCGGCGCGAGATCGATTCTACGTTCCCCAAATGTGGGGGGATTCGCGGCCAGCTGTCCCCCAGTGCTGGGGGAATCCCCGGCTATTCGGTGATGACGGAGACGTTCTGTCATCTCCTTTCAAGGGGGCGATATATCCGCCAGCCACGGATAGGGAGAAAGACCGAGATGCGAACACAGACACAGGGGATGCTCGAGCGAGCCGCGCGGCCAGGCGGTCGCGTCGGGAGAATGCTGCTCGCCATGCTGGCCATCGTCGCGCTCGGACTCGGACTGCAGACTCCCGTCATGGCCAGCGCGGATGCCACGTCGGTCCCGTCGATCTCGATCACACCGCTCACGCCGGCCAGCCAGCCCTCGGGCACGGCGTTCGGGTACCGCGTGTCATACACCTGCAGCAACGTCAACGCGTCTCCGTGCGCCGAGAGCCCGACCGTGACGATCCCGCTCGGAGCAGCGGCGAACCCCGCGTGGACGGTCAAGGTCGGAGCGAACCCCCTCATCACGTCGTGGACGGTCACCGGGGGCAACCTGGTCATCAGGCTGGCGGACCTCACCGAGGGCGTCGCGGGCACCATCGGCATCACGATCACGCCCCCGAACCACACGACGCCGAACGGCACGAGCTGGACACTCGTGCCGACGATGACGTTCACCGACGGCACCCCGACCGTGTCGGCCCCTGGGGTGACCTCGACCGCGACGGCGATCCCTTCGATCCAGGTGCAGAAGTTCGTCGAGCAGACGTTCTACAAGCCGGGCGACACCGTGAAGTACACCCTGTGGTGGACCTGCCCGCGCAGCAATCTCGGCACCCTCGGTGATGAGAACCTCGCGAGCCTGCGACTGGTCGACACGCTGCCCGCGGGCCTGACGTACCTGTCCAGCTCCCCGTCCGCAACGGTCGCGGGCCAGACGCTCACCTTCGATCTCACCGCGGCGCAGCTGGGCTCCAGCTGCTCGGCCGGAGCCGGAACGGCCGTCTCCGTGACCGTGAATGCGCGGGTCAACGCCAATGTCGCCGACAACACCGTGCTGCGCAACGTCGTCAACGGCACCGGGACGTCGATCAGCGGCGCCCCGGTCACGTCGTCGGACGAGGTCTCCGTCACCGTCGTGTCGACGCTCCCCGGCGCGACCGTCACCAAGCGAGGCTACGGCCCTCTCCTCAACACGGTGGGCGACAGCGGCACCTACGACCTCAACCTGAACGGCTACACCTCGGCCACGTACCCAGGGCCGTGGCTCGGTCGCGGCGACGCGAACGTCTCCACCGCCACGATCTACAACAGCGCTGCGCCCTCTTTTCGCATCGAGGCGCTCTACGCGCTCGACGTGCTGATGCCCGGCCCCGGCCTGCAATCCGAGGTCGTCGACCCGGTGCCGTGTACGACGAACGTGAGCGGTACGTCGTACTCCAGCAATGCTCCGGGCACCGTGTGCACGGATCCCGCCTTCCATCCGACCATGGTCACGATCTGGGCGCGTACGACGGAGAATCCGCAGAACGTCGGCATCCCCTCCGCTTTCGCTCCGCAGGCGCGCCTCACCGACGGCTCGATCGTCACCCTGACAGCCGGACCCATCCCGTCAGGAGCGGTGACGCTCGCGAGCGGACCCGACTACCGCAGCTACTTCGTGCCCGCCTCGGCGATCGGCCGCGTGGCGGAGATCATCCTGCCGCGCACGACCGGCATGACCAACACACGCATGAACGTGGTGATCGGCGGCTATGCCGACTCGCGTCGAGTCGCGGGCGACATCCTCCGCAACCAGGCGGCGATCAGCTCCTACGCCGTGGGCGCGACGACGCCCTACGCGACGGGGACCTCGTCCGTCGGCCGGATCTTCATCCTGGACGGGCCGCAGATCGGCGTGACTAAATACTGGTACGCCGCAGGGTCGGAGTTCCGAGTGAACAGCGAGGTCATGCTGAAGGGGCCGACGACCGGCGATCTGACCTTCGTCGATCGCTTCCCCGCCGGCGTCTCGTTCACCGGTCCCGCTGTTCTCGACGCATATCGCTATGGCGCCGGAGCCTGGAGCTTCAACATCCCGACGACGACGACCGTGACGGCCGACCCAGTGACCGGAGAGACCATCGTCACCGTGGTGGTCAAAGCCGCGACCGTGAACAGCCTGTTGCCGGCCTCGAAGGGTGAGCGCATCCGCTTCGAGCTCCACCTCCCGTCGAAGGTGCAGTTCCCGGGCAACTACGTGAACAGGGCGACCGTCAACCTCTCCGATCCGCAGGTGAACAACTCGATCTGCACACAGGGCACGAAGGTGGCGGGCACGACGGGGGCTGGACACCAGTGCGCCTCGTCGACGTCCTTCACCGTCAATCCCGACCCGACGTCGGACGCGGTCCGTCTGACGAAGACGGTACGAGGAAGCCTCGATACCGCGTTCAAGAGCTTCCCGGCGATCGGCTATGTCGCATCGGCGGGGGGAAACGCGACCTACCGTCTGAACTGGACGAACAAGAGCCAGCAGAACGTCGGCAACGTCGTGATGTACGACCTGCTTCCTCGGGTCGGGGACACCGGCACCGTCGCGGGAACCGTGAACCAGCAGCGCGGGAGCACGTTCCGGCCGATCCTCACCGGGCTCTCGACGCTCCCCGCAGGGGTCACGGCGTTCTACTCGACGTCGACGAACCCGTGTCGGCCCGAGGTGCTGCCGAACGCCCAGAACCCGGGCTGCGTCGACGACTGGGTCGCCATGCCTGCGTCGCCGTCGGCTGCGCTCCTGCAGACCGTGCGCGCGCTGCGCTTCGTATCCACCGCGACCTACGCGTTCGATCAGGGCCTCGCGATCGATCTGACGATGACGACGCCCGCGTTGAACAGCGCCGGTGACGTCGCGTGGAACACGGTCGCGACGGCGCAGACGAATCTGTCGAACGGACAACCGATCAAGCCGGTCGAGTCGGCGAAGGTGGGCATCGCCCGCGAGGACTTCAGCCACATCACGATCGACAAGGTCGTGGACAAGACCACGGCCAACGTCGGCGACACGCTGACCTACACCGTCACGGCCGTCAACGATGGGGGCCGCGACCTCACCGACATCACACTGCGAGACACATTGCCGGAGGGGGCGACCTTCGTCTCCGCCAGTGGGGGAGGGACGTACGCGAACGGCGTCGTGACCTGGAATCTGGCGACCATGCCACTCGGTCAACTGTTCAGCTACACCGTCACGGCGAAGGTCGCGAAGGAGGGCACCACGCTGGTGAACCGCTGGGGGGTGGACGGCCCGACCCCGGTGACCCCGCTGCATCCGTGCCCGGCGCCGAACGACGACGAGGAATCCTGTGCGACGACGACGGTCCCGTCCGTGGCGCTGACCTTCGCGAAGACCTCGGTCCCGGCGGCCGGTTCGATCGTGAAGCCCGGCGACACGGTGGCGTACACGGTCAAGGTGACCAATGCCACCGCCACCGCATCGACCGCAGGAAAGGTCACCGACGACATGTCGGACGTGCTCGACAAGGCGACGCTCGTCGCACCGCCGACCGTGACCTGCGCTCCGACCGCGAACTCGTGCGGGCAGGTCGACTACACGGCAGGAGACGACTCCTTCACGTGGTCGTCGAGCGTCGCCCGGCCGCTGGCGGCGAACACGTCCGCCACGATCACCTACACGGTGCGCGTGCGCGACGACGCCTCCGGAACGCTGCGGAACCTGCTGGTCGAACCCGACATCGCCGTCGAGCATCCGATCCTGCAGGTGGACAAGGTCGTCGACAAGGGAGCTGGTGCGCTCGTCAACCCCGGTGACGACGTGACGTACACGCTCTCGATCGCCAACACCGGCGCGGTCGCGAGCGGCTCCTTCTCGGTCTTCGACGACCTGTCCGATGTGGTCGACAACGCTACGTTCGATCCGGATTCGATCAGCATCAGCCCCGCGGTCGGGACGGCGGCCTACGACGCGGGCACGCGGCGCCTCACCTGGACAGGAGCGCTCGCCGCGGGGCAGAGCGTGCAGGTCTCGTACACCGTGACCGTCGATGACGGGGCCTTCGGAGAGCTGCGGAACGCGTTCGTGGACAAGACGGTCGTCAATCCGATCTCCGGATCCCTGCGCTGGGACAAGGTCGACGACTCCGCCGACGCGCGTCTGCTCGCGGGTGCCGAGTGGACGCTGCAAGGCCTGGACGAGAACGGGCAGCCGGCGGGCGCCACGCTGACCATCGTCGATTGCACGCAGGCTCCCTGCGGGGGGCCGGACAAGGATGCCGAGGGCGGACAGTTCCTGGTGCCTGGGCTGGTCCCCGGCGGCTACCAGCTGATCGAGACCAAAGCCCCGGTCGGCTTCGTGCGCGATGACACCCCGCGCACGGTGCTCGTGCACGGCGACACACAGGTGACCGTGCTCGACGACATCGTGAACAGCCAGCAGCCGGCACCCGTGCTCCCCTTCACCGGTGGTCTCGGCACCGAGCATCTGCTGGCCATCGGTGCCGCGCTCCTGCTCCTCACGGCAGGCCTGGCCGGTTGGCGGCGCATCCGCCGCCGCACCTCCTGACTCCGGGGCGGGTGCCTCCCACTCCCGCCCGCCTCGGACCCACCTCGGCGCGATCTCCGTCGCCCGACCACCCTCATCGCACCAGCGATGCATGAAAGGAAAGAACCATGACCGCACTCACGCACACGCGTGGCCGGCGCGCGGCCGCACTGACTGCCGCGCTCTCCCTCGGGGCGCTGAGCGTCCTCGCTACCGGCGCGGCGGCGAACGCGGCCGCGATCGATCCAGATGAGACCGGCTCGATCACCATCCACAAGTACGCCAACCCCGGCAACGGCGCGGCGAACCCCGATGGCACCGGCACGCAGCCGAACACGGATCCGATCGCCGGAGTGGTGTTCGAGTACTGCCTGGTCGACGGCATCGACCTGTTCGACGGCGGCAACGCCGGCTGGGATGCGCTGAACGCGATCACACCGGCGCAGAAGATCGCGGCGCAGACCGGATCCACCCTCGCAGGCTTCGACCTGACCGGATGCCAGACCGTGACCACGGGCGCCGACGGCACCGTGACCACGTCCACTCTGGACACCGGAGCATACTTCGTGCGGGAGATCGACGCACCGGACAACGTCGTGGCACCGGCCACGCCGTTCCTCGTCACCATCCCGACTCCCGCGGTGAACCAGGGCGTCGCCGGGGCACCCCTCGACGGCGAGTGGGTCTACGACGTGCACGTGTACCCGAAGAACACGGTCGCCGAGGGTCCGCGCAAGAACATCGTCGGTCAGGAGGAGAACGGGGCAGCCCTCGGCGCTCCGATCGACTACCAGGTGACCACGAAGATCCCGGCCCTCGGCGAAGGAGAGGTCTACGAGACCTTCTCGCTCACCGACACGCTCGACACGGCGTTGACGCCGAACACCGCACTCGACACCGTGAGCGTCGCCGTCGCGGGTGGTGCGGCCTTCGTGCAGGGCACCGACTACAGCGCGGTGTGGTCGGGGCAGACCCTGACCGTCACGTTCACCGCGGCCGGACTGGCGAAGCTGCAGGCAGGGCAGAACATCGTCGTGTCGTTCGAGGCCGCCGCGAACACCGTCGGCGAGATCAGCAACGTCGCCTACGTCAACCTCAATGGGCTCACCCTCACGCCTGGCACGCCGAACGGTCCCGGTGGGTCCCCCACCAACCAGATGACGACCCGCTGGGGCAACCTGGTGGTCGACAAGGTGAACGCCTCGGATGCGAACGACGGCCTCGCCGGTGCCGAGTTCGAGATCTACCGCGGTGAGACGGACGAAGCCGGATGCATCGCCGACATCGACGCTCTTCCCGCCGTCACCGTACCCGGCACCACGACCCCGCTCGTCGTCACCTCCGGAGCGGACGGCTCTGTGGTGTTCCCCGGCCTCTGGGTCGGCGACACCGAGCTCGAGGTCGCTGCAGACGGCACGGTCACCGATGTGAACCAGCCGGGGCACGACGTCACGCAGCGCTGCTACGTGCTCAAGGAGATCACCGCCCCCACCGGCTTCGTGCTCCCCGTGGGTGCGGCGGCGCTGACCGAGGTCATCGTCGCCGCAGGAGATAACGGCACCGCCGCGCTCCTCGACATCACCAACACGCAGCAGGGCGTTCCCACGCTGCCGTTCACGGGAGCCGACGGTCAGCTCGCGCTGACGATCGGCGGCATCGCGCTCCTCGCGATCGCCCTGGGCGGGGTGCTGATGGTTCGCCGGCGGCGGTCGATCGAATCCTGATCAGGACCGAGAGGAGTCCCCGAGCACCGGAGCGGATGGCGTCGAGCCACCGCTCCGGTCCCGGTGCGCACCGCGGAGCGGCGTCGGGTCACCGCTTCTGGGGCGTGGTGCGCGCCAGGGTGCCGGAACACAAGGCTGTGTCTCCGGCACCCGAGCGGAGTCGGGGGAGATGAGGAACAAATGCTGAGACGCAGCGGGAGCGATCGCGCCGTGGGGCCGCGGCCCGAGGCCGCCGGAGGAGCGGCGACCACTCGCCGACGCCCCGACCTGCTGCTGATCGTCATCGTGGTGGCCGCGGTGATCGGGGCCACCGTGCTGGTGTACTCGCCCGCCGCGACCTGGCTCTCGGACTACAACCAGGGCCTGATCGTCGATCAGTATCAGGATGATGTGCACGGCGCCGATCCGGGGGCCGCGGCGCAGCTCGCCGAAGCGCACCGGTACAACGCGGCGCTGTCAGCGGGTGCGCTGGTCGGGGCAGGCGAGCACGTTCCCACGAGCGACGCGGAGGCAGCGGCCGGCTTCGACTACGACCGGATCCTGCGCACCCGCACCGGGGTGATGTCGCGCATCCAGATCCCGTCCATCGCCGTCGACCTCCCCGTCTACCACGGCACGGATGACGCGACGCTGCTCCGCGGAGCGGGGCACCTGGAGGGCACGTCGCTGCCGGTCGGGGGTGCGAGCACGCATGCCGTGATCACGGCGCACCGGGGGCTCGCCGACGCGGTGATGTTCACCGACCTCGATCGGCTGCGTGAGGGTGACCGGTTCACCGTCACCACCTTCGGCGAGGTGCTCACCTACGAGGTGGTGGACATCACCGTCGTCGCGCCGTCCGACACGCTGGCCCTGCGGCAGGAAGCCGGCCGCGACCTGGTCACCCTCGTGACCTGCACCCCGCTCGGGATCAACTCGCATCGCATCCTCGTCACGGGAGAGCGCGTCACGCCGACGCCCCCGGCGTCCACGCGCGCCGCGGAGGCGGGAGCGGAGGGAGCGGGCTTCCCGTGGTGGCTCCTCGCGTACGTCGGAGCCCTGTTGCTGATCGGCGTGTACGCATGGCGGAGCTCGGCGTCCGGCGCGCGGGCGCGAGGGGGTCGCGGCGATCGGCGAGCCGAGGGATACGTGTCGCATGTCGGAGCGTGACCCCTACTTGCGGGGGATTGGCTCCGCGTTCCTTGCGGGGTCGTCCTGACGGCGAGTAGACCCGATGGTGGCGGTCACGACCGCCATGAGGGACCCTTCCTCCCCGGGGGGCCTCAGGGCTGCGGGGGAAGGCATCTCCTCGCAGCCCTCTGTCGTTGAGGGGAGGCGTATGCAGGGGAGAACGTGGGACGCATGCGGCGAAGAATGCCGGAGGAAGTAGGAGCAATTTGGGGAACGAAAGTCGTATGGTCGTGTGCGTCGGGATCATCGATGACCATCGCGCGATGCTGTTGGGCACGACCGCGATCGTCAACGGTCATCCGGGCCTGCACGTGGTCGCCGTGGGCAAGACGGTGGCCGAACTCGTCGCATTCCGGCAGCGGATGGATGTCATCCTGCTCGGCCTGACGCTGTCGGACGGGTCGACGCCTGCGCAGAACATCGCGGCGCTGTCCTGGACGGGAGCTCGCGTGCTGGCGTACGCAGCCGACGAGCAGATCGGACTCATCCGCGAGGCGGCCAGAGCAGGGGCGGTCGGGATGGTCAAGAAATCGGACGAGGCGCCGCAGCTCGTCGCCACGCTGCGGGCCGCGGCACGCGGTCAGCTCGCGGCCAGTGCGGACTGGGCGGCGAGGATCGGCAAAGGGGAGTCCGCGGTCGCGCGGGTCAACCTGTCGACGAGAGAGGGCGAGGTGCTCGCGCTGTACGCCGCGGGCGAGACGGCTGAGCGGGTGGCGCAGGCCCTGTTCGTGTCTCGGGAGACCGTGCTCGATCACATCCGGCGCATCCGGATGAAGTACGCCGCGGTGGGCCGGCCCGCGCTGACCAAGGTCGACCTGTTCCGTCGAGCCGTGGAAGACGGCTTCGTGCAGCAGGACCCCTGAGTTCTGCGCCCGCGCTGCTCCCGCGGGCGCAGAATGGGGAGATGAGCACACGCAGCGAAGCGGTCCTTGTCGACGTCGTCCGCACGCCGGTGGGGCGGGGGAAGGCAGGAGGCGCACTCTCCGGGGTGCACCCGGTCGACCTCGCCGCCGGAGTGCTCTCCGCGGTCCTCGAGCGGAGCGGGCTGGAGTCACGCCAGATCGACGACGTGCTCCTGGGCTGCGTGAGCCAGGTCGGCGAGCAGTCGATGAACATCGGGCGGCAGGCGGTGCTCGCGGCGGGCTTCGATGAGCGCGTCCCCGCCTCGACCATCGATCGGCAGTGCGGATCGAGCCAGCAGGCCGTGCACATCGCCGCCCAGGGGATCATCGCCGGCGCCTACGACATCGTGATCGCCGGCGGGGTCGAGTCGATGAGCCGCGTGCCGTTGGGGTCGTCCGCCACCGGAGGGTCCCCGCTCTCCCCGCGGTTGCGGGCGCGCTACCCCGAGGGACTCGTGAACCAGGGCGTGTCCGCCGAGCTGATCGCCCAGCGTTGGGGGCTCGGGCGGGAGCAGCTCGATGCCTACGCCGCGGAGTCGCACCGCCGCGCTGCGGCAGCGTGGGCGGAGGGGTTCTTCGACAGGACGACGGTTGCGGTCGCCGAGGCTCCGGAGGCGAAGTCCGACGAGACCGTGCGCGCGGGAACGACCGGCGAGGGCCTCGCCGCCCTCTCGCCTGCGTTCCGCACCGATGCCCTCGCCGCGCGCTTCCCCGACCTCGAATGGCGCATCACTCCCGGCAACTCCTCGCCGCTGACAGACGGGGCATCCGCGGCGCTGCTGATGAGCGCCGAGCGCGCCGAAGCTCTCGGCCTCAGGCCGCGCGCCCGGTTCCACGCCTTCTCCGTCGTCGGCGACGATCCCCTCCTGATGCTCACCGGCCCCATCCCCGCAACGCGGCGGATCCTCGAACACGCCGGCCTCACCATCGACGATCTCGACGCCTACGAGGTCAACGAGGCCTTCGCCTCGGTGCCGCTGGCCTGGGCGGCCGAGCTGCGAGCCGATCCGGCGAAGCTCAACCCGCGTGGAGGGGCGATCGCGCTCGGGCACGCGTTGGGCTCCTCCGGCACGCGGTTGCTGGGCACGCTCATCGACCACCTCGAGGCGACCGGTGGGCGCTTCGGTCTGCAGACGATGTGCGAGGGCGGCGGAATGGCGAACGCCACCATCATCGAGCGGCTGTGAGATCCGGCATCCGCCCCTGACTCCACGCAGAGAAGACCCCCGCCGACCCGATTCGGCGGGGGTCTTTGCGGTGTGGGACCGCTGCGGGAGCGTGATCCGCTCACCGCGGCGCGGAAACCGATGACTACCCGATCCGGTCTGAGTCTCTCCGCGCATCTGCAGTTGTAATCGATCGATGTGGACGCCGGGTGAACGTGCGGAGAACACCCTCGATCCGATGATTACATGGACGTCCTAGTAATTCTCCGGGTCTCAGAGTAAAGTCGACATAGTGCCAATGACGGCCCGGAGGGATCTCACAAAATGACTCGTACAATCCCGCACTTCGTGGGCGGATCGCATCTCACGCCGGATGCCGGACGCTTCGCCGACGTGTTCGACCCCAGCACCGGCGCCGTGCAGGCCCGGGTGCCGCTCGCCTCGGCCGACGAGGTCCGCGCCGTGATCGCGAACGCCGAAGCCGCACAATCGGCCTGGGCGGCGACGAACCCGCAGAAGCGCGCACGCGTGCTGCTGCGCTTCCTCGATCTCGTGCAGCGAGAGATGACGACGCTGGCCGAACTGCTCGCCAGCGAGCACGGCAAGACCGTCGACGATGCGAAGGGCGACATCCAGCGCGGACTCGAGGTCATCGAGTTCTCCGCGGGAGCTCCCCACCTGCTCAAGGGGGAGTACTCGACGGGCGCCGGGGCCGGGATCGACGTGTACTCGATGCGGCAGCCGCTCGGCGTCGTCGCCGCCATCACCCCCTTCAACTTCCCCGCGATGATCCCGCTGTGGAAGGCGGGCCCCGCGCTTGCCGCAGGCAACGCGGTCGTGCTGAAGCCCAGCGAGCGGGATCCTTCGGTGCCGGTGCGCCTGGCCGAGCTGTTCCTCGAGGCGGGACTGCCCGCGGGGGTGCTCAACGTCGTGCACGGCGACAAGGAGGCCGTCGACACGTTGCTCACGGATGACCGCATCCGCGCTGTCGGGTTCGTGGGGTCGACCCCCATCGCGGAGTACATCTACGCCACTGCCGCTGCCCACGGCAAGCGGGCGCAGTGCTTCGGCGGTGCCAAGAACCACATGATCGTGATGCCGGATGCCGACCTCGACCAGGCCGTGGACGCCCTCATCGGCGCAGGCTACGGTTCGGCGGGGGAGCGCTGCATGGCGATCTCGGTCGCGGTCCCCGTCGGCGAGCAGACCGCGGATGCGCTGGCGGCGAAGCTCACCGAACGCGTCGCGCAGCTGCGCATCGGCCCCTCCCTCGCCGCCGACGTCGACTACGGACCGCTCGTGACGCGGGCGGCCGTGGAGCGGGTCGAGAACTACATCCAGCAGGGAGTCGACGAAGGCGCGACGCTGCTCGCCGACGGACGCGGCTTCTCCGTTGCGGGACATGAGGAGGGCTTCTATCTCGGACCGACCCTGTTCGACCACGTCACGACCGACATGGCGATCTACCGCGAGGAGATCTTCGGCCCGGTGCTGGTGATCGCCCGCGCCGCCGACTACGAAGAGGCGCTGCGGATGGCCTCCGAGCACGAGTACGGCAACGGCGTGGCGATCTTCACCCGCGACGGCGACGCCGCCAGGGACTTCGCCGCCCGTGTCGAGGTCGGCATGGTCGGCGTGAACGTGCCGATCCCCGTACCCATCGCGTATTACACATTCGGCGGGTGGAAGCGCAGCGGCTTCGGCGATCTGAACCAGCACGGCGCCGACGCCTTCCGCTTCTACACCAAGACCAAGACGGTGACGAGCCGCTGGCCGTCGGGGATCAGAGACGGTGCCAGCTTCGTCATCCCCACCATGCACTGACCCCACGGAATCCAGGGACCTGAGACATGACCATGACCACCGCCACCACCACCGCTGAGGAACGCGAGGCGATCCTCGACGCCGTCCGAGAGTTCGCAGAGACCGAGCTCGCCCCCTTCGCCGCAGAGCGCGACGAGAAGCACATCTTCCCGCGCGAGTCTCTCGGCAAGGCCGGAGAGCTGGGCCTCGGCGGCATCTACGTACGCGAGGAGTCGGGTGGCACCGGGCTCGCCCGAGTCGACACGGTCGCGATCTTCGAGGAGCTCGCCAAAGGCGACCCCGCCGTCGCGGCCTACATCTCGATCCACAACATGGTGGTCTGGATGATCGACACCTACGGCAGCGATGAGCAGATCGCGCGGTGGCTGCCCGGCCTGACCGTGATGTCGGAGTTCGGCGGATACTGCCTGACCGAGCCCGGAGCCGGCTCCGACGCGGCGAACATCGCCACCAGCGCGGTCCGCGATGGCGAGGACTACGTGCTCACGGGGGTCAAACAGTTCATCTCCGGCGCGGGTGAAGCCGCGGTCTACGTCGTCATGGCTCGCACCGGCGAGCCGGGTGCCCGCGGCATCAGCGCCTTCCTGGTGCCGGGCGACGCCGAAGGGCTCAGCTTCGGCGCCCCGGAGAAGAAGATGGGGTGGCACGCGCAGCCCACCCGGCAGGTCGTGCTCGACGGGGTGCGGGTGCCGGCATCCGCCCTTCTGGGTGAGGAGGGCCACGGCTTCGCGATCGCGATGTCGGCGCTCAACGGCGGTCGCCTCAACATCGCCGCCTGCTCGCTCGGCGGCGCGCAGTGGGCGCTCGACCGGGCTGTGCAGTACGTACACGAGCGGATGGCGTTCGGGGAGCCCCTCGCCGAGAAGCAGTCGATCCTGTTCGCGATCGCCGACATGCGCACCGATCTTCAGGCCGCGCGACTCATGGTCCGCGACGGCGCCGAAGCGGTCGACGCCCATGCGCCCGACGCCACGATGCGCTGCGCGATGGCCAAGCGCTTCGCGACCGACGCCGGCTTCGACGTGGCGAACCGGGCGCTGCAGCTGCACGGCGGCTACGGCTACCTGCAGGACTACGGCATCGAGAAGGTCGTGAGAGATCTGCGGGTGCATCAGATCCTGGAGGGCACGAACGAGATCATGCGACTGATCGTCGGTCGCGAGATGCTGCGGCCCGCCGGATCGGCCTCGGCGCGGAGTGCATCATGACCCGCGTCGCGTTCCTCGGACTCGGCCACATGGGCCTGCCGATGGCGAAGAACCTCGTCGCCGCCGGGCACGAGGTGCACGGTTTCGACCTCGTGCCCGCGGCCATCACGGCGGCCCGCGACGCCGGCATACCGATCGCGGCGAGCGGGGCGGATGCCGTCGCCGACGCGGAGGTGGTCATCACGATGTTCCCCGCCGGGAAGCACGTGATCGACGCGTATCGGGGCGAGCTGCTCGCCGCGGCACGCCCCGGCACGCTCTTCATCGAGTCCTCGACGATCGCGGTCGACGAGGCGAGGGCCGCGCACGAGCTGGCGATCGCGGCCGGTCATCGCAACATCGATGCCCCCGTGTCGGGCGGGGTGGTCGGCGCCGAGAACGGCACACTGGCCTTCATGGTCGGCGGGGACGACGAGGACTTCGCTGCGGCGCTGCCGCTGCTCGAGGTGATGGGAAAGCGCATCGTGCACTGCGGAGGACCGGGCCTCGGCCAGGCCGCGAAGGTGTGCAACAACATGGTGCTCGCGGTCTCGCAGATCGCCGTCGCCGAAGCCTTCGTGCTCGGAGAGCGACTCGGGCTCGAGCATCAGGCGCTGTTCGATGTGGTCTCGCAGGCGTCGGGGCAGTGCTGGTCGATCACGACGAACTGCCCGGTTCCCGGACCCGTGCCCACGAGCCCGGCCAACCGCGACTACCAGCCGGGCTTCGCCGGAGCGCTGATGGCCAAGGACCTCGGGCTTGCGCTGCAGGCGATCGAGCAGACCGCGACGGATGCGCAGATGGGGCGGCTCGCCCAGCAGATCTATGCGGCGTTCGCTGCCGGCGACGGCGCTGGGCGGGACTTCTCGGGCATCATCACCGATATCCGCGAAGGCCGGGTGTGATGGCGTCGCCCCGCCGCTCGCGGCGATACTGAGGGGACGACGACGTGGAGGCGGGAACAACATGACCGAGTACGAGACGATCCTGGTCGAGCAGCGCGGACGCGTGGGGTGGATCACGCTGAACCGACCGGAGGCGCTGAACGCGCTGAACAGCCGGCTGGCCGACGAGGTCACCGCCGCCGCACTCGCATTCGACGCCGATGACGGGGTGGGCGCGATCGTCGTCACCGGATCCGAGAAGGCGTTCGCGGCGGGTGCCGACATCAAGGAGATGGAGGGGATGTCGGGCGCGCAGATGCTCGAGACCGACCACTTCGGTGTCTGGCATGCGTTCGCCGCGGTGCGCACCCCGGTGATCGCCGCCGTCTCCGGGTTCGCCCTCGGTGGCGGGTGCGAGCTCGCGATGATGTGCGACATCATCCTCGCGGCCGACACCGCGAAGTTCGGGCAGCCGGAGATCAACCTCGGAGTCATCCCCGGCATGGGTGGCACGCAGCGACTGATCCGCGCCGTCGGCTACTACAAGGCGGCCGAGCTCGTGCTCTCCGGTCGCTTCATGGGCGCGGAGGAAGCGGAGCGGGCGGGGCTCGTGTCGCGGGTCGTGCCGGCGGCGGATCTGCTCGCAGAGGCGACCACGCTCGCGGAGACCATCGCGTCGAAGTCCCTGCCGTCGCTGTATGCCGCGAAGGCCGCCCTGGATGCCGCGATGGAGACCACGCTCGCCGATGGTCTCGCGCACGAGAAGCGCGCCTTCGCGGCGCTGTTCGACACGTCTGATCAGAAGGAGGGGATGTCGGCCTTCCGCGAGAAGCGCGCGCCCCGGTTCGAGAACCGCTGACGTGTTGTTCACAACTCCTCAAGAATCGCGCGCACCGGGGCGTCCGGTGGGGCATATCCGCGGATCGGCCGCGATCGTGAGGAGTTGTGAACGCTCAGCCGCGCAGCGACTCGACGATCTTGGCGATGCGCCGGTCGCGCGTCTCGTCCTGCTTGGCCTCGGCGACCGTGCGGGCGTGCTCCTTGCGCGCCGAGTAGCTCAGCGCGTCGAAGGCGGTGCGCAGCGCGGGGTCGGCGTCGAGGGCCTCGGCCAGCGCGGCGGGCACCTCGACCGTGCGCTCGGCAGCGTCCACGCGGATCACGGCGTCGACCTCCTGGCCGATCTCGAGCCCCAGCTCGGCGCGGACGGCCTTGCTGAAGCCGATCATGTTCTCGCCGCCCATGCGCGCCAGCCGCAGTCGAGCGGTCTGTCCTCCGATCGTGACGACCACAGGAAAGGCCTTGCCTTCGCCGAGGGAGGCGACCTGCTCGTCACTGAGCAGGATCGCCGCGGCAGGGCCACGGCCGGTGAGGACGGTGTGCAGTCGCAGTTCGCTCATGGCGACAGGGTACGCCCGTCGCCCTCGATCTCGGAGACGATGGCCGCGTTGCGTTCGGCGATGAGTCGACGCATGTATGCGCGCAGGAACAGCGCGTCGACGGCACGACCCAGCAGCCCGAATGGCGAGCGGAATGTGACGGTGTCGCGCATCAGCGTGCCGCGCGGATGCGCGTCGAACACGTGCTCGTGCAGGAACGCGCCGAACGGACCGGCGAGCTGGCGGTCGCGGAACGCCCGCGGCGGATCGATGTCGAACACGATCGTGCGCAGCCGGAACGGGATGCCGAAATGGCGTGCTCGCCACGTCACGGTCGAGCCCTCCGCGAACCGACCGCCCGCCGGTGCCTCGATCATCGTCTCGCGGTACCGGGCCATCGACCGTACGTGCACGGCCGGGTCGAGGGAGGCCGCGAACACGACGTCTGGAGACGCGGCGACGACCGTCTCGAGCACGAACCGCGCCATGTCAGAGCGGTTCGGGGAGAGGGCGCGGGTCGGTGAAGTCGCCGGCGTCCTTGCGCAGCCGCGCCACGATCGCCACGAGCTCGGCGGCGTCGGCGGAGCTCATGCCCGGGTCCGCGAACACATCGGCGTTGAGGGCTGCCGTCGCGCGCTCGACCAGAGCGCGCCCGTCATCCGTGAGCGCGAGCAGGGCGGCCCGGCCGTCGTGCGGGTGCGGCTCGCGCACGATCAGTCCGTCGCGCACCAGCCGTTCGGCCGTGCTGGTCACCGTGGTCGCGTGCACCTGGAGCCGGGCCACCACGCTCGACAGTGGCAGGCGTCCGGCGCGGCTGAACGCCAGCAGCCGCAGCACCTCGTAGCGGGCGAAGCTCAGGGCGAACGGCTTGAGCGCAGAATCCACCCGGGCCAGCAGCAGCTGCTGCGCGCGCATGACCGAGGTGACGACCGCCATGCCGTCGGCGGCATCCGACCATCCGTGCGCGATCCACTGCCGCTTCGCCTCGGCGAGCGGGTCAACGGGCAGCGGACGGGATCGGACCACGTCTCTACGCTACCGGCGGGCGCAGGAACCTCGGCGGCGGCGCGACGGAAGCAGGCCAGTCGCCGTGTGGTTCTGCGTCGCAGGAGAGGTGGCACTCAGTGTCGCAGGACTAGAATCGGAACAGTCGTGAGGAGCAATCGATGAAGATCTTCGTCCTGGTCAAAGAGGTACCGGACACCTATGGCGATCGCACGCTGAATCTCGAGACCGGGCTCGCGGAACGTGCGGCCGGAGACGTGGTGCTCGACGAGATCACGGAGCGGGCGCTCGAGGTGGCGCTGAGCCACGCCGACAAGAACGAGGGCGTCGAGGTGGTGGCTCTCTCGATGGCTCCCGAGACGTCGACCGCGTCGATCCGTCGGGCGCTCGCGATCGGTGCGGCGTCCGCCGTGCATATCTCCGACCCCGAGCTCGCCGGTGCCGATCTCGGTCTCACCGCCGAGGTGCTGGCTGCCGCCATCCGCCGCGCCGAACCCGATCTCGTGATCACCGGCAACCTGTCGACGGACGGCTCCGGCGGGGTGCTCCCGGCGATGCTCGCCGAGCACCTGGGGTATGCGCAGGCCACGGCGCTCTCGTCCGTCGAGATCACCGCGGATGCCGTCTCCGGCAGTCGCGCTGCGGATGCCGGCGCCCAACAGGTCTCCGCGGCGCTGCCCGCCGTGATCTCGATCACCGAGGCGCTGCCCGATGCGCGCTTCCCGAACTTCAAGGGCATCATGGCGGCGAAGAAGAAGCCGCTGGAGGTGCTGTCGCTCGCCGACCTCGGCGTGTCCGCCGACCCGGCAGCGGCGCCCCGCACGATCATGACCGCGGTGGCGGAGAAGCCCCCGCGCGCTGCGGGCGTGAAGATCACCGATGAGGGCGACGCCGGCACGAAGCTGGTCGAGTACCTCGTGCAGAACAGGCTGGTGTGAGATGACGACTCCCGAGAACCCGATCCTGGTGCTGGTCGATGTCGACCCCGCCGGGAACGCTGCGAGCAGCACGGCTGCGCTGATCGGTGCCGCCGCCACGGTCGGCTCCCCGGTCGCGCTCATCGTCGGCGGCACACAGGCCGCTGTGGATCAGGCGGCGGCCGCGGGCGCTGCGCTCGTGCTCACCGCCGAGGGTGATGAGACGGCGCTCACCGTGCCGATCGTCGATGCCCTGCAGGCGGCGTTCGACCGCGTCGGACCGGATGCCGTGCTGATCTCGAACTCGATCGCAGGGCGCGACGTCGCGGGACGCTTCGCCGTGCGCACGAAGAACGCGCTCTCGGTCGACGCGATCGGACTCTCGCGCGACGACGAGGGCATCGTCGCCCACCACTCGGTGTACGGCGGCGCCTACCTCGTGGACTCCGCCCCGACCTTCGGGGTGCCCGTGATCACGGTGCGCCAGGGGGCGGTGGATGCCAGGGCGGATGCCGTCGCCTCCCCGACCGTCGAGGCGATCGAGGTCACCCCGTCCGGAGCCGTCGCCGCCACGGCCGGTGCGGTCGAGGCGGTCGAGGTCGCCTCTTCGCGGCCAGAGCTGCGCGGAGCGACCCGAGTCGTCTCGGGCGGTCGCGGCCTCGCCTCGAAGGAGAAGTTCGCGCTGGTCGAGGAGCTCGCCGATGCGCTCGGCGCCGCGGTGGGGGCCTCCCGTGCCGCGGTCGATGCGGGCTACATCCCCCAGTCGCACCAGGTCGGGCAGACCGGCGTCTCGGTATCTCCGCAGCTGTATGTAGCCCTCGGCATCTCCGGCGCGATCCAGCACCGCGCGGGCATGCAGACCTCCAAGACCATCGTCGCGATCAACAAGGACGGCGAGGCGCCGATCTTCGACGTGGCCGACTTCGGCATCGTCGGCGACCTGTTCACGGTCGTACCCCAGGTGATCGCCGCCCTCGAGGCGCGGAAGAAGTAGACATGGCGTCGCGGATGCTGAGGCGCGGACTGCCGCGCGTGGCGGGCGGGGATCCGTGGCCTCCCGCCGTGGAGGTAGAAGACGCGGCGGCCGAGGTCGTGGGCGAGGGCCCTTCGACAAGCTCAGGGACCCAGGTTTCTGTCGCTGAGTCCGTGTCGGCTGCTGAGCGCGTGTCGGCTGCCGAGCCCGTGCCGGTTGTCGAGACCGTGTCGGTCGCTGAGCGCGAGTGGGTCGCTGAGCCCGAGCGGGTCGCTGAGCCCGAGCGGGTCGCTGAGCCTGTCGAAGCGTCCGCGACCCCGCACGTCAGCGCGCATGTCCGTCGAGGCCTCCCTCGCGTTCCCGGAGGTGATGCGTGGCCACCCGTCGAAACCACGACGGCAGTCGCGCCCGTTGCGGCGGTCGCTGCCTCGGCACCGACTGCAGGTTCGACCTCGACATCAGCGACGGTTTCGGACGCAGCCCCCGACGCGCTGGTGGCCCCGGCCGCACCTGAGCGGCCCGCAGCCGCACCGGCGGTGCCTTCGGCCGCTGCCGGTGCATCCGCTGTGCGCCGCGGGCTCCCTCGTGTGGAGGGCGGCGATCTGTGGCCTCCGGCCGGAACGCTGCCCGCCGTGTCCGCACCCGTTGATGGCCCTTCGACAGGCTCAGGGACCCAGGACGTGGTGGGCCCTTCGTCAGGCTCAGGGACCCAGGACGTGGGGGAGCCTTCGACGGGCTCAGGGGCCGAGGTCACCACTCTTCCGGCAGCCCGCACGAGTGTGCTCGCGGCCGACATCGACACTCCGCTGCGCGGCGCGCGCACGGTCTGGAACGGCAGCGCTCCGCGTCACCTCCCTGCCGCACCGGCGCCGGCATCCGCTCGTCGTCGTCCGACCTGGCCGCAGGCGATCGCCGTGCTCATGGGGGCCGCCGCTCTCGGCGTGCTCGCCGGGGCCGCGATCGCGTTCGTGCGCACGCTGCTGAGCTTCCCGTTCATGCAGGACTTCCTCGCGGCCTTCCCCGGCGAGTACGAGCCGGCGATCGCAGTGGCTCCCGGGTTCGCTCCGTGGGTCGGCTGGCAGCACTTCTTCAACGTGTTCCTGATGGTGCTGATCATCCGCTCGGGTCTGCGGGTGCGCAGTGAGAAGCGGCCGACCGTCTTCTGGTCGCCGCGCAACAACCCCAAGGGCAAGATCAGTCTGACGCTGTGGTTCCACCAGGCCCTCGACATCCTGTGGCTCGTCAACGGGGTGATCTTCGTGGTGCTGCTGATCGTCACCGGGCACTGGGTGCGCATCGTGCCGACCAGCTGGGAGGTCTTCCCGAACGCGCTGTCGGCGGCGCTGCAGTACGTGTCGTTCGACTGGCCGCACGAGAACGGCTGGAACAACTACAACAGCCTGCAGCAGCTCGCCTACTTCACGACCGTGTTCCTGGCGGCGCCGCTCGCGGCGATCACCGGTTTCCGCATGTCGGGCATGTGGCCCAAGAGAGCAGAGCGCCTGTCGAAGGCATACCCGGTGGAGTGGGCCCGTGCCCTGCACTTCCCGGTGATGCTGTACTTCGTGGCGTTCATCATCGCCCACGTGGCGCTGGTGATGCTGACCGGGTTCCTGCGCAACCTCAACCACATGTACGCCTCGCAGGACGCGGTCACGTGGACCGGGTTCTGGGTGTTCGTGGCATCCCTCGTGGTGATCGCCGGAGCGTGGTTCGCCGCGCGTCCGCTGGTGCTCGCGCCGATCGCCAAGACCATGGGCACCGTCTCCGGCCGCTGAGTGCGGCATCCGCTTCGGCGCCGAGTGCGCGGCATCCGCTTCGGCGCCGAGTGCACGGCATCCTGCCGAGTGCACGGCATCGGCGCGTCAACAACCCGTGCACTCGCAGCGATCCCGTGCACTCGGCGTGCACGGGATCGGGGAAGCGGGATCGCGAAGCGGATCAGCGGGTGAAGCGCACCTCGGTCAGCGTCTCGCCGAGGAACGGCTCGGTGTGCTGCGCCCCGTCGAGGGTGAAGCCGTTGCGCGTGTAGAAGCGGTGCGCGCGGGGGTTGTCCTCGGCGACCCACAGGTACAGCGGCTCATCCTTCTCGACCGTGGCGTCGAACAGCTTCTGGCCGATGCCGGTGGAGTGCCAGGCGTCGAGCAGGTAGATGAAGTACAGCTCGCGGAGCGCGGGAGCATCCTTGTCACGGGCGGGACCGGAGCCGGCGAAGCCGACGATCTCGCCGTCGACGAGCGCGGCGTTCATCTTGAAGTCCGGACCCTGAGAAGCCCAGTGCGTCCACAGCTCCGCCATGCGGCGGGGGGACACCTTCTCGAGCGCGGCCTTGCTGATCAGGTGGTCGTACGTCTCGTGCCAGCACTGCGCGTGCACGCGACCAAGGGCTTCCGCATCCACATCACGGACCGGACGGACAATGACTTCAGGCTGGGCTTCGGCGCTCATGCGGCGACTCTACGCGTGGCTTCCGTGATCAGGAAATCGAGCGGATGCCGTACGACCCGCTCCCGCGCATGATGGAGGATTCCGACAACGGTATTCGCGAATCATGCGCTTCTGGCTACGATCGATCCTCGTGAACGTGATCTGGCGCACTCTCCTGGTGATCCTCGGCGCTCGGCGTCGCGTACGACGGGGCAAGACCCTCGATCCGAACGCCGTCGGCAGCATCCGGCTGACGACCCTCCCGACCGACATCGACATCCTGCGCCACATGAACAACGGCCGCTACCTGTCGCTGTTCGACCTCGGGCGCTGGGACCTCCTGATCCGCACCGGCCTGTTCGACGCGATGAACGCCCGCGGCTGGTACGCGGTCGTCTCCAGCGAGACCGTCACCTTCCGCAAGTCGCTCGAGCTGTGGCAGCGCTTCGACGTGCAGTCGCGCTTCGTCGGTCATGACGAGAAGGCGCTGTTCCTGGAGCACCGCGCCGTGGTGGACGGCGAGGTCTACGCCAAGGTCATCGTGCGGGCCCGGATGCTGCGCCGCAGCGGCGGCACGGTGTCGCACGAGGAGCTGTTCGGTGCCCTCGGCAAGCCGGAGGGGCTGCCGGAGATCGACGAGTGGATCCACGACTGGGCCGCCGCATCCGCTCTGCCGCCGACGCGCAGCGCCGCACCGAGCATCTGGCACTGATCCGCACGATGCCGTCGAGCGCGATAGCTTAGGCGGGTGCTGGCAATCCTGACGACCGCGGGGCGGGTGCTCTGGCGGCACTGGCCTGCGCTGATGGCGTGGTACCTGGCCGGTGTGCTGGTGCACTACGCGATCACCCAGGTCGCCGGAACAATCGGCGCGACCTCGGCCACGCTCGGGTTCCTGGTGCTGCCGCTCGCCATCCTCGCGCGGCTGGTCAGCCTCGTCGCGATGTTCCTCGTGCTGCGCGACGGGCTGCGCAACCTGCAGGAGGTCGCTCCGCTCCCGGAATCAGCCGTCGACCGGCGGCGCACGTTCCTCGCGGCGCTGCTCACCGGCATCCTCCCGTTCTTCGCGGTCTACTGGGCGCAAGGGCTCCTGGGCGAGGACGTGCGGGCGTACTCGTCGCGCGCGCTCGACGTGCGGCGCAGCCTCAGCCAGGTGGCCGGTGTCAACGGAGAGCCTCCGCTCAGCGATCAGGACACGGTGCTCAACCTGCCCCTGAACGTCTGGACGGTCGCGATCATCGTGCTCGCGTTCGCCGGCCGGTGGGCGTGGTCGAAATGGTCGTCGAAGCTGGCCTCGTGGCTGTCGCCGGTCGCGGTCTACTTCGAGGTCGTCTGGGTCTTCTTCTCGGTGCTGCTGCTCGGCGACATCTTCGACGCGATCAAGGCCTGGGTCGACAGTCGTGCCGCGATGGCGTTCCTCGAGACGGTGCGCGAACAGGTCCTCGATGCGGTCGCGCCGCTGCGGTGGCTGTGGGACGGCATCGGATGGGTGCTCTCGGAAGCCGGACCCGTGTTGATCGCACCGCTCGCCTGGCTCACCATCGCCGGCGTCGTGTTCGGACAGGCGATCGTCGCCGAGAAGCTCCGGGTCGAGAGCGAACTGGTCGCCCGCATCCGCGAGCACGCGGCAGTGATCCCGAATCCCCTGGTGCGGCGGCTGAAGGATCTCGGCGACGAGCTCGGCGCCCGCTTCCGACCGATCGGACGCGCGGTGCTGCTGATGTGGCGCGCCGGTCCTCTGCTGGTCGCCTCGTACGCACTGCTCTACGTGATCGTGAAGGCGGCGGAGTCGTACCTCGCCTTCGGCGTCACGCGCTGGATCGGCCCGCAGGACTACCTCTTCTGGGCGATCGCGACGCCCCTTGTCTCGCTCGTGCCGCTGCTGCTGATGGAGCCGGTGCGCATCGCGGTGATCAGCGGGGCATACGACGCCACGCTCGGCCGACTGCGCCGCACGCAGCAGGAGCGCTCCCAGGATGCCGGGCTCTCGCCCGCTGAGGCCGAGGTGCGTGCCGTGGCGGATGCTGCCGGTCTGCTGCCGTCGTCGGTCGATGCCATGGCCGCGGCTGTCGTCTCCGCTCCGCCGCGGGATGTCGTCGGCGGTCAGCGCTCGAGCGAGAACCTCACGAAGGAGCCGCCGGCCCTATAGGGCGTGATGTCGACCCAGAACGGGCCCTCGACGTCATCCGGCACCACGAACGGCAGGATCAGCTCGTAGGGAGCTGCCGTGTCCGATACACAGATCTCCGGTTCGTCCGGATGCGAGGACAGCCCGATCTCAGCGCGCGCCGGCTGCCACTCCCGTCCCGTCTGCTGATCGACCAGCACCGGAGTCATGCAGCCGACGCCCTCCGCCTCGGGGTCGACTGGAACGCCGACCGCGATCACTGTGGCGCCGGCTGGTACGTCGAGGCCGGTGATGTCGTCCAGCTCGCCGCCGCGCACCGGCCCCCAGGTGGCTCCGGCCAGTTCGGCGGACTCGTCTTCGTCGACAGCGACGGGGATGAACGGACGCGCGCCGTACCCGTAGTACTGGTACCACTCGTGCCAGCCGACGCCCAGCACGGTCACCGGGGCGAGCACGGCGAGGGCGATCAGCGCCAGCCGGTTGCTGCGCCACCAGGAAGCGGGCTTCGCCGGCTCGCCGGCGGGCGACGGGGGTGCGAGCGGTGCGGGTGGCACGGGAATCGTCATCAGCGGGCCCACCCGTTCTCGTCCAGGAGCACCTCGGCGTCGACGGGCAGGTCATCGAGCAGCACGGGGAGCTCGATCACGCCGTCGAGCAGGACCTCAGCTCCGGGCGCTCCGCTCGGCACGCCCAGGCGGAGCGTGGCGCGGCCGGTGAGGGCGTCGTCCGGCAGTTCGAATGCGAGGCTCCCGGAGCGGGGGACACCCGTGATCAGTCGCTGCGCGAGGAACGTGGTGCCCCGGTCGGTGGCGCTGAAGGTGCGGTCGCCGATGACCAGTTGCGCGAAGGTGAACGTGCTCAGCTCCTGCGTGACGACGGATGCGGCCTCGAGATCGACGACGAGCCAGGATCCCTCCGCACTCCATCCCTTGGCATCCGTCACCCGATGAGCGAACCGCACGTCGGTGACGGTGGCGGCGAGATTGCGGGTGTCCGCCTGCTCGCCGAGTGTCGCCGTGACGGGGAAGTTCGCGATCGTCGCGTCGTCCGGCAGCGTCACCTTCGATACGCCCCACGCGACGACGAGGAGCGCGACGGTGAGCAGCCACACGAGGATGTGCTTCTTCACGGCGTCGACACCTCCCGGATCGTGGTCGTCGCGGTCGCACCGACGCGGACATCGGTCCAGTAGTCCCCGCGCATCACGCTCTGGCCGACGTAGTGCGTCGAGTCGGGCAGGGTCAGGGTGATCTCCTCGCCGTCGCGGAAGTCGTCAGGGCCGACGATCCAGGCGACGAGCAGGCGGGCGGGCACGTCGGGTTGCAGTGTGGGGTCGATCCGGCCGTCGTCGGCGCGCGAGACCGACGCCGGCTCGTCGATCCCCTCGACGTGGATGCCGTCGGTCACCGGCGAGTTCCCGCCGGAGACGGACTTCCGCGGGGTCGGGAAGGTGTTGACCACGTCGACCGTGACGACGAGCACCCGCTCGTCCTTCTCCTCGTCGGGGTACAGGGAGGTGTTGCCGTGGTCGCTGCGCAGCTCGACCCCGACGACCGTCATCTCGAGGTCCGACCCGGCGAACATGTCGCCGGCCGCGAGCTCCGGCACCGGATCGACGGCCGCGGCTTCCAGGCCTCCGAACAGCGCCGTGGTCGCCAGGAGCACCGCGCCGCCGGCGGTGAGGAGCCACGACGTGGGGATCAGATCGATACTGCGTCGCGCCCAGCCGAGCACTTTGGCGCGGGCGTCGGCGTTGGCCGCGGTCGTCGCCGCCGACGGGTCGCGCTCGGGGGCGCTGCTCTCCGACGGGGGCGTGGTCACGGCAACAGCTTAGGGCGGCGGATGTCGGAGCGACTCGGTGCCGCCGTGCACAACGTCGGAGTTCGGAGGCGGCACCCCGCCGGGGTGGTCACTTCCGCGGCGCGTCATCCGTCGTCTCCGAAGTTGTGACCGGGCGACTGCGCCCCAGGCGAGGCGCCCGGAAGGAGAGGAGTGGAGTCATAGGCTGGGGCCATGGTCGAGTCGTCGTCATCCTCCGCTGATGCCGAGGCATCAGCGCCCCTCGCCGAACGCGCCGTCGATCTCGCTCGCCGCTGGGTGATCGAGGCCGGCGCCGTCGAGGTCGACCCCGCCGCCGAGCGCCTCGCCGGAGTCCTGCAGGATGCCGGGGGGTTGCCGTTCACGCTCGGCTTCGTCGACGGTGTGATGCGCCCCGAGAGCCTCGGCGCTGCGGCGTCGCAGCTGCACCGGATCGCCCCGGATGTTCCCGGTTTCCTGCCCTGGTATCTGCGCGGAGCCGTGCGTCTGGGCGGCGGCGTCGCGCCCCTGCTGCCATCGCCCGTGGTGCCGATCGCTCGCAGAGTGCTACGCGAGATGGTCGGCCATCTCGTGGTGGATGCGCGACCGGCCAAGCTCGGTCCTGCCCTCGCGAAGCTGCGTGAACCGGTGGACGGCGCGGAAGCCCGCGTCCGACTGAACCTCAACCTGCTGGGCGAGGCCGTGCTGGGCGAGGCCGAGGCGAAGCGCCGGCTCGACGGCATCCACGATCTGATCCGGCGTCCGGACGTCGACTACGTCTCGGTCAAGGTCTCGGCGATCATGAGCCATATCTCGATGTGGGCGTTCGACGAGGTCGTCGATCAGGTCGTCGAGCGACTGCTGCCGCTGTATCTGACGGCGGCGCACCCTTCGGCAGGCTCAGGGACCGACGAGGGCGCCGGGCACACGTTCATCAACCTCGACATGGAGGAGTACCGCGACCTCGACCTCACGATCGCGGTGTTCACCCGGCTGCTGGAGGACCCCCGGCTGCAACGTCTCGAGGCGGGTATCGTGCTGCAGGCCTATCTGCCCGACGCGCTGCCCGCGCTGCAGGAGCTGACCGCGTGGGCGCGCGAGCGCGTCGAGTACGGCGGCGCCCCCATCAAGGTGCGCCTGGTCAAGGGCGCGAACCTCGCGATGGAGCAGGTCGAGGCGAAGCTGCACGGCTGGACGCCGGCGACCTACGACACCAAGCTCGACACCGACGCGAACTACCTGCGCTGCCTCGACTGGGCACTGCAGCCCGAGAACACCGCTGCGGTGCGCTTGGGCATCGCCGGGCACAACCTGTTCGGCATCGCGTACGCCTGGCTGCTCGCCGGAGAGCGAGGCGTGCGCGAACAGATCGAGTTCGAGATGCTGCTCGGCATGGCGCAGGGGCAGGTGCAGGCGGTCTCGCGCGAGGTCGGAGCAGTGCTGTTGTACGTACCGGTGGTCGCCCCGGCCGAGTTCGACGTGGCCATCAGCTATCTGGTGCGGCGACTCGAGGAGAGCGCTTCTCCCGACAACTTCCTCTCGGCAGCGCTCCGGCTGGACGACGACGAGTCGCTCTTCGTGCGCGAACGGGACCGCTTCCTCGATGCACTGGACCGTTCGACAGAGCCGACGTTCTGGCGCGGGCCTCGACGCACCCAGAACCGGCTGGCCCCGATGCACGAGGCGGTGCGCCCCGTGCCGGCAGCCCCGGCGCCCGAGGTGGATCTCACCAAGGCGGTGCTCGGCATCTCCCGCGGATCAGACGGGGAGTCCTTCCTCGAGACGGCCGTCTACTCGGCGCGGGAACTGGATGCGGATGCCGGTGGCGCTCCCGGCTTCGTGAACGCGCCGGACACCGACCCCGCGCTGGCCGCGAACCGCGAATGGGCACAGGATGTGCGCGCCCGCATCGCGGACTCCACGGCCGGCGTCGACACGCTCGCGACCTCGCACATCGACGACGCCGAGACATTGGATGAGCTGGTTCGCCAGGTGCGCGATGCCGCACCGAGCTGGGGATCCCGCCCCGCGGCGGAGCGTGCCGAGGTGCTGCTGCGTGCGGCGGCCGCGCTCGAGTCGCGCCGAGGCGAGCTGATCGAGGTCGCGGCATCCGAGACCGGCAAGGTCTTCGCGGAGGCGGATGTCGAGGTCAGCGAGGCCGTCGACTTCGCCCGCTACTACGCCGCGAAAGCCCGGGAGCTCGACGCGATCTCGGGGGCGGCCTTCGTGCCGGCGGCGGTGACCGTGGTCGCCCCGCCGTGGAACTTCCCCGTCGCGATCCCGGCGGGGGGAGTGCTGGCGGCGCTCGCCGCAGGGTCCGGCGTCGTGTTCAAGCCTGCCCCTCAGGCGCGTCGCTGCGCCGCCGTCGTCGCCGAGGCGCTGTGGCAGGCCGGAGTTCCGCGTGACGTGCTGGCTCTCGTCGACATCGAGGAGGGGGAGCTCGGTCAGGCGCTCATCACGCACGAGGCCGTCGACCGCGTCATCCTCACCGGCTCCTGGGACACTGCGGCGCTGTTCCGCTCGTGGCGCCCCGATCTGCCACTGCTGGCCGAGACCAGCGGCAAGAACGCGATCATCATCACGCCGTCGGCCGATCTCGATCTGGCGGTCGCCGATCTCGTGAAGAGCGCGTTCGGGCACGCGGGGCAGAAGTGCTCGGCGGCGTCCCTCGCGATCCTCGTCGGTCCGGTGGGGCGTTCGCAGCGTTTCGCGCGACAGCTCGCGGATGCCGTGCGCTCGCTGCACGTGGGATGGCCGACCGACCCCCTCGCCGAGGTGGGCCCGGTCATCGAGAAGCCGCAGGGCAAGCTGGCCTGGGCGCTGACCGAGCTCGAGGGCGACGAGCAGTGGCTGATCGAGCCGGCCGTCGCGGCGGATGATGAGAGCGGGCGGCTGTGGCGCCCCGGCGTGCGCGTCGGCGTACAGGCGGGATCGCGCTTCCACACGGAGGAGTTCTTCGGTCCGGTACTGGGGATCATGCACGCGCCGACCCTCGCGCGGGCCGTCGAGATGCAGAACGCGGTCGCCTACGGTCTGACCGCAGGGTTGCACACGCAGAACCCCGACGACCTCGCGTTCTGGCTCGACCGGGTGCAGGCCGGAAACCTCTACGTGAACCGCGGCATCACCGGCGCGATCGTGCAGCGGCAGCCGTTCGGCGGCTGGAAGCGCTCATCGGTCGGGCCCGGCGCGAAAGCCGGCGGACCGAACTACCTCATCGGGCTGGGGACCTGGCGTTCGCACCCCGGCGCCGCGGCATCCAGCACGCTGCATCTGCGCGGGCTGGACTCGCGGATCACGGCGCTCATCGAGTCCGCCCAGCCGTCGCTGGAGTACGAGTCGTTCGAGTGGTTGCGCCGCGCTGCGCTGTCGGATGCCCTCGCCTGGGACCGTGAGTTCGGACAGGTGCGCGACGTCTCGCGGCTCGGGATCGAGCGGAACCTGTTCCGGTATCGGCCGCTGCCCGTCGAGATCCGCGCCGCCGCAGACGCCCCGCTGCAGGATCTGCTGCGCACGGTCATCGCCGCGGTGCGCGCGGGCGCCCGCTTCACGCTGTCGACGCCGGTCGGGCTCCCCGCCGGGGTGCGGCACGCGCTCGGCGACCTCGACGCAGCGGTGCACCTGGAGAGCGACGAGGAGTGGATACAGCGGATGCTGCGCCGCGAGGAGTCCGTCGAACCGGGCGCGGCTCCGGCGCCGCGGGTGAACCGGGTGCGTCTGGTGGGGCCGCGCGACGCTGTCGCGGAGCTGCACGGCCTGCTGGCTGCCGCGGTCCAGGGCGACCCCGACCTCGCGGTGTACGACGGCGAGGTGACCGCGGCCGGCCGCATCGAGCTGCTGCCGTTCGTGCACGAGCAGTCCATCAGCATCACCGCCCACCGCTACGGCAACCCCGACCGCACCTTCAGTGACGTGATCTGAGCACTGTGTAAAGAATTCTTGACACTCGTCTGTGCGGCGACGTACAGTAAGTGTGTCAATAATTCTTTACACGGAGGTCGTCATGGTCTACGAGGAGCGCAACGCCTGGGCCGGACTCATCGTGAGTCCGATCTCGATGATCGTCTACGTCGTGCTGGTGCTCCAGCAGGCCGGGGGTGGACCGCTGAGCGACGTCGACTGGTTCCCGCTCATGCTGTGGGTCATCGGCGCGAGCATCGTGGCGACCATCATCCTCAGCATCGCCTGGGGCATCATCGCCGGGGCGAAGGATCCGGACGGCGTGGGCCGCTCCGACATCCGCGACCGCGACATCAGCCGCATGGGCGGCCGGGTGGAGCAGGCCTTCGTGGTGATCGCGGGGCTCGGGGTGATCGGGCTGTGCGCGGTGGGCGCCGACGTGTTCTGGATCGCGAACACCATGTACGCCGGATTCGCCGTCGCCGCCCTCGTCGGGGGCATCGCCCGCGTCATCGCCTACCGCCGGGGACTGGTGTGATGGTCAAGCCCACGCTCGTCTCCAACAGCATCCGCCAGCACCGCGAGGCTGCGGGCCTCACACAGGCCGAGCTCGCCCGCACCGTCGGAGTGACCAGGCAGACCCTCATCGCGATCGAGCAGGAGAAGTACTCACCGACGCTCGAGCTCGCGTTCCAGATCGCCCGCGCTTTCGGCGTCGGGCTCGACGACCTCTTCCAGTACCCCGAGCAGTGAGAAGACCGAGCAGTGAAACGGCAGAGAGCACTGACATGACCGAGATGATGTCCGCCTGGCGCGGCGAGGCCTACGGGCCCTCCGCCGGCACGACGCTCGCCCAGATCCCCGTCCCCGTTCCTCGCCGCGGCGAGGTGCTGCTGAAGATCCGGGCGACCGCGCTGAACGCGGGCGACGTGCGCCTGATGCTCGGCGACCCGCTGCTGGTGCGTCCGATCTACGGCTTCACGCGTCCGAAGCACCCGGTGCGCGGGATGGATGTCGCCGGCACGGTCGTCGCGGTCGGGCCGGACGTGGTCGGCGCCGAGGTCGGCGAGGAGGTCATCGGGGAGCTCTCCGGTGGCGGAGGACTCGCCCCCTACGCCACGGTCGCCGCTTCCCGACTGGTGCCGCGGCCGACCGACGTCGCCCCCGAACCCGCTGCCTGCCTCCCGATCGCCGGCGGCACCGCGTGGCAGGCGCTCGATCTGGCCGGTGTCGGGCTGACCGCCGCGACCGCACCCCGAGTGCTGATCATCGGCGCATCCGGCGGCGTCGGCACGTTCGCGGTGCAGCTGGCCGCGCTCCGAGGGGCCGAGGTGTGGGCCACGTGCGGCGCGCGCAACGCCCCGCTCGTGCAGCGGCTCGGCGCGGTGCGCACGCTCGACCACCGCACGCAGCCGCTGGCAGAGCTGCCCACCGCGCACTTCGACGCGGTCATCGACATCGCCGGAGGGATGCCGCTGCGCGAACTGCAACGCCTGACGGCCCCGGGCGGCACCGTCGTGCTGGCCACCGGAGATGGCGGACACGTGCTCGGACCGGTGCCGCGGATGCTGAAGGCCGCGTTCCTGTCGATCGGCTCGCGTCGCCGCATCCGTCCGCTCGCCGCGACGACCAGGCCCGAGGTGCTGCGCACGTTGCTCGAGCTGACGGCCGAGGGGCGCATCGTGCCGGTGATCGAGCGCGAGTACCCGTTCGTCGAGGCCTCCGCCGCCCTCGCGCACATCGAGGCCGGTCACACGGTCGGCAAGGTCGTCGTCCGCGCCGCATAGCCGTGGCACCCTGGCGTCGCACAGTCGTCGGATGACACAATGGAGCGTGGCGTGCCCGAGTCGCATCTTCCCCGGCGCCGGCTCTGAACGAGCGGCGGGTCGAAGGACCGTCGGGCCCCTGGACAGCGTCCGCCGCATCCGTTCCTCGAGGAGCATCCATGTCGACGCCTGAGACCACCGTCACGTCAGCACCCACCCGCACCGCGCACCACCGCCGCTACCTGATGTGCCGCCCCGAGCACTTCACCGTCAGCTACACGATCAACCCGTGGATGGAGCCGACGAAGCCGACCGACACCGCCAAAGCGGTCGCGCAGTGGCAGAAGCTGCACGATCTGTACCTCGAGCTCGGTCACGAGGTCGAGCTGATCGAGCCGCTCGCCGACTACCCCGACATGGTCTACACCGCCAACGGCGGGTTCCTGATCGACGGCCGTGCCTACGTGCCGAAGTTCCGCTTCGTCGAGCGCGCCGGTGAGGCCCCCGCGTTCGCCGACTGGTTCCGCGCGGCCGGCTACGACACCGTCATCCCGGAAGAGGTCAACGAGGGCGAGGGCGACTTCCTGCTCGTCGGCGATGTGATCCTCGCCGGCACCGGCTTCCGCTCGACCGGCGACAGCCACCGCGAGGTGGGCGAGGTCTTCGGCCGCGAGGTCGTCTCGCTGAACCTCATCGACCCGCGTTTCTACCACCTCGACACCGCGATCGCCGTGCTCGACCCGGTGCAGGGCGCAGACAACGGCGGCCCGGAGCGCGCCAACATCGCGTACCTCCCCGGTGCCTTCGACGACGCGAGCCGCGCCATCCTCGAGGAGCGCTTCCCCGACGCGATCCTGGTGTCGGATGAGGACGGCTCGGTGTTCGGACTGAACTCCGCGAGCGACGGCTACAACGTGATCATCTCGCCCCGCGCCAAGGGCTTCGAGGCGCAGCTGCGCGAGCGCGGCTACAACCCGATCACGGTCGACCTCTCCGAGCTGCTGCTCGGCGGCGGCGGCATCAAGTGCTGCACGCTCGAACTGCGAGGTGCCGAGTGACCCTGCCTGAGGAAGCAACCCAGACGCACGTCGCACACAACTACCACCCGCTGCCCGTCAACATCGCCCGCGGCGATGGCGCCTGGGTGACGGATGTCGAGGGCAAGCGCTACCTCGACCTGCTCGCCGCGTACTCCGCGGTCAACTTCGGCCACCGGCATCCGGCGCTCGTCGCCGCCCTCACCGAACAGCTCGGCCGGGTCACGCTCACCAGCCGCGCCTTCGAGAGCGACCGGCTCGAACCGTTCGCGGCCGCCCTCGCGCAGCTGTGCGGCAAGGACCTCGTGCTGCCGATGAACACCGGGGCCGAGGCCGTCGAGACCGGCATCAAGGTCGCGCGCGCCTGGGGCTACCGGGTCAAGGGCATCGCCGACGGTCGTGCGCGCATCATCGTCGCGGCCGGCAACTTCCACGGCCGCACCACCACGATCATCAGCTTCAGCGACGACGAGTCCGCGCGCGAGGGCTTCGGTCCGTACACGCCGGGCTTCGACATCGTGCCCTATGGGGATGCGGATGCCATCGCCGCCGCCATCACCGACGACACGGCCGCCGTGCTGATCGAGCCGATCCAGGGCGAGGCCGGAGTCGTGATCCCGCCGGAGGGGTACCTGCGCCGCATCCGCGAGATCTGCGACGAGAAGAACGTGCTCTTCATCGCCGACGAGATCCAGTCGGGACTCGGCCGCGTCGGCGAGACCTTCGCGTGCGACCGCGAGGGAGTGGTGCCCGACCTGTACCTGCTCGGCAAGGCTCTCGGCGGCGGCATCCTGCCGGTGTCGGCGGTCGTCGGTGACGAGGACGTGCTCGGAGTCATCCGCCCCGGCGAGCACGGCTCGACCTTCGGCGGCAACCCGCTCGCCGCGGCCGTCGGGCTGCGCGTCGTCGAGATGCTGGAGTCCGGCGAGTTCCAGGAGCGCGCCCGTGCCCTCGGAGCCCACCTCGACCAGGGTCTGCAGCCGCTCATCGGACACGGCGTCACGGCGGTGCGCATCGCCGGACTCTGGGCCGGCGTCGACATCGACCCCGCCAAGGGCACGGGGCGCGAGATCGCCGAGAAGCTGCTCGATCGTGGTGTGCTGGTCAAGGACACGCACGGGCAGACCATCCGCATCGCGCCGCCGCTCGTGATCCGCGCGACCGAGCTCGACTGGGCTGTGGAGCAGCTGCGGGTGGTGCTCGGGGCGTAGCATCCGGCATCCGCAGGCTTAACTTCTACGGCCCTGCAGGCTGAACTATTTGCGGCCCTGCTCAAGAATCGCGGATGAATCGTGAGGATTCCTCCGCGATTCTTCACATCCTCCGAAAAAACGGAAGGCCGGCTCAGGGCAGGGCAGGGCAGGGCAGGGCAGGGCCGGGCAGGGGCAGGGTGGCGCAGGCGCTCAGGCCGGCGGGTTGTCGGGGTCGAGCAGCTTGAGCGTCTCCTCCTCAGCGGGGTTGTCGGCCTGCAGCTGCTGTTCGGTCGTCTCGTCGCCGCCGAGCGGGGCCGGGGTGTCGTCATCGCGGCTGGCATCGCCCTGGATGGCGCCGTCGGGGGAGTGGCCGTGGCTCGCGTCGCCCTGGATCGCGCCGTGCGGGGAGTCTCCGTGCGAGCTGTCGCCCTGGAGTGCGCCGCCCTGGCTGCCGCCCTGCGGGTCGTGCTCCTCGGTGCCGTCGACGTCGGATGCCCCTTCTGCGGGATCCTGGGGGTGCGGTGTGGTGTCGGTGTTCTCAGTCATGACGCGAACGTACGTCCGTCGTGCCGAGGTCGCGCACCCCCTTGACACCGCGCCGAAAGGGCTCAGCGCGGGTACTGCGGCGACTCGTCCTCGCCGTGGGACGGCACGTCCGGGTCGTCGTACCCCGAGAGCTCGTCGGACGACACGAGGTCGTCGACGTCGAGCGTGGCCGGCCCGGCATCCGCCTTCGACTCGGTGCTCAGCAGGTGCGGGGGGATCCGGATCGGCGTGGTCGGTGCGACCGGCAGGCCGAGTCGGCGCTGCAGCGAACGCATCCACCGCGGCTGGGCGCCCAGCACTCCGCGTTCGTCGCGGGCCTCGACCTCGAGACCGTAGTAGTCGCCGATCTTGTCGATCAGCTGCGCGCGCTCCGCACGGGCGTAGGCGCGTCGCTCGCGGGTGAACGCGACGACCGTCGACCAGCAGATCAGCAGCATCACGACGCTGAACGGGAGTGCGATCGTGATGGCGGCGGTCTGCAGGGCGGTCAGGCCGCCCGCCAGCAGCAGGGCGATCGCGAGGGCCGCGGTCACGGCGACGAAGAACGTGCGGATCCAGCGCTTCGGGTTCTGCTGGCCCCCGGTCGCGATCATGCCCATCACGAGGGCTCCGGAGTCGGCGGACGTCACGAAGAAGATCGCGATCAGCAGCACGGCGCCGAGGCTCACGATCGTGCTGCCCGGCACGTGCGCGAGCAGCTCGAACAGGGCACCCTGCAGATCGACGGTGCCGTCGGCCCCGGTGAGCGTGCCGGGGGACTGCAGCTCGATCGCGAGCGCGGATCCGCCCAGCACCGCGAACCACAGGATGCCGAGCAGGGTGGGCACCAGGATGACGCCGGCGACGAACTCGCGCACCGTGCGGCCCTTCGAGATGCGGGCGATGAAGATGCCGACGAACGGCGCCCACGAGATCCACCATCCCCAGTAGAACGAGGTCCACTGCGCCTGCCACGCCTCGCCGGCGGTGCCCTGGAACGCACTGACGTTGAACGAGAGCCCGACGAAGTTCTGCACGTAGTAGCCGATCGACTGCACGAACTCGCGCAGCAGGAACTCGGTCGGACCGACGGCCAGCAGATAGAGCACGAGCAGCCCGGCCATGACGAGGTTGGCGTTCGACAGCCACTTCATGCCCTTGGTGACGCCGGACAGCACCGACATCAGCACGAACACCGAGATGATCAGGATGATGATGACCTGCGTGGTCTCATCGGGTTCCGCCAGCCCCGCGGCACTGAGGCCGGCGCTGATCTGGATGACGCCGAGCCCGAGCGATGTCGCGACGCCGAACAGCGTGCCGACCAGGGCGATCACGTCGATCGCATGGCCCCATCCGCCCTCGACGCGCTTGCCGAGCAGCGGCTCGAGCGTCCAGCGGATCGAGATCGGGCGCTTGCGGCGATGGATGGCGTAGGCCAGGGCGAGACCGATCACGACGTAGATCGACCAGGCGTGCACGCCCCAGTGCAGGTAGGTCTGGCCGAGTGCGGCCTGCGCGAGTTGTTCGGGCGTGCCGGTGACGCCGGGGCGCGGGGTCGCGAAGTGCGTGAGGGGTTCGCTCACGCCGTAGAAGACCAGGCCGATGCCCATGCCGGCGGCGAACAGCAGCGAGAACCACGACATGAGCGAGAACTCCGGCTCGTCGTCATCCTTGCCGAGCTTGATGTCGCCGAAGCGGCTGAAGCCGAGGTACAGGCTGAAGGCCACGAAGAACGCGGCGATCAGCACGTAGTACCAGTTGAAGGCGTTGACGATCGTGGTCTGGATCGCGCCGAACAGCGCCTCGGCGAGGTGCGGGGCGGCGAGGGTGAACGCCACGAAGGCCACGATGATCACCGTCGCGGGCCAGAAGACCCAGCGCTGGAGCGGTGGCAGTGCGCGGCGCGCCGCCGTGCCTTCCGCGGTGTCCGCGGAGACCGGATCTGCGGCGGTGGCAGGGGTCGGCTGGGGCGTGTTCTCCGGTCCGCTCATCCCTCAACGGTATATCGCTGAGGGTGGCGGGTCAGTCCTTCGGTCGCGCGGAGCGGATCGGAGTGGTCACCGCCGCCTCATCGCTGAACTCCACGGGGTCGACCTCGTCGATGATGCTGAGCGGCCGCGTCTCGTCGAGAGTCAGCAGGAACCGGCGGTTCTCATCGCGGTGCAGTCGACCGGAGGTGAACACCCAGATCGCGCCGATCGCACACGCGATGAGGCCCGCGGTGCCGCCGAGCATGATGGCGGCGCGCGGGCCGAACGCGTCGGCCACCCAACCGGCGATCGGGGCGCCGACCGGTGTCGAGCCCATGATGACGGCCATGTAGAGGGCGAGCACGCGTCCGCGCAGCGCGGGATCGGTGGTCATCTGCACATAGCCGTTGGCCGTGGTGAGCAGGGTCACGATCATGAAGCCGGTGAACATCAGGGTCACGGCGTACGCGGCGTAGCTCGGCATCGCCGACGACACGAAGGCCGCGACGCCGAAGCCCCCGGCCGCGAAGATCACGACGCGCACTCTGGCGCGGTCGCGGCGGGCGGCCAGCAGGGCGCCCGCCAGCGAGCCGATCGCGAGGATCGAGCTGAGCACGCCGTAACCGTCGGCACCGGCGCCGAACTCGATCGCCATGGTCGAGGCGAAGATCGGGAAGTTCATGCCGAAGGCGCCGATCAGGAACACGGTCACGAACACGACGCGCAGGTCGCTGCGTCCCCAGACGTAGCGGAAGCCGGCGGCGAGGCCCCCGCGGCTGCGGTGCTTGGGGCGAGGGGCGAGCAGACTCGTGCGCAGCATCGCCAGCGCGAGGATCATCGCGAGGAAGGTCGCCGCGTTGACGATGAACACCCATCCGGAGCCGATCGCCACGATCAGCAGACCTCCGACGGCCGGTCCGATCATGCGGGCCAGGTTGAAGGATGCCGAGTTCAGTGCGACCGCGTTGGAGGTGTCGCCCGTGGACACCATGTCCGAGACGAAGGCCTGGCGGGCCGGAGCATCGAAGGCGTTCACGATGCCGAAACCGAGCGCGAAACAGAACATCATCGGCAGGGTCATGAGGCCGTTGAGCAGCAGCACGCCCACCGCGATCGCGAGTCCGAGCAGGGCGGTCTGCGTCGTGAGCAGGATGCGACGGCGTTCGAACCGGTCGGCCACCCAGCCCGTCAGGCTCACGAGCACCAGTGGCGGGCCGAACTGGAGCGCCATGGTCACGCCCATGGCGGTCGCGTCGTTGTCGGTGAGCTCGGTGAGCACGACCCAGTCCTGGGCGGTCGCCTGCATCCACCCGCCGACGTTGGACACCAGGGCCCCGGCGAACCAGATGCGGTAGTTGATGTTCGCGAACGAACGGAACATGGCACTCATCGGTCGGTCACCCGCCGCATCAGCTCGCTCGCCGCGCGCAACGTCTCGAGCTCTGCCTCGGTGTAATCGAGCTCGCGAAGCATGTCGGCGAGCAGCTCGTCACGGCGACGGACGGTCTCCACCACGATCTCGGTGCCGGCCGCGGTGATGTCGACCTGCACACGGCGGCGGTCGTCCTCGTCGGGGGTGCGCACCACGAACCCCTGCTTCTCGAGCCCGTCGACCGTGCTGGTCATCGACGGCGCGGTGACCCGCTCGTGCTCGGCGAGAGCGGAGATCGTGCGGCGGCCGTGCATGCGCAGGGTCGCCAGCACGGCGAGCTGCGCATCGCTCATCGAGTCGGCGGCGCGGGCGCACCGGAGCCGGCGAGCCAGGCGGAACGTGGCCATGCGCAGGTCTGTGGCGGTCAGGTGGAGGGCTTCTTCAGACGCAGACATTACTTAGATAGCCTATCTAATCTTCTGTGGAGGGGGAAGGGCGGATGCCGTCGTCGCCGCGCACACCCGGCAGAATGGAGGGCGTGACCCGAACTCTCGCTTTGGAACTCGCCGTACAGGACCCCGCCGGTGTCCGCATCGCCACGGAGGTCGGCGCCGCACGCGTCGAGCTCGCCACGGCTCTCGCGCTGGGCGGGCTCACCCCGTCGCAGGCGACCGTGGAGCTCGCGGTCGAGACCGCCGGTGACACCGGCCCCGAGGTGCACGTGCTGATCCGCCCCCGTGCGGGAGGGTTCCATTACGACGCCGACGAGCTTGCCGTCGCCGAGCGCGACGTGCGCCTGGCCCTCGCCTCCGGCGCCACCGGGGTCGTCATCGGCGCGCTCGACGCGGACGCGCGCCTCGACATCGACGCGATGACGCGCCTGCGCGATGCCGCGGAAGGAGCGTCGGTCACCCTGCACCGCGCCATCGATGTGACCGCCGACCCGGTGGCGACGCTCGCGGCGGCGCGGAGCCTCGGACTGCGTCGGGTGCTCACCTCGGGCGGTGCCTCCGCCGCGATCGACGGCATCGACACGTTGCGTGCCCTCGTCGCCGCCGCCGAGGGCGGGATCGAGATCATGGCCGGCAGCGGTGTGGATGCCGCCACGGCCCCGGCGCTCGCCGCGATCGGCGTCGACGCGCTGCACTTCTCGGCCAAGCGCGCCGTGCGCGAAGACGGCGGAGTGCGCATGGGGTCGGCATCCGACGGCGTCGGCGGCTACGAGGTCACGGATCGCGACATCGCGCTCGGCGTGCGGGCGGCGCTGGGCCTGTAGCCGGTGCTCTCCGCCATGGGTAGGCTCTCAGCGTGACGGATACGCGAGAGTTCACGGATGCCCACGGCATCGCCATCGTCTACGACGTCCACCCGGCTGAGGGCACGCCGCGCGGAGTCGTGCAGTTGCTGCACGGCGTCGGCGAGCACGCCGGACGCTACGGCGCGCTGATCGGCGCGCTCACCGGAGCGGGCTTCACGGTCTACGCCGACGACCACCGCGGGCACGGACGCACCGGCATCCGTCAGCACGACGGCCCGGCAGGGCTCGGCCGTCTCGGCAAGGGCGGGCTGCGCGCGGCCGAGGACGCCGTCTGGCAGCTGACCGGCATCATCCGCGACGAGAACCCCGACCTGCCACTCGTGCTGCTCGGTCACTCCTGGGGATCCTTCCTCGCGCAGATGCTCGTCAACGACCACCCCGACGCGTGGGATGCCGTCATCCTCTCGGGATCGGCGCTGCGCATGCCCGGCTCGCTGAACGCCGCGCCGTTGAACGCCCGCTGGGCCGGCCCTGATGCGACCGGGTTCGAGTGGCTCAGCCGCGACCCGGCGGTGTGGCAGGAATTCGCCGACGACCCGCTGACCACCGACGTTCCGCTGCTGAAGCTCTTCGGTCCCATCGAGGCCGCGAAGCTCTACGGGCGTCCCGCGAAGGACCTGGTCGCGAAGGGCGGACGCGACATCCCGCTGCTGCTTCTGGTCGGACGCGACGACCCGGTCGGCGGACCCCGCAGCGTGCACAAGCTGGCGGAGGAGTACCGCACCCGCTCCGGCTACACCGATGTCACGACGCTGGTCTACCCGGACGCCCGGCACGAGATCTTCAACGAGCTGCAGCAGGGAGAGGTGCGCGCCGACGTGCTCTCCTGGCTCGACAAGCGCTTCCCGCCGCGCGACTGACGGCGCTCTCCGGCGTCGCCGTGTTACGCACGATGAACGCGCATGACAGCCGGTGAAGCCGCGTGACGTGATCCTCGTCTCCGTGCGTCGCGCGCCCGTAGATTCGGGGGCAATATTCCGCGGACGAGCGAGGCGCGCCTGTGCGGTGCGCTCGCACGGGAGGGCACTGCTCCGATGAGTTTCGAGAAGGACTGGCACGACTGGCACGCGTCGCGCGAGCGCTACGCCGGCTCGGAGTATGGGCCCGCCGCGCTCGAGTCGACGAACTGGCTGATCGAGATGCCGGCCGCGGTCGACGGCATCCCGGGCCTCTGGGCGCTCACGGAGGACGGCGGCATCCGCGGCACCGACCTCGGGCAGGCCGGCGAGAGCGTGGCACTGCGCGGAGTGCAGACGTTGCGGCTCGGCAGACGGGAACTGCGACGGTTCACCCGCGACGGCACCGTCGCGCTGCGGGTCTACAACCCCGGACGGCCGGAGCGGGAGCGGTTCAGCGGAATCGACGCCTACCGCCCCGACCGTGCGTGGCGGGTGGAGGCGACGTTCGAACCGACCCCGGGCGAGAAGGTCACCATCACCGCGGTCGACGGTGCGGCGCACGAGTCCCCGCTCGCCGGTCGGCTGTCCTTCTCCCTGCGCGAGAAGGAGTACGAGCTGGCGGTCACCCGCAACGCCCAGGGGGCGCTGAGCGCGGTGTTCGGCGACGGCACCAACGGGCGTGAGACCTATCGGTTCCGGTTCCTGCCCGTCGACGAGCCCGCGGCCGACGGCGCCGCGGTGATCGACTTCAACCGGGCGTACCTGCCGCCGTGCGCGTTCTCCGACCAGTTCGTGTGCCCGCTGCCTCCGCCGGGCAACCGATACACCGTGCCCATCCGTGCGGGGGAGCGCGCGGTGGTGCTGGGCCGCTGACCTCGGACCGGGCGGTCGGCGCCCCGCGGACTTAAGCTGGAACCGTGCACGGTGAATACAAGGTCCCAGGGGGAAAGCTCGTCGTCGTCGACCTGGATGTCGAGGACGGCAGGATCGCGCGATTCCGACTGGCCGGAGACTTCTTCCTCGAGCCGGACTCCGCGCTCGACGACATCAACGCCGCGGTGACGGGGCTGCCGGTCGAGACGGATGCCACCGCGATCGCGACCGCCGTTCGTGAGGCTCTGCCGGCGGGCGCCCAGCTGCTCGGATTCACCCCCGACGCGGTCGGCACGGCTGTGCGGCGCGCGCTGGTGACGGCGCCGGGGTGGCGCGACTTCGACTGGGAGATCGTGCACGACAAGGCCGTCTCGCCTCGCATGAACCTCGCACTCGACGAGGTGCTCACCGCCCGCGTGGGCGAGGGCCGCCGCCGCCCCACTCTGCGCATCTGGGAGTGGGACGAGTCCGCCGTGGTGATCGGCTCCTTCCAGTCGTACCGCAACGAGGTCGACCCCGAGGGGGCGGCCCGCCACGGGTTCGACGTCGTGCGCCGGATCTCCGGCGGCGGGGCGATGCTCATGGCCGCGGGGCAGATCATCACCTACTCGCTGTACGTCCCGGCGTCGCTGGTGGCGGGCATGACCTTCGCCGACTCCTACGCCTTCCTCGACGACTGGGTGCTGCAGGCGCTGCGGTCCCTCGGCATCGACGCGGTCTACCAGCCGCTCAACGACATCGCGAGCCCCACCGGCAAGATCGGCGGGGCAGCGCAGAAGCGGCTCGCCAACGGGGGAGTGCTGCACCACGCGACGCTGTCGTACGACATCGACGGTCAGATGATGACCGAGGTGCTGCGCATCGGGCGGGAGAAGCTGAGCGACAAGGGCACCACGTCAGCGGCCAAGCGCGTCGATCCGCTGCGCAGCCAGACCGGACTCACCCGCGCCGAGATCATCGACCGGTTCATCGGCACCTTCCGCTCGCTGACCGATGCCGAGACCGGGGCGATCAGCGCCGAGGAGTACGCCGCCGCGGAGGCACTTGTGGAGTCGAAGTTCGCCACCGACGCGTGGCTGCACCGGGTCCCGTGACCGACCCCTCGACAGGCTCGGAGGATGGCGCATCCGAAATTCGGGAGCACGCGCCTTTTGCGGCCGCATCCGCCGAATCCGGCCGAAAAACGTGCAGCTCTCCGGCAGAGGTGACGCCCGGTGCCGTCACGATCATCGAGGGTGACAACCTCACGGCCGCGGCGACTCTGCCCGCCGCATCCTTCACCCTGATCTACCTCGATCCGCCGTTCAACACCGGCCGTACGCAGGAACGGCAGGTGGTCACGGCGCGGCGGGCGTCCACAACTCCTCAAGAATCCGAGGCCCCTGGCTCGAACAGTGCGGTCTCGCGGGACTCTGACAGGGCGGAGGTGCCGGAATTGAGGAGTTCTGAACCGGAGGCCGCCGAGACCGAGATCCGCCACGGCTTCCACGGCCACGCCTACGAGCGGGTGCGGGGGATGCTGCGCACGTACGACGACCGCTTCGACGACTACGGCACCTTCCTGATGCCGCGGCTCGAGGAGGCGTGGCGGCTGCTCGCCGACGACGGCACCCTGTACCTGCACCTCGACTACCGCGAGGCGCACTACGCCAAGGTCATGCTCGACGCGGTGTTCGGGCGGGACTCGTTCCTCAACGAGCTCATCTGGGCCTACGACTACGGGGCGAAGTCGCGCCGGCGCTGGCCCACCAAGCACGACACGATCCTCGTCTACGTGAAGAACCCGCGGACGTACGTCTTCAACGCCGACGAGATCGACCGCGAGCCGTACATGGCGCCCGGTCTCGTCACGCCGGAGAAGGCGGCGCGCGGCAAGCTGCCGACCGACGTCTGGTGGCACACGATCGTCCCCACCACGGGCCGCGAGAAGACCGGATACCCCACGCAGAAGCCCGAGGGCATCCTCCGTCGGATCATCCGCGCCTCCAGCCGCCCCGGCGATCGCGTGCTCGACCTCTTCGCCGGCAGCGGTACGACCGGCGCGGTGGCGTCGGCTCTGGGGCGGGATGCCGTGCTCGTCGACGACAACCCCGAGGCGGTCCGGGTGATGCGCGAGCGGATGCCGCACGCCGAGGTGACGGCGCTGAGCTGACGCACCGTGCGATCGACGTGTGCGCACCGCCGGCTCTACGCGATGTAGATCTTCCGCAGCGTCTCAGTGACGGTCCACGTGGTGCGCTGCCCCTCGGCCAGGCGCACCACCGCGCCGGGACCGACCGTGAGATCGGGCAGGGAAGGGTCGTCGAAGGTGATCGTGGCGTGCCCGGAGAGTACGACGAACACCTCATCCACCTCGGTGTCGGTGGCCGTACCCGGCGTCATCTCCCAGACGCCGATCTCGACGTCACCCAGAGACGCCAACGCCTGCGTGCCCGTCGTGGGAGTGCCGGAGAGGACCTCGTCGACCGGCAGTGGTTCATGGGCGAGACGGAGGGCGCCCGCATCCACGCCGGTGCCCGCGGCGAGCCCGCTCATGAGTCGAAGCCCATCCCGAGCGCATCGAGCGTCTTGAGGAACAGGTTGCGCTTGCCCTCGCGGTGGTCGGCCTGATTCATGGCCGCCCGCACCAGGTTGATGCCGATTGCGGCGGCGGGCTCCGGCGGGAACGGCACCGGCTTCTCGCGTACCATCTTCAGCGCCGTGCGCTCGGTCTCCTCACCCGACAGCTTGTCGAGCATGACGTCGGCGGCGAAGCGCGCAGCGCCGACGCCGAGCCCCGTGAACCCGGTCGCGTAGGCGACGCGGCCCTTGCGGGCGGTGCCGAAGAAGGCGCAGAAGCGGCTGGACGAGTCGATCGCTCCGGCCCAGCGGTGGGTGAAGGTGAGCCCCGCGAGCTGCGGGAACGTGGTGAAGAAGTGCGAGGCGAGGCGCCGGTGGCTCTCCATGCGGTCTTCGTACTCCGGACGCACCTTGCCGCCGAAGTGGTAGATCGCGTCGTAGCCGCCGAACAGGATGCGGTTGTCGGCGGTGAGCCGGTAGTAGTGGAATTGGTTCGCGCTGTCGGCGAGGCCCTGGCGGTTCGACCATCCGATCGACGCGAGCTGCGCGTCCGAGAGCGGCTCGGTCATCAGCACGTAGTCGTACACCGGCACGGTCATCAGGCGGTTGCGCTTCAGCAACGAGGGGAAGACGTTGGTGCCGAGTGCCACGGCATCCGCTGTCACGCGTCCGCCGTCGGTCACCAGCGTGATCGCCGAGGAGCCGTCGCCCTCGATGCCGCGCACCAGGGTGCGCTCGTGGATCTCGACGCCCAGTTCGGACGCGACGCGCGCGAGCTCCAGCCCCAGCTTCGCCGGATGCACCATCGCGCAGCCCTCGCGGTCCCAGGAGCCGGCGAGGAAGGTCTCCGAGTGCACCTCGGCCTGCACTGCGTCCTCGTCGAGGAAGCCGTCCTCGCCGCGGTACCACTCGACCTGATGCGGCTCCACCGCGACCGCCAGCTGGCCGGTGCGCTCGAAGTCGGTGTCCATGCCGTAGCGCGCGATGGTCTGCGCGATGCCGTCGAGGTTCGCCAAGCCCAGCTCCTCGAGCCGGTCGATCTCGTCGGGCCAGCGGTTCACGCCGTTCTCGTGGCCGTGGGTGAGGCTCGCCTCGCAGAACCCGCCGTTGCGGCCGGATGCGGCCCAGGCCACGCGGGATGCCTCGAGGAGCACGACCCGGCGCTCGGGGTCGCGCTCCTTGGCGCGGATCGCGGTCCACAGTCCCGTGTACCCGCCGCCGACGATCGCGAGGTCGGCGTGCACCGAGCCGGACAACGGCGGATGCACCGGCCGCTCGACGTCATCGAGCCAGAACACCCCGAAGGCGGTGGAGCGCAGGGAGTCGTCGATGACGGACTGCGGCGGCTGCTGACGCTCGAAGACGGTGGTTCCCATGATCACTCCGTTGGATGAGGGGGCGCGCCTCAGCGCGTACCCCAGTTGTAGAGGTCTTTGTAGAGACCCGCGTAGAGCAGGCTCTCGGTGTGCGCGATGCCGGGGATGGTGCGGATACGGGTGGCGATGAGGTCGATCAGGTGCTCGTCGCTCTCGCACACGGCCTCGACGAGGATGTCGAAGGTGCCGAGGGTGACGACCACGTAGGCGAGCTCGGGGATCTTCGTGAGCTCCTCGGCGATCGTGCGCGGATCGGCAGACACGCGGATGCCGATCATCGACATGCGGTGGAAGCCGAGCTGCATCGGATCGGTGACGGCGACGATCTGGATGATGCCCGCCTCGGTCATCCGCTGGACGCGCTGGCGGGCCGCTGCCTCGCTGAGTCCGACCTCGCGACCGATCTCGGCATAGGGCCGACGGCCGTCCTCCTGGAGGAGTTCGACGATCCGCTTGGAGATGTCGTCCAGGGCAGGCTGCTTCGGCGTGGTGCTCATGTGTCGATATTGACAGGTTGAACATGCTCTGGCAACTGATTCAGTTGTTTCGCCAGGAAAGTGCTTCAGATTTCGCACACTCCTCGCTACCATGTGGACATGCCTTCAGAGACGTTGCAGAACTTCATCGGCGGTCGCTACGTTCCCGTGCGCGGAGCAGGCAGTCTGCCGCTCATCGATCCGGCGACCGAGGAGGAGTACGGCGCGCTCCCCGTGTCGGACGGCAGCGACGTCGACGACGCCTACGCCGCGGCATCCGCTGCCTTCCCGCTCTGGCGCGACACCACCCCCGCCGACCGGCAGCTGGCGCTGTTCCGCATCGCCGACGACATGCTCGCCCGCGCCGAGGAGTTCGCCGACCTGGAGTCGCGCGACACCGGCAAGCCGCGCGCCACGCTCGTCGCCGACGAGATCATGCAGTCCGTCGACCAGCTGCGCTTCTTCGCCGGCGCCGCCCGCAGCCTCGAGGGCCGCGCCGCGGGGGAGTACCTCGCCGGGCACACCTCCTTCGTGCGCCGAGAGCCGATCGGCGTGATCGGTCAGGTCACCCCCTGGAACTACCCGCTCAACATGGCGGTATGGAAGATCGGCCCCGCGCTCGCCGCGGGCAACACCGTCGTGCTGAAACCGGCCGAGTCGACGCCGCTCACCACGCTGCTGCTGGCCGAGATCGTCGCGAACCACACCCCGGCGGGAACTCTGAACGTCGTGCTCGGCGACCGTGACACCGGCGTGGCACTGGTCGAGCACCCGACGCCGCAAATGGTCGCGATCACCGGATCCGTGCGCGCCGGTATGGCCGTGGCCCGCTCGGCCGCGAACGACGTCAAGCGCGTTCACCTCGAGCTGGGTGGCAAGGCCCCGGCGATCGTGTTCCCGGATGCGTCGATCGAGAAGGCCGTCGAGGGCATCATCACCGGAGCGTTCTTCAACGCCGGCCAGGACTGCACCGCCGCGACGCGGGTGCTCGTGCACGCTTCGATCCACGACGAACTGGTCGCGGCGCTGGTCGCTCGCGCCCGCACGCACGCCCGCACCGGCGGTCCGCACGAGGAGGGCGTGCTGTACGGCCCGCTCAGCAGCGCGGCGCAGCTCGCCCAGGTGTCCGGCTTCATCGAGCGGCTGCCCGCGCACGCGACGATCGAGACCGGTGGCGCGCGTCAGGGCGACCGCGGCTACTTCTGGGAGGCCACGATCGTGTCGGGTCTGCACCAGGACGACGAGGCCGTGCAGGGCGAGATCTTCGGCCCGGTGCTGACCGTGCAGTCGTTCTCCGAGGACGCGGAGGCGCTGGAGATGGCGAACGACGTTCCGTACGCGCTGGCCGCATCGGTGTGGACCACGGATCACGCGCGTGCGATGCGGTTCTCGCGCGACCTGGACTTCGGGTGTGTGTGGATCAACACCCACATCCCGTTCGTTTCGGACATGCCGCACGGCGGATTCAAGCACTCCGGCTACGGCAAGGATCTCTCGCAGTACGGCTTCGACGACTACACGCGCATCAAGCACGTGATGTCCGCGCTGGACTGACGCCCGCCCGCCCGCCCGCCCGCCGCGCCCGCCCGCCCGCCCGCCGAGTGCACGGGTTGTTGCCGAGTGCACGGGTAGTTCGCGCGGATAGGTCGTGCACTCGGGCGGATGCCGTGCACTCGGCGCACAACCGGACCCCCGCGCGTCATGTTTCCGGGCGGCGGCCCGGCGGCGCGGCGTGATGTGGGAGGCTGGGCGGAGTTGACTTGGGGGGATCGCCATGACCAGGCCACTCGCAGGACCACAGACCCTGCTCCGCGCACTCAACGGCCGCGCGATTCTCGAAGCGCTCGCGCGCACCGGCCCGCGCACCCGTGCCGAGCTGATGGCCGCGACCGGGCTGTCCCGCACCGCCGTGACGCAGGTGCTCCGCATGCTCGAGAGCGCAGGGGCCGTGGCGCCGGCCGGCGTCGACCGTGATACCCGCGGTCCCGCTGCGGGCCGGGTCGCGTTGCATCCGCGTCTCGGATTCGCCGCCGCGATCCACGCCGACCACCATGCCGCGCACGTCGTGCTCGTCGACCCGACCGGCGCCGTGCGCGCGGAACTGCACGAGGACTTCCCCCGCGTCGACGATCGCGTCACCCACATCGCGCGCCTGGTCGATCGATGCCGGCGCGCGGTGAAGGGGCCGGTGCACGCGGCGGTCGTCGGCGTCCCCGGCATCGTCACCGCCGACGGCGGCATCCGCAACGACGAGGGCCCGGATGGCGGCGCATTCCGTTGCGCGCTGGCAGCGGCTCTCGGGTGCGAGGTGCGTATCGAGAACGACGTCAACCTGGCCGCTCTCGCCGAGCTCTCCGTCGGCGCGGTCGCCGACCTCTCCAGCTTCGCGCTGCTGCTGCTGGTCGACGACGGCCTCGGTGCCGGGATCGTGATCGACGGCGCGCTGCACCGGGGCGCCTCCGGGATCGCCGGTGAGATCATGTACCTGCCGCAGAGCCCGCTGCCGATCGGCGCTCCGGTCGTGAACGACGCCGTGGTCAGCGACCTCGCGCGCGTGTACGACCTCGACCCCGACGCGCTGCTCGGCGCGCACCTCGAAGCCGCGGCCGATGGCGACGAGGCCGCGCTGCAGCTGGTCACCGAGGTCGCCAGACGTCTGGTGCTGATCGCCGGCACCATGACGCTCGTGCTCGACCCCGAGGCGTTCATCCTCAGCGGCAGCGCCGCGCACCCTGTTCTCGCCGAGGCGGTCGCCCGCATCGCCGAGGAGTATGCCCCGCTGCTGTCCGTGGGCTTCCGGGTGTCGTCGTTCGGCGTCGAAGCCCCCCTGATCGGCGCGACGGGAGAGGCGGCATCCGCTCTTCGCGCCGCGCTGTTCACCCGTATCCTGACCCCACCCGACAAGACCGCACGCTGACCCCACCCGACAGGAGTCGACGATGACTGCTCCCTCCGATCTCGCCGAACGCCTCGGACTCGCTCCCGGCGCCAGGGCGATCATCCTCAACGCCGACGACTTCGGCATGTGCCATGCGGCCAACACCGCGATCGTCGAGCTGCTGGACGCCGGTCGCGTCGACTCCACGACGCTGATGGTCCCGTGCTCCTGGGCGCCGGAGGCGCTGGCATTCGCCGCCGCGCGCCGTGACCTCGACGTCGGCGTGCACCTGGTGCTGACGAGCGAGTGGTCCCGCTACCGGTGGCGTCCGCTCACGGGCACCGCGACCACGCTGGTCGACGAAGACGGCTTCTTCCCGGTCGATGTCGCGTCGGTCGAGCAGCGCGCCGCGAACGACGACGTCGCCGCCGAGCTCGCCGCGCAGCTGCAGACCGCCCTCGACGCCGGCGTCGACGTCACGCACCTCGACAACCACATGGGGTCCGTCTACGGACTCGCGACCGGCCGGGACTTCCTCGGCGAGGTCTTCGCGCTGGCCGCGCAGCACGGGCTGCCGTTCCGCCTGCCGCGCAGCATGGATGGCGTCAGCGCCGACACCCTCGCCAGGGCGACCGGCGCGGCTGATGCGCTCGGGGTCGAGATCATCGACCGGCTCTGGTCGCACCCCTTCGAGCTGGTCGGTGAGGGCACGGATGCCGCCGAGACCTACGAGCAGGTGCGTGACGGCTTCGTGGCGCTGCTGCGTGCCGTGCCCGCCGGTGTCACGGAGATCTACCTGCATCCGATGACCGACTCGGAGGAGCTGCGTTCCGCGGTCGACTTCGCCGCCGTCAAGCGGGGTTACGAGCTGCGCCTGCTCTCCGACCCGGTCGTGACACAGGCGATCGCCGACGAAGGCCTCGTGCGCATCGGCTGGCGTGCGCTGCGCGATCTGCAACGGGGCACGCGATGACCTCGCTCCTCACCCGCCTGCGCGACCGTCGGCTCGACGCAGCACCGACCAGGGCGCAGTCGACCGCCTTCGGCCTCTCCGGGTTCCCCACCCAGCTCATGGCGCAGACGTTCTCGGCGTTCGCGGTCTACTTCTACGTCTCGCACCTCGCTGTGCCGGCGGCATGGGTGGCGGCGGCCCTGATCGCCCACGGCATCCTCAACGCCCTGCTGAACCCGGTGATCGGCGCGCTGTCGGACCGCATCCGCACGCCGTGGGGACGCCGCATCCCGTGGATCGGCTTCGGCATCGTGCCGCTGGTCGTCGGATTCGTGCTGGTCTGGATGCCGCCGGAGTTGCCGACCGCTGGGCTGATCGCCTGGTTCCTCATCGTGGTCGCGGTCTACGACATCGCCTTCGTGGTCGTGGTGCTGAACATCTCGGCGCTGTTCCCCGAGATCTTCCGCACCACGGACGAGCGAGCGCGGGGCAACGTGCCCCGGCAGATCTTCGCGATCCTCGGCATGGTGCTGGGCACCGCGGGAGCGCCGCTGCTGTACGACTCGATCGGCTGGCCGGGCATGGCGCTCGTGCTGGGTGCGGTGTGCCTGGTGCTGCTGGTCTGGTCGTTCCTCGGCGGCATGGTCGAGCGCCGCGTGCCCGAGGCGGCCTCCGAGGCGATGCGCTTCCGCGACCAGCTGACGTACACGTTCGCGAACAGGGCGTTCGTGCCCTACGTGCTCGGGTCGCTGTTCGTGCAGACGTCGATCGCGATCATCCTCGCCGCCGTGCCGTTCTACGTGCGCTACTCGCTGCATGCGGCGGAGGGCGAGAGCAGTCTGCTGCTCGGGGCGATCTTCGTCACCGCGATCCCCTCGATCGTGCTGTGGAGCGCGGTCGTGCGCCGCACGAACCCGCGCACCGCGCTGCTGTGGAGCGTTGCCGTGTTCGGCATCGCCGTGCTCGGCTACCTGGTGCCGACGAGCGTCCTCGGCGCAGCGCTGGTGGGCGTCGCGGTGGGGGTCGGCGTCGGCGGTCTGCTGCAACTGCTCGAGGTGGTGCTGGCACAGATCATCGACGAGGATGCCGGGCGCACCGGCCACCGCCGCGAGGGCGCGTACTTCGGCGTGAACGGATTCGTGGTGCGCGGCTCGGTCGTGCTGCAGGCGATCGTCGCGGCGGTGGTGCTCACGTCATCCGGCTTCGATGCCGCGCTGGAGGATGCGCAGCCCGCGACCGTCGACGGCGGCATCCGGCTCATGCTCGCGGTGATCCCGCTGCTGTTCACCGCGCTGGCGTGGCTCTGCTTCTGGCTCTACCCGATCCGCCGTCGCGACCTCTGAGGCTCAGCCGGCGTTGCGGCGGGCTTCCCAGCCCGTGCGCACCATCTCGTCGACCGTGTACCGCATGGTCCAGTCGAGGTCGCGGGCGGCGAGCTCTCCGGTGGCCACGATCCGGTCCGGGTCGCCGGGGCGACGAGGGCCGATCTCGGGGGTGAAGTCGATGCCGGTCACACGGGCGACGGCATCCATGATCTGCTTCACGCTCAGGCCGTCACCGGAGCCGAGGTTGTACGCCGGCTCGATGGCCTCACCGGACGACAGGCGCTTCGCGGCGGCGACGTGGGCCGCGGCGATGTCGCCGACGTGCACGTAGTCGCGCACGTTCGTGCCATCCTCGGTCGCGTAGTCGTCGCCGAAGATCTTGGGGGTCCTGCCCGCGATCAGCGCCTCGAACACGATCGGGAACAGGTTGTGCGGGCTGACGTCGTACACCGTCGGATCCGCCGAGCCGACCACGTTGAAGTAGCGCAGCGAGGTGTGGCGCAGCGGCGTCTCGGAGTCGGCGGTCGCGATCGCCTGGTCGCGCAGCAGCCACTCGCCGATCAGCTTGGACTCGCCGTAGGGGCTGGCCGGCTTCTTCGCAGTGTCCTCCACCACGAGCGCGACATCGGGGGTGCCGAACACGGCGGCGGACGACGAGAACACGATGTTCGCGACGCCCGCGGCCTGCATGGCCTCGAGGATCACACGGGTGCCTTCGACGTTCTGCGCGTAGGTGTGCAGCGGGCGCTGCACCGAGACCCCGGCGTACTTGTAGCCGGCGACGTGGATCACGCCCTCCGCGTCATGGTCGCGCAGCGCCTTCTCGACGAGCTCGCGATCCAGGATGCTGCCCTGCACGAACGCCACGCCCTCCGGCACGAACGACGCCACCCCGCTGGAGAGGTCGTCGAGCACCACCGGGGTCAGCCCGGCATCCGCGAGAGCGCGCACCACGTGGGCGCCGATGTAGCCGGCGCCGCCGGTGACGATCCAGGACATTGCGTTCCTCTCCTGCCGCGCGGTGCGCGACGGTTCTGTCTTCGTTCTCCGCCCTGAGGCGATCACGCCCCGCGAGCCTGCACCTGTGGGCGGAATCGTGCGCTGACTCCGCCCACAGGCGTCAGCGCTCGTGGGCTCCGTCTGTCATTCTCTCAGGCGTCGCGGTGCGCGCCCGCGGACGGGACGACCGTGAACAGGTGCGGGGCGCCGAATCCGGCCTCGGCGAAGGCGGTGTCCACCGCGGTCGACACCGCGTCCACCGCGCTCTGCTCGATCAGCGCGATCGCGGCACCGCCGAAGCCTCCGCCGGTCATCCGGGCGCCGATCGCACCCGCGGCCAGGGCGGCCTCGACCGCGGTGTCGAGCTCCGGCACCGAGATCTCGAAGTCGTCGCGCATCGAGGCGTGCGAGGCGACGAGCAGCTCGCCGATCGCCCGCGCTCCCTGTGCGCGCAGCACCCGCACGGTGTCGAGCACGCGCTGGTTCTCGGTCACGATGTGCCGCACGCGGCGGAACGTGACGTCGTCCATGAGCTCTTCGGCGCGGGGGAGGTCGGCCACCGACACATCGCGCAGGCTCTTCACGCCCATGATCGCCGCCCCCTTCTCGCACGACGCCCGGCGCTCGCCGTAGCCGCCTGTCGAGTGCGCATGCTTCACCCGTGTGTCCATCACGAGGATCGCCAGGCCGGATGCCGCGGCGCTGACGGGCACGGTCTGCGCCTCCAGCGAGCGGCAGTCGAGGAAGATCGCCTCGTCGGCCTCGCCCAGCATCGACGCCATCTGGTCCATGATCCCGGTCGGCGCTCCGACGGCCTCGTTCTCGGCGCGGCGTCCGATGCGGGCGAGCGCCACGCGGTCGAGCCCGGCGTTCCAGAGGTCGTTCAGAGCGGATGCCGTCGCGCCCTCGATCGCGGCCGACGAGGAGAGTCCGGCGCCGACAGGCACGTCGGAGGCGATCGCGATGTCGGCACCGCGACCCGTCGCTCCCGCCAGCTGCAGCGCCCAGGCGACGCCGAGCGGGTACGCGGCCCACTCGGGGACAGCAGGAGCGGAGCCCGTGGGGGTCGGGAACAGCGCAGTCAGCTCGTCGAGCGCGACCTCGACCACGTCATCCGCGAAGGTCGATGCCACGCGGATGCGGCCGTCGTCGCGCGTGCCGACCGCCGCGACCGTGCGGTGCGGGATCGCGAACGGCAGCACGAAGCCCTCGTTGTAGTCGGTGTGCTCGCCGATCAGGTTGACGCGGCCGGGTGCCGACCAGAGTCCGTCCGGCTCGTGTCCCGTCAGGGTGGAGAAGAGCGCGCGGGCGTCGTCCTGTGCGGCGGTCATGCGGAGGCCTCCTCGGCGCGGGTGATGGCTTCGCGGATGCGGGCGGCGCCCTGCTCCGGGGTGACCTCGGCGGCCCAGGCCCACATCGCGGCCTCGGAACCGGCGAGGAACTTGAGCTTGTCGGCGGCGCGGCGCGGGCTCGTGAGCTGCAGGTGCAGGCGCACGGTGTCGCGGCCCACGTGCACCGGTGCCTGGTGCCAGGCGGCGATGTACGGCGTCGGAGTGTCGTAGAGCGCATCGACGCCGCGCAGCAGACGCAGGTAGAGCGGCGCGAGCTCGTCGCGCTCGGCCTCGGAGGTCGCGGCGAAGTCGGGCACGTGGCGGTGCGGCATCAGGTGCACCTCGAGGGGCCAGCGGGCCGCGAACGGCACGAACGCGGTCCAGTGCTCACCGCGGAACACGACGCGCTCGGAGGCCTGCTCGAACTCCAGCACGCGGGCGAAGAGGTCGGGGGCGGTGCGGTCGATCGCATCGAGCAGCCGGGTGGTGCGCGGGGTCACGTAGGGGTACGCGTACAGCTGGCCGTGCGGATGCGGCAGGGTCACGCCGATCGCCTCGCCGCGGTTCTCGAACGGGAACACCTGCTCGATCCCCGGCAGCTGCGACAGCGCGGCCGTCCGGTCGGCCCAGGCCTCGATCACCGTGCGGGCGCGGGTGACGGACTGGGTGCCGAATGATCCGGAGTGCTCGGGGCTGAAGCACACGACCTCGCAGCGTCCGACCGAGGTGCGGGTGCGGCCGAGTCCGAGCGCGGCGAGGTCGTCGAGTCCGCGGGGAGGGTTGCTCGCGGCGGGAGCGGCGCCGATCGCCTCAGCGAGCGCGGGGCCGAATGCGGGGGAGCGGTTCTCGAACACGGCGACGTCGTACAGCGACGGCACCTCCGATGGGTTCGTCGGGGTCTGCGGTGCGAGCGGGTCGGCGTCGGCGCCGGGCATCATGACGCGGTTCTGTCGGTTCGCGGCGACCGTGATCCAGTCGCCGGTGAGCACGTCGAGGCGCATCGTTGCGGTGTCGGGGCGGGGGTCGAGCGTGCGGGCGTCGACCGCGCGGTCGGGGCCGAGCGTCGAGTCGCGGTCGTCGTAGTAGATGATGTCGCGGCCGTCGGCCAGCACGGTTGCGCGCTTGACGACGCCGGCGCCGAGGGTCTCGGTCCGCATCTCAGGAAGTTCGGTCGTGTTCACGTAAACATGGTACGACTTCGGCCGTGGTAACGTCAACATTGCGGAGTTATGGACGGGGGATGCCAGTGACCGAAGACGACCTCAGCCTCGCGCTCGACCGTGGACCGCGCCGTCGCCGTCCCGCCACGGGCCGGGTCTCGATGGCCGCCGTCGCCGCCCGCGCCGGGGTCTCGGGTCAGACCGTCTCCCGCGTGGTGAACGAGAGTCCGCGGGTCGACCCCGCCACGCGCGCCAGGGTCGAGCAGGCGATGTCCGAGCTCGGCTACCGTCCACACCGCGCCGCGCGTGCCCTGCGTACCGGTCGCTCGCAGACCATCGGCCTCGTCGTCACGACCCTCGCCACCGTCGGCAACTCGCGCATGCTGCAGGCGACGGCCGAAGCGGCTGCAGAACGCGGGTACGCGCTCACCCTCGTCACGGCGGGGTCGAGTGTGGCCGAAGCCTTCGAGCGGCTCGCCGAGCAGGAGGTCGACGGCGCGATCGTGCTGAACGAGGCCTCCGCCCTCGTGCCGGCCGCCGACCGCCCTGCCGGGCTCCGTCTGGTCGTGGTCGACGCGGTGGCCGGTACCGGGTTCCAGGCCGTGCACAGCGATCACGCCGGAGGGGCTGCCGCGGCGACGCGTCATCTGCTCTCGCTCGGGCATGAGGTCGTGCACCACCTCGCCGGTCCGGCCGACTCCTTCGCCGCGACCGAGCGCGAGCGCGGATGGCGCGAGGCGCTCGACGCCGCCGGCATCCGTCCGCCCTCCGTGGTGCGCGGCGACTGGAGCGCGCAGTCCGGGTTCGCCGCGGGGGAGCAGCTCTCCGCCGCCTCGGCGGTCTTCTGCGCGAACGACCAGATGGCGCTCGGGCTGCTCCGTGCGATCGCCGACGGCGGGCGGCAGGTGCCGGAGGAGGTCAGCGTCGTCGGCTTCGACGATGTGCCGGACGCGGCGAACTACCGTCCACCGCTCACCACCATCCGGCAGGACTTCACCGCGCTCGCCCATCGGGCCGTCGCGGCGCTGGTCGCCGACATCGAGGGCGAGGGTGCCGGCGCGTCGGCGTCGGTCGTCCCCACCGTACTGATCGAGCGCGCCAGCACCCATCGTCGCTAGGGCGTCGCCGCCCGGACCGCTCCGTTAGGCTCGGGACAGGAGGTCGCTCGATGACGCGAGTGGTACTGGCTCCCGACAGCTTCAAGGGCACGATCACGGCAGCCGATGCCGCGGTCGCCCTGGCTCGGGGATGGGCATCGGTCGACCAGGCTGCGGAGTTCGTGCACCGACCGATGGCGGATGGCGGTGAGGGCACGGTGGCGGCGTTCGAGGCCGCGGTCGCCGGTTCCGTGCGCATCCCGGTGACGGTCGATGGCCCCGCGGGGGTCCCGGTCGACACCTTTTGGCTGCTGCTGCCGCCCACAGCCGATGCACCGCTCGGCACCGCGGTGGTCGACCTCGGCTCCACCTCCGGCATCGAGCTGCTCGACGAGCTGCGCCCCTGGGATGCCGACACCTCCGGCTTCGGACAGGCCATCGCCGCCGCCCTCGACCACGGCGTCTCGCGGCTCGTGCTCGGCATCGGCTCGAGCGCGTCGACCGACGGCGGCACCGGCATGCTCACGGCTCTCGGCGCGCGGTTCCTCGACACCGACGGTGCGGCGATCGCCCGCGGCGCGCGGGGGCTCGCGAGCCTCATGACCGTCGACCTCAGCGCCCTGCGCCCGGCCCCTGACGTGCGGGTGCTGACCGACGTCACGAATCCGCTGACCGGTCCGCGGGGTGCCGCCGCCGTGTTCGGCCCCCAGAAGGGACTCCTCGCCGAGATCGACCGTGTCCGCGTCGACGCCGGTCTCGTCGGCCTGGCGGCACTGCTCGGCCTCGACGCCACGCTCCCCGGCACCGGCGCGGCCGGTGGCACCGGAGGAGCGCTGGTGGTGTGGGGCGGAGTGCTCGCGCCCGGTGCCGCCGAAGTCGCGGAGCTCATCGGCCTCGCCGAGGCCATCGCCGATGCGGATGTCGTCATCACCGGCGAGGGGTCGTATGACGGGCAGTCCGGCGACGGCAAGGTGCCCTCGTTCCTGGCATCCCTCGCCGTCGATGCCGGAGCGCGGGCGGTACTGGCCGCCGGTCGCATCAGTCCGGACGCGGACACCTCGCTGTTCGCGGCATCCGTGTCGCTCACCGATCTCGCCGGCTCCGCCGCCGCCGCGCTCGCCGAGCCGGCCCGCTGGTTGCGCGCGGCCGGCAGCGCATTGGCTCGCGCCGCCAGGTGACGTCGTCACCCGTCACGGACTCAGGAGTGCGTGCGCCCGTGAGCCGTCGCCGACCTCAGGCGCCGAGTGCGGCGGCCACCACGGCGCGGGCCTCGGCCTGCACCTCGGCGAGGTGCTCCGGGCCGCGCAGGCTCTCGGCGTAGAGCTTGTAGACGTCTTCGGTGCCGGACGGACGGGCGGCGAACCAGGCGTGCTCGGTCTGCACCTTCAGTCCGCCGATCGCGGCGCCGTTGCCCGGTGCGTGCGAGAGCTTCGCGGTGATCTCCTCGCCGGCCAGGGTCGTCGCCGACACCGACTCGGGGGCGAGCTTGCCGAGCGTCGCCTTCTGCTCCGGCGTCGCCGGGGCATCCACCCGCTGATAGGCGGAGGAGCCGAAGGCCGCTTCGAGCTCGGCGTACCGCTCGGACGGGGTCTTGCCGGTCACCGCGATGATCTCGGCGGCGAGCAGGCAGAGCAGGATGCCGTCCTTGTCGGTCGACCACACCGAGCCGTCCTTGCGCAGGAACGAGGCTCCGGCGGACTCCTCGCCGCCGAACGCCACCGAGCCGTCGAGCAGGCCGGGCACGAACCACTTGAACCCGACGGGCACCTCGAGCAGACGGCGACCGAGCGACTCGGCGACGCGGTCGATGATCATCGACGACACCAGAGTCTTGCCGATCGCGGCATCGCGCGGCCACTCGGCGCGATGAGAGAACAGGTAGTCGATCGCGACGGCCAGATAGTGGTTCGGGTTCATGAGGCCGGCATCCGGGGTGACGATGCCGTGCCGGTCGGCGTCGGCATCGTTGCCGGTGAGCACGTCGAAGTCGCCCTTCTTGGCGACCAGCGAGGCCATCGCCGACGGCGAGGACGGATCCATGCGGATCTTCTCGTCCCAGTCGAGCGTCATGAAGCGCCAGGTCGGGTCGACCTCGGGGTTCACGACCGTGAGGTCGAGGTCGTAGACCTCCTTGATGAGCGCCCAGTACTCGACGGATGCGCCGCCCAGGGGATCGGCGCCGATGCGCACGCCCGAGCGACGGATCGCGTCGACGTCGATGATCGTGGCGAGGTCGCGCACGTAGGCGTCGCGGAAGTCGTAGCCGGTGATGGCATCCCAGTCGACGTCGCCGAAGCGCTGACGCTTGACGCCGTCGAGCCCGTTCGCGATGAGCTCGTTCGCGCGGTCGGCGATCCAGCCCGTGGCATCCGTGTCGGCAGGTCCGCCGTGCGGAGGGTTGTACTTGAAGCCGCCGTCGCGCGGCGGGTTGTGGGAGGGCGTCACTACGATGCCGTCGGCGCGACCCGCGTTCCCCTCACCCGGTCCCTGAGCCTGTCGAAGGGCGCGGTTGTAGGTGAGGATCGCATGGCTGAGCGCCGGGGTCGGCACCCAGGAGTCGCGGGAGTCGACGCGCACGTCCACCCCGTTCGCCAGCAGCACCTCGATCGCGGTGCGCTCGGCGGGGAGCGAGAGCGCGTGCGTGTCGCGGCCGAGGAAGAGAGGACCGGTGATGCCCTGCCCTGCCCGGTAGTCGACGATCGCCTGGGTCGTGGCGAGGATGTGGTTCTCGTTGAAGCTGCCGGACAGCGATGAGCCGCGATGGCCGCTCGTGCCGAAGGCCACGCGCTCGGAGGCGACGTCGGGCTTCGGGATACGGTCGTAGTAGGCGGCGATCAACTCGTCGACATCGATGAGGTCAGTGTCCTCCGCGGGGAGGCCGGCACGGCTCGTCATGCACACAGTCTGCCCCCGATCCCGCTGGAGGCGAAACTTCGGTTTCCCCCGCGTACGGAGGGCTAAGGTGAAACGCGTGACTGAACGCCGTACCTACAGCTATCTCGGCCCTGCCGGAACCTTCACGGAAGCGGCACTCGATCAGGTCGCAGAGGCGCGCGGCCAGCAGTGGCGCCCCGTGCACAACGTCGGCGAAGCGCTGGCGGACGTGCTCGAGGGGCGCAGTTTCGCGGCCATGATCGCGATCGAGAACTCCATCGAGGGCGGCGTCTCCACCACGCAGGACGCTCTCGCGACCCTCCCCGGCCTACGCATCATCGGCGAGTACCTGGTGCCGGTCAACTTCGTGCTGGTCGCCCCCCGCGGCACCACGCTCGACCAGGTGCAGGTCATCGCGGCCCACCCCGTCGCCTATGCGCAGTGCCACGGTTGGCTCGGCGCCCATGTGCCCTCGCACTCGCACGTGCCGGCGGCGAGCAACGTGGCCTCGGCCATCGGCGTGCTCGACGGCACGCTCCCGGCGCAGGCGGCGATCGCCGCCCCCGGGATCGTGAACCACTACGACGTCGATGTGCTCGCCTCCGGCATCGGCGACAACGCGCAGGCCGTGACGCGCTTCGTGCTCGTGACCCGCACGACCACGCCGCCCGCGCCGACAGGGGCCGACAAGACCTCGCTGATCGTCGAGCTCCCGCACGACCACCCCGGATCGCTCCTCGAGATGCTCGAGCAGTTCTCGACCCGCGGCATCAACCTGTCGCTCATCGAGTCGCGGCCCATCGGCGACGAGCTCGGCCGGTACCGCTTCGTGATCGACGCCGACGGGCACATCGAGCACGAGCGGATGGCGGATGCGATGCTCGGCATCCGCCGCTTCAGCCCGCGCGTGGTGTTCCTCGGCTCGTACCCGCGCGCCGACCGTCAGATCGTGCACTACCCGGAGCGCTACGCCGACGATGTGTTCGTCGAGGCGCGCGACTGGCTGCGCGGCATCCTCAGCGGCGAACCCGCCGAGTAGCCGGGGCTCGGTGTCCGGGAGCTCAGTGCTCCTGGAACAGCGGCCAGGCGCTGCCCGGGGTCATCCGGGCGTGCAGGGCCCCCTTCGCCGAGGCGAGGCTCGGGTACGTGCCCGCTGGGCCGTCCGCTCCCGCCATCGTGACCTGATAGCCCTCGTCGTCGTGGCGGATGCTGCCGACCACACCGTTCGTGCCGTAGGCGACCCAGAGTGCGAGTGTCTTGGTGGTGCTCATCGTCGAACCCCTCTCTCGTCCCGAGGCTACGCCCGTGTTCCGCAGATGACCAGGCCCCTTGACACGGTCGCTGCGAGCGCGCGCTTCTCGCCGAGTGCACGGGATCGCGCCGAGTGCACGGGCTGTCGACGTGAGCAGGTCGTGCACTCGGCGGCAGGTCGTGCACTCGGCGGCCGCGCCGTGTCAGAGAGCGGCGGCGACGAGTTCCAAGGTCTGGGCGCGGCCCGCAGCGGATGACCTCGGCTCGGCCTCGTACGCACCCGCGACGGGGGAGAGCATGACCTCGTCGACGCCGTAGCGCGTGGCGAAGTCGCGCACCTCGGCGGCGACGGACTCCCCGGTGCCGACGAACCAGCGCGACCGAGCGCCCTGCACGACCTGGTCGGTGGCGGCATCCGCTTCGGCGATGCCCGCGGCGATCGCCTCCTCCACGGTCTCGAGCGCGGTGAGCGGCTTGTTCAGACGCAGCCGCGCCATCATCCGCAGCTGGGGGAGGGCGCGCGCCTCCGCCTCCTCGACGGTCGGCGACGCCACCACGTTCACCGTGAGGAAGGTGCGCGGCTCCGGGTGCTCCTCGCTCGGCTGGTAGCCGGTGCGATACAGGTCGAGCGCGCGCTCCAGGCCCTGGCCGGAGAAGTGGTTCGCGAACACGTACGGCAGGCCCTGGGATGCCGCGAGCTGCGCGGAGTAGTCGCTCGATCCGAGCAGCCACACCTCCGGAACTCCGGTCGCGGCCGGCGTCGCGCGCACGGTGTACTCGCCGCCCGAGGTGAAGCGCACGGTGGCGCCCTCGCCCGAGAGGAGTGCCGCGATGTCCTGCACATGCCGGGGGAACTGCTCCACGTCGCTCGTGGTGCCCGAGCCGCGCAGCAGCTGTGTGATCACGGGATCGCTGCCGGGTGCGCGGCCGAGGCCGAGGTCGATACGTCCCGGAGCAATGGCCGCGAGGGCGGCGAACTGCTCCGCCACGATCAGCGGCGCGTGGTTGGGCAGCATGACGCCGCCGGAGCCCAGGCGGATGCGGCTCGTGCGGGTCGCAGCGGCGGCGATCAGCACCGGAGGGGTCGTGGATGCCACGGCGGGCATGTTGTGGTGCTCGGCGAACCAGTAGCGCCGATAGCCGAGGCGGTCGGCCGTCTCGGCGAGGTCGAGGGAGGCGGCGATGGCCTCCGTGCTGGTCTGCCCGGTGCGCACCGGCACGAGGTCGAGGACGGAGAGAGCTGTATCGGACATCCCCCTCTGCAACGCGCGTTGCCAGCGCCGCATTCCCCACACCGCCGCGCGGGCGCTCTCAGGCGCGCGACGACTCCCGCAGGATGTCGACCTGCTCCCGGTTCAGGCGCGCGGCGCGGTCGAGGAACTCGTTCGCGAACTCGATCTGCTCGTCGGTGAGGGTCTCCAGATACTCGTTCCAGCGCTGCGAAACCCGTGCGTAGACCGGACCGACGCGGTTCATCAGGGTCTCCGGCACAGCGGTCACGATCACGCGGCGCCGATCGGATTCGTCCCGCGTGCGCGTGACGAACCCGGCCCGCTCGAGGCGGTCGATCATCGCGGTGACCGCGCCGCCGGCGGTGAGCCCGGTGCGCGCCGCCAGTTCGCCCGGCGTCGCGGGGCCTTCGCTGAGCAGCAATCCGACGGCCTGGAGGTCGCTGCCGTTGAGTCCGCCCGAGCGCGCGACCGCCTCCTGGAACAGCACTGCCCTGGCCATGAACTCACGCATCACCTCGCCCTGGCGTGCGATCGCGACAGCGCGGCTTGACGGTGTCTGCGGCATCCGATACTCTCTCTAAATCCGAGAGACTCTACAATAGAGAATCTCTGCTCTGCTTTCAGACTATCGAAGGGAACCGCAATGCCCAAGGCACTCATCATCGGTGGGGGCGTCGCCGGCCCGGCCGCCGCACTGTTCCTGCAGCGAGCGGGATGGGAGGTCGAGATCTTCGAGGCGAGGGAGGCGCCCGCGGCCTATGGGGGACTGTTCCTCAACGTGGCCACGAACGGGCTGGCCGTCCTCGACATCCTCGGTCTGCGGGCCCCGCTCGTGGCCGACGGGCACGCGTGCCCGCGCATGGTCATGTGCAGCGGTCGCGGGCGCGTGCTCGGAGTGGTGCCGAACGGACCGGCCGCCGATCCTGCGCGGGGGAGCGTCGTCGTGCGCCGCGCCCACTTGCACGAGGTGCTCCGCCGCGGCGTGGCCGATGCCGGCATCCGCTACACCTCCGGCGCGCGCCTGCAACGCATCGAGGAGCAGGGCGATCATGTCATCGCGCGGTTCGCCGACGGCACCCGCGTGGAGGGCGATGTGCTCATCGGCGCGGACGGCATCGGGTCGGTGGTGCGTACGACGATCGATCCGGATGCGCCGGCGCCGGCCCCGAGCGGACTGATCAGCATCGGCGGTTTCGCCCGCGTGCCGGGCCTGGCGCCCACGCCGGGCGAGCAGTACATGGTGTTCGGGGCGAAGTCCTTCTTCGGCTATCTGGTCCGCGACGACGGCACGGCCTACTGGTTCGCCAACGTCACCGCGTCAGCATCAGAGAACTCCCGTGGCGCCGTCGGTGCGGTCGCCGCCGAGGAGTGGGTCGCCCGGCTGCAGGCGCTGCACGCCGACGATCCGTATCCCGTGCCGCAGATCCTCGCGCACGTGGTGGGGGAGGTCGGTGCCTACCCGCTCGCGGACCTCACCCATGTGCCGCACTGGCATCGGGATCGCCTCGTGCTCCTCGGCGACGCCGTGCATGCGACCTCCCCCAGCGCGGGGCAGGGCGCATCCCTCGCCCTCGAGGACGCCATCTCGCTGGCGGCGCACCTGCGCGACGACGGCGGGTACGCGGAGGCGTTCGCGGGCTACGAGAGGGACCGGCGGCCGCGGGCGGAGGAGGTCGTCTCCTACGCGCGCGCCGTCAACCGGCACAAGCGCGTGACGAGGTCGCGCGCGGGCATCGCGCTGCGGGACGCCATGCTGCCGATGTTCCTGCGCCGCGCGGCATCCGACACCCGCAACGACCACCTGTACAACCACGTCATCCCCTGGTGAGCGCGCCCCCGGTCGGCGGGAGCGGTGCACTTCGATAACCTGGCCGGATGGAAGCCGGGATCTTCTACGTCCTCGTCGGAGCCGTCGCCGTCGCCGCCTTCGCGCGCTGGCGCGGGTGGCCGGCACCGCTGCTGGTGACGGTGGTCGCGCTGGCGGCATCCTTCCTCCCGTTCGTGCCCGATCTCGACATCGACGGCCACGTGCTCCTCAGCCTGGTGCTGCCTCCGCTGCTGTACTCGGCCGCGCTCGACGTCTCGTTCGTCGGCTTCAAGCGCAGCCTGCCGCAGATCCGTCGCCTGGGCATCTGGCTCGTGCTGCTCACGGCGGTCGCGGTGGGCTTCGTCGCGTGGTGGATCATGCCGTCGCTGACCCTGCCGGGGGCGCTGCTGCTGGGGGCGATCGTGGCCCCGCCCGACGCGGTGTCCGCAGCGGCGATCGGACGCAAGCTCGGGCTGCCCCGCCGCATCATGACCGTGCTCTCGGGGGAGAGCCTGATCAACGACGCGACCTCGCTCACGCTGTACCGGGTGTTCGCGGCGATCCTCGCCGGTCAGACGATCTCGGTCTGGGGCGGTGTCGGACAGTTCCTCTTGGCGGTCGTGATCGGCGTCGTGATCGGCCTGGTGTTCGGCATCGTGTTGCATCAGCTGCGCATGCGCATCAGCGACCCGGTCGTGATCGGCACCTTCGGACTGCTCGCCCCGTTCGGCGCCTACGCGATCGCGGAGCATCTGCTGGGCTCCGGCGTGCTGGCAGTGGTCGCGATGGGCCTCTACGTCGGCTTCAACTCTCCGCGCACGGACTACACGACACGTCAGCAGGAGAAGCCGCTGTGGCTGTCGGCCGACCTCCTGCTGGAGAGTTTCGTGTTCGCATACATCGGGCTGCAGTTCCCGCGGGTGCTGCGCGACCTGGGCAGCGAGTCCGTCGAGCAGATCCTGATGCTGTCGGGCGTCGTGCTGCTGGTCGTGCTCGTGGTGCGGCCGCTGTACATCTACCCCACGAGTGCGTGGGCGAACTTCCAGGACCGCAAGCGACTCGAGCGTTGGGACCGCGGTGTCGAGTCCGGCGAGTTCGAGAAACGGCATCGCAGGAGTCGCCGCTGGGAGAAGTACACCGCGGACGAGCTGCGATCCCACATCGTGCGCGAGCAGATGGCGGGACTGCAGCTCACCGCCAAGGACAGTGCGGTCATCTCCTGGGCCGGCATGCGAGGAGTGGTCACCCTGGCGATCGCGCTCGCCGCCGCCGACCTCGCGACGCTCGATGCCGAGGCCTCGCACGCGATCGTGGTGGTCGCGTTCATCGTGACGGTCGGCACGCTCCTGCTGCAGGGGCTGACGCTGCCGGTTCTCATCCGCCGCCTCGGGATCGAGGGTGACGTCGACCACGACGACGACGAGCGCGCACTCGCTGCGGTCAGGGAGAAGAGCCGCGAGGCCGGCAAGGCCTATCTCGCCGAGAAGCGCGTCGAGTGGGAAGAGAAGTACGGCGCCGTCGACCTCAGCGTGTTCGATGCGTTCACCAAGCGCATGAGCCGGGTGGAGAAGGACACGGATGCCGCGCAGGAGGTCGAGGACACCGTGCCGCGGCCGTCGTACGAAGACCTCGTCGCCTTGACGCGGGGGTGGTTGCAGGTGCGGCGCGAGATCCTGTTGCAGGAGCGCGACGCCGGCGAGCTCGACGAGGAGCTGATGCGCGAGCTGATCGCGGCGATGGATGCCGAGGAGCTCGCGCTCGACACCCGCGGCGCGACGCGCCAGTTCGGTCGGGCGTAGCTGCTGGCTCGCGCTCGGAGCGGCCGCGCCACGCGTGCGGCGAGTGCACGGGACAGTGCCGAGTGCACGACGTGAGTGCGGGTGCTTCTCGTGCGCTCGGCAGCTTCTCGTGCACTCGGGCGAGGAGGCGGCGGAGGCGGCGGGTGCGGACACGCGGCGGATGCTGGCACGATGGCCTCATGTTCATGGTGACGACGAACGACATCCCCGGCTATCGCATCACCCAGGTGCTGGGCGAGGTGATGGGTCTCACGGTGCGCTCGACCGATTTCGGACAGGGGTTCGCCGCGGGCTTCCGCTCGCTGGGCGGCGGGGAGATCCCCGAATACACCCAGGTGATGTACGAGGCGCGGCAGGTCGTGATGGCGCGCATGTGGGATCAGGCGCAGCAGCGCGGCGGCAACGCGATCGTCGCGATGCGGTTCGACGCCGGCTCGATTCAGAACTTCACCGAGATCTGCGCGTACGGCACCGCAGTGGTCGTGGAGCCGCTCGCGCCGGCCCCCGCTGCACCGACCCCCGCTGCGTGACGACGCCGCGTTCGCGCAGGCGGGCAGAGCCTTCGTCGAGTATTGGTCGCATATGGTCGATTCCCCCGCGATGAGGCGACGATACGCGACCTCTGCTCTCCGAGAGGAGTCGCAAATGGTCGCTTCGCGCTCAGGGTAGCGACCAGATGCGCCCACTCCCGAAGCGTCGGGAGTGGGCGCACGACGGGCTCAGCGCTCGGCGAGCACCAGGAGCTCGCCGACCTCGCAGTCCAGCGCGTCGCAGATCGCCCGCAGCGTGGAGTAGCGGATGGCGCGCGCACGGTCGTTCTTGAGCACCGAGAGGTTCACGATGCTGACGCCGACGCGGGCGCTCAGCTCGGTCAGCGTCATGCCGCGCTCGGCGAGCAGCTCGTCCAGGCGGCAGTGGATGCCGGTGAGCTCGTCCTCGTTCTCGGCAGGGCTCACACCAGGCCCTCCGTGTCCTTGAGCAGTGCGTCCTTCTCCCGCTGCAGGCGTTCCCGCTCCTGCTCGAGGCGCAGACCCTGGCGGAAGACGGCCGCGAGCGCGATGAGACCGAGCGCCGCCGCGAACGGCAGCGGTGTGACGGTGAGCTGGAACGTCATCGGGTACCACTCGCTGTCGGGCGGGAACACCTCGCGGAGTCCTGCGGTCGCCGCGATGCCGCCGAAGATGTCGGACGCGAGCCCGAACACGAGAACCCCGATCGCGCCGATCGTCAGACCGCGTGACACGGTCTGCGAGAACGCGCGCCCGCGGAGCGTCTGGAAGCAGATGACCATGATCATCGCTGCCGGCATCGTGGTGAAGGCGAGGTTGGAGAGCTGAGCCGCGCCGGCCAGCGCTCGCAATCCCAGCGAGGCGCCGCCCACGGTGATGTTCTCGATCGTGCCGCCCCCGCATCGGAGCACCGCACCGGTGGTCTCGAAATCGTCCGAGCAGGCGAGATCGCTCGGCCAGGGAACCCAGAGCGAGGTGGAGGCGATCTCGGCCCAGTCGGTCGCGAAGATCTTGATCACGATCATGATCGCGCCCAGCGCCGACAGCGTGACCCACCATCCGGAGACTGTCAGTGCAGCGTCGATCGTCAGCGTGCGGCTGCCTCTGCGCTTGCCGCGCCAGACCACGATCGCGACGATGACCGCGATGACCGCGAGTCCGGCTGCGATGAAGAGCAGCGAGGGGCCGAGCTCTCTCGATGAGTAGGCGAACATCAGACCAGTCCTTCCGTTTCCTTCTCGAGCACGTTCTTCTCCTGTTGCAGGCGGATGCCCTGGCGGAACGCGTTGGCGATCAGACCGACCGCCACACCGGTCGCGAAGACGGGCACGATCGACCAGAAATCGATCGGCTGCACGGGGTCGCCGGGACCGAGCCCGACCGCATCGAGCACGCCGTTCAATCCTCTGTTCTCGAGCATCACGATCAGCATCGGCGCGAGCACGAGCGTCCAACCGATCGCGTCGAAGGCCCGCGCGTTCCCCCGCACGAAGAAGCGGCCGCGGAGGAGGTTCCACGCCACGAGCATGACGCCGAGGATCACGATGAGCGGGGCGAGCGTCCACAGCGCGAGGGAGCCGATGATCGCCGCGGTCGAGAGCGAGTCCACGTCGGTCGCGAACACCATCACCTGCTGGGCGATGCCGTCGACCGTGATGGCCCCGGAGTCTGCCGTCGCACTGATCGGCTGCTCGTCGATCGGCACGGACCACGCGATGCCCTGGTCGCGGAAGGTGCCGAGGGTGCGCAGGACGGTGCTGATCGCGACGACCACCAGCGCAGCGGCACCGAACAGCAGCACGGTGATGGCATCCGCGGCCTGCGAGCGGGCGGTCCTGGTGGGAGTGGCAGGCATCAGACGAGTCCTTCCGTCTCGCGCTGCAGCCGGTCGCCGATCACGAACGCGGTGCCGATGACCGAGATGATGAACGCGGCCAGGATGAAGGTGAACGGCTCGATGCTCATCACCGCGTTGTTCAGGGCGTTGTCGGTCACGGCCGAGACGGCGGCGTTGGCCAGCATGTTCTCGAAGAAGCGCACGGCCGCGAACCCGATCAGTCCGACGACGCCCGCGACCATCACGAGTACGGTGTTGCGTCGGCTGAACACGGTGCCGGACAGGATGCCGCGTGCCAGCAGCATCAGGCATCCGATCACCACCACGATCGTGACGATCTGGGTGATCTGTCCGAGCACTCCCGCTCCGATCGCGACCGGTGGCAGCGAGGGGACGGTGAGGCTCGCCCGATCCAGCTCCAGGGTGATGTTCTCGCCGTTCGCGCCGAGCGGGGCCTCGATCGGCTGGTCCACGAATTCGACCAGCACCGGGATCATCGTGCCGCTGACGAGAGTGATGATGCGGATGATCGAGAAGACGGTGATGTACGCCGCGATCGCCACTCCGGCGATGCAGAAGGCGATGAGCGCGCCGGCATCGCCGCGGGACAGCGTGCCCTGTTTCGTCGAGGTCATGGTGACTCCATATCGATGATCGTTATTAGCGATAAACGATAAGGTAACGACAAACGATAACCTCGTCAACCCTCGTCTCCGCAGGAGCCCCGTCATCCGGCCGGTCGCGCCCCCACTCCGCCGACGGCGAACACGGGCATACCTGCCCTGTGCGGTGGTTACTCTCGATGTACAGGCGCAGAGAACGTCATCGGCGTCAGCGCTTCGCCCCGTGCGAATAAGGAGTCACAGCATGTTCGAGAGATTCACGGACCGAGCCCGTCGTGTGGTCGTCCTCGCCCAAGAAGAGGCGAAGATGCTCAACCACAACTACATCGGTACCGAGCACATCCTGCTCGGCCTCATCCACGAGGGCGAAGGTGTCGCTGCCAAGGCGCTCGAGTCCCTCGGCATCTCGCTCGACGCCGTGCGCGAGCAGGTGCAGGACATCATCGGCCAGGGTCAGCAGCAGCCGACCGGCCACATCCCCTTCACCCCCCGTGCCAAGAAGGTGCTCGAGCTCAGCCTCCGCGAGGCGCTCCAGCTCGGCCACAACTACATCGGCACCGAGCACATCCTGCTCGGCCTGATCCGCGAGGGCGAGGGTGTCGCCGCGCAGGTCCTGGTCAAACTCGGCGCCGACCTGAACAAGGTCCGCCAGCAGGTCATCCAGCTGCTCTCCGGTGCTCCGGGCCGTGAGCCCGCCGCCGTCGGCGCGCAGAGCAACGACTCGCCCGCCGGAACCCAGGGCGGCTCCGCTGTGCTCGACCAGTTCGGTCGCAACCTGACCCAGGCCGCGCGCGACAACAAGCTCGACCCGGTCATCGGTCGCGAGAAGGAGATCGAGCGGGTCATGCAGATCCTGTCTCGTCGCTCCAAGAACAACCCCGTCCTGATCGGCGAGCCCGGCGTCGGCAAGACCGCCGTCGTCGAGGGTCTCGCGCAGGCCATCGTCAAGGGCGATGTGCCCGAGACGCTGAAGGACAAGCAGCTCTACTCGCTCGACCTCGGCTCGCTCATCGCCGGTTCCCGCTACCGCGGTGACTTCGAGGAGCGCCTGAAGAAGGTCACCAAGGAGATCCGCACGCGCGGCGACATCATCGTCTTCATCGACGAGATCCACACCCTCGTGGGTGCGGGCGCCGCCGAGGGCGCGATCGACGCCGCCAGCATCCTGAAGCCGCTCCTCGCCCGTGGCGAGCTGCAGACGATCGGTGCGACGACGCTCGACGAGTACCGCAAGCACTTCGAGAAGGATGCCGCGCTCGAGCGTCGCTTCCAGCCGATCCAGGTCGCCGAGCCGAGCCTGCCCCACGCGATCAACATCCTCAAGGGGCTGCGCGACCGCTACGAGGCGCACCACAAGGTGCAGATCACGGACGGCGCGATCGTCGCGGCGGCGAACCTCGCCGACCGCTACGTCTCCGACCGCTTCCTGCCCGACAAGGCCATCGACCTGATCGACGAGGCCGGCGCTCGCCTGCGTCTGTCGATCCTGTCGAGCCCGCCGGAGCTGCGCGAGTTCGACGAGAAGATCGCCAAGGTCCGCGAGCAGAAGGAGATCGCCTCCGAGGAGCAGGACTTCGAGAAGGCCGCATCGCTGCGCGACGAGGAGAAGAACCTCCTCGCCGAGCGTCTGCGCCTCGAGAAGCAGTGGCGCTCGGGTGATGTCGCGACCGCAGCGGTCGTCGACGAGGGGCTGATCGCCGAGGTGCTCGCGCAGGCCACCGGCATCCCGGTCTTCAAGCTCACGGAGGAGGAGTCCAGCCGACTCGTCTTCATGGAGAAGGCCCTGCACCAGCGCGTCATCGGTCAGGAGGAGGCCATCGCCGCCCTCTCCAAGACGATCCGTCGCCAGCGTGCCGGTCTGAAGGACCCGAAGCGTCCCTCTGGTTCGTTCATCTTCGCCGGCCCCACGGGTGTCGGAAAGACCGAGCTCGCCAAGGCGCTCGCCGAGTTCCTGTTCGACGACGAAGCGGCACTGATCTCGCTCGACATGAGCGAGTTCGGTGAGAAGCACACCGTCTCGCGTCTGTTCGGCGCCCCTCCCGGATTCGTCGGATTCGAAGAGGGCGGCCAGCTCACCGAGAAGGTGCGCCGCAAGCCGTTCAGCGTCGTGCTCTTCGACGAGATCGAGAAGGCGCACCCGGACATCTTCAACTCGCTCCTGCAGATCCTGGAAGAGGGTCGTCTGACCGACGGCCAGGGTCGCGTGATCGACTTCAAGAACACCGTCATCATCATGACCACCAACCTCGGTGCGCGTGACATCGCCGGTGGACCGGTCGGCTTCCAGATCGAGGGCAGCAATGCCACGACCTACGAGCGGATGAAGGGCAAGGTCAACGAGGAGCTCAAGCGCAACTTCAAGCCCGAGTTCCTCAACCGCGTCGACGACATCATCGTGTTCCCGCAGCTGTCGAAGGACGAGCTGGTGCAGATCGTGGACCTGTTCACGAAGCGCCTGAGCGAGCGTCTGCTGGACCGCGACATGACGATCGAGCTGTCGCAGGCCGCCAAGGAGCGTCTGATCGAGATCGGCTTCGACCCGGCGCTCGGCGCCCGACCGCTGCGTCGCGCGATGCAGCACGAGGTCGAGGACCGTCTGTCGGAGAAGATCCTGCACGGTGAGCTCAACGCCGGAGACCACGTCAAGGTGGATGTCCAGGACGGCGAGTTCCAGTTCGAGCACGGTCCTCGCGGCGAGCAGGTCTCCGTCGGCGTCAACACCGGCGGCGAGATCACGGCCACTCCCGACCTGGCGGTCGCCAGCGGAGAGTGACCTGAGCCGGTCGGCAGACCGGATTCGAACGAAGGGCGGATGCTGCGGCATCCGCCCTTCGTCGTTCTACCAGCCGTGGGTTCTAGGGTGGAGGGGTGAGCGAGTACATCGTCCGACCGGCGCGCAGCGCCGACGTCATCGGTATCCGGAACCTCCTACAGCCGATGGTCGAGCAGCGCATCCTGCTCGGCAAGGACCTGGCCGTGCTCTACGGCTCCGTGCAGGAGTTCGTGGTGGCCGAGGCCGACGGCGAACTGATCGGCTGCGGCGCCCTGCACGTGATCTGGGAGGACCTCGGCGAGGTGCGCACGCTCCTGGTGCGCGACGACTGGCTGCACCATGGTGTCGGCCGCGCGATCGTGGACCGGCTCGAGACCAACGCCGTGACGCTCGGACTGTCGCGGCTGTTCTGTCTGACCTTCGAGGTCGACTTCTTCGGGCGGCGCGGATACACGCCCATCGGGGAGCAGGTCGTCGACCCCGACGTGTACTCGCAGCTGCTGCGCAGCGGTGACGCGGGTGTCGAGGAGTTCCTCGACCTCGCGCATGTGAAGCCGAACACGCTCGGCAACACCAGGATGATCAGACAGCTCAACTAACCTGGAAGCATGGTCCGCCCCTCCGCAGCTGTCTACCGCCGGCGCCGGGTGGTCCTCCTCGGCGGCCTCATCCTGTTCCTCGCCGCGATCGGCATCGGGGTGTGGCTCGTGATCGCCCAGCCGTGGGCGCAGGGAGCCGATCAGCCCACGTCGACGCCCACCACTTCCGCGAGCGAGACGCCGTCGGCGACACCGACTTCGGATGCCGAGTCGCCCTCGCCGGATCCCACGGCGCCGGCGACTCCCGCGATCGTCGCCTGCACGGCGAAGGATGTGGAGGTCGCCGCGGTCACCGACGCCGACACCTATGCGGCCGGTGTGCTGCCGAAGCTGTCGATCTCACTGACGAACAAGAGCGCGTCGGACTGCACGTTGGACGTCGGATCGACCACGCAGACGTTCACGGTGATGAGCGGATCCGACGTGTGGTGGCGGTCGACGGACTGTCAGGAGAATCCGAGCAGCATGATCGTGACGCTCAAGGCCGGCACGACCGTCACGAGCAAGGACCCGGTGACCTGGGATCGCACCCGATCGAGCGTCGAGACCTGCGCGCAGGAGAACCGTCAGCGTGCCCCCGGTGGCGGTGCGTCCTACCACGTGGAGGTCGCGATCGGCGGCTTCACCGGCGTCACCACGAAGCAGATCCTGCTGTACTGACCGCAGGATCCGGTAGATATTCGAAGCGAATCTTCGGTCACGCCTTCGAATATCGATGCATACGCCGACTTTCTGTTCGGAAGGTTCTGATTTCACCGCTATTGGGCGGCGGGGGCTGACAGGCCCGAATCTTTGGGATACCATTGACATGGCTCTCGGGATCATGCGGCACATGCCATCCCCAGTGGCGTCGAACTACAGCGTCCCCAGCGCTTCGACATCGCCGCTCGAGAGTCCGAGGGCCCTCTCGAGTACCCCAGTCCCCAATGTGGGACTCGAGAGGGCCCCAATCGTCTCCGCTCCCCTCCGGCGTGCACCCTCTTGTGGTGCCTAAGCTGGAGGCATGGCAGCGAAGAAGGCGAAGTCCGCGAAGAAGAAGCCCGCGCCCGAGGAGTTCCGCTCCGAGGCGCTCGCCCAGGCACTCGAGAAGCAGGACATCGCCGCCGTCGCGCTGGCCCTCCGCAACGGCACGACCGTGGTGCCGCTCATCGCGCCCGGCGCCCGCGACAACCCGCTCGACAGCGGCGAGGTGTGGACGTATCGCGATCGGGAGACCGGCGATCTCGCGCTGCTGCTGTTCAGCGATGCCGTGAACAAGCCGGCCAACCTTCCGCCCGGCGTGGGGATCTACGACGCGGCCTGGCTGCGCAAGTTCCTCGCCGCGCATCCGATCACCACGGTGTTCCTCGACATCGCCGGCCCGCATCCGATGCAGGCGGCTCCCGCGGATCTGCTGCAGGCGCTCGACGCCTGACCCTTCGACACGCTCAGGGGCCCAGGGGGGTTCTGCTCGGGGCCCGGGGGGTCTACTCAGGGACCCAGGGGGCCCTTCGACGAGCTCAGGGACCCAGGGGGGGCGCGCTCAGAAGGGCGGGAGATCGGGGACGGCCCGCAGCCCCGGCTTGTGTGCGCGCACATCGTCGAGCGCCGCGCGCAGAGTCTTGGAACGGTCGTCGACCACGCGTTCGTACCCGAGGCGCGCTGCCTCCGAGCGCCGCTGCGCCGCCTGCGTGACGGGACGGATCTCGCCGGCCAGGCTCAGCTCGCCGACCGCGGCGACCGACCGCGGCACCGAGAACTGCTGGATCGACCCCGCGACCGCCACCGCGATGGCGAGGTCGGCTGCGGGCTCGGTGAAGCGCACGCCGCCGACGGTGGAGACGTAGACGTCGAGCTGTCCGGTGGGGATGCGTGCCCGCTTCTCGAGGATCGCGAGCACCATCGCCACGCGGGAGGAGTCGACACCGTGCACGATGCGCCGCGGATTCGGCGAGGTGCTCGGCACCGTGAGCGCCTGCACCTCGACCGGGAGCGCACGCCGACCCTCGAGGGAGATCGCCACACACGTTCCCGGCTCGGTCGCTCCCTGCGACAGGAAGAGGCCGGAGGGGTCCGGCACCTCGGAGATGCCGTCTCCGGCCATCTCGAAGCAGCCGACCTCATCGGTGGGGCCGTAGCGGTTCTTGAGCGCGCGGATGAAGCGCAGCGATGTCTGCCGGTCGCCCTCGAAGTGGCACACGACGTCGACCAGATGCTCCAGTACACGGGGGCCGGCGACCTGCCCGTCCTTGGTGACGTGGCCGACGAGGATGACGGGAAGACCGCGTTCCTTCGCGACCCGGATCAGCGCCGATGCGACCTCGCGCACCTGGCTCGGCTGTCCGGCTGCGCCGTCGATCAGGGATGACGAGACCGTCTGCACCGAGTCGACGATCACGAGCTGGGGCTGCACCTCGTCGATGTGACCGAGGATCGTGGCCAGGTCGGTCTCGCTCGCCAGATACAGCTCGTCGTGCAGGGCGCCGGTGCGCTCTCCGCGCAGTCGTACCTGCGCCTGGGACTCCTCGGCGCTCGCGTAGAGCACCCGGCGGCCGGCGCGCGCCGCTTGCGCTGCGACCTCGAGCAGCAGCGTCGACTTGCCCACGCCGGGTTCGCCGCTGAGCAGGATCGCGGCACCGGGCACGATGCCGCCGCCGAGCACGCGGTCGAATTCGCCGACGCCGCTCGTGCGCCGCGGGGCATCGAGCGTGGTGATCTGCGTGATGGGTCGCGCCGCACGCTCGGAGGTCGGGGCGAGCGCCGTGACGCGCTGCAGGATCCCGGTCTTGGCGGCCTGCTCCTGCACCGTGCCCCACTGCTGGCACTCCCCGCAGCGGCCGACCCACTTCGCGGTCGTCCACCCGCATTCGGTGCAGACGTATGCCGGGGGAGCGGGTTTACGGGTGGCCATGCGTCCAGGCTATCGGCGGCATCTGACATCCCTATCGGGCGAGGCATTATTCACGGCCGAATGGCTCTGCGCGCAGCGATGCCCTGGCCATAATGGAGTCATGGCCAATGCCGGGCCCATCTGCGGGCCGATCTCGACGTTCTCGCGCGTGCAGCTCCTGCACCTGCTCTTCGAAGCGAGCGCAGCGGGGACGCGGCCCGAGCGCACGATCGGCGAACTGTGCGAGGCGACGGGGCTGCACCCCAACACGATCCGCGAGCACCTGCAGCGTCTGATCGAGGGTGGCTACGTCATCCAGTCCACCGAGCATCGCACCACCCGCGGTCGCCCTCGCACGCTGTACAGTGCGGCGACGGGTGCCGCCGATGCCTCCAGTCCCATCGCCCGCGACAAGGTCACGGCGGCCGCGCGCCGCGGAGACCTGCTGCGCCGGGTGCTGCCCGCGTCGGCATCCGCTCTGGGTCGCGATGCGACCTATCAGCTGGACGCCCTGATCGAACACTTGGAGGAGAGCGGCTTCGAGCCCGTCGTCGATGACGAGCAGCTCACTGTCGACCTCAGCCCCTGCCCGCATGCCGCGGGCCGCGCCGAAGACCGTCCGATGCTGTGCACCGTGCACCTCGGCCTCATGCAGGGGGTGCTCACCGAAGCCGGTGGGCCGCTCGCTGCCGAGGCTGTGCGCACCTCCGCCCTCCCGGCGGACTGCACCGTGCAGCTGCGACTGACGGAGATGACCGCCGCCTAGGCGACATCTGTCTTATTCACGGCCTGCAGCCCCACGAGGGCGGCGGGCTCGCCGTTAGCGTGGCTGCAGGCTGAGAAAGAGGAGTGGCCCATGGAATGGCTCGACCCCCTGGTCCTGTCCCGATGGCAATTCGGGCTGACGACCGTGTACCACTACCTGTTCGTGCCGCTCACGATCGGGATGGCGCTGGTCTCCGCGATCTTCCAGACCGCGTGGGTGCGCACCGGCAAGGTGCAGTACCTGCACCTGACCCGGTTCTTCGGCAAGATCTTCCTGATCAACTTCGCCATGGGCGTCGTCACCGGCATCGTGCAGGAGTTCCAGTTCGGCATGAACTGGTCGGACTACTCCCGCTTCGTCGGCGACGTGTTCGGCGCCCCGCTCGCGTTCGAGGGACTGCTCGCCTTCTTCTTCGAAGCGACCTTCATCGGTCTGTGGATCTTCGGATGGGACAAGCTCCCACAGAAGCTGCACCTGGCCACGATCTGGTGCGTCTCGATCGGCAGCATCCTGTCGGCGTACTTCATCATCGCCGCCAACGCCTTCATGCAGAACCCGGTCGGCTACACGTACAACCCCGCGACCAACCGCGCCGAGCTCACCGACTTCTGGGCTCTGCTGACCAACCCGGTCGCCCTCGCCGCGTTCCCGCACACGATCTTCGGCGCGCTGATGTTCGCCGCCGGTGTCGTGATCTCCGTCTCCGCCTGGCACCTCGCGCGCGGCCAGCACTTCGACACCATGCGCATCTCGCTCAAGTTCGGGCTGTGGGCGATGATCATCTCGACCGCGGGCGTCGTGCTCACCGGCGACCAGCTCGGGCTCGCGATGTACGACGCGCAGCCCATGAAGATGGCCGCAGCCGAGGCCACGTTCAACACGGTGTGCGGACCCGACGCCTCGTTCAGCCTCTTCACGCTCGGAACGCCGGACGGCAGCTCCGAACTCTTCTCGATCCGCGTGCCGTATCTGCTGTCGCTGCTGTCGACGCACACGCTCGACGCGTGCGTGCACGGCATCAACGACCTGAACGCCGAGTACAGCCAGACGTACGCCGCCACCGGGCTCACCGACTTCGCGCCGGTGCTCTGGATCACGTACTGGGCTTTCCGCTGGATGATCGGCCTGGGCATGGCCGCCGCGCTGGTCGCCGTCGTCGGTCTCTGGCTCACCCGCAAGGGCGCCAAGAAGCCCCCGGCGCAGTGGATGTGGAAGCTCGCGATCTGGTCGTTCCCGCTCGCACTCGTCGCCAACATCATGGGGTGGGTCTTCACCGAGATGGGCAGGCAGCCCTGGATCGTGTTCGGACTCATGACCACGCAGGACGGCGTCTCGCCGGGTGTCTCCGGCCTCGAGGTGCTGATCTCGCTGATCGCGTTCACCGCGATCTACGCCGCGCTGGCCGTGGTCGAGATCCGCCTCATCATCAAGGCCGCGCAGAAGGGCCCTGACACCACCGAGCAACCCCACGACGAGACGGCCCAGCTGCCGTCGGTCGTGTACTGAGAGGGAGGGACATCATGGATCTCGCAACAGTCTGGTTCTGGATCGTCGCCTTCCTCTTCGTGGGCTACTTCGTGCTCGACGGATTCGACTTCGGCGTCGGGATGTCGCTGCCGTTCCTCGGCAAGAACGACGTGTCGCGCCGACAGGTCATCAACACGATCGGTCCGGTCTGGGACCTCAACGAGACCTGGGTCATCGTGGCGGGGGCGTGCCTGTTCGCGTCGTTCCCCGAGTGGTACGCCACCCTGTTCAGCGGCTTCTACCTGCCGCTGCTGCTGATCCTGCTCGCGCTGATCCTGCGCGGCGTCTCGTTCGAGTACCGCCACCAGCGCGAGAGCGTGAAGTGGAAGGCGGGCTTCGACCGGATGATCGTGATCGGCTCCGCCGTGCCGGCGCTGCTGTGGGGTGTCGCCTTCGGCAACATCGTGCAGGGGGTCGCGCTGGACGAGAACCACATCTACGTGGGCGGATTCTTCGCGCTGCTGAACCCGTATGCGCTGCTGGCCGGCGTCACCACGCTGCTGCTGTTCTTCCTGCACGGGGTGCTGTTCGTCGCGCTGAAGACCGACGGTCAGGTGCATGAGGACGCGCGCAAGCTGGCGAAGAAGGCCGCGATCCCGACGATCCTCGTCGCAGCGGCCACCGTGATCTGGACGGTCGCGATCGCGATGGGCCGGGAAGCTCCACTGCTCTGGCTGGTCATCGGCACCGGGACGCTCGCGGCGGTCAGCCTCATCACCGCCGTCGGGTTCTCTCTCGCTCGACGCGACGGCTGGGCCTTCTTCTCCGGAATGCTCACGGTGCTGTTCGCCGTGGTCATGCTGTTCTCCGCGCTGTTCCCGTTCGTGATGCCCTCGACCATCGACCCGGCCTACAGCCTCACGATCGCGAACGCGTCGAGCACGCCGTACACGCTGCAGATCATGAGCTGGACCGCGCTGATCGCGCTGCCGCTCGTGATCGCGTACCAGACCTGGACGTACTGGGTGTTCCGTAAGCGGGTCAGCCGCAGCTCCATCGAGGGGGCTCCGGCGCACGCGTGAAACCCGTCGATCCGAGACTGCTGCGCTACGCGGGTGCCGCGAGGGGGTTCCTCGCGGCATCCGCGCTGATCGGGGTCGTCCAGACCGCGGTCGTGATCGTGTTCGCCTGGCTGCTGACGGATGCCGTCACCGGTGCGCTCGCGGGGCGCGATGTCACGGCATCCCTGCTCTGGCTGCTCGCCGTGGCACTGCTGCGCGGACTGCTGATCGCGGCGTCGGATGCGGCGGGCACCCGCGCGGCAGCGAAGACCGGGACGCAGCTGCGCGCGGCGCTGATCCGCGCGGTCGGACGCCTCGGCCCCGGCTGGCTCGCGCAGCGCAACCGCACGGCGCTCGCCGTCACCGCGGGGCACGGGCTGGAGGCGCTCGACTCCTACTTCGCGCGCTACATCCCGCAGCTGGTGCTGACCGTGATCGCGACGCCGGTGGTGCTCGCGGTGATGTGGTGGCAGGACTGGCCGAGCGGATTGACCGCCGCCATCACGCTGCCGCTGATCCCGCTGTTCCTGATCCTGATCGGCATCGCCACGCGCACCGTGCAGCAGAAGCAGTGGCACACGCTGCAGCGGCTCGCCGTCCGCTTCGCCGACACCGTGCAGGGGCTGGCGACGCTGCGACTGTTCGGACGCGAGCAGCGCGCCGCGGATCGGATCGAGTCGACGGCCGACGAGTACCGCCGCGAAACCATGAAGGTGCTGCGGTTCTCGTTCCTCTCCGGCTTCGCGATGGAGCTGCTCGCCTCGCTCGCGGTCGCGCTGATCGCAGTGTCGGTGGGGTTCCGGCTGCTGTCCGGCGACCTCTCGCTCGAGGTGGGGCTGTTCGTGCTGCTGCTCGCACCCGAGGCGTTCCTCCCCATCCGGCAGGTCGGCGTGCAGTTCCATGCCGCAGCCGAGGGGGTCGCGGCGACCGAGGACATCTTCGCCGTGCTGGATGAGGCCGGGGACATGTCGTCGGCACGGGGTGCCGGTGCATCCGGTGGAGTTGCCCGTCTGCAGGAGCATCCGCGACCTGCAGGAGCACACACCGGTGATTACTCCCGCATTCGGCCATCGATCCTGCAGACGGCGGATGCGGATGCGGATGCCGATGCGGGGCTCGTCGTCGACGGACTGCGCGTCCGTGACCTGCCGCCGGTCCTCTTCGCGGCCGCGCCGGGCACGATCACGCTGATCGAGGGGCCGAGCGGAGCGGGAAAGTCGAGTCTGCTCGCGGCGCTGCGAGGGGCGGAGGAGTTCGCGGGCTCCGCATCCTTCCAGGGCAGCGACGTGCGCCGGCTCGATCCAGCCGACTGGCTCGCATGGGCAGGGCAGACCCCCGGGCTCCTGCGCGGCACGGTCGGAGCGAACGTCGCGCTCGGCGATCCTTCTCCTGACATCGACGGCATCCGCTCCGCGCTCGACGCCGCATGCGCCGACACGATCGACCCCGCTCTCGAGCTCGGCGTGCAGGGGGCAGGACTCTCGGGCGGCCAGGCGCAGCGGGTCGCCGTCGCCAGGGCCCTGTATCGGCACGCGCACGATCCCCGGCGCGTGCTCGCGCTCGACGAACCGTCCAGCGCCCTCGACGTCGACACCGAGGCACGGCTGTGGGCGGCGCTGCGGGAACGGGCGGATGCCGGTGCGCTGATCCTTCTCGTCTCGCACCGCCGGTCCGCCAGGGAGATCGCCGACCAGGTCATCGCGCTGGGGGTGAGCGTATGAGCGTCGCCGAATCCCGCCGTGCACGGGTGCGTGCGGTGCTGCAGCTCGCCCAGCCGCCGGTGCGCCGTTTCCTCCCCGGGCTGCTGTGGGGTGCGCTGTCCGCCGGTGCCGCGGTCAGCCTGCTCGCGGTGAGCGGATGGCTGATCGTGAGCGCCTCGATCGTCGACTCGCTCGTGCCGCTGTCGATCGCGGTCGTCGGCGTGCGCTTCTTCGCGGTCTCGCGTGCCGTGCTGCGGTACCTCGAGCGGCTGAGCGGACACGACGCCGCGCTGCGTCAGCTCGCCACGACCCGCGCCGACATGGTGCGCCGGCTCATCCCGCTCTCGCCGGCCGGTCTCGGCGCGACCGACCGCGGCCATGTGCTGTCGGCCCTGGTCGACGACGTCGACAATCTGCAGAACCTGCCGTTGCGGGTGGTGCAGCCGCTCGCGGTGTCGGGTCTGGTCGCACTCGGTGCGGTCGGGTTCATCGCCTTCGTGTCGCCGCCGGCCGCGCTGACGCTCGCCGCCTGCCTGCTGATCGCCGCTGCGGCAGCAGTGGGGATGGGGTGGCTGTTCGGCTCGCGCGCGGAAGCACTCGTCTCTGCGTGCCGGGCCGAGCTGTCTGCCGCGCTCGTCGACTATCTCGGAAGCCTCGACGTGCTGATCGCCTACGGAGCCGAGGAGCAGGCCCGTGCCCGGATCACCGCGGCCGACGCCGCCCTGCGCCGGGTGGTCGGCAGAGCATCGCTCGCGCAGGCGGTGGCCGCAGGCGTGGTCTCGGCCGTGGCGGGAGCGGCATCGGTCTGGGCGCTCGCCGCGGCATCCCCGGGACTGGCGACCGGTGCGATCGACGGACCCTGGCTGGCCGTGGCCGTGCTGGTGCCGATGGTCGTGTTCGAGGTGTTCGGAGCGGTGCCGATCGCGGCTGCGTCGTGGCGCAGCGTGCGCGCGAGCGCCGAGCGCATCGTCGATGTGCTGCCCGAGCGGATGCCGGAACAGCTGCGCGGCGATGACGGCGCGGATGCTGTCGTCGAGGGAACGCCGACGCTGCGGTTGCGCGATGTACGGGCCACCTGGCCGGGTGGGGCCGAAGGGCTGCGCGGTGTCGACCTGGATCTGCGCCCGGGCGAACGCGTGCTCGTCGCAGGGCCCAGCGGTGCCGGCAAGAGCTCCCTCGCGGCGGCGCTCGTCGGGTTTCTGCGGGTCGAGGGGGAGTACACGCTCGACGGCGTGAGCGCGGACGAGCTGTCGGGGCCGGCGCTGCGGCGCACGATCGGCCTGTGCGAGCAGAGCCCTCAACTGTTCGATGAGGACATCCGCCAGAACCTGCTGTTCGCGCGTGACACCGCAAGCGATGCGGAGCTGGAGGACGTGCTCGACCGCGTCGGCCTGCGGGACTGGGTGCGCGAACGGGGCGGGTTGGACGCGCGCGTCGGCGACCGCGGTGCGCTGGTGTCGGGCGGCCAGGCGCAGCGCATCGCGTTGGCGCGGGCGCTGCTGCGTGGATTCCCCGTGCTGGTGCTCGACGAGCCGACCGCGGGCGTCGACCCCGCGGCATCCGATGCCTTGCTGCGCGACCTGCTCGAGGCGACCGGCGAGCAGTCGGTGCTGCTCATCTCGCACGTGGAGCCGCCGGCAGGAACAGTCGATCGCGTCGTGCGGATCGAGGCCGGCCGCACGGTCTGACCCGCCCCACGGTCGCGCGGGACCCGCCCGAAGATGCCGCTGCAACCTGCCAGAAGTCGCGAATCGTCGCTTCATCCGCTGCGATACGACGAAATGCGACCCCTCTCCCGTGGGAATGGTCGCGAGTGGTCATGATCAGACGTGCGAAGAGACCACTCGTGACGCTTCATCCGGAGCGCGCAGGGGACGAGCGCGCAGGGGACGAGCGCGCAGGGGATGAGATGAGTACGCGCCGAGGCAGGAAGCGGAGCGCTCAGCCGTAGAGCGGGGTGGGCGGTTCCATCACGATGCCCTGCGCCTCGAACGCACGGCGGCGCTCCTCGATGCGGCGGTGCAGCTCGACCTGGGCGGCGTCGACGAACCGGGCGTCGAGTTCGACGGTCGGCGGATGCGGGTCGCCATGGTTGGCGGCGATGTACGCGTCGAGCTCGGGTCCCGAGGTCCACGACGTGATGAGCGCGTAGCGCGGAGCGGTGCCCCGATGCCAGACCGCGTGCCAGAAGCGCTGCGTGTCGACGATGATGCGCGTGCCCTCGCGCAGCGGCAGGCGGATCTCGGTCGCGGGGTCGAAGCGGTCCGAGCGCAGGATGAGCATCGAGTCGGGGTCGTCCGTCAGGTTGTAGTAGCCACGCACCACCCAGCCGGTGCCCTCCTCGTTGAGACGGTTGTTGTCGTCCTGGTGGAGGTTGTAGATGGCGTCCGCATAGTCGTTCGGCTGCAGCTCGATCACGCGGCAGCGCCCGACGGCCGCCCCGGGTTCCAGCGCACGTGCCTGGAGGACCGGAGCGATGGCGACCTGCGACGGCACCCAGACGCCGTCCTTGTCAGTGCGCGGAGGAGTGTGGTTCCAGAACCCGTTGCACTCGATGTCACCCGCGTAGCTGGCCAAGGGTGCGAAGCGGGTGATGCCGGAGGAGCGCCATCCGACATACTCCAGATCGAGCCATTCGGCGGGGTCGGCCGCCTGGTCGTGGTCATCGAGGACGACGTAGCCGGTCTCTGCCAGCGCTGCGGAGGTGATGAAGCCCATGGTGAGCATCCTTCCTTCGGGTGCTTAGGCCATCCTAACCGGGCGGGACGATCACGCCCAGGGCGGGAGCACCGTGGAAAACCGCCGCGTGCAGACGCCCTCATGTGCGCACGTACGGGCTCATGCATCTCCTCCCGCGCCGGATGAGGCTCCCGTGCGGGAAGGCCGGGAAGACCGGGAACGCGGGCGACACGCCCGGCGGGCGGGCGGGATTTGCCCGATCCCGAGGATCCGCGTAACTTATTACTTGTTCGCCCCACAGGGAAGCGGAGAGGCCGAGAGCCTCACCCCCCTCAAGCGGAGAGCCACCCCCACTCGATCAGCTCCTCGGAGAAGATCGCAGACACACTTCTGTCTGACCTGGGGCATCCACACCGGATCAGCTGTCAGTTTGACAGCGAGGCCGGAACGGATAAGCTAGTGAAGTTGCCTCGGAGGCCTTGAGCCCCGAGCTGCAGATCTGGTTCTGAGCCTTCCGGTGTGTCGATTTGACAGCCTGGAAGACACGGATAAGATAGAGAAGTTGCCCTTCGGGCCTGGTTGTGATGACTGGGTCGTGGGAGCATCCGATCCTTGAGAACTCAACAGCGTGCACTTGTCAAATG